>CAVQAC010000001.1:0-511479 GCA_963710365.1 uncultured Planctomycetales bacterium
AGGTCACCGGAACCGTGAACCCGCCCTTGTTCATCACCACGTTTCTGCCGATCAGCAAGTTCACCACCACCCAGGTTTCTATGGCGACCCGCGTGGCCTACGACATTTGCCTGGTGCTCGATCGCTCGGCTTCGATGGCGTTCGATTTGAGTGCCAACGAATTCGAGTATCCGTCGGACGTTTCCGAGCAACGCCATCGTGGCCTATTTCAGCCCGCCCAGCCAAACGGCCAGCCGCTGGTATCAGCTGACCCTGGCGGTCAACAGCTTCATCAGCACGCTCCAGGCGCGGAACATCGATGCTCACGTGGCGCTGGTCACCTACGCCGAAACCTATTCGTTCGGCACCTACAGCGCTACCGAAGCGACGCTCGACGTGCCGCTGACGTCGAATTACACATCGATCCTTACCGCCATGAACAATTACGGTGCCAATCCGCTGCTGGGCGACACGAATATCTCGGCCGGGCTGGCCCTGGCACAAGCCCAACTGACCGGCTCCACGGCGACGCCCACGGCGAACCGACTCATCATCCTGCTGACTGACGGCGTCGCCACGCAGGGCAATACGAATATCGCCAGCATCACTTCGGGCTATTGCTCGAGCAACCAGATCATGACCGACACAATTACATTCGGAGCCGAGGCCAGTTCCGGTTCGACACAGACGACCATGCAGAATGCGGCAACCGAGGCCAACGGCATGTATTTCAACGCTCCCACGGCGGCTCAGTTGCAGACCGCTTTTCAGACCATTGCCGACAGTTTGCCGGCAGTGCTGATCAAATAGGAGTTGCGCCATGCAACGTCGAAGTCGGTCTCAGCAGAATCGTCGCGGCAGTTCAGTCGTCGAATTCGCCTTGTGCGCTCCGGTGCTGTTTGCGGTGCTGTTCGGAATCATTGAATACGCGCGCATGCTGCAGATCCAGCACACGGTTCGCCAGGCGGCCCTGGAAGGGCCCGTGCCGGCATCAACCTCGATGCATCGACCTCCGACGTGACGACTGCCGCCACGAATATCACGGGGATCATCGGCATCGTCAGCCCAACGGTTACCATCACCCCCAACCCTCTTGCCTGGGCCAGCCGACCGTCACCGTGACGGTCTCGGCCAACGCCGGGCAAAACGGCTGGTTGCTGTGGTTCTTTACGGCCGGCTCGCCGATCTCTGCCACGATCACGATGGACCGTGAAATCCAGGCGGTCTCCGTTTCGAGCGTCTCCTGAGCGCCCTCGGCCACGAACGGCTTTCCCTGGCTGCTCCCGCTCGCGTATGATGACGGCATCAGCAGTTGGATAGCTGATGCTGACGGCAGGCAAAACGGGGAGGGGTGCAGAATGAGCCGATTGGTTTATGCACTGTTGATTGGTGCTGGATGCTGGTTGCTGGCGACCGATAACGCGGCGGCCCAGGCGACGATCAATCCGACGGGCGACCCCAAGCTGGCCCCGCAACGCATGTTGGCACTCGACGCCGGTGGCCACACGGGCGGCATTTACAAGCTGATCCCCAACTCGTACGGCGATCAGTTGATCAGCGTCAGCTACGACAAAACCATTCGCGTCTGGGATCTGCAGACCGGTGAACCAATCCGCGTGCTGCGGCCCCCGGTCGATCGCGGCGCGCTCGGCGTCATTGCCGCCGCAGCCTTGCACCCGCAAGGCGACTTGCTGGCGATCGGTGGTTATCGGGCATTGACGCCCGTTTACGACCATCGCATCCGTCTGATTTCGCTCGCCAGCGGTGAATCAGTTCGCCTGCTCAAGGGGCACGCGTATATGATCTTCGATCTGGCGTTCTCGCCTGACGGCAAGCGACTGGCCTCGGGGGCCTTGGACAGCACCGCGCGGATTTGGAACGTCGAAACGGGCGAGTCCGAACTGGTGTTGAAGGGGCATACCAACGGCGTCCACGCCGTGGCCTGGAGCGCCGACGGCAAGCACCTGGTAACCGGGTCGTTGGATGGCACGGGGCGAATCTGGAACACGGACACCGGTGCGAGCGAAGCCGAACTTACGGGCCACCGAGGTCCAGTGAACCCGGCGGATTGGAGTCCGGACGGTCGAAGCGTAGTTACAGGGTGCGACGACGCCACGGTGCGATTGTTCGAACCCGACGGCAAGCTTCGCTTCTCCTGGCCCCCACGGCCGGCTCCCGTCCAATCCGTGCGGTTCTCTCCCGATTCATCGCGAGTGTTGTGTACCTACTCCAGCGACGGAGTTGGCGAAGGAGTGAAAGGCGCCAGCGTATTGAGCATGGTCGACGGCCGCGAAGTCTCACGCTTCACCGGTCACGAAAACGGCGTTATCTCCTGCACGTTCCTTCGCGACGGCAAGACCGCCGTGACGGGCGACTCGATCGGCAGCATCTGTCTTTGGGACGCGGCCACGGGGCGGCTCGTGCGCCGGTTGGAAAGCAAGGGACGCAGTCAGTTCGCCGTCGGTTGGAGCCCGGACGGACAGCGGATCGCCTGGGGGAACACCAACGTTTTCTCGAACGCCACCGGCCTGGCGTCGCTCGAACGCACGTTTTCGCTCTCCACGCTCGACTTCGGGCCGCCTCCGGCGAGGAACTACACCGCGGCTCAATTTACTTTGGGACCGTTGCGAATCGACACCGCGCCGCCACGCGTCGGCAGAGTCTACCGCAACGGAGGCCTGGTCTCCAGCTTCACCCTGCCCGATCCGGCTGACGAGATCCGCTCCTGGACGTTGCTCGGTGGTAACCTGGCGGCGCTGGGCGGGAACGAGTTGGCGTACGTTTTCGATGTCAACACCGGACAGCTCAAGGCCGAGTTGGCCGACAATAACGCCAGCGAACTCGTCTGGTGTATGGCGCCTTCGCCCGATTTGCGTTACCTGCTCACAGGAAGCGCGGATCAGTCGATGCGGATCTGGAAACCCGACACCAACGAGCTGTTGGTCTCGCTCTTCGTCGCCGGCGACGAGTGGATCGCCTGGACGCCGCAGGGTTACTACGCCGCCTCCTTGGGGGGCGAAAACTTGATGGGTTGGCACGTCAACAACGGACTCGATCGCATGGCCTCGTTCTACCCGGCCGCGGTTCCACAACTCGCTCTATCGACCCGACATCATTCGCCGCCTGATCCAGTGCGGCAACTTGAAAGACGCCCATGCTCTGGCCGATGCCGCCGAGGCCCGAGTCACCAAGCCGATCGTCATTCAGGCCGCCATGCCGCCGACGGTGAAAGTTGTCGTCCGGGAACAACCGGACTCCTCGACCGTCGAGGTCCAGGCTACTGCCACGCCCACGGGCGAAGATCCGGTGACATCAATGCAGTTGCTCGTCGATGGACGTCCGAACGAAGCGCCGCACGCAGTGTCCACAGGTGAAGCGAGCGCGGGCCAGGCGGCGCGGCCATCCCTCAACAGCAGTCTTGGAAAGTCAATTTGCCGCCGGGCGATCACAGCCTGAGCGTGCGAGCCGACACCGACAAGAGCTATGGACTCGGCCAGGCCGACGTTTCGATAAGTC
This sequence comes from uncultured Planctomycetales bacterium, assembly GCA_963710365.1. GTDB lineage: Bacteria > Planctomycetota > Planctomycetia > Pirellulales > PNKZ01 > CAVQAC01. The sequence continues at coordinate 3,496 of CAVQAC010000001.1, forward strand.
CTCAGGACATGTCGGCACCCGGCAAACTTTATGTGCTCGCCGTCGGCATTTCGGCATATCAGCAACCGGCGCTGCGGTTGCCGCTGGCCGCCGCCGATGCTCAGGCCATTACCGACGCTTTGCAGAATCGCAGCCAGCCGCTTTTCAGCAAAGTGGAATCCAAAGTGCTCACTGACGCCGCTGCCACGCGCACCGGTCTGTTGCAAGGCCTGGCTTGGCTCCAGGGCGAAATGACGCTGGCCGATACGGCCGTGGTCTTCATGGCGACCCAAGCGGACGTCGACAGCCAGGGGCTGTTGAAATTGCTGGCCGTCAATGCCGATGCCTCGACGGCCGGGCCGGCGATTGCCGCCAGTGAATTGAAGCAAATGCTCAGCTCCATACCCGGGAAGGTTGTCCTACTACTAGACGCGCATCCGAAGCTCAATATGTCGCCCGTGGAGCCTCAGGAGCATGTTCACGGCCCGGCCGATTCGTTGGTTCGCAACCTGCTGGCCGACGATTGCGGTGTAGCCGTGCTGACCTCGACCATGCGCCGCGAATTGCCGACCGACCTGGCTGGCCATGGAGCCTTTACTCAGGCACTTCTCGACGGGCTGCAAGGTGCAGCCGATACGGATCAAGACGGAACCATTCAGCTTAATGAACTGGGCGGATTCGTCGTCGATCGCGTTCCGCAACTCACCCAGGACCGCCAGCACGCCACCTTTCATCTGCCGGCACTGGTGCGAACGTTTCCCTTGGTACAGGCGAGCCGTGCCCCGTAGCGGGCGATTCGGATCTCCGTCGCTCGCTTTGCTAAAACCCCCGCCGGTAACGACTAGCGTCCGGCAAAGAATTCTGCTGCCTGACAATCACGCGGCAAGACGTAAAGTGATATAATCAAGGTAGCCCGCCCACGGAGCGTCCCGCCCCCCTAGTCCTGCCTGCAACAGCGCATTTATGAATCCGCACCTGCCATATACGCGCGCCAACCTCGGCAATTCGACCGCCGGGCTGGTGGTGTTGATTGCGTTGTTGGGCTCGGCAGTGCTCCATTCCTCGTCCGTGAGGCCGTGGCCGGCGAGCAGGCAGTGTCCGGAGCGCGGCCTACGATCTCCGCCGACGTTCGGAAAACACTCACGCAGTATTGTTTCGATTGCCACGCCGGTGACAGCACCGAAGGCGGGATGGCGCTCGACAAGCTGCTCGACGCGCCCCGCCGTGCGGCCGAGCAAACGGCCTGGCTGGCGGTTTGGAAGAATCTCCGTGCGCAGACGATGCCCCCGGCCGACGAAGCCCAGCCCAAGGAACCCGAGCGGAAGGGAGTCGTCAAGTGGATCGAGCGTGACGTCTTCCGCCTCGATCCTGCGAACCCCGATCCGGGCCGTGTGACGATTCGCCGCTTGAATCGCACCGAGTATAGTTTTACGATCCGCGATTTGCTCGGCGTCGATTTCGACGCAGCCGAAAACTTTCCGGCCGACGATACGGGCTATGGCTTCGACACGATCGGCGACGTGCTGACGATTTCCCCTTTGCTGATGGAAAAGTACCTCGAGGCGGCCCGCGCCATTGTCGACCAAGGCCGTTCCGCCTGACGGTCCCGATTTTCCTCGCCGCAGCGTTTCGATCGGCGGATTCAAGTCGGCCACCAAGAGTAAGAAGACGGCTTACAAATTGCCGTTTGCCGAAGCTGCGACGCTACGTCAGACCGTGAACATTGATCGAGCGGGCCGATATGCAGTGCGGTTCGAAGTGCGCGCCGTGGGCGCCGACGAGGCCACATCGAACACGGCTCGCATCAGCATCGCTTCCGACGACCAGCCGCTCAAAAGCCAAGAGCTGGGCTGGGATAGCAATAATACGATTGCACTGGCCGGCGAGGCGCGGCTGACGGCCGGCAAGCACGTGCTGCAACTCGAACTCGAGCCTTTGGACCCGCCCCAGCAGGGCGAGGACAGACTCAACCTGAATGTCCGCAAAGTCGAATTGCAAGGTCCGCTCGACGGCCCGCTGCGGGAATATCCCGTGGAGTTCCGGCGAGTGTTCTTCGACGGCCCACCGCCGGCCGATGTCGAAGGCCGCCGGGCGTATGCCGGCAAGATTATCCGGCATTTCGCCGATCGCGCGCTTCCGCCGCCCGCTCGACGAACCCACGCTCGATCGGCTGGTCGAACTGGCCGTTCCGCTCGAACGCCAGCCGCAGCCGACCTTCGAACAAGGGATTGCCGATGCCCTGACGGCCATTCTCGTTTCGCCTAGGTTTCTTTATCGGGCCGAAGTTCAAGTCCAGCCCGACGATCCGCGGCGGATCGTGCCGCTCGACGAATTCGCGCTCGCTTCGCGGCTGTCGTATTCTCTCTGGAGTTCACTCCCCGATGACCCCTTGTTCGACCTGGCGCGGCGCAAGCGGCTGCGCTCGCAACTTATCGAGCAGGTCGATCGCATGCTCGACGATCCGCGCTCGGAGCGGTTCGTTGAAAACTTCGTTGGGCAATGGCTGCAAACGCGCGACGTCGAATCGTTCAATGTCGACGCCCAAAGGGTGTTGGGCCTGGCGAAAAACGAATCGGCTAATCGCATTTTCAGCCGCTCAGTACGGAAAGCACTGCGTGAAGAAACCGAGACACTTTTCTCCCACGTGTTGCACGAAGATCTGAGCGTGCTCGACTTGCTCACCGCCGAGTACACGTTCCTGAACGAGCCGCTGGCGAAATTCTACGGAATCGAAGGAGTCGACGGCGACCAGATGCGCAAGGTTTCCCTCTCCAATGACGACCACCGTGGCGGAATCCTGACGCACGGCAGCATCCTGCTGGTGACGTCGAATCCCACGCTGACCTCTCCGGTGAAGCGCGGGCTGTTCGTGCTGGAAAACCTACTGGGCACTCCTCCGCCTCCTCCGCCCCCGAACGTGCCGCCGCTCGACAGTGCGGCCACCGGCAGCCGCCGCAAGCTCACGCTACGGCAATTGATGGAGGTTCACCGCCGCGACGCACTGTGTGCTTCGTGCCATGCCCGCATGGATCCGATTGGGCTGGCGCTCGAAGAGTACAACGCGCTGGGCCAATGGCGGGATCGCGACCTGGGCAAGCCGATCGATACGGCCGGTCAGTTGATCACCGGCGAAAAGTTTGCCGACGTCCGCGAATTGGGCCGGGTCATTGCCAACCAGCGCCGCGGCGATTTCTACCGTTGCCTGTCCGAAAAGTTGCTGACCTATGCCATCGGTCGCGGCATGGAATACTACGATGCGCCGACCATCGACGGCCTGGTGGATGGGTTGGAGCGCGATGGCGGCAAAATGCGGACGCTCATTCATGGTATCGTGTCCAGCGCCGCCGTTCGAAAAGCGCCGCGGCGACGGAACGACCGAATCGCCAGGCATCCGCCCGAAGTCTGCTGCGGCCGAAGCATCGCGTAAACCGGCGAACCAACCCTCCTCCAACCCCCTGCCTCGGAGTCGCTGACATGCGCCACGATCGCCCTCTTGCTCGTCGGAAGTTTCTGCGCGGAATGGGCGTCTGCATCGCCCTGCCAGCTCTCGATTGGGCCATGCCGCGAACGGTCCTGGCGGCTGCTGCCAGCGCTCCGGCCACCACGCCCAGCGGTGCGCCGCTGCGGATGGCATTTTGCTACATCCCCAACGGCGTCAATGTGAACAGTTGGACGCCGCGCGGCGAGGGGGTCGATTACGAATTGAGTCGCACGCTCGAGCCGCTCAAGAATTTTCGCAACGACTTCCAGGTGATCACCGGACTCGAACAGCGAAACGGCTTCTCAGGCAAAGACGGGGCCGGCGATCATGCCCGCGCGAACTCCACCATTCTCACCGGAGCCCGACCTAAGAAGACCGCCGGGGCCGACATTCACCTGGGGGTTTCCGTCGATCAGGTGGCGGCGCAGCACCTTGTCGAAGCCACGCGGTTCCCATCGCTCGAACTCTCGTGCGACGGCGTCCGCAAGTCGGGCGCCTGCGATTCCGGCTATTCGTGCGCTTATCAATTCAACATTTCCTGGCGGACGCCGACGTCGCCCATGTCCCCCGAGTCGAATCCGCGGCTTGGTCTTCGAGCGTCTCTTCGGCAGCGGCACAGGGCCTGATCGCCAGCAGGCCTTTCGCCAGCGGCATCAACAGCAAAAGTCGATCTTGGACTTTGCCGCCGCGGAAGCCGAGCAGATGAACCGCCAGTTGGGACGCAACGATCGACACAAGGTCGAGGAGTATCTAACCGGCGTCCGCGACATTGAACGCCGCATTCAACGAGCCGAACGGTTCGGCGACGTGCCCGACCCGGGCGTTGACGCCCCCTCGGGCATTCCCTCGAATTATCGCGAACATCTACGACTGATGATGGACATGCTGGTGCTGGCCTTCCAGACCGATTCGACGCGGGTCGCCACGTTTCTCATGGCGCACGACGGCAGCAATCGCACCTTCGAGGAGATCGGCGTGCGCGACGGCCATCATTCGCTGTCGCATCATCAGAAGGATCCGGCCAAGTTGGAAAAGATCGCCAAGATCGACGCCTTTTACACGACTCAGCTCGCCTATTTCCTCGGCCGGCTGCGCGACACGAAAGACAGCGACGGCCGCACGCTGTTGGAGAATTCGATGATCGTCTATGCCGGCGGATTGTCGGACGGCAACTCGCACAAGCACGACAATCTGCCCGTGATCCTGGCCGGGCACGGTGGCGGGGCCTTTCATCCCGCGCGGCACGTGCGTCTGCCGCAAGCGACGCCCATGACGAACCTGTACGTCAGCATGCTCAACACGCTGGGCGTGCCGGTCGATCAATTTGGCGACTCGACCGGTCGGCTGCCAGTGTAAGCAGGTGCAGATGCGGTCCGCCGGTGAATCACTTGAGTTGTCGGACCATATCGAGCGCTTCGGTCACGTGCCGGCCGGCGTTCAACTGCGAATTGAACACCAGGCGGACAATGCCTTGCCGATCGATCACGTAGGTGACGCGGCCTGGGAAAAGTCCTAGGGTCCGCGGCACGCTAAAGGCCTTGCGCAGCGATCCGTCGGCGTCGCTGATCAGCAGAAATGGCAGTTGCCTTTTCTCGGCGAAGCCGCGATGGCTGTCGGCCGAATCGCTGCTGACGCCAATCACTACCGCGCCAGCTTGAACGAAGTCTTCATAAGCATCGCGAAATGCACAGGCCTGCGTCGTGCAGACTGAAGTGTTGTCCTTGGGATAAAAGTACAGCACCACGGCTTGCTTGCCCAGATAGTCGGAAAGGCTCACCTGCTGGCCGGTCTGCGTAGTGCCTGTAAACGGTGGGGCACGATCCCCCGGCTGAATGCCCGACATATCGAAGTAACTCCAAATGAAATATCCGAATACGAGGCCGACAATCGCTCCCACCGCGGGCGTCCAACGCGGCCATCGACGGCTTGGTTGACTGCCGACCGATGGATGCGCAGCGGGTGGATCAGGGAGTGAATTCACGCGGGTGTGGTGGCCTGATTGAACTGAGTTCGATGCATACTGTAGAGTGTAGCAGCGGTCGGGCAACATTGGCCAGCCATGGAAAGGCACGCTTACGAGAGCGTCTCCACGCCGTCGCACTTGCGTGGCGCGCTGCCGCGGCGGATGTTCGAGCCACCATTGACGGGCTTGCTGCTGTGTCCATTCATCCGCGCAGGCGCAGGCTCGAAGCGCTTCGGCCAGGCTCTCCGCACTTGGAAACCGATCCGCGGGTGTTTTCGCCAGGCATTGCATCATCACGCTCTCCAGGTCCGCCGGAACGCTCGGGCGCAGGATGGAGGGCCGGGTCACGTTTTGGTGCAAATGGGCATCGCGCAATTCCTTGATCCATCGCCCTCCGAAGGGCGGCCTGCCGATCAACAGAAAATATGCCACGGCGCCCAGCGCGTAGATATCGCTACGAGCATCGACCGCTTCGAAGTTCGAAAACTGTTCCGGCGCCATGTAGTGCGGGCTGCCGCCAAAGCTGTCCTCATCGGCGGCCAATTCGGTGTTGCTCGCGCGTACCAGTCCGAAATCCAGCACTTTGACGAAGTCGCACACGCCGCCGCGTTCGGCGGCGAACAGGTTACTGGGCTTGATATCGCGATGAACCAGCCCGGCCGCGTGAGCTTCGCCCAGCGACCCGCAGGCCTGGCGCAGCAAATAAACGACCCGCTCGGGCAATAGCGGCCCGTGATGTTGCACGAGCTCGTCGAAGTTCATTCCTCGCAGCAATTCCATGACATAGTACCACGTGCCGTCCTTGGCCAGCCCGTAGTCGTAGATCTCGACCGTGTTGGGATGCGATAGTCGGGCCGTTGCGCGGACCTCGGCCTCGAAACGTCCGATGGTCGTCTCGTCGATGCGACGGTCGGGGCGGATGACCTTGATCGCGCAGGGGCGTTTGAGCAGCAAGTGATCCGCACGAAACACCTGGCCCATGCCGCCGCTGCCGATCTGCTCACTGAGCAGGTACTGGCCAAACCGCCGCCCCGCGAAGGCCGTTTCGCGAATGCGGTAGATCGTATGCGCGGCATACACGGCGACCACCGCCGCCGCGATCGGCAGGACGACGAACTCCGGCGCCTGGTCCTTGGCAAAGAAACTCGCCAGGTCTGGACGGGCCCATGCCAGGATATACAGCAGCAGGCCTGGAACAAAACCGACCGGCAAAAGCAGCGCGGCGGCGCGATGCCTGGGGATGGGAATGAACAAGCCATACGTCAGCACCAGCAGCACCCAAGCCCCCATGTAGCCCTGCTGAACGGCGGCCAAGGTGATTGGGTCGCCGGCCTGAGCGAGATGAATGATTCGGGCCGCCATCATCATCGCCAACTGAACGACGGTCGAAAACAGAATCACCAGTTCCACGGTGCGTAACTGCCCCGCCGTCGGACCACGGCTCGAACGCACAAACGCATGACAGCCTGCAATCACCAGCAAGATAGCAAAGCGGATCCCGAGCAACAGCAGATTGTCGGTGAACAAGCTCAGGACGAAGAAGAAGCAGAGCAGCACCAGGCAGATGAGCGAATAAGCGCGCAACCGCGAACGGAGCAAAATCGCCGTTTCTTCGGCAAATGTCTGCGCCGGTCCCGAGACCAGCATGACGTCGCTGCCCGAACGGTTCGTGGCGAGCGGTCGAGGGCTGAAAAGCTGCTCCCAGCGCGTTAGCTGGCTGGCCGTGTCTTGCGAAGTTCGCGTAGGATGGTCGTTCATGGGATGCTAATCCCCGGCGATGTGCGGCCTGTCGATCGTGCGCCGTCGACATGCCAGTTGTTCTTTGTACCGCCGGAAATCGCGTCGTGCCAGAAATGGTTGCCAGTCGGATTCGGTCGCTAGTGGTCTTCCGTCCAATGAAACTGATGCAGGATGCGGTGAACGACTGGCGCCAGGGCAATGCCCACGGCGACCAGGAACACCAGCCCGGCATACAGGGCATACAGCCCGGCGAATAGCTTGCCGCCGTCGGTCTGCGGCGATTCGACCGGCCCCATTCCGCCCAGCAACATGGATGCGTTCAAGAACGCATCACGCCAGCCGAGCCGCTCAAAGTAGGCGTACCCGGCCATTCCCAACAGCAGTGAACCCAATACCAGCGCGGCAGCGAACAGCACGTGCCACGCCAAGCGGGCCAGGAATTGCGGTCGCGGAAGCAGCGGTTGGCGATGGGATTCGTAACGCGGAGACATGTTGCCTGCCCGGAAGTGGTAGGTACTCACCGCCCGGTTTTTGAAGCTATTTGCCGGCGGGCAGGTTCGCTTGCGCCGCGGTTGCCGGACGCAGATCATAACAGGCCAGCGCGTTCCTGAGTCGCAGATAGAGCCGTCCATCGGCCAGCGCCGGCGAAGCGCATGGCAGTGGCCCCTGCTGGCCCACTTCGCGTTGATACACCTTGACTGATTTTTCCTGGCCCTCGGGCGTCTTCTCCATTTCGTCGAGCTTCAAACGCTGGCGGAACGATTGCTCGCTGGCCATCAAACCGGTCTTGTCGAATTTGACTTCGAACAGCGGTTTGTACTCCGCAGCATCGGCCGCGAAACAGAGCAGACCGTCGTAGGCGTAGATCACCTTGTTATCGGCCGCTACGAGCGACGTGTACTGCGGCGAAGCCAGATCGAGCGTCGTACTCCAGCCTTCCTTGCCCGTGGCCAGCTCCACGCAAGCCAGGCGGCGCTCGCCTTGCGCGTAAACATAATCGCCCACCACCAGCGGGCTGCTCCCCTTATCGGCGATGCGCTGATACTTCCAAACCAGCTCGGCACCCGAGGGCGAAAGTTCGAAACATCGCAACCCACCGCGACGGCTGTTGCCGAGCGTAATCAGCCGGTTGCCAACAACCAGCGGCGTCGACAAGTTGGCCTCGCTCTTGACGCGCCACAGTTCGCGGCCGGTTTTGGGTTCCAGGCAGACCGTATCGGCACCGGCCACGTTCGCTACCAGGTACGACGAGTCACCCGACTTCCAGACCGCTGGGCTGGAATGCACGCCACGGGTCTTCTGGGGGTCGCCTTCCCACAGCAGCTTGCCGGTCGAGGCGTCCAGGCCTCGCAGATGCCCGGCCAGTACGACGGCCACCTCATCGACGACCGCAAACGAGCTCATCATGAACTCGTCGAGAAACTCGCCTGGCAATCGGGTCTCCCACAAATTGCGTCCGGTTTCAGCGTCGATTGCCCGGGCCTTCAACCCCGCGCCCAGGATGAACAGCCGCCCGTGGTCGACGGCCGGCGTGCCAGATTGCAGGAACCGCGTGTAGATCGAAGGTCGATCGTTCTTCCAGATTTCCTTTCCATTGCGGGCGTCGAAGCAGTAGACGATTTCGCGATAGTCGAAGGCCTTGCCGCGTTCCAGGTCTTCAGCACGGCGATTCTTTTCATATTCAACGTATTGTTCGGGAGTGAGATGTCCGCGTTTGTCGTCCGCCAGGTAGGGGAACTTCTGCGGCCCGAGCTTCTTGTCCGATTGCTGAATCCGCGCGTGGACAAACAAATAGACGCGCCCTCCGGCGATGATCGGACTTCCCCAACCTCCGTTGCCACCGGCCAGGATTTTTTCCTGCACCCAAACCGGTCGCAGCCCTTCGGCCGGCAGGCTCATGGCCAAAGGCGGCGACGATTCGGCCACGCCATCGCGCTGATCGCCGCGCCATTGGCGCCATTCGGCCGCAACCAACCCTCGCGGCCAGGTAATCGTCAAGACAACGAACAGACAGATCCCCAGGCAGGCAGTTCGAGGCATGAGCGTATCCTACGGGCAGGAAGGCATTTGGCGGGACAAAACCGATCAATTTACTCTAACAGATTGCTGCCGTGGTACAACAATGGGAAGAACTGAGGACGTGTTGTCCCTGAATTCAAGCAACACTATTCCCCTGCGTAGGTCAGAGAGAGAAAATCAACCATGCGTATAATCGTCCGCCTGCTTGCTAAGAATATTTGCCTCCTTGTTGCAATCCAGGTGACGCTCATTTCCTTGCCAGCGCAGGCAAAGGATCCGGCATTGCTGCCAGCCCCTCATTTCCGAGAGCTGACTATTGCCGAGCGGCCGGCAATCCAGGGTCTCGCAGATCGCCCGTGCTTCGATACGGAATTCGGCTGGATCTTCTGCCGCAGTGAGGCGGAAGCCAAAGATCTGGCCGAGGACGTGCGTGCGGCGGCGACGACTTTTTTGCGTTATTTCGGCGCGGTCCCGGGACGCGGTGCCGTGGTAACGATCGGCACGTCGAGCCTGGTGCCTTTCGAGGAACTCGAAAAAGCGGGAGCCGAGTGGTTCATGCCCTGGCTCGATTCTCAGTCGCTCAATGAGGAGTTGAAAAAACAGGCGGTCGGCCAGGCTCGCGAGCAATTGGAAAAGCTTGGGTTGAAGGGCGAGTTGCTGGACAAGGCCTTGGCTGACGTAGCCCGACAACTTGCCGGGCCGGGCACGCAAGGCAAGCACCCGTTGCGGCACGAGCTGGGTCATATCTGGTTCATCCGCATGTTCTGGGGTGCGAAAGCATTGCGCAATCTGCCTGGCGCCGCGGACCAGGCGACCCACTACGGCGGGCCGGCGCACGATTGGCTCGACGAAACGGCTGCCGTGCTGATGGAGAACGACGAACTGACGGCCGACCGCCGCCGCGAATTTGCCGCCGCGTTTAAAGCCTCGCCCGAGCGCATCCGCCCATTGGCCGAGTTTTTCACGATGGAGCATCCAGGCACGAAGGCCATCGCGTCGAATCGCCAAAAGAATGCACCGCAGGCAGCGCCGGGGGCCTCGAACGTTAACATCGAAGTTAATTTCATCGCCGACGAGAAGGGCAAGGCGGCCACAACAGCGCAGGCGGATTTCTATTCCGAGTGCCGCGGTTTCAGTGATTTCCTTCTCCAGCGGACGAAAGACGACCGTGTCTTTCAGCAGATCGCAGTCGCTGAAGCCAGCGGCGGCAGCGTCGCAACCTGGCTGTCAGCCAATGGCCGTCGATATGGCCTTCCCGCGACGGTCGAAGAACTCGACAAGCAATTTCGCACTTGGGCGGCCGAGCGTGGTTCGTAAGAAGTATCCGCGGTTTATTCCAGCGCTAGGGCTTCGATTCGGTCGTCGGATCTTCAAGGCGCACGAGCGTGCGAATTTCTTGCCGATCGGCGTCGAAATGCACGAGCATCGGCACCTCGTCATTGGTCAGGTTGTAAAGGCTCGTTTCAGCGACCATCTTATCGTTGCCTTCGATCCTGATTGCGACGCGCTGACTCGGCTTGTCGATCGCCCCGGTCAGCGGAGCAACCTGGTCGGTGAGCGCATCGTATAAGTTGCCGCGAATCACGCCGTCATTGTTGACCGCCAATTGCACGACCTTGTCCGTCGTGGTCTCGCCGGACTTGGTAATGGCGAACACGCCTAGCGTCAACCACTGATCGTTGGCGGCCGTGTCGCCGGCGGCGGCAATTTGCTCGGCCTGCTGATAATACTCGTCAGCCGTAGCGATCGGCTGGTCGCCGTTGTAGACGCTGCCGTCCTGGTAGGCGAGTGATCCGCCGTAGTCGTAATACATCGGCTCGCCGGTGCAGCCGCAGTAGCTGGCCGTGGCTGCCCAGCCGGAGCGTATCCACGCCCCGGTGATCAGCCCGGCCGTATACCATGCGCCAGGATGAGCCGTATACCAGGCGGGCCGATAGCAGTTCCAATGCGTAAACGAGCCGTTGACGGCTGCCCACTGCCGACCGCCGACGAACTGGCCGTTGATGAACGTTGCGCCACGGGCGGCTGCAATGGATTGACCGGCAGGACCGCGCACCGCGACTCCGGCACTGGTGTGCGCGAAGCCGCCACTACCGGCAATCCCGGTTCGCACGCCGACAGCGCCGCCACCATTGGGCCCTCGAACGCCCGCGGCCGTGCCGCCCCCGACGACCGTTCGATTTCCGTTGCTGGCCGCGCCGCCAGCCGAGATGCGTCCAGCGGTTGCGCCGCCGGCCGTTTGTCCGGCTCGGCCTTGGCCGGCGACCACGGCGCTATTGCCGTCCTTGGTTGCGCCAGCGACTCCGCGGCCGGAAACATACGTCTGTCCGCCGGCTCCCTCGATTTTGATCCCGGCGCCGGCCCCACCGACCGTCGCGCCGCCGGCCGTGGTTTTGCTGCCGGAACCGCCGGCGATAGTAATCGTCGAGCCGCCTGGAGTCTGATACGTTTTGCTTCCGCCTCCGGAACCCGGGAACGTGGCTTGAGGATTGTAGTTGAAGTGGCCTGGCACGGCCGATGCGCCGCGGCTTCCCTGGTTCAGGAAGTCATTCAGTTGACCCGGCGAGGGGCGTTGAAACGATTGGGCGCCGCCCAACCCGCCCTGTGCTGCGGCTCCGCCGCCAAAACCCTGTGTCGCGGCTCCGCCGCCAAAACCCTGGGTCGCGCCGCCGAAGCGGCCTTGCTGAGCCTGGCCCGCGCTCGGTCGATTTGCGAAGCCACTTCCGTTAAAACTCGGCTGCGTGGCGGCCCGGCTCATCGTTGGTGCGGGCAGCCCCTGGGGCGCGAAACCGCCGCCTCCAAAGCCTGCTTGCCGATTGCCGCCGAAGTTCGCCGGCCCGGCGCCGCCTCCACGAGAAAACCCTCCTCCACCCCCGCCACGAGCGCCGCCGCGCATCGGCCGAGGGGCTGAAGCAGGCGTGGCCGATGGTCAGAACGCCGACGAGTGCAATGATATGTTTCATGACGGTACCGTGGAAGCAAGGTGTTTTGGCAGATGAAGAGATTTCAGAGTCATTCCTTGGCCGGCAGCTCGCCACCACGCGACGCGCTATTCGAACTTTGTCGCACGATCCGAACCGGGCCGACCTTTGGCAACACACTGTCTCCCACGTGACGGTCGGTCGAAAGCCAGCGATAGGTATTGCTGTCGATCATTTCGTAGACGTTCGTCATCGAGCCCAGGCTGCCGTCGGACAGAACCTGTTGCATCTTCACGACCCACTCGTTTCCTTCGCGACTCCATAATCCCGTGCCGAATCCACCGTCGGAGTCGAACACCCAGGAGCGAATCGATTCCTCGGCCGGATCCCAACCGATGATCTGTGTGCCTTGGATGTCGATGCCGCCAGCCGCGGCGATCGTAAAGTTGGAAATCAGGAAGGTCTCGTTCTTGCTCCAGCGGCAGTCGTAGGTCACTGTCGCCCCCGGCTCTTCGTCGATCCATTGGCCAACCAGCCAGGCCACCTGTTTGAGTGGCGACTGGGCCACGGCCGGCGGCGTGCTGTCGGTTTCGCGCACGCTATCCATCAGCCAACGGCCGCCCTGCTTGACGTAAACGGCCGTGTAGGTGCTCTCGACGGGCTCGCCCCCGGCGACGGAGACGCTCGCAGTTCCATCTTCGACGGCCACGTCGGCGGTGACGAATCGAATCGAGCCACATCGACGTTCAACGTCCGCTTGCCAGGCCGACTGAAGATGCGGCGGAACTCGGCTTCGATTTCCGCTCGTCCGCTGGACTGCTCCCGGGTATCGAAGCTCACAAAGACGCCGGTGGGCGACCATAACTCGGCCAAGGCCTTGGCATCGCCCCTTTCGTAGGCCACGACGTAGGCTTCGATGCTGCGACGGATGGCTTCTTCGTCGTCGCTCGAAGCGGCCACCGCGCCTCCGGCAGGGAGTAATGTGGCGCCCACTAAAGCCAACGCACCAATCCAAGGATGCCAATGCATGGGAAAGCTTCTCCGGGAGAGACGGTTCGCCGGTACCCGATGGGCGGCGCCGAGACGTGTCCATTATTCTAATCCGGGCAGCGGCAGACGCCAGCTATTTACGCTCGCCGGCGGGGCGCCAGGCCGTGGCTGGAACAAGTCGGCCGATCGAGCCGCAGGACTACGCATTGCCCCAGCCATTTTGGTACTATCTAGCCAGCAAGACAGGTTTTGCTGCGAACATGGGAGGGTCCAGATGCGAACGATTCTCGTCTTCCTGGTGCTGGCCGGCCAAGTCGTTGCCGCCGATCTCCAGGTGCATCGTGATCTACCCTACGCCGAGCCCAAAAATGACCGGCAGATTCTCGACGTCTACGCTCCTGCCGAGGGCCAGGGGCACCCCGTCGTCGTCTGGATTCATGGCGGCGGCCGGCGCAATGGCGAGAAACTCGACGTGCAGAAGAAGCCGCAGGCGTTCGTGGACAAGGGTTTCATGTTCGTTTCGATCAACTATCGCTTCGTGCCACAGGTCGCCATGAAACAAATCGCCGGCGACGTGGCCAAGGCCATCCGCTGGGTTCACGACCACGCCAAAGACTACGGTGGCGACCCAGATTCGATCCTGCTGATGGGACATTCGGGCGGGGCACATTTGGCGGCCCTGGTCTCGACCGACGATCGTTTTCTGCAGGCTGAAGGTTTACGCTGTCGCTCGTCAAGGCGTGCGTACCGATCGACGTGGGCTTTTACGACGTGCCCAAGCTGGTCAAAGACAGCGGCGTGGCGCCGCCCGACACCTTCAAGGCGTTCTTCGGCGGCACGGAAGAATCGCAGCGGGAATTGTCGCCAGTGACTTACGTCGCCAAGGGCAAAAACATCCCGCCGTTTTTGATCCTGTACGTTGCTGATCGACCCGATACCAAGGCGCAATCGCTGTGGTTTGCCGAGAAACTGCAGGCAGCCGACGTGTCGGCAAAGGCGATTGCCGCCGAAGGGAAGAATCACGGCACGATCAATTCCGATCTCGGATTGCCCGACGACAAACCGACGAAAGAAATGTGGGCATTCTTAGCTGAGGTGATGAAGAAGTGACGCTCCGCAGATCCCACCAGGCAGAACGCCAGGAACGTGCGGCGGGTCACATTCTCATCTTCTGCCACGGTCGGTCGGACGCTTCTCGAACGGCCTGCCAGCCAACGGGCAGATCGGCCAATTCCAAGATGGACGGATTCGACTCTACGACCGTTTCAAGGCCCACCCGCCGTCCGTCTTCGGTTCGATCCGTGGTGCCGCACAGGAACTGCCAATCGCCGGCCACGTCGTGCGCGACCCAAACCACCGGCTTGCGGCTCTCAACGACCGGGCGAGTGGTGGAAACCAATCGATTCTTGCCCTCATGAAACGGCCAGCCGATCCGCTGGGTGAGCATCGGCTGCCGGCCGCTCAACTCCGCCGAAAACGCTGCTTCCCAAGGGTAGTTGCCGCTCGTGTCGGGCCAAACACATTGCAGCGCGGGAAAGTCTCGACCCTGGTAGAACCAGATCGCCAAGCCCAAGTGCTCGGCGTAGAGTTCCCGCTCGACGCTGCGGAACATGCAGCAATGCCCATTCACAAATTGACGGCTCTCTTCCCAATCCTGGAAACTCGTCCCGCCACGCATCTCGTTGCCAACCTGGTCGATGAATTCAATCATGGCGACGGAACTGTCCAGGCCGAAGACGATGATTTCCGGTTGCTGAAACGTGTGGTACAGGCCGACGGAATAAACGAACCCAGGGCCCTCGGCATTGATTTCATTGCCCGCCAGGTGCCAGCCGGCGCGTTGCACATCGTCGACGACGCGCTGCTCGACGTCGTCGTTGCCTTGGGTGCGAACCATTTGAATCTTGGGCTCCAATCTCTGTGGCATCACTGCTCGAAATTCCCGCGAGGGTGATTCTAGCAAATCCGCCACGAAGCAGGGCTGGACTGTCGCGCCGCATTTCAGTCGGCGGACAGGGGCGCGAATTCCGTCCTGCGCAGACCGGCGGGAATCACCCCGAAAGATGATGGGCGTGCCGAGCACGTCGTGGCGAACCAACGTCGCCCTGACAGAAAAGATCCGAGCGCCGCGGTTTGAGCCGGCTGGCTCGATCTTTGCCGACTTTATATCGCCGCCTACTTGGTACTGCCTTCTGTGCAGCCAACTGGCGAAAACACGCGGCGAATCAAACTGGCCAGGGGAGGGGGGTCGGTGGCGGGTGGTTCGGCGAGGGGTGGTTGGTGAATCTCAACCCGCTCAATTCGGACGGCCGCCGGGGCTTCGAAAGAGACCCAAACCCGCTGCCCCCGAATTCGTTCGACGGTGACGACAATGTCGTCTCCGATTTTGAATTTCTCGCCAGGTTTGCGGCAAAAGATCAACACGCGATTCCTCGCTTTCTCAAGGGAAGCCGGATCTAGTTCTGCTCGAGGGGTCGGCTATCAGGATCAAACGGCGGCTGACCGTGGAAGCGCGCGAAAAGCAGTGGTTTTGGGGAAAATGGGCGGAACTACTGCTGGGCTGACCGGTGTGTTGCCTGCCGGCGAGAATTCGCCGACAATAGGTCCACTCTCCTGCCTGCCCTTGCCATTAGTTTTCGGAGTCTCCCGCCATGCTTCGCATCCTCGGCTCAGCCCGACGAATGTGCAACGGCTGGACGCGCCGCGACATGCTCGCGCCGGCGGCCTGGGATGGATGGGGCTCGAACTTGGCGATCTATTGCGTGCCGGTCAGCCGCGGGTTGCGGTCGCGGCAGAGAAACCATCGCCAAGTCAAGGCCGGGCTAAGGCTTGCATCCTGCTGTATCTCTATGGCGCTCCCAGCCAATTGGAAACGTTCGATCCCAAGCCCGACGCTCCGGCGGAGATTCGCGGCACGTTCGGCTCGATCGACACCTCGGTGCCGGGGTTGCGGATTTGCGAACACTTGCCGCGGATGGCTCGTATTCTGGATCGCGCGACTGTGGTGCGCTCGATGTCGCACCCCTATAACATCCACTCGGCTGCTTACACGCTGACCGGCGTGCCGCAGGTCGACGTGGCGATGGAACTCAATCCCTACGACACGCGTCATTGGCCGTTCATTGGCTCGGTGCTGGAATACCTGGAAGAGCATCAGCCAACGGCGCCCGCGCATAGCGGCGTTCCGCGGAACCTGGCGCTGCCATTTCCGTTCAGCAGTCGCTCGCCGGAATTCATGCGCGGTGGGCCGTACGGCGGCTTCTTGGGCCGGACCTACGACCCGGTGTGGACGGAGTTCGAAGGCCGAGCCACGAAATCCGTCTCGCGCTGGCGCGGCGGTACGGATGTGGACGTCGCCGACCCCTACTTGGGAATCACCCCGGAAAGCCGATTCCTGATTTCGCGCGCCGCTCAGTTGCCGACGGAAGTCACGCTCGACCGGCTCAACCGCCGCCGCAGTCTGCTGGGCCAGCTTGACGAGGCGCGGCGCGATCTGGCCGATAGCCCCAGCGTCGAGGCCCGCGATCGGTTCCAGGAGATGGCCTTTTCGATGATCACGTCGCCGCAAGTGCGCGAAGCCCTCGATTTGCAGCGCGAACCGCAAGCCAATCGCGAGCGTTACGGCGCCACGCTCTTCGGCCAGGCCGTGCTGGCAGCGCGCCGCATGATCGAGGCCGGCAGCCGACTGGTCACAGTCTTCTGGGATGAATACCAGACCGGCAATAGCGCCTGGGATACGCATTTCGATCACTTCGCCCGCCTGAAAGACGAACTCCTGCCGGGGCTCGACCAGGCTTATTCGTCTCTCATCCTCGACCTGGAAGCCCGCGGGATGCTGGATACCACGCTCGTGGCCTGCATCAGCGAGCACGGCCGTACGCCGCGTTTGGAAAAGGCCCGGGGCGGCGGGCGCGGGCACTGGTCGCAGGCCTATTGCGGACTGTTTGTCGGCGGCGGCGTTCGCGCGGGTCAGGTCGTCGGTCGATCGGATCGCCAGGCGGGCGAGGTCGACGAGCGTCCCGTTTCGCCCAAGGACATTCTGCGTACGATCTATCATCAACTGGGCGTCGACCCCGAAACCCTACTGCACGACCGTTTTGGCCGTCCGTTTCCGCTGGTTTCTGGTGGCAACGTCGTGCGTGAACTATTGGCCTAGAGCGGCCGCCGAAGGCCTGGTGAATATGAAGACTTTCAAGATCGCGGTCTATCCTGGCGATGGCATCGGCCCGGATGTGATTGCCGAAGCTGTGCGGGTGTTGCAAGCCGACGCGAAGCTCGACGGCGGCTTTCGTTTGGACCTGACGACGCTCCCCTGGGGCTACGATTACTGGCAACAGCACGGCTCGGTCGTGCCGGACGATTTTCTCGAAGTGCTTCGGCCCTTCGACGCCATCCTGTTCGGCGCGGTCGGCTGGCCCGAGCGCTTGCCTGACCACGTGACGCTGGCCCCGCTGGTGCGGATCCGCCAATCGTTCGATCAATACGCCTGCGTGCGGCCGGCCCGGCTATTGCCCGGAGTGCGCGGGCCATTGGTCGGCAAAGGGCCGCAGGACGTCGACTTCGTCGTCATCCGCGAGAATTCTGAAGGCGAATATGTCGACTCGGGAAGCCGCTTCCACGTCGGCCAGCCGGACGAGTTCGCCCTGCAAACGGCCATCCATACCCGCCGCGGCGTCGAACGGATTCTGCGATTCGGGTTCGAAATGGCAAGGACGCGGCGCCGTAAGCTGACGATGGCCACGAAGTCGAACGCGCAGCGCTACGCCTACGGGCTGTGGGACGAACTGCTCGAAGAAGTGCGCGGCGATTATCCCGACGTCGCGGCCGACAAGCAGCACTGCGACGCCATGGCCATGAACTTCGTCCGTTGTCCGGAGCGGTTCGACGTCGTGGTGGCCTCGAACCTGTTCGGCGATTTGTTGACCGATTTGGGCGGGATCATCGCCGGCGGACTGGGGCTGGCTCCCAGCACGAACACCAATCCCGAGCGGCGATTCCCTTCGATGTTCGAGCCGGTTCACGGCTCGGCCCCCGACATTGCCGGCCGTGGCCTGGCCAATCCCGTGGCCGCAATTCTCAGCGCCGCGATGATGCTCGACTGGTTGGGTCAGGCTTCGAGCGCCGAGCGAATTCGCCGCGCAGTCGAACAGACGCTGGCCACGGGGGTCGGCACGCCCGATCTGGGCGGCACGCTATCGACGTGCGAACTGGGTGAGCGGATTGTTGCGCAGATTTGTTAGGCTATACGTATGCCCAACAAGCCCCGCCGCCGCTGGTTCCAGTTCAGCTTGCGAGGCCTGCTGTTATTGGTTTTGGTAGGCGCCGCTTTGTTCTCGGCGGTGAACAAAGTGCGTCAACAGTCCGTCGCCGTGGCTGAGTTGGAGAAACTCGGCTGCTCGGTGGTGTACGCTCATGCCGACTGCGGGTGGCCGATCGCCCTTGAACAGTTGCGACAGTTGCTGGGTGACGACAAGCCGGGAACTGCGACCCAGGTACATGGTAATCGTTCGCGTATTACTGACGCTGGCCTGATCCACGTCCGACGGCTCACGGAGCTTCGTTTCCTGAGTCTCGGCAATACTCAAATCACAGACATAGGACTTGTGCATCTGGGAGGGCTGACCCAGTTAAGCCATCTATGCCTCGACAACGCGCATATCACGGATCGTGGGCTCGTTCACCTTCAAGGTATGCACCGGCTTGAGCACCTGCACCTCGTCGGAACGCAAGTGACGGACGTTGGACTCGCGAGCCTTCGCTGCGTACCCGAACTCCAGGAACTTTCTCTCGGCGGAACGCAGGTTACCGATGCTGGATTCGTGCATCTGCGATCGCTGCCCCGGCTATACTATTTGCATCTCAGCGAAACGCAGACCACGGACGTTGGGCTGGCGAACCTTGCAAGTCTCACCACCCTCACGTTTATTTGTTTGAGCGGAACAGCTATCACCGACGCCGGACTCATGCATCTCCGCCGCTGCCCGACCTCCAATCATTGGATATCAGCGGCAACCGGGTCACGCTCGGTGGGATTCTGGAACTGAGAAGGACGTTCCCGCAATTGGTAATTCGCGACGACCGCTGAATTCTCATGAACAGAAGGCACCCGTCGCAAGCGACGCGGCTGAATGGTGCTCTTTCAATCGTCGTCTTTTTCCACGTGCTTCGCTCCCTCCGGCGGTTTCTCCAGCATCGCCGTCCCGACCCAGCAAACGGACGAGCGGGCGTCTTTGGGCACCAGTTCGATCTCGACTTCTACGTCGCGGCCGGCGTAGCCGTTCAACTTGATGGCGATTGGAGGGCCTTCCTTGCCATCGGCCCAGGTGGGAACGGGTAGTTCAGCCAGCCGGCGGCCGTCGAGCGTGACGCGCATTTGCGACGGACTGGCGGCGACTTGCAACTGGCCCAATAGCAATACCAGCGTCTCGTGGCCTGGCGTTACGGTAAATCGCCGTGTCAGGCTCAACGCGCCGTCGATCGGCAGCAGCCCCAACATGAACCGCGGCTGCTCGCGTTCGGCCGGATCGAACAGATTCACCAGCCGCCAGGCCGAATCGTAGGGGCCGTCGAATTCCCAACCCTCCAAGGCCGGCAATTGCTCGACGGCCGCTCGCGATACGGGGTAATGCAGCCCCTCGGGGTCGAGTTCCAATTCCGGTTCAAGCCAGTCGAAGATGTCGCCGATGTCGAGCGGGTCGGCCCCAGCGGGCCGGTCGTTCGCCGCTTCATCGGCCACCAGCACCAGCCGGCGTCCGGCGTTGGTCGCAGGCTCTAGTGCCAAACGGCCCGTGTCGAGAACCTGCCTGGAGCCAATCAGCAAATCGCTACGATAGACTGGCTGCACTTGGGCCAGGCTCGTATTCGGCTGCCTCCCGGAAGCCAAATATACGAGTCCCCGAGCACAACCCTCGGAGCCGGCAAGCTGGTCCAAGCCAAGCCCTGTGCGGAAAGCGCGAGCGATGTCGGGCAGTTCGAACTCCAACTCGTGATGGGCGTGTACGCCGAAACCCCAGCCAAATGGCTGCCCATTGCTAACCAGCGCCCCGCCCTGCACGTTGGCATCGGTTTGAAAATTCTCCCAAGCGCTCGAAAGTGCGCCACGATGACGCGACGCGACTGGCTCCAACCAATCGAGCGGCGCCTGATTGGCGATCAACAGCCGCCGCAGAGCAATACGCCGATGCTCGATGAACATCGCATCCAACGTCCAGGCCGGTTGGAAGATAAACTGCCAGGTGTCCGGATTTCCAGCATCGCCGGCGGCGCGTGGTCGCAATCGTTCGAGCGAGGTGGTGGCACGCAGGCCGTCGGGCGTTTCAATCCGCAGCAGCCGCGACTTGCCTGCCGGATCGAGCACGGCGAGTTGCCCGGCATAGAGCTCCCAAGGATCGCGGCTGGGTAGATGGATCTCGGCCAAATCGGCCAACGCTATGGTCTGCGGCCCGTTTTCCGTCAGCAGCCGCAGCCCAGTCGGGCCCCAGCGCAGCGAGCGGTACGAAAGTCTTCGACCGTCGGCGAGGAAAGCCGTGCCGGGCTGATAGCGACGCTCTTCGCCGGTTTTCCAAGCCACGCGGCGAATCATGTCGGGGAGCACACGCAGGTTTTCCCGCGGCCGCATGCCTGGCAGGTCGATCTTCAGCCCTGGCTCGACGAGCACATGCGGCGGCAACGACTCGTAGGCGATCGAGGAACCGGCCGCATAGCCGACAACCTTGCCGGGCAGCAGATCTCCGCCGACGAATTCGATGAAAGCGGTTGGCGGGGGCTCAGGTTTGAGCGTGGTGTCGCGAATCCATCGGACCGGGTTGCGCGAATCGAACAGCGTTCGATCGTTCAACCGCGGTCGAGAGTCGGTTGCAAACCAATCCTGGATCTCGGGGCCCGACGTGCGCGAGCCGTCGGACCAGAGGGCCGAGAAGCGATCGGCCCCGGCCGATTCGCGGCAGGCGAGCAAAAATAGCATGACCGCGGCGGCCGTGCGGATGAGCCGACCGACCATGGCAGACAGACTGATTGCGCCTAGGCGGGGGGAGAGTGGCGGGTACATCGTGTCGAGTTTACCATGCACAAAGCCGGAACGCTCGTCGTCGGCACCCGTCAACCGGCCCAAAACTGCCAGAAATGATGACGCAAACTCCCCCTTCTGCCCGACAATCCACAAGAGAGCCAGCCAGATCGGAAGGCCTGCCGCACGTCGGTTTGCCGCTAGAAAGGGGAGTCGCCACGAAATGTGGGACCGGTTTGCCCAGCGTAGTTATGAACTCGAGCACCTCGACCTCGGCGATTACACGCCCGAAGAGTACGAAGGCTGCATCGCGGAATTGCGACTCATCAACCTGTGTTTTGGCGAAGCCCGGGCGTTGCGACGCACCCTGTGGCGCGACGCAACGCGGGCCGGGGTGCGAGATTTCTCGGTGCTCGACGTGGGGGCAGGCTCCGGCGAATTGCTATACCAGATCGCCACGTGGCAACGCGGCACCGGACGGTCGGGCCGGTTGCTGGGCGTCGAACTGAACGAGCGGGCGGCGCGAGCGATCGGCGAGAAACGGGCCGACTGCCCTGAAATCGAAGCCTTGCGTTGCGACGCGCTGCGGCTGCCGCTGGGTGATTCGACATTCGATTATTCAATCTGCTCGCTGTTCACCCACCACTTCGTCGAAGAGCGGGTCGTTGCGATCTTGAGCGAAATGGCTCGGGTAGCCCGGCGGGGGATCTACGTGCTGGATTTGCACCGCCACCCGCTGCCCTACTACGTCTACACGCGACTCGGACCACTGGTGCTGCAAAACCGATTGACGCGCGACGACGGGGCGCTATCGATCTTGCGTGGTTTCGTGCCCAAGGAACTAGTCGCGTTGGGCAGGCAGGCCGGACTCGAATGCGTCAAAGTCGAGCGGGTATTTCCTTACCGGTTGGTGCTCAGCGGCAAGAAAAAAGGCTAAATGATGAGTGTCTGCCACTCGTCATTCATCACTTTTGCTACCGTTTTTAACCGATGCTTCGAGCCGGGCGACGATCATCGTTGTGGCCTTGACCTTCCAGCCATCGGGCTGCTTTACCAGCGCGAACGGGAATCGGAATCCCTCGGGCAACAGCAGCACCCGCTCAGCGTTCACTTGCCGCTCGTCGATCTTGTACTCTTTACCGTTAGCAGCGGTAACCGTGTCGCCCGACTGCAACCGTTTGAACTGCATTTCGTCGACCTGTTTATGTGCTGCACGCCGCGCGGCTTCAGAGACCGTCGGACCTTTCCAGAGCAATTCGCTGTGTTCCTCGGGCAAAATGTATCGCTCGATGGCCGGCTTGTCCCGGGTCAGCACGGCGACGAAGAACCGCCGAGCCACCTCCTCCGGTTCCAACTCGGCCTGCTTCTTCGGCGGATTGGGCGCCAGCGGCAGATCGTCGGCCGGGGCCAAATTCGGCAACAGGCAACCGGTTATGACGACGAACTTCGCGATACGGCCAAGCCAATGGCGAGCGAGGATTGCTTCGAGTGCGTGCGGTTTTTTTCGCGGCAATAGATCGGCCATGCGTAATTCCCACATATGCGGACTGGCGTCAGGCCGGCGACCGCACGCCACGGCTACCGGGCGAAGCCTCCGACAGTCGCCAAAAAACAGCCCCCCTCGCTATAGGCCGGACAATTATAACATCCCATCCGACAAAGAGTTTGCGTCTTTTCACTGCCTCGGATTCGGGCCGCCCGATGACTTCCGTCTTGCAAGAAGCTAAACTCTTGAGTGGCATCATTCTCAGGTGGTGTTTGAAATCGGTCGTTCGCACGCCCGGCCGCAACCCCTGGGAACTAAAGCCGCACGCCTCGTGAGTCTCGCTTCGGGCGAACGATTTGCCCGACATAGTTGCCAGATTGACCGATTTGCATGGTCGGCGCTGCCATTGTCGGCGCTGTTCCCGCGGAGGCTGCATTGGTTTCACATGTTTTTGAAGGGCGTGGTTTAATGCGCTGTTAGCTCTTCGGCTTTGGCCGCTCCTCTGATCCTGATCATGACCGGGTTTTTGCCGGTGCTCTGCGCAGTCTGCCGAGCCGACCGGAAAGTCCCAAGCGTCGTCGCGCCGAAGACGGCCCGAGTGCTCGACCCTTCGTTCCTGCCGATCGAGGACGACCCGAAATTGCCGCGGGTGTTGATCCTCGGCGATTCAATTTCGATCGGCTATACGGTTGCTGTGCGCGAGTTGCTGCACGACAAGGCCAACGTTCACCGCCCGCCGGCCAATTGCGGCAACACGGCCCAGGGCTTGGCGCACCTCGACCAATGGCTGGGCGAAGGCAAGTGGGACGTCATTCACTTCAACTTCGGCCTGCATGACTTGAAGTATCTCGACGGCGAAGGTCGCTATGTGGTCCCTCCCAAGGGCAAGCAAGTGACGCCCCTGCCGCAATACGAAAAGAACCTCCGCGAGCTGATAGCCCGGTTGAAAAAGACTGAGGCCAAACTCATCTGGGCCAGCACTACGCCCGTGCCCGATGGATCGGCCGGCCGCGTCGCCGGCGAAGAGATCGGCTACAACCGTGTGGCCGCCCAGATCATGGAAGAGAACGGAGTTGCCATCGACAATCTTTACGCGGTGATGGAGAAAAATCTGGAACTGTACCAACGGGTAAGCAACGTCCACTTTACGACGGCCGGAAATCGGGCACTGGCCCGCGCGGTCGCCACCAGCATCGAAGCCGCATTGGATGCGAAGCAGCCATCAAACTCGCAGCCCAGCGGAACGACTCAGCGAATCAATTGAAACTCGGGCAGCATGAAGACGGCCCATAGCAGATCGGCCAGCGAATCGGCCGTCGGCTTGCTGCCGACGATTTCCAAGGCGGTTCGCCGTTCTTCACTCGTTGGCCGTCGGCTCAAAGCCTTTTCATAGATCGCGTCGACCATGGCATCGCCCGTAGCGTGCAGATCGGTTTTCAAGAGCTTCGCCGCGCCCTGCGCTAGCATGCCGCTGAGAATCTGCCCGTTGGTCAGGTCCAGAGCCTGCAGGGTCGTCAGTTGATCGGGCCGCGTGGTCACGATCTGCTCGCGATTCGGTCGGCCCAGCGAGTGCAGCAGCGGATCGAGCGCCACCAGCGACGAACGCAGGAATTCACGGTCCTTGCGCACCGCGGGCGGTTGTTTGACTGGGAACAGCCGCTTGGCCGGCGCCGTGCCGGTAATCCTCCAAATCGCGTCCAGGAATTGTTCAGCCGTCATGCGCTTGACTTCAGGCCCGCGGAAAACGAAGTCCGCGGCCGAGGGTTCGTCGTCGCTCACGGCCGCCTGCGATTGGTACGCCCGACTGGTGGCAATGTGCTCCAGCGAGCTTCTTCAGGTCGAACTGTTCATCGACCAGGAATCCGGCCAGGTAGTCGAGCAGATCCTCGCTCCAAGGGCGGTTGGCCATGACGTCGACCGGCTGCACGATGCCGCGGC
Source organism: uncultured Planctomycetales bacterium (assembly GCA_963710365.1). Lineage (GTDB taxonomy): Bacteria > Planctomycetota > Planctomycetia > Pirellulales > PNKZ01 > CAVQAC01. The sequence continues at coordinate 28,018 of CAVQAC010000001.1, forward strand.
CCATCAGCCGCTGCCAGATGCGATTGACGATGGTTCGCTGAAAGCGTCCGTTGTCGGGGTGCGTCACAAGCGCCGCAAATTGTTCCAAACGCTTGGCCCGCGGCGCGGCCGGGTCGATCGATCCCAATTCGGGCCAAAGGAACCGCGCCGCGGCCATTTTGCCCGTCGGATGGTCGCAGCGATAAATCTCCAGCGGTTGCTCGGCGGTAATCGCAGCCAGGCCATAGGCGTCGGCCAGTTTCCAGGTGTCGATGAAGCTGTCGTGGCACGAGCGCATTTCATGTTGATGCCGAAGAACACCTGCGATACGTTTTGCGAAAACTGCACGTCGCGCGTCTGGCTGGCATTCACCCGCCCGCGCCATTGAATGCCGTGGATGAAGCCTTCGCTTCCAGGCGCGGGGCTGAGTAGTTCCCTCGCAAATTGGTCATACGGCTTGTTGTCCAAGAGCGACTGGTAGAGCCAAATCGAAACCGACTTGCGGCCATTTTCGCGGGTGCCGATCCCGCCCTCTTCGTTACGCAGCATGTCGTTCCAGAATGTAAACCAATGATCGGCATACGCTCGGCGGTCGTCGAGCACGCTGCGCACCAACCGGTTGCGTTTGCCGGGCGAGGTATCGTGCAGGAACGCCTCCAACTCATCGGGGGCCGGCAGCAGGCCGATCAAATCGAGATCCAGCCGGCGCAGCAGCGCCGCATCGTCCAGTTCCGAAGGGGGGGTCAACTGGTGGCTGGCGTAATAGCCGGCCAGAATCCGGTCGATGGGATGTTCCAGGCCAGGCCGAGCCGGTGGAGGCGTAACGCGGCGCGGCCGGAGCGGCGCGACGTACGTTGCGCTTAAACGAGTAGCCCTCCTGCCAGGCGGCTCCTTCGGCAATCCACCGCCGCAATAGTTCCACCTCGCGGGCCGACAGCGGTTTCTTCTCCGGCGGCGGCATTCGCTCTTCCGGATCGTGGCTGGTGACGCGAGCCAGCAAGTCGCTCGCCTCTGGCTTACCAGGAACGACCGTTTCCGACTCGATCATCGCCGCGCGTGTATCGAGCGAGAATGAGCCCTTGTACGTGCCATCGGTATGGCACTGGGCGCAATGGACGCGAACGATCGGAACCACGTCGTGCGCGAAGTCGACATTCGCCGGCCCATCGGCCCAGGCCGCGCCAGCCGACGAGCCCCAGGTCAGGCACGCAACGATCAACGACTGGAGCGAGCGAGAATCGGAACCAAGCATGAACGAACCAGGCGGGAGCAATGGGGGCAGGTAGATTGACGAGGGAGAAGGCATCGCCCACGAACCTAACTTAACGCCCCGTTGGTCCCGTTTCCAGCGAGAAACCAGGCAGGGCGCGGTGGCGCCCGCCTGATAGGCGTTTTCAACGATCTAAGGAACTACTTCGCCGGCACCGACAGCCGGAGATTGCGGAACGATGCCGTTTGACCGCCGACGACCAGGCCGAGATTGGCCTTCGGCAACGCAATCTGGGCATGTTCGCCGCCGGCCGACGCATCATCGATGGTCGTCGTCATCTGCTGACCTTTGAATTCGACGCGGACGTGGTGCCAGACGCCGGGCTTCAACTCAATTTGCTTTTCGGCCAACATCTGGCCCTTGTCCGGCCCCTTCGGTCCATCATGATCGTCCTTCATCACGCGGAAGCGATCAGGGAGGATTTGCACTCGGCAGAGATGGTTCTTGGCGTCGTTAATCGATATGGAAACCATCTTCGCGCCGTCGAATTTGAAATCGAGCTCCAGCAAGGCGTCGTCGAACTTGAATTCATGCCGGGCCGCTGCGGCGTGCTTGTCGGCAGGCTCTTCGGCTCCCTGCCAGGCGCCATCGACGGTCTTCCAAGTGCCGTGGTTGAGGTTCCAATCGGGCGAGGCCGAGGAGGAGAAATCTTCGCTATAGAGCAGCTTCCAGACGGCCTTTTCGTCGACAGCCGACGTCGACTTGTCATTCTCCGCACCCGCCAACCTGCCGGCGGCGAGCACGCCGGACAAAACCGCAAAAACCCCCAGCACATAGCCGACAATACGCAACGACATGGCAATCCCCCCGTGTGTACGAGAATCAAGTTGATGAGCCGCAACTACCCAATCGACGCGCAGACGGGCGAGTTTATCGGCTACGACCGCATGTCGCGGCAACAACGTGGTACGACTGCAGTCGTGGCGGGACCGCACCTAAAGCCTGACCGAGATTCAACGTAAACGGGGGCTGCCGCCGGGGTTCCGATGACAAGACGGATTTCAACCGCTAGAATCGGGGCCGCGTTCCCTCTATTCGTCTCGGTACGTTCGATGCCTCCAATTCGCTCAATTCCACGTGCATATATTCGCGTGCTGCGCTCGTCTACTCAATCTGACATCATACCACGGATCAAGCTAACAAAAAAAGGTGGACTACCTGCCCAGACTGTAAAGCGGGTTGTGCTCGGCAGACTTGCGTCGGTTGCAATGCCCGGATCATTGCGCCACGTTCGGGGCGACACGTACGGTTGCCGCTTTGCGCAGTCGACTTTTCGTTCCGCTTCGCCGTTACGGCATCCCGGAAATCTGTCCCTTGGTTCAATATCACACAGTCTGAAGCGTCGTCGCTCGCGGCTAATGGTACTGTGCTTCTCGTCGTTTGGAACAGCGATGACGATGATAAATGGTGCAGGCAGCTTCACATCTTTTGTCTTCCTACCGACGAACTCGTCGCAAGCCTCGAACACAACGCTCCAGCGATTCTCCGGTCGCTCTTAGGGGCGACGATACGTAAGCTCGACAAGCACGGAGAGTCGCTGGCTTCTGTCGCGATCACAGTTCCCGACAGCTACCGCAACGCGATTGCCGATCCCGAAACGGCGCTTGAGGATTTGGAGGCCATCCGTACCGGCCTGGCCGACTTGTTCGCAGCGCACATTTCGACGCTCGGGCCGACTTCGGACGAGTCTATAAAACATCTGGTCAGCGATCTTCGAGAGAAACTTGTGACGGTGCTTTTGCACATAAACCATGATACGCAAGGCAATGGTGCTTTTGTGGTGCGCCGATAATAAGACGAACACGCCATTGCTGCGATTAGACGATTCTTTATGGTCGCAGATCCCATTGTCGCATAAGGAGTCCTTGGCATTGGAAGCCGCCTATACGGAGCTTGTGGAAGTTGAAGAGGACGAGTATCCCGACGTTACAGAGCCAATTGCACACCCGTATGACCCGACAAAAAGCAAAATTGACACGAGGCCGCTAACGATTGACTTACTTGTTAAGAGGATAAAAGAAAACGAGATTGACCTTTCACCGCCGTTCCAGCGCAGGGCTGGCCTGTGGACCCAGAAGCAGAAGAGTCAACTTATTGAGTCGCTGCTAATTCGGATACCACTGCCAGCGTTCTATTTCGACGCAACCAATGCTTCTCGTTGGTTGGTCGTGGACGGACTCCAGCGATTGACGACGTTTAAAGAATTCATACTCGGAGAAATGCGACTAGAGGGCCTTGAGTACCTAATTCAGTGCAACGGCAAGACGTTTCTGGAGCTGCCCCGCCCTCTCCGCCGAGATATTGAAGAAAACCAGGTGACGCTTCACTTAATCCAGCCAGGTACACCGCCTGAGGTGAAGTTCAATATCTTCCGCCGCGTCAATACCGGCGGCTTGGTGCTTACTCCCCAGGAAATACGGCACGCCCTCAATCAGGGTCCGATTGTCGGGCTCCTGACAGAGTTGGCACAATCGCATGAATTTCTGGAAGCAACTACTCATAGCATTTCTTCAAACCGAATGGCCGATCGGGAGTTCGTTCTGCGATTCCTAGCGTTCGCATCGACGTCCTATCGCGACTATAAGGTCGCTGACATGGATGCATTTCTAGCGCACAGATGGCGCGACTAAATTCAGAAAAGTCTAAATATCCGGCGTTGACAAGCCAATTTAAACGGGCAATGGCCGCGGCAACGGAGATTTTTGGAAAACATGCATTCAGGAAGCGAATGTACCTTGAGCAGCCGCGGAGTCCGATCAACAAGGCGTTATTCGAGGTGTGGTCCGTAACGCTCGGCCGCTTGACCGACAGGCAAATAAAACGGGTAGTATCGCAACGAGCAGCGATTGTCGACGCGTCGTTCCAGTTGATGCGTAACGATGAGTTTTTTCGCGCATCAGCCAGGGGACGGCGGACACCGCAAAGGTAAGGCAGCGGTTTGAATCCGTTGAGCGGATAATTAACCCGATAGCTGAGGCATGAAATGCTAGATGGCATACATCTAACCAACTTTAAATGCTTTGAGGATCAGCTAATAACCTTCAAAGGGCTTACCCTTCTGACTGGCATTAATGCCATGGGGAAATCTTCGGTATTTCAGAGCATCCTACTGCTTCGACAAAGCGCGATGCAGGCAATGTTGCCGAAGCGAGGTCTCTTGCTCAACGGGCCGCTAATTACGCTAGGCACAGCTGCAGACGTGCTGTACCGAGGAGCAAATGTCGATGAGATCGGTTTGACTGCGATTGAAAATGGCATCGCGAACGAATGGCGATTTAGTTATTCCTCACCCTTTGAGGACGTCCTGGCTGTGAAAGCCGAGCCGGCTGCCCTGCCGGAGTTGGCGATATTCAGCTCGTCATTTCACTATTTGTCTGCGGAGCGAATTGGGCCGCGCGATTTACGATCTGTCGTACTACGACGTAGAGCAACAGCACCAGATTGGGCCTGACGGACGTTACGCCGTTGCGTACCTCGATGCGCATGCGAAGACTGAGGTTCTGCCGAAGCTACGCCACCCCGATGCGGCCGATGTCACGGTCGGGTCGCAGATGGCCGCGTGGTTTGGGGAGGTGTCGCCTGGCACCCGTTTATTCGTGCAGCCGTATCCAGAAATTGGGCGGGTTACGCTCGGAATTGGATTCGAGGCGAGCCGAATTCAAACAAGGCCGTTCACTGCTCCGAACGTCGGCTTCGGTCTGTCATACGTTCTGCCCGTATTAGTTGCCATCTTGACTGCGGACGTTGGCACCGTAGTGCTGGTCGAAAACCCGGAGGCGCATCTAAACCCAAAAGGGCAAGTCGCGATGGGCCACTTGCTTGCCCAGGCTTCCGCTGCTGGCGTCCAGGTACTTGTCGAAACGCACAGCGACCATGTGCTGAACGGAATGCGCGTCGCGGTTAAGCGAAAGATTGTCGCCCCAGAGCAGCTTGCGATCCATTTTTTCGATCGTCGCACCACTGAAGACCGGTTCGTCCATTACGTGCAGTCTCCACGAATTGACTCGGACGGCCGTATCGACAAATGGCCCGACGGGTTCTTTGACCAGTGGGAACGGGCACTTGATGAGCTCTTGTAGTTGAGATCGGCCGATGGAACTGTCCTTTAACGAACTGTCGTTGATGACGACTAGTCCAAGCATAGATGAAGCTCGCGAAAAAATGACGCGATTCATCGGGGTCATCCGCGCGACAACCAGATACGGTGTCGCGCTCACTATACGAACGCCGAGGAACTTCCGTCAGGCGCCCCTCGCTGCGGGCTATGTGGTGGAGAATTGGATACGAGATCACACGCGGGTATCAAAGGAAGAGCGAGCCTTTCTACTAGCCGTCGCAACGAAGGGCCCCTATGCGGAAGAAGTTTTTGGAGCAATGCGAGGTGCGACAGATTGCGAATGCCTTCACGACGGGCACCAAGCCACTGGCCTTGGCATTGCATACCTTTGCGATAGCCCAGCGGTGGGGTTTTCCGGACAGGCGTATACGGACATAGACTATGCGGTCGTGGATGTCACATACATATCGGACGTGGATGTTGTTAATGAGTCCGTGGAGGTCTGCGTCTTAGGATACATAGAGCATGTGAGGGCGCGAGAGAATTGGATTCGGCAGAGAGTCGACCGCGAACGTCAACTACCCGACGGCACGACGCTATGGCGGCGCCGAATGCAGAGGTTTCCGCGGTTGATATTCTGCGACAGCACGCGTAGGTTCATCGAACAGATCGGGGCTGGGGACCATAGCCTGCGACACATTGTTAGGCACCTTGAAATTATCGACAGCACATGTGACGCATGGATCGACGGTCCATTTGATCCACGCGGCATCGAATGGTCAAATGAGAGCGGAGAAACTATGGAACATGCCCGCTACGGTCCCATGCGAATATTCAAATGTCCCGATGGTAAGAGCCGGCCATTCATCGCGCATAGCAAGATCCGAGGATCTAATCTTCGGATACACTTCTTTGCAGACGATACCGGTGAGAGCCGGGTTGTGATGATCGGGTATGTCGGGCCGCATCTGCCGACTGTAAAATATCCCACATAGCATCGTTTTTGTTTCGGCGCCTTGTGATCTGCCTGAGGAGTGGCCTCGCCCCATCAGCTTTGTAAAATCTTCTCGAAGACGCGATTCGCGACCAGACCGTGCCATTGGTGTCCCCCGTCGTGCCGGTCGAGATGGACTTGGTCAGCGGCGCCCAGCGCGCCGTAAACCCGGTGCCTGACGCTCCAGCGCCTTTTCGGCCCAGTCCGGCTTCATCAATTCGTCGCGTGTGCCGACTTCCCAAACACATGGGCGGGGGGCAATCAGGCTGCTGATCTCCGGCACATCGCCAAATTGCAAGACGCCCGGAATCAACTGGCAACCAGAGGCCGAGGCATTGATCGCGCGCTCTTGCAGACAATTGAGCGCGCCGGACATCGCGGCGACGCGGATCCGCGGCTCGACGGCCGCGGCCAGCATGGTCATGCGTCCTCCCAGCGAGAGTCCCACGCAGCCGATCCGTTCGCGGTCGACCGATTCGTGCCCGGCCAGGTAATCCAGCGACCACAAAATGTCGCGGAGGTTTTCGGCCATCAGCAGCTTGCCTAGCAATTGCAACTGCATATTTACCAGCGTGCAAGTGTCTCCACGCTTGGCGACGGTCGGGCCGAGCCGCCGGCCGAAGGGCGTCATGCAAGGCGCCACCACCACGTATCCGCGGCGGACGAATTGCCGGCCATAGTCGCCGAAGCGGGCAATCTCGGCGCGGCACTCCGCCGTGCCGTCGACGCCGGCAACATAATCGTGAGCAAACTGGCTGTGCCCGTGCAAGGCGATGATCCCTGGCGATTTAACCGGAGCATCGCGCGGCAACAGCAAGTGCAGGGGCACGGGCGCGATGCCTGCCGCCGAAAGCACTCGTTCTTCGCGCACGTGGTCTGAAAGTTCGACACGTCGTTCGAGTGCAATTCCACTTTTCAGGCGGTCGGTAGGGGCCGAGCAACTCATTGAGCTTCGCGGCGAAATCGGTCTGCCAGCGACGCGCTTCTTCGGCCGACGTTCCATGAAACTGCATCGCCAGCGGCGCAGCCGTTTCGAGCGTTTGCATCCGCTCGTCCACCGGCACGACGACGGATGAGGGTTCGGCCCCCATGAGCCGATTGATTCGACCGGCCGCAAGCAACGTCGCGGCCGAGGCCTGCAAAAATTGGCGGCGACGCATGGATGAAGCTCCTCGGGGCTTGATCGCTCAGGCCGGATTCTCAGGCCAGCAGTTCAGGTACGACGTTTCCGGCCAGGTTGGTAAGCCGCGTGGGCAGCCCTTTGAAATTCACGGTCAGCCGCTTGTGGTCCATGCCGAACAGGTGCAGCAGCGTGGCCTGGAAATCGTTGACGTGTACCGCGTCGCGCGTGGGAGCCCAACCAATTTCGTCGGTTTCGCCATGCACATAGCCCGGTTTCACGCCGCCGCCGGCCATCCAGGTGCTGAACGCAAACGGGTGATGGTCGCGGCCGTCGTTACCTTGGCCCAACGGCGTGCGTCCGAACTCGCTTCCCCAGACAACGAGCGTTTCGTCCAATAGGCCACGCTGCTTCAGGTCTTTCAGTAACGCGGCGATCGGCTGGTCGACTGCGCCGCAATTCCAGCGCAGATCGTATTTCAGTTTGGCGTGGTGATCCCACGAGGCATGAATAATGTGGACGAAGCGCACTCCCCGTTCGATCATCCGCCGGGCCAGCAGGCAATTCATGGCGAAACGCCGGTACGTGTCCGCGGGTTGCAATTCGGCGGTCGGATGCGGCGACTCGCGATTGACGCCGTATTCTTCGAGCGTCCGTGCCGATTCCCCAGCCAGATCAGTCAATTCCGGCGCCGACGATTGCATGCGGAACGCCAGTTCGTACTGTGATATGCGGCTGTTGATTTCCGGGTCGCGCACGGCTTCGTAGCGCACGGCATTCAGCCGGTTGATGGCCTGCAAAGCCCGCCGCTGATGGCGATCGTCGATTCCCGGCGGGTTGAGGAGGTTGAGCACCGGCTCCCCCTGGGCCCGGAACTGCACGCCCTGGTAAGTCGACGGAAGGAAGCCGCTCGACCAGTTGGATGTGCTGCCGCTGGCTCCGCGGCCGGAGTTCAATACGACGTAGCCCGGCAGATTCTGCGACGGCGAACCGAGGCCATACAGCAGCCAGGATCCGATCGTCGGCCGGCCAAATTCGGCCTTGCCGGTGTGCAGCAGCAACTGGCCGGGATGATGATTGAACTGGTCGGAGACCATCGTCCGCACCAGGCAGATATCGTCGGCGCAGCCGGCGATGTGCGGAATCAGGTCGGAATATTCGATTCCGCACTGGCCGCGAGGGCGGAACTTGACGTCCGTTCCCTTGAGCACGGCCTCGTCCTTCTTGATGAAGGCGAATTCGACGTCTTTCAGGAACGACTCGGGCAGCTTTTGCTGATGCCGTTCGTTCAAGAGCGGCTTGGGATCGAACAGTTCGGCCTGGCTGGGGCCGCCTTCGAGGAAGATGAAAATCGCGGACTTGGCACGCGGGGCGAAATGCGGCGCCTTGGGGGCGAGAGGATTGCGAGGATCCGTCGCCGCCAGCAGCCCGTCGCGTTCCAGAAGCGAGGCTAGCGCCGCCATTCCCAGCCCGCCAACGGAACTGGTGAGAAAGCTGCGACGATCGAGCAACCGGCAGGTTTCGGGCGATTGGTCCATGGCGGCGGTCCATCCGTTCCATCGATATTCTCGGGTTAAAAACTCGTCGAGGTTCATGATCGTGCGGACCGTCGCGGTCCAAGCTGCCGCCAGATCGACGGGGTCTTTCGTCGGGGCCGAAGCTCCGACCAACTCCACGGCCTGGCGCGGCGTCGGCGTGATACGCGGCCAGTTCGGTGTCGAACAGGTCACGGAGAACCTTCGCCTCCGCTGGCTGTGGTTGCCGCACCAGGCAGGCGGCGAACAACCAGCGAATGCGACCGTCGACGTCGCCCTGCCCTTCGGCCAGCACGCGTCGCCCCAAGGCCTGGGCGTTTTCGATGAACACCGGATCGTTCAGCGTCGTCAGCGCTTGCAGCGGCGTATTCGAGCGGTTGCGCTGGGCCGTGCAGTTGGTCCCTTCCGGCGCGTCGAACATGACCAGGCTAGGGTAGGGATTCGAACGGCGAAAATGAATGTACATCCCGCGGCGGTAGCGATCCGGCAGCGGCACTGGTCGGCCAGACAATCTGATACTTGTAGCCAATGTCGCGGACCGAGTCGGGAATGGCCGGATAGATCGTCGGGCCACCCAGCGATCGATCCAGCAGGCCGCTGGCCGAAAGGAACAGATCGCGGACGATCTCGGCCTCGACGCGGAAGCGCCCTTGCCGCGCCACGCAGGGTGTTGAGCGGGTCGCGCTCGTCGAGTTCGCTGCGGACAGGCCGACGACTGGCGATACGTGCTGGACAACACGATCGTACGCAGCAATTGCTTGCGGCTCCAACCGACGCGCGACCAGCTCGCTGGCCAGCCAATCCAAGCAGTTCCGGATGGCTGGGCCGGTCGCCTTGCACGCCGAAATCGTCGACCGTGGCCACCAGGCCGCGGCCGAACAAATGGGCCCAGATATGGTTGGCCGCCACGCGGGCTGTCAGCGGGTTGGCCGGATCGACCAGCCAACTGCGCCAGATCGAGCCGATCGGGCCTGCGCGCCACGGGCCGCCAAGGGCGGCAACACGGCCGGCGTGCCTGGATCGACTTCCGGACCGTGCTGCTTGAAATCGCCCCGCAACAAGACATGCGTTGGGCGAGGCTTGGCGGTGTCTTCTTTCAGGGCCAGCACCTGCGGCATGCGGCAGGTACTTCTCTTCGACGATCAGCATCCGCAGCGCCGTATGAACTTCGTCCTTCTTGGCTGGCAAAAGTTGACAGTATTCGTCGACGAACTGCTTCTGCTCCGGCGTTCGCTTGTCGGCCGGCTGGCACAGACGCGGCGCGCAGTCTCGGCCGGTTCGTCGAGCTGGTCGGCGTACGAGCTCGGGCGAGTTGAGAATCTTCTCCAGCTTGGCACTCAGCATGGGCAGCGCCGCGAGATAGCGCTCGACGGCCTTGTGCTTGAAGTCTCTTGCTTTGGCATCCAGGCTTGATAAAGCCGGCAGACATGGTCGGGGGCGGCCAACTCGATTCTGCTTGGCGTTCGGAGTCTCCTTGGCCCACTTCTCGATGCCCAGCGATTCCAGGCTTCGTTGCGCGGCGAGTTGCTTCTGCGCCGGTGTCGACGGCCTGCTTCAATCGCCGCACGCGATTTCTCCGGTCCCAGCTTGGCCAGGTTGTCGGTGATTCGCTGCCGGGCCTGCAGGGCCAGCCATTTGTCGTAGTACGCCGACGAGGCCTCGGCGTACGTGGCTTTCTCAGCGGCGCTCGACGGCAGATCGATTTCGATCTCTTCAACATTGTTGAAGAAGGCGTAGAAGCGGTAATACTCCTGCTGCGTGAAGGGGTCGTACTTGTGACTGTGGCACTGCGCGCAGCCGAGCGTGACGCCCAGCACCGCCGCCGCCGTGGTGTTGACGCGATCGACCATCTCGCGATTGCGATAATCCTCGGCGTTGATGCCCGATTCGGTGTTCTTGATCGTCATGCGATGAAAGCCGGTCGCCAATTGCTCGTTCGAGCGACGGCTTCGGGCAGTAGATCGCCGGCCAGTTGCTCGATGATGAACCGATCGTAGGGCAGATCGTCGTTGACGGCCTGGACTACCCAATCGCGATAGCGCCAGGCGTTGGGGCGGACCGTATCGAGCTCGTAGCCGTTGCTGTCGCCATAGCGAGCCAGGTCGAGCCAATGCCGGCCCCAGCGCTCGCCAAAATGGGGCGAAGCCAGCAGCCGATCGACCAGCCGTTCATACGCATCGGGGCCGCTGATCGGCCAGGAAAGCCTCGCGCTCTGCGGGCGTTGGCAGCAGGCCCAACAGGTCGAGATACAGACGCCGCAGCAGCGTTTCGCGACTGGCTTCGGGCGAGGGGGCTAAGTGCTCTTTTTCCAGCCGGCCAGGATAAACGCGTCGATCGGCGAGCGGACCCAAGCGTTGCCCTCCGACTTGCGGGGCGGCTTCGATCGCTCGACCGGACTGATAGGCCCAATGTTTTGAGACAACCTCGCGCCCGTGGCGTCGACCGGCCAGTCGGCGCCCTGGTCGATCCAGTGTTTCACCAGGGCGATTTGATCGGCGGCCAATCTCCGGCCGTCCTTCCGCGGCGGCATCTGTTCGTCTTCGTCGTCCGAAGTAATGCGCTGCACCAGTTCGCTGTCCGCGCTGTGGCGAGCGACGAATCCGGGCCTGTATCGCCACCGCGGAATGCGCTCTCGCGATGATCGAGCCGCAGGCCGGCCTCTTGCTTCTCGCTGCCATGGCAGCGCGTGCAGTGCGTCGAGAGGAATCGGCGTTGAATGTCGCGCGAGAAATCGACGGCTTGCGAGCCGCTCTCGGGAGCGGCAGCGAAAGCAGCCGGCGGTATGTTGGCCGCCATAAAGGCGAAGATCGCAAAGCCATGCATGGAGCGATACGACCATCGTTCTAGCCCGAGCATTGTTTCACCTCGATCTCGCTAGCGGTCGATTCGCGGATGATCAGCCGTGGCTTGATCACCGCGGTCCGCGCTTCGGGTTCGACAGAGCCCTGCTCGATCAATTGCCGCAACATCTTGATCACCGCGATGGCATACGCCGCGTGGTCCTGATCGACGGTCGTCAGGGCCGGCTCGATGACCGTGGCCAGATCGAGATTGTCATAGCCGACGACGGCCACGTCGTGTCGGCACGCGATAGCCTCGGGCTTTGAGCCGCTGGATCAGCCGCACGGCCCAAACGTCGTCGGCCGCGATGATGGCGTCGGCACGCTCTTGGACAATGAGGGTATCGATCGCCCGATCCAACGCCTCGGCATCGGGCAAGCCCGACTCGGTTTCGGCAGACCAGATCAGGTTCGGTTCGACGCTCGAGTCCACGGGCGGCGAACTCGCGCGACATATCCCTTGCGGCGAAGCGTCATGAACTCGTCGGTCGAATGCGAGAGCAGTAGCCCGATGCGGCTGCGGCCGCGCTCCAGCAGATGCGAGACCGATTGTCGGAGGCCATCTTCGGTATTGACGCGGACGCACAATCCGTCGTCATGCAGCGGCCGGCCGTGAAAGATGACGTTCTGCCGCGCCCTGGAACAAGCGGTTGCAACTCATCGAGAAAGCAGGTTCTCAAATCGACGATGCAGAGGATGCCCTGTACGTCGCGGTCGGCGAAATCGTCGAGGTACCGAGCGGCCAGTCGCGGGTCGCCGTGTACCTGGCCTACCATGAACCGCAAGCCACCGGCGATGCCGGCCTGTTCCAACATCGACAGCCGTTGCAGATTGGTGGGCCATTGCGAATCGAAGATCACGCCGATCAAGCCGCTGGGCATGCCGCGCAATTGCTGGGCCGCACGATTGGGCCGATAGTTCAACTCTCGGGCGATGTTCTCCACGCGTCGGCGCGTCGCTGGGCTGACGCGTACGCTCGCATTGCCGGCCCCATTGAGCACATGGGCGGCGGCGACTCGCGACACACCGGCGGCGCGGGCCACATCCAGCAAACGCACGGCTTTGGGCCGAGAGGCAGGCATAATGATCGATAGGTTCGGGCGGGAAGAAGGCGGGTCGATTAATCGAGTAATCATAATACTGGGCGTTTCTGCGGGCGTCAATCTTTTTGCGTAACATCCAACTGCTTGACGCTTTGCGGTAGAATCAGCTCATGAGCTACCAACCCCAACCGATCGACATCTCACACATCACCCTGCCGGCTGAAATCACGGCGCTGACCGAGCGCTTGGCCGAGAACTCGCACGACATTTGGGCCAGCCAACGTATGCAGGACGGTTGGACCTTCGGGCCAGCGCGGAACGACGCGCTCAAGCAGCACCCCAGCCTGGTGCCCTACGACGAGCTGCCCGAGGCGGAAAAGGTCTACGACCGCCGCCTGGCCTTGGAGACGCTACGGGCCATTCTGGCCCTGGGCTACAAGATTACCAAGGCCGGCTGAGAAACCGAAAACGACGCTTCAGGCCCCACCCGCCCGGTGGATTTCGCCCTGCCACTGGGCACGATCGTTTCAAACGGTACCCCTGTCGCCGATCGCATTACCAATTGTTCATGGTTCGCGATCGACCCGTTTCGCAGGTGAGTCCGTAGGAATCAGAGTGACAAATTGTCGTGCTCGCTTGCCTAGCACCTGTCCGGCCAAAGATGGCTCCCGCCACGCGGGTGTCGGCCTGCTACGAACGCCATGAAGAGGCGATACTGCCATGCGTTGGCTCACTCCGATCAGTGCCGAGCGTAAGCACCTTCAACGGTTCTATGGAGCGAGTTTCCTGGCCGAAGCGACGAACATGGCCATGCCGTTCAAGGTTTTGCTCGCGGCCCGGTATCTCGGCGCCGAGAGGTTGGCCATTGTCTTGGCGGTCGAACAGTTTGTGGCCTTGTTCTTGCAAGTTCCCGTCGGAGCTTGGGCCGATCGCTTCGGACGCAAGAAGTGTGTCGTCGCCGGCCATCTGACCGTCGTACTGGGTTGGATGCTGGTGCCAGCCGCCAGTTGGTTGCAAGGGCTGGATCGCTGGGGCCTGGTGGCCTTGGCGTTCGCGCTATTGGGTGCCGGCACGGCTTTGATCACCGGCATTCAGGAAGCCTGGGCCGTCGATAACTTGCGAGCTTGTCGGCGTGCGGACCTGGTCAGCCGGTACTTCGGCGCGACCGCTTTTGGGCCTCGGCCGGCGGCATCGTGGCCAATCTGCTGACTTTGGCGCTGGTGGCCAAGGTCGATATTCGATTGTTTTGGATCGTGACTGGGTTGGGCGAAGTCCTGGCCGCATTGGTTTTGGCCAGCGTTCCCGAGTGTACGCCCGAGCCGGTTGCGTCGCCCGAGCCCGCGGTCACCACACGTCAAAGCCACGCGTCGCTGCTGCGCGCATCCAGAATTGGTGTCGTTGGCGTTGGTGCTCACCTGGGTTGCCGCTACCTTCGGGATGTCGATCGAAACGTTTCAATTGGCGTTGACCAACACGCGATTGAGCGAGAATGGCTTCGCGCTGTTGGAATTGGCCGTCAACATTCTCGGCGCCGTGGCTCCGCTGGCGGCCATTGCCCTGCTAGAGCGATTCGAAGCTAAGCGGCTGCTGCTGGTGGCTATTCTGGCGGCCGCGCTCGTCGCCGTGTCGTTGGTCGCCGGCGCCAGGCTGGGACACCTGGTGACGACGTACCTGCTGGTGCGGACGCTGGTTCGAATGTTCCACACCGTAGCCGATGATTTTCAACATGGGCTGATGACCTCGGCGCATCGGGCCACGGCTTCCTCGGCAATTAATTTCATGGCTGGCCTCGCACAACTCGGTTCGGCCGTGGCTGTGGCCTACCTGCTGCACGTCGTCTCCGCTCCGGCCGTGCTCGCGCTGATGGGCATTCTTGCCTTGCCGGTCGTGTTCCTTCTGATCTCGCCGGCGACGAAGCCAGTGGTCCAGAACGCTCAATTCTCCTGAGGAAATCATCCGATCAGCGGCCGCAGCACGTTGCGCGAGATGCGGAGCGAGCGTTTTCGAGCTTCGAGATCGTGACGGAAGGCATCGTCTTCGACTTCGACGCAAATGGGACCGTCGTAGCCGATGTCGGAGAGCGCCGAGATGAAGCGGGCCCAGTCGATGTCGCCCAGGCCAGGCACCTTTGGCGTGCTCCAGCCGAAATCGAGGATGCCCCGCTCGTTCAGCAGGTCGCGTTCGATTTTCATATCCTTGGCATGCAAGTGGAACAGCTTGTGGCGGAACTCGAAGATGGGGGCGATTGGGTCCATCATCTGCAAGACAAGGTGCGATGGATCGTAATTCAGCCCGAAACTGTCCGATGGAATGGCTTCGAACATCCGCCTCCAGACGGCCGGCGAGCGAGCCATGTTCTTGCCGGCCGGCCATTCATCCTGCGAAAAGAGCATTGGGCAATTCTCGATGGCAATTCGCACCGTGTGGTCGCCGGCGAACCGCACCAGTTCCGGCCAAACCTGCCGGAACCGCTCAAAGTTGGGCTCCAACGACTGACGATGGTCGTTGCCGATGAAAGTGTTCACGGTCGACAAGCCGAGCAGTTCGGCAGCGAGGAGCACGCGTTTGAGCTGCTCGATGGCCACCTGCGATTCTTCCGCGTTGGCCGACAGAATGTTGGGGTAGTAGCCCAGCGCCGACAGCGAGACTCCGTAACGCTGACACAATGCGTGGACATCATCGGCCGCTGCCTGAGTAAAGTCACGGACATCGATGTGCGTCACACCCGCGTATTTTCGATCTGCCCGGCCCAGCGGCCAGCACATGGCCTCGATGCAGTCGTAGCGTTCGGCCGCTGCAAAAGCCAGCACTTCTTCCAATGACAGATCGCCAAAAATGGCGGAGACGAATCCAAGCTGCATGGGAGATCCTCAGCGTGACGGGGTTGACCAATCGGTCGGGGTGCCAAACCAGTCGTGCATTTCTTTGACAAACGGTGCGACAATATCGGGCGACTCCAGCACGCGGCCCTGGTCGCCGGTCTCCTCGATCCAATTTGCCAACGCCAGGCGATGCCGATTTAACTCGCGAATGCACGCCGGGTCCGTCGAAGCCGCCAAATTGCAGATTTCTTCCGGATCGTTCGCCACGTCGTAGAATTCCTCGTCGGGCAAACGCGTTTCCATGAGCCTACCTTGGACAGGGGTGAGCTTCCCCTGCGCGCTTAATTGTCGCATGAGCGGCATGACCAGAAAACACTTCTCTTTGTATCGATTCAGCTCGGAGAATGCATGCTGTGGTGTGAAGTTGCGGATATACCGATAACGGTCGCTGCGCCGAGCGTATCCGTTGAACGCTCTCGTCGATGCGATCTCGGGCACTAAAGGCAAACTCTCGCGGCAACTCGGCGGCTTCGCCCCAAAGCACGCGCCCCTGCATGCCGGCCGGCTTCGGCAACCCAGCGGTTGCGAGCGTCGTCGCCGTAACGTCGATCAAGCTGATCACCTGGTCGCGGATCAATCCCGGCGTGAACCCGGCGGCGCAGGGAAGTTCTTCGGCCAGCGCACGATCATGGGCACGTGCAGGCCGCTGTCGTAACACCAGTGAATGCCTCGTGCCTCTAAACGTCCGTTATCGGCGAAGAAGATCACGACGGTGTCGTCCGCCAGTCCGTCGGACGCCAACCGAGCCAGGACGCGGCCGATGCGGCGATCCATGCCCGAAATCGAATTCAGATAGCGCGCCCATTCCTGGCGAACGATTGGATGGTCCGGATAATACGCAGGTGGATGCACGTTGTCAGGATCGGCCACCAGGGTATGCTCGCTTTCGCCGACCCAGGCGACACGCGGCTTCGTGGCACTCTTGCGATCGTAGATGTCGTATTCGACTTCGGGCGAATTGACCTGGGCAAAAAACGGCTGATGCTTCTTCAGCTCGTCCCAGTTGTCCGAGTCGAACAGCGGCCCGTTCCATGTGAAATTCAGATCAACCTTGCCGGTGCCAACCACCGCGCCGTCGATGGTTTTGATGTTGGCGGTAAAGTAGCCTATCGCGCGCAACTGCTGCGTGATCAATTGGACTCCGTGCGGGAGCTTGTAGCCGTCGTCGCGGTGCGAACGCGCGTTCTGGGCGCCGATCGTCGTCTGATACATGCCCGTCATGAAGGCGGAACGACTTGCCGAGCATACTGGGGCCGTGGAAAAGACCCGATTAAAACGCGTGCCCTGGGCCGCGAGTCGGTCGAGATTCGGTGTGCTTACGTCTTTGGCGCCGTAGCAGCCCAAATCGAGCTTGATGTTCTCGCCGATGAGCCAAAGGATGTTAGGACGGCGGCCGGATTTCGGTGCCGGATGCTCCGCAGCAGTTACTATTGCGGCGGCAAACGCCACCACCCCTCCCAGCAGAATCGTTGTGAGCCTCATCGTGCATTCCCCCGGGCATTTCCTCCGCCTGCCACCGGCATTCGCAACGAAAACACCGTTTTGCCGGCCGTGACATAGAGCGTGCGACCATCCGGGCCGCCGAAGGCCAGGTTGGTGACCAGGTCTTCCGGAATCGGGATTCGGCCCTGCATCTGTCCGTCGGGCGAAATGACGTAAATGCCTGGCGGCACGTCGGCCGTTTCGTGCGGTCCACGCGGCCGCATTATTCCGGCAGCGACGTAAAGAGTTCCTTCGACGTCGAGCCGCATGCCGTCACCACCACGCCCGGGAGCGAAGTCGTACACCACTCGCTGGTTCGACGGTTGGCCCTGCTCGTCGAGGTCGAAGGCCCAGATCTTGCGGTTCCCGCCCACGTCGTGGGCGCTATCGACCACGTACAGCCGCCGTCCGTCGGCGGTGACGGCCAGGCCGTTGGGCCGTTGAATCGCCGGCTGAGCGAGGATTCGCGTCACGCCGGCCGTCCGTGTCGATGCGGTACACTCCTTCGACGTCGGTCTCCATGATCGAGCGGTCGCCATAGCACGGATCGGTGAAGTACATCCGGCCCCGGTGGTCGCAGCAAATGTCGTTGGGCGAGTTGTACCGGGCCCCTTCGTAGCGATCGGTGATCACCGCGTATTCGCCGGTGCGCAGGTCGGTGCGTGTCACGCGTCGGCCGCCGCCGGGTCCGAACTCCGAGCCCTCGCAGTGCCACAGTCGACCGTCGCCGTCGAACGTTTGACCGTTGGTGCGATGGCTCGGTTCGCGAAAGACCGAACGCGTGCCATCGGGGGCGAGCTTCAGGATGCGGTTGCCGATGATGTCGGCGAAATAGAGCGTGCCGTCGGGGCCGACGGCCGGCCCTTCCGTGAACGCGATACAAGTCGCCGGACGCAGCGAGTCGGCCGACACGTTGGGGGGCACGGGAAGATGGTGGTGATCGAGCATGGGGTTGAAACGGGAAGTTGAGAGCGGAAAGCCGCAGAGGGCGGTTAGAGTTCCTTGGTTGATACACGCTTTCCGAATATAATGGCTGAAGCCCGCCGGTCGCACTCCCTGCCTCGAGGTTTTTCTCCCGATGCCCTCAAAAATGCACTGCTCTCTGCTCGCCGTGGTCGTGTGCCTGATAATCGTGCCCGCGGCCCGGGCGGACGATTGGCCCCAATTTCGCGGCCCCGGCGGCCAAGGGCACGTTGCCGGCCACGGGTTTCCGCTCACTTGGAGCGAAACGGAAAACATTGCCTGGAAAGTGCCGATTCCCGGTCTTGGCTGGTCGTCGCCCGTCGTGCAGGGTTCGCAAATCTGGCTGACCACGGCCGACGACGAAGGGCATTCGTTGCGGGCCATCTGCCTCGACCGCAAAAGCGGCAAGGTGGTACACAATGTCGAAGTCTTCCATAAAGACGAGCCCGGCCCAATCCATAGCAAGAACAGTCACGCCTCGCCCACGCCCGTCATCGACGGTGATAAGGTCTTCGTACATTTCGGCGCTCATGGTACGGCCTGCCTGACCACGGCGGGCAAGATTGTTTGGCGCAACAACGAACTGAAGTACGAACACAAGCACGGTCCGGCCGGCTCGCCCGTCGTGTACGAAGACCTGCTGCTATTGAGCTGCGACGGCACCGACGTGCAGTTCGTCGTGGCCTTGGACAAGAAGACCGGAGAGATTCGCTGGAAGAAGGATCGCGCTGGCGGGATGTCCTATTCGACGCCGCTATTGGTGCGCATCGACGACCAGGACCAATTGATCAGCACCGGCACCGATCGGGCCATCGCGTACGATCCGCGTACAGGCCGGGAACTGTGGAGCGTTACCTACGACGGCTACTCGTTGGTGCCGCGGCCGGTGATTGGCCATGGACTGGTATTTCTCTGCACGGGCTATAACACGCCCTGGTTGTACGCCGTCAAGCTGGGTGGCAAGGGGGACGTGACGGAGAGTCACATCGTGTGGAAACAGAAGAAGGGAGCGCCACACAATCCTTCGCCGATCCTGGTGGGGGACGAGCTGTACTTTGTCAGCGATAAAGGCGTGGCCACCTGCGTTGAGGCCGAGACAGGCAAAGAGATCTGGCAGGAGCGATTGGGCGGCGGTTTTTCGGCCTCGCCCACCCTGGCCGACGGACGGATCTACTTCTTGAACGAAGAGGGTCTGACGACCGTGGTTGCCCCAGAACGAGAATTCAAGGAGTTGGCGTCCAACCAGCTCGACGGCCGCACGCTGGCATCGCCGGCATTCGTCGATGGCGTAATCTTCCTTCGCACGGACAAGAACTTGTATCGGATTGAAGAGCCAAGAGAGAAACGATAAGCAACTGTCGGAGTTACCCGCACGGCTTACTTATTATTCTCGGCAATTTCCAATTCCGGCAGCTTGTCTTCCAGGGTGGCGATGCCGGTGTGCGTAACTTTGGTGCCGGTCAAGTTAATCCAATGAAGCGAGCTGAGGCGGCCCAGCGTGAGCAGGCCTTCGTCGGTAATCGCGGTGTTTTGCAGATTGAGCATCTTCAATTGCGTCAGGCCGACGAGTTGCCCGAGCCCGGCGTCGGTAACTCGCGTGCTGGCCAATCCCAGCATGTTGAGCTGCTTCATGCCGGCCAGGTTCGCCAGTCCGGCATCGGTGATGGCGGTGTTCTGTAGCCCGAGCCATTGCATGGTGGTCAGCCCGCGCAATTCGGCCAATCCTCGATCGGTAATCTGGGTGTCCTTCAAGCCGAGCCATTGCAAGTGCTTGAGCCCCTTGAGAGAAGCGATGCCGACATCTCCTACCTTGGTGCCCCGCAAGCTGAGCGAACGCAGTTGTGGGAACCCGGCGACTACGAGCATGCCGCGGTCGGTGATGCGCGTGCCACGCAAATAAAGCGTCTCCAGTTCGACCATCGGCCGCAAGTTTTCCATGGCCGAATCGTCGAAATTGGTCGCTAACAGATCGAGTTCCTGAAGATTTACCAGCGACTTCAGGGCGGCGAAGCCGGCACCGGTGATCCGCACGCCCGCCAGGTCGAGCCGGCGCAAGTGCTTGAGCGTCCGCAGTTCTTCCAACCCACGGTCCGTAATCGCGGTCTGACCCAGGTCGAGATCGCGCAGTTCGACCAGTTTGGCAATTTCCAGCAACCCCTCGTCCGTGATTCGGGTGCGGCTCAGATTGAGCGATTCGACGGTCGGCAACCGGGCCAATAGGGCCAAATCAGCCGGCCCCAGTCGGGAGCCGTGAATTTCGACAAAGCTCACCTGGTCGCCGGCTTCCAGGGTGAACTTGCGGATTTCGGCACCCAGGCGAACCAATCGGGCGGCGGCCCGTGCGGCCTCGTCTTCCGCCGGAGTCGCGGCGGCGACCGGAAGAACCTGGCACATAATCAGTAGGAACGCTCCAGCCAGGCTGCGGTGCATTGGCCCCTCCCCGAGATTCAGACGTTCGTTTCTACCGCGATTCTAGCCCACGCCCACTGGCTCGCCATGGTCATTTTCATCCATTAAGATAGGACCGGCAATCGAGCCCTAGACCGGCCGGGCGCATTCAGGCACTGCATTCTATCGGAACTCAAACGGAGAACGACACCCGTGGGTCATCATCAAACTCGCGAACATCGCCGCGGACGACACTCTTACCACCAAATTGGCCTGGTCCGGGGCCAGTTTGGCAACGTGCCTGAAGACAAGTGGATGGCCTGGCTTGCCGACACCGGCTTCGACGGTTGGGAAGAAGCGAGTTGGGAACTCGATCTGGCTCGCTGCGCCACGGATAGCGGCGCCAAACAGTATGCCGCCGAGCGCGTGGCCAAGGCCAAGAGCCACAAGCTGGAAATCTTCTCGATCGCCGGCCATTTGCAAGGCCAGGCGTTGGGCGACGAGCCAAGCGCCAAAACGCTGCAGTTCCTGGGGGGCGAATCGGTCGCGGCCTATGCCGCCTGGCGCGCGGCCGGAAACAATCCGCCCCGAACCGATCCGTTCTACGTGCCGCCCGAAGTCGCCGCGATCGCGCAGCGCCAGGCCCGCGAGGCCTTGATCGGCGTCGTCCGCCTGGCGCATTACGTCGGCGAACTCGAAAACCGCATCATTCCGGTGTCGGGCTTTGTCGGTTCGCCGGCCCATTGCTGGAGCCATTGGTTTCTATTCCCGCCGCTCCCGTCGTCGCTCGGCGGCCACGCCATTCCAGACGTCTTTCAAACCAGTTTTGAATTGTTGGTCGAACGCTTCTCGCCCGTGTTCCAGGCTTGCCTCGACTACGGCACGACGTTCGACCTGGAATGCCATCCCAGCGAGCGGGCGATGGGTGACATTACCAGTGCCGGAGAATACCTGGCGGCGGTCGACAGGGCTGGATTTGCCAAAGCCACGGGCTTCAACTTCGATTGCTCGCACATGGAATGGCAGGGCGTCTCGGGCATCGATTTCATTCGAGCGTACGGCGACCGTATCCACTGCGCCCACATCAAGGGCGTGCAAGTCGTCCGCCCTTACACGCGGAACGGTCTGCTGGGCGGGCACCGGCCGATGGGCGACAAGCACAACGGCTGGAACTTTGTCACGCCCGGCACAGCCCGCGACGCTTCGAACATCGAGCCACTATTCGTCGAGCTGAATCGGGCCGGTTTCTGCGGCGCAGTGAGCATTGAATGGGAAGACAACGACGTCGAGCAGCATGCCGGCGCCAAGCTGGCCTTGGCCAACGTGCATCGAGCCGACCAGCCTCCCAGCTTCATGCGCCACGACGAACAGCTCAAGGCGTAAAGCGAAACGACGATCGTCTGCCTAGTGCCGATTGCCCTCTGGCCCGACCTGCACCCAGCCCCCTTCGCGGGCGCTGGCGAGCACGGCCTGGGTCCAGTCGTAGATTGGCAGCGCAATCTGCGGCGGCGAAAGCGTCGGCCTCAAGCCGAGGATCGCGTCAATGAAGTTGGCGTCGGGTGAACTCTCAGGCTCCAAGTCGGTGATTTCCTCGACTTGATTATTCTGCGCTCGCAGAACTTTGATTCGGACATCGGATTGGCCGCGCAACAGCAGGTCGCCCGTCGCGCCGTGCAAATGAATGTCTTCGCGCCAATGGTTGGCATCGCCGACGAAGTGCGCCGTCAGCCCTACGCCGCCGGTGAGTTCTGCCAGCACGGCCGTGACGATTTCCACGCGGCTCGAACGCCGGTCGCTGACGGCGAATACGCGTTCGACCCTCAGCCCCGTGAGGAAGTGGATGATGTCCACCTGGTGAATGCCGGCATCGCCGAAGTAGCCTGCCCCTACGGCCGGATCGTCGCGCCATGTGCCGACGATCGTCTGCAGCCAACGCTCGCAAACGAACAAGTGAATTTGCCGCAAGGGGCCGTAAAAATCCGCCCGTTCGGTCAGCTCGCGCCGCGCCGTGGCATAGGGTGCCTTGTAACGGCGCTGATGGGCGATCGACAGCACACGGCCGCTACGTTTTTGCCGCTCGATCAAGTCGAGAATCTGCGTCCGATCGGAAGCCAGCGGCTTCTCGCACAGCACGTGCAAGCCTAGCTCCATGGCCAACGATGCCTGGTCGTGATGGCGCGTCGTGGGCGAACAGATGACGGCGCCGTCGAGTTCGTATTGCTCGAAGGCACGCTGCTCGTCGGTTTCGATGGCCGCGCCGGGGGCCATACTGTCGCGCAAGGCCTCGGCCGCTTCGCGCCGCGGATCGCAGCAGACGGCGATATCGGCCCGGCCATCGGCAACCAGCTTCTGGACGTGCTGCGAGGCAATCTTGCCGCAGCCGATCAGTGCCAGCCGTAGCTTCCGTTTTAAGGGCTCCATCGCGCGGATTGCCTCCTACTGATGCTCAACGAAAACACGATCCCAAGGCCAGTACGCATCCAGGCTACCGGCGACGTGCCTCGGCTTCAAGTCATTCGGCCGGCTACCACGGCCAATCGGTTTTTCATGATGGAGAACATAAGCCCGACGCGCCAGCGAGGGTGTCGAACGAGAGACACCCTCGCTGGCGCGTCGGGCTTATGTATGCACGTAGCGGCTGAAATCTTCCCAGCTTCGAAAACCGATTGGCCGTGGTCGGCTATGGGCGGGCTTGAAACTCGCGCCTGCCGCGCAATGTCGATTCCGACCTGCTCGCTCCAGGCCAACAACAGCCGGACGAAGATCGGTCCGGGTTGGCCATTGCCAATCGCACGGCCTGCAAACCGCGTCACCGGCACCAGGCAACTCGGCGTGCTCGTGAGCAATACCTCGTCAGCCGTGGCAACGTCTAGAGGTCGAAGATCGATTTCGGTGAAGGGAATGGCCAATTGCTGGGCCAGTTCGGCGACTGCCTGCAAACTGATGCCAGGCAGAATTCTTTCGCGCCTCGGAGAGACCAACCCTTGGTCGGCTCGATAGATCAGCAGGTTCGAGGTCGAAGTCTCGGTGACGAAACCTTCGGCATCGACGAGTAAAGCCCGAGCGCCGGGCGAGATTTCCGCGGCCCGCCGCTCGGCCAGATAGTAGTGCATTCGGCTGCGGCACTTCAATTCGGCGGGCCAGCACTCAGGAGGTATCTGGCGCACCTCGGGCACGACCAGAATTTCGCCCCGCTCGTACTTGCCGGCCCAGAGCCGAAATGGGAGCGGGTAGGTGTGCAGGCCAATCGTCGGCTCTGTAACGGAGCCCGGCGCGAGCGTCGCGTAAGCGCCGGGCGTGACGAAGATCGACAATCCCAGGTCGTCGCCGGCTGCCAACAGTCGTTGGTTATTGGCCGCCAGTTCGACGGCGATTCGGCCCAACTCTTCCAGCGGCAGCCCGGGTTCGACGCCGACAATCTCCAGCGAGCGAGCCAGACGTGCCAGGTGCGATTCGATCCGGAACAACCGGCCGGAGAACGTGCGCAGTTGCTCACTGACCGTCGCACCTTGGATGAAACCGGCGTCGTAGATCGGCACCATCGCCTGCGAAGCAGGAATCCAACCATTGAGATACGCCAGCGGCTCGCTCATGGACCCATTATTGCCGATCGGGACGCTGGCGGCAGCTTACTTTGTATCCGTCTCGGCCGAATTTCCTGCCGCAGGGATGAGAGCGGCGGTCTTATCTGGCGGCGGCAACGGCTTCGGGGCGCCCGCCGCCAAGCCGGCCGTCAGCACCTCGTCGCGAATGCAGGCCAGGATTTCCGGCGACTTCATGTACTGAACGGACTGGTGGTGGTGGTGTACGAACGGTGTCACGCTCAATAGTACGACGCGCGAACGCAACTCTCCCATCCGGCTCAGGCCTGTCGGACCGGAAAGTCCCAAGGCCTCGTCACCGTCGTCGGCCAGCACTGGAAAAAACCGCAAGACTCGGTCGCGGGGATTGGTCGCGATTACCATCCGGTCGACCTGGCTCAAGGCTTCGCAATGGCGATGGCCGGGCGCTAATGAATCGCGACCCACGGCCGCGGCCAGAAGCACGGCCCTGCGCGGAGTACGATCTGCTGTTGCGGGGGCGAGCGGCAGCGAGCGGCCATCGATCGATCCGCCGCCGAGCAAGTGTAACGTGCCGGTCGAGATCCGGGCTCCGAAGCTGAAGCCCATCAATACCACCGGCACGTCGGGCCGGATCCGATCGAGTACGTGGCCGACAAAAAACGGTTCGATGTTCGTGCGATGATACTTGACCTGGGCGTCGTTGCGCAGGCCGCCCGGCACGTAGTCGCTGGGCCAACTCCAGATCACCAACCGCACGCCTCGACAACCGCTGCCCGAAACTGTGCGGAACACTTTTTGACCTTGCTCGATTGCGAACTCGCTCGACACGTCATTGCCATGGATCCAAAAGGCTGTGACGATCTGTGGATCGTCGGCCGCAAAGAATTCGTCCAACGTAGCAGATCGCCAGCCCTGGCCGCATTCGTGTTTCTGTACTTGCAAAGCCGGGTTGCAAATGCACTTCGAGCTGCCGCAGATCTTGCGACTGCTGATTAGCCAGATCTGATCCTGAGGGTATGTCGAGGGAGTGGTATCGGCTGTCTGCGAGGGAGCGATCTCTCTCGCCGGCGGAACTGCAACGGTTGGCGGCGGGAAAAGTGGCTCCGCCCGTTCGTCCAGCGGGCTCTCCAGCACAGAGCTTGGCGGAGCCGTCGGGGACGGAGCATTGCTGGCCGCCGCGGCGCGCGAGAGCGGAGTTGCGATCGCTGTCAGCAACGCGAACGAACACAATAGAACCGTGAATCGATTGCGAAGCATAGCTACGGGCAGAAAATCCGTTGTCAGGTAGCTGGTCAGCTGGGCGGCATCACGGTGGTGCCGCACTCCGGCGGCGTCGATAGGCTTGGGCTCATCCGCTGTGCCCGCCTGTCGCGTTCCGTTGGCTGTATAACTCTAACCGCTGAATTGCGCCCGTGCGTTGCAAAAAATGAACGGGTTGTAGAAAAAAAACGACGTGTGGAATTTGCACAACGTAGAACACGTTGTAGAGTTGTTTGACTCACAGCCTCGCCATCTATTCTCTAGTGCCTGAAACGGGAGAGTGATTCATGAAGAGGCTACTGGTTTTGACGGTCGTAATGGCCGTTGCTGCCGCCGCCAGCGGCTGCAGCTTGTTCAATCGCAACTCGTGCGACCCCTGCTCGTCCGGTATGGGCATGGGCGGCATGAGTGCCACGGGTGCTCCGAGCGGCGCAGTACTCGGCCGCCCCCGTGGTTACTGACGGGGGCTACTTGCCCACCCCCAACTGAAAGCCCCGACTAAGTGCATGCCGCGAGCACCCGGCTCAAGTGCCGAGTGTTTCGCGTGCGTCACTGGCCGGTGCAAGCTAAAAAAGTTCGCATAAGCGTTCCGCCCTCCCGGTGGAAAGAATCGCCCGCGAGGTCGTCGCACCATCCTGACTGCGACACCTCGCGGGTGATGGACTTTTTTGATCTTCGCAGCGCCCCCCCAAGCAAAGGAAATGTGTCGCCATGAAGGCCTCATTGCTTCGCGCCCGGCCCCGACTCCGCGGCCGCATGTTATTGCGAGAGCTGTTTGAAACGTCGGCTCGACCGTCAGCGCCGCTGGCCAGGCCCTGGCCGGCCCCGCCCCACATTGGGCCGCTCGCTCGCCCGACCCGGTTGCCCGTGGACACGACGCCGGTAAGATAACGGCTCGTTCTACCACGGTTCCCAACGAGCGTTGAGCCACCATGGGCGCGTCCGACGACAATTTGGCCCGCGATCAGCAATTCTTGCTGCACTCGCTCCATCGCCGAGTGGCGCAACAGCATGCGCACGTTTGGGAGCGCGGCCAGGGGGCCTTGCTCTACGACGAAGCGGGGCGTGAGTTTCTTGATGCCATCGCCGGACTATGGAATGTGGTCGTCGGACATGGCCGCCAAGAGTTGGGCGTCGCGGCCGCTCGCCAGATGAGCCAGTTGGCCTACGCCACCAGCTACGCCGGCAGCACCAATCGTCCGGCGATCGAGCTGGCCGAACGCCTGGCGGCAATCTGCTACCCGCACATCAATCGATTCTATTTCACCTCAGGCGGCGCCGAGGCCAACGAGAGCGCCTTCAAGACGGCCCGCTACTACTGGCGCCGTGCCGGCAAGCCCGGCAAGTTCAAGGTGATCGGCCGCGTTTGGGGCTATCACGGCACTACGCTGGCGGCCATGTCGGCCACGGGCATTACGTCGTACTGGCCGATGTTCGAGCCGCGCACGCCCGGCTTTCTGCACATCGACAGCCCGTATCCCTACCGCTTTCATTCACCCGCGGGCACTGCGGCCAGCGACCTGCGCACCCCCGGTGAGCAGGCAGCCGATTTGTTGGAAACGGCGATCCTGCGGGAAGGGGCCGACACCGTAGGCGCCTTCCTCGGCGAACCGGTGCAGGGAGCCGGTGGCGTGATCGTTCCGCCGGACGACTACTGGCCACGCATCCGCCAGATTTGCGACCGCCACGACGTGCTGCTCGTGGCCGACGAAGTGATCACGGGGTTTGGCCGCACAGGCAATTGGTTTGGCTTGTCGCGCTATTCAATCGAACCCGACATCGTCACTTTCGCCAAGGGAATCACCAGCGGCTACTTCCCCCTGGGCGGAATCGGCGTCAGCGACGAGATTGCCCGAGCGATCGACGACGCACCCGACAGCGAAACCTGGATGCACGCCTTCACCTACTCCGGCCATCCGACCGGTTGTGCCGTGGCCCTGGCCAACCTGGCGATCATCGAACGCGAAGGGCTGCTCGAGCGCGCCGCCGAGTTGGGCCGACGACTGCTACATGGTCTGGAAACATTGCGCTCGCACCCCCACGTCGGCGATGTTCGCGGGCAGGGTTTGATGGCCGCCGTCGAACTGGTCGCCGACAAGCGTACAAAGGCCGAGTTTCCTGCCGAAGAAAAGATCGGCCCACGCGTCCATCAGGCGACACAAGAGCGGGGCATGTTCAGTCGCCTGCGCGGCGACGTCTACAACTTCGGTCCCTGCTTCGTCACGACCGAAGCCCAGATCGACCGCATGGTCGAGATTCTGGGCGAATCGATCACGGCCGTGCTGGGTTCGTAATCCCGAAGAATCCCCGGGCTTACGCCCGGGGCTCGGGATCCATTTGCGAATTTGGAGCTGCACTAGCCGCCGTTCGAACTGCTCGACGAAACAGGCAGGACCGATGCGCCGGTCAAGCCAGTGGCATTACTGGTTGCGGTTGAGCCCGAGGTCGAACTGCCGCTGGTGCCGGTGGCTGAACCAGTGCCGGCCGTCGAACTGGTGCCGGCCGTCGAACTGGTGCCGGCGGCTGAACCAGTGCCCGCAGTTGAACTCTTGCCAGCCGTCGACGAACCCGACGGGCTTTGACCTGCGGCATGCTGCCGTTCGGAATGGAGTTCACGCTCGTTGTGGCGTTCTTCGCGAAGGTTCCGATCCAGATTGCGCTGCTCGTGTTGCAATTGATGGTCGGCCTGGTGCAGACTCGATCGATCGCCTTGCAGCGTGTGCTCGTCACTCTTCAGTTTGCTCAGATCGG
Source organism: uncultured Planctomycetales bacterium (assembly GCA_963710365.1). GTDB lineage: Bacteria > Planctomycetota > Planctomycetia > Pirellulales > PNKZ01 > CAVQAC01. The sequence continues at coordinate 56,145 of CAVQAC010000001.1, forward strand.
TCTTGAGTTGGGCCTGGTTTTTCGAGGCCAGGTCGTTGTGGATAGCCTGCCGATCGCTTTGTACGCTTTTCTCGGCTCCCGCGACCGATTGGCGGTCGCTGTTTATGGTTTGCTGCGTCTGGTGCATCGCTGTCAGGTCGTGGCCGACGTTTTGCTGCTCGTGCTGAATGCTCTGTTTCAAGCCAGTTGAGCCGGCGCTGCTGGTGTGACCGGTCGAACTTGTGCCGGCCGGCGCGCTTTGGCTCGGCTTGCTCTGGCTAGCGTGAAGTTGCCCCTCGTTGTGACGCAGTTCGTGGACGTTGCGATCGAGATTACGCTGCTCCTGGTGCAGTTGATGGTCGGCCTGGTGCAGACTTGATCGATCGCCCTGCAGCGAGTGCTCGTCACTCTTCAGTTTGCTCAGATCGCTTTTGAGTTGCGTGGTGTTCTTCGAAGAAAGATCGTTGCGGATGGCCTGTCGATCGCTCTGCACGCTCTTCTGAGCGTTCTGCACGTTTTGCCGGTCGCTGTTGACCGCTTGCCGGCCTTTGTAGATGCCGCTCAAGTCGCGGCCGATGTTGTGGTATTCGTTTTGGATTTCGTGGTTCAGATGGCTTGAGCCCGACGCCGACGATGATCCGGTTGAATTGGTTGTATGACCAGTCGTCGTGGCGCCTTTTGAGGATGCGGCGTTGGTGATCGAGAGCTGATGCTTGCCTTCATGCCCATGGTGAGACGCTGCACCATGCTCGTGTCCCTTGCCATGTTCGTGCCCCATGCCATGTTCCGAGCCGGCATGCCCGCCACCGGGCGCGCTGCCGGCATGGTGCCCGCCGCCAGCGCCTGGCCCACCGCCTCCAAAGTGTCCTCCGCCACCGGGGCCACCTCCGCCACCGAAATGTTCGCCTCCTCCGTGCCCACCGCCACCACCAAAATGTCCCCCGCCTCCGCCGCCGCCAAAATGTCCACCACCACCACCGCCGCCGTGTCCGCCCCCGCCCCCACCATGCGCTTCGACATTCGAGCACCAAATTGCCACGCGCAAATCGTTCCGAGAGTCAGAATGTGCTTGAACACGGCGATACTCCTTCGATGGGACGAAACGCCTGCGCAGAACCGCAGAACCAAAGATGTGCTCGGTCGGCGACAGCGGCGATTGGGAGACAGCCTCGAACGAGGCCTTGCAAACTCCCCGAAGGAAACCCTAGGTTAAATTCCTACCTCGAGTCGCCGGTATTAGGGATTTCTCCTTCGCAATCGACGCGGCGTCTTGTGGCAACGCAGAACAACCGGTAAATCCCCCACCACGCGTGTCAGACTGAAACGGTGGCTTCGGCCCGCGCCCATTGGTACGATAGGAAGCAATACAGCCATGTGCCCAACTCCGCTGGAGCTCCCGCCATGCCACGCAGTTCGCTCCTTTCGTTCGCCGCTGCAATCGCGGTAGCAATAGTTTCACTCTCCACCGGTCGACCGCAGGCTGCCGACGGTCCGCCCACAACGGCTCCGATCCGCGTGGCAATTTACGATGATGCCGGCGGCAATGGAAACGGGCCGACGAATTGCGAACGTTGCCTGCCGCGGGCCCACGGTTTCACGACCGAGCGCGTCAAGGCCGCCGACATTCGCGCCGGAGCGCTGGACCGCTTTGACGTGCTGATCCAACCGGGCGGCAGCGGTTCGGCGCAGGCGAAGGCGCTCGAACCCGAAGGCCGCGACAAGATTCGTAAATTCGTCGAAGGCGGCGGCGGGTATCTGGGGATTTGCGCCGGCTCGTATCTTGCTTCGGCCGACTACGAATGGTCTCTCGGCCTGCTCGACGCCAAGGTGCTCGATCGCAAGCATTGGGCTCGCGGCAAGGGGGACGTCGAAATGCGGCTGGAGAGTTCCGGCCAAGAGTTCTTGGATGAAAAGCGGCCGGTTGTCACCGTACGTTACGCGCAGGGACCATTGCTCGCACCTGCCGGCAAGGCCGAGATCCCGGACTATGAACAACTGGCGGTATTCGAAACCGAGATCGCGAAGAACGGAGCGCCCCCCGGCATAATGAAAGGAACGACCGCCGCGGCGCGCAGCACGTTCGGCCAGGGACGCGTATTCTGCTTCAGCCCGCATCCCGAACAAACTGACGGGCTCGATCATTACATCGAAGCGGCTGTCCGCTGGGCGGCGCAAGCGAATGCATCGGGCGCAAAATCGAAGTAGCACGCCCGACCCAACGCGGACCGATCCCATGGATGGTTTCCGCCCGTCCGAGCTTAGCGAACCCCGCCCGCATTTAGCTAACTTTGTCGGGCACGACGAATGGGGGCGCGATATTCGCGTGTGAGCATGCGGCTGGCTTCGTCATCGGCCAGCAGCGTTTCGCTCAAGGGGTCAACCGTCAGTTTTCGGCCGACGCGGCACTTCATTTCGGCCAACTTCAATTGGTTGGCCCCCAAGTGCTCCTCCATGCGCGCCAGCGTTTCGTAGGCCTCGTGGTTGTCGCCCAAGGCCTTCGTCTGTGGATTGAACGGTAGTGATTCGCCCAAGCGATAGGACATGTTGGCCAGGTGGCACAGGGCGCTGGAGCGATGCCCTTCCAGGATGTCGGCGTTCAGGTCCGACTGCTGTCGGCTGCGAACGGCGGCCACGAAGTTGGCGAAGTGGCTGCCGCCCGGTCCGCGCTGCACCGCCGGGATCGTTACCGGTTCCTGTTTTCCTGTCGGGAAGAACTGTTTGCCGATGATCGTGCCCCCTTCGCAGTGGAAAATGTTGCCGACCTTTTGTCCCTGATAGTCCGTGGAGGGCAAGCCGCGAACCTCAAAGATCAGTTGTGTGGCACCGAAGTCGAAGACGGCCATCTGTGTGTTGGCCGTCTGCCCTTGGTCTTCGTAGCCGAACCGCCCGCCCAGGCTGATTACGCTGCGCGGAAGTGTGGCACCGGGAATGACCCAGCGGGCATAATCCATTTCGTGGACACCCTGATTGCCGATGTCGCCGTTGCCGGTATCCCAGAACCAGTGCCAATTGTAGTGGACCAGGTTGCGATGGAAGGGCTGCTCAGGAGCGGGGCCGAGCCAGAGGTTGAAATCGAGTTCCGACGGCGGCGTTTCCGGCTGCTTGATGCCGATGCTCTTCCGCGGTTTGTAGCACAGCCCGCGCGAAACGAGCAAAGCTCCAGCCTGTCCGGAGCGGATGAATTCGACCACGCCGGCCCGGGCGGAAAGCGAGCGGCCTTGCGTGCCGTGCTGCACGATGCGGTTGTGTTTGCGAGCCGTGTCGACAGCCATGCGACCTTCGTGCAGGTTGTGGCTGCAAGGCTTTTCGACGTAGACGTCTTTGCCGGCCTGGCAGGCCCAAATCGTCATCAGCGCATGCCAGTGGTTGGGCGTGGCGATGCTGACGGCGTCGATGTTCGGATCGTCCAGCACCTTGCGGATGTCTTGCTCTGTGTCGCGGCTTTTTGCGGCCGGCCAGTTGCAAAATCGCCTCGTTCGAACGATACGTCGTCTGGTCGGGATCGACCAAATAGGTGACCTCGGCCCCTTTGATCCCGGCATAGCCGGCGACGTGGGCTTTGCCTCGCCCGTTGACTCCGGCCACGGCGATACGGATCGCATCGTTGGCCCCCAGCACCTTGCCAGAACTCTTCGTGCCGGCGATCGTGAAGGCACCGCCGGCGGCCAGCAGCGAGCGCTTGATAAAAGTGCGACGCGTCGTCGAGCGAGGCATGAGAACGGGCTCCAGGGGCGGGCAGACGAAGGTGGGAAAGAAGCTGCCGCATTTTAGCCCGGCGGCAGTGGCAATGCACAGTCGTTTTTGTGCAACGTGATCAAAATCTCGCTGCTGGGCAAATTACGCGCAACGTCACCAATTCTGATTTCTTCGCTGGGGCGTTCAAACGGCCTAATCCGTGTTTGGTTCACGCAGCGCTGCGTTGAGCGAATTTCGCGCCGCGCGGAGCGAGCCAGTGGTCGTAGAGCCGGGCCATCAGGCCGAGGTTCGTCGCGCCGTCGAACGATTCCGCGGCTCGCCGGCGGGCGGCATGTCCGAAATGCCGGCGCAATTCGGCGTGCTTGATGAGCGAGGCTAGGGCGGCGGCATACGTCGCGGCTTCGCGCACCGGACAAAGAAAGCCCGTCTGCGGGGTAACCACTTCACGATTTCCCCGCACGTCGCTGGCCACGGTCGGCAAGCCGGCGGCATGCGCCTCGATGATCGACAGGGGGAGTCCCTCCCACAGCGAAGGCTGCAGCAGGATATCGGCGGCGTGCAGGATTTTTCTGGGCTCATCCTGCCAGCCCATCAGCGTCACACGCCGTTCGAGGCCGAGTTGCCGGATTTGCCGCGCGAGCGCTGCCGATAGTGGCCCGTCGCCGGCCACCAGCAGTTTCCAGTTCGATTGCGGGGCGAAGCCCGACAGCCGGGCGGCGATTTCCGGCAGAATCAGCGGTTGCTTCTGCTGCTCCAACCGGCCGAGGAACAAGATCGCCACCTCGTCGGGCCCGATGCCGTGGCGCGCCGGAATTCGTTGCGGCATCGCAATCGATCGTCCCTCGTGAAGGGGGCCAGATCGATGCCGTTGTGGATCGTCAAGCACTTCTCAGGGGGCAAGAGCCCTTCGCGAACCGCCAACTCACGCTCCTCGTGATTCACGAAGATGACTCGATCGCAGTAGCGACCAGCCAGCTTTTCCATGCGGCTAAAGAGCCAATGACTCCAGGCGGATGATTGTTCGTGGAATGCGAACGAATGGACGTGGTGGATGATCCACGGCACGCCGGCACGTCGGGCCGCGATTCGCGCCGAGCACGCCCGGCTTCGATGAATGCGTATGGACCAGCGTAAAGCGATGCCGTCGGAACAGCGTCGATAGCTCACGGTACGCTCGGGCGTCGGCCCCGGGTCGGATGGGGCGAGCCAGCGACGGCGCGAAATGGCAGGGAATGTCGAGCGCGGCCAGTTCCACGGTGAGTGGGCCGGGTTGCTGGCAGACGACATGCGGCTGATAACGGCTGCGGTCGAGATGCCGGAAAATTTCCAGCATGGCACGCTGCACGCCGCTGAGGATGGGCAGCACCTGCACGTGGCAAATATCGATCATTGGCGGCTGGCCCGCTCGGATGTAAAGCAGCACCGGCGCGGAACCGAGCGGCTTCTGCGTTCTTAAACCTGCCATGCTATAAGGTATTCTCGTCCTTGGAGCCAGATCGCTACGTTTGCCAGCCCTGCTAGCGTCGAAGCGCTCTGGCAGAAAGCGCCGGCATTCGATTTAATCACCCCCGCTTGTAACTGCGGCCTTGCCGAGCGCTGCGGATTGCGGCGAAGGTCGGCCCATCACGATGCCCCGGTGCGGGAGACGAACCGTTTGTCACTGCCTTCGTTGGGGTTCATTTTCGCCGTCGCCTGCGCCGCGTCGCTCGTGCTTACGCCGCTGGTGCGCGGCGTAGCCTGGCGATTGAACGCCGTTGACTGGCCCGATGGCTGGCGAAAACTCCATCCTTGGCCGGTCGCGCTCTGGGGCGGGGTGGCCGTTTTCTTGTCCTTGGTTATTGGGCTCGTGGCGTCGCTGCATTTGCCGGTTAGTCAAACTTCGACATTCGTCAACTTTACGACCACCCTGCTGGTGTCCGGCGGACTGGTGTTTTTGCTGGGCTTCGTCGACGACTGTTGTGATCTGCCGGGACGCGTCAAGCTGGCGTTGCAAGTCGCCGCCGTGGTGCCGATCATCGTGGCCGGCTATTGGTGCGACCAGGTGATGCTGTTCGGCTATGCATTTCGCCTGGGGTATTTCGGCGTCCCGCTGACAGTGCTGTGGCTCGTGGGCTGCTTGAATGCCGTCAATCTGCTCGACGGCATGGATGGCTGTGCTTCGGTCGTGGGGATCATTGCCGCATCGGCGGCCTCGGTAGTCGCTCAAACCTATGGTCAGTTTCATACCATGCCGGTCGCCTCAGCGTTGGTCGGCAGCCTGGTCGGCTTTCTATGCTTCAATCGTCCGCCGGCGTCGATCTACCTGGGTGACACGGGGAGTACACTCATCGGCCTTGTCGTGGGCCTCGTCTGCCTGGAGGGCGGTAGCAACTCCGCCGGGCAATTGGCGGTCGCCGTGCCGTTGGTGCTGATGACGATCCCGGTGTGGGACACAACCCTGGCAATCGTGCGCCGCAAGCTCACGGGCCGACGTTTCGACGCGGCCGATCGTGGGCATCTGCACCATCGCCTGCTGGAGATCGGTTTCCGCCCCTGGCAAGCGCTGGCGATCATCGGCGCACTCAGTGCAACCACAGGCGCTGCGGCAATCGTGGCAGCGCGGACCGGCCAGGGCTATCTTGGATGGGGCACGACCATTGCCGTGATTGCGCTGTTGGCTGGTCGCCATTGGTTTGGAGCGTTCGAGATTTCGCTGGTAAAGATCAGAGTGCTTCGTCTGGTCGTAACACTGGCCAGCCGATTTTCGCTCCGCCCGATGACGAATGGCTCCGCGCAATGGCTTCGACCCGAGCGGATGGGCTTCGAACGAGCCTGGCAAACAGTGACCGCGGAATTCTCCAGTTGCTCGGTCCGCCATTTTGAGTTGCGTCTGTGGTGCGACGGGGAGTTGCGGGCGGTACACGTCTGGAGCCACGACGGCGACACTCCCATGCCTGAACACCCCTGGCGCCTGTCCATGAGCTTCGAAGGCGGCCGGCAGAACACCTGCGAAGTGTTCGTACAAGGCGGCGAAGCTGAGGCGAGCGAGCCCTGGTACCTGCCGCGTGTTGCCCACTTGCTGCAAACCTTCGGACACTATTGGGCCACCCATCCGGAGCAAGTGCCCGACAAGCAATCGGAGTTGGGCTTGCCGATGGTGGCCCATTGGCTACGCTGGCAGCGGCGCTCCGCCGCTTGACAAACGCCTGACAAAAACACGACGCCGCCGTTATTCGAAAAGGCCCTATTTACTCGAGCCTATGTCCGATTCAGCCTCTCGAGCCAATCAGTTCCGCCGCCTGCTCTGGACCTGCCTGGCGATTTACTGGTTCCTGCTGCTGCTCGCCATCCACTGGCCGATGCCCTTCCACCCCAGCGAGTTCGTGACGGGGGACGACAAGATTGTTCACTTCCTGTTGTACGGAGGGTTGGCCCTGATCCTGTCGCCTGTGACCGGTTTTCTGTTTCCCCGTTGGCCAGGCTGGAAGCGAGCTGCCGCGATCGTGGCTGTAGTTGTTCTGCAAGGCACTTTCGACGAGTTCACTCAGCCGCTGAGCCATCGCACGACCGACATGCTGGACTTGCTGGCGGATAGCTGTGGCGCCGTCGTAGCTGTGCTGGTCTATCAAGCCGGCCTATGGCGTCTCTTGCCAGAGGCAGAACGAAACACGTCACAGACGCCGTGAACTGATGGCATCATGACCTCTGCCAGGAGAGCGTCATGACCCAACGTTGGAAGTCGGCGTCCAGTTCGGCCCAAGTCATGTCGCCGAAAACCTGGCGGATCGTCGCCGCCCCGGTTGGATCCGAGGCTTGCGTGTCGCGAAACTGGCGATAGAAGCTTTCTAGTCGGCGTTGCTGCTGCATGTACAGACAAAAGTACCGAGCCTGCGCGTAGTTCAAACCCACCTGCTCGCCGCGAAAATCATCCTGACCGATCATTCGTTCCAGCGACGGCAATCGCCGCTCGGTCACCGCTTGCTGCAATCCGGGGAGACGCCAGTTCGTCGAGCCTTCAATGCCGCTCTCGTCCGGCAGGATATGGCAGGCTTCGTGCAACGAGGCCAGGCCTTCGTTGAACCAATCAGGTACCTGGGGAAAGTCGAAGTCAATCAAGGCGTGAGTCAGTTCGTGTACCAAGGTGCCGCCGCCGGTGCCGATGTTCATGACCAGGGTCCGCTGCTGCGGCTTGTAGTAGCCATAGATGCTGATCCCCTCTTGGCCGAAGAGATTCTTCGTCGAACGATTGTAACTGCTCTCTTGGCCGAAGAGCAGGATTGTGATCGGCTGCACTGGCGGATGGCGAAAATAAGCGTGCCCCATCGCTCGCGCTGCCGGCCCAACAGTCTGTGAGTACCAACGCTCGTACTCTTCCGCCGTCAGATCGCCGGACAGAACGAACGGCGGGCAGACCAGCACCGTAGCTCCGGGCTCGAGTTGGCCACGAAGATTGTCGGCGCGACGTTGGCAATCGCGCGTGGAGCGCCGCACTCACGGCCAAATCGGCGAGAGTCCCGTAGCGCGACGTTCGGCTTCCCGGATCCTGGCCGCGGACAATGGCATGGTTATCCGACGGTGGCTCCTGCGGTTCGCATCGAGCCCAGCGAGAAATCCCCAGTGTAATGCCGAGAATCGGCGCCGGCGCCACAGCCAGGATCAGATAACGCAAGCGATGATTCACAGCCGAAGATTCCGACGCCCGCAGACCAGAAAACCGTATCTTTGAACCTACGGCGTATTTTGGTCGCGCATCGCGCTATTTGGCCAGCCTTGCTGGCCACCGCGGACCGAAGATTCCTGGCGTGCCAGTTCGGCCGGGTGAAGCTGCGACGGTCGACGGGGTTTTGCGGCCCGTCGCAGCGATTGGTTTGCGGTATCGCCAGAAGCACCGACAAAACGCAGTGAACCGCGCAGGCGCGCGGCAGTACGTGCCCTGGGGAAGGCGCTACTGCACCGCGTTACGGATTCGGCGCAGCACCGTCGGCCGGGGGCGTTGGCTGCAGAGGAGCTACAGTCGGTTGCGGATCTGGCATGCTAGCCGCGGCCGATTGCGGAAGCGGGTCACCTGGGCCCAGGATCGATCCACGTCGATAGAAGAATCCGCCGTTCTGGTAGCCGTTTTGGTAGGCCGGGCCCGTGTAATCGTAGGTCGACTGGCCCATTTTGCAGCCGGTCGACGAAACGGCGGCGGCCAGCAGCGCCAACCAACCTAAAGTGCGACCCATGACAGACATTCCTTGTCCGACTCGAAGTTCGAAAACCTGTTCCAAGGAGCAACTCATCCTTGGTGCCAGCACACCGCGAACTCGATTCGCTCTGGGTGCTGCTCGCCCGCATCGTTATCATCGACCGAATTGTCGGCATAACCCGCACATTTTTTCCAAACCGACCCGTGTTCATCCATGGCAACCGCTTCGAGCCATTTCCGCCCACGAGTTACCGGCATTCGTTCGGGTTTGCCCGCCGCACGGCCACCGCTCGGAGCCGCATTCTGGTGGCTGCTAGCTACCAGCCTGCTGGTGCGTTTGCCTGGCCTGGGCCGGCCGCTGCTGGGACACTTTTCCAGCAAGAGCATCCTGTACGCGATGATTGCCCGCAATTGGGCTCGAGGAAATGCAACGTGCTGGCAGCCCCGCGTGGACTGCCTTTACGGAGGCGAGCGCGGACTGCATTTTGTCGACTACCCAATCCCAGGGCAAATTGCCGCCTGGGGATGGAACGTTTGTGGCGGTTCGCTGGAAGTTTGGGGCCGCGCCACGTCGCTCGGTTTCAGCGTGGCGAGCGTGGCATTGATCTACGCGTTGGCCCGGCGCTGGCATGGACCGATCGCGGCGCTCGCGGCAGGCTGGATGCTGGCTCTGGCTCCGGTCTCGCTGATCTACGGTCAGAACTTCATGCTCGAATCGTCCCTGGTATCGTTCACGCTGGCTACGTTCCATGCTTTCGATCGTTGGCTTTCTGGTGACGGAGTGCGCTGGCTGCTGGCCGCCGCCGTATGTTTCGGACTGTTAGCGCTCACGAAGATCTATCTGCTCGTGTGGATCGTGCCGTTGGCGGCCATGGCCATGGGGAAATGGCGGGGTCCGTCGGTTTCGTCCGTGTCGAACGACCCTCGCGGAGCGAAAGCGGCGCTCATGGCGGCCGCGGCCTTTCTGGTCGCGGCGCTGCCAGCTCTGGCCTGGTACGGGCATGGCTGGTGGGTTGCGCGCCCGATAGTCCCTCGGCGGCGAACGTCTTCTTTTCGCTGCACGACAGCACGCGAGTCCACACATTTCCGCACCCGCTGCTCTATTCGGCCGATTTCTATCGCAAACTGCTCGACGACCTGTCCGGCCCGGCGCTGTCGCCCTTGGGCTTCAGCCTGGCGCTGCTGGGCCTGTTGACCCCCGCCGCGCGCCGCTATCGGGTTTGGCTCGTGACGTGTGGGCTGCTTGTCGTGTTGTTGCCGCTGAAGTTCTACAAGCTGAACTATTACGATCTGGTGATTCTGCCGCCGTTGGCCTTGCTGGCCGGGCTGGGTTGGCGGCAACTACAAACCACCATCGAACCCTCGCGTCGCGCGGTGGCCGTGATCGTTGCCGTAGGATTCGTACTGTCGATGCGGTATGCGTTTTTTCCCGCCTTTATCACCCCGGATGAAGATCGCGCGGTGCTGCCTGCCGCCGCCGCGCTTCGCAGGCTGGCCCCGCCGCAGGAACCGATCGTGGCCATACACGGCTCGAATTTCGACCTGCTGTATTATTGCGACCATCCGGGCTGGGCCGTGCCCGTCGACGATTCGCAGTTTGCCGCGCACGTTGCCGACGCCGCACGTCAGGGCGCGCACTGGCTGGTGATTGCCAACCTGGTTTCGCTCGACGGCCAACCCGCGGCAAAATCCTGTCTCGCACAGTTGCCGATCGCGACTGAAGGGGACGACTTTCGCGTCTACCGGCTCGGGCCTTAGCGGGTCGCTTAGCCCGGTCACCCAGACTGGCGCGGTCGCGCAGGCGGATGGCAACTGATCCGTCGCAAAGCTTCAGCGCACGTCCCTGCCCCGCAGGATGACGTGAATGGCGATTAGGGTCACGGCGAACATCACGGCCAGAATCGTGACGCTGGTGGAAACGCCGAGCCGATTGTTGCGAGGAAAGTAAGCCTCGGCCATGTCGGGGCGGTCGGGGTCATCATCCGCTTCGGTCCGCGAAATCACGCCCGAATAGGGCGACGGGCCCAAGGGTTTCCGCGACGCTTCCTGCAGCATCATCGCCTCGAACCCCGAGCGCGACGGCATGGCATAGGCCAGAACTTTGATCGGGGCTTTCATCTTGTAAACCGGCTGCAAGATGCCGCCGAAAATCACCATCGGGATCAGCGTCAACGGCAGCATCGCAATGGCGACTTCCGACGTGCGGGCAACCGCTGACATAATCAAGCCGATACCGATGCCCGTGCAGGCAACTAACATCATGACCAGGAACGAAGAAAGCAGCGGGGCGCGTAGATTCGCTCCCCAGCGAGCGGCGCCGATCAGCACCGTACATTGAATCAGACACAGCACCGCGCTGACCGCGAACTTCGAAAACACGTAGGCAGGAATGCGCAGATTCACCATCCGTTCGCGCCGGTAAATTGCCCACTCGCCGACAATTTCGCGGACGGAATTCGAGCAGCCGAACCACAGCGCCGACAATCCCAACAGGAAGACCGTCACGCCGGTCGCTCCGCTGACTTGCTGCCAGCTTTCGATCGTTATCTTGCGACTGGCCTCGCCGCCGAACACCAGCACCAAAGCCACGGCCACGACCGGCGCCTGGACAAGCAAAATGGCCGAGTTCCAGCGGTCCGCGATCTTGATGGAGAGGCAGCGACGAACAAGCGTGGCTGATTGCTGCAGAATTGAAGCGCGAGCTCCACGGCGTGCAGGCCCAGGCTCTGCGGCGGTGACGGCCTGATGGGCTCGATCGGTGACGAAATCCCGTTTGTAGGGCGACTTTTCGTAGCGCTCGCTCCACTCGTCCGTGGGCCGCCCGGCCAATCCTCGCAGGAGCTCGTCGGGCGAAGGATCCGCGGTCCCCTGCCCGATCGCGGCTCTGTCGGGATTGAAGAATTGAATCGCGTCGGGATACGCCGGACCGTAGAACACCAGTCGCCCAGGTTCGCTTCCTTGCGGATTCTTCGCAATGATGACCACGTTGTCCAGCAAGCGGTAGGCTTCGAGGCTGGGTTGATGGATCGTCAATAAGATGCTCTTTCCCGCATTGGCCAGGTTGCGCAGCAGAGTCATTACGGTGAGGGCGTCTTCCGAGGACAATCCCGACGTCGGCTCGTCCAGAAACAATACCGCCGGGTCGGTCAGCAATTCCATGGCCAAGTTGACGCGCTTGCGCTGGCCGCCGCTGATGCCTTTGCGTTCGGGAGAGCCGATCAGCGTGTGGAACGTGCTTTCCAAACCGAGTTGACTGAGCACTGCAGAGATCCGGAAGTGAATCTCGTCGTCGCTCGTATCCGGGGGCAAGCGAAGCCGTGCCGTGTAGTACAAAGCTTGCCCGACCGTTAGTTCGCGGTGCATGATGTCGTCCTGCGGCACATAGCCCAACAGGTCGGCAAACTCGGCAAAGTGCTCGTACAGGTTCTGCCCATTGAGGAGCACCAGGCCGTCGGCCGGGGGCGAATAGCCATTGAGCGCGCTCATCAGGGTTGTTTTGCCCGCGCCGCTGGGCCCCATCAGGCCGACGAATTCCGATGGCCGGATCGTCAACGACACATTCTCCAGCAACCGGCGGCCGGGAACGACGACCGACAAGTTTCGAGCTTCGATGGTCAGATGGCCGCGGACATCGGCCACACGCAGCCGGCCATCTGGGGCCAACTGCAACTTGAAGCCGCCCAAACTGATTTCATCGCCCTCACGGACGACCACCAGGCCCTCAACGCGGCGGCCGTTTACGTAGGTGCCATTGGCGCTCGCCAGATCTTCCAGCAGGATCTGGCCATCCTGATGCTGGAAACGCGCGTGACGGCGCAAAACCAGGGCAGACTCCAGAACCTGGTCGCAGTCGGCATCTCGACCAACGACAATTTGCCGGGTTTGCGGCGCGATAATCTCCGGCTCCGTGCGGCGCAACCCATCGCCCGTCTTCAGAATTGGCCAAGGCATGGCCGCCGAGTGGCCCAGGGTGATCTTGTCGGTCCGATGAACTACGGCGGGCGCTACCAGCCGCGCTCCGTTCACAAAGGTGCCGTTAGTCGAACTCAGGTCGGTAAGTTGAAAGCCGTTGGCAGTTCGAGCCAACTGGCAATGACGGCCAGAAACGTGGGGGTCGTCGACGACCAGATCGCAATCGTGGTGGCTGCCGATGAGCCAAGAAGTTTTCATGTTCACAGCGTAGCGCCTGCGTGCCTGGCTCACAGCGATCGATAGCACGCGACTCCCGGGCGAGCCACGCCGAGCGGATTATCGCCGGTTTTCCCCGTTTGCGAAAGCAACCTCGGCGAAACGTCCGTTTTTCTGCCGAACATCACGGGCTCGTGCGTTTAATGACGCTCGACGGTAGCGATGATTCTCGCCGCGGTCCAATGCGAAGTCGCACTTCGATGTCGATTCCGGACCCCCTGCATGCGCTGCACGTGACCACGCCCTTGCCGCCACAATTCGGGCAAGTCACCCGAATCGTATTGGTGCCATAGATCGCAGCGCCCTGCGGGGTTTTGCCGACAACGACCGTCTCGACGTCGGGAACCGTACCGCGTGCGCACGAGCGGTACGGACATTTGATCTTCTTCAAACCGTTGCAGAGACAGCACGAGGCGTCTTCCAGAAACTCATTTCCCACGCGTGCCGTGAGCCCTACGTCCTGGGCTGGAGCCTTACTCAAAACGACGACGAGCGATTTGGCCGCCAAATCACTAACGTCGCTCCAAGCCAGATCTGCCTTGTTCGGATTCAATTGATAGCCGGGGATCGACTCCCGAATGAAGCCGAATGCCCGATTCATCGGCAGCCCGGCTCCGTAGCGGCTGACCATACTGCTGAAGCTCTTGCAGTGGATGGCCACGACGTTCCCCATGCTATCGAGAACGGGACCGCCGGCGCTGCCGGAACTGGGAATGGCATTGTATTGCAGCATGCCTCCCAGAGACGGGTTCGGGGGCGTGACGACTAACCCTTGTGCGGTTTTCAGTGCCGCCGCCAAGGTGTCAGACGCGGGAAACCCTGCCACGACGATTTCGGAATGGACGTGCGGTGTTTCGGTGCTGATCGGCAGCGCAGGACTATCCAGGCCTTCACAATGAAGGATAGCCAGGTCGTAATCCTTCGACGACGCGACCAACTTTGCCGGGAGTTGCTGACCCTTCTGATTGGGATTGGTTACCGAGAAGCCGCTGGCGCCCTTGGTGAGGTGCCGGTTCGTCATGATATAATTGTTGGCAATCACAAATCCGGTTCCGCAGGCGGAAATCGTCGTATCGCCCGCAGACGTGACCTCATGGGGTGGGGACATCGACTCCTCGGGAGGCGGCTCTTCCGGCAGCAGCATGTAGTGCCATCCCTGCGCCTTGTCGGCCGCCAATACGTTCTTGCCTACTACCAGCGCCGCATACACGTCGCTGAGCTGATCGAGCACGCTTTTGGTCATGGGGATCTTGCGCTGTCCGGCCTGCAGGAACAGCCGACCCAAGTTCTGGGCGATTCGCTCGTCGTAGCGTAGCGCAGCGGCCGTCTTCCAGTGCTGGATTGCGTCGCGATGCTGGCCGATCTTTACTTCGACGAGCGCCAAGTTGTTGAGAACGGGCACATTGGTGGGATCGCGTTTCAGGCAGATTTCATAATGCTGGTTAGCCTTGTCGAACCGCTTGGCCACGATGGCGTAGACGGTGGCGATGATGAAATCCGCCTGCACGCTATCGGGATCGGCCTTGCTGGCCTCGAGCAACTTTTCCAACCCAAGTTGGTCCTGGCTGAGCCGCACCATTTCGAGCCCTTGGTTCCGCAGGAAATGGGCCTGCGATTTGGCGTTGCGCACCTCGTCGAGCGAAACCCAGCGAGCGCCCAAACGAACCAAACCCTTGTCGGCTCTGGCTTGCCATTCCGCGCGACCGGCTTCCGCAGCCCTGCGCATGCTGGTGGGAAGAACCCTGTCTCCGAGGAACATGTTATAGAGCAGAACGGCTTCTTCGGCCGTTTGGCCCCGTTTGGCCTCTTCCTCGACGGCCTTCAAAGCCTTGTTCGCCGTTTCCTCATCCAAAGGCGGGCCTGTCGGAGTTGGCTCTGAGCCGTTCGCTTTGTCATCACTGACGCTGCCTTGGCCGGCACTATTTTGGGAGACAGAATTTCCCGATGCTTTAGCTACGTAGGCTCGATCAACCTCGCTCAATTTGTCGAGCGGGATTTCGCGCGGCGTGCCATCTTTGAGGCGAAGAGAAACTACGTTGCCCGGCTTGAGAGCCACGAATTCCGCCTCGGTGGAATAGCCGCCCTGGGCGGCCGTCCATTTTCGAACTTCGCCGCCGATCGCAGGAAGGCCCACTACCGAGACAACCCAAATCGTCGCATACAGCTTCAGGTTTCGCACTCCTCACCTCCCCTTAACAGATTGAGGGCTAGCCAGGGCAGACCGTCTTGCGCGAACGGGGGGGACTGCCATAGAGCTATGGCGCCGCCCCCTTCATTGAGGAAATCGGCCTCATGGTATCACCGGTGAACAGGCAGTGCAAACATTGCTTTACGCCGAAAGACCGTTTTCATGAGGAGCGGCAGGAAGTGGAAGAATTGCGTCAAGATTCCCAGGTGTTTTGCCCCAAAGTGAACTTCGGCCTTCGACCTGATTTGCCACTTTGTTGCATGAGCCGTTTGTTAAATGATGGGGTGTTTACACTACCCGGTCAAAAGCACACATTACCGCGGATGGCAGAGTTGCCAACTCGATTCATTCCCCGTCCAGGAATCGCGCCAAAAATGGCGCCGTGCGGCTCTGCGAAATCCTGGACAATTCGCGCGGGGTTCCGCAGGCAACGATCTGGCCACCTTCATCGCCTGCGCCGGGTCCAATGTCGATAACCCAGTCGCTGCCAGCAACGACCCGCATATCGTGTTCCACGACGATGACGGTATTGCCCGATTCGACCAGTCTGTCGAGTTGGGCCATGAGCTTTTCGACATCTGCCGGATGCAGGCCGGTCGTGGGTTCGTCGAGGACATAGAGATTGTTCCCCCGCTGCATTCGCTGCAACTCGGTGGCCAGCTTGATCCGTTGCGCTTCGCCGCCGGAGAGTTCCGTCGCGGGCTGGCCAAGCCGAATATAGCCCAGGCCAACTTCGCGCAGAACATCGAGCGAGCGATGCACGTGCGGCTCGTCAGCAAAAAACTCCCATGCCGCATTGACGGTCATCCCCAGTACGTCGGCAATGGATCGATCGCGGTATTTGATTTCCAGGGTCTTGGCGTTGTAACGAGTTCCATGGCAGGTGGGACAAGGAGCGTAAACGCTCGGCAGAAAGAGCAACTCCACCATCACAAAGCCTTCGCCCTCGCAGGTCTCACAGCGCCCCTTGGGAACGTTGAACGAAAAACGGCCGGCGTCGTAGTGACGGGCACGGGCCGCTTTAGTGGCGGCGAATAATTTGCGAACCTCGTCGAATAGCCCCGTATAGGTAGCCAGGTTCGAACGGGGCGTGCGGCCGATCGGTTTCTGGTCGACTTGCACCAATCGCCTGATCCCTTCCATCCCTTCGGTGATCCGGCCGCCCAGAGTCGCCACGGCCGTGCGCTCCAGCTCGTCGCCCTCTTCCTCGTTCGCAGGGACTTCATGGCCCAGATGCGTGGCGACCAACTCTACCAGCACCTGGCTTACCAGGCTCGACTTGCCGGACCCCGAAACGCCCGTGACGGTCGTAAACACTCCGAGCGGAAATTCGACGTCGACCTCGTTCAGGTTATTCCGTGTCACGCCCGTCAGTCGCAGCCATCCCTTGGGCGCGCGAGGGTTCTGATTTTGCAGGGCCTGGTTTCCGAACAGATACTGCCGAGTTTGCGATTCTTCGATGTGTTTCAGTCCCGCGGGAACACCGCTGTAGAGCACACGGCCGCCGTGCTCACCCGCGGCCGGCCCCACGTCGACGATCCAATCGGCATGGCGGATCACGTCGAGTTCGTGTTCGACGACGAACAGCGTGTTTCCCGAGGCTTTCAATCGGTCCAACGCGGCCAGGAGTGCTTCGGTATCGGCGGGATGCAGACCTGCGGACGGTTCGTCGAGAACGTAAACCACGCCGAACAGGTTGGAACGCACCTGAGTGGCGAGGCGCAACCTCTGAAGCTCACCCGGCGAGAGCGTTGGCGTGCTTCGTTCCAGCGCCAGATAGCCCAGCCCGAGGTCGAGCAGGACGTCGATTCGTCCGGCCAAGTCCAGGGCAATACGTTGCGAGACAATTGCCTTTTCCGGATGTTCGACGGCAAGCTTTGCCCAGCCCGTTGCTTTGCCATCGGCATGGGGACGCAGAATTGCGGCCACTCGCTTGAGTGGCAACCTCGACATGTCGGCAATGTCGAACCCTGCGAAAGTGACTGACAACGACTCCGGACGAAGTCGTTTGCCATGGCACGTCGGGCATTCGCTGCTGACCAAGTATTGAGACACCCGTTTCTTCATCAACAGGCTCTGCGTATTGGCAAATGTGTGCAACACATATCGCCTGGCGCTGGTGAAGGTGCCCTGATAACTGGGTTCCTCCTTGTCCTTGAGAGCCTGTCGCACTTCGTCGGCCTCGAATCCGGCATAGACGGGCACGACCGGTTGCTCATCAGTGAACAGCAGCCAGTTGCGGTCTTTCTTGGGAAGTTCGCGCCATGGCCGATCAATGTCATAACCGAGCGTGACGACGATGTCGCGCAGGTTCTGGCCGTGCCAGGCGGGCGGCCAGGCGGCAATCGCCCGCTGGCGAATGCTCAGCGAATCGTCCGGAACCATCGAGCGCTCGGTCACCTGGTAGACGCGCCCCAAACCGTGGCACTCGGAGCAAGCTCCCTCGGGCGTGTTGGTCGAAAATGCTTCGGCATCCAGATGCGGTTGGTTACGCGGATACGTGCCAGCCCGCGAATACAGCATTCGCAGCAAATTCGACAGCGTTGTCACGCTGCCGACCGAGGAACGAGTGGTCGGCGAGCCACGTTGTTGCTGCAAGGCGACGGCCGGAGGCAAGCCGTCGATTTCATCCACTTGTGGCACGCTCATCTGATGAAATAACCGTCTGGCGTAGGGCGAAACGGATTCCAGGTATCGCCGTTGAGCCTCGGCGTACAGCGTGCCGAATGCCAACGACGATTTGCCGGACCCCGACACTCCGGTGAAAACAACCAGAGCATCACGCGGGATATCGAGATCCACGTTCTTGAGATTGTGTTCGCGCGCACCGCGTACGCGAACGAACCCCGCGAAGCGTTTCCCCGTCGGATTCTTGGGCTGGTTTTGCTTCATGGAATCCGTCGGAGCGAGCGGCGCAATCGGTGCCCGTGCGACCCATGCGGTTACTGATCGGCCAGCACTTCGTGTTCCGTGCTCACGACCAGATCGCGGGCATCGACAAGATTGAGGAAATAGACCTTCGTTCCCTCGGGCAAATTCGCCGACACTCGACCCTTCGCGCCATCTAAATCGGCGAGCTCGGTTTTCCAGACGCGATCCTTCCACGTGCCAACGTCGAGGGTAAAGTTCAACTCGGCGCGCTTGATCGGCGATTCGGATACGTACGTGGCCCAAGTCTGGCGGCCCTCTCGCCCCTGTCCGGTGATCTTGGCCAAGGGGACGCCTTGTTGAAGAATGCTGTCGGCGAAGGCCTGAATCTCGGCGGGGTTTTCTCCGGCCGGGCCGTGACCGTGCGGCATGCGAACGCGGAGGCAAAGCGTGCGCGGTCCCTGCGTCGTTCGATACGATTTCTGCCAGGAATCCATGGGATAGTGAACGTCATTGGTCCCGTTGACCCACAGGATAGGCATTTGGGCCCGGCCCAGATAGACCGACGGATCCCACCACGCCAGCCACTGGTCGCGCACGCTGGGCGACATGTGGTCGAATACTGTCGGCACCCAGCCCGAATTGTCGCCGAGGAAACCGCAGCCATAAACAGGCACGGCGAATTTGAAACGCGGATCGACGCCCGTCACGATCGAGGTCAAATAACCGCCCCACGAGATCCCCGTGACACCCGTCCGCTCCGGATC
Source organism: uncultured Planctomycetales bacterium (assembly GCA_963710365.1). GTDB lineage: Bacteria > Planctomycetota > Planctomycetia > Pirellulales > PNKZ01 > CAVQAC01. The sequence continues at coordinate 74,998 of CAVQAC010000001.1, forward strand.
AACTTCAGGAAACGACCGCAACAGCGAATGGCCCAGCAGGATGTCGCTTACGGCCTGGTAGGTCCATTGGTCTTTTGCGGGCTGGTCGGTCTGTTCAAATCCGCCCCAGCCCGGCGGGCCACCGTCGGAATGCCGTTTCCATTTCTTGGGCGTTTCATGGACCGGCACGCAGCCGCACAGATCCATCGAGATCGCGGCGTAACCGCGGCTATTCCAGAGCTTCACCCAGCGATCGAAGGCCGTTCCGCCGCCGCCATGCACCAAAACCATCGCGGGCACTTTTCGGCCCGCCGCCATCTGCGGTGCTCCATAGTAGGCGAACACGCGCGTCGAGCGCCCTGAAACTTCGGGCCGTCGTAGAACAAGGCCTTGACCTCAGAGGTCGTGAATTCCGGCGCCGGGTAGGTTCGAGGCGCTGTCGACAGCGCCGCCAGATCCCACGCGACCAATGACGGTTTTGCCGGCCGCTGCTGGGCAACTTTTTCTTGGGCGGGCGCGATCGTGCCCAGCAAGAAAACCAACAGTCCGCCCAGACAGGCTCTACAAAGCGACGGTCTGCAAAGCCATGGGCTTGTCCACGTTCGAAAACTGATCGGCATTCGAATCCTATTCCTTTTCCCACAGCGTCAAATACTGAGGACTTTCATTATTCGTGATCCCGACCTTTGTAAGATCAGCACTTTTCTCGGCCGCCTTGGCAAACGCCTTGGCGTCGGAGAACTCATCGAACTCACACTTCAAAGAGCTGTCGACTTTGAACAGCGATACCGTGTAGACGACACTGGGTCGATTGGGACCTTTGATTGCCCGTTTACCCCTCTGGCTATCCCAGTCTCGCTTGATCCACTCATGCGCGAATTGCTCGGCTTCAGCATGCTTCGGCAGCGGCGGCCCGACAACGAGCCGCGACAGCGGGTGGCTGGGCATGTCCTTCAAATCCCGGAACGCATCACTGCACCAGCCAACATAAACTGGCTTGTCCGGGTTGTCAGGATTCGTAACTTCGGTGATATCGACGCGAAAGTACTGGCCATCGTAGTGCAGGACGTGGGACATAGAGTGCCTTTCGTTGACGGAGTCCAAGTCGGCCGGTCATTTTACCACGTTTTGGCCGCGTTAAACCACCCGGTACGGCTTTCAATAATGAACGAATTGCAGCCAGGCAATCCCCAGCAGAAGCGTCAGTGCGGTGAGCGGCACGCCGGCCTTGCAATACTCGCGAAATGAGATGGTGACGCCCTCGCGGCCCGCGCTCTCGACAACGATCAGATTGGCCACCGAACCGAGCACTGTCAAATTGCCCGCCAGAGTGCTCGACATCGCCAACGTCAGCCATGCCGTCTCTCGCGACGCCACGGGCATCGCCTGCGCTACTGGCTCAAGCAACAGAACCGCCGGCACGTTGCTGACCAAATTCGACAAGCCGACCGACACCAGGCTGAGCAGTTCGACCGGACGATTCAGCAGCCAGGTCCAGCCTTCGATCCCCCAGCCGGACACGACGTGGACTTGAAATGCATGCACGACAATGAACAAGCCGGTGAACATCAGCAGCAGGCCCCAATCGACCTGCCGGTAAATCTTCGTCGGCTTGACTCTGTCGAGCAGCACGACAGCCGCCGCGCCCAAAGCGACCATCTCCAGTGGCAGGCCGGTGAAAAATAGCGCCACGGCCGCGATCGTAATCACCGCCGTCTTAATCTGGAGCCGGGCGTGGGCGCGGCTGCGCGGCAGGCCTTCCTCGTGGCCGCTGGTATTTGATACCGCGAGGTTGTCGGGCGAATCGAGTCGCTTCGGCGCGACAAGCCGGCTCCGATACACCAGACAAACGACAAGGTAGGTCAACCCGAGCCCGAGCAGCGCTACCGGCATCAACCGCGCGGCAAAGCGGAGGTACGAGATGCCTGAATGGCTGCCGATGTAGATGTTCTGCGGGTTGCCGGTGATTGTGCCCGTCGAACCGACATTGGCCGCGGTTGCCAGACCCATCAGGTGGGGAACCGGGTCGAACTGCAACCGTCGGGCCAGGTGCAACACCAACGGCGTCAGCGCGACGCAGACCACGTCATTGATCAGAAATGCCGACAGCACTCCGGCCAAACCAATGGTTACAGCCAGCAGTCCCTTGGGTGTACGAATGCGGCGCAACGCAATCGCGGCCAGGCGTTCGAAACAGCCCGACAGCCGCAACACGCCAACGACGATCATCATTCCGAACAACAGAAACAGCGTCTTGAAATCGATCGAATCCGGACTGACGGCCTGCTCCAGGCTCAGCACTCCGGTGATCAACATTAGCGTGGCGCCGACGAAGGCGATGCCGGCCCGATCAACGCGCAGTCCAGGCACCTTGCCCAGCGCCAGGCCGGCATACGTCAGCGTGAAAATCACCCACGTCAGCCCCACGTTCCGGTCCAGCACGCTGCGTCCTTCCTACTCGGATGTCTGGCGAATCGCCCGGCGAGTTTTTTGCTCGCTGGTTTCCGGCATCTGGCTGATGAACAGAATTGCAGCGACAACCGCGATGCCGGTGAAAACGTAGAAGAAGCCGTTGTATCCCAAGTGCTGGGCCAGGAATCCGGCACTGAGCGGCCCGATCACTCCGCCAATGGCCAGTGCCGTCGCGATCATGCCTGAAAGAGCATTGAAGCCGCCCTTTCCCTTGGTCAGGTCGGCACAAATCGCCACGATCACGACGCCATAGATGCCCGCGCCGATGCCGTCGAGTGTTTGCAGCGCCACCAACATCCAAGGATCCTGGGTCAGGGAGTAAAGAAATATGCGAACCGGCAGAGCGAGGAATCCGATGGCGAACACCCACTTGCGACCCCAGCGGTCGCACAACACTCCGGCGGCTAATGCGACCGGAATCATAACCATTTGCGCCACCAACACCACAGCGGCCACTTGGACATGGCTGCCGCCCAGCTTCTGGATGTAAGCGCCGAGGAAGGGCATGACCGGCGCGTTGGCCAGGTGGAACAGGGCCGTCGCCCCCAATAGCACCAGCACGCGGCGATCTCGCAGTAACTGGCGAATGCCGGCTCCTTTGCCGCCGCCATCGGCCGTGCCGCTGGCGCGCTCTTCGTCGATTTCGTCTTCGCGAATCAGGAAGACCGAGCCGGCCGCCAGTGCCGAAACGACCGTGACCGCGTAAAAAACACTGGTCAATCCGAGCAAACTGACCAGAGCCATGGCCAGTAGGGCCGCGGCCAGATTGCCCGCATGATTCCATCCTTGGTTATGGCCAATCGTTCGGTTCAGGGCCGCGTGGCCAACCAGCCCCAGCGCCAAGGCTCCCAACAGCGGCAGGAAGAATGCCTGCCCGACGCCGGCCACGAATAATAGCGGCGTCACCAAACCAAGACGCGCCGGCACTAGCGGAACCACTCCGTAGCAGATCCCCAGTAGGATCGACATTGCAGCCAGCAGTGTCCGTCGTTGCCGAAAACGGTCCACGATCAGGCCCGCGGGCGTCTGCATAAGGAAGACTCCCAGGCCCGCGGTCGCGATCGCGAAGCCGATGGCCGTTTCCGACCACTGCTGATTCTTGAGATAGTCGCCCAGAAACGGCATCACCACGCCTGTAATCTCGGCCAGGAAGAAGTTGGCCGCATTCAGCCCGATTCGGCTTTGGGCGGAGACATGCATCCCGGCGTTCTGCTCCAGACGCAGGGTCGCGGCTTGATTGGCTTCGCGAGGATTTTCAACTTTCGTCAGCATCGTTGTTTCCTTGGCCTGGATGAGCTGGAGCGAGGGATGTCCGAACCTGGACTGAGCACGGCCGAATACTCTTAGGGCAAACCGTGTTCCGGCAATCATTTTGTGCGGCAGCCTTTAGAATTGCCGGAAATGGGGGATACGAGCCGCCATGGTTGCAGCGAATTGGGCAATATCGCCCCGATACCGAGGGATTACTGCTCACGGGGGCGGCCTCCGCACCAACTTGGGCGGCGCCCGTTTGGGGGCCGGAACGCTCGCTTCCGCGGTATTGCTCCCGACGATTTTGGGCGAGTTGCGTAAATCTCCAGCTAGCCTTGAGGGGGGCGTGCGAGGTTATAATCAGCCTACGATTGGCGTCGCGTGCCCCGTTCAACCTCCTGAGAAGCGGACAACCGATTGCACCGCCCCAAGCTGGCCCTTCGGGCTGGGTTTGGCGGCCCTTTCTGCTATGAACACTTCGACCGATCTTTTTCGAAGCGCCGTTGCCGAACTCGAGGCCGGCCGCGCGGCTGGGGCTGAGAAGCCGTTACGTCAGATCTTGCAGGACGAGCCTACCGACGCGCGCACGCTTGCTTACGCTGGGCCAGGTGTTGCGATTGCAAGGTCGATCGGCCGAAGCCGTCGACATCTATCAGCAGTTGCTGCTGAATCAGCCAGGCCACCCCGACGCGCTCTACCAATGGGCAACGACGCTCAAAGAGCAAGGCCAGCCCGATCAAGCCGTGCAGATCTTCAGGCAACTGCTCGAACGCCAGCCCGACCACGCGGAAGGCCTGACAGGGTTGGGTGCCCTGTTGGCAGGGCGAGGGCAACTCGATGCAGCCATGCCGCTATTGGAGCGTGCCGTTCAGGTCCGGCCTGAATCGGCTCAGGCGCGACACAACCTCGGAGTGGGTCATGGCTTAACCGGCCGCCCTGATTTGGCGAGAGCCGAGTTGGAAGAGTCGTTGCGATTGCGCCCTGAGTATCCCGAGGCATGGTTCAACTTGGGCAATATCCTTGGCGTGCTTGGTGTGTCCAAAGAATCCGAGGCTTCCTACCGCCGGGCCTTGGCTCTGCGTCCCGATCACACGGGGGCTCTGACCAACCTGGGGCTACTGCTGCAAAAAGATGATCGCGCTGGCGAGGCCGTCAAGTTGCTGCGACGCGTGGTCGAACTGCGTCCCGGAGCGCCCGAGGGCTATAACAATCTCGGACTTGCCCTGCTCGAAGCGCATCGCGCCGCCGAGGCGGTCACGATGCTTCGCCAGTCCGTGCGGCTCAACCCGAAGTATACCGAGGCCAACAACAACCTCGCCAAGGCAGTGTTCAATCTGGGCCGCTTCCGCGAAGCGGAAACACGCTTTCTCGGGGCTCTACGCGAACAGCCGCAGAATGCGGAGTTTCACGCCAATCTCGGCACCGTGTTGCAGTCGGCCGGGCGCCACGACGAAGCGCTCGCCTGTTTCGACTTGGCGCTGATGTTCGACCCTAAATGCGTCACGGCGCATTACAACCGTTCCATGAGCCTGTTGTCGCAAGGAAGGTGGCTCGAAGGTTGGGCCGATTACGAATACCGTTGGGGATTGGGCGGGCAGACTGAGCGACAATATCGCCAACCACGTTGGGATGGTTCGCCACTCAGCGGAAAAACAATCCTGATCTGGGCCGAACAGGGACTGGGTGACATGATCCAGTTCGTCCGCTATGGCACGTTGCTCAAACAGCAGGGGGCTCGGGTGGTGCTGGAGTGTCCCCCGCACGTCGTTCCTCTGTTTCGTCAGCGCGTCGGGTATCGATCAGATCGTCACCGAGGGAGATCGCGTTCCCAGCTACGACGTCCAGGCACCGTTGCTGAGCTTGCCCGGGCTGCTGCGCACCACGCCGCAGAGCGTGCCGGCCGATGTTCCGTATTTGCATGTGCCGGCCGAGCGAATCGAGCACTGGCGGCGCAGGCTCGGTCCCGAGCCTTGTTATCGGATCGGCATCTCGTGGCGCGGCAGTTCGCGTCACGCGCACGACCATTGGCGTTCCGTATCACTGGACTGCTTTGCGCCGCTGGCCGCTGTGCCTGGGGTGTCGTTGGTCAGTTTGCAAAAAGGACCGGGCAGCGAGGAAGTCGCGGCGTTACGCGGCCGTTTTGCCGTGTGGCAATCGCCCGAAGAGGAGCCTTCCGACGCGGCCGAGGCCTTGCTGAACACCGCCGCACTGATGAACTCTTTGGATCTTGTCATCAGCGTGGACACCGCAGTCGCGCATTTGGCGGGGGCCTTGGCTCGGCCGGTTTGGCTGGCCGTCGCGGCGCTGCCCGACTGGCGCTGGCTTAGACGAGGTATGCAGACCGCCTGGTATCCGACGATGCAACTCTACAGGCAACGAAAGCTGAGCCGGTGGCGGAAGGTATTTGCCCGCATGGCCCGCGACCTGCGAAAACGAGTTCCGCCCGAGCGTTAAGCGGCTTGAGACGCTGAAATTTGCGTTCTCAAAATGTTTCGAGCAGCGTCGCGGCCGAAGCGACCTCGGTTTCGAGCAAGCTGGCCGAAACCTGGGCGCACGAGGGTGTGCAGTTCGTCAGCGGCTAGCGGGCTGATTCCTTCGATGAGCACGAGCGCCCTGCGGGTCAAGTGCGTGAGCTTGGTTGAATCTCCCTGCCGGACGTCCAGCCAGCACAGTACCTCGTCTGCCTCGTCGACATACGCAAAGGCTCCCGGCTCGACGATCTTCGTCTCCGTCGTGCCGATCGGGCGGAAGCTTTCGCTGCCGACGGTGACCCGTAGCGAAACGGAACCATGAATGCGATCGACGTCAAATGCGCCGATAGAAAGGCCCAATCGCGCCGACCAAAGGTTATAGACATCAACGATTGGATGAATCGACTTGAACCGGCCTTGCAGGAGGCTCTGCGCCAGCTTCAACTGCGGCAACTCGACGCGTTTCGAGCGGCCGCCAAAGCGGGAGTGCAGCCGTCGCAAGGCGTCGATCATCGCTGCATGCTGGTGCGGCTCGCGCTGGCGGAGTTCAGCGAGGGTCGAGTCGAACAAGCGTCGGTATGCCGCCCGCCCCGCTTCGCCGGGTTCGGCAGGAGTCGCGATGATTGCCGACACCATCAGGCCTTCGGCGGCCAAACGCGGATCAACTTGAACCTGAATCATGGGCGAACAACTAGATCGACTCGCGGCCGCCTTCGCATCGGGCCGGTACAGCGAAAAGGATAATCGCCCGTCGCGTTAAAATCCAACGGCTCGATCGCTTAGCGTCCCGGCAGGGCAATCAGGCGCTGGCGAGCGCGATTCGGCCCCCACAGAGTGCCGATTCGGCGCGAAAGCTCCAGGCTGGGCAATTCAACGGCGCGATACAATAAATCAGCCGCGGCAATGCTCACGGCCAGCGCCGCCATCAACCATATCGCGGCTGCGATCGGTGAAGTGCCCGTCAGTTCGTAGCCGATGGCCGTAACAATGCAGGCCACCGGATAGTGAATCAAGTACAAGCTATACGAAATCCGTCCTAGGTATTGCAGCCAACGGATGTTCAACCAGTCGCCAAGGTGCCGTCTTCGGCCTACCAGGTAGATCGACATGCCTGTCACCAGCGCTACGTTGATGTCCAGACTCCATTGCCAACCCAGGCGCAGCACGACGGCCGATACATAGGCCCAGAAGACCCAGCTTCGCACCTTGCCCTCCAGGCACCAGCAGGCAAGGATGCCGAGATAAAACATGCAGAAGAAATGGATCAGCCAATTGTCAGATCCTTGGTCGCGGCTGCACACGAACAAAGACAATAGCGCCGGCAGGGCCAATACGCCCGAGAGCCCCATCAGATCCTGCCGGCAAACCGGCTCTTCGCTCCCTGAAATCCATTGCGCCATACAGAGCGCGCCAATTAACATCAGATAGAACTGGACTTCGATGCATAGGGTCCAGAAACCGACGGAGATGTTGCCTAGCCCTAGGATGTTTTGCAAATACCCCAGATGCGCCGCGAGTTGCCCCGCGCTCACGGGGTCGCTTTCCAACGCCGGGTCTGAGAAAACCGACGGAACCAGGGCTGTGAGCAAGAGCACCAGAGCGATTGTGGTCCAGTAGGCCGGATCGAGCCGCAGGCTTCGCCGCACGGCGAATTGGGCCACGAATGCCGGCGTCACGCGGCTCGATCGCAAGCTATAGGCGATCACGAATCCGCTGAGGACGAAGAAGATCTGCACGCCCACCCAGCCGTGTTTGAGAGTGCCTTCGAGCCAGGTTGGAATGGCCTCTTGCGCGGCATGGGCCACCGGCCCGTAACGGCTGATGTGAAAGGCGGCCACGCCCATCGCGGCGATCCCGCGCAGGGCATCCAGGAACGTAAATCGCTGTGCCGGTCCTGACGTTGCGCCTGATGCCGGCGCAACATCAGCCCGAGGGCTGTTGGTGTTCATCGTGATTTGTCTGCCGTGACTACGACGAAAGAATTGATCGAGCAGAATTGCTCACGTTGCAGTGCAAGTTCCGCACCACTTGGCCGAACGGCCGAACGACACCCATTTTCACCGCCGGGACAAATCCATCATCCCTGGCTGCTTGATGAAAAGGATACGCCCGGACTCTTTTCGGGGCAATGGGAAGGCAATGCAAATCGCTGCCATGAACCCATTTCGACCACGCCGGTCGCACCCAAATCGCATCAACAAATAAACTCATCTGGATGCAATTGCTGCCCGCCCGTACGAGGGCTCTCAGTTGGCGGAGGCGAGCGCCCTGGCTTCCCGAGCTGCACGGGTTGCGTCGTTCCACAATTCGCGAAGGACCGACCAATAGCTCGGGAATACCGTCTGGGCATAGAGCGAGTCGGGCGGCAGCTCGGCCATGAGCTGCCGATGGGCCTTGGCCAGGTTGTGATACGGCAGCGACGGGAACAGGTGGTGCAGGGCGTGATAGCGGAGGCCCAGAGGGAAAGAATAATTCGGTCAACCAGCCCCAGCCGGTGATGTTGACCGAATCGAGCAATTGCTCTTCGTGCGTCATCACGTCGCCACGATTGCGGTAGTGATGGGCGACCAAATTGCGGTTGTAGTTCAGGCCCAGCACAAACATGGCCAGCACGTAGATTTGCAACACCCGGGTCCAGTCCCACAAATGAAACACGAACACGACCGCCAACATTCCCAACGCCCGCAGGCAGCAGGCCGTTTCGATCAAGGCCCAAATGCGTCGCGGAGCCTTGGGCGGAATGGTGAGCCGGTGGCGGAAATTGATCACGAACGACGACATGTGTTCCAGCGTGAATGTCCGCAGCCGCGGATGCAGAAACGTGATCGGGCTCAGCAGAAATCGCAAGAAGATATACAGAGGCAGCAGCGGAACCTGAGCCACGAAGAGCAACAGATGATGGGGAGCTGAACTGCCGAGCGGCAGGTATTCGCCGTCGTGCCGCGTGCCGTAGCGTGTGCTCTTATGATGATCGATGTGGTTTTCGTAGAAAAACGACGGCATCAGCATTGGGATGCCGCAAAGCACGTTCCAGGCCACGCGAAAGCCGAGCATCTCGCCATGGCGCATGTGCGTGATCTCGTGAATGAAGCTGCCCACTCGAAACAGGGCGAAGCCCGAGACCAGCAGGGCGGCAATCTGCCGCCACGAAAACGGCGCGGAATCCAGATACACGGCGGCGAAGCCGTAGCCGATCACGATGCTGGCCACCATGTCGCCCCAATAAATCCAGGGGCGGTGGCGAAAGAAAGGGTGAATGATGTGCCGGGCCTGGCGGATTGAAAACCCGGCGGCTTCGGCCGCCCGGCTTGACGAGGCCGGTTGGATACGCGTTGCCAGGTGCAAAGCAATTCCCGTGGCTGTGGCCGGCAGCTCCTTGGGTTGAAAAAACATCTGCTCGCCCTTCTCCCCCCTCGCCTAGTGCGCGACAACCTACACACAGGACTTGCTCGGCAACTTATGTGCCAATCTTGAGCAGCCGCCGGGAAGTTCCAACTATTCTCGGCCATGACAAAATCAGCACTTGGGACCAGGGTCGTGGAACGAATGGCTTGTGGCAGTTAGCGCGGGTATTCAGAAGGTGCAGGGCGCCGATGGTTCGTGCTTTCCAAACCTCGGCCCGTAGTTTTTCTCCATGTATTTGTTGCTATAAAATGAAAGGCGGGAAAGAATGTAATGAAACCATTTACTATACAAAGATGTAGTTGTGCCGATTTGCGGCACAATCGCCAAGCGTGAAAATCGCGCTTCAATCAGGCATAGTCCTGAACCGTCGGTTTGATGATCAGTTCGGCGACGTGGGCCCGCGGTGGCAGGCAGGCAACCATCACGACCGCTGCGGCGACATCCTCGGGCAGGAGCATCTTGGCGCGCCGCTCGGCGCTCACCGGCGTTGGCCGGTGTTCGAGAATCGGCGTATCGACCTCGCCGGGATAAACGTTGGTGACTCGAATGCCGTGCGGACCATCTTCGAGCGCAACGGTTTGGCCGAGTGCGGTCACGGCAAATTTCGATGCGCAATAGCCGACGCCGCCCAACATTGACGCTCGTTTGCCGGAAGTCGACGAGATGTTAACGATCAGCCCGTCCTTCCGCTCGCGCATCTGCGGCAACACTTCCCGCAGGCAGTAATAGGCCCCGCTGACATTGACGCGCAGCATGGCTTCCCAATCTTCGAGGCTTAATTCCGCCATGGTGCGACGAGCCACGTTGATGCCGGCGCTATTGACGAGGATATCGATGGGGCCCAGTGCCGTCGCAGCCCAACGGAACAGTTCGCTGACGCTTTGCGGACTGCCGACATCGGCGGCGCACGTGAGCAAGCTGCCGGGGCCGGCATAACTTTCCGCCGCTGCCTTGAGCTTATCGGCACGGCGTCCGGCGATCGCAACGCGGCATCCTTCCTGAGCCAGCCCGGTGGCAATCCCCAAACCAATGCCCGTGCCGCCGCCCGTTACGAGCGCTGTCTTACCCTTTAGTCTCATAGTAATCGGAGCCCATCCATAAGAGCGTTAAACGATCGAGGCCGGAACGTATGGTAACTCGTGCGCGCAGGCAACGCAATCCCGCGTCGGCCGGCAATGCATCGCTTATTTCCGCCCGATAACGCAGCGAAATCGAGGGCGTGACCATCGAGATCGCCTTGCGTTGCTACACGGTCGCGAGGCCCCGTCGCCGTTGCATTCCACGAGACTCTCGCGGCAACCCCTCACCCGATCTAGTCGGCCGCGCGGTTATTGATTACCTTATATGGCTTTACGCCGTTTGAGTTCGATCGGCTGTGGGTGCTCGGGAGGTTCGATGAAGGTTTTGTTCTTGCAGGACGTCGCCGGAGACCAGGCCTATCAGGCCGGACAGCAGGCTGACGTTCCCGATCAATTGGCTCGCCCCTGGATTGAGCAAGGGATCGCTCGCCCGCTCGACGTGGTCGGCGTGAAGGCGGTTGCCGATGCAGCGATCGACGGAATCACCAAGGCCGCCAGCGCCGACGAATTGGAAAAAGTGCGCATCCAATACCTGGGTCGTAACGGCGAGATCACACTGCTGGCCAAAGGCTTGGGCAGCATTCCGGCCGAGCTGCGCCGCGATTATGGGCAGGCCGTGAACGCGGCCAAGCAAGGCACGCAAGAGGCCTTCGAAGCTCGCAAAGCAGCGCTGGCGTCGACGCCCCGGCGGTCGAAAGACTCGATCGACGTCACGCTACCGGGCGTTCGCCGTGGCACGGCCCGCCGGCATCCGCTGATGCAGACCATGGAAGAGGTCAAGACTGTCTTGCAGGGCCTGGGCTTTCGTTACGACGATTATCCCGAGCTCGAAACCGAGTTCTACAACTTCGACGGGCTCAATACGCCCGAGTGGCATCCGTCGCGCGACATGCACGACTCGTTTTATACCGCCAGCGGCAACGTCGTGCGCACGCACACCTCGGCCTTTCAGGTGCGGGCGATGCGCTCGATGAAGTCGCCGCCGATTCGGGCGATGACCGCAGGCCGCTGTTACCGAAATGACGAGATCGACGCTACGCACTTCCCAATCTTCAACCAGCTTGATTGTATTGCCATCGATCGCCAGATCAGCATGGCCGATCTGAAATGGACGCTCGATCGCATGTTGCGCGTCGTGCTGGGGGCCGACATCGAACTGCGTTTTCGCCCCAGCTACTTCCCCTTCACGACGCCCAGCGCCGAGGTGGACGTGTTCTACCGCGGGCGATGGATGGAGCTGTTGGGCTCGGGCATGATGCGGCCGGAAGTGCTTCGTCACGGCGGCATCGATCCCGACCAGTACCAGGGCTTCGCCTTTGGAATGGGCATTGATCGGCTGACCATGGCCCGGTTCAACATTGACGATATTCGCCTGCTGTATACCAACGAAGAAGCCTTTTTGGCCCAGTTCTGAGCCGGCCGGGCAATCGCTCTGGAGCATTTGCAGGCCTGGAAAATAAGCGGAGTGTTCTTTCGATGGCAATGATGGTCAATACGGCCTGGCTGCTGGAATACCTGGAGCCCAAGTGTTCACACGAGGATCTGGTTGCGGCGCTGCCGGAAGTCGGCTTGGAACTCGAACAGCATTTGGATTTGAACGCGCATCTGCGCGATTCGGATTGGTTTCGTGCGCGAGAAAACGCCGCTGGCCGCTGCGCAGGGAATGTACCTGTGTCAGATTGAGATCGAACGTGGGCGGCGGATTCCGGTCGTTTGTGCCTCGGAACACGAAGTTCAGGTCGGTTGGGGAGTGCCGGTTGCGCCAGCCGGAACGACGTTGCCTGGCGGCCGTGAAATCAAGGCCGGCCATGTGCATGGTGTCGCGTCCGAGGGCATGATCTGTCTCGACGGCGAACTGGGTCTGCTGGCCCGCTCCACCGGCATGCAGCATTTCAGCGATGAAAAGACCCTCGGCCTGCCGCTCACGGACGTGGCCGAAATCCGCGAGCAACTGCTGGAACTGAACGTGCTGCCGAATCGGCCCGACTTCCTGGGCCTGATCGGCATCGCCCGCGAAGTGGCTGCGCTGCTGCGATTGAAGCTTCGCCTGCCGCCGACGCTTATCCCCGCCAAGGAAGGCTCGACGCCGATCACGGTTGACGTTCAGGAGCCGGACCTCTGTCCGCGCTATACGTGCGGCCTGCTGCGCGGTGTGAAGGTTGGACCGTCGCCTGCCTGGCTCAAGGCTCGGCTGCTGATCGCGGGGATGCGACCGATCAACAACATTGTCGATGTGACCAACTACGTGCTCTACGAATACGGCCAGCCGTTGCACGCGTTTGACTATTCGACGTTACGCGGGCGGCGGATCGTCGTGCGGCGAATGAAGCCTGGCGAAACGATGGAGCTTCTGACCGGCAAGGTTCTCACCGCCGACGCTCAGGGCCCAACGAAACCCGCGGGCGGGCCGCTGGTAATTGCCGACGCCGAGCGCCCCATTGGCCTGGCCGGCATCATGGGCGGCGCTTCGACTCAAACCACCGAGCGCGCCACTGAAATCCTGGTCGAAGCTGCTTGCTTCGATCCGGTGAATATCCGCCATACGGTGAAGCAAGTCGACCTGGGGATGGAAGCCCGCGGAACGGCCTCGTCGTACCGCTTTGAGCGCGGCACCGATCCCGACGTGATGATCGAAGGGCGCTCGGCCGGGCATTGCGGTTGATTATCGATACGGCTGGCGGCAGCGTGGCCGGCCCGATCGTCGATCAATACCTCAAACGCCGGCAGCCGACGAGCTTCCGCCTGACGCCCGAACGCGTCAGTTCTTACCTGGGTTTGGCGGTCGATGCGGCGACGATCCGCGATTCCCTGACGCGATTGCAGATGGACGTCGGCCCGGATCTCACGGTTCGTGTTCCGAGTTGGCGCGTTCATATCGACGAACCCGTGGTGCTGATCGAAGACGTGGCCCGAATGATCGGATACGGGAAGATCCCCGTTGCCTCGCGTCCTGCCGAGCCAACGCTGGGGCTGCGATCGCCGCTCGACCGGTTTCGGCAAACCATCGCCGGGCATTTGGCCTCGACCGGCTACTTCGAAACCCGCAATCCGTCGCTGGAAAGTCCCGAACGGAGCAAGTGGTTGGGCCCTCCGAGCAAGATCGTCACCTTGAGGAACAGTGAATCGTACGAAATGTCGGTCTTGCGCCGTTCACTGTTGCCCGGACTGGTGCAAACGGTCGACAACAATATCCGCCGCGGCGCCGAATGGGTTCGCTTTTTCGAAATCGACCGCGTGTTCGATCCACAAGGCAAAGCCACGGTGGAAGCAGCCCCCGACTGCGACCGTCTGGCGCGTGGCCGGCATCGCTGGCGGCCAGCCGTTACGCAGTGATTGGCGATCCAGCGGCAAGGCATCCGATTTCTACGATCTTAAGGGAACGGTTGAAGACCTGCTCGCGGAGCTTCGCTTGAACAATCACACGTTCCGGCCCATTGATGCGCCGCCATTCGTGGCCGGCACGAGCGCCGAGGTTTTGATCGCCGGCCAGGTCGTGGGCTACGCCGGCCAAATCGACCCGCAGGTCGTGACGATCGATCGCTTGCCGTTTCCGCTCTTTGCCTTCGAACTGGACCTGCAGACGTTGCTTGAATTGCATTCGAGTACGGCCGCGTACCAGCAACTTTCGCGTCAGCCGGCGGTGACTCGCGACCTGGCGATCGTCGTGTCAATGACCGTTCCCTTCGCCGACATCGAGGCTACAGTGCGCGAAACGGCGGGATCGGCTCTCGAATCGCTACGGCTGGTCGACGTCTATCGCGGGTCGCAAGTGCCCAAAGAGCATCAGAGCCTGGCGCTACGATTGGTGTTTCGCGATCCCAAGCGCTCTTTGACGGCCGAAGACACCGCGGCGCACATCGAAAGCGTCGTGAGCACGCTCGCCAATCGCTTTAAGGCACAATTGCGGGCTTGATTCGATCGGCTCAAACCGCGGGAGCCGTTTGTGGAGTGTTGGTCAGCGGCATGTTTTGCTGCGGTGGGCCGCTGTTTTCGGTGGCTTGCGACGACCCGTTGTGGTTGCCCGTCAGGTCGTGAACTTTGACTTCCACGGACATCGTTTCCGCGCCGGAGGAATACAGCGTACCCGTCGCCGGGGCCGTATCGCGATAATGCCGCCCCACGGCCACGCGCACATGGTCGGTTGTGGGCAACTTGCCATTCGTGGGGTCGAAGCCCTTCCAGCCGATGCTGGGGATATAGAGTTGCACCCAGGCATGCGAGGCGTCGCCCATGGGCGAATCTTCGTGGCCTGTGTAGACGTAGCCGCAAACATAGCGGGCGGGGATACCCAGCAATCGGGCCAGGCAAATGAACAGGTTGGCGAAATCCTGGCAGACGCCCTGTTTTTGGGTCATCACCTCGAACGGCGTCGTCTCGACGGTCGTCGAGCCGGGAAGGTATTTGAACTCGCGGAACAAGCTGAGGTTGATGTCGAATAGTGTTTCCATCAAATCCCGCTGATTGCGTTCGACGTACGACATGGCGTAATCGTACAGTTCTGTCAATTGCGTCTCGGGCAGCTCAATGGGCGTCAGATAAGGAACAAGCATCTTCTGTTCCCACGGCATCCACGACAGTGGAAACGGCGGGCGGATGGGCTGGCCGGCGAAAGCGAATGGATCGACGTCGAGCAGATCGATTTCCGATTCGGCCACCATGGATAGTTCCGAATACGGTTGGTTGATTTCAAACCGCGCCGTCCAGTTTCCGAACACATCTTCGTATTCGATCAAAGGTACTTCCGGCGTGATTTGCAGGCGAAAACTCCGCACGTTCTGTTTCCAATCGTGAGCCGGACGCAAATGGATGCGATGTTGGCTGCGGGTTATCGGCCGGTCGTATTGGTACCGCGTTGCATGGCGGACGATCACTCGCCGTGTGCCCGCCGTCGCGGCCGATTGCAATTCCAGCATTAATAGATCCTCGAAGAATTGAAAGACGATGTGGGAATGAAAACTCGTGCGCCCTGGTTGCCGAAGCAGCCAATTATCGGAGCGAAGCCGCAGTTAGCAAATTGAATACCGAATTATTCTTTTCGAATCGCGGCAATCGCGCGATTGACGATTCGGCACGTTGTTTGCATTTGTTTGCAAGTCGTCGCCCCCGTCAACGCATCGGCCGGGCAAGCGGCAAGGGGTTTGTCGGTGCGATTGGTTATCAACTTTTCAGGAGGTTGGTCATGTCGGGGAAAACAGATCAAGTGAAGGGACGCGTCAAGGAAGCCGCCGGGGCAATCACTGATAACGACAAACTGCGTCGCGAAGGGAAGAAGGACCAGACGGTCGGAAAGGTGAAGGAAGCCGCCGAGAAGACGATCGACAAGGTCCGCGACGCCGCCAAGCATGGCGAGAAGTGCGACAATTAGTCAAGCCAACTGCATTCTGCGGATTCAGTCCGGTTCTTGACAGACCGACGTAGTCGCCGGCCGCAAAACGCGGCGTCTACGTCGGTCTTCATTTGGCTGAACCATTTCCCGGCCACTGTAAAAAGTGGCGCTGTCGGGACTTGAACAGGAGTCGCTTCCGTGTCGCTACTACTACTGATCATCCTGGTTCTGTTGTTATTGGGCGCATTTCCGGCTTGGCCCTATAGTCGTGATTGGGGCTATGGCCCCAGCGGCGGCCTGGGCTTCATCGTCGCGATCGTGCTGCTGATTTACCTATTGGGCTATATCTGAACCAGCATGGCGCGAGTCGAGTTCGGTGCCCGCGTTCGGAGGCCAAACGCCCGTGCGGCGTTCTTCTTCGCTGAGCAGACCTCGGAAGACGATCTCCAGAATTGTCTGGGCCTGCTCTTCGAGCGGAACCTGTCGTCCGACAAAATGGTTCGTAAACATCGTTCCATAGAGCAGCGCCCCAATCGTGTCGACGATGCGGTCGGGGGATAGATCGGCTCTCAAGCGGCCGGCCGCGATCAGGTCGACATAGATTTGCCGCCATTTGCCACGATTGGCCTGGCGGTATTCGAAGTAAGTTGGCTGCTTCCGGTCTTTGAAGATGGCGCGTTCCTGGATCAGCAACTCGACATAGTGCGGATGAAGTTCGAAGAAGGCCAGGTACGCACGAATGGCTCGGGCGATGCAGTCGAACGGCTCCGCGGCACTATCAGCGGCTGCCAGCACCGCCTGTTGCATCTGCTTCATGCCCAAGTCGACGCAAGCGAAGAATAACTCCTGCTTGGCCGGGAAATAGAGGTAGAGCGTGCCTTTGGCGATTCCCAACTCCGAGGTCACTCGTTCCATTTCGCACTTCGAATAACCCAGATCTGCAAATAGCTTGGCGGCAGCCTCCATGATAGCGTTCCGTCGCTGAGCGCGACGGTCGGCGGCGCACGGCTCAATGGTTTGCAAGTTGTCGTCCATTGATTGCCTCAATCCACGGCGCTTTTTGACTCGCGCCCCTTCTCATTGGGGACAGCCTGAACCCCGCGTGGAACGCTTCGCAAAGACCGTAAAAGCCAGCGGAATTGATATGTTGATATTATCCGTTCGGATCATACAATAATACCAAGTCAGAAAATGACTGACCAGTCAGTCATCAATAATTCTGTACTGCCGACCCCACCCGAACCGCAGCCCCCGCGCGGCTGTCGTCATCTTAATGTTATGAAGACGCTACGCTCTATGCCGCATCCATACGAGTTCTCCCCCGACGCCAAACGACGCTGGCCTTGGCGGCTAGGTCTCATTGGCTTGGCCATTGGCCTGGGCTATCTCAGCGGCTGCGGGCGGTCCCAGCCCAAAATCGCGCCAGCCAAGCTGCCCGAGGTCGTGGTCGATTATCCCGTTGAGGAAGTCGTTACCGACTTCCAGGAATTCACTGGCCGAACGGTCGCTGTTTATACCGTCGAGATCCGTGCCCGCGTGAGCGGCTATCTGGATCGCGTTTCATTCAAGGACGGAACCGACGTCAAAGCCGGCGACTTGCTGTTCGAGATCGATCCGCGATCGTATCGGGCGGAAGTTGAGCGAGCCGACGCCAATATCGCGCAATTCAGATCCCGCCTGGAGCGGTTGGTGCGGGTCGAAGAGCGCGGCAAGAAACTGATCGCCGGCCACAATATCAGCGACGAGCAGTTCGACCAGATGGTGTTCGACCGCGAGGAGACCGATGCCTCGCTCAAGGCGGCCATTGCCGCCAAAGATCTGGCCGATCTGAACCTCAGCTTCACGCGCATCACGTCGCCCATCACCGGCCAGATCAGCCGCCGCATGGTCGATCCAGGCAATCTGGTCAAGGCCGACGAAACCGCGCTGACGACCGTCGTTTCGGTCGATCCGATCTACGCCTACTTCGACATGGACGAGCGCACGCTGCTGCAACTTCGCCGGCTGATCCAGCAAGGCCGAATCAAGTCGGCTCACGACTCCGAGGTGATTGCCGACGTGGCCCTGGCGGACGAAGACAACTTCACGCTTCGCGGGACCATCAACTTCATGGACAACCAGGTCGAGGCCACGACTGGCACGTTGCGCGTGCGAGCCGTGATCGCCAATGCAGACGAGTTGCTCTCGCCGGGGCTGTTCGTGCGAATCCGAATTCCCGTCGGAGCGCCGCACCGGGCCGTGCTGGTGCGCGAAGAGGCATTGGGCACCGACCAGGGACAGCGGTACGTCTACGTCGTCGACTCGGCCAACGAGGTTTCCTACCGCCGCGTCAAGATTGGCATGCTCAACGGCAGCCGCCGCGTGATTGAAGAGGGTCTGAAGCCCGGTGAACGAGTCATCGTGACCGGGCTGCAACGCGTGCGGCCCGGCATCAAGGTTGCGCCTAGGGCCGCCACGGCCAGCGTGGCCATGGTGCCGACGGGCGATCCAAAACGTTTGCAGCCGTCCGCCGACAACCATCGTCCAGCCAGCGGCAATCCTGCGAAGTAGCAGTGATACGTCCACCGAGTCAGCTTGAGACGCGGTGAAATACCTTCGATGAAGTTCGCTCTGTTAGCGAGACGCCAGCGTGTTTTCGCGATTCTTTATCGACCGGCCGATCTTCGCTGCGGTGTTGTCGATTTTGATCACGATCGCCGGCGGCATTGCCGTGTTCACGCTGCCCATTGCACAGTACCCGTCCGTAGCCCCGCCGACGGTGCAGGTCGATTGCAACTATCCCGGCGCCAGCGCCAGGTTGTTGCTCAGACCGTCGGAGCGCCGATTGAGCAGCAAGTCAACGGCGTCGAGAACATGCTCTACATGTCCTCGCAGAGCACGAACGACGGTTCGTACACGTTGACCGTCACGTTCAAGCCAGGCATGAACTTGAACCTGGCCCAGGTGCTGGTGCAGAACCGCGTCAGCCTGGCCATGCCGCTACTGCCCGACGTCGTGCGTCAAACGGGCGTCACGACGCGCAAACGGGCACCCGACATTCTGCTGACCGTCAGCCTGAATTCGCCCAACGGCCGCTACGACCAGCTTTATCTGAGCAATTACGCCCTGATGCAGGTCCGCGACGAGCTGAGCCGGTTGCCGGGCATCAGCGAGGTGCTGGTCTTTGGCCAACGCGATTACAGCATGCGGGTTTGGGTCGATCCCGACAAGTTGTCGGTCCGCAATTTGGCCGTGAGCGACGTCATCAATGCCCTGCGCGAGCAGAACATGCAGATCGCCGCCGGGCAGATTGGCCAGCCGCCAGCCAGCCGCGGTTCGGTGCTCCAGATTCCGATCAAGACGCTGGGCCGGCTCACCGAGGTCGAACAGTTCGAGAACGTCATCGTTCGCGCCACGCACCAGGGCCAGATCGTGCGCATCAAGGACGTGGGCCGCGTCGACCTGGGCGCTCGTAGCGAAGACATCAACAACCGTTTCGACGGCAAGCCGACCGTCGGCCTGGCCATTTTTCAGCTTCCGGATGCCAATGCCCTGGAAACGGCCGATCTGATCAAGGCCCGGATGAAGGAGCTCTCGAAGGATTTTCCGGAAGGGCTGGTCTACGAAGTTGGCTACGACACGACCCCCTTCATTCGCGAGTCGGTCCACGAAGTGTTCAAGGCGCTGCGCGACGCCATCATCCTGGTGGCCATTGTCGTGCTGGTCTTTTTGCAAGGTTGGCGGGCCGCCATCATTCCGCTGATCGCCGTCCCGGTGGCCATCGTCGGCACGTTTGCGGCCATGGCCGTGGCCGGCTTCAGCCTCAACACGCTGACGTTGTTCGGCCTGGTGCTGGCGATCGGCATCGTCGTCGACGACGCCATCGTGGTTGTCGAGGCGGTCGAACATCATATCGAGCGCGGCCTGCCGGCCCGAGCCGCAGCCATCCAGGCCATGGACGAAGTGGCCGGCCCGGTGGTGGCCGTCGGCCTGGTGCTCAGCGCCGTGTTCGTCCCTTGCGCGTTCATCTCGGGCATCGTCGGCCAGTTCTTCCGTCAGTTCGCCTTGACGATTGCCATCTCGACCATCATCTCAACTTTCAATTCGCTCACGCTCAGCCCGGCCCTGGCCGCGCTGCTGCTACGGCCCAAATCGGCCAAACGCGACCTGCTCACGTGGCTGATTGACCTGCTGCTGGGCTGGTTCTTTCGTCTTTTCAACGCCACGTTCCGCACATCGACATGGCTCTATACCGGCGCGGCCGGCCGGCTGCTGCGCGTGCCGGCCTTGGTGGTGATCGTCTACGGCGGATTGTTGGTGCTCACCTATTGGGGTTTCCTGCAATTGCCGAGCGGTTTCATCCCCTCGCAGGACAAGGGCTACCTCGTTGCCGGCGTGCAATTGCCCGACGCCGCGGCAGCCACCCGTACCCGCGACGTGATCGCCCGCATCGAGCAAATTGCGCTACACACGCCGGGCGTGAAGAACGTCAACTCCGTGGCAGGCAACTCGTTCATGCTCACGGCCTACGGCTCGAACTTCGGGTCGATGTTCATCATCCTCAAAGATTTCAGCGAGCGGCAAACGCCCGAACTGCAAGGCGAAGAAATCCTGGCGAAGTTGCGCAAGCGATATGCCGAGGAGGTTCCCGAGGCGTCGATCGCCGTGTTTCCGCCGCCGGCCGTATCGGGCTTGGGTCGAGCCGGCGGCTTCAAGCTGATGGTGGAAGACCGCGCCGATGTTGGTCTCGCGGTCCTGCAAGGCCAGACCGACAACCTCGTCGAGCAAGGCAATCAGCAGTCGAGCGTGACCGGCTTGTTCACGGTCTACAAGGCCAACTCGCCGCAATTGTTCGTCGACGTCGATCGCGAAAAGTGCATCAAGCAAGGTCTCAACCTGGGCGACGTGTTCGGCACGCTGCAAGCCTATCTCGGCTCGCGGTACGTGAACGATTTCAATCGCTTCGGCCGCACCTGGCAAGTAATCGTGCAGGCCGACGCGCCGTTTCGCGATCAGGTCGAGGACGTGGCCAAACTGAAGGTCCGCAACGCCAAGGGCGACATGGTGCCGCTCGGAGCGGTGGCCAGCGTCCGCGAGACCAGCAGCCCGCTGGTGCTCACGCGGTACAACATGTATCCCGCTGCCGCGATCAACGGCGCAACGACCGCCGGCTACAGCACCGGCCAGGGCATCGACACGCTGGAAGCCCTGTCGAAACGCGAACTGCCCAAATCAATGTCGTTCGAATGGACCGAAATTGCGTATCTGGAGCGGATGGCTGGCAACACGGGCATGGTCGTGGTCGGTTTCTCGGTCGTGTTCGTGTTCCTGGTGTTGGCTGCACTGTATGAAAGTTGGTCGTTGCCGCTGGCCGTGATCCTGGTGCTGCCGATGTGCGTGCTCAGTTCGCTGGCCGGCGTGGCTTGGGCCAAGATGGATATCAACGTCTTCACGCAAATCGGTTTCGTCGTGCTGATCGGATTGGCCAGCAAGAACGCCATTCTGATCGTCGAGTTCGCCAAGCTGAAACGCGACTCCGGCGTCGACGCGTATCACGCGGTGCTCGAAGCCTGCGAATTGCGGCTGCGGCCGATTCTGATGACCTCGTTTGCCTTCATCCTGGGTGTCCTGCCGTTGGTCGTGGCCCGCGGCGCGGGAGCCGAGATGCGCCGCACTTTGGGCACGGCCGTGTTCAGCGGCATGTTGGGCGTAACGTTCTTCGGCATCTTCCTGACGCCCGTGTTCTTTCTGGTCATCGACCGGCTCACCAACCGCCTATTGCTCAGACACCCGGCATTGCGCTGGGTCAGCCGGGCGCTGTTGGAAACGTTGCGGTTGGGTTTCTTGCGACGGCCGGCACGCTGGGCGATGGGACGCATTGCGGGCTCGGGCAGGCAGGCATTGCACCGGCCGGAAACGCCAGTCCTGCACATTCAGCCCCGAGTAGCCGAGCAGCCGCGAGCGGCCGATGAAGAAACCGCGATCTTGAGCCCGCACGTACACGTTCCAGAAGAACCCGCACGTCCACGCTCCACGAAAGTTTAGCCAGCGCCCATGTTCTCCCGCTTTTTCATCGACCGGCCAATCTTCGCCAGCGTGCTGTCGATCGTAGTGACGCTGGCCGGGGCGCTGGCGCTGTTTACGTTGCCGGTCACGCAGTATCCGGAAATCACGCCGCCAACGGTCGAGGTTTCAGCCGTTTATCCTGGCGCCAATGCCGAGGTTGTGGCCGATACGGTTGCCGCGCCGATCGAGCAGCAGGTCAACGGCGTCGAGAACATGCTGTACATGTCGTCGCAATGCACTAACGACGGCACGTACACGCTGACGGTTACGTTTCGGCCTGGCATGGACCTGAACCTGGCTCAGATCATGGTGCAAAACCGCGCCAGCCTGGCCGAGCCAATTCTGCCCGACCTGGTCAAGCGCCGTGGCGTAGTGGTCAAGAAGAAGTCGCCGACCGTGCTGATGATCGTCAACCTGTTCTCGCCCGAAGGCAGCCGCGACAATCTGTACTTGAGCAATTACGCCACGATCCAGTTGCGCGACGAGCTGTCGCGATTGCCCGGCGTGGGCGACATCTCGTTCATGGGCCGCCGCGATTACAGCATGCGAATCTGGCTCGACCCCAACGCCATGGCCAACCGCAATTTGTCTGCGGCCGACGTGGTGCGTGCCATCGAGCAACAGAACGTGCAGGTTGCTGCCGGCCAGATCGGCCAGCCCCCGGCGCCCAATGGCCAGGTGTTTCAATACACGATGAGCACGCTAGGCCGATTGGCCGAAGACGTGCAATTTTCCGATATGATCCTCCGCTCCGACGCCGACGGCCGGATCGTGCCGCTTGCGCGACGTTGCCCGTACCGAGTTGGGAGCGCTAGCTTACGACCAGGTCTGCACGCTCGACTCGCGCCCGTCGGTGGCGCTGTCGGTTTACCAGTTGCCCGGTTCAAATGCCCTGGAAACGGCTCAGAGCGTGCGCGGCAAGATGGAGGAGCTCAAGGCCCGGTTCCCTGATGGGGTCGACTATTCCATCGTCTACGATACGACGCCGTTCATCGAAGAATCGGTGAACGAAGTGTTCCATGCACTACGAGACGCCGTCATCCTGGTGGCGATCGTGGTGCTCGTCTTCCTGCAAGGCTGGCGCGCGGCCGTGATTCCGCTGGTGGCCGTGCCCGTGGCCGTAATCGGCACGTTCGCCGCCATGGCTGCGTGCGGATTCAGCCTCAATACGCTGACGCTGTTCGGGCTGGTGCTGGCCATCGGCATCGTCGTTGACGACGCCATCGTGGTCGTCGAGGCCGTGGAACATCACATCGAAGAGGGGCTTTTGCCGCGCGATGCCGCGATCAAGGCCATGGACGAAGTCTCGGGACCGGTCATCGCGGTGGGCCTGGTGCTGAGCGCCGTGTTCATTCCCTGCACGTTCATCACGGGCATCGTCGGCCAGTTCTTCCGGCAGTTCGCCGTGACGATTGCCATTTCGACCGTAATCTCGACCGTCAACTCGTTGACGCTCAGCCCGGCGCTGGCCGTGCTGTTGTTGAAACCGAAGCACCAAGGGCACGGCGATGCGCTGCCGCGCCCTGGCCTGATCGTGGCTGCCGGTTGGGCGGCCTTTCAGTTCCTGCCGTCCTACGCCGGTGAATGGCTGCATCCCTGGCTCGTCCAGTGGTTGCCCAAGCTGCCTGTGGCAATGAGCGAGCAGGCGGCGGTGGGCTGCTTATGCGTGGCCGCGGGTTTATTGGGCGGTGCGCTGCTGGCGGGCCTTGCAAATCGGCTGCTGGCCTGGTTCTTCCGCATCTTCAACCTGGGTTTCGGCGCCGTCACTGCCGGGTACGTCGGCTCGGTCGGGGGTGATGCTCCGACTGAGCCTGGTCGTGCTGCTGGTCTATGGCGGATTGCTCTATTACACGTACGATTGCTTCGTTTCGACACCGACCGGCTTCATTCCGCAGCAGGACAAGGGCTATTTGCTGGTCAACGTGCGGTTGCCCGATTCTGCTTCGCTGGCGCGGACCGAGCAAGTCATGCAGCGGATCGAAAAAACAGCCGGCCAGTCACCGGGCGTGAAGCATACCGTGGCCATCGCCGGCCAATCGGTCCTGTTCGGTGCCAATGCGCCGAATTTCGGCACCATGTACGTCATGCTCGACGACTTTCATCATCGAGCGAAAGATCGCCTGTCGGGCGACGTGATTGCCGCAGCAGCTCAAAGAAAAGTTCGAAGCCGAGATTCAGGAAGGCGTGATCAACGTCTTCGGTGCGCCGCCCATCGACGGCCTCGGCACGGCCGGCGGTTTCAAGATCGTGATCGAAGACCGCGGCGACAACGGACTGCCTGCCTTGCAGGAGGTGGCCGAAAAGATCGTCGACGAAGGCGAGCGGCATCGCCGGCCTGCAAGGGCTGTTCACCAGCTTCCGGGCCGACACGACCTGGCTGTACCTCGACATCGACCGCTCGGCCGTCAAGACCATGGGCGTGTCAATGTCTGATGTCTTCGACATGCTGCAAATCTACTTTGGTTCGCTGTACGTCAATGATTTCAACCGCTTCGGCCGCACCTGGCAGGTGAATGTTCAGGCCGACGCCAAGTTCCGCATGACGGTCGACGACCTGAAGCGGCTCAAAGTTCATAACGACCAGGGGCAGATGGTGCCGCTCTCGGCCGTGGCCAAGGTGCGCGAAGTGAGCGGGCCGCTGCTGATCGTACGCTACAATCTGTACTCCGCGGCGGTGATCAACGCCAATGCCGCCGACGGCACCAGTTCCGGACAGGCCATCGATCTGATGGGGGACGTGGCAAAACGAAACGTCATGCAAACGATGCGGCCTGAATGGACCGAACTGGCATTCATGCAACTCGAAGCGGGTAATACCGCCATGTACGCCTTCGCCTTGGCCGTGGTGCTGGTGTTCCTGGTGCTGGCCGCGCAGTATGAGAGTTGGTCGCTTGCCGCTGGCGGTCATTCTGGTGGTGCCGATGTGCCTGCTGTGTTCGATTGTGGGCGTCGTCGCCGCTCGGATGGATATCAACATCTTCACGCAAATCGGCTTCGTCGTGTTGGTGGGCCTGGCCTGCAAGAACGCGATTTTGATCGTCGAATTCGCCCGGGCTCGGCACGTATGCCGGTGTGCATCGCTACCAGGCTACGCTCGATGCCTGCAAGCTGCGCTTGCGGCCGATCATCATGACCAGCTTCGCCTTCATCCTGGGCGTGGTGCCGCTGGTCGTAGGCGAAGGGGCCGGAGCCGAAATGCGCCGCACGCTGGGTACGGCCGTGTTTGCCGGCATGTTGGGAGTGACGATGTTCGGCATCGTGCTCACGCCGGTCTTCTTCTACGTGATCCAGTGGTTCGCCGATTGGCGCGAGAAGAACAACCCACCCGTGGATGCAGACGTCGTCCCGCCGGCCGGTCGCCACGCTTAATCGCAATAGCTCGAACCGCTGCCGGAGCTTAATTCCAGGCTCGCAGGGCAAAGCGAAACCGGGGGGTAGGTGGACTTTTGCTGCCGGGAAAAGCATTTTGCATGCCGCCCGGCGGTGCGTTATCCTTAAGGTCTCGATCTTGACGGCTGCGTCTGATCCCCCGCCATTCCTGCGTGATGTTTCGGAGATCTGCCTCGATGTTTCGCCTCAACGTTCCGGTTGTGAAGTATTACCTGGTTGCCTTGGCGTTGGTTGTTCTGGTAAGCGCGTCGCAGGCTCAGGAGCCGAAGTTTCGCGCCAAGGTCAAGGGCAAGGTTAAGGAGGTTTCCGAAGGCCGGATGATCATCATTGATGCCGCCGACAACGCGACGGAAATCGCGCTGCAAATCCAACCACGAACCGAGATCGCCGTGTTGGGCACGGCGGATGCTGCGTACCTTACACCCGGCGTAGTCGTTCATTTCCTCGCCGAGATGAACAAGTCAGGCCTTGTGCCGGAACCGCTCAAAGAGATAACCGTCTGCAACATCTCGGAAACGGAAAAGCCCATTTGCATCCTGGCCGACCCGACCAAGCCCAGTAACAAGGGCGCGGATGCGGTAAATCTGATGGATGTTCGCGGCTCGATCAAGGCCAACAAGAACGGCAAAATGACCGTTGAGGTTCCCAGCGAGCGGGCCAAGAAAAGCCAGCAGGTCAAGATCACGCTGGCGCCCGACGCCAAAGTGCTCGTCCATTTTACCGAACTAGCTGCCGTTCAGCCCGGTGACGAAGTCGATGTGCCCCAAGCTTTGGAACGCGATCCGGTGCTTCTGATTCCGATGCGGAAGTTCACGGTCAAGATGGCCAACCCGTTGGTGTCCGAAAAGAAGTCAGCCGCTGGCCGTAAGGCGACCGCGAAGAGCGGCAAGTAAGGCTCAACCACTTAGATTCGACCGTTTCCACGCCCCCAATACGCCTGCCCGCCTTTCCGGAGACCCGCCCGATGTTCCGCCCCTCCTTGCCTGTTGTGAAGTGTGCGTTGCTCATCTTGGGGTTGCTTGTCCTGGCGACGGCCGCCGAGGCCCAGGAAAAAAAGACGCGAGTCAAAAAACTGAAGGGGACGGTCAAAGAAGTCTCCGAGGGGCAAATGGTCATGACCGACGCCAAGGAGAATGCGGAGATCACACTGAAGATTTCCAAGAAATGCGACATCGAGGTCTTAGGATCGACCGATACGGCGTACTTGACTCCTGGCGTGAACGTGCATTTCATGGCCGAGATGACCAAGTCCGGCCTGGTGCCGGACCCGCTCAAGGAGATCACCGTCTGCAACATCACGGAAAAGGAAGGCGCGCTCTGCATCCTGGCCGATCCGACCAAGGCCAGCAACAAGGGGCCCGACGCGGTGAATCAAATGGAAGTGCGAGGCACGATCAAGACCAATAAGAGCGGCAAGATCACGATCGACATTCCCAGCGAGCGAACCAAGAAGAGTCAGCAGGTCAGAATCACGCTGGCTCCCGACGTCAAAGTGCTCGCGCGTTTCACCGACTTGTCCAATGTTCAACCGGGAGACGCGGTTGAAGTGCCCTCGGGAACCGAACAGGAGCCGACCTTGGTGCTCCCCCGCAAGGTCATCGTCACGCTGGCCAATCCGCTGGTGCCGGCCGAACCGACTGATAAGAAGACGCCCGCCGGCCGCAAGACGACCGCCAAGAGCAGCAGCGACAAGCAAGCCCCTTGACCCGTAACGGCGGCAACGTCTTTCGATCGTTCAGGGGGCGGCCCAGTAATCGAATACGATGACCTTGTCGCGGCGGTCGCGCACGACATTGACATAGGCTTCGTGGGCTGGGCTCATCAGGTAAGCGTCGCGTCCCTGCTCATCGGCGAAAGTCACCACGAAGCAGTGGGTGAAGCCGTCGGACTTTTGCTCGCGGCTGACGTTCGTCCCTCGTTCGAAGCCAATGATGGAATCGATTTTCTTGGGCAGCGCTGAAAAGGCATCCACGACTTCTTGCACTTGCTCGGCCGTGAGATCCGCCTTGAATTTGTAGAGCACGACATGCCGCAGCACGCGATCGGGCTTGTCGGCGGCGTCTGCAACCATGGTCAAACTTCCCAAGAGCGACAACAAACACGCCCCCACGCCCCCCAACAACAGTCCTGCTCGCATAACCGCGCCTCCACGATGGGCTTTCTGAGTTTACCCCGCCTGCTAGCCTATGCCACCAGCATCCCGCGGGCAAGCGAGACGAGAATGGGGAATGGGGAATTGCAATCGCGGCAGCGCGAAAACTAAAGTTGACGGGGGCGATACCATGTCTGGTCAAGTATGATGGTCGGGGCTCCTTTGAGAATAGAAACAGCCGCGTCATTCCTCATTCCCCATTCCCCATTCCACACTCCCCATTTCCCATTTCCAGGAGCATCCATGCCTAGGTTCATGCTGTCGTGCGTGGTGATCACTCTCCTCTCGATGCTCGCCACGGCAGCCCAGGCCGCTGATGCGCCGCCACTCTCTGGCGTGCGGCGCGTGGTGTTTCTCGGCGACAGCATTACCTATTCCGGCCAATACATCGAGGTGGTCGAAGCTTACCTGCGGCTTCGCGATCCGGCGTTCGATGCCGAATTGCTCGATTTGGGTTTGCCCAGCGAGACCGTCTCGGGACTATCCGAACCCGGCCACGCGGGCGGGAAGTTTCCCCGCCCCGACCTGCACGAGCGGCTCCAACGCGTCCTTGACAAAACGAAGCCCGATCTGGTCGTGGCCTGTTACGGCATGAATTGCGGGATGTACTATCCTTTCAGCGAGGAGCGGTTCGCCCAGTATCGACAAGGAATCGAATTCCTGCGCGAACGCGCCGCGGCGGCCGGCGCACGAGTGCTGCACCTGACGCCTCCGGTATTCGATCCGGTGCCGATCCAAGCCCGCACGCTGCCGGCCGGACTGACGGAATATCGCCAGCCGTATACCGGCTACAACGAAGTGTTGGATCGCTACGCAGAGTGGCTCGTCAACCAGCGAACTCAGGGCTGGGACGTCGTCGACATTCACGGCCCGATGAATCGGTACCTCGCGGAGCATCGTAAACAAGATCCCAAGTTCCGCCTGGCCAACGACGGCGTCCACATCGACGCCACGGGCCATTGGCTCATCGCCCAGCAACTGCTCCTGCATTGGGGAGCCGCCGGAATCCGAGATCGCCGCCGCGGCCAGCGCCGATCAACTTCTGGCCGCCTATCCGCATGGCCTGGAAATTTTGAAACTCGTCGGCCAACGCCAGCGTGTATTGAAGGACGCCTGGCTTTCGGCCACCGGGCACCTGCGCCCCGGCATCAAGCCCGGCCTGCCCTTGGACGAAGCCCAGCGCCAGGCTGCTGAGCTAGGCACCAAGATCCGGGCACTAACCGTTGCCGCCCAACGATAATGCGAGCCTTCCGTGGTTCCCTAAGCCAAAGCCTGCCAAGGCGCAGCGACCTATCAAAAGATACTGTCGGACGGGGGCCTCGTGCAGTTGCGCACCCAGCCGCACAGTGACTTACTGCGAGGTAGACTAGCTGTAGCGATTTTTCCGGCCGGTCTCGTCCCGCCGGAAATGGGCGTTCGTTGGCGCCCGAGGGAACCGTGATTTTGGCAACTGTGGCGACGTTTCGGTGGCAGTCCCGCTTGGCGAATAGAGCATCGCCCTTCCCATGCAAAAAGTTAGGCCCCGCACTGCGGGCTTCACCTTAGTTGAGATCATGATCGTGGTCGTCATCATGGCGATCCTCGCAGGGGCGATCGTTCCACGGTACTTCGACTCTACCCACGATGCGACGTTGAGCAACGCCCAGTTCAACCTGCAGACGTTGCGCTCGCAAATCGATATGTACCGATTTCAGCACGCAGGCGGCCTGCCCAGCTTGAGCCTGGTGGAACTGACGAGCACGACGGACCAGCTCGGCAATTTGGGCGTCGGCGCCGCGTACGGTTACGGCCCGTACATCGGCTCGATACCCCCGAACACCGTGACGCAGAGCAGCACGGTTGTCGCGGCTCCGTCGGGCGGCGTCATGCCGACGGCCGTGGTCGTCGGTGCCGGTTGGCAGTACGACGTTGGAACGGGCAAGATCTGGTTCAATGACAATACGATCTACCCGTTCTCGCAACAGTGATCCCGCAGTGCCGGAAGGATTTCGCGCAGGACGATGCCGAAGGGCATTTGCCCGAGGATGTTCAAGGCATGTTGCGACGGGGCTTTCACGGTGCGGTTGGCGAGCGTCGTGAGACATCGTGTCGAGCCGACAGTGTTGTGTTTGCAGGGCGGTTGACAGGGCGCGCCGACGGCTTCTAGAATGATGAGTTCTTAAGTCCCCGTAGCTCAACTGGATAGAGCGTCGGCCTCCGAAGCCGAAGGTTACAAGTTCGAATCTTGTCGGGGATACTAACCCAAGTCTTGCGGAACGCTGGTCATAGCGTTCCTGTCGGTGGTCGGCAGTGCGGCATGGAGGTTCTGGAGAGTCGGTACGTGTACCGGCTTGGAACTTCGGTGCTGCCATTTATGCCGCTACTCACTCGCCGTCAGCCGGCCTACCGTCATCATAAGGCCAGGAACTCTGCCGTCGTCACGATTGACGGCGCGAACCTTTATCTGGGCCCCTACGACTCGCCTTAGAGCCACGTGGCATACGTCCGTAAGATTGCCGAGTGGCGTGCAACGGCCAGTGGATCAGGTAAATCGGTTGAGCCTTCTACTGATGCGAATTTGTCGGTCAACGACATGCTGCTGGCGTACTGGCGGTTTGCCGCGACCTACTACGTCAAATACGGGAAGCCGAGCAAAGAGCTGATGTCCATGCAGGAGGCCACAGGTGGGGTTCAGCAGGGCCATCAAAGCGCGCTCGGCTCTCGGGCGGCCTGGCGTTGGACGACAGAACCGACTTCACCGCAGACCTCACCCCATAAATTCCTTGCTTCGCGGTCCTCCATTCGGTGAAATGAAGACACCGGCAAAATACTGCATTTCAACTTGCGGGTAGCACGGACTCTACGTACTTGGAACCACGTAGGTCTCATGAACGTCTTCACTATCAGGGGTGCCGTCATGGTTCTGCATTCGAAGACGTGGCTGGCGTGTACGTTACTATTGCTGACGCACGGGCATGCTCGGGCTGAAGGAGCACCACCGCGAGCTGACTCAAATCAAAACCGCTTCGATCAGCAGAACGCAGTCCATCTCGATCAGATTCTGGATCAAGTGCGACTGGCGAATCATGGATCGCCGAACGTTGAAGAACTGCAAGCGAGGTTACAGCGGCTTATAGACGTACTCAAAGAAGCAACCGGCAACAAAGACCTCAAGCTGCCAGTGCAATTTGCTGATGTGCAAGCAAGGTCAAGAATCGCAGCCCAGTACGTGCATTGATCGTCCGTGGCGTTGTCCGAGAGAAGATTATCACGCAGTCGATCGTCCTGGCCGATACCGCAGCTGAGATCTGGGTTGCGCGTGATCGTATCATCATTGCCCGGACCGCAATTTATGTGAAGAATTGCTACAACTGCGTCGTCATCGCTGGTCAGTGGCTTTATTGCAACAACGGTGTCGACAGCGTCTTGCTGAGCGGAAACGAAGGCGAGCTCATTAACGGACAGAAGCCGCTCTTTGGCTGCGGCGGACAATGCACACTTTGGACCGCTCCCGCAACGCTCGTGAACTCGACAAATAGTCGTCAAGAGCCCTTAAAGGATCTTTCTATCGTGAAAGCGGACGAGCTTGTCTTAAAGGTGGTACCGCCAACGAATCCTTTGGCAAGCAAGATTGCCGTGACCTTCAGCTCTCCAGCCCCAAAAGGGCCGGTTCTATTCCGGCTGTTGCGAGGTGGAGGAGAATATGTCGCACGGATTGACGAAGAGATCAGGTCTCCAGATGGTACCGAGATTCCGGAGATTAAGGGCTGGCGAGTTCCATATGCGGGTTACCATTTCGCCGTTTTTGTTCATGACGACCAGCAGGCGTATATGCAAGTCACGAATTGAGCCTCCGTCGGCGGCTTGGCCGTTACCCCACAAGATGCCTTGATCGAGCGTGCGCGTCATGCGGACTCTACTGTTTCTGATACCGTGTGCCTGTTGCCTAGCACTGGGTTGGGCGGCAAGAGCAACTCCCAAATGACGTGGCGTGGCAGATTACGTCCGTGCGGGAATTGAAGCCGGGTGGAGGCGGCTATCAGACGGGGGAGTTTGCTAGCTGCCGCGTCGCTGTGGCCGTTCGGAATGGTGCGGCAAAGGCGCTCGCAGTCGGCCGCGCCAACTTCAAGTGCGTCTTGCGAGGAACTGGAGATGACAAGACGGTGATTCAACTGCGCGCGCCTAACCTTAATGAATATACGGGTGACGACGGGTCCAAAACGGTCGACCCGGGGGCATCCTTTGTAATCGACTTGCCTCTGGCGGCATACGATGCCGGACTCGCCCGGGGCAGGACTTACGAGCTTACCGTCGAGGCCTTTGGCAAGAAAAAATCTCGTAAGGTGAAGTTTGAGTGACGATGACCGTTGGCGGTGTGGTTATCCCTGCGGCGAAGCACTACGATGCCAAACGCTTCGCGCTACTTGCAAACTGGTTGCACGGCAAGACCGCGCGTAACGAGCCGGTGAAAGCTTTGCGCACAGAACCAGGTCATCGATTTCGTTCCCGGCCAGCCCGAGAAATGCGAGCGATTGAATGGCCCGCCGGAGTTTTGATCGGCGAGAGCAACAGGCCAATAAAACCCGGCGTCATCGACTTGGCGGCCTTTCTAAAACCTGCATCGGCACGCGGCCTGCCTCCCCGGCATCCACTTCCTCGGAAGGATGACGTTCGCCCGGTCCAGCCTTGACCGACGCTCTCCGGGAATGAATCTTACTGTGGATTGGAATAGCGATGCAGATCGGCAGATTCTGATGGGATACCGCTGCATTTGCGTCCTTGACAAGGTACGCGGGCGCGCTATTATGGGCCGCGAGAACGATATCTGCTGAAGGAGCGTTCCGTTGGCATTGATTGCCTGCCGTCTTTAGCGATTGTCGGCGGTTGCATCTCTTGTTTCGCTGCGTGACGTTGGTGAAACCCCGATGACGCAGATTTTCCATCCGAGTATGAACACCTTTTCGAAGGTGACCATATTTGGGGGCCTGTTCATTCTCGTCGGGCTGGCCTTTGCCTGCGACCAGATTGCCCGTTCGCCATACGTCACCGAAGTCGACGTAGTGCGCGAACAGCCGGTGCCATTCAGCCATCAGCACCACGTTAGCGGCCTGGGCATCGATTGCCGCTATTGCCACACGTCGGTAGAGCAGTCGTCTTTCGCCGGCTTGCCCGCTACCGAAGTCTGCATGAGTTGCCATTCGCAGATCTGGAAGGACAGCCCCATGCTCGAGCCGGTAAGGGCCAGTTTCCGCACCGGCGAGCCACTGAAATGGACGCGCGTGAACGACCTGCCTGATTTCGTCTATTTCAACCATAGCATCCATGTTGCCAAAGGGATCGGCTGCGAGAGTTGCCATGGCCGCGTCGATCAAATGCCGTTGATGCGGCGCGCTCATTCGCTGCAAATGAGTTGGTGCTTGGAGTGCCATCGACAGCCCGAGAATTTCGTCCGCGACAAAAAAGATATTTTTCATTTCGGCAAGTTGTCGCGGCCTCAGGCCCATGAGCATGGCTCGGCTCTGGCCAAGGAGTACGGAATCGACGCTAAACAGCTAACCGACTGCTGGATTTGCCACCGATGACTCACCGCCACCAACACCGCCATCACGAAGGCGACCATCACCCGGTCGACGATGAGCCTAGGGGCCGGGTTCCGGTGCAGCTACGCCGTTGAACTGGGAAGCAATCCGCACCGGTCTGGCGAGATCTGGCAACGAGCGTTACTGGAAGGGTTTAGAGGAATTGTCGGAAACGCCCGAATTCCTCGACTATTTGCGCCACGAGTTTCCTCGTCAGGCGGACGAGTTGAACGATACCACCGGGCGTCGCAATTTTCTCAAGCTGATGGCGGCTTCGTTGGGGCTCGCGGGCGTCAGTCTAAGTGGTTGCATGCGCCAGCCCGACGAAAAAATCGTTCCCTACGTTCGCCAGCCTGAGGATTTCGTCCCGGGCAAGCCGCTGTACTTCGCCACGTGTACAACGCTGGGCGGATACGCCACCGGGGTGCTGGTGGAAAGCCATCTAGGTCGGCCCACCAAGATCGAGGGAAATCCCGAACATCCGGCCAGCCTGGGCGCGACCGACGCCTTGACGCAGGCTATGATCCTGTCGCTTTACGACCCCGATCGATCGCAGACGCTCATGAAGCGCGGCCAGATCGCAACCTGGGCCGACTTTCTAACCGCCCTGGCGGGCGAGTTGCCGGCGCTGGTGGCGCAAAAAGGGACGTGGGCTGGCCGTTCTTACCGAGACCGTCACCTCGCCAACACTGGCCGGGCAGTTGCGATCACTGTTGAAGGACTTGCCCCAAGCCACCTGGCATCAATACGAGCCCGCGGGCAGGGACAATGTGCGCGCCGGAGCCAGACTGGCGTTCGGTGAGCCCGTCGAAACTGTCTACCATTTCGACCGAGCCGACGTGGTGCTTTCGCTCGATGCCGATTTCTTCACCGGCATGCCGGGGAGCGTGCGGTATGCGCGCGAGTTCATGAACCGGCGCCGTGTTACTGAGCGCGACGCGAAGCCGAGCGGCACGCCGCAGTCGATGAATCGACTCTATGCCGTCGAGAGCACGCCTGGCCTGGTGGGGGCGGTGGCCGACCACCGCTTGCCGCTACGGGCGGCCGACGTGGAAGGCCTGGCCCGGCAAGTGGCAGCCGATCTGGGCGCAAAAGTCGCTGAAGTGCAGAAGCCGGCGGTAGCCAACGTGCCAGCCGATTGGTTGAAGGCCGTTGTTTCGGATCTGAAAGCGCATCGCGGCAAGAGCCTGGTCCTTGCCGGCGAAGGCCAGCCGGCTGTCGTCCATGCCCTGGCACACGCCATTAATCGCGCGCTCGACAACGTGGGTCAGACGGTCGAATACGTCGAGCCGGTCGAAGCCGAGCCGATCGATCAACTTGCATCGCTCAAAGACCTGACCGAGCGGATGCAGAAGGGGGCCGTGGAACTGCTCGTTGTGTTGGGGGGCAACCCGGTCTACAACGCGCCGGGCGAGTTGGAGTTTGCCAAACATTACGACCAGGTGAAGCTCCGCGTGCATCTCTCGGACTACGTCGACGAGACGTCGTTCGTGTCACACTGGCACATTCCGGTGGCTCATGAGCTTGAATCGTGGGGCGATGCCCGGGCTTATGACGGCACTGCGACGATTCGCCAGCCGCTGATTGCCCCGCTCTATAGCGGGCGCAGCGCGCACGAACTGCTGGCGGCGCTGGCCGGCCATTTCGAAACATCGGCCTATGATCTGGTGCAAGAACACTGGAAGAAGGTATTGGGTGCCGAGCATTTCGACGAGCGTTGGCGCAAGGCCGTGCATGACGGAACGGTAACAGGAACCAAGGCCGCGAAGCGCGAACCGTCTTGGAAATTCGAAGACCGTGTTTCTGCGGCCGAAGCGCAGCCCGCCGGCTCGTCGACCGTTGAGGTCAGTTTCGGTCCCGATCCAACGGTTTGGGACGGCCGGTTCGCCAACAACGGCTGGCTGCAAGAACTGCCCAAGCCGATGACCAAACTCACCTGGGACAATGCCGCACTGATCAGCCCACGTACGGCGCAGCGCCACGGATTGGCCAACTCCGACGTCGTCGAACTTTCGCTCTCCGGGCGGACGATCCGGGCACCGATCTGGATCGTGCCAGGCCAGTCTGACGATTCGATTTCGCTGTCGCTGGGTTACGGCCGCAGTCACAGTGGCCGGATCGGCAATGGGGCGGGGGTAAATGCCTATCCGCTTCGCCCGGCGCGGCAGGCGCCGTTCGTCGGCGGAGTCGAACTGAAGAAGACGGGCGATCACTATCCGCTGTCGATCACGCAGAGCCATTACAGCATGGAAGGGCGCGGGCTGGTGCAGATGAGCACGCTCTCGGCGCTCGAAAAAAATCCCGATTTCATCGATGCCGAATTGCGTCACCCCGAGCACCAACCGACGCTCTACCCACCTTATCCGGAATCGGAAAACGCCTGGGGCATGGTCATCGATCAGACGGCCTGCATGGGCTGCAACGCTTGCGTCGTGGCTTGCCAGGCCGAGAACAACATTCCGATCGTCGGCAAGGAGGAAGTCGGCAAAGCCCGTGAAATGCACTGGCTGCGGATCGATCGCTATTACAAAGGTGAGTTGGAAAACCCCGAGACCTATTTCCAGCCAGTGGCATGCGTGCATTGTGAAAATGCCCCCTGCGAGTTGGTTTGCCCCGTGGGAGCGACAGTTCATAGCCATGAAGGGCTCAACCAAATGGTCTACAACCGCTGCGTCGGCACGCGGTACTGCTCGAACAACTGTCCGTACAAAGTGCGGCGATTCAATTTCCTCAATTACGAAGCGGATACCAAGCAGGACTATCAGGAAGCTCCTGTTCTCAAGCTGCTGCGCAACCCCGACGTTACGGTCCGCAGCCGGGGCGTGATGGAGAAGTGTACGTACTGCGTGCAGCGGATCAACCACGCCAAGATCGATGCTCAAAAGCAGGATCGGCCGGTTCGCGACGGCGAGATTGTCACCGCCTGCCAGGCCGTATGTCCGACCCAGGCCATCGTGTTCGGCAACGTGCGCGACCCGAAAAGCCACGTTGCTCGACTCAAGGAGTCGCCGCTCAACTATTCATTGCTGGCCGAATTGAACACGATTCCGCGGACGACGCACCTGGCCTCGATTCGCAATCCCAATCCAGAACTCGGACCGCCGGCGACGGAAGATACGCCGCCCGTCGTACCGACGGAGTTGGACCGCTTCTTGCGAGGTGAATCGTGAGCCACGGGCCCGACGAACAGAACAAAGCCATGAAAGTGCATCCCTCGGAGCATGCTAGCCCGGTGCTGGAGCCGGGACATACCTACGCTTCGGTCACGGACCAGATCAGCAAAATCGTGCTCACGCGGCGCACTCCGCCGGGCTGGTTCGTCGGCTTCGGCATTGCCTTCACGCTCTTGATGGCGTTTCTCTACGCCACCTGTTACCTGTTCGCCCGCGGTATCGGCATTTGGGGCACGACGATCCCCATCGGCTGGGCTTTTCCGATTATCAATTTCGTGTGGTGGGTTGGCATCGCGCATGCCGGCACGCTGATCTCGGCCGTGTTGCTACTGTTGCACCAGGACTGGCGCACCAGCATCAACCGCTTCGCAGAAGCCATGACGCTGTTTGCCGTTGCATGCGCAGGCATGTTTCCGTTGTTGCACCTGGGGCGGCCTTGGGTGTTCCACTGGCTGATGCCTTATCCCAACACCATGGACCTGTGGCCCAATTTTCGCAGTCCTCTGGTCTGGGACGTGTTCGCCGTGTTGACCTACCTCACGGTTTCCTCGCTGTTCTGGTATGCGGGCTTGATTCCCGACCTGGCGACGTTGCGCGATCGTGCCCGCCACCGCTTCACGCAGATCGTGTATGGCATGCTGGCGCTGGGCTGGCGTGGATCAGCCGCGCATTGGCAACGTTACCAGACGGCCTACCTGCTGATGGCTGGGTTGGCGACGCCGCTGGTTGTTTCGGTGCATAGCGTGGTGGGCATGGACTTTGCCGCGGCCATTGTGCCCGGCTGGCACAGCACGATCTTTCCGCCGTACTTCGTGGCCGGAGCCATCTTTTCCGGCTTCTCCATGGTCATGACGCTGTCCATACCGTTGCGCATCGTATACGGCCTGGAGGATTTCGTCACCATGAAGCACCTGGACAACATGGCCAAGGTGATGCTGGCGACGGGCCTGGTCCTGGCCTATGGGTACGCATGCGAGGTGTTCTATTCCTACTACAGCGGCAATACCTACGAGCGCTACGTGACGATCAATCGCGCCCTGGGGCCGTACGGTTGGAGCTATTGGGCGCTGATCGCCTGTAACATCATCGTGCCCCAGGCACTTTGGTTTCCCTGGGTGCGGCGTAGCGTGCCGCTGCTGTTCGTGGTCTCGATCATCATTAACGTCGGCATGTGGCTGGAACGGTTCGTGATTGTCGTCGTCAGCCTGCACCGCGACTATTTGCCTTCGTCCTGGCGGATGTACTATCCGACGCGATGGGATTTCATCCATTATTTCGGATCGATCGGCCTGTTCTTCACGCTGCTATTCCTGTTCCTTCGCGTGCTGCCGATGATTTCAATCTTCGAGCTGCGCGAATTGGTCCATGAGACCGAGGGAGAGGGCTGAGCATGGGCACGCGGCAGCAGCCTGAACCGCTGTACGGCCTGTTGGCCGAATTCGAGCAAGGTGACGAACTGGTCGCGGCGGCCCACCAGGCCCACGCGGCCGGCTATCGGCTGATGAACGGCTACACTCCCATGCCCCTGCATGGACTCTCCGAGGCCTTGGGTCAGAAGCCGTCGCGCCTGCCGCTATTGACGCTGGCCGGAGGAATCCTCGGAGGCACCGGGGCTTTTTTCATGCTCTATTACGCTTCGGTCATCAGCTATCCGATCAACGTCGGCGGGCGGCCCCTCAACAGTTGGCCGGCATTTGTGCCCATCACCTTCGAATTGACGGTGCTCGGAGCGTCGTTCGCGGCCTTCTTCGGCATGCTCGCGCTCAACGGTTTGCCCCACCCGCATCATCCGCTGTTCAACGTCCCGGAATTCAAGCTGGCCAGCCGCAACCGCTTTTTTCTCTGCATCCAGGCCCGCGATCCGCATTTCCGACTGGACGAAACGCGCCGGTTCCTCGAATCGCTACCTGCCCGCGTCCACGAGGTGGAACCATGAGCGGGCGGAATCTTGCGACCTGGGCGCCGCTGATTGCTCTGCTGCTGGCCAGCGGTTGCGACCGCTTGGACATGTACGACCAGCCGCGCTACGATCCGTTGGCGGCTAGCAGTTTCTTTGCCGACGGGCGGTCTGCTCGCCCGCAAGTCGAGGGCACGATTGCCCGCGGCCATCTCAATGCCGACTTGCCGCTGGTGACGGGCAAAGATTCGGGTCAACTCGTCAGCAAAATCCCCGACGCGGTCTGGCGCGATATTTACGATCGCAATCCGCGCCGCTTTCAAGAGCCCTTTGAAAAGGTAAAGCCCACCGAACTGCGGTTGGCACTCCTGGAGCGGGGACACGAGCGGTTCAATATCTATTGCTCGGTTTGTCACAGCCGCCTGGGCGACGGCAACGGCATGATCGTGCAGCGCGGCTTCCGCAAACCGCCTTCGTTTCACATCGAGCGCTTGCGCAACGCGCCCGACGGACATTTCTTCGACGTCGTCACCCGTGGCATCGGCGCCATGCCCAGCTATGCCAGCCGCATCGCGGTGGTCGATCGCTGGGCCATCGTGGCCTACATTCGCGCCTTACAATTGAGCGAGAACGCCCGGATCGACGACGTTCCGGAGAGCGAGCGGGAACGATTGACGCGGCAAACAGCCGTCGGCGCCGCGGCATCAGGCCCCGCTGCCCAAGGATCGGAGGCCCGGCCATGAGCTGCGCCTCCGAATTGGGAACCTATTTGCGCGGTGCCGGTCGCAAAGGCGCAGTAGCCGCCGTTCTTGGCGGGGCGGCGTGCTGGTTTGGCTACGTTCAGATGCCCGAGAGGTTCTACCCCGCTTATCTGACGGCCTACATGTACTGGGTGGGCATCTCGCTGGGCTGCTTGGGCGTGGCGATGCTGCACGGATTGAGCGGCGGCGGCTGGGGCCGATCCATTCGCCGCATCCTCGAGGCCGGCTACCAGACGCTGCCCCTGATGGCGATTCTGTTCACGCCCTTGTGGTTGGGCGTGGAGCGGATCTATCCTTGGACCGATCATGAGTACGCCCACCACCATGAGAGCGTGGCTCGTAAATTGGGATACTTGAATGTCGACGGCTTTCACACGCGAGCCGTCGTTTATTTGATCGCTTGGGTCGTGATCGGCTTGCTGCTGGATTTTTCTTCTCCGAACGAACAGTCCGGCACCGATACGCCTCGCAGCCGGCGTTTGCAATGCATCAGCGGGCTGGGCTTCGTCGTTTACGCCTTGACGCTGACGCTGGCCTCGGTCGACTGGGTGATGTCGTTGGAACCAACCTGGTTCTCCACCATGTATGGCGTGCTCTACATGGGCGGGCAGGCAGTGGCTGGCTTGTCGTTTGCGCTGTTCGTGGGCATCGGCCTCAGGCATTTCGAGCCTTGGTCGCGAATCATCACGCCTGACCGCTGCCACAACCTGGGCAATCTGCTGCTGGCCTTCGTCATGTTCTGGGCCTACGTGTCGTTCATGCAGTACTTGATTATATGGAGCGGCAACCTGCCCGAAGAAAACGTCTGGTATTTGCATCGCTCGCAAGGAGGCTGGCAGATCGTCGTGGTCGGTTTGATGGCCCTGCACTTTGGCGTCCCGTTCGCCCTGTTGCTCTCGCGACAACAGAAGCGCGAGGCGACCGGGCTGTTCCGCATCGCGGCCATCCTGCTGGTGATGCGATTTGTCGACCTGTACTGGCTTGTCGTGCCGGGTTTCGATCGGGGAGAGACCGAACCGTCGGGCCTGGCATTTCACCTGCTCGATCTGGCGGCCCTCGTGGCCATCGGCGGCGCGTGGCTGGCAATGTTTACCTGGCGATTGTCGTTGCGTGCCGCTTTACCACTGTTCGATCCCGACGTGACGGAGGCGGCCCATGAATGATCCGGCCATTGAGCCGCCCGACGGCGGCCGCCTCGTTGGCCACGAGACTACCGACGCCAGCCCACTGGCTCTGGGGCTGTTTGCGCTGGCGTTGTCGCTCATGGTTGCCATCGTGATTGTTTTTTTGAACTGGTTGTTCTGGCATTACGAGGGCCAAGCCAAGCGGGCTGACCCACCCCAAAGTCCGTTGGCGGTTGACGAATTGCCGCCTACTCCGCGGCTCGAAGTCAATCCGGGTTCCGATCTGGCCCGGCTGCGGGATGCCGAAGAAAAAACGCTCTCGAGTTACGGCTGGATTGACCGGCAGCAAGGCGTGGCCCGCGTGCCGATCGAACGGGCGATTGCCGTGCTGGCCGAGCGTGGCCTGCCGGAGCCGAAGGCCAAGAGCGCAGAGCCCGAAGAAAAAACGCCCGATAAGAAGGAGTCGGCGAAGGAAGAGTCGGCCAAAGACGGGCCGCCGAAAAAGGAGCCTGCCCCATGAGTCACCGTCTGGTCGCGATCACCGGCCTGGTGGCGTTGCTCGTTTGCCCGTCGGCGTTCGCGCAGCGTTTTGCATCAGCTCCTTACGGCACTCCGGCGGGCAAGAGCCCTACGGCCGAATTGCTGCGCGACGTGGGAATCGAACAGCACCTTGGCGAGCAACTTCCCTTGGACGCCCGGTTTCGCGACGAAACGGGGCGCGAGGTGAAACTGGGCGATTACTTCGGCCGGCAGCCGGTGGTGGTCGCGCTGGTTTATTACCGCTGCCCGATGCTCTGCACGCAGGTGCTGAATGGATTTCTCAAAAGCAGCCAGGCCTCGCCCCTGGAAATCGGCCGCGATTACCAGGTGGTGACCGTCAGCTTCGATCCGCGCGAGACGCCCGAATTGGCGGCCGACAAGAAGGATCGCTACGTGCGGGCTTATCGCCGGCCAGGGGCCGCCGATGGTTGGCATTTTCTCACCGGCGACCAATCGTCGATCGACCGGCTGACCAAGGCCGTCGGCTTTCGTTATCGCTATGACGACGGCAGCGCCCAGTTCGCTCACGCCAGCGGCATTACGCGTGGCGACGCCCGAGGGCAAATTGGCCCGTTACTTTTACGGGATCGAATATCGAGCCCCGCGATCTGCAACTGGGGCTCGTCGAGAGTTCGATGGGGAAAGTAGGTTCGCCCGTCGACCAGGTGCTGCTGCTTTGCTTTCATTACGATCCCATGACCGGC
Source organism: uncultured Planctomycetales bacterium (assembly GCA_963710365.1). Lineage (GTDB taxonomy): Bacteria > Planctomycetota > Planctomycetia > Pirellulales > PNKZ01 > CAVQAC01. Next base: position 116,325 of record CAVQAC010000001.1, read on the forward strand.
CGCTACGGCCTGGCAATTTCCGGAGCACTCAAGGGGGCCGGATTGCTGACCGTGGGAGTGCTGGGGTGTTATTTGGTACTGATGTACCGGCGCGAACGCCGCCGCCCGAAACTGGTGCGAACTGGTTCGAACGAAGTTAAAGCAGCCGAAGAACTTGAAGCGGCCATGGAACGACCATGATCGACGACGGCTTTCGATTATTGCCCGAACAGGCTTCGACGCTCGCGTGGCGCGTCGATTTGCTGTACTACTTCCTGATCGCAGTGTCCGTGTTCTTCACGGTGCTGATTGCTGCGCTGATTCTGTATTTTTCAATCAAGTACCGCCGCGGCAACAAGAACGTCGATCGCACGCCGAGCCAGGGGCATGGCATGGCCCTGGAGATAACTTGGATCGTGATCCCGTTCATCATCACGATGGTGATCTTCGGCTGGTCATCGGCATTGTTTTTCGATGCTTATCGCCCGCCGGCCGGAGCGTTGGAAATTCGCGTCGTGGGCAAGCAATGGATGTGGAAGTTCCAGCATCCCGACGGCCGACGCGAAATCAACACGCTGCACGTGCCGCTGGGCCGTAGCGTAAAACTGACGATGATCTCCGAGGACGTCATTCACAGTTTCTTTGTGCCGGCCTTTCGCGTCAAACGTGACGTGCTGCCCGGCCGTTACGTCGAATGCTGGTTCGAAGCGATCAAGACCGGCGAGTTTCACCTTTTCTGCGCCGAGTATTGCGGCACCAACCACTCGCAGATGATCGGCCGCATCGTGGTCGTCGAACCGTCCGAGTACGAGGCCTGGCTAGGGGGGGGCAAACCGAACGAATCGCCCGTCCAGGCCGGGGGACGGTTGTTCGAAGAACTGCGTTGCGCGACATGCCACGTGCCGGGCGGGGCTTCGAGTCGTTGCCCGCCGCTGGAGAACGTGTACGGACACCAGGTCAAGCTCGTCGATGGCTCGACCGTTGTCGCCGACGAAACCTACTTGCGTGAATCGATCCTACGCCCCGCGGCCAAGGTCGTGGCCGGCTTCCAGCCGATCATGCCCAGCTTCGACGGGCAATTGAACGAGGAGCAACTGATCCAATTGATCGCCTACATCAAGTCGCTGGCCAAGCCGGCGGCCGCTGCTGCCCCGGCCCCTGCCGCCTCGGCCCCTGCTGCCCCGGTCACTGAGAAACCGCAGCCATGACGACCATCGAAGAAGCCCCGCCCCCCGCAACGCCCGCGCCCTGCGGTTGCCGCGCTACCATTATCTCAACGCCGGCTACTCGGTTCGCTCGTGGTTGTTGACGACCGACCATAAGCGGATTGCCATTTTGTATCTGCTCTCGATTACGTTCTTCTTTGTCATCGGCGGGGTCGCGGCCACGGTCGTGCGGTTGGACCTGATGACGCCCCAGGCCGACCTCGTGCTGACCGAGACCTATAACAAGCTGTTCACTGCTCATGGCGTGATCATGGTGTTCTTCTTCCTGATCCCCTCGATTCCGGCCGTGCTCGGCAATTTTCTCGTGCCGCTGATGGTCGGCGCACGCGACCTGGCATTTCCGAAGCTGAACCTGCTGAGTTGGTACATCTACACGCTGGGCGGGGTGTTCACGCTCTACGCGCTTTTGGCCGGCGGGGTCGACACGGGCTGGACATTCTATGCCCCCTATAGCAGCACCTACAGCAACACCCATGTCATGGCCACGGCCGTGGGGATCTTCATCGTCGGATTTTCATCGATCCTGACGGGGCTGAACTTCATCGTCACGATTCACAAGATGCGCGCCCCGGGGCTGACCTGGTTTCGGTTGCCACTGTTCATTTGGGCTCACTACGCGACGAGCCTCATTCAGGTTCTGGGCACGCCGGTGCTGGCGATTACGCTGGTCTTGGTTGGGATGGATCGGTTGGGATTCGGCATTTTCGATCCCAAACTCGGTGGCGATCCTGTGCTCTTTCAGCACCTGTTCTGGTTTTACTCGCATCCAGCCGTGTACATCATGGTGCTGCCGAGCATGGGCGTGGTGAGCGAGGTGGTAGCCTGCTTCTGTCGCAAGCGGCCCTTCGGATACGCCTTCATCGGCTTCTCCAGCTTCGCTATTGCCGTATTCGGTTTCCTGGTGTGGGGGCATCACATGTTCGTCAGCGGCCAGTCGATCTACGCCGGCCTGGTCTTTTCGATTCTCAGTTATCTGGTGGCTTTGCCATCGGCGGTGAAGGTCTTCAATTGGACGGCCTCGTTGCATAAAGGCTCGATCTCGTTCGAAACTCCCATGCTCTACGCCTTGGGGTTCGTGGGACTGTTCACGATCGGTGGGCTGACAGGCTTGTTCGTCGCCGCGCTGGCCGTCGACGTTCACGTCCACGACACATACTTCGTCGTGGCCCACTTCCATTACATCATGGTCGGCGGCGCCGTGATGGGGTACTTGGGCGGCATTCACTTCTGGTGGCCCAAAATGACCGGCCGCATGTATCCCGAGGGCTGGGCCCGGTTGTCTGCCATCCTGATCTTCGTCGGCTTCAACCTGACGTTCTTCCCGCAGTTCATTCTCGGCTATCTGGGCATGCCCAGGCGCTACCATGTTTATCCGGAAGAGTTTCAGGTGCTGAATGTGATGTCGTCGGCCGGGGCCTCGTTGCTGGCCGTGGGCTATCTCTTTCCGCTCACCTACTTGCTCTGGTCCCTGCGCTACGGCAAGATCGCCGGGCCGAACCCCTGGCGGGCAACCGGCCTGGAATGGCAAACCCCGTCGCCGCCTCCAACCGACAACTTCACCGAGACGCCGATCGTGCTCGACGAGGCCTACTGCTATCGTGAGATGGACGCGGCCCCGCACGTGGGAGGTGGAACATGACGGAATCGCAGGCTCCCCACGTGGCCTCGCCGCTGGCCCATCAGTTCGACGATATCGAACAGCAGCACGATGCCGACGAATTGGGAATGTGGCTTTTTTTGGCGACGGAGATCATGTTCTTCGGCGGCCTGTTCCTGACTTATACGCTCTATCGCACCCAGGACGAAGCCGCCTTTGCCGCGGCCAGCCATCACCTCGATCTGTTCTGGGGCAGTCTGAACACAGCGGTGCTGCTGGTGAGCAGCCTGACCATGGCCTTGGCCGTCGACGCGGCGCAGACATCGCAGCATCGCCGGCTCATGCGGCTGCTGATTGCCACGATGGTGCTGGGAAGTGCATTTCTTGGCATCAAAGCGATTGAGTATTACCACAAGTACGAGCACGGCCTGATGCCGATCGGCGGACTGCCGTTCGAGTGGACGGGGCCGTCGGCCGGGCATGCCGAGTTGTTCTTCGACCTCTATTTCCTCATGACGGGCGTCCACGCTTTGCACATGGTGATCGGGCTGGTCATCATGGCCCTCTTGGTCGCAAAGGCGAACGGTGGCGGCTTGTTGGGCGAGTTTTCGGCGCCTGTGCATATCATGGGTCTGTACTGGCACTTCGTTGACATCGTCTGGGTGTTCTTGTTTCCGTTCCTCTATCTCATCGGGGCTCACGCACGATGACCACGACGCACGCCAGGCAAAGCGTTTCTGTGCTGTACAAAGTTTTCGGGGCCTTAATGGTGCTGTTGGTGTTGACGGTGGAAGCCGCACGGCACGACATGGGCAGTTTGAATTTCGCGGTCGCGACGCTGATCGCCACGGTGAAGGCCGTGTTGATCATCTTGTATTTCATGCACGTGAAGCAAAGTGTCCCACTCACGAAACTGGTTGTCTGCGCCGGCTTCTTCTGGCTGCTGATCATGTTTTCACTGACCTTCACCGACTATTGGACGCGCGGCTGGCTGCTGCTGACCTCCGGATAACCCGGGCCATCGATCAAATTCCGAAGCCTTTTCGGTAGTGCTTGCGAATGAGTGCTTCAGCTTCTGGATCGCAAGAAAAAAGCCGCCCGGGATGGACGGCTTGAATTCGGCGGCAGATCAGTCGCGCTTCGAATCCCTTCGATCCTGGCGTTTCTCGCGTTTCCCGATCTTCTCGGACGACAACCGTTTTTCCTTCTGCTCCTGGATTTTCTTCGCGGACTTCTTATTGGGGTTTGCGATGACTCGCTCCTTTGCATGAAAGTTTCCTAGGGCAGTTTACCAGATTGGTCCGTCGTGGCGATATGTGCGCTGTCGCAAGGGATGGCAAGTGCCAACTGCGGCTGGGCTTCGCTCGTAAGTTCAGTATCATGGTGGAGAGCGGGAACCGTGATGACCCTGCACGTCGACTTCGTCGCCAACGATGCCGCCGTTGAGTGACAGAGCGAGCAAGCCGACGGAGTTTCGCTGCCGCGTCGCGTACAGCCGATCCGTCAATGTTTTGGAGTTGATGTCCCATTGCCATCCTACGGCGAATGACGATAGCACGCGGCGAACCGCTGTTGGCGTGCCTGTTCGGCACGCTGGGACTAAAAGCGCAAGGCGGTCAAGAATCTGCTCAAGTATGGAGCCGTCGCAGTTAACGGGGTAACGATTCGGCAGTTCGATCACTGGCTGGCGCCTGGCGACGAGGTCGTGGTCAGTGATCTTCAAACGGCCGCGGCGACCAGCTCTCTTGAATCCGCACGGATCAAATGGGTCTACGAAGATGATGCGCTGATTGTGCTCGACAAGCCGCCGGGCTTGCTGACGGTGGCCACAGAACACGACAAGACGGATACCCTCTTTTTTCGCTTGAACGAATTCCTGCTGGGCCGCGATTCGTCTCAGGCAACCCGCCCCATCGTCGTGCATCGGCTCGACCATGGAACGTCGGGCCTGGTGCTGTTCGCCAAAAGTTCCGACGTCAAGGAGCGGCTGCAAGACCATTGGCCCGCCGTGCAAAAAACCTATTGGGCCGTGGTCGAAGGACAACCCAACGCAAGCCAAGGCACAATCACCAATTACCTGACCGAGAGCAAGTCGCTGAAAGTATTCAGCAGCGAGTGCCCGACCGAGGGCTCGCGACTGGCGACGACCCATTATCGCTTGCTGCAATCGCGGGCCGGTTTGTCCCTGTTGGAGGTCCGCCTGGCGACAGGCCGGAAGCATCAAATCCGCGTCCATTTAGCAGGGCTGGGGCATCCCGTGGCCGGAGACCATCGCTACGGCGCGACCTCTGATCCCTGCCAGCGGTTGGCACTGCACGCGGGCGAATTGGCGCTTGCGCATCCATTGACCAGCGAGCCGTTGCGTCTGGTCTCTCCCTTACCGAAGTCATTCGCCAAGTTGTTTGCTGTTTGACCCCGGGCGAACAGCAAACAACATGGATTTGTCAATTAAATGTATGGAAATGGGTAGGAATCGTCGTAGAATCATGAGGTCCGTTGAAATGCTGGAATCGTCCTTTTGACGACGTAGACAGCTTCTCCCGACGCGCTTTCGGCTTCACCTTGGGGCATGGCTTCCGCAGCCGAAGGTTACGAGTTCAAGTCCTGTCGGGATACCTTTCTAAATCTTTCCGAACGCGTGATTGGGCATTTCTGTACGCGGTCGGTCGTACGGCCAGATTGTCTGCCAAGACAGCGGCCGTACCTCTTCTCTTCAATGAGTAATCGATATATGGCGAACCGCCTGCAGAAGGTCTTGGTCTTGGCGCCCTACGCGGTCATGGGGCTGGTCGTCGGTCACGCGCTGTTGGTGGATTCCCCCATGGCGCCGAAGCACCAGGCGGGCGGATGCACTCTGGGCGGCTCGCAGGGCGTCGGTGGTATTGCCATCGACCCGAGCGGCACGCTTACCAACGCGGTGGAAGGCGACACGAAACGCTTGCGCGACCTGCGAGCGGGCGCCTTGAAGGACATGCCCGGCGATATCAAAGCGCCCGTCCTCTTACGCAAGATCTCGCTTCGGCGGCTCGAAGCGGCCATTGCCGAGAGCAAGAAGTCGGGCAAGCCGCTCTCGGACGAAATTCGCCTATTAGCCGGTCTGCAAAACATCCGCTTTGTGTTCGTCTACCCCGAGGAGCACGACATCGTGCTGGCCGGGTTCGCCGAAGGCTGGAAGGTCGACGATCGTGGAAACCTGGTGGGCCTGACTACCGGCCGCCCGGTGATCCTGCTGGACGATCTGCTGGTGGCGTTGCGATCAGCCAACGAAAACTCCACCGGCGGCATCACCTGCTCCATCGATCCCAGGCCGGAAGGGCTGTTGCGACTGAGCGCCTATGTAAAAACGTTGACCAATATTGACGATCCGCAAACGACCATTCGCACGATTGAGCAGTTGCTTGGTCCGCAAACGATCAGCCTGCGCGGTGTGCCGCCGAGCAGCCATTTTGCCCGGGTGCTGGTGGCCGCCGATTACCGGATGAAGCGGCTGGGAATGAATTTCGAACCGGCGCCGATAGCTGGTCTTCCCAGCTACATCCAGATGCTGCGGCCGGGCTCGCGTGGCATGCAGAGCCTGACGCCTCGCTGGTGGCTGGTGCCCAACTACGCTCCTCTCTCGACCGACGACCAAGGGATGGCCTTCGAACTGCACGGCGCAAAAGTGAAATGCCTGACCGACGAAACGTTCTTCGGCGAAAATGGCTCGCGCACCCGAACGGGCAAGGTCAACCCCGTTGCCCAACAATGGGCCGACAATTTGACTGCCCGCTACGTCGACCTGTCGCTCCAGGAGCCGATCTTCGGCCAGTTGCGCAACTGCATGGACCTGGCAATCGTGGCGGCACTCATCGCCAAGGAAAACCTGCTCGGGACTGCGGACTTGGACCTCGGCCTGCTGCTCGATTTGGTGGAATTGGCCGCCGAAGAGATGCTCGTGCCCCGGCAAATCGACAGCCACGCAAGCTTCGTCAAGAAAGGTCAGAACTGGATTATCAGCGCCTCAGGTGGCGTCGAGATTGATCCTTGGAAGATGGTCGATAAGTTTGAAAAGAGTGCAACGTTGGCGGCCGATCGCCGGCGCGCAATTCCCCGAAATCCGCAAAAGTGGTGGTGGAACTAAGCCGCCGGCTGGATGCGCTTGCATCCCAGATCTATCACCAAGATAGACACAGAGCCGCGGGCGATGCACCCGCGGCTCTGCGTTTAAGTCCCGAAGACAATTCTCAACCGACCTGGACGGCGATCTTGCGCGGCTTCACCGCTTCGACCTTTGGTAGGTGCAGCGAGAGCACGCCGTCGTGGTACTCCGCGTGGATTCGCGAGCCATCCACTTGTTCGCTGACGCGAAACGTGCGATAGAAATCGCCGACGGCGTATTCGTTGAGCAGGAATTTCGTTCCCTCGCCGTAGCGCGGCTTGGCTCGACCATGGATCGTCAACTCGCCCTGCTCGAAGCGAATGTCGACTTCCTCGGCGTTCACGCCCGGTAAATCGGCCATCAGCACCAACTCGTCGGCCTTCTCCAGGATGTCGACGTTGGGACGATAGAACTGTTCGCCGCGAGTCCGTTCGACGCCCGCAACTTCAGTGTCGGTTGCTTTCGGGGTGGTGACGTTGTTTTCGGTATTCATTGCGTGCTCTCCTTATTGAATTCGTGAATGTGCTTCCGTCAGGATTGTTCAACCAGCATTGACCTGGATCTTGCGTGGCTTGGCGGCCTCGGCCTTGGGCAACGTCAACCGCAACACGCCGTCCTGCAGGCTGGCCTGCACCTTGTCCGGATCGACTTCGACCGGCAATCGCACGACGCGAGTAAACTCACCCGCACCGCGCTCGCGGCGATGGAACGAGGTTCCTTCGTCGTTGCTCTCGGGCCGGCGGCCGTGAATCGTCAATTCGCTACCGACCACCGAAATCTCGAGGTCTTCGCTCTTCACGCCCGGCAGTTCGGCTTCGGCCAACAGGTTGTCGCCGTCTTGCCACACGTTCAGAGCCGGAAACACGCCGCCGGCGCCACGGAACGCTGCAGGGCTGATGTCGGCCCGAAAAACTCGTCGAACAAGCGGTCCATTTCGCCACGCAATTGGACTACCGGGAGCCCGCCATTGACGCGTCGGAACACCATGATCGTCTCTCCTTATGAAAGTTGGATGATTTGGATTTGAATCAAGGCCACGGAGCCTCGTTACTCTCGCTGACTTCGCTCCACGGCCACCGCACTAACAAAAAGCAAAGTGCGTGCCAAACATCCGAGGCGAGAAAATCGACAGAAGTCTATTTGGCTAAGCGGATTATGGCTCCCCTCGATTTACCACTGCGGAATGGCGGCTTGCCATATTGGCAGTTCGATTGCCATGGCTGCCGATTTTGCAGCCACTACGCGTCACTTTATCTGCGGGGCATTGTTGAACCTGCGCGCCCCGCTCGATTCGGCTGCGATGATACTGCCGGTCCGGCGCTCGAATGGCCTTGGTAACTGCCGACGCAACACAGCCTTAGGACCAGCGACAGGGCGGGTTGTCGGGCGTAGGTGGGCAAACTATACTGAGCAGTCCAAATGTAGGGATTACCTCCGACTTTTGGGCCTGCTGAAACTGCGCCCACGGGTACCAATTCGATGCGATTTACCTTGCTTGACCGGATTATCGAATTGGAGCCCGGCGCGAAGATTACCGCCGTGAAAAACCTGTCGATGGCCGAAGAATACTTGGCGGATCACTTCCCGGGTTTTCCGGTGATGCCAGGCGTGCTGATGCTGGAAGCCATGACCCAGGCGGGCGAATGGCTTATCCGGGCGAGCGAAGACTTCGCCCACAGCGTCGTCACGCTCAAGGAAGCCCGCAACGTGAAGTACGCCAATTTCGTCCGGCCCGGTCAGATGCTCACGGTTACGGCCGAGGTGCTGGGGCAGGACGAGCGTGAGACCAAACTCAAAGCTCAAGGGACAGTCGAAGGCCAGACGGTCGTCTCCGCCCGGCTAGTGCTGGAGCGCTACAATCTGTCGGCCGACGACACCGGCCGTGCGGTCACTGATGAGGTCGTTAAGTTGAAACTGCGCGAGCTGTTCGCCCTGCTCTATCCAGGAGCAGTGGCGGCGTAACATTCGTTTTGCTTCGGGCCTTGGGAAGGGTCCGGGGCGTCGGCCGCCGGGAATTCGCTGGTTCGGCGATTGTGACCGGCCGGGTCGATCCGAATTGAAGTTCACCAAGGTTTGCATGCGATTCGACGGTAAAACAGCATTGGTCACTGGCGGTAGCCGCGGTATCGGCCGGGCGTGCGTGCAGGCTTTCGCCGCGGGGCGCCCGCGTAACGTTTGTCTATCAGTCGAACGAGTCGGCGGCGCTGTCGCTGGTCGAAGAGCTACGCGCCGAGGGGCACGAAGTGCTGGCCCGCCAGGCGGACGTCAAGGACGGCCCACGGGCTCAGCAACTCGTGGAAGATCTCGTACAAGCCTGGGGACAACTCGATATCCTGGTCAATTCTGCCGGGGTGATCCGCGACGGGTTGTTCGCCGTGATGAGTTCCGAAGCTTGGAACGAAGTCATTCAGACGAACCTCACCGGCACGTACAACTACTGCCATGCCGCCAGCCAGCCGATGATCAGTCGCAGCTCGGGCTGCATCGTGAACATTTCCAGCGTGGCCGCCGAGTTCGGCTCGCGCGGGCAGGTCAACTATGCGGCCAGCAAGGGTGGCATCGATGGACTGACCCGCTGCCTGGCCAAAGAACTGGCCGCTCGCAAGGTGCGCGTCAATGGCGTCGCCCCGGGCATGATCGAAACAGACATGAGCGAGGTCGTACGCAATCTGGCGGGCGACCGTATTAAGGAAGTCATTCCGTTGAAACGCGTGGGTCAACCAGCAGAGATCGCCGCCGTGGTGGCTTTTCTGGCCAGCGACGACGCCAGTTATCTGACGGGTCAGGTGCTGCGTGTCGACGGTGGATTGAGTCTCGGCGGGTTCTGAACCGTTCAGTTCCGGCTGCGCCTCAAGCGCGTCATGCGGATAAGTTGGGGCAATGGGAACGCCAAAGCCGTGCGCTCTTTGCGCAGCGCTCGGGCGGTAGGTCTTTGCCGACATGCCGTCGACGGCGAGAAACGCTATTTGGGAGAATCTGCAAATGCCGACCAAACAAGAAGTCTTCGACAAGATCAAAACAGCACTGGTTGACGCCCTGGGCGTCGACGAAGACGAAGTCACGCCCGACGCGACACTCGTCGGCGACCTCGGCGCCGAGAGCATTGACTTCCTGGACATTGTCTTCCGCCTGGAAAAGGCCTTCGACATCAAGATTCCTCGGGGCGAGCTGTTCCCCGAAGATATTCTGACCAACCCGGAATACATCAAGGACGGCAAGGTCACGCCCGAAGGCCTGGTCCAGCTCAAGAAGCGGATGCCGTTTGCCAATCTCGACGCCTTCACGTCGAACCCGAACGTCAAGGATTTCGGCAACCTGCTGACCGTCTCCGACATGGCCCGCTATGTCGAAACGAAGATTACCGTCACGGGTTGATTGCCGGATTTCCGGTTAATTGCCGGAATCGGGATATTGCCGGATTGGAGACGTGCGAGCCTTCGCTCTTGGCGGGAGCAGGGCCGGGCGTGATTGTGTGCCAGGGGCCTGCGGTTGAACGAGTGCGAGTATTGCCATGCGTTGGATCTGGATCGATAAGTTCATCGAATTCGAGAGCGGTCATCGCGCTCGGGCGATCAAGAACGTCACCCTGGCCGAAGAGCATCTGCACGACCATTTTCCCGGTTTTCCGGTCATGCCCAATTCGTTGATCACCGAAGGGCTCGCGCAACCGGGGGACTGTTGGTCGGCGAGGCCAACAGCTTCGAACGGAAGGTCGTGCTGGCCAAGATTCCCAAGGCCGTATTTCATTTCCCCGTCGTTCCCGGCGACACGCTGATCTACACGGCGGTCGCCGAATACATCAAAGACGATGGGGCCATGGTGCAAGCCACGGCCCATGTGGGCGACCGGCTCCAGGCTGAAATGGAAATCGTTTTCGCGCATCTTCCGGAAGACGATCGCGTGAAGTCGCTGTTCGAACCCAAGAATTTCGTATTCACCATGAAGTTGCTCGGCGTGTTCGACGTCGGTCGCAGCAGCGATGGGACCAAGCTTGCCGAGCCGCCGGGCCTGGCGAAGATAAAAGCGGAAGGAAGTATCCAATAAGCAGTGGTTCGTGGCTAGCAGTCCGTGATCAGTGGATTCGTCACTGCGCTTTGGACTCTTGGCGGACCACTAACCATGATCCTCTGACTACTGGTAGAGCCATGCGACGACGAATCGTAGTTACGGGAATCGGTTGCGTCACGCCGCTGGGCGGCGATGTGCAGACTACCTGGGGGCAATTGCTCGCAGGCGCGTCGGGTATCGGCTACACGACGCTCTTCGACGCCAGCAGCTTCCCCACCAAGATCTCGGCCGAGGTCCGCAATTGGGACGTCTCGGCGGTCGGCGAGGATCCCGAGGCCTGGAAGCACCATGGCCGGCACACGCGTTTTGCCGTCGGCGCCGCCACGCAGGCCATGCGCGACGCGGGTCTTGATGACAGCACGCTCGATCCGACCCGTTTCGGCGTCTACCTCGGCAGCGGCGAAGGGCAACAGGACTTCGGCCGCTTCACGCAGATGATGCTCAGCGCGATCGACGGCGACAATCTCGACATCGGCCGCTTCACCAAGACCTGCTTGGAAATCCTGAATCCGCAAGAAGAGTTGGAGCAGGAACCGAACATGGCGGCGGCCCACCTGGCCGGGCTGTTCAACGCCCAGGGTCCGAATGCGAATTGCCTCACGGCCTGCGCCGCCAGCAGCCAGGCCGTCGGCGAGGCGGTGGAGATCATCCGCCGCGGCGACGCCGACGTGATGCTCTCCGGCGGCACGCACAGCATGATCCACCCTTTCGGCGTCACGGGCTTCAACCTGCTGACCGCCTTGAGCACGTTCAATGACGATCCGACCAAAGCTTCGCGACCGTTCGACATGCGTCGCGACGGTTTCGTGCTCGGCGAAGGCGCCGGAATGCTGATCCTCGAGGAGCTGGAGCACGCCCGGCGCGCGGGGCGCAGATCCACGGCGAGATTACCGGCTACGGATCGACGGCCGATGCCTTCCGGATTACGGACACGCATCCCGAAGGCCGCGGCGCCGCGGCCTGCCTGCGGATGGCGCTCGCGCGACGCCAGCGTCAATGTCGATCAGGTCGATTACATCAACGCCCACGGCACGAGCACGTCGGTCAACGACAAGGTCGAAACGCTGGCCATCAAGCACGTCTTTGGCGAACATGCCTACAAAGTGCCGGTCTCCAGCACCAAGAGCATGATGGGCCATTTGATCGCCGCCGCCGGGGCGACCGAGTTGATCGTGTGCCTGTTGGCCATCCGCAACAACGTCCTGCCGCCGACGATCAACTACGAAGTGCCCGATCCGGATTGCGACCTGGACTACGTTCCCAATACGCCGCGGCGAAGCCCGTTGCGACGTCGCGGTGAGCAATAGCTTCGGCTTCGGCGGCCAGAACATCACGCTCGTGGCCTCGCGCTTCAAGGATTGAACCGCTCCGCCGGACCGATGAATTTCGTCAGAACGGCACGGTGAAGCCGGCCGAGAGCCAATGGGCCTGGGCGTTCATGCTACTGTTGCTGAAGTCGCCGCCGATTAGCGAGCTCGTCTGCACATACCGCGTGTGACCCCAAGAGTACTGGTATGCGAGGTTGAAGCTCGCTCGCTGGAAGCGGTGGCTGTAGCCGCAACTGACGGCGTACTCCAGCACTCCGTCCGTATACGGGTTCAGCGTCGAACTGGGCGACGGGCTCGAATGGTAGACTCCGCCGCAGCGCCAGATGTTTCGACTGTCTTGCAGGAACTCATAACCCAGTCGGAGCGAGCAGGTATTCTGCCAGTTCAAACTCAGGCTGTCGTGGACCGTGGGGCCTACTCAGCGCCGGGACCAACGGGTTGCTGGAGTTCGATAGCGTAAAATCGAAGTGGTTGAAGGCGCTCGACCAGTTGTACCAATAAATGTCGGCCGAGACACGATGCCGCGGGGCCAGCAAATGCTTGAAGCCCCAGGCCAGCGATTGCGGCCAGGTGATATGTCCGGTCGAGGTAAAGTTGCTACCCACTGGCACCGGCCCCAGGCCGAAGACGGATGCTGACGCAGTGCCTGAAAGATTGAAGCTGGTTGCACTGATCCAGTTGAAGCCCAGCGTCGTGTCGTCGCTCAACAAGTATTGCAGGCCGAGCGAGCCGGTCGGCGCGGCGCCGGCCGAATGGAAATCCATCAAGGTCGGCGCTCCGGCCAGCGGCCCGGTCTGGACGTAATACGGCCCTTCGAAATTGATGATCGAAATGCCAACGCCCAACGTGCCGCCCACCGAAAGCCGGTCGGTAATGCGGTACGACACGCCCGGCAGAACCTTGGCCAGCGCGCCAAACGACTGGTAGGGGGCCGGACCGGTCACTGGATTCTGCATGTCGTAACGGGCGCCGAAGCCGGCCGGGGCAAAGACGCCAATGCCGATCGCCAGGTCGCCGTCGTCGAACTTGCGAATGGCGCCCAGTTCGGGCAGCGGAAAGGGCTTGGTGCGTCCCAGCACGTTATTGGATGCATTCGTGTAATGCAGATCGGTAATCACGGTGTCGGCAGCCACGTCCAGCAAGCCGTTGCCGGTCACGTTGACCATCCCCGCCGGATTGTCGTAGATCACCGCGCCGTTATCGGAGAAACCAAGGTTGGTGCCGCCGCGCCCGGTGGAAATCGGGCCGATGGCGTCGCGCACCACCCCGTCGGCCCAGGCCTGGCCGCTGGCCAGGAGCAGCACCAACAGGCAGCCGACTCTCGCGCGCAGAAAGGCCATCGAGCGGAATCCGAATTGGAAGCGGAGCGTCCCGCAAGCGGCCATCGAGGCCGGCGCGTTGCACTCACGAGATCACAAGCCACCACAGACATGGCCTGTGTTCTCTGATCGGCCTCGACCGATGCCGACTTCCAACCGGCTTGCAAAAATGCGGATTAGCGCACTTCGACCGGGAGAAGAAATTCGACGTTCTCTTCTCGGATCGAATGGTGCTCAACCTCGGCCTGAAAGGTCTGGCGAAGATAGGCTACGCATTCTTGCACGAGATTCTCCGGCGCGCTGGCCCCGGCGGTGATCAGCACCGTATCGTGGCTGGAAAACCAGCCCGGATCGATTTCCGCGACGCTGTCGATCAAATAGGCACGACCGGTGTATTCGGCAGCGATTTCCGCCAGTCGAGTACTGTTGGAGCTGTTCTTGCTGCCGATCACCAGCACGGCATCCGCTTCGGGCAACAGGCGCTTTCAAGGCCTCCTGCCGGTTCTGCGTGGCGTAGCAGATGTCCTCCTTCGGAGAACCGACGCAACGCGGATATCGCTGCTTGAGACGCTCTACAATCACGTTCGCTTCGTCGATGCTCAAGGTCGTCTGGGTCAGGTAGGCAACTTTTTCGGGATCGGCCAGGCATAATCGGTCGACGTCTTCGACCGTTTCGACCAGGTGAATCTGATGGGGCGCTTCGCCCAGCGTTCCCACGATTTCGTCGTGACCGCTGTGGCCGACGAGCACGATCGAATAGCCCTGTTCGGAGTATCGCTGGGCTTGCAAGTGGACCTTTCGCACCAGCGGGCAGGTGGCATCAATGACGCGTAGCGCCCGCTGCTCGGCCTCGGCGCGAACCGCCGGCGAAACTCCGTGGGCACTGTACATCAAGCAAGCTGCCGACCGGCACTTCCTGCAAGTGATCGACGAACACCACGCCGCGTTGGCGGAACTGGTCGACGACCTGGCGATTGTGCACGATTTCATGGTAGACGTAGAGCGGCGTGCCAAACAACCGCACGGCACGGTCCAACGCCTCGACCGCCATGTTCACGCCTGCGCAAGAATCCACGCGGCTCGGTCAGCAGGACTCGCATTCCAGGCAACCTCCGAATTAAGTTCACGGGCACTGGCCCGGCATGTTGCCGGCGCTATGGGATGCCGGAAAAACGGGTTGGTTGGCTAAGGTTTCCGGCCAACCCGGCGGATTTGCGGTGACAGCAACGAGGGGCAGGAAGATCGTGAACGTGGCTCCGCACTCCGGAGAGCTTTGGCAATCAATTCGCCCGCCGTGTGATTCGATAATCGAGCGAGAGATGTCCAATCCCAGTCCGGTGCCCTGAGTTCCCTTGGTCGTGAAAAACGGATCCCAAATCCGTTGCAAAACCTCGGGTGTCATTCCGCTGCCGTTGTCGCGCACGCGCAAGACGGCCTGGTCGCCCTCGCTATCGAGCGATACGACAATCCGGCCTTCGGGACGATGCTCAATGGCAGCCGCCGCGTTCTTCAACAGGTTCACCAGCACTTGCTGGAGCTTGGTCTTGTTGCCCCGGATTGTTGGGTCGGCGTGCAGCTCTAGTTGCACCGAGCGCACCGGCAGCGTGGCATCGTAGCGCAGAAAGTCCATTAATTCGTGCAGCGTTTCCGTCAACAGCAAAGGTTGCAACACGGTATCCACATGCTGTTGGCGAACAAACGATTTGACCTCGTTGATCAATTCCACCAGGCGGTCGTAGGTGTGCCGGGCGAACTCGGCGGTCTGAGTCAGGTCGTCCAGGTGGCCGTATTTTTCCTCGATCAGCTCGAGCAAGGGAAGCATGCACAATTGGTTTCCCATCTCGTGGGCAATCCGCGCCGCACACTGCCCCAACGCGGCGCAGCGGTCGACCGTCACCAGGCGATCGGTGAGCGCGAGGTTGGAAATCGCCAGGTCATAAGCCTCGATGGCCCGCAACAGCAACGGAAACACGATGCTCCGTTCCCAGGGCTTCTTGATGAAGTTGTAAACCTGTCCCTGGTTGATCGCGCTGAGCATGGCGTCGCTGTCGGCGTAGCCGGTGAGCATGATCCGCTTGGTATGCGGGTGCTTGCGGCGCATGATCTCGAACAGTTGGGTGCCTGTCATCTGAGGCATGCGCTGGTCGGCAACCACGACGGGAAAGGTTCGTTGTTCGAGCAGTTCGAGTGCTTCGCGACCGCTACTGGCCGGCCAAATCCGGAAGTCCTGTTCGAATGTGGCCTCGAACACGATCAAGTTGTCGGCCTCGTCGTCGATGCACAATATGTCTCTCATGCGGTTGCGCCCCCGAAGGTCGACATGGCAGCATCCTGCGGGACGACCACGACGACGGCCGCCGCCCCGGGGTTCGGAGCTGCCGGACGGCAGGGAAAGCGGACGACGAACTCGGCTCCCTCACCGGGCGGACTGAAACATTCGATCGTGCCTCCCAGCTTGTTGATGATCCCGTAGCTCAGCGACAGACCAAGTCCTGTTCCCATGCCCGGCTCTTTGGTCGTGAAGAATGGATCGAAGATCTTTTCCTTGACCTCGGGCGGAATGCCGGAACCGTTGTCGCGAACGCTGACGCTCAGCCAGGGACCGTCCTGGCGGGTTGTGAGCACGATTTCGCCTTCAGCGGGAATGGCCTGCTGGGCATTGTTGAGCAAGTTCATGAACACCTGGTTCAACTGCCCCGTGGGGCCTACCACCCGCGTAATCGTGCCGTAATCGCGACGAATGACGATGCGGTGCTTGATCTGATTGGTGAGCAGGTTCAGGCACATGTCGAGCGTCTGGTGCAGGTCGAATTCGCGTTCGACTTCGTTGCCTGGATGCGAGAAGGTTTTCAGGTCGTGGATGATGCGAGCGGTACGGGTGGCGCCGTTTTCGATCACGCCGGCCAGCGTAAAGATGCGGCGAAAATGCCGCTCGACTTCGTCGCGGAAGCCAACCTCACCGGCGGCTTCGAGCGCGGCATCACGCCCTCGATCATGCGGGCCAGCCGTTCGGCGGCCAGCGACAGCGGCTGAATGCCGTTGTACACGGCATTGATCGAGTTGTTGATTTCGTGCGCCAACCCGGCCACGAGCAACCCCAAGGAGCTCATCTTTTCGGATTGCACCAACTGGCTCTGCATGGCTCGCAGATCTTCGTAGGCCGCGGCCAATTCGTGGTTGCGTTTGTCGAGGTCCGAGTGCAGCCGCCGGACGCGTATGAGCGATCGGCGCGAGCCCGCAATTCATCCTCGTCGAAGGGCTTTGTCAGGTAATCATCCGCGCCGCTTTCCAAGCCGTCGATCTTCATGGCCAAAGCGGCCTTGGCCGTCAGCAAGACGAACGGGATGTGGGCCGTTTTGGGATCCTGCTTGATTTTCCGGCAAAACTCGTAGCCGTCGACCTTGGGCATCATCACGTCTGAAATGATCAGGTCCGGCGACTCCAGATTGGCGATCTCCAGGCCCTGGGCTCCATTCGCTGCATACAGGACGCGATACCCCGCGTCCAACAGGATTTCTCCGACCAGAGTTCGCACCTCGGGAGTGTCGTCAACGACCAGCACAGCCGGCGCGGCTTCGTGGGCAGGCAACAACGGCGGATGCTCCGACGCATTCCAGGATTCGAGATCGGCAAACCGGACCGAATCCGCAGCCGATTCATGTTCGCGAGGCACTTTTTCCGATGCCGATCGCAGCGGAAACTCACACCAGAAGTGAGCGCCTTGTTCCAGCGTGCTCTCCACGTGAATCGTGCCGCCGTGCAGCTCGACCAGCTCCTTGGCCAGAGCCAGGCCCAGGCCGGTCCCCGAGAACTGCCGCGAGCAGGAACCGTCGACCTGCACGAAGCGTTCGAAGATCCGTCGATGATGACTGAGATCGATGCCGACGCCCGAATCGCGTACCGACACCCGGGCCTGAGCCGCGTCCCATGAGGTTTGTAACTGGATTCGCCCTCCGGCCGGCGTGAACTTGAGAGCATTGGACAAGAGGTTGCTGATCACGGTATCGACCTTTTCGCGGTCGGCGTCGAAGACCGGCAGCGATGCGGCGCAATCGAGTTCCAGACGGACGCCGCGTTCCGCGGCCAGCGGCGTGGCTGCCGCGGCCAGGTCGCCGACCAAGGCGTTCAGGTCGAGCGGTTCGAGCACGAGGCGCATCTGCCCCGCTTCGAGTTTCGAGAAGTCGAGCATGCGGTTGATCAGGTCCAGCAACCGCCGGCCATTGAGCTGAACCATGCGCAGCGTTTGCAAGGCGTCCTTCGGCAATTCGCCGCCCCGCTTCTGCAGCATGCGGCTGATGGGTGCCAGGATCATCGTCAGCGGAGTTCGTAGCTCGTGGCTGACGTTGGAAAAGAACTCGGTCTTGACGCGGTCGTATTCGCGCAGTTTCGCCAGCGATCGCTTCAACGATTTACGGCTCTTGGAGAGCTGCCGCGTGCGCTGCTTGACTTTGAGTTCGAGGTTGATGTACAGATCGTGGATCGTGTTGTCGTTTTGGCATAGCTGCTCGACCATGGCGTTGAACTGCCGTGCCAGCAAGTCGATCTCGTCATTGCCGGCTGGCCTGACGCGCTGCGACAAGTCGCCGTCCTGAACGCGCTTCATGGCGCTGACCAGCAAGGCCGCGCGCGAGCCAATCGAACTGGCCAACATTCGCGAAAGGAACAAACCGATGCACATGGCCACGATCATGATGCACGAAGTGTGATAACGGAGGCTGGAAACGGCCTCCGCCTGGCGGTCGGGATTGCGGACGATTTCCATCGCCCGTTGGTTGGCCAAGGCCCCGATCATCAGCGCCGTGACCACGATCGTCAGCCCGAAACACACGTTCAACCGAAAGTGCAGGCGGCTGATCGGCACGGCATCGAAGTGCAGTACGACGCCTGCAGCGTCCAAGTGCCGCACGACCGCGGGCATCCACGCTTCCAGGATGAAGAACGTCGTGAGCAGCACGGAAGAGATGCCCAGAAAGCCGGCAATGGCCACTTGCAGCAACAGCGCCCAGGGCGCGTCGTGACGCCAGGCGAGGAAAGCGCAGACCGGCAATACGGTGACGCACGGATCGAACAAGGCCTCGTGCTGAGTATGCCGGCTGGGAAACGTGAGCGCTTCGTGCCCGGCGCAAGGCCAACTCCGGTTCGAGCGAACGGCCATGGCGCAGCTGACGCACGGCGAGCCGCAAGTGTCGTGTTTCCCAGAGGGCCATCAGGGTCGAAAAGATCACTGCTACGATGACGGCCAACGCCGCGGAGAGCAAAAAATCTCGCTCCATGAGCGGTGGCAGCGTGAACGTCAGGTTGACGTAGTAGATGACCAGTGCCCCGCCGACCAGCGCAAACAATCGCGTCAGCAACATCATCACGATGATGTAGTGTTCGTGAAATCTCGCGAAGAGTCTATCGGTTGTCATGGCCATTGCTTGCGGCTGAATCGGCCGGTTGCCGGTCAAGCTCGCCGGAATCCTTTTTGTCAGATGCGTCCGCGGCTGGCCAGGTGCAACTGGAAGAAGCGTTCGTGCCCCTCGACGATGCCCTGGATTTGCACCGAACGAACTTTGGCCAGGCTGGCGCGTAGGTGTTGTCGGTGATGATGCCAGCGATCGAAGAAGTAGTGTTCGTGGCCGCCGCGGCAAATGGCAGCTTCCAAATCATGGGGGTCGCCATCGCGCAAATCGTCGATCGTCAGGTCGCCCTCGGCCACGGCCCGGGCGAAAACGCCGCTGGTGAAATCGCGCGTGCGCGATTTCCCGCCGCCAGGTACTGAGCAAGTTGCCGATTCGCCCCATGCATTGCCCGTGCCACACGGCTTCGCGTAGCTGGCCCAGATCTTCGACCTGAAAATCCGGCGAGCACATCAGGTCGATGGTGGCGAAACTCATCATGTGCATATTGTGCGGCAGGTACAGGTCATGCTCTGCCATATTCATCAGCGACAATTGGCGGTTCAGCAAATGCGAATAGCGAAGCGTATTGGAAAACTGGATCAAGTCGTACTGGAGCAGCTCCTGGAAGGCCTCGAAGCGTGGATACTCCTGCAGTCGGCGACGGTAAATTTCACTCAATCGGGAGGTTGTCTCGGCATATCGCCGTTCGTCCGGCCCCAAGGCGCTACGGTTCTGGAACCGGCCGTGTTCGACGATTTCGATCAACGTTTCCAGAAAACCAAGACTCCCGTGCTTATCAGCAATGTCGTCAAGCAGGACACAAAGGATGATGGAAAGAACCTTCGTGTCGCCGCCATGGTCCAGCCAGCATGGCGCAACGCAAGGCAGCGTCGTCAGTTCCACGCCTTCGCGGCACCACTTCCACAGATACTCGTCGCGATTGCCGATCCCCTCGTAAACCGTGGCCCAGAGCGACAGTTCATCGCTCAGCCGGCGACTCAGCACTCGCTGGACCGCGTCTTCCGGATGCCCTAGGTCCAGTCCCGGCATCTCGGCGACGTGATCCCAGTTGCTAGCAGTGCCAGGCAGGCTTTCGGCCCGCGCATGAACGACCTCGAGGAACTGCTGGCATCGCTCGACGATCTCACGCGTAAACGTTCTCTGGTGGCCGCTGGCCAGCGGCGCCGGCATGAACAACAGGGGCGGCGTCAACCGATGCGCCTCGTAGAACTCCAAGAGGAGATCGACGAAGCCGCTCGGCGTGGACGGATCGTCCAGCAGCACGACCGCCTGGGCAGGTTCGAGGCTCGCCAACAGCGTGCGACCGTCCAAGGGCCGCAAGAAGCGGACGTCGATCACCGCAGTGCTAATGCCTTCCACGGTCAACTCACGGGCCGCGGCTAGCCGTGGCGCCACGGCCTGCCCTACCGCCAGCAGCACCACGGCACTTCCATCGGTCAGCAGGTCGGCTTTGCCCATGAAGACTGGACGCGCCGGTAATTCGGCCGGTGCGTAGTCGTGCTTGGAAAGCGCTAGCAGGCACGGACCTGGATGATTGAACGCGTGACCTAACATTTGCTCCAGAACCGGCGCTGAACTGGGAACCATGATCGTGCCGGTCGTCAGGCCATTCAAGAATTCCCCGCTCGAAAATTCATCCTTCCGCGACTTACGGTCGAGAGTGGGCTGTTGTGGCGCGGCAGGCATTCCACGAAGCACCGTGCGATCGGTGCTACGATCGAATTCCAGCAACAGGCAGGTCTCGCATTCCGGCCTGAACAGCCGCCTGGCAATGTCGCGATGGTACTGGGCCAATACGGAGGTGGTCATGAACAGCACCAGCCGATGTCCGGTGTCGGCGAGATCGGCGCACCATCGGAAGAGGTTGGCATCCGCTTCAGCGGCGCGAAAGTACCGGTCCGGAAACCGCTGCGGCAAGCGACCCCAGGAGGTTTGCTCGGTGAAATCAACCAGCACGACCGTCGGATCGGTTTCCATCCGACGCAGCAGGCAATCGGCCGCGACCTGCGTTCCCGCCAGTGGCCGGGCGCCAAAAGCCGTTCGCCTTGGGCTGGTCCCGGTATTCAGGTGATCGGGATCCTGGCCGTGCTCAACCTGCGGATTGAAACGCAACCGCACCAGCACGGCCCGGTCGGAGCGTTTCACTTTTTCCAAAAGTGTGACGAGTTCGGCCGGCTCATCTCCGCACTCAATCTCGTGCCAAAGCGGATCGCGTGCGAGCGGGAAGGGGGCCAACGCTGCCTCGAAAGGGAGCCAACCGGGCGTGCTGCACGTCTCGACGTAGGCCGGCTCGGGGGTCTCACAGGCGATCACCAGCAGCCGCGGCACCTGCGCGAACATGTCAGTCGCAATTTCACGCATACCTGGCCCACACGAACTGCGAACAACCGCCACGACCCAGGTTTGTTCTTGCAGAGCGTCGCGCCGCCGGGCGGTAGCCAGGGCCAGCTTGAAGAGGGCAACCGCCGGATCGGAATCTTCCCGCCCTGCAATTGCGCCGCGATCAACTCGCAGATGTTGCCCCGAGGACCGTTCCAAAGGCCAGGAATAATAGTGCTCGCCGACGATATGCCCACTGCCACCGAAGACCGTGCGCACGCGCACCGGCCAGGCTGAAACCGGGTAACGCGTCCGCCCGCGGTGTGCCGGAAAGCGAAACACCCTCAGACCGTACTGGCCGAGCGATGACCGGTTCAACGGGCCCCCCCGCCGCCGGCAAGGCGAGACCGGCGTCGTCAACCTCCATTGATGAACCCTTGGCCATGAATTCATTCCTCGCTTAGTAGGGACTGTGACCGGCCAGATCCAGCCGTAGATCGTGTAGTGTTCTCGCACGCGTTCTCCTTCCGCGATGCGCAGTCTCTGCGCAGAAGGTCACCATGCGACTGGGAACACCACCGAGTTGATTTCGCGTTCGTACTACAAACGCGTGGAACGAGAAAAGCAAAAATCCAAGTTGTTTAATTCCGACTCGTTCGGGGAAGCCAGTTCTTCGTCCTAGAAGCAATTACGATAGAGGCTTGCCAGGGCTTCATCTGGCGGCCCCCCCGGCAATACGAACAAGAACCCAGAAGTTCACAAAGCGGTATTGCCCGCCAATCCATGCCACAGTTTTGCAGAACATCTTCCGGCGTCAACGATTATCACGTATTTTCATGTGGTTATGAATGTGCCGACCGTATGGACCTGAGTAGTTGTGGCGTGGGTATTCACTATGAGGCCGCATGTCGCGCTTCGTCGTTCCTAGCATTTGAAATCGTGAAGTTCGATCCGTTGGGGCTGCGGTGCCCCCCGTGCTGCGTGGAATGTTGATTGGCAACCAACAACGAAAAGCCCCGGTGAAATGGTTTCACCGGGGCTCGTTCGATGCGCACGTTTTTTGCTTGCCGCATTGTCTGCGGCCGCATGGTTAGCGAACCGCTTCGCTCAGCATCTTGATGTTCGGAACGCTGTGGCGATTGATGAGGCCATTCTCTTCGGTCTCGATTACCGTGGCCACCGGTCCGACCTCGCGCACTGTACCCTGCAACGTGCCCACCTCGACGTAGTCGCCGGTGTGCAGACGCTGGCGGGTGTAGTAACCGGCGAGAATCCCGCCCATCACTTCACGTCCACCGAGGCCGAAGGCCAGCCCGAAGCCCAACGCCACGGCCGCGAAACCGATCAGGATCAGCTCCTTGAGCAGACCGAATTCGATTCCCAACTGATCGAACGCACCCAGGAACGTCATCAGCGCTACGACATAGTAGCAGGCGTTGGCCAGGTTCTCGGCATACGACACGCCAATCCGATCGGCGCTCGTGGCAACGACGCCTCGCAAGAACGTGGCGACCAGCAATCCGATGACGACCACAACCGTGGCCACCAGTACGTTCGGGATGTAGGCCACGATCCGATCCATGGCGGCCGTCACGGTCGGCAAGCCGAGGATGTTGAACGCGGCGGTCAGGAACACGCACATCGTCAACCAGAAGACGATTCGGCCGACGATGGCCGAGACCGGGCTGTCGATGCCGACTTGGCGCATCGACTTGTCCAGGCCGCTACGCTGGGCCGCAGTTTCCAGCCCGATCGAATGCGCAGCGCCGTGACGAAGCGATCGAGCAAGCGGGCAATCAGATAACCGCCGACCAGCACGAGCAGCATGCCCACGATGTTCGGCGCCAACTCAGCAATCTGATTGAATGCACGCTGGAAGCTGTTGACGATGGCGTCGCCCCAAGAAGTCATGTTGGTTAGAGCAGCTCGCGGTTCCATAAGAAATTCCTCGTTGAAAATGGGAGAATGATGAACGAATCGTTGCGGAAGAGGATGCGTTCCCAGGGCCCCCTTCCCGGCCCTCGCGCCGCTGAATAACGGCGGAACGGTGCGCGGCGCTCAACGGATCTGATCACGGCGATCAGGTCCGAACCGTCCCGATAATGTAAAAATCAATAACCCCCAAGTCGCGGCGAGGAAATGGGCGGCGGCAAAGGCCATCCCTTTCGTCGCCAATTCTGCGAAGTGCAGAACCAACAGCGCCTTGTTGAGCCGCTGATGGACGTCGCGGTCGAAATTGTCCGGCATCGGCGGCACTTCTTCGTCGGCCAGCCGTTCAAACAGGTCGCCCGCCATGTTGCTTGTTCCCTTCGTCCGTGGTGTTCGCCGGTGTGTCTGTGAGTTTTACTGCCCGCCGAATTGCTGCTGTATCTTGTCCCGAGCCCGACTGATGCGCATCTTGCAGGCGCTGATCGAGAGGTCGAAGATCGGGGCCAGTTCCTCATAGCTATAACCTTCTGAATACTTCAGCAGAATCATCGCGCGGTCTTCTTCATCCAGCGACTCGAGCATCTGCGCCAGGTCAAGTTTCAGCCCGATGCTCGGCCGTTTCGTTCCGGCGTGTTCGAACCGGGCACTGTCGGCCGCTGCGGTTTCGTGCCGCTGCCGCCGGCCGCGGCTGCGTCGCAGCGCCAGGCAGGTGCGAACGGCAATGGCATGGACCCAAGTTGCGTACTTCGATTCTCCGGCGTACCGATTTCGTTGCAGGAACAGTTGCACGAAAACATCCTGGGCCGCATCCGCGGCGTCGTGCTCGTTGCCCAGTAACCGAAAGCAAATCCGCCACATGCGCTGTCGATACCGTTCCACCAGGGCGACGAACGCCGGGCCATCCGAGCCCTCGCGGGCCGCAATGGCAGCCAGACTTTCGTCGGTCGGCGGCTGGGTAACGTCCAAGAGCGTATCCACACAGTTGAACCCTTCTCTCCGGCAGGGGGCACGGTCTGCGAGCGACTTGCCCCACAGGCCGCACTTCAGAACGTTAGTTGCCGGCCGAAGACGGGCCGTCACAACGGTCCGGCTGCGGATTCGCGGGAATCGCACAACTCCCGATCAGCGAAGGGATTATGCGAAATCGAACCAGAATTGGTCCGGAGGGTCAAGAGCGGCGCAAACCGCAGTTCCGGCATAGTCGCAACGCCCGAATGTGCCCAGGGCATCGAATGCCGCCAGAGGCGTCGTTTTTCACCATTTCAGCCCGAACTGGTCGCCGCCCGAGGGGCGCTCGAGACGCTCAACCCCGCCCTTGAGCGGCGTATTCCGCTTGGGTTGCGGCGCCGGGGCGGCTTCTTCTTCGGGCAATTCCGGTTCGGTCGGCTTGGCCGGCTCGTGCCGGGCCTGGGCCGC
Organism: uncultured Planctomycetales bacterium; assembly: GCA_963710365.1. GTDB lineage: Bacteria > Planctomycetota > Planctomycetia > Pirellulales > PNKZ01 > CAVQAC01. Next base: position 141,049 of record CAVQAC010000001.1, read on the forward strand.
TTTGATCGACAGGCTCATCCGTTGCTGTTCGGGGTCGATCGAGAGAATCTTGACTTCGACCTCGTCGCCTTCCTTGACGAAGTCGCGAATCCGGAACACCCGCGTGTGCGAAAGTTCCGAGATGTGAACCATGCCTTCGATTCCCGGTTCGAGTTCGACGAAGGCTCCGAAGTCCATCACTTTGGTCACTTTGCCGCGGACGATGCTGGTTTGCGGATAACGCGTCGTGACGTGCGACCAGGGATTCTCGCTGAGATCGCGGAACGAAAGGCTGATCTTCTTCGACTCCGGATCGATCTTCCGCACCAGAACTTTGATTGTCTGCCCGACCGTGAGCATTTCGCTAGGATGCTTGACCCGATGCCAGCCGAGTTGGCTGACGTGCAACAGCCCATCGACGCCGCCCAAGTCGATAAACGCTCCGAAGTCTCGCAGGCTGCGGACGGTTCCTTCGCGAACCTGTCCTTCAGCCAACTCGGTGAGCAACTTTTCGCGGGACTCGGCCTTTTCGCGTTCCAGCACAGCCCGGCGGCTGAGCACCAGGTTGCGCTTCTCGGGATTTGCGTCGGTGATCAGGCAGACCATCTTCTCGCCGACGAATTGGGCCAGATCTTCAACCCGATACGTGGAGATTTGACTGGCGGGGATGAAACCTCGCAGCTTGTTCACCTCGCATTCCAGGCCTCCCTTGTTGTGGCCCGTAATGCGTGCCTCGACCAATTCGCCGGCCCTGATTTCCGACCAGTCGCCCACGTCGATGGTGCCGCCGGGCAGACTGAGCCGATACAGGCCGTCTTCGGCATCGACGCCCCGCACGACTACTTCGAGCATCTGGCCAACGGTCGGCGCTTCGGCGAATTGCAGTGCCGAGAGAACTCCCTGGTTGCGTCCTCCCAAATCCATGAACACTTCGCCCTCGTGTACCGCCGCGACGCGTCCCGTCCGACGGCTGTCGGGCTCAAGTTCGTTGCCAATGCCCGTCGATGTCTTCAGCGCCTCGTCCAACGTCAGGTTGCCGAAAGCTGCCGCCACTTCTAATTCCAACTCCGGCGGGAGCTGCTGGCGGATATTCGGCACCGGCGACGTTTTGATAGGCCGCATTTGGGGTTGATTGGCGGATTGATTCGGATTCGAAGGGCCTCGGGCTCGGGCGCCGGGCCCCGTGGGGCGTTGCGAGCCAATCTTCAGCCCGCGCGAGACCGGTGACTGCTGCCCGGCCTCTGCAGATCCGTGTTCGGCGGAGCTGCGCCCAGTTGCATCGCAGAAACGCTGCCCTGGCCACTATCCTCGGCCCTTGACGTCGCGGGCGATTCGGCCGGTGTGCTGTGGGGCTGTAAACCGGTGGCGGAACTGGTCTGATCGTCGATCATGGCTTGTAAACCCTGATGGCGGCTTGGCTTGCGGCTGCGCCTTGTGCTGAAAACGGTGCGTAGAACATAATAGTCTAACAACGCTTCGTAACAGTGCCTAGCAGCGACTTTGGCCAAAGATTCTCGTCTGCTAGACGAAAGGCTTGCAGAAAGCGCTGCTTCGGAAGCGACCCGATGAATCCCCGTTCATCGGGGGATCGGCGCGTGACCTGAAGTTGTATACTTTATGAATTCGTCCTCTTCGATCAACACTTCGTTCGACCCAGCACGCTACGGGGTGCCGTTAGCCCGGTTGTTAGCCGGATCGCGTTTGAACGAGTTGGGGCCGGGGCGGCCGAACGTGTCGGTCGAGGGCGAATTGCGTCAACTCACCACGGCCAACCTTTTTGCCGGACGCGAGGTGATTGACGAGCCGATGGCCACGGCCTGCCTGGCCGGGCTGTGGCTGTATCACGATTTTCTGGACGAGTCGCATCGTTTGAGCCAGGACGGTGACGGCGCTTTGTTTAGCTTCTGGCATGGCATTATGCATCGGCGCGAACCGGATTATGGCAATGCCAAGTATTGGTTCCGGCGCGTCGGCAATCATCCGATCTATGGCCGCTTGCACGCCGAAGTCCAGACGCTGGGCCGCCAGGATCCAGCCGCGGAGTCGGACGCCCCGATGCGCCGATTGCTCGCGGAACGAACCTGGGATCCCTTTGCATTTGTCGACTTGTGCGAAGCGGCTTTATCCGACCGGCCCGAAATCGAGGATCTGTGTCGACGGATTCAATTGTGCGAGTGGCGGTTGCTGTTCGACTTCTGTTATCGAAAGGCGGTTGGTGAACCTCTGAGCGGCGCATGACGGCCCATTGGCCGCACGCGCAGGTTCGCCAGCGAAAACGCGAGGAAAGATACTCCCATGCCGTTTCAGTTCCATTGCCCGCAAGGGCATCTGCTCGAGGCCCCTGAGTCGCAAATGGGCCAGCAGAGCCAGTGTCCGCTGTGCGGAGCCATCTTCCTGATTCCACAACTCCAGGCAGCCGCTGCGCCGCCTCCGCCGGCACCGGCCCCGCCGCCCGAACCGACGCCTGCACCGCCGCCGGCGGCTAGTGCTCCACCGCCCCCGCCCGCTGAGCCGCGAATCGTGCGGATCCCGTGTCCCAAGGGGCATTTGCTGGAAACGCCGTCTGACATGTTCGGCCAGCAGTGCGTCTGCCCGTATTGCAACACGCAGTTCGAGTTGCTGTACGAGAGCAGTATCGAGTACCAGGAGGATCAGGTTCTCGCCAAGCAGCGCCGCGAAGAAGAGATCAACCAGCTCTGGGTCAAGTGGACGATCCGCGCGGCAATCTTGGTCTGCGTGATGCTGCTCAGCATGCTTCTGTACGCGACGGTCATCAAGCCCTGGCTGTATCCGCCGCCTGGCGCGGCTACCGAGCCGCCTGCGGCGACGACAGAAGCAACTGAGACACCGGCAATGCCCGCCGAGAAATAATGGGCCGAAGATTAATGGGGCGGAGGTTCGAGGCAAGCGCCCGCGTAGTGCTACGCCTCGACCGGTAGGGCAGAATTCGTGAGAACGAAGCCGTCTTTACTTCGTCGTCGTCTGCGGACGGCCGGCTATTCCTGTCGGCACGAAATCGCGGATGTCGTCGCGCTGGCCCGTGGCCGCGAGCACGTCGCGCGGCACGCTTCCGGATTCAACCGATCCCGTGCCGATGACCTTCCAACTCTTGAAGTCGGACCGGGCCAGGCTGATGCCGGAATTCAGCACCGCTCGTCGCGACTTCGCGTCGTAGGCAATGATCACCAGCTTGGCCGTGCCATTGGCCTTTTCACGCGAGAAGAGACTGAATTGTGGAATCGAGATCGGCGAGGGAGGCGGCAGCGGGATTTGCGAGAGGCCGACAAAGAAATCCTGGCGATCGGTACCCACCGCGCCGCTGCCGATCTGCATCACGACGTCGGCATCGTCGGCTTTGTCCATCAGCGTGCAGCCGTTCATCAACAGTCGCTGGTGCAGTGCGATGAATACGTAGTTCTTGTCCACGCAATCCAGGTACTTTTCTTCGACATACACCTTTGCTCCGCGTACCGTCGCAAAGTCAACTTTCTCCAACGCGCGATCCACCGCGCTGGATACGAGCAATTGCTCTACGCCTGTGCGGGCCGTGTCGGATTCTTTCGTCGTGACGCAGCCCGCCAGCGATGCTACCAGGCAGGCGGCCAATGTTAGGCGAAATCGTGCTTGCATGGCCCTGAGCCTCGCGCGGTCGTCTGTGGGGGTCGAAATGTTTCCTTGCCGCCCGTGCAGCGGCGTCGCGGCCGCAAAACTCCCCGGCGCGCATTCACGCGTAGGCTGTATCGACCGTATCGAGCGTCCAGGTTGAGACGATTTTGCCGTCCGGGCTGGATTTTAAGCCCCGATCGAGACCGCGCCGCCAAAGCCCGTGCCGGCCCTGTTGGCTCCGCCGCACCCTGCCGGCGGCCCTCAAGACGCAGGGCCAGCGTTTCGTTGACACCCCCCTTGGCACGGTCTTAGAATCGGCCTTTCCCCACCAGCGCAACAACTTTGCACGCCTACGCTTCCGGAGAGACCATGGCCGATAATTCGACCGGTTCCATTTACACGTCGATGCATGAGGACAGGCTCTTTCCGCCGTCGGCCGATTTTGCCGCCAAAGCCCGCATCCCGTCGCTGGCAGCTTACGAAGAACTATGGAAGAAGGCGGCCGGCGACATCGAAAAGTTCTGGGGCGAGTTGGCCCAGGAGCTGCATTGGTTCAAGCCCTATGAAAAGGTGCTCGACTGGCAAGAGCCGTTCGCCCGCTGGTTCGTCGGCGGCCAGACCAACGTTTCCTACAACTGCCTCGACAAGCACCTGGGCACGCCGCGGCAGAACAAGGCCGCGCTCGTCTGGGAAGGCGAGCCGGGCGACAGCCGCGTCCTCACCTACCAGATGCTCCATCGCCAGGTGTGCAAGTTTGCCAACGTGCTGAAGAGTCTGGGCAGTGATGCCAGGGGGACGTCGTTTCGATCTACATGCCGATGGTGCCGGAACTGGTGATCGCCATGCTGGCCTGCGCCCGGATCGGCGCGGTGCATTCGGTGATCTTCGGCGGATTCTCCAGCGAGGCCATTGCCGATCGCAACAACGACGCCAAGGCCAAGCTGCAAATCACGGCCGATGCCGGCTGGCGGCGCGGCAGCCAGGTGCCGCTCAAGCAGAACGTCGACGCGGCGCTGGCCAAGAGTCCGACGGTCGAGAAGTGCATCGTCTTGCAGCGTGCCGGCAACGAAGTCCACATGCATGCCAGGGGCGCGACTTCTGGTGGGACGACCTGATGAACGAGGCCTCGGCCGATTGCCCGGCCACGCCGCTCGATAGCGAAGCTCCGCTGTTCATCCTCTACACCAGCGGCTCGACCGGCAAGCCGAAGGGCATCAAGCACACCACGGCCGGCTACAACCTGTACACCAAGAAAACGACCGAATGGGTCTTCGACCTGCGCGACGAAGACGTCTATTGGTGTACGGCCGACTGCGGCTGGGTCACCGGCCACAGCTACATCACCTACGGCCCGCTGGCCGCCGGAGCGCACGGTGCTTGATGTACGAAGGGGCGCCCAACTGGCCCGACGAAGGCCGCACCTGGGAGATCATCGAGAAATACCGCGTGACGATCCTGTACACGGCCCCCACGGCGATTCGGGCCTGCATCAAATGGGGCGACCACTGGGTCGACAAGCGCGACCTGTCCAGCCTGCGACTGTTGGGCACGGTCGGCGAGGGGATCAATCCCGAAGCCTGGATGTGGTACCACCGCAAGATCGGCGGCGGACGCTGCCCGATCGTCGACACCTGGTGGCAGACCGAAACCGGCGGCATCATGATGAGCCCGCTGCCCGGCGCGATCGCCACCAAGCCGGGAAGTTGCACCAAGCCGCTGCCGGGCATCGTTCCGGCGATCGTCAACGATCGCGGCGAGCCGGTGCCGGCAGGGCAGGGCGGCTGGCTGGTGATCACCAAGCCCTGGCCCGGCATGCTGCGCGGCATTTGGGGCGACGACGATCGCTACCGCGAGACGTACTGGAGCAAGGTGCCGCACATGTACCTGGCCGGCGACAACTGCCGCCAGGATAGCGACGGCTACTACTGGATCATGGGCCGCATCGACGACGTGCTGAACGTCTCGGGCCACCGCTTGAGCACGATCGAGATCGAAAGCGCACTGGTGAGCCATCCGAACGTGGCCGAAGCGGCGGCGGTCGGTCGGCCCGACGAATTGAAAGGCGAAGCCGTGGCCGTGTTCGTGACGCTCAAATCGGGCGAGCCGAACGAACAATTGAAGAAGGATCTGCGGGCGCACGTCCGCAAGGAAATCGGCGCGCTGGCGCAGCCCGACGACATCCGCTTCACCACGGCGCTCCCCAAGACGCGCAGCGGCAAGATCATGCGCCGGCTATTGCGCGACATCGCCAGCGGCAAGGAATCCATCGGCGACACGACGACCCTGGAAGATTATGGCGTGCTGGCCAAGCTGCGCGATACGGAGGAGTGACGGATGGAACTTCGAATGACGAAACTCGAAATTCGAATGAAACCCCAATGACCGAAATTCGAACATTTGCTATTCGAATTTGATTCGAATTTCGAGTTTCGTCATTCGAAAGTCCCTGCTACTTTCCCAGCACGTATGCCAACAAATCGGCCATTTCCTGCGGCTGAATCTTCTTCTCCATCCCTTCGGGCATCAGCGATGTGCCGGTGCTCGCCAGTTCCTCGATGTTCTGCCGCAGGATCGTTTCCTGCACGTTCTCGGCGCGCTTCAGCGTGATGCTCGTGGCCGTTTCGTTGGCGATGATGCCGGTCGACACGCGGCCATCGTCGATCGTGACTACGTATTGCACGAAGTTCGGCGCCACTTCACGGTTGGGGTCCAGCACGTGCGTCATCACCTCTTCGGCGCTGCGATGCCGAATCGTGGCCAGGTTCGGCCCCACTTCGTGCCCCTTCTCGCCCAGCCGATGGCAGGTGATGCACTCGCGCTCGAAAACCTTCTGCCCGCGGGCCTTGTCGGCCGAAAGCCTCAGTGCCGACTGATACTGAGTGACGACTTCCTTACGTGGGCTGGCCTTCTGTTGGCCTAGCACGGCCGCCGCCCGCCCGCGGATCTTGGCGTTTTTGTTTCGCAGCAGCAAAGCCTGCCGGGCCGGGCTGATCTGGCCCGGCGCCACCACGCCGGCTGAAATTGCGTCGAGCAGCGCGTCGATGCGATCCTTGCGCGAAAGCAGTAACTCGACCACTTCGCTGCGCAAGGCTGGCGTATACCCGCGATAACCGGCCAACAGCAACCGGGTAACCGCCGGGTCGGCAAAACTGGCCAAGGCCCGGGCGGCAGCCATTTGGACGTCCTGCGTTTCGCGCGGGCCGACCAGCACCGCCAGCGTGTCTTGCACGTCGGCAAACGGGCCGAACGTGAGCAGTTCGATGGCGTCTTGCCGCACAGCCAGCGGCGCTTGCGAGTCTTGGGCCGTCTCGGCGGACGATTTGAGAAGGTCTGCGCACCAGCGAACTGCCGGCGCCGCTGCGATTGCTCGAATACGTCTCCCAGGCTGCGGCGCGATCGCTTCAGACCATCGCCCAGGCCCAAGACGACGTTGCGTTGCACACTGCTCGTCTCAGCGCCCGTGGCCAGGGCCGCGACGCGATCCAGCACCCGCTCGCGGGCCTTGCGGCTTGTTCTGCGCCGACAACCAGGGCCAATTGCCGGACGAAAGTTGCTCCCGGCTCATGGCCGCTGAACTTGGTGTCGTCGGCCACGGCCAGCAGCATTTCCAAGGAATACGGCGCACTGGAACTGAGCACCGCCATGCGCATCCATTCGTCGGCCGCGTCGCGGCGCGCCAGCGAGACCAGCGCCTTGGCGGCCTGTGGCGAATTCATTTCGCCCAGCGTAAACGCCACCTGGAACCGCACGCGAACGCTTTCGTCGTCGGCCAAGGCCAGCACGCCGCTCGGCAAGCGCCGGCGAACCGTTCAATCGCGGCTCGGCAATGTGTACGGCACGTTCACGCACGCCGGCGGCAGCGTCCTTCATTGCTACTAGCAGGTCGTCGTCGTCGAGCGAGCCGACGTCGGCCAATGTGTACAACGCATGCAGTCGGGCCAGCGGATGGGAACTCGATCGCAATAATGCTCGTAGCGGCTCGACCGCCTTGGGATCGCGGCGTTCCAGGAGCAATCGCTGCGCCGTCTCGCGCCACCAGCTATTAGGACTTTCCAATGTCGCCACAAGTTCGGTGTTCGTGGCCTGACCCAGACGTGGCGGCTTGGGAACTTTGAATCCCGGCGGGCTCAAGCGATACAGCCGCCCTCGATCGCGACCGCTCTCCAGGTCGAGATGGGCTTTGATGTCGTCGGGGATCGACCAGGGATGCTCGATCGTCTCGCGATACATATCGAGCACATGCAGCGTGCCGTCGGGCGCGTTGACGAAGTTGACCGGCCGGAACCAGTTGTCCGTCGAGCGGACGAACTCCGTATTGGCGTCGGCGCGTCGGGCGGCGAAAGTCACGCCTGCGTGGCTCATCGTCTCGCGATGGATGGCATTGGCCGAGACCTCGGCCACGAACAGGTTTTCGTAGTACTGGGGCGGATAAGCGGCGCCGCGATACACGGTGATGCCGCTGGAAGAGGTGAAAAAGCCGTCGGCCGTGGTTTCGCTACGGGGCATTTTCAGGCTGCTATCCCCGGCCCAGCGTTTGGCACGGATCGCCCGCCAGGGCTCGGGCGGGCTGAGCCGATAAACCGGGACGTTGTCCCCCGCTTCGGCCACGTCGTGGATCGCCGAGGGGACAGGCAGATACGGATTGCGGGCCAGATACGGGCGGGCAGCAGAATGTGCTGAGCAGGGTTGCGAATGTTGCAGACGAAACGGTTCCCCCAATCGTCGAACGAATTGCCGAACCTCGCCCCGCCGGAAATGACCTGGAACTTTTCGTCGCGAGGGTCGAAGCAAAAGTCGTTTCGGCCCAAAGTCACCGGCGGCGCATCGGGATAGCGCAGCGTGCGAATCTCGCCGCCGTTGCTCGAACCGGCGCCATAGATCTTGCCGTCGAGGCCCCAGGCCAGATTGTTGATCACGGCCTGCACATTGAGCTTGCGGAAGCCGGTAAAAGCCTTGCGGCGGATGTCCGCCTTGCCGTCGCCGTCGGTGTCTTTGAAATACCAGATGTCGGGCGTGCCGCAGACGTAGGCTCCGCCGTCGTAGAGGGCAATGCCCGTGGCCCAGGAGAGCCCCTCGGCGAAGACAACGCTGCGATCGAGCTTGCCGTCGCCATCGGTATCTTCCAGCAGATGCACGCGTCCGATCGGACGATCGGTCGTTCGCTCCTGATTGCGCAACGTCGGTCGATTTGTCGGTGTAAGGGTAATCGATCATTTCGACGACATACGCCCGGCCATTGGGGTCGTAGGCCATGGCAACCGGCCCGGTCACCAGAGGTTCGTGGGCGATCAGGTCCATCGTGAAGCCGCCCAGCACCTGCAAGGTCTTGCCGACGTCGGCCGGCTCGGTCGGTTTGACGCGGGGCATTTGCGAGAGCGGGTCATCTTCACCGCGCGTACCGATCGGAAAGGCCACCACAACGCAGCAGATGATCCAGACGCAGGCCGATTGGAAATGGGGATGATTCACGCTTCAGGCCCTCGAGGGAAAGAATGCACAGCTTCGATCTGGCTGCAAACCGAGGTGCAGGCCGAAAGCTGGGTAGGGCGGAAAACAAGGCGGGAGGTTCGACAACCTGGCTGCATTATGGGCAGTTGGCAAGCGCCGATCAAGCAATTCTTGGTGCAGCTTGGTCACACCGGGTACCTGCCAGACAATAGCTTGGCCCGTCCGTGCCCGGCTTGGGCTAGCCGCCAGGCCCGCAGTCTGCTTTGATAGTCGGTGCCTAAAGGAGGATTTCATGGCCATCCATGAACTTAACGACGAACAAATCCGCACCTGGTCGCTGGAACAAAAAGACCGTTGGTGGCTGGAAAACGTCTTCCGTGGCGACATGCCGCAGCTCACGCTGCGCTCGGCCCTGACCGGCATGAGCCTGGGAGCCATTCTCTCGCTGACGAATGTCTACATCGGAGCCAAGACCGGCTGGAGCTTGGGCGTGGGCATCACGTCGGTCATTCTGGCCTTTGCCCTGTTCAAGGCGCTGTCGAAGCTGGGACTGGCCCGCGAATTCACGATTCTGGAAAACAATGCCATGCAGTCGATCGCCACGGCGGCCGGCTACATGACGTCGCCGCTCACTTCCAGCCTGGCGGCCTACATGATGGTCACCGGCCATGTCATTCCCATGTGGCAGTTGATGTCCTGGGTGATCGTGCTGGCCGTCCTCGGCGTGCTGTTTGCGTTTCCGTTCAAACGCCGCTTCATCAACGATGAGCAGCAACCCTTTCCCGAAGGTCGAGCCGCGGGAATCGTGATGGACGCGCTGCATCATGGCGACGCCGCGAGCGGTCTGCTCAAGGCCAAGCTGCTGGTAATGTTCAGCGGCCTGGCCGCTTTGGTCAAGCTGTTACAAAGCGAGAGTATTACCGCGTATTTCACGTTCAAAGGATTTACGCTGCACATTCCCGAATTCCTGGATGAATGGCTCTACAAACGCTTTGGCACGCCGGAGATCCTGGGCACCCCCGTAACCACTCTGACGCTGCGCCCCGAACTCGATCTGCCGATGGTCGGCGCCGGGGGACTGATGGGCATTCGCACCGGCGTCTCGATCATGATCGGCGCCATCGTCAACTATGCCATCCTGGCCCCAATCATGATCAACCTGCACGATATCGTCCCCGATCCCAAAACCGGCGTGATCGGTTTCCGCCAGATCACCTTCTGGTCGCTGTGGTGCGGCGTGGCGATGATGACCGTCGCCAGCCTGGTGGCTTTCTTCGGCAAGCCGCAGATCATCTGGGCGGCCCTCAAGAAAATGACGACCGTGTTCCATGCCGAGGATCACGAGATTGACGCCTTGAAACACATTGAGCTGCCGCTCAAGGTTTCGCTGATCGGCGTACCAGTGATCGGCGCCCTGGTGGCCGTGATGGCCCACAGCTTCTTTGGCATCGAGTACTGGCTGTCGATGGTGGCGATTGCCCTGGTGTTCGTCTTCTGCCTGATCGCCATCAATTCGACCGGCATGACTTCGATCACCCCCATTGGCGCCATGGGAAAGCTCACGCAGCTGACCTTCGGCGCATTGGCGAAGGGCAACAAGACCGTGAATCTGATGACCGCCGGCATCACGGGCGAAGTGGCCAGCCATGCCGCCAACCTGCTGCAAGACATCAAGCCTGGCTACATGTTGGGAGCCAAGCCGCGGCAACAGGCCATCGGGCACATCCTGGGCATCTTCGCCGGCGCCGTGCTTTCGATCCCAGTCTTTTACCTGGTGTTTTTGAAGCTGCCTCCAGGCGACTTGCTGGCCGTGGAGCTCAACGCTCCGTACCAGATGGACGAACAATACGCGATGCCGGCGGCAATTACCTGGAAAGCCGTGGCCGACGTGCTGGCCGAAGGCATCCATACGATCAAGCCTCAGCGCTCGGCTTGCTGCGCTAGCCGGCGTCCTGGTCGGCCTCGTCCTGGAAATCTGGCGGATGCTCACCAAGAACCGCTTTCCGCTGTCGCCCGTGGCCATCGGGCTAGGTTTCCTCATCCAGTTCAACACCTGCCTGTCGATGTTCGCCGGTTCTTTCGTGTTCTGGCTGGCGGAGAAGTGCTATTCGGACAAAGAGTCCGCGGTCAATCGAGTCGTGGTTCAGAATCAGGAACCGATCTGCGCCGGACTGATCGCGGGCGGTGCCTTGATGGGCATTCTCGTGGCGGTCGTCGACTTGTTTCTGCCTGCGGCCGGGCATTGAAACAAGATCGGCGAGCGGCAATCTCTAGCTTGCCGGTATGGTGAGTCGCCGAATATGGTGAGTCGCCGGCCAGGTTAGCCGGAGAGATTCAAGCCTGTGCCGTTGGGCAGGTTTTGCAAGAGTTGCAGCAGGCTGTCGGCGCTATTGCTGCCGCTGTTCGATGACAAGCTGCCCAGCAGCGATTGCGTGACCGACTGGTTCTCGCTCGATTGCAACAGCGAGCCGAGCATCGACTTCAATTGCGCTGTGCTGTCCGAGGATTGAGACGTCGAGCTTTGCGACGAGCTGGCCAATTGATTGACATTGATGCCGTTGGCCTGCAAGGTCTGACTGACGGCGCCGTAGATGGATTGCAGCAGGCTGCTGTTGGACGAGCTTGAACTCGAAGAGTTCGAACTGGTCGGATTCTCGACGGCGCCGACAATCGCCGCCTCGATCTGTTGCGCCAGGGTTTGACCGGACGAACTGCTGGCGGTCGATGCGCCGGCCGTTCCGCTGCCGGCTTCGGCAAGCAGTTGCTGAGCCTCGGAGGCAATGCTATTGCTGCTACTCGATGAACTGGAATTGCCGTCGAGCAGTTGCAAAACCTGAGCCAGGGAGCTGTTCGAACTGGTCAGGCCACTGATACTGGACACAGGCGGTCTCGCTATTTGGGCGGAGAAACGGCCCCCTTCGGGGTCTAAGAAGCGGCGCAGCCCACCAGGATCTTTATCGGCATGGAGCGGTCACGACCTGAACTGCTCAGGCGTCAAATCCGGAAGAACCGCTAGCTTCGGTCTTCGATCTTGAGCCCGCCCCGCCGAACTATCGCGGCCAGTTGCACGCGCGGAACTGTGTCAGCCGGTCAGGTTTATACTCGAACCGGCGGGTAGACCTTGCAGCAATTGCAACAGGTTGCTGGCGCTGCCGCTCGTGTCGGTCGAGTTGCCCAAAGCCGACTGCAAAGATGCACTACCGGAGCTTTGTCCGAACAGGTTGCTCAACAGCGCGGCCAGCTGCGCGGCGTCAGAATTCGATTGCGAGTTCGGATCGGAATTCGCGGCGGAACTGGTGCCCGAACTGGCATCGGCCGAGGAATTCGAACTGGACGACAAACCTGATCCGCTGCTCGTATCGCTGTTGGAGCTTGCGGCTGTGCCCACCGGTCCAACGCCCGGCGGCGGAGGAGGCGGCGCGAATTGGCCGGGCTGAACACCGTTGGCCTGAAGCGTCTGGCTGATGGCGCCGAAAACCGCCTGCAACACCGTGGCAAGGTCGTTGCTCAGCGTGGTATTGCTGGTAGCGCTGCTGGTGGACGCAGCGGCCGTTGTGGTTGATGAATTGTCGGTCGTGCTATTCGTGGAATTGGACGAGGTGCTGCTGCTGTTGCTGTTCCCCTCCAACGCGTTGATGATGGCTTGTTCGATTTGCTGAAGAAGGTCGGACGAGGTCGAACTGCTGCCGGACGACCCTGCACTGCTCGAGGACGCAGCGTCGTTGGATCCGCCTTCGCAGCCGCCCACCTGCTGCCCGGCGGCCAGCGCTTGACTCGATGAAGCTCGCGAAGCGCTGCTACTCTGCGATTGTTCCAGGATGAGGATCAGGTTGTTGCTGGAATTGCTGGCGCCGCTGATGGCTGACATGGGCATCCTTTTTCTGGTTCTCAGATCACTTGACGCAAGCTGGGCAGAATCTGCGAGCGGACACAGCAATCGGGAATTGGCCGATAGCAGGTCGGCTCGCGCGTTTCACCCGGCTCGTGGAGCCCTGAAAACAATTGGGAATCGAGGAAATGACCGCCGTGTCAGACAGGTGCCATGCAGGGTAAGTACCTGGGCATCATCGGCCGTTCGAATCGCGATGCTATGCTACCGCCCCGCAGAATTCGCCCCTAAGGCATAATCCCGCCCCTGGGTGCGCATGGCTGAAAGGGCTGTTTTTCACGGCCCAAGGCGTTCGACGCCTCGAAGTGGCTTCGGCCGAATACGTGGGGAAAGCACGACAAACGCCTGAGGCCACGACATCGTGAAATTTTGCGGCCCAGGCGTTGGCCCGGCAGCCGATTCTCACGCTAAGATAGACCCGTTCGATTGGCAGCGATCAATCCACCGGGCGAGCGACACCATGCAAGACTTCGAAAAGCTAGGCGTGTTTTATTTGGGGCGAGAGTACGACTGGCAAAATCGCAAACCGAAGCCGGAACTCCTGCTCTATGACTCCCGCGATCTGACCACCCACGCCGTCTGCGTCGGCATGACCGGCAGCGGCAAAACGGGCTTGTGCCTGGCCCTGTTGGAAGAGGCGGCCATCGATGGCATCCCGGCGATCATCATCGACCCCAAAGGCGACCTGGGCAACCTGCTGCTGACGTTCCCCGACCTGAAGCCGGACGATCTGAAGCCTTGGCTCGATCCGGCCGACGCGGCCCGCAAGGGAGTCACGCTCGATCAGTTGGCCGAAAAAACAGCCGTCAGTTGGCGCGAGGGGCTGGCCGAATGGGGGCAGGATCCCTCGCGGATCGCCAAGTTTCGCGACTCAGCCGATATTGCCATCTACACGCCCGGCAGTGATGCCGGCTTGCCGCTGACTGTGCTCCGCTCGTTCGCCCCGCCCAGCAAAGCGATTCTCGAAAACGCCGATGCGCTGCGCGAACGGATTTCGGCCGCCGTGTCCGGCTTGCTGGCCTTGGTGGGCATCGAAGCCGATCCGCTCCGCAGCCGCGAACATATTCTGCTCTCGAACCTGCTCGACCGGGCCTGGCGCGCCGGTCAAAACGTCGACCTCGCCGGCCTGGTGCGGCAAATCCAATCGCCGCCGTTGGAAAAGATCGGCGCCGTCGATCTGGAAAGTTTCTACCCGGCCAAGGAGCGGTTCGAGCTGGCCATGACGCTGAACAATCTGCTGGCTTCGCCCGGCTTCGCCGGTTGGATGCAAGGCGAACCGCTCGACATTCAGCGTCTGCTCTGGACCGAGCAGGGCAAGCCGCGGCTATCGATCCTGTCGATCGCCCATCTCTCCGATCCTGAGCGGATGTTCTTCGTCACCATCCTGCTCAACGAAATGATCAGTTGGATGCGAGCCCAATCGGGCACGTCGAGCCTGCGAGCCTTGCTGTACATGGACGAGGTGTTCGGCTACTTCCCGCCCACGGCCAACCCGCCGTCGAAAATGCCGATGCTCACCTTGCTGAAGCAGGCGCGGGCCTTCGGCCTGGGTGTGGTGCTGGCCACGCAAAACCCGGTCGATCTCGACTACAAGGGGCTCTCCAACGCCGGCACGTGGTTCCTCGGCCGGTTGCAAACCGAGCGCGACAAGGGCCGAGTCCTGGACGGACTGCAAGGAGCATCCGAAACCGCAGGGGCCAAATTCGATCGGCCGCAAATGGAAAAGATCCTGGCCTCCTTGGGGAGCCGCGTATTCCTGATGAACAACGTCCACGAAGACCACCCGGTTGTGTTCCAATCGCGTTGGGCGCTGTCGTTCCTGCGCGGGCCGCTCTCGCGCGATCAGATCCACGAATTGATGCAACCTCGCAAGCTGGTTTTGGCAAAGAGCCGCCGAGAAAGCTGCCGGTTCGGGATCAACCGTGGCCCCAGCGTCTGCCGAGACGGTTCCCGGCGGCGAACGGCCCATCCTGCCACCGGGCGTCAGTGAAGTGTTCGTGCCTCGGCGCGGCAATTTGCCCACGGGTTCGACGCTGTTGTACCGTCCGGGCGTGCTCGGCCAGGCACGGGTCCACTTCGCCCAGGCGGCAACCAAAATCGACGCCTGGCAATCGTTGAGTTTGCTCGTCCCCGCCGTCGAAGACGCCGCGGACGTTTGGGATAAGGCCGAAGTGCAGATCGAAGAATCGCCCGAGGTGGAAAAAGAGCCCGAGGCGGGGGCTCACTTTGCCGCCCTGCCCTCCGGGCTGACGCAGGCCAAGCAATACGCTGGGCTCACGACGGCCTTGAAAGATCATCTCTACCGCACGCATCGGCTTGAATTGCAGGCTGCCACCGACTTGAAAGAGGTTTCAAAGCCGGGCGAGAGCGAAGGCGATTTTCGCGCGCGGCTGGCTCATCGGTTGAATGAAGAGCGCGACGCCGCGGTGGAGAAACTGCGGGCTCGCTTCGCGCCGAAGCTGACCGCTATTCAAGAGCAGATTCGCAAGGCGGAGCAGAAGCTCGAAAAAGAAAAGTCGCAGTCCACGCAGCAGATGTGGCAAACCTTCATCTCGGTGGGCACTTCGATTCTAGCAGCGATTTGTGGTCGTAAGTTGACCAGCGCAACCAACGTGGGACGGGCCGCCACATCGATGCGTTCGGCCGGCAAGGTGCTGCGCAAGCGCGAGGACGTCAGCCACGCCGAAGAGAATGTCGAGGCCCTGCAAAAGCGTTTTGCAGACCTCGATGCGGAGTGCAAGGAGGAGGCCGAAAAGGTTCGCCAGGCGGCTCAGCCCGACAGCCAGAAGTTCGAAGCCGTGCAGGTCCAGCCCAAGAAGGCCGACATCAAGGTGACGCAGGTCGTGCTCTGCTGGACGCCCTGGTATGTGAATGCTGACGGAGTCGCCAAGCCGGCCAGTTGACGTCGCGGGTGAAATGGGTGCCATGGGCCACGCTTGCGTGGCCATGTTTGGCGCTTGAGGACGCACGGCACCGCCAGCGTATAATCACAATCCCAGGCCGGCGAGCGCGGCCAGGTAACCGACGCCGGCTACCAGCAGCCAGCCGTCGAGCAACATTCGCAACGAACGCGGCGGCATTGGGCAGCGACGTGACGACACGCGTCGAACAACCGGCCACTCGATCGAAGCCGTGTCGCGTGCAAAGGCAATCATGGCGTCGGCACCATTTCCCAGGCAGTTGCCAACCGCTCGGTGCGCGAACCCAATTCCACGTGCGGCTGCAGAAATCGCATGATCGTCTGCACCACGCGCTCGGGCTTCAGCCCTTGCATGCAGGGATGATCGGCCAGCGGACAGATCCGACAACGGCAGCCGGCACAGGCCACGGGTTGCTGGAGGACCGTGACCTCGGGCCCAACCGGCTTCCACA
The DNA here is from genome assembly GCA_963710365.1 of uncultured Planctomycetales bacterium. Taxonomy (GTDB): domain Bacteria; phylum Planctomycetota; class Planctomycetia; order Pirellulales; family PNKZ01; genus CAVQAC01. The sequence goes on from CAVQAC010000001.1 coordinate 157,343, forward strand.
TACGGGCGTCGTTCGTGCCGCTGAACAGCACAACCACCGGCGTGCGAACCGCGGCGGCCAAGTGCGCCGGCCCGGAATCGGCGCCGACAAACACCGCGGCTCGTTCGGCAACCGCTGCCAGTTCCGCAACGTTCAGCCGTCCGGTCCAGTCGGCCAGATTGGGCCATGCCAGCCCGCCGGTGATTTGCTGGGCGCGAGCAACGTCTCGAGCCCCGCCGACGAGCACGATTCGCAGATCGCCCCGATCGAGCACCAGTCGGCCCAGCAGTTCCTGCCAATGCTCGATTGGCCAGCATTTGGCCTGCGTGCCGGCGCCAACGTGCAGCACGACCAGCGGCCCCGTGCCCAGCGAATCCAACTCGGCCAGGAGTTGCGAGGCCTGCGACCGGGCCGTGGGGCTCGGATCGAATCGCGGCGGAAGAATTCTCGGCGTTTCGTGGGCCTCGGCTTGCAGCAAGTCGAAAAGCACCGCGCGCGAGGCCGTTTCGTGGCGATTCGGGTCGTGTTCGGCCGAATCGGTGAGCAAGAACCCGCCGCCGCCGGCCGCCCAACCGATCCTGCGTCGCACGCCCGCCAGCCACAGTAGCGCGGCATGGGGGAACTCGCCGCGCACGTCGATCCCCAAATCGTAACGCCGCCGCCGCAATCGCCAGGCCCAGTGAATCAATGCCAGCGGCCAACTCCAGCCGGCTTTCGGGGCAAACCGATTGTTGCGGCAGACGAACACCCGCTGCACTTCGGGGCAGGCGACAAAGACCTCGCGATTCCAGGGTGCGGCCAGCAGTTCGATCCGCGCCTGCGGGTATCGCGCTCGCAACGCGGCCAGCAATCCGGTCGAAAGCACCGCGTCGCCCAAGTGGTCGAGTTGCACCAGTAGGATCGACTGCGGCACCGCCGAATCGCATGGGCTGGCCTTTGAGCGCGCGACCAGGCGGCCTAGCCCGACCAACGTCCAGCCAATCAGATCGATCAACGAGAACAGCAACCACCATCGCCGGCGAAGGTAACGATATTGGGTCCGCCTGGCGGCAGGACGCGGAGGAGCCGAACGTGCGATTGGTTCAGAGCAGGCGTGCATAAGCCTCTCGCGTGGCCCGAGCGGCAGCCCGCCACGAATAGTGCTGACGGACATGCTGGGCCAATTCGGGATCGCGCGGACGCGCCAGGGCGCGGAGCACCTTGTCGCGGATCTCGCCGAGATTGTCGGGCGAAACGTATTCGGCTCGGTGGCCGAAATACTCCTCGGCGCTCCCTTCGCGCGGCAGCACCAAAGGAACGCCCGACATGCCGGCTTCGAGCGCGACCAGCCCCGGCGTCTCGAACCAACTGGCGAGCACCAGGCAACCACAGGCCGCGTAGGCGCTGGCCAATAGCGGATCGTGATGCTCGCGGCGGGGGAGGAACTTGACATGGTGGCCGGCCGCCTGCTGGCAGGCTGCATAGTAGTCTTCGTGCCCCGGCACTGCGTCGCCCAGGATCACGATCGGCACGTTGGTTCCACGCATGGCGCGGAGGAAGTTGAGTTGATTCTTGCGGGGCTCGATCCGGCCTGGATAGAGCACGAAATGAAATCCGCCGGCACGGCGGGCAAAGGCCCGCGGATCGGCCTCGGCAAAGCGCTCGTCGGCGCCGTTGCAGACGACATGGATCTTTTTCTCCGGCACGTCGAAGTAGCGGACCAACTGATCGGCTTCGGCCGTCGAGTTAGGGAGCAACAGATCGCAGGCCTGATACAGTTCGCGGCGCCAGGAGGGGAACTGTGGCACGTTCGCCCGCAGCACGAACTTAGCGCAATCGACTACGCGCCGAGTGAGCGACCGATGCTCGCGCCAGCAACTCGCCAGGTTGAACCAGGCAATCGTCGACAGGACGACCGGCACGCCTTGTCGCCGGGCTTCGGCCACGGTCTGGCGATGTTCGGGCTCGCTCCCAAAAAGGTGCAGCACGTCGGCATCGGCCAGTCGCTGCTCCCAGGGACGCCAGAATTCGGCCTGTACGCCCGCTTTGTTCAAAGCTCGCAGCGTGCTTTGCATCTGCACCTCGCCGCCGCCGGGCGCGGCCAGGCTGGTGAGCTTGCCGGCCAGCAGGATGTGCGGCCGTCGAGGCTGCGGCCGACGATTGCCACGCAGCAATTCGGCGAGATGGGGCGGACGGAACCGACGAATCGGTCCTCGGGAAATCCGTTTGGAAGCAGTAGGTGCAGGCATTCTTCAGGGTCCGTATCGAGATTTAAGCAATGTGAAAATCGAATTCTGATTTGTCGTTTCGCGGGCGCGTTCATTCTCGAATCCGCCGCAGCGTGCGCTTGACCCAACCTCGCCAGTGGTGGGTGCCGATCTCATCGACCGGCGTGACTTTTTCCCAGTCGAGATAGCGCAGCAATTGCGAGCGCAGGCCGATCGGCTGATCGAGCCGCACGAGTGTGGGCAGGTCGCGCGGTTTGCGACCTTGGAAAGCCAAGGCCACCGGAGAAAATCGAACCATCGGTTCGTCGAGCGGCATGGGAGCCGAGTGCTCGCCGCGCCAGTATTCGACGCCACAGCGGTAGCCCGGCGGCGCTCGTCGACGAAGATCACGAAGTTCGCCCCGTCACGGTAAACTCGCATCCGCAATGTCGCTCGAGCTCGCCACCAGGCGGCAAATTCGGTAAGGGTCGTTTTCCACACGGCGGCGAATTGCGACACCGTTTCCAACACGCCGCGCAGGACTTGTGGGAAGCGTCCCAGCCGATTTTCCGGATGGCCGTACAAAAAGATTGGTTCGCCGGCCTGGTACTTTGCCGTGGCAATCCAGCGGAAGTATTCAGCCAGAACGTCGGCCGCCGCACGCAAGGCCGGAGTGCCGGTGCCGCCGCTCTCGGCCGCCGCCTCGAGGCAAATCCCCAAACAAATGGGATGCACGGGCACCTGCAGCACGTTCGAATCGACCGGGAAGAACGGCAGCTCATCGTAGGCCAGACCGAACTCCGAACTGTGGCCGACGCCCAGTTCTTGCAATACGGCCAGCAATCCCCGATTGAAGCGGCCGTGTGGTGCGACGAAGCCCGAGGGTTCGATGCCATGGGCACGCAGCACGGCGACGCCGCGCGTGACGTTACGGCGGTTTTCCAGCAAATCGTCGTACGTATGGTGCCAGTAGCCGTGGGAGCCCACGTCCATGCCACGAAGCCGGGCCAACGCCTGCGGCTCATTCTCGAAGCTGGCGGCACACACGAAGTGGCTGAAGCATTCTTCGTGCGGAGCCACGATGTCGAGGACCGTGGCGAAGTCTTCGGCCTGGTATTCGTCGTAGTCGAGGCGAAAGTTGAAGGCGCTGCGATATGGATAGGGGAAGGCCGTCGCCCGCAGCCAAATGCCCCCCGCCATTTCAACGAGCGTGCGCACGCCGGCCAGCAACTGCTGCCTGGCAGCACGCTTGTCGACTCGCGACACTTCTTCGCTCACCGCCAAATGGCCCACCCACCAACGGACTCGCCGCGATTGTTCGTCGTCCAATAACGCGAAGGGATCTTCCGCACTGCTTCCGCGCAGCGCATGAACATCGATCGCTACCTGGTCGGACGTCAGCTCGGGGCAAGCCGCACGGCTCGAATCGAACAGCACGAAACGCCCGGAGAGCGATTGCGGCTCGAAATGCTCGACCGGAATACCTTCCTGCCCCAATGCGCGACCAGCGCCACGGGCACGTCGGCCAGAAGCAGTGGCAACAAAGGAAGATCGTGTTCGCTCATGTGGGGGCCTCGGCTGCCAGTTTCAGCCCCGTTAAGTATCGGACCAGCCAACGCAGGTTGTAATACAACGCAACGATGGCCAATTGCTCGGTCAGCCAGCCGGTCAGCAAGGCGGCGGCCAGCAGGTGAACCCGCACGTCCGCATTGCCGGGGAAGTGGTAAAGCTGGCGGAGCCAAGTCTCAGACGCCGGTGCGGCGGGTGCCGAAGTTGCTGTATCCGACCGCTCATTGACCAGGCCGTGCATCAGCAGGTATTTACCCAGCAGAAACAGTACCAGCCAGATCCAAGGCCAATTCGTGCCGCTCACGCGCGCCGCAGCGATTGCGACACTCACTTGCAGTCCCAGGTCGACGATCTCATCCGTGTTGGCGTCGAGCCAGGCCCCGCGGCGATCGCAGAGGCCCAAGCGGCGAGCCAGAATGCCATCAGCGCGATCGAAGAACCAGGCAGCGAGCACCAGAACGGCGGCCGCAGATGGCAAACTGACGGGCGACGCCACGCACCAGGCCGCAACGATTCCGCAACCCAATCCGGCCAGCGTCAAATGCCAAGGCCGTACCGGTCCAGGAACTAGGCACTTTGCAAACCGAGCCGCCAACGGGCAGATGTACCAACGCGACAGCGGATGCCGGAGAGCGCGCTCCGTCTCGCCGCGCGTCACACGGTCGACGAGCGCGTCGCCCGACGGCGTCGGGATTCGATGGTTCGATAGTAAGGCGCTGAACGACATTCCTGGCTTCCGTGCCGACGACCATTCCAGGCGCAACCGCCAAGAAAGGTGAATTGGCGGGCGATCTCAATTGGATGTGCATTGCTAGAACGCGAGACTGTAGGTCGATCTGCCCTACAGGGTCAAGACGAATGCCGGGAGTGCTGGCAGTGCGAAGCCCCGATTCGCCAGGAGCATGCCATCGCCCGCGGCTCAGCAGGCCTTACAGCAAGGCCGGATTCTCATCTGCATGGCTGCCACGGGGAGTAGAGTTCTCAATCTCGCCCAGCTCAATTGGGCCAGTTTCGATCGGAACCGTTTTCCAGTAGCCCTGCTCGAGGAGGAGAGCCTTCCCCTCGGGTACGCGGTACCAGGCAGCGAACTCGCTCTCGGCTGCCTGGCGGCGAAGATTGCGCACGATTTGCAAAATGGCCAGAGATATTGCTACGACGGCCATGAGAGCGACGTACGCCGATCGCATTATCTGCCAGCCAGGCACCAGCCACGTCGCCAGTGCTAGCCCAGCTACCAGGTTCATCATCACGTGTACTTCACAGGTCTTGCGTCCCAGCCACGCCACGCGCCGCAACCAGCCGGTCGGCACGGGGGCGCAGGCGTCGGGCGGCCTCCGCCTCCGCCGACGACGCGCAGCTCACCTTCGAGACGCTTGAGCCGCTGGATGAAGGCCTTTGATCGGGCGTCGTGTTCCAAACCCAGCAAGAGCGTGCCGATGCCCCAGGTCAGGCCTGCCACGAGCCAGCCGCGCGAGTCGTTGGCCTGGAATAGCCCAAAGCCCAGCCCGCAGGGAATCAGAATGTCGACCGTGTGGTGCATCAGGTAATCGAGTTGCACGCCGTCCAGCGATTCACGTTCGCGATAGCGGGCGATCTGGCCATCGACATGATCGAGCAAGTACCAAAGCTGCAGCAAGCCCGCGCCGGCGAGCCAGCCGATATCGCCGCCGCAGCCAAACGCCACCGCGGCGGCGACGGCGCATGTCCAGGCGACGAACGTCACGGCATGCGCGGAAATGCCCGTCGGCAGCAAGATCCAGGTAACATGCAGGGCTAGCGGCCGGCTAACACGGCGGGCAAACCAATTGCCAATGCGGCGATAGCCGGGTTTCTGACACCGCTCGGAAAACGCTTCCCAATCGCCAATGGCCTGTCTCTTCACGTCGTGCAACTTCTGGCTTCGAGTGCCACTGGCTTCGCCAGTGCTCTTTTGAGTTTTTAGCTTGCAGTCGAATCGCTCGCCCAATATCGTTCTGCCTGCAGCTTCAACTGCAAGCCCCTGTTTGGCGGAACACTGGCGGAGCCAGCGGCACACCAAAGTTCGCGTCTGGCGGTACATCTGTGACAGTTCACCGGGTCTCACCAGGCGGCCTCCGGCAAATGCTTCTCTTGGGCTGGGTTCATTCGCCAGGCAGCCCAGACTCCCAGCGCCGCGGCGATTGTCACCAGGAAGAATTTGCAAAAGACGAACAGCAGGCCAGCGCTCGCGGCGGGCCAGCGTTCTTCAGCCAGCAGCGCCACGGCGAGTGTCGGCACCAAAGCCAAGGCATGCTGCGCGGCCAATCGCCAGCGCGCTGCCGGTGAAAGATGAGGCCAAAAGGCCAAGAGCATCACCGTCACCGCGTAGCCAGCCTGTCCTAGCGCTGTGACTGCCGCCACGCCGTTGAGATCGCCCCCCTGCGTCAGCACCAGGTAGTTTCCGCCGGCCGAGAGCAACGCCGGCGGCACCATGGCCGCCAGGGCTCGACGTTCCAGGCCGACGGCCGTCAGGTATTGAGACGCCGGGAGCGACACGCCGAGACCAATACCGGCGATCACGACCCAACCCAACGGTGCCAGCCCGCTGGCGTAACTGGGGAATGCGGCGCCTAAAACGGCCGGCGCAGCGACGATCGCCACGCCGCCTAGCCAGGCCAGCACGGCTGCCTGGAACTGACTCGTCTGAGCGGCAAACAGCGCAACGCGCCGGCGGCATTCCATCGCACCATAGAGCGTTGCATAGCGCGGGCCGACCACGATCGACAGGGCATTGCCCACACTATATAGCTGCCCACCGACGAGCAGGGCGATGGAATAACAGCCGAGTTGGAACTCACCATCGGGAGCGCAGACCAAGATCATCAACTTGTCGACCGAACGGAAGAAAGTCAGCAACACTCCCCCGGCCAGGATCGGGCTGCCGATGCCGATCAGCCGCAGGATTTCACCGCCATGCCAATCCCAATGCAGGCGCCGGGCGCCGCAGAGCTTGACGTAGATCCAGGATCCGATCAGAACGCCGACGGTCGCACCGTAAAGTCCATGAACGCCCCATTGCCAGGTGGCCAAGCTCCCCAAAACGAGCGTCAGCAATGCTTCGACAATCGATAATCGCGAGCTGGAGCGAAACTCTTGGCCAGCTCGCAGAATCCCAACATGAAAAGTCACGTGCCGCTGGAGGACCACGACCAGGCCGAGCGCAATCAGACCTGCCGACCAGGTCGCGGCCCAGGGCCCGTCACCGGCCAGCGCCATCCACAGCCCGGCCCCAGCCAAGGCAATTCCATACGCCAGGCTCGTAAGCGTGTTTACTGTGAAGGCCAGGTCGAGCCCGCGCGCTGCGGCTTGCGTTTCGCCGCGACCCAGAGCGACGCTCCACTCGCGGGCTGCTCCCTTGCTGATACCCAGGTTGAAATAGTTGCCGTAGCTCAGGAACATCTTCCAGGCCTGCCAGATCCCCATTTGCGCGGGATCGAGCAAGCCGCGCATCAACAGGCTCGTGGCCAGCCCAAGCACCTGGCAAACGACGGTCGCCGTGCCGACTCGGCCGACGTCTGCCGCCAAACGACGCCAACGGTCGTCAACCGGTCTGGCTGGAAACACCAGCCCGAAAGCGCGAGCGAGGGAGCGCAAGTTCGGCTCCCTCGCTGGCGTTTCGGGCTCGTGTATGCTCCGTAACGGCGGTACTCATGGACTCACTGGCGGCTTTGTATCGTGGCCATGTCTGAGCAACTGGCTCGTGGACGCTGGACCGCGAACAACGCGTCGACGACGCGGCTCGAGGCCAGCGAATCGAGACCGGCGAAGACTCGCGGGCTGGGGGGCGTGCGTCCTTCAGCCCATTGACGTCGAGCTCGATCCAGCAGCAACTCGAGTTCCTCGCGCGTGCGAGCCGTGCCCAGCAACCCCCACGCAACATCGGGGATCAAGTCGACCGAGCCGGTCGGCATGAGCTGAATGACCGGCACGCCGGCCAAGGTTGCTTCGACTCCCGCACTGCTGGCGCAACTCAGCACGCAAGAGGTGCCGACGAGCAATTCGGCCAGGTCTCCACGTCCGACGATTTGCGTTTTCAACCGGGAAAACTCACCGGCCAACTCACGAATGATCGCTGATCGCGGGTCGCGCGGATGCAGCTTGATTATCAGGCGGCCAATGCCGGCATCGCACAGGGCCGCTAGCGCCATCCGCACCATGGCCGCGTAGGTTTCGCCGGTCTGATGATACGAAACGGCGTCCGGCCGGTCGTCGCGAGGCACAGGCGTAGCCAGAAAAAGATACTGCTCGGCCAGGCCGTTGGACGCGCGGCTTCGTATTTGCGCCATGCGTGGGGCCAATTCGTCATGCGGCGGAAACCCGGTCGAATGGATCTGCTCGATGGGAATGCCCAACTGTCGGAATTGGTCGCGCGAGGATTCACCCCAGGCACAAATTGCGTCGGCCTCCAACGGCGCAAATCCAAAACGGAGATAGGGCACGCCATGCTGAACCACCAGCGATCGAGCGCCCGCGTCGCGAGCCGCCAACACGACGGCGCGATTCAGCGGCGTCGCGTCCTGGTCGAGCACGACATGCGTCGGTCGCCGCCGCCGGAAATCGTCGCGGAGCGTCGCCAGCAATCGGGCTTGCTGCCCACCCGACGCAGCAGCCTGCTGCCCGAACCAACAAGCGACCGGAGCCGACAGCAGCGCGTCGACCGAGTCGAAAGACGTTCCGGCAAAGTTAATCTGCCAGTCGCGAAGCCGTTCGTTCGGCTGCAGATTGGAGCTGGCGCGATTACCAACGACGATCTGACCCAATCCGCGGCCGGTCCATTTCAACCAGCTTCGAACCGCAAAGCGTTCGTAGAGCCACCAGCCCCGATGGCCGCGGCGCACCAACTCGGCGGCAACCGGATCGAGGATTCTTGGATTGCCGCAGAGCACAATGCGCGGGCGATCATTCGACGCACAGCGGCCACGCTCGATGCGGGCGTTTGCCCAGCCCAAACCGCGACGCCACCAGTCGTCGGGCAATGCGGGCGGCGTTTGGGGCACATCATCGGCCAGCCAGGTAACTTGCAATTCACAGCCGGCCGTCGCGCATAGCCCGGCCAGCAGCATGGCGTAGGGTTCGTCGTTGCGATTGTCGAGAAACAACTCCACGCGCTGGCCCGCGGCCAGTGGCCATAGTTCGCGAAAGAACGCTGCGACGCGTAGCAGCTTCACGAGCACGTATCGCAGCTTGACCACGTTGAGCCAGACGAACTCGGACCGGCGACGATCCTGCGCGGGCGTTGCGATTGCACTTTCGGCCAGTTCGGCGGCCGCACGATCGATCCAGTCGCAGTGAGCGTCGATCGTCCGATCGAGCGACCAGCGTGAAGCGGGGCTGGCGGCTCCAGGCCAGGAGCCTTCGAGCAGCAAGGCCGGCTCGTTGGATGCCAGGCGAGTTACCGTCGGATGATAGCGGGCCCAGATTTTCAATTCATCCGGCTCCGCATAGCGGCCGCTGCACCTTCGCCGGCAGCCGGCACGAGATCCAGGATTTCGCTGAAGTGCGTCACGAAGGCGTCGGCGTCTGCCTCGGGAGCGAAATTGAAAGCTACGGTCGGCATGCCAATCGCCCGGGCACCGGCCAGCTCCTCGGCATCATGGCCCACGTAGGCCACCTGCTCGGGCGGCAATTGCATGGCTTCGAGCGCTGAGCGGTAGCAAAGCGGATCGGGCTTGGTTCGTTCCAAGTCGACCGAAGAGATGACAATCGGCAGCATGTCGGCCAGGCCCATGTGCCTGAGTTGATCGGTCAAGCGGAAGGCGGGATGTTCGCTGTCGCAGACCACGGCCATCTTCAATCGGACGGCCTTTAGAGTGGCGAGCGTTGCCCGTACGCCCGGCAGCGGCCGCATGTCGGCCGCCAATTGCCGCCGGCGGGCCTGGCTGGCGGCTTCGATTTCGTCAATCTGGCCGCGCGTCAGACCGATCGACAGCAACCAGGCCTGGAACGCTTCGCCGTGCTCGCGCTCGCCCCGCTCGACGGCTTCGAGATAGTCTCGCTCCCAGGTGCGGAAAAAATCTTCGTACGAGGCCACGACGCCGAAGCGGTTCAAGAGTTTCAGCAGCCAGAGTCGCCAGGCCGTGGTGTCGCAGAGCACGTCGCCAAAATCAAAGATCAGCCCGCGCACTCCGGCCAGCGGCCCCGTGGCTTCGCGCCACGACCCCGTTTGCCCGTCTCGGGCTGGTCTCACGCACATCGGTTCGGCGCCCATGTCGGAATCCCTTCCTGCTGTGGGCCGCGAAAACGTCCTGGAACGCTTCGCTCAAGCTCGGTTGAGCACGGCCATGCGCTGCCGCAGCCGAGGCTGCCCACGCAATAAGCCGGCAATCCGTTGCCAGTCCAATTCTTCCGGTCCCAACGCCTCGAAGATTACCTGGGCATGTTCCCAGTCTTCTTCGGATTCAATGGTCAGCCGCAGGTCGTCGCGGTCGAGCCCCGACGGCGCTGGCAGCAATCGCAAATCGAATTCGTCCGGGTGTGAATACAAGTAGCGGGTCACGTCGTTGCGCTCGGACGGCGTCAGGGCTCGTTGCCGGGCTACGCGCACCGCTTCCGGACGGCACCATTCCGCAAACAAGCCCAACGAAGTGCTGGTGGCCGGACGGCCGTCGCGACAGCGGAAGCCGACGTAGTCACAATCAGGCCCTTCGCCCGCAGAAATCACCAATTGATCGATCAGTACGGGATCGATGAACGGGTTTTCCGCACACACTCGCACGGCGCCGTCCGGTCGGTAGTGATCGAGCACGTCGCAAAACCGGCTTAGCCCATCCGAGCGCTGCTGGCGAATACTTCGACGTCCGAGGGCACCAATTCGCGGGCCAGGGTTCCGTCGAGATCGTCGCCTACGACAACCACGACGCCGCTGACCCGGGCGCAGTCGGTGACGCGGCGCACGACAAACTCGAGCAGCGAACGGGTTCCCAGCTTCCGCACCAACCTGGCCCGCAGGCGTTCGGATTCCAGGCGTGCTTCGACGATGGCGATGTGATTCAACATCCGGCTTCCTGCGCTCCTGCAACCAGACACCGTCGCAATTCCGCTTGCTCCGGGAGTGGCGTCCCCAGCGGCGGTCGCGAGTCTAACACTCCCTTTTCTCGACGGTCAATACAGATCACTGCTAGCGTCGCAGCCGTATTTTCCCCGGTCCAATTCACCTTGGAGCGAAAGGTATCGACGACTACAATCCCCCACCTCGATGGATTCGCTTCCCGCAAGCTACATCGCTGGCCGGTTTGAGGTAGGAACCACGTTGGGCGGGACCGGCCGAAAGTGGACAACACGCCAGGCATGGAGGCCTCTCGTGCAGAAATTGCTGATTCACGGCATCGATACATTGGTAGGTGCGAATTTTGCCCTCGCTTTGCGAGACCGCTACGAAATCGTTGGACTGGCGGCCACCGACGATTGGCAACTCGCCGGCTGTCAGTCGCTGGGCTGCGAACTGGGGAGTGCCGAGCAGGTTGCTCAGCAGGTTCGAGAAATTGCGCCCCAGGCGATTGTCTCGTGTGGGCCATTGGCCCAGAGCAGTTGGGATCTGGCTGCCGACACCCGAATCGACTCGGATCGGGAAGTCGAATCAGCCCGGGCCTTGGCTCTAGCGGCCGAACAAATTGGTGCCCATCTGACCGTGCTGTCGACCGATGCGCAGTTTGCCGGTCCGCGGATGTTTCACAGCGAAGCGTCGCCGGCCTTGGCGGCCTGCCCTGCGGCCCAGGCGGCGCGGCGCTTGCGGGTGCGGTGGCAAACTCGAATGCCCTGCTCATTCGCAGTCATATCTATGGCTGGAGCCCGGCCGGCGCGCAGACCTGTTTTGCTCAGCGCGTGTGGGAGCAGTTGTCGACCGGCGGTTGTTCGGTCGTCGACTCGCGGCGTTACGCTACGCCGGTTCTGGCGTCGGACCTGGCCGAACTCTATGCCAAAGCTCTCGAAGCGAGGTTGACCGGGATGTATCACATCACCGGCGCCGAGCGTACGAACCAATATCGCTTTGCGGCGGAACTGGCCGTGGCCTTTGGATTCACGGGCCGGCAAGTCAATCTGGTCGCGCCGGAGATTGCATCCCGCGCCTATGTCGACGAAACGTCGCTGAATACGCGGGCCATTCGCCGGGCCTTGGAGTCGCCGCTTCCCATGCTGCGCGAAGGACTATCGCGTTGGGCCACCGAAGCGATACTAGGCCGACGCGATGAACTCGATGCCAGCCAGCGTTCGATCGCGCTGGTACATGCTGCCGCAGCCTGAAATGGCGGCGATTTGAGCCGCAGATCTGCGGGCTGTGACCGGGCCATCTTCTTCGTCCTGCGCGAATCGCTACGACCGGAAAAAGCGCGCGTGCGGCGTCAGCGTGCCCCCCTCGGTGCTATACTTCGTTGAGCGATTGCCGAATTCCCACTCCCGTGGTTGGCCGTCGCATTCCGCGGGGGATCGCTACGTCGCGATGTGGATCATGGGCACCGTCGACTCGTCACCGAACGACGTCGTTTCGCTGCAAATCGTCGTGGCCGCCGGCAGTATTGCCCTGGGCTTTGCGGCCGGCGCCGTCCTGACGTGGGTCGTTCGCTGCCGTAATCGCGCGAAGATAACCAGCGCTCGGCTGGATTGCTACGTTCCCGTGCGCCCATCGGCCCATCACCCTGAGCGGAAACCGGACGAAGCTCCGGCCCCGGCCAATGCCGACGAGCCGGCCGCTCCCGTTCGCAGTGGTTCCGAGCGGCGCAGGCACCCACGGCTCGATTTCTTCGGGACTCAGTGGATTACGCCATTTGCGGGTGGAACTCTACCGGACCAGAGTGCGTTTCTCGAAGTTCGCTGCCTGGATGTTTCGACGGGCGGATTCAGTTTTGCGACCACGGAGCGGCCGAACTACCGATCGATCCTGGTTCGCTTTCAGGTCGGTGGCGCTCCGATGTACCTGACGGCGCGAATTGCCGATTCGCGACCCTATGACGGCGGCGACTGCGGCAGCGAGAGGAGTTTCCGCGTCGGTTGCGAATTCACCGGGCGATTTGCCGCGGAAGTCGTCAGCCCATCGAGCGGCGGCGAACTGGACGAGTCGTCGCTGGCCGTGGCCGGATTGAGCCAGCCGGACGCGTCACTTAGGCCAACACTCCAGCAGAATTGACGACTTCTCAACGTCGGGCGAAAGTTCCAAGGGAATTTCCCAGACGACGTTCCCGGCTTTGCACAGCCCTTCGGCGCCGGACTGACAATAGTAGTATTGAATTGCCAGCCGGATGCGGTCGGTGCCGTGGTCCTGCCTGGTCGGCAGCTCGATGTTCCAGACATCCTGCAACTTTTCCACTCGCACGGACTTGCCCAATGCGGTTCGATCGAGCGGGCCGTTCTGGTCGAGGGCTTCAACCTTGTAGCGCTGCGGGGCAGACTCGTTGAGCTTATAGTCCGACGGCAAGTGCAGTTGGATTTGAATCCGGATGGAATGGTCGGACGGCTTGAGTCGATTGACCGAGAGTTTGATCGGAGTGCTGTCGGCCAGTGCCGGCGATTCAACCGGATCTTTGGCTGGCGGGGGCTCGAGGCCACGAATTGTGAGGGTTGAGACGCGGTTGCCGTTGTCGAGATCGACGACACGGACCAGGTGATTGTTCGTGTCGGCCACGTACAGTTTGCCGGCGGCAGCCGTGATGCCGGCCGGCTCGTCGAGCGTGGCCGGCTCGTCGTCGTGCCCTGACTTGCCGGTGCCGACCAGCGTCGAGCAGGAACTCTTGTCGACGTGGATGACCTTGATCTTGTTGTTGTAGGTGTCAGCGACGTAGAGCAGGCCCTTGTACCAGGCCACGCCCAGACAATGCTGCAATCGCGGCACATAACCGTCGCCATCGACGTCGCCAAACTCGAAGAGCCGGCCGTTTTCGAGATGCGAAGTGCCAACGACCGTCTTCACCTTGGCGACATGGTCCAACGGCACCGCGCGGATCGAACTCCCCTCGCTGTCAGCCACGTAGAGCCACTTGCCGTCCGAAGTCAGCCCGCTCGGCTGGGCGAAGCTGGCAGCGCCTTCTTCGTAGGGAATCTTCGGCAACAGCGGGCCGTCGACAATATCCTCGCGGCCATTGCCGGAGTAGGGGCCGATCTCGGTCTCGCTGAGCGGCATCTTCCAAATCTGATGCGACCCAGCCATGGCGATGTACAGATCGTCTTCGTTGAGCCACAAATCCCAAGGGCTGTTCAATTCCGTTTTCTTCGGCTTGCCGATCCAGCGGTGGCCAGGACGCGCGACGTGGTGCGCGGCGTCGTGCGGATTGATGCCCGGAAAAGCGCCGTGTGCCTGCTGGCCGGTTCCGGCGATGGTTGTCACCTGGTGCTTGTCGAGATCGACTTTGCGCAGCAGGTGATTCTCGGTATCGGCCACGTACAGCGTGGCGTCGCGCAGGGCCATCCCTTGCGGATGATTGAACGTTGCCGTGCGGAAGTCGCCGTCAACCCGGCCCGAAGCGCCATTGCCGATGACGTCGATGAGTTGACCGTCGAGGCTGGCTATGACGATACGATGATGGTTGCTGTCGGCAATGAACAGCCGGCCCCCTGGTTCGTCGGCCAGGATCTTTCCCGGATAGCGAAGCGGCGTTTCTTCGGCCTGGTAGGCAGCAAGATCGAAATGCACAGGCGTTTCGTCCAGCACGCCTTTCTTGCGATACCAGGCGATGCCCTGCACGAGTTTCCTCTCGATGGTCTCGGCCTGGAATTCGCCCGTCAATCCGAAGACCACGTATCCTTCCGGATCGATCAGCAGGACCGTCGGCCAGGTATTGACGCCGTAGTGCCGCCAGACGGCCAGCTCAGCGTCGTTGATCACCGGATGGCGAATGTCGTAGCGGAGGATGGCGTCGGTGATGTTTTGCGAATCGCGTTCCGTTTCGAACTTTGCCGAGTGGACACCGATGACAACCAGATCGTTGGGATGGGCCTGTTCGAGCTTCTTCAACTCGGGCAGGATGTGCATGCAATTGATGCAGCAGTAGGTCCAGAAGTCGAGCAGCACGAATTTTCCGCGCAGCTTTTCCAGCTCGATCGGCCCGGCCGTGTTGAGCCAACTGACGCCGCCCTTCAGGTCAGGCGCCGGAATGCGGCGCGGGAACGGGTTGTGGAGCGGCTTGTCGCTGCTGTGCGGGATCGGATGGACCGGTTCCTGAGTGCTGCCCTTGGTTTTTGACGCCGGCAAATCCTTGGATTCGTCGATCTGCCCGTTCTCCTCGGCCCGCGCGTATTGAGACGCATTGTCGAGCGGGTTATTGAGGCCGACCCCGCTGGCCAAAGCGGCCAGGATGATGCCGGTCCAAAACATACTCGCACCCAATCGGGGCGCAAGGAGGAACCGCAGGCGCGCGAGCATTACTTGCTCCTCATGTGCAGCTAGGCGAAGGTAATCCAAGGCAGGATCGAATCAGCGGTCATTCATCTGTCGAACTAATCGTACCGCAACCGGATAGGCTGGTGCCAGCCGAGTGTGGGTCGGCCCCCCCACCTGGATCATCGCTGGGCTATGTTTTCGCATCGGTGGTGGCCGAAGGTTGCGCTGTGGCAGGGCGACCTGCGGCGTCAGTTCTGATCGGCGCGGTGGTGCATGCATTTAGTTTCCTGCACAACGCAGAACTTGTAAAGCGCGGCCGGTAAGCTTGGTGCGATTATTGACTTCCATCCGCATGCTTCCGCTGCCAGCGGTTATTACGACAACGTCCATTCGAATATGGGCGGAAGAGTTTGCTCAATTTACGTCTCCGCATCGACGAATATTCAAAGCCAGGGGGTACCCCCCTACGGTTGCGGTGCAAGTTGACTCAAACTTTGACTGGCCGTAGAGTTACGAGAGAATCTGCTGTCGCCGATACAGCGATTCAGGATTGGCCGGGGGGATCTCCCTGGAGGGAGATTTGGGCCTCGCGCCTGGTGACTGCATGGTGGCAGGCGATCGTTTGGGAGGACGCGCGGTGATTCGCACTTTTAGCATGCTGCTGGTCTCATTGGCATTCGGCCAGCCCGGCGATGGCCCAGGAATGGGCACGCAAGATGTTCGAAACCACCAGCCACGACTTTGGGGCGGTGGCGCGGCGCAAAGATCGAATATCGCTTCAAGTTCAACAACATCTACGAAGAAGACGTGCATGTCTCTGCCGTGCGCAGCAGTTGCGGCTGCACCCTGCCGACGATCGCCAAGGACAGCCTGAAGACCTACGAAGAAAGCGCCATCGTTGCCGCCTTCAATACCCATAGCTTTCTCGGCCAGCGCCACGCGACCGTCACCGTCACGTTCGACAAGCCGTTCTATGCCGAAGTGCAATTGACCGTGGCGGGCTACATCCGAAGTGACATCGTGATGACGCCCGGCAGCGCCGAGTTCGGGAATGTCGACTTCGGCACCAAGGCCGAAAAGAAACTTTCGATCACCTATGCTGGCCGCGAAGACTGGAAAATCCTCGAAGTGAAGCCCAACAATTCGCACCTGCTCGCCTCGTTCAAAGAGACATCGCGCGGCGGTGGCCAGGTGGTCTACGAGTTGACCGTCGATCTCAAGCCCGATGCGCCGCGTGGCTACTTCAAGGACCAGGTCATGCTCGTGACCAACGACTTGAACGCCTCGCAAGTGCCGGTCGACGTCGAAGCCCGCGTGGTGGCCGAGGTTACCATCAGCCCCGCGTCGCTGTTCCTGGGCGTCCTCAAGCCCGGCCAGAAGATCACGAAGCAACTAGTCGTGCAGGGCAAGAAGCCCTTCAAGATCACCGCCGTGAAATGCGATGCCGAGGGCTTCGAGTTCAAGATCTCCGACGTGGCCAAGACCATTCATGTCATTCCGGTGACATTCACGGCCGGCGAGAAGGCGGTCAAGTTCTCGAAGCGGATCAAGATCGAGAGTGATCTTGGGCCGGGCGTGATCCCGGAAACACTGGCCTACGTCCAGGTTCTCGCTCCCGAGCCGATCAAGGCCGCCGACAATCGCTAGGGCTGTGGACCGCTCGGCCACAGACTGGCAGCCGCAGGGACGGCACGCTCCGATTTACTTGGGTGGAGTCTGCCTTGGGGGCACGTCGAGCGACACCAACGGCCGGCTCTCGACCGAGCCCGCCGAGCATTGGCCGCACGACGCTCCGCAACCGCCTGCTGGCTTGCGTCCCAGCATCAGCCAAAGCTGCCGCGGCGAGATAGACCAGCGCCGCCAGCACGATGCCCCCTGCGACAATCTCTTGCCAGATGCTGGTCATGGGTTGTCCCTCGGAATCGATCGTCCTAGAGCCACCATCGGCCGATCTGGTACGTCAGCAATGAGCCGACGTATGCCAGCCCCGTCATATAGCCGAACGTAAACAACGGCCAGCGCCAACTGTTGGTCTCGCGCTTGATGACCACCAGCGTCGAAGCGCATCTGCGCACAGAGTGCAAAGAAAACCATGATCGACAACGCCACCGGCACGTTGAACACCGGCCGGTCGGTGCCGGCCCAGCGTGCCTGACGCAACGCGGTTTGCAGGCGCGTCGAGTCGGCATCGTTGGCCAGATCGACGTTCTCTCCCAGATCGTAAATGATACCCAGCGTGGCAATGACCACCTCACGCGCTGGAAAAGATGCGATCGCCGCACAGCCGATCCGCCAATCCCAGCCCAATGGTTTTACGACCGGCTCGATCCAATGCCCGGCCTGGCCCAGAAAGCTCTGGCGTCGATACTCGCCGGCAACATGAGCGTCGATCGCGGCCAGTCGTTCGGAAATCTGTTGGGCCTGGTCGCCCTCGGCGGGGAGTTTGGCGAGTTGCGAATTGAGCGTCGCGCGCTCGGCCGCAAACGGCGCCTCGACCTGTTCGGGATGCCGCGGATAGTACAACGCCGCCCAAACGACGATCGATACTGCGACGATCAGCGTGCCGGCCTGGCGCACGAAGGCCCAGCCGCGTTCGAACATGCGATGCACGACCGTGCCGCAGTGACGGCCACTTGTAGGTCGGCAATTCGAGCACGAAGGGGGGCGTCGGCCCGCGCAACAGCGTCCGCTTCAAAATCAGGGCCACGAAGACGGCCGTGACCATGCCCACCAGGTACATGGCCATCATGACCAAGGCCCGCAAGCTGATGATGCCCCAGGCGTATTCGCGAACAGGAATGAAGGCGGCGATCAAAACTGTATACACGGGGAGCCTTGCGCTGCAGCTCATCAGCGGAGCGATCAGAATCGTCGTCAGCCGGTCGCGGCGGTTTTCGATGACGCGCGTCGCCATGATGCCTGGAATGGCGCAAGCAAATGACGACAAGAGCGGGATGAACGATTTGCCGCTGAGGCCCACACGCGTCATCACGCGGTCCATCAAATAGGCCGCTCGGGCCATGTAGCCGCAATCTTCGAGCACGGCGACGAACAAGAACAGGATCAGGATCTGGGGCAGAGAAGACAATCACGCCCCCGCGCCGCCGACCACTCCATCGACCAGCAAGCTGCGCAGCGCTCCCTCGGGCAGCGCGGCGCCGATGAAATCGCCGATCGCACCCATCGCAGGCGTCGATCAGGTCCATCAGCGGCTGCGCACCGAGGAATACGGCCTGGAAAACCATCAGCATCATCAACACGAAGATTGCCAGACCACCGATCGGGTGCGTGAGCACCTGGTCGATGCGATCGGTCATTGCCAGGCCTTGTCGGGCATCGCGGCGAACGACGACGCCTTCCAGGATCCGACCCACCCAGCCGTAGCGGGCCATCGCTTCGACGGCCGGCACCGGGCAGCCGGCGCCGCGCAATCGCTCGCGGGCCGCGTGAAGTTCGGCAACTGCCGGATCTGGCAGCAGGTGCGACTCTCGTTCCAGGTAGCCGCTGGTGTCCAGCAGCAACCGCTCGACCAGGTAACGCGGCCAGGTGCCATTCGAATCCAGGGACGTTTGCAATCGCTCGACTTCCGCACGAAACGCTTCGGGGAACGGACTCGTCGGGAACCCTGCCGGGCTCGTCGACGGCCGCGGCCAGGCGCTGCCTTCAACTCATCAAGTCCCACGCGCCGGTTCGCCTGGACGGCGACGACCCTCGATCCGAGTTGCCGTTCGAGCCCAACCAGATCGATCTCGACGCCCCGCTCGGCGGCCATGTCCATCATGTTCAGCGCCACAACGACCGGCAATCCGAGTTCGAGAACCTGGCTTACCAGGTACAGGTTGCGTTCCAGATTACTGGCATCGACGATGCATAGCACCGCGTTGGGGCGTGGCACGTCGGAGAGCCGGCCTAGCAGCACATCGACGGCCACCATCTCGTCCGGCGAGCGCGGCGCCAGGCTGTACGTTCCCGGCAGGTCGACCAGCGCAAAACGCCGCTGCGCCATGCGTCATTTGGCCGACCTTTTTTTCGACCGTCACGCCCGGATAGTTTCCCACCCGTTGATGAACGCCCGAGAGGGCATTGAAGAGGGTCGACTTGCCGGTATTGGGGTTTCCAATCAAGGCAACGCAACACGTTTTTTCAGCGGCGGCGGTGGTCATGGCGGGCGATCTAGCGGGAATCGTTCAAGCGGATTCTAAAGCAGCTCGATTTCCACGCGCGAAGCCTCGCGTTTGCGCACGCTCAAACGATAGCCGCGGACTTCCAGTTCCAACGGATCTCCCAGCGGCGCCACGCCCAGCAATCGCACGTTGGTTCCCGGCGTCAGCCCCATTTCCAACAATCGCAGACTGATTTCGTCGTCGCCTTCGATCCCTCGGACGCGCGCACGCCATCCCAGCGCCAGGTCGGTCAAGCGGCGAGCGGCAGTACTTCCACCCGAATCGGGGCGTTGGTCACTCACAGCGGATCTCCCGGCCGGACCATGACGCTCACCAACTCGTCGGCACGGAGACAAAGCTTGTTTCCGGCCAGTCGAATGATGCAGGGGCTGCCGGGTTGGATCATCTGCACGTTGGTCCCCCCGCGCAGACCGATTTCCTCCAAGCGATGCACTTCGGCCGGCTGGCCAAGCACCATCCCGACCTCGCCATACTGGCCGGCGAGCAGGCAATTTAGCGGAATCAGGTCATGCACGGCGTCAGACCAAGGCTTGCGAATCGACGGCTAATTGAGATTGATTCTCATTTATATCTGCGATTCTAAAGCTTCGGGAGCCCTAGAGCAACATGGCAAGAGGTGGAAATCGTCCACCGGCCAGCTAGGGAGCGGCTTTGATGCCCAGCGACCGAATGGGGGATCGGCGACGTTGCGACGGGCCGCGCATGGCCAGCGCATAGCCAATGGCTCCCAAGGCAAGCATTCCTGCCGAAACGCTGAATGCGACCGTGAAGCCCGGCAGACCCGCTTGCGAACCTGCGTCCCAGACGGCGCCAAACGACGGCTGGCCGACAAAATTCCCCACGTCGAACATGGCCAACATCAGCGTCGTGCCCACGCCGCGATAGCGATGCGGAAACTCGCCGCTGCCGCCAGCGACCACGGCCGGAAATATGCAGGCGTGGGCTATGCCCATGAATAGTGCCGGCAGACAAAGTTGCCAGGCCGAGCGAACCACGACGAACAGGAACGTGCCAACGACCATGTTCGAGATGCCGATCAGCACCATCCATCGGATGCCGAGGAGCGCTGGCAGTCGGCGGACTGCCAAGCGCGCTGACCAAGGCCACTAGCATGTACGGATAGAAGAACGTGCCCAGCTCTTCGATCCCCAGTTCTTCTGCGTCAGGGCGCAAGAAAACCGTCGGTAATCCCAGGCCGAAGCCGGCCGCGACGCCCATCCACATTACCGCTCCGGGATGGTATCGGCGCACGATCCAAACCAGGGGCAGCCGGCGCTTGCGAATCGGCCGCAGTTCGCCGTCGGTTGCCAGCCAGCCGAACAGAAAGGCCAACGACCCAATGGCTGCCGCCGCGACAAACATCAACTCATAACGCTTGCCGTCACCCAGCACCAGGTCGCCGATGAATGTGCCCAACAGAATTCCAAGAAATCCTGAAGTGCCCAGCGTACCGATCATATCGGCCATGTGAGTCGTCGATTTTCGACCGGCAATGTAGCTGATCGAAGCGCCGTAGAAGCCGGCCATGCTGGTCTGCAACAGCGCGCGGCAAACGAAGATCAGCGGGCCGTGGGCCGTCGAGACCAACAGGTGAGCAAGGCAACTGGCCGCGAACAGCGCGGCCGACCAGAGCCAGATGCGGCGGGCGCCGTATTCGTCGATGCCGCGCCCTTGCACGGTGCGCACCAACAGGCTCCCGACCATCCCCACGCCGATGATCCAGCCCAACAGCAGTTCGCTGCCGCCCAAGGCCTCGACGAAGTCGTCGTAGCGGAAAAACAGGCTGCAAGCCGCCGTCATCGACGCATTGGCGGCGTAGGTGAGCCAAAAGTCCGTACCGAATGTCGCCCCGGCTGCCGTCGTCGGAGCCACGAGGGGTTCCGGGAGGCGTCGTACCACGGCGGCTGTGCCGGCGGGTTGCGTTAGGGGTGAAGCCATGAAAACACGGGAGGGAAGGCAATTCCGGCAGGTTATTGAGGCTGATTATACCACTGGTTGCTCGGTCGGACGAGATCGGTCCAGCGCCGAGCAAGGCCCGGCTCTTCCGGTCCAGTGATGCCTTAGAGACACCCGTTTTGCTCGATGGTTCGCACCCCCGCGAGCAACATGCTTCCTTCCGCCGCCGCAGCCTCGACGATAAGATAGGCGTCGGGGGGGCTTGGCTTTGGAACGTATTATGCGACCGGATGGCAAAACACTGGTCACCATTGCGACCTACAACGAAATCGAGAATCTACCGGCCCTCATTGACCGGGTTCTGGAGAGCGCTCCGGAAGTCGAGATCCTGGTCATCGACGATAATTCTCCGGATGGCACGGGCCGCTGGTGCGATGAGCAGGCTGCCGTGAACCCGCGGCTGCATTGCCTGCACCGCACGGGCAAGCTGGGACTGGGCACGGCCATTCTGGCCGGCATGCAATATGCCATCGATCAGGGCTACACATTCGTCGTCAACATGGACGCCGACTTCAGCCACGATCCGCGCTACCTGCCGGAGTTGATCGGCGGCATGAACCGCAACGGGCAAGGCGAGATCGACGTCATGATCGGCTCGCGCTACGTGCCGGGCGGACGCATTGAGGGCTGGCCCATCAAACGCCATTTCATGAGCCGGGCCATCAACATTTACTCGCGGGCGCTGTTAGGTCTCAAGCCCAAGGATTGCAGCGGTGGCTATCGCTGTTATCGAGCTTCGCGTTTGGCGCAGCTCGATTTCTCCACGCTCAAGTCGCGAGGATATTCGTTCCAGGAAGAGATGCTCTGGCAATTGAAGCGGTTGGGTTGCCGATTTGCCGAGACGCCGATTACGTTTGTCGACCGGCAGCGGGGCAATTCGAAGATCGACTCGGGCGAGGCCTGGAGCGCTTGGGCATCATCGCCGACCTGGGCCGCCGGAACCTGTTCGGCGCGTAGGGCAGCCATGTTGACATGCCCTGTCAGCAACCGTTGGGCTCAACTCGCCAGTACATGAACGTGGCCGGGGGCACGAGGATGCGGGCGAGAAACCGTAATCCGTACATCGCAGCCTAGCATGTTGAGGAAGCGGAAAAGCCGGTCGGTAGAGAAGCCGTCAAGGCGGCCGTTCAATAGGGCAGACACTTTTGGCTGGTTGATGCCCAACACTTTACCCGCAGCTGCTTGGGTGAGACGTCGGCTCTTGATGATTTTGAAGATGCGCACGGCAAGCTCGGATTTCGCCATGTATTCATCGGCATCTGGCAGTTTCAGATCAGCAAACACGTTGCCACTGCTAGGATGAATCGGCGTTTTCTTGCTCATGGTTTTTTGTTCCCGTACTTCCGTTGATATTGTTCAGCGGCAATCTTGAGCCGCTGCTTCACGAGATCCAGATCCGCCTTGGGCGTGGCGATACCCTTCTTCGATTTTTCTGAAAGACGTGCAGGACGTAGACGGCTTCGACGAACTTCACTGTATAGACGGCGCGGTACGCGTTACCGTCATAGTTTTTGACCAGTTCGAGAACGCCCGCACCGCCGAAACCTCGCAGCGGCTTCGCACTATATGGCCTCTCGCCCGCCTGGGCTAAATGCAGCGAGTGGCCCATCTCCTTGCGGATTGGTATCGGAAAACTTGCCATCTGAGCCTTCGACGATCCGACCCATTCGAGCGGCCTTACCGCGGGCTTTTCGGAATTCGTGCTCACTTGCAGATTATCCCATTTTTGGGATCATTAGTCAAGTCGAGATGGCTGCCTTGTTCCGGCGTTGCCACGGTCCATCAGAATTCAATGTGTGAATCGTTTCCTGACAAGAATGGCCACCTTGCGTTCTCTACGGAGCGGCATCGGTCGCCCACCCTCGATCGATCAGCGCACGCAAGCGAGCCGTCGCGTCGGGTTGCTCGGCAGCCAGGTTTTTCGCCTCGCCGGGATCCGTCGCAAGATCGTACAGCTCAACCGTCGCCGTCGGTTCGTTGGCGGCGTGGGGAACGATTAATTTCATGTTCCCGGCAACGCACCAGCGGAACCGTAAGCTTGTCACTGGCCGGTCGATATCAACGGCGTTGTGCGTAAATATTTCGCCGAAGATCGCAGGGCGGCCCGCAATCGCTTTCCGGTCGAGCAGGTTCACGCCGGCCATTTCGGCCGAGGGCTTCACGCCAGCAATCGAAAGCAACGTTGGCGTCAGGTCGATGCTGCTCGCCAGCGAATCGTTCGAGCCAGCTTCGATGTGGCCCGGCCAGCGAAGCATGATCGGCGTCCGCAAGCCGCCGTTGTACGGTGATTGCTTGGAACGCGGAGCGTAGCGATCCTTCTGCGGATCCTGGATCCAGCCGTTGTCGGTGATGTAGACGACGACCGTGTTTTCTGCCAGATGCTGCTGGTCGAGGTACGCGAGCAACTCGCCGCACGTCTCGTCAAACCACTCGACCATTCCCCAATACCGAGCAATTTCCGGGGATGGCGCCTGGCCAAGGTAATGATCGAGCAAACGTTGTGGCGGATTGTGCGGGCTGTGCGGCATCATCGGCGCGTACCAGACGAAAAACGGCTTTTTGTCATCCACCGCGCGATGGATGAAGTCGTAGATGGGTTGCATCGTTTGCCGGCCAATGACCAGGCCTCGGTCGCCGTGCCGCTCGCCCAACGACATTCCGTCGGTGAAACCTCCGCGTTTGTAGTCGCCCTCCCACCATTTGCCGGTCTGAAAACTCACGTAGCCCAAGCTCTGCAAAAGTCTGGGGAGCGTGGCCACGCGGTCGATGTTGTCGATCATCTTCAACCGCTGGGCCAGGAACGTCGGGTCGCGATTGGCGTCGCGGCCCTTTTTGCCTTTGGGCAGCGGCGGATCGTTGCTGGTGATCCGGTGCTCGTGTGGATAGAGGCCCGTAAGGATCGTGGCCAGGCTGGGGCGGCAAAGACTGCTGGTGACATACGCGTGGCGAAACGTGAGACTCTGCGCGGCCAGGCGGTCGAGATGCGGCGTGCGGATGCTGGGATGCCCGAGAAAACCGTAATCGTCGCTCCCCTGATCGTCCGAAACGATCATCACGATGTTCGGCGGTTGCGCCTCAGGGGCCTTGGCCTGCAACTCGGCAACCAGGCATTGAACCAGAAGGAAGGCCAACGCCACAGCGACCTGGCGGCAGGGGCCGCTGAGTTGAAGCGATGCGATCATGTCGAAATCTATTCGCGTGGGGGGAATGAAGTTTGGCAGGCGGCGCTGAACGGATTGACGAACGGCTATCACAACAGTTTGCCCACGTGCGGTTGCCGGGTCAATGAGTTGGGCCTGCGGAATCGTTGCGGCGCAGAGCGCGCCGCCGGAAGTCGATCCACAGCGTCGAGGGCCAGCAGGGGCTTATGCCGTTCGGCGATTCTGTTTAGACTGGAAGCTAAGCGGCGGGGCCATTCTTGTTGTCACCCGCGCCAGCGCCTGCCTGTCTTTGGACGGCGCGAACGGTTGTTCCCATGATGGGAGCATGTTTCTCACGCAAGCCTCGCTTCCAGGAGCTTGTAGCCCATGGTTGGTTTTCTCGGCTCGTTGTTTGATACTTCCGACTTCATGCCCCGCTGGTACTGCGGTTCGTGGACGCCGGCGCAGGGCTGGCTGCACATCATCTCGGATCTGGCAATCTGGTCTGCCTACATGGCGATCCCGCTGCTGTTGGGGTACTTCGTCATCCGCCGCCGCGATCTGCCGTTTCGCTGGATGTTCTGGCTGTTTTGCGCGTTCATCTTCGCTTGTGGGACAACGCACCTGATCGAGGCGATCATCTTCTGGAAGCCAATCTATCGCATCGGCGGGGTGGTAAAGTTCGCCACCGCCGTGGTCTCGTGGAGTACGGTCGTGGCCTTGGCGCCGCTGACGCCCCGGGTGCTGAGCCTTCGCTCGCCCGCCGAACTCGAGCGCGAAATCGCCGACCGCAAGCGGGCCGAGGAAAAACTGCGTGAGAGCGAAGCCCGCTTTCGCAACGCCTTCGAGAACGCGGCAATCGGCATGGGCTTGTGCGGCCTTGATGGGCAATGGTTTCAGGTCAACTCCGTGCTGTGCGACATGCTCGGCTACAGTGAGAGCGACCTGCTGGGCATGACGCCACGGCGATTGACGCATCCCGACGACTGGCCCCGACAGCAGCCGCTCATCGATAAGTTGCTTGCCGGCGAAATACGCTTCTTTCATATCGAGAAACGCTATCTGCATAAACAGGGGCGCGTCGTCTGGGTCTTGGCCAGCGTTTCCCTGATGCGCAGCGACGACGGCCGCCCGCAGTACTACATCAACCAGTTCCAGGACATCAGTCACCGCAAGCACATCGAAGAGTCGCTGCGGCTGCAAACCCGCATCATCGATCAGGCGCATGACGCCGTCGTCTCGACAACGCTCGACGGCCATGTCACCAGTTGGAATAAGGGAGCGCAGACCATCTACGGTTACGCAGCGCAGGAAGTCGTCGGTCGGCCGCTGTCGTTTCTCGAACCGCCGACGAAAACCGAAAGTTCGCTCGGCGAGGCAATCAGGGCCGTCTTGCAGAAGGGAACCCACGAAATCGAAGCCCAGACGATCCGTAAAGACGGCACCGAAGTGCTGGTCCATTCAAGCCTCACGTTGCTGCGCGACGAAGAGCAGCAGCCGCTGGGCATCGTCCATCATTCGATCGATATCACCGAGCGGCGGCGGCTGGAAGCCAAGATCCAGCAGGCCCAGAAGCTGGAGAGCCTGGGCGTTTTGGCCGGCGGCATTGCGCACGATTTCAATAACCTGCTGATGGGCGTGCTGGGCCATGCCGATCTGGCGATCCTGGAGATGGCCCCCGAAGCGCCGGGCCGGCACAACATCGAACACATCCGCACGGCCGCATTGCGGGCCGGCGATCTGTGCAAACAACTCCTGGCCTACTCGGGCAAAGGGCGGTTCGTCATCCTGTCGATCGACCTGGCCAAGCTCGTCGAAGAAATGACCCATCTGCTGGAAGTGTCAGTGTCGAGACGGGCCGTGCTGAAATACGAATTTGCCCCGCACGTGCCGGCCATCGAAGGCGACCCGACGCAGATTCGCCAGGTCGTGATGAACCTGATTACCAATGCCTCGGAAGCGATCGTTGGCGCCGCCGGGCTGATTGTCGTTCGCGTCAAGGCCGTTGACGTTGACGAACAGTATTTGGATCGCACGTATTTACACGAGAGCCTGCCCACCGGTCACTACGTTTGCCTGGAAGTCACCGACAATGGCTGCGGCATGGATGCCGAGACTCGGAAGAGGATTTTCGACCCCTTCTTTTCCACGAAGTTCACCGGCCGCGGTTTGGGCCTGGCCGCCGTGCTGGGCATCGTGCGCGGCCATCGCGGCGCCTTGCAAGTTTATAGCGAGCAGCACCGGGGGACGACGTTTCGGATCCTCCTTCCTTGTTCGACCAAGGCCGCGCAATCGACGGCCTTTGCGCCGAGCAGCGCGATCGGCTGGCACGCCCAGGGCAAAGTGCTGGTTGCCGACGACGACGACGAAGTGCGCCAAGTGACACGGTCCTTGCTGGAAAAAGTCGGTTTCGAAGTACTGACGGCTGAAAACGGCCGGGAAGCCGTCGACCTGTTTCGACTTCGGCCAGACGTGTGTTTGGTGATTCTCGATCTGACCATGCCCGTCATGGACGGCGCAGCCGCACTGGACCAGATCCGCCAGGTCCGCGAAGACGTGCCGGTGTTGATCTTCAGTGGCTACAGCGAGCAGGATGCGGCCACGCGATTTGCCGGCAAGCGACTTGCCGGCTTCATCCAGAAGCCGTTCGAAGCCAACACCTTGGTCGCCACGCTCCGCGAAATCCTTGAGGGGGCCCGCAAGGAATAGCGAGGGCGAAGAACAGCAAGAAGCCCCGTTCTTTTTCGGGAAAGAGCGATCGATCTTTCTTTATGTATTTGCCTCAGGTTAGGTCCACAAAAAAGTTTGCAAATCACTGATCCAGAAAGTAGCATCGCATCCGAGGATTCCAGTCTGTCACGTCGAGAAACCAGGCAGAAATTGGCCCCGAGTCCGTAATTACGCATCGATCGTAGAATTCGCCTCCAACCGATCAACTTTGGGGAACTATTCGCGGCGGTCATGCCTCCAATCTCCAACGGGCGGACTGCCAGGCGCGCGGTAGCTCGGCGTGCAGTCTGGGCCGGTCATCGGTTCTCAGGTCGCACGGTCCACGGACGAGCCATGTCGCCGGTCGCTTTCTTCATGGGATCAAAGCATGTCACGAATACGGCTAAGTCTGACGCTGCTGGCCAGCATTGCCATGGCCCAGGCATCGATGGCCGACGAAAAATCCGGGATACCGGACACGACTCCAAACAGAGAACGCTCGTCAAAGCTGGTAACGCCGGGCGATGCTGACGAGAGCTTGCCTCAGTTCTTGCGCCGCGAATGAACCTCCGGCAGTCGAATTTCGACGGCATGCGATTCTCACGCCATGAATCGCCTCGAATTGCGCCACGGATCACGACCCGACAGACCATGGCGGGCAACACGCATTTCACCCCTCAAGAATCGCCGACGGGCGCGCCGTTGCTGGACAAGTCGGAATTGAATCCGGGTTCTTCCTGGGCGACAACTCAAGCTTCGGCGAACGCCCGGCAGCGGCGAAGTGTCCTGCAAGCGAATCGGGGCGATACACGTCTCAATGAGCATTCCTCGGCAGCCATGGTCGATGGTGCCGATGCGCGTCAGCCGGTGAAGAGTGAAACCCGCTTGCCTCCTCGATAGCGACCGGTTCGCGGCGGCAGATAGGTTTAGAGCGACCATCGAAAATCAACCAGCATGGCAGACCACGCCACAATACCTTGGCTAAGAGTCGACGCCCCAAAAAAAGAAACGGAAAGGGCTCTAACATGTGTCCGGTAAGAACGATAACTGGATTGTTTCTGGCGGTGGCTTTGCTTGGCCCGGGGGCGGTGCAGGCGCAACAACCACAGGCGCCTGCTGTCGACTACGATGCGATGATGCGTAAGGTGGCAGACAAGCTGTTCGTGGCTGCTCAGAACGTGGACGCCTACGATTGGAAAAAGGACTACCCCAAAAACTATCTCTGGCCGCCGCAATTGGTCATCAATCCCTCGAATGTCATGAACGCCTATTCGTCCGGCGAGCCAGTCGATCCCAAAACCCTGGACGCTCAAGACAAGGATGTGAAAACCGTTCAGCCGAGAATCACGGTTTACCAGGCCTGGCTCGACACAATCGTGGAAGGAAAAGAAAGTCGACTCGCCGAAGTCTTGGGGCACGAACTGTCTCATATCTTGTTGCAGCACATCACAGCCGAATCGCCCGCTAGTCCGCTCATCGCGTTGGCCGTGACCCGCGACCAGGAAAGCGCGGCGGATTTGTTGGGATTCAAGATCGCCGTGAAGGCGGAGTATAAACCCGAAGAGTTGGTGGAAGCCTACCTGAAGGTCATCAAGTGGTCGGATTCGGTGAATTTCGACTACAACTCGGTTAAAAGCCTGATTTACGATCATCCCGCTTGGGCCGATCGCATCGCGGCCGTCGATACGAAGCACCCGCAAATTCGCCAGGCCTTCGTTGCGTTCCAATCCGGAGTGCAATTCCTGACCTATGAGCAATACCCGTTGGCAATTCGTTGCTTCCAAGAAGTGACGCGCCTGATGCCGGACTGCTATGAGGGATGGGCCAATCTGGGGTATGCCGAACTGATGCAATACTGCGACAAGCTGAGCGCCGATGACATGCGGCGTCTCAACATTGGGCACCTCGTGACCGGCGGATTTTATCGCCAGGCGAACGAACTCGAACGCGGAGTCGACAGGCCCTTATGGGATCGGGCCGTCGCCGCACTCGAACAGGCGATGTCGATTCAGCCGGGCTTCGTACTTCCCAAGGCCAATCTAGCCATTGCCTACCTTGTCGCTCCTGACGGCGATAAGTTCGCGAAGGCCCAAAGTTTGTTCACCGATGCCATTGCGACCATCGACGGCAACAAGGCCGAGCAACTCGACCTCCTTGCGCGGGCGTCTGTCTTCATTAACGCCGGCGTGGCCGCACTGCGGGCCGGCGACACGGATCGCGGCCAGGCATGTTTCGACAAAGCCACCAAGACTTTGGAATCGAATAAGGACGGCGAAGAGGCGGATGACGACTCGATCGAAGAAGTCAACACGGCGCTGCGCTACAACCAGGCGATTCAATTGGCAGCGGCCAATTCCAATGAGAGTCGCAGCAAGGCCAAGGATCTGTTTGAATCGTTCCTGTCGCAACAGAACAGCCGCGGACAATGGTGGCCGCTCGCCTACGAGAGCTACAAGCAGGTGTGTCAGCAATTGGGAGTCGAACCTCGCCCGGAAGCGGGGTTTAGCCATCGGCGCGAAGAGGTGCGTCCTGTCGTGGCAATCACATTGCCCGACGACCAGACGGTGGGGCTGTCCAATTCGATGGATGAGGTGCTGCAAATGCTCGGGCCGGCAACGAAGCAAGACGTCGCCGTGCAACGCACCAATCTGAGAATCCTTACCTACCCGGACCGAGGCCTGCAAATCATCGGTACGGACCGCGTGTTGACAATTTCGACCCTCGGGCCGACGGCGCCACCGGTCCCCGTGAGAATTGCCGGCGCCGAGGGACAGGTGCGTCAGATTCAGGTAGGCATGTCGCTTGTCGAATTCGAGGCGGCATTGGGAAATCCTGACGAAATCATGGAACGTCCGATCTTGAATCCTGACGTTCTCTACCGGTATTACACGGACTTGGGTTTCGGTATCCGTATCGCCGGAGGTTTTGTCACCGAGATCATGATCGCTCAATTGCCGAGTACGCGTGCTTCGGCGCAGTGAGTTGCGCGTTTGCGGTCCCAAGTGCGGGCGCTAGCCCACAAATCCTTCTCAATAACACTCACCAAACTTAGGACGACAACCTTATGTTACCACGCATGCCATCGTCTATTTGCTGCGCGGTCGTGGTGGCTACGAGCCTGGCGGTAATGGCCGGCATCTCTTGGGCGGACGAGCCTACGCGCCGAAACCGCCGCCTTTGCCGCCGCTCGGAAAGGCCGTGGAAGACCTGCTGAAAGAATTGAAAAAGACATCGCAAATCAAGGACTACCGTGCCGTTGGTTCCTCGGATCAACCGCATACGTTTGACGTTACCGTCCCCTACGGCAAGGCGGAACTGGTCGTTCGTGTTTCTGAACAGACAGCCAGTTGGAATTACCCTGACAAATCCGAAGTGCGGTTTGCCACGTTCTGGACGAATATAACCAATTGGCGACGCAAGAGCGTTCCCATCCCGCCCGCGTTGGTGAAAGCAGTCAACAACGCCAATGATACGACCAATTGGATTGGTTACAGTATCCACGAAGACCCCGACCGAACCTGGACCGTGTCGTGTCATTGCCAGGTATTCATGCGAGGCATGAGCGTGGATGTCTTCGGGAATTATATGGACTTGATATCCGATGCCACATCGGCTCACGCGGCTGAGTTCGTCCAATTCATCCACGATGACGACGCGGGGCCCTCGGCCAACTGAAAGACTTCAAGCCGCGGGGCGCTGCGATCGTCCCCTGCATCTGGCCCTGGTTCAGGCTGGCGTTGATGCCCGGGCCAGTCGATCGCGCACCGCAAGCCAGGCGGGGTCATCGGGCGGAAGCGCGGCGACAATTCGCTCGATTCCGGCCGCTTCCAAGGCATGCAGCGCCGCATACAGCCGGGCACTGTACTGCCCGACGTTCTCCGGGAGCCAGACGAGCACGACATCGGCCGGCGCAGAACGTCGGGGGAGTCCCCAGGCCAACCAGCCCACGCGTTTTCCCGCAGTGGCCAATTCACAAACCCGTTGCCAACCGTCGTCCGCCACGCACTCTACGGGAACGAGCGGTGCATAATGACGAGCCAGCATGCCTGGCGACGGCAGCGCTCGGTGCTCATCAACATCAGGTGCGCCTCTCGCTATTGCTTCTTCCAGCGCGGCTTCCAATTCGGCCAAGGCGATCAAGCCCGGCCGCAACAATCGCGGAGGCGCGCAGGTCACATCGAGCACGGTCGACTCCAGGCCGCCGGGCGTTGGGCCGGCATCGAGCACCAGATCCACGCGGCCATCGAGCCCGGCCAGCACGTGCTCGGCCGATGTCGGCGAGATACGCATCGACCGATTGGCGCTGGGCGCCGCGACCGGCACTCCAGCCGCAACGAGCAACTGCCGTGCGACCGGGTGGGCCGGAATGCGCACGGCCACGGTTGGGCTGCCGCCCGTCACGGCGTCGGGCACGTGCGGCTGCTTTTCGAGCACGAGACTCAAAGGGCCTGGCCAAAATCGCTCGGCCAAACGCTCGGCGCTGGCCGGCCAGGCGCGGACCAGCTGCTGGGCCTGCGCGATCTCGGCTACGTGGACGATCAGCGGATTGTTCGACGGCCGGCCTTTGGCGGCGAAGATCCGCGCGACGGCTTGTGGATCGAGTGCCTGGGCACCCAGCCCGTAGACCGTTTCGGTCGGAAAGGCCACCAGCTTTCCAGCCTGCAACAGCGCGGCCGCGTGTTCGAGCGCGGCCGGGTCGGGCCTCAGCGGATCAACGACGATTCGTTCGGTGCGCATTCGAAGGTTCGCCCCCGGTGCGGGGCACATCCGCGAGGGGGGGGGGGGGCTTTAGTAACACGTCCGATCGTCGCTGCGTGGGTCATCGACGAGCGTGCCGCTGTGCAATTCGCCACTCATCGCCCGCTCGCGCCATGGCGCCGAAGCGTCCCATAGCTCGATTCCGGCGTCGATGTCGCTCAACAGCACGCCCGGCTGATGGATCGGCAACTTGCCGATGATCCGCCCGTCGGGGCGGACAAAGAAACTTCCCCACAACGAGTAGCGGGCTGTGCTGTTCGTGGCGCTGACCCAGAAATGGTTCGTGGCCGCGTGACACATCATCGTGGCCGGCACGAGCTCTTTCCAGATGTTCCGGTGATGGTAGGTGCGGTAATCGCGGCGAGCGTTGTGGAACGATTGGAACACGATCTCCACGCCCAGACGCTTCAATTCTCGATACAGTTCCGGAAACCGATAGTCGTAGCAAATCAGCACGCTCGCGCGAAAGCCGTCGACCTCGAACACCGTGGCATGGTTGCCGGGCGAATAATGGAGGTGGTCGAGCGTCGGGTCAGGCTCCAGCGTGCCGGTGCAAAATCGCTTGTCGTAGCGATCGACGATCTGCCCCTGGTCGTTGATGATGTAAATCGAATTGTGCGGTCGGTGGCCGCCTGTGAGTGGATGCGTCGAGCCAAGCAACACCCACACCCGATGCTGGGCAGCTGCCCGGCAGACTTCGGCAGTCGCACCGTGCAGCGTTTTCCAATCCAGTTCCTGGCTACTCGGCAGATCCACGCCAGCATAGCCGGACAATGCGGTCTCGGAGAAATGCACGATCCTCGCGCCCCCGTCGGCCGCCTGGCGAATTTGTGCCAGGATCTGCTGCAAGTTGAGCGCAATATCCGGCTCGACTGAAAACTGGCAACCGGCGACACGGAGAGGTGATTTCATCAATCGAGGCAACCGCCCACATCCCTTGCGGGCTGCGGGGCTGGAGGTCGGCAGCGGGGGGGGCATCGGACTCGTTCAGACCACCAGCATATCGTGCTGCTGCCCGGCGCTCTAGTGACTCGGACCACGGGGGGCGACTAACGCCGCAGGGCCGAGCAATTGGACCAAATCTTGCCGCATGCGCTCGATCACCTCGGCCCAATCGCCCACACGCTGCTGGCGATAGAGCCGCAACGATGGATACCACGGGCTGTCGTCGCGATCCAAGAGCCAGCGCCACTCGGACGCCGTCGGAAGGGCCAACCAGGTCGGCACGCCGAGGGCTCCCGCCAGGTGGGCTGGCGACGAATCGCAGCTGATCACCAGGTCGAAATTCTCCATCACGGCGGCCGTTTCGGAAAAATCCCGCAACCTCGGCGCGAGATCGACGATCGGCCAACGGCCGGACAGCGCGGCAACCTGTTCGCTGCCCGAGCCCTTTTGCAGACTGAACAGCCGCACGCCGGGCACGCCGGCCAACGCCGCGAAATGTTCCAATCGCAAAGAGCGGAAGCAATCGTTCTTGTGCAGCGGATTGCCCTGCCAAACCAGCCCGATCTTGAATCCATCACCCGTCAGTTCATCTCGCCAGTGGGCAGCGCGTTGCGGATCGGACTTGAGATACGGCACATCGGCCGGAATTGTTTTCAACGTCGTGCCAAGAATTGCCGGCAGGCTCATCAGCGGCGCGTGGACGTCGAACTTCGGAAGAGGTTGACCCCGGGGTATCACACAATCGCTTCCGCAGGCATTCGCGAGCAGCGTGGCTAAATCGGGCTGGCATTCAACAATCACGGTCCCACCGCGATGCTTCACCAACCGAGCATAGCGAATGAACTGCAAGGTATCGCCGAATCCTTGCTCGGCATGCAGCAGGATGGTCTTTCCGTCCAGTGGCTGCCCGTCCCAGATGGGTTGCGGGAAATGCCGTAACACTCGTTCCGGCGTCTGGCTACTCCACCGCTGGTATTCCGGCCAGCCATGCACGAAATCTCCGAGAAGAAGCTGCAACAACGACTGGTTGTAGTGCGCCCCCGCAAAGTCTGGCTGAAGTTCCAATGCCCGGCGGTAGCAGTCGGCCGCGTCGTCCAGCCTTCGTTGGCATTGAAATGCGTTGCCCAGATTGTTCAGTGCTTCGGCAAATCGCGGCTTCAGTTCCACTGCCCGTTGGTAATGGGTCACCGCTTCGTTCAGGTTCCCCAGGGCCTTGAATGCGTTGCCTAGGTTATTGTGCGCGTCGGCAAGGCTCGGCTGCAGATCGATGCCCGGCGACAGCAGGCGATTGACTCGTCCAGCTTCCCCTGATCCTTGAGCGCGTTGCCCAAGTGGTTGTGAGCGTCGGCATAGTTCGGCTTCAGCTCCAAGGCGCGGCGGTAGCTGGCAACCGCTTCGTCCAGTCTGCGCTGGGCATGGAAAGCGTTGCCGAGATTATTGTGCGCTTCGGGAAAATCTGGTTTCAACTTCAAGGCGCGGCGGTAGCAGGCGACGGCTTCGTCCAGCTTGCCTTGAGCTTGGAGGGCATTGCCCAGGTTGTTGTGCGCTTCGGAAAAATCCGGTTGCAATTCCAATGCCCGGCGGCAACTGGCGATCGCTTCGTCCAGCCTTTCCTGCGCTAGAAATGCGTTGCCCAGGTTGTTGCACGCTTCGGCATAGCCTGGCTTCAAATCCAGGGCCCGGCGGTAGCAGGCGATCGACTCGTCCAACTTTCGCTGCCCCTTGAAAGCGTTGCCGAGATTATTGTGGGCTTCGGCCGATTCCGGCTTCAACTCCAGGGCACGTTGGTAGCAGCCGACCGCTTCGTCCAGTTCTCCCTGGTCCAGGTAGGCGTTGCCCAGGTTGTAGTGCGCTTCGGCAAAGTGCGGCTGCAGCTCCACCGCCCGGCGGTAACAGGCCACCGCCTCGGCCATCCTTCCCTGGTCCTTGAAGGCGCTGCCGAGATTATTGTGCGCTTCGGGAAAATCCGGTTTCAGCTCCAAGCGCGTTGGAAGCAGGCGATCGCTTCGTCCGGCCTTCCCTGGGCTAGCAGGGCATTACCCAGGTTGTAGTGAAACGCGCCGTCCGACCCCCTCAATTGGATCGCCCGTTCAATGTATTGGACGGCGACCTCGGGCCTGCCCAGCCGGCTCGCAATCACGCCCAGAAGATGAATCGCATCGGGTTGATTCGGCTCGACCGCGAGAATCTGCCGGTAAACCTGTTCGGCCGCTTGGAGACGCCCGGCTTGGTGATGCTGGACGGCAATCGCCAATGCCTCGGAAATCGTTGCCATGAAACAATGATACATAGTGCGTTTACACCCAGTCCAGGACGACAAGTCCTTACTGGAGACGCATTTCTTGCAAAGCATCGTGAAGAATCTTAAAACAAGATGGACGCCCCAGGCTGGGGTATTCCAAAACCATCCCTACGGATTTGTTTTTCCGCAGCATGGCGGAGGTCTCGTCGACGTACGGTTCACTATCAAGGGCAGTGTTCATGGCTGATGCCGCTCGCGGTCCCTGGGAAGGGGCTTCCATTGCCAACGGCCGCTACCAACAGCTCGCCACGCTGGGCGAGGGGGGCATGGGTTATGTCTACCGTGCGGTCGACGGGCATCTGCAAACGCCCGTGGTGATCAAATCGCCCCGCCGCGCGCTGTTGGAAGACGCGGAGCAAATCAGCCGTTTCGAGCGCGAAGTGCGGGCAATGATCCAGCTTTCGTATCCGCACATCGTTCCTGTCATCGATGTGGGCCGGCACGACGGTATCCCGTTCGCAGTCATGCGCTACATGGCGGGCGGCAATTTGGAAGACCGCATGAAAACGGATGCCGATGGACGGCAGCAGCCGATGCCGCTGGAAAGCCTGGCGATCTGGTTGCCGAGCATCGCCAAGGCACTCGATTTCGTACATCAACAGAACTATTTGCACCGCGACGTGAAACCGCCGAACATCCTGTTCGACTCACATGGCCACGCTTATCTCAGCGACTTTGGCATCATCAAGGCACTCGGCGAAACGGCCGAGTCGCGGTCGTCGAAGCTCACCAACGACGGGTTCATTGTCGGAACGGTCGACTACATGGCCCCGGAGTTGTTGACCGACCAATCGATCGACGGGCGAGCCGACCAGTACGCACTGGCGGCAAGCGTCTATCAGGTTCTGTCGGGACGATTGCCGTTCGAGGGGAACACCGCCACGGCGATCATCGTGCAGCAAGTGAACAAGCCCCCGCGTCCTTTGTCCGAAATCGTGGCCAACCTACCGGCGCCCGTGTGTGCGGCCGTAATTCGCGGGCTGTCCAAAGCCCCGCAACAGCGGTTTCCTACGTGTACGGCGTTTGCTCAGGCCGTGCTGCAGGGCGGCGTAGTTTCAGAACGATCCGCGCCCGCGGTCACTCCTGCCGCTCCCATGCGTCGCGTGACAATCGTTCAGCCGGCGGTACATTTCAACTCCGAGCTTCGGGCGACAGCCATGATGCCGGCGGTGGCGCAAGCTTCATTTCCGGCGACGGCAACGCGTGCTGCGGCAGCCGGAGCGCCGCGCCAGGCGTGGCTCATCGGTTCGGCGATTCTTGGCGTCGCGGTGATCGGTTTGGGAGCCGCGCTGCTGATTCCCTCGTCGTCAAATGACGATTCGCAGTACGAGGTGTTGGAGCAGGATCCGCTGCCGCGCTTGATCGAAGCCTGGAACGATCGCGCCAACCAGGTCGAAAACGCTCTGGTGGTCGATAGCCAGCCGTTGCGAGCGCAGCCGGAGTACGCCAACGCCGACGAGTTCGTGAAACTGATCGACGCTCGAGCGCAGCAGCCATCGCCCCAAGTGCGCGATCAAATCGAAGGTCTCGCGCAGGGGCTCGTTTCGCTGCACAAAACGCTCGCACAGCTCACCGAAAGGCTGGATCGTCGGCTCAATGAGCAATGGGCGAAGCCGACCTCCCAGGCCGGCCAGCAACGCGATCAGTTGGCCCTGGAGCGGCGCGGCTTGCAAGACCAGGAGTCAAAACTGACCGTTCTGCAACGGCGGCTGGATTCGCTGCAAGAGTTGCAGGCGGGCGCGGCCACGAAAAAGTACGATGCGGCGGCGATCGCCGAGCTTGCCGTACTTCGCGAGTTGGAGGCTGCCAGCAACTCAACCGACCGGCCACAGATCGGCTCGACCGCGCGAACCCGGGCGCGCGAACTTATTGGAGCCAGGAATGAGAAGCTCGCGTCGATGGCACTGAACGCTCTCGTGCGGACCGGCGATTCCGCAGCCATGCGTACGGCTTGCGATCGACTTGCCAACGGACAGCCGGTGCTGCAGACGCCGCTCTGCGCATCGTTGATCATCGCGGGAAAGCCCGAATCCGTCGCTGCCGCCGCGGCTTTCATGAAAGAGCAACCAGAAGCCGCTCAGCAACTCGACGTTTCGCAGTTGCTGAAATGCATCGAAGGCAACCTGTCCGGCTACGAACTCCTCGTCGAACCGTTGGCGGCAATCTGCACGACGAGCGACCAGCGCCTGCGGCTCGTTCGAGCGCAGGCCCCGCTCATGAACGACGCGTGGGGGCGAGAGATCGAACAGGCCTGCAAGTCCGGACTGCTGAAAACCAGGGCCGAAGAAGTCATTGTCGATTTCCTGGCCCATGCCCAAAAGCGAGCCTATTCATTGACGAAACGTCTGCTCGAGCAGCATCCCGACGTCAAGCTCGAGGCTTTGACGGTCGACGAACTTCAACGAGTTGCCGGCGAGGATCGCGAATTGGGGAGCCAGGTGATGGAGCAATTGCTCCTCCACGGGAGCGGTCCGCGTCGCAGCGCGGCCTTGCAGGCCTACCGTGCGGCGAGCTTGCCATTCAACGAAACCCGGCTTCGCCAGCGAATCGAAAAAGAAGGAATTGCCGAGCCCGCAGCGCTACTCAACTATTTGCTGGCCACGGACGATGCTCGGTGTTTGACGCTGGCCGAGTTCGTGCTGACGCGCGTGCCGGGTATTGAACCCGGCAAGCTCGACTTCCGCCGAGTATCAGCGGCGG
The DNA here is from genome assembly GCA_963710365.1 of uncultured Planctomycetales bacterium. GTDB lineage: Bacteria > Planctomycetota > Planctomycetia > Pirellulales > PNKZ01 > CAVQAC01. The sequence goes on from CAVQAC010000001.1 coordinate 195,097, forward strand.
CGCTCGAGCGCGACGCGATTCGTCAGTCGCTGGCTCGGCTGTCGACGCAAGTTCCCGAGTCGGGTCGAGCCTGGGCCCTCGAACAATCGCTGCGGCCGTCGTTCGTGAATCGGTTCCGTGCCGTCGAAGCCACGAATCGCCGCCAGCTTGCCGATCTGAAACTGATCACGGACGTGCTCAACGGCGAATTGAAAGTGGTCAAAGGCCACGCCACGCTCGCCGGCACCGATCGGGGGCTCGACGTGCCCACGAGCGACTTCCCGCGTCTCAAGAAGGAGCTCAATCCCGACGTCTTTGGTCCGGACGGTAAGTATGCGTCCTCGCTGACAAGTCTGCGCGAAGAACTGGCAAGCGTTCAGGGATCGGTCGATGCCACGCTCGCCGACGACATGAAACAAATCGACGCTTACCTGGGAGGCCTGCTGGAACTGACCAAGGTGGGGCGTGAATTGGGCAAAGTTTACGATTTCACCATAGCCCAGCAACTTCCAGGGGTGCGCCGCGAGTTGCAGAAAAGAAGTCTCGATTCCTGGAGTTTCCGATTCACGCGAGGCAATATCGAAACCTTTCAGCGCGAGTTGCCGCGCTACGAGTCGTTAGAAAAAACCTTGGCCGGCAACCGCGCCGCACTGCCGGGCTTCTTACTCAAACCACCAGCCCCGTCCGGGGGCAAAGTTTCCGCCAGCGACCGTAGCTCGCCGTAAAGGATCTTCGTGATGAAACCGACCAAGCTGGCCGTACCAGCGCCGGAGCCGATGGCGCCCCGCTACGATCGCGCCGGCCGAAAACGCTCGGTCCTGATCGCCGGCGGCGTGCTCGCCTGTGGATTGCTGCTGCTGCTGGCCGTCGCACTGCTGATTTTTAAGGGCATTGCCAGCAACAGCGCGGGGCCGGTGGACACCAAGGAATTGGCTGGCTTTTACGGCCACCGAAGCGCCGTCAATTCGCTGGCCGTCTCGCCTAATGGGTCGCTGGTTACCAGCGGCGATGCCGATGGCCAGATTGCCGTCTGGGAAACCCAAAGCCGCCGCGAACGAGGGATGCTGTCGGGCCAGGTTGGTGGCGTGAACAGTCTGACGATTTCGCCCGACGGCAAGCTGGTCGCCAGCGGCAGTGACGACTCTCTCGTGCGAACCTGGAACCTCGAAACGCTCAAACCCCAAGCCGTTCTGCGCGGACACCAGCAGGCTGTTACCAGCGTCGCCTTTTATCCGGCGGCGACGCATTTGCTGTCGGGCGATCGGCAAGGCCGCATGATTCTCTGGAACCTCGACACCGGGAAGTCCGTGCGGCAATACTCTCTGCCCACCGGCGAGGTTCGCTCCCTGGCAATGGTTCCGGGCGGCATCCGTTTCGTGTCGGGCGACTCGACTGGTCTCGTCCGAGTGTGGGAATTAGCGAGTGGTCGAGAGATCATGCAGTTCAAGGCGCAGAAGACGGCGGTCAGTGCCTTGGCCGTTTCGCCGCTGGGCGACCGGGCCCTGGCCGGCGGCGATGACGGGACACTCGTCTTGTTGGACCTGGAAAACAAACGGGCAGTCGCCGATTGGAATCCGTCGAGCGTGCCGGCCCGGCAAACGTCGGTCGCCTTTTCCGTCGGCGGCACTCGCGCTTTGTCGACCGACAGCACGGGCGGCGTCTCGCTGTGGTCGTGCGAAGACAACCAACGGCTGGATACATTCTCGGGCCATACCCAGGCCGCGCTCTGTTCCGCGTTCTTTCCCAACGGCGTGGTGGCTTTAACCGGATCGGCCGACGGATCGGTGCGTCTGTGGCGGATGCCGCTGCCGTCGAAGCTGGAGGAAAAAAAGATGGCCGAAGTGGCCGACAACGCGAAACGGGCCGCGGAGATATTCGCCCGTTTTGCCGGCCGCATGACCCTCGGACGTGAATACCTGGACCAGAAGAAGCTGGACGAAGCGGTGACGGAATTCGAATCGGCGGCAGCCAGCGTCGACCGCGCTGCGCTCGAATTCGAACTCGCGTCCGATGCTGCGAGCAAAGTCAAAGCCGCGATCAAGAAGAAGACCGACTACCAGGATTTGTGCGAGTCGGGCAAAAAAGCCGCGGAAAGCGAGAACTACGAACAGGCCATGCACCAGTTCGAGTTGGCCGCGGCAATCTTTCCCGACCGACCGGAGGCGGACGAGGGTTACAAGAAAGCTTCGCTCGGCTGGCAATTGAAGCAGGCCTTGGATGAGGCGGATTTCGAGCTCCAGTTAGGCTTCGCGGGCAATGCCCCCAGTCGCGACGCCTTGCACAAAGCCAAGGATTTTGCATTTCTGCTGGTCCGCCAGAATCCTCCCATGGCGCTGGTCACCACGCCGGTCGCCTGGACGATTCAGGTGGATACGGCCGTGGATTTTCCCGCCGTGCCCGTGCGTCTTAAAGTTCAGGTGCATCGAGTCGGCAAGAAGGAACCGATCGCCGTCGTGGAGCACCCCTTCGTGCGCGGGACGCGCCGCCAGATATTCCTGGGCGAAGCGCCGCCGCCGCCGGGCGGCTGGGTGTCGGCTCGCTACCAACTGACGACGGCAATCGTACTGCCCGATCGGACGCAACCGCAGGAGGATCCGGCCGAATTCGAAATCGGAGTCTTGCGATGGCAGGAAAGAACGTTCGAGGTGACGCCCGAAGCCGTCCACAAGGGGAACTACGCATTCGCCACGGCGATCCGAGTCGAGCAGGGCGACGCGCTAGCGGTCGAAGCCCAGGGCACGGTCGCGCCGGCTCCCATGCAGTTCTACCGCGAGTTGCTGGCCGACAAGAAAATCGCCGACCCCGTTCCCTCGAAGCCCATTGGACTGAAGTGGTTGTCCGATGACATGCGGCTGAATAAATACACCGTCGTCGACCTCAAGTCGAACTTTGCCGCGCTCCTGCTGCGCGTTGGCGTCGAGGGTTGGATTCCCTATCACGAAAACATTCCGCCGCAGGTTGTGCCGACCTCGGGCAAGATCGAGTTGTCGATCAATTCCGTCATTCGCACGAAGCTGGCGCAAACCAAGGGACTCGAAACCGTCGCCACGAAGGACCAAACCTACTGGCGACCGAACTCGGGAAGATACAACGTCACGATCCGTCACGGCCGCTTCGATTTCCCTGGTTCTCTACCGCTGTTCGCCCGATCGCTGCTCTTGGAACGATTCAGCCAATAGGTATTGGACACATCCTGGAAACCCGACGATGAAAAGCTACATCCTGGCGCTAGGTACGGTAATCCTCCTCATCTGCGTCTGCGTGCTGGTCATTCAATACGAGGCGCGACAGACGTGGGAATCGATGCGGAAAATGGCCAAGGATGAGTTGCCCAAACTCGTCCAGCAGGGGCTGGAAAGCAGCAAGGTTCAGACCGCGGAAGAGAAATCCGAAGACATCTTCAGCACGTTGAAATCGACGGTGGCTGGCGGTATAGGGTCGAAGGGCCAACCGGCAGGGGCCGATGCTCCGGGCGGCGGCAAAGACGATTCCTCGAATGCCTCCGCGGCGGACGGAATACTCGGCAAAGTCCGCGACACGGTAGGCCTGCCTCCGGATAGTCTCGGGAAACTGAAGCCGGTCAGGCCGGCCGATGCGATCGACGGCCTGTTTGGGACGGTCCGGGATGTCGTAACGAGCACCGAACAGAGCACCAAACCCTACATGCAACTCAGCATCAGCGAAGAACGCACGCTAGGGCGGCAATTCTACGAGGAAACAATCCGCGAGCGCACCGTGGTCAAAGACTCCGCGTTGTATGACCGCATCGATGAGCTCGCCGCCCCCATCTTGCGAGCCCGGCAACGCCGTGGAATTGATTACACCTTCACCGTGGTGAAATCAGATCCGGATAATATCAACGCTTTTTCCATGATCGGTGGATATGTCTACCTTCACACGGCGGTAATCTCCTTCTGCAAGTCGGACGAGGAATTGCAGGCTGTGATCGGTCACGAGATAGGCCACGTCGACCTGGGGCACTGCGCAGGCATAGGGTTGGAGCCGCGCAGAGTTTGTGGAGCTTCGGCGGCAGTTTTGTCGAGGGCATGCACGCCATGCTCGCGATGCCCTATTCGCAGGTGCAAGAATACGAGGCCGACGAATATGGTTTTCGGGCGACAGATTGCCGCCGGCCGCACCCGTGACCAGGCGACGGAAGCGGTGCGGCATTTTGCCCGATACTCCAGAATGCGCGGCGAAAACCTGCCCACGAAGAAGAAATCAGACCACTCGGTCGTAGGCACGCTGCTCGAAGACACGAACAGCTATTTCCGCACGCATCCTTACGATGAGAATCGCGTCAAGCGGCTCGAGGCAATCCAGATCGACCCACCGGCGGCCCCCTAAGCCCCAGAGCGCAGAATTCGAAACGATTCGCCTATGCCGTAATGGATTTCGTGCCAAGTTCTTGCTCGGAGTTTCCCGGCTCTCCATGAGCCACGCACGAGGCCAGCACCAGGTCGCCGGCCACGTTCAACACCGTCCGGCACATGTCCAGGATCCGGTCGATGCCAAGAATGATGGCAATCCCTTCGCCGGGCACGTCGACCGAGCGCAGCACCAGCACGATCAGCGGCAACGAGCCGCCGGGCACGCCGGCCGTGCCCACGCCGGCCAGCACGCTCATCAGCACCACGCCCAACTGCTGGCCGAGCGTCAAATGCACGCCGAACACCTGGGCCAGGAACAGCACCACGACGCCCTCGTACAGGGCCGTGCCGTTCTGGTTGCCCGTCGAGCCGATGGTCAGCACGAATTGCGAAATCTCGCGGGGCAATTTCAGATTGTCTCGCGCCACCCGCAAAGCCACCGGCAGCGTGGCGTTCGAACTCGACGTGCCGAAGGCCGTGAGCATGGCTTCGGCAATATCGCGAAAGAACCGCGGCGGCCAGCGTCGGGCAATCAACAGCAGAAACAACGGGTAAACCACGAACAGATGCAGCCCCATGCCCAACAGCACGGTGAGCAGGAACCACAGCAGCGTCGAGAGGATATCGATTCCCAATCGGGCCGTGACGGCAAACACCAGGCAGGCCACGCCGACCGGCGCCAACCGCATCGCGAAGCTGATGATCGCCATCGAAACGTCGAACAAGCCCTCCAGCACGCGCACCAGCGTTTGGCCGCGCGGCCCGACCACCGATAGCGCCGCGCCAACGGCGAGCGAGAAGAACATCACGGCCAGCATGCCGTTGCCTTTGCTCGATCCGTCGAGCGCCCCGACCGCTTCTTGCAACGGGTTTTCGGGAATTATGTCCAGCAGCGTGTCCTTCAGGCTCTTGGCATGCTTGGCCTGGTCGATGGCCTGTGTCGTGCGGCTGGCGTATTGCTCGCGCAGCGAGGCCTGCTGCTGGGGCGTGAGCATCGTGCCCGGCTGAATCAGGTTGACCAGCGTCAATCCGATCCCCACGGCCGTCAGCGAGAGCAGCAAGGTATACACCAACGTCTTGGCGCCCACGCGGCCCAGCCGGCGGACGTCGCCCAGTTCGAGCACTCCCAACGACAGGGCCGAAAACACCAGCGGCACGACGACCATCAGCACCAGCCGCAAAAAGATCCGGCCCAACGGATCGGCGACGTCCATGGCCAAGAAGTCGATCCAGGCTCGCACCGTGGCGGGCTCGTGCGGCCAGATTTTCTGGGCTACGGTCGACAACGGTCCTGAACCCAGCCCGTTGGCCAGCAGGCCCAACAAGGCTCCCGTAGCCAGCCCGATGAGAATCTTGACGTGCAGCGGATATCGTCGTTGGGGCTCGTACGGCGGCGCGTCGGTCGGGGGCGGTTCGCTGCCCGCGGGGGTTTCGTCCATCATCGCTCGCTTCCGTGGCATCGGGTTTCGGTCTGCCCGAGGATGGTAGCAGACGCCCCGGCGGTTGCGAGTCCCCGGTGATAAAACCCGGGAAGAAGCTGGAAAGAACTGAACAGCATGTTTCCGTAGCCCAGCCATAGACAACGTGATCCAAATGCTGACAGGAGGAGGGTTATGCCCGGTGTCCGCAGCCCCGTTAGGGGCGGAATCGTGTAGCCAGGGGCGTGACCCAATGGGAGACTCGGCGGCGCGCGAAATCTTCGTCAGCCCCGAAAGGGGCGGCAGCGGGATGCCGCCCCTTGCGGGGCTATTTCGGCGCGTGGCGGACCGAGGTCCAGGGGCTCACGCCGCTGGCTACATGCTTTCGCCCCTGCGGGGCTGCCCCGACAAAGCGCAACCTCGAACGCGCCAGTTCCTGCATAATCCTGTAAATGGCTGCGCTACAGAACGCGCGTGCCGGTTATCGCCGTTTTGACGGCGGCCAGATCGAATCTGGCTTATGATTGAGGTCGTCAGCGGGTTGCAAATCGGCGGCCGGCTGCTTATTTTAAAGTGTTCCGGACTAAGGCACTTAGGGTGGTCGCGAGTCGTAACGGCCCCTGATGTGCGTGCCTGGTCCGCGAACCACGCTCCGACCAAAACAGTCTGCTTCGAGCGTGTCATGTCGTTTTCCGGGAGGTCTGATAGATCGTGGCAACTACCGTTAAGCCTGCGGCTGGTACTCAAATGGTCAGCGGCGCCGATATCCTCGTGCAGTCGTTGGTCAATCATGGCGTGGATGTCGTGTTCGCCTATCCAGGCGGCGCGAGCATGCCCTTGCACCAGGCGCTCACCCGTTTCAAAGACAAGGTGCGCACGATCCTGCCACGGCACGAGCAAGGCGGCGGTTTTGCCGCCCAGGGATACGCCCGCTCGACCGGCAAGCCGGGCGTTTGCATGGCCACCAGCGGACCCGGCGCCACGAACCTGGTGACTTGCATTGCCGACGCCAAGCTCGACAGCATTCCCCTGATCGCGATCACCGGACAGGTGGGCACGCGCGTCATCGGCAGCGACGCCTTCCAGGAAACACCGATCGTCGAAGTTTGTCGCGGCATCACCAAGCACCATTACCTGGTCACCGACGTCAACGACCTGGCCCGCGTCATGCGCGAGGCCTTTCATCTGGCCACGACCGGCCGTCCGGGCCCGGTGCTGATCGACATGCCCAAGGACGTGCAGGTAAGCTTCACGACCCCCGATTACGACGCGCCGATGGATCTGCCCGGCTACCACGTTGACGATCGGCGGGCCCGGCCGGAACAAATCGCACAGGTGGCCGCGGCCATCAAGCGGGCCAAACGCCCGGTGATCTACGCCGGCGGCGGCATCATTGCCAGCGGCGCGAGCCCGGAACTTACCGAGTTGGTACACAAGACCGGCATTCCGATCAGCATGACCCTGATGGGCCTGGGATCGTTCCCCAACGAAGATCCGCTGTCGCTCGACATGCTCGGCATGCACGGCAGCGTGTATGCCAACTACGCCGTCGATCAGGCCGACCTGCTGCTGGCCTTGGGCGTGCGGTTCGACGACCGCGTGACGGGCAAGCTCACGGAGTTCGCCAAGCACGGCAAGATCGTCCACATCGATATCGACCCTTCGGAAATCAACAAGAACAAAGAAGCCCACATCCCGATCGTCAGCGATCTGAAGTATGCTCTGGCCGAGCTGAACAAGGTGGTCGAGCCGCCGGAAGACCTGGCGCCCTGGTACGCCCAGATTGCGGCCTGGAAAAAGGCCGACCCGTTCCGCTACGACGTGAATGTCCCCGGCATCCTGCCGCAGCATGCCATTGCCGAACTGTCGCGCTTGACGCACGATCGCGATACGATCATCAGCGTCGGCGTGGGTCAGCATCAAATGTGGGCGGCCCAGCATTACAAATTCCGGAACCCGCGAACCTGGCTGTCGAGTTCGGGCCTGGGAACGATGGGCTTCGGATTGCCGGCGGCGATGGGCGCCAAGACCGCCTTTCCCGAGCGGCTGGTTGTCGACATCGACGGCGACGGCAGCTTCCTGATGAACATCCAGGAACTGGCCACCTGCGTCTGTGAGAAGCTGCCGGTCAAGGTGTTGCTGTTGAACAATCAGCACCTGGGCATGGTCGTGCAATGGGAAGACCGCTTTCATGCGTCGAACCGCGCCCACACCTATCTAGGGCCGATCGACGATCCCGAAGCGACGGGCAAAGGCGACGGCCAAGGGCCCCACAAGCGTTATCCCGATTTCGTGACGATCGCCAAGGGCTTTGGTTGCGGCGCCCGCTTCGTCAAGGAGAAATCGGAACTAACCGACGCCTTGCAAGAGATGATCGACTACGACGGCCCCTTCGTGCTCGACGTCCAGGTTCCGTACCAGGAACACGTGCTGCCGATGATCCCCTCGGGCAAGACGGTTAAGGACCTGATTAAAGAATGATAAATGCTAAATGATAAGTGATAAATGAAGACTCCATCTGTCCGAAATTTATCATTTAGCATTTATCATTTAGCACTTTTGATCGTCGTCCTTCTCGTCTTTGGGCAAGTCGTTCACTTCCAACTGCTCACCTGGGACGACGACATTCATCTGACCAAGAACCCGTACCTCGACCCGGTAAGTTGGTCGAACGTCGGGCACTTCTGGGTCGCGCCGTACGAAAACCTGTACATCCCGGTCAGCTACACGTTTTACGCCGTCGAGACGCTCGTAGCCCGTTGGATCGGCGAGCCCGGCGCTCCGCTTGACCCGCGCGTGTTTCACACCGGCAACTTGCTGCTGCACGCCGTGTGCGTGTTGTTGGTTTTCAATCTGCTGTGGCGGTTGGTGCATCACGCGATGGTCGCCTGGGCCGGGGCGCTGCTGTTCGCCGTGCATCCGTTGCAAGTCGAAAGCGTAGCCTGGGTCGGCGAAACCCGCGGTCTGTTGAGTACGGCGCTGGCGCTGGTGGCAATCGGCCAGTACTTGCGGTTCGTCGAAGCCTCGTCAGCGCTACAACCAACCCACCGCTTTCCGCTTTCCGCTTTCCGCTTTCATTACCTCCTTGCCACTTTGGCGTTCGTTCTGTCGATGTTGGCCAAGCCGTCGGCCGTGGCCCTGCCGCTGGTGATTGCGGCGATCGATCTGTTCTGGCTCCAGCGGCCGGCTGGGACGGTCGTTAAGTCGCTGGCGCCGTGGCTGGTGTTGGCCCTGGCGGTCATCGTGCTTACCAAGTCGCAGCAGGCCGACGTGCGGATGGCGTTCAAGCCGCCGCTGATCGAGCGGCCGTTGGTGGCCGGCGATGCGTTGGCCTTTTACCTGGGCAAACTGGCCGTTCCCTTGCGGCTGGGTTTCGATTATGGCCGCTCGCCCCAACGCGTGCTCACTTCGCGGGCTTGCTACACTATCTGGCTGGCGCCCGTTCTGCTCTTGGGCATGATGTCGCTATCTCGGAATCGGCGACAGTGGTGGGCTGCGGCCGGCATCGTCGTAGGCGGCTTGCTCCCTACGTTGGGCTTCATTCCGTTCCTGTACCAGGATTATTCCACGGTTGCCGATCGCTACATGTACCTGCCGATGTTGGGCGTGAGCCTGGCGCTGGCCGGCTGGATGACGCGGCATTGGTCGCTGGCTACGGTGGCCGCTTGCGGATTCCTGTTGGGCGCGTTCGGGCGAGCCAGTCTCCTGCAAGCCGGCTACTGGCACGACGATTTGGCCGTCTACCAGCACGGCCTGGAGGTTAATCCCAACAGCTACGCGGCTGAGTATTCGCTGGCCGGCGTGTTTCGCGAGCGCGGACAAACGCTTGCCGCCGAGAGCTACTACCGGGCCGCATTGCGACTGAATCCCAAATACGCCCGGGCCGACAACGACCTGGGGGCGACCTTGCTCTTGCAGGGCCGCACACAGGAAGCCATCGAGCACTTCCGCAGGGCGCTCGCTTCGAATCCTGATTACAGCGAAGCCCACAACGGACTGGGCAACGCCTTGGCTCAATCCGGTCAGCCGCAGGCTGCGGCCGCGGAATATGAAAAAGCCCTGCAAATCAATCCCCGCTCGGCCGAAGCCCATCTGAACCTGGGCGACATTCTGGCCGACCAGGGGAAGTTGATCGAAGCGCGCAAGCACCTGGAACGGGCCGTCGAGCTGAAGCCGAAGCTGGCCGCGGGGCATTTCGCGTTGGGCAAGGTCTTCTTCGGCCTGCGTCTCTTCGGACCCGCCGAGCGCGAGTGGCGCATGGCGCTCGAACTTGACCCGTCGATGGCTGACGCCCACAACGACCTGGGGCTGATCTACTGGCGCGAAGGCCGAATCGACGCGGCCGGGCATGAATTTGACGCCGCCATCAAGCTTCAGCCCGAGTTGGCCGAAGCCCGCGTGAACAAGGCCTGCGTGTTGCTGGAGCAGAACCAGCTCGAACCGGCGTTACGCGAGTTCCGCGAAGCGTTGCGGCTGGTGCCTGCCGGTTCGCCCCGCGCCCAGTTCATCGAGAAAGAGATCCGGAAGTATGAAGCGCAGGGCTCAAGCTCCAGCCCTGCCCCGTCCGACGGCCGCTGAGCCCCAGATTATTCTCGACCGCATACAAGCCCGATACAAGCCCGACGCGCCAGCGAGGGTGTGCGACTCACGCTCCCTCACGCAAGCGAGGGTGTAAAATAAGGGGCTCTCTCGCCTGCGCGTCGGGCTGGTGTGGGACAGCCTGGCGATAACTTCCCCGCCGATGAATAATCCGGGGCGCGAGCTCTCTACGATCCCAGGCCGTGATAGAAGTAATAATAGTCGACGACATGGTTCGGGTCGTCCGACGTGGCGACGTGGCCGGCGACTTCGCCGAACGAATAGAGCACCGTCGAGCCGGCCGTTTTGCTGAGCGTTACCTGGTCGCCGTTCTGCTGGATGGCGTCGTTGGGGTTGCTGTCGTAGACCGCGGCCTGGTCCGAGGTCGTGCCCGTGGCGACGATGTTGGCGAAGCCGATGGCCTGGTACGTGAAGTTCGCGCCGACTAACAAGCTGTAACTGCTCTGACCGGTGAACGACGCATCGCCGGTCGTGTCGGTGAGATAGGCGTAATCGTTGGCGTTGCCGCTGACGCCCATCACGGAGTTGAAGCCGGTGACTTCGTTGAAGAACCCGGCGCCCGACATATAGCTGTACTGCTGATTGGCCACGAATGAATTGGTGCCGTTCGTGGAGCCATAGAACCAGGCTTGGCCGCTGCCGTTGGCCGAAGCCACGCCTAGCGTCGAAGCAAACCCCGAGGCTTCGTTGTAGTACCCGCCCGAGGAGAGATAGTCGAAGGTCGGCGTGGCGACGAACGTGTCGCCCGGCCCGGCGTACGTATAGGCAGTGTCCTGCGGGCTCGATGCATAACCGTACGTCGTGCCGAAGCCCACTGCGAAAATGCTGTAGCCCGAGCCCTCCATCGCGGCATAGTTCGACGCATCCACGAGCGTATTGACGACCCCAGGCGCGCCCCAAAGTTGAGCCGTGTCCTGAATGCTTCCGTAGACGTAGATGTTGGGGGCGTTGACGCTGACTGTCAGATTGGTCGTGTATACGTAGGTAAAGCCCGGCGTCAGGCCCAGACTGGTAGTCCCCAGATTGCCGGCGACGACGACGGTGCTTGCCGCGGCGCCGATCACATCCAAGGCGTTGTACTGCAATAGCGAGTAGACGGTCGTGGCGCCGTTGAGCGTGACGCTGAAATCGGTCGGGTCGCCCAATTGCAGCGCCAGCTCGCTGCCCGCTGGTGCGGATAAATGCAGCGTATTGACGGCTCCCGGCCACGGCGGCGGGGGCGTGATCGTCGTGCCCGGCGAGGCGGCGGCCGGAGCCAGCAGGCGGGCGACTTCCAGGTTCGGGCCGCCGCCGGTCAGGAGGATGTTCCCGGCGCTATCGACCGCCATCGCGTTCCACTCCGCGGCCTCGACCGAGAGTTGCGGGACGAAGGCCGGATCGAAGCTGCCGTTCGATTCGTAAATCTCCACGGCGTTATTGTACTGGGGGCTGGGCGACTCGTTGGTCGCGCTGTTCATCGTGACCACGATCAAGCCATTGGGCTCGACCGCCAGCCCCGACAGCGGGGATCCGGGGATTTTCAGCGGGGCACCGGCATTGAAGGTCGTGTCGACGGAGCCGTCGGCGTTGAACTGCGCCACAAAGGGCTGGAAATCATAGCTGCCGATAAAGTCGGTGCCGCCGACCAGGATCTTGCCGTCGGTTTCGATCACCAGCCGAGAGATCGACACGGGGATCGACGTGCTCCCCGAGGCCACGAAACCGCCGTCGGCGAACGTCGTGTCGAGCGAGCCGTCGGCATTGAAGCGGGCCAGACTGTCGCCGCCGACCACGATCTTGCCATCCGATTGAATCTGAACCTGCGGACTGGGTTGTGGGTACTGACCGGCCTGGTAGCCGTAAATATCGAAAAGGATGCCGGTGCCGTTGAAGGTCGTATCGAGACTGCCATCTTCGTTCAGGCGGCACGACGACCGGGATCGATGCCGTCACGTAAGCGTTCGCGTTCGCTGTCGGCGCCGCGACGCCGGAAACTACGATCTTGCCGTCGGCCGCGATGGCCACGCCCGTGGCCGCATCGTAGCCAGCGTTGAAACTCATGACGACCAGCCCCTGGTTGCCGAAGCTGGTGTCGACCGACCCATCAGCGTTGTAACGAGCCACGGCAAACGTCGCATCGGGGTACGTTCCTTGGATCGCGCCCACCGCGACGATCTGCCCGTTGGGCTCGAGTGCCAGGGCGTTGGGAGTGAAACCGCCTTGCCAAAAGCTGGTCACACTGCCGCCGCTACCGAAGGTCGTATCCAGGCTCCCGTCAGTGTTGAACCTGGTGAGCGCCAATTGCGGCGGAGTTCCGTCTGGGCCCTGAGCCACGCCGGCCGCGACGATTTTTCCGTCGGGCTGCACCACTTCGCAATCGCCGGTGGCATTGCCCGGCTCGCTGAACGTCGCCACGTGAACGACTTCGCTTCCGGTGCCGTTGAACGTCGTGTCCGCAGCGCCACTAGCGGTGAACTCAAGCACGCTGGCCCCTGAGGCGAGCGTCCCGACAAACGCAGTGTCGACGATGAGGATATCGCCGTTGGCCAACTCCGCGACCGAGTTGCTCGAAAACGAAAATCCATATTCTCCGAGGGAATTGACCTGGGCGATGCCTGCCTGGCCAAAACTGGTGTTCAGGCTGCCGTCTGGATCGTAGCACGCCATGATCACGGAACTTGTATAGAAGTCAGTGTCCGTCGTCGTGCCGATGGCCACGATATCGCCCGTACTCTCGATCTCGATGGCCGACACGGAATCGCTGGAACCCGAAATGGCCGTGGTTACGATTCCGCCTGTGCCAAACGTGGCGTCCAGCGTTCCGTCGGTGTTGTAGCGGGCCAGGGCGAATTGATCAGGATTCGAGGGGCCCACGAACCCGGCCGTGTCCGTCGGGCCGCCGGCGACAATTTCGCCGTTGGGCTGGATCGCCAGCGAAGTAAGCTGCGCCCAGGCTTCGATCGCTGTCGTCACCGTGCCGCCGTTGCCGAAATTCGTGTCGAGCGTGCCATCCGCGTTGAGCATCGTCAGGCTGAAGTCGCTGGAGGGCCCGCTTGCGGCGCTCGGCTGCGTTTCTGCATCGCTGACCTGTGGGTTGCCAGCGTTGGTCAACGTGATGTTCGCGCCAATGGTATCCGCGATGATATTGATCGGGGGATAGTTTCCTTCGCCGGTCGAGCCGCCCAGCACGATCTGCCCACTGGGCTCGATGGCCATGGCCGCGACCGAAACGATCCCCGGGGAAAGGGTGGTGTTTCCACCGGTGCCAAACGACGTGTCGAGCGAGCCATCCGGATTGTATCGCGCCACGTCGACCTGGATGGGGCCGTCGTCGCCAAAGAGGTTCGAAGTCGCCGCATCGGACGGACCCGCGATGACGACCTGCCCGTTGGGTTCGACGGCGACCGCATCGCCCCAGGCCTGGATTTGCGTGGTTACCGTGCGTTCAAAGACCCCTGCCGCACTGTACCAACTCACCGCCAGGTTCTGAATTCCCGGGCTGCTCGACGAGACGGCGCCAACGACGATGAGCTGTCCCTGGGGCGCGACAGTCATCGTATTTACCGACTGTTGCGAGGCAGGCACATAAACGGTGCCTGCGGTGCCGAATGACGTGTCGACGCTGCCGTCGGCGTCGTAGCGCGTCAGGGCGTACGGCGGCTCCGATTGGTAAGTGCCGTCGGGGGCGTTCGTCTGCGTAGCGACGATGAATTTTCCATCGGGCTGGGTCGCAACGAGCGGGTACGTATCCTGGCTCGGTTGCGAGTACGGAAAACTCTCGCTGGCGATGCCGCCGGTGCCGAACGTCGGATCGAGCAACCCGGCCGTGAGCACCCGGCGTTCTTCCAGGCAGTCGAACGTCAACCGCCGCGGCGGAGTGATCCCTCACAAGCGGCTTCTTGAACCAATTCGACCACCGGCCACGACGTGCGCTCGACATTGCCGCGCCAACTCCAACGGGCACGAGACGCGGCAGAACGCCGCGACGATTCCCGGCAAAAACTACGGATCGAGGGCACTGCCTCTCGGTAAGGCTGCAACCTGTATGCTACGCGCCCCGACAAAGGTCGCAAGAAAGAATGGGAGGATCGGGCCGATTAGTGTTTCAAACTGGGAAACACTAGCCCGACGCGCGAGCGAGGGAATTGAATTGACGACTACCGCAGAATCCCTCGCTTGCGCGTCGGGCTGGTGTTTGCAAGCAGCGGCCGACGGCGCCCTACATCCACTCGCGGATCGGGCGGCCTTCGTTCAGCCGGATGGGACGGCCGTCGGGCGTGTAGGTGAGCAGTTCCAGCGGAATGCCGAGCTTGGCATAAATCGTGGCGGCGATGTCGCTGGTCTTGTACTCGTCGTCGATCGGCGCGCTCCTTCGTCGTCGGTCTTGCCCAGGATGTAGCCGCCCGGCACGCCGGCGCCGGCCATCACGATGAACCCGGCCCCGGCCCAATGGTCGCGGCCACTGGCCGAGTTGATCTTGGGCGTGCGGCCGAAATCGGTCAGCCAGACAACCAGCGTGTTGTCCAGCAGCCCGTGCTCTTCCAGGTCGATCAGCAACTCAGGCAAGCGCCTGGTCGACCGGCGGCATGAGCCGCGTCTTGAGCGAAGTGAAATTGTTCTGGTGCGTGTCCCAACCCGGATCGGTCACCGTCACGAAGCGGACGCCCGATTCGATCAGCCGCCGAGCCAACAGGCAGCCCTGGCCGAAGCGGTTGCGGCCGTAACGATCTCGCAGGGCGCCGTCTTCGCTGGCCAGATCGAAGGCCTTCTTCGTTTCCGGAGCCGTAATCATGTTCATGGCGGCTTCGTAGTGCTCGTCGAGCGCCTTGAACGCGTCGGGCTGCATCTCGTCGGTCTTGCGCTGCAGCCGGTCGATCGTCTCCAGCATGCTGCGGCGGCGGGCAATGCGGCTCTGATCGACGCCCTTAGGAGGCGTGATGTCGCGAACGGTGAAGTCCTTGGCATTCGGGATCGGCCAGCATCATGAACGGATTGTGCTCCAGGCCCAGATAGCCTGCGATTCCGCCGCCGTTGCGATGGTCCATGGCGTCGCCCAACTGCACGAAGGGAGGCATCGCCGTGCGAAAGCCCTTCTGCTGGCTGACGACCGAACCGAAACACGGATAGATCATCGCCGGGTTGAACTTGTGGCCCGTCATCACTTCGGCGTCGGCCACGCCATGGCTGCCGTTCTGCGGATTCCAGCTTCGCAGCACGGCGAAACGCTTGGCCTCTTTGGCCATCCGTGGGCAGATCTCGGTGAACTTCACGCCCGGGATGGCGGTGTCGATGGCGCCGAACTCGCCTTTGACGCTGACGGCCGCATCGGGCTTGGGGTCGAACGTGTCGTGGTGGCTCGTGCCGCCCTGCGTCCAGATCAGAATGCAATTGGTGTCGCGGCTGGTCTGGCCGGCTTTGGCCAAGGCCTGCTTGTGCGCCAGGATCGTGGGGAGCGAGATCCCCAAACCGGCCAGCGACCCGATCTTCAGAAATTCGCGTCGCCGCAGGCCTTCGCAATCACGCACGAGGTTCGATAGGAGGCCGAGCATGGTTCAATTTCCTCTGCTATAGCAGGCAAATGAAGGCGTGACGCAATTGGTGGGCAGGGACTGCAATATACAGCCGCAGGCGCGAACAAATCAAGATCCTCGCATGCGAAGCGGCCATCTGCGGCTTGACCAAAACGATGGTCACCGAATCGCGCAACTGCCGCCACGGCTTGGCTTTGTTCGGGTGCAAGCTCGGCTGGCTGATGCACGTCCGGTGCTCAAGCAATCGACCTCCGGTCGCCGGCGTCTTTAAGCCTTCATCAGTTCGGCTGAGAGCTGAACAAAGGGGGGCGCGATTTGATTCTGGACGGAACCGTGTCTACCGGACCGGGAAATTTAACCACCACGACCCAAGAACACCACGCCGGAGCAGAGATGACGGCGCGTCCACCAAGACCCCATCTTCCGTTTCGTCGTGTCCGTGGCGCCGTGGTGGTGCGATACTCTCGATCGCTTTCTCTGAGCCTGTACGTTCCTCAGGGTTCTCCACGGTTACCTTTCTTCGGCCGGCCGATTCTCTCCTCGCCCTTTCGCGGTTTCGTCCTTTCGTGATCCATTCTTCTTTCCCTCTGTGTCTCTGTGCCCCTGTGGTTTTCTTCCTCGGCATGCGGCACATCCGTAGGGTGCTCTGCGAGCACCATTCCTTCGACGGCATGTCTCGACCGGGGCCGTTCATCGCCGCGGCGCCAAACCATGGTGCTCGCAGAGCACCCTACATTATGAACAGAATTATGTTTACAAGTAGGCCACTTGCCGGGTAGAATCCCACGCAGGCAGCTAGGGCAGAGTGGACGTTCCGGGTGCGAACAACATGATGAGCCGAAAACTTGGTACAGGCGCTTCGTGTTGCAACCAAGTGTTGTGCCTGGCAATTGCCAACTCGTCCGCGCGACCACTATACAAGAGTGCGGGTGGTCGTGAGTGCGGATCGATGGGGATAGCCCAGACCTGGCTGATAGCTCTTCCTGACTCGTCGGAAACGCCTCGCGCTGGTTACGAGCGCGAGGGATCTTCCCGCAAAGCCTTTGGGCGTTATCCCCGGCAGAGACGGTCGCCCGTTTTTCCTGCCGGGCTCTGCCACCCGACGACCGCGCGGCCAGACGCCGACGAAGAGTGAGAGTGGACGTAACCCAGGGCCCCCTGCAGCTCAAAAGGCTCTTGACCGTAGGCGTCGATTCACCTTGATCCGACTTCGCACATCCTCCAATTGAGAATGCGGAGGCACGCGGAGCGTGTCTTTTGCGAAGCACGTCAACGGAACGCCGCGCGACGGCCGAGGGGCGGAGGCGGTGAATCAATTTTTCTGCGGCCGCTTGCGGGCGTGCCGCCCAAGTACCCAAAGCCTCCGTATCCCGGAGTTGCAGGCAGCAGCGCAAACGGCGCCTCTTCCGAAGTCGGCGGGCGCAGGCAGGATTCCCTGCGCGCACGCCGACGGTGGAAGCGAAGAAATGCTAAATGCTAAGTGATAAATGCCAAATTTGGAGGGTCTTTCATTTATCACTTAGCATTTAGCATTTATCACTACCTTCTTCCGCCTCGCCGGTTTGCGAAAAATGCATGGCAATGGGACACCAAATTTGCCATAATCATCATTGGTCGCTTATGCGTTTCTTCGCACGCGCTTCACAGCGCTGTCGATGCAACGCCCCGCCCGCTTCGCCCGCCCGTGCTCAACCGTTGGAGGCTCTACCGTGTTCCACGATCGACACGTCGCTATTCGCGCCGGGTTCCTGCTGCTGGCCCTGGCTGCCGGGCCGGCCTCGCGCACGGCGCTGGCTGCCGAAGGCTTTCAGGTCGTTCCGGCCGAAGTGAAGCTGGAGGGCAATTTCGCCCAGGCGCAACTCGTCGTGACGGCCGTCGACTATCTCGGCAAGATTACCGACCACTCAGCCGATCTGACCTCCGGCGCTAAATTCCTGTCGAGCAACAGCAAAGTCGTCAGCACCGACGAAGCGGGCCGGCTGCTGGCCCACGCGAATGGCCGGGCCACGATTACCATCAGTTCGAGCGCCGGCGTGCGCAAGGTCGACGTTGAAGTCACCGGCGTGCTCCCCAAGCCGCAGGTCAATTTCACCGAGCAGGTGATGCCCATCCTCAGCAAGGCGGGCTGCAACGCCGCGGCCTGCCATGCCAGCCAGCACGGCAAAGGCGGTTTCAAGCTATCGGTCTTTGGGTTCGCGCCGGACGAAGACTACCAGGCCATCGTCCGCGATCGCGAAGGCCGACGGGCCAACCTGATGGACCCCGAGCAGAGCCTGGTGCTGCTCAAGCCGACGCTGACCGTGCCGCACGGCGGCAATCGTCGCATCAGCTACGGCTCGGTGGCTTACGACATCCTTTACGCCTGGCTGGCCGGCGGAGCGCCGGCGCCGCAAAAGACCGATCCGCAGGCCGTGGCGATCGAGATCTATCCCAAGAGCCGCGTTGGGCAAACCGGCTTCAAGCAGCAGTTGCGCGTCGAGGCCACCTATTCCAACGGCAAGAAGCGCGACGTGACGGCTTGGGCCAAGTTCGACAGCATCGACGAAAGCGTGGCCTCGATCAGCCCGGAAGGCCTGATCAAGGCGGTGGGCGACGGCCAGGGAACCATCATGGTCCGCTTCGAAGGCCAGGCCGAGACCTGCATGGTCGTCGTTCCGTATGCCGACCACGTCGACCTGGCCGGTTGGAAGGACAACAACTTCGTCGACCGGCTGGCGGTGGCCAAGTTCAAAGAGCTGGGCATCAGCCCTTCGCCGTTGTGCGACGACGCCACGTTCCTGCGGCGGGCCTATCTCGACGCGATTGGTTCGGTGCCGACGGCCGAAGAGACCCTGGCCTTCCTGGAAACGAAAGATCCGGACAAACGCCGCAAGCTGGTCGACCGCCTGCTGGGACTGGCCGGCGATCCGGCCCAGGATGTGCATAACAACGAGTACGCGGCCTACTGGGCCATCAAATGGTCCGACCTGATCCGCTCCAGCAGCGGCACGCTGGGCGAGCAGGGCATGTGGTCGATGCACAATTGGATCAAAGAGTCGTTGCGCGCGAACAAGCCCTTCGACGAGTTCGTCCGCGAACTGGTCACGGCCAAGGGCTCGATCTATCGCAACGGGCCGGCCAATTACTACCGCGTGGCCACCAACCCGCTCGATCTGGCCGAAACCACCGCGCAATTGTTCCTGGGCGTGCGGCTCACCTGCGCCAAGTGCCATCATCATCCGTTCGAGAAATACAGCCAGGAAGACTACTACAGCTTCGCGGCCTTTTTCTCGCGCGTGGGGACCAAGACCAGCCGTGAGTTCGGGCTGTTCGGCGGCGAGCAGATCGTGATGGTTCGTTCGGCCGGCGACGTGCGCCATCCAAAGACCAACCAGATCATGAAGCCGACGCCGCTCGAAGGCAAAGCGATTGAAGATCCGCTCGATCGCCGCTTGCCGCTGGCCACGTGGTTGACCTCACGCGAAAACCATTACTTCTCGCGCAACGTCGTCAATCGCTACGTCAACTACCTGCTGGGCCGCGGTCTGGTCGAGCCGGTCGACGATCTGCGAGCCACGAACCCGGCCAGCAATCCGGCGCTGATGGACGCCTTGGCCGATGACTTCGTGGCCAGCAACTTCAATCTCAAGCATTTGATCCGCACGATCATGACGTCGCGGCTCTACCAGCTTGATTCGCAGCCCACCAAGGCGAACGCTTCGGACAGCCGCTTCTTCAGCCACTACCGCGTGAAGCGCATCGCCGCCGAGCCGCTGCTGGACGCGATCGACTACGTGACGGGCGTGCCCACGAAGTTCAAGAACCTGCCGCTGGGCACCCGGGCCATTGAATTGCCGGATGCCGATTACCCGGATTACTTCCTGGCCACGTTCGGCAAACCCCGCCGGGCGAGCGTTTGCGAATGCGAGCGCGTGGCCGACGAGAATCTGTCGCAGGCCCTGCACACGCTCAACGGCGACACTTTGGCCCTGAAGATCGCCAGCAAGAGTGGTCGCGTGGCGGCGCTCGTGGCCAGCAAGAAAACCACCGACGAGCGGATCACCGAGTTGTACGTGGTGACGCTGGCTCGCCGTCCGAGCGCCGACGAATTGAGCACTTGCAAAAAGCTGCTCGGCGCCAGCCCCAGCCCGCCGGTGTTTTATGAAGACCTGCTGTGGTCGCTGGTCAACTCGAAGCAATTCTTGTTCGTGCGCTAAGAGGCAGAACCCGATGAGATTTGGCCACCTGGCGCTCAGTGAGCGTGTTGCTATCGGCCGGCGTGACCTATGGTCAGTCGTCGTATCCGATGCTGATGGACCTGGCTCCCTTGGCCGCGCGGATCGGCGAGACCAGCGAGCATGACGTCCGCTCGCGCTACACGCTCGAAGGCGCCTCCCAGGTGATTGTGACCGGCGCTGGGGTGAAAGGCGAGATCGTGGCGCCGCCTACCGTCACACCTCCCGCATCGTCGTCTGCGCTGGCCATGCAAACAGCCAAACCCGCGGTCAAATCGACCGATGGGAAGACCGCAACCACGACGGACGCCAGCAAGCCGGCGAAGGCTTCGGCTGTGAAGGTTGCAGATGTGAAGGTTGCGGCGGCGAAGACGCCGGCTGTGAAAGTACCGCCGAAGCAAACCGCTGCCGCAACGCCGACGAAAAAGGCTGAAGTCGTTGCAACTCAAGGTTCGCTTCACGGTCAGCAAGGACGCACTGCCTGGGGTGCGCGATTTCCGCATCGTCACGCCGCAGGGCGTGACGACGCTGGGGCAATTGGTCCTCACTCGCGATTCGATTGTTCGTGAACAGCCCAAGAACAATACCCTGGCCGAGGCCCAGACGGTGCTTTTGCCAGCGACAATTTGCGGAGCCATTGAAGCGGTCGAGGATGTCGATTTCTACAAGTTCCACGTCGATGCGGGGCAGGCCCTCACTTTTCATGTCCGTAGCGCACGCTGCCAGGACAAGATCCACGATCTGCAAGTCCATGCTGATCCGATCATTTCGCTGAAGAACGCATCGGGCACCGTGCTGGCCGTTTCAGACAACTACTTCTTTGCCGATCCCTTGCTGCACTACAAGTTCGCCCATTCGGGCGATTACTACCTGGAAATGCGCGACGTGCGGTACCAGGGCAACACCTTCTGGCAGTACGCGATCGAAATCAACAATCGTCCGTTCGTGACCAACGTGTTTCCGCTGGCCGTTTCGCCGGAAAAGCCGACCCGGTTGGAACTGGTGGGCTTCAATTTGCCGACGCCGCCGATCGTGTCGATCACGCTGCCGGGCAACACGCCGCTCGGACTGCAATGGGTCGATTTGGGTCTTAAGCCGCCGGCCAGTCCGGCGCCGATCGTGGTGCTGCACGACGCCGCCGCTCGTGCGGATGCCCGGCAACCAATCGCCGCAAAAGGCCCAGGAAATTCCGGTGCCCTGCGCCGTCAACGGTCGGATCACGTCGCCGGGTCAGATCGACTACTACAGCTTTCAGGCCAAGAAGGGTGAGCGATTCTCGTTCGAAGTCGTCGCCCGTCGGCACGAATCGGCGCTCGACCCGATTCTGAGAGTCCTGAACGCAAAAGGCGCCGCGGCCATCGAAAGCGACGACATGGTCGTCGGCCGCGTCAGCTTTCCCGACTCGCAGATCGAAAACTGGGCCGCGCCGGCCGACGGGGCCTACGTCCTGGAACTGCGAGACCTGCATCTTCGCGGAGGGCCGCAGTACGTTTACTGTTTGCAAACCTTCCGCAGCGAGCCCTACTTCCTGCTGGAATTGGACAGCGACAAGACGATTCTGGCGCCCGGCACTTTCGGGGCGATCTTCGTTCGCGTATTTCGCAAACAGGGTTTCACCGGCGAGATTCAATTGCACATCGACGGACTGCCGTCGGGCGTAACGGCCCAATGCGGCCGGATTCTCGACGGCGCAAACGACGGTTGCATTGTGCTTCAGGCCGCCGCGAAGGCCTCGACCGTCGCAGCCAATGTTCAAGTCACGGGCACGGCTCAGCTCGTCATCGACGGCAACTCCCGCGATCTGGCCGCCACGGCCACGCCCCTGCAAGAAACCTACATGCCTGGCGGCGGGCGTGGCTTGTACCCCGTGGAATTGCATACCGTTTCCGTAAGTAAATCGCTCGATCTGCTGGCCGTGAAGGTCACGCCGACGCAGATGACTCTCAAGCCCGGCGGCACTCAAAAGATCGACATCACGCTGGTGCGCGCCTGGGTTCGATAAGAACGTCACCCTCGATCTGATGAATCAGCATCTTGGCGCCATCTTCGGCAACAGCCTGCCACCCGGCGTGAAGATCGACGACAAGAAGAGCAAGACGCTGCTGGCCGGCAAGCAGACCCAGGGTTACATCGTGCTCACGGCGGCGGCCGATGCCGCGCCGGTCGAGAAACAACTGGTGCCGGTCGTCGCCAATGTGGCCATCAATTTCGTGATGAAGATGAGCTACTTGGGGGAGCCGCTGCAGGTGACCGTCGAGAAGGTGGCGACGGCTGCGACGAACGAGGCGAAGAAGTAAAGGCGAAGGATCCGAGGATCGGCAAAGCACGGACGTTCGTGCTTCGCGACTTCGCTCTGCTTCATTTGATCAGCATGACATGGTCGTGGTGTTTGCTGCTCTCGGCCTGGGCCTTGACGTGGCGGTAGAAAACAATCGTCGCCAGCCCGATGCCGACAGTCAGTCCAAACGCCAGGCCGCCGAGAGCCGGTGCCGCAACCAAGGCTTCCCAACACGCTTAGCGTGCTCAGCAGCAGTGCCGGGGCGCCGTCGTGCAGGCAATCATGTTGAGCCGCATCGTCAGCCGTTCGACCTGGGCCGTCTTGCGGATCAGCAGGTACTCGTGGATGGAGCGTACTTCCTGGTTAACCTCTTCGTACAACCTCGGAATTTGAAAGGTCTCTTGCCAGCCCACGTAGCAGCGATGATGGTGCCGTCGCTGCATGACCTGGGCAAAATACCCACGCGCCGTGAACGACAGCAGCAGCAACCGGATACGTCCGAAGGCTCGTTCGCGTATCAGTTCGCTTCGCTGCGATGCCGATTCCGCCTGAGGCGACCAATAGTGGGCCACGGCCGAAGACAACCCCGTGAGGGCGAAGCGCGATGCAGCGCCACGGCGAAGAGCACGAAGTATTCACCGTCGGCGTGCTCGGGAAGAGTCTTGCGGAAAAACGGCGTGTCGGGCGTTTGGCAGGCCACGAAGCCGCCGCCGTCGAGAGAAAACAACCACCATTGCCGCGCGGCATAAGGCAACAGGTGCTGCTGCGGATCGAGCCGCAGATCCTCAGCCGCCGGGAAAATCTGCTGATCCGCGCCGAAGGAATTGTGCAGCCGGTACAACGTGAGAGCGTCTTCGGTCTCGGCCGTGTCGTCGCAGAACAGGCCGATGTAGGGCAGCGCTTGCCGGGCGATGAACACGTCTTGCCACCAGGGTTCCGTCTCACCTGGCAGCGAAATGGTTCGCAGCAGCCCTTCGAACAGCTCCGCGAACTTGCGATCGCCTCCGGCCGATTTGGGCGCGCCGGCCAATGGTGGAAAGAAGTCGCCGTAACCGTCGTCGGTGGGCGTCGCCGGACGGGCGCGGCGGCGCACGGAAAGCGAAACACTGTCGCGACGCAAGAACCGCACGTAATGAATGCCGTCGAACCAATCCGCCGGATCCTCGGTCGAGAAACTCAGGCGAATGGAGAGCAGCCCCACCCCGATCCGGAACAACATCAGTTGCACGTTCTCGACCACGAACGGGATGTGCTTCTCGTGCGGCGTTACCAATTGCCACAGAACGCTGTGCGATGCACCGATTCCTTGCAGCGATTGCAACGCCTCGGCCGAAACCTGCCACAGGCAGGCGGTCGGCTCGACTCCGCCCGACGGATTCAAGTATTCCGCCACGTATGGCAGCATTTCCGCGGCCGGAAACGTCGCCGTTTCCCAAAGCCGTCGGGCGCCGTCGAACACGGCCGAGTCAAGCTGCGTTCGGCGTGCGGCGAATGCATCGCCGTCGAACAGGAACGGATAGACTAACCGTACGAACGATGCGGGGCGGATCTTCATGAGCGCGGGCACTCACACTTGGACAGGCTCATTTCGGTCCCATTCGCACGGCTCCGTCCAGGCGGATGACTTCGCCGTTGAGGATCCGGTTCTGCAGAATGTGCTCGGCCAACGCCGCGAATTCTTCCGGCCGGCCAAAGCGATTCGGAAATGGAACCTGGTCGGCGAGCGAGCGGCGAATTTCCTCCGAAACCTGCGACATCATCGGCGTATCGAAAATACCCGGTGCGATTGCCATGACGCGAATTCCGTGGCGAGCCAATTCGCGTGCCGCAGGCAGCACGTCAGCGCGGCGACACCGCCCTTGCTGGCAGCGTAGGCAGCCTGGCCAATTTGGCCCTCGAACGCAGCGATCGACGAGGTAAGGACGATCACGCCCCGTTCGCCCTCTTCGACCGGATCACCCTGGGCCATGGCGGCCGCGGCCAATCGCATGACATTGAAGGTGCCCACCAGGTTGACTTCGACCACTCGGGCGAACAGTGCCAGATCGTGCGGGCCCTCCTTGCCCAGCAAGCGACCGCCGGCGATGATGCCGGCACAATGAACCACGCCCTGCAATCCGCCGAAGGCTTGCCGGGCCACGTCGATCGCTCGCTCGACGGCCGCCGCATCGGTCACGTCGGTCTGGACGAAGCGGGCTCGATCGCCCAACTCGGCAGCCAGCGCTTCGCCGGCTGCGACATTCAGATCGGCAATCAGCACGCGGCCCTCGGCCGCCACCAGACGCCGGACACAGGCTGCGCCCAGTCCCGATCCGCCGCCGGTGATGAGAAAAACGTGGCCAGCGACTATCATGGCAAATAACTCGAAAAAGTAGGAATGGCCCGATCTTACCCTTCTCGCGCACTGAGGTTTCAACCGGGAATAATTCACACATGGCGACCTTGAATTTTGAGCCCGTTCCGCCGCGTCAGAACAAAGGCGATCTCGTCCGCCTGCTGTGCGAGGTCGGCGGACTGGACAAGCAGAAGATCGGCCGCATCGACCTGCGTGGCAATCGGGCCACGGCCGAAGTGCCCGACAGTTGGGAGGCCCGACTGGTCCGAACGCTCGACGGCAGCCCGTGGGGCGAGCGCAATGTCCGCGTCTGGAGCGACCGCAGCACAGGGCCCGTTTCCAGCGACGATCACTTCGCCCGTTTGCAGCGGTTGCTGAACCTCGAATCGCAGGCCGAGTTGGAGCGGGCGGCCGAACTGCGCGAGCGGCTTTCTCCGGCCGACGCCGAGCGGTCGGGCACGTGCGCTGGTGGACCTGGTCGTCGACGACGAAGACTCGGGCCTCGGCGGCCGTTACATTTTGTCGCTGGTGAAGCGTAATCGTACGCTCTCGATGCCTTGGCATCGACTGAACGTCGGGGCTCCGGTGATTCTGTCGCAGGCGGGCGACAGCGGGCAGCAGCAGGCCCGCGGCGTCGTCTGCGAACGGAACGACCGGCGTTTGCGGGTGGTGCTCAACGCCGAAGTGGACGAGGCCGATGCCGGCGGCTGGCGCGCCGATCTGGCCAACGACGAGATTGCGGCCGAACGTCAACGCGCCGCCTTGTCGCGTGCGGCCGGAGCCGGAGGCGAGCGGCTGGCCGATCTGCGACGCGTGCTGCTGGGCGAACGTCCGCCGCGTTTTCAGGACGAGCTGCCGGACTTGGAATTCGAACGCACGCTCAACGATTCGCAGCAGGCCGCCGTGCGATTCGGCTTTATCCGCCCAGGACGTGGCCTTGATCCACGGCCCGCCCGGAACCGGCAAGACGACGACCGTCGTGGAATTGATTTGCCAGGCCGTGCGCCGCGGCGACAAAGTTCTGGCCTGCGCGCCGAGCAACCTGGCCGTCGATAACATGCTGGAAAAGCTGGTGACGCGGGACGTGCGTGCCGTGCGCATCGGCCATCCGGCTCGCGTGTTGGAGAGTTTGCGAGAACATACGCTCGATTATCTGGTCGAGGATCATCGCGACGTGCAGTTGGCCCGCAAGCTGGTCAAGCAGGCGTGGGCCCTGTTTCGCCAGGCCAGCCGCCACACGCGGGCTCGGCCCGAGCCGGGCGCCCGCCAGGAGCTGCGGCAGGATGCGCGTCGCCGACTGGCCGACGCCCGGCGAATGGAAGCCGCAGCGGTCGAGGAGATTCTCGACCGGGCCAATGTCATTTGCGCCACGACGACCGGGCTCGACAGCGAAATGCTGGGTCAGCGGCAATTCAACCTGGTGGTTCTCGACGAAGCCTGTCAAAGCACGGAGCCGGGCTGTTGGCCGCCGCTGTTGCGCGCCGAGCGCGTCGTGCTGGCCGGCGACCATTGCCAACTGCCCCCGACGGTTGTGTCTCCGCAAGCCGTGGCCGAAGGCTTTGCGATCAGCCTGTTCGAGCGGCTGATGAACCTGTGCGGCACGCAGATTGCGCGGCGGTTGACGACGCAGTATCGCATGCACCAGGCGATCATGGATTTTTCGTCGCGCGAGTTCTACGAGAGCGAACTCGTCGCCGACCCCAGCGTCGAGCAGCACTTGCTGGCCGATCTGCCGGGCGTCGAGGCCAGTCCCTTGACGCAAGTTCCGGTCGAATTCATCGACACGGCCGGCGCCGGCTACGAAGAAGAGGCGGAGCCCGACGGTGAGAGCCGCCAGAATCCGCAAGAGGCCGCCCTGGTGGCTCGCAAGGTAGAAGCGCTGGTGGCTGCCGGGGTGGCTCCCGCCGATATTGCAGTGATTGCGCCGTATGCCGCCCAAGTGCGGCTGCTACGTACGCGACTTGATATTCCCGGGATTGGAGATCGACAGCGTCGACGGCTTTCAAGGGCGCGAGAAGGAAGCCGTGGTGATTTCGCTGGTACGGTCGAACGCCGCGGGCGAGATCGGCTTCCTGGCTGACGTGCGGAGGATGAACGTCGCCATGACCCGGGCGCGGCGCAAAGTTGCTGCTGATCGGCGACAGCGCGACGCTTTCCTCGCATCCCTTCTACGGCCGATTGCTGGAATACGTGGAGCAACTCGGCGGCTACCGAACCGTCTGGGAGGAAGCCGAATAGGGCGGCGTAGTCGCCTGGTTATGCCGAAAGTGCCGACATTTCCAGACCCGGCGGGCCCCAAACCGGACGCAAAGCGGAACACGCTCCTTGACGCGTCCGCTCAAAGGGCCGGATGATGCTGGAATAATCCAAATTCCATCCCGGCCTGCGGTAGCGTGAAAATGCGAAGAGAACGAAGGCAAAGAATCAGAATCCGGGGCTCCCAAGGGCCCGATCAACGAACAAATACAGCATTCGCCGGTCAGCGCCCGCATTCCGCCATCGGTCGGGCGGGGATGTTTCAGCACCGGGGCCATCGTCTTCGAAGGGCCGAACGAATTCGTCATCGATTTCGTCATCCGGCTCGGCGCTCCGCACACCATCGCCTCGCGGATCGTGTTGTCGCACCAGGTGTTTGCGCAGTTCCTGCAAGCCTTGCGCGATAACCTGAAAATGTACGAAGAGCGGTTCGGCAAGCCGCCCGGTCTGCCGCAACCGAAGCCTGCCGAAGTGCAGAACACCACGACGATCGCTGACCTTTACGAGCAGTTGAAGCTGCCCGATGAGTTGCTGAGTGGCGTGTACGCCAACGCCGTGATGATCGGTCACACGCCTTCGGAATTCTGGTTCGACTTCATCACCAACTTCTTCCCCAAATCGGCCGTGTCGAGCCGCGTGTTTCTCACGGCCCAGCAGATTCCGGGGCTGGTCGACACGCTCAACACTTCGTTCCAATCGCACCAGCGGAAGCATGGTGGCGGCCAGCCGCCGGCGGCATCGAACTAGGTCGCAGCGCGTCTAGGCCTCAGTGCGATCTATAGGCTCCGGCGCGAGATCGGGAAACGAATTCGCGGTGTGAGCGAATCCGAGGGCTGACGCCCCCGGCTCGGGATCGGTTCACTTCTTGTCGCGGTTCTTCCAGTCAATTCCGGCCAGGCCTGCGAGGACGAGCTCCAGCGCGTGCGTGCCGTCGCGCTTGTGGCCTTGCGCGGCCAGAGCGATGTAGAGTTGATTCGCCAGCGCCAGCCCGGGCATGGCCAGCCCCATGCGTTTCGACTCTTCCAGGGCAATGCCCATGTCCTTGATGAAGTGCTCGACGAAGAAGCCCGGGTCGAAGTTTCCGGCGATGATGCGCGGTCCCAGATTCGAGAGCGACCAACTGCCGGCCGCGCCCGAAGCGACCGACTTCATGACCGTTTCCAGGTCGAGCCCGGCGCGGTAGCCGTAGAGCAGGGCCTCGCAAACGCCAACCATGTTCGACGCGATCAGGATCTGGTTGACCATTTTCGTATGCTGGCCGGCTCCGGGGCCGCCCTGGTGGACGATGGTCTTGCCCAGCGTTTCGAAGCACGGCATCAGCGTCGCGACGACCTGCGGATCTCCGCCGATCATGATCGACAGTCGTGCTTCCTTGGCACCGACGTCGCCGCCCGAAACGGGTGCGTCGACGCTGTGAACGCCCTTGGCCTGCGCTGCCGTGGCAATCTCGCAGGCGAGCGTCGGATCACTGGTCGTCATGTCGACGAGAATCGTCCCCGGCCGGGCTCCGGCCAGAGCGCCGTTGTCACCCAGCATCACCTGGCGTACGTCGCTGGGAAAGCCGACGATTGAAAACACCACATCGCTGGCCGCGGCCACGGCCTTGGGTGTATCGGCCCACGCGGCGCCTTGGGCCAGCAACGCTTCGGTCCGCCCCCGGCTCCGATTATAGACCGTGACGGCGAAGCCTTTGGCCAGCAGGTGGCCACACATGCTCGAGCCCATCACTCCGGTGCCGATCCAACCCAAACGGGTCTTGCCGGGAACGACTTTCGCAACGGCCATGGCAGAACATCCCTTTCATCATTGAGATTCGAATTATCGTCAAGACGCAAACACTTCGATCGGCCGGCAGGTTCACCAGCGATCGACGGGCCGCGCGAGAATTTCGTTGAGGATTATGGCAGTGCGGAGCGATTGCGGGTTGCGGAGCAGTTCCGCGATATCGGCCGCGGAGTTGGCTTGCGAATCGGCGTCTCCAGCCGCGGAGTTGGACGTTGCTGAGGTGGTCGTCAAACTGGCTTGCCCCGAGGTCAATTGGCCGACTTGATGTTCGACCGATTGCTGCGCGTTCGCATCGATCTCGTTCAATTTGCCGAGACCAGATAACTGCTCCGTGCGGTCGTCGAGCCTGGTCGATTCCAGTCGCGAAGTCATGCGGCGGTTGGCAATCGAATCGTCGAGCTTGGGTACGACCGGCACGATGGGCTTGGGCTGTTGCGACTTGCGTTTCTGCTTCCGCTGCCCTTCATTTCGGTTCGCGGACGCGGGCGACATTGAAGGCCTGGGAGTCGGCTGACGAGAGGGAGCCTGTGATCCGCGCTCTGCGCCGCCACGCTGGTGGGCTGCCCGGCGAAGGAATTCCTTGACCTCGGCGTTCAAATCCTGGCGCGTCGAGGCGGCGGCGATGGGATCTCGCGGCGGCGAAGCCTCGGGCGGGGGCGGCAATTGCGCGCGGGCTTTCTTCAGGCCGGCCAGGAGATGGTTGATGGCCATGATGCTGACAGCCACGATCAGGCCGATCAGCTTCAAATAGGGTTCCAGATCGGCCGCCGCCAGCGGCACCCAGGCGATCATGACGCGGGCCCTCGCTGACCGTTGCGGCTGCCCGAGCCGGTGCCGGCGATCGCGGCCCGCATCTCGGTATCGGCCTGCACGTTGCGAAGCTTGTAATAGTCGAGAATTCCCAGGTGGCCGTCGCGGAACGATTCGGCAATCGCCAACGGCACCTGAGCTTCGGCCTCGGTCACCTTGGCCCGGCTCTCTTCGATCGCCGCAATCATCTCCTGCTCCTGCGCGACCGCCATCGCCCGCCGGCCTTCGGCCCGGGCCCGTGCCACGCGCGTGTCGGCTTCAGCCTGGTCGGCCTGCAAGCGGGCACCGATGTTCTCACCCACGTCAATGTCGGCAATATCGATGGAGACGATCTCAAAGGCCGTCTGCGAATCGAGCCGCCGGGCCAGTACGGCCTTGGAAATACGGTCGGGATTCTGCAGCACGTCGGTGTGGAATTCCGACGAGCCGATGGCGCTGACGATCCCTTCGCCGACGCGGGCAATGATCGTTTCTTCGGTCGCACCGCCGATCAACTGGTTCAGGTTCGCGCGCACCGTGACCCGAGCCTTGACCTTGAGCTGGATGCCGTTCTTGGCCACGGCGTCGAGCGATTCGCGGCTGGAGTTACGCGCCGGGCAGTCGATTACTTTGGGATACACGCTAGTCTGCACCGCTTCCAGCACGTTGCGGCCGGCCAGGTCGATGGCCGTGGCCAGCTTGAAACTGAGATCGATCGTCTTGGCCTTGTTGGCCGCGATGATGGCCCTGATCACCAGAGGCACGTTGCCGCCGGCCAGATAATGCGCCTCGAGCGAGCGGCTGGTAATCCCGGTGGCTTCGTCCAAGCCGGCCTGCACGGCCATGATCTTGCTGCGCACGATGACCGTGGGGTTGACCTTGCGGAAGGTCATGCCCAGCAGATCGAAAATGCCGATGCCGGCCCCCGTGGTGACGGATTGGATCCAGTAACGGAAATAGCGGGCGAAAATCGCCAGAAAAATGAGCCCGAAGATCACCACACCGCACAAGGCGATGAGGTAAACAACATTCAATTGCTGCGGTCCCATGGATACATCTTCTCGATTCACTAGCCGCAGAACGAGTCACCGTTCGCGGAACGAGCCCTGGCTCACAATGGTGGCGAAACCAACTACCAGCAGATCGTCGCTCGACCGGCTGGACTTGTCAAGCAAGCGGATCTTCAAACGGGTCGATCCCCAGCGATTCAATGGACTGTGAAAGCGGATCGCGGCTCTCAGCCTGGGAGACCTTCTCGTCGGTGGCCTGCACCAAGCACTCGATTGCCACGAACCTCGATCACCCGCACGTGCTGCCCAGGCTCGATGACCGTGCCGGCGCTGAGGGCGTCGATCATCTGTCCTTCGATCAAAACGGCCCCATTGGGGGTCATCAGCGTCTGGGCCGTGCCGACCTTGCCAATCAGCCGCTTCACCTGCCGCCGGGATTCGCTATCGGGCAATACGGAATCTTGCTGGGGCACTTCGAGCAGCAGGCGCCGGCCCATCGGCGTGTAAGGCCAGAAGCGCATGGCCACGGCGATGCCGATCGGCAAGCAGACGACGGTGATCGCCAGGAACGCCAGCCCGGTCCATGCTCCACGATGAAACGCCAGTCCGATTGCGCCGGCCAGCGACACCAATGCCAACAGGCCTAATAGCCCGCCGGAAGGCACGAACAACTCGATTACTGCCAGGGCCAAGCCTAGCGCCAGCAGCAGCGCTGCCCAAATCAAAGGGTCCATGGTTGTCGAATCATCAGTCGTCGAATGGATGTGGGCTGAACCTACCAGAGGCAAATTGTCTGCCGACGCCAGGCAGCGCTGGCGGCCAGGTATTCTACACTGAATCTCGCGTGGTCGCCCGCACCAGTACGCGATTGCCCCGGGCTTCGACAACCACCACTCCTGGCCGCGTTCGATGAACTGGCCGTCGGCGATGACGTCGACCACCTGGTCGCCGAACCGGGCCTTTCCGCCCGGAAGCAGTGGGGTCGTGGCCAGGCCCTGCTTGCCGACCAGATGGTCGAATTCGGCCAGCGCTTCGCGGCGTGAGATGTGCGACAACTCTTCCGTCGAAGGCGGGGCCAGCAGCATGCGATGGAACATCGGCGCATGCGGCAGGAAGCGGTTCATGAGCACGGCTGCCACAAGGGCCGCCACGCCGGCGCCCACCAACACCGACAGCGAAGTCCGCAACTGCTCGAACTGGTACTGATTGTGCGGCAGGACGAACGTTTGGCTGGCCAGAATGATCGAGGCCACGACCAGTAGTCCGCCGCTGACGCCAAAGACGATGACGCCGGGAAAGACGACCAATTCGAGCACGATGCAAACGATGCCGGCCAGGAACAGCAGAATTTCCAACCACCCAGCCGTCCCGCCCAGGTAGGCGCTCCAGAAATAAAGCAAAAAGCAGATCGCGCCGACAATGCCCCCCAGGCCGACGCCCGGCGACTGCAACTCGAAATACAACGCCGCCCCGCCCAGGAACAACAGAAACAGGCTGATGCCGCGAGAATTCAAAGTGTCGATCAAGACCGTGGCCCAACTCGGCTCGACCAGTTGCGGATCGTCCTCCAAACCGTACAGCGTTTTGAACTCCGTGAAGCTGTTCACCAGGTTCGAAACCAGTCCAAGTTCTTCGGCCGTTCGGCCATCGACGCTCAAGGGCTGGCCGATTACATTGATCTGCCGGTCCTTGCGCCAGGCATCCGCATCCGGTTGAGCGGCCAGTTGGGCATCGCTGAAATAATTCACCAGGCCGTCGGTTTTGCGCGTGCAGCGAAAGACGGCCAGATTCGGATCGACCATCGCCGCCACGAGCGTCGGCGAACGAAACTTCTGCCGGGCGATTTCTTCCAGCGTGATCGTCGTCAGACGAATGTCGTCTCCGTCGATCGCAGCAGCGCCCGAACCGCCCAGAATCGCGTCGGGAGACATCACCACGTGATCGCACGCCAACGCAATGAAGGCCGCATCCCCGCGGGCTTCGCCGGGAATGTAGGCCACGGTCCGTCGCTTGGCTGATTCCAGACTGGCCAGGAAGTTCGCCAGGTTCAAACTATCGGCCGGCGAACCGCCGGGACTGTCGATCCATAGGCAAATGAAGTTCACGTCGCGATCGCGAATCTGCGCTTGCAGCTCACTCTGCACCTGGTCCGCGAGTTTCGGGGTGATTGGGCCTTTGATATACAACCGAACCGGCCGCCACTGGCCGTCGAGCGAAGGATCGTCGGAAATAGATTCGCGCGGCAGCTTCCAAATATTGGCCACGGCCTCGCGATCAGCTGCCAG
This sequence comes from uncultured Planctomycetales bacterium, assembly GCA_963710365.1. Taxonomy (GTDB): domain Bacteria; phylum Planctomycetota; class Planctomycetia; order Pirellulales; family PNKZ01; genus CAVQAC01. The sequence goes on from CAVQAC010000001.1 coordinate 227,925, forward strand.
GTAACTTACGAAGCCCAACTCGCGGCCGGTGCTCCCACTGAACACGCCGGGCTTGCCGGCCGGCTTGACGACCTTCGAAATCTGGAACGACTTTTCCTTTCGCAGTTCGTCGAGCCGGCTTCTCAGGACGAACTGGCGGCTGACGTCGGTTTCGACCAGCAGCACTTCAACGGCCGGATCGAGCATGCCCAAGGCCAGATCGGCCGGCACCGTCTTGCGCCGGTTGGCAATCTCGACATAGGCATCGCGAACCCAGGGTTCGATGACGGTTTCATACTTGCCGGCGTCGCCGATTTCGGCCTCCGCGCTCATGATGATTTCGTCGCAGGCGATGGCCAGCAACACGTTGTGCCCCGAAACCGATTGCGGCAGGTAGGCCACGGTCGTGGCCCCGTTCAACGCGGGGCTGGACAAGAACCGGGCCAGATCCAAGGCCTGGCCAATTTCTGTGCGTCCCGGCTGAATTTCAAAAATGAAGACGGGCCATTGCCCCTGCTTGCGGGCCTCTTTGATCGTCGTATCAACCAGGAGTCGGACACGATTGTCGACTCGATCGGTAATCGGCGATGTGACGCGAATGAACCGGCCCAGGCGGCGTTCGGGGGGCTGCTCGGCCGCGGCTTCTTTGCGTTGTTCATCCTGTTTGGGCGCGGCGGCAAGCCAACGCTCGTCCAGCGCAGCAAGCCCCAGCAGCACGATCAGGCAGTGCCAAAGAAACCGGCCAATATGAGGCCGGGCGGTGAGGTCTGAACGCTGCGACCAAGTTGCCATGAGCGTCCGGCGTCCCAGGGCGAGATGAAAACGCGCAAGTACATGGCCGATTTGGTTTTTCGACCGAATTTATTATAGGAGCCATGCCTTCCGAGTCAATTCGCCGGGCGCAGGCAAACACCTGGGAACAAAGGTAAACTCTACCCTGCCAAGGGCCTACAGAGAGCAGGCCGTGGCCACTGGTCAGTTTTGAGGGTTGAGCAACCGCCGGCTATGGGCGGATTTGATGCGGCAACGGGGGGCCGATATAGCCGCTCAAGAATGTGTCGCTGTATACACGGCAGGCATCGCCGTGGTGCCATGGACCACGCTTGCGTGGCCAAGTTTAGCGGGAGCGACCGCATGCTCACGCAAGGGTGAGCAAGGCACCCAGCGAACGCGGCTTCGATCCGAAGTATTCAACGCGCTACCGCGGCTGGCCGGTCGGACCGACGGGCGGCCGCTGGGCCTGGTCCATGGGGGGCTGTCCCGCAGGACCGGCCACTCCCGGCTGTTGCCCATCGGGGGCAGCAATCGGCGCCTCGTTTACGACGCGCTGCCATCCGAGCGGCGTCTGCGGCGAGACGAACCAGCCGATCCAACCCTTCACCATGTGGACCGGATTGTTCACCTTCTGATTGGTGAAGGCGTAAGCCTTACGGTTCTTGCCTTGCGGTTCGACGAGCTGCAAGCCTTGGGGCTCGAGCGTTTTGTTCGAGAGGATGATCTCGACGCGCTCGAAGTTGGCGGCGTCTTGTCGCGTGCGAGGAAAGGCTTGCAACCAAATCTGGCCTTCGGCGCCTTGCGGCGTAATGATGCGAATCCAATAACGCTTCTTGAGCTTCTCTGCGTCAACGCCGAACACGAACGGCAAGGGGCCGTCGGCAATGGCTTTGCCTTGCAGTTCCGGCGGCAGGCGATTCTCGATCAATTGCTTCGTCGACGCGCGGAACTCGAAGATGGCTTTGCCATCGCTGAGCCAGTATTCGCCCCCTTCGGTGTCGATCTTGTACATTCCCTTGTCAGGCTGAGCGTAGCGCAGCACGCCGGTGTCGGTACGCATGGGCTTATCGGGCCCCGGTCCGAAAGCCGCGTTGTAGGTCCACACCGTAAAGTTGCATTCAAATGTCTTGACCTGCATTCCTGTCTGCTGCCACTGGCGCAACACCAGGTCGACGTTGTTCTCCTCCTGAAGCGTCAGGACGAAGGGTGCTTGCACCCAGGGCTGCGGCTGGGGAGCGACGCCGGGCAGCGCGCCTGCGCCGGGGGCTGACCCGCTGCGACCGGTTGTGCCTGCGCCGGAGCTTGCGAATGAGCCGTGCCTGTGAAGACCAGGCCTGTGAAGACCAACAGGCCGACCCACACGGCCAGCATTGCTTCCCTGCGTCGCAACATGACTGAATCTCCGCGTCTGGCGATCCTTCGCCCGAAATGGTGCCCTGGCTGCCACCGGACCTGGTTTTTCGGCGAAGCGATGCTAGCCATCGCGCCTGCCGGCGGCAAAGTGGTGGCGGATTCTAGCACCTCTTGCAGGGCCGCCCTAGAGCGGATTTTTGTCTCGTGCTGGCTCCTCGCAGCCCGGCCAAACCCAACGACCAGTTGAGCTTGCTCGGTTCCGGTGATTCCATTATCGTTCCGCCTCCCCCTTTCATGATCGGCATCGCTCGCGAGTGCTAGCGGCCTTCCGCGGACGGCTGGCCCAACACTCGCTCGGTTCGCTCGATCCTGCCACGGAAGGCGACGTCGCAATCATGATCTCGATCTCGACCCTCGCTGCATCGCTGACGGGCACATCGCTCGAACAAGCGATTCGCAATCGGACGGCTCGTGTCGGCGTTGTCGGCTTGGGCTACGTCGGTTTGCCGCTGGTGCAAGCCTACGTCAAAGCCGGCTTCCCAACCCTGGGGTACGACGTCGACCAGTCGAAGATCGACTGTCTGCTGGCGGGCACCAGTTACATTCGCCACATTCCTCCGGAATGGATTCGCGAGTGCATCGATTCCAACGATTTCACGCCGACCGCCGACATGCAGCGGCTGGCCGAGGCCGATTGCCTGTTGATCTGCGTTCCGACGCCGTTGTCCGAGAGCCGCGACCCCGACCTGTCGTTCGTGGAAGCCACGGGTCGGCAGATTGCCGCCGTGCTACGGCCTGGGCAATTGATCGTGCTTGAAAGCACAACCTATCCGGGCACGACCCGCGACGTGCTGCTGCCGATCCTGGAACAAAGCGGCTTGAAAGCCGGACGAGATTTCTTCCTGGCCTATAGCCCGGAGCGTGAAGACCCGGGCAATCCGAACTTCACGGCCGCTCGCATTCCGAAGGTCGTCGGCGGCTACGACTCGAACAGCTTGGCGCTGGCCCGGCTGCTGTACAGTTCGGCCATCGTCGACATCGTGCCGGTCAGCAGCGTGGAAGTGGCCGAAGCCTGCAAGATTCTGGAAAACACCTACCGCGCGGTGAACATTGCGCTGGTCAACGAGCTCAAGGTGCTGTTCGCGCACATGGGCCTCGATATTTGGGAAGTGATCGACGCGGCCAAGACCAAGCCGTTCGGCTTTCAGCCGTTCTATCCCGGGCCGGGGCTGGGCGGTCATTGCATCCCGATCGATCCGTTCTATCTCACCTGGCTGGCGCAAGCATGGGCTGACGACGCGGTTCATCGAGTTGGCCGGCGAGATCAACACGTTCATGCCGCAGTACGTGGTGTCGCAAATCGTCAGCGCGCTTGAACGATTGGGAAAAGCCGCTGAAGGGAAGCAAGGTCTGCTTGCTGGGCGTGGCCTATAAGAAGGACGTCGACGATCCACGCGAGAGCCCAGCGTTTCGATTGATGGAGCTGTTGACCGAAGGGGGCGCGCGGATCAGTTACCACGATCCGCACATTCCGGTTCTGCCCACGACGCACCACGCCAAGCTGCCCGAGTTGGTGAGCGAGGCGACGACCGACAAGTTCCTGGCCGAACAGGACTGCGTGGTGATCGTCACGGATCATTCGGCGTTCGACTACGACTTCATCGTGCAGCACTCCCGGCTGGTCGTCGACACTCGCAATGCGACGCGCGACGTGCAAATCGGTCGCGAAAAGATTCGCAAGGCGTGAGGCACCATCAGGCAGCGGCTTTCATTGAACGAGACACCGCACGTTCAACGCCGTCGGCCTGTTTCGCTGGTCAGCCTAAGCGACCCGCTCGGGCCAACGCACTTGGAGTCGGCCGGACTCGCCATCGATACGAACCTGGCCGAAATCGATCCCTGGCAACAACTCAGGGCGGAACGAGTGAACGGGGTTCGGATGCAGCACGCCGATAACCCTGGGTGGTTCGTAGCCAACTCCGCAAAGCAACAGGCCAGAAATCGGGCGCCTCGCAAACCCAACTGGCTGCGAATCGTCAGGCCCCAAGAACGCAGCGTCACGCAACTCAGTCGTGTCCTCGGTGTCGGCGACAGTTAGGCTCGTCTGCGTGTGAGGCGTCCACTCCATTCGTACCTGACCGGTCAATAACATGCTCACCCAAGGTCTGGTGAAGTACGCCATCGCGATCGTCGAGTGCAGCGTGCCGATCGCGACGAGCGCCGGAGCATCAAGATCCTTGCACTGTCCGGCCTTGCCTCGGCAGATGCCCATAATGGCAGCGTTAAGTGGTTTGAACGCGAAAAGCCCCCTTTCGTGATCCGGGATTCCGGTCTTGGCCGTAGCGGTTTCACGGAGGATGCACTTGGCCTCGACGTAAAACATTTCTTGACCGACGCGACACTTGAAGTCAGGTCGCCGCCTGGAACCATTCGCATCCTCAGTCGGCTCGACGGTCGCGCCATGGCGTTCGAGCATTCGCCGAATATCCGCTTCCGTGATCGCAGCCTCAAAGTGGTTCTTCAGCAGCCTGTCCCAATTTCTCGCGTAGAGCGGGTCGAAATTTGCCAACCACTTCCGATGCTCGCTCGCCAGGGCGAATGCCCATTCGTTCGTTTGCGGCGGCGAGCCGGGAACGTTGGTGACTTTGCCGTGCTCCCAAACAACCAAAGAGGTGCCAGTTTGCTCCGCGCTCAGCGGCCATAGCCGACGCTTCGATGCGGGCGAGTTCGTCGGCGGAGAACATTGTGGTATCGCTGTTTGTTCTCTCAGACGTCACATCGACCCCGCTTGTATTTGAATCTGTTCAAAAAGCCGGCCGTCCATGGTTTCAAGTCGGCCGGCGTCTGCTGTGGCGACTACGGTATTTGCAGAATCCGAAGCATCGTAGAGAGACCAGCGGTCGGCCAAAGGGCAGTATAGTTGAAACAGGTTGCGGAGGCCGGCGTCGAACCGGCGGCGGATGTCTACTTCCGGTATATTATGACCGCCCTGTCGCACTCGCTCCCGGACCCGCGCCACCGCCTGCTCGGCATTGGGAAGCCAGAGGAAGTATAGGACGACGCGATAACCGTTTTCCTTCAAGCCTGAGAGGGTTCGTACGTAACTACGGCCGGAGAGGGTGGTTTCGAAACCGAAGCTCACGTGAGCACGAGATAATTCCATCAACCGCGTCAGCAAGAGCCGACCGGCCCGTACATTTTGCGTTTCGGGGGCGAAGGGAGATAATCCCGCCGCGATCAAGTCGGCGTTCAAGAACTCTTTACAGTCTGATAATCGAGGCAAGAGAGCTCTGGCTAGCGTGGTCTTTCCCGCTCCATTTGGCCCTGCGATCACATAAACCGTGGATGACAAATTGCCCACTCCTCCGCGCTACTGATGGGCCCGCTTGCACTCAAATGTACTCGCCTTGAATACGAGAGGCTACGGAATACCGCGGCTGAGGCCATCCGCCGAGCCCTTTCTACTGGGATTCGCCTTCGTTCCCGTCGTCAAACCTTGGTCGGCCTGTTGCGCAATTGACACGCGCAGCGACTTTGCCGTTGTTCTCTCGATCTCACATCCGTTTCAAGCCGATTATCTATCCTAGGGACCGGTGCGTCGGCGCCCCTTCTCGGCGTCAAGACGCCTGACCTAACCCGACAGCAGGATTGCTTTTTCTGCTATTGAGGGGCATTCTTGAGTTGTTTCTGCTGTGCTGTCGGTTGGGATCGGTTCGGGCTGAATGCTGTCGAGCGCGCTGAACTGGCACGCTTGACCAAGCGTAGAACTTAAAGCAACCAAAACAGCCCTTCTTCTACTCCGGCGAGGAGATGCTTATGCGTACGGGACTCAAGGGGATCGCGTGGGGTGTAGCCTGTACGCTCGCCTTGGTCGCGATGCCGCAACTCGTCTGGGCTCACGGTGGCGGTGGCGGAGGTGGTGGTCACGGGGGCGGCGGTGGTCATGGCGGTGGTGGCTTCGGCGGCGGGCACATGGGAGGCGGATTTGGCGGCGGCCACATGGGTGGCTATGGCGGCGGCTACGGCGGACACATGGGCGGGATGTACGGCGGTGGCATGGGTGGCTATGGCGGCCACATGGGCGGCATGTATGGCGGCGGGATGGGCGGCGGCTACGGTGGTCACATGGGTGGCTATGGCGGCGGCATGGGCGGGATGAGCGGCGCGCACATGGGCGGGATGAGTGGCATGAGCGGTGCGCACATGGGGGGCATGAGCGGCGCGACCGGCATGCACTCCGGCGCTTCGAGCAGCTTCATGGGCCGTCACTTCTCCGGCACCGGCGGACTGGGGGCCTCGGGCCGCAGCATGGGCGGCATGAGCTCCGCGGCGCGCGGCGGCATGGGTGGCAATTCATCGTTCCTCGGCCGTCACGGCGTCAGCGGTACGAACGTTTCGAGTGCTCGCACCAGCGGGACTGGCTCGTTCGCCGGACGGAACTTTTCCGGCAGCAATTTCAGCAATGCAAACTTCGGCCGCGGCGGTTACGGCGGCTACAACCATGGCGGCTACGGTGGCTACGGGCATGGCTATGGCGGCTACGGTGGATATGGCCGCTACGGCTATGGTGGCTACGGCGGATACGGCCGCTATGGATACGGCTACGGATTTGGATTGGGCTTCGGCTACGGGCTGGGCTACGGCTTTGGCTTCGGTTTTGGTTATCCGTTTGGCTTCGGCCTGGGGTACGGCCTTGGCTATGGATATGGCGGCTATGGCTACGGGGGCTACGGGTACGGTGGCTATGGCTACGGCGGTTATGGCTACGGTTATCCGTACCTCGGCTATTTGAGTTCGCGATATCTGTATGGCGGATTCGGCCCGTATGGCTATTACAACTACGGCCTGCCGTATTCTTACTACGGCTACGGTGGGTACGGCGGCTATGGTGGCTACGGCGGTTACGGATACGGTTATCCGAACTACTCGTACTCGGCCTACGGTTCGTACGGGTATGGCTACAACACCTACTCGCCCACCACGTCAGTCGCTCCGACTACGGCTGCTCCATCGACGACCATGCCGGCCTCGAACGACTACTCCGCTTTGGGCGAAGCCGATTTCCGAGCCGGCAACTATGAGGGCGCGGTCAAGAACTGGCGTCACGCCTTGGTCGAGAAGACCGATGACCCGGGTTTGACACTGCTGTTGGGCCAGGCCTTGTTTGCCACCGGCAAGTTCGACGAAGCGGCTGGCGCCGTGCAGCGCGGCTTGCAATTGCTGCCGCAGGAGCAATGGGGCGTGGTGGTCAGCAACTACAGCGAGCTGTATGCCGGCAACCAGGACTACACCAACCAGTTGCGGGCCCTGGAAGTGGCGCGGAAGAAGAATCCCTCGCCGGCCTTGGAGTTCCTGCTCGGCTACCACTACGGTTTCCTCGGCTATCCTAAGGAAGCGGTCCGTGAATTGGATCGAGGTCTGGTGTTGGCTCCGGGCGACGAAACGGCCGCGCAGGCTGCGCGACTACTTCGCCGCCAAGGCGAACCTGCCGCTGTTGAACAACGGTCCGCCGGCAGGCGGCAATCCGGGGGGGCCCAACGGCCCGGCGCTGAAGCCGCCCGCGTTCCCGCCGCTCAAGGCCGCGGAGAACCTGCCGGTGACTTGATCGGCAGGACGAATTAATTGAACGTCCGAAATGAAAAGCCGGCCCATGAGCAACTCGCTTATGGGCCGGCTTTGTTGTTGTGAGAAGTCAGCATTCGCACCGGAGTCAAACCAATACAAGCCCGATGCGCCAGCGAGGGTGTCCCGCGTTCGACACCCTCGCTGGCGCGTCGGGCTTGTGTATCTTGCGCAGCGCTATTGCTGCAGCCACGCATCCTTAACGATCTCAACGGCGAAGTTTGGAATTACCTTGTTGCTTCCCGGTTCGCGAACTCGCTGACCGTTGGTCGACATCAACAGGCAGTAAACGTAATAGTCGATCTTTTCGCTGAGGAATATCACGCGACCATCGCAAAAGGCGACGTTCACGCCGCCGGGATGATACGACGAGGGCCGGGCAAAGGGTGTGGGGTTTGCCGCGCCCTCGGCTTTTCCTATCCCTGCGTTGATCCGCATGTTTTCATCCCACGGCACCAGATGCGGTGGATTCGTCGTCTTGTCGATAGTCCCCTTGGGACTCCATAGAATGCCAACTCGCGTTTCGTAGATGTCGTTATAATTGCCGGCGTCAACGTTTTCCGTCAGCAAAATCGTATTCTGCAAGCCATCGTGCCTGGCGATGTAGCCGCGCGACATTGTCACGATGGGGATTCCGTCGGCTTTATCTTTGACAATGCGCGCGTCACCGGTGAATCGGTCGAAGAAGACTCCGTTGCCACCCCAATCGCGTGGCATGGTAGCCGAACCGGCCCAATCTTTGATGCCGCAATTGACGACGTAGCTGAGCGGTGTGCCGTCAATCTTCGCCGGTGGATCTGACGGACAGATCAAGATCCCCAAAGTCGTCCGCTTCGCGGCTTCCTTCGTAGGCGTCGACTCGCTAGCAGGCGCTTTCCAGATGTCGTCCAAATCCGGCTGATCGAGCTGCCGCAGGATCATGATGACCCAGCTCAGGCCGGTCTTCCTTCCTGTTGCCGTGTCGATATAGACCTTTTGGTCACGGGTCGTAAGCACATTCCGGTAGCCTGGAAATTCTCGCTGTGAATTCTCGTAGTAAAGCAGGGCTGCCGCGAGACTGCGCATATTGTTCGCGCAAACTCCTCGCCGGCTTGGCCCTCGTGAATTGTCCATGGCAGGAACAAGGCAAAATGCCATGATCGCCAGGACAAGGACGAGGACCAACAACCCAATCCAATTGAAACTGCCCGATCTTTTCTGACCATCCAGTTCCATCGCAGCGCCCCCATAAGCCGCAAAGCGAACGCTGAAACGCGCCCCTCACCCCCGGCCCCTCTCCCGCAAAGGGGAGAGGGGAGGAAGAGAATCAACTCGTTAGGCCAGCGACACCGTGACGGTCTTCGTCTCGGTGTAGGCGTCGAGCCCCTTCTCGCCCAGCTCGCGGCCCATGCCGGACATCTTGAAGCCGCCGAACGGAGCGCCGGCGTCGAACACGTCGTAGCAGTTGATCCAGACCGTGCCGGCCCGGATCTTGTTGGCCAGTTGATGGGCCTTGGCCACGTCGCGCGTCCAGACGGCCGCGGCCAGTCCGTAGCAGGTGTTGTTCGCCCGGGCGACGATTTCGTCGACGTCCTTGAACTCGCAGCACCGACATCACCGGGCCGAAGATCTCGTCCTTGGCGATCGACATGTCGTCGTTCACGTCGGCGAACAACGTCGGCTCGATGAAGTAGCCGCGCTCGCCGAACCGCTTGCCGCCGGTCATGCATTCGGCCCCTTCCTGCTTGCCCAGGTCGATGTAGTGCATGATCTTGTCGAACTGGGCCTGGTCGATCTGCGGGCCTTGCTCGGTCTCCGGATCGAGCGGATCGCCCAACTTGCGCGACCTTGTTCATGCCGGCGATCTTGTCGATGAACTTGTCGTAGATCTTCTCCTGCACGAACACGCCGGCTGCCGGCACAGCAGCATTGGCCCTGGTTGAAGTACAGGCCGAAGTGCGAGCCGGCGGCGGCCGCGTCCAGATCGGCGTCGGCGAAGACGATGTTCGGGCTCTTGCCGCCCAGTTCGAACGTCAGCCGCTTCAGGGTCTGCGACGCGTCGCGCATGATGATCTGCGCCGTGCGATGTTCGCCGGTGAAGGCGACCTTGTCGACGCCCGGATGCTTGACGATCGCCGCGCCAGCCGTCGGACCGTAGCCCGGCACGACGTTGATCACGCCGTCGGGAATGCCGGCCTTTTGAGCCAGCCGGGCCATGCGCAGGCAGGTGAGCGGCGTCTGCTCGGCCGGCTTCATCACGATCGTGCAGCCGGCCGCCAGTGCCGGGCCCCATTTCCAGGCCGTCATCAGCATCGGGAAATTCCAGGGGATGATCTGCCCGACCACGCCCACCGGCTCGCGCCGCGTGTAGGTGAAATAGTTGCCGCGAACGGGAATCGTCTGGCCGTGGATCTTGTCGGCGTAGCCGGCGTAGTAGCGCAGGCAGTCGATCGTCAGCGGCAGGTCGGCACTGCGGGCATCGCGCACCGGCTTGCCGTTGTCGAGCGATTCGAGCGCCGCCAGTTCGTCGGCTTCGTCCTCGATCAGATCGGCCAGCTTGTTCATCAGCCGGCCGCGATCGCGGGCGTCCATCTTGCTCCAAGGGCCGTTCTCGAAGGCCTCGCGGGCCGCCGCCACCGCGGCATCGACGTCTTCGGCGTCTCCTTCGGCGACCTGGGCGATCACCTCTTCGGTGGCCGGATTGATCGTTTCGAAGGTCTTGCCGCTGACCGCCGGAACCCAGTTGACCTCCGATGAAGCACTCGGTCTGACGGATTTGCGGCTGAGGTCGAGCTTTGGTCACGGTCGCCATCGAAATACCTCCTGGGCGTTGGTTGTGGCGTCGAGCTCCAAGATCGGCAGGCGATGCCCTAGGCCACGGCGGGAGCGGAAGTGCAGAAACGTCTCGCGAGCGTCGCTTGAATTCTACCGCTGTGCGGGTCCGGTAGCCAGCAAGGGGCGCGCGGACAATGGCGTTCGGCTTCCGGTGGGAGAGTTTTCTCGATACCGGGGGGAAATCCCCGGACGAACGTCCGGGGCTCAGTCTCTGGAATTCGCGAATTGGTGCAATGTCAGCCGCGGACGGACTTGAGCACCAGCGACGAATTATGGCCGCCAAAGCCGTACGAATTCGAGACCGCAACGCGAACCCGATGAGGGCGGGCTTCGTTGGCCACGTGGCACAGGGTCGCACTGCGGATCGGGATGGTCCAGATTGACCGTTGGCGGAATGGCCCCGTAAGTGATGGCCGTCAGGCAGGCAACCGCCTCGACCGCGGCGGCCGCGCTGAGTAGGTGGCCGGTCATGCTCTTGGTGGCGCTGACCGGAATCCGGCCGACATGCGCGCCGAAAACGGCCTGCAAGACGCGAGCTTCGCAAACGTCGCCCACGGGCGTGCCCGTGGCGTGAGCGTTGACGTAATCGACATCCTCGGGGTTCACTTCGGCTTCGGCCAGAGCCTGCTGGAGTGCTTCGATGGCATGCGTGGGATCGGGATTGGGGATCACCAGGTGGTGGGCATCGCTGCTGAGCCCGACCGAAGCCACTTCGGCCATCGGCGTGTGTTGCCTGGACCGAGCCCGATCCTTGCTTTCCAGCGCAAAGACGGCTCCGCCTTCGCCCAGCACCATGCCGTCGCGGTCGCGGTCGAACGGACGCAAGGCCGACGAGGGGGAATCGTTGCGGCGTGACAGGGCCCGCAGGTTGCCGAAGCTGGCCAGCGAAATCGGCGTTACGCTGACGTCGATCGCACCGGCCAGGCAAACATCGACCCAGCCCATTTGCAACCAGCGCAAGGCCTGGGCCAAGGCCAGGTTGCCGCTCGCGCAGGCCGTGGCGACCGACATTGAAGGGCCGCGCAGCCCGAGCGTCTTGACGCACGGTGTCGACGACCGGCGGATGGTTCCGCTTGACGTCGAACAGCATGCTGCCGCCGCGGAGCATGTCCTGATCCCACTGCTGCATCCATTCGGCGCCCAGTCCGAGGATCAGCCCAATTCGCAACTCGCCGCGCTGATCCCACAAGCCGGCATTCTTCAAAGCCTCGACGCAGGTCCAGGCCGAACATTTTTCCAGCGGATACCAGGCGGCGTACTGCCTGGCGTCGATTTCCGGCGGGCAAGGCGGCACGGCAATTTGCCCGGCGATGCGGCAGGGATGATCTTTGACGTCGAAGCTCGAGACTTCGCGAATTCCACTCCGACCGGCCAGCATGGCGTTGGAAATGTCTGCAAAGCCGGCGCCCAGCGGCGTGACAGCGCCGACTCCGGAGATACCAATTGCCGTAGCATTTTTCATGGACCAACTCACCGGGTGCAGATCAATTAAACAGGCGGGTTCGCGTCGTCAGACGCCTGGGCTGGCTGCGAGGGCCGAGCCACGGTGCGAGTCTGTTCGCCGCCTCGCATCGAAAAGTGCGGCTTGGGCAAATCGGCCAAGGCCAGATCGAGCTTCAGTCGCATCCACGGACTCGGATGGCAGCTCCACGTCCAGGTCTTGCGTCTTTCGTCGGCCAGATACGCAGTCAAACTGAACGAATCTTGCGACGAGCTCTCGGCCGATGCGAGGGTCGATGGTTCATCATCAATAATATCGATGCGTACGCGGCCCAGGTTTGTTACGGCCGGTTGCGAAACCAGCCCCAGGGCAACGGCCACGCAGGTCGAATCCGAAACGGGCTGGCCTTTGATGTCGAGCGCGAGTTCCGGCGACCAGGCACTGAACACCAGCCAAACGCCGTCGCATTGTCCCGATTCAAGCAGGCCGGCGGCGGACATTAGTGCGTTGAATTCCTGGCCCGGCGCACCCCCGCACCAATCGAGGGGCCATGATTCTGAATGCCCAGGCTGACGGTGCTGGCGACCGAGTGCAAGGATCGATGGGGCGTGGGATGAACTGAAACTCCCCACGGTCCCTCGGCTTGAAAACGATCCGTCACTGCGATCGAGGCGTTGCGGCCGAGATAACACGAGGAAGATACGATGGCCCACCGCCCGCAAGCCTCGTTGGCCATGCTCGCTGCCGACATGGCGCGGTCCATGGCCACCAGTGCCGCCACGGTTTGCTCGTCGCTGTGCTTGAGCAGCAGTGGCCCGACACGCGGAGTGAAACGCGACGGCGGAGCTTTGCGAACCGCGGCCAGTTCGGCGAAATCGAGCCGGGCAATGCCGTGCGCCACAACCGGCAATTCAAGCCCGGCAGGCTCGGTTGCGGATTGGGGTGCGGTAGGAGCTGTTTTGGAAACTGCCATGAGGGTAGACCGCCGGGGGTGCGAAGAGCTTGTCCGCAGAAATGTCGTGGAACGCCGAGGTTCGGTGGTTTACCGCCGAGCCGTCGTGATGGTGTTGTAAACCAGACGCGTGAGTCGCAACTCCGTGGCGTGCCCCTGCTCGACGGTCTGCTGCCGAACCAGCCGGTTGCGAGCATCGAACCACAGATCGGCCGCCGCGTCGCCGCTGAGCCGATAGCGCATGCAAGGGAGTTTCTGGTTCTGCACCAAGACTTCATCCGGCCCGACGCGTTGAAGTTCGACGTTGTAGATCTTGCCGTTGTCGGATTCCAGGATCGAAAACTTGCCATTCGCAGCCGGCGGCAATCGCCAATAGTTGGTCGTCATCTTGAACGCCGGACCTGCGACGGCTGGCGCATCCTTGATCTCGATCAGCGATCCTTCGGCCTGCATCCGGCGCGGAGCGACAAGGCTTTGCCGCCGTCCGTGGCCCGATTGTCGACCGATAAAAGTCGATCCTGCTGCCAGGTCTCGCGGCCGTGGAACTCGTAGCGATACGTGTAGACGACTACGCTCATGGCGACGTCCAGGTCCATCGCGGCTTCGGTCGTGCCGTCTTCCAGGTCGCGGATGCGGATGCGATTGTGACCGACGGGCTTGTCGCGGACCAAGACCTCGAACTCGCGCGTTTCTTCAGCCACGGTATGCGCCGGTTCGGCCCAGGCATCGGCCGAGGCCAGGCATCCGCAAAGCAGACCGCACGACAGGGCAAGCAGTTTGTGGCGATTCATGCCGGCACCAGCTTCCTTGCAAACACGAAGAATGATCCCGCAGGGAGCGGGCAAAAGTTGCGGCAGGATAGCTGCGAATCGCCGGCCGGGGCAATGCCGCTTTCGGTGGAAAAGGCAAATGGCTCGATGCCCTCGTCGGGATGGCTGCGGCAAAAATCTGCTAGCATGTCCACGATGAGTCGTGGTGCCCACCTCGTGGCTCGAAGCTCACGAGAATCGCCAAATTGCGATTGCCCACTTCGCAGCGCTCAAATATCATTTCGCGGCCGATGGGGTTTGACTTGGAGAGTGTGGTCCCGGCCCACAAGGAGCCAATCGTATGAATCGCGATCAGATTCGCAGCACGTTGAAGACGATCATCGAGAATGAGATTGGCGAAGTCGTTCCGAATTTGCCGGACGAGGCCAAGATCATTGAGCAGTTCGGCCTCGATTCGGTCGACGTCGTCAGCCTGGTCATGCATGTCGAGCGCCATTTCCGCGTCCGCATCGGGCACGAGGAATTAGCGACCATCGATTCGGTCGGAGCGCTGCTCGATCTGATTGAAGCGAAGACGGCTGAAACCGCGGCATCCGGCCTGAAAAACCCGCCCAAGGCCGCCGCCTGATCCTGGGCTGCTGATTGCCCGTTTCTCGCCCCGTCTGGCTTTCGAATCATAATCTGTGCCGGCGATATCTTCGCCGAGTTTCTTGCTCTCCCCCGGCTATTGACGTAGGTTTTCAATAGCATTTCAGTTCTCGGGGCAGGCCTGTACAAGGGGTACCGGCATGCCCAGCACAGCATATCTGCTGGATTCTCTGGCACGAGTGAGCGGAACCCAGTGGGCGAACTTCGCGGTTTGCCTGCTGGGGCTGTACGCCCTCTACTTGCTCACGATCTGCCCGGGGGAATAATCGCAGGAGACATTGGCGAGCGCTGGCCGATCCGTGAGGCCCACGCCTGGCGAATGATTCGCCGCAATCAGCGCGTCATCGGTACGGCGTCCATTGCACGCCGGAGCGGCCGGCGGTGCGATCGCCGGGCGTAGCCGTTGGCTGATTGGCCGGTTGACTCGCCGGCGGATCGCGCGGCGCCGGGGCGATGGGCGTCGTTTCAATGGGGGCCGTTTTCGGCGGCGCCGGTTGCTTCGATCGCGTCCAATCGGCCGCCGCGGTTCGCGACGGTATGGCGACGCGCAGATCTTGTTCCGCGTCGAACTTTTGGCCATCGGCCCGAGTGAAGCGCACGTACAGCTTCAGGTTCGGGTTCTGCGGCAGCCGTTCAGGCCAACGCAGGTCGAAACGCAACGCCTCGGTGCCCGGCCGATGGTGCGCGGCTGCGTCCTCTTCGGTGAAATTCCAACGGGCGACGCGCGCCGCAGCGCCGGAGAGCGTGGGATCCATGACGACGATCGACAATTTGCCGGCAGCGCGTAACAGCGTGCCGCTGGCATCGCGTGGCTCGATTTGCACGCTGACGCCTTCGTCGCCTGGCTGATCGTCGGCGTTATAACCGCCCGTTTGAGCCGTGTTGAGCGTAATCTGCGACACACGGCTCGGATCTCCGCCGTCGGCCGAGGGGATCAGTCGAGGCTCCAGCGCCGGGCCTGAGGGCGGGGGCAGTTCCGTGGCCGGCGTTGTGGCGGGCTCGCGCTGCGGCGCGGATTGCGTCATGGGCCGTTTGCCCGGCGGCATCTCGCCCTCAGGCACGGACGGATTCGGGGGCGAAATCTGCGGAGGGCCCTGGAACGGTGGGGCTTGCTCGGTACTCGGCAATTGCACGCTGGGAGGAACGAAGTCGCTGGGGCTGGGTTCGTCGGCAGGGGGGCTGAGCTTGCGGCGCAGGACTCGCGACCGGCGTCTCGATGCCCGAACCGGCCTTGCGCTTCAGTTCCGCATTCTCAAGCTGACAGGCTTCGAGCTGCTGCTCGCATTCGCATATATGCGCTTCGAGGTGGCGAATGCGGTCTTCCTGCCAGCGCAATTCGCGCTCCACCAGCTCCTGGCCGCCGTTGGAACGGCAACCCAGGGCCAGCAAAGCCAGACCCAACGCGATTGCGATCGGCAATTGTTTCATATCGGCCTCGCAGCGCAAGCGTACTACGCTCCCCTGCTAGCGGCGCAAGCATGTTTTGTCCGCGCCGGCGAGATCGTTTCAGAAGTTGTCGTCCGTGACAAGTCGAATTGCATGCCAGCAGCCCGGATTATGCACGCTTGGGTCGAAGCGGCCTTCGGGTCTGGTTCCGGTGCGCGGCTTTAACCGCGCCGCTGGCATGGCGTTAGCCAGCAGCTGGCACCGTGGCAGGTTCCATGTGATCGATCACGCGGTCGATGAGATGATATTCCATGGCTTCGTCGGCCGACATGAAGCGATCGCGATCGGTATCCTGCTCGATCCGCTCCAGCGGGTGCCCTGTGTGCTTCAGTAGGATGTTGTTCAGCTTCTGCTTGATCTTTTTGAATTCCTTGGCGTGGATCATGATCTCTTCGGCCGTGCCTTCCATGCCAGCCAGCGGCTGATGGATCATGATGCGGGCATTGGGCAGGGCATGGCGTTTGCCGTGAGTGCCCGCCGTGAGCAGCACGGCCCCCATCGACGCGCATTGGCCAATGCAATAGGTCGCCACGTCGCAGGTGACGAACTGCATCGTGTCGTAAATGGCCAACCCGGCCGTGACGCTGCCGCCGGGCGAATTGATGTACAGGTGGATGTCGGCCCGCGAGTCTTCCGACTGCAGAAACAACATCTGGGCGACGATCGAGTTGGCCACCTCGTCATTGACCTGCGAGCCCAGGAACACAATCCGGTCCTTGAGGAGCCGGCTGTAAATATCCATGGCCCGCTCTTCGCGGCCGCTCTTTTCAATCACAAATGGTATGAGGGGCATCGCTGGGGCGTCGCTCCGTGCTGCGAATGAGCGGGCGCGAAATGCGCGGGGCCGCGTGAATGGGTCGCTACGCTGATTGGATGGCTACACGCTGATTTCGAAGTTCTATGCCGGGAATTCCGGCGTTTACACCGGTAATTCCGAGATCTACTCTGTCTCTTCTTCGCCGGGCGTCACGGGCGGCTTGGTCAGGATGTCGTCGACCAATCCGTACAGCTTCGCTTGCTCGGCGTGCATGTAAAAATCGCGGTCCGTGTCCTTGGCAATTCGCTCGATGGGCTGGCCCGTATGGTGCGCCAGCACTTTGTTCAACACGTCGCGGGTCTTCAGAATCTCGTCGGCTTGGATCTCGATGTCGGAGATCTGACCGCCCACCTGACCGAAAGGTTGATGGATCATCATCTTGGCGTGCGTCAGGGCAAAGCGCTTGCCCTTGGTCCCGCCGGCCAAGAGCACGGCTCCGCCACTGGCGGCCAGGCCAATGCAGTACGTGGCCACGGGGCAGGAAAGGATCTGCATCGTGTCGTAAACCGCCAAGGTGGCCGTGACGCTGCCGCCGGGCGAGTTGATGTAGAAGTGAATGTCCTTGCGGCGGTTTTCGCTCTGCAAATACAACAACTTCATCACCAATTCGTTGGCGTTGCCGTCGAAGATCTCGCCTTGCAGCAGGATAATCCGGTTTTCCAACAGCAGATCGCCCAAGGTCATCTGGCGCTGCCGCTGATAGTCGCGATAATTAGCCTGTGGGTCGACGGGCCACGGCATAGCATGAGCATTCGCAGTGGAATGATTCATCGGGCTTCCTTGTTCCTCGGATGTCCGCACTCAGTTGGCTGTCCGCACTCGACTGCCTGCCCACTCATGACTGCCTGCCCACTCTCGACTGCCTGCCCACTCTCGACAGATTCGCCCCGGAGGATGTGCTCGGCACGTCCTGCAACCATGCAGACTGCGACAGGTTCTGACTTCGCTACGACTAGGCCTGATTGGCTACGACTAAGGATGCTGCGTCGGGGTCTCGATAGTGCCCGGCTCTGAGTGCATGGCCTCGGGAATCTCCGACTCCTGCGCCACCGGCCGATTCATCGAGGGCTTCCGAATTCATCGTTTCGGGCTTGTAAGGCACGTCCTTGAACTTGGCATCGGCGAGAATCAGATCGATCACCTTCCGCTCGATGATCTGGTTCCGCAAGCGTGTCCATCAGGTTTCGCTTTTCCAACTGGGCCCGCACCCGACGCGGGTTCTCGCCGCTTTGCTGGGCGATCAAGGCAATTTCGGCATCGTAGTCCTCGGGACGATCCTCGACCTTCTCCTCTTCGGCAATCCGTTCCAGAATGAAGTGTTCCTTGAGGCTCTTGGCCGTCGACTGCTGGCTGTTCTGCATCAACTCGTTGCCGTGCGAGCGGATTTCATCTTCGCTGAAGCCGCTGCGGCGCAATTCCAGCACGGTTCGCTCCAATTCGCGGCGGGCCTGCCGTTGCAGCAATTCCGGCGGCAAGATCCCAGTTGGCCGCCACGGTCAGCGACGCCAGAATCTGCTTGCGGGCTTCCTGCCGCTGGGAGTATTCCAAACGCCGCTCGAGGCTTTCCTTGATCGCGTCGCGCAGCTCCGCCTCGTCGGCGAAACCGCCCAACTCGTCCAGGAACGCCGGCGTCAGTTTCGGGCATTTCCAGCTTCTTGACGTCTTGCACCTGGAATTCGGCATTGATCGTCTTGCCACGCAGCGCTTCGTTCGGGGCGTCGTCGGAAATCTCGGCCTTGCCCGTCGCGCGATTTCGCCGGCTTTGACCCCCGCCATCAGCTTGTCGAAGGCCGTGATCTTGCCGTCGCGGAAGCTGAGCACCGGGCGGATCCGCAACGTTTGCTCTTTGAGCCGCGAAACTCCAGGCCACCCTCCTGGAACACAATGTCCAGGATCAGGAAGTCGCCCACTTCGGCGGGGCCATCGAAGGGCACCAACTGACCGTGCTGCGACAGCAACGTACTGCAAACGCTCTTCGACATCGGCCGACGTGAATTCGCGAACCGGCCGATCGATCTTCAGGCCCTTCCAGTCCGGCAGATCGAATTGCGGGCGGACTTCGATATCGAACTCGAAGGTCATCGGGCCCGAATCGGGCACGATGATCGCTTCGGCATTGAAACTGGGTTCGCTGATCGGCGAGAGGTCGTGGTCTTCGGAGATCTGCGTCAGGCTGTCCATCAGCAGCGAGCCTTTGACCTGGTCGCTCACGTCCTTGCGGAAGCGAGCCTCGACCAGCTTGCGCGGCGCACGGCCGGCCGGAAGCCCGGAATGGCCGCCTTGGGCATCAACTCACTGAAGGCATTGCCGAAATAGCGTTCGACCTCTTCATGAGGAATCGTCACCGTAATGTGGCGCTCGCAAGCGCTCTTGGTGTCGATCTTGACCTCGTAATCGAGCTTTTCGGCCGGCACTTCGCCTGTCTGCCTGGGTGTCGACTGACTTCTTCGTCGGCGGGCGTGTTTTCGCTGGGGCACATACTTCGAGGTTCTTCTTCGTCACGCGGACCAGATGCCAACAGCCCGACGGGGCCGAGGCCATGAACTCCATTATCTCTACGCAGCTTATTCCAGTTATACCAGCGTCATCCACCTGCAAACCGGCTCGTCGCCGAATGCAGTTCGCTTGCTTGAAAACAGCCGACCGGATTAAGAGCGGGTGATGGGATTCGAACCCACGACAACGACGTTGGCAACGTCGTGCTCTACCAACTGAGCTACACCCGCGCAACATCCCCCAGGGCGAATGGCACAGCAGGGCGGTTCCGGCAAGCTGAACTGGAACTCACGATTATAGAATGCGTAAACCGACTGGCAAGGGCAATTGCGACAAGGCTTTGAACCGGTGGCAAACGGGCAAAAATGGGAATTGTTGCTACCCTAGTTTTCCCTAGTTATAGTAAGAAGTTGCGATTGTCAATGCATCCGCGCCATATCCCCGTGTTGCCCTCTCCGCCCAGACTTTTTGCGAGTCTGAACCGCTCTATGGAAACTAAGCTCGTTGTCGTCGGCGGGAAGGCCAATCGCCAGGAGATCCGACATTAAGTTGCCGGCCACGCTGGGACGCGGCAAGGATGCTGATTTAACGGTGGCGCATCCGCTCATCAGCCGCCATCATTGCCGGCTCGAGGAGCTTGATGGAGCCCTGGTGCTGCGTGATAACAACTCGACCAACGGCACGTTCGTCGGCAAGAAGCGGATCACGCAAGTCGTGCTCAAACCAGGCGATCAGTTTACCGTCGGTCCGCTCACCTTCAAGGCCGAATACCAGCACTCGGGCGAGTTCCCAAATCTCGGCCGTCCGATCGCCAAGGGGGAAACTTCCCGCACTGCGCCGGCCAAACCCCGGGCTAGCGAACGCGACGTCACCGTGGCCTTCGACTCCCAGGAGGTGGTGAAAGCCAAATCGCCTGGCAAGCCGGCAGCCGCAAAGGCAACCACGAAAGCTCAATCCGCGTCGACGGAAACGAAGCCGACGCCCAAGCCGGCGGAAAAAAAACCTGCGCCCGGCGCAAGTCAAAACCCGAACCCGTTCAGCCGCCAGCACCCGCCGCCGCGAGCGCGGACGATATCGATGTCATGGATTGGCTCTCCGAATCTGACGGCGTCCCCACCCAGCGCCGAGCCGGAACCACTGGCCGATCTCGGGTTCGACGAAGAGCCAATGGCGCTGGAAGCGGCCCCCGAAGCCGTTCCCGACGAAGAAGTCGATTCGCTCCCGCCATCGGCTGCCGAGCCAGAAGACGTAGTTTCCGATTGGCTCGAAGAACCTGCGGCGGAAGCTGCACCCGTAGAACCGCTGGCGGATCTCGGGTTCGACGAAGAGCCAATCGGCGCTGGAAGCGGCCCCCGAAGCTGCTCCCGTCGAAGAGCTCGATTCGCTCCCGCCATCGGCTGCCGAGCCGGAAGCTGAGGTTTTGGACTGGCTCGAAGAACCCGCAGTGGAAGCGGCGCCAGTAGAACCACTGGCTGAATTTGGCTTCGATGACGAACCAATGGTGGCGGAAGCGGCCGCTGAAACTATCCCCGCCGAAGATCTCGAATCGCTCCCTCCGTCGGCTGCCGAGCCGGAAGCTGACGTTTTGGACTGGCTCGAAGAACCCGCAGTGGAAGCGGCGCCGGTCGAACCGCTGGCTGAATTTGGCTTCGATGACGAACCAATGGTGGCGGAAGCGGCCGCTGAAACCGTTCCCGCTGAAGAAATCGATTCGCTCCCATTGCCGGCTGCCGATCCAGACGACGACGTTTCCGATTGGCTCGAAGAACCCGAGGCGGAAGCAGCTCCCGTAGAACCGCTGGCCGATCTCGGCTTCGACGACGAGCCAATGGCGCTGGAAGCGGCCCCCGAAGCTGCTCCCGCCGAAGAAGTCGGCTCGCTCCCTCCCCAGACTGCCGATCCAGACGACGAGGTTTCCGATTGGCTTGAAGAACCCGAAGCTGAAGCGGCACCTGCGGAACCACTCGCCGAACTCGGCTTTGACGATGAGCCAATGGCGCTAGAAGTAGCCTCCGAAGATGCGCCCGCCAAAGAACTCGACAAGCCGCCGCCGGCTGCCGAAGAGGAAGCGGACGTTTTCGGTTGGCTCGAAGAGCCGCTAACGAGCGATACTCAGGCAGAGGCTGAACTGCCAGGCGACATCGAATTTGGCGAAGAAGCAATCGCCGCCGAACCAATCGTCGGAAGTGACGAACCGGAGGAACTTGCACCGCTTGCTCCGCCTGCGGCCGCGTCGAATGACGATTTCATGAATTGGCTCGAGGAGCCGGAGCCGCGCACCGCGCAGCGAGGTCGAATCGCTGGAAAGCATGAGCTTCGACGAGGAACCGGTCGCGGCGGCGCCGGTGGCCGACCTTGGCACGGCTGAAGAACCCGTCGCGGCAGAGGCTCTTCCAGTCGCGGATGACGAAATCACGTTGCCGGCTGCCGATGCCGAGGCGGATGCGCTTGACTGGCTCGCGGAGCCAGCACCTGGCAAGCCGCCTGTGGAAGCTGAATCGCTCGACGATATTGAATTTGGCGAAGAGGAAGTAGTCGCCGCCGAACCAATCGTCGAAAGTGACGAGCCGGAGGAACTTGCACCGCTTGCTCCGCCCGCGGCCGCGTCGGATGACGATTTCATGAATTGGCTCGAAGAGCCGGAGCCGCGCGCCGCGCACAGCGAGGTCGAATCGCTGGAAAGCATGAGCTTCGACGAGGAACCGGTCGCGGCGGCGCCGCTGGCCGATCTCGGCACGGCTGAAGAACCCGTCGCGGCCGAGGCTCTTCCGGTCGCTGATGACGAAATCACGTTGCCGGCTGCTGATGCCGATGCGCTCGAATGGCTCACAGAGCCGGCTCCTGGCACGCCGCGTGCGGAAGCGGAGCCACTGGGCGACATTGAATTTGGCGAAGAGGCAATCGCCGCCGAACCAATTGTCGAAGATGCCGAGCCAGAGGCATTCGCACCGCTTGCTCCGCCCGCGGCCGCGTCGGATGACGATTTCATGAATTGGCTCGAGGAGCCGGAGCCGCGCGCCGCGCACAGCGAGGTCGAATCGCTGGAAAGCATGAGCTTCGACGAGGAACCGGTCCCGGCGGCGCCGCTGGCCGACCTTGGCACGGCTGAAGAACCCGTCGCGGCCGAGGCTCTTCCGGTCGCTGATGACGAAATCACGTTGCCAGTCGCCGATGCCGATGCGCTTGACTGGCTCGCAGAGCCAGCACCTGGCAAGCCGCCTGTGGAAGCTGAATCGCTCGACGATATTGAATTTGGCGAAGAGGAAGTAGTCGCCGCCGAACCAGTCGTCGAAGATGCCGAGCCAGAGGCATTCGCACCGCTTGCTCCGCCTGCGGCCGCGTCGGATGACGATTTCATGAATTGGCTCGAAGAGCCCGAGCCGGCGCGCGTGCACAGCGAGGTCGAATCGCTGGAAAGCATGAGCTTCGACGAGGAACCGGTCCCGGCGGCGCCGCTGGCCGACCTTGGCACGGCTGAAGAACCCGTCGCGGCCGAGGCTCTTCCGGTCGCTGATGGCGAAATCACGTTGCCGGCTGCTGATGCCGAAGCAGATGCGCTTGACTGGCTCGCGGAGCCAGCACCTGGCAAGCCGCCTGTGGAAGCTGAATCGCTCGACGATATTGAATTTGGCGAAGAGGAAGTAGTCGCCGCCGAACCAATCGTCGAAGATGCCGAGCCAGAGCAGTTCGCTTCGCCCGCTCCGCCCGCGGTCGCGTCGGATGACGATTTCATGAACTGGCTCGACGAACCGGCGCCGCCAGCCGCACCGGCTGAGGCTGCGTTGCCAGAAAGCGTTGGTTTCGACGAAGAGCCGTTTGCGGCGGAGCCTCTCGGCGAACTTGGCATGACTGAGGAGCCGTTCGCGGCCGAGGCCCTGCCAGCCGCCGATGCCGAGGCGGATGCGCTCGACTGGCTCGCGGAGCCAGCACCTGGCACGCCGCGTGCGGAAGCGGAGCCACTGGGCGACATTGAATTTGGCGAAGAGGCAATCGCCGCCGAACCAATCGTCGAAGATGCCGAACCAGAGGCGTTCGCTCCGCCCGCGGCCGCGTCGGAAGACGATTTCATGAACTGGCTCGATGAGCCAGCCCCACCAGTCGCACCGGCTGAGGCTGCGTTGCCAGAAAGCGTTGGTTTCGACGAAGAGCCGTTTGCCGGGGAGCCTCTCGGCGAGCTTGGCATGACCGAGGAGCCGTTCGCGGCCGAGGCCCTGCCAGCCGCCGATGCCGAGGCGGATGCGCTCGACTGGCTCGCGGAGCCAGCACCTGGCACGCCGCGTGCGGAAGCGGAGCCACTGGGCGACATTGAATTTGGCGAAGAGGCAATCGCCGCCGAACCCATCGTCGAAGATACCGAACCTGAGGCGTTCGCTTCGCCCGCAGCCGCGTCGGAAGACGATTTCATGAATTGGCTCGACGAGCCGGCATTGCCAGCCTGCGCCGGTTGAGGCCGCTTTACCTGAAGAGTCTGGGCTTCGACGAAGAGCCGTTCCCGGCGGAACCACTACCGGAAACAGGGTTGATTGAAGACCCGAGGGCCGGAATAGCCCATGCGGAAGAGGCCGACCTGATTGCCTCGCCCGCCGCCGATGCAGAAGCAGGCGTGCTGGACTGGCTCGAGGAGCCTGTCGCGGCCGAGGGGTTGCCGGAGGCCGAGCCGCTCGTGGATTTCGGCCTGGATGAAGAGCCGGTCGCGGCCGAGCCCCTCGACGCGGCATCTGCCCAACCCGATCCAGAGCCGATCGCACCAACGCCGGCGATGGACGATGAAATGACCGCCTTCTGGCCGGGCGACGCGTCGCCGCCCGAACCGCTGCTCGAAGGCCAGGCATCCGATGAGATGGACTTCGATTTCGGCAGCGAAGCCGAGGCACACGGCGCGATCGCCGAGTCGCTCCCCTCGGACGACGAACCAATGTTCCTCGACGACGATGCGGTCGCGACCACGCCGGAACACCCGGACGAGTCGCTGGATCTGGAGTTGAACTTCGACGCCGAGCCAGAAGCCGCCGGCCTGGAAGCGACCGAGATGTACGTCGCACCCGACGAAGCACCGCAGCCGGCATTGACGGAGCCGACCGGCTTCTCCGACGACGACGCGCTCGCCTCGCTCGATGAGCCGGTCGACATGTTCGAATTGGCGGACGCAAAGGAAGTGGAAGAGCCCGTCGAATTCGATTTCCTCGCGGGCGAAACTCCCACTCCGGCTGCAATGAACGAGATTGAAACGCAGGAAGAGCCGGAATCGCTGCTGCCGGAAGTAACGAAGAAGGCGGGGGCGCGGAGAAAGTGCCGCCGAAAAACCGGCTAAAAAGGGTTGGTGGCCGTTCGGCAAATCAAAACAGGACAAGCCGAAGAAGGAGAAGCCGGCGCCCAAGGGTCGGAAACCGATTGCCGCCAGTGCGCCCGAGCCCGAAACCATTTCTTCGGCCCAGGCCGAAAGCGTGCCGTTGGCGACCTCAGAAGAATTCGCCGCTCCGATCGTCCCACAAGCTGCGACCGAGGACGAGGGAATGCCGGACTTCAGCTTCGCCGACAACGGCCACGAAGCCCCGAAAAGCTCAGGAGGAGATGACGACCTGGAAGATTTCTTCCAGGATCTGGGCTTCAAGTAAACAACTGCGGGCCGCGTCGGTCTCTGCGCAGGCCCTCTGGCTAGTCCTGATCCTCGCCATCGCTGTCGTATCGCAATTTCGGCTCGTGAACGTCGAGATCTTTGTCGCCAGCCAACTCGTCGCCATCGCGACCTGGTCCCGGCATGGGCGTCGGGGCGTACGACACGGTGGGCCGATTCGAAGCGGTTGCCGTTCGGGCTTGGATTCGCATCTCTTGGGCCACGGCTCGCAACTGGTCGGCCTGGTCGTAGAGTCCGCGTTCTTCGAGCATGTTGGCGGTCGCTTCAATCTCGCGCCCGGCCTGCCGTAGAGCTGCCACGGCATCGGGCATTGCCTCGGTCGATTCGACGGGGGCGTAGGAATGGCTCGGCGGGGTGGAAGAGCTCAGGCAGGCAGTTCCCTCGGGTGCGCGATGCTGCTCGGCTTGGGCTTCGAGATTCCGGATGCAGCGGACCATGATGGCCTGGGAACCCTGGCCTTCGAGCGGCATGGCATCTGAGTCGTTGATCGGGTGCGATTCCTGGAAGATCGTCCCGTCGAGGATGCTGGGACGCACTTGCTTCATCGTCTGCAACAGCACCTTGGCCGGTTCGCCTTCGCGAAGCCTGACTTCGGTGGGCTCTTCGGGCACGAAATCGGCGGCGTCCTTAGCCGGCGGCAGCGGACTCTGGCACAGCGGGCAGCAATCGCCGCACGGTTTGTTGCACGTGTTCACCGAACCGCCCACGGCCGCCTGATATTGAACGGGAACCGCGACACCGGAGGCGAACTTGTCGAGAAAGATCGGATCCCAATTCACCCTGCTGCCGTAAGACGCCTTGAGAGAGCCAAAATCGAACAGCTTGGGCTTTTGCGTTTCGGGGGGTTGCGCCTCACCGAGAGGGCTTGGCATCGCTTCGAACAGGTCGAGCGTGTACCAACTGGGCGATCGGCGCACTAGCTCGTCGGCTGGGAGATTTCCGGGAAACCAGGCGGCAGACAGTGGCAAACACTCCGACGATCAACAAGCGAGGGGTCAACATGGCTCGAAGCACTCCTGGATAACTGAGCCGGTTTTCGACAAAAGACAGTCGAGAAGTTTTCGGCGCGGCGGGATTATAGGCCGGCCTGTGCGAAAGGATGAAGATCAATCGTCGAGCCGATCATCCGCTGGCAGCAAAAGTTCTCGCGGTTGCCGCTGCTACGATCGTGCTGCTGGCATGCCAGCATGTGCTTGCGCCGTGGACACACACACATTGACACTGGCGCAGTGTCGACACGATAATCCGCGACCCTATAAAGGCTGCCCCCGGTGCGCGCCCATGAGCAAGCGCGTCGCGGCAGTCGCGCTTCCAGCGTTGTTCGACTGCAGACGAGCTGCGACGGTTCGCTCCTTTCCCTTCTCACATCCAGCACGCGGTTGCGAAATGCCCAGCCTGGGCTCAGCGATGCGCCGATCGAAGCTGTCGGTATGGCCGGCCGCGGCGCTGGCGGCTGCGCTGGTGCTGATCGGCCAGACTCCTGGTCGCGGCCAGGCCACGCTCGGCTTTGCCGCCAGCGGCAGCAGCGAACTGCGCACAGCCGCCGGCAACGATTGAAACTCCGTCGAGCAATGCCCCGCCTGTCGTGGCCGGGCCAGCGACTCTCGGCAACGAAGCCTTGCCACCGGGAGCCGCGACTGGTCCGGTCTATACACAGGGCGGACCGAAGTGGGAAGAGCCTGAACCCGGCTGGATCGGCGAAGAAGAGCCGCCCGAAGAGGACAGGCCCTCGCTTTGGGAACGTTGTTTCGGCGGCCCGAGCCGCTGGTCGTCGAATGGCCGGGCCCGCAACTTTGGCCATCCGCTGGGGGGCCAGACGTGGCTAACGCGGCCCTACAGCTTTGGCTTGTTCAGCGGAGCTTTCATTCCAGGCAATCCGATCCCCACTCGCGTCAACGGCACCGATAGTTACCTGGTCGGCGCACGAGCTGGGTTGGGACGTGGAAGACTTCTGGGGCGTCGAGGGTCGCTTTGGCTATTCAGCCTACGGATTGCAAGATCCGGCCAACGGGGTGCCGCTGCGGAAGCTCACGACGTTCTTGCTGGACACGGACTTCTTGTATTATCCCTTTGGCGATACGCAGTGGCGGCCATTTTTCATGTTGGGATTCGGTTTCGCCGATTACCGATTTACCGACGACAACAACATGCAGATTCATCAGACGACGCTTGACGTTCCCTTCGGCATCGGTCTGAAGTACCGCCACAACGAGCAATGGGCCTTTCGCCTCGATGTGACCGACAATCTCACCTTTGCCACGGGGCAGAACATCAGCACGATGAACAACTATTCCGTGACGGGTGGCATCGAGGCCCGATGGGGAGTCGCGCGCGGAAGAGCTATTGGCCCTGGAATCCCACCCGAAGTTACCGGTAAAGAACGGCATCAGGCTGGAATGCGAACTTCCGGGCGGTTCTAGTGCTGGGCGAATCGCCCTTCTTCCAGCCCCAGTCGCTTCATCTTCTTGTAGAGCGTCGTGCGGTTGATGCCCAGCGATTCGGCCGTGGCGTGCCGGTTCCAGTTGTTGCTCTCCAGCACCTGGAGAATGATCTGCCGCTCGGGAGCTTCCAACGCCTCCTTGAGCGTGTGGGCTCCGACCGACGCGACGCTGACCCCCGTGCCGGCGGCGATCGTCGGCGGCAGATCTTCGGCCCGGACCATGTCGGTTTTGCCCAGCAGCACGGCTCGCTCGATCACGTTCTGCAATTCGCGGACATTGCCCGGCCAGCGATGACGCTGCAACAGTGCCGAGCGCCTCGTCGGTGAAGCCGTGGACCTTCTTGCCGGATTCCTCGCAACCGTCTTCGAGGAAGTGCTGCGGCCAGCAGCGGAATGTCCGAGCAGCCGGTCGCGCAGGCTGGGCAGTTCGATGTTGATCACGTTCACGCGGTAGTACAGATCCTGGCGGAAGCGGCCGGCGGCGACCAGTTGTTCCAGATTCTCGTTCGTGGCCAGGATCACGCGGGCGTCGACGTGGAACGTCTTGTTGCCGCCGACCTGCTCGAACTCGAACTCTTGCAACACGCGCAGCAGCTTGACTTGCAGGCTGGCGCTGGCGGTGCCGATTTCGTCGAGGAAGATCGTGCCGCCGTCGGCCTGCTTGAACTTGCCGATTTTGTCGCCGCTGGCGCCGGTGAACGAGCCGGCGACGTGGCCGAACAGCTCGCTCTCCAGCAGCGTTTCCGGCAAGGCGCCGCAGGCGACTTCGACAAACGGCTGGTCGCGCCGCGCGCTGCGACGGTGAATCGGCCCGAGCGACCAGCGACTTGCCCGTGCCGCTTTCGCCGGTGATCAGGATCGTGGCCCGGGTGTCGGCCACGCTGTCGATGACGTCGAATACCTTGCGCATCCGGGCGTCGTGGCCGACGATGTTTTCCATGCCAAAACGGAGATCGAGTTGGGCCTTGAGGTTCTTGTTCTCTTCGAGCATCTGCTGCTGGTTCAAGGCCCGTTCGATGGCCATTTCCAGCTCTTCGTCGATCAGCGGCTTGGTGAGAAGATCGAACGCGCCGGCGCGAATGGCCTCGATGGCCGTTTCGACGGTGCCGTAGCCGGTCATCAGGATCACGGCCATGCCCGGGCATGCTGAGCGCGGCAATGCGCCAGCACGTCGAAGCCGTCGGCGTCGCCCAGCCGAATGTCGCACAGCACCAGGTCGTAGGCCTTCTTGTCCACGGCCGCGATCGCCGTGGCGAAATTGTGGGCCGTATCGACCTGGAACCCCTGCTCCCGCAGCCAATCGGCCATCGATTCCAGGATATGACGATCGTCATCGACCAACAGCAGCGAGGCGCGTTTCATGGTTCAGTTCCCAACTGGCGGGGCGGCCGATGGGCTCGGCGACCAAACAGTGGGCGGCCGATGGGCTCGGCGACCGAAAGGTTGATTAGTCGAATCGCTACGTTGTTCTATTCGGGGGGGACTGCTAAAGATTTCGGCGATTACCCAAGTTCCGCAGCCAGCTCCGCTGGTCTGCGACTCGGGCAAAGGAAAACTCTGTCGAGATTTATCTACGTTACGGGATGTGAGTGGTCAACGCGGCACCAGGAGTCCGCCAGGACAAACGGAAAAGTCGGAATTCCGATCAATCCAGGGGGGCGGATTTTCCAAGTTTGCTACCTGCGGCGGGCTTGTCACCGGGGCTTCGAGGTATAGGATTGGGGTGTCCTCGCTCAGTTGGCCGCCATTGGTGCTAAGCCTGGTACTCGCGAAGCGTGACCCTTCCAAGCTTCCACATTTCTTCAAAGCGTCCGCTTCGACCGCGTGACGTACTGGTCGGAACGACGCCCGTCAGGCGATCCTTCCGTGGCGAGAGTTGAATCCATTCGATTTCGTTGCTTGTCGGTACATATTTGCCGGGGCATCGCATATTCATGATCAATAAGGGAACTATCCATGGGCGTTCGACTTCTCATTGCAGACGATCACGAATTGGTACGGTCCGGCTTGAAGAGCCTGGTGTCCGGCACCGATATTGAAGTCGTCGCCGAGGCCTCGGGCGGCCCGGAAACGGTACGGCTGGCACGCGAATTCAAGCCCGACGTCGTGCTGCTGGACATTCGCATGACCGATGGCGACGGCCTGACGGCCCTGGAAGAGTTGCACAAGGAAATGCCCGAAGTCCGCGTCGTGATGCTGTCGACCTACGACAACCCGACCTACATGGCCCGGGCTCACGCCTTGGGCGCCAGCGACTACGTGCTCAAGGGGGCCACGGCCGACCAGATGGTCGACACGATCCATGCCGTGGCCCGCGGCGAAACGCCGAGCACGCACGGCGAACTGCACAAAGTGGCCGGCACGATGGCCACGCGGCAAAAGCAGGTCGACAACGACGTGCAGCTGACACAGCGCGAGACCCAGGTTCTGCGTCACCTGGCGCTGGGCTTGAGCAACAAGGAAATCGGCCAGTCGCTGTCGATCAGCATCGAGACGGTCAAGGAGCACGTCCAGCACTTGCTGCGGAAGATGGACGTCACCGATCGCACCCAGGCCGCGGTGTGGGCCGTGCGTCGCGGGCTGGTGTAAGACAGACAATGCTAAATGATAAAGGATAAATGCTCAATGGCGGAGCATTGATGTCGAGCATCTGGCATTTATCATTTGGCGCGCGGATGGGCCTTTTCGTAGGCCGCACGCAGGTTGGCCGTGCTGACGTGCGTGTAGATTTGCGTGGTGATCAGGCTCTTGTGGCCCAGCAGCTCCTGCACGCTGCGAATGTCGGCGCCGCGATCCAACAGGTGCGTGGCGAAGCTGTGCCGTAGCGTGTGGGGCGTCGTGCGCCGATCCAGGCCCGTCGTCGGCCAGGTACTTCTCCAGCAGTCGGCCGACGCTGCGCGTCGTCAGCCGGCGGCCGAACTTGTTGACGAAGACGGGCGTCTCGGCCGCCCGGCTCGCGCTTATCGACCGTGCGAACGCCGCGCCAGTCTTCCAGCGCCTTCGCGGCGTAGCGAGCCGATCGGCGAGAGCCGCTCGCGGCGGCCCTTGCCGCGGACCCGCACCACGCCGTGCGTCAGATCCAGGTCGCTGTCGTTCAGCCCCACCAGTTCGCTGACGCGCAGGCCGGCCGAGTACATGGTTTCCAGCAATGGCCCGATCGCGCAGTCCCAGCGGCTTGTTGGCCGGCGGCGCTTCGAGCAGCCGGCCCAATTCGGCCGACGAAAGGAAATGCGGCAGCGAGCGGCTCTTGCGCGGATTGCGCAGCGGCTTGGCCGGGTTCGATTTGGTCCAGCCTTCGCGCTGGCCGAAACGAAAGAAGCTGCGCAGCGAAGCCAGGCGGCGGGCGATCGTTGTCTTGGCGAAATCGGCCTCGTGCAGGCTCGACACGTAACCACGCAGATCGAGCGTGGTGATCTGCAGCCGGGTCCGGACTGCTGGCCGCCGCCGGTCTCGGTCAGATACGCGGTCAGCGCTTCCAGGTCTTCGCGATAGCTCTTGATCGTCAGCGGCGAGGCGTTGCGCTCGACGAGCAGGTACTGCAGGAATCGGCCGATCGCGGTTTGCATGCTGGTCGCTTCCGGCACATCGACGACGGCTGGCCCAGCGAAGTCTCTCCGTGTCGGACGGCAGTGGCAGGTCGAAACGCCGCGCGGCGTCGACGCTGCTTGCTTTCCTGGCGGATCTTCTGGCTCAGCACGGCCGCGTCATACCACTGAAGCTCAGTTCCGGATTCGAGGCGAACCGGCCCAACACGCGCAGGGTCTCGGCACGGCTGGCGTCATCGTACAAGAATACGTAGCGTTCTGCACCTTTGACCAGAGCCAACACGTTGATGTCCTGCGGCACGTCCGGTGCCCTCCTCTTGCCTTGGCTTCACTGCCCAAGGGGCAGCGGCCGGAAATACGTTGCGTCCGCACGAATAGCTTCGTCGCCTTAGCAAGCTATTTATCGGACGGTCAGGCCATCGCCACACCACTCGCGTTTCGCCGGCTCCGCCCCGAGCCGTGAGCAGTTCGCGATGTGCATGTGACAGCAAAAGCGGATGAAATCGTCGCTGCGCTGCAAGTACGACTTCCATCCGTTGAACCGCGCGTCGTCGCGGAAATAGACGTAAGTCGAAAGCGCCTCGGTCACATCGGCGTCGTTGCCGTTGTAGGTCTTGGCGTGTCTCAACACCGGCTCGCTTCGAATCGAATGCCCACAGGCCGGCGCCGGCATCGGCGGCAGCTGGAGTAAAACCACGCGGATCTGGCCAATCGGGCGGCAAGCCCGGGCGTGGTCCGGGCAGCGGGGTTATGACGGGCGTACACTGCCTGGAGCGGTCGTATCGCCAGGGTGCTTGCGCCGACGCCGACGAATCGCACTGCCGATGCTTTCGCCCTGGCAGCATCCTCCGCCGGCGGCAGGCCGATGGAGCGGCGCCCGGCGTCCGGCGTGCAGTCGGAGTCGGCCGGTAGGCCGGCTCCTGCGTCTTCATTTGTTCGCGCGCCAGCGCCATGCGGGCCTCGAAAATCAGCGGCCCTGGAATTTGCTCTTCGTCCGGCGTGCCCCACGGCAAGCCATAGCCGGCGGAATCGGATGGAAATTTGGATTGGCCGCGTACCATTCCACCTGCAGTGCGCGAGCGCGGCGGATAGTACGGGTAGAAATCGGTCACTGCGCCCACCACCACGGCATCCACTTCCAGCAGCTGCGCCAGCTTGCGAGCCTCGGCCGGAGTGGCCAGCGTGAGTCCGTAGTGCGCTTCATCTTCGCTCGACGATGCCGACCGGCACCACCTCGAAGCCAGGAACGCATTGCAACTCATTGAAATAGGCCAAGGCGAACTGCCGCCCGTCGAGCGTGGGCTCGGTGCTGAGGTTGAGGAATGGAGCAATGGCCATTCGCGATCAACTGCGGGAAAGGATTGTGGTAGGTCCGGCTGCCGGCTGATCTTCGGCAGGAACGCGCAGCCGCTCGAACTGAGCAGGCAAGCACATATGACCAGGTACCGAAGCATGTGCGGATCGAAAGGTTAAGGGGCAATCGCTTCCGACGGCCCCGGTCGCAGCCCTACTCGGGCCAGCGGCTATCCGTGGCGTTACATCCCCCTTTATCGGCACAACCGGTAAAGTTTCTCCAATTTGAATGGGCGGAGCGAGGCAGGCAGCAGGCAGCAGGTTGCGATAGCGGCGCGGCAACTCGATGCAGCTTGCCGCGCCCAGGGCGTGAAAAGCCGCAAATCATGATCGAGTCAAATTCAGAATGCTGCCGGCTGCCTGCCGCCAGCTGCCCGCTTCCTGCCTGCTGCCTAGCTACTTCAGGTCTCGCAGGCTCTTCAGCCCGACGGCTTCGCGGCAGGCGAATCGGCTCGCCGTATTCGCTGGCGATCGACCAGCCCCAATAGGCGGCCTGATCGCGCAGGCGATCGACGAAGGTCGGCGGATCCTGCGAACGCCCCGTGATGAACTGGCTTTGATAGCACTCGATCGCGGCTCGCTTGCGCTGCCAGTAGGGGCTGATATCGAGCACGAATGCCGGCTGGGCGACCACCTTCAAATGAACGCAGTAGTAGTAAAAAACCTTCTCCGGATGAAACGGCTCGCCGGCCAGATCGGTCTTGGTCAATTTCGACCAGAAGCGGGCCGCTTCGATCAGTTCGGTCGCCGCCACATGGTCCGGATGGGCGTCGACCCAGTAAGGGGCGAACAGCCAGCGCGGCCGAACCCGGCGAAACACCGTGGCCAGCTTGGCCCGCGCTTCCAGCGTCGCTTCGAGCCGGCGATTCGGCAGTCCCAGATTCTCCCGCCAGTCGAGCCCCAGGATTTCGCTAGCGGCGGCCGTTTCGCGAGCCCGGATTTCCGGGCTGCCAAAGGGCGTCGGTTCGCCATCGGTCAGATCGAGCACGCCAACGCGGAAGCCGTCGTCCTTGAACTTCATCAAGGCCCCGGCCATTCCCAGTTCGGCATCATCCGGATGCGGTGCAACTACCAGCACGTCGAGCATGAGCCAAGACTCTCTGGAAGTGAGCGATTGAAGCCGGACCGCCGGACACGCCGAGAGATCCCCAAACGCGTATCCTGCCACGCCCTGGAGCGGCGATCAATTGGCCTGGACGCTGCTGGGCGAATTTGAAAGACTTCTCGACCCCCAAAAAGGCGTCTCGGGAGAAGGCCATTGTGAAGCGATCGAAAGCGGAAAGCCCGGCCAAAGCGGAGAGCGGAAAGCCGAAAGCCGCGCCGCAGGAACCCGTCCCCTGCCCGACCACCGCTTTCCACTTTCCGCTTTCCGCTTTTCTTTCTATTCGTTTCGTCGCCATTGCGGCCTTGCTGGCCGGCGGCGTCTTGCATCGGGCTGCCGTGCCTGGAACCCCTGGGGGAA
The DNA here is from genome assembly GCA_963710365.1 of uncultured Planctomycetales bacterium. GTDB lineage: Bacteria > Planctomycetota > Planctomycetia > Pirellulales > PNKZ01 > CAVQAC01. The sequence goes on from CAVQAC010000001.1 coordinate 261,472, forward strand.
GGGATTCGACGACGAATACTCCGATCTGGGCGCAAAAGCCCGAGGCAGCTCGAACAACGAATCCGGGCGCCCCGAGCCTGGGCCTCAGCGCCAAGAGCCGACAAATCGAGCGCAATCTCGGCATCGAGTGAGGTATAGAATTCCTCGAGGGCGGATCCGACCGCTTGACCGCGGGGCTTGCGCCGAGCAAGCTTGACGAATGGTACCGCGTTTTCTCACTTGCGCCCTCAGATGTCGAGCGTTTTATGCCTTCGTCGATGCCCCAGGTTTTCGATCGTGTTTGCGGCCATAGCCGTCAGACGGCCTTGTTGACCTCGGTCGACGCACTGCTGGGCTGGGACGAACGCTGCCTAATGCCGCACGCGGCCGGCGAATATCGGGCCGAGCAAATGACTCTCCTGGCCGGCATGATCCACGACCGCCAAACCGATCCTCGCCTGGGCGATTGGCTGGCCGAATTGGCGGCCAGCCCCTTGGCGGCCGATCCGCAGAGCGACACGGGCGTTACGATTCGCCAGTTGAAGCGGCAATACGACAAGAAAGTCAAACTTCCCAAGACGCTGGTCGAAGAGTTGGCCCGGGCGACCGTCCGTGGCCAGCAGGTCTGGCAGGAAGCACGGCTAAAGAAGAACTTCGCCCTGTTCCAGCCGCATTTGGAACAAATCGTTGCCCTCAAGCACCAGCAGGCCGAAGCGCTGGGCTAGAACGAGCATCCGTACGATGCGTTGCTCGACGAGTACGAACAGGATGAGCGGACCGCGCGTCTGTCGAAGGTTCTGGCCGGTCTGCGCGAAGCGCTCGTACCGCTGGTGGCGTCGATTCATTCCAGCGGTCGAGAGCCCGACGTTTCGTTGCTCGCCCGCAGGTATCCCGTCGATCGGCAGGAAGCCTTTGGCCGCGAGGTCGCGACGCGAATCGGTTTCAGCTTCGATCGCGGCCGGCTCGACGTCACGACCCATCCGTTCTGCAGCGGCATGGGCCCGCACGACTGCCGGATCACCACGCGTTACCAGGAGCGGTTCTTCAACGCCGGCTTCTTTGGCATCCTGCACGAAGCAGGCCACGGCATTTACGAACAAGGGCTGCGGCCCGACCAGTACGGATTGCCGCTGGGCGAGTCCGTCTCGCTGGGCATCCACGAGTCGCAATCGCGGCTGTGGGAAAACCTGGTCGGCCGCAGCCGGGCTTTCTGGTCACATTTCTTTCCGGCGGCCCAAAAGGTCTACCCCGAGGCTTTGCAGGACGTCTCGCTGGAAGAGTTCTATTTTGCGGCCAACGACGTGCGGCCGTCGCTGATCCGCGTGGAAGCCGACGAAGTGACCTACAACCTGCACATCCTGATTCGCTTTGAGCTCGAACAGGATCTGCTGCACGACGATTTGGACGTGGCCGATCTGCCCGCCGCCTGGAACGCCAAGTATCAGCGCTGCGCTGGGCATCACGCCCCCCGACGATGCTCAAGGCGTGCTGCAAGACGTTCATTGGAGCGCCGGGCTGTTCGGCTATTTCCCCACCTATTCGCTCGGAAATCTATATGCCGCGCAGTTCTTCGAAACGGCCGACCAGCAACTTGGCGGGCTGGCCGAGCAGTTTGCCCGTGGCGAGTTCGAACCGCTTCGTGCATGGTTGGCGACGAACATTCACCATCACGGTCAGCGCTACACCGCGGCCGAATTGGTCCAGCGAGTCACCGGCAAGCCGCTCTCACACGCCCCCTTGGTGCGTCATCTGCAAGCCAAATTCGCCCCGCTGTATGGACTATGACGGAATTGCTAAATGATAAGTGATAGATGCTAAATGCGAGCAATCGGCATCCCTGTCTGTCATTTATCATTTAGCATTTATCACTTATCATTCCCCTATGCCTAGCATCTCCGGCTGCCCCCGCTGCCATCGGGTTGTTCAGATCCATTCGCTCGTTGACGCGACGCTGGAGCTGCGCTGTCCCCATTGTGCAGGGACATTTCCGGTGAGCGAGGTCGTGGCCTCGTCGAGCGCCGCGCCCCCTTTTGCCCGACCGGCAAACGCTGAGCCGTCCGACGCTTCGCATGACCACCTCGTGGCCGACACTCAAATCGTCGACGCTACGCCTTGGACGCCCGAGTCCGGATCGCTGGGCTTCGGCTCCGTGCCGCGGCCTCGTTCCAATCGCGTGAAGTCGGGCGGCGTGCTCGGTCCGCTGATCGGCATTGTGCTGGGGGGCGTGGTGGGAATTTCCTTGGGCTATGCAATTCTGATCGGGGTCGCCGGCCGTTCGGGCGGCGACGTGCTGCACCTGCTCGACCGGTATCCTGTGCTCATCAAGTATCTTCCCGGCGCCGATCGCTAGCCAAACGTGAGTTCGCATGAATCGCATGCCCGCAACCCTCGATGCCTGCACTCGGCTCACGGCCACGCAAATGGCCGAGCGAATTCGCTCGGGCGAGATGAGTGCCGCGGAAGTGGTCGAGGCGCACATTGCCCGAATCGAGGAAGTCAACCCACGCCTGAATGCGGTCGTCGTGCCTCGATTCGACGAGGCTCGAACAACTGCGGCAGCCGTTGACGCGGCGCGTCAGCGCGGCGACACACTCGGGCCCCTGGCCGGCGTGCCAATCACCATCAAGGAATGCTTTCACGTCGCTGGCACGCCCGCCACGCTTGGCGTGCCGCACCTGGCCAATGACGTTCAACCGGTCGACGGCCCGTTGGTGGCGCGGCTGCGCGCGGCCGGCGCAATAATTCTCGGCAAGACGAACGTGCCCGAACTGCTGCTGATGCACGAGAGCGATAACCCACTCTACGGCCGCACGATCAACCCTTGGCACGCCGACCGCAGTCCGGGCGGCAGCAGCGGAGGCGAGTCGGCCATCATTGCCGCCGGTGGATCGGCGCTGGGCCTGGCCAACGATTTAGGGGGCAGCATTCGGCAGCCGGCTCATTCGTGCGGCATCTGCGGCCTTAAGCCCACGTCCGGTCGGCTGACCAACTTAGGCTTACGTTTGAACCTCGACGGCATGGAAGCGATCGTCGGCCAGCCGGGGCCGATGGCCCGCTCGGTGGCCGACCTGGCACTGGCCATGCGTGTGCTGGCCGCGCCGGGTTTGGAGCGGATTGATCCGACTGTTCCGCCCGTCGCTTGGAACGAACCGGAGCAGATCGAATTGGCAGGCTTGCGCGTGGCGATGTGGACTGATGACGGCTTTTTCCCCTCGTCGCCGGCAGTGCGCCGCGCGGTTCTGGAAGCGGCCGACGCGTTGCGATCGCGCGGCGTCGTGGTTGAGCCGTTTCAGCCGCCCCACATTGATGAGGCCATGCAGCTTTACTTTCGCTTGCTCAGCGCCGATGGCGGCGCCGGATCGCGCCAGACGCTGCGCGGCGACGAGGTTCACCCTGAGGTGCGGCAGTTGCTTTGGCAGTCTCGCATTCCGCGTTCCGTGCGGCCGGCGCTGTCCTGGCTATTGAGCGGGCTCGGTCAGCATCGCAAAGCCCGGCTGCTGCGTCATACGGGCCCGGATTCGGCGGCCGGTTACTGGCAAGCCACCGCCGGGCGGAGAAAATACAACTTGCGATTTCTGGCGGCGCTGGACGCCGGCCGGTTCGACGCCATGCTCTGCCCGGTGCATGCCTTGCCGGCGTTAACGCACGGCAGCTTCATCCATATGTTGTCGGCCGCCAGTCCGTCGATGCTCACCAACCTGTTGGGCGTCCCCAGTGGTGCCGTGCCGGTTACGACCGTCAGGTCGGGCGAGGAGAGCGATCGCCGAGTGGGGCGCGACCATATCGATCGCGCCGCTTTGGCCGTCGAGGCCAACAGCGCCGGCTTGCCGATCGGCGTGCAAGTTGCCGCGCGTCATTGGCGCGAGGACGTCGTGCTGAGTCTGATGGCTGCAATCGAAGCCGGCTGCCGCAATCAACCCGGTTACCCGGACCGGCCGCCCCTGTGAGTTGCTGCCGCGTGAGCAAATCTCAGCGCGGAGATCGTCGTACGCAATTCAACTGTGGCGCCGCATGGCGCGTTGAATGTCGCGCTGGCTGCTGGCCTTCTTGAGCTTCTCGCGTTTGTCGTGCAGCTTCCGCCCTTTGCCCAGTCCCATCAGCACTTTGGCGCGGCCGGCTTTGAAATACAGCTTTAGCGGCACCAGCGTCAGGCCTTGCTCGTAGGCCCGTTTGGCGAATTTCTCGATTTCGCGGCGATGCATCAGCAGCTTGCGAGGCCGCCGCGGTTCGTGGTTGAAACGGTTGGCTTGCACGTATTCGGGAATGTCGCAGCCGATCAGCCAGACTTCGCCCGCCTCATCCGCCCGTAGGCCTCCTCGAGCGACAGCTTGCCGTTCCGCAGGCTTTTGACTTCGCTCCCGACCAGCGCGATCCCACATTCCAGCGAGTCAATGATCTCATACTCGTGGCGTGCGCGACGGTTTTGCGCAACCAGCCGTTCGTTGTCGTGGGCCTTGTCTTTGGGTTTCGGGGAGTTCTTGGCCGTGGCTCGTACGCCTTCTACTGCGAGCAAAACTGACGCCACCACCCGCCAGGGCGGCAGTGCCATGACCTCACTTGAAATCCAGATTCACGCCACGCCGTTGGGCTGGTAGAGTAGGAGGCGTGGTCGCGAGGTGTGTGATGACGACCGAGTTGTTTTAACCTCTTCAGCGACCGGACTCAAGCCGACCGCCCGCTTGAGCCAGGTGTGGTTGCACGCATTTCCTTGTTGATTTGAGACCCTTGCTTGCCATGAGTCGCCCGAGTTCCAACGCTGCGCAGACTTCACCGGCCTTGAGGCGCCATTTACTGGCGCGGTCGATTTCGAAGCCTGCCTGGCCTTGCAGCAACGGCTGGTCTACGAAGCAACAGGCCGCTCCGATGGGCATATCACATTGCTGGTCTGCGAACACCCAGCTTGCATCACGGTCGGCCGCCAGGGTTCGCGGGGCGATATTCGGCTCGAACCGGGCGAGGCCAGCCAGCGTGATTTGAACGTTCGCTGGGTCAATCGTGGCGGACCTGCTCTGCTGCACGCGCCGGGTCAACTGGCGATCTATCCGATCGTGCCGCTGGAACACTACGGCTGGAGCGTCGGGCAATTCCTGGAACGGCTGGAGTCGGGCCTGCTGGCGGCACTCGTCGAGGGCGGCTACCAGGCACAACGCGACTCCACGCATCGCGGCATCTGGGGCCGCACCGGTCAACTGGCGGCTTTGGGCGTGGCTGTGAAAAGCTGGGTTAGCTATTTCGGCGCCTATTTGAACGTTTCGCCCCCGATGTCGCTCGTCCGCCGTGTCGACAGCGACCTCCGCAAGCGAGGGCCGATGAGTTCCCTGGTGGTCGAACGGTCGCAGATTGTTAGAATGGCCGGAGTTCGCGAGCGCGTGGTCCGGCACCTGGCCGAGGCCTTTGATTCGCCGCGCTACCATATCCATGCCGGCCATCCCCTGTTGGCCCGGCGTACTCCAATCACCCCGCAGAAAACTGCCCGTGCTGGATAGCCTCCCGATCATTACGCCTGACATGCCCTCGCCCCCGACAGACGCGCGTCTGCCGCGGTGGCTGAAGCGCAACCTTCCCAAGGGAAATGCCAACCACTTCACCGCCAACTTGCTGGCCGAGTTGCGGTTGGAGACGGTTTGCGACAATGCCAAGTGCCCCAATCGGATGGAGTGCTACTCGCAAAAGACGGCCACGTTCATGATCCTGGGGAACGTCTGCACGCGCCCCTGTGGCTTTTGCTCGGTGGCCAAGGGGAAGACACAAGCCGTTGAGCTGGACGAGCCCGAGCGCTTGGCCGAGGCCAGTCTGCGGCTGGGGCTCAAGCACGTCGTCATTACGTCGGTCACTCGCGACGACCTGGACGACGGCGGCGCCGAACATTTCTATCGTTGCGTGCTGGCGGTGCGCGAGAAAACCGGCGCGGCAGTCGAAGTGCTCACGCCAGACTTCCTGGGCAAACCGGGGGCGATCGATCGGGTCGTCGAAGCCGTGCCCGAAGTCTTCAATCACAACACGGAGACGGTGCCACGACTGTATCGCTCAGTTCGTGGCCGCAAGAGCGACTACCATTGGACGCTCGCACTTCTGCGGCGCGTGAAGATGCTCAACCCGGCGATCCGCACCAAGAGCGGGCTGATGCTCGGGCTGGGCGAAACCCGCACCGAACTCTTCGACACGCTGGCCGATTTGCTCGATGCCGGCTGCGACATGCTCACCTTGGGGCAGTATCTCCAGCCCTCGCCCGAACATTTGGCGGTTGTCCGTTACGTGCCGCCGGAAGAGTTCGACGAGTTGGGAGCAGCCGCGCGGCAAATGGGCTTCCGCCAGGTGGCCAGCGGTCCGTTTGTGCGCTCCAGTTACCACGCCCGCGATATGGCAGAACAATGACGCGGCGAGCGGCATGCGAAAGCTTGCCGGTGGTGGCTGCCCATGCAGTATGAGCTGAAGCTTCCGGACCTGGGCTTGGGTGCGCAGGAAATCGTCGTCAGCCTATGGCTGGTGCGCCCTGGGAGCGAGGTGAGCCTGGGAGACCGGCTGATCGAAGTGCTGGCCGACGGTGTAACGGTCGATTTGCCGGCGCCGGCCAATGGCGTGGTGGTCGAGATGCTCGTGGCCGAAGACGAGCCGATTTGCGTCGGCCAGACGCTCGGCATCATCGACTCGCCGGACGATGCGAGGGATGAAAACGAAGCCAACGCGTAAGCGCTTCGACCCGCCCCTTGGGATGCTTTAAAGATGCATGCTCTAAAGATACATGCCGACGTAGCCGCCGCGGCTCTCGGTTTCGGCCTGTAACTTCTTGTGACGCTCGATGGTCTGCTGCAAATCGCCGACGGCGATGTAGCGATCGAACTCGACCATCACGCTTCGGCGCACGGTTTCGCTGAACCAGCGGACGATCGGCTCGGTGAGCCAGTCGCATGTTTCCCGGATCAATTCAACGTCCAGATAGGCCTGCACCGTCTTCTGATCGGTCTCGTCGGTCAGCACGGTACCGTCGAAGCGGAACTGCAGCATGCCGACTTCGTCGCTATTGGTCAGATGGTAGGTGCAACTGGCGTTGTACAGATAGAACGAATTGTGCAAACCGTGCGTTTCGATGGCCGCCTTGATTCGCTCGCATCGAGCACGATACTTGGGCGAGGCGTCCAGCGGAATGTCGAAACGGCCCACGGACCTGAGCGGCAGACAGTCGAACGTGATCTCGGCAAATCGGGTCATGGAGATGATTGTTTCCGAGCAAGCCGTCTCGATCAAGGGCCGCTGGCGACCGCCACCTTCTGACCGGCCTGGCGGTCTTTTTCCCAGGTCACCAGCACCCAGCCATTGTCGGCTTGGGTATGGTTGGCAATCAAGGGGCCAACTTCGGCCCAACGGCCGGGGAGCTTCATCCCTTCGGAATAGACCTCGGGTTTCAGAATCTTGTCAAAGCGCTTGCTCAGCATGCTGCGCAAAATGATCTGCCGCGTGGCCAGCTTTTGCGGACCGCCTGGCACATAACCCGGTGGAAAAATCTGCAACTCGCCTTGGCGTACGGCTTTGAAGCCGCGATGCGACTCTTGGATTTTGTAGCGAGCCGTAATGTACATGCCGTCGAAACGCCGGTTTCCCTTGGTATAGGCATCGCCCCGCACGGTAACCACGGCCTGGTTGTCGTCGATGCGGATCGTAATCGGATCAGGAGCCGCGAAGGAGAGCGACCAGGGCTCTTTTTCATCGTCGGGTTCGATCTCATCGGGAATTCGCCCGAAGTACTCCAAGGCTGCCTGTTCCAGGTCGTGCTGCACAACCGTCCGTCCGGCCAGCACGCCCGCGAGGATATTGTTGAGCATCGATTCGTGAATGCGCAATGCCATGATCGCGTCGGCAGGAGCCTTGGGCGGCGGCGTCGGTGCCCCGAAACGATCGTCCGCGCTTTCGGTGGCCTTCAGAAACAGATGATCGGGCGTGCTGCTGAATTGAAACAACCGCGGAAACTGGTCGAACAATACCAGCGGCCGCGTGAATTTTTCAGAGAAGTCCGCGTTGACCTTGCTGAGCATCGGCGCGGCTTCGCTATCCATCCGGGCAACGACCCGCCAGCCTGCATGCTCGCCGGCAATCCGTTCCGAGGCTGGCTTTTGAGCGGGAATTCTTTTCCAGGCGGCCTTCCTCACGATCTTGTCGACAATTCCGTGCTTCGTCGATGCGACGCCGGTAATAACATTCGAAGTTGTGGCGTGGCCTGTGGCCGGCAAATCATGAATGCCGGTTGCATCGAAAATGATCGACTTCTCGCCGGTCAGATGAGTAATGCCTTGGCTGTAAATCAGCGCCGGGCCATTGCGGCCCACGGTCTTGCTCTGCGTGGTTCCGGTCAGCGTGGTTTTGATCTGCGCCTGCGTGGCGTTCTCGACCAACCGTCCCTCGACCTGGCCCACCGTGTGACCGGTCCCGGAGATTTGCGTGCCGAGAATGCTGTCCTGCACGGGCGCCACGTCGTCAATCGTCCGCGTGATGCCGGCCGTGACCAGTTCGCTGCGAACCTGGAAATAGACATTCGGTTGCGAAAACCGGCGGCGAATTGCCGGCACGAGTTCCCCCCCTGGCCGCTCTGTTGCAGCACGGCACTGGCCCGGCTCAGCTTGTCGAGTAGTTCGGGCGTGGGCTTCTCGGCATACGCTTTCAACGCCTCGCGGACCGCCTGCAATTGTTTGTCGAAATTGGTCTTTGCCTGCGGATCGGTAGCGGCCGCAAGTTCGTTGGTGTAGAGCCGCAACCAGGCTCGAACCGTCGAAAACGGACTCAATTCCAGCCCGTTACGGATGGCGCTGAAGCGAGCCAACGCGTCGCGCAGCACTGTCACGCGTGGTGTTGGAACGCCTAATTCCCGCTCCAGTTCGTCCCAGCCCAGGTATTGCTTCCAGGCTTGCCCGTTGGCTCCATTGGTGCCGAGATAGGCGTCCAAGGCAGCCAGAGATGCCGACAGTTGCGACTTGAGATGAGCCAATTCGGCGCTGGACGGTGGCACGAACCGGGCGGCGGAGACCAGCGTTTCGAACTCGGCACCGCTCGGGGCGGGATCTGGCTTCGTGGACTCGGCCGCTGGCGACGCCGGGGAATGCTGAGCGATCAGCTTTATCGGAGAATTTGCATCCCACCCAGCGGAGTTCGTTTGTACCTCTGGCGGGCCGTTGGTAACAGATTTCTTTCGAAAATCTTCGCCCACGACCCTGCTCTGCCCATAAAGGGTGGTAACAAAAAGCGTTACAACGCCGACGCCCCGTCGTAGTGCGATCCAGCGATTGTTAGGCATGCGATGACTCCTTCGCAGCGGCAAGTGGCAACCTGGGCTCCGCTTAGGAACCTATAGGTACCAAGATTTGGCCGCCGCCGCCACAGTTTTTGGATCGGCCCCGGGGATCCCTACCGCCTCAGCCGGGCGGTTGAACTGAGCCAGCCTACCTGATAGACCCTAAATCTCCAATCGTTAAAGTCACCTGGAATGGAAAAGTCTTCCGGGCCTGATTTGCATCATGGACGACCAACATTTGAGCCCCTGAAGGGTGACCCATGACCCGCGCTGACAACGCGATTTGATCGAGCGACAAGCGGACGATTCCTCGCTCGCTCTCAAAGGCCGGACCGTGGTTCGGCCTACTTCCAAGATTGCTGCAACTGCGGCCGCGACGCGCCGCAACCCATAGCCATGTTCGGGGCTTATCACAGGAGATAATTCATGAACGGATTGACGAAAGTCCTTGTCTTGCTGGCATTAGCAATCACGGCTCTCCATGCCGAAGCCGTAGCCGGCGAGAAGATGCCAAACCTGGTTCAACAGACCAAGCCGCCCGTCTCGGCCATCGCCTGGCTGAGCGATTACGGAGTTGCCATGCGACGGGCGGAAGCCGAGAAGAAGATGCTGTTCATCTATTTTCAGCCTGCCGCACCGGATGCCAACAGCACTCAATTCGAGCAGGTAGGCCTGGAAGACACGGCCGTTCGCCAAAGGCTCTCGCAAATGGTCTGTTTGCGGACTTCGGTCGATGCCCGAATCAAGGTCGGCGACCAGGAAATGCGGCTGGTCGATCACGCCGCATTTGACGAACTGGAGCGCCAGGCGGGGGCCATCATGCTCGACTTCGCCCACCCCGACCAGGAATACTACGGCTATATGGTCAGTGCTTTGCCGTTCACGCCCAGCAAGTACTACCGGTTTCACCCCTCGCACCTGGCCGTGATGCTGGACCTGCCGCCCGGAACGATTACCCAACGAACCCTGATCTTTGCAGTGCGAATTCATCCGGAAGCCCCCGCCAGCACCCAGGGAACGAACCTTCCGTTGCTGGCCGCGGAAGCCGGCAGTCATTCCCATTACCAGGCTCAAATCCGTGTCCAGGGGCACCACTTCTGGGAGCACCGATTCCACCGGATCACCGGGCTGCTCCCCTGGGGTTTGCGAGCCCGCGAAGTTTGTGCGGAAAGCTGGCCCAACGAGAAGCTGGTCGACGCGGCCGTCGATTGCGTCGACTGCTGGCGGCAGTCTTCCGGCCACTGGAGCGCGGTCCGGGCCAGTCACCCCCATTTCGGGTACGACATGAAGAAAGGGAGCAACGGAATCTGGTACGCTACGGGTGTATTTGGAACGAATCAAGACTAAGCTGATTCGGTTCCCTCTGCGGCCTGTGCAGCCTTGGTCGCAGTTCACCGTTCATTCAAGCCAGCGCCGAGCTCCCGCCTGTGTGCCCTTCGAGGCCATGGGTGGGAGCTCTTTTTTTTCGCGCCTTCACGCGCCGCCGTCCTTCTCTTCGCCTTGGCGGGTCGATCGCGGCACTACGTTCGTCACCACCGTTACCAGTTGGTCAATCGCGTTGTTTTTCTTCAACGGACCATGTTCAAGAATCTCACCATGTTGCCAAAACGCATGCTACGGTTGAGTGGGCAACCATATTGCCCACTGCGCAAGCCGCATTCATGGGAGTTCGACGATTGTGCTCCCGCGTCCTTGCCGAGCGCCTTTGATCAATGCAGGAGCTGCCCGCCGGTGGGGCGACAGCAATGGACTGGTCACGGAGTCGAGGCCAACTGGCGTGCATGGCGTTAGCAGTCTGCGGACTGCTGGCCGGTGGTTCGCGCAGTGCGGCCACCAGTGCCGCGTGCCGCGGATCGATCCGACGGGAGAGCATTGCTTCGTCATGCCGCCCCCTGCGCCTCCCGCGCCGCCTAAGCCACCGGCCGCACCGAAGTATCATCAAGAGCCGAGCCTGCACGCCAAGCACCACGCCAACACGGGCGTGCGTCTGACTCCCGCGCGGGTCATTGCTCCGGTCGGCAGCGAGGTGGTGATGACGGCCGCGGTCTGCGGCTCCTGTGGTAAGGACAGGGCCCATCAGCAAGTCGAATGGAGCCTGGCCCCGGGCGGCGTCGGCCAGTTTCTGGGCGTCGGCAAGCGCGCCGGTTTCGACTGGCTATTGAGCTGCCATGAACCTCGCAAAGTGACCAACACCTATGCGATCGGCAGCACGTCGATGCACAAAGTGATGCTCAACCGCGGCACGGAAACCAACATCGACGACGTGCCGGTCGAGAAGGGACAGACCTGGGTCACCGTCAGCTCGCCGATCGAAGGCGTGAGCCACGTCACGGCCTTCGTGCCCGACGTGGCCGAATGGGCCGTGCGGCAGCAGAGTTCGACCATCTACTGGATCGACGCCGAATGGGTGTTGCCGCCGCCGGCAATCAATCCGGCCGGCACGCGCCACACGTTCACCACCACGCTGACCCGCAGCACGAACCACTGCCCATTGGCCGGTTGGCGCAGTGCGCTACGAAATTGCCGGCGGTCCGGCGGCGGGCTTTGCCCCCGATGGAGCACAAACCATCGAGGTGCTCAGCGACGCCCTGGGCCAGGCCCGAGCCGAAATCTTCCAGACCAAGACCGCGGCCGGCACGAACACGATCAACGTCCAGGTGATTCGACCGGGCGATTGGCCCGGCGCCGACGGTACGCGGCTGATCGTCGGCAGCGGCACGACGCAGAAGACCTGGAGCTCGCCCGACCTGTCGATCCGATCCATCGGCCCGTCTCAGGGGAGCCTGGGCGCCACGCTGACGTACCGGTTCGAAGTCCGCAACGCCGGCACGCAGACCGTGAAAGATGCTGTGGTCACCTACCCCGTACCTGCAGGATTGACGTTGCTGGGAACCAACCCACCGGCAACCCAAACCAGCGCGAACGTTGTCCAGCGGCAAGGCGCAGCGCAGCCAGCCGCTCCCGCTTCCAACATTGTCTGGCGGCTGGGCGACTTGCAGCCGGGCGAATCCCGCAGCTTGCAGGCCAACTTCCGCGTCGATCGTCCGGGGAGCATTACCAGTTGCGTAACTCTCCAGACTGCCGACGGAAGAACGGTCCAGGATTGCACCACCACGACCATCGCCGTGCCGATGCTCGAAGTTGCCGTTACTGGTCCGGAACAGGCTCTGGTTGGCACCGAGGTCACGTTCAACGCCACGATCACCAATCGCAGCGATGCTCCGGCCACAGGGTTGGTTGTCATTGACCGTTTCGATCCGGGATTGAAGCACGCCGTGTCGGCCAATCCGATCGAGCGCGATCTTCCCGATTTGCAGCCCGGCCAGTCGCGCGTGATCACGATCAAGTTCCAGGCCATTTCGCCCGGCCAGCAGTGCAACACGGTCGAAGTGAACGGTGGAGGCGGGCTGAAGGCCACGGGTCAGGCCTGCGTGAGTGTCGTGGCGCAAGCCGTTCCGCCGCCCGCGCAGCCGCCGGTCGCGGCGCCCGAACCGCCGTCCAATGGGCCCAAACCGGTGTTCACCGTCAGCAAGACCGGCCCGACGCAGAAGAGCGTCGGCGATTCGGCCGAGTTCGTGATCGAAATCACCAACACCGGAACCGTGCAGGCCAACAACCTGAAGATTGCCGACAACTACGATCTTTCGCTCGACCCGGTCGGAGCGACCGACGGCTACTCGTTCGCCGGCGACGACCTGATTTGGATCGTCGACATTCTCCCGCCGGGCAAGTCGATCCGCTTCCAGGTCAATTGCAAATGCCTGACCGTGGCCGCCAAGACCTGCAATCGCGTCACCGTCACCTGCCAGGAGGGGGCCCGGGGCGATGCCGAGGCCTGCCTGGCCATTCAAGGCGGGGGCACGCAACCGCTGGGCATGACGGTCGCCGATCTACGTGACCCGGTCTCGGTCGGCAACGAAACGACCTACGAGATTCGCGTCACCAACCCTAATAGCGTCTCCGATCGCGACGTGCGGCTCACGGTCAACGTCCCCACTCAATTCAATCCGTCGGCGGTTGGCACCAGTGGGCCGGCGGCGTATACAATCGAGGGGCAGGTTGTCACCTTCGCCGCGATTCCTGAATTGAAGCCAGGCGACACGCTGACCTACCGCGTGCTAGCTAGCGGCGCGCGTCCCGGCACCGGAAACGTGCGGGCCGATCTGTCGAGTGCCAACATGGCTCAGCCCGTGTCGGTTCAAGAAGCCACGACGGTGCTGGCCAACCCGTAAATAAATGTCGAATTCGAAATGGGGAATGGGGAATTGAAAAAGAATCGGTTGAACTTCGTGCTTGCTATTCCACATTCCCCATTCCCCATTCCACATTCGCCATTGCAAGCATTCCCCATTCCCCATTCCCCATTCCACATTTGAGCCGTGTTTCGCTTCGTCATCCTTTTGCACCAGACGCCGCCCGGGTACGCACGCGGCACGCATTGGGACTTGATGTTTGAGCAGGGAGCGGCGCTGCGAACCTGGGCCCTGGCCGACGAGCCGCGTGCTGGCGCGACGATCGATGCCGAGCAGTTGCCGGACCATCGCATCGAGTATCTTGATTACGAAGGCCCGGTCTCAGGTGATCGGGGCCACGTCACTCAGTGGGATCGCGGCACTTTCGCACTCGAAAGCGACACGGCGGAAGAATTCGCGGCGATCGTGTCGGGCCAATGGCTGCGCGGCCGGGTGCGGTTAGTTCGCACAGCAAACGCCGATCAGCGCTGGGGCTTTTCGTTCGAGCCGGATTGAGCCGCCACAGCGGGCGTCGGCTCGGCGGCCGGAGCCTCGCTCTGGATCTTCTGCGTATGTCCGGCCAGATAGATGGCATCGGAACGCAGGTCGATCGTCTCCAGCCGATACGAGATGTCTCCCTTGCCGATCGTTTTGGGCAACGTCACCAGCGCCACCGGATCGCCTTGAGACTGAGCCCAGCGCAGACGCAGGTTCATGTCTTCGGCCGCTTTGGCGACGCCGTCGAGGATTTGCGACAACGGCAGCGGAATTGCGCCGGCCCGCACGTTCTTGATCCGTAGCGCCAGGACGTTCGGCTCGGGAACGTAGAGTTCCACGTTCAGCGAAACGACCAGCGAGACGTTGCCCTGCTCGTAACGACAGGCGACCGTCATCAGGCCGGGAGCGATTCGCACGCGAGGGTCGACGATTTCGCTCGGCAACAAATCGGGATAGTTCTTCTGCCGATCGACGGCCAGCCAGCCATTGATCTGCTCGGCCGTGAACGCCGAAGCCCAGCGCCCCTGATGCCGTGCCTGGCTGGCCAGAGCCATCGCGTTCTGGAGTAATTCGTCGCTGGCAACCTGTTGCCGCTCGGGCTGCGCATTCAGGGCATCGTGATAGAAATGCGGCACGTGCTGCGAAGCGAAATAGACGCTCGTTACCGACGCGCCGAGGAGCAACGCCAGGCTGCCCACTGCGATGATCGTTATTCGCAACTTGCGGCTCACTCGCGAACCCGACTGGTCTGAATTGAGGGCTTCTGGCCGGCCGCAACCAATTGCGGCCAACAGACTAAGCGCAGACCCGGCATTTGAACGTGGGAATCGTATGAACCACGTGCCGGCACGTCAATGCGAGAAAGGCTCGTCGAGCTAGCAGTGGCGGCAAAGCAAAAGCCGAGAGCGGTGCCGATTTGGACATTCCGCTCTCGGCTCTCCGCTTTAGCGGAACCGTAGCAGGGCGTACTTCTTCTTGCCCGAGCGGAGCACCAGGGTCGATTCTGTAACTAGTTGTGCTGGCGTTAGTTGCGTGTCGATTGAGGCGATGCGGCGGTTGTTGACGTAGGCGCCGCCCTGCGTGATCGTGCGCCGGGCGTCGCTTTTCGATGGGGCCAGCCCGGCATGCACCAAGGCATCGATCACGTTCAATCCGTTGCCGTCGAGAAGTTGGCGATCCAATTCGCGGCTGGGCACATCGGCAAAGATTTCCCCCAGTTCGGCATCCGAGAGCTGGTCGATCTCAGCTCCGAAAAGGATCTCCGTGGCCCGCACCGCTTTGGCCAGGCCCGCCGGGCCGTGTACCAATCGCGTGATTTCTTCGGCCAAACGGCGCTGGCTCTCACGCTTGCCCGGATCGTTCTGCAGGGCCTGGTCGAGAGCCTCGACTTCTTCGCGCGTGAGATCGGTGAAATAGCGGAGGCATTTCCCAGCGTCGGCGTCGTCGACGTTCATCCAGTATTGATAGAATTGAAACGGCGAGGTCCGTTCGGCCGAGAGCCACAGCGCTCCGGTCTCGGTCTTGCCCATCTTGCTGCCGTCGCTCTTGGTCAGCAGCGGACAGGTGACGCCGTAGAGTTGCACCGACCGCATGCGGCGTCCCAGGTCGATGCCGGCCGTGACGTTGCCCCACTGGTCGCTGCCGCCTACTTGCAACTGGCAACCGAAATGATCGTGCAGGTAGACGAAGTCGTAGGCCTGCAGCAGCATGTAGCTAAACTCGGTGTAGCTCAGCCCGCTGTCGCCACGCTCCAGCCGGTTCTTGACCGAGTCCTTGCTGAGCATCACGTTGACCGGAAAGTTCTTGCCAATGTCTCGCAAGAAATCGAGATAGCTGAACCCGCTCATCCAGTCGTAATTGTTGACCAGCACGGCGGGGTTGGTCTTCACATCGAAATCGAGGAACGACCGCATCTGTTCCTGGATTCCGGCGACATTTTCCCGCAGAGTGTCGGTCGAGAGCAGTTTCCGCTCTTCGCTCTTGCCGCTGGGGTCGCCGATCATGCCGGTCGCGCCGCCGACGAGCGCCACCGGCCGATGCCCGGCCGCTGGAAGCGGCGCAGCAGCATCAGCGGAATCAGACTGCCCACGTGCAGGCTGCTGGCCGTGGGGTCGAAGCCGGCATAGACGACTCGGCTTTGGGCCGTGAGCCAGCCGGGCAAGCCCGCGTCATCGGTCGTTTGATGAATGAGGCCCCGCCAACGCAATTCCGCGATAATGTCGATGTTCATCAAGCTCCCGATATCCTCTGGCCCATTGCCTTGCTGCGTCTCCCTCACTGCCCGCCGCCCGCTTTTCCTATCGCCACATGTCGTCGTCGGCGAAAGGATGGGCCGGACCCGAAAACTTGGGCTTAGGCATGGCCTTGAGCGCCTGCTCGGCCAGTCGCAAGTCTTCTTGGGTGGTGATCTTCAGATTCACCGGCGACCCGGTCACGACCGTCACGCTTTGACCGGTCCGTTCCACCAGTTGTGCGTCGTCCGTGGCGTTGAAGCCTTGCCGTCGGGCGTAGGCGTCGAGCAGAATCTTGCGACGGAAGACTTGCGGCGTTTGCGCTTCCCACAGCCCCTCGCGCGAGACCGTCTCGACGATCTTGTGCTCCGCGCCGACGCGCTTCAGCGTGCCGCCGACGGGAACGGCCAGGATGGCTGCGCCGGTTCGCTCGGCCGTTTCGAAAACCTTGGTGATCCATTCGTCGGCGATGCACGGCCGGGCCGCGTCGTGAACGGCGATGTACTCAATGTCGGCCGTCACACGCTCCAAAGCGTTCTGAATCGAATCGGCCCGCTCGGTCCCGCCTGAAACGACATCGATCCCCAGGATCGCCACGTTCGAGGAAAACTTCATATCGAAGTATTCGCGATCCTCGGGCGAGACGACCACGATCACCTGCTTGACGTCGCCCCGATGCAGAAACTTCTCGGCCGAATGCAGCCAGACGGCGCGGCCGCCCAGCGGCGCGAAGGGCTTCTTGTAGTGTTTATCCCTGAACCGGCTGCTCTTGCCGGCCGCAGGCAAAATGACGGCAAATGTGGCCACGACACGAGATCCCCGAAGGCGAGCGCGAAGCAAATCCGCCGATTATTGTCCGCTTTCGGCTTCGGGCGTCAAGGCAGAAGGGATGACCGGAAGGAAGTTCACCACAGGGGCACAGAGACACAGAGGAAGACAAGGAAGAATAAGAAGTGAATTGAGGCGCGAATGAACGCAAGCGCAGGCTGAAAACTACGTGGAGAGCTTTGAACGGTGAGATTCGGCTAAAGCACCCCGCTCTGATCCCGTTGCGCATCACGGCACTGTGAAAGTTCAAGAGGAGGCCCGTCTTCATGCCGCTCAATTTCAGATACGTGAGGAGCTGGGCCTCGTGAATCGGGACGAGCTTCTCGACAGTCTTAAGTTCGAGAATGAGGCATTGCTCGACGACTATGTCCAGGCGGTAGCCACAGTCGAGCTGAACTTCTTTATATCTTACCGGTAGCGGCACCTGACGTTGTATCGCCAGCCCTGCGGTCTTGAGTTCGTAGCAAAGGCATTCTTCGTAAGCAGATTCAAGCAGCCCTGGCCCCAGTGCCCGATGCACTTCGATCGCGCTTTCGATCACCTTGCCGGTCAGAGGGTCACGCCCGGATCCCGAGGACATGAAGGTTTTCCTTCTTGGGATTATTAGGAAGGAAGTTCACCACAGGGGCGCAGAGACACAGAGGAAAAGGCAGTCTACGGATACGCAAAAGATTGAGAACAGGGCCCACCAACCGTGGGGAACGTCATGCTTCCTGTTCCTCGTCTCTGTGCCTCTGTGTCCCTGTGGTTTTTTTGTCTTCGTACTTCGCTGCCGATCGGATGCCGCTCACTCGTTGGAATACGGCATCTGGATCTCGCCGGCGTCGACCCCGGCGATTGGGCTGAACCCGCCGTCGGCGATTGCCTCGCCCAGCTTGCTGCAGGCGCGGAAATAGCTGTCGCTGGGGCGTGCCGAACGTAGCTTGCGAGTCAGATCACGGCACAATACGTCGGCTGCAGCCTGCACCAGTTCGTCACCCTGCCGCGCGGCGTACAGGCTCGTGCAGAGGATCACGATCACGTCCTGCACGCGGCCCGAAATCTCGGCCATCCGCGACTGGCGGTCGGCCAGCGACAGTTGATACTTGCGCATCACGCCGCTGATTTCCAGGGCCGATTGGCCCAGCCAGTGGACGGCGAATTCGGCGTGAGCCGAGCAGCGCCTTGGGCATCGGCGGGAAGGTGGGCGTGCCGGGCCAGCGCAGTTTCTGGGCGGCAAACCATTTCGAGTACTCCAGCAGCGGCCCGCGCAAGGCCCAAGCATGGGCCGGGTTCAGCAAGTTCGGTTTCTTCGACGCCGGCCGCGGCCAGCGCCTTGCCGATCGGTTCGAAGAATTGCGTGCCGTGCTGCTTGACCAGCGACTTGAAGAAGGCCATGCCGAGCATCTCGCCTTCGCCCTCGTAAATGCAGGGGGCCAGGAACTCGTGGACATTGTCGCCGAACATGTGGCCGTGCAGGAACGCCCGGCCGCCATGCGTCTTCATCATCAGTTCGATCGCCGACTTCTTTCTGAGCCTCGCTGCCGAAAATCTTGGCGATGATGCATTCCATCTCGCCGCGATAGCCCTGGTCGATCAGCCCCGAGCACCAGGCCACCAGGGCGTCGTTGGCGACGATCAGGCCGGCCAGCCGGGCAATGCGGCGCCGCACCAACTCGCGCTGGGCGATCGCCGCGCCGTAGGTCTTGCGGAATCGGGCCCAAGGCAGCATGCCGGCCAGCATCAACCGCATGGTTCCGGCGGCCGTGGCGCACAAGGCAATGCGACCCAGGTTCAGCCCGTGGTAGGCGATCGTCAGTCCATCGCCGCGCATCGGTTGCAGCAGGTTGGCCGCCGGCACGCGGAAATCGCGGAAGATGATCCCTTGGTTGTAGGCATGCTTGAGCGCGTACAGCCCGTATTTCTTGAGTTGGAAGTGGTCGTTCTCTTGCTTTCGGCAGTTCGACTACGAGCACGGCCGGACGGCCTTCGATCAGGCAGACCAGGCCGATCGTGCGGCCCGGGCACGACGTTGGTGATGAACAGCTTTTCGCCATTGACGATGAAGTCGTCGCCGTCGCGAACCGCTCGCGTACGCAGCGCCGTCAGGTCCGAGCCGGCGTTGGGTTCGGTCAGTGCGAAGGCCGACAGCCGCTCGCCGCTGGCCAGGCCGGGCAGGAAGCGGCTCTTCTGTTCGGCGTTGCCGAAGGTCCGCACCGGATCGACGGCCCCGATGCAGCCGTGAACGCTGGCCATGCCGGCCACCGTCGGATCGACCGTGGCCATGCGGGTCAGGAACGGCGGCGAAGCTGCGAGAACGGGGCTGCCGGAACCGCCATAGTCCTGGCCTACGAGCAAACCCCAATAGCCGCGCCGCCCAGTTCCTGAAAGACGTCGTCGGAGATCTTTTTCTCGGCATTGAACAGCGTGCCGCCTTGGCGATGACGGCGCACGACCGCCAGCGAATCTTCCATCACTTTGGTCACGGCCGGTGGCGTCGTCGGAGCCTGGCTGGTGAACAGTTCGACGGGCACCGTTTGGTCCCATACGGCGCGATGCGCCGGGCTGGCCGTCGTCTGATACTGCGCCGCAAACAGGGCCTCGACCTGGTCGTCGGCCTTGTCGATGGCTCCGGTACGCCGAGCTTCTTCATCGCTCTTGCCGCCCAGCTTGAGCGCGGTTTCGGCGAACGATGCGCCTTCCTGGGGCTGGTCTTCGGCAATGCGGCTGTTCATCTTTCGAGGCTCCTTGCTGGACGGATTCTGGCGCGGGCGACCTGCTCTATTATACCACCGTCTGGAAAGAGCTTTTTGGCCAAGAATCTGGCCGAGCGACGAATTATCGCTAAAGAAACTGAACCGCAGCGCATTTCAGGTTGGCAATAAAGCCAACTTGCGAGAGCATACACAAGCCCGATGCGCCAGCGAGGGTGTCGGGCTGCGGATTCCAACGCTGGACACCCTCGCTGGCGCGTCGGGCTGGTGTGGGCAACCGGCAGTTTTCGTCAGCCGGCCGTCGTGGCATCCGCGGTGTAGAGCGACTCGATTTCGGCGGCGAAATTTGCCTGGATCGTCGCACGCCGCAATTTCAGCGTCGGCGTCAGTTCGCCCAACTCGACGGAGAAGGATCGGTCCAGCAGCGCAAAATTGCCGATCTGCTCGTAGCGCGAAACGACCGCCAACCGGCGTTCGAGGCATTCCTGGAAAATCCGCCGCACGAGCGAATCGCTCAACTCGCATCCGGCCGTTGCCAGCAGCCAGCCCTCGAGCTGCCAGTTCCGATTGCAGGGCCTGGCGATCGGGCACGATCAGGGCCGTCAGGAAATTGCGGCCATCGCCAATCACCACCACCTGCTGAATCAACGGATCTTCGATCAGCAGCCCTTCGAGGTAGCGCGGGAGCGATGTTCTTCCCGCCTGCGGTGACGATCAATTCTTTCTTCCGGCCGGTGATCTGCAAAAAGCCTTCGGCATCGACCTCGCCCAGGTCGCCGGTCCGCAGCCAGCCGGCGTCGATCGTCGCGGCCGTCGATTTTGGATCGTGCCAATAACCGAGCATGACGTGCGGACCGCGCGTGAGGATTTCGCCTTCGTCGGAGATCCGCACTTCGACCCCGGGACGGGCCGGCCAACCGTGCCCAGCTTACGGGCCTTTTCACTTTCGGTAGCAATCACGGGCGACGACTCGGTCATTCCGTAGCCTTGCAGCAGCCGCAATGCCTTGTACGTTCGTAGAACCGAGCCACGTGCTGGGGCAATGCGGCGCCGCCCGAGACGCAGAGTCGCATCCGGCCGCCAAACAATTTCACCAGCTCGCCCGGCTTGTCGGCCAGGCCGGCTTCGGTAAAACGCCGCTGCACTTTTTCGTAAAAGTAGGGTACGCCGTTCATCAACGTCGGCCGCAACTGGTGGCAGGTCGGGATCACCGCCTCGGGCGATTCGGCCAGGGCCAACTGCGAACCGGTCACCAGCCAGGTGTAAAGGTCGCAGGTCCGCGCGAAAATGTGGCTCAGCGGGAGCCAGGTTAGCCGCAGGTCTTCGCTGCGCGATCCGAAGGCTTCGACGCTGGCCACGGCGTTCGAGGCCAGGTTGTGCTGGCTGAGCATCACGCCCTTGGGTTCGCCGGTCGTGCCCGAGGTGTAGAGAATCGTGGCCAAATCGCCCGGCTGAACGTGTTCGAGCGCGGCACGCTCGATGCCGTCCGCAACGTTCTCATCGGCCTCGGCCAGCAATTCGCCGAAACGCAGGAAATGAAAATGCTCCCAGCTATCGGGGCAGGGATCGAAGGCGATTGTCTTCAGCGTGGCTGGAAAGCGGGCAACTTCCGGGATCAGCTTCTCGGCTTGCTCTTCGCCCGAAAGAATCACGGCCACGGCGCCGCTATCGACAATCTGGTGGGCAATCTGCGGCCCCGACAGCGAGGCATGCACCGGCACGTGAACGGCGCGAGCCAGTTGGATGGCCAGGTCGCAGACGATCCATTCGTAGCGATTCGGCGAGACCATGAATCACGCGGTCGCCCGGGTTGACGCCCAGGCCGACCAGGGCCGCCGCCGCCCGGCGAACGTCGTCGCCGAGCTCGCGCCAAGTGAGCGGCGCAAAGTCGCCGCCGCGCCGCACATGAATCGCCGGCGCGTCGCCGCCGCGGGCTACCTGCGCAGCGAATAGCGCGCGGAATGGTCTCGGCCGACGTGGAAATCCGCCATTCAATTGGACTCGTTCAAAAATGGTGGCGATGCCTTGCCCGACGCCGATGCACATCGTGGCCAGCCCGAGCGTTGCGTCTGCGGTCGATCATGGCATGGATCAGCGTGGTGCGATCCGGGCACCGCTGGCGCCCAGCGGATGACCGATGGCGATGGCTCCGCCGCGGACATTCAGCTTTTCTTCATCGACGCCGAGCGTGCGGGACGCAAGCAATGGCCTGCGACGCGAAGGCTTCGTTGATCTCGATCAGGTCGAGGTCTTTCAGCGTCAGGCCGGCCCGTTTGAGGGCCTTCTGCGTCGCCGGCACCGGGCCGGTGCCCATCACGCACGGATCGACGCCGACGACGGCCGTGGCCAGCACGCGCACCAGCGGCTTCAGCCCCAGGGCCTTGGCCCGCTCGTCGGACATGATGAGCATGGCCGCGGCGCCGTCGTTCAACGGCGAACTGTTGCCGGCCGTGACGGTGCCCATGCCTGGCATGAAGGCCGGCTTCGAGCGCCGCCAGAGTTTCCATACTGCAATCGGGCCGGACGCATTGATCAACCGTGACTTCGATGCGACGTCCAGCTCTCGTCGTGACCCCAGACGGGAATGATTTCGTTCTTGAACTCGCCGGCGGCCTGCGCCTGGCGGCGCGATGATGGCTGCGCATGGCAAACTGGTCCTGCTCCTCGCGGCTGATGCCTTGCGTCTGGGCCAGGAACTCGGCCGTGATGCCCATCGTTCAGCGCCCCCTTGCTCGTGCGGTGGAACAGCTTGGGGTTCAGGTCGATGTCCTTGTCCATCGGGATGTGCTGCATGTGCTCCAGCCCGCCGACGATCTGCACGTCCTCGAAGCCGGCCATGATGGCATGCGTGGCCTGGTTCAAAGCCTGCAAGCTCGACCCGCACAGCCGGTTGACCGTTGCTGCCGCCGGTCTCGATCGGCCAGTCCGGCCATCAGCCCGACGCTGCGAGCGACGTCGAATCCTTGCTCGCCTTGCTGCTGGGTGTTGCCCAACACGAGATCTTCGACTTCGGCCGGATCGATTCCGGTCCGCTCCACCAGGGCCTTAACGACGGCCACGGCCAGATCGTCCGATCGGACATGGCGAAAGACGCCTTTGTCCTTATGGGCCCGACCGACCGCGGTCCGCACGCAATCCACGACGACGGCATGTTTCATAGGTCACACTCTTTACCGCAAAAGAGAACCAGGGAACGCGATGTATGGCGATGGCAATTCATTAGCCCGTAGAGTTCATGCGCACTGTCCAACTTTTCTTGATGATTTGGCTTCATGGCGATGCAACGGTGGGCTACGAGATCTGACGGACTATTAGCGAATCATAGAATCGCCGCCCCTTGGCGGCCATCTCCAGCAGCATGGGTGTCGGCTGGAAGCGAGCCCCCAGCGACTGCGAAAGGCTTCAGCAGCTCGATGATAGCTGCTGCGCCGAGCGTATCGGCCCAGAACAACAAGCCCGCCCTTGAAAGGTGGGAAACCGATGCCATAGATCAATCCCAGGTCGACGTCGCGGGCATCGCGGACCACCTTTTCCGCCAGGATCCGGGTGGCTTCCAGCACCATCGGCAGAAACAACCGGTCGATGATCTGCTGGTGCGGCCAGCTTTCTGCCCTTACGCAACAGCGGACCGACGACCGTCGGCCAAGCGTCGGGTCGGGCTGCCCCGTGCCTTTCTTGCATCCTTATAGCTGAAGAAGCCGACGCCTGATCTTCTGACCCAAGCGACCGGCCTTGACCATGCGCCGACAGCAAGGTCGACTCGACGATCGCGGTCGGGAAAAGCCTCGTGCATGACCTGGCCGGCGAAATACGCCGTGTCGATTCCCACGACGTCGTACAACGTCAGCGGACCCATCGGCATGCCGAACTCTTTGGCCGCCGCCTCGATCTGCTTGATCTCGAGGCCGTTCGAGCAGCAGTTCCAGCGCCTCGTTCATGTACGGCAGCAGCAGACGATTGACCAGAAAGCCCGGTCCGTCGTTGACGACGATCGGCGACTTGCCAATCGCCTTGACAAAAGCCACGGCCGTGGCGACGGTCTCGTCGCTGGTCTGCGGGCCGCGGATCACTTCGACCAGCGGCATCTGCCGCACGGGGTTGAAGAAGTGGATGCCGACAGAAACCGCTCCGGGCTGCTTCAGGTTCGGCGGCCAGCAGCGCGATCGAAATGGCCGACGTGTTCGTGGCCAGGATCGCATCGGGCTTCAGCTGCGGCTCGATCGCGGGCGTACAGACTCTTGCTTGACTTGCTGCGTTCTCGACGATCACTTCGATCACCAGGTCGCAAGCGGGCGAACTCGGCGTCGGCCGTCGTGGCGTTGAATCGAGCGGGGCGAACTTGAGCATCTTCTGCGCGTCGGGCCCGCGCGTGGCCTTGTTGTAGGAGACTTCTTCCAAGGCCTTTTGCACGCCGGCGGCCAGGGCTTCGGGCCTGGCGTCGGTAATCGTCACCGGCAGTTCGCGCTTCACGCAGGCCGCCGCGATGCCGGAGCCCATGATGCCGGCGCCGAATACGCCGACGCTGCTTGATCGGCTTGCGGCTTGACGTCGGGCATTTCGACGCCGCGCATCTTTCTTATTGCGGTCGCGTGAGGAAGAAGACGTTGATCAATGCCCGATTGATCGGCGTGCCGAACAGCTCGGCAAAACCCTCGGCCTCCTGCTGGCCGGCTCGCTCGACGTCGACGCCCGCCGCGCCGAGCATCAATTCCAGGGCCGCGAGCGGCGCCGGATAATGCCCCTTGGTCTGCTGCTGGATATAGGCCGAGCCGTGGCGCCGAGAAACATCAACTCGGTTTCGTCGATGTCGATCGGCAGGGCCCAGCGCTGGCGGTCTTCAAGATATGGCCTGTTCGCTGCTCGGCGCGGACGAGTTGCATGGCCGCTTCGAGCAGCCGGGCGCGAAGCCGGCACATCGCTGGCCAGCCCCATCGCAACCGCAGCCCGGGCATCGATCGATTCGCCGCCGGTGACCATTTCGACGGCGTTGCTCAGTCCGACGATGCGCGGCGTGCGAGCCGTGCCGCCCCAGCCGGGAAACATCCCCAGTTTCACTTCCGGAAATCCGAACTGCGCCTTGGGGTTGTCGGAAATCAATCGCCGATCGCACCACAGCGCCAGTTCGGCTCCGCCGCCCACGCAAATGCCATCGATCGCCGCCACGCTGACAAACGGCAGTTCCGTCAATCGAGCGAACAGCTCGCGACCGCGTTTTGCGAACTAGATGATTTCCTCACGCGGGATATCCGTGCGCGGCGGCGAACTCGCGAATATCAGCGCCGGCGATGAAGATGCCTGGCTTGCCGGAACGGATGACAAGGCCGGCGAGATTCGGCCTTGGCGGCCAGTTCGTTCAGTCGGGCTTCGAACTCGTCGAGCACCGCAACGCGAGAGAATGTTGGCTCCCTTGTCCGGCGCATCGAAGGTGAGAACGGCAATATCGGGCTCGGCCATCGAAAGTTGGATTTGCGGCGCGCTTGGCATAGCATGATTCCTTAAAATCCCGGTGCGGCAGCGATTCAGGACCGACCAGCCAACACAACACGCCCAGGGCCGAATTCGCCAGCGATCCGTAAGCGCCCCTTATACCACACGTCGCCGCACGGCCAAGAGTCGCGAGGTGAGAAAATCGACCCCGAGCAGTTTGGGGGCGAATCGCCCTGGCCGGCTCGGCATGGATCTGGTCGCGCGCGTACCAACGCTTCCAGCGGTCGATCTTTTCCTCGCTGCTCGCTTCGGCCTTTCCTTCTTCAGCGACGACGTCGTGGCCGGCCACGCGCGGCAGGCACTCCAACGCTGCACGGCGGGCCCCGAGCGGATCGTCCAGTAGTTCGATCAAACTCGGCAAATAGACCCGATCGCCCAATTCGCCCATGTACAGCTGCCGCATGTGCGGCGAACTTCGGGGTCTGGATCGCGGGCCAACAGCATCAGTTCCGGCGGACCCTTCGAGCTCTTGAGTCGCGATAGCGACATTGCCACGTCGAGACGCAACGACTTATCCGTGGTTGTGAGTAGCCGTTCCAACGGCGCCGGATCGTCGAGCATCGCCGGGTGCCCCAGCGCATGGACCGCGGCCCGGACGACACGCACATCCTCGTCCTTAGCGCCGGCATGAAGATCGGCACCTGTTCCGGTTGCGGCTGACGGCCCAACTGCTCAATCGCCAGGCGACGAATGTCGGCCGACGGATGGCTTGCCAGGGCAGTGAAGAGTTGCACCGATTGCGGACTGCGATCTGCTTCGACCGCGGCGATCAACGTGCGGCAGACCAGCGCATCGGACTCCTTGCAGCCCAGTTCGCTGAGCCGCAAGACGCCAGCGGCCGCAATGGTGCTTCGGCCGCCAGCCGCGCCAGGTGCGAGGCCGCGCAACGGCGCTCATCGACGCTGGTCGAATCGAGGCCGTCGAGCGCTTCGAACTCGGGCGCCTGCTTCCGCAAGAGATCACGGTAGACGGCTTGCGGCAGCGGCAACGCCCGGTCGCTGGCCAGCGTCTCCAGAACCGGAAGCAACTCGGGCCCCAGCCCGGTCAGGCTCGCGCGGGCCGCGTCGGCGCGATCGCCCGACAATTCGAGCACCCAGCGCTCGGCCTGGTCGAGTTCGGCTTTCAAGGGCTCACGCATGACAGGCGCGTTCTCGGGCACGCGCACCGCGGCAATCGTCGGATCCAGCAGCGGATAATCCTTGCTCCAGGCCTGGCGAATTTCGGCCAATTGTTCCTGGCGGCGTTCGGGCGGAGCATCGGCCGAGAACTTCGCGGCCGGCGGCCACGCACGACGAAGCTGGATGGCCGCCGCCTTGCGCGTTGGGATAACCACCTTGTTCGAGGGCCCACAGGTAGAGCGGACCTGCGACTTCCAGCGTCCACGCGTCGAGCGACATGACCACCTGGCATTGCACTTCGATGCTTCGATCGGCGAGCAGTTCGCGGGCCATCGCGGTGACTTCGGGGCCGGACTGCGTGGCGAGATGCTCGGCCACCACGCCGCACGCGCCAAGATCGATCGTTCCCGGCGTGCAGAACGAGGTCGTGCGCACCGCGCTCGCCCAGAGCCGCAACGGCCGCGCCCGGAGGATCTCAGAATCGTTGTTTAAGAGCTTTTCCAGGTCGGCTCGAGCGGCATCGTCGGACACTCGGCCCAAAGCGGCGATCGCCGCCAGCTTCACGTCGAGCGACGAGTCGAGCAAGCCGCGCCGGGCGTATTCCAAAGCCTGCGGATCGCGGCGGGCAACCAGCGCCGCCAAGGTCGCCGCGCACACGCGGTCCTTGGGATCGCCGCGCAAGTCAGCGACTTCCAGCGGCAGGCCACCTTCACGGCCCAGGGCCCAGCACTCCAAGGCCGCCAGGCGCACGTCAATCGACGGACTGGCAACCGCAGCGACGAACCGCGGATCGTCGGCAGCGTCTTCTTGCCGAGCCAGGCCGTACGAGCAGTTCGGCGTGCAACTCGGGGATGTAGCCGGCGGCAGCTCTCCAGGAAGTTCCCGTATTGGTCGGTCAATTCTCGCAGCGGTTCGAGTGCCGAGGGCTTCTCGGCGCCGCCAAGGCTTCCACCGCCGCGCGGGGCAAGGGGAGTTTGAGAGATTGGTCGCGGCACGGCATCGACCAGCTTTTCCTGAGCAACCTCACCGCCGACCCGGGCCAGAACGATAGCCGCATTGATCGCCACGAGCGGTTGCTGGCTGGTCAGCAGAGCCGTGAAGTTCGGCTGCCGTTCGGCCGGCATGGCCAGCATTTCGTCGATGGCCGGGCTATGCCAGCGAAACGCGTCGGGGTCCGGCACGGAGCCGGCCGGTCGAAACGTGCGGATCCAAACGCCCTGGTTCAAGGCCGCGAGTTCGTTCGGCCGGGCCGCAGCCTTTTCAACCGCCGTTGTGCCGTCGGCGTCGGGACTGGTTTCGGCATCGTGCATCCAATGCGGCCGAGCCCAAGGACCGCAACCGGCAACCAGCATCAGGCAGATCGCCGACGCCAGCAATGCCCCTGGCAGCACCCGGACCAGAGACCATGGCAAATCCTTTTGCCCTGCGAACAGAAAACCCCGCGCAGCCGTCCCGCTGGGCCGGCGTGCCGGCTTAGCCTCCGCGAGCCAACTTCAGTCCGGCCTTCTTGAGCCATTCCGCCAAACGATCGCCGAGTGTGTCGAGCCGCTCAATGCGGGTTGGTTCCTGCATCTTCTGATCGGTGGTGACCGAGAGCATCTCATCGACCTTCTTGATCAGATCACTGATGAATTGCCTGGTATCGGGATCCGCCGGCGGCGGCCAACAAGCCGCGGTTTGGCTCGCGTACCCCTTCAGGCCGCGTGAGCAACCCCAGGTAGAGATAGCCCAGGTAGTCGGTGCCGATCTTGGCCGGTTTCGGCTACCGGACCGCGTTTGGCAACGGCGACGGCGGCACGCCGCCGATGGCTTGAGCGATTGCCCCCGCATTGCCAGTCAGGGCGCCGCGTTCGATCGCGCCGACGCTCTTCGCGGCCTCGCTGCGCGAGACCAGGCTGGCCTCTTCGTCGCCGACGAAGCGAAACAAGGCTCCGGCTACTTGCGGAGTGTTGGCTTCGGGCCATTTCGGTCGCCACGACGCCCAGAGACTCGGCGCCGCGGCGGCGCAGCCAGCCATGACCTCCGCAGGTCGCCGTCCCCATGCGGTTGCTTCGCGCCGACGATTTCGACCAGACAGATGGAATGACAGCTTCCTTGCGCGCGGCCGTCGGCGAATGTCGTATTCGGCATGCGCGCACGCCCAACAAGGCGGGAATTCGCACGCAATCGGGGAGTTTCGGATCCTTGGTACATGCTCACCAAGACCGGAAGTGCTTCCGGCAGCGGAACTACACCGACACCGCCGGCCGCCGCCTCTTCCTTCTGATCGAGTATGCTGATCAGCAGCACGCAGTTCGTGCGCACGGCCGGATGATAGTCGTCACTCTTGGCGATGTTTTGCAGAACGTTCAATAGCGTGGTCGTTCAACTTGTCGTGGACTGTTGGCTCGGCGGCCTTGCCCGACACGCCCAAGTCCAAGCTTCTTGAACTTCACTCGCTTCTCGGCCAAGCTTCGGCAGAGTTTTCGGCCCAGGTCATTTCGGCAATGCGCCAGCGGATAGAAATCGTCGAACAGCTTTTGATCTTCGGGGGTGGTGAATTTGCCGGAAGTGAGCATCGGCGTGCACGAGCTGGCTGAGCTTCGGTTCTCTTCGATCGGGACCATGTCTCCGTCAGGGCCCGGCGCCTCGCGGATCTCGCGGAACTCCCGCATCATGATCGGCACTTGCGGCTCGGCAGGCGCTTCCGCGGCCGGTGCGGCAGCAGCCGGTTCCTGCGCATGGCAGACGATTTCACATCGCAGCAACACCAGCGCGGCGAAGACAATCGTGGCGAAGAAAAACACGGTAGCGAGTCTGAGCACTGAATCTTCATGAATACACCTTGAAAGCGAAAGCTTTGCCCACACGCACGTGCGGCTGCTAACGCAGTATGCCAAAACGCTGTTCGCCAAAACAAATATCGTGTGTCTGCCGTTAAGTTGTATTTGCCCGGCGCGGACGTGACGAGTTCCGCTTCTCTCGATCCGCAGACGAGAAATGCTACGAACTTTCGACCACTTGAGTCGTCAATCGCAAGCTTGAGCCCGCGAGACTCGCGAAAAGCAAAACAAGAGTTGCCTGTGTCCTGCCCCCCACAATGCTTCACACTACCAATGGCCGGACGCCCGTGTCAAGTTCTTTCCTGCAAACGTTTTGCGGCCGCTGGCGCGCCCCCCTGCCGTCAAGCCTTGGTTTGACACCTGTGCGCGAGCTCGCGCTACAGTGGAGCGGCGCAGGTTGACGCCGCGATTTTGACGGCCGAATCCGCACAGCCAGCGTGCGATAGCTGCGACGCACGGCCAGCAAGCCGCACGCTTTCGAACGGCTGCGAACCGACCGAAAAACGAGCATTTATGACGCTTCTGTACAGCGACCCCGTCTTTCTGAAGCATGACACAGGAAAGCATCCCGAGCGCGCCCAGCGATTGGAGCAAGTCGTCGCACACCTCGCCCGGGTGGGATTGGACAAGCAATGCCGGCAGCCGCGTTGGGAGCCTGCCAGCCGGGAGCGGCTCGCCAGGCTTCACGATGGCGACTATATCGACCAGGTGCGGGAGTTTGCCGAACGGGGCGGCGGCCGGATCGAGGCCGACACGGTCATGTCGCGCGATTCGTACGACGTGGCGTCGCAAGGCCGCCGGGGCCGTGGCCGATGCGGTCGCCCGGGTCGTCCGCGGCGAAGATCGCAGGCCCTGTGCCTGGTGCGTCCGCCCGGGCCATCATGCGCTGCGTGACGCGGCCATGGGCTTCTGCCTGTTCAACAACGTCGCCGTCGGAGCTCGCGTCGCCACGGCCGAATTCGAGCTCGACCGTGTGCTGATCGTCGATTGGGACGTGCATCACGGCAACGGCACGCAGAACGCCTTTTGGGAGGACGGCCAGGTCGGCTTCCTGTCGATCCATCGCTGGCCGTTTTATCCCGGCACCGGTCGGGCCGACGAAACCGGCTCGGGCCGCGGGCTGCGCTGGATCGCGAATCTGCCGGTGGAAATGGGCACCTCGCGGGCCGACTATCTCAAGCAATTCACCAGCGGCGCTGGAAGAGCTGGCCCAACGCGTCAAGCCGCAATTGGTGATCGTCAGCGCCGGCTTCGACAGCCCATCGCGACGATCCGGTCGGCTCGCTCGGCCTGGAAACCGAAGATTTCGAGCCGCTGACCAATGCGGTCTTGGACATCGCCGACTGCGTATGCCGGCGGCAAGATCGTCAGCGTCTTGGAAGGGGGCTACAATCCGGGCATCCTGGCCGGCTGCGTCGAGCTGCACTTGCAGACGCTTCTGAAACGACAGGCGAAACGCAGCCCGCATCCGGTACAATTCTCAGCTCGCTGCGGGCAGCCCGAATCAATCACCTCCAAGGCGCGATCGCCATGCTTCCTCAACAGCGCGAACAACTGCTTGCCGACGTCGACGCCTATTGCCAGGAATTGCGGCCCAGCGAAGAGCTGTGCTACGTCGAACATCGCTACAACGAGCAGACGATCGAGCTGGCGAAAAAGTACAACCTGCTCGGCATGCCGGTGCCGGCCGAGTATCGGCGGCCGCGGCGCCGATGCCGTGACCTACGCCCGGGCCTTGGCGCGCATCGGCCGCGAAGGAACCGGCGTGCGGACGTTCTTCTCCGGCCACACCTCGATCGGCCAATACCCGATCATGCGCTTCGGCAACGCAGCAGCAAGGGCGCAAGTATCTGCCCCGCTCGGTTGCCGGCGAGTGCATCCTGGCCTTCGGCCTGACCGAGCCCGAGGCCGGCTCGAATCCGCTGGAAATGACCAGCACCTATCGCCGCGACGGCGATCGGTTCCTGCTCAACGGCGTCAAGTATCTGATCTCCAACGGCGCCATCGCCGATGCCGTGATCGTCTTCGCCTATCCCGAGGATAAGACCGGCAGCGAGCGCCGCATCAGCGCCTTCATCGTCGACACGGCCGGCGAGACGTTCGAGAGCGAGGACATGCCGGCCAAGCTGGGCATGTTCACGGCCAACACCGGCATGTTCCAGATGACCGATCATCCGGTGCCGGCGGAAAACCTGCTGGGCGAAGAAGGGCAAGGGTTTCGCATCGCGATGGGCACGCTGATCTCCGGGCGGTTGAGCGTGGCGGCCGGCTGCGTGGGCGTGATCGAGGATTGCCTGGCCGAAGTGCTGCGCTATCGGCGCGAGCGGCATCAGCACGGCAAGCCGATCGGCAAGCATCAGCTGGTGCAGGAGCACATCGCGCAGATCGAAATGGACCGGGCCGCCAGCGATGCGATGGTCGAGCGCGCCGCCGTGGCCAAGCAGGCCAGCGACGAGCAGCCGGCACGACGAAGCGCTTGCGCGCCGAAGCCGACCTGCGCGTGGCCGAGGCCAAGTTCTTCGCCTCGAATGCCGCCTGGGACGCGGCCGATCGGGCCGTGCAGGTCTTCGGCGGCCGCGGCTGGTCGGAGCTGTATCGCGTCGGCCGGCACTTGCAGGACGTGCGCGTCTGCCGCATCTACGAGGGGACCGACGAGATCATGAAGCTGAAGATCGCCGCCGCGCTGCTGGGCAAAGAATTCGATGCGTTTTCGTGACGGGCCGGCGAGCCGACATCGATCCGCTCACGCACGTTCAGCCCCCACGCGCTGATGAACCAATTGCCAGGCATGGCGGACGACCTGGTCGGCCGCGGCCCGGACCAGCGCGGGGCTGACCGTGGCAATCAGCCCTTTGAGTTCGCGGATTTCAGCCTGCCATTTCAACTGCGATCCGGCCGGCGTCGGGCTGATGTCCAGCCGGCTGTCGACCTTCATGCCGATGCCGATGCCAGCCGCCGCGACGTGCATCGTCGGCCTTCTCCGGCGGTGTTTGGTCGCCGAGCCTGATCGACAGCTTCATCGTGCCGCGCAAGAACGAAAAGCCGGGCCGCACGACGCACTCCAGGGTCTGCGGGTCTTCCGCTGCTGCGAAACCAGGTCAGGAATCATGGCGGCAATCACGTCCAGGTCGGTCATCACCGCGTACAGCCGTGCCGGCTCGACCGTGAATTGTTCTTCGCCGTTGAATTGTGTCGGGCTCGTTGGGCATGCGACGATAGTCCGTGGCCCGAGGGGTGTCGAACGACTGCGGGGAATTGTAGGCCAAGCGCTCGCGGCGGTGAAGCGCTGTGCGGTTCGAGCGACGAATTTGCGGGGAAGTTTTCAGCGTGAGCGAACCATCGTTGGCAGATTCTGGCGGCGTCGCGTTGGCCGACGGCGAGTGCATTCGCATCCGCGGCTGCCGCGTGCATAATTTGCAGAATATCGATCTCGACATCCCGCGCGACCGGCTGGTGGTGATCACCGGCCCCAGCGGTTCGGGCAAAAGCTCCCTGGCCTTCGACACGTTGTTCGCCGAAGGCCAGCGGCAATACATCGAAAGCATGTCGGTCTACGCCCGGCAGTTCCTGCATCAGATGGAACGGCCGGACGTCGATCTGATCGATGGCCTGCAACCGACGATCTCGCATCGATCAGCGGGCCGGCAGCCAGAATCCGCGCAGCACCGTGGCCACGGTGACAGAAATTTATGATCATCTGCGGCTGGTGATGGCCCGGTTGGGCGAGCCATTCTGCTATCAGTGCGGCGCGCCGATCTGCGCAGCAAACGCCGGAACAGATCCTGACCGAGGTGCTGGCGCTGCCCGAAGGGACGAAGGCCGTGATCCTGGCGCCGCTGGTGCGCGGCCGCAAGGGGCAGCACGAAGAAATCCTGGCCACGATCCGCAAGGCCGGTTTCGTGCGGGCACGTGTCGACGGCACCATTTACGAAATCGATGCCGTTCCCGAAGCTCGTCAAGCAGAAGAACCACACCATCGAAGCCGTGGTCGATCGGATCATCGTGCGCGAGAACATGCGCACCCGGCTGGCCGATTCGATCCAATTGGCGTTGAAACATAGCGAGGGGCTGGTGGGGCTCGCGCTGCTGCTTCCCGAGCAGCCGCCTGGTGAGTGGCGCGACCGGATTTTCAGCACCGAATACGCCTGCCCGAATTGCAAACTCAGCTACGAAGAGCTGCAGCCGCGAACGTTCAGCTTCAACAGCCCTTACGGCGCGTGCCCCGAGTGCGACGGCCTGGGCGCGAAACATTCGTTCGATCCGGATTTGGTTCTGCCCGATCGCCGGCTATCGATTTCCGCCGGCGCGATCGCGCCCTGCGCAACGGCCGGGGCACTTCCCATTCGGCCGAACGCAAGCAAGTCGCTGCGTTTGCCCGCCGGGCCGGATTTCCGCCTGGGAACGCCACTTGCCAAGTTGAAACCCAAGGCCCTGCAGGCCTTGCTCGACGGCGATCGCGATGGCTTTCCGGGACTGTTGGCCCTGCTGGAACGAGAATACGAGGCGGCCGAAACGTTCGAAGCGCGCGATTCGTTGGAATCCTATCGCGGCGCCGTGCCTTGCCCGGCCTGTGGCGGCGCGCGGCTGAGGCCGGAAGCCCGAGCGTTTTGCTCGCGGGGCGGCCGATCCAGGACGATCGTCGCGCTGACGGTCGAGCAGGCGCGGGAATTCTTTGCGGGCCTCGAATTCCGCGCCGACCTGCGCCCCATTGCGACGCCCCTGCTGCACGAGATCATGTCGCGGCTCGAGTTTCTCGATAAGGTCGGATTGCCCTATCTGACTTTGAATCGATCGGCCGATTCGCTCTCCGGCGGCGAGTTGCAACGCATCCGGCTGGCGACCGGCATCGGTTCGGGACTTGTCGGCGTGTGCTACGTGCTCGATGAGCCGTCGATCGGCTTGCACCCTCGCGACAACGGACGTCTGATCGAGGCCTTGCGAGATTTGCAGCAGCAGGGCAACACCGTTCTGGTCGTCGAACACGACGAAGCCGTGATGCGGCAGGCCGATCAGTTGATCGACATCGGCCCCGGCGCCGGCGCGCACGGCGGCCGGATCGTTGCTCAAGGCACGCCTGAGGAAATCGCCCGCGATCCACAATCGCTGACCGGCCGATATCTTTCGGGCGAGCTTTCGATTCCGCGCGTCGAACAGCGGCGGACTGTGAACTCCAAGCGGAGCGATCATGTTGGAAGGCGTGACGACCAACAATCTGAAGAATGTCGAAGCCACGTTTCCGCTGTCGGTGCTGATCTGCGTGACCGGGGTCAGCGGTTCGGGCAAAAGCTCGCTGTTCAGCGAGACGCTGGCCCGGGCCTTGACGCGTCACGCTGGGCGGTGCGGCCCGAAGCCTGGCCCTTCGCAGCGCATTCGCGGCATGCAGCACATCGACAAGTTCGTCAACGATCGATCAGACGCCGATCGGCCGCACGCCGCGCAGCAACCCCGCAACCTACACCGGAGTGTTCGACGAGATCCGCAAGGTCTTTGCCCAGACTCGCGAGTCGCGGCTAGCGCGGCTACCAGGCGGGCCGATTCAGCTTCAATGTCAAAGGGGGGCGGTGCGAAGAGTGCCAAGGCCAGGGCCTGCAAAAGATCGAAATGAACTTCCTGCCCGATCTGTACGTGCAGTGCCCGACCTGCCGCAGGCGCCCGCTTCAATCGCCAGACGCTGGAGGTTCATTATCGCGACCGTTCGATCGCCGGCGTCCTCGACATGCGCGGTCGACGAGGGGCGGGAATTCTTCGAGAACTTCCCGCGTCATTCGCCGCATGCTGGAAAGCTTGCACGAGGTCGGACTGGGCTACTTGACGCTGGGGCAGTCCTGCACGACGCTCTCGGGGGGCGAAGCCCAGCGGATCAAGCTGGCCACGGAATTGGGCCGCGTCGAAACCGGCAAGACGCTGTACCTGCTCGACGAGCCGACGACCGGCCTGCACTTCGAGGACATCCGCCAACTACTGAAGGTGCTGACGCGGCTGGTGGACTTGGGCAATACGGTAATCGTCATCGAGCACAACCTGGACGTGATCCAATCGGCCGATTGGATCATCGACCTGGGCCCCGAAGGGGGCGAGGGAGGGGGCCGAATCCTGGCAGCCGGCACGCCCGAAGAGATCTCGGCCATCGAAGACAACGCAACCGGCCGTTACTTGCGGCCCGTGCTGGAGCGCTTGACGGCGGTCAACTTGCCATGACGCCCGCGCGAAATTGAAACCGAGCGTCGAGCGTGAAATGAGAACCGAGAGTCGAGCGTCAAACGAAAACCGAGCCCCGGGCGTGAGCCCGGGGATGGGGTGTTTCTCCGCTGCGACGAAATCCCGAGGCTTACGCCCCGGGCTCGGGATGGCGCGAGATCAGCCGGGCGAGGGCTCCGCCGGTCGCTTACCGCGTTGGTCGCTATTTGGCTTCTTGTAACTCGCGTGAGCCGTAGCAATGGAAATGCGTGCAGTTCCCGCCGGCCTGGCGGGACGTTTCCAAGGCGGCCTCGGCCCGGGTAGCGAACGTGGCGGCGTCGTCGCCGGTGACCAGTTCGGTTATGCCCGAACTGACCGTTGCGGGACTGATCGCATTGGGTAATTCGAGTTCGGCCGCCAGCACCTCGCGGAGGCGTCGATCCATGTCGTTGGCTTCGACGATGTCGGCCCGGGGCAGAATCACGGCGAATTCCTCCCAACCGAACCGCAGCACGGTTCCTTCCGAAACGCGGCAGACAATTCCGGCGGCAGCACGCAGCACGTCGTCGACTTGCGCCTGGCCGTGCAGGGTCCGCATTTTCGGCAACTGGTCAATGGTCAGCAGGACCAACGAAAGGCACGCCTTGTTGGTCACTGCCTCGATCGAGGCTTTGCGCAGCTCGTCCACCAATTGCCGTCGATTGGGAAGTCCGGTCAGCGCATCAACATTGCCGCCGTGATCGCTGCTGTCGGGCTGTGAGGTTTCGTTTTCTCCAGTCGCAGCATTCTTGGCAGCAAGTTTCGTCGCAGCATCCGTCGACTCGGGCAAGGAACTGACGTCGAGCACTTCCTGGCCGTTGTGAACGAACGAACGATTACGACCGGCGGCTTTGGCCGCGTATAGCGCTTCGTCGGCACGCTTGAATAGCGTTCGCGGATGATCGTCGCGCAGCCCTTCGGCCACGCCTACGCTCAATGTCACCGTGACCGCGTTGCCGTCCAGCATGATTTGCTCACGTTCGACGGCCAACCTCGCCCGCTCGGCCGCCCGAACGCCCTGCGCCAGGTCGGTATTGGGTAGTACGATGGCGAATTCTTCGCCCCCGTAGCGGGAAACCAGGTCAGATTCCCGCATCGTGGCCGTCAGAGCCCTGGCAACCTGGTGCAGCACCTGGTCGCCGGCCGTGTGCCCATAGGTGTCGTTGAATTGCTTGAAGTGGTCAATGTCCAAAACCAGCAATGAAACTTCGTGATGGTCGCGGTGCAATTCGGCAAAACGCCGAGCCAGCTCCTGGTTGAATGCCCGGCGATTGGGCAATTCGGTCAAGGGGTCAATACGGGCCTCGGCCAAATGCACGTTGATCGTCCGTGCTTGCTCCTGAAGCTGGCTCTCGGCCGAACTCAATTTGCTTTGCAGTTTCTTGTTTTCGTCGACGATCCGGGCCAGAACATTCTGTACCTGTTCCTGGGGCACGCTGACCTGGTCGCTGTCGATCGCCGACAACTCGTCGTTGATCTCTTCCATCCGCGAAGAATGT
The DNA here is from genome assembly GCA_963710365.1 of uncultured Planctomycetales bacterium. GTDB lineage: Bacteria > Planctomycetota > Planctomycetia > Pirellulales > PNKZ01 > CAVQAC01. The sequence goes on from CAVQAC010000001.1 coordinate 298,355, forward strand.
TCGTCGACTTCGTCGCTCACGCTGGTAGCCAGTCGCTGCAGGTGTTGTGCAAAGCGCTGCGTCTGTTTCTCGCCGTCGATCAATTCGATGACCCGACGATCTCGCAACCACCAGCCCGCGGCCACGCCCAGCAACAACTGCGTGACTGCCAGACCGACTACCATGAGCACCAGTTGAATGCCTTGGTCCACCGCCGACTCCCGTTTTAAGCCCGTTTGCAGCCACGGATGAATGGTCGAAAAGAAACCATATCCGAAACCTAAGTCGGCTTTGCACAACTGTCAAAATGTGCACGTCGGACCGGTCTCATTGGTCGAGTCGCAGCCATGCGAGTCGTAACGGATGGCACGTTTTTCTCGGCGAACGCTCCGTTTGAGATCGGATCTAGTGGCTGCACAAATGGACGGACGAACCGAGTTTGCCGGATGGCTGCAATTGCCGATTTCTTCGGTTATGCTGGGTAAGCCGCTTGTGCCGCCCCGCCGGAGTTCTTGTCTGCCCCACAAAACCATCGCACCGCAAATAACGGATTCGCACTCATGATCAGACATCTGCTGACCGGGCTGCTCGTTTGCCCGCTGCTGGGATTGATGTTCTCGGCCGATGCCGCGCCCGCGTCGCGCCGTCCCAATGTCGTGTTCATCTTTACGGACGATCACGCCACGCATTCGATCGGCGCTTACGGCTCGAAGATCAACAAGACGCCGAATCTCGATCGGCTTGCCGCCGAGGGCATGCTGTTCCGCAATTGCTTCGTCACCAACTCGATCTGTGGTCCTTGCAGGGCCGTGATTCTGACCGGCAAATACAGCCACCTCAACGGTTTTCCGGACAATCAGGCCAGGACCGTATTCGACGGTAGCCAACAAACCTTCCCCAAGCTCTTGCAACAGGCCGGCTATCAGACTGCCCTGATCGGCAAGTGGCACCTGCGCAGCGATCCGACGGGCTTCGATCATTGGAACGTGCTCGCCGGCGGCGGCGGACAGGGGACGTATTACAACCCTGAGATGAAATCGGCCGCCGGCACCCGCGTTTACCCGGGCTACACGACCGACGTCATTACGGACCAGGCGCATCGACTGGCTCAAAGGCCGCGACCCGAACAAGCCCTTTATGTTGATGTATCAGCACAAGGCTCCGCACCGCGAATGGGATCCCGACCCGCGCCACTTCGACATGTATGAGAATGAAAAGATTCCCGAGCCGGCGACGTTGTTCGACGATTATTCAGGTCGCTCGCGGGCCGCGCGCGAACAGGAGATGAGCATTGCCCGTAACCTGAACGATAAGGATTTGAAGCTGGCTCGAGCGCCCGCGAACATGACGCCCGAGCAACGCGCGGCCTGGGACGCAGCCTACGCTCCGCGCAACGCCGAGTTTCAGCGTCAGAACCCAAAGGGCGACGACCTGGTGCGCTGGAAGTACCAGCGCTATATCAAGGACTACCTGCGCTGCGTTGCTTCGGTGGACGACAACGTCGGCCGCATGATGGCTTACCTCGACGAGGCCGGACTGGCCGACAACACGATCGTGATCTATTCCTCGGACCAGGGCTTTTACCTGGGCGACCACGGTTGGTTCGACAAACGCTGGATGTACGAAGAATCGCTGCGCACGCCGCTGATCATTCGCTGGCCAGGCGTGACGAAGCCCGGCAGCGAAGAGCGGCACATGGTCTTGAACCTCGACTTCACCGAGACGTTTCTGGAACTGGCCGGCGTGGCGATCCCGGGCGACATGCAAGGCAAGAGCTTCGTGCCGCTATTGCGCGGCGAGAATCCGGCCGATTGGCGAACCTCGATGTACTACCACTACTACGAGTTTCCGCAGCCGCATCATGTCGAGCCTCATTTCGGCGTCCGCACGGAGCGCTACAAGCTGATTTACTTCTATCGCATCAAAGAGTGGGAACTCTACGATCTGGAAAAAGACCCGCACGAAATGAAGAGCGTGGCCGCGGACCCGGCCTATGCCGAAGTTTTGCAGGAACTTCAGGCCGAGATCAAGCGCTTGCAGGCCCAATACGGTGACACCCATCCCGAATCGCCGCCACTCACTAGCTCCGCGCAGAAGCAGATGCTCGATCGTGCGCACGACGTGCCGCTGACCGAGGTCGTCCGGCTCAAGGCGCTTGATAAGCAGGTGAGAAAGAATCTCGATCCCTCGGGCAAGCCGCTGACGCTGGGCACGCACTGCGTGGCGACGGCCGAAGACGGAGTCGTGATGGCTCAGGGGGGCCCAGGTTTTGGCTACTCGCTTTTCCTCGCCCAGGGCAAGCCGCATTTCGTCGTGCGCGGCGAAGGCGAGGTCTTCGAAGTTATCGGGCCCGAAAAGCTGCCGCTCGACCGGCCGGTGCATTTGGCCGCCGTGCTTGCCGTGGACGGCAACCTGCGGTTGTATGTCGATGGCCGGCAAGTGGCCGAAACGCCGGGGGCCTTGCTTTCGCAAAAGCCAGCCGATGGGCTGTCGATCGGCTTCGACTCGCCGCCGCTGGTTCGGGCTTACAAATCGTCGACGCCGTTTGCCGGCCAATTGAGCGACATTCGACTCTACTGGGGCGTGCTCGATGCGGCCGGCCTGAGTGCCTGGGCCCAGGGGCGGTAGCTGATCGTCGAATCACTATCCACGGCGAAATAACCGAGGGCGCGGTTGCGAGCCCTGCCCGTTAACCCCCAGCCGAAAGCGGCACGCGCGCGAGCGGCCCGAGCGGCATGCCTGGGTAGCCGGGCACTTCGGCCTGATACTGGCGGTAGGGTTGGCCCAGGTACTGGGCCAGCCGCAGGTCCTTCAGCCAACTGCCGACGAAGATGTAGATGGTCCAAATCGCCGTCAGAATGGCGCAATCGATCGTCATGTAGGGCGTGAACCAAACCAGCCCCAAAAAGCTCAGATACACGGGGTGCCGCAACCAAAGGTATGCCCCACGGGGCTTAAAGCTTCGGCGCGGCGCCGGCCGGCCGTGCATCCAAGACCACCACGGCACGAAGCCCGTTTGGTAGCCAAAGCCCATCAGGCTCAAGGCGTAGAACTGCCCGACCCAGGCGCCGATATAGAGCGCCTGCATGACCGTTCGCGGCCAACCATTGAGTTCCCAAAGGGACCACGACCCGACCCGCCAATAGTGCATGGCCAGTGCCAGCGTGATGGTTGTCACCAGGCAGAAGAACAACCCGTAAAAGGCCGCCGGGATAACGTGCTCCAGCGTGGTGCGAACCTTGGGCAGGAGCAGTAGGCTGTGAATGACGACAAACTGCAAGGCGAGCAAGGCATCTATTCCTAGCGCCGCATCGTCTGCCTGGGCAAGCCTGCCGGCCTGAGCGGGAGTGCCCGCCAGGAAGAAGTACAAGTAGTAGACCATCCAGGCAAACAAGCCGTGGATTGCCACGCCGATCAGGATTCCTGGCAGCCGAATCACTCGTTTGCCTTTCCTACGAGACCGATGGCTTATCGAACACGAAGCAGCCGTACTCCATTGCCCGGCTACGATAGGCGTGCAGGATGGTCTTGAAGCGATCGAGAAACAGAACCATGTCGCGATTCACGGGCCGGGCCAGTTTCCGCATGCCCGAACGCTCGATGCGTTCCAGGCAAATCTCCCAGGTCTGCGCGACGCGATCGGTCCAATCGTCGTACGAACGGCACACGAGCCCCGCGTCTTGCATCCAGCCGCGATAATCGGCCGCCGTTCCCAACGAAGGGCAAAGGAACCCTTCGCAGACGTCGTGAACTTGCTGCGTGCGATCCGCGACTGCCATGTCCGACCCAGCCAGCCAGGCGCAGATTGCGATTCGGCCGCCGGGGCGAAGCCACTCGGCCGCGCGGCGGAAGAACCGCGGCTTGTCGAACAGGTGTTCGGTGCATTCGATGCTCCACACCAGGTCGAACGAGTTGGGTTCGAACTCGATGCGTTCGGCGTCAGCACAGCGGAAGCGAGCCCGCGAGCCAATCTGTCGGCGCCAGGCCGTCACGGCGGCCCAAACCCGTTGCACGCGGCTGATAGTGATGCCGGTGACGTTGCAGCCCGCCGTGCGGGCCAGGTAGATCGACGACCCGCCCATGCCGCAACCGACGTCGAGCACGTCGTCGCCAGCCTGCACCGCAGCCTTGGCAATCATGGCCTGGATCAAGCGTTCTTGCGCCAGCGACGACGATTCGTCGCTCTCCCACAAACCATGATGGATGTGCTCGCCCCACAGCAGGCGATAGAAAGGGGTCGCCAGGTTGTAATGCGTTCGGATGGCACTCTTGGTAACCGCCGGGCAATCGATCATGGAATCGGTCTCGGGAAGAAGAATAGGATCGTCATCATGACGCGCCGCGAATCGAACCGGGAAATTTCCGCGGATGTTACGCGCTAGAACAAAAATCGTACCCTTGCAGCGCCACGTAGGAAAGGACGTTCGGGCGACAATTCGTGTTACCCAACACGGCGTGCTGTTCAACCGGCTCACAACTCGCTAGGTTACAGGTTGAATGTGCCCGCATCTTTTTCAATAAATCAGCCGGAAAGCGCGCGGATGCCAGACCGGTACGACGTGATCATTGTCGGCGCGGGCCCGGCCGGATCGGCCCTGGCGACGCTGCTGGCGCGCACCGGCCAGCGCGTGGCCCTGCTCGATGCTGCGTCGTTCCCTCGCCAGAAAGTTTGTGGCGAATATCTCGGCGCGGGAGCCTGGCCCGTTTTGGAAACGCTGGGGGTTGCCCCGGCAATCCACGAAATTGCCGTACCCGTCCGCGGCGTTTCGCTCGTGCTGCCAACCGGCGCCCGGCTTGGCGCGTCGGTCGATCCGCAGCCAGGGAACCAACGCCCCGACGGACGACTGCCCGTGGCCCTCAGCCGTTATCGGCTCGATCATTTGCTGCTGGAGGCGGCTGCCCAAGCGGGCGCCGAGGTGATGCTGGAAGCGCACGTCGGCGACGTGCTCATCGACCGCGATCGAGTCTGCGGCGTCGCGGCCCGATCGAGTTCTGCCAGCACCGCGCCGTGCAACTCCAGGCGGGTGTGGTCGTGGCTGCCGACGGCCGCAACTCGCGTGTGGTTGCCCAAACGGGGCAGCGCTCGCGGCGCGGACCCGCCGTGGTCGGGTTCAAACGCTATGCACCGCCGGAAGATGCCGCAGAGTTGCCTGCCGGCATGCTCGAAATGCACAGTCTGTCCGGCGGGTACGTCGGCGTTTGCCGAGTCGAGGACGGCCAGACGAACTTGTGCGGAGTGTTGCCGCGACGACTCGTTTCGGCGGCGCGTGGTTCATTCACCGCCGCGATCGGCGAGTGGATTGCCCAGCAGCCGGCCCTGGCGCACTACATGAATTCGGCCACCGACGAGAGCCGCTGGTGGACCGTTGCGGATGTGTCGACGCAAACGGCTCGACCTTGCGTGGCCGGGGTGCTTTACATCGGAGATGCCTGTGGCACGATCGAGCCTTTGACCGGCCAGGGAATGACGATGGCCATGACGGCGGCCGTGCTAGCGGCGCAAACTTTGTCGAACCCGGCGAGCGAATCGCTCGACCCCGAGGCGCAAGTCGCGTACGACGGCGCGTGGCACGCCCAATTCAACCCGGTCATTCGCCGCGCTCGGGCGATGGGCTGGCTGTTGCGCCATCCGCAGGTGATTCAGCGTTTGACTCAGGTCGACCGGCTGCGAGCCGGACTGGCCGAGCGGATCTTCGGGCAGATTTTCCGCCATTCGTCGGGCGATGCCGTTGCCCGCCGCCTCGCACCGGCCGTGCCGGTCGTGTGAGCGATTGCCGCTTCCCGTTCCAGATTCCTTCTCCATCATTCTCTAATCGGGCGAACAATGCTGCGTTGGCGTCTGCTGCTCGGAACCGTGTTCGTCGCTCTGGTGGCCGCGTTGGGCTGGGCCGACATGCATGCGCCACGGCCGGGCCTCTGGCTTTTTCCGCTGGCCGTCGTCGTGGCGATAGCCGCCAGCGGCGAACTGTTGTGGATGTCGCGCAACCGCGAGGCACGCCCCTTGGCCTGGGTCGTTTATGCCGGGAATCTATTCATCGTGGTCTCCAATTGGCTGCCCTATGTCACGGGCGACTCTCATCGCTCGGACGTCTGGGCGTTTCCGGCGCTGGCGTTTGCCCTGGGGTTGGGGTTGGCGTTCGCCGGCGAAATGTATCAATATCGGAAACCGGGCGGCGTCAGCGAGCGGATTGCCATGGCCGTGCTGGCCCAAGCCTATGTCGGCCTGCTGTTGTCGTTCGTCATCCAATTGCGATTCCTGCAGGGCGGAACGTGGGGCATTCCAGCTCTGGCCTCGTTGATCATCGTCGTGAAGATGGGCGACATCGGGGCCTACACCGTCGGGCGGCTGATCGGCCGGCACCGCATGGCTCCGGTCCTCAGCCCCGGCAAGACCTGGGAGGGAGCGGTGGGCGGCATTGTCTTTGCCTGCGTTGGAGCGTGGCTGGCCCTGGATTGTCTGTTGCCGGCCATCGTCCCCGTGGGCTCGCGGCCGCAACCAATTGCCCTGGGCTGGCTCTGGTTCGGCGTCCTCGTCGGGGCGGCCGGCATGCTGGGCGACCTGGCCGAATCGCTGCTGAAAACGAGATCTGGGATGCAAGGATTCCAGCCCTTGGATGCCGGGCTTCGGCGGCGTACTGGACATTCTCGATTCGATTCTGCTGGCCGCGCCGGTCGCCTATGGCTGTTGGGCCTGGGGCGGATTTGTGTCGTAACATGCGTTGCTGTAATCGTGTTGCGAATTCCGTCCAAGCTTGCTGGCCCTGGCGGCAGGGGACGAGGTAGAATATCTAAGTTTCGCAGAGTTGCGTTCCCCACCACCTTGGTCGCCGGCTGCTCGCCGACGGTCAACTTGACGTCTGAAGCCAACATTTCGGTCGTTGACTCCAAGGCGCTGTTGTCGCTTGTTTGGGCCTCGCGATCAGCATCTTCGGCAAATCCGCGACGCGTTGTCGGTCAAGATCTCCGCTCGCGAAGACCAGATTCACATCGAAGGCGAGCAGGACGCCGTCGCCCGGGCGACCCAGGTCATCGAGCAGCTCACGCAAATGGTCAACCGCCAGGGTGCGGTGGCTCCCGACGAAGTTTCGCGGGTTTTGGCGACCGTCAGCGGAAAGCCGTCGGCGGCCGAATTCCCGCCCATCGAGGTGCTCAACGCCGGCCGCAAGATCACGCCCCGCACGGCCGGGCAGGCCCGTTACTTGCGGGCGATCGCCGATCACGACCTGGTGTTTTGCTCCGGGCCCGGCCGGGACCGGCAAAACTTATCTGGCCGTGGCCATGGCCGTTTCGGCCTTGAAACAAGAGCGCATCCGCAAGATCGTGCTGGTGCGTCCGGCCGTCGAAGCCGGCGAAAGCCTGGGCTATTTGCCGGGCGACATGCAGGCCAAGATCAACCCCTACCTGCGCCCGCTGTTGGATTCGCTGCGGGAAATGGTCGACTACGACCTGATCAAACGCTACACCGAACAGGATATCATCGAAGTGGCCCCGCTGGCCTACATGCGCGGCCGCACGCTCAACGAGGCCTTCATCATCCTGGACGAGGCGCAGAACACGACCATCTCGCAGATGAAGATGTTTCTGACGCGCATGGGCCGGGGCTCGAAGATCGTCGTCTCCGGCGATACCACGCAGGTCGATCTGCCCAGTCCACACGCCCAGCGGCCTGGTCGACGCCATGCACCGTCTGCAAGGCATCGAAGGCCTGACGCAGATGGTGCTGACAACTTCCGACATTGTCCGCCATCGGTTGGTGCAAGACATTGTGCGGGCTTATGAAGAGGGATCGCCTCGGCGGCGCTAACGGCGCCGATCATCAAAATGTCCACGGTTAGTAGAAAACGAATTCGCTCTGGCCGGACGGCCTCGTTGGAGTTGCCCCCAGGGCGATTCGCGCCGAACCTGGATCTATTTGCAGCGCAGCGACGTGCTGGCACGGCTGGCCGTCGTGCCTGGTCGGCGGCGCTGGCGATCTGCGTGCTGACGCGATCCTGGGTGCCGCCGTTCAGCTATCGCGAAGGCTACGTTCCCGACCGCAGCATCGCGGCCAAGGTTGCGTTTCGCCAACTCGAACGAACGGGCCTGGGAAGAGGCCAAAGACCGGGCGTTCCAGCAGCGTCCGCTCGTCTATCGCCAGGATGCCAAGGAACTGGTGCTGCTGCGAGCGGCGTTACAGAACGCCGTAACGGAAATCGTCAAAGCGCCGGCGTTCAAAGAATTGAACCCCGAGACTGGAAGCAATTCGAGCCAGTATTGCCTGCCGGTGAAAGCCCCGACTTGGAACAGCAGGAGGGTGAATTCGACCAGTTCGTCGAGTGCTCTGGGTGGACAGGCCGGCCTTGCCGCAGTTCGAGCAGGCTGTCAGCAAGGCGTTCGCCCCGTTTGAGCAGCATGGCGTGCTGGAAAAGCTTCCGGAAGCCGCACGGCGAGGGAAACCAGAAGGAAATTGCCGTCTATCCGATCGGCCGGCCCAAAGATGAATACCTGGTTCAAGTCCAGGACGTGCTGATTGGCGATGCCGAATCGTTGCACAAGAGCCTGAAGGAAAACCTGCCGCCGCCGGTGGCCGAACGGGTGTTCGTCTGGGTCAAGCCTCGGCTGCACACGACGCTGACGCTCGACGAAGAGGCCACGCAAAAGGCACGCGAAGCGGCCGCGGCCGCCGTGCCCGCGCAGTACACGCTACTTCGAGCCCGGACAGACGCTGGCCCTGGCCGGCAAGCCGCTCGATCCGTCAGAAGTGAAGCTGCTCAAGCTGGAGCACGAAGCGCTATGCCGCGCAATTGCCGCTGGGGCAAATGGCCGCCCGCAGCGCGGCCGTGCTGGCCATGCTGGCGGCGATTTTCGCCCTCGTGCGGCCACTACCTGTTCTATCATCGAGCGCCGGCTGCTCAGCGACATGCTGCGGCTGATCACCCTGGTCGGCGCGGCGGTGGCAACCGTGGCCCTCGTGCACTGGGCTTCGCTCGATCCCTGGCGCGCGGCGCTGATTCCGTTGTTATTGTTCGGGATGACCTTCGCCATCGCCTACCACCGCGACGTGGCCTTGGTGTTGGCCGTGGCGCTGGCCATCGTCTTGGGGATGACCGGCGGCGAGGGGCTGGGCAACTTCATGATCTGGACCGGCGTCGTGGCGTCGGCCATCGTGCAGTTGGGCCGTATCCGCAGCCGCAGCAAGCTGATCAAAGTCGGCGCGATTTCCGCCGTCGTGGCGCTGTTCACGACCTACGGCGTCGGCCTGTTGAACGAGCAGCCGCCCGACTGGCCGCTGCTCGAGCGAGGCGGTTCGCAACGCGCTGTGGACCCTGGCGGCCGGCTTCCTGGTCACCGGCTTGTTGCCGATGATCGAGAATTTCTTCGGCGTGCTCACGGAAATCAGCTTGCTCGAATGGGGCGACGTTTCGCACCCGCTGCTGCAAGAGCTCGTTCGCCGCGCCCCGGGAACGTACAACCACTCGATCAACGTGGCCGCCATTGCCGAAGCGGCGGCCGAAAGCATCGGGGCCTGTGGCCTGCTGGTACGCGTGGGAGCTTACTTTCACGACATCGGCAAGATGCTCAAGCCGGACTATTTCGTCGAGAACCAGGGGCCCGGCTCGAACCGGCACGATGCGCTCGTGCCGGCCATGAGCACGCTGATCATCATTGCCCACGTCAAGGACGGAGCCGATTTGGCCCGCCAGCACGATTTGCCCGAGCCGATCGTCGACTTCATCGAACAGCACCACGGCACCACGCTGGTGGAATACTTCTACCGCCGCGCCAACGAGCAGCAGCGAGACCGACCCCAACGGCAGCGACGTGGCCGAAGCTTCGTTCCGCTATCCGGGCCCCAAGCCGCAGACGATCGAAGCGGCCGTGTTGATGCTGGCCGATTCGGTCGAAGGCGCTGCCCGAGCGCTGGTCGAGCCGACGCCCTCGCGGATCGAGAGCCTGGTCGAAGAGATCGCCCTGAAAAAGCTGCTCGACGGCCAGTTCGACGAGTGCCACCTGACGCTCGAACAATTGCGCACGATCGAAGACAGCCTGATCAAATCGCTGACGGGCGTGTACCACGGCCGGATCAAATATCCCGGCCAACAGCGGACCGCCTGATGACGCGAGCGCGGACGTTCATCCGTCAACCCGCTCCGGGGGCATTCGCACGACCGCATGCCTGATCCCATGTTGCAGATCCAATTTGCCTGCGAATGTGATAGCGTCGTCTTGGACGAGGCACAGGCTCGCCGCGCGATCGTGACGATCCTGAACGATGCTGGCGTGCGTCGCGGTAGCATCAGCGTGGCCGTGGTCGATGACCCGGTCATCCACGAATTGAACCGCCGCTATCTCGAGCACGATTACCCGACCGACGTGCTGAGCTTCGTCTTGGAACGCGAGGGCGATTTGCTCGAGGGCGAAGTCGTCGTCAGTGCCGATACGGCCCGGCGGACCGCCGCGCGGCTGGGCTGGCCGGCCGAGCACGAACTGCTGCTGTATGTCGTCCACGGCACGCTGCACCTGGCCGGCTACGACGACCTGGACCCGCAGTCCAAGGCCCAGATGCGCCAGCAAGAGTGCCAGGTGCTCTCGAGTCTTGGCATTGAAGCCAAGTATGAAAGCGTAGAATGACGATGTACGAAGCACGCCGGTTCGCGCCTGCGGACACGCGAGCTTCGATGGGTTCTGCAAATTCTGGAAATCGTCGTTTCCTGACCGAATCCGCGGTCCGGAACGGACCGGCTTTATAACTGTTGCCCATGCCGACCGAGAAAGCTATCGCCCTGGTGCTGCGCGTGGTCGAGTTCAGCGAGACGAGCAGCGTGGTGACGCTGTGTACGCGGGAATTTGGCAAAGTGCGTGGGCTGGCGAAAGGAGCTCGTCGTCCCAAGGGCCCGTTCGAGTCTGCCCTTGACCTCTTGAGCCTGTGTCGGATAGTGTTCCTCCGCAAATCGTCCGAAGCCCTGGACCTGTTGACCGAAGCCAAGTTGGAGCAGCGATTCCGGCCGGCACCCCGCAGCCTGCCCAGTCTTTATGCAGGTTATTACGTCGCCGAATTGTTGAACGAACTCACCGACGACAGCGATCCTCATCCGGAACTCTTCGATGCAGCGGTGGAAACGCTGCGGGCATTGATGAGCGGACAGGAACCGGTCGCCGGCAACGTACTCCGTTTTGAACTTTCCGCCTTGCGTCTGCTGGGCCATCTGCCCTCGCTGGAGGCATGCGCGGAGTGTGGTACGGCCATCGAGGCCCAGGGCCGAATCGCATTTGGTCAGTTGTCCGGAGGCGTGCTCTGTGCGCACTGCCGGCCGGGAAAGAAGCAGGTCGTGTCGATGAGCAGTGCCGCCTTGCGATTGTTGCAGACCTATGCCTCGCCCGGGCTGCCGGTCGGGGAATTGGACCGCGGCGCACTGGGTGAGGTGCGAGGCGTGTTGAATCAGTATCTCTGTCATCTGCTGGGCCACCGCCCACGCATGCACGGCTATTTGGGAATCCTGGCAGGCTGACAATACTTGCGGAACGTGTGTGGCATGCGCGGACGCGCTGGCATTCAATTCGTGATGATGGCAGGCATTCTGCTGGCGGGCGCCAGCGGCCGGAGCGGCGCGGACACACCGCCCGCTAGTCCGCCGGCGCAGGCGCCCGGCGCCGCCGAGCCGTTCAATCCGGTCACCCCCACCAGCTATCAGCAGACTACTACGCCCCCGCCCGATTCGTCGGCTCCCGGTGTTTCGCTCAAGGATTATAAAGCTGATAGCGGCGGCGGCACAGTCCACGGCTGGGCGTTGTGGAAGCCCCAGAATTGGAAAAAGGGCTGGTATAAGATCACCGGCCGCGCCCGAACGAGCCGATTGCCCGGCAGGCCTATGACGAGGGCAACGCTCTCTTCAAGGAAGGGAAGTACACCGAGGCCGCCGAGAAATATAAGATCGCGGCCATGCGATGGCCCGAGTCGACGCTCGAAGAAGACGCCTTGTTCATGTTGGGCGAAAGCTACTTCTTCTCCGACCAGTATTATCGGTCCAGCGAAAACTTCAGCAAGCTGATGAAACAGTACGAGAACTCCCGGCATCTCGATCGGGTGGTGGTGCGTGAATTCGCGATTGCCCGTTACTGGGAACGCGAGGCCAACAAGCACATGTCTATGGTGCCGAACTTCACCGACAAGACGCTCCCCTATTTCGATCCGCTCGGCAACGGCATCGCCGTGTACGAAAGCATCCGCCTGAACGATCCGACAGGTCCGCTGGCCGACGACGCCACGTTCGCCACGGCCAACGCCTATTTCCTCGACCGCCGCTACGAGGATGCCGACTACCATTACGAATTGATCCGCAAGGAGTACCCCCAAAGCGAATTCCAGTTGCAGTCGCATCTGCTAGGGCTCCGGGCCAAGCTGCGCACCTACCAGGGAGCCGAATACGACGACAAGCCTCTGGGCGAATCTGAGAAACTGATCGACTCCACCCTGCGACAATTTGGGGCCGAGATCCCGGACGAACGCGAACGGCTGGTACGCGTCCAACGGGCCATCCGCGCGCAAAAGGCCGAACGCGAATGGGATAACGGCGAATACTACTATCGCCGCAAGTACTATCGCGCCGCGCGGGTTTACTATAGCAACCTGCTGAAAACGTTTCCCGACACGAACTTTGCCGAGATGGCTCAGGCCCGGCTGGACGAAACCAAGAACTACCGGCCGGTACCCAAGAACTACTGGACCTGGGTGGGACGCGTCTTCGGGGAACGCAATAGGAACTATCAATGAGCGAGTCGCCGCAATCGCTTGCCCCGTCGCATCGCCGCCTAAGCGGTGCCTGGATCATCGTGGCGCTGGCTGCCACGTGGTTTTGCGGCTGCGGTCGCTACGTGATGGGCACCCAAACGCTGTACCCGCCCGACATCAAAACGGTCTATGTCCAGATGTTCGATTCCTCCAGCTTCCGCCGCGGTTTGGGGGAGCGGTTGACCGAAGCGATCACCAAGGAAATCGAGACCCGCACGCCGTATAAAGTTGTCAATTCGCCCGATGCCGATAGCGTGCTCACCGGGCGGCTGGTCAGCGACAACAAGGGCGTCCTCGTCAACGCTCCCACCGCCGAACCACGCTACTTGCTGAACAACATGCGGGTTGAAGTCAGTTGGGTCGACCGCAAGGGGAGCTCGTTGCAGAACGGTCAATACGTGGCGCTGCCAAAGTCGGTAGCCACGGTCGAGGCGAATTCCAATTTCGCTCCGGAAATCGGCATGTCGGTCACCACGGCCCAACAAGCCAATATCGACCGCATCGCCCAGCAGATCGTTTCGCTGATGGAAGCGCCGTGGTAAGCTCTGAGGCATGAGCACGTTACCGCCGGGCTCGCCGTTCGCCGAATTTCCCCAGCGCCGCCTCTGCTGGCAGCTTCGCACGCGCACGCTCGATCTGCCTCGACGGCCGCTGGTGATGGGCATTCTCAACGTCACGCCCGACAGCTTTTCCGACGGCGGCCGGTTCTTCGACCCTCGCGCGGCCATCGAAGCCGGGCTCGCGCTGGCTGCCGCCGGCGCGGATTTGCTCGACGTCGGGGGCGAAAGCACGCGGCCCTACTCCCTGCCCGTCAACGGGGCCGAAGAGTTGCGCCGGATCGTGCCGGTGGTTCAGGCCCTGGCCGAACGGCTTGATATACCCGTTTCGATCGACACCAGCAAAGCGGCCGTCGCTCGCGAGTCGCTGGCAGCCGGCGCTGAAATCATCAACGATATCACCGCGCTGGCCGGCGATCCTGAAATGCTGCCGCTGGCCGTAGCCAGCCGCCCCGGCGTGTGCGTCATGCACATGCAAGGCACGCCGCAGACCATGCAAGACGCCCCACACTACGACGACGTGGTGGCCGAAGTGTTCGCCTGGCTGGCCGCCCGCCGCGACGCTTGCCTGGCCGCCGGCATCGAGCCGCGACGCCTGGCGCTCGATCCGGGCATCGGGTTCGGCAAAACGCATGGCCACAATCTCAAGCTGCTGGCCGGCAGCTGGCGATTCCATGCGTTGGCTTGCCCGCTCGTGATCGGTCATTCCCGCAAAGGCTTCATCGGCAAAGTGCTGGGCGACAAGCTGGCCGACCGAACCTCGGGCACGATTGGCGTGTCGATCTCCTTGGCCCTCCAGGGAGTTCAAATCCTGCGGGTTCACGACGTGTTGGCAGTGCGCCAGGCGCTCGATTTGTTCATCGCCAGCGGCGGACTGTCCGGCCAGGCTTTGGAGCTGCCTTAGGCTCGGAGGGTGATCGTCCGGGTGCGAACCTAAAGTGCTTTCGCACCAAGGTGTTGCATCAACTGTCTTGGCTCGTCGGCATCCTGCATCGACGTTGACTCCCCGGCCATGTTCAGCGATACTCGATCGGTCGCGCCGCAGGGCGAATTGAGGCGAATTGATTCGTCACCTGCCCTCATGGCCGTTTGCTCCTGCCTGGTTCGTGCCAATCTGATTTTCATCCGGCTGCATTGCGAGACGCTCTTCGATGGCGGTTGTGGACCGACAAGACCTGCGTGATTATTGCATCGACCTGGCGAAGCGCCCGGATCGCCGCGGCCGAATTGGTGACGCTCACCGGCGGCAGAAACAAGCCTGGCTGCACCGTGCGGCGCAGTTGCTGCGCGAGCGCGAAGCCGAATTGCAGGCTGCCAATGCGCTGGATCTGGCGGCCGCCGACAGTTTCGGCCTAAGTCCGGCCCAGATCGATCGGCTGCGACTCAGCTCGAAGACCATCGACGGCATGGCCACGGCATTGGAAGAAGTGGCCGCTCTGCCCGAACCGATCGGCGAGATCATGGAGTCGACGATTCGCCCCAACGGACTCGAAGTGCAAAAGGTCCGCGTGCCGCTGGGAGTGGTGTTCTTCATCTACGAATCGCGGCCCAATGTGACGGCCGATGCCGCGGCCATTTGCGTCAAGAGCGGCAATGCCGTGATTCTGCGCGGCGGCAAAGAAGCGGCCCATTCCAACCAGGCCATCGCGCAGCTCTTGTCCGAGGCTGCGGCCGAGTGTGGCCTGCCGGCCGACGCCGTGCAGTTGGTCAGCACGATCGATCGCGAAGCGGTCGGTCATTTACTCGCGCTCCCCGAATACATCGACCTGGCGATTCCGCGCGGCGGCGAGAGCCTGATTCGCCGCGTGGCGGCCGAGGCACGGATGCCGGTCATCAAGCATTTCACCGGCAATTGCCACGTCTATGTCGACGAAACGGCCGACCTGGAGATGGCCGAGCGGATCACCGTCAACGCCAAGTGCCAGCGGATGGGCGTTTGCAACGCGGCCGAATCGCTGATCGTCCACGCGGCCGTGGCCGAGCGGTTTTTGCCCCGCGTGGGCCAATCGCTGAGCCAGCATGGCATCGAACTTCGCGGCGACGCGCTGGCCCGGCGGTTCATTCCTGCGGCCAAACCGGCGACCGAGGAAGATTGGTCAGCCGAATACCTGGGCCCGATCATGTCGGTCAAGGTCGTCGCTTCGCTCGACGAAGCCGTGCGGCACATCAACCGCTACAGTTCGCAGCACACCGAAGCCATCGTCACGCGCAGCTTGGATGCTGCCCGCGAGTTTACGGCCCGCATCGACAGTTCGGCCGTGATGGTCAACGCCAGCACGCGGTTCAACGATGGCGGCGAGTTTCGGACTGGGGGCCGAGATCGGCATCAGCACCGACAAGTTCCACGCCCGCGGCCCCTGCGGAATCAAGGAATTGACCAGCTACAAGTACGTCGTCTACGGCCACGGCCACGTGCGGGAATGAGCCCGCACTAATCCCCCCGGCGTCGAGCAAGGATGCGAACATGAGCGGAGACGTGCTAAGCCATGCGGAAGTCGAAAGCCTGCTGACGGCGATGGACCCCGGCGCGCAGGCGGCCGCGCCACGCCGGGCCGCGGCGCCCCCGGCGGCGCCGTTCAAAGGCCGCGAAAAGGTCAGCCCCTACGACTTCCGCCGGCCGGAACGCGTCGGCAAAGAGCAAATGCGAGCCTTGCAGACGTTGCACGAAGGCTTCGGCCGCAACTTCGGCGCGGCCCTCTCGGCCTTCCTGCGGGCCATCGTCGAAGTCAAGCTCACCAGCGTCGACCAGCTCACCTACAGCGAATTCGTCTTCAGCCTGGAAAACCCCACCTGCTTCAACCTGCTCAAGGCCGAACCGCTCGAAGGGAGCCTGATCCTCGACATCAATCCTTCGATCCTGTACCCGATCATCGACCGGCTACTGGGCGGAGGTCGCGAAGGCGGCCTGCTGACGCGCCGTCCGCTGACCGAGATCGAATTGCGGCTGGTCAGCCGCATCACGACGCTCTTCCTGGAAGAGATGCGACGGGCCTGGGAAAACGTCGTCCCCTTGCAGTTGGAAGTCATTCGCGTCGAGAGCAATCCGCAATTGGTGCAGATCGTTCCGCCCAACGAAGTGGTCGTGCTGATCAGCTTCGAACTCACGTTGGGCGACATCCGCGGCATGATGAACTTGTGCATTCCCTACAATGCCATCGAGCGGATCAGCGGTAAGCTGTCGACCAACAACTGGATCACCTACGGCCGCAAGAATTCCAGCCCCGAAACGGTTCAGCAGATCAGCCGGAACCTGCGCGGCTCGCTGGTCGAATTGGTCGTCATGCTGGCCGAAACGAGCATCACGACGCAGGATCTGATCGGCCTGCGAGTCGGCGATATCATCACCACCGAAAACGACGTTCGCCAACCTCTGTTGGTGAACGTCGAGGGCGTGAGCAAGTTCCGCGCGCGCCCCGGCCAGCACAAGGGGCAGAAGGCCGTCACGATCGACCACTCGATCGAAAAGCAGAAGTGATGCTTTGCGGTTGATTCTTAGAACAGCGGCGGGCGGCCGAGCTGCCGACGAACGACGGCCCATTGGCCGCAGTGCATCAGCCAGTGGCTGCCTTGCAAGGAAAACATCGCCCCCACCGTGGGCGCGTATTCGACGCCGGTCTCATGGTCGAGATCCGATTTGCTCAGATTCTCGAGAGCGGCCAGCGTGGCCTTGCGCTGATCCTTGTAGACGGCCAGCAACTCCTCCTTGGTGCAGAATTTCGCGGGGTCGTCGATCCCGGCCGTTTCCTTGCTGTACTTCTCTTCAAAGCCATCGGGCAAATCGGGCATCGAATCGGGGACGGCCGTGTTGCCCATCTTGTGCTCCGCGGCGATCAGATGGCCGACTTGCCAGTTGATGTGATTGCAGCCCGGGCAGGGGCGACGCATCAGATCCTGGTCGGTCAAGTCTCCGAGGTACATCATCGAGATCATGTCGCCCGAATCGATCGAAAGCTTGATGGCTTCGCGAGAGTTCATAGGGTATTCCCTCTAAGGATTTGAATGGTTCTTTCCAGGTCGATAGCTTGATGCAGTTCGACGGTCGTGTCAAACGGCTCCAGGGGGGAGGAATGGCGATGCGATTGCTCAAATGGTTGATTCCGGATGATTGGAAAGACTCACTGAACAGCAACGCGGTATTTCAATGGTTTGCTGCCGGCATTTTGGTGCTGCTCGGCATGGCGCTCGTTTATGCCGGGCTCAATGGAGTCCGAAACAAGCGGCTGGAGGGCAAGCACGGACGCGTTTACGAAGGAACCACTGCCCAGCTTCTCGGCCTGGCTTATACCGCCCTGGGCGCGTCGATGGTGGTCGGCGGGATTGCTATGAAGTGGTGAATCGTGAGCGATTCCTACTCGCTGGCGGTGCCAGCGGGACACGAAAGAGGGCAGGCTCGCGCTACCGGCAGACCGCGGCGCACTACCGGTCGATTTCGCCCATCACGATGTCGAGCGAGCCGACAATGGCCGGCACGTCGGCGATCAAGCAGCCGCGGCACAGTTCGTGCGTCACCGACAGATTGCAGAAGCAACTGCTGCGGGCTCGCGCACGCCAGGGAATCGGCGAGCCGTCGCTGACGATATAAAAGCCCATCTGGCCGCGGGGAGCTTCGGTTTCGAGATAGGCTTCGCCCTTGGGGAGCTTTTCGTTCAGCTTCAGCGGCACGTTGTGCGAGCCAGCCGCCGTGCTGTAGCGGTCAATTGCCTGGCGCACCAGGTCGATCGATTGCATCACTTCCAGCATCCGCACGTAGAACCGGTGCCAGCAATCGCCCAGCACGGCGCGTATCGGGAACCTTCGGATACTTGTGGTCGCGCGGGTAATGCCCGTCCTTCTCGACGATCACCTCGAACGCGTAGCCGTCGTACATTTCCGTGTAGCGGTCTTCGCCGTCGCGGCGCAGGTCGTGATCGACGCCGCTGCCGCGCAGCACCGGGCCGGTGCAGCCGTAGCTGATGGCCATCTCGGCGGACATGATGCCGATGCCGGCAGTGCGCCGCACGAAAATGGCGTTGGTCGTCAGCAGCGCGTGATACTCGTCGATGATCGGCAGCAACTCGTCGAGGAACTTTTCGCACTTCGCCAGCCAGCCCGCGGGCAGGTCGTGCGTCGCGCCGCCGATGGTCAAATAGCTGTAGGTCAGCCGGGCGCCGCAGGCCATCTCGAACAGGTCGAGGATCTTTTCGCGCTCGCGGAAGGCATACAGGAACGGGCTGAACGTGCCCAGGTCGAGGCCGTAGGCGCCCATGCCGACCAGGTGGCTGGCGATGCGGCCCATCTCGGCGATGATCACGCGCAGGTGCCGGGCCTTTTCCGGCAGTGCCAGCTTCATCAGCTTTTCGACCGTCAGCGACTAGCCGAGATTCATGTTCATGCCGGCCAGATAATCCATCCGGTCGGTGTAGGGAATCCACTGCTTGGGCGTCAGGTTCTCGCCGATCTTTTCGGCGCAGCGGTGCAGATAGCCGATGTGCGGCGTCGTTTCGGAGACGATTTCGCCGTCGGTCCGCAGCACCAGCCGCAGCACGCCGTGCGTGCTGGGATGCTGCGGGCCCATGTTGACGAGCATCTCGTCGGTGCGGACGTCGAACTCGATGATCCGCGGATCGTCCAGGTCGGAAGCCATGCCAGCATCTTTTCTGATCGAGGAGGATTTCCGTAGGGTGCTCTGTGAGCACCATGTTTCCTTTGTCGCGATAGTCTTGGGAAGATGCACCCAGAGCACCTGCCTTCTGCTTTACGGTTCTTGAACGATTACCTGCCGCGGATGCCGTGGTATTCCAGCGGCATTTCGTAATCTTTGCGCAGCGGGTGACCGACCCAGTCTTCCGGGCAGAGGATCCGCCGCAGGTCGGGATGGCCGATGAACCGCACGCCGCACAGGTCGTAAACTTCGCGCTCGTGCCAGTCGGCCGTGCTCCAAATGCCGCTGACCGTCGGCACCTCGGGCATTTCGCCCGGCACGTCGTCCTTCCAGCGCGGCAGCATCACCTTCACCACCAGGCTGGTCTTATGCGGCAAGCTCCACAGGTGATAGACGACTTCCAGGTGCGGCTCCCAGCCGGTCTTGGCCGCTTTCTTGGGTCGGGCTCGAAGTAATCGACGCCGCTGATGCAGTTGAGAAAATTGAACCGCAGATCGGGCTCGTCGCGCAGATACGGGCAGACTTCAACCAGCCCGGCGGCGAGACTTCGATCCAAGGGTCGATCGCGTCCAGATTCGCACCGGTGATCTTGTCGCCGAACTTTTGCTTCAACCGATCGACGAAAGCTTGTCCGCTCATGGGGCAGGAGACCGAGGGTGGAAGATAGGGGTCAGTGGCTAGGGGTACAGGGACTAGTTCGGTCAGCCGACCAGCGCGGGCGCTTCTTCGTCGGCGTCGAAGGTTGCCAAGGCCGGCCCAGGCGCAATCGCTCGTCGTTGCTGACGGCGCGGACCCAGTCCAAATCGCCCCGCATCCAGACATACGCAAAGCCGACCAGCAGCACGGCAAAGAACACCAGGATGTCGATGATCGAGGTCTTGGCCAACGATCGGGCCAGCGCCGCGGATCGCGTCACGGTTCGACGCCAGATCTTCCTTCGGATGCGGCAATGTCGGATGCGTGTCGCCCAGTTCGCGTCAGCACCAGCTTGGCCGCGGGCACAAGGACCACCGGGCTGCCAAGCGGTTCCGCTTGATGCACCGGATCGAAGTTGGGATCCATCAACTGGGTCGACTTGCCGAACACGACCGCCCAAGGGAAGAAGAACGCCACTTCGACGTCGAAAATGATGAACAGCAAGGCGACGACGTAGAATCGCAGGTCGAACTGCACGAAGCTCGAACCGATCGTCGGCTCGCCGCACTCGTAGACTTCAAGCTTTTCGAAGTTCGGCGCATCGGGCCGCAGGAACTAGCCGAGCACCAGATTCGCGAACAGAAACAGGAAGCCCAGCGACGCGAACAGGGCCAGATAAGCGACAATCGCGGTGGGAGACATGGCGAATTGGTCGGCCTATCGGTGAAAACCGGCCTTCGGCGAATACCCTGGATTGCCGGCGAGCTTGGCGGCCCAATCGCGTCCCGATTGTACGGCGAACCGAGCGTTCTTGCAAGCGGGCCGTCAGTGCCAGGCAAGATCGGCCGGCGAACGTTGTCCGAACACGCAACCGCTGCTCGAAGCTGGAACGGTGCAAAGCGCTGCACGGACGGGTGCGGAATGAAGTTCCTGGAAGCGATGGCCCGTAGAGCTTCGATTCGCAGCGCGGCTCAGGAATTGCCGGCAGCGGTTGTTGCGGCCAACGGACTGCGGCCACGGAAGCCGGCTTCCAGATCATGCCAATGCATCACTTCCGGCTCGCCCAGCTTCCAGCAGAGATAGACCGGGCGGCCATCCATCATGGCCGGAAAGTCGACAAGCCCCTCGGGACCGTTCTTGGGCTCGACGCCCAATTGGCGCAGCTCGTCGACGTATTCCTGCAGTCGCTCGGTGTCCTTTTCGATGTTCCTGCTCGATCTGCTCGAGCTCTGCCCGTACAGGTCGCGCCGCGGGCGTTGCGGTCGCGGCCATCTTGCAGCACCGTCAGTCGCTCGCGGCGCTCGATCACTTCGCGCGAAAATTCGGCAAGGTCCTTGACGATCGCGCGCACCAGCGGCAAAGCCGCGTTCGCTTGCTCGGCGGTAAACAGCTTGCGACCTTCGAACGGGTTTCCGCTCATCTTGTCGCACGCCTCTATTGGTTAGGTCCGCCGTGGACCGGTTCGACGAATGACCTTCGAACCGGCGACTGCCGTGGGGTTGAGCGTGGCTCGCCCCCAGCCAATCTCGACCGGCAACCGCGCGAAATCGACAATGCAGCCGTCGCGACTGTAGCAACTCAGATCGTGCGTCGCCCCCATGAAGATGCAATCCACCGGGCAGGGATCGACGCACAACGCGCAGAACATGCACTTCGTGTAGTCGATCGTGAAACCGGTGACTTTGAACCTTTGCCGTGGGTGACGCGTTCTTTGCCAATGTAAATACAATCGACCGGACAGGCCTTCGCGCATTGGTCGCAAGCGATACAAGTCGTCAAATCGTAGCGGTGAAACCCGCGATAGCGAGGCGCGACCGGAACGGGCAACTCGGGATATTCGAAGTGCTCGGTGAACGTCTTGCGCTGGGGATCGTACGTCTTGAGCCAGTAGCGCAGCGTGACCCACAAGCCCTTGGCGACTGTGAAGACGGCATCAAAAACATCCTTAAACCATTGCCGCATAAGCGTCACCAATTTGTGCCCACAGGCGGAAGCCCGCCCGCAAGGAAGGTTATTAGAAGAACGACCCGCGTCATATCACCAGTGTCACTTCACTACCGCCGGACATCACTACCGCCGGACATCGAAGACTCGCGTCACCGTCCAGCGACCAGCAACAGCGCTGAATTATAGACGGGGTCGGCGGGGTCGCAAGCGAGAAACCACGCACTGTTCTTCACGTGGCTCAAAGTGTGCGCGAATAACCCCGGGCTGCAATTCGTTCTGTGCGTTTGAAGTATTACGGTAAGTCATGAAACGCTGAAACAAAGCGCCTCGAAAGCGGATGCCGCGTGCTGGCTGCAAGCCGCGCGAAGCGAGCGCAATGGGGGCGACGGCTTTCGCGGCCTGGAAAATCTCTAGTTTCGGTTGGCCCTAAGTTGAGCCGGCGCGAGTGCCACGTCTGCCAAAATCGGACCGCGATAGCATGTGTTCGCCGATGGGATTTTTTTGAATCTACGGCTTCCTGCTCCCATCCAATAGGGGCCGGCCGAATGACGACCAGCCGGGATGACTGGGTTTCTGCCACTGGACAAGAAGTCCACGCCGATTGCGGAAAATCACCAGGTCTGCCGCAGGCATGCCATCAATGCATTCTTCCTAGCCCCCCAGGGGGTACTCAATCGTTAAAATCGATGTTGATGGATGGATGTAAGTCACTTCAAATTCAGTTCTTGAGATATATTCCTGGGCATCAGAGGGAGCAGCGAGGAGTTATGGGAATCGCCGGCAATTTCAGCAAACCTGTGCCAAAACTAACCAAAAGCCTTTCTAATTGGTTATTTGGCGACCACGTTCGCTTGACTCTGCGAAGGGCACCACGTAGAGTGAATTGAGGCAAAGTCCTGCGCACTGCCCCAAGTAGACCGAAAAAGCAAGGCTACAGTGGGGGAAGAAGCGGGGAAAAAAGAACCACGTTTTTCGCCGGTGTTGTCCAAGGAGGACGTGCCCGTCCTGTACGGGGCTCCAAGTCACGAAGCGAAGGAATAGGCGATGTTGGTTTTATCCCGCAAGAAGAACGAGAGTATTGTCATCAACAATGACATTACGATCGTGGTGGTGGAAATCCGAGGCGACAAGGTTCGCTTAGGGGTCGAAGCGCCCAAAGAAGTTCCGGTGCATCGTCGCGAGGTCTACGAAGCAATTCATCGTAGCGGCGCCGCCGGAACCGAGGGAAGCACCCAGATCGAGAATAAGACGTTGCAGGCGGATACTCCCGCCGGCGATGCTTGATTCAGTTCTGCGTCCGCCCCGCCTTAGCTAGCCCGCCTGCATTTTTCTTCTGCTCATTTTCTCTTTGATGTTCCTGCCCGGTAATTTTTCGTGCGCTCGGCAGACCATTGTATTAAGCTCGCGTGCCGCCTCAGCACTTGACGGATGGCCGCTCGCGCCAGTATACACCCTGAAGTGTGCCGCTGGCCCCGTCGTCTAGCCTGGTCTAGGACACAGGCCTTTCACGCCTGCAACACGGGTTCGAATCCCGTCGGGGTCACTTTATTGAGGTGCTTCCACGTGCCAACGGCTGCGCGAAGTGTGCCGCTCGACGACTGCTAGCAGTCCGAGGGCGATCTGCTAGCACTTTACTGGTTGCTAGCTCATCACAGGGCGGAGACGTGCCCCCGCCAGCGGCGCGGCTAACATGAATGCGTCTCCTCTCAGTTCCTACGACGCCTTGCTTGTGGTGTCGTTTGGCGGTCCGGAAAAACCGGACGACGTGATTCCATTTCTGGAAAACGTTCTCCGCGGCAAGAATGTGCCGCGTGAACGAATGCTCGCCGTGGCAGAGCATTATTATCACTTCGGGGGCGTCAGTCCGATCAATGCCCAGAACCGCGCCTGGTTGCGGCCTTGCAGGCCGAATTCGACCGCCGTGGCCCCTCCTGGCGCGTTTATTGGGGAAATCGCAACTGGCATCCGCTGCTGCCCGACACGCTCGCGGCCATGGCCCGCGACGGCGTGCATCGAGCGCTGGCATTTTTCACTTCGGCCTACAGTTCGTATTCCGGATGCCGGCAATATCGCGAAAACGTGCAGGTAGCCCAACAGCTGGTCGGCCCGGGTTCGCCGACGATCGACAAATTGCGGATGTTCTTCAACCATCCGCTCTTCATTGAGCCCCAAGTGGAACGAGTCAGCTCGGCACTCGAAGAGATTCCGGCTCTGCGCCGGTCGCAGGTCCGGATCGCCTTCACGGCCCACAGCATTCCATTGTCGATGTCGCAGAATTGCCGCTACGAGGCGCAATTGCTGGAAGCGTGTCGGTTGGTCTCGCAAGCGTTGGGCGACCATTATCCTTGGCGGCTGGTCTATCAAAGCCGTAGCGGGCCGCCCAGCCAACCCTGGCTTGAACCGGACATTCGAGACCACCTTGCCGAACTGCACGAGCATGGCGCAAAGGATGTGGTTGTGGTGCCGATAGGATTCGTCTCCGACCATCTGGAGATTCTTTACGATCTCGACACCGAGGCCCGCGCTTTCTGCGAGAGCGTGGGGCTGAACATGGTCCGTGCCGGAACGGTCGGCACGCATCCCAAGTTTGTGACGATGATTTCTGAATTGGTCCAAGAGCGACTCGACCCGCAGGCGGTTCGCCGCTCCCTGGGAGCCATGGGGCCGAGCCATGACGTTTGCCCTGACGATTGCTGCCCGCTGGGGCAACGCGGAGCGGGCGGCGGGCAACGGGCAGCGGGCAGCGGCTGATGCGCAGGTCAACCGTGTCGTTCGCGCGGCATCGTTAGCACAGCCGCCTCGGTTAACTGCGGCGTAATGCCCGCGCGGTGGTCTTCAGACTCGCTGAAATAAAAATAGCCTGCCGGGTTGATCCCGCAGGCTATGTTCAACCCTGATGGATGGGCGGCTCTTAGAATCCGCCGCCGCCGTAGGCGCCCGCTGCACTCTGATCGTTGAAATCAAGCCCGTACCAACCCGGCGGACCGTAGTTCGGATCCTCGGGCGTATGAAGCGGCTTGGGCGGGGCCACTGTTTTCGGGGCCGCGGTAAAAACGGTGTCCTTGGAACCCAACGTAGCGGTCAGCTTGGTTCTCCAGGCGCACGAATGATCGTCAATTCAATTTTGTCGCCGGGTTTGTGTGCCGCGGTGATTCGCACGACATCTCGGAAATTGTCCGTCTTCTCGCCGTTGATCGTCAGGATGCGATCGCCGGCCTGCAAGCCAATCTTTGCCGCAGGGCTTCCTGCCAAAACCGAAGTAATGAGCGTGCCGCCGGGCTTGTTGTCGCTCATCGTTACGCCCAGCGAACCCTTCTCTTGCGCGTGCAGAGCGCTCACCGACATCAAGGCCGCTACGAAGAATGCACAGCAAAGACTCTTCATCACAACACCTCCAAAAAAGACAGGGAAGGAATTCAGCCAATTGCTTAATCCCGAGTGTCTGCGTTTTCATGCTCTGAAGCAAGAATGGCAGTTGAACTCGATTTCCCCGCCGCTACGTTTGCCGGCGATTCAGATCAGGTGCGCCGTTTTTTCAACCTAGTTGCTAACGAAAAACTAACCGAATCTTCACGGTTACTTCGAAGGTAAGCGCTTTCAGAAGCGCTCGCTGCCGAAACGACGCGACAGACTCGAATCGTGCGCGTTACTCTCGCTCCACGATCATGGCCACGGCGTTTCCGCCACCCAGGCATAATGCGGCCAACCCGCGCCGCAGATTGCGACGGGCCAACTCGTGCAGCAGCGTCACCAGCACGCGCGCGCCGCTGGCGCCGATCGGATGCCCCAGCGCAATAGCGCCGCCATTGACGTTGAGCTTGGCCGGGTCGATTTCCAGCGGTCGCTGACAGGCCAGCAATTGTGCGGCGAACGCTTCGTTCAGCTCGACCAAATCAATGTCATGCATCCGCAGCCGGGCTTTGGCCAGAACCTGTTCAATCGCGGCAACCGGCGCAATGAAGACCTCTTTGGGCGCAACTCCACTCGTCGCCGTGGCAACGATGCGGGCGCGGATCGCGCCGGCATGCTTCGGGGCCATGCTCTCGTCGACCACGACCAATGCCGCGGCGCCGTCGCTCAACTGCGATGCGTTGCCGGCCGTAACGGTCCGCGTTACGTCGGGCCCCTGCGATTCGAACGACGCGCGCAGACCGGCCAACGTGCTGAGAGTCGTTTCGGGGCGTGGCCCTTCGTCCTGTCGAACGAGCGTCTCCCCCTTCTTGCCTGGAATCGCGACGGGCACGATCTCGGCATCGAACCGGCCGTTGGCGATCGATTCGGCAGCGCGGCGGTGGCTTTCCACGGCCCAGCGGTCCTGGTCTTCGCGGCTCACTCCACGCAGGTTCGCGATATAGTCGGCCTCGGCCCCCATGCTCAGGTTCTCGCACGCGCACCAAAGTCCGTCGTGGATCATCGAGTCGACGACTTGCTGATGGCCGAACTTCCAGCCCTCGCGCGCCCCGGCCAGCAGGTACGGAGCACGGCTCATGTTTTCCATGCCGCCGGCGACAATCGCGCGGGCGTCGCCGGCTCGAATGGCCTGGTCGGCCAACATCACGGCCTTGAGCCCTGAGCCGCACATCTTGTTGATCGTGAGCGCCGCCACGGTGGGCGGCAAGCCGGCGCGCAAGGCCGCTTGCCGCGCCGGCGCCTGGCCCAAGCCGGCCGAGAGCACACAACCCAGGATCACTTCCTCAATCTGTTCGGCTGCCAGTCCAGCACGGCGAACGGCTTCGGCCACGACGACGGCGCCCAATTGCGGCGCGGCCAGCGAAGCCAGAGCGCCTTGGAATTTGCCGATCGGGGTCCGGCAACCAGCCATGATAAACGAGTGTTTCATAAAGTTCCTTCCGCCTTTTACGGAGCCCGTAATGCATTATAGCGCGACGGCCGCTCATCTCGCGCGATCAACAAAACGAAAATGGAAGTAATTTAATATTGAATAATATGAAAGTAGCACTTAATATTATTGAATGTCGAACGCGCATCATTGGATCGAACTGCTGGATGAAGAGGATCTCGCGTTTCTGAAGCGGTTTGTGCTGGCCTCGGGATCGCTCAAAGAATTGGCGCAGGCCTACGGTATTTCCTATCCAACCGTGCGATTACGGCTTGATCGGCTGATTGCCAAGATCGAGATCTTCGACAGCCAGCGATCGATGAGCGATTTCGAACGCACCATGCGCGGGTTGCACGTCGACGGCAAGATCGACCTGCCGACCCTCAAGACATTGCTTGCCGCCCACCGCAAAGAATCGGAGAACCGTCATGCGCCTGTTGGTGACGTCGGCCCTGCTGCTGGTTCTGGCAGCCGGCGAGATTCACGCAAATAGTGGATTCGTCCCGTTGGTGCTTCGCCCGGCGAAGGACGTGGGGCCCAATGCAACCGCGTCGCAGGGGCCGCTCGGGGAACCCGCCGTCGAGGTAGCCGGCGGCGCGGTCGCCAGTGCCACGACGTTGGTCGTTTGCAACAACCCTGCCATCACGTCGCCCAGTTACGTCGTGCAGGGCCGAGTGAAATACGAGGGAGTTGTTGGGGACGGCTACCTGGAACTGTGGAGCAACTTTGGCGATCGGGGAGAATACTTCACTCGCTGCGCTCGCGGATTGGGGATCGATGAAAAAGCTCAGCGGCACGAGCGACTGGCGCGATTTCGAGCTTCCCTTTCACGCCGAGCCTGGCATGACGCTTCACAGGCTCACGCTGAATGTCGTGCTGCCGGGCGCTGGCAAGGTGATTGTTTCGCAACCGTTGACGTTGGCTCCGCTGGACTCGGCGGGTCAATGGTGGACCGAACCGCAAGCCGGCTGGATTGGCGGGAGTTTGGGAGCGGTCGTCGGCATCCTGGGCGGACTGATCGGCCTCTCGATGGCCTGGCAACAATCCCGCCTGCTGACGTTCGGCTTGTGCGGCCTGGCACTGGCGATCTGCGGCATCTCATTGATTGCCGGGATAATCGCGCTCGGTGTTGGGCAGCCCTGGCATGTCTGCTACCCGTTGTTGCTCCTGGGCGTGATTGGCTTGACCGTGCTGGGATTCAATTTGCGAACCGTCGTCCGACGATTTCGAGAGGACGAATTGCGGCGCATGAACGCGGTCGACGTCGCGTGAAGCCTGGTCAACCATGATGGGCCCGCGCTTCCGGCTTGGACCGAAGGTTTCAGGCGCAAAACTGCGTCGTCGCGACGTGACAAGCGCATAGCCGGGGGTTAGGCTGGGAAGTCCTGCCGGAATCGCACCAGCCCCCTGCCACTCGGAGTTCGTTTCATGCTGCGTCAGCTCGCGTGCCTGCTCCTGGCAATCGTTCCGATTCTGGCGGTTCCTTGCCTTAGCGCGGAACAGCGCCCGCCCAATATCGTCATGATTCTAGCCGACGACTTGGGCTGGGCCGATTTATCTTGTTACGGCGGACTTGAACCAGACGCCTCATCTCGATCGCCTGGCCGCCGCCGGAGTGCGATTCACCGACGCCTATGCCGGCTCGAGCGTTTGCACCCCGACGCGCGCCTCGCTGATGACCGGCCGCCACCCGGCCCGTTTGGGAATGACCATTTGGGCGGAAGCCGCCGAAGAGCCGCCCAAGCCTGAGCGACTGATCCCGCCGCGTGCCGAGCACAACCTGCCGCTGAGCGAAACGACCATCGCCGAGCATCTGCAAGCGGCCGGCTATCAGACGGCCTTGGTTGGCAAGTGGCATTTGGGTGACGCGAAGCACTATCCCGAAACGCATGGCTTCGACGTCAACATTGGCGGCACGTTGTGGGCGCCCCGCAAACGTTCTTCTACCCCTACAGTGGACGAGGCATGTACGGACCGGAATTCCGCTATGTGCCACACCTCGAATTCGGCCAGCAGGGAGAATACCTCACCGACCGGCTTACCGACGAAGCGCTGAAGGTCATCGACCGTTGCGGTGACCGGCCGTTCTTCCTCTACCTGGCCCATCACGCTCCGCACACGCCGATCGAAGCCAAGGCCGCGGACGTCGCGCATTTCGAGGGGCAGCTCAAGCCCAGCATGCACCATCAAAACGCCACGTACGCCGCCATGATTAAGAGCCTTGACGAAAGCGTCGGCCGCATCCGCGAGCACCTGGTCCAGCGTGGGCTGGCCGAGCGAACGTTGATCGTCTTCAGCAGCGACAACGGCGGGTTTGTCGGCAAAGAACGCGGACGCGGCGTGCCGGTGACCAGCAACTGGCCGCTACGTTCGGGCAAGGGAGCATTGTACGAAGGCGGCATCCGCGTTCCGCTGCTGGTGAGTTGGCCCGGCGTGACTCCCGCCGGGCGCGAGTGCCACGAGCCGGTCGTGACGATGGATCTGTTTTCCACGCTGCTGGCTGCCGCTGGCCAAAAGGCGCCCGACAATGTCCCACTCGATGGCGTTTCGCTGCTCGGCGTGCTCAAAGAGCCCGAAACGAAGCTCGATCGCGAGGCCTTATACTTTCACTATCCGCATTATTATCACACCACCACGCCGGCAAGTGCCATCCGAATGGGTGATCAGAAATTAATAGAATTCTACGAAGATGGCCGCACGGAACTCTATAACCTGCGAGACGACCTCTCCGAATCGCACGATCTGGCCAGTAGCCAACCACAAGCAGCGGCGCAACTTAAGGAGCGACTGCACGCCTGGCGCGAGGCAGTGGGTGCCCGGCTCCCGACCGTGAATCCAAACTTCAAACCCCGGGCGCCGAAACCGCGAGGTTAGGGGGGGCCGCAACAAAAGCGACCGCGCCTCTTGAAGTCTTCTCCGGCGTCGGTGTTATAATCCACGTCCCACGGGTGGATCTCTCTGTGGACGATTATTGGCGGGGGTGAAACATGTTTGCAGAACTTCGAGAGTCCAGGCCAGCAGTTCGTTGCCGTGCGCCGGCGACAGATTGCCGCCCGGTGACCGCGTCCGATTTCGTAACGCTGATGCTTTCGCGGCGGCGCATGTTCCGCGTCGACGAACTCGGTGCCGAGATTCGTGGACTATTGGATCCCGAGACCGGGGTCCGCTATGTCATCGACGATGGCGAGTATTCACGCAGTCTCGATCCTCCGTCGAATAGTTGACCGCTCCACGAAATGCTGACACCATCATGCTGACACTACCCGTGGTCAGCCCAAGCTCTTCCTAGCGGCCTATGTCGAACGTCCGCCAGTCGCTCCAGGTGGCTCTCAAGCTCCATCAAACGCGACGGCTGGACGATGCCGAGCGGATGTACCGGGAGATCCTCGCGGAGGATCCGAACTACGCCGACGCCTGGCACCTGTTGGGCCTCGTCGAGTTGCAGACGGGTCGGCATGATGCAGTGCTCGAGAAAATCGAACGGGCAATTTCATTGCAGCCCTGGTTTGTGTTCTACAACAACCTGGGCTCGTTGCACGGATCGCTGAATCGATTGCCCGAGTCCGAAGTCGCTTATCGCGAATCATTACGGCTCAATCCAGATTGCGCCGCCACGCATTCGCAGATATTGGTGCCGCAGCGCCGTCTGGGCCGACTGGACGAAGCTCAAAGAAGCCTCGGCGAGGCCCTGCGGCTGGATCCGCACTACGCGGATGCGCATCTGAATCTGGGTGTAGTCCACCGCATGCGGGGAGAACTGGACCAGGCCGAAGCCAGCTACGAGGCGGCCCTGCGCATCGAGCCTGATAATGCCGCGGCCCAATTGAGTCGGGCCTTGTTGTGGCTGCTGCGAGGAGACTTTGCCCGCGGTTGGCCGGCGTACGAATCGCGCTGGCGATCCGCGACCGGCCCGCGGCATCCGCCGTATGCGCAGCCACGCTGGGACGGATCTTCTCTGGCAGGCAAAACGATTCTCTTGCACGAAGAGCAGGGGATGGGCGACGCCATCCAATTCATTCGCTACGCCCGACTGGTGCGCGATGCGGGGCTCGCGTCGTATTGCAGTGCCATCGATCGTTGCTGTCGCTCCTGAGCCGCGCGGCGGGGATCGATGTCGCGCTGGCACACGGTGACGTGCTGCCGCCGTTCGACGTTCATTCGCCGCTGATGAGTTTGCCCGCCGACTTTCAGACGACATTGGAGACGATCCCGGCGGAGACGGCATATCTTTCGGCCGATCCGGCGCTCGTCGAGCGTTGGCGAAGCCGGTTGGCCAGCGATCGGCTGCTGCGCGTCGGCCTGTTCTGCGCGGCAACCGCGATCACCACGAAGATGCATTCCGTTCGATTCCGTTCGAGAGTTTTGTGCCGCTGCTGGAAGTGCCAGGGTGCAGTTTTTATAGCCTGCAGAAAGACTCGCGGGGCGAACGGCCGGCGACTCTCGACGGTCGAACGCCGATCATCGACCTGACCGATCAGCTCACCGACTTTCACGAAACGGCCGCGCTGATGTCGAATCTCGACCTGGTGATCGGCTGCGATTCTGCCGGCCCACCTGGCCGCCGCGTTGGGCCTGCCCACCTGGCTGGCATTGCCGGCAGCTCCCGATTGGCGCTGGCTGTTCGCGCGAGAAGACAGCCCTTGGTATCCGACCATGCGGCTCATGCGTCAGCCGCGTCTGGGAGATTGGGTGCCCGTCGTGGTGCGCGCGACGGCCGACCTACGATCGCTGGCGGCCGCACGACGAGCCCGTTGATCGTTCGGCTTAGGGGATGCCAACGCGGCCAACGTGCTGGTTAACCGACCAACGACTTGCCGCCGCATCGGATCAGTTCCTCTGTAAAGGCTTGCTACGGCAGCCTTCCATGGCATGCGTCCCGCGCCGCGTGGCCTCGGTACGGCATTTGCCCTGCCTGTCGACCGCGACCGTGTTACGCGGAACCATCGGTGGGCATTCTCGGAGGCGAAATAATGTCGCAAAAGAATCAAAAAGAGTGGGGGCTGTGCAAAGACTGCAAATGGTACCAGGTCGAGCCTGACGCTCATTTGGCCAATACCACGATGGGACTCTGCATTGACGAGAAGTTGCAGCCCTACAGGTTGCGGGTTTCCGGCAACAGCGGTTGCAACCGCTTCATGGCGGGCAAACCTGCCCGGGCTGAAGGTTCGGGGGTTGCTCCCCCGACGGCGGAGCCTGCGCGATGAAGCAACAAGTCAGTCGGCCTTATTCGCGGCGCGTGCTGCGGACCGGGACAGAAATACTCAGGCAATAGGAGACGCCATGATGAGAATCCGCAATTTCATTCCTTGGGTCGTTATCTTGAGCGGAGCGGTTGTGGCGGTAACCGGCTGCAATCAACCTGCTGAACCGGTGCCGGTCGTGGTTCGGAAGCCGATCGTCGAGCCGCCGCCTGCCGAGCCGCGTGTTGACGTCGGTGGTCCGCGGGGCGGCGTCCACGTCGATGTTCCCCGCGCCGATGGACCCGATATTCGCGTGGACGTACCACCGCTGCGAAATCCGCCGCCGAACACTCCTTAAAAGCCCATTGGCGTCATTGGCGGGGTGGAAAGCAATGCGATAGGCGGCTTGCGCCATCAATTTGTGCTCATCGCTGGTCTGACCGGCAGCTTCCTCGGCCTCTCTGGCCGAAATCCCCCAACCTCCCCCCGGGGCGCATTCTCCGATTGCTATCGGAAAATGCCCCGCCGGGGGCTTGAATCGGCCGGGGGCTTTGTGCCATATTTCACAATCCTGTGAACCTGGGCTCGGCGCCTTGGCTTAAGGTCGTCCGCGGAGACGCCTTTCGGCTGCTGGCACCGGCCCGACGGGACATCGCCCTGTTCGCGGACCCCGTGTACGGATAAGGACGCCTTCACCCGTGGCCGACTACCTCGTTCAGCATCTGCCGGGCTGGTCTCCTGAATGGATTCCGCCCTGGATTCTCACGGCGATCGCTTACACGATCGTCGCGCTCATTCACGCTGCGCTGCTGATTAATGTCATTGCGGTCGGGGCCCTGGGCTTCATCTGGTTGGAACGTAAGGTGGCCGGTCGCATCCAGGACCGGTTGGGGCCCACGCGCGTCGGCGGCAAATTCGGCTGGCTGCAAACCCTGGCCGACGGCCTGAAGCTGATTACCAAGGAAGACCTGATGCCCAAGGGGGCGGACGGGTTGCTTTTCCGTATCGCGCCTTATATCAGTTTCTGCGCCTCGTTCTGTGCGTACCTGGCGCTACCGTTCAGCGACGGCTGGGTAGCGCTCAATTTGAATGTGGGCGTGTTTTTCATTCTGGCCGTGATGGGAATCGAGGTCTTCGGCGTCATTCTGGCCGGCTATGCGTCGGCTTCGAAATGGTCGCTGTTCGGCGCGATGCGCGAAGCGGCCCAGGTGGTGAGCTACGAAGTGCCGATGGGCATGTGCGTGGTCGTGCCGGTGCTGATTGCCGGTAGCATGAACCTGGTTGAAATCGGCCAGGTGCAAGCCGGCTGGTTCACGCAGTGGTTGATCTTCCACGATCCGTTCACGTTCATCACCTTCTGGGTCTATTTCACCTGTGCCACGGCGAGCGTCAATCGAGCCCCGTTCGATCTGGCGGAAGCCGAAAGCGAACTGGTGGCCGGCTTTCATACCGAATACTCCGGCCTGCGTTGGAGCTATTTCTTCATGGCCGAGTACGGCTCGATGTTCGCCGTCAGCGGCCTGGCGTCGATTTTGTTCTTCGGCGGCTGGAATGGCCCAGTGCCGATCACGTCGTGGCTGGGCTTGACGCCCGACAATGGCCCCGTTGCCGGGTACCTGGGCAATTTTGTCGGCATGCTCAATTTCATGTTGAAGAGTTGCCTATTCGTGACGTTGATGATGTGGATTCGCTGGACGCTGCCGCGATTGCGGATCGACCAGGTGATGAAGGTCTGTCTGAAGTTTTGCACTCCGATCGCGGCCGCGATGTTTCTGGGCGCGGTGTGCTGGACGTATTGCTTTCCCGGGGGCGTCGGGCTGCGAAGCATGCCCTATGCCCTGCGATACGAAGAATCGGCCATCGGGAATGGGGAATTGGGAATGGGGAATACGGCCATGGAAGCAAATAGCAACGATAGCCTGGCGATTCGGGCCCGGCGTTGAGTTCACTTATCATTTAGCATTTAGCATTTCCCTGTGACTCCGATCAACTGGCAATCGTTCTTCTTTTTGCTCTCCGCGCTGGCTTCGTGCGCCTTTGCCGTGGCCGTGGTGTTGTCGAGCAATATTGTGCGCATGGCCTTCTATTTGATCCTGTCGTTGGGCGCCACGGCCGGCTTGTTCTTCCTGGCGGGGGCTGATTTTGTCGGGGCCATGCAACTGTTGATCTACGTCGGCGGTACGCTCGTGCTGCTGGTCTTCGGCGTGATGCTCACGGCACAAGGGCCGTTCATTTCGCTCAAAACCCGCGGCGGCGATTGGATTCTGGCCTGCTTGCTGTCGGGCTGCCTGCTGGCCACGCTGGTTCCTGCGGCGTTCAGCGTTCCCAGTTGGCGCAATCAGCCGGCCGAGGCTGCCGGCGACGAGCATTCCGCCAAAGGGCATGGCGACACGGGGCACGACGAAACGGGGCACGGCGCCAAGCAAGCCAAGGCCGATACGGCGGTCCCTGATCCGTTGCAGGAGGACACCTCGGCACGCATCGGCATGGGTCTGCTCGGCGTGCGAGTCGACAAGTTGGAAGATCGCCCCGCGCGACTGGTGGCCGGAATGTCGGGATATTTGCTCCCCTTTGAAATCGTATCCGTGCATCTTTTGGTCGTGCTGGTCGGCGCTGCCTACCTGGCCCGAGCCAAGCGGCGCTCGGGCAAGTATGCAATAAGCGACAAAGTAGGCAGAGGGCAGTAGGCCGAGGGCAGTTGCCGGAGTTGGAGTGTTTTGCGATGAGTGCTTACGAGCGTCAGAAATCATGGTGGATGGATTGTTCGCGATCGATTCGTAATCGTATGTCAACTGCCTACTGCCTACTGCCCTCTGCCTACTAGATTTGCCATGGACCTTCTCACTCAACCGATTGGCGTGTCGCACTACATGGTGGTCGGCGCCGTCATGTTCGTCTGCGGCGTGGTCTGCATGGCGACGAAGCGCAATGCCCTGGGCGTGTTGATGGGCATCGAACTGGTGCTCAACGGCGCGAACGTCAATTTCGTGGCCTTCGGCAGCAGCTTTCTGCAGACCGACCAGGGGCACAATCTGGGGCTCGACGGCCAGTTCGTGGCTCTGTTTGTGATCGTGTTGGCCGCGGCCGAAGCTGCCGTGGCCCTGGCCATTGTCTTGAACTTCTATAACAACCACTCCACGATCGACGTCGATCGGGCCGACGAGCTCAAGGGTTAACGGTTCACTGTTCATGGACAACGCGAATATTCCCAACCTGTTGCTCGTCGCCTGGCTGTTGCCGCTGGCTTCGTTCACGATCATCGTGTTTCTGGGCCCTAAGCTGGGCAAGCACGGCGTGGCCGCAAGCTGGGTGGCTACCGCCGCGATTGTGGGTTCGTTCATCTGCTCGGCCACGACGGTGGTCACCTGGTGGGACGATTTTCGCGAATTCGGCGCCGCGGCTCACGTCGCCGGCCATGAGCCCGAATTCGGCGGGCATGCCGGCGCCGATGCCGCTCACCAGGCAACGGAGCACGGACATGGAAAGGACGTCCATGTACCGACGCTGATCCCGCCCAAGTCGATTTCCGGCGTCTGGTACAAGCTGGGCCAGTTCGGCAAGCTCAAGATCACGATCAGCTACTACATCGATGCGCTGACCATGGCCATGTTCGCGATGGTCACGCTGATCGCTTCGTGCATTCATTTCTATGCCATCGGCTACATGCATGACGAATTGCATGACGTGACCGATCACCAGGTCACGCTCTCGGACGGCCATCACCTGCACCGCCATGGCCGGTTTCATCGCTTCTTCCAGTACCTGTCGCTGTTCTGCTTCAGCATGCTGGGGATCGTCATCGCCGGCAACGTGGCGATGGTCTTCGTGTTCTGGGAATTGGTGGGCATCTGCTCTTACTTCCTGATCGGCTTCTACATCGAGCGCAAGAGCGCGTCGAACGCCGCCAACAAAGCCTTCATCGTCAACCGCGTTGGCGACTTCGGCATGATCATCGGCATGATGGCCCTGTGGGCCAGCCTGGGCACGTTCGCGTTCGGCGACCTGTCGGTGACGACGGCAAGCTCGAACGCGGCATCTTCAGCCAGGTTCGTTCGCCTGATAACAATTTTGCCCTGGCGACGCCGGCCGGCATGGTGCGGGCCGCGGCCGCCGACGAAGTGGCCGACATCTTCGCCGACCATCTGAACGACAAGAACCTCGACGATCCGAAACTCGAAGTCGATTCGCGCATCGACGGCTGGCGCAAGGACGGCTACGGCTACTGGCTGTTGGTCGTTGCCGGGTTGGGCATCTTCTGCGGCTGCGTCGGCAAAAGCGCGCAGTTTCCGCTGCACGTCTGGTTGCCCGACGCCATGGAAGGGCCCGACGCCCGTCTCGGCGCTGGTGCACTCGGCCACGATGGTGGCCGCCGGCGTGTACCTGGTCGGCCGCTTCTATCCGGTGTTTACGCCCGAAGTGCTGCTGGTGATCGCCTACGTCGGGGCCATTACCCTGTTGCTGGCGGCCACGATCGCCATCACGGCCACCGACATCAAGCGCGTGCTGGCCTATTCCACGGTCAGCCAGTTGGGCTACATGATGCTCGCCCTGGGCGTGGGCGGCTGGGTGGCCGGCATGTTCCACCTGATCACGCACGCCTTCTTCAAGAGCCTGCTGTTCATGTGCTCGGGCTCGGTGATCCACGCCACGCATACCAACGAAATGCCGCAGATGGGCGGACTGCGGAAGAAAATGCCGTGGACCGCGTACACCATGCTCGCCGGCTGCCTGGCGATCATCGGGGCCGGTGTTCCCTTTTTGATCGGCTTCAGCGGCTATTATTCGAAAGACGCGATCATTGCCCAGGCCTTGTCGTTCTGGAACCACAATCCGAAGCACGGGGCCGTGTTCTTCACGGCGGCGGCCGGCGGCGCCGCGATCACGGCCTTCTACATGTTCCGGCTGTGGTACATGACGTTTGCCGGCGAGCCGCGCGATCATCACATCTACGAGCATGCCCACGAATCGCCGCGGGTCATGTACCTGCCGCTGGTCGTGCTGGCGGTATTTGCCGTGATGATCGGCTGGACGTTGCCCGGTGCGATCGGCGTGGCCGACTGGCTCGAACAGGCCCGGCCGGCCGGTTTGCTGCACGACAAGATTGCCGATGCCCTCATGTGGACGGACATCGAACATCCGAACGAACACTTCAGTCACGAGTCGTCAATCCATGTCGCGGCCACGGTGGTAGCGTTTTCGACGGCTCTGACCGGCTTCCTGTTGGCGACGGCGTTCTACGGTTGGCGCTATCTGAACCCGAACGACGTCCGGCAGCAATTCAGCGCTTTGTATACCTTCCTGGTCAACAAGTGGTACTTCGACGAGCTTTACCAGGCGATCTTCGTCCGGCCGGTGATGTTCACTTCCGGAGTCATTTCGCGGTTCGACAAAGTGATCATCGACGGACTGATCGACGCCCTGGCGCGCGGCGTCTGCAGATTTCGCGATTGGACGACATGCTCGACCGGTACTTTATCGACGGCATCGTGAACCTGACGGCCGCACTGGACCTACGCAATCGGTAATTCGTTCCGGCGCGTGCAAACGGGCAAGCTGCGTCAATACGTGATGTTGATCGTGATCGGCACCGTGGCCTTGACCGTGTTGATCAAGTGGAGCGTCAGCGGCCGGCTCCTTGAGCGCCGCGGGAACTGCAGGAAGAAATTATCCCGGCCCCAGAACATCGGGCCGCTGAAACTGAAACTAAGCCAATACTTCGCCTTGAAGCGGAACTGAGCGGTTATGGACGCAAACCTCGAATCGCAGTATGTGTGGTTGCTGAGCTCGATTGTCTTCGTGCCTTCGTTGGCGGCGCTGCTGATCGCGTTTCTGCCGAAGGAGAAGCCCGACCTGATCAAGTGGGTCAGTCTGGCGGCGACGGTCATGGTGTTCGTCCTCACGGCCATCATGGCCATTCCGTCCGACGGTCCTCCCGGCACGCATTTTCAACTGGGCCTGTCGAAGCTGCAGGACGCGTTTTCGCTGGATTGGATTCCCTCGTTCAATATCTACTACTTCATGGGCATCGACGGCATCAGCTTCGCCCTGCTGATGCTGACTTCGTTTTCCAGCGTGCTGGCCATGGCTGCCAGTTGGCCGATCACCAAGCACGTCAAAGCCTATTGCATCCTGTTCCTGCTGCTGGAAACCGGCATGCTGGGCGTCTTTCTGTCGCTCGACTTCTTCTTGTTCTACGTGTTCTGGGAAGTGATGCTGCTGCCGATGTACTTCCTGATCGGCGTCTGGGGCGGACCGCGCCGCGAATACGCGGCCATCAAGTTCTTCCTCTACACGCTGCTGGGCAGCGTGCTGATGCTGATCGCCATCCTGATGCTGTACTTCAACAGCGACCTGGTGGAACTGGCCAAGAAGAGCGAACTGGCCGTCAAGGGAGGCAAGCCCGAGGTCGTGTGGGCCGATCTGCACGTCCATCCGCGCGTGACGAAAGAGGTGACCGCAGCAATTGCAGGACGGCGGCGGCCAGCCGTTCCACACCTTCAACATCATGGCTCTGGCCCAGATGGGCCAGCACACTGATTTGTTCGACGGCGAAATCGCCCTGGGTCGATCGCTGCAATGGTGGGCCTTCGTGCTGCTGTTCATCGGCTTTGCGATCAAGGTGCCGATCGTTCCGTTCCACACCTGGTTGCCCGACGCGCACGTCGAAGCACCCACGCCGATCTCAATGATCCTGGCCGGCGTGCTGTTGAAGATGGGCGGCTACGGCATCATCCGCATCTGCTATCCGATCTGTCCCGACGCAGGCTACGACCTGGCCTATGTCGTCTGCGGCATCGGCGTGGTCAGCATGCTCTATGGAGCGTTCGCGGCCCTGGCTCAGAAGGACTTCAAGCGGCTGGTGGCCTACAGCTCGGTGAGCCACATGGGCTACGTCATGCTGGGAATCGGCGTGTGGAGCGCCGTGGCGGGCAACGAGTTCAACCCCGACTACTGGTCGTTGGGCATGAACGGCGCCATGTTTCAGATGCTGGCCCACGGCATCAGCTCGGCCGGCATGTTCTTCATGGTTGGCGTGATCTACGAACGGGTCCATCACCGTAATCTCGACGAGTTCGGCGGCCTGTTCGCCCGGATGCCGGTCTATAGCGGGATTGCCTTCGGCATCTTCTTCGCCGGCTTGGGCTTGCCGGGACTGTGCGGTTTCATTGGCGAAGTGTTCGTCACGCTCAGCGTGTGGAGCTTCAGCCAGGCCTTGGCCGTGATTTCGGCTGCGACCGTCATCCTGACGGCTGGCTACATTCTGTGGACTTTGCAACGGGTGTACCTGGGCCCCGAGTACAAGGGTCCGCACGGCGATCACATTACTCCCATGACGCCACGCGAGTTGGCCATCGGCGCGCCGCTGTTGGCTTTTGCCATCCTGTTCGGCGTCTATCCGCAGGCCATTTTCAATTACATGACCCCGACGGTCGATTACAACGTTCGCCAACTGGCCGACTGGACTCGCAAGGTGAAGGAGCCGCGGCTGCAGAAGGGCAATGCCGACAGCCCAGCGGGCAGAAGCGTTGCGAGTGGCCGCCGATCATCCGAATCCATGAGTTCCGCGCCCGCACGCCGGGCGTTTGACGAAAGAAGACCGCCGTGACTTTTGAGATGCTCGTCCAGAACCTGATCGACGATA
The DNA here is from genome assembly GCA_963710365.1 of uncultured Planctomycetales bacterium. Taxonomy (GTDB): domain Bacteria; phylum Planctomycetota; class Planctomycetia; order Pirellulales; family PNKZ01; genus CAVQAC01. The sequence goes on from CAVQAC010000001.1 coordinate 337,546, forward strand.
CGCTCCGCGTATCGCTGCCGGGCTTCATGCCCGAGTTGATTCTTTGCGCCACGATCGTGCTGATGCTGCTGGTGCGAATTCTGCCCATCGGCCGTCGGTTCAACGCATTTTTCGTGGCGCTGCCCGGCGCCTTGCTGGCCCTGTATTTCACGGCTCCCTGGCGCTATCTGGTCAAGGATACCGATCTGGCCTTCCCGGCCGATGCCCTGCTGAACGTGCCGATCTTCGACGGGCTGCTGGTCTACGACACCTTGACCATCTACTTTCGCAGCGTGCTGCTGATCTTCGTCTGCTTGTTCCTCTGCTTTACATGGCTGTCGGGCATTCCCGATCGCGACGATAGCCCTGACTTCTACACGTTGATTCTCGGCGGCACGGTGGGCATGTGCCTGATGGCCTCGACGAATCACCTGTTCATGGTTTTCCTGGGCGTGGAAATGGCCAGCGTGCCCTCTTATGCCTTGGCCGGCATGCTCAAGGGTCGGCGTCAGAGCAGCGAAGCCGCCATCAAGTACTCCGTCTACGGCGCGGGAACTGCCGGCGTGATGCTCTACGGCATCAGCCTGCTGGCCGGATCGCTCGGCTCCCTGCACCTGCCGACGATGGCCGCCCAATTGGCCAGCCTGTCGACCGAGGCCCTGGCCGATCGGCAAAGCGTGCTGATGCTGGGGGGTCTGATGCTGATGGTCGGCCTGGCGTTCAAGCTCTCGGCCGTGCCGTTTCATTTCTGGTGTCCCGACGTGTTCGAAGGGGCCAGCGCCGAGGTGAACGCCTTTTTGTCGGTGGCTTCGAAGGCGGCCGCTTTGGCACTGTTGGTGCGCGTGGCCATTGGCTTCAGTCATGTTCCCGAGCCCGACGCCAAGCAATTGGCCGAAGCGCCGATCGCCGTGGTGGCAGCCGCCGCTCCGATCGCGCACGATGCCCAGACGCCTACGGACCATGCCATCGCAGCCGCCAAGGCCCCGGCCACCGACAAGCTGGCCGGCGTGCGTCACTACATCGTCGGCCTGATCGCCCTGTTGGCTGCCATTACCTGCACGTTCGGCAACCTGACGGCCTACGGCCAGACCAACATCAAGCGACTGCTGGCCTATTCGACGATTGCCCACGCCGGCTACATGATGATGCCCGTGGCCGCGGCCGTGGCCGTAATGGGCGACAACCCAGACCTGGCCAAACAGGCCATTGGCGGGCTGTGCTTTTACATCGGCGTGTATTTGTTCATGAACCTGGGGGCCTTCGCCGTCGTGGCCTTCCTGCGCAATGCGATGCGAACCGAAGAGATCTCCGCCTATTCCGGCCTGATCAATCGCTGCCCGGGCTTGGTGATTTGCTTTTCGATCATTCTGGTCAGCCTGCTGGGCCTGCCGCCGCTCTCGGGCTTCGCGGCCAAGTTCCTGGTGTTTGCTCCGCTGGCCGCCGACCCGCAGCGTTACCCCGTGCTCTTTACGCTGCTGATCATCGGCGGCTTGAATACGGTCATCAGCCTTTTCTATTACCTGCGATTGGTGAAGATCATGGCCCTCGATCCCGAGCCCGACGATCGGCTGCCGGTTAACTTTTCGCTCGTCTCGCCCGAGGGCGTGTACGTGGTGCTGATTACGATCCCGGTGTTGGTATTGGGCGTGTGGTGGGATCCGCTGAACCGCTGGGCCCAGGCCGCCGCTGAGAATCTGCTGTCATAAACTGGCAATCGCGGATTATTTTCGCCGCCTTCTGCCCTCTGTCTACTACTTACTGCCCATGACCAAAGCCGATACGATTCGCGATCTCAACGACCTGCTGGCGCTCGAGTACCGCTCGTTGCCGATGTATCTGATCGACGCCATGCCCTGGACGCACCCGGGCGACGAACGGGCGACGGCCGCGCTCGCGAACATCGTCAGCGACCAGCGAGCCACCAGCCAGAAGATTGCCCAGTTGGTGCTCGGCCGGGGCGGCGCGCTCAACACGGGCGAATTCCCAATGGAATACACCGACCAGCACGATCTGTCGCTCGACTTCCTGATCAAGGAGTTGATCGGATTTCAAAAGTGGCTCATCGGCCAGATTGAGAAAATCGTGCTCCGAGTTGATAACGATCGAGAAGCCTGCGAGTTGGCGCAAGAAACGCTCGGCAGCGAAAAGGCTCACCTGGAAGCCCTGCAAGAGCTGACGACTCAGCCGGCGTGAGCATAATGCCGCTCGTCGATACGCACGCTCATCTCGATCAGGAAAAGTTCGACTCGGATCGGGCCGAGGTAATTGCCCGAGCCGTTGCCGCCGGTGTCGGCACGATCATTGCCGTCGGTACCACGGCAGCCACCAGCCGCCGCGTCGTGGAACTGGCCGCTGAGTTCTCCCCGTTGCGGGCCGCAGTGGGCATCCAGCCCAACTACGCGGGCCAGGCCCATCCCGGCGATTGGCAGGAGATCGTCGACTTGGCTGGTGCAGCCGGAGTCGTGGCGATTGGCGAAACGGGCCTCGATCGCTACTGGAACGACACGCCGTTCGACGTGCAGCAGGACTATTTCGATCGCCATCTGCGGCTTTCGCAGAAAGCGGGTCTCCCCTTTATCGTTCACACGCGCGAGTGCGATGCTGACGCGCTGGCCATGCTTCGCCAGGCAGCGGAGCGCGGTCCACTGAGCGGCGTGATGCACTCCTTTACCGGCGCGGCCGAAACCGCCGCCGAGTGCGTGGCCCTGGGACTGTACATCAGCTTCGCCGGCATGGTGACGTACAAGAAATCGGACGCCTTGCGGGCGGTGGCCGCAGAAGTTCCGGCCGATCGCATCTTGGTCGAGACAGACAGCCCCTACCTCGCGCCGCAGGCCGTGCGCGGCAAACGAAACGAGCCGGCCTACGTGGTCTACACGGCCGAGTGCCTGGCAGCCGTGCGCGGCGTCGACCCGCAGGAATTCGCGGCCCAGACGACGGCCAATGCCCGTAGGCTGTTTAAGCTTAATTGAGCACGTTTTCGTGCGGATCACGACCCAGCTTGCAGCGATCGAATGTGTGCCAATGGGCTTCGCCAGTGTTCTTTCAGCCCTTGGCTTGTAGCTGGAACGCTCGCGATGACGTCATTCAGTAGTTTCTAGTTCTGATATGACAAATGGAGCGGAACGCTGATTTTCACTAATCTCCGCTAATTCTGATTAGGGGCCAGTGGCTAGTGGTTGGTAATCATGGTTACTGACCACTGGCCACTAACCACGGATCACTATTTCGTCTCCCACGCGGATTCGAGCATCGAGTGGGCAATCGACGCCACGCGTGTTGACGGCCAACCGATAGAAGTGATTGAACCGCGATGCTTCGGCCCAAGCCGGCAGCGTCTGCTTGCGGTGTTCGGTAAACTCCGGTGTGAACCGCGGATAGACTTCGCCGGTCGCCGGATCACGCGTGGGCACAACACAGCGCTGGCACGGATTCGTGCCGGCTAGCACGACTTCACCCAGCCGGAACGTGACGACGCTGCCGCTGGGGCCGAAGAGCCGGTCTTCCCAGAAGGGTTCCGGCGTTGAAAATTCCAGGTTGGCGCGAAATCGCCGGCGCATGCTTTCGATCGTCAGGGGAGGGAACCAACCGGCCACGGCCTCAAGCGTGGCCGTGCTGATCAGCGTCGGCCCGGGGGCGTCCGTATCGTCGGGAAACCCACCCTCGGGCTGCTCGACCACGCGGACCGCGAAGCCAAAGAACTCCGAGAGATATTGCTCCAGGCCAGCACGATCGCCAGTCAGAGCGAATGTTTCCGCTGATTGGCCACCGACCGAAAGCCTGACGCTGGCCAGATCGGCGCAAAACTTGCCTCGAGCAGGTGAATTTGAGCCGTGCGTTTGCCGTTGACGAACTTGTCAGCTTTGTCGACCAGCGCCCAACGGCGGTCGTTCTGCAGGGCGCCGTGGGAGCAGACGGCCGATTCCTCAAGCGTTACCGCGGGAAGCGACTTGATGGGAAAGATCTGGATCCGGTCCAGCCGAACCGTGGCGAGCGACGTGTTCTGAGTCATCGCGAATGGTCGGCTGGCATGGTTGGCGTTACCGCGGTTCCAGTTGTCGTGCCCGCTCCAAATCGGCTGCTGCCTTAGCCAGTTGCCCTTGCCGTTGAAAGGCCACGGCCCGCGCTCGGTAGGCATTCAAGTGCTGAGGATTGATTGTAACCACCTTGGAGAAATCGGCGACCGCCTCGGCAAATTTATCCTGCCCCAGATAAGCGATTCCACGATTGTAAATGCACTGCGCGAATTTGGGTTCCAATCGAATCGCCGCGGAATAGTCGGCCACGGCTCCCGCCTGATCCATCTGCATGCGGCGCAATACCCCGCGATTGTTATAGGCTTCGGCGTAGCGCGGGTCGAGACGCAGGGCCTCGTCGAAATCCTGGCGAGCCTGAGCGTAATCTCTCATCTTGAATCGAGCAAATCCGCGATTGTTGTAGGCCACGGCTGCGGCCGCATCGAGTTTCAGCGCCTGATCGAAATCGGCGATCGCTGCGGCAAAATCGCCGCGCCGTTCCAAAGCAACGCCGCGATTGACGTAGAAGGCCGGTTGCTTGGGGTCGAGACGGAGGGCCTCGGCGTACTCGGGGAGCGACCGATCGAGCAGTCCCTGGTCGCGCAACACGTCCGCCAGGGCTGCATGGCTTTTGGCGTCCGAGGGGCTGATTTTCACGGCCGCGCCGTAATCGGCCAGCGCCTTCTCGCCACTGCCGAGCCGATGGTAGGCGGCGGCCCGGTTCTTCAACGCCTCGACATAGCGAGGGTCGCGCCGCAAGGCTTCGGAGAAATCCGCAACCGCCGCAGCGAATTCTCCCGCCACGTACTGCGCTCCGCCGCGATTGTTGTATGTCTCGGCGCGGTCGGGGTCGAGTTTCAAGGCTGCGGTGAAATCGGCTAGCGCCGCCTTGGCATCTCCGCGTTGTTGCTGCAACAGGCCGCGATTGTTCAGGGCCGCGACGTGCTTTGGATTGAGCCGCAGCGACTCATTCCATTGCTCGAGCGCCAGGTCGCTCTTGTGAAGCGCCAAGTAGGCCAGACCGCAGTTGTAGTGCGCTTCGGCATGCTGAGGGGCGAGTTTGAAAACCGCGGTAAAGTCTTCGATCGCGGCCTCGAAGTGACCCAACTCGTACTGCACCAAGCCATGCACGGCCATCACGGCAACGTTGTCCGGCTTGATGCGAAGCGATTCGTCCAGATCAGCCAATGCCTTGGTGAAATTTCCTTGTTCCTCATACGCATTGGCGCGGCTGAAATAGATCGATGGATCGTCGTCCACCAGCTTCAGCGCGGAGCCATAGTCGGCGATCGCCGCTTCGTACTCGTTCAGCACGTAGCGGGCGTAGGCACGATTTCGATAGGCGTCGGCAAAGTTGGGGTTAATCCGGATGGCTTCCGTGAAGTCGGCAATGGCCTTCTGCGCTGCCCCGAGTCTTCCCAAGCCGTGCCGCGGGCATTCAGAGCGTCGGCGTCGTCCGGATTGAGGGCCAAGGCCGACGTGTAGTCGGCGATCGCCTTGGCATGGTCCTTGTGGTTCTGGTGGGCGATCGCACGGTTGTGGTAGGCGGTCGCGAATTTGGGGTCGATTTCCAGGGCCCGCGTGTAGTCGGACACGGCCCGATCGTATTGGCCCGTCACGTCGTAGGCGATGCCGCGGTTGACCAACGCCTCGACATGGTCCGGCTTCAACAGCAGCGTGTCGGAAAACCCCGCGATAGCGGCTTCGTACTTTCCCTGGTCAAGCAGTTCGGAAGCCTGATTGTAACGGGTCGCGGCAGCCTCAGGATCTGCGGCTGCTGGCGCGAATACTGGCCCCAACAGGCAGATGAATAGGCTTTCCATCAAGCCAACTATGCGTCAGCGCGGTCTCCAAGGCAAGTTTCCGAGGTGCTTTTCGGTCCAGATGGGGGGCCGTTGGGAACGATTACAAAGACCTCAAGGGATATGCCGAAAATGACGACTGTACCAAAAGAGTGGACAGCAACAACACAAAGGTGGGGTAACTGAAATGAAGGCGCTGCAGGTGGCCATCCGCGCGGCCGTGTGCTCCGTATTGGCTTTCGGACCGGTCACTCCGAACCTTGGAATTGCGGCGCCAGCTGTTCCCCCACTCCCGCCGCCGACTCCCAGCCAGGTTCTAGAGGAGTCCCCTCCAGCAGCCACAACGGTTCCGAGTGATCTACGGCCGATCGAGGTTCCCACTTCGCCTTATGAATCGGGCCGGGGCGTGCCGCCGTGCGCTGCACCTTGCTGCCCGAGTTGTGCTCCGGCAGCAGTCCCCTGCGATTGTGCGTGTCGGCCCGCGAGGTCGACCTGCTGCCGTAATTCGTGCTGCCCGGGGATCTTCAGTCGCGTCATGGATTTCATCCTAGGAACCAATCCTTGCGAGTCGGGCTGCTGCCCAAGTGCGCCCTGACCGGCTTGCTGCCAGTGCGGCTCTGACGTAAGCCGCGCAATGATGCCTGCCGGCGGCTATGCTCAGACCCAGGATGCTTCGGCTGCTGACGACCGGCCGGCAGCTCGCCCAACCCCGCGGATGCGCTCGGTTCGAGCCGCGTCTGCGATGTCGGCCAGGCAGCCGTAGAACCAACTCGCCCTCCAGGCCGACGCCCCCCCACCCCAACCCCCCCACCCACGCCACACCACCCAATTCACCCTAATCGGGTGGTTCTGTGCTAGATTGGGCTGCCGCGTGGCATTCTTCAAGCGCTCTCGCTCGCCATCGCCCAATCGCAGCAGTTCCCTCTCTTTGCTGGAACTGCACCTACGCAGAAATGTCGTGTGAAAGCTGCTAGCTGGATTGATTTCAAGCAATCTGTGCTTATAGTAGCCGGTGACCTTTTGGAAAATCCTTTCCATTTGACCCAAGCTAACAAAGAGGGTGTCACCGTGTGGAAACCTGTGCTGCTTACGTGTTCTGTGATGGCTTTATGGATTTTGGCGATCTGCGGTGATGCTTTCGCGCAACAGTGCGGCGGATGCCAGCCCGCCGGCGGGTGTGCGCCCCAGCCGTGCCAGAGTTATGCGTTGGTCGAGAAGACCGTGATGGTGCCCACTTGGGTAACCGAGATGCGGAAAGTACAGGTGGTCGAGTGCCGTCTCGAAACGCGGCAGCGGACCGTGACGATCTCTCAGCAGGTGCCCGAAACTCAAACCGTGACGGATCAGTACACGATTCAAGTTCCCGAGTCGCGGGTGCGGACCGAGACCTACACCGTCTGCAAGCCGGTAACTCGCGACGTGACGCGGCAATACACCGTCAATGTTCCATACCAGGAAACCCGGCAAGCCACGCGCCGCGTGTGCAAGTATGTCGCGGTGCAAGAACCCGTCACGGTGAACGTGGCCGAGACGCGGATGAAGACCGAGACCTATACGGTTTGCAAGCCCGTCGTGAAAAAAGTGACGCAAACCTACACGGTGAACGTTCCTTACACCGAGACACGTGAAGGAACTCGCAAGGTATGCCGCTGGGTTCCGGTGAATGAGACTCGCACGGTTTGCGAAGACCAGGGTCATTACGAGTGCGTGCAGGTCGAAGCCCCGAGCTGCGGCAGCGGTGGTTGCGGCGGCTGTGCTCCGAGTTGCTGTGGGCATCGGGGGCTGTTTCGCCGTCGCTGCTGCTACCAGCCCGCGCCAACTTGTGCCCCGGCCTGCGGCCAACCCACGTACGTGACCAAGCAGGTCTGGGTTCCGAACGTCGTGCAAAAGCAAGTACAGACCACCGTAATGCGGCAGCAAATGGCGGACGAGCCGTACAGCTATATCGTCAACCTCTGCCGTGCAGAGCAACGCACGCGGACGGTCGACGTGGTGGAACAGGTTGCGGAGACGCAGACCCGGGAGGTTCCGTATACCGTTTGCGTGCCGAAGACACAAATGGTGACGGTCAACCGGCCTCAATGGCAGGATGAGACCTACAGCTACGTGGTAAATCTGTGTCGCGCAGAAGTTCGTACGCAAGTCGTCCAGGTACAGGACTTCGTGCGCGAGCAGCAAACCCGCGAAGTGCCCTATACGGTGCTCGTGCCGAAAGTGCAAACGCGTCAGCGGCAGGTGACGGTTTACAAGTGCGTGCCGGTGCAAAAGACCGAGACGTACCAGTTGCAGGTTCCCGTCACGGTCGAGAAGCTGGTTCCGACGAATGTCTGCCGGATGGTGCCCAAGACGGTTCAGTGCTACCAGGCCGTACCGATGGCTCCGGCCCCTTGTGGTGCTGGTTCGCGCAGTAGCGTTTCGGCCACCCAGCTTGCGAATGGATGCTACGCCCCCGGTTGCCTGTTGATGGCAACCGGGGGCTTTTTTGTGGCGCTTGCGCCAAGCAGAACGAACCGATAGCTTGCCAGCAGATGGACCGCTGGCGTCGCGTCGCCTGGGAGGATCGCCAGGTGTCGATCCGTGCCGTGATCGGACTTGACGCTCGGCGGGAGAAGCCGTACCGTTCGACCCTCACGCACGCCCCACGCCAGCCGATCGCTTCTAACACCATGCGCCGCAGCACTCCAGGCAAGGAGGCCAGAGACTTCATGGATAACTCTCCAGCCAATAGCCCCTCGAATTCTCTTTCACCGCCGACGAGCGTGCCCCTCATCGACGTGCAACGACAATACCGGTTGCTGGCAGCCGAAATCCAGGCCGCCCTGGCCCGGGTTTGCGAGTCCGGTCGGTTCGTGCTCGGGCCGGACGTGCAGGCGCTCGAGGAATCGCTGGCCAGCTACTGCCAGGCGCCGCACGCCATCGGCTGCGCATCGGGCAGTGATGCCTTGCTGCTGGCCTTGTTGGCCTACGACATCGGTCACGGCGACGAAGTGATCGTGCCCAGCTATACGTTCTTTGCGACGGCCGCAGCGGTCGCCCGCTTCGGCGCGAAGCCCGTGTTCGTCGACATTGATCCGGCCAGCTTCAATCTCGATCCGGCCGCCGTGGCGGCAGCAATCACGCCGGCCACCAAGGCCATCATTCCCGTCCACCTGTACGGACAATGCGCCGAGATGGAAACAATCTGCCGGCTCGGCGAGAGCCACGGCATCCCGATCATCGAAGACGCCGCGCAAGCAATCGGCGCCGAATACCACGGGCGCCGCACCGGCAACCTGGCCGACATGGCCTGCTTCAGCTTCTACCCGACCAAGAATCTCGGCGGCTTCGGCGACGGCGGCCTGCTCACCACGCGGCACGCTCATTTGGCCGACAAGTTGCGGCTGCTGCGCGGACATGGAATGCACCCCCGCTATCACCATCATTTGTTGGGCATCAACAGCCGCCTTGATTCGCTGCAAGCCGCGGTGCTCAACGTCAAGCTGCCCCACCTCGAGCGTTGGACGGCGCTGCGGCGCGGACACGCCGAGCGCTATGGCGAGCTATTTGCCGCCGGAGAACTCGACCAGGTGCTGGGGCTGCCTTCACAGTTGCCCGGCCGAAGGCACGTCTGGAACCAGTACGTGATCCGGGTTCGCGACGGCCGCCGCGACGCCCTGCGCGAGCACCTCGCAAAGCAAAAAATCGGGACCGAGATCTATTATCCGATTCCGCTCGATCAGCAGCCCTGCTTTGGCTACTTGCAGCCGACGCCGGGCAGCCTGCCGCAAACGGAACGGGCGGCCCTGGAGACGCTGGCGTTGCCGATTTTTCCCGAGATGACCGCCGACGAGCAGGAACTGGTCGTACGAGAAATTGCCGTGTGCTTCGCCGGCCACCTGCCGACACGGCGCTCGGCGCTGGCGGGGCCGAAGTTCCTGAAACGGTCTGCCGGTCAACGCCAGGAAAAGAACGGCTGAATCGACTTCCTGCCGCCGATCACTCGTCCATTTCGACTTCATCCTTGCGCTGCGACGGCATGCAAACCACGGCCAGACCAACGAGCGCCGCGACCACTGTCATGATGTACGGCAGCATGTAGGACTGCTCGGGCTCTTTGACCTCGGCCTTCTTTTTTCCTTGAGCCAAGGCCGTGTTGGGGAAGGTCAGCGCCAGGCAAATCGCCGCCAGCGACAAGGCCTTCGTCAACCACCGCCCAGACAGCTTCTGCATCTTCATCGTAGTCCTCAATTAAGTCGCAGCAGGTGCGTCACAGTAGGCTCGCATGTCACAGTAGGCTCGCATGTCACAGTAGGCTCGCGTGTCACAGTAGGCTCGCGAGTGGCCGGGCCAATTGGCGAAACCGTTTCACCGGCATGGCCCAAGTATCCCAACGTGGGGAGATCGGCCTGGCGTAGCAGGCGTACTGATCCAACCTGATCGCCACGAAGCCGTATTGTCGATTGCGAAATGGAAATAATTCTTCGGCCGCGACCGGCGCCCGGTCGCCACGAATATTATAGGCGAACACGAACAGCGCTTGAAAGCGTTCGCCGAAGAGTTTTTCCCACCGAGCCAGGCTGACCAGGTCGTCACGGGTCGACCAGTTCTTCCAGTATTGCCGGTCGGCGCCCGAAGGAAACAGGCGCCCCTTGACGTCCACCAGCCAACTCGTGCCACGCGCTGGCGAGACGATGAAGTCGAGGCTCTTGACCGAAGCGTCGGCCAATACACTCCGCTTGGCCTCATCGACCGCCACATAAGCCACCTGGCGCGAGCGCAAGAACTCCTCGAACGCCGCTTCGTAGTGGTTTTCGCGGTTGGCCATGGGAAGCAGGCAGCGGGCGGCGAGCGGCAGGCAGTAGGACGATCGGTGCCGCTCGTGCTGCGTATTCTAGGGACAAGGGACGGCGGCTGCCAAGCATTTTTGCTCTGCGCTGGGGGTCTTTGCCCCGCTATGTGCTTCCTGCCGCCTGCTGCCCGCTGCCTGCTGCCGGCTTCTCCAGTATCGCTCGCAGCGAGGCCACGACGCCTTGGGCGTCCTCACCCAGGCTCACCGTCTGGCTTTGGCCGGTTGCCAGATCTTTGAGCTGGCATTGGCCGGCGGCCCATTCGTCATCGCCGGCAATCAAAGCCAGGCGAAAGCCGCGGCGGTCGGCATATTTCAGTTGCTGGCCCAACCGTTTGCATTCGGGATAGAACTCGACGCCGATGCCGGCAGCTCGAATCCTGGTCGCCAGTCTTAAATAATCGTGGAGTCGACCCTCGGAAAAGTAGGGTAAAAACACCGGGGCCGGCGTGGCCACCTTTTCCAGCAGGCCCAGTTCTTCCATGGCCGCCAATAGCCGATCCAAGCCCAGCGAGGCCCCGATGCCGGGCAACTGCTGGTTGGTATACAGCGCGGCGAGATTGTCGTAGCGGCCGCCGGAGCAGACACTGCCAATGCCAGGAAGCTGTTGCAAGAAGGTTTCAAAGATCGTGCCCGTGTAGTAATCCAAACCGCGGGCGATTGCCACATCGAGTTGGATTCGTTCGGCAGAAACGCCGGCTGCCTGCACGGCATGCAAAAGTTCGGCCAGTCGGGCCGCGCCCTGCTGCCCCGATTCATTGCCGGCCACGAGCGTTTCGAGTTGCCGCAGAATCTCGTCGTTGGAGCCCGAGAGTTCCGCCAGTCGCAATACGTCGGCCGCTTGCGCGGGGGTGGTGCCGGCCACGGCCACCATTTCGTCGGCCACCTTGTCCCGGCCGATCTTGCCGAGTTTGTCGAGCGCACGGAGGATCGACGCGGACCGATCGGCCAGGTCAAGCTTTTGCAACAGCCCGGTCAGCACCTGGCGGTTATTGACGCGGATCGTGAAGTTCTCAAAACCGATGGCCCGCATCAAGTCGTGGATCACCAGGGCCGTTTCGATGTCGGCCGTGATCGAATGCGTGCCGATGGTGTCGAAATCGCACTGCATGAATTCGCGATACCGCCCGCGCTGCGTGTTCTCGCCTCGCCAGACGGTCGCGATGTGATAGCGTTTGAACGGGGTGCCGAGCGTGCCGATGTGCTCAGCGGCAAAGCGGGCCAAGGGGACGGTCAGATCGAACCGCAGCCCCACGGCGCGGCCGCCGTGATCTTCGAATTTGTACAGCTGCTTGTCGGTCTCGTCTCCGCCCTTGCCGGTGAGGATTTCCAGGTACTCCAGCGCGGGCGTATCGATCGGGCTGAAACCGTAAGAGCGATAAACGCGGCGTGCGGTCTCGATCAGCCGTTCGCGCGGGATCATCGTTTCCGGCAGGTAATCGCGGAACCCCTTGAGCGTGCGGGGTTCAATCAGCTTGGGCTTGTTCAATTCGATCTCTCTACCCGTTGATCACCGGCAACAAGGGTGGCTTGGGACTGCGCAGCGTCTTGACGCCCTTGGCCGGAAAGAGCGCGTCCATGTACTCCAGCACCTGGTCGGGAGTCTCGAAGTATCGATCGTACACGTAGCGGTCGTCGTACTCGCAATTGTCGGTCGAGTATTCGCGACAAATCGTGGGCCGCGTGTGATAGATGCCGCAACGATTGTCAGCCTGCAAGTGGCGGCAAGTGGTATGCACCAACAAGTACCAGGTTTCGTCTTCGGTGAATACCGTGGCCGCCTCGTGCAGGATGTACCAGCGGATGTAATCCAAGTCGTTGCGGCAGTCGGGCGTTTCCATCGGCAAGGCGAAGTACTTGCAGCACTTGGCCGTGCAGTATTGACAGAGCACTTCACCCGGTGGCAACTGCTCGCGCTTCATCTGGGCAGGCTTGACTCCGTTGGGAGGCGTCGACGTCCGAGGCGTGGCGATCATTTCTGTTGACCCTGATACCTCGGGTAGCCCCAATATCTCGGGTAGCGCTGTGGCCATGGGCTCGACTCCGCATTACCGGCTGATTGACTCGATCAATCCACAAGCCAGCCAGGGTAGCAAACCGCCGCGTGACTGGCTAGCGGCGCGAAGTGCCCCGATTCGCACTCCAGATCAGCCGACGCACCGAAAAGGCGTGCGCCGCAGGGGCAGCAAATTACCGCCAATGATCTTAGATTCGCGTCAATCAGCGAAAATCCGCGGCCTGTTTGCCGGCCGGAACTTCTTCCCCGGAGAGCTACGGTGGCCCAAGAACCAAGGCCGCCGCTTGCCCCGTGCGGTTGCGATTGATCACCAACGCAACGGGACTGGCCCCCGCCAGCGGTTCGCCGCGGATTACGTTCAGCGGGCAATGTGGATCGGGGAACTCGTAGTTCAACGTCGGCGGCACCTGGCCGCTGGCGATGGCAAGCACGCTGACCGCCGTTTCGATCGTGCCGCTGGCGGCGAACAGGTTGCCGAAATAGCTTTTTGGGGCCGTGACGGGGGTAGCCGAGAGCAATTCCCCCAGAACCTGGGCCTCGATTCGGTCGCTGGAAACCGTGCTCAGGCCGTGGGCGTTAATGTGCCCGACGTCCGAAAGATTCATCCCGGCGCTGCGCAGGGCGGCGGCGATGGCACGCTGCGAGCCCCGATCCAGCCTGCGACGGACCGCTGCCCCGCGGATCGCAACTCGAACTCCAGCCCAGCACGCTGGCCAGCACGGTGGCGCCTCGCCGCGTGGCATGCTTGCGATCCTCCAGAATCAGCGCCGCCGCGCCTTCGCCACGAACCTGTCCGTCGCGACGGGCATCGAACGGGCGCGAGGCCGCGCTCGGATCTTCATGACGGTGCGAGAGCTCGAGCGTCACGCAAGCGCGGGCCCAGTCGAGCGCCTGCATCCGCGAACTGGCGCCGCCGGCCAGCATCACTTCGGCGGCTCCGCGCTGAATTACGCTGGCCGCCTCGCCGATGGCCAGCAGGCCTGACACGTCGCCCATGTAGAGCGTGTTGTTATGGTTGCGGGCGTCATGGCTGATCGAAACATGACAGGCGATCATGTTCGGCAACAGTTTCAGCATGCCGAGTGGAAAAGAGGCGTCGAAGCCGCGCGTGCCCCACTGCTCCATGTGGAACTGGTCGTCTTGAATGCAGGGCCGATAAGGATCGGCCGATTCGCTAAGCGTGGGATTGATCGTATCGGCCGCGTACACGACGCCGAAGCGGTCTGGATCGATCGAGGGTGCCGTCAGTCCGGCGTCGTCGCGAGCCAGCGCGGCCGCGGTCATGCCGAGCTGCGTGTCGCGAGCCATGACTTTCAGGCTTTTCCGCGGCTTGACGAATGCCTGCGGATCGAAGTCGCGGATTTCAGCTACCAAGCGGACGGGAAGACCGCGGGCGTCAAAATTGGTCGATTCGCTGACGCCGCTCGTGCCGGCCAACAGTGCCGACCAAAAGGCCTGACGGCCGATTCCCAGCGGGCCGACGACACCGACACCCGTTATTACAATTTCGCGCAGGCGCATGCTCAACTACCGAATCGAGGACGCGAATCGCGCAAGAGACATACCGGTGGGCTCGTCCGCGGCTTACCTAGCGGGCCTTCGAAGGTGGATGCAGAATTCTAGCGGGATCCTTGTGACAACTTCGGACTAGGCTTGATGACCTGGCTTGCCAACCCGAGCTTTTCCAGCATCCAGATGGTGATGTAGGTCACGTCGAATTCCCACCAACGATGGCCGTGCGCCGCGCTGCGTTGATCGGCGTGGTGATTGTTGTGCCAACCTTCGCCGTTGCTGACGAGTCCCACGAGGAAGTTATTGCGGCTGTTCTCGTCCGTTTCGTAGTTTCGATAGCCCCACATGTGCGTGACCGAATTGACGCTCCAGGTGATGTGCCAGACCGCCACGGTGCGGACGAACACTCCCCAGACCAGAATGCTGAGCCCGAACTGCAGGCAGGCGATGCCGGGCCAACCCAAGACGGCGCCAATCAAGGCTCCGACGCCCAGGAACACCAACCATTGCACCAGGTTGACCCATACCCAGGTGGCGTCGCGCTCCAATCGCATGTAGAACGGGTCGCGCAACAAGTCCCGCGCATAACGCTCGTACGTTGACATCTGGCGTAGCTGCCGATTGTCCACCAGCAACCAGCCCACGTGACCCCAAAAAAAAGTTACCAGCGGGCTGTGCGGATCGGGTTGCTCGTCAGAGTACTGATGGTGCAGGCGATGGGTCAGCACCCAGCGGGCCGGCGCGTCTTGCAGGCAGCAGACGCCCAGAATCGCGAACAGATGTTCCAACCAGAGCGGGCAGGCAAAGCTCCGATGCGTCAGCAGGCGGTGGTAGCACAGATTGATCCCCAGTGTTCCGAAGACGTAGAGTCCGGCATAGGCCAGAAGCACGCCCGTCCAACTGAAAAACCAGGGCACGAAAGCCAACAGCGCGAGAAGGTGGACACCGACGATGCCGATCACGTACGGCCAGAGAAGCCGGCTGTCCTTCGCTCCGTCGGGGCCAGGCAGGGAATGCGGACCGTGCCAGGCCTCGGTGGGCGCAGCGCGTGATGTCCCGCGAACCTCTTCAGGAACGGTCGGTTCCAGCTTGGTTTGCAGCAAATTAGGTTCTGAGTCGTCAATCACGCCGTTGGCCCCAGCAGCCGCGTCTGAGGATGAAGGCATATCCAGCGGTGGCGTCACGGGGATCCCCAAAAAAATCGAACAGCTTGATGTTGCTTCGGCCGCTCGGCGGCAGGCCCTATCGTAGCGGCCGCATGGTGGGCCGGCCTGAGCGTTCAAAGCTCCGGCACGGCGTCCCCTACCGACACGGCCAGGCGCCTCCCTGCTCAATCCACATATCTTGACAGACCGAGGACTTAAGTCAACCGGCCGAACGATTGCAAACCAGCACCTTAGACCTAGTTTCCCTCCGGGAAGTTATCGAACGAACCGCCCCCGCCGCTTGAATCCCCCCGGGCAAAGAGGCATCGCCAAGGGGGGGCCGACCGGCGGCAACCTTCTGCGAAGCGAGCCTCGCGGGGCTCGCATTGTAGGGCGTTGCTGAACCCGATAGACTTGCGCAAGTGCCAGGCAAGATGCCACACGGGCTTAGAAACGCCGGAGAACCATGGATGGAATCCCCCTCGCCCGCAACGCCGCAGGAACCGACTTCGAGCCGGACTGCGCAAACCGGCCGACGAATCCGTTTCGACCAACCCCACCCCGCTCTGCCGCGGCCCCTGGGAATCTTCCCGCAAGGAAATCCGCCTCGCCGCTGATCGAAAATACGCCATCTGGCGGCGGGGGGCATAGCCGGTGCGTCGTGCCGGCAGGGCGATTTGTCGGAAACGGTTGCTGGAGCTATGCTTACTTCCACTGAGCTAGCACGGCCCGCGTATCAGTCCTGTACTGCGTTCCGACGAAGCTAAATTTCACGCCCCCCGGGCATGGCAGCCGAGAACTCCGTTCCCCGGCCGCAGGTCGCGATTCCCTTTTCCTCGAACACTCGTGTTGCCATGCAGGTAGTGATTACCGCCGTCGGCCCCGACAACCGGGGTCTTGCCGATCCGATCATTCACGACGTTACGGGTCGCGGCGCGAACATCGCCGAGATTCAGATGTACGACCACGACGAGCAAGGTCTGTTCGCCATGCTGTTGCGCATCGAACTGGGGGCCGAGCACCTTGAGCCGCTCGAGCAGACGCTCGCCGAGGTCGGTCGCAGCAAGCAATTGTCCATTCGCGTCTGGTCGCCCGAACGTCGCGCGGCGCGGCCGCGGCTGGCGATTTGCACGACCTACCGCATGGAACCGCCGCTCGCGCTGTTGCGGGCCCTGCGCGACGGCCAACTCAAGGCCGACGCGGCCGTGATGCTGGGCAACCGGCCGCAATGCCGCTCGTTGGCCGAACAGTTCGGCGTCGATTGGCACCTGGTGGGCGACGAGGCGGGCAACACGGACGATGATCGGCTGGTGGCGCTGTGCGACGAGTATGAAATCGACTACATCATCCTGGCCCGTTACATGCGGGTACTGCCGGCGGCGACATGTTGGAAATACGCCGGCGGCCGGATCATCAATTTGCATCATGGCCTGCTGCCGAGTTTTCCCGGCCTGCGGCCCTACCATGACGCTTACGCCAGCCGAATGTTGACCTACGGCGCGACCTGCCATTTCATCGTTCCGGATCTCGACGCCGGCAACCAGATCATTCACCAGCAGACATTCACCGTTCCGCCGGGCCTGCCGCTACCCGACATCATGCGTCTCGGGCAAGAGGACAATGAGCCTCGCTGCCTGGTCGAAGGCGTGCGTCGCGTGGTCGATCGCGAAGTGCAGTTGCACTTCCATCGAGTTGTTGCCCGCGGCCGGCATGCGGGGGCTTAAATAAACACAGCCAGGAAGGTCAAACACGGAGACGCGTAGACACGGAGAAGAAACAGGGGAAGCAAACGTACAAGAGAATGCTGGAATGCTTGCCGTCGAGATCTGACTCGATGCTTCGGGCAGCCATTTCAATCTCTTCGTCTCCTCCGCTGCGTGCCTCTGCGACTCTGTGCTTTTTCTTCTGTCTTCCTACTTCGTTCACGCATGAGATCCGAGGAGCAGCATCCCATGCCGCAAAAATATCGAGCGGCTGCCATTCAGATGCGGTCGGGGGCGAAGAAGTCCGAGAACCTGATCCAAGCTGCGACGTTGGTCGGAGCGGCGGTCGAGTCCGGGGCACAGTTGATTGCATTGCCCGAAATGTTCAATTGCCTGGGCCCCTGGGAAATAATGCTTGAAGCGGCCGAGCCCATTCCCGGTCCGACATCACAGTTTCTCAGCGACCTGGCGCGGCGGTTGCAAATTGTGCTGATCGGCGGCAGTTTTTGCGAACGCGATGAGGACGATGGGCGCGTCTATAACACCAGCCTGCTGTTCGATGCCACGGGCAAAGAGCTGGCGCGCTACCGCAAGATCCACTTGTTCGACGTCGATCTGCCCGGCGAGGTCAGCTACCACGAAAGCGACTGGCTCGCAGCCGGTGAACGGGTCGTGGTCACCGACACGGAGCGTGGCCGCATCGGGCAGGCGATTTGTTACGACCTGCGATTCGCAGAATTGTTCTGGCGAATGTCGCGCACCGCCAGCGATGTGATTTGTCTGCCATCGGCCTTTACGTCGACCACGGGCCGTGCGCACTGGGAAGTGCTGTTGCGCGCCAGGGCCATTGAGAACCAGGCGTATCTGATTGCGCCGAATCAGTTCGGCCGGCACAGCGAGCAATTCGAGACCTTTGGGCATTCCGCCATTATCGATCCTTGGGGGACCGTGCTCGCGATGGCCCAGGAGCACAGCGGGCATATCGTGGCCGAAATCGATTTGGAGCACCTGCAAAGAATTCGGCAGCGTTTGCCGGTTCTGCTCCATCGTCGCAGCTCGTCGACGAAACGAACCGTCCGTAGCGGGGTCGATGGCCTTGGGTTTCCACGGAGCGCGCCAGGCGCAGGGCCCTTTTTTACGCGGCCCAACCGCGAAATAATTTTGTTCGGCGATTGTTTCTTGACAATCGCCGCGCGCTCCGCAAAATACGGCGATGAGTTTTGAGCGGCTTCGATAGCGGTTTGCCGCGGGGAAGGACGCCGGCGTTCTGGGTGGAAAGCTCTGGGCCCAAGACTTCAGTCGCAGCAAATCGAGAACGGTATTCGTCATCACTCTGATGACGGCTGGTGCTGAGTTTCTAGCGTAACGTGGTGACGGCGCGCTTGCCGAAATAGTTGGTTCGCGCGCGGGCTCGTTGCGCACAGTCGAAGTCGCCCCGAGCTCCCATGCTGTCCATGCAGTGAATGTTTTGCAGCGGACATTTCAAGATGCCTGGTACTTAAGGCTCAATCGTCGCGGAGCCAGTAGAGTTTGCTTGGGGGGCGGCTACGTAGGGATCGATCGTCGGCGGCCTTGGTCGCGAACTGGATGTCCCCCCCAAGGTTTTCAAACGGCTGGTTTGTGGATAGATTTTTTCGGCCGCCGCCCGTGAGCCGGCCATGTCTCGCGCTCTGGTAGGATTGGGATCGAATCTCGGCGATCGCGCGGCGACTTTGTCGGCGGCCGTGACGGCGCTGCGCGGAACCTCGGGCGTGATCGTCCAGGCCGTGAGCTCCTGGCATCCCACGACCCCCGTGGGTGGTCCGCCTAGTCAATCGCCCTATCTGAATGCGGCTGCGGTGCTGGAGACCTCGCTCGCGCCCGACTCGTTGCTCAACGAGTTGCAGCGAATCGAGGCGGCGCTGGGCGCCGTCGCGAGGTCCGCTGGGGGCCGCGGACGATTGATCTCGACTTGCTGCTCTTCGACGACCGTGTCATTGAGACGTCGCGGTTGGTTCTGCCCCACCCGTGGCTGGCGGTGCGGCGATTCGTGCTGGCACCGGCGGTAGAAGTTGCGGCGGATTGGTTGCATCCGATCGTGCGCTGGACACTGCGGCGATTGCTGTCCCACCTGGACACCGCTTCGAATTATTTGGCGCTATGTGGAATTCCGGCTGTCGGCAAGACCGCGGCGGCCGAGCAATTGGTCACGATCCGCGGGGTTCGTTGGCTGCACTCTCCGATGGTCGAGAGCCTCGCGACGGCACCGGATCCGACTGGCCAGGTTTGGCGGACCGAGATAGAATTCCTGGCCAGACGTCAACGGTTGCTGGCAGCCGAAACGTGGGGCGACAACCAGGGTTGGACCGTGAGCGATTTCTGGTTCGGGCAAAGCCTGGCCTATGCCGCCCAACAGTTGGCGCCGGAGGAATGTGCTCGCTACGGTGAACTCTGGGAAGCGGCGGCGGCGACGGTCGTGGCTCCCAAATTGTTGATCCTGCTCGACCCACCCGGGCATACGATGCCGGACATGGATCGCCTGCGGAACAGAATTGTTGAGTTGGCGATGCAACCCGACCGAAACCCCGTGCTGTGCCTGCGACAGTCTGAGCCGGACGCGGTCGTGTCGCAACTCGGCGCGGCGATCGATGCCATGCAATGAATCGATTGCGTGCGGCGGTCGCCCTGCGAGCCTCCTGGGCAGCCGTTGAAACTTGATGCTGAATCCCTGCGAATACCCTGCCATGCCATTAAACTCGCCTTTATCCGGTCGATTGCCCCCGGTTGTTGCCTCGCGCCGACTTGCGCCGGCCGTGAGCACGGCACGCCGCGATGGCAAGTCGATCGGGCTGGTGCCGACGATGGGCGCCTTGCACGCGGGGCACGTGAGCCTGGTCGATGCTTCGGCCGCCCGTTGCGGATTCACCGTGGTGACGATTTTCGTCAATCCCACGCAGTTCGCGCCCACGAAGATTTTCGCAAATACCCGCGCACGCTCGACGTCGATCTGGCGGCGCTTGCCGGTCATGGCGCCGACCTGGTGTTCGCGCCGCCGACGGACGAGGTCTATCGGCCGGGTCACGCCATGCATGTCGAACCGGAAGGCCCGGCTTTGCCGCTCGAGGGGCAGTGTCGCCCAGGGCACTTCCGGGGTGTAGCCACGGTCGTGTTGAAGCTGCTCAATATGGTCCAGCCCGACGTGGCATTCTTCGGGCGCAAGGATTATCAGCAGGCGCTGGTGGTGCGGCGACTGGTCGAAGATTTTGATCTGCCGATCGAAGTTTGCGTCTGCCCAATCGTCCGCGAACCTGACGGGCTGGCGATGAGTTCGCGCAACGCGTATCTCAATGCCGAAGCCCGTCGCCAGGCGTTGGTTCTCAGCGGCAGTCTGCGATTGGCCGATGAATTGGTCACCGCCGGCGACGCGACGCGAAGGCCGTGCTGCGTCAAATGCAAGCATTCCTGGCGACCGAGCCGACGGTCCGCGTGGAATACGTCGTGCTGGCCCATCCCGAGACGCTGGCCGAGGTCGAGCGGATCGACGGTCCGACGGTTGCACTGATCGCGGCCTTCGTGGGAACCACGCGCTTGATCGATAACCAACTGCTGGGCACAAACCTCTCGCTCAAACCGGCATCCGGCGGGCGAAGCAAGGACCGCGGTGCATGAGACAAACCCTGTTTTACATTCCGCTGGAAATCGCCGGCTATCCGCTCTTCGGCTGGGGCATTTTGTTGGCCGTTTGGGCCGTGGTGAGCGCGGTTGTATTGGCGACGCTTTTGCGGCGGCATGGACCCAACGCCGAGACACTGGGCTACATTCCCTTGCTGGGGCTTGTCGGCCTGGTGATCGCCTTCGTGCTGCCGGCCATCGCCGAAACTCAGGGTCTGCCGATCCGCGGCTACGGGGTGATGCTGCTACTGGCCCTGGTCGCATCCGTCGGGCTGGCGCTGGTGCGCGCGAAACGCCGCGGTCTCGATCCGGAAATCATCAATTCGCTCGGCCTGTGGCTGATCACCTCGGGGATCGCCGCGGCGCATCTTTTACATTGTCGAATACCCGCAACAATACTTCCATGGCGATTGGCGTGAGACCCTGGGCTCGATCGTCAATCTGGCCCAGGGGGGCCTGGTTGTTTACGGATCGGTCTTCGGCGGTGGGCTGGCGATGATCGCGTTTGTCTACCGGCATCGCTTGCCGGGTTTGGCGCTGGCAGATCTGGTAATTCCCAGCGTGCTGCTGGGCGTGGCCATTGGTCGCCTGGGTTGCTTTCTCAACGGCTGCTGTTTTGGCGGGGCCTGCGAATTGCCCTGGGCGGTGGAGTTTCCATTCGGCAGTCCGCCCCACGTTCGGCAGGTGCAGGAATGCACGGTTTATCTGCACGGGTTGAAGCTCAAGGCCGGGCCGCGGGGCGAAGCCTTGATCTCGGCCGTCGAACCGGGTTCGAGCGCCGCCTTGGCAGGCGTTTCGGCCGGCCAACGGATTGTCGAAGTCAATGGTCTGTTGGCGACCACCTTGGAGGAAGCCGAGGCCCTGCTGTTGCGAGTCAATGGATTAGGCCAGAGCCTGTCGTTGGTGACAAACGACAGCCCGCGGCCGAAGATCTGGAAGATTGTAGCGCCTGTAAACGAGGGCGCCGATCCATCCCGCACAGCTCTATAGTACGATCGACGGCCTGTTGATCTGCCTGTTCCTGCTGGCGTACGAACCCTTCAAGCGCCGCGACGGTGAGTTGTTGGCCTGGGCCGCGACAATTTATCCGGTCACGCGGTTCCTGATGGAAATCATCCGCACGGACGAAGGGCCCGTTTTCGGTACGACGTTGAGCATATCGCAAAACATCAGCCTGTTGATTCTGGCCTGCGTTGCCGTTTTCTGGTGGTATCTGAGCCGCCAGCCTCGCAAGATCGTCTGGCCCGATCAATTCGCGCCGACCGGCAGCCCAGCGGCCCTGGCACGCTAGCTGGATATTCCCTCATGGTCGCTCTGCGACCGGCGTGAGCGGTTATTTCTGCGCGCACGTTGTGGCACACGACTTGCCATTCAATCGGCGTTGTTCGACCTCTGTGCTGGCGGTCGAGAGACACATCCATTTTGGGCCGCAAACGTTTGAGGCCGTGTTCACGGCGATTTTGTGGCCTCGAATCCTTCTTCGATGGGAGACATCGCAATGAGACTATGGAAGCTGACCACGATGACACTGCTAGCCCTCGCGGGGCTGGCAACGGCCTCACTGGCCGCGGACAAACCATCCGCCTACAGGTTCTCCGATCTGAAATCGTTGAACGTGGAAAACAATCGGGGTGAAAAGCTCGGCAAGATTGAAGATCTGATCTACGATCCGCAAAACGGAGAGATCGACTATGCCGTCATTGGCATGGGCGGCTTCCTGGGTCTGGGAGAGAAATCGTACGCCGTGCCGGCCGAGGCATTGCAGGCGCAAGACGACACCGTCAATAAGACGCGGCGCATCCTGCTCGATCGAGACAAGAAGTCGTTGGAGAACGCACCGGGCTTTGACGCCAGCAAGTGGCCCAGTCTGCGTGATCGGTCGTGGTCGGCCGACGTCGATCGGTTTTACGGCACCAGGCCCCGAGCCCACGGCGCTGAAGCGCGTGCCAGCCAATTGATTGGAATGAGCGTCGACAACGAACGCGGCGAGAATCTCGGCAAGATTGACGAATTGGTCGTCGACATGGGTCGAGATCGGATCAACTACGCGGCGATCAGTTTCGACACCACGCTGGGCATGGGTGGAAAGTTATTTGCCGTCCCGTATGCCAACCTGCGATCGGCTCAGGAGAAGAATTCCGATAAGTTCCATATCGTACTGAACGCCGACAAGCAACATTTGGAGAAGGCTCCAGGTTTCGATAAGAACCACTGGCCGGACGTAGCGAGCAATACCTGGGCAGCCGACGTTGATGCTTACTATCGCGACCGTATGCCTCGCTCGAGCGATACGGCGCAAACCAACGACGCTTCGCACTCCAAGAAGGGCCCACACGTCGCCTTCAAGTCGCATGACCTGTTGGGCGTCGATGTCTACAACGAGCAAGGTGAAAAGCTCGGCACGCTTGAATCGCTGGCCGTCGAATTGCGCAACGGCCGTATTCGCTACGGCGTGATAGGCGCCGGCGGCTTCCTCGGCATTGGCGAGCGGTTCTTTGCAGTACCCTGGCAATCGCTCCAAGTGAAGTACGATGCGCCGCAAGAAAAGAACCAGGTCGTGTGGAACATCGACCGGGCGCGACTCGAAAAGGCGCCGCACTTCGATCGCAGCAACTGGCCGAATTTTGCCGATGCCAAAATGGCCGGCGAAATCAATGCGTTTTATGGCATCCAGCAACAGCAACCGGTGACGCTGAGCGACGCTCGTCGCATCCAGGATCTGGTCGGAATAACCGTTCGCAACCCGCAAGGGGAAGACCTCGGCAAGGTGGAAGAAGTGGTGATCAATCCGCAAGCCGGCACGGTGCAATATGCCGCGCTATCGTTTGGCGGGTTCCTCGGGTTCGGCGAAAAGCTGTTCGCCGTTCCTTGGGCCCAACTGCAGATCCACCAGGATCAGAAGTCGCAAAATCTCGTGGCTGAGGTCAATGTCCAGAAGCAAACGCTGGAGAAGGCGCCCAGCTTCGACAAGGATCATTGGCCCGATTTCGCCGACCCGCATTGGTCGCGCGACATCGATCAGCACTATGGCCCACGCGTCAGCCAGGCGGATTAAGTCCAGGACTGTCGACATTCCGTGGTGCGCGCGCCGCCGGAAAACGCAAGTTTACCGGCGGCGTTTTTCTTGGCATACTGGTGCCGCGACACGGGGGGCCGGTGATTTTACTAATGTCGACGAGTGATCTACCCTTTTGGAGCGATGATGGAATTGCGGCCCTTGGGATCGACCGGCATTCGCGTTTCGCCGATCGCGCTGAGGATGCTGGCCAATTGCCGGCATGAGCAGCGCCGATGTCAAGGACGACGAGAGCCTGGCCACGATCGAAGCGTGCTTCGATTTGGGCATCAACTTCATCGACACGGCCTACGGCTACGGAGCCGACGGCGAAAGCGAGCGGCTGATTGGTCGCGCCCTGGGCCGGCGCCGCGACCGAATGGTGATTGCCACCAAGGCCGGCTTGCATTGGGGGCCAGGCCGGAAGCAGATCGTCGACGGCCGGCCCGAGCAATTGCGCGCGAGTGCGAAGAAAGCCTGCAGCGGCTGAATACTGATCGTGTGGAGCTTCTCTACTTGCACTGCGCCCGATCCGCAGGTTCCGCTGGCCGAATCGGCCGGAGCGCTCGGCGAATTGCTCGCCGCCGGGAAGACGCGGGCCGTGGGCGTGTCGAACGTGTCATTGGCCCAGTTACGCGTGTTCTCCGAGACGTGCCCAGTGGCGGCTGTGCAGCCGGCGTACAACATGCTGCAGCGCGACATCGAACGAGATCTCGTCCCCTGGTGCACTTCGCAGGGCATCGCCGTGGTGATCTATTGGCCGCTTTTGAAAGGTTTGCTGGCCGGAAAGCTGCCGCGCGGACATGTTTTCCCGACGACCGACAGCCGGCATAAGTACCCAATGTTCACGGGCGAGGAATGGGAGAAGAACCAGGATCTGGTCGATCACTTGCGACCCATCGCGGCCGACGCTGGAAAGAGCCTGTCGCAATTGGCGATCAACTGGACGATCCACCAACCAGGAATTACCTCGGCCCTGTGCGGCGCGAAACGCCCCGACCAGATTCGCGAAAACGCGCAATCCGCCGGTTGGCAGCTTACGCGTGCCCAGTTGGCCGAGATTGATCGGGCTTTGGCCCAGCGCGGCAAAGCCGTCATTCGGCCACCGGTCTGAGGTTGGGACGCCTTAATCTGCTTGCGGCGAATGGACCGCGATCACGTCCAGAGTGACGCTCGTGCGGTCGACGCCCGTGGCGATCACCGAGGCATTGCTTGCGGCCGGCGGACGTTGAGGATCGTAGAACTCGGGGCGGATCTTGTTCAGGGCCGTGTTGGCGTCGGCGTCGGCCACGTAATAGGTCGCCCGAGACAAGAGCATGCACCCGCGACCCGTCAGTCGCCGCAGCCTTTGCTGTAGCGCCAGCCGCGAAAGCCAAGCGGCAACTTGAAAACGGCCTCTTTGGCCGCCACGGTGACGTACAAGTCGCCGTGGAAGAAGTGCAAGTTCGTAGTCTTGCTGCCGCCGGCGTTGTAGGTCGCCAACAATTTCCCGCTGGGCACATCCACGACGTGTACCACGGCCCCGGTCCACATGGCGACATACAGCCGGCCGAATTCGTCGAAGATCAACCCGTCGGGCACGCCCAGGTCGTCCTTCAGCTTCTGCTTTTCGGCGTCCGGCAAGTCGTCGGGCGTGCCCGGCGGCAGAAAGGATATCAGCACGCGTTGGTTCGTTCCCTTGCCATCGACCAGGTCGAGGATCATCAGCCGCATATTGGCCGAATCGGCGGTGACCAGGTATTTGCCGTCAGGCGTGACGCCCAGCCCGTTCGAACCGATCGGCTCAGGATTGAGCCGCTCAAGGTGCTTGTCTCGCGGGCTGAGGCGATAGACGTTCTTCTGACCTGGATTCGAAAAGTAAATGTTGCCGGCCGGATCCAGGGCCACGTCGTTCAGCCCTTTGAGCCGTTGGCCATCGACTTCTCGCGCCAGCACGTCAACACGTTTTCCATCGGGCGAGATCTTGATGATTTGCGACGTGCCGGTTTCGGCGCCGATCAGATTGCCGTCGTTATCGATCTTCAACCCATTGCAACTCGGCGGGCGTTTGCCATCGGCCGGTAGATCGCTCTGCGAGATCAACGAGAATGCTGGCCGCGCCGTCGGGCGTGATTCTGCCGATCGTGCCGCGGCGACGGTAATTGACGACGTACAGGTTGCCGTGACGATCGAAGGCCGGCCCTTCGGCAAATTCGAAGCCGGTGGCAAACAGTACCGGCTCGATGATCGAAGGCGCCGGCAGGGGCGAGGGATCGGCCGCAGCCAACAGACTCGGAAAAACGAGGCCCCCAATAAGGATCGCGACACTGCGTGCGAATGCGATGATGACGAAGCACGTGAATTCCCTTTCGCACCTCGAAGGAATAGTGGCAGAAATGCGCCGCGTATTTGCCACGATTGTCTGCCATTTGCAACGCCGGCACAAGCAAGCGTCGTCAATTCGGAGACACTTCGTCGGGGGTAGAAAGATGCGCTGCTGGAAGAGAATCACGCTCCTCAACCATTGCGGAAGTTGGGATTACGCCCTGGCCGAAAAGATGATTATACTCGCCGCGAGTTGGCATTTGTGCTTGGCCTGTAGCGCGGCTGACCCGAGACGCCGCGTGGTAAGCGAAATCAATTGCTCTTACGGAGGAGACCTATGAGATACGTCGCTTTGGCACTTGTCGTTGCCACGGGTTTGGCCTGGTCGACGACCACGGCCGACGCCCACGGACCCTACGGTTGGGGACCACCGCGACCGGCCATCGGCTTCTATTACAATCCCGGTAGTTCCCGCGCCGTATTACTATCCGCCGCCGGTGCCGCGGGCTTACGGCTACTGGGTTCCGCCGCCGCCACCGCCGCCCATGTACGGCGCCGCCTCCGGCCGTAGGGCTGTGGTTTGGATCGTAGCGAAGTGAGCAAAGGATTCCGCGAGCGCTGACGATCGGAGCATTGCGCTGCGCGAGACTTGCCATCCCATAACAAAGCGTTCGCTCGTCGCAGTTGACGGGGGAACGCTTTGTCTTGCGCCCGCGCGTGGCAAACGGCGTCAGAAAGTGCGGATCGGCGTCGGCACGAAGCAGAAAACCGGGATCAGCAACGACGCCAGACCGATCAGACCGCCGGCCCCAGCCCAGTGGAACGTAATCGTCGGACGTGGGTGGATGCGCCGGGCCGATGTATACGACCAGGGCCAGCATCAGCATCCATTCGTAGCGTCCCGAGTGAACGATGAAGATGATGGCCGCAGCCACCATCAGCCAGGCCAGCGCATGGGCTGGTCGGCGGCCGAACAGGGCGTACGACACATGCCCGCCATCCAGTTGGCTGATGGGCATCATATTCAGGCCGGTAATCAACATGCCGACCCAGCCAGCGAGCCAGAACGGATTGAGCATCAAATCATGCCCGGGCTTGATGTCGGGGTGCAATATCCGAATGAACGCCTTGAACAGCAGCGGATCTTGCAGCACGAAGCCGCCGCCCGGGTCGACGGGAATTGTTTCAACGCGCGCCGTTTGAATTCCGAACCAGGCGATGGGGATGGCCAAAACCAGGCCTGCCAAGGGGCCGGAAATCCCAATATCGAACAATTGTCGGCGGTCGGCCCTGGAACTGGGCATGGCAATTACGGCGCCCATCGTGCCGATCGGCGGCAGCGGCATGGGGATGAAGAACGGCAGGCTGGCCGGAACCTTGTAACGCACGGCCTGCAAGAAATGCCCCATCTCGTGGGCCATCAGGATTGACATCACGGCCACCATGTACTTCAGGCCAGCCGGCCAGCCGTAATGGAGAATGTCAGCCACCGATTCCATCTTCGTATGTTCGTCCGGCACCTCGACGCCTAGTAAATGTGCCCGACAAGAACGTTGTCAGGCAGGTCGCCAAGAACAGCACGATTGGCAGAAGCACTCGACGGCGGCGTGCGGGCAGCGGCGAGACGACCAGCGGCGGCAAGATCGCGCCGGTCGGCTCATACCAGACCGGGAAACCCTTCGGGGGCTCCGGGACGCTCGCATCGTTCGAGGCGGGACCGCCCCATTCGTGGCCTGCTACCGGGCGGACTTGCAAAATCGCCAGGTGGGTCCGGGGGCTCGATATCCATACGTTCGAACGAATGCCAGGTTCACGGAACTCCCGCCCACGCAGAGGGAGCGCGGACACGGTTCGGCTACCGTCAGCCTATAGTCATACCCCGGTCTGCAATCCAGAGCCCTGATCAATCGGGGGCTGTCGAATGCCGGGCCGCCCTGCCCGCTTAAAAGATTTCGATACTCTTGATCGTATTGCCGGCGATCTGGGCGCCGAACAAGCAGCTGCCCGGCAGCTTCCAGAAGCCTCCGCGGCGCGAAATTCGGCGAAGGGACGGGTACTGTCGCAGCCCCCAGACTGACGGTAATCGCGGGCTTGACGGCCCGGGCCGTTCGCGCGCGAACCTGCTGTAACAGTTCGCCCGCCAATTCCGCCGCCGCGCTGCGACTCGGCTCCCAGCAACACCAGGGCCCAGCGCGTAGACCCGGACCTGCACACAGATTTTGCTCGGAAATTCCAGGGCATGACACAGATGCCCCAGCTCTTCGAGCCAAAACGCTCGTTCCGCCGCGGTGAGTTTGTCGGGTTCTCGACGATCGGCCTCGACCAGCACGACGCTCAAAGGAAGTCGCGCTTTTCGGCAAACTTTAACCGCGGCTCCCAGGGTTTTCAGCAGTTCGGCGTCTTTGGCATCGTCGATGGGGTCTTGATTATTGTCGATCTCGCCTGGTTCGGCGCTGAATTTGGCGGATTGGTACCGGCTGGCGCCGTCAATCGACGTGGCTGGATTCACCGACGCCGTTGCCTCGGCATCGGCCGGTGATCGGCTATAGAGTTCAGCGGCCATCCGCGAGAGCGTCCGCACTTCCGTCCAGAGCGCGTATTCGTCCGGTGGGGCGTCCGACTGCGGGCCACGTCGCCGCATCATGTCGGTTGCCATCTCCGTTGCCAAACCAGAGAGTTGGCGGTTCGCATCCTCAAGAATGCTGGTGTATTGCAGCGCGTCCGGCAGGTCCAATGACAGAGATTGCGCCAGTTGCTTGACCGTCTCCTCGAGCGACCCAAAAAGATCGTCAAATGCTTCGTCGGAAAAGCGGAATTGCCCAGTGGCCATGGCCGTCAATCGAGGTAGTAACCCCGCCTGTCGGTCACACAAGAATCGCGTGGCCTGTTCGGCAAATCGCAGCACTTGCCCCAATTTGACCCGAGCCGCGCCATCCGCTGCATTCTCCCCGGTATCGACGCTGGGCTCATACTTGCCACAGCCAATCGCCTCGGTGAGCGGATCAGGCAATCCCCAACTGCGGAGTAATTGCACGGTCAACTGGACGTGGTCGAAGCCCAACGCATGCCTTTCCACTTCAGCCAAATCTCGATTGGCCGAGCGGACCCGGTGAACGACCTTCAGAAAAGGTTCGCCCAGCCGCTGTATCAGCACCAGCAATCCCAGATCGGCTAGCAATCCGGCCAGGAAGGCGTCATCGCCCCAACCCGGCCGCAAGCGTTCGGCCACTTCGCGGGCGATCACCGCTTTGGTCAGCGTGCTCTTCCAATAGGCCTGGAGCATCGTCGGCTTCGATGCCGGTTGTCAGCGCGGGCGGAACGCTGAAGCCGAGCACCAGCAACTTGAGCGGCTTGAGTCCCAGCAGCGTGATCGCCTGGTTGAGATCCGAGATGGGATGCGGCAGACCGAACAGCGAGCTATTCACCACCCGCAGCACTTTGGCCGTCAGGGCGGGATCTCGCTCAAAGCAGCGTTTCAAAGCGTTGGGTTGCAGGGTTGGGTCGTCGGCCAACGCCAACAGTTCCATGGCGATGGCGGGCAGGCTGTAAAGTTCGCCCGCTTGCAGCAGA
The DNA here is from genome assembly GCA_963710365.1 of uncultured Planctomycetales bacterium. GTDB lineage: Bacteria > Planctomycetota > Planctomycetia > Pirellulales > PNKZ01 > CAVQAC01. The sequence goes on from CAVQAC010000001.1 coordinate 367,125, forward strand.
AGTTCTTCAGGTGTGAGCAACTGTGTCATGAGCGACGAGGGGTAAGAATCCTAGGAATATCGAACCTTGGAAACTCTAGCCCATGACCGCAGGAAAAACTGTGGAAACTACCCCCTCTCGCAGTTCTTCGGGAGCGCCAAGGCTGATGCAATCCGACATTGTCGGACGACCGGCAGGGATGATCGCGCAGCGGCTCGAATGAATCGCAAAAGCAACAAGAGGGCCCGCACGAGTTCCTGAAAATGAACCGGCGCGGGCCGCTTAAAAGCAATCGTGACGAGTTCGTGGGGGGTGCTCAGGAATCTGAGTTGGCCGGCAACCTTCCCCAGGGGGGCAATCGGTCCGTGCGCAGCGTGGTCGGATTTCCGTCCTGCTGCAAGAAGCTGAGCGAGTCGGCCAGGGCGGCCTGCAGCCGATGTTTGGCCAACAGTCGGGCCACCAGCGGATCGCCCCAAGGGGGCAGCTCGCGAACCGCGGGGCTGTCGCCTGTCGCAACCAGCCCGCGAGCGGGCATCTCCACCATCGAGCAGCGGATGTTTCGCGGTCGCATAGCAATGGGCCTTTTTTCAAATGGCAGCAGACTTGAGCCGAAGTTCCCCGACGTGCAACTTTGGGGCCAATTTGTTGATAAAAATCAACATCGCTACTGCTTGGCGGCTGAACCTTGGTCCTAACAAAGGGTTAGCGACTGTAAACTGCCGCGCAAATGAGATCTGTGCGGATAGCTCGCTGCCCGAGATGGCAGCAACAATTGCAAATGGTGTAATAAAAGACACCAATCGGCCGTTGGCAGATCACGGTGAGCGTTCAAGTTTTGTTCGCTTGGGACGTTTGCAATTTCGACTCTAAATACGCGCGAGCCTTGGCAAGTTGCGGATCGTCAGGGTTCTCTGGAGGTGCCTGGCCCGTGGCTGGCGGTGCGCGCGCGATGTCGCGTTGGCGCTGTCGGCGCAGCACTTCAGAGAGCTGCCGATCGGCCAGAGGGACTTCGAAGCCCGGATTGGGCAGCACGCCCCAGTCGTCGCTCGGCTTGGCTCGCCGGCCACGATGGATGTTCCGGCCACTGGGTCGCCAATAGGTGGCAATCGTGAGCCGTAATTCGCTCTTGCCGTCTTCCAGGGCGATGGCACTTTGCACGGTTCCCTTGCCAAACGTGCGCTGCCCGACGATTACCGCCCGATCATGGTCCTGCAAGCAGGCCGCGACGATTTCACTGGCGCTGTGCGCTGAATTGGTTGACCAGCACCGCCAGCGGCAATTGCGTGTAGGGGGCATCCCCCGAGGCATCAAACCTCTCCAGTTCCACTTGATCGCGTCCCACGGTGCTGACGATTCGGCCGGAAGAAACGAACAGGTCGGCAATCTCGACTGCGATGTTGAGCAAGCCGCCGGAGTTATTCCGCAAGTCGATGACCAAGGCTTGCATGTGGTCGGCCGTCAGCTCGGCGAGCACCTTTTGCAATTCATCGGCCGTCTTTTTGCCGAAGGTCGTAATCCGCAGATAGCCGATCCGCGGCTTGCCAGGAAGCCAGTAGTCCCAATTGCCGTCGGCCTGGCGCCGGAAGCCAACGACGGAATCAACCTGGATGATCGCCCGCTCGATGGCGATGTCGACCGGTTCCTTGTCGCCTTCGTGCAGCACGCTCAATTGCACGCTCGTGCCCGGCCGGCCACGCAGGCGACGAATGGTGTCCTCGAACGTAAAGCCTTCGGTGCTCTCTCCATTGATTCGCACGATTTTATCGCCGGCCTGCACGCCGGCTTCGTAGGCCGGCGTGCCGACAATCGGGCTGAAAACGGTCAGGATCTTCGTTTCGCGATCGATCGAGACTTCGATGCCGATGCCGCCAAATTCCCCGTCCAGACTCTGCCGGCTTTCGGTCGCTTCCGCCGGTCCCAGATAGGAAGAGTAAGGATCGAGCTGCGAGACCATGCCTTGCAGAGCGCCTTCGAAGAGTTCGCGGTCGTCAACGCGCTCGACGTATTGCTTGTCGACTTCTTCCAACACCTCGACGAATGCGTCGAACATTCGCCCATACCGGCTGCGATGGGCACTATCGGCCTGCTGGTAGCAAACGAGCGAAACGATCGTAATGACGAGCAGCGCGTAAAGATTGCGCCTGGGCATTTGTTCATCCAAAAGAAGCAGAGACCCCGTCGAACCGTTTCATGGTAAAGCGGAGAGCCGAAAGCGGAAAGCGGAGTGCGAAATAAATATCTCTCCCGCTTTCGGCTTTCCACTTTCCGCTTTATTGTCTTTGCGATGGGTCTAAAACCCTCGCCTTCAGGCGAATCCTTTAGGTTCTTGTTTCGGTTCGCTATTCTAATCGGCTATGGAACACTATCGAACCGGTTCGCACAGTCGTTTTGACATCAAGTACCACTTTGTCTGGGTGACGAAGTATCGGAAGTCGATCTTAACGGGTTCCGTGGGAGCCCGTCTTCGGGATTTGGTCCGCGAGGTTTGCCGAACGAACGAGATTGAAATTCTGCAAGGTGCGGTGTCTCCCGACCATGTACATGTGCTGCTGTCTTGTCCGCCTAACTTGTCGCCGAGCAAGATCATGCAGTACATCAAGGGCAAAAGCTCTCGGAAACTATTGATGGAGTTCAAACACCTCCAGAAGCAGTATTGGGGTCGGCATCTTTGGGCCCGCGGCTACTTCGTGGCATCGAGCGGCAACGTAACCGACGAGGCGATCATGGAATACATCCGCCAGCAGGAAGGGACCGAGCCCAGCGATGGCGGCGACAATTTTCCACTTCCTAAATCGTGAGCGAAGGACTTCAGTCCGAAGCCACGATTTTCCCCCAACCTACCGGCTTCCAGCCGGTAGTGGTTCAGTTTCATTTCCGGTTGCTGCGGCCGGTGATCACCGCCTTGATCGAGGTGATCGGAATGCGAGTTTCGGTGACGCCCGTCAGATCTCGCAGCACGACGAAGTCACTGCCGACGTCGACAACTTCCGAGCCCAGGAAGTTGCCGCTGCCGACGAAGGCGTTGATTTCGAAACGGCCGGCGCCCTCTTGCACGGCCACGTGCTGTCCGCGGCTGAGAGCCCCGAGCACGCCGGCGCTCTGCGGAGCGGTGCCTGCCCCCAAGCGGCCAACTCGAATCCGATCACAAAACACACGGCAACCGTGAAAATGATGCAAGACCATTGACGCATGGCACGACCCCCTGTTTGCGGATGAACGACCGGCACGATAGAAGCGGTCCAATCATTTTAAACTCCAGCCTGCCACGAATGACAGCGGACGGGGGTGCGATCTTAAACCCGCCGCGTGGCCAATTTGCGCCCCATCGAGGCGAATTGTGAACTAGCGTCTGCCGAAGCTGCGCAACTTCGGTTGACCCAGCCGGGCTTTTGGACAATGCCGTCCCGCGGCCCCCAATTGCCCGGCTGTTTTTTCGCCAATTGGATACTTCCCGGTGGAAAGGCAGTATGATTTAGACAGTGATCGGTTACTAAGTCCTCGAGGAGGTCCAAGATGAAAACCGAGTGGACGTTTCGCCGGTTGAAGCAAAGCATGAAGGACGAACTGCGGGACTATTGGGCCAAGAAAGAGTCGCGATTGGAGCGGTTGTTGGGGCGGTTTCCAGAAGCGTTGCGTGATCTGAACCTGTCGGTGGCGCGGCAAACGGCGCGCTGATCGCTTATCGGTGCGGGCCGCCTTGCATCTGCCCACTCGCACACTGGTCGCCGAGGTGATGGAACGCGAGCCGAACGCCGTGCTCGATAAGCTGTGCGACGTGTTGGCCGGCGAAATCAAGCGGCATCGCGACCAGTTGCGTCGCGACCGGGATCATCACCGCAAGGGTCGCGGTTCGGACAAAGATCGCACTCGCGCAAACGGCAGCGACCTGGCCCCAGATGGCTGAGCCATCTTCCTGGCCGGTCTCCATGGCTTCGGCGAGTACGCCGGTCAGCTGATGTCCATTCAAGCCTGACCTCGTTTGAATAATGCCGCCAAGCAGCGAAAGCGCGTCGAGGCAACTGCGCGTTAGCTGCCTTTCAATTTGATCGGCAGATCGTCGAGCTTCGCGGCCAGGATGAAGTCATTTTCCGACAAGCCGCCGATCGCATGGGTCCAAATCTCGATCCAGACGTTGCGATACCCTTCCAGGTGCAAATCCGGATGATGGCCCTCGGCCTCGGCAACCGAGGCCACGCGGTTGAAGAAATCCACGCCGGCCATGAAGTTTTTGACGACCCAATCCTTGCGAATCCGCTGGCCGTCGTGCGTGAGTCGCCAGCCCCGTAGTTTTTGTAGCTGGGCTTCGGCCTCGCCTGGCGAACATCGTTCGACGCCACCCTCGCAAGGCAGGCACTTTTTGGCAAGCAATTGCTCGGACGTTTGAGTTTGCATGAGCGTATTCTCCCGGAGGTAAAGACCGCCGCAGGCCCCTGGCCTGTCATTCTATCGCGGTCGCGGGCGGAGTAGCGGCAAAACCACATGACTACCACGTTCTCGCTTCTGGCGTGCAACGCAAGGCTTGTCCTGCGGTTGCCGGACGTTTAGTTTGAAGCCATGAGCGAATCGCATGCCGACTTTGATGCTCTCCAGCGACGAATTACCGCTGTTGAAGAGCTCTTGATGCACTTCGAGAGCAAGCTGGATGCCTTGGACGACGTGGCCCAGCGGCAACAGGCCCACCTGGCGGCCTTAGAGGAGCGCATGCGGCGCTGGACGCTGGCCTGGGAAGAGACGGCAGATCGCGACGCCGCGACGCCGGCGCTCGAAGACGAAAAGCCGCCTCATTATTGAAGCGTCGCGCCCAGAAACTGACCCCGCCAGCGTGCGAAGCGCTTCCCGCGCCTTTCTTCGTGCTGCCATTTCGGAGCGATTTCTCGCTCCCGTTCGGAGTGGGGTGACAATCTGGCTGACACCCCTGGTCGCTAGGCTTTCACACTGGAGTTTCCGGGAACGCTCAAGATTCCTTGCGCGATGCCTGGGACCAACCGGAGGGGAAAGTCATGTATGCGGGCGCAGCTTGAACCCGTCGATCACGGTTTTGATTGTTGACGACCAGGAGCTGGTGTGCGAAGCCTTGGCTTCGCTGTGCGCGAGGATCCGAGGCCTGGCGATTGCAGGGTTGGCCCGAAGCACGACCGACCTCCTGGCGCAGTTGGGCAAGTACCAGCCTGATCCTGATCCTCTGGGGCGTAAGTCCCGAGCCCGAGTTCTTCGAGGCCGTGAGCAACGTCGTGCGCCGCTGTGCTCCGTCGAAAGTCGTGCTGTTGGACGAGCGCACCATCAATGCGCACGCGCGGCATGCCATGCGATTGGAGGTTGCCGGTTATCTCACCAAGCAACAATCATTCGCACAATTCGAGCGAGCCCTGCGGGAAGCCCACGAGGGAGAACTCGTCTTCGTTCCAGACATTGCCGCTCGATTGCAATTCACCAGCGACGGGATGAGGCTGGCGGGGACCGGCGAATCCACTCCGCTGGCTCGGCTGACGGCTCGCGAGATGGACGTGCTGGTGCAGATTTCGCAAGGCCTCACAGTCAAGGAATGCGCGCGCACGCTGGGCATCAGCGCCAGCACGGTCGACAATCACAAAGCTCGACTGATGCGCAAGCTCAATATTCACAAGACGGTCGATTTGGCACGTCTCGCGCTAGCCCACGGGTTATTGCCTGCAGAGCCTCGATAGACCGCGAGGCCGCCCATCTCATTCCGACGATCGCTGCGCCCCCTTTTGGGCGCAGCGTGACAGAACACGGCAATGTGATATTGCGCTCCAGCGCGACGAGGCAATTCAGCCCACGTCGATTTGCGAATTACTCGCGGGGACGGACAGCGCCTGTCAGCCCACTATAGTCGGCGCGATCGTCGGGGTGCCACAGCGGCAAGCCCTCGCGAATACGGCGAGCCATGACGTCCAACTTTTCAGCAGACCCGGCAGGCGCCTCGGTCGGCGAAAACGAATCGGTGACCGTGGGGGCGAAATCCTCGTCGTGGCCAAATTCCAGGATGGCATTAAAAACGTTCCGCATTTCTTTACTACTCCTCACGAAAGACAACACTCTGAGCCCCCCACCGAGCCGCGGCCCAACCGCGGTCCCAGTTTCACTATCCTTACCGATGGCGTTCGATCACATAGAAAGCGACCGAAGGATATGACCGATCTCGACTCTGTTTAAGCCGGTCTCAGCCAGGTTCCAATTGCCACGGTCAGCGAAACACCCACGAACACGTCGCGCTCGTCGACAAGCCACGCTTACATACAATCGCTGCCTGCGAACAAACGCTGCCCATCCTGGAGCAGTTAGGGAATCCATCCCGGTTGCGGAGATTCGTTTCCGTAGCCGCCGGAACCAATCGCGGTTTGGCGGGCGAAGCTTTGCGAGCTTGAACTTGAACAGGCCGACTAGCCTGCCAACTCCAAGCAAAGTATTCTTCTGATCATACCGGGACCGTCAAGTATTCAAACGGAAATTTCAGAAGATTGAAAAGATCAGAATCTGAAATAGAAGCCGCACTCGATGCGTATAACTCAAGTGCATAACCAGAATAATGTTACGACGATCGGATAATGCTAGCAAAGGATCGACGTCATGACATGGGTTCAAAGGACAGTTCGCCTGCCCCCCGTGCCGCGCGGCTTTCAATTGATCACCCGGGCGGTGACCGAAGCGCTTCCGGAGCTGCGAAATTGCCGCGTCGGCGTGCTGCACATTTTCATCCAGCACACTTCTGCGTCGCTGGCGATAAATGAGAATGCCGATCCCGACGTGCGCCGCGACCTGGAACAAGCCCTCAACGCGATAGTGCCTGAGGATTTTCCCTACGAGCACACGACCGAGGGCCCGGACGACATGCCGGCCCACGTCAAGGCGGCGTTGGTAGGGAGTTCGCTGACGGTGCCTGTGACGGGCGGTGGGTTGGCTCTGGGCACCTGGCAGGGAATTTATCTGTGCGAGCATCGCGACCGAGGCGGTAGCCGCAGCCTGGTGCTCACGCTCGAAGGGGACTTCGACCGTTGATAGGTATGGTGCGGACCGGGAACCTCGAACGCTCCGCGAACCAAGGCCTTGAACGCAGGCCGATGCGAGGCCCCCTAGCCAGCGAGTCGCCTCAACCGATCCCGGCCAGCGGCACTCCGCGGGCCGCGATTCGCGCCAAGTCGTCGAGCCAGCACTCCAGCAGCGTGGCCTGGTTGGCGTTCCGTTCGACGTGGGCCAGTGCGTCGAGGCTCCGCTGGGCGCAGGCCGCGGCTGCTTCCGCGTCGCCTTTCCAAGTCTCTGCGGCGGCGGTGGTTGCCGCTTGCAGCTCTTCGTCGCCCGAGAGCGGCGCTGCACTCAATCGCCGGGCCAGTTGTCGGTGGAATTCGATGGCAAAGCCGATTACTTGCCGAGCACGGGCTCGTCGCGGAGCCGCGTCTTTGCCTGCCGCTTCCACGAACGCCACCAGCGTCTTCGCCCAACGCACCGAGTCGAACGCCGGTTCCGCCAATCGGGCCAACAACTCGCTACGAAACTTCCAAAGTTCGGGGTCGGCCAGTTCTTCGGCCCGGGCAAGGCTCCCTTCGCTGTGCCGGGCCAGCCGCACGGCTTGAGCCCGATCGGTCACCACTTGCCGGCTCACGAGCAGATCGGCCACGAGTTCGGCAGACAAGGGTTCGAAACGAACGATCTGCGATCGCGAGCGGATGGTGGGCAATTGCCGATCGGCGCTGGTGCCCAACAGGATCATGACCGATCGGGGCGGCGGTTCTTCGAGCGTTTTCAACAGGCAGTTGGCGCTTTCTTCGTTCAGGAAATCGGCGTCGTCGATAATCGCCACGCGTCGCCCGCCCATGAAAGGCTTCAGGCGAATGTCGTGGCATAGGCCCTCTTGCATACGGCGTTCGCGCGGCCCGATGAACAATTCGACGGGCAGGCTGCTCTTGTCGGTCGGCTTGCGGACTTCGAGCAGGTCGGGATGTGTGCCGGCCAGCAGTTGCACGCAATTGGCGCAATGCCCACAGAGGGTCAGTTCGGCCGGATCGTGCTCTTGGCAGAGCAGCGACTGGGCAAGTTTGAGGGCCAAGGTTCGTTTGCCGATACCCGGCGGGCCAACGAACAGGAACGTGCTGGCCAGCCGCCCGCGCAGAGCGCGACGGAACAGTTCCACCACGGCGTCGTGGCCCTCGACTCCTTGCCAGCTCATGCGCGGTTCCTCGATCGGCGGCAGACCAATTTCGAATTGGATGGAGTATTCATCAGGAATTGACGCGAGATACAGCCAAGCGGATGTCAGCGTGAACGGCTTCGATGGGGCGGTTCGCGTCGATAACGACGATCCGCTCCGGTTCTCGTTCTGCCTCGGCCAGAAACCCCGTGCGCACGGCGCGTTCGAATGCCTCGCCCTGCTTTTCCATTCGATCTCGAGCGCGAACGATTCGCGATGCAGCAGCTTCCGGGGGCATGTCGAGCACGACGGTCAGGTCGGGATGGCATCCGCCCGTGGCAATGGCGCCGACTTGCCGGATCGCCTCGGGATCGAGTCCGCCCGCATGCCCCTGATAGACGACATTGGCCAGCAGGTAACGGTCTGAAACGACCGTCTTGCCCGCTGCCAGTGCCGGCCGGATTACTTCGTCGACCAATTGGGCCCGGGCAGCCATATAGAGCAGCATCTCGCTCCGGCGGTAAATCGGCATGTCATGCTCGTTGAGCAGAATCCGTCGGATGGCCTCGCCCAAGGGCGTGCTGCCAGGATCGCGGCAGGTTATCACATCGTGGCCCGTGGCTCGCAGCCAATCGCACAGCAGCGCGATCTGCGTCGTCTTCCCGGTTCCATCGACGCCGTCCAAAGACAAGAACATCTGCGAACATCCCCCCGACCGTTCGAACGTCCAGCCGGGCATTCTACGGCTTGGACGCGTAGGCGTCTAACGATCCGCATCACGTGCCTGGCACGGTCGCTTCGGGATTCATTGCTCGTACTGTTCAAGCATCCGCCGGCAGCGGGCCACGACCAATTCGCGCAGGGCGATGGGCTTGATGATCCGTGCCTGGTCGCCGTAGCCCAAGATCCACCAGGAGATCTCGTTGAGCCCCGATACGCGGACATGGAAATACAGCGTGCCGTCGGGCAGGAACTCCAGCCGCTGGGTCTTGTGCCAGGCCACCTCGGCCACGTTCTGGGCTACCAGCTTCTGGAAGTGGATCGTGACGTCGCGGTCCGGGCCGCGTTCATTCACCAGGTGCCAGGCGTTGCCCAGGTAGCGTTCAATCGTGAAGCCGCGCGGCGTCTGGAATCGTTCGCCAATCGGTTCCAGCCGGCGGATCCGTCCGACATTGAACGTCCGCACGCCGCGATGTACGCTCGAACGCCCAATCACATACCAACTGCGACGGCTGAACAGCAACCGGTACGGATCGAGCCTGGTCTGAAGTTGCCGGGCTTCGGCCAGGCTGTCGTACGAGATTCGCACGGCCCGCGCACGGCGGTGGCGTCGAGTAGATGCCGATAGATTTCTTCGTGCTCAGCCAGGCGGTTGCTGGGCTCCATCCGAATGCGGACGGCCGCGGACGTTTCACGAAGGTAGTCGCGCAGCCGCGGTGGCAGGGTGCTCTCGAGCTTGGCGGCGGCAGCGCGGGCCGGCCCGTGAAATGGCACGCCGGCGCCGTCGCCCAACTCGTTGCAGACGATCAACAGCGAGAGGGCTTCCTGAGGGCTGAAGTTCGTGGCCGGAAGCAGGGAGCCGCCACTGAGATAGTAACGCTGCTGCTCCTCGTCGAACTCCAGCGGAACGCCGGCCTGACGCAGGACATCGAGATCTCGAAACACAGTCCGCCGGCTCACGCCGCAGGCCACGGCCAACGAATTAACGTTCTGCCCCCGCGCCACTTGCAGCAGGCTGATTAGTTCCACCAGGCGGATTATTCGCGACAGCTTCATCCATTTGCCCCGAGGTCAACTGGATGTTGGATTGAACCGGCACATTGTCGGCCGTCGGCGGCAGCCGATCGAAGCCGAGGTTGCCCCAAGGATAACGCGGTCCGTTGTCCGCTGGCGGCGGAGCAAGCACGGCTTGCAGGGTGGGGCTGTTGACCGGCGTGAGCTGCCCGGCGCCCGTCTGGGTGTTTGATCCTGGGGCCGACGACGGCGGCATCGACGGATTGGCGTCGGGCACCGGGGTCGGCACTGCTTCGTTGCCCGGCGTCGTCGGGGAGAGCCCGTCGGTGCGGTAGATGACTCCACGGTTGGCCCCCATCTTCTGATTGACTGGACCACGGCTATACACATTGGGCCGGGCGAAACCGTAATTGATGAATAGTCCCGCGTCACGCTCGCGGGCTCGCTTGCGGGCATCGAAGTAGGCTTTGTCGGCCCAAGGGCCTTCCGCCATGATGACACCATTGTATTCCAAAATCGAGTTCTTGCGTAAATGAACCTCGGCAATGGACAGGTTATACAACGCCAGTGAGTCGTAGTACGTGCTTTCGGCGTCGGCCAATTGCCGCTGGGCCTCAAGCAGCAGGTCGAGCGTCACGGTTTGGGTTTCATAGGCCGCACGAACGGCATCGACTTGTTTCTGCGTCGCCACGCGGCGGTTGAAGTTGGTCTGGCTCAGCGTGTAGAACCGATCAACCAGGCGGATGGAGTTTGCCAACTGGTGCGTGATTTCCAGTTCCTGATCCTGCAGGTAGGCGCGCTGCTGGGCCAACTGCAACTGCTCGTTCCGCACGGCCGCCATGGCCTGGCGGAAGCCGATCGGCATGCTGAAGTTGACGCCCATCTGCCATTCCTGGAACTGCCCGCTCAGCAAGGTTTGATAGCCGTTTTGGAATCCGGCCACGCTGCCCGGAAGCGTGTTCGTGTTGCCGTTACCGATTAGGCTCTGGCCGAAGCCGCGCAAGCGGTACAAGGCGTCAAAATCCAAGCGGGGCAACAGGAAGTTCTTCGCCGCAGCCAGTTGCAGTTCGTGTTGCTTGACGATCCAGCGTTGCTGCCGGAGTTCCGGGTACCGGGCCAATGCGTCGGAGTTCGACTCGTACCAGTCGAACTGGACGTGCGCCGTCGTCGGTTCGTCGGCCGGGCGGATCAGTCGGCCGTCGGTCGTGGCGATGCCCAGCATGTAGCGGAGTCGATTCTCCGCGGTGTACAGGTCGCTGAGCGCGGCTTCGACGGCCGCGCGAAACAGGAAGTATTGGGCCCGAGCCTGGGCCTCCTTCTCGGCTTCGCCGCCGCGGGCACTTTCCAGATACAAGGCGTGGATTTTTCGCCAGGTCTGCAACGCGCTGTCGCGGCCCACCATCTGAGCATCGAGAAACCGGTACTGGTAGTACAGGGTCCAATAGGTTCGCTCAACCTCCCACACCATGTTGCGCATCTGGGCTTCGAGGTTCGCCAGCGAAATGTCCTGGTTGATGCGGGCGATGACCACGCCGTTGTAATTACCAGGCACGACGTTGGGGCTGGCCGAGTTGCCGTTCAAGCCGGCAAAGCTATTCGGACCGGCGATGCGGTTGAACTGTACGCCCGCACCTTGCAACAACGGATGCGTGAACTCCGCTTCGTAATACGGAGTCCAGCTATTCGAGAATTGGACGTTCGGGTTGTTCGTCTGCAGGTAATTCGTGTAGTTGCGGATGAAGACCTGGCCACCGCTGGCGATTTTCTTGCTGATCTGAGTTTCGTTCTGCCACGAATTCTGCTGTAAAACGACCGCCTGAAAGGCAGTGAACTGTCCTTGCAGGTTCTGCGGCTGGTCGGTCTTGTAGAAGTAGCTTGTCGCCAACAGGTTCGCATCGAACGCCGCCAGGGCTGCCTCGACGCCCGCTCGCGGGTCGCTTTCCACGATCGACGGCGCGTAGATCGTCGACCGTCCGGGGGTCGTTGCGGAACTGCTGGTAACCAGCGCCGACGGATCCACGGTGGACGAGTTGGCCAGCGATGTGGACAGGTTGCCAAAACTGCCGCTGACTGTTCGCACGACTTTGCTGTTGGCCACGGCGGTCTGAATCGCTTCTTGCAGCGTCAGATCCCAAATCTCGCGAGCCTCGGCATTAATGACCGTCAGCGGAGGTTCGGCTTTGGCGACATCGGCGATCCGATCGGATTCGACGTCGGGGTATTCAATTTGAGTCGCAACACCCTTGTAGTGCGACAGGTCGCCATCGTCGCGCAAGTAAAAGGGTGTCGTAGGCTTGCAGCCGATCAGGCCGGCGGCGAGACTTGCGAACAATGCCATCCAGGTGGTTACGCGCCGACTCATGTGCATCGTATTCCAGTGGGGGTATACAAATCTCGACTCAATTACCCCGCTCCATCGCAAGCTATGCCGGCTAGGGCGGGCTGAGTCTTCCGCATCCGCGCGTGGTATGAATCCATACCGGCGCAGACCCCCGAGGCGGAATCCTCAGCACGCTCAGTATCGACGCTACAACCAGGAAACTTTGAGGAATCGTCAGAATCCGAAAAGTTTAGCTATCCTCCCCACAACAAAGAGTGGATCGGGCGCCGAAAAAACCGAGGCCTTCGTAAGCGGGGAGGCCAAAGCGATTTTGGCGGGAGAGGCAGCGCGCGCGGACGAAGTGAAATGCAGGCTTCGAGCCATGCAGCGATAGCGTCACCGCGAGCGCATGCCTGCGCAAGCAATGGCGGCGACAGCGACCAGCGAGCGCTAGTTCGTCGTGCCGGCTTGAGCGGTGCGAACTTTGTCGTGCATCGCTTTTTGGGCTTTGGCCCGTTCGATGCCAGCTTTGATCACCGGCACCTGGTCCTGGGCCGACTTGAGGGCCGCCGCCTTCTCAGCGACCAGCTTCTCGGCCGCTGCCTGCTCGGCCTTGGCCTTTTCAGCAGCCGCCTGGTCGACCTTGATCTGGGCCTGGGCTGCTTTGATGGCAGCGGCCTTGGTGGGGATCGACTTCTGCAAGGAAGCCCGATCTTGTTCGGCTTGGTCCGCCGCTTTCTGGGCTGACGCGACCTTGTCCTGGGCGGCCTTGAAGGCAGCGGTCTTGGCTGCCAACGCCTGCTCGACCTCGATCAACTGTGCTCGGGGCGCGGTGAGAGCCGCTTGGGCTGCTGCCAGCTTCTTTTGGCTGTCGTCGACTCCCTTTTTTGCAGTTTCGATGCGACGCTCGAGTCCCTTGATCTCGTTGGCCAGGTTCTTGGCACCGGCGTCGTTGGCCGATCCAGCGTCAGCCTTGGCTTTCGCCTCGAGCTTGGCCTTCAGTGCAGTCGTGTACTCGGCCAAAGAGTCGCTCTGCGCCTTGGCAGCACGCTCGGCATTGGCGACCTTTTCGGTCAGGTTTTTGACCTCCTGCGCCTTCTGCGTGGCGGACCGCCGGGCCGTCGATTCCTCACCGCGTGCTTTCTCGGCAGCACTCCGTTCGACGGTCAACAGATCGCGCGCCGTTTTGGCCGCGACTACTTTGGCCGGCAGCGTTTTTTCGGCCGTGGCTTTTTCCGCTTCCAGTTGCTTGACCAGTTCGACCGTTGCGGACGCCTTCTGCACGGCGCTGCGAGCCGCGACGATCTTGGCTTCGCTCGCTTGTCGTACGGCGGACAGCTCGGCATTGAATTTTTGCACTTCGGCTTCCACCGTTTGCAGCCGCGACGATTCGTTGCTAATGAACATGGCCAGCGTGGGCGGATTCTCCAGCAAGTGGGTAATCAGCCTGGCATCGGCCGTATTCCACAGTCGAATGTCACCGGTCCAGTCGCCCGCCACGACCCGTTGAGCGTCGTGACTGATCGCGACTTCCAGGCCCAAGTCACCGAACGCAGAGAACGTTTGCAATTGCTTGCCGTTCTGATCCCAAAGCCGCGTCGCAGCGTCACGGCCGGTCGACACCAGCCGACCGTCCTTGGCATATTCCAGGGCCGCTACGCCGCCCGGATGCGCTGGCCAGGTCTTGATCTGCTTGCCATTCTCCATCTCCCACAATCGAATCGATCCGTCCTCGCTGCTACTGGCCAGGACGTTCGAGTCGATCCGCCAACTGACGTCGGTGACGCCTGCCGTGTGACCGGTCAGGTTCTGATATTCGCGGGCCGTTTCGGCTTCCCAGACAAACAACCCGGCGCTGCGGTCGCTGCTGGCCAACAAGATGCCGTCCGGGCTGAATTCGAGGGCATAGATCCAATCGGTGTGCTTGCGGATCTCGGCTTGCACCGAGCCATCGGCAACCGAGTGGATGCGCACAATCCGCCGCGGTCCGCCCAGCGCAACCAGGGTATGGTCATTGTTGATGTCGGCAGCCAATACCACGTCGAGTTCGTCGCCGATTTCGGCCACGCGTCCGCCGGTTTTCACGTCGAAGAGTACAACGCGGCCGCTTTGGCCGCCGCGGCCACCGCCGGCCAGCAGCACCGTGCCGCTTCGGCTGAACTTCAACACGTGAATGGCGCCTTCAGGAAAGGGGAGAATTCCTAAAAGCTCGCCCGAATCGGCATGATAGAGCAAAACCTGCTTTTGCCCGGCCACGGCCAACAGCGGCGCCCAGGGACTGGCCGCAATCGCCGTGACAGCGCCGGCGCGAGGCGTGTAAACGTAGGGTTCGCGCGTAAGATCCGTGGCGGGCATCGGGGGCGGGCCTTCCGGCTTCGACGAACCCGACGTGACCTTCAATTCGAGGTTGGTTTTCGGCTTGGCCTTGGCCTTTGAACCGGCGCTTTCCAGCGCGCCGTCGAGAATCCATTGCTTGATCAGGCTCAGCTTGGCCTCGGCTAGCTTGTCCTGCTCGGGCGGCATCTTGGGCGTTTCCAAGTGCGAGACCAGGGCCCACAGACGCGAATTCTCCGGCTCCGCGGGAAAGACCACTTCGCCCCCCGCGCCGCCACGCATCGCGGCGCTGTAGCTATCCAACGCCAGGTCGCTCTTGGCCGTGTCGCGGCTGTGGCAGGTGTAGCAATGCTCGCGGAAGATCGGCTGAACGTGCTCGATGTAGTTGATTTTGGGTTTGGCGCCCGGACTGGCCGGCTTGGCGTCTTCGGCCATGACGCCGGAACCGCTCACGGTGCAAAAAGTCGCCAACACAAAAGCCGCGACGGCGGCCGAACGACGTTGAACAAAAGCCTTCATACTACTTCTCGGGGCGCTGCGCTGGGGCGGGAATGATTCAGGTGGGAATGCACTCGACGTGCGATGACTAGTGGTTGAACACGAATTCTCGCGAGTTCAACACGGCCCAAAAAACGTCTTCCAAGGCCTTTTGCGGATTCTTTTCTTCAACCAGCGCCGCGTGCAATCGATCCAGACTCGTTGGGCGTCGGCTTGCGGCACAAGCAGCGGACGTAAATCGTTTCGATCACCTGGTCCGGCGTCTTGCCCTGTTTGAGCAACGTGCGGACGACCGCTCCTTGCTGGATCTTGTTATCCACCGTCGCCCCGTTCAACAGGTGCAGCGATTGCGACAAAGTCGGTTCGGTTCGCACGTCGCCGGCGCACACCGTTTCGCGCGGCGAGCGGCCGAACGTGTCGAGGAAGTAGTTCGACGTATTGCCATCGGCAATTTGCACGGCTCTGCGCCCAAGGGCAGAGCGCGGAACTTATCCTTGGTTTCGGTCGCTTGCGAGATGCAATCCAGCAGGCCTTCAGCCCGGATGCGGCGGATGCGGGCGTGGGCGAAATTCAGCTCATCCGTTTCGTTGCTCGCATTGCGGGTCGTCGACCGCTGATAAGTATGCGAGTTGCAAATGTCGCGGACCAATTGCCGCAGATCGTAATGGCTCTTGGTGAATTGCTCGCCCAAGGCCTGGAACAGTTCCGGGTTGCTGGGCGGATTGCTGACGCGAACGTCGTCGACCGGCTGCACAATGCCGATTCCAAAGAAGTGGTCCCAAACCCGGTTGGCGATGCTGGTGGCAAAATACGGATTGTCGGGCGAAGCCAACCATTTGGCCAGCACGACGCGACGGTCCAAGCCCTTCGTTTCGGGCGCAACACCGCCGAGAAACTTTGGCGCCATCACCTTTTTCGTAACGGGATTGGCCATCTCGCCGCCGCCGCGGTTATAGATGATCGCCTCGCGGTAGTCTTCGCCCTGCTTGCGTCCGACCTGGGCAAAAAAGGCCGCGAAGCTGTAGTAGTCATCCATCGTCCAGCGGTCGAACGGATGGTTGTGGCACTGTGCGCACTGTGTGCGAATGCCCATGAAAGTCTGGGCCGTGTTCTCGGCGACCTTGAGCGTCTCGGTCTGCGTCTGATAATAGTTCGTGGGCGGGCTCTTGAACGTGCCGCCCGTGGCGCCCAGCAGTTCCTGGACCAGCTTGTCGACCGGCACGTTGTTCGAGATCTGCGTCGTCAGCCAGTTGGCATACAGGTAAATGCTCTTATAGCTGACGATGTTGTTCTTGCTGCGGACCAGCAGGATCTCGGCCCATTTCATGGCCCAGATTTCGGAGAATTCCTTGCGGTCCAGCAGCCGATCGACAAGCTTGGCCCGCTTTTGCGGGTCATTGTCGTGGGTGAACTCCAGGAATTCCTGCTCACTCGGCAGCAGGCCCGTGATGTCGATCGTTACGCGGCGAAGGAATGTTTCGTCGTCGCACAGTTGGCTGGGGAGCAACCGCAGCTTTTCCAGCTTGGCATCGACCAGCTTGTCGATGTAGTTGACCGGAGCCGATCGGGGCGGAGCGTATTGCAGGTTCTTCGGCAGCGCGAGCACCTGCATGCCGACGGTGAAGGTCGAGAAACGGGCCATGACGAAGGCCTCGCCGCGTGCGCCGGCCTTGATCAATCCTCCCTCGGAAACCTCGGCCGAATTGTCGTTGTTCGACATGAACACGGCCAGGTTGGTCACGTCGCGGTCGGTGCCGTCGGTATACACGGCCCGCACCGTCAACTGCTGCGATGCACCCTCACCTTCGAGCACGGCCTGCTGAGGATAAAGTTCGACTCGCACGACCTTGGGCACGTTGCCCGCATCGTTCGGAGCGCCGGCTTCCAACCACCGCAAGACGGTTTGGTAAAACTCGCTCTCGCGGCCGTAGCGTTTGCCACCGGTGTGTGGCACGGTGCCATCAGTCTTTTCCAACAACAAGCTTTCAGCCGGCAGCGCCAGATTGATTCGTCGGAAGCCGAGTTCGTGCGTCAGGCGATAGTGGTCGCCATTCGGGTCGTAACCAAACAGCGAGAGGTTGAAACCATCCTTGCCGCGAGCGTGCGCCGTGGCAGCTTCCTGTGTTGCAACCCGTCCGCATGAACACCGGCATGACGTCGAGCGCGAAGCTGATCGGCCGGTCGGTCTTGGCCTCTTTCACGGTGACCGGGATTTCCACCCGCTGCCCTTCCCAGGAGATTTCCAGCTTGGTTGTGCCGTCGGCCAGCGGATACAGCATCTGGCCATCAACGCGGGCGATGGCCGGATCGGCCAGTTTCACCTGGACTTTGCTGGAGACATCCAGTGTCACGCCATCCGGCCGCGTGACGATGGCGACAAACGACTGCCGATCGCGCGTGGTGTTCAGGTTGATATTCGGTCGGAAATACCGCGAGCCTGGTGGCCGTCGCAGCCGAAGCGTCGGCCGAGGCCCACATGAGCAGCGTCGAGGCAATACAGATCCGTCCGAAGGTGTTCACGGCTGGCTCCTGTTGGCGGAAGAATCCCGAATTGGTTGGTTAAGGTTCGCGGCCGGACTGGATGTCCACGACGTTTGAACGATTGCGATTGATTGTCTGCTACTTTTGATTGGCTGCCGGCTTGTCGCCCGGTGTCTTGGCGCCGTCGCGTTCCTGGCGCAGTTGCTCCAAGCGGCTCAACGGTTTGGCGGCGGGCTTGGCCACTGCAACCGCGGCCGGTTTGGCAGCGGGAGCAGCCGGCTTGGCGGCCGTCGGCTTGGGCGGCAGCGGAGCGTCAATTCGCAACTCGGCCGGGCCCAAGGTCTGCGGAACTTGCTCGCCATTGAGCGTCACGATGGCGCGGCACATCAACGATTTGTGGCGCCCCGCTGGGCTCTTGGCGCTGGTCTTGAGTTGGAACGAAACCTGGTCCGAATCTTTGGTGATTTCGGCTGTGCCGGCCGTCACTTCGGCTGGCAAGCCGAGCATTTCAAGTTTGGCATTCCCGGGAAATTCGACGTTGGTCGTCACCGTTGCGACGATGGTCGCCTCTTTGCCCTGCTCGACGGCAGCCGGCTTGAACACCAACTGGAAGTAGGCCTCGGCGACTTCGAGCTTCGCCAACTGCGACGAGATGAGCACCTGGCCGTCACCGACTTGAGATTCGGCGAGCACCGCGATTTTGAACGCTCCCAACTCTGCGCCGCTATTGGCCGTCAGCGGGATGGTTGCTTCGAGCTGGCCTTCGGGAATTGAAACCGAGCCCGACGAAGCCACTCCCGCGGGGTTGTAGAGCATACGAATGGAGATCGGCGCTTTGAAGTCCTTATCGCGCTTGGCACGGACCTTGAGTTCCATCGACCCGTTCCGCACCAACGGCACCTTGGGCTCGATCACTTCGATTTGGAACGGAAGCCTGGCCGTCACCGCCGTGGCCATCCGCTCGGTCGTATGAGTCCACACCGGGCGCTGGTTATCACCCGCCACCAGCAGGCTGGTTTGCACCAGGTGGCCGACCACCTTCGGTTGCTTGGGATCGGTCGTCGTGCCAACGACGTCGGCCAACGTGCCCCCCAGCGGTGCGTTTTCATCAGCCGTGAGCAGCACGGGCACGAGCCCTTGGTTGGCGGTCATGGGAATCGTTTCGAGCTTCACGCCGGGCGGCAGATCCTTGATGTCGATGGCCAGGTCGCCGCCGAAATCGCGACGATTGGCACTCACCAGAAAGGCCGTGCGGTTGCCCTGCGGAATGCTCGTCGTCACGTCTTTGTATTGAACGCGCTCCGGCAGCCCGAGGCTTAGTTCCGAGACAATCGGCGCCACTTCGATGCGGTAGAAGTAATCGCGTCCGCCCTGCTTGAGCATGTCGGTGATCTGCACCAGATATTCGTCGTCGGCCGGAAGCGTGATGCGCAAAATGCTGTCGGGGCCGCCGCTGTCATCGTTCGTGCCGAGCCCCTGCCCATTGGCGCGTTGCACGGTCAGGACCGAGTCGAGCGGCGAACGCAGGTTGCGGGCATGCACGCGAAACTCGTAGCGTTCGCCCTTCTTGGCCTTGAAGCGAAAGAAATCGACGTCGCCCGGCTCGCCGATGACGCCATTAACGGCCAACGGAGCGGTAAATGTCGTGGCTTTCGCCGGCTCATTGTTCGGTTCGGCTTCGATGGCATTGCCCAACTCGCTGGCGCGGAAATAGTTGGGCGTCGGCGAAAGCCCCAACTTCGTGCTGGCGAAGGCCGACACAATGCGATCGTCCGGAGCGAAAATGCAGGGATAGAAATTCGGCGGCCCAGGTTGTGGGACGACGATCTTCTGGGTGAATTCGCCACCGATGTCTCCGAACCAGCGAACTTCGATGGTTTCGCCCGGCCGGCCACCGGAAGGAACCACGCCAGTCGGCCGCGGAAAGCTGCCGACGTGCAGGCGATAGTTCGCCGCGCCGTTGCCGCCGAACGAACTGTCGCGGACTTGCACGACATAGCTGCCGTCTTCTGGAGCGATCAGCGCCGCCACGCCGTCCTGCCAGGCCAACGCGGCATCGTCCGAACTGGCCAACTCGAAACGATCCTTGTCCATGATCGAGACATACGGATCGAAACGCGTGCGGCCCAACCGAATCCCCTCGACCTCAGC
The DNA here is from genome assembly GCA_963710365.1 of uncultured Planctomycetales bacterium. Taxonomy (GTDB): domain Bacteria; phylum Planctomycetota; class Planctomycetia; order Pirellulales; family PNKZ01; genus CAVQAC01. The sequence goes on from CAVQAC010000001.1 coordinate 386,765, forward strand.
GACGATACGGTCGCCCTTCTTGGCCGTGAGACTGTAAAAATCGATGTCCTCGTTCGTGACCACGCCGTTGATCGTCGTGTTGATCGAGATCGGTTGCGGTTTGACGAACTCGTTGTTGGGCTCAGCCTCCTTGACCTCGGTCAAGGCACCGACGCTGAGCAGCATCAATTCGCTGATTCCCGAGGCGGTGCGCACGCGGACGGCGTGGTTACCGAGCCGGCAATCGGCCGCGATCGAAAGCACGGCCTTGAAAGACTTGTCGTTGACTGGTTCGATCTTCTTGAGGCTGATGCCCGGGTAATAGAACAATAATCCCTGCGCATTGCTCAGCCGTGCGCCCGAGAAGACGGCTTCGATTTCGGTGCCGCGCTGCCCGCCGGGCGGGTTGATGGCCGACAAAACAGGACTGGATGCCCGAACTTCGCACGGGATAAACCAGGCGCAGGCGATGGCCAGCGTAGCACTGAAGGTGAAACCAGAACGGCAAGCAAACAGGCGGACGGCGGGCATGGACACCTCGGGGCGGGGGCGGGAAAAATCTTGCGCGGCCGACGGTAGCGACGGGTGAGACGCTACGACGACATCGCGGGCGCTGCAGGGCCAATTCCGTGCCTCGCAGCCACCGCCTTATCTTGCGCTGAAACCCACCCGGTTGCAACGCGGCAGCGGGTGGGCTTAACACATTTTCGTTGGATCCCCGCTTGCGGTCCATGGCACGAGGCATTTCCGGCCAGAATACTTCCGGCCAATGTCTTCGCGGCCTATCAGGCCAGCAACTCCTTGCAAACTTTGCCGCCGTCGACGATCTCGATCGGGCGATTGCCTGGAGCCATCAGTTCCTTGTCGGCGACGATTCCCAACTGGTGGTAAACCGTCGTGGCCAGATCGGACGGTCCGATGGGGTCGTCCTCAGGCTCGCTGGCCGTGGCATTCGAAGTGCCGTAGATCGAACCGCGCTTGATGCCGCCACCGGCGAGCACCACGCTGAATACCTTCGGCCAGTGGTCGCGGCCCGCGGTCTGGTTGATCTTCGGCGTGCGGCCGAACTCCGACGAAACCATGACCAGCGTCGAATCCAGCAGGCCGGTACGTTCCAGGTCGCGGATCAGTGCAGCAAAGGCTTGATCGAATACCGGCAACTGGCGCTTCATGTTGTTGGTGATCTGAGCGTGCATGTCCCAGCCGCCGTAGGTCAAGGCGACGAACCGCACTCCCGCACCCACCAGACGGCGAGCCATCAGCATCCGCTGACCGGCTTCGTTGCGGCCGTATTCGTCGCGAACCGCAGCCGACTCGGCATTGATGTTGAACGCTTCGCGAGCGTCCTTCGAACTGATCAGGCTGTAGGCCCGGTCGTAGAACGTGTCCATCGCCTTCAAGGCATCGGACTTCTCTTTGCGGGCGAAGTAATCATTCACGGCCTCGAGTGCCGTGCGGCGGCGAGCAAATCGTGCGTCATCAACTCCGCCCGGCAGGCTCAAGTCGCGAACCTGGAATCCGCCGCTGGCCGGATCCGAACCGAGGCTGAACGGAGCGAACGACGAACTGAGATAGCCGTTGCCGGCGAATTCGTTGGGCTGATTCGGGATGCAAACGTACGGCGGCAGATTGTTGCGCGGGCCGTACTCGTGGCTGACCACGCTGCCCATGCTGGGGAACGTCAGTGCCGGGCTGGGCCGATAGCCCGTAAACATATTGTGGGTGCCGCGTTCGTGGGCCGCTTCGCCGTGCGTCATCGAACGGATGACCGTGATCTTGTCGGCAATGTCGGCCGTGCGGGGCAGGTACTCGCTGAACTGAGCACCCGGAATCTTGGTCGGTATCGGCTTCAACTCACCACGGTATTCGATGGGGGCAAAAGGCTTGGGATCGAACGTCTCCTGCTGGGCTGCACCACCCGGCAAGTAGATGTGAATGATGCTCTTGGCCTTGGCTTCGATGAAGTCGTAATTCTTCTGGGCTGCTTGAGCGTCTTGGCCACGGAAAAAGTCGGCCAAATTCAGGCCGGCACCGGCCAACGCACCGACCGTCAGAAATCCACGCCGGTCCGGCTTGAAGGTATTCATCTCGAGGCTTCTCCCTAATCGTCTGGTTGGTGCGGGGCTCGCCAATGGGTCGAAAGGCGAGGGCGGGGGATGGTCTTCAGCTCGTGCCAAGTGCAATGCTCGACATCGAACTTATATTGGCTTATGCGGCGAGAACGTTACGGCCGGCTTCTAGTTTTTTTTCGTGGCGGGCGTCGGGGGGCTACTTGTCGGCAGGCAGCAATTAAGACATTGCTCGCCACATTGCACGTTAACCTAATCGGCGTAAGCAGAATTGTCAAAACAATTTGCTTGCTGTTGAAGCCCACGCAATAGACCTGTGGTCCGGTCTAACTAGACGGACGAAAGGGAAGCGCGTTCATGGCTTCGACTGAGGAACCTCGAAGCGAGACGCTGAGGCCAGATGCTGAAAACGGCGGGAGGGAAAAATTGGCCGGTCAGCTCCGCGCCGCGGCAGGTTCAGCCGCGGCGCGGGAGCTTAGACAGAGCAACTTCAGCCGGCTTTCGCGGCCACGACGGCACCGACTTTAGCCGCGGGCACGCCGACATCCAGTTCTTCGCGTAAGACGAGCATGTTCGCCGGGGCCTCGATGCCCAACCGAACCTTGTCGCCCGTGACGCGAACCACGGTGACGACGATGGAGTCGCCCACCTTGATTCGCTCGCTCTCCCTGCGTGACAGGACAAGCATGTAAACACCTCCGTGTGCTGTTATTACTGTATTTATGTATACCAATTGGGCGATCAGCTTGTCAATTCCGCGATCGATCGCCCCCTATGCCGATTGCAGCTCAAGTCGCGGCGCCGCAATCAATTGAGTTTTCTGAAATCTTTCGCCACTCGAGTTGTAGAACAAGATCGTGTTTTCGTCGGTTTCCCAAATCGCCAAGAACTGAACGGCTCTGGGACCATGTAGCCTGAAGAAGATCCCACAGGGCCGACCGGCGCGTACCAGGATGCGTTCTGTGAAAGAAAAAGTCGCCGACTTCCAGGTTGTCGTACTGACACAAAGTTTCGTTGACGTAAGCTCTTAATTCATCCAAAGTTTGCAGGCAATGGACGCAATTGGGCATATGAGGTGCATACTCCTTGCGTGGTGCGTAAACAGCGCTGTCGCGGGAGAAGCAGGCAGACGCTGTAGTTTGGGAAGAATGAGGGGGGGACGCTATGCAACTCGTATCGGCCAAGATGGACTCTAGCTAGTAGTTAAAATGCGAGCTATACGGCAAGTACGTTGCATGGGTAGTTCGTGCGTGGTGCCGCCGCAGCACCTGCAAAAAGCCACCTTTTATTTCAACCGGGGGGCGTCTTCGCGTAGATCTCGAAGGCTTCGCCAATTTGAGCCGCCTTGGCGTCGCCGAGATGAAAAATGAAACGATAGCTGAGCGTCAGCGACTTGCCGGAAGGGAGGGTATATCCGCCCGGTTCGCTAGCCGCCTTGTCAAAATCGTGGAGACCGAAGGGGTTGGCGGCGAATAGCCCATACGTTCGGACGTGCCAGCGCGTCGGGTAGTGGAAACTGCTGGGGTGGTTCAAAATGGCAATGCCGACTTTTTGTCCATCGATCGTACCATTGTAGTCGACCCACCGCGCCGGCTTGCCCCAGGCTGCGTCGTCGGTTTGACCTTCGCTGTTCTCGATGCGGCCCCCCTTCTTGCTGGCTACGTCCAGGACCGTCGGCACGCGGATGCCCATGGCGCCTTCTTTGGTGTCGCCAAAGACTACGTCACCGTCCGTCGCTTTGAGGGTTATCGTGAAGTCGATGATGCGGGCGTCTTGGGCTGTGGCAAAACGATAGGTGCGTTCGTCTTCGAGTTGTTTCTTCTTGGTCGACGAATCAACCCAATCGTTTTGAGTCACAAAACTGGCTTCCGCTTGGTTCTGCGATCCTTCCGAGTGTGCCTTGGTGGAGAGATTGGTGAAGGCGCGATGAACGATCGAGCCGAATTTCCTGCCGGCCGGGACTTTGCCCTCTTTGTACGATCGCGGTTCGGCCCAAAAGTCGATTTCATTGACTTCCCCATAGGTGAACCAGAACGACTGCTGATGGTAATGGTCGCGTTTCTCTCCCTCGACGTCCTTCATCGGATAGTCGCGCGTCATCTGGGCGCCGGTCGGGCCAATGATCGGCCAGAGTATTGGCTTGGTGCCGATATCGGTTCGATACTCCGTGAATAATTTGCCGTCGAGTTCGACTCTCAAACCATGATTGGTTTCTTGCAGCGTAAACGACTGAGCGGAGGTCGGCGAAGTGTCGGTCACCAGCCAACCGGCCATGGCTAACGTGCAGCAAACGGTCCAGGGTTTGAAAAGCATGGCGGAAATCTCCGGGGCAGGCGCGAAGCTTTGAGGGCGGGAACGAAGCGGCGATTTCACGCTATCGTAGCGGCGCAGAAGCCCGAGAGCTACTATTTTCGCTGCCGCTGCCAGGCCCTAGATGCGGCCTATGGATCGACGCTGCCCGCGCCCGGCGGCAGGGCGGCATTGCCCGCATCGATGGCCGGCGCTGCGGCCGTACCGGGCGCCGCTGGAGGTTCGGGGCGCAAATACTCGGGCAGGCTTACCGAAGCGTAGGTGACAAGGTGATTGTTCGCCTCTTCCAGCCGCTTCAAATCGCTCTCCAGAAGCCGCCATTGCCACCGATGCTCGGCCCGGATCGTAATATGCCGCTTGACCGGATGCTGACCGTAACGCGTCAGTTCGACTTCGGTCGGCACGCGGCCGTGCTTCTCCAGCGCTTCATTCAGCAACAGACGCGGAAAGGGGGGCAATGAGCCGGGCCGCAGCAATGTGTTCAGCTTGACCTGCCAATCGCTGTACTCCAGGTATTGGACATCAACGGCCGGCAGCTTGGGACGGATCGTCTTGACGCGATACATCATCCATTCGCTGGTCAACTTCAACTCGCCGCTCGACGCGTTGAAATTCTCTTCGAACGACGGATCGGCCAGAAAGCTCAGCAGCGAAATGTTGCGCAATTGCGCTTCATGCCTGATGCGCTGGCTGAAGGCATCGACTTCGTCGGTGTTCAATTCGAGTTTTACCCGTCGCGTATTGTCGAGCACGACGAACCGCTTTCGCGGCGGGTCAAAGACCGTGACCTCGTCCGGATTGGTGAGGAAGTCATAGACCGATCCCGACCGGAAGATGGTCTCGCTTTGGACCGGCTTCTTGTCGTCCTTGCCCACGAAGACCTTGCTATCCACCAGGAAGTCGTCCGCCAGCAGCGGCGCGGCTGCAAAAACGACCCATAGACTCAGACCGCTGGAAATGCGGGCAAGCATACGCAACTCGCGGATAACTATACAAATGAGCAGTAAACGGAGCGAGGCAGAATACTCGATTTTGGCTCTTGATGTAAACGCCATAATTGACCGGCGGCTGCGTTCTTCGGTCCCCCAGTCGGCCGCGGCATGCTAGGTTTACCGAGGACTATTTGGGGAGTCTCGGCTGGGAGGATCGTTTCAGCCGGTCAGGTCCATGCATGAGGAGGGGGGAATCGCAGATGAGAACATTCCTGGTAACCGGCGGTGCCGGCTTCATTGGCTCTCACATCGTCGAGGCGCTCGTCAACCGTGGTGATCGCGTTCGGGTGTTGGACAATCTCTCGACCGGAAAACCGGCGAATCTGGCCCAGGCGGCGAGCCTGTCCCCCACTCAGGAACCGATCGAATTCATCGAGGGCGACCTGGTCGACCCCGAGGCGGTCCGCGAGGCCGTGGCCGGCGTGGATTGCATTTTCCACATGGCGGCCCTGGCTTCGGTGCCGCTCAGCGTCGAACGCCCGCTCGACACGCATGCCGCGTGCGTGACGGGTACTTTGAATCTGCTCGATGCGGCCCGTCGGGCTGGAGTGCGGCGGCTGGTGTATGCCGCCAGCAGCGCTGCCTATGGTGATCGGCCGACGTCGGCCAAGCGCGAGACGGATCTCCCCGACCCAATTTCGCCTTACGGGGCCGCCAAGCTGGCCGCGGAACTCTACTGCCAGGTATTCACGGCCACCTATGGGTTTGAGACGGTCTGTCTGCGATACTTCAACGTGTTCGGCCCGCGCCAGGATCCTGACAGCCCGTATTCGGCGGTGATTCCCCTGTTTCTGACGGCGATGCTCTCAGGACGCCAGCCGCATGTATACGGCGATGGTCGGCAATCGCGAGATTTCACGTTCGTCAGCAACGTCGTCGACGGCAATTTGCTCGCAGCCGACGCGCCGGGATCGCCGGCCGCGTCATCAATATCGCGAACGGCCGCTCGATGAGCCTGCTCGAATTGATCGCGGCGCTCAACGGCCTGCTGGGAACCGACGTGCAGCCGGTTCACCGGCCCGCCCGTGTTGGCGACGTGCGGGAAAGCATGGCCGACATTACTCAAGCCCGGCAACTACTGGGCTACGAACCGCGGGTCGGCTTCGAAGAAGGCCTGCGGTTGTCGATCGATTACTACCGAGAGTTGATCGGACAATTGGCTCTCCGAGGCTGATTTTCAGCCTTTCTCTCGTTCCTGCGATGCGGTTCGCGGCGCACCCTCAGGTGCGCACGACGCTTACGCACGATCGGCATTTGCTGGGCGAAGATGCCGCCCGCGGGGGGCCGCTTCGCAGGGCAGTGTCAATCTGTAGCGGCTCGCTGCACCCGCGGAGCCGGCAAATGGCCTAAGTCCATGCCATGGCGACGCTAAGGCGGCCGAAATTTGCCGGAAAATTCTTGCTCGCCGAGGTTCGACACTGCTAGACTGCAACCATGGGCGCGCACATCAAACGCCGGCGTTTTGGATCTTAGGGAGATAGCACTATGGCGCTACGGAAGACACAGAATCGAAAGAAAACACAGTGTCGAAAGAAAGCACAGTATCGAAAGAGCGGGTTTACGCTCGTTGAGCTGTTGGTGGTGATCAGCATCATTGGCATGTTGGTCGGTTTGTTGCTGCCGGCGGTCAACTCGGCGCGGGAAAGCGGCCGCCGCACGGTGTGCGTCAACAATATGCGGAGCGTGGCGCAGGGCCTGATCCTGTACGAGAACAAGAAGCAGCAGTATCCCGGCTATTTGAACGTGCTGATGATGAACAACGGCAAGACGTACATGAATCAGCAGACCGGTCAAAAGATGGGCGTCAGCTTTGTGGTCATGATCCTGCAAGAGCTCGATCAGCCGGTGCTGCAGAGTGCTTGGAAGACTCCTGCGGGTTCGGCATTGGGAACTGGGTCGTCGGGGAGCAGTGGCAGTTCGGCCGCGGGAAGCTCGAGTAGCTCGACGGGTATCAACCTGTTGAGCTTCAGGCTCGACGTTCTGATTTGCCCCAGCGATCCGCCGGCCGGGGACAGCGGCACGCCACTGAGCTACGTTCCCAATTGCGGCATGCAAGATACACAAGCTTCGGCGACAAATGCCGCGTGACTGGGCCGACAACGGTGTGTTCTTCGATCGCTATACCGGCGACCCGCGCGTGCAGGGCGGCGGTAGCGGCTCCAGTGGGAGTTCCGGAAGCGGCAGCAGTCAGAGTAGCCAGATCGTTACCATGTCCAGCGCCTACATCATGCGTGGCGACGGGATGCAAAACACGGTGCTGGTTTCCGAGAACGTTGACGCCGGCAACTATACCGATCAGGCAGAAGCCAAGCTGGGCATGATCTGGAACGGCACCGGCACGGTGAACACGTCCTCGGATCCGCCGAACCTGAACCCGTCGGACGACAACATGCGTATCAACCGCGGGACTGGTATGTCTGATCTGCAAGGCGGATCGGTGCAAACGACGTCCAGCAGTGCGTCGTCGAGCTCGGGCAACACTTCGAGCAGCCCCACGGCGTCGGTCTTTGCTCGTCCGTCATCGTATCATCCAGGCGGCGTGAATATGGCCTTCTGCGACGGCCGCGTGCAGTTCGTCGGCCAAGACATCGACTATTACGTGTACTGCATGTTGATGTCGAGCAATGGCGCCCGCGTCCGCAAGCCGGGGACGAACAACGTGCTGCCGAACTTCAACCGCCCGATGAACGCGTCTTGGCTCACCCAGTAGGATCCACGCCGGTCGTTCGTCAATCCGCCCATGTACTTTCGAACGTCCCGGTCAGGCCCTGCCTGGCCGGGATGTTTTTTGTTGGCTAGCGCGAAGGGCATTCCGCCGGTTGTCTTGGAAATGCGCGATGCCCGGCCGATCGTGGTTGCTACGCGCTTCACCGGCTTGTGCCGTCCGTTAGCGGATTTCGCCGGCGTCACGCAGCGGATTGCTCAAGCCGCGCGGCACGAGGGTGCTGGTCGGCGTTTGACGTAGCGGATTTACTGAGCTGCCCGTATCCGCTCGCTCGGGCTTGATTTTCCGGGACGAGACCTTGGGGCTGACGGTCGGAACTTTGACTTCTTCTTCGGGCTCGCCCAAGTCGGCCGGCGTCCAGGCACTGGCCATTCGCACGGTTGAGCGATTCGACTCTGGCACCGCGTCCGAAATGAACACGTCGGGCGTTAGCACTTCCTCGCTGTGGCTCACCTGCCGGGCCGCTTGCCCATCCAACGGCTTTTCGTCGCTCGTAGCGTCGCTCGTCGTCGTATCGGGCACTGCGTAGGGCGACGGCTTGGCGAAGCGCACAATTTGTGTAGGCCGGCTTTCCATCGCCGAAGGTGATGTGCTTTCGTTCGCCGGAGCTGATTTATGAGAAGCCTGGCGCCGTTTGGCGGGCATTTTTATGGCGGTTGAAAGCGCCGAAAGCGTAGCCTGGGCACCGTCGTCGCCGTCGACCTTGGCACTTCCCGCCGTTCGCGGCGCTGTCGGTTCGTCAGCAGCAGCATCCCGCAAACCAATGGGACCGATCACCAGAACCAATGCAAGCAGCCAGCAGCACCGCATGGTCAAACCTCCGGAATCGGAAAATGACGCCCAACCGTCCTCGTTGACGGTGTGTGGGCTCAGAAATCGGCTCGCGCGGCGGAAAAATTCAGTCCAAGGAGACTCATTTTTCTCGTTCGTCGTGCCGACATGCCGCGCACCGTGAGTTTTGCCTTAGGTCTGGCGAGGCGTCGCGAGTTCGGCAGCCATGCATTAAACTGGCGCTCCGAGGACTGTATTCGCCCTTCGCCCCGCTCGCCCACCGACTTGTCTTTCCGATGAACGCCAGCGCACCTCTCGCAGAATCGAATCCTTGGTACGTCGTACACAACGTCGACCAGGTGCCTTCACCGGCGCTATTGGTCTACCCCAATCGCGTGGTAGAAAACATCTCGCGCATGATCCGTTACGCGGGTGGCCCCGAGCGGCTGCGGACGCACGTCAAGACGCACAAAATGGCTGAAATCGTGCGGCTGCAATTGGCTGCCGGAATCGACAAGTTCAAGTGCTCGACGTTGGCCGAAGCAGAAATGCTGGCGAGTGCCGGCGCCCCGGACATCCTGCTGGCATTCCCACAAGTTGGACCGAATGCCGACCGGCTGGCCCGCCTGGCGGCTGCCTTTCCCAGCGTCCGCTGGTCGACCGTGGCCGATGATCTGAGTCTGATTCGCTCGTTGTCGAAGGCTTGCACCAGCACAGGCGCTCGCCTGCAAGTGCTGCTGGATATCGACAACGGCATGCACCGCTCGGGCATCGAGCCAGGGACCGAAGCCTTGGAACTCTATCGTCAGATCGCTGGTTTGCCGGGCCTTGAGCCCGGTGGGCTGCATGTCTACGACGGACATATCCGCGATCTCGACCTGGCGGTCCGAACTGAAAACGTTCGCCTGGCATTCGTGCCGGTCGACTCGCTGCGCGAGCAACTGCTGGCCGAAGGCTGCGCCGTGCCGCGCGTCGTCGCGGGCGGTTCGGGCAGCTTTCCGATCCATGCCCAGCGCAGCGATCTGGAGTGCAGCCCTGGCACCTGCGTGTTCTGGGATCTCAATTATCGCGCCAAGTTCCCGGAACTCGACTTTATGTTTGCCGCGCTGGTGCTGGCCCGAGTCGTGAGCAAACCCGGGCCGAACCGCCTGTGCGTCGATCTGGGTTACAAGGCCGTCTCGCCCGATAATCCGCACCCGCGCGTTGAATTCGTGAACCTTCCCGGGGCCAAAGTGCTCAACCATAGCGAAGAGCACCTGGCGCTGGAAACCGATCAGGCGTCGCGTTTCGCAATAGGTGATCCGCTCTACGGCGTGCCGTACCACGTCTGCCCGACCGTCGCCCTATACCAGGAAGCCGTGGTCGTGGAAGCGGGATTGGCCGGCGAGCGCTGGCCGGTCGTGGCGCGGGCTCGCCGGCTTACTTTTTGAATCTGCCCAGGAGATGACCGCCATCATGAGCTCCGTGCTACGTCATTCGACCGGCATTCCGCGTTTGGACGAGATGCTAGGCGGCGGCCTGTTGCCGGGCACGCTCACCGTGGCCGTAGGGGCCACGGGCATCGGCAAGACCCAATTGGGGCTGCAATTCGCCCATTCCGGCAGTGGCCAGGAGGGGCGGCGCGGCATCCTGTTTGACATGAGCTGCCGGGGCGACACTCAAAATCATACGGCCTATGCCCAGCGGATGTTCGATTGGCGGCTGACGCCGGCCGACGCGAACCGGCATCCGGACCTGGAGGCGGTTTTTCAAAACGGTAATCAAAACAGCTCAGTCGCGGCCGATTATCTGCACGTGTTCGACTATCACGGCCGCCGCGTCACGCGTCAGGATCTGGGCTTCGAAGCCTGGCAGGATTGGCAGGCCGAGTTGGCCCAGAAGCTGAGCATCACGATCGCCTTCTTTTACGGCAACTTCGTGGCCGGCACGCGGTGCGCGGTGATCGATGGCATCGAACCCATTGCACGCCCCAGCGAATCAATCCAGTTCGAACTGTTCGAGTATGTCTACCATCAAATCCTTCGCAAAGAATCGGACTGGGTGGCGCGCGATCTGTTGCGCGAACGTTTTCGCGAGCATGCATGCGCAAGTCGAACAGCATAAATATCCCTGCGAACAAGTCAGCTGTTTGCTGCTTTATACCTCAGCCGATTCGATGCTCGACAGCCTGCTCGATCGGCCGCTCGACGAAGGGGACGTGCTGTCGAACGCCAACACGATTCTCTACCTGGGCAAGGTCCGCACGGGCACGAAACTCGGCCGCGCGCTTATATTGCCAAGCACCGCGGCAGCGCGGCCAGTGACGAGATCGTGCCCTACACGATCAACGACGCCGGACTGCGAATCGGATAGGCCCGCGGCTCGTTTCCTCACTGCCTACCGCCCTCTGCCTACTGCCTACTGCCTACTGCTCATAGCCTGGCTGCTCAACGCGCTGCCGTCCAAGGTCGTGGGCGCATCGATGAACACGTCGAGCTGCTGTCCGACATACAGCCGCGCGCCCTGGCTATCGATCGCATAAATGACCTGCAACACGCGGGTATCGACGCGTTCGGTGTTGTCGCCCGTGAGCGACTTTTTCGGCACGACGTACGGCTCAACCCGCACGAATTTCATTGGATAGATGACGTGCGGATCGCCGCGCAGCGTGGCCTTGGCCGCACCGCCCGGGCGGAACCGCGGAATGTCGTGCTCGTCGATGTCGACGCGAACGTGCATTTTCTCAACGTTGCCCAGCACGATCAGCGACTGGCTGGCCTGTGCGCCGACAAACTCACCGGGCCGCACGTTGACCTGCAACACCTCGCCGTCGACTAGCGCTCGGACAATCAACCGATCGATATCCGTTTGCACTTGGTCGACCTGGGCCTGGGCCTGTAAAACCGAAGCGCGAGCCACCATCTTGTCGTACTCCCAAGCGCCGGCCTTGAGCAGATCGAGCTCGGCCTTGGCCTTGATCAGCCGCGAGCGCGACATGCGAAAGGCCTGCTCGCGGCTCACCAGCTCCTGGTCCGAAACGATCTTGCGCGACGAAAGCCCACGGGTGCGATTCAGCTGGTCCTCCATGTCGGCCAGGTTGGCCTCGGCTTCGCTCACTTGTGCTTCGCGTGGCAGGACTTCTTCGGGCCGAGGCTGGTTTTCCAACCGGCTCAGTTCGGCCTGGGCGCTGGCCAGGGCCGCCTTGCGAAATCTGAGATCAGCGGAAAGTTGTCGATCGTCGAGGCGAAAAAGCTCGCAGCCGGCTTTGAATCGCTGGCCAACTTTCACGCTCACGCTCACCACCACGCCCGGCAACGACGAACCGATGGCGATATTCTCCGTTTGCGGCTCGACGACCCCGGACCCGGCCACAGTTTGCGCGTAGGGATTGTGCGGCGGCTCGCTGATCGGCTTGCCCGGCGGCTCGGGCTTCTGTGCCCCCGTCACGTGTACGACGGCAAACACCAGCATGCACGCGGCAACCACAGGGAGGATTAGTTTTGTGAACATGGCAGTTTATTCCGTACTAGGATTCATTCCGTTCTACGATTCTTGACCTGGCATGCCTGTGCTACGCGGTCTTCAAGGAAACGTGCGAGTTCGAGTCTTCGGCCATCGCTCGCTCGTCGGGCGATTGTTCGCAAACCTCGACGATGCGGCCGTCTTCCATCCGTGCGATCCGATCGCCGAACGAGTACACGCGATTGTCGTGCGTCACCACCACGACGGCCCGCCCGCGCTCCATGGCAATTGTCCGCAGCAGCCGCATGATGACGTGCCCCGTGCGGGCATCCAAGGCCGAAGTCGGTTCATCGCAAACGACGATCTTGGGTTCGTGGATCAAGGCCCGCGCAATGGCCACGCGCTGTTGCTGACCGCCCGAGAGTTTGCCGGGCAATGAATTCGTGCGGTCGCCCATGCCCAGCGATTCAAGCAGTTGCACGGCGCGAACCATGGCCTTGCGTTTCGACCAACCCGTCAACACCAGCGGCACGGTGACATTTTCGGCCGCCGTGAGCGCGGGGAGCAGATTGAACTGCTGGAACACGAAGCCGATATTCTGGCCGCGAAAGCGGACTTTGCGGCCGTTGCTCAGCCCGAGGATATCGGTGCCCAGCACCGTCAGATCGCCGTCGGTCGGATCAAGGATGCCGGCGATGACCGACAGCAGCGTCGTTTTGCCGCAGCCGCTGGGGCCGACCAGCAGCGTCAGCTCGCCCGGCCAGATCTCCAGGTCGACGCCGCGCAGCGCATGCACTTGCACATTGCCGGCGCCATAGCTCTTGCGCACGTCGCGGCAGGCGATCGCAGGCTCGACGGATTCGCGAAGGATGGACATCGTTGATTCTGCCAACTTTGGAATCGACTAACTCTGAAAGACAATGGCCGGCGGCAGCACGAGCACGCGGCGGACGCTCATCAAGCTCGATAACAACACGATCAGCGTGACCGCCACGCCGGTGCCCCAGAGCACCTCCCAAGCCATGCAAAAAGCCAGCCGATTGGCATTCTTCGTCAGCTCGCCGAAGAGCGCGGCCAGGCCGACGCCCAGTCCGTAGCCGACGACGCCCACCACCGCGGCTTGGAACATCACCATGCCGACCAGTTTCATGCCCGAGGCGCCCATGGCCTTCAAGGCTCCGAACTGCTTCAGATTCTCGATCGTGAACATGTAAAAGGTCTGGCCGGCGATGGCCGTGCCGACGATGAAACCCAGCACGACCGTGATCCCAAAATTCAATGGAATGCCCGTCTTGCGCAAGTAGTAGACGATCGTGGTCCAGGTGAAGTTTTCTCGCGACAAGGCCTTCAAGTGCGTCTGCTCGTGAATGCGACGGCAAACCTCGTCGGCCGACACGTTCGCGACAGGATTGGCCAGCACGAACGACAGACTCTTCCGCTCGGCCGGAATGAAGAGCATGGCCTGGCTGTAGCGGGTGTAGACGATCGGGAACGTCATGAACGTGCGGCGGCTGCGGCAAACGCCCACAATCACCGCCCGGCGGTCGTTCATCTCGAACGTCTTGCCCGGCCGTAGCGGCTCGCCTGGCCAAAGTTGGTTGTAGCCGGCTTCGTCCATGATGATCGAATCGGGCTGCCGCAGGTCGGTGAGGTTGCCGGCGAGCATCGTTGTCGGAGCGCCGACCAACGTGGCATCGTCCAGGCCGATCATGATGATCTGCTGGAAATTGCCATTGGGAAGCCGAGCCCGCGTGAGCCCTTTGTAAAGGCGCACGGCCCATTCGACCCCCGGCACGCCGCGAACGCGGTACAGTTCATTGTCCGACATGGGCTTGATGTCGTCGACGAACTGCATGTTGGGGTCCATCACCCAGATTTCGGCGCCGGTGATATCCTTGATCTGACTCGTGGTGAGCAGCATCAGGCCCCAGAAGATCGAGCTTTGCTGGGCAATCAACAGCGCCGAGAACGTGATTCCGGAGATGATGCCGACATACTTGCCGGTGTTGCCCGTGAGCATCTTCCATGCGATCCAAATCATGCGTGGGCTCCTTCCGCCACCACGGGCTCGAGAGCCTCGATCGCGGCCAGGGTCGTTTGCAGGATGTGTTCGGCCAGGAACTGCGGCGAATACTTTTGGTATTCGTCGGGCGGAACCAGCAAACGCACGACCGGCCGGGCCACATGGTAATGGATGCACTGGCCAATGACGCTGAACGCCAGCAAGTGCCGCTTGGTAGTGACGATGCGCGAGGGAACCAGTTCGTCGAGGATGCCCAGCAGCACCTGGAAATGCGGACGAATGTAATCGCGCACCAACTCGACGCAGGCTCCCGTCGGCTGCGACATTTCGCGGAGCATCAACTGCGCGTGCCACTCGCCGGCCGGATCGCGCAGGATTCGCTCCAAGAGCGTGCGGATGAAATCCCGCAGCTTGTGCTCGGGCTGGGTCTCGGGCGGCCAAACCGGCAGCGGCACCTCTTCGGCCCGCGACCCATGGGCCCGTTTGACCGACTCGATGTAGAGCCGTTCCTTGTCGCCAAAGTGGTAGTTCACGGCGGCGACATTCACGCGGCGCCGCTGACAGATCTCGCGGATCGTGGCGTCCTTGAAACCTTTGGCGGCGAACTCCTGGCCAGCGGCCAGTAGCACGCGTTCACGGGTTTCGGCAGCTTCTTGCGTGGACATTCGCCGTTGGGCCTCGCCGGCCAAAACCAATCGCCGGCCCCGTAAATGGAGCCGTTCGAGACTCTAGATCGACCGTTTCAAACGGACGTTTAAAACGATTGTATCGAAATGCGACATTTTGGCAATATCAGTACCGTAACCGCGGTGCGCGGCTTAACCGAGAATCGATGGCGAGACCCGCAATAAGAAACGTAAGATGCTTAAATTAAACAACTTACGACTTTCTTTAGCCGCTATTTAATCGGCGAGTAGTCGGTCGGATTGAGAAACTGCGAAATGACCCGCTTGACGATCGGGCCGTCTTTTTCCGAGGCGTCTTTGGCCGCTTTCCAATCGGGATCGTCGCGGAAGGCTTGCCACGACTTTTCCGCAGCCTCGCGGCTCGGATAAGCCAACACATAGACCAGCGTCGTCTTGGCCTCGGGGCCGTCCGTGGGAGTCCAGTAGGCAATCGGCGTTATCCCATGTTTGACGAATAGCCGATTCGTGTGCTCGCGAAACCGCTTGTTCAGAGCGTCGAGCCGCCCGTCGTGCGTGATGTAGGTGCGCATCTCAAATACGCGGTTCTCGGCCGCACGAGCGACCGAGCCCTCGACGATCGTCACGGCGATTACGCACAGCAATACGCGGCCCAACCAGCGGCCGAAAACTCCAGCAAAGGCATGCATCGTAGTAACTCCAAGAGTGCTAAATGACAATTGATGAATGCTCAATCCCGCGAACCGGCACTTAGCATTGATCGATTGCCATCCTGCAATCTCTTTCACGCAAACAAATCCAAAATCGGTTCTCCCGCGGCAATTGGCAGCGGGCGGTCGAGCTTGTCGCGAATCTCCGTGTGCGAATCGATCCCCAAGGCATGAAACATCGTAGCCGCCAGATCCTCAGGACGCACCGGATTTCGCGCCGGAATGGCAGCGTTCTTGTCGGAAGCGCCATAAACAAACCCACGCTTCAGGCCGCCGCCGGCCATCAGCACCGTGTAGCAACCCGGCCAATGGTCGCGGCTGATGTTGCCGTTCATCTTGGGCGTGCGACCGAACTCGCCCAACCACACGACAAGCGTTTCGTCCAATAGCCCGCGGCTGTCCAAGTCGTTCAGGAATGCCGGCAACACCAGGTCCGTGAGCGGCAGATGATAGTCCTTGATGATGGGAAACATGCGAGTATCGTTGAACCCGTGGGTATCCCAGCCGCCGTCGGTGGTGCTCTGGCCGCCGATGGAATTGGAGAAGTACACGCTGACGAACTTCACGCCGGCCTCGACCAGTCGCCTCGCCAGCAAGCAGCTTTGGCCGTAGGTGTTGCGGCCATACGTATCGCGCAGTTTCGCCGGCTCCTGAGCCAGGTCAAATGCCCGGCCAATCTTCGGTGAGCTGAGCATCGACAGGGCCGTCTCGTAATAGGCGTCGAGGCCGCGGGCACGGGCCGACGTTTCCAGCAACCGTGATTGCCGGTCAACCATTTGCTGCAATTCGCGGCGGCTCTCCAACCGGTCCGCCGACAAATTGGCCGGCAAACTCAGTTCCGGCAGCCGAAAGTCGGGGCTGTTCGGATCCGACGTGATCAACAGCGGGTCGTGCGCTTTGCCGAGAAAGCTGGCGTGCTGGCCGGGAGTCACCGAGCCGTCGCGCAACACGTAGGGGTAGGCCACGAACGTGGGCACAGCTCCCGAAACCGGCGACAGGGCATCAACAATCGAGCCGTATGCTGGAAACAGTTCCAGCGAATCGCGGAGGCGGATGTCGTCGACCGGAGGCGCACGCCCCGTGAGCGCGTAGTACGACGCCGAATTGTGGTTCTTCATCTCGTGATGAACGCTGCGCACCAGGCAAACCTTGTCCATCGCGCGGGCCATGCGCGGCAGATGCTCGCAGACCTGAATGCCGGACGCCGACGATGCGATGGGATCGAACAGCCCGCGAATGCCCGACGGGGCATCGGGCTTCATGTCGAACGTTTCCAATTGGCTGGGGCCGCCGAACTGGTACAGAAAAACGACGCTTTTGGCTCGAGGCTTGGGGCCGGCCGGCTGCTCGGCCTGCTTCGTTTCGGCCGCCAACAGCCGCGGCATGTTCAAGCCCAGCAGTCCACCGCCGCCGATCTGCAGAAGCGTACGCCGCCCCAGCATCGACTGGCCGAAGCCGGCGCAGGCGAAACTCGATCGCGAACCGTGGGGACGAGTCATGGCGGCATGATTCACTGTGGCACATTCTCACTACTGTCGGAGGACGAATTCCTTGGAGTTGACCACGGCCCAAACAATATCTTCCAACGCCCGCCGTCGATCCGCTGCGCCCTCCAGCAGACCGGCCATGCGACTCGAGCTCGTCGGCCGACGGCCCGCGGCTCAAAGCGGTCCAATAGACGTCGGCCACGATTTCTCCGCTTTTCTGACCCGAAGTCAACCAGCGATCGAGCCGGTTGTCTGTCTTGGTGAGCAGGGTGTTGATCGTCGGGCCGCTGATGAGTTGAAACGCCTGACTCAGGGTCGATTCGGCCGAGCGCTCGCATTCGCAGGTCAACAACCGCTCGGGCTTGCCGAATTTCTCCAGGAACTGATTCTCCGGATTTCGCCGGTCGCCACGTTTGCGGCCAATGACGCCTGGCAGTTCGCCGGCCCGCAAACCGCGCGGATAGCCGTTGAACCGCGTAGAAACTCCGGTTACGCGGTGCAAGGCGTCCAGCAGCGGCTCGGCCGGCAGCGGCCGCAACAAGGCGTGCGAGAAGTTCGTTTCGTCGTCGGCGTTGGTCGGACCGGCGACGCTCGATAATTGATAGACGCGCGAGTTCATAATCGTGCGAATCACGTGCCGCAGATCGAAATCGTGAGCCACGAAGTCTAATGCCAGGTTGTCCAGCAGCGGGCTGTTGACCGGCAAGTTCGTGGCCCGGAAGTCGTCGAGCGGATCGACGATTCCACGGCCCAGCAGGTGAAACCAGATGCGATTCACCTGCACGCGAGCGAACAGCGGGTTCTGGGGGCTGGTGATCCACGAAGCCAGGAATTCCAAGCGATCCTGGTCGTCGTCCATACGGGCTCGGGAATCTCCCAGAACGTGCGGCTCGGCCGGTTTATCGGTGCGCGGATTTTCGACCTCGCCCGAGCGTGCCATCCACACGACCTGCTCGCCCTCGAATTCGTGCTTGTCGAGATCGTCGTCGCGTCGCTCCTCGATCAGCTTGTAGCGGACGCGGGCGAAGAGCGTGGCCCAGTTGTAATAGTCGTCCTGCGTCCAGCGATCGAAGGGATGGTTGTGACACTTGGCGCATTGCAGCCGGGTGCCCAGGAACAATTGGGCCGTGGCTTCGCCGCGTGTGATCGGGTCGCGATTGGCCCGATAGTAATTGGCCGCCGGATTGGCGTAGGTGCTGCCGCGCGAGGCCACCAACTCGTACACGAACTTGTCCATCGGCATCCGGTCGGCAATCGCCTGGCGGATCCAATGATGGAACGTCTGCACACCCTTGGCATCGAGAGCCTTTTCCTCGTTGCGCAGCAGATCGGACCATTTCAAGGCCCAGCAGTCGGCGAACTCAGGCCGCTCCAACAGCCGGTTCAACGAGTCGGGCTCGTTTATCGGGCGATTTGTCCGCCACAAAATTGTGAGCTTCGTCCGCCGTGGGCAGCACGCCCAACAGATCGAGATAGGCCCGCCGCAGGAAAACCACGTCGCCGGCCAATTCCGAGGGGTTCATCCGCAGCCGACGGAGCTTGGCGAATACATGCTGATCGACGTAATTGCTCGCCGGCGGCTGGCTCCACACGAAATCGGGTCGCGCCGGCACCAGCGCGATTTGCACCGCGGCTTGCCGGTCGAGATAGCGCACCAGAACCGTCGTTTCGCCGGTTCGCTCGCCCAGCACGTGGCCGTCGGCCGAAATCGAGACCAGCGGCGCGGTGGGCGAATAGACGGCCCAACGGCTGACGTCTCGCGACGTGCCGTCGGAGAACTGGGCCGTGACCTTGATCTGCAATTCGTTCTCGGGGGCGACCAGGTATCGTTCGCGCGGCTTGACTTCGATCGAGGTCAATTGCGGCGCATCGGGCGGGTCGTTGCGGTGCCCCTGGGCAATCCAATCGCGTAGCGTGCGATATTCGAGCGAATCGACGTCAAAGCGGCGCCCGCCGCCATGCGGAACGCGGCCGATGGCCTTTAACAGCAACAGGCTTGCTTCGGGGTCGAGTTCGTTGAGCCTCCGGCCGAGTTGGTCGCGGACCAAGGCCCGATGGTCGAGCCGCGAGTCGGCGCCCCGAAGCGAAAGTTTGAAGCCGTTCTTGCCGTTCTGATTGCCGTGGCAGGTTCCCTGGTTGCAACCCGACTTCGACAGCACGGCCATGACCTCATGGCGAAAACTGACCCGCTCGGCCGCGGAAAGACTGCCGGGGCCTGCGGCGCAAAGCGTGGCCCAGCCCGCGGCGACAAGGGTCGCGGAGTGCCAAAAACGGGCTGCGGTTTGCGCCGATCGCAAGGGCATCGTCAATCAGCGGGGTGCGAGGTCGGGAGGCTTGGCAGGCGGGATATCAGCCACACCCTAATATAGCCGGCCTTGCAGGGAGAAGGCAATCTGGCGATTCGACGGGTTAATGGGCTTTCAGCCCGCCAAAAGCGGCAAAACAGGCGTTCTTGTGCAGGACTTCAACCGTGGCGAAGCCGACCCGCTCCAGCAGCTTGAGCTGCCAGGTCAGCGGCCGGGGCGTGTCCTCGCGTTCGACATAGGCCAGCACGCGATCGCGATAGTCGGCCCCGCCCAACGATTCGAGGTAGGCCGCGTAGCGATCCCACATCACCGCGTCGACCTGGTCGTCCTCCTGGATCACCAGGTCGGAGATCCAGAACGATCCACCAGGCTTTAGGCTCTGGAAGATTTGGCGGAAGACGTGTTCCCATTCAGCGTCGTCTCGCAAATGGTGCAGAACGGCGGCCGCCAACACGATGTCGTAGGCTTGCGAGGGGAATGCGAACTTGCGCACGTCGGTCTGGTGCAATTCGACGTTCAGATGTCCGGCGGCAGCCAAACGCTCGCCAGCCCGATCGAGCATCGGGCGGCTCAGGTCGAGCAGCGTCACTCGGAGCAGCCCGATCTTTTCCAAAAGCCGCAGGGTGTAGTTGCCCGCTCCGCAGCCAATGTCCAAGGCGCTCGTTGCCGCGGGGTTCAAACGCGCAGCACTGTCGGTGATCAGATCCAAAACCAGCGGCGCATCGATCGTGGCGGTCTGGCCCGTTTCGAGGTTGGAAAACCGCTCGACATCGGCGTCGAATCGTGCCCGGATTTCGTCGACGGTCGATTTCGAGCCTGCGGGAGAAGGCATACCAGACTCCCAGAGGTTCAGCCGGCCAGCGCCTGCTCGACGGCCATGCGCGTTTTTTCCAGCCCGGTCTTCAATACGGTGAACGCATCCTGCTGCCAATAGTCGCGATTGAACAGCTCCAGCGACAGGAATCCGTCGAAGCCGTTGGCCGCCAGGTCGCGGAAGATTTGCCCTAACGGCGCCACGCCGTCGCCCGGGTAAACACGATGAGCGTCGGTGATCTCGGGCGGTTTGGGCTCAGCCGGATAATCGTTGACGTGCATGACGTGCATCGACTGCCCGCTCAAGAGCTTGAGCCCCTCGAAGCCTGATCCGCCGCGGTAGAGATGGTAAACATCCAACAACAGGCAGGTTTGCGGATGTTGAGCCTCGGCAGCGACATAGAGCGCTTCGCCCAGTTGCCCGAGCGTCTGCGAATGGCCCCAAACTTCCAATTCCGGTGCGACGCCCTCCTGCTGGCCGACATTGAGCAAGGCCCGATAGCGGGCCGGGATCGAAGTCAGCTTGATCGTTTCGGTCTTGGCGCCGGCCGCCGGAGCGGCCATCCGCTTGCCGCCAAGTTCGGCGATCATGCCCATCTCGCGCTTGGCCTGCTCCAGACCTTGCTGACGCTGCGAATCGTCGTTGACGATCCACGGGGCGAAGCCGATGGCGCTTTCGACGGTCAGCCCCTGGTCGTGAATCCGCTTTCGCAGATCCGCGAGCGAACCGCCGCCCTTGATGTAGGCATCGAGTTCGGCCATCCAGGGCTCGATCGCCTGGTAGCCGGCCTTGGCGACCAGTTGCACCTCTTCGACGATCCCCAGTTTCTGGCCGCGAATGGTCGACGTGTTCAGGCAGTAACGGAATGGATTGCGGCGCGGCGCTTGTGGTGCGGCGTCGGCCGATTGCGGCGCAGCGAGGGTGGCTCCAGCCATGGCGGCTCCGGTCGCAAGAAACGTACGGCGGTCAACGGGGGTTGTCATAGCGGCAATCTCACGCGGGCATTCGATCAGCCAAGGTCGTTCGTCTTACTCGGCCGGCTTTTTCGGGGCAGGTCCGACGGGCTTTCCGTCCTTCTTCATTTTCTCTTCGAGCTGTTTGCGGACTTCCTTCCAGGCGCTGTCCATCAGCGGCACACTGCAATCGCCCTTCCCTTTGCAACTGTTTTCGCCCGGCTTTTCGCCGCAGCCACCTTGGCCCTTGCAATCGTTTTGGGCGTGGCAGCTATGCTCCTTGGCCGTCGGCGCACGATCCCTGTCCGGCGCAATCGTTCTTGCCGTCCAGGCCCTTGCCCTTGCAGACATTCAAACCGCGACAAAGGTGGAATTCTGCCGCCGCGGCGACCGAGCCTCCGCCCATGGGCTGGCCACCTTGGGGCGTGCATCCGGCGACCGAGCCGGCCAGCAGGCCGCCCAGGGCCGCGGACGAAAGCTTGTTGAACTGTCGGCGGTCGAATTGCGACTGGCTCATTGAGGGCTCCTAGGCATGTTCTCGCCCCGGCACATGGCGGGGTGGTAATTGGCGGATTTCCGTCAACGTTAGCCGCAAACCGGGGCCACGTCCAGCGGATGGCATACCGTGCGCGACCACCATGCTGGATCACTTTTCGTCGCAAATCGTGACAAAGTGAAACCATCGACCATGTAATTGTACTATTTCGCCGCGTCGCTTGCGACGTGCTCAATATACTCGATGATCTCGCACTCAAACCGTGGCAGCGAAAACCTTTCCGCCTGTTCGCGAGCAAGCTGCGGACAACAGCTGTCGGCGTGCGATTCAAACCAACGGATCGCAGCGACCAACGAGTCCACGGTCGATTCGCCAAAAAACACACCGGTGCCGCGCTGCTCGTCGCCGGCCGCGATGATCGTCTCGGTGGCTCCGCCGTGCGCGCAAGGCAATGACCGGCGCACCGCAGGCCTGCGCTTCGAGCGGAACAATGCCGAAGTCTTCGTGCGTTGGAAAGATCAGGGCCCGGCAGCTACGCAGCAAATCGCGAATCGCTTCGTTCGACTTCCAGCCGCGAAACTCGATCCCCGGCCCAGCCATCGCACTCAACCGCCCTAGCTCGGGCCCCGCCCCGACCACGACCAATCGGCGCCCCAATTGCCGGCACGCGGCGACGGCCAGATCGATTCGCTTGTAGGGAACCAGCGCCGACAGGGCCAGGTAGTAATCTTCCCGCGGCTGGGAATTCGGCGTGTAGAACGCCGTATCGACTGGCGGATAGATGACCACGCTCGAGCGGCCGTAGCACTCTTCGATCCGCCGCGCGACGGTGCGGCTGATGGCGACGAAATGCGTCACCCCCGCGCTCGTGCGCCGATCCCATTTCTTGATCCGATCGAGGACGAAGTCGCGCGCCCGGCCCACCGAGCGTTTCATCCAACTGCGGCCCGAGCCCGAGCCGAAGTACTCGTGGCGCAGATGCCAGGCATAACGCATCGGCGTGAAGCAAAAGCAGATATGCGGCACTCCCACAGGCACACGCACGCCCTTGGCCACGGCATGGCTGAGACTGAACACCAGATCGGCATCGTCTGGAATTCGCAACGACTCGATGGCCCGAGGCATGAGTGGCAGCAAGTAGCGGTAATCGCCGGGAATGTGCTGCAGGAAACTGGTTTGAATCTGCATCCGCTCGATGGCCGGCGATGTGCTGCCGCGGCGGTGCAGAAGCGTGAACAAGGGCGCGTCGGGAAAGTGCCGGCAGAGAACTTCGAGGCACTTTTCACCGCCGCGCATGCCGGTGAGCCAATCGTGAACCAGTACAATCTTCAACGACGCGGCCACAATTGCGCGCTTGCCATGGTTAGAATTGGGATCGCTGGACGCTCATTCGTCGCTGGATCGTACCGGAGGGCCGGCGCGATTGCACGCCCAAACGGCCGGCTTATTGGTTTCAGGAGCAGTTGGTGACGTCAACCGGACCGATTCGCGGAGTGATCTTCGATCTCGACGGAACCCTCGTCGATTCCGGACTCGACTTCGATCGCATGCGGCAGGAAATGGCTTTGCCGCCAGGCACTCCCGTTTTGGAAGCATTGGCGACGCTCGATGCATCGCGAGCGGCCGATTGCCGGGCTATTCTCGATCGGCACGAACGCGAGGGCGTCGAGCGGGCGAGGCTCATGCCAGGCGTCACGGAGTTTCGAGCTGCGCTCGCCGATCGCGGCATTCGCCAGGCCGTCGTGACACGCAACAGCCGCGTGTTGGCGCAGGCCACGCTCGAACGGGTCGGCCAGCAATTCGAGATCGTGTTGGGACGCGAAGATGGCCCGGTCAAACCCGACCCGGCCGCTCTCCATCGGATCGGCCGGTCCTGGCAATTGCCCGCCGAGGCCATGGCCATCATCGGCGACTATAAGTTCGACCTGGAAGCGGGTCGCAGGGCCGGCGTGCGAACGGCACTCTATACGGCGGGTCGTGATCTTCAATCGCTCGGCTATGCCCACCTGGCCGACCACGTCGTGGCGTGCTTCAGCCGGCCCGAGAACCTGCTGAATTGGCTGGCCAATCCTTAAGCGGCTGCATTGAGCACGACCGCTCCACGGATTTTTCCACCTGCGGCTGTGATCTGCCGAGCCATGTCGCGAGCCTGACGCGGAACCGTGCGTCCCAATTCGATGGCCAGATAGATTTCGTCGCAGCGGTCGAGCCATCCGGCCGTGAAGCGCTTCGGCCGCCGGTCCGGCATCAATGACCACGTACTTGAAATGCTGCTTGAGTTCGTTGAAAAGTTGTGTCGCGAGATCGCCATCGACGGGAAAGGCATTTACGTCGAGGCCTGCCGGCAAATAGGCCAGCTGCTCGATCGCCGTGGGGAGCACCGCCTCGGACCAGGCAATTTGAGCCGTGAAGATCTCGGCCAGACCGAGCTTGGGTTGATAGAAGGTGCTCGTAGCGCGGAGGTTGGCGTAGACGTCCGATTCGACGAGTAAGACCCGTTCGCCTTGACGCACGGCCAAAGCCCTGGCCAGCGGCGCGGCGATCAGCGAGCCCGTGGCGGGGCGATCGATCGACGCGCAGGCCAGTACCGCCGAGACCAGTTCCGGAAAATCTCCGACGATCGTTTTGGCCAATTCCTCGATTTCCGGCCAGCGCGGCAGATTCAGCTTGATCCGCGGCAGTTCGACGCGGACCGGCTCTTCCACAGGAACCGGCTCTTCCACAGGAACCGGCTCCGGCGACGCGGCAACCGGTTCGTCGACAGGCGGATCCGGAACGTAGGGATCCATCGGCGGCGGCGGGACGTGCGCCAACCGGCAATTCGGGAGCGACAACGCTCGGGGGGGCATCAGGAGGAGCCGGCGGTTCGGCTGGAGCGTCCGCCGATATCGGCGAAGCAGCGGCTGGCAAAGGGGCCACCTCGACCGGCGTTTGGCCCAGTGCCATTTCCACGCTACGGATGGCATCGAGAAGCCGTCCACCGCGATGTGGAGAATGCGAGCTGTGATCGACGGCCATCGCCAACTCCACACAGACGATCGAGCGGTCTCAACTGCGCCGCAGCTTTGCGAACAACTGCCGGTATTCCTGACGCTTGACCGTCGACGATTGCACGCGCACCGAACGCGATACCCGCGGATCCTCTTCGACGACGATCAGCGGCTCTTCTTCGTCGATGCCAAGGGGGGTGGAATCGTGGCTTTCGGCGACCGGTTGTTCGACGACTGCCGGCTCTTCGTAAACCCAGGGTTCTTCCGGCAAGACCGGATCGTGGTCGTCGTCGGGCACGGAATTGTCGATCGAAGCAGCAACTTCGGCCGGCCCGACTTTTTCGAACGCATCGACCGCCGACAAATCATCGTCTGTTTCGTTCGGCGGAGAGGTCAGGGTGAATCGCGGCTGCGGCTGCTGGCTTATGTATGGGGCCAACATCGCCGAGAGCATTTTCCCTTCGACGCTACGCACGATGGGCTGCGAGATCAGGGCGTCGGCCGTGGCATAGCGGTCGACGACGACCTCCTCTTCCGCGAAGGCCTCGGCAAACGGGTTGCCGTGGCCAACGCTCATCGAGGCCATCGTCGCGTGGCCGAAAATGCCCGCCGGTTCGTAGGCGTCTTCTTCGATTTCGGCCAATTGCATGCTGATCGTATCCAATCGCAAGGTGGCGGCGACGCCCGTTTCGATTTCCACGGGTTCGTCCATGTCGTGCATTTCGGCCGTGACCGACTCCGCTCGTGCCACGCTTTGATCGGCGTGAACGGCATCGGAGGGCAGCTCTTCGGCCAATTGGCCGAACTCGATCACGCTCTCGTCGCGAGCCGGAGCACTGGGGCCGGCGGCGGCCGATTCCTTGCCGGTGCTCTCGTTCCAAGGCGAAGGCAATTGCTGCAAGTCGGCCCAGGCTTCGGCGATGCCGGCCTTGTTCAATTGGCGGCTCCCCCCGGCAAATGCTAGCAGCAGGGAATGGTCGCAGAGCTGATTAATGAGTCGGGGAATACCGCCGCTGGCCTCATAGACGCTCTCCAACGCATCGGCCGTGAAGACGCTATCGGGGTTGCCGCCCAATCCGGCAATCTGCGACCGAACGTAGGAAATGGTCTCGGCCCGATCGAGCGTTTCCAGGTAGCAGCGCACCGACAACCGTTGGCTGAACGATTCCAGGTCGGGACGCGCGAGCGCTCTTCCAGCGCTGCGCTGCCGGCGAGCACCAGCCGAACACGCGGCTGACCGTTGCGCCACCAGGTTCGTAATCATGCGAACCTCTTCCATCAATCGCAGCGGCAGTCGATGGGCTTCGTCCAGCAGCAACAGCATGCCCTGCGGACAGCGCGTGCCTGGAGCCAGGTGGTCGATCAGCGACAGCCGCAGCTCGCCCTCTTCCAATCCGCGATAGGGCAGGCCCAACTCGAAAGAGATGGCCTGCAATAAGGCGCAGGCGCGTGGTGAGGTGACCGTTGGCCAACAGCGCGACGTCGAAACGATCGCGGAACTGCTCGGCCAGGACTTGCAGTAGCAGTGATTTGCCGGTGCCGGTCGGGCCGATCACCAGGCCGGCACCTTCGGCCCGTTCGATTACGCGGGCCAATGTCTGGCGAGCGTTCTCAACGGCACGGGCGGGGAAATATCGATCAACTTGCGGGGCGGCGGCGAATGGACGTGCACTGAGCTGAAAGAAGGCCTCGTACATCTGTCATCTTTCGCTGGAAGCAGATGCCGCGCTGACCGAGCGCAGGCGAACGGCCTACGGCGCAGAACGGCAACCATTCGATACGCTTGTTACTTTCGGCATCCCTTCCGCCGGCTCTCCAATTTTGGACCACGATAATTCAGAACCGTGGCAGCAATGCTGGCGCTTGCGTCGGACTGATTGTCATGCGGCCATTGAGCCGGAACGAGATGCAATCACGCCCACCACGGGTGCGCCAATCGCCCTCTCGACTTCTCCCAACGTCCGCAGCACGGCCGGCGGCTGCGGGACGAGCAGGCAGGCCAGACCGGCCAACAGTAGGGCCGACAGCACGACCACCGCTTGCCAGGCTTCCGTTGCCGAATCACGCTGCGTCTTGATGCCCGTGGCGGGAAACCACACCAGCGAGGGTCGATCGCGAGCCGTCATCACCAGGTCGTGGGCGGCGCGTTCGGCAACTTCCAGCCGATCACACAGGCCGCGCGAGCCCTCCATGCGGCGACGCAGGACGCCCAATTGCTCCCGCGGCGAGCCCGCCTCACCGGCACCAGCCGTGGATGATTCGGATTGAAGCTCTCTCAACCGCGACTCGAGCAGCGTCAACTCTTCACCCGTGGCGATCACTTCGGGATGCTCGCTGGTTCGAGTCTCGAGCATTGCCGTGCGTTGCGTGCGCAACTCGGCCACGCGACGCTCGAGATTGGCCCGTATCTTGACCGCAGCTTGTTCGGCGACATTCTGCTGGGAATCGGAATCCAGCGGATCCCGCGGCGGAAACGATTTGATTTATCAGCGACGTCGTATTGGGCCGCAGTCTCAGCCAATTGCCGACGAGCCTGGTCAAGTCGGGACTGCGCCGCATCGTGAGCCTGTACTGCCGCATTGATGCGTGCTCGCGCGTGGGCTGCCAGCCATGACTCGACCAGCCGGTTGACCACCACCGCCGCGGCCGGGGCGTCGAGCTTGGCCACCTGGGGTAAACTGACCAGCAGGTCGAATCCGGAATTGGCCGGCCGGGTCTCGATTTCGAGCTGCTCGCAGACTGCAGCCGACGGCCCGGTTCCGGCCTCGTGCGACTCGATGCCGGCGGCGGCCAGCGCATCTTCGACGGCCGCCGGTTTCGTCATTTCGGCGCGGATCGCTTCGGCTTGCTGCGGCAGGTTGGCCGCGGCCGGCAACTGAACCTTGGCACGCACACGGTAGGATTGAACCGCTGCAGTGGGCACAAACATGGGGAGCAGCCGCCACCCGGCACCGAGCGTCAGCAGCAATGTCGCCAAAAAGACTGCCGCGCGACGGGCTCGCGGCCAGCGATGATTTGGCCGGACTGCGCCAACGTCCGATCGGGAGTTCATAGGCCCTCTCGACAACCGTCGCGCTCAGGAAGCCTGAATAGGGGGTCGGCAGGCGAGCGAGTGCCCCCCGCAAGTCGTCATCGACCGGCGGGTTGCTTGGGCTTGAAGGGCGAAAAGCCCAGCCGTCGCAGATCGTCCGGGGCGGGCTTGAAATTCATGCTGCCAGCGGCGACGCTAGAGCTTGTGCAATAGAACCCCGGGGGGAATGGTCCATGAAGCTTGTCGCTTTCACCAAGAGTTTTCAGGATTGGTCGATCGACCGCGTCGCGCGAGTTCAAAGAGTTGGGCTTGGACGGCCTCGATCTTACAGTGCGCAAGGGTGGACACATCGAGCCGGCCAACGTCGATCAGGGCTTGCCCCAGGCGATTCATTCCGCGCACGAGCAAGGTTTGAAGATCGCCTTCTTGTCGACCGATATCACCGACCCCACCCCGGTCGCAGAAAAGGTGCTGGCGGCTGCGGCCACGCACGGCATCGACCGGGTTAAGCTCGGCTACTATCCCTATGTGCCCTTCGGAACGTTGGCCAAACAAATGGACGACGTACGAGCCCGGCTGGCAAAAGTTGCCGCATTGGGCCGCCGCTATCATGTGCGGCCGTGCGTTCATATTCATTCGGGCAATGACATCCCTTCGCACGGCACGATGCTTTACCAATTGCTCCGCGACATGTCGCCCGACGACATCGGAGCCTATGTCGACCCACTGCACATGACGCTCGAAGGGGGCGGAGCCGGCTGGAAGCAGGGGCTCGACCTGCTAGCCCCCTGGGTTCAATTGGTTGCCATCAAAAACTTCGCCTGGCAGATGGCCGAGCGCGACAAGATCGGCCAACAGCGTTGGGAAACGCGGATGGTTCCTCTGGCCGACGGCGTGGCGCCGTTGCCCGATTTTATCGCCACGCTGAACAAGATCGGCTACGACGGCACCTATTCGCTCCATAGCGAATACAAAGGGAAGCACAGCTTTCGCGATTTGTCGACCGACGAATGCCTGGCCCAGACGCGCGACGACCTGGCCTTCTTCCGCAAGCTGTTCTAGGCGAACGCCCCCCGGCCGAACCGTGTCTCAGCAAACATGTTTCAAATCAAAATCTGCGGGCTGACCCAACCAGGCGATGCCCTCGCCGTCGCGGCAGCCGGGGCCGATGCGGTCGGTCTGAACTTCTATCGCGCCAGCAAGCGGTATGTTGATCCCGCAACGGCCAAGGCGATTGTCGGGGAACTGCCCGAAGCGATCGTCCGCATCGGCCTGTTCGTCAATGCGCCGACCGCGGAAATCCGCGAGTTCGTCGCGCGGCTGCGGTTGGACCTGGTGCAATTGCATGGCGACGAGTCGCCGGCCGACATTGCCGCCCTGGGCGAGATCCCGGTGATGAAGGCCCTTCGCCCGCGGACCAATCTGGAAGCGGTCGCGTATGTCGAAGCCTGTGCGCGGCTCGCTTGTAAGCCGCGGCTGGTGCTGCTGGATGCGAATGTGCCTGGAACGTTCGGTGGCACCGGGATGCGAGCCGATTGGGAAATCGCAAAACAATACCGTTGTACGGCGGGGGTGCCGCCGTTGGTGCTAGCAGGGGGGCTCACGCCCGAGAATGTCGCCGAGGCAATTCGCACCGTGCGGCCGTCCGCAGTCGACACGGCAAGCGGGGTCGAGACGGCGCCGGGGCAGAAAGATCCTGAACGTATCGCTCAGTTCGTGGCCGCGGCGCGAGCCGCGTTTGATCTGCGGGACTGACATCACATCATCGATCGACCGCCGAGTTTTCCTCGTCCAACTTCATTCGATTCTTGGCGCGGCGCACCCAGCGGTTGGCCACGATGCAACCCAAGATCAAGCCGCCGAAGCCGAAGATTTGCTCCCAAGCCGGCTGGCTAATCGACGCTGGCCGCCAGGGGATCAACACGGCGGCGCCTAATAAATAGACCACGCCGGCAATGAACGCGGCCAAAACGGGTGCCAACAACAGGCGAGTCTTCATGGTGCGTCGCTCGATGGGAGAAAGCTTATCCCTTGCCAGATAAGGGTGTTACCACTTATTATGCCTCCAGCACGGAGGCGCGACGCGCGAGAAGCGTAAGACGGTGCAAAACGTCGCCGCCGGATATCTTAACTCGCAAGGCCAATTTCAGGAGCAAGCCATGGCGCAAGTTGAAACCCGACTACCCTTTAAAGTCGCCGACCTGTCGTTGGCTGATTGGGGCCGCAAAGAGATCCAATTGGCCGAAAACGAAATGCCCGGACTGATGGCGCTGCGCAAAAAATACGCCGCGACCAAGCCGCTGCAAGGCGCCCGCATCGCCGGTTGCCTGCATATGACGATCCAAACTGCGGTGCTGATCGAGACGCTGGCCGAGCTCGGTGCCGAGGTCACCTGGAGCAGCTGCAATATTTTCTCGACGCAAGACCACGCCGCCGCGGCCATCGCCAAAGCCGGCTTCCCCGTTTATGCCTGGAAAGGCATGACGAACGAGGAATTCGATTGGTGCATCGAACAGACGCTGTTCTTCCCCGATGGCAAGCCGCTCAACATGATCCTCGACGACGGCGGCGACCTGACGTCGATGGTCCATCAAAAGTATCCCGAACTGCTCGTCGGGCATTCGAGGTTTATCGGAAGAAACGACCACTGGCGTTCACCGGCTTTATCAGATGCACGCCCGCGGCGAGCTGAAGATGCCGGCCATCAACGTCAATGATTCGGTGACCAAGAGCAAGTTCGACAACCTGTACGGCTGCCGCGAATCGCTGGCCGACGGCATCAAGCGCGCCACCGACGTAATGGTCGCCGGCAAGGTGGTCGTCATCGCTGGCTACGGCGACGTCGGCAAGGGTTGCGCCCATTCGATGCGTTCGTTGGGCGCTCGCGTGATCGTCACCGAGATCGACCCGATCAATGCTCTGCAAGCGGCGATGGAAGGCTTCGAAGTGACGACGATGGAAGAAGCCGCCCCGCGCGGCAACATCTTCGTCACGGCCACCGGCAATCGCGACATTATCATGGGTGCCCATCTGTCGGTCATGCCCAACGATGCCATCGTCTGCAACATCGGCCACTTCGATTTGGAGATCGACATGGCCTGGCTGCATCGGCAGAAGGACGTGAAGAAGGTCGAGATCAAGCCTCAGGTCGATCGCTACACGTTCGCCTCGGGCCGGTCGATTCTGATCCTGGCCGAAGGCCGGCTGGTGAACCTGGGCTGCGCGACGGGCCATCCGTCGTTCGTCATGAGCACCTCGTTCACCAACCAGGTCATGGCGCAGCTCGCGCTTTGGACCAAGCCCAAGGACTTCCCGGTCGGCGTTCACGTGCTGCCCAAAAAGCTCGACGAAGAGGTCGCCCGGCTGCACATCGAGAAGCTGGGCGTGAAGCTGACCAAGCTCACTTCGACCCAGGCTGATTACTTGGGCATCCCCGCCGATGGGCCGTACAAGCCCGAGCACTACCGCTACTAGCATTCTGCGGGGCAGAGACGGCACTCAACAAAACCGAGCCGGGGGCGCAAGCCCAGCCATTTGAAGCTGTCACTTTCTATCTGGGTTACGGGCTTGCAGGACACGAAACGTAGAAACGTGGTTGCCGCGATTGCCGCTCTTCCGCGGTTGCTGTTTGCGTTTTGGAGACCAAGAGTGGGTCGCGAAGGTCGAGAGGTTGACGTGTTTGGCCAGCCGGAGCAGCGCCTTCGCCAGTTCCTGGTTGGCCAAGTCTGCGAATGCCTGCGTCCAATGGCGAGCTGGAACGGCGATTTCCATGCCGCGAAGCGTCGCCGTGATTTCGTTCGCCAGATAGTACGTCGAGATCTTTTTCGGAGCTGTCTTGCGATGGGCTGCCCGCATCGCGGCCTTGACGATGCTGAGCAAATTAAACGTCACCAGCGCCAAGCAAAACGCCAACAGTGCCGCTTTGGGATACCCCAGCGTGTTGACTTCGCCACGCAGAACTGTGGCCAGATCTTGGAACACGGTTTCAATCTTCCAACGCTTGCGGTACAGATCTGCAATCTTCCGCCCGTTCACCTTGGCCGGCAGATTCGTCAAGATGTGGATGAATTGCTCTTTGTCGCGGGTCGGGCTGCCCAAACGGACCGTGATCCGGCGGACCGTCCAAGCAGTGCCATCGGGACGTTTCAACGTCAACGCCTGCTCGTACACCGTGCCGGTCTCAGTCGTGCCCAGCTTCTTGCGTCTGCCAACCAGCTCCCCGCGAGTATTGCCCATGTGCTGTCGGATGGCAAAGTAGGCCTTCCGGGAGTCGATGCCGTCCAAGAAAGAGGGAGTGCAGAAATTGCGGTCTGCCATCCAGCAATCACCGGCTTCAATGATCTTGAAGAGTTGTACGGACAACGGGCGTTCGTTGGCGTGCCCGTCTTCACAGGCGATAACTTCGACTGCCAACATCACTTGCGGATCAAGCACCACCAACGCAATGCCGGGCAATGCGGCGGCACGGGTGCCACGCAACTCGGCGATGCGATGATCCGTACCCGCGAAGCGGTTGCCATCCAAAATCCGGAGTCGATAGCCAGGCAGCAACGCCTGTGGCTGGGCCTTCATCGCGACGAAGACTTCGGCAAGGCTCTTCGCCGTTTCGTGGACCAATTGCTCCGAGACGCACGGCTCAACACCACCCAGCTTGTCGTAAACGGCCCTAACAGAAACGCCGATCTCTTTGTCCGCGCGATACGACGCCAGCACCGATTTGTGATAACGGCAAACTACGCCCGCCAACAGGTTGGCGACCGTGGAAAACAGCAACCGGCCCTCGTACTGTTGCTTGGCGGCGTCGGAGAACAACTTATCAAGGCGAACGGGCGCGAAAACGTTCTCCATGGCGGCACGAAACATGACGGTCACGGGGCTCGCGCCTACGAACTGCTCAAAGATTTTTCTCAGGAACATAAGGCACCTACCTGTGGACGATTCAAACACCACAGAAAGCGTTGCCACATCGACCGAAAAGACAAGCCCATGCGAACCTGGGACGCCGCTAGCAGCCGGCACCGACAGCTTCAAATGGCTGGGCGCAAGCCCCCGGTTTTGTTTTTGCCAGTGATAACTCCGGCAACGTCAACCGTAGTCTGGTTATTCGCCTAGCCGTCCGGATCATCGAGCAACTCTTGCAACCGTTCGGCAAGCGGTGGCGCCAATCGGGCCGTCCACGTGGCGTCGACCAGGCCGACATCAATCAAGTCGCGTACATGCACGCGATCCTTGTCGCGAAACGATGTCAGCTTCATCATTACTAGCGCTGGCAGCGACAGCACGCGAAACTTTGCATCCGGCTCGGAGTCCGCCACATCGGGGGCTGCGGACGCGCAATTCTGCCGAACCCTTTCTGCGGCGAAAGCGATGTGTACTGCGTCGCGGGCCTTGGCCCCGGGCCCATCGAGAAACATGCTAATGCTCCTTGAATGCCGGTAAATGAAACCTGCCGCTGCCAGTGCCTGCTTGGCCGCATCCAGGTCGTTGCGCCGGATGAGGATGTCGACGGCCTGCGTGTTGCGAACGGCCGCTTCGTCAACCCGCGAGACCCAGGCTGCTACAGCATTGCCGCCGGCAACCGCATAAGGAACGCCAGCCCGTTCCAAGGCAGCCATTGACCGCAGCAGTCGGTCCCGAACCGTTTCCACGGCGCCGATTATCCGTTCCCAGGAAACTGGCCCTATGTCCACCATTACGAGCATTATACCCATCAGGGGGCTGCGTATGAAAATGTTGGGCAAAAACCGGCTGCGAACGCTGGTCACGGCCGTTTGACAACCTGGCCCGGCTGCGGGATAACACCCGCTTGGTCCATTTCACCGTCTGTCCATTTCCCTCTGCCAATTGCCAAAAGAGCTATGCCTGAGATCCAAGCCTTCCGCGGATTGCGTTACGACCTGGGCCATGTCGGTTCGCTGAGCGACGTCATCTGCCCGCCCTATGATGTCATTGGCCCGGAATTCCAGGATGAGCTTTACAAGAAGCACCCGGCGAACATCATCCGCCTGGAACTCAACCGCCAAGAGCCAGGCGACGAATCGGGCAACGACCGCTATGCGCGAGCGGCCAAGTTCTTCAAGAACTGGCGCAGCGAAGGGGTGCTGTTCCGCGAGTCGGACCCGGCGATCTACGTCTACCACCAAACGTTCACCTATGCCGGCCAGACGTTCACGCGCCGCGGGTTCATGGGCCGTTGCCGGCTGGAGCGGTTCGGCGAAGGGAAGATCTACCCGCACGAAGAAACCATGTCGGGTCCGAAGCAGGATCGGCTGCTGCTGACGCGGGCTTGCAAGGCAAACCTGAGCCAGATCTTCGGCCTGTATCCCGACCCAACGAATGAAATCCAGGACAAGCTGGAAGCAGCCGTGGCCAGAAAACCCTCGGTCGAGGCCACCGACCACCTGGGCGTCGTCCATCGCATGTGGACCGTGACCGACGTGGCCGTGATCTCGGCCGTGGCAGGGTTGATTGGTCCCAAGCCGATGTTCATCGCCGATGGCCACCATCGCTATGAAACGGCCTGCAACTACCGCGACGAATTGGCCGCCGAAGGCAAGCTGGACGTGAACCATCCGGCGAACTTCGTGCTGATGATGTGCATCGGGATGGACGATCCAGGTTTGCTCGTGCTTCCCACGCACCGACTGTTCCGCGGATTGCCGGCGATGGATTCGGCCGAATTGGCTGCCAAGCTGGGCGACTCGTTTACGACCCGCGTGGCCGGCGAAGGGAGCGACCTGGCCTCGTCGATCTGGGACGAAATCGAGGTGGATGCCGACCAGGGGACGCTGGGCCTGTTCACGTCGAAGGATGAACGTTGGACGCTGGCCCGGATCAGCGACGCCGGCCGCCGGCGGATGGCCGAGGTGGCTGCGGAGCATAGCGGCGACTGGCAAGGGCTGGGCGTGAGCATCCTGCATCGGCTGTTGATCGAGACGCTGCTGAACGGTAAAGATCTGCCCAAGCCCCGCTATGTCCACCTGGTGGAAGAGGTGGTGGAGAGCCTCGACTCCGAGGAGAAGTTCCCACTCGCCGCGCTCGTCATGCCGGCCACGGTGGGCCACATTCGCTCCATCAGCGAACACGCCGAGCGGATGCCGGCCAAGAGCACCTACTTCTATCCGAAGCTGCTCAGCGGCATGGTCATCAATCCGCTGGAGTAGCGGTCAGTGGCTAGTAGTCAGTGGCTAGTGGCTAGTGGTTAGTCGACCCCATTTCGCCGCGGGGGCTTGCCCCGCGTTCTTCTGCCACCGACACTGTCGTGCGAGCCATCTTTGCAGCGTTTCACGTGAAACGCACCTGGGCAGTTGGCAGCGGCTCGCCCGGCAGCCCACCTGTGCCGGCCGGACGTTTCACGTGAAACATTCCGCGGGGACCATCTGCGTGTTTCACGTGAAACAGGCAGGCATTCCGCAATATCCAGTGCTAGCATGCTGGCAGTTGCCGCTCCCAGGCATTCCGCATTCCCCATTCCAGGTTCGATTGCTAGAATCCGCCGCCTGCGTTTGGAGCCAGGCTGCATCCCGGGAGGTCGTGGCGGTGGGCCGGATTTTGTGCGTGGCGAACCAAAAGGGAGGCGTCGGCAAGACGACCACGGCCGTGAACCTGGCCGTTGGGTTGGCCAAAAGCGGCGCCCAGACCCTGCTGGTCGACCTCGATCCGCAATCGAACGCCACCAGTGGCCTCGGACATCAACCGGCCCAGCGGCACCCGCTGGTCTCCGAGACGCCCCTTGCGCGAATCGCTACTAGCAACCTCGACGCCCGGCTTGGAACTGCTGCCTGGCAGCCGCAGCTTCGAGGACGTCGAGGCCCTGGCCTCGGGCAAGACGTCGACCGCTACCTTTCAGCAACACCTGGCCAGCGGGATGTCAGCCTACGATTTCGTGCTGATCGATTGCCCGCCGTCGTTGGGCCACCTGACCCGCACGGCCCTGGCCGCTTCGACCGAGGTGCTGATGCCGATCCAGTGCGAGTACTTCGCCATGGAAGGGCTGACGCAAATGATCGAGGTCATTCGCCAGGTGATGAACCGGCCGCCTCGGCGGCTGAAGTTCGGCGGCATACTGTTGACGATGTACGACCCGAGCCTCGAGTTGACCCAGGAGGTCGACCGTGAGGTCCGCGACTTTTTCGGTGAGATTGTTTTTCGCACGGTGATTCCCCGCGACGTGTCCGTCTCCGAGGCGCCCAGCCATGGGATCTCGGTTATGGACTATGCGCCTCGTGCGCGAGGAACGCGCGGCTTACGTTGAACTTTGCATGGAGGTACTCGAGCGATGACGAAAGAACGACGCCTGGGACGTGGATTGGAAGCATTGCTGGGCCGGCCGCCGGAGGAGTACGCCAGCGGCGTGGACGTCGTGCCGGGAAACTTCGCCGCCCAGGAATCGGGCGGAGCCGTCGAGGTCAACGTCTACGAAGTTGACAGCAATCCATTCCAGCCGCGCGTCGAGTTCGGCGAAGAAGAGCTAGCATCGCTAGCGGAGAGCATCAAGCACCACGGCCTGATCCAACCGATCAGCGTCCGCCGCGTCGGCGATCGCTATCAACTCGTCGCCGGCGAACGACGGCTGCGGGCTGCGATCAAGGCTGGCTGGCAGCGGGTGCCGGCGCAAGTGGTCGAGGTCGACGACCGGCAATTGGCCGAGTTGGCCATCGTCGAAAACTTGCATCGCAAGGATCTGAACCCGTTGGAAAAAGCCTCGTCGTTCCAACAGTATCTTGGACGCTATCAATGTACGCAGGAGGAGCTGGCCCGGCGGTTGCAGATCGATCGTTCGACGGTGGCCAACCTGATTCGGCTTCTCGAACTTCCGGCCGAAGTGCAGCAAGCCATCCATGCCGGCGCGATCAGCCAAGGCCACGCTCGGGCCTTGCTCCCCCTGGACGAGGAGCACGAACAAATCGCGTTTTGCAAGCGGATCCAATCCGAGGGTCTGAGCGTGCGGGCCGTCGAAGGACTCGTCCAGGAAATCGTCCGGCACGGAGACGACACCGAGCTATCCGTTGTTTCGCCCGACGGCCAATCGTCCGGTGACGGTCGCTCGCGGCAGCAACCATCTGAGTTCGCTGGAGCAGGAATTCCGCACGGCGCTCGGCACGAAGGTCGACGTTCGACAAGGATCGAAAGGATCGGGCCGGCTGGTGATCCACTTCAAGAACGCCGAAGAGTTCGAGCGGCTGCACGCACAGCTTTGCAGCCACGATCGACTCCGACAGCATGCGGGCTAGAGGAGCCTTTGAACTCGAATCGCAGAACCCGCCATTTGGGTGGCGTGGCATTGGAACGCTCGGGCGCGGAAAGGTCGCCGAGCGTCGGGACCACGGTTCGAAGGAGATTGAAAAATGAGGCCTGTGGGACTCGAACCCACGACCCTGGCATTAAAAGTGCCATGCTCTACCGACTGAGCTAAGGCCTCGATGGATGTGCGGGAACGCTCAAGGATACCCGCCCCGGCCGGCTAGCAAAAGGAGGGGCAGCCGGAAATCATGGCCAATCAGTTTACGAAGCTGGGAAGATTTCCGCCGCAACGTGCAACCACGAGCCCGACGCGCCAGCGAGGGATTCCAACGAAAGACACCCTCGCTGGCGCAGTCGGGCTTGTGTTCTCCATCATGGAAAGTCGGGCTTGTGTTCTCCATCATGGAAAACTGATCGGCCGTCGGCCGGAAATGATGGACAAACGTCCGGCGACAAAGATCTACGCCCGTCCGGGACGCGGGATCAAATTCAATTCGTGTGGGGGGCGGCTTCGAGGCCGGGGCGCTGGGCCAGCCGATCGACAATTAATCGGCCGATGTTGAGCGCGGCTGTCGCCGCCGGCGAGGGCGCGTTGCAGACATTGATCACGCGCTCGGTTTCCTGGAACAGGAAATCGTCGATCAACGACCCGTCGGCCTGCAAGGCCATGGCGCGGACGCCCGACGGAGCCGGCTCCAGGTCTTCGGCGCGAATCTCCGGCACCAACCGTTGCAAGGTCCGCACGAAGGCCGCCTTGTTGCACGAGCGCCACATCTCAGCCAGGCCCATCCGCCAGTGCCGCGCCGCCAGTCGCCAGAAGCCGGCATAGCTCAACGATTCGCCCAGGTCGCGAAAGTTGATGTCGGTCTTCGCGTAGCCCTCGCGCGCAAAGGCCAGCACCGCGTTCGGCCCGCACTCGACCACTCGATTGTGGATCATGCGCGTGAAGTGGACACCCAGGAATGGGAATTTTGGATCGGGCACCGGGTAGATCAGGTTCCGGCAAAGATGCCGAGCCGCAGGGCGCAGCTCGAAGTACTCACCGCGAAACGGAACAATCTTGGCCGGTGGCCGCTGGCCCGACAGTAGCGTCACGCGATCGCAAAACAGTCCGGCACAATTGACGACATAGCGGGCTATCACCTCGCCAGCCATTGTCTGAATGACGACTGAATCTCCACGATTAGCCATCGCTAGCACGCGAGCGCCGGTGACGACCTCGCCCCCGCGCCTGCTGAATGCGTTCGGCCAACCGCTGGCAAACGGCGGGATAATCGACGATGCCGGCATCCGGAACATGAATGGCCTGGATTCCTGCGCAGTGCGGTTCGAGTTCGCGAAGCCGCTCGCGATCGATAAGCGAGCAGCGAATTCCGTTCGCCTGGCCGCGCTGGTAAATGTCGTTGAGCCGGGGAAGCTCGCTGTCGTCGACCGCCACGATGACCTTGCCGCAGATTTCGTAGCCGATGCCTTCGTCGCGGCAAAAGTCGGCCATCGCCGCGCGGCCTTCGCGGCAGTTGATGGCCTTGAGCGAACCGGGCTTGTAGTAGATGCCGGAATGCAGGACGCCGGAATTGCGCCCCGTTTGGTGCTGTGCTAGCTGAGATTCTTTTTCGAGAACGATGACCTTCCGCCCCGGAAAGTCCAAAGTGCAGCGCCAAGCCGTAGCCAGGCCGACGATTCCTCCGCCAATTACTGCCACATCGCTCGTCATTGCCGCCATGATCCCGGAATCCAAAGGTGTTCGTTCAAATGATGCGCCGGCTGGCGAAGAATCGATATTGTGGCCTTCAGGGGGGGACTGTAACCTCTGCACCGGCCGACTCGACATTCTACTCCGAACCGTGGCGAAGTTCCCCCAGGGTAGGGCAAATGAGCACAATTGCGAACCGCGAACAAGTCCGAGCTATTCTGCCTTCGCGGCCCGTCATGGACGACTGGGGTAGGGCTCCTCAGCCGGACCAGGTACCCGACGGACGCGCCGTGGGCATTCGCCCTCGGCTGCTCTACCACGTCCAAGTCTTGGCCGTCGTGCTGATGATCGTGGGAAGTCGAGCGTGGGTGATTAATAATTACTCGAGCCCCGTTCCTCTGTGGGATCAATGGGACGCCGAAGCA
Organism: uncultured Planctomycetales bacterium; assembly: GCA_963710365.1. GTDB lineage: Bacteria > Planctomycetota > Planctomycetia > Pirellulales > PNKZ01 > CAVQAC01. The sequence continues at coordinate 425,867 of CAVQAC010000001.1, forward strand.
AACGCTTTGTACATCCCGTGGGCGGAACACCGATTTGATCCCTCGGTGCTCATCAGTCCGCACAACGAGCACCGCTGCCTTTGGCCTCGGTTATTGTATTTGGGGTTGATCCAGGTTGGCGGCCAATGGGATACGCAGTTGGAGATGGTCATTAATTCGATGATCGCGGCCACCACGGCCTGGATGCTGATGCTTTGGCTTCCGGCCATCATGGGACATTATCGCCGTCGCGTAATCATGCTGACGGTCGGAGTTCTCTGGACGGTACCCTTTTGCTGGGAGAATCTGCTCAGCGGCTTTCACACCCAGTGCTACCTCATTCCCTGTACAGCTGTGCTGACAATCTGGGGTCTCGCCAGTCGGACGAAGTTTACGGCGGGCTGGTGGGTTGGTGCGTGCTGCGCGTTCGCTGCCGTGTTTACGATGGGCTCCGGCTTTCTCGCCGCCGCCGCAGTGCTGGTCGCGACAAGCTGGAATTTGGTCGTCGATCGAAAAACCTGGCGGGCGCATTTGCCTTCGCTGGTCGTGGCCACCGGCGCCGTGGCACTGGGTGTTTGCGTCTCGTACTCGCCCACCGTGCGCTCGCTGGTCGTACACACGCCAGGTGCATTTTTTACTGCGTTGCTGTATTTGCTCTCCTGGCCATGCATCAAGCATCCATGGCTTGCCGTGATCATGTATTTGCCGACAGTAATCATGGCAGGCGATATTGTGCGCCGCAGAGCCCCGATACCCCGATCCCAACTTGTCGTATGCAGTCTCATTGCTTGGTTGTTGCTGCAGGCGACGGGGCTGGCCTATGCCCGCGGCCTGTGTCCGACGGCCAATCGTTACGTGGAAGTACTAATGCTGGGTCCGCTGGCGAATCTGTTGGCCTTGATGGTGCTGGCCGATCGCTGGAAATCCGAGCAAAACGTCCAACCGCGGATGTGGTTTCGCGTGCTGATCCTCGTTTGGTCGGTTACGTTCGCCACAGGCCTGCTGCACGTTGCGAAACGACTCGGCAAAGAGCTTGACCAGCGCTACGCGGGCACTCAGGCCAATCTCACGGCTTGCCAACAACTGCTGGCCAGCGGCCCATCCACTCCGCTTCACGAAATTCAAAACATACCGTATTTCGAGGGCGACACCATTCTACGCTGCCTGCGACATCCGGCGATTCAAGCCATCGCTCCGGCAGTGCTACAGTCGCCACCAGCGTTACACGACGCAGGATCTGGGCCGCCGGTTTTCGTCGAGAATGGCTTCTTTTTTACCACCGGCAAGTACCGTGGCGAAACTGCCGTCGGCTCGTACAACCAACTCGGCGATGCCAATGTTGGCACTTTTCGCAGCGAAATAATCCAGCCGCGATTTCGATACTTGGAGATTCCCTATGCCGGCTATCCCACGGCGCCGGGAATGTCGCTCAAGATGGTTGTCGAGGGCACGCAGGAAGTAATCCCGATCAAGATCAAACAAGATCCGCACGAGAACTGGGCGATCTGCCGCGTCCGCGCTCCCTCAAAACCGTTCCGATTGGTAGCCGACGATCAGAATCCGCAGAGATGGTTCGCCTTCGCAGCGCCTCGCCAGGTGTCGTGGCTTTCGGCCATGAATGAAATGTTGCTCCGCTGGTCCCGTGCCATCGTCTGCGGCGGTGCCTTCCTATACCTGCTAGCGAGCGGGATCTTGAGGCGGCTCATGGATCAGGTCTTGGGAGTTCCTGTCGCCGCTCAGGCATCGCTTGCGACTTGATCCTATCGCGGTCCGGGTTCTCGCGAGGTCGGTTTGACGCTGGCACTCCCGCTCCGCCCCATTCGTGCAGCAGACGGCAAAATCCTTTCGACCGGAAGCTCTCTTGATATTGATCCACATCGCGATCTTGGAGTATACAGTCGCCGCTATGTTAGCCCCCCGCTAATGTTGGCGCCAGCGTTCCATTAGTCTTCTCTCCAGTTCGGCATCTTGCCTGCGTGAGTCGCCGGCGTTGCAGCTCATTCTCTAGAGGGTCAGATCTACCATGAGCATCGCGTCCGATCCCGACCAAGGCCACGAAGTCTGCTTCTCTTCGCCCTGGATGAAACTGGTCGCCGTTCCTGCGGAAAACCAAGCCGCCGACCCGCACTATATCGTGGTTACGAAAGACTACGTTTCGATCGTGGCTATGCTCCCCGACGGCAAACTGCTGGCCGTGCAGCAGCACCGGCCGGCCGTCGGGGGCAAGACGCTGGAATTCCCCGCCGGGCACGTCGAGATTGGGCAGACGCCCGAGCAGGCGGCGCGGCAAGAGCTTTTGGAAGAGACCGGCTACGAAGCGGCTTCGGTCACTCCGCTGGGCGTCATGAACCCGGACACCGGCCGGCTGGCGAACCGGCATTGGTGCTTCTTCGCAACCGGCTTGGAGCGCACCGCCGCGGGCCCCAGCCACGGCGAGAAGACGGAAGTCGTCACCCTGTCGGTGAAAGAGTTGCAGCAACTCATCCTCGACGGTGGCTTCAACCACGCACAACATCTGGCCGCGTTGCAACTGGCAATCATCAGCGGAAAAGTTTCGCTGCCTGCCTCGACCGGTTCGACCACCTTGCCGGCCAAGCCCCGCGTTTTCGCCGGCGTTGAAACTGTGCGTCGAGCCACCAGGCCTGGCGCTGCGGACGTGTGCGTCATCGGCGGCGCCGGGCACGTCGGACTGCCGCTATCACTGGTCCTGGCCCGTGCCGGCCTGAAAGTGCTGATCTACGATACGAACAAAAAAACCATCGAGCAGATTCTCGCTGGCAAAATGCCGTTCGTCGAAGACGGCGCAGGAGCTGCTCGACGAGGCCCTGGAACGGAAAATGTTACAATGCACCAGCGATCCGTCGTTGGCGCGTGGCACGCCGAATTTGATCGTGACCATCGGGACGCCGGTCGACGAGTTCCTGAATCCGAACATGAAGTCGTTCGAGCGCTGGGTGGAATCGTTCCTGCCCTATATCACGGACGACCAATTGATCATCTTGCGTTCGACGCTTTATCCTGGCGCCACGAATTGGCTGGACGGATATTTGCGTCGCTTGGGGCACAAGTCGCCACGCATCGCGTTCTGCCCCGAACGAATCGTGCAGGGCCTGGCCATCAAGGAGCTGCCGGGCCTGCCCCAGATCGTCAGCGGCACCACGCCGGAAGCCGAAGACGAGGCGGCCAGTTTCTGGGGCCTGATCGCTCCGCACATCGTGCGGCTATCGCCCATGGAGGCCGAATTCGCCAAGCTATTCTGCAATGCGTACCGCTACATCCAGTTCGCTGCCGCGAACCAATTGTTCATGGTCACGACCGAAGCGGGCGTGGACTTCAATCGCATCACGCGCAGACTCAAAGAACACTATCCGCGGATGCGAGACTTCCCGAATGCGGGCTTTACCGCCGGGCCTTGCCTGTTCAAGGACACGATGCAGTTGGCGGCCTTCGCGCAGAACCAGTTCACGCTCGGGCACGCCGCCATGCAGGTCAATGAAGGCCTGGTGTTGTGGATGGTGAACGAATTGGCGCGGCGGTATCCGCTCGAGAAAATGACGGTCGGCCTGCTGGGAATGGCCTTCAAGGCCGACATCGACGACAACCGCGCGTCGCTCAGCTACAAGTTCAAGAAGGCCATCCATTTCAAATGCCGCAAGGTGTTGACGACCGATCCGCACGTCACCACGGACCCGGATCTGGTGCCGACCGAGGAGCTCATCGAGCGGAGCGACTTGCTGATCCTGTGCGTTCCACATCGCGCTTTCGCCAATCTGGATACTCTCAACAAGCCGCTCGTCGACATCTGGGGCTTCCTGGGCGATACAAAAATCCTTCGCGCGCCGTACTCGCAGGATATGGCATTCGGCGCCGACCTTGATCGGCGGCAAGCTCGCGGCGTAACTGCGACCGATCGAGTTCCGGATTACTTGCAGGCATTATGAGCAACCGCGTCAATCGAATCCGCATGGGCATCGTAGGGCTGGGCTTTGGACAGCAGGTCCATGCGCCGGCGTTTGCCGGGATCGACGGCTGCGACATCGTGGCAATCGCAGGCCGGGACGGCGCGCGGGCTGCCACTGCGGCCGGCAAGCTCGGGATCACCATGAGTTTCGATTGCTGGGAAACGATGCTGGATGGCGCACAATTGGATGCCGTTTCGATCGCCGTACCGCCCAGTGCGCAACCGGCGATCGTCGAAGCCGCCGCGAAGCGACAGATCGCCGTGTTTTGCGAGAAACCGGCGGCGCCCGACGTTGCTTCCGCTGCCGCCATGTTGGCCGCGGTTCGCAAGCATTCCGTCGAGCACGCCGTCAATTTCCTGTTTCCGGAAATCCCAGCCTGGCGAGACGCCAAACGCTGTATCGATGAACTGGCCGGCCGTAGCGGATTACGACATGCCGCGCTCAGTTGGCGAGTCGAGACCTATGCCTCGCGGCACAACTTAAACAATTGGAAACGGAACGCGGCCGACGGCGGCGGGGCGCTGAGCAATTTCGTTTCGCATTCCATCTACTACTTGGAATGGCTGTTCGGGAAGATCAAACGAGTCCAGGCTCGTCTGCACCCGCCCCAAGCGGCCGACGACAGCCGTGTCGACGCCTGGATCGAATTTGAATCCGGCTTGCCGCTCACGCTGAGCGTGGCCACCGACTGCCCGTTTGGCTCAGGGCACCGTTTGGAAGTGTATGGCGGCGACGGCGCGGTGGTGCTGTCGAATTCCGGTTCGGATTACGTGCAAGGATTCGAACTACAGGCTTCGAGTCGAGCTCTGCCGGGCGACAAGCAGCCGCAGGTCGAGGAGCTGGATCGCGCGGCCGACGGGCGCGTGTGGGCGACGGGTCGCCTTGCCCGGCGCTTCATCGACCGGCTTCGAACCGACGGCCCACTCCCGCCGACTCTGTTCGACGGGCTGCGCGTGCAACAGGTGATCGATAGCTTTCGAACTTCGCATCGCCTCAATCAACCGGTGAGTGTGGCCGCATGAGAATCAATGCGCTCGATATTGTGATGCCCGTTTACAACGAAGGCGAGAACATCGTCGCCACGGTGGAATCTCTGCTGGCGGAGGTGAAATCGCCGTTCCGCCTATTGATCTGTTACGACAACGACCATGACAATACGCTCCCGGTGCTGCAACGATTCTCCGGCGGCCGGCTGAACCTGGAGTTGGTGAAGAACCAGGGCCGTGGGGCGCTGGGTGCGATCCTGACGGGCTTTTCGGCGTCAACGGCTCCGGCCGTGTTGATGATGCCGGCCGACGACGACTACAACGCCTCGCGAATCGATTCCATGGTGGAATTGGCTCGCCAGGGAGCCGCGATCGTGTGCCCATCGCGCTTCATGCCTGGCGGAAACATGGTGGGTTGCCGCTGGCTGAAGGCCACCTTGGTCCGCTGCACGGCCTGGTTCATGTACCACGTGGTGGGCGTCCCGACCCATGATCCGACGAACGGTTTTCGGCTCTTCAGCCGGCGGGTGCTGGATCGAATTCCCATCGAGTCTCCCGCCGGATTCGCCTACAGCATCGAGTTGCTCGTCAAGTGCCACCGCCTGGGTTGGCCCATCGCCGAAGTGCCGGTGAAATGGTACGAGCGAAAGCAGGGGAGCAGTCGTTTTCAAATTCTTAAATGGGCGCCGCACTATCTGCGTTGGGTCCGGTATGCCCTGCGAACCCGGTTTCTCCGCAGTGGTCCGCTGACCGTGCGGCTGAGCCCCGGCGTCGCGTCTCACGAAACCCAACAAAGGGCCGCAGCATGATGATTGACCGCAATACCCTCCGCATGAAACCGCGACGAATTCTCGTGACCGGAGCGACCGGCTTCATCGGCAGCGCCTTGGTGCGCGGGCTCGTTCAAGCCGGACATCATGTACGAAGTTTCGACAACGAAACTCGCGGGCGAGTCAGTCGCCTGGCCGACGTGGCCGATCAGATCGAAATCGTACAGGGCAATATCCGCGATGCCGCCGCAGTGGACTCGGCCGTGCAAGGCATGGATTGCGTGTGCCACCTGGCCTACATCAACGGCACGGAATTCTTCTACACGATTCCGGACATGATCCTCGACGTTGCCGTGCGCGGCATGCTCAACGTCATTGATGCTTGCAGGCATCACCAGGTTGGCGACCTGGTGTTGGCGAGCAGTTCCGAAGTATATCAATTGCCACCGGTGATTCCGACGGACGAGTCGGCGCCGCTGAGCGTCCCCGATCCGCTCAATCCGCGCTATTCGTACGGCGGAGGGAAGATCATTTCCGAGTTGCTGACGCTCAACTACGGCCGCAAGTATTTCGAGCGGGCCGTGATTTTCCGGCCGCACAACGTGTTCGGCCCCGACATGGGCTGGGAGCACGTCGTGCCGCAGTTCGCCTTGCGGATGAATCGCCTGGTCGAGGAGCAGCCGACGGGCGTCATCGATTTTCCGATCCGCGGCGACGGCTCGGCCACGCGCTCGTTCATCTTCATCGACGACTTCACCGACGGCCTGCTGCGCGTGATCGACCGTGGCGAGCACATGAACATCTATCACATCGGCACGATGGAAGAGATCTCGGTGACCGAGTTGGTGCAGCGCATTGCCCGCTGTTTCGGCCGCGAAGTCCGCATTGTGCCGGGCGCAGCCATGGCCGGCGAAACGCCGCGACGTTGCCCCGATATTCGCAAACTGCAGGCCTTGGGTTTTGAACCTCGAGTCGATCTGCAACAGGGACTCGAATGTTCGGTCCGCTGGTATGTCGACCATGCTTTCGAAGCGTGCAATTCCTTCTCTCACACCCTTGCAAGGAACGCCACTTGAACAACCTCACCCTGGACGCGGGCACTCGCCCCGCCGCTAAGAAGCGTCTGTCGAAATCCAATCACGCTCTGGCCGCCGGCACGGGTTCCAGTGTTGTCGTCACGCATTGCCAGGTGTGCAACAGCCCCGACTTGAAGGCGGAGCTGTTCCTGGGCTACCATCCTCCGGTCAATCAAATGCGCACGGTCTGCACGACGCCGCACGAACAGCCGGCCTATCCGGCCCTGTTGCTGCGCTGCCCGCGGTGCCAACTCGTACAACTCGGACTGACCGTCGACCCGTCGATTCTGTTTCCGCCCGAGTACCCCTACAGCTCCGGCACCACGAAGATTCTGCGAGACAATTTCGCGGAGCTCTACCAGGACGTGCAAAACGTCATTCGGCTCAAGCCCAGCGACCTGGTCGTGGACATTGGCTCGAACGACGGCACGCTGTTGAGCAACTTCAGCGGCCCGGGACACCGCGTGAAAGGAATCGAGCCCTCGGACATGGGCAAACGCGCCATCGAGCGCGGCATTCCCACGCTGATCAGCTTCTTTGGCCCCACGGCCGCGCTAAAAGTTCGCGAGACCGACGGCCGCGCAACGGTCATCACGGCCACGAATGTCTTTGCACACATCGAAGACGTTCACCAGATCATCGAGAGCATCCTGGAGCTTCTGGATGACAAGGGCGTGTTCGTCTCCGAATCGCACTACCTGCTGAGCCTGATCGAGACGCTGCAATACGACACGGTGTATCACGAGCACTTGCGTTATTACAGCCTTCACAGCCTCAGCTACATGCTGAACATGCACGACCTGGAAGTCGTGCGAGTGAAGCGTATTCCGACGCACGGCGGCTCGATTCGCGTATACTCCGCCCGTAAGGGCGCCTTCCCGGTCGATCCCTCGGTGGCCGAAGCGTTGCGGCAGGAGAAGGAATTCGGCCTGCATCAGGACGCCGTGTATCAGACTTTCAAGTCTCGCGTGGCGCAATCGAAGCTCGACTTGTTGGCCCTGCTGCGCAACATCAGCGCCAAGCGCCCGGATCGTGGGGATCGGCGCTCCGTCTCGGGCCAGCACGCTGGTCAATTACGTCGGCCTTGACGATGGCATCCTCGACGCCGTGCTCGAAGTGCAGGGGTCGTACAAGATCGGCAAGTACATGCCCGGAACGCGCATCCCGGTCGAAGACGAAGGACGCCTGCTGCGCGACCAGCCCGAATACGCGATGCTGCTCTCGTGGCACATTGCCGACGAACTGATTCCGAAGCTCAAGGCCAAGGGCTACCGCGGAAAGTTCATCGTTCCGCTCCCTGAACCGCGGATCGTGTCGTGACAATGATGCGATGCGGAGCTTCGACAAGAGGCCGGGGTGGCTGATCGGCGCCGCGATAGTTTGCCGGAGTGCCGACCAGACGTCAGCCGATCGGCTCACCCTAGCAGCGCGACTCAACGTCAAGGGACGATTCGTGAGGCAAAAGCTGCTGAACTCGCGCGTCCAAAATGCGGTCATGCTGGTCCCGAATCGCCAGCGGCATGCCTGGCAGGCGGGCGTTCGTTCGTCCTGGAACGACGTGCTTGCCGCGCTGCCCGGCGTTCTGTTCAAGCGGCGCACGGCGTTTGTGCTGGTTTTGGTGCTGATTCCGGCCATGCTCTTCGTGCGCAGGCCGGACCAGTTCTACAGCCCGCAGCTATGCGCCGAGGACGGCACGGTCTTCTTTTCGCAAGCGCAACGACGGAATCCGGGCCATCGTGAAGCCCTATGCGGGCTATTTGCACCTTGTCCCGCGTCTGATTGCGGTCGTTGGCGAATGGGTTGATGTGCGCTGGCTGCCGCGCTTCTACAGCACGGCGGCGCTAGGCTGCATCCTGGCCGGGGCCGTCGCCGTCATGCGAGCCCGCGTCGAGTTCAAATACACCGCTTTGGCAGCACTCGCGCTCGTGAGCGTTCCTCACAATGGCGAAGTGTTCATGAACACTGCAAATCTGCAGTGGATGTTGGCCCCGCTCTTGTTTTTGCTCGCCATCCAGAAGAATCCCCGGTCGCTCGGCGAGGCAACCTCGGACATCCTGATACTGGGTGTGCTGGGCCTCACAGGTCCCTTCAGCATTCTCTGGCTGCCGTTTCTCGTCCTGAGGCCCATCCTCTTCGGTCGCTCACGCTATAACGTTTTGTTTGCTGGGACGGCGGTCGCCACGGCAACAATTCAGTTCGCCCAAATGTATTCGGCGTCGCTCGACCCTCGTGCTGCGCTAGCTCGACCTGAGATTCCGTCGCCAGGCATCATCGCCGAGACTTTTGCGACAAGGTTCGCGAACACTCTGTTCTTGGGAACAACACGACCGACGTTCTGGAACTTCGCCATCTTGAGCGTGATTGCCTTGGCGGCCGTTTACATCCTGTTGTCCTCAACCAGGGCTGTTCGAATTCAGGGACTGGCAATTCTGGCCGCGGGCGCATTCGTATACATCGCCTCGATGGTGCGAGTTCATTTTGATTTGAGAGCCCTCGAACCGACCATGCGCTACCAATACATTCCGTCGGTGATGATCGTTTGGTTTTTCGTGCTTGGACTGAACAGCCCTGGGCGATCGGCGCGCGTCGCTGCCGGCCTCATACTCAGCTTGATATTCTGTGCCACAACGCACCATCCTAAACGCGGGCAACTCGAAGACTTGAATTGGCCCCGACATGCCGAGCGGATTCGACAGGCGGAGTCGAAGGGCCAGACAGTGATGGTCCCGATCAACCCGGGCTGGAAGATACCGGTTGCCCCGCGCTGGGCCAAACTGTCTGCTTCCGTCCAGGACAACGACTCCCAAACGGCCATTGGGGGTCTACCTGGCACAATTCGGGTCGTTTGGCAGAGTCCGGTGTGCGCGTGGAAAGCCATTCCGATCGAGCAGCCCCGGGAACTGGTAATCTCCAATCCGGCCGACGCGATCCATTGCGTCGATGTGCGGCTTGGCGCTTATGGCGTTCGCAATCCTGGATTTGTCCGGCTCGAAATCCTCAGGGAAACCGGCAGCGTTCTCGCGGAATCCGAGATCGTAGCGGCAGAAGCCATGCACGACGAATTTCAAGCGTTCGAACTGCGCGAACCGGTTCGTGCCAAGGGGCAGCGACTTCGACTTCGCCTCTCGTACCGGAAATCGTCGAGCGAGCAGGGAGCCATTTTCGCCTGGTCTCCGCCCGAGGACAACAACGCTTTTGATTGCCGGGTGTTCGGCCACTGAGCCTTTCGAGGAACGTCACGTGACATCGGTTAAATTGGCATTCGCGACTCGAATCTCGCTCTACTTGCTGATTGCTGCTCCGGCAGTGTTCCTGGTCATCGCCATCCAGGCATCGGCCATTACGGTCCCTTTCTGGGACCATTGCGAGTTGAGCAAAGTGGTCGCGGACTATCTGGACGGCCACCTTCAATGGAGCGACCTTTGGCGGCCGCACAATCACAGCCGGCCCCTCACGTATCGGGCCATTTTCCTAGCCAATGCTATTCTCACCGGGTGGGATGTGCGGTCCGAATTCGTCATTCATCTGGCCACGATTTTTGCGGCCTTTGGCTTGCAGGTCGCAACGCTTTGGCGCCTCATGGGTCGGAAGGCGGATAGCAGGTTCCTGATTTGGACGGTTGTTTTGTCGGTATTCGCGTTTTCGCCGGTGGGCCATAACAACCACTGGTGGTCGCTGATGTCGATCTTGACGCTCTGCCATCTGTTTTGCCTGTATGCCCTGATCGAGATTTCCTTCAGCCCACAATCGTGGCGGGCGAACGCTCTGGCAGCGATCGGGTGTTGGCTGGCCACCTTCTCTTCGACCAACGGCCTGGCCGCGTTTGCCTGCTGCGCCGCAGTGGCACAATTCACCAGCGATCGCCCCTGGCGCCCTTCGCGACGGACCTGGTTTTGGGTCGTCAATTTGCTGTTGATGGCCTGGCTGTACTTTCCCGGCCTGCCTGCCAATGGTGGCCAAAGGCCCGCGCCGCTGCAATTCATCTGGTTCTCGATCGTCTATCTCGGGGCTCCGCTCCGTGGCCTGCTGCAATACCCTTACCACGAATGCTTTCATCTGCCGTTGAAGACAATCGCCGGAGGAATCACCGGTCTGCTGCTGCTGAGTTTCGCCGGCGCTGCTCTTCGCACATCGCGATCAATTGCGCCGAAAGAATCCTGGGGCTCTGCTGGGCGTGTCGTTCATGGCTTTCGCCATCCTTTCGGCCGCCATGACAGCCTGGGCGCGAGCCAATTTCGACGCCGCCGGAGTGAGCAATGCAAACTCCAGCCGCTTCACGCTCTTCGGCAGCTACTTCAACATCGGGTTGCTTTTCTTCCTGGCCTCGCTCGGCTCCGACGCGTTGCGGCATCCGATTTTCGCGCGGTGGCTTCCCACAACGCGTCAGCCGCTGGTGATTCGGGCTGCGCTAGCCCTGTTTTTGATTCTCGCAACGTGCAGCTACGCTCGATCGGTCCGAGTGTATCGCAGCGCGGCCGCGTTCAATTCGATGGTCATGGACGCGTATCTCAGTCAGCCAGATCCGATTCTCGAAGCACGTATTTTCCCGGACCTTGCCTACGTCGCGCAGCTCAAGCAGCACTTGCAATCGCATCGCCTGGGCCCATACCGCAATCTAGAGCCGCCTGCGTCGGCGGCCGATAGCGTCGTGCTGGCGTCCGCGCCCCCCCAATCCAAGCCTGCGCCGGTCGAGCACGGCGTGACGAGTGGGTTCGCCTGCCCGGTCGACGTCGTGACCGGCATCGACGTCTTCTTGTGTACCTACGGAAAACAGAACTCCGGCTATTGCCAGTTGGACGTTCTCGACGAAGCGGGCCAGCGACTGGCCTGGTCGCGGACGGACGCTGCGACGATGCGCGACTTATCGTATCAGACCTTTGCCTTCAACGACCTGGCCGACGTTCGCGGCCAATCTCTGCGGCTGGTGCTCACGTATCACCCCGATCCGCGCTCGCCCGGTATGGTGGCCGTGCTTGCTCCGGAGAAGTTGGACGTGACATTCGCCTTCCGCGTCCATGGAAAGAACGATCCAGTTGCCGAGTTCGCCCGCCGCGAATCTGCAACCAGGAAGTGAATGACGTTCGTCAGCATCAGCTAGCGACGGGTTAAACTGACCTTGCTGCCGTGCCACCCTTTTGGCACGATATCGCCTCTTGAACGCGAGAATTGAACCTGTTTTGTAGGAGCGAAGTGCATGTCCTATGAAGGCTTCGTCGACCTCGTCAGCTCGAGTGAAATCCAGGGCTGGGCCTATGACAGTTTCGCTCCAACTGCGGCGTTGGACGTCGAAGTTCTGGTCGAGGACCAGGTGATTGCGACGGTCGAGGCCAACCATTTTCGAACAGATTTGGTTGCCGCTGGGAAGGGAAACGGAGCCCATGCTTTCAAATATGCGTTGAAGGCAATGCGTCCCGGCGTCCTGCCGAAAGCCCGCATCAAGGGTACACAGCAGTTGCTCTCGGAAAGCGTGCCGCAGCCGGAGGGTCCGCGACCGAACGACGTGCGCGAAGCGATTGCCCACCGACACCTGACGGGCAGGGGCATCGAGATCGGTGCGCTGCACTACCCACTGGCAGTTCCGCCGAGCGCAACTGTGCGCTATGTGGATCGAATGCCGGTCGACCAATTGCGGCAACAGTACCCCGAATTGGCCGACAAGCCGCTCGTTGACGTCGACTTGGTGATGGACGGCGAAACGCTGTCGGGTATTCCCGACGGGTCGGAAAACTTCGTCATCGCCAACAATTTCATCGAACACACGCAAGACCCCATCCGCACCATCCAACATTTCTTACGGGTTCTCCGGCCAGGCGGCGTCTTGTACATGGCCGTGCCTCACAAGCACCACACATTCGACCGCGACCGGCCGTCGACGCCCCTGGAGCACGTCGTCCGCGACTATCGCGAGGGTCCAGCTTGGTCTCGGCGTTCGCATTTCGAAGAATGGTCGAGGCTGGTCGGTAAAACGCCCGAGGCCGAAGTCGCGGCGAATGTCGAGCAACTGATGCGGATGGACTACAGCATTCACTACCATGTCTGGACCGAGATTGATTTCTTGGAAATGCTGGTTTATTGCCACAAGACCCTCGGCATGCCCTTTTCGATCGAACTGTGCCAGCGTCTGGGACACGAAATCATCATGATCCTCACCAAGAATTGGGTTGAACCGGCAGGTTCGTAGAATTGCTCGATCCCGATTCTCGCGCCGGCAATCAGACGGCACGGGCGAACTCATATGCCTTCGGAATGCTGCGGCTGGCGTGTTGCGAGTACCAACGCGAAACGCCAAACAGATTGCCGAATTGCTCCCGCAATTGCAGTTGTTCCGCGGGCGTGAGGACGGATTGCAAATCCAGACGGTGCCGGGCTCGGGCAGCGACGAGCGGCGTGGCGGCGATTCTTAATCCTTGCCGCGAAGCTTCGGCTCCCAACCAAATCCCCAGCGAACGCCGGCTGGCCGCATCGCGAATCCTGGCCTGGGCTTGGCGGAGAAAATCCGTACGCGCCAGGAAGAACGCGGCGTTGGGCGCATCGACGGAGCGCGGCTTGAGCAACAGGGCATAAGGGCCCGGATCATTCGGCAATCGCTGGTATTCCAGGCAATTGCTCAGGTCTCCATAGCCGAAGATCTCGCCCCCGGCGCAGACGACGCCCTCCGAGTTGATTATCCGACCGGCAATCATGGCTACGTCGGCGTGCAGCTCGAATAGCCCCAGGGCTTCCCAGGGCCATTCGTGGCCGTCGGGCCGAATTCCGCTCTCGCAAACCGCCACCAGGGGCTCGGCCACCTGCCGGTAAACGTCTTCCGCCGTAGCGCAATGCGAGACGACGAGTGGCGCTGGCCCCGATGCATAGAAACCAGCCTGGAGCTGATGCAGGCGATTTGCCAGGTCGCAGTTTTGCTCCGCGCTCGTCGAACTTTCGGAAACGAGATGGATGCTCTGAAAGGGAAACTGACTCGCGCTGAAGATCTCCAGGATGGCTTGAACGGCGTCCGTAACCGGCTCCGCTGCGTTGGCATGATAGACGAGCGCCATCGGCTGGGGGCGAACGGGCTGGCACCGAATCCACCATTCTTGAGCCCCGCGGAAAATGGGGAATGGCTCAATCGTCTAGAGCGCTGGATCGGTCTGGCGAGCGACTTGATCCTCGAGCAAATGTCGCTGCGAACGCAGCGAGCCGTCGTGGGGGCCTGCCTGGTTGGTGCTGGAATGCGAATGCGCACGCCAATGGTACAACACCTCGGGGACATGCACCGGTTGGTGGCCCGCATCGACGAACCGGAACACGGAATGCCAATCCTGGCACCACTCGCTTTCCAAGTCGGTATACACGCCAAGCTGCCTGGCCAATGACGCATCGAAGGCACACAGGTGCCAGATGTAGGAGCAGGATGTGTTCAAGACCGGATCCCAGGCCGGACGCAGATAGGGCGATTGAACCTGGCCGTCGGCCAGCACGTCTTCGTCGCTGTAAAGGAACGCCGGCGCCCCTTGTTGCGAAATCGCTCGAGCCATGATTTCCAACGCGTCGATTGTGAGCAGGTCATCGCCATCGAGCGGCAGCGCATACCGTCCGGTGGCAACCGCAAGGCATTCACGCAATCCGCGGAAAATCCCCAGATTCTCGGGGATTCGCAGCAACTTGACCCGCGCGTCCGTTTCGAGCTTGGCCAGCGCCTGCTCAAGTTCAATGCTCAATTTCCCTTGGGCCAGCAGTACCCATTGAAAATCAGCGTAGGTCTGCGCCAGAACCGATTCGGCAGCCTCGCGGAAAAACTCAACCGGGCTCCCTTGATAAACGCAGGTGAGAATGGAAAACAGGCCAGGCTGATCGATGCCTGGATTCTGCGCACGTCGGCTTTGGATCCGCGCTGCAAGCCAGCGGGCATAACCGCCACGATCGGGCTGATCCGTGCCGGATCGACCTTTGCCGAGCAGCCAGCGTTTGACCCGTTTCAATGGTCGGGTACTCAGCATTGTTCGTTTCCGATTACCCGTCGGGCCCGAGTTGGATTGGCTTAGGATCGGCTACTCAACACCGCGGCCGATTTGCGTGTCGCTTTCTTCTTTGCGGGAATTGAGTCGATGCCGCATAGACTGCGCAGAATCGCCAGGTGATTCTCGCGCTGTTCGATTCTCGCTTCCTGGTAGGGCCGGATTCCGGATGCATCCAAGTGCGCCGGGTAGCAGCGTGCTTCGCCAAGCACGTCGGAGTTGTGGTGGACGAAATCGCACAGATCCTGCTCGGATACCCGCAGGCTCCAGTCTTCGGACGTCTTGGCAGTCAGGAACGGCGAATAGGCCACTCGCAGATTCCGCCGGCGAGCCGCGGCACCGGCCCAGGCGGGCAGATTGGAAAACGAGGCATTGTTTCGCAGAACTGGCTCGGCCAACAATTCCCGCAGGAATTCTGCCTTGAAAACGCAGAGCTGCAGTGGGACCGCGTCGACCGATCGCTCCTTGAACATCTGCGCGTGGTATCCGACATCGGTCATCGGACGGCCGCGATCCGGAGAATCGCAGCCGCGGCCGTACCCAAGGTGCCGGGCGCCATCCATTACGACGCCGTCCGGTCCACAGATCCGTCCACCGACGAGAACCAGATCGGAGTGCAGTTCGGTCAGCCCTTGCGCTTGCCACATCCATTCGCGGTGCTGGATTTCGATGCCGTCGGCCACGAAGGCCACGAGCCCGTCGTGCGAGGCATGACGCCACGACTAAGCGAGCCAAAGCTCGCAAGCTGCCATGCGGGGGAAAACCGATGGCAACGTGGCCGGGCCAATCCAAGGAATTGAGCACGTCGTGCTGATAATCCGGCCGCGTCGAGCCGCCGAGAACGATCACTGTCAGCGGGCACGGACCGTGCTCTTTGCGCATGAATCGCCAATCGGGCGACCCTTTGAACAGCGGGCTCAATTCCACCGAGAAACGATCGCTCTTGCCGACCGACTCCAGATACTGTTCGAGCACTGCTCGTTGGGACGAATGAATGTACTTCTTGCTCGCCATATTGCTGGCTGTCGAACCGGTATGCATTCGCCAGCTATAGAGCACCTCGGGAATGTGGACCGGGCAGTGACCGGCCGCAACGAACCTGGCACACATGTCCCAGTCGGAAGAGCCTTCCATCTTGGGATCGGTGTAGATTCCCAGGCGATCGCCCAGGCCTCGATCGAGGACGCACAAATGCGCGGTATAGGCGGAGTTCAAGAACAGCACGGGATCCCAATCAGGCTTGAAATAGGGATCCAGCGGACGGTTGCCGCGAACAAAGTCTTCGTCCGAGTAAAGCAGCGAAGGGTATTTATGGCGCTGGATCATGCTCGTGACGATCGAGACACAATCGGAATACAGGCAATCGTCGTGATCGACCGGCAGAATATAACGGCCGGTGGCTTGCTCCATGGCCATGCGCAATGCCGCGGATGATGCCCACGTTCTGGCCCACGGGCAAGTACTTCACGCGCGGATCCCTGCAAATGACTCGCTCCAGATAGTCGCGAGTTTGAGCCGACTGGCTGCCGTTGTCGACCACCACCCATTCGAAGGGCTGGGCCGTTCGCTGCCCCAGCACGCTTTTGGCCAACGCGCGCAAGAAATGAGACGGCGTGTTCCAGATGGGCGTAATCAACGACAACAAGTTGAGCTCGGGCGTGTAATGGTAGCGATCAGCTCGGCTGGACAGTTCTCGCCGCAGCCATGCCGGGTACGCTGGTCGTCACGGCTCGCGCCGGCTGCGAATTCAGGATTTGGCTCAGACTGGGAAGCCGGGCAATCGGGCCGAGCGAGTCTTCTCGTTCGCTCATCGATCGCACAAAACGCTGCAAGAGATTAATCATGGCTTGCTCTGGATAGAATAGGGCCGCAACCAGTTCCGACGCCAACGTGACCCGTCAAATTAGTTAGTGCATTTTCTGGCAATTACCTTCTCATCACCCGGTATCAGGCGGCGCGATTGTTCAATGACGTGCGAGGCCTTCGAGAGGCTCGTCGCGCCACGGTCTCCGGGTGAATTCCGCAAAGTGTAAACTGGGCGTTCAGATGATTCTCGACGCGCCTGGGGGGTGGTTTCCTGGTACGGGCGTACGCCCGACAAGTCGCAATGCGCCGAATAGTACTTTGCGTCGCCCAGCACGTCGGTGTTGTGACGAACGAAGTTCCGTTGGTCTTCCTCGGAGATTCGCCGCGCCCAGTCTTCCGAGGTCTTGACCGCCAGGAAGGGCGAATAGGCTACCCTCGCTCCCGAACGGCGGGCTGCGGCGCCCGCCCACATCGGCAAGCTGAACAGCGTGGCTTGCCTTTGCACGCGCCGATTTGCCAGGAGCGACGAGAGGAACTCCGTTTTGAACACACACAATTGCAGCGGCACCGCATCGACCGACCGTTCTTTGAGCAACTGCGCGTGGTAGCCGACGTTCGTCGTCGAGCGACCACGGTCCGGGCAATCGCAACCGCGGCCGTACCCCAGGCATCGAGCACCATCCAGGATGACGCCATCCGGACTATGAACCCGACCGCCGACGAGCACCAGGTCCGAGTGCAATTCCGTGAGTCCCAGCGCCTGCCAGGCCCAGCCATGGTCCTGGATCTGCACGCGATCCGATACAATGGCAACCAGGCCGTCGCGCTGGGCATGGCGTGCCACGACACGGGACAAATCTCGCAGGCTGCCTTGGAAAGGAAATCCAACGGCCTTGCGTCCAGGCCAGTCGAACGATTCGAGCACCGGGTGCCGATGGTTGGGCCGAGTCGAGCCGCCAAGAACGATCACCGTCAGCGGGCAAGGGCTTTGTGGCTGGCGAACGAACCGCCAATCGGGAGTTCCCTTGAACAGAGGGCTCAATTCCAGGGAGAATCGTTCCGCTCGGGGCACCGACTCGAAGTGCCGCTGGAGCACTTTCTGCTGCGACGTGTAGATATAATTTTTGGACGAAATGTTGCCGGCGGTTGAATTGGGGTGCATGCGCCAACTGTACAGCACTTCCGGAATATGTACCGCGGTGTGGCCCGCCCTGACGAATCGCGTGAACGTATCCCAATCATGCGATCCGTTCGTTTCGGGATCGGTGTACATTCCCAGTCGTTCGCCAATGGTGCGGTCGATGGCGCATAAATGCGCGATGTAGCACGAATTCAACAGTAGGACCGGATCCCAGTCGGGCTTGAAATATGGATCCACCGTGTGATTGCCCAACAGGTGATCTTCGTCCGAGTACAACAGCGGCGGGAAGTTGTTGCGCAGGATCGTGCTCGTCATGATCGAGACGGCATCGGGATAAACGTAGTCGTCCGAATCGACCGGCACGACGTACCGGCCCGAGGCCTGCTGCATCGCCAGGTGCATGCCGCCGATGATCCCCAGGTTCTGTTCCACGCGCAGATACTTGACGAGCGGATGCTCGCGTACGACATTTTCCAGATAGGCCCGCGTTTCGACCGACTCGGACCCATTGTCCAAGACGACCCATTCGAACGGTTGGACCGTTTGTTGGCTGAAAACGCTCTCTGCCAACACCCGCAAGTAATGAGGGTGCGTGTTCCATACCGTGCTGATCAGCGACAGCAGGCCAGGCTTCGGCGAGTACGTGTACCGGCTCGGGCGGCTGATCAATTCCTGCTGCATCCAGGCTTCGTAGCTCGTGCCGCCGGCGAGCACCTCGCCGTTTTGGAGGAATCGCTTGAGCAACGGTAACTTGCCGAGCGGCTGAAGCAGGTGGCGACGCTTGACGAGCGATCTGCGGAATCGCTGCAATGTTCTTTTCATTTCACGGTCTCTAGGGAGATAATCTGTGGCCGGAACCGCGGGCGAATGTTATGCCGCGCCCTGGCACTCGGTCCACATGCGCATCGCGGCCGGCAAGGTGTCGCGAAAGGCCTCGTCCCAAGATCGGGGCAGTCCGCTGATCGGCAATTGGTTCTGGCCGCCGGCTTTCGTGGCACGCTCGGACGCTTCCAGCAATCCGTTGGTAATGGCATCGACGTTGGGCTCGACGGCCAAAAGGTTGGGAGAGATGCTGCGTAAACGCTCTGCCGTTTTTACGGAGAAGACATTGGTGACGACCGTTGCGCCCGCGGCCGCCATTTCCAAAGGTGGATAGCTGACGTGCGGTGAAAGCATCAAAGACAGCCCAACGTCGGAACCTCGCAGCAGCCGCGCATAGTCTTCGTAGTTCGACCACGGATGGGTGCGGATGATGACCCCGCGCCCAAATCGTAGGGCGCAAGTTGCTGACCCATGAACAGCAACTCCCACTGATCTGGCGAGAAAGCCCCGCGCTCGACCGCCCGCTTGAGCGCCACCACTCCCAGTTCAAACAGGTTGCGGGGGGCAGCCGGCCGCGCATAGAACAGCAGCCGCTTCTTGCCCGTGCGGGCGTTTGGATCGAAATAGAACTTGGTCTCGTCGAGCGCCGGCTCGAAGCAAGTGCAGCAACGTTCCATGAAGGTGGGGTCGGCAAAGCGTCCGACCCGTTGTTGACTGAAGTAATCGGCCAGCAGTCGGCTGCAGAAGATCCCACGAAAGTCGAGGCCGTAGGTTTCGAGCGCCTGCGCATAATGCGAACTCCAGGCATACAATCCCGGCTCGAAGTCCTGGATGATATACATGAACTTCTTGTGTCGCATCAAAGGGAGCGCGTGCTTGATCATCTGCACGGTCCACCAGGCCGTGCCGAAGAACACGTCGTCCGAGCCAATCGTGGTCGGTAGATTGCGATCGTGCGCGCTCACGATTTCCACGTTTGGCAGACGCTGGCGGATGCCGGTCAGGCTTTGCAGGTGGTTCCAGAGCGGCGCCGTGTCGCGGTCCATGCCGAGGTTGGTGGAAATGTACCGCAGCGGGACACCTGCCTGCGCCATCCGATAGGTGAGATTCAGCGCGGTGTTGGGCCCTCCCGACATCACGCGCATCGCCAACCCCGGGATCAGCACGTTCAAACGTGGGGCAGCCGGTTGAACCTTCAGGTTCATCGGCTCAGCGTCGCGGAGGTGCTCCACGACCAGGCGCGGCGGCTCGCTGCCGGCGTTCCTCTTGCTCTGCCGTTCGGCGGTCGTGGCCTGGTATCTGGACAAATAGCGACGCAACCGATAAACGCCCAACCTGGTCTTGATGCTTTTCAACAGCGGCGGCGTGGGCTGGATCCGGCGCACCAGCAACCGGTCGAGACGAAACTTTCCGGCCGCCAGAATCGGAACCAGCCGTAAGCTCTGAGTAGGCTGCGGAAGCTCGATCGTCAGCCGCACGGCATGCCGTTCGTTCGCGCGAGGCAGCCGCTCCAGCGTAACCGCCTGCATCTCGCCGAACATTTCGTTCTCGTCCGCATAGTACAGCTTCATCTCCGTGGCCGGGGTGTCGTCGGCGGCGTGGCCGACGAACTTCAAGCGATAGCGACCTTGCTCGAACGGCCCGTCGATTCTGAACCAGGGATTGGCGTCGAGGCACTGCCAATAGCCGCCTTCGACTTTTGTTAATTGAGGGCTGCGTTGCAAAACGGTTTGCTCCTGCTGGTCTGCCGGGGCGGAAGCCGCAGATCCGGAATCATGATCGTTCAAACGGCGCACCCATTAACAGGGAACCCTCTCGCTTCGAATCGAATAGGATTGAAGCACGTCATCGAGCCCGGAATCCAGGTCGAACCGCGGCCTCCAACCAACTTCGCTCGCCAACCGTCGAACTTCGGCCGTCAGCCGGGCAGGGTTATCTTTCGTCGCGGCTCGCGCTTCGACGTGCAGCAGCGTCGGCCGAGCAAGCTTGCGGGCGATCGTGCGAGCCAACATGCCCAAGGAGCATGGCCGCCCCGAGGCAATGTTCACGGCACCGGTCACATCAGAGTCGAGCAAAGCGGCAAATGCCGCGGCAGCATCGGCGGCATGCAGGAAATCGCGGACGTGATCGCCAAAGCGGCATTCGGCCCGTTCGCCGCGCAGCAATGGATCGACGAGCGTCGGCACCAGGCGTGCGGAAGACTCGCCCGGTCCGTACAGAAAGAACAGCCGTCCCCAAGCGCTGCTGACGCTCTGGGTCGAAGCGTATCGATCGACGACTTCCCGCAGTGCGTTCTTGCAAACCCCGTACAGCGTGGCCGGGCGCATCGGCGCGGTTTCTTCGAAGCAGGAGTCGCACGTCCAATCGTATTCGGCACACGTGCCGGCACACACCAGGCGTTGCCCGCCCGCCTGAACGAAATGACGCACGAGTGAAATGCTGGCCCGAACCCAGTCGAGGTTCTCAGACGCCATCCAGTATTTACTATGCGCAGTGTACCAGGCCAGGTGCAGCAGGTGGGTCGGATGGACCGTGGCAATCAGCGACTGTTGAAACGCTTCATCCAGCAAGTCTCCGACGTGCCAGGTTGCACTCGCGCTAGCGGCACGCGGCTGCGGATTTCGCGCGATGGCATGCACGTCGTAACCGCATTCGACGAGCCGGCCGATGGCATGGCGGCCGATGAAGCCGCTGCCTCCGGTGAGCAGCACGCGCTTACCAGGCATAGTCTTCATAGCTCGCATCGCGGGGGGAAATCATGGAAACCGGCAGCGGCCAGGCAATGCTCAATCGCGAATCATTCCAACGCAAGCCGCGAGCCCACTCCGGCGCGTGGCGGCCCGATATCTGGTAGAAGACCTCGCTCTCGTCCGCGAGCGTCTGAAAGCCGTGGGCGCAGTACGGTGGAACGTACATGGCGCGATGGTTGGTCGCGCTCAGTTCGGCGGCAAACCAGTGGCCGTAAGTCGGAGAATCGCGACGCACGTCGACAATCGCGTCGTAAATGGCTCCACGCGTGCAACGCACCAGCTTGATTTCGGTGGCCGGTTCGATTTGAAAATGCATGCCCCGCACGGTTCCACGTTGCAGGTTGAACGACACGCTGCACTGCTCGACGGGCAAGCAGATGTCATGCTGCTGAAACTCTTCGTGACAATACGTGCGGGCAAACATGCCCCGCTCGTCGTAGTGGCATTCCACATCGACGACAAAGGCGCCAGGCAGCGGTGTTTCGGTGAATTTCATGCCGCGATATGCACTTCGGGAATAGGCACGACGAATTGACCGCCCCATTGGCGGATGAAACTCGTCTGCTGCATGATTTCCTGGCGCAGGTTCCAGGGAAGGATCAACAGGTAATCGGGCCGGGCTCGCTTCAATTCGTCGGGGTGCAGGATCGCAATGTGCGTGCCGGGCAGGAAGCGATTTTGCTTGTGAGGACTTCTGTCGACCGTGAAGTCGATGAAGTCGGAACGGACGCCGCAGTAATTGAGCAGCGTGTTGCCTTTGGCCGGCACTCCGTAGGCGACGATTTTCTTGTTGGCTTGTTTGGCCTGTACCAGGAACGTCAGAAGCTTGCGCTTCGTTTCCTTGACCCGGGCGTCGAAACGGCGGTAGGTGTCCAGATCGCGCAGGCCGTGTTCCACTTCAATTTGCTTCAAAGCCTCGACGCGTCCGCTCGCAGCGGGGCCGCGGCCCGCATGACTGGCAAAGATTCGAATCGAGCCGCCATGCGTGGACAACTCTTCGACGTCGAACAATCGCAGGCCATGGGCGGCAAAAATCCGCTCGACGGTCAATAACGACAGGTACGAGAAGTGCTCGTGGTAAATCGTGTCGAACTGGTTCTGTTCGATGAGCCGCAGCAGGTGCGGGAATTCCATCGTGATGATGCCGTCGGGGGCCAAGGCCAGCTTCATGCCGCCGACGAAATCGTTGATGTCCGGAACGTGGGCAAGCACGTTGTTGCCCAGCAGCAAGTCGGCTTGGCGCCGCTCGACGACCATCCGCAAAGCCATCTCGGTTCCGAAAAAGCACGTTTCCGTGGGAATTCCCCGGGCCACGGCAACCTGAGCCACGTTGGCCGCCGGCTCGATGCCCAACACCGGTACGTCGCGCTGGACAAAGTATTGCAGCAAGTAACCGTCGTTGCTGGCGATTTCGACCACCCGCGAGTTGCGGTCGA
Organism: uncultured Planctomycetales bacterium; assembly: GCA_963710365.1. Lineage (GTDB taxonomy): Bacteria > Planctomycetota > Planctomycetia > Pirellulales > PNKZ01 > CAVQAC01. The sequence goes on from CAVQAC010000001.1 coordinate 448,592, forward strand.
AATGAAACCGATCGGTCATCATTGAGACATAATCGCGGGCGTGTTGCAGCCAGGAGTCGGAGTACGAGGAGAAATAGGCGTAATCCTGGAAGATGGCCTGGGGAGACTCAAACTCCTCGAGCTGCACGAGCAGGCATTCCGCGCACACGTAGGCGTGCAACGGATAGAAAGGTTCCATCGTCGCCAACCGCTCGGCCGGAACGTAGCTGTTCGAGAACGGCGACATGCCCAGGTCGGCAAACGTAATGCTCAACTGGCTTTTGCAAAACCTGCATTGGGGAATTCCCATCGAGATTTTCCCTCTCCGCTTAAGAAACTGCGAATTTGCTGCTGGCAAAGACCGCGAGCATCGGCCCCTTGCCGGTGATTCTTGTACCACGCCACGGTCCAATCCAGGGCCGTGTCCAAATCGGTGCGCGGCTGCCAGCCGAGCTTAGTGCGGGCTTTCGTGCAGTCGAGCTTCAGGTATTTCGCTTCGTGAGGATGACGCTCTTCGCTCATCCGCCACGAGGCGCCCTCGCCCCATAACGTGGTGATCCGCTGCACAATGTCCTGCACCGGCTGAGCATCGCTCTCGTGCGGACCGAAGTTCCAGCCTTGTGAGAATTCGCCCGGCGATTCCCACAGCTTTTCGGCCAATCGCAAATACCCACTGATCGGTTCCAGCACGTGCTGCCAGGGCCTGATGGCGCCGGGGTTGCGGATCTCGACCTGACGTCCGAGGGCGCAACAACGCACAATGTCGGGAATCAGTCGATCGGCTGCCCAGTCGCCGCCGCCGATCACATTGCCGGCTCGAGCCGAGGCCAAGGCCACCCGAGCAGCGGGCACGGCAGGGTCGCTGAAATACGAATCGCGGAAGGCTTCGGTCACGAGCTCTGCGCAGCCCTTGCTGCTGCTGTAAGGATCGTGCCCGCCCATCGGCTGATCTTCGCGATAGCCGCGAAGCGTTTCCAGATTGCGATAGCACTTGTCGCTAGTGACGTTCAGCACCACGCGAATTCGTCCCAACTGCCGCACGGCTTCCAGCAGGTGAACGGTTCCCATCACGTTCGTCGCATAAGTAGCGACGGGGTCGCGATACGAAGCGCGTACCAGCGCCTGAGCTGCCAGGTGGATGACGACGTCGGGCGCACAGGCCCGCAGGGCTGACGTCAGCGACGGCAGATCGCGAACGTCCCCTTCGGTCGAGTTGACGAGCTCGTCAATCCGGGCGAGCTTGAACAGGCTGGGCTCGGTGCGCAGGCGCGTAAAGCATAACCCCACACTTCGGCGCCCAGCTCCTTCAGCAGCAGGCACAGCCAGGATCCTTTGAACCCGGTATGGCCCGTGACGAAGACGCGTTTTCCGCCCCAGAACTTGGAATCCAATTTTAGGTTCTCCGGGGCGCACGCCCTTTTTCGGTCCGTCGTGCCGGGCCTTTAGGCGACGGCTTTCAGCATGGGGCGTTCGTCGTCCCATATCTTCCAAGGCGCATCGATTTTCGGCCCACAATTGTTCTAACTGGTGCTTGTCGCGCAAGGTGTCCATGGGCTGCCAGAACCCAGCGTGCTTGTAGGCCGCGAGCTGGCCTTCTTGCGCCAAGCGTGTCAGCGGCTTCTGTTCCCAAACGGTGTCCGGCCCCTCGATGTAGTCCAAGACGCCGGGGGAAAGCACGAAGAAGCCGCCATTGATCCAGGCGCCATCGCCTAGGGGCTTTTCCACGAGATTCTGCACCTGGGCATCGTCCAGCATCAGGCTGCCGAAACGCCCGGGGGCTTGCACGGCCGTCAGCGTGGCCAATTGTCGGTGCTCTCGGTGGAACTGGATTGATTCGCGGATATTGACGTTGCCCACGCCGTCGCCGTAGGTCAGGCAAAAGTCCTCGTCGTCGAGGTACTGCCGCACGGCTTGCAGCCGCCCGCCGGTCATGGAATTCAACCCTGTATCGACCAGGGTCACCATCCAAGGCTCGACCTTCTGGCAGTGTACTTGGATGCGGTTCTGCCGCAGATCGAACGTCACATCCGATTGGTGCAGGAAGTAATTGGCGAAATACTCCTTGATCACGTAGCCCTTATAGCCCAAACAGATGATGAAGTCGCGAATGCCGTGCTCGGCATAGATCTTCATGATGTGCCAGAGAATCGGCTTGCCGCCGATCTCGACCATGGGCTTAGGGCGCATGTGCGTCTCTTCAGACAATCGCGACCCTGCGCCGCCGGCCAGGATGACTGCCTTCATCGATACATGCTCCGCCAATGACGAGAACGGTTCCAAATACGCTTAGACTCGGGGCGGTATGATGCCAAAACGGCTGTGTGGCAGCAAGGTCAGTTCAACCCTCCGAAAGTGGTAGTTTCGGCTGGCAATTGGGGCTACGGGGGGCCGGCCCTTCGCGCATAACATGGCCGCCGATGCCGTTCCGCTATGCACCGCTTCTAAGCAGCGATTAGCTGCCAAACCACGACGGCCATGCCAACCGGAATGCACCAGTAGGCGAACCACTGCAGCCGTCCGTGGCCGAGCCAGCGGTTGAGCCAGCTCAGGGCGAGTATCCCAACCAGGAAACTGACCAACGCTCCCAGCAGCAGGGGGCCCAAGTCATGGCTGGTGCCGGAGATCAACGCCTTGCGGAGTTGGAGCACCACGGCCCCAGAAATGGCTGGGATCGCAAGCAGAAATGAAAACGTGGCCGCCGATTCGCGCCGCAATCCCACGAGCATGCCGCCGACGATCGTCGTGCCGCTGCGAGAGATGCCCGGCAGAATGGCGGCTGCTTGAAACAGGCCGACGAGCAAGGCCTGGCGATAGCTCATTTGCGTATAGTCGGTGTCTCCGCTCGGGCAGCGCCCGCCCGCGATGAGCAGCAAACCCGTGATCGGCAACATGCACCCGACCAGCAGGGGCTTGTCCATCCAGTCCCTCAGGCTGTCGATTTCGTGGACGGGCAGCCCAATCAATACGATCGGCAAAGTACCCACCGCCAACAGCCCGATGACGCGACGATCGTGGGTCAGCAATTGCCAGATCTGCCGCCGATAGAAAACCAGGATGGATGCTAGCGTTCCGGCGTGCAGCAGGATGTTGAGTTCTAACGGATCAGGAATCTCCATACCATTGAACTTTGCCAGGATCGCTTCCAGGAGAACCAGGTGCCCTTTGGAACTAATGGGCAGGAATTCGGCGATTCCCTGCAGCACGGCCAACAAGACGATTTGGAACAGATTCATGGATTCCGCCCGATCAGAAGAAAGCGGCCGCCTGCCGCGCGTACGGAAGTCTAGCTTCCGCGCCGTGCTCCGGCCACGAAGGTTGTCGGATACGGTTGAAATCATCGCCAAATCTGCGATAATCGGCCTCTTCTCCCCGGGGCAGTTTCTTTGCGTCCCCCATGTTTTTTGTCATCTACGAGTCTTTTTGAGGGAATCGATGTTTAAGAATCTGAGTTCGGCAGCGCTTGGCGTCTCGGGCGGCCAAAACGAGATGATCGAAGCGGCGCTTTCCTTCGGCTTCAAAGGCATCGACCTTAACATTCTGGAGTTTTCCGAGCAGGTCAAAACTCACGGTCTGCCCCACGCCCGGCGATTGCTCGACAGCGCCAAGCTGAAACTCAGCTACTTCCATCTGCCGATCGACTGGCAGAACGATGACGATTCGTTTCGTCGCGATTTGGAGCGGCTCCCATCGCTCGCGGGCCTGGCCGCCGAACTCGGCTGCACACGGGCGCTGGTCTGGGTTGCGCCGGCGTCGAACGAACGGCACTTTCATCAGAACTTCGAATTCCACCGCCAGCGGTTTACCGAAATTGCCAAGCGGCTCGATCCGCTGGGAATTCGACTCGGAATCGGGTTTCGGGCAGCTGTCGACCTTCGCCAGGGTCAGGCCTTCGAATTCGTGCGCAACCTTGACGCCCTACTGATGCTGTTGAGCGTTGTTCAGGCCCGCAATGTCGGACTGGTGCTGGACGAATGGGATCTGGTTGCCGGAGGCGGTTCGCTCGAATCGTTGCAGAAAGTTGGAATCGATAAAATCGTGGCCGTGCAACTGGCCGATGCGGCTGCGGATGCGGCCGAGCAGAATTGGCCGTCCAATTCCAGGCTGTTGCCGCTCGAAACGGGGGTCATTGATTCGTCCGCTCTGTTGGCATGGCTGGCCGAGCGTGGTTACGACGGCCCCGTCACGCCGGTTCCCAGCGCCACGCGCTCGGCCGGGATGCGCCGCGACGCGATCATCAAGCTTGCCGGCGCAACTCGACAAAGCCTGGAAAGGCGCTGGCCTCACGGCCGTCGGCAAACTGGCGACTGGTAATCCGGCAGCTGGTAAACTGGCAGCCTCGACCGTTCGCCGTTAGCTGCGCCGGCCGGTAAAAAGGCCATGTTTCACTACGATCGCGGACTCAAGCTGACCACGGCCGATCTGGCCGTCGACTGTCCGCGGCGCCAGCCCAGGGCGTTTATTTCGCATGCCCATTTTGATCACATGGCGCGCCATGTGTACGCGCTTTGCACGCCAGAAACGGCGCGGCTTTACCATCTGCGGCTGGGAACACGGCCGGTTCTGGAAATGCCCTATCGCCAGCCTGTTGATTGGGGCGGGCTGCGGCTGACCACATTTCCGGCCGGGCATTGCTTGGGGTCGGCCATGCTGCTGGCCGAAGACGGGTCGACGCGGTTGCTTTATACCGGAGATTTCCGGCTTGGCCCGTCATTGACTGCCGAACGAGCGGATTTCCCCCAGGCCGACATCCTGGTGATCGAGAGCACTTACGGTAACCCGAAGCACCAATTTCAGCCCCGCGAACTGGCTGCGGAAGAACTGGTTGGCCTGGTGCGAACCGCTTTCGACCGCGGAATTCCCCCAGTGATTCAGGCCTACACGCTTGGCAAAGCCCAAGAAGTTACGGCCATCCTCGGGGCGGCCTCGATTCCCGTGCTGCAACACCCCGAGGTTTATCGGGTTAGCGAGGTGTATCGGCAGTGCGGCGTCGAATTGAGCGATTGCCGGCCCTACCGCGGACGCGCCGAGCCAGGGCACGCTCTCGTCGTGCCGCCGCGATTTCATCGCCCGGCATCGCTGCCCGGACTGGGCGAACACCTGGGGATTGCCGTCACCGGTTGGGCCAGCGACCAGCAAATCTTCCGGCGCTACGGCGTCGAGCACGCCGTGGTGTTGTCGGACCACGCCGATTATGGCGAGTTGCTCAGCGCCGTCGATCGCGTCCAAGCCCGCGAGGTTTATTGCACGCATGGGCCCCCCGAGTTCGTTGATCTGCTTCGATCGGCGGGGGTCAACGCGTTCCGTTTGGGTGAAGTTCCACGTCGTCCCAAAGCGACAACGTGAATCGCTGAGAACGGTTGCAACGGCTTTGCAGGTTATAGGCGTGATAGCACATTTAACCTATGTGGCGCAACGGCTTTTCATTTCAGCGCGGCGTCAGATTCCGGACGATCGCTGTGAGTGATGGCACCGGCATGCTTGTCGGCGCTGGTGCGATGCACTCGTGCGTGGGCGGACTTCGCAAATCTATGCTCGACAGAATCCTCAAGCAGACTCTTTGCACGGCAACATTGGCCGCTTCGCTGGTGGCAACCGGCTGCGGGGCTTCTCAAACGCCGTCGGCCGCACAGGATGAACTGCCTGCTTCGGCGCCGCGTTTCTTAACGGGCACGATCATTGAGCTGCCCGACTCCTCCGAGGCCACGATCAACCCGCCAGGCCAGATCGAATCGCCGCCGATTGCGGTCAGCCCAAGCTATGCTCCGGCGATCGAAATCGAACGAGTAACTCCGCCCCCGCGACGTTTCCCCGCCCAACCATCGGCGTCATCCACAATCGACGCTGGGGTCAGGCCGGTTGCTGCGGCCGAAGCCTCGCCCATCGAGACCATGCTTTCTGCTCCGCCCACGGCCGAAACAGCCAGCGAAGCGATGCCGCAGCCGCGACTTCCGGCTCCAAAGCCGCTTGTTCGAACGCCGCGGATGGTTGCCGTGATTCAGCAGGCCGAAGAACACAATCACCAGGGCATCGCTTTGGCGAGCCGCGGCGCAAGCTTCTCGGCCCGGGCCGAGTTCATCCAGGCCTTGCAAAGCATTTCGCAAGGGCTCGACTCCGAGACCGGCAGCGCGGATTATGGCCGGGCCTTGGCCGTTGGAATGCGGGCCTTGGAAGAGGCCGACGACTTCGTGCCGCGCAGGGCGCGTCTGGGCGGCGAGATCGACGTCGCGATGCTGGTCCGCGCTTCATCGTACGCCCGTGCTGCGTGACGGGACAGTCACCCCCATGTCTCCGGCCGTGGCTGTGCAGCTCTATCACAAGTACGCCGTCGAGAACCTGTCGGACGCAATCGCCGGCGAAGTGGCCGGTTCGCTGGCCCTGCATTCGCTAGGCAAGCTTTACAGCCTGTTTGCCCAGGATTCGGCCAGCGCAACCATCGACCCGCAAGGCAAGGCAATCACGTTTCAGCGGGCAGCATTGCGAGCCGATCCCAATAACTATCTGGCCAGCAACGAATTGGCGGTATTGCTCGCTCAACAGGGTGGGTATGTCGAAGCTCGCGAACTGCTGTTGCGGGCAATCGCCATCAATCCGCGACCATCGATGTGGCATAACCTGGCCGTCGTCCACGCCAAGCTGGGCGAAATGGAACTAGCCGACCTGGCCCAACGCACCGCGTTATCGGCCGCCGGCGGAGCGAACCCTGGCAACGTTCAGGCCATGGCGGCCCTGCAAGCCGTACGTTGGGTCGACCCGGCCACCTTCACCCAATTATCGCCGCCGCCTGCCGATTTGAATCCCGCGCCGGCGGGAACCAAGCCGCCGGAAACTGCTCCCGCCGCTCCTACGCCCGCAGCTCAACACGGCATGACACGCTGGGCCCCGTGGGGCACGCGGCGACAATGACGCCACGCGAACCGCACATGCAACGGATTAAGCCCGAAGAACATGGCCCGGATGAATCGTCCCGGCCAAGGACGACGCGCCGCAAACGGTGGATTTGCTCCATCGTCTTGGCAATCGCCATGATCGGCGGCCTGTTTCACCTTCGTCCCCAGGCAGCACCAATCGAAGAATTGCCCATTGGTTTGCCGATCGTGGCACATCCGCTCGTCATGGATGCGGGCCAATCGCGTCTACGGGTGCAACTTTGCCAGGCGCTTACTCCCGCCGCACCCTACCCGATTCATGGCATCGACTGCGTCGACGGATCGTGCGGCATCCCCTGCTGGGATACGGCACGGCAGATGAATTGGCAGCCCTACGGCCAGGGCGAGTATGCCGGGCACGAACGCACGCCGCACGTGCCATGCTACCGGCTGCGGGTGAACGACCAGTTGGAGTTAGTGTATCGAATTACTCGCGACGAAACGCCCGACGCTTACCAATTCAACATCGGCGACGAGTTGTCGCTCGAATCGTCGACCGACCGCACACTCAACCGCAACCTGATCGTCCAACCCGACGGCACGATCACGCTCAAGCTCATCGGCCAGGTGCAGGCCATGCACCAAACCGTCGACCAACTGCGAGAAGCCATCGAGAAACTCTACAAGACTTATTACAAAGAGCCGGAAATCACCGTCACCCCGCTCAAAGTGAACACCAAGCTCGAAGACATACGGGCCACGGTCGACAGGCGGTTCGGCTTCGGCGGCCAATCGCGCCAGCCACCGTAACGCCCGAGGGGACAATCGCACTTCCGGCAATCGGATCGGTACCCGCCCAGGGACTTTCGCTCGACGAGCTCAAGCGTGAGTTGGATGAGCGCTACGCCTTGGAAGTTGAAGGGTTGGAAGTGACTCCCATCCTAACCGCCCGGGCACCACGCTTCGTGTTCGTCGTGGGTGAAGTGCGTACGCCTGGACGCTATGAACTCCGTCGCCCCACGACCCTGATGCAGTCCATCTCGCTGGCCGGTGGGTGGAACGTGGGAGCCAACCTCCGGCAGGTCGCTGTGTTTCGCCGTGGCGATGACTGGCGGCTGTTGGCCGCGATGTTCGACATCCGCGGCGCACTCTATGGCAAGGTTCCCTGCCCGGCCGACGAAGTCTGGATCAACGACTCAGACGTGGTCGTCGTGCCCAAGGCGCCGATTCGCGTCTTCGACGACTATGTGAAGCTCATCTTCACGCAGGGGTTGTGGAGCGTGCTGCCCTTCACCCAGACGGTATCGTTCAGCATCCAGAGCACGCTCTAAGCGGCGACCGGCCGCGAAAAGCCGATCCTCAAGCCGTCGGGGGCAAGGGGGGCATCGACGAGTCCGAGTTGCCGGATCGTCGGCGTCCGGTGCGGTCTGATTTGGACCGGCGAACGGGCGGAGGCTCCAACGGTTCCTTCGAACGCGGCAGCGGCGGCGGAAGCACAGGCGTACCACCCGCGGTCGGAATGGGTTGAGTGCCCGCACGTACCGACGGCTTCGACGACGTTTCGCGGCTGGGCTCGATTCCCAGTTCCGCCGCTAGGATGTCATCCAGGACGATCTCTTTGCCCTCACCCAACTTGGGCCGCCCGCTTGGCTTTGGAATTGAGACCGGAACGATGACCTTCTGCTGACACAGAGGGCAGCGTCCCTTCTTACCGGCTCGAGCGTCGGGCACCTGCAAGCGATGCCCTAAGGGGCAATAGAAACGGATCGACATGCACGGCTAGCCTTACGGAGTGCGAAACCGGCCGAACCGAGGCGGTTCCGCCAATTCCAGTGTCATCAGCCGACAGGGCGGCGTCAAGAAAACTTGCCCCGGGACACCCTTGATGGACGATTCGCTTGCCGCCCTGGAGGCAACGATTCGGGTCAGCGGTCGGAATAAACCCGCGTGCTTTCTTCCTTTGTGATCGGCGAGCGAACGTCGTCGGTCGTCAACTGCACGCGGACGCGCATGTCGCCCACGCCGTTGCACTGGACCCGGATTCGGTACGTGGTGTCGGCCTTGGGAGCCAACCGGGGCAACTCTTGGAAGCGGATCTGGCTGCCGTTGAACTCGTAACGGGTTGGCCCCTCGGCCGCGACGGGCTTCATTTCCGGCGGCAGGAAGGCCACTAGCTGTACGTTCGCCGCAGCCTTCGACCCCTGATTGACAACGCGAATTTCGTAAGTGGTTTCGCCACCGACTTCGACCGGATCGGCCACGTCGGCCACTTCGAATAGAATGGCCGCCACGCCTTCGATCAACACGGCCTCTTGCTTTTCTGCGGCCAGCCCTAGCTTGGCAGTCCCGGAGACTCGGATCTTTTGCTCACCAGCTTCGACCGGCAGCATGGTCACCGAAACGCTCCCCTTTTGATTGGGCGGCAACTCTTCGAGCAGCCACTGCACGGTCCGCGTCTTGGGGTCGAATTGCCCCGCATTGTTGGCGGCGACAAAATCCATGCCAGGCGGCAAGGCGGCGGTCAGTTCGACGTCTTCGGCGCTGGCCGTGCCTGGATTGGAAACCCACACGGTGTAAACGGCCTGCCGATCGAGGTACCGCCGGCGCGGACCGTCGAGCGACACGTCGAGTGCCGGTGCGATGACCGTCAGCGGGGTTTTATGCTCGACCTGCAATTGCCCCTCGGCTCGAGCGGTCAGCACGTTGAGCACCGGGCCCGGTTGCACTGCCTTGAGCACCAGGTCGATCTCGCGAGACTCTTTGGGCTTCAAGTCGCCAATGTCATACTCCAATTCGGGCCCGGCCTCGTGGGCCAGGTTCGAAGGCGTATGCTCGGACAGAATCACGCCCGTCGCCACGCCTGTGCCCGGGTTTGAAATGCGGATCTTCAAGTGCATGGTCTCGCCGATGAGCACTTCGCGGAGCTACGGCTTCCACGCGCAGCTCCGGCCTGGTCGAGACCGTACGGGCGGAAGCCTCGGCCGCGAAGCGCACCTTGGCCACGCTTCCCAATTCGCCCTCGGTCGTGGGCATCAGCTCGAGGTGAACTTTGGCCTCTTCGCCCGATTTGATCGATCCCAAGGACCACATCAATTCACCCGCAGAGCCACGATTGGCGCGAGGGTTTGGTGCTGATCAACTGGGCCCCTTGCGGGATTTCTTCTTCCACGCGAACGTCGTGTGCCGTGACCGAACCGACATTTCGAACGCGAATTTCGAACACCGCCGGCTTACCGACCTGAACTTCGTCGGGCGCGATCTGCTCAACCGTCAGTGAAGGCGACTGCAGGCCTTGAAGATGCTGAGGGCCCGGCTTGCCGGCGCCGGTCGCGCTCAGGGCGCCGTCTTCCGTGTTGCTCCCGATGGGCCGAGCCGGCGAGAGGGACGGAAACGTGCCTGGGGGGCCGTCGCCGCCGGTCTGTGGCTGAGCCATGTATCGGTTGTCTGCCGTACGGACACTGCCGGGCCCAAAACCGGGAGCCGTGGAATCGCGTCCGTCGGGCGGGGCCAAGGTCGGACTGCCCGGTTGTTGCTGCGGAGCACCGGTTGCCATTCGGGCTGGCGGAATGTCATCGCGGTCGGCGGCGGGCGTCGGCGCCCCAGGAACTGCCCCTGGTGCCGTGACGGGCGCTAATCTGATCGAGCCGGGACGAAAGGGCTGCAACCCACCTTCGCCATCCGAGCGCGCAGAGCTTTGGGCCGTGGCTTGCTGGTGCCACGCCAGGACGCCCAGTACCGCCAGCAAAGGCAAACCGATCTGGAACCGCTTCATGCGCCGTTTTCTCCGCCAAGGGAAAGGCGAAATTTGGGGCGGTCTAAGTACCAGAACCCGCCCCAGCAGAGAAGGCCAATCGGCCAGGCGCAGAAACCGTGCTAGCACCAACAGCGGGCGAGGAATTAAGAAAAGCTACCCGGCAAGGACTCGAACCTTGAATGGGAGAGCCAAAATCTCCAGTGTTACCATTACACCACCGGGTAGGGTATTAGCGGTAATCGTACCGGAAATCCAGGTAATTGGCAAAGGGACTTAAGACGGTAAGGCAGCATTTCGACCGACCTGTCGGGATGCTCCTTGGCTTGAATTCGCCACCCGATCGACCGAGGATAGCAACATGTAGGTCTTATGATTCCCGGAGAGACGTAATGTCGGACGCATCGATCAAGGGAGAAGCCCATCGGCTTGTCGATCTGCTACCTGCGAGCGCAACGTGGGAGGACCTACAATACGAGATCTACGTCCGGCAAGCGGTTGAGGCCGGGCTCAAGGACTCGCGCGAGGGGCGAACCGTGCCGTTGGCCGAGGCCCGACGCCGGCTCGGCCCGGACCCTGACCAACTGCCGGAGCCTTGGAGGTCCAAACTTAGATTCGACAACGGATTCTCATGGTTCAGAATGACTTAATCTTGGATGGGGCGACAAGGAAGCGTGCCACAATTGCTTCCTGTTCATGCGCAACGAGGAAACCCATGACATCGCCGGCCAAGCCGATTTCGCTGGAAGGAATGAGTGTCGCCGAACGAATCCTGTTGGTTGAGCAAATCTGGGATGGGATTGCTCCCGAACCAGAGGCCATTGAGCTCACCCAAGCGCAACGAGACGAACTTGATCGACGCCTAGCTGCGGACGATGTAGACCCGGCTTCCGGCTCTTCGTGGCAAGACGTCAAGCAGCGGCTTCAGCGCAAGGCATGACCGCTCTCGGCTGCCCGGCGAAGAGACCTTACGCCGGCTCTTCCGGCTGCTCTGGCCCTTCCGCCGCGCCGGACGCCGTTTCCGTTCGGTTTGCGACCGAGAACGAGAGCTGTTCCAGCTCGATGGCCAGATCGACGCCCACCTGGCTGACGTGATCGGGCACGCTGATTGTCACCGGGGCGAAGTTCAGGATCCCCTCGACGCCGACGGCCACCAGCCGGTCGGCGACGGTCTGCGCACCCGAGGCCGGAACGGCAATCATCCCCAATCGAATGCGATTGCTGCGGGCCACTTCCGGCAAATCATCGAGGTGATAAACCGGTACGCCTTCGATCTGCGATCCGACCTTTTCATGGTCCGTGTCGAAGGCGGCAATCACGCGAAAGCCGCGTTGCTGAAAGCCTTTGTAGCCCAGCAACGCGCGGCCCAGGTTGCCCGCTCCGACGAGCGCCGCCGACCATTGCTGGTCGGTTCCCAGGATTTTGCGAATGGCGGTGATCAGCTCTTCGCAACGATAGCCGATGCCCGGGTAGCCAAAATGTCCGAAGTAGGCCAGATCCTTTCGCACCTGGGCATCGGTAAAGCCCAATCGCCCGCCTAGCTGGTTGGAGCTCGTCGTTTCATGCCCATCGCGTACAAGGTGTTGCAGCTCACGGAGATACAGGCTGAGCCGGCTGACCACGGCCTTGGGAACCGCCCCCTCGGAAGCCGAGGCCTGCGATTTACTCTTGGGATCGCTCATGCACAGACAGCCGGAAATCGACGTTCCAGGGGCAGCGATGCGGCACGTACGAGGCAAGCCGTAACATGTTATAGGAACAAACTTTTCGAGACAAGGGCCGGGAAATACCCAAGGCCGAACCGCGACTACGGGCATAGAAAAAAGCCTCGCCGGGGCGGTCCCGGCGAGGCTTCGTGCAGTTCCAGTTGGACAGCGTTGAGTCTCGCGGCCGTTTTGCCAGCCGCGAGCCAAACTGTTCGTATCGGCCCCGTTGGGGGTTACTGGGCCGTGAACGGATAGAGCTGCGGCGATCCGGTGTCGTTGAACCAGACCTTGCCGGTGGTGATGTCGTACAGCCAGCCCGCACCGGCGACAGCCGCGGTGGGAGCGACGCCGTTGGCCGGGGCCGCGGCAATCGTGTTGCTGTTGGAGATGTAGTTCAAAGGAATGCTGACCATGTACGGACCGTACGGGAAGCTGGTGCCGGCGGTGCCGACGGTGCCCGTCGAGTTCGTCGGCACTGGTCAGTTCCATGAGCGCCGCGGTCGGCACGGCGCCGTTGTGTTGCGACTTGTACATTTCGACTTGCGACCGCAGGGTCTGCAGGTTGAATTTCGCCGTATTGAGCTTGGCGTCGTTCGTGCTGTTGGCAAATTGCGGGACGATCGTGGCGGCCAAAATCGCCATAATCACCACGACGATCAACACTTCGACCAAGGTAAAGCCGGACGTACGATGGGGAGCCTTATTCATTGCCGAAACCCTTTTCCCTTTTAGTGACGCGACGGACCTTACGATCGTCGCACGTGGTTTGGAAGAAACCCAACCTCTGTCGATGGAAGCCCGGCGTCTGCTGCCTGGAACTGCACTTTCAAGCACGCTCGAACTTCCGCGCCGCCACGGCAGGAGCGACACGCTCAAGCGTCAGGGTTAATTAGGTTGAGATTCCGGGGTCGTCAAGCAACCATCGGCCGCGGTGGATGCGAGAGGCTGATTTCCCAACGAGATCAACTGCATTTTCCCGTCTTTGCCGGTGGTGCCGGAGCCGCATCACGCTGCGCCGATGGCGACTGCGTGTCGGCCCGTCCAGGCCAGGCAAATCTCCATCCGGCGGCCGCGCAAATCGCGCATCGTGCTCCCACGCTCCGCCCCCGACAGCCGCTACCACTCGCACGACCAAGTCGATCCAGGCATCCGCGAGCAGCAGCGGCGGCACGACGTGAGAATTGAACACAACCGTTTTCTCAGTCGAGAATCGATTGAATTTGCCTACGACATTCGTCCCATGCTGTCACTCTAAATCAAGCATTCATCCCAAAGTGACGATACTTGCTGCAATGAGGGTGTTTTTCGCTGCTTTGCGGTGAATGCATAACATGCAGTTAATGATACGTAGGCGATAGTTAGGCAATACAGCTAATGCACGTAGAGTGCAGCGGCCGAGAATTTCCTTATAGCGAGCTTTGGCTCGTTTCTAACCAGGCCCGATTGAATCTGAGCTGACCTTGGAGGAGGCACAAACATGAGAGCAGTATGGGGGATACCGCTGATCGCCGTCGATGCTGACGGCGCTCTCGGTCGACACGGCGAGCGCACGATGGTGCGGCGCTGCCAATTACAAGTGTTGCACATCATGCTGCGACACGACCAGCTACGCCTGCTGCCAGCAGCAGTGCCACACGGTCATGAAGACCTGCCGGGAAGTGGTCTACGAAAAGCAGAATTACACCTGCTACAAGACCTGCTACGAAACGGTCTGCGAGAACAAGACGATCGATTGCGTGAAGTACGTCAGCGAGACCTGCTACCGCAACTGCGAGTACACGGTCTGCAAGCCGGTCTACGAGACGCAGTACAAGACCGTGAACTACACGGTCTGCAAGCCGGTCTACGAGACCAAGACCAAGAACATCTGCTACACGGTCTGCAAGCCGGTCTATGAGACCAAGACCACGAACATCTGCTACACGGTCTGCAAGCCGGTCTACGAGACCAAGACCGTGAGATCTGCTACACGGTCTGCAAGCCGGTCTATGAGACCAAGACCAAGGACATCTGCTACACGGTCTGCAAGCCGGTCTACGAGACCAAGACCAAGGACATCTGCTACACGGTCTGCAAGCCGGTCTACGAGACCAAGACCAAGAACATCTGCTACACGGTCTGCAAGCCGGTCTACGAGACCAAGACCCGCGAGATCTGCTACACGGTCTGCAAGCCGGTCTGGGAAACCAAGACCAAGGAGATCTGCTACACGGTCTGCAAGCCGGTCTACGAGACCAAGACCAAGGACATCTGCTACACGGTCTGCAAGCCGGTCTACGAGACCAAGACCAAAGAGCATCTGCTACACGGTCTGCAAGCCGGTCTACGAGACCAAGACCCGCGAGATCTGCTACACGACCTGCAAGCCGGTCTGGGAAACCAAGACCAAGGAGATCTGCTACACGGTCTGCAAGCCGGTCTACGAGACCAAGACCAAGAACATCTGCTACACGGTCTGCAAGCCGGTCTACGAGACCAAGACCACGCGAGATCTGCTACACGATCTGCAAGCCGGTCTACGAGACCAAGACTCGCGAGATCTGCTACACGATCTGCAAGCCGGTCTAGGAAACCAAGACCAAGGAGATCTGCTACACGGTTTGCAAGCCGGTCTACGAGACCAAGACCAAGAACATCTGCTACACGGTCTGCAAGCCGGTCTACGAGACCAAGACCAAGGAGATCTGCTACACGGTCTGCAAGCCGGTGCTATGAGACCCACGAGCGCGACGTCTGCTACACGGTCTGCAAGCCGGTTCACTATACGAAGACGGTCAAGGTCTGCTGCGGTCACTGGGAAACCCAGGTCACGGAATGCCCGGGCCCGGTGGTCACCAAGTGCGTGCAGGAGCCCGGCTGCTGGCTGTGGGATCCTTGCTGCTGCCGTGCGTCTACAAGTGCGGCCCGGTGCAAGCAAGTCCAGATTCAATGCCCGCCGATCAAGGTGTGCAAGAAGGTCTGGGTGCCGGAAGTACGCAAACGAAGACGATCGACTGCGTGAAGTACGTCTCGGAGACGATCGTCAAGAAGTGCCCCTACACGGTGTGCAAGATGGTGTCCGAGAACCACGTGAAGACCTGCAACTACACGGTCTGCCACATGGTGCCCGAACAACGCGTCAAGACCTGCACCTACCAGGTCTGCCACATGGTCCCCGAGAACCACGTCAAGACCTGCACGTACACGGTCTGCCACATGGTGCCCGAGAACCACGTCAAGACCTGCAACTACACGGTCTGCCACATGGTGCCTGAGAACCACGTCAAGACCTGCAGCTACACGGTCTGCCACATGGTGCCCGAGCAACGCGTCAAGACCTGCACCTACCGGTCTGCCACATGGTGCCCGAGAACCGCGTCAAGACCTGCAGCTACAAGGTCTGCCACATGGTGCCCGAGCAACCACGTCAAGACCTGCAACTACACGGTCTGCCACATGGTGCCCGAGCAACGCGTGAAGACCTGCACCTACACGGTCTGCCACATGGTGCCCGAGCAACGCGTCAAGACCTGCAGCTACACGGTCTGCCACATGGTCGCCGAGAACCACGTCAAGACCTGCACGTACAAGGTCTGCCACATGGTGACCGAGAACCACGTCAAGACCTGCAACTACACGGTCTGCCACATGGTGCCCGAGCAACGCGTCAAGACCTGCAGCTACACGGTCTGCCACATGGTGCCCGAGCAACACGTCAAGACCTGCAGCTACACGGTCTGCCACATGGTGCCCGAGCAACGCGTCAAGACCTGCAGCTACACGGTCTGCCACATGGTGCCCGAGCAACACGTCAAGACCTGCACCTACCAGGTCTGCCACATGGTGCCCGAGCACCGCGTCAAGACCTGCAACTACACGGTCTGCCACATGGTGCCCGAGCAACGCGTCAAGACCTGCACCTACCGGTCTGCCACATGGTGCAAGAGTGCCACAGCAAGCAGGTGCCGGTATACGGTCTGCCACATGGTGGCCGAGAAGCACGTCAAGCAAGTGCCTACTGCGTCAGCAAGCCGGTGCACTACACGAAGACCATCCAGGTCGACCACTTGCGTGCCGAAGCAGGTCGCCTACACGGTCACGCGTTGCGTGCCGAAGGTGGTCTGCAAGCAAGTTCCGGTGCAGGTCTGCTGCCCGGTCCGCCTGCGGCTGCGGACTAGCAAAGCAAGTGAGAAGAGTCTCGTCCTCTTCTGACGGTCAGAGGAGGGCCTGGTTAGCAACAGCGGCGGTCCGTTCCTTCGGGAGCGGACCGCCGTTTTTTATGCGCGGACCACCAGCAGCCGAGCCAAGGTCTGGGCCAGGTTTTCCAGGGCGCCGCGATCAGGCAAGGTGACGCTGAGCCGGGGCTGGCCAGTCGCATTCTCTTCAACGCAGGCGTCCAAACCGGCCCGCAGGCTGTTCAACAGCGATTCCGGCGGCGCGACCGACTCTGGACCAGCCACGAGTTCGCCGAGGAACTTGAAGGCCGCCCCCAAGAGCTCGCCCCCGGCTGCGGCCACGCGTTCGCGCTGCTGAACATCCGCCTGCGCCTGCTGAGCCTGTAGTTTTTGCGACTCGTCGATCGGCGACTTCGGCTTTTGCTCCCAGCAGCATTTCGAGGCGACCTTTAAGCTCCTGCATCCCGCTCGCCAGATCGACCTGGTCAATATCCGACTCCGCGTCCAAGGCCGCCAGCGCCAGCTCTTTTTTAGCGGCAATCGTGGCCAGCAAGTTCTCTTCGATCGTCTCTTCGGTCACCAGCACGAAGACCTGCACGTTCTGCGTTTGCCCCATCCGATGGGCGCGGGCAATGCGTTGCTCCAATACGGCCGGGTTCCAGGGCAAATCGACGTTGATCACCGTGTTAGCAGCTTGCAGGTTCAGCCCGGTCGAGCCGGCGTTCGTCGACAGGAATACCTTGCACTCCGCCATGGTTTGAAAGCGATGTACCAGGTCTTGCCGCTTGGGTTGCGGCACGGAGCCATCAAGACGCACGAAATCCAACTTTCGTTTGCGCAACAATGGCTCGATCAGATCGAGCATCGAGGTCCATTCCGAAAACACGATCGCTTTGCGGTCCGGCTCCTCGAAGAGTTGCTCGAACAGTTCGTCCAGGCGGTCGAGCTTCGTGGAATATCCCGGCGGCTGCTTCGTCACCAGCAATGAACTGTCCGCGGCCATGCGGCACATCAACAGCGCTTTCTGCAGACGCAAGAGGTCCATCTCGCTGATGAACTTCTTGCGGGTGATCGAGGCCACGACTTGCATGTTGCCACGGTGTAATTCGCGTTGTTCGTCGGTCGGAGCGACGCGAATGATCTCCGTGGAGCGTTCCGGCAGTTCCAGCTTAACACTGTCACGCGTGCGGCGCAACAAGATTGGCCGTAGCGTGTCGCGCAAGGTGCCCAGGTTTTTGTATCCCAGCACCTTTCCCTTCTCGTCGATCATGCGATGTTGATTGAAGAACCGAAAGCCCGGGCCCAACCGCCGATCATCGACGAATTGCACGACCGAGTACAACTCGTCCAGGCGATTCTCCAGCGGCGTGCCCGAAAGCACCAAAGCAAACCGCGACCGCAGGCTCTTGATGATGTTGCTGGTTTTCGATTCCCAATTCTTGATCCGTTGCCCTTCATCCAGAATGATCAGATCCCAAGGCACTCCCTCAATGGCCAGGATGTCACGCAGCACTTGCTCGTAATTGCAGATGGTAAAGAAGGAGGGGTTGGCGTACTGGCTGGCTCGCTCGGCCGCCGGGCCGCCCACCAATTGCACGTCACGATCACAAAAGCGGTGGATTTCGCTACGCCATTGCGATTTCAGAGACGCCGGACAAACCACCAGCACTTTGCGGATGTCGGCTTCGCGGGCCAATAGTTCGGCGACGCCCACGCCTTGGATCGTTTTGCCCAGGCCCATGTCGTCGGCCAGAATGGCTCGACCCGCCCCGGCGGCAAACGCAACGCCGTCGAGCTGATACGGCAACAGCGGAATCTTGAGCAACGTGGTGCGCAAGGGCTGCTTACTCGGGCTGCGACGTATTTCTGCGATCTTCTCACGCAAGCGGGCCTGTAGCAGTCGCTGCTGGATGAATTCTTCCGCGTCAGGATAAACGGTCACCTCTTGCCCGTGCTTTTCCAGTCGGGCGAGGCATTTCATCAACCCGGGAAGGTCTTCGATCGGCCCACGGCTAAACGGCGCCACGATACGTGCCACGCCCTCTTCCAGCTTCTCTGGCATGAGAAACTGCAGCGTCACCTCACGACCATATTTCAGGTGCAACGCCAGACGCTTGCGCCGATAGGGGCGATTGAGGGCAGCGGGCGGAAAACGCCGTTTGACCTTCTGCAAAACATGCAGAATGTGTTTGCAAGTTCCCAGCGTGTTGGTGCGGAAATCAGGACACGAACAATATGACTCGCCCGGTTCTTTGCCGCGCAGCGCGACGCGGTACGTCTTGCCGCTGGTGCGATTGGTCACGGTGTAGTCGGTCCAAACGCTCCGGGAGTCGAGCGCTTCGACCTTCATCTTCTCGATTTTGGCTCGCTCGTGCGCTGAGCCAGGGCCTGAGCAACCAACTCGTCCTCCGGCAGGCTCTCGATGGCCACGCGGGGCTTGGGCGCTTCGGCCAGGCCCAATCGCATTTTCTCTTCGAGCAGGAACGAAAATGCCGCGCCCACGTGCTCGCAAGCCGTCGAACAACGCGAGCAGTTCCAGTGTAGCCGCTGCCGGGCCTCGGCCATCAACGTAATCGTGACCACCACCTGCCGGCCGGCGTCGAATTCGCCCGGGATTTTCAGCCTGAACAAATCGGCGCCCAGGTAGACGTGTTCGTCGGGCTTGAAGTCCCAGAGATTGGCGCTCTGTTGAATCAGGCGCTTTCCCTCGGGCCCCAAGAGTTTGCAGGCATCGAGAAACGTAAGATGCGAGAGCCGGTCCTTAAGCGTCAATTGCCCGCGAGGGCGAGTCGTTCCGATTCTGGACGTCATGGCGATGGCCTCCGATGCCGTGTGCAGCGATTCATTCCTCACAGTCCGACAGTCGCCCCATAAATCTAATGTCTGCCAGGCAATTTGAAAACCAAAAGTGCCGGCTCACCCCAGGACGTTGCTATCGCCGAAGCTGGTGACGTTGCGCACCCGCAACTCGTCGACGGCCCAAGGTCCAGGCCCCACGGCCAACAGAATCAACAGGCCGCCCAGGATCGCCAAGGGAGAATCGAGAAGTGTCGCTGCCCAGCCAACCGTGGCCAACGGAGGCGGTTCGAAAATCCCCAACAACAAATCCAGACCGATCGCGGCTACCAGCAGCAAAGCGCCCGCGCGGGTGTGAAATCCGATCAGCAAAGACAGTCCGCCAATCGCCTCGAGGACGACCAGCAGCGTCAACCACACCACGGCCAGCGGCAAGCCATGCGCGGCCAGGGCCTCGAGCACTTCGGCGAACTCGGCCAGCCGCAACGTGCCGGCCAGCAAGAACACCAGCGCCAACAGTACGCGACCCACAAAATGGACTATCGCCAAATGATTCGGCATGCAGAAAACGGCTGAAGGCTGAATTGCACCCCGTTTTGCGCCATCCGCGATTAACACCCGTAGCCTGACACAACAAGCCAATTCTGACAACCGTTATCCCGGCCTAACCCCGGCCGGCAGGACGCCCGCGTAACGCTCGCACCCGGTATGCCCAGGCACGAGCGACCAACCACGGCTCCACACTGTGGCGCGGATTACACCAACGCCATCTTATTGACCCCATTGAGCGCGGCAACTTTATAGGCCTCGGCCAAGGTGGGGAAATTGAAGACGTTTTGGATGAAGAACTCTACGGTGCCGTTGAAGGCCATCACGGCCTGCCCGATGTGAATCAGTTCGGTCGCTCCGGTGCCGATGATATGCACCCCTAAGATGCGGTGGTCCTGCTGATGAATCAGCAGCTTGAGCATGCCGATCTCGTCTCCCAGCAGTTGGCCGCGGGCGATCTCCCGATACTGGGCAATGCCCGCCTCGTACGGGATGCCGGCCTCGGTCAGTTGCTGCTCGGTCTTGCCGACCATGGAGATCTCAGGCACGGAATAGATGCCGATCGGAAACAGCTCCGGAATCGAATCCGTCTTGTGGCCGAAGGCATGGCAGGCGGCGAGACGCCCCTGTTCCATGGCCGTCGATGCCAAGGCCGGAAATCCGATCACGTCGCCCACGGCAAAAATGTGCTCGACCTCGGTTCGGTACAAGTCGTTCACGCTGACGCGCTGCCGGTCGTCGAACTTCAATCCCGCTTTGTCGAGCCCAATGTCGCCGCACACGCCCTGCCGCCCTACGGCGTAGAGCAGCGTCTGGGCCTTGAGCACCTTGCCCGATTCGAGCATGGCATGCACCAGTGTCCCTTCGCCATTCAGCGGGGGAACGACCTCGATCGAAGTTACTTTTTCCTTCAGACGCAACGTAATACCGGACGTGCGCATGTGGTAGTGGAAGGCGTCGGCAATCTCGCGGTCCAAGAAGCCGAGCACCTGGTCGCGCCCTTCGATCAGCGTCACGCGAACGCCGAGCGTGGCCATAATGCAGGCGTACTCAACGCCGATCACTCCGCCGCCGACCACGATCAGATTCTTGGGCAGTGAATCCAACAACAGGATATTGTCGGTGGAGAAGACGTGCTGGCCATCGAACGGAACGTGGTCGGGCCGCGCCGGTTTCGTGCCCACGGCAATGACGAAATGATCGGCCGAAATCCGATCGGAACCATCCGGGCGAACCACTTGAATCTGGTTCGGCGAATCGAACTGCGCGTGGCCCCACACCAGGTCGACGTTATTGCGATCGAACGCGTCGCGAATGATCTCCAACTCGTGGTTGATCACCTGCCGGCTGACGCAGATCAGATCGGCGATGGTGATCTTGCTCTTCACCCGGTAGCTTTCGCCGAACAGCCCACGCTTGCCGCGGCCGCTCAGGTGCATGGCCGCTTCGCGGAGGGCCTTCGAGGGGATCGTGCCGGTGTTGATTTGTGCTCCGCCGACGTTCGAGCAGCGCTCAATGGCGACAACCCGCTTGCCGAGCTTCGCAGCCTGGATGGCTGCTTTCTGTCCCGCCGGGCCGGTCCCGATGATTGCAATGTCATAGTGTCGCATGGCTTTCAACTACTTTCGTTTAGCACCCCCCCGGGCAAACCGAACGATTTCGCGCTACCTCGTTATCTAAACTCAAAAGGCCTCGAAACGCTAGCGCCCAGACGGGGAATAATCAAACCCTATCATTTGCTCCGTACGGATCTGAATCGCTGAACTGCTCTCGGCTTACTGCTTCCCCCCCCTCGGCCGCATCGCTCCCGTCGAGCCGGCCGTAATGCCGCAATTTCGGCATGACCAGCGCGATCCAGCCCACTACCGCCAGCGTGCCCAACCCTCCGCTGACGACCGAGAACGTTGGCGAACTGAACCGTGCCACCAGGCCCGACTCGAACGAGCCCAACTCGTTCGACACCCCGATGAACATGCCGTTCACGGCCGAGACGCGGCCGCGCATTTCGTCGGGCGTCAGCAATTGCACCAACGTATGGCGTACCACCACGCTGATGTTGTCCAAGGCTCCGCTCAAACATAACGCCGCCAACGACAGTGGCAGCGAACGCGAAAACCCGAACACCACCATGCACACGCCGAAACCGCCCACGGCCAGCAACAGCGTCCGCCCAGCATGAGCGATCGGCCGCCGATGGGCCAGCATGACCGACATCACCAACGCCCCGAGCGCCGGCGCGGCCTGCATCCAACCCAAGCCCGCCGGCCCGCAATGCAGGATCGACTTGGCATAGACCGGCTCCAGCGCCACCGCTCCGCCCAGCAATACGGCGAACATGTCCAGCGCCATGGCCCCCAGCAGCACCTTGTTCTGCCAGACGAAACCAATGCCGGCCGTCAAGGTTTGCAGTGTTACAGCCTGGTGCGTCACGACCGGCGCGGGGCGTTCGATGCGGCTGAGCATGGCCAGAAACCAGAGCATGGCCGCGACGTCGCACAAGTAGACGATCGCAGGCCAGCGAAAGTATGCGATCAACAGTCCGCCCAGCGCCGGGCCGAGCACCGAGGCCAACTGAAAGGTGCCCATGTTCCAGGTCACGGCGTTGGCGAAGCGATCGCGCGGCACGATCTGCGGCATCAGAGACGACTTGGCCGGTTGCAAGAATGCCCTGGCAATGCCGCCGAAGAACAGGCAAACATAAATGGCCCAGACATGAATCGCCAGCGCGGAAATCACGGCCAGCGACAATGAGCAAAGCAGCATCACGCTCACCGCGGCGGCGATCACCTTGCGGCGATCGTAACGGTCGGCAACGTGGCCGGCCACCAGCGCCAGGGTCAGGTATGGCACGATTTGCACGAGCCCCACCAGCCCCAGCATCAACGACGCCCGGCTCTCGTCGTACACGGCCAGGCCGCGTTCGTTGATTTCCCACAGCACGGCCGTGGTCTGCATCTGCCAACCCAATATCGACATGACATTGCCGGACAGAAAGCGACGGAAATTCCCGATCCGCATCGCGGCGTAGGGGTCGTGATCGGGGGCAGGAGGGGTGGTGGGCATGCAAGACGCGGGGACCGATATGATTGCCGGCGAGCGGCAAGCGCGACCTTGCCGGTACCGTGCGGCGGAATTGGCATCCCCGCCCGGATTTGGCCGGCCGCACCGCTACGCATTCGCCGTTAGCATATCGCGGCGGCTCGGCCTGCGTAAGAGACCGGATCAACGTCGGCAAGGCTGAATAATTCTCGACGCCGGGCAGTTGGTAGGGTGTCGTTGAGCTTTGCGCTGACGCACCACATCCCCGGGTTTTAATCGCCAATTGGTGCGTCAGCGCAAAGCTCGACAACACCCTACAAGTTGACAGCGGCTCAGCCGGCGTAAGAGACTCGTTCTACTTGCCCGTCTCGACCAACACCAACTGTTGAAAGGCGTTGCGAGCTGCGGTCCGGACCCGTTCGCTGGCGTCGGTTTGGCGAGCGGTCATGAGCGGCACCAATCGAGATTGCTGATTCTTTACCCGCCCCAAAGCCACGCAAGCCCAGAAGCGGACTTGTTCGTCGTCGTCGTCCAACGTGCGCACCAGCGCGTCAATAGCGTCGTTCGACGGTTGGCCAATGACCGTGATGACAAATACAGCCTTGCGCCGCGCGAGCGGATTCTTATCCCGGGTCACTTCGACTAACGCCGGAACGGCCACCTGGCCCATGTCCATCAACTTGACGATGGCACTTTCGCGAGTGGTCCAGTCTGGATCGCCCAGTCGCCTGGTCCAAATTGCAGCCGCTGCCGGCGATGCGTCATTAAGCTCTATCAGCTTTTGAGTCGCCCAGGTGCGCACGTATTGGCGTGGATCGGAAGCCAGCCCACGAACTTCATCCATACTATCTGTGCCGATCGTTACCTTGTCGATCGCTTCCGTCAGGCCCCGTCGTAGAAAATCATCGGTCTCGCGATGGTGCGCTTTGAGCAGAGCCGGAATCGCCGTAACGCCCAGGCCGACGAGGCATTCGATGACCTCCGGCCGCGGGATTTCGCCGTGTGCAATTCCGCCGATATTCGTCGGCAAAGGCTCAACACCGAGGGGGAACCCGATCGATGCCGTCGTCGCGAGCAACCGTGTTGAGAAGGAAGAGGAAGTCAGCAAGTTGGCGATCGCGGACGCTGGTTCCGGATTTGTCGGTCTCACTCTGCCCGAGTCAATCAGAGCCTGATCGACGGTCGTCTCATCGTGGTCGTGAAGGTCGCCGAGCAACCGGAGCAGTTGGATCTCGCGAGTAACTTCTGGCGGCCGTCGAACAGTCGGCCAATTCAAGCGGAGTCCCAAGGACAAGATCGCCATTGAGCGGACCTTCGACTCCGGGTCGTTGATCGCCACACTTCGCAAAGCCGGAACAACGACCGCCGCTGCATCAGTGGACCGGACGTGCCCAAGTTCCCGGGCCGCAATCCGACGCACGTCAGGAGACTCGTCGCGTAACCGCTCAACGAGTGCTCGGATCGCCTCAGTTCGTCCGGATATCCGAGCTAAATCGCCCAAATAGCAAATGGGATCGGATGGAGAAACTCTGAAAATCAGGAGCTCGTTGAATGACGCGCTTCGGACCGACGCGTTGGGGTTCAGCAGGCCATCCTGCAGCGATGCAAACGCCAGCCGGCCAAGGGCGGCCAGCGCTTTTCGGCGGGCGAGACGCCGTCGAATGCCCGGGTCGCCCAGATGTACGACGATCTCGTCGAGGACGGGTTTTGCGCCGGCCGGATCGGCTGCGATCGCGTTCACCGCCGCTTCTCGCTCGGCGTCGTCGCGGCTCGTGAGCCGATCGACCCACTCCGAGGCTGGCTTGCCCCGGTATTCGGGCTCCGCGGCGCAAGCCGGTTGCCCTGCGCCAAGCGCGAATGCCACACAAACCGCGGCGGCCCACCGCCGTTGCGTTCTCATTTTCCCCGCCCCCCGATGGCGAGCGAAATGGAATTAGCCTCTTCTGTCAGCCCGAGACTGATTGTACCGCAGCAATTCGCAGAAGTCGCCCTCGCGGATTCGGCGATCGATCGCGCCAGGCACATCGGCGCTCACCGAACAGCGACGCGCTTTCCGGCGGTAAATTCCACGTTTGAAATGGCCCGCCGCGCGAGATACACGGCCGATCAGTGATTGAAGCTAGGAAGACTTCGGCCGCCGCTTGCAAACACGAGCCCGAAGCGCCAGCGAGGGATTCTGCGGGAGTTGCAGATCACAGTCCCTCGCTGGCGCGTTGGGCTTGTGTTTCTCAACTTACAAAACTGATCGGCCATGGCACAAGCTAGCGCTTTCTTGACGATCTGCCGGGGCACTGCTAGAGTACCGTGTTTAACGCTGCCGGGGCTGCGTCCGGCTCGCGGTGCGCTCCCATCGCGGAACGCGGCCCCGAAGCTACCAGCACCCACGTGCGGGCAGTGTGCTGATTCAAAATCCAGCTTCTCTTATTTTTTTCTGTGTCAGGAAGGAATTTCGATCTATGGCAGGCCAGAAGTACGTCTATTCATTCGGCCCCGCCGGCACCGACGGCGACGCAACCATGCGCAATTTCCTCGGCGGCAAGGGGGCCAACCTGGCTGAGATGGCCAAGATCGGCCTGCCCGTCCCCCCGGGCTTCACGCTCTCGACCGACGTCTGTACGTACTACTACGCCAACGGCCGCAAGTTTCCGCCCGAACTGAAAGAGCAGGTTACTGCCGCGTTGAAGAGCGTCGAGAAGCAGATGGGTTGCGGATTCGGCGACAGCACCAACCCGCTGCTGTTGGCCTGCCGCTCGGGTGCCCGCGACTCGATGCCCGGCATGATGGACACGGTGCTCAACATCGGTCTCAACGACACGACGGTGGAAGCGCTCGTCAAGAATTCGGGCAATGCCAAGTTCGCCTACGACTCGTATCGCCGGCTGCTGTTGATGTACGGCGAAGTCGTCATGGGCTTGAAAGGGCATCACGACGAACCATTCGAACGTATCCTGCACAAGGCCAAGCATGACCGCGGCGTGAAGATGGATAGCGATCTCACGGCCGAGGATCTGAAGCGAATCGTCGGCGAGTTCAAGCAAGTCATCAAGAAGTACACGGGCAAAGACTTCCCGATGGACCCCTACGAACAGATCTGGGGAGCGATCGGCGCCGTGTTCGGTAGCTGGATGAACGATCGAGCCACGGTCTATCGTCGCCAGTACGGCATCCCCGATGAATGGGGCACCGCCTGCAACGTCATGGCGATGGTCTTCGGCAATCTCGGCGACGATTGTGCGACGGGCGTGGCCCTGACGCGCGACGGCTCGCTCGGCGCGCCGGGCGTCAACGGCGACTATCTGATCAATGCCCAGGGTGAGGACGTCGTCAACGGCAGCCGGCCCACGCGGCGGATCGAAGAGACCCTCGGCAAGGACATGCCGACTGCTTTCAAGGAGCTGACGGCCGTTTGCCAGAAGCTGGAAAAGCACTACCGCAACATGCAGGACATCGAGTTCACGATCTCGCGTAACAAGCTGTACATGCTGCAAACGCGCAATGCCAAGCGAACCGGTTTCGCGGCCGTGCGCGTGGCGGTCGACCTGGTCAAGGAAGGCTTGATCTCGAAGGAAGAGGCCATTTCGGCCCGCTTCATTCCAGCCGGGCGACTTGAATCAGCTCTTGCAGCCGGTGTTCGAACCGGCCGCCAAAAAGGCCGCCATCGCCGAGGGCAAGCTGCTCACCAAGGGCATTGCCGCCGGGCCGGGCGCTGCGACGGGCGTCATCAGCCTCGACCCGCGCAAGGCTGAGGCCATCAAGCAGGCCAACCCGGCCGCCAAGATCATCCTGGTGCGCAAGGAGACCACGCCCGAAGACATCCGCGGCATGAAGGCCGCGCAGGGCATTCTCACAGCCGTGGGCGGCGTCAGTTCGCACGCCGCGTTGGTGAGCCGCCAAATGGGCAAGGTTTGCATCGTCGGCGCCGGCGAGTTGAACATCGACTACAAGGCCGGCACGGTCACGCGTGAAGGACAAGGTGCTCAAGGAAGGCGACGACATCTCGATCGACGGCTTCACGGGCGAAGTGTTCGCCGGCGCGATCAAGACGCACGAAAGTGAAGTCTTGCAGGTGCTGATCAAGAAGAGCCTCAAGCCCGAAGAGGCCCCGGTTTATCAGCAGTTCAAGCAGATCATGGACTGGGCCGAGGAGCATCGCAAGCTGCGCGTCCGCACCAACGCCGATCTGCCCGAACAGGCCACGGCCGCCGTGGCGTTCGGCGCCGAGGGCATCGGCCTGTGCCGGACCGAGCACATGTTCTTCGATCACGTCGCCGAAATGCGCGAGATGATCATGGCCGACAATCGCGAGGATCGCGAAAAGGCCTTGGCCAAGATGCTGCCGTTCCAGCGCAACGATTTCGCCGGCCTGTTCCGGGCCATGGCCGGCAAGCCGGTGACGATCCGCCTGTTGGATCCGCCGCTGCACGAGTTCCTGCCCAACGAACCGGTCGGACAGGCGGAAATGGCCAAGATCCTGGGCAAGAAGGTCGAAGTCGATCCAGCGCCGCGTGCAAGAATTGCACGAATCGAACCCCATGCTGGGGCATCGCGGCTGCCGCTTGGGCATCGTGTATCCGGAAATCACGGCCATGCAGGCTCGCGCGGTCTTCGAGGCCGCCTGCCTGGTGCAGAAGGAGGGAATCAACGTCGAGCCGGAAGTCATGATCCCGCTGGTCGGTTTCCAGAAGGAATTGGCAGCACCAGGACGAAGATCGTCCGCGACGTGGCCGAGAAGGTGTTCGCCGAGCAGAAGATCAAGGTGAAGTACCTGGTGGGCACGATGATCGAAGTGCCGCGCGGAGCCGTGACGGCCGACAAGATCGCCGAGACGGCTGAGTTCTTCAGCTTCGGCACCAACGACCTGACGCAGACGGCGCTGGGCATGAGCCGCGACGACTACGGCCCGCTTCATCTCCGCCTACACCGATCCGAAGAAAGCCGACATCCTGGAAAACGATCCGTTCGAGACGATCGACCAGGACGGCGTCGGCGAACTGATGAAGATTGCCGTGGAGAAGGGACGCACCACGCGGCCCAAGCTCAAGATCGGCATCTGCGGCGAGCACGGCGGCGATCCGGCCAGCGTGGTCTTCTGCCACCAGATCGGACTGGACTACGTCAGTTGCTCGCCGTTCCGCGTGCCGATCGCCCGACTGGCCGCGGCTCAAGCCGTGGTCGCCGAAAAACAGGCCAAGAAGTAATTGCCTTTTGGCAGGTAACGGGCTCCGGGCCATCAGCTCGCAAGCCGTACGAAAAAGCGAGGGTGTCGTTCGCTCGACACCCTCGCTTGTCTATTAGTGTAGTCGTTTGCCGCGAAGCCAATCGCTCGCTTCAGCCGGCCTTGGATTGCAAGGTCGGCTCGACGACCGCCTCTTCGCTGAGCTTGAGTCCGGCGCCAGGCGGCAAACGGCGCTCGGCCACGATGCCGCGCGTGACGTGGTGCATGAACTCGGTGAAATGCGCGGCGGGCCCGGTCGTGAACTCGGCCTGCAATCGGGCGGTGATCTGCTGCCACTTCAGGCCGCTGCGATAGATCACCCGATACGCAGCCTTGAGCTGCGCAATTTCGTCGGTCGTGTAGCCGGCGCGTCGCAGTCCGATCGAGTTCAGGCCGACGACGTATCCGGTATTACCGTCGATGGTCACGAACGGGGGTACGTCTTTGATCACGCGTGCCAGGCCGCCGAGCATTGCCAGCCGTCCGACACGGCAAAACTGATGCACGGCGACGTTGCCCGAGATGTAGGCCCGGTCTTCCACCACCACATGGCCGCCGAGCGTGGCGTTGTTGGCGAAGATCGTATGCTGGCCGACGACGCAATCGTGGGCGACGTGGGCGCCGACCATCAACAAGTTATGGTCGCCGACGATCGTGGAATGACCTGCGTGCAGCGCCCGGTGAATGGTCACGCATTCGCGGAACGTGTTGTGGTTGCCGATCGCCAGCGTGCCGACGTGTTCGGGCATGTTGGCGTGTTGGGGCAGGCCACCGATCGTGGCCCGCTCGAAGATCCGGTTGTCAGAACCCAGGCATGTGCCATCTTTGATGACTGCAAAGCTGGCAATCGTCGTGCGGTCGCCGATCGTGACGTTCGGCTCGATGATTGCAAAGGCACCAATCTCAACTTCCTTGCCAATCACAGCGGTTGAATGAACAACGGCCAGCGGGTGTATGGCCACGGCTGATTCCTCGGGTCAGTAGCGGGCCCGGCTACCTTCGTGGCAAATGTCCACAAGGGACCCTCGCGCGGGCGTAGCGAGGCGGGTAAGGGTGGTGAGAACCAACCCCTTGCCCAGACCAATGTATCGGCTGGCGCGAAGAGAACGGCTTAAGCAGAGATAGCGATCCAGCTACTTTTTTCTGTCGGAGTGCGGCCCCTCGGCGGGGGCATCCGTCATTTTGCCGCGATGGACCGGGGGGCCACGGGGACTAGCAGATCGCCGTCCAACTGGTAAACTCGGCCATGCCCGGCTAGCCGCCTAGCAATCTTCGGCTGCCTCGTAATTGTCAGTAACCTTGGATCGTAGTGGGAGTTTCGCACGGTGCCAACCAACGAAGAAATGTACGACGCTGCCGACAAGCTCAAAGACCAAGGCAAGCTGGACGAAGCCATCGCGCTGCTCAACGAACTGCTGGCGCAGGACGCAAGCTACACGCTAGCTCATCGGGCCCTGGCCGTGCTGTACGGCCGCGTGAAAAAACACGACGACGCCATTCGACATGCCTTGATCGCCTGCCAGCAAGAGCCCAACGACGCCTTCAGCTACACTGCGCTGAGCGTCACCTACGTGCGGGCCGGGAAGATTCAGGAGGCTGAAGATGCCAAGGCCCGCGCTCACTCGCTGAGCGGCCATCGGCACTACGCGGGGAAGTAGGCGGTAGGCAGAGGGCAGTAGGCAGAAAGGGTAGAACAGGCTGCGCCGGGATCTCGCGCAAGGCATTGCCCGCGAGCATGCTCACGCTGGCGTCGGAATGGCGCCCGCCAGGCGTTCCAACGCGTCGTCCAGGTCGCAAACCTCGTCGGCGAGTTTGGCCAGTTCATGGCTCGGCCAGCAGTTGGGCCAGCGGACGTAAGCCCGGCTCCAGCGGACACCTGATTCCTGCACGCTGCAAGCGCCGACCGCCGCCAGCACGGCGGCGGGCTGCGCCGGTGCCGTGTCGGTCCAGAGGATGAGCACGTTTTGACCGTCTGCCAGTTTCCCGTTCGTGACGCGTGCCTCGGCAATTCGCTGCTGTCGTTCGACACGCACGCCCAACCGATAAATCAACGTTTCCAACAGGTCAACGCCTGCAACTGCGTCGACTCGTTCGCCTCCGCTTCGGCACAGGGCTTCTTCGAACGATTCGAGCCGCAAGTATTTGAAAAGCTGGCTGGCTCCTTGCCCGGCCAACGGGCTCCCCGCCTGCCAGCGGTCGCTATACACGCTCTTGGCGATGCGAGGCACCAGAACGCTTTCAAAATACTCTCCCTTCTCGACGAGCAGGTATTTTCGCCGGCCGCCATCGGCCCGATTCAGGTTGATCACGGCCTGGCCAGTCGTCCCCGATCCGGCAAAGAAATCGAGCACGACGTCGTCGCCCAAGGGTTGCGTGGCGATTTGTGCAATCCGCTCGATGAGCCGTGAAGGCTTGGGATATGAGACCTGTCGTCCGCCGCCAAACAGCGCTACCAATTCGGCGTTGGCCAGGGCATTGTCGCCGGCAAACTCGCGGGTAAAGAGCGTCACCGGCACCAGGCCGGCCTGCACGTCATCGAGATAACGCTTGGCCAACGGATAGGAGTCGCCTTGGCCCCAGAGAATCTCTTCCCGCGCGGCTTTCGCCAGCAGGTTCGCCTCGCTGAATCGCCAGTACCGGCCCGGCGGCGGATCGAGCAGCACGCCGTTGGGCTTGCGCACCTGGTACGCGGCAGCATACGGTTTGTTGGCGTAAATCGGATCGGGCTTCCAAGCCCCGCGCGGATCGCCGTCGGGGTTGCCATAATCCGAGGTCTGCTCGCGAGGCAGCAGTTGCCGCTCCCAGAGCGATTTATCTTTGGCAAAGGCGGGGATGTAATCGTGCGAGACGGAAAAATGCCGGGCGGAGTTTTTCCGCGTATGCACCTTTTCCCAAATGATCGTGGCCAGAAAGTTCTGCTCGCCGAAGATCGTATCCAGCAACAACCGCAGTCGGGCCTGCTCGTGGTCGTCCAGAGAAATGAAGATCGCCCCAGCGTCGCTCAGCAGTTCCCGAGCGACGGTGAGCCGATCGCGCATCATCGCTTCCCAAAGCACGTGCTGAAAGCGATCGGCGTAGGCCCATACACCGCTCCCGGTGTTATACGGCGGATCGATGAACGCGCAGCGGACCGTGCCGGCATACCGCGGCGCGAGCAATTGAAGTGCCGCGTGGTTCTCACCCTGGATTAGTACGCCGTCAATCGCGGCGTCGAGATCAGCGAACGAGGCCAGTAGCCGCTCGCAAAAATCGCGGTCGAAATACTGCGTGTCGACGACCAGCGCGGGATGAGCGGCCAGAAACTCTTCGCGCTTCGCGTCGGCCGGCATGCTCACGCCGAACAACTTTTGCCACGCAGCGTGCTGACGTCGGTTGGCCATGATCGCGGGCCAAAGCTCGCGCGGCACCTGATCGAGCGTTGCGCAGTACTCAGCCCGAGCGACCCGCGGCGGCCGCTGCCAAAGCTGCTCGAGCGGCCGTTCGCGTTCAGCCGCCCAAGCGATCAGTCGGCCGCCGA
Organism: uncultured Planctomycetales bacterium; assembly: GCA_963710365.1. Taxonomy (GTDB): domain Bacteria; phylum Planctomycetota; class Planctomycetia; order Pirellulales; family PNKZ01; genus CAVQAC01. The sequence continues at coordinate 480,164 of CAVQAC010000001.1, forward strand.
TTTCCCGAGTCAATTGGGCCAGGCCCACGGCCTCGGCGATTCCTTCGTTCGCAGTGCTCGACAATCGCTCGGGCGTAAACCAGCGATCAACGATCAATCGATCGAGGCGGCGTTCGAGTTCGCCCTTCAGGTCGTCCCGAATCACAAGGTCGCATTCGTGCCAGGAGGTGAACTGGGCTAGATGGTATTCGAGTACCGAACCTCGGGCATCTGGATGGCGTGGAGTCAATTCCGCCAGCCAGTTGGCCAGTTTCGTCACTCCCAGGACAGTCGAGCAGGCCTGCTCGTTGAGTGTTTTTTGTTTTGCAGGCGACGTTGTGACGCGGAATTCGAATCGCAGCCGCAACTCATTGCGGTTGTTCGACCAGGGACGCCGCTCCGCCAGGACGAAACGCCGCGTGGGCAAGGCTTCGGCCAATCGGCCATTCGCCCCCGGGTGCGATGCCTGGGTTTCATGTTCGACTGCGCTCGAAAACAACGCGTCGACCGCTGGGCAGTCGAAACGCGTACTCTGGCAGCGGGCTCGTGCAATGCACGTGAAGAGGCATCACGGCACCGGCAGCCTCGTCGGCGAATTGCGACAGGGCCGCATAGACATCGCCGGCTTGCAGCACGCCATTGGTTCGCGCCGCGACCGATTGCGGCAATTCATCATCGAGATAACGTTCGATCTCGGGCCGGCGGCGATTCAAGTTGCGAAAGAGCCCGAAATCGAGATCCCAGGTCTGGGCCTGGAGCAATTGCCGCAGCCGAGGCTTAAGCCGCTGGTAGATCCTGGTTAGCGACATGCGGCGGCCGAGCTACGATGTCTGGTGCTGAATCGGAGCAACTTTTGCGCCGGTCCAATAGCGCGGCCTAATTGTAGCCCATCAGCAAAGAACTCAAGCCCCGGCGAGGCGAACTCCAGCCGGTCAGCCTGATGGCGTCGCGGGCCCGCGATTGCTTCTCTGCAGAATGGCGCGCAACGCTTCGATGGGAACTGGCTTCAACCGATGGCAGTCGAAGCCAGCCGCGCGCGATCGCTGCTCGTCTTCTTCGTGCCCCGAGAGCCCGACCAGATAGGCCTGCTCAAGTCCAACCTCGGTCCGCAAGCGGCGGGCAACTTCGAAACCATCAATATCCGGCAGGCCGATGTCCAAGAGCACGATGTCGGGCGGGCGCTGGCGGGCTAATGCTACGGCCTGCCCCCCCGTGGCAGCCACGACGGCCTCGCCCCCCAGGGCGCAGGACCAGCATTTCCAGCGTACACAGCAGATCGGCATTGTCGTCAACGACGAGCACCAGCGGGCGACCGGCCGGCGGACTGGGGGCCTTGCTCATGGATTTTCGCGCCCCCGCAGATCCCCCCATCCCACCAGCCCTGCCCTATTGACCGAACCCTGGTCAAACGGCGAGGCTCTATTATACTGATCGGTTTTCCGTTCCATCGCATTTCTCTCAGAGCTTACGGTCCAACCATGGAACCACGCGTCTACAACTTTTCGCCCGGTCCGGCTGTCCTTCCCGTTTCGGTTCTCGAAGAGGCCCAGCGCGATTTGCTGAGCCTGCCCGGCGTGGGCGTGTCGGCCTTGGAAATCAGCCACCGTTGTCCCTGGTTCGATAAGGTGTTGGCCGAAACCGAGGCCAATCTGCGGCAATTGCTGGCCATCCCGGCCAATTATCGCGTGCTGTTCATGCAGGGCGGCAGCCGGCTGCAATTCTCAATGGTGCCCATGAACCTGCTCCGAGGTACCGGTAAGTCTGCCGATTATATCGTGACCGGAAGTTGGGGCCAGATGGCCATGACCGAAGCCCAACGCGACGGCGAAGTGCGAGCTGCCTACAACGGCAAGCCGACGAATTTCGACCGGCTCCCCCAGCCCGGCGAGTTGAAGCTCGACCCCAATGCTGCGTACGTGCATTTGACTTCGAACGAGACAATCCAAGGCGTGCAATTTGCCGGCGAACCCAACACGGGGGCCGTGCCGCTGGTGTGCGACGCTTCGAGCGATTTCATGCATCGGCCCTTGCCGATCGAACGCTACGGACTCATCTACGCTTGCGCGCAAAAGAACGCCGGCCCGGCGGGCGTGACGGTCGTCATCGTCCGTGACGACCTGCTCGAACGTTCGAAAGACGATCTACCCACGATGCTCAACTATAAAGTCGTACGCGGACGAGAAATCGCTGTTGAACACGCCGCCCGTGTTTGCGATCTATATCGTGATGCTGGTCACACGCTGGCTGCTGAAGGACATCGGCGGCCTGGCCAAGATGCACGAGATCAATCGGCGCAAAGCGGCCCTGCTCTACGACGTGATCGACTCCAGCGGCGGATTCTACCAGGGGCATGCCCGCCCCGATTGCCGATCGCTGATGAACGTCACCTTCAAGCTGCCCGACGCCCCGACCGAAAGCGCCTTCGTCAAGCAGGCCGAAGCCCGCGGGTTGCATTATCTCAAGGGGCACCGTTCAGTAGGCGGTATCCGAGCCTCGATCTACAACGCCATGCCCATGGCCGGCGTCGAGGCCTTGCGAGACTTCATGGTGGAATTCAAGAAGAAATGATGAATGCTAAATGATAAGTGATAAATGAAAGCCACCTTCATTTAGCATTTAGCACTTATCATTTATCACTTCCTCCCGAACACCATCTCCGTGTTATCCTTGAGCACTTGCTTGCCCAAGGCGAACGCCCGTTCTTCGCTCCAGCCGCGGTCGACGACGAACCGCTCGGCCAGCACCTTGGCCAGGATGCGCTTGTACATGGCGAATTTCGGCAGGGCGAATTCCAGCTTGTACATGTCGCTGTAATAGCCGATCTGCTTGGTGCGCGGCACCGCTTCGAGCCGGGCGGCCGTGTCGTGCTCGATGAACGTCGGCGTGTTCGAATACCACCAATGACCGTTGGTGACGACGTTCGGGAAGATCCAACTGTAGCTGGTCAGCTCCTGGTTGGTGACGCTGGCCAGCACGGAGATCGGAAACGTTACCTGCGGAAAGGCGTTGAACAACTCGCGGTACTGGATGAGCGAAACGCGGCTGTCGTACAGATCCTGGCCCTGGTAACACGCCGGCGGCATACACGGCCCGATTGACGCCGATCATCAGATCGAACGGCAGCCGGTGCTCGGCGCACAACTCGGCCAGCGTCCAGAAGACGAAGTGCGAAACTTCGCGCCGCCGCTCGGCCGAGGCCTGCAATCCCTGCTTGTAGACTTCGTCGACCGCGGCATCGGCGCGACTACGGCTTTGGCCGGCGAGAAGTCCGGCGGCAGCGAAATGGCGCACGCTCGCGGCTCCCTTCGCGGTGAAATGGTCGAACAGCTTGCCGATCGCCTGCCGCAGCGTCGCGGCATTGCAGCACGGACAGGCCCGTGGCCTTGTCGAGCCGCGTGCGCACCTCGGCTTGGCCAGGTGGAACACCAGGTCGTCCGTGCGCAGGCAGGGAACGTACAGCTTCGTATCGAAGCCCGTCAGCGGATCGTCGAAATCGTTGGTCAGGAAGACGGCCGACAGCCGGCTCTGCCGCGAGCACCTGCCGCGACCAGTCGGGCGAGGCCATCTTCGCAGCCGCCGTGTCGTACAAGCGATTCCCAATTCTCGGGCGTGACTCGCTCGTCGCGAAAGCCAAAGAACCGCTGGGCGATCTCCACCAGCCAACTGTATTGAATCGTGTTTTCCAGCGGTGCCAGCCGCTCGACCAGCCGGCGCACTTTTTCCCGCGGATCGAGACCCGGCTCTTCGATTCGCTCCTTGGGCATGCCGGCCGAATGGGCCAGCTCCGTGTAATAGTGGTAGCCCGAGGATATCGGCCAGCGTCTTCGACGCCGGCGCGTGCGGATTGATATGCGTGTGCGGATCGACGACGACCAGAGCATCGAGTGCGTCGAACAAACGTTTTCTCAGGGCATCAGACATGGTAGATCAACTCGGATATGTAGAGTTCGTCGACCAATATCGCCGCCGCAGCTTGCCCGGCGTCAGCAATTTTAGTGCGCCGGCCATTTATAGCACAGTCACTCGACTGCGGCCAATCTTCAAGTGGTCAGCGGCGGCGGTGCGGCCAGGAACTGCGCGATAGGCTTCGGCGGCCAGTTCTGATCGCCTTGCGCGGCAGAAACACGCCCCGCAGCCGAGCCCGCAGGATCACGCCTTTTTCCAGCGACGACGCAAATAGCTGGTGCTGATGCGCCGAAATCCGGCCGTTGGCTCGTGCCCGGACCGCCCACGAACGATGAGCCGCCGCGCTTCGTCGGCCGGATGGATCATCTCCACGTAGCTCATTGCTCGATCCGACGGGGCGAGAACAGATCGCAGCTCGTGGTTCGTCGGGCTCGGTATTAGTGCCGGTTGCACCGTCGACTTCGATCGTAATCGGTTCGACGTCTGGGAAGCGAGGTTGCCGTCAACAATTGCGGGTGGCTATCGAGCAGGCTCGTCTGCACGGAAACCTGCAAGTCGATGGCCGGAATTTCCCGCCGGGCCCGAAACCGGCGCGCCAATAGATCTGCACGCGAAACGGCAACTCGGGGTCTGCGCGTAGGTGACCACCAGGTCGTCGCTGACGAACGTAGGCTTCCGCGATCGGGCGAGCAGCGCGGCCGGACGTTGCAATCGATCCCAAGCAGGGCGGTCGATTGCAGGCGAAGACCTTGAAAACGAAGACCGGTCAGTCCCAGGTCGGGCCGCGTCAGATCGACGCTGGCCAGCAGCCCCGCGAAGTCGAGCCGGGCGTCGGTGCCGAGCCAACTTCCACGCGTCGCCGTCTTGCATGCGCCACACCGTCTTGCATGCGCTTTCGAAGGCCAGGAAGACAAAAAAACCCCGCCGCTCACGGCGAAGCGAGACGGCGGGGCCGGAACAGAGAAGAGGCCGAAACTTAAAAACCCGTAATGAAGTATGAATCGCCTTGAGCCAACGACTCGATTTGGCTCAAGGCACCCATGATCCTAGCAGGTTGAATTTCATTGTCCAACTTTTTTTCCGAAATCCGCGGCCGGCCCGACTGCCGGCAGCCGCCGCATCGCGGCGGTGGCCCTTGGACCAGTCTGGACGGGGCCTTTATAATCGGCGACGCACTCGAGCCCCTGGCCTCGGAACCGTCCACTTGACACAACTCTCTGATTTCCAAGAAGTTTCCGATCGGGCAGCCCGTGCGGCGGGGCGGTTTTGCTGGATTGGGCCGGCCGCTTTCAGGTTCGCGAAAAGGGCCGCTGCCGACCTGGTCACCGAGGCCGATCTGGCGAGCCAGGAAATTATCCGCGCAACGATTCTTGGGGCCTTTCCCGAGCACGGTTTTCTGGGCGAAGAGGGGGCGGGAAGCCCAGCGAGGACCATGGCTACCGCTGGATCGTCGATCCGCTCGACGGCACGACCAACTACGTTCACGGCATTCCCAACTACTCGGTCTCGATTGCCTTGGAGCAATCGGGAAAGCTGCTGGTCGGCACGGTTTTCGACCCGGTGTCCGGCGAATGCTTTTCGGCAACTGCTGGTGGCGGGGCGTTTCTCAACGGCCGGCGGCTCCATGTCAGTTCCGTCTCGCGATTGGATCAGGCCGTGGTGGCGATGAGTTTTCCGCCCGGATGTAACGCGGGAAAGCCCGGAATTGGCCGAGTTTTTGCAGATCATCCTGCTGGCCCAGAGCATCCGGCGTTATGGTTCGTCGGCGTTGAATCTGTGCTTTGTGGCGGCCGGGCGGTTCGACGCTTATTGGTCGAGCAGCACCAAGATCTGGGACGTTGCGGCGGGGCTGCTGTTGGTCGAAGAGGCCGGCGGCGTCGTCCGCAATCGCCAGGGGGGGCCGATGGTGCTCGATCCGCCGCATTTCATGACGCGCCGCGACTCCCGAACTGTATGCGGCAGATGCTTTCCGTCGCGCTGGTCGGCACAAGTCGCCATAACCGATTCGCTCGTCCGGTCAATTAAACGCAAGCGGGGCCAATGGTTGCACTCGGCCGTTTATCGCTTTAAGCGACCGTGCCGACTGGGTAAACTGAATCGAGGGTTCCGCGTCTGCGACGCCTCGCTGATCGGACCTCGTCGCGTTGAGCCGATTCCGAGCGGGCCGATTTGTACCCGTGCCTAGTCTGCCCGACTTGGGGCTCGAATTGCGGCGGGGCTTGCTGAATCCTGCCGCAGTTTGCTTTGAGGAATTGAAAAGCCGTGCAATTGAGCCCCGTCTGGCGATCGACCGTGATGCTGGGTGCCTGGCTGAGCCTGGCAGCTTTGGTCGTGCGCAGCCACCGGTCGCTCCAGCGCCCACGCGCGCCGCACCCCGGCCGCCCGCGGCGAAGGCGTGCAGGAGGCCAAGCCCGAGGTCTATTACCTCAGGGACAAGGATGGCAAGCTCGAGCCCCGTGCTGGGCTACACACTGGAAGAGTTCGAGCGACTGCTTTCGGCCGGCGGCGACGCGCGGCCTGCGGCCAGTCACGCGCCCAGCTATCGGCTCGATCGCGTTGCAGCCCGCGGCAGCGTCAAGAGCGAGCGGGCCGACCTGTCGATCCAATTCACCGTCTTCGTCGACGACAAGGACTGGGTCCGCGTCCCTTTGCGGCTGAGCAGCACCGTGGTTCACGGGCCGGTCAAGTACGCCGGGCCGGGCGAATACTTCCTCGAGTTCGACGACGCCAGCGACGAGTACGTCGCCTGGTTCCGCGGCGCAAGCGACAAGCCGCACCAGCTTACGCTCGACGTGCTCGTGCCCGTCACGACCTTGGCCGGTGAAACCCGGCTGAAGCTCGAGCACGCCGCGCGCGTTCAACTCCGAGCTGGTGCTGAAAGTTCCCGGGCCGAAGGCCGTCGGCCAGGTTTCGACCGGCGCGGTCCTCGAATCGGCGAATACCGTCGGCGATAGCACCGAGTTCAAGGATCTGGGGCTGACCAGCGATTTTTCGCTCGCCTGGCGCAAGGCCGAAAGCCACGCGGCCGAGATTCCAGCCGTACTCGAAGCCAACGGCGGACTGTTGGCACGCATCGATGGCCGCAGCATCAATACCGAAGCCCAATTGACGGTTCGCAGCTTCGGCGGCGAGTTCGAATCGTTTCGCGTCCGCCTGCCTCCCGGCGCAATCCTGCTCACCGGCGATCAGCCCGAATACACGTTGCACCCTCTGGCGGCCAAAGCCGCCCAGCGATAAACATCCCCGCGACGCCAGTCGGACCGGTCGTCGAAGTCCGGCTGCGGTCGCGCACCACCGGCCCGGTGCGCGTGCGGCTGGTGACCGAGCAGACGTACGACGTGGCCAAGAAGCAGGAATGGATCGAGTTGGCCGGCTTCGAAGTCGTCGGCGCCGTGCGCCAATGGGGCCATCTGGGCGTGCAGGTCGTCGGCGATTGGCAATTGCCTGGGGCGATCACCGGCACGTTCGCCAGATCGAAGACCTGCCGGCCGAACTCTGGCGCGAAAACATGCTGGCCGGCTTCGAGTATTTCGGCCAGCCGTTTTCGCTGCTGGCCGCAAGTGACGCCGCGCGAAACGCGCGTCAACGTCGAGCCCGAATACCTGGTGCTGGTCGGCGCCAGTCGCGTCGAACTGGAAGCACGGCTCAAATACCGCGTCGGCGGAGCCAAGGCCTTCGATTTTGAAGTCGACATGCCGGGCTGGCAACTCGACGAAGTCGGGCCGGCGAATCGCATCAGCACCGAAGAGATTGCCGCAGCCGAGTTGGAGCCGCTGAAAATTCCGCTCCGCGACGCCATGCTGGGTGATATTGAGATCACGATCCGCGCCCACCGCGATCTGCCCGCCGGCGCGGCCAAAGTCGACTTCGCTCTGCCGCGACCGCGGGCCAATGGCGTCGGCTCGGCGCCGGTGGTGGTGCTTCCGGCCGACAACGTCGACCTCACACCACGCGAGACCGACTCGATCGGCCTGGTGCGGCAATACATTCGCCCCGCCATGAAGTTGCCGGTCCGCCAGCAATCCCCGCTGGTCTATCGCAGCGAAGGGGCGGCAGCTCGTTTCGTCGCCGGCCTGCACGTCTTCGACCGGCGGATCACGCGTCGGCGTTAAAACCGAGGTCGAGCTGGCGGCCGACGGCGGGCGCGTCGAGCAGCAATTTGACTTACAGCATCGCCCGCGAATCGGCCCCTACGCTCTCGCTTCAGGTTCCCAGCCAGCTGGCCGATGAGGGCAAGCTCGAAATCAGTCTCCGCGGCCAGGCGCTCACCTGGCAGCCGGTCGTCGGTGCCGAGGCCCCGGTGCCCGATACGATATTGGTGCAGGTCGTGCTGCCGCCCGAGACGATCGGCCTGTGGGATTTGACGATTCGCTATCCTTGGAGTTCGCCGTCGCCCGCCCCCAACACCAGTGCCAGCGTGCAGGTGCCGCTGGTGATGCCGGCCGAAGGAGATCTGACGACCAATGAGTTGACCGTTTCGGCCGCCAGCGGAGTGCGGTTCGTCAATCTCGATGGATATTGGCAGCCGCCCGTGAAGGTGGCCGAAGCCGAGCGCAAGGTCGACAAGCTCTTACTTACCAGCGACGTCTCGCGCAGTACGCTCTCACTGGGCCTCAGTCTCGATCCGCCCAAGCCCAGCACGGTCACCCGCGTCGAGCGAGCCTGGATTCAAACCTGGCTGGCCGACCACGCTCGACAAGACCGCGCGGTTTACCGGCTGCTCAGTCCAGACTCGCGCTTTCATTTCCGATTGCCGGCAGGCGCCGTGCTGTTGCAAACCATGGTCAACACGGCCGCGGTCAAGCCCGAGCCAGGGGCCACGAGCGAAGATTGGATCGTGCCGTTGGGGCAGCAAAGCGCCGCGGAGCAGCCGGTTACTCTCGAAATCGACTATCATTTCCCTGACCGGCGATTCAGGCTGGGTGAGGGGGCACTGGAGCTGCGGGCCCGGAGTTGGACAAGGGCGTCTGGGCCTGGCGCGTGTACTGGCAGTTGATCTTGCCGCGCGACGAAGTGCTGCTGGCGCCAGGCGGACAGTTCACCGAGGAGAGCATCTGGGCCTGGCAAGGGCTCGGTTGGGGCCGGCAGCCAGTCCTGGACCAGTCGCAATTGGAAACTTGGAGCGGTGCCGGCAAGGATCCGCCGCCGCCGGCGAATTTGCATTATTACCTGTTCAGCTCGTTGGGCACCGACCATGTGTTGCCGGTCGCGACCGTGCGGCTATCGCACCTGGTGCTCGGTGCTTCGGGCGCGCTTTTACTGCTGGGCCTGCTCGTGCTCTACTTTCCGATGGTGCGGCATCCGTTGGTGCTGCTGACCGGCGCGTTGGCTTTCGGTGCCGTGTCGATGCTGCAACCTGAGCTGGCGCTGGTCGTGGCCCAGGCTGCCGCCTTGGGATTGGTGTTGCTGCTCGTGTCGGCCTGGTTGATGCGCAGTGCCGCTCGCCGGCAGGGTCGCTTTGGGGCTCGCACCCGCGTCGCTCCCGGGCCAGTCATCGACCGAGGCTCGACGCAAACTCATTACCGGCCGTCGCTGACTGGCTCGCACACCACAACCATGGCCCCCACGGCCGTCGCCGCCCAGTTTACCGGTCCGGAAAGCGAGCCATGAGCTGCGACCGGTTCATCGGCTGCGGACTCGCCGCCGTGGTCAGTTTGGGCTTCACTTGGTTCTGGCGGCTTTGCCGAAGATCCCGCCGATTCGCCGCTCCGATTCCGCCGCATCTATGCGCCGGCCGACGCCGTTAGCCAGTGGCCGCTCGGCAATCAGCATTACCTGCCGATCGAGCCGGCCGAATTCGATCGACTGGTGGAAAGCGTCCGAGCGCTGCCCAGCGGCACGAATACCTCCATTGCTGCCCGGTTGCTATCGGCCAATATTCAGCCCGGCTCGAAGGTGATGTGCTCGATGCTGGTCAGGCGAGTCTACGCGTGCATCACGAGGGGAGCAGCCCGGCCCTCATGCAGCTCGCGCCGTTCGGCCTGGCGGTTTCACACGCAACGTGGGCCCAGCCCGCTCGCCCCGCCAGCCTGGGCATTCGGCCCGATGGCCAATTGGCGGTGCTGGTCGAAGCGGCCGGTGTGCTCGAAATGGACTGGTCTCTACGCGGCGAGCGAGACAGTGCCGGCAACCTGCAGTTCAGCGTCGAGTTGCCGCACTCGCCCGAGAACAGCCTGGAAACTCGATTTGCCGGCCGATCTGGCGCCAACAGCCAGCGCGGGATTGCGGTGGCCGATTCGGTTCGCAACGGACGTCGCCGTTGGCGGATTGCGCTGGGGGGCGAGCATCGGTTGTCGTTGCGACTGTCGCCCAGCGATCCGGTGAGCGAGCGTCGCCGGCTGGCGTTGTTGCGCACCACGACCCAATACGAATTCTCCGCCCGTGGCGTCGACGTCGTCAGCCAATGGAAACTCGACGTGCAGCACGATCCCGTGCGGCAGATCGAGTTCACGCTCGATCGCGGGCTGCGGTTGATCAGCGCTCGCTACGGTGATCAGCCGTTGTCATGGAACACTCGCGTGGCACAGGACGGGAACGTGCAGGAAGGGACCGTCCAGGTGGTGATCGAATTGCCCGAACCGGTTCGCGGTGCGAGCCGGGTTCTGCGGCTGGGGGCCGTGGCGCAGTTGGCGAATGGACGAGCGCGTTACGCTGCCGCGTATTCAGCCGCAGGGGCTGGCCTGGCAGGAAGGAAGTCTGACGCTGTTGATGCCGGCGCCGTTCGAATTGGCGCAACTGGTGCCTCTTCTTCTGCCAGCAATCGAAGATCGGCCCGCTGCCCGGCGCCGTTGTCGGGCGAATCGATCGAGCTGCAATGCTTCGGGCCGGAAGCCACGGCCGACGTGGTATTTGATCGCGGCCGGCAGCCAGTTCGTTGCCGGATGTCGACGGCCGTGGGTTTGGGCAGCGGTGAGAAAAGTGCCCAGGTCGTTGCCGACCTGACGCTGGCCTTGGGCGATCGGTTCAGCTTGCGGGCCGAGGTTCCGCCGGAATGGATCATGGATTCGGTTACCAGCGTCCCGGAAAACGCGCTCAGCGACTGGTCGCTGGGACCGCAGGAGGGCAACTGGCGTCCGCTCGAGTTGCGATTGTCCGAGGCACTTACGCAGAGCCATCCGTTGCGGCTGATCGTCAAAGCGCGCGGCCGCATCGACGGCCTTGAACAAATCACTCGATCCCGGCGACTTGGAAGTGCTGCGGTTCCTGAACACCGAAGTGGACCGTCAACTATTGGCGGTTTCGGCGATTGGATCCTATCGCGTCCGCTTCGATGGAGACGAACTGGAACGGCTCGACCCACGGCAATTCGCGCCGGAAGACCAGCGGATGTTTCTCACGCCACCGCGTGGCACGGTCGTCGAACTCGATCCGCGGGCTTCGCCATGGCAAGTGCGGATCGAGCCCGAATCGCCTCGATTTGCCGCCGATCTGCTGCTGACGGCGACGGTGACCGCGGATCGTCTGTCGGAGAGCTACCGCCTGCGCTGCCAGCCCGAAACGAGCGCGCTGGAGCGGGTGCTGGTGCATTTCACGCATTCGCGGCCGGAGAGCCCGCGTTGGTCGTTTGGCGACGGCCGACTGGGACAACTGACGGCCCAGCGTCTGCCGACCAGCGAGCAAACGGCCCTGGGACTGGCCACCGACGGCGAAACCTGGGAAGTGCGGCTACGCAGTCCGCAACGGCAACCGTTCGAAATTTGGGCCCAGCGCGAAACGCCGTTCGAGTCGCAATTGCCCCTCAGTCTGGCATCGCTTCCCGAGGCCGGCAGTCAGAAGGGAAACATCGTGATCGCTGCGGCCGGCGACGTGCCCCTGGCCGTGACGAATCGACGATTCGAACCGGTCGAACCACACATTGCCGGTGAAACCGGCGCGCTGGCCACGCGCTGCGCGTTTCGATACGAGCCGGCACGAGAAACCAATTCCGACACGCCACCGGGCCTGGTACTGTCGCGCCACCGGCGGGCCGCCGCAGGCCGGAGCCGTCGTTTGGGAAATGCAGCTCGATTCGCGCCGAACCCAATGGGCGGGCGCTGCATCAGGCCGTCTTCGAGATCCAAAGCGCCGGCGGTAGCCGCTGCCGATTAACGTTGCCCGAGGACGCGAAATTACTGGGGCTTTGGCTCGACCGCAATCCACAGCCGTCGTCGTCGGCCGCTCGCGAGTTGACGGTGAACCTGGACCCGTCGCAGAAGTTCTCCACGATCGCGGTTCAGTTCATGACGTCGAGCCCCGCGTGGGGCAATTGGCGCCGTTGGTCGGCGCCGGTAGTCGAAATCGATCTGCCTATTTTGGCCCGTCACGAAACACTCTGGCTTCCGGCCAGTTACCAGGCGCTCAACTACGGCGCGGCCGGTGCCGCCGGCTATCCGTCGCAGCAGAACTGGACCGATCGCTTGTTTGGCCCCTTGGCCCGGCCGGCCGAGTCAGGAACCGTTCGACCCTTCGCAGGTTGACGACTGGCTTCACTTGGTTAGCCGTTCGCCGGCTGAGACCGACTCGTTGCGCCGAGCGGAGCAATGGCTCGAACGATTGGGCCGGACGGCCGTCCGCCTGCTATCGTCCGGCGAAGAACGACCGACGTGGAGCGGGCTGATCGACGAATTGTCATTGAAGCCTCCGCTGGGCAGCTTACCGCTGTTGGTCGATCGCCGCGCTCTCGCCGATCAAGGCCTTTGGTCATCGACCAAGGTTCCCGCCTTGCCGGCTACGATGGCCCACGAGAATCCGCTGACGATCGCCGTTCGCGTCCTGCAGCAAGGCAACTTGGCCCTGGTGGCCGATCCGCAGGCGTTATTGCTGACCAGTTTGCCTCTCGCGGTGGTGGAGGGCGAGCAACTTCAACCCACGGGCGACTGGCCGGTGTTCTTGTCCACCTCCGGGCCACTGCGCCGGCAGATTGAAGCTGGGCCGCTACTCGCGTCGAATCGCTTCATTTCGCCGTTGGTGTGGAAGGCCGAGTTGCATCCTCCCTGGCTCGATGCCGAACCGTCGGAAGCACGGGATAACCTTGGCTGGATGGCCTATCGCTTGGAAAGCGGCAGCTCGCCCGGAACGGTGCATGTGGTGCGACGCGGCGCTCGAAGCGGCCGGTTGGATCATGTTCTTGCTCACGGCAATCTTGGGCTGGTGGCGACTCCGTCGACGTCACGACGTGTTATTGTCCGTGGCCCTGGCGTTTGCCGCCGTGGCGCTGCTGGCGCCCCTGCGCTGGTCCCCTTCCTTGCCGGTGGAGTATTAGGAACGTTCGCCTGCCTGGCAGCCGGCCTGTTGATTCCCTACCGCAGAAATACCTTTGTTCCGTCGGCTGCTCGCGATTCGGTTCACTCGACACGACCCGCTCCCGCGTTGATCGGCACAGCGATTGTCATGGCGTTATTGGTAGCGGGGCGCGTGATCGCCGCCGAACCAGGCGTACCGGCAGCGGCCGGTGCCGACGCAGCGGAGATCTATAAGGTCTTCATTCCCAGCGACGAAGACGGCAAGCCGACCGGGGCACGTTACCAGGTGGCCGAAGGACTGATAACCGAACTGCGGCGCAAGGCCAACGAAGCCCGCGGCCGACCCGAAGGCTGGTTGCTCGAAGGCGCCAAGTACCAGGCCCGGCTCGTCCATAGCAACATGCCGGCCGGCTTGGAAGTCGCCGACTTGACGGCGAGTTTCGATCTGCAAGTGTTCGATCACTCGGCCGAAGTCCGTATTCCGCTGGCGCGAGAAGGCCTGGCGATCTTGCCTAGCAGCGTCATGCTCGACGGCCGCGCCGTGGACGTCGAATGGGAGCCCAGCGGCCGGGCTTTCGTCTGTCCGATTGCCGAACCGGGCAAGTATCGCCTGGAACTCTCCTTGCACCCGGCCGTACGTTCGCTGGGCGAAGTGTCGATGTTCGAGTTGAACGTGCCCGGCGTGCCGACGGCCAGCCTGGAATTGCAGGTGCCGGCCGACGTCAAGAGCGTCGAGGTGCCCGGCGCCTGGGAGCCAGCGCCTGGTCCGACGAACATCATTCGCAGGTGGCCTATTTGGGAGCCAGCGATCGGCTGGCAGTGCGCTGGCCGCATAGCTTGAATTCACGCGCCGATGCGACGTTCGACGTCGAGGAACTCATCTGGCTCAAGGTGCGTCCGGGCTCCGTGGTCCTCGACACGCGTTTGAATTTGAAGGTCATTGCCGGCCAACTGGCCGAATTGGAGTTGGTGGCCGATCCACGACTACGGCTGCTGCCGCTGGCCGGCGCCAATTGGCGGCTGAACGAAGCCCGCACGCTGGCCGACGAAATCACAGGGAGCGCCGAAGCGCGGAGCATGCGATTCGCGCCAACCGCGCCCGTCGGCGAAGAGACGACGTTTCAGGGCTCATTCCTGTTAACGGGGACTTCGGCCTTGGGAAACCTGCGCGTGCCGCGGCTGGAAGTGCTCGGCGCCCGCTCCTCGAAAGTCTGGCTGGCAGTCACGGTCGACCCGTCGTTGGAATATGATCCGCAAGCGGGCGAACATCTCGAAGCGGTCGCGCCGCCCAACTTCCTCTCGCACTGGGGGCCAGGCCACAGCCGCCGCAACTCGCGTTCGAGCTCTCGCGCGGCGAAAGCAATTGGAGCCTGGCCACGCGCCCCCGCCAGCCGCGAACGACGGCGCGGCAATCACTCGGGCTGAGTTTTTTCCGGCACACGGCCGACGTGCAGTTCGACGCCCAGTTGCTGACGACGGACGGCTACGTGTTTCAGCATCGCCTGATCGCTCCACCCGAACTTCACATCGAGACGATTTCCGTGTTGGAGGACGGCCTGCAGCGCGCCGCGCGCTGGGGACGCGACAAGACCGGCACGATCACCGTCTTCCTGACCGGTCCAGTCACCGGTCCGCAGCAGTTGTCGTTGCAAGGCACGCTGCGCACGCCGACCAGCGGCGTCGTCCCCTTGCCCATGGTGCGCATGGAGGAAGCGAAACTGGCCGGCATGGCCGTGACGATTTCCCGCCGGCCGGCCGTGCTGGTGCGCGTGCTCGATCGCGCCGGGCTGATTGAATCGCCCGAAGCCGCCGCCATCGATGGCCAGCATGTTACCGACCGGGTCGTCGCGGCTCTGGTTGCCGATACTGAACAGCCGGCAGCGCGCATCGTCGTCGAGCCAAATCACATTCACGCGAACATCGTGCAGGCCGCGTCGCTGCGACGGGAAGGGACTGCCTGGCAAGTCGAAGTCGATTCGAAATGGTCCGTAACCAAAGGACTGGTCGACACGCTGCGCTTCGAAATTCCGCCTACCTGGGTTGGGCCGTTCACGATCACGCCCCCGGCCGATTACCAACTGGTCGAATTGCCGGGCGAGACGAGGCGGCATTTGATCATTCGCCCGCGCGAGGCTGTCCGAGACACTTACCGCGCGACGATCAGCGGCCCGCTGGTGCTGGCAGCGGGCGAGCCGGTGATGATGCCCGACGTGGTGCCGCTGGGCATGGATCGGGCCGTTCGCTTCTTCCGTCTGCCGACGCAGGTCGGCTTGCAGCACGTGGCTTGGGAAACATCGCAACTGAAGCCGGCCTCGCTTCCCAAGGAATTCGAAAATGCACTGCTCGACGTCGGTTATGAAACGCTGCAGGCCACGGGCCCGGCGCCTTTGGGACGGTTGAACTCGGTCGATCGGGTTTCCGATTCGCCGCATGTACGTTTGGCCGACATCCGCCTGGCCTGGCATCTCGACGCCAGCTACCAGGGCGCAGCCACCTTCGACATCGAACCGGCCGACCGCGATACGTGCGTGGTCGAAATGCCCGACGGTTGCCGGCTGATTCAGGCGTCGGTCGATGGACGAATCACGACCGTCTCGCCCGCGGGGAGCAACGGCTGGCGAATTCCGCTCGTCGTGAAACAGCTTCCGCAGCGCATCGAGATCTTGTTTCTTGGCCGCCGCGAGCCGCGTAGCCACGGCTGGGGCGTGATGCGGATCGCGGCCCCGACGATCGGCGAAATGCCAACCGACAAGACTCTGTGGACGATCGCAGCGCCGGCCGAAGCGGGTGTCGGCGAGATGCTGGGGGGACACTCGATCGGGGCCCTGAACTACGAACTGAGCCGCCTGCAGAGCGCCGGGGCTCTGGTCAACCTGCCGGCCGATCGGGCTTCGACCTCGCCGCCGGCGAGATCAAGGCCTGGTATCGTGTCTGGTTCGAGCATTGGCGGTCGGCGCGAGAGGCCGTGCGTCAGCAGTTACTCGAGACGGCCCCGAGCAGCCGCACCCTGGAAGTGGCCGCCGACGTTGCGAAACTCGATCGCGACAGTGCGGCCGGCGCCCAACGCCTAGGCACCAGCGACCTGCTCAACCAACTCGGCGCTGAACCTCGCGCCGCAACCCAGGCGGCGGAGCTTTGGACGCAAGTCTTCGCCCGCGATCGTTCGCCGGTGCTGGGCATGTTCCAGGGCGAAGCCCCGGTGGTTGAAATCCGCTATTCGAATCCGGCCACGACTGACTTTTACCAGCGGCTAGCGGCCGTGGTGCTGGGCTCATTGGGCATCGTCGGACTGGTCGTCGGCCAGCGCCGCGGGCTGCCGCTGCAAGCAGCGGGCGGATGAGAACAACATCCCTGCGGGCGGACCAGGCGGGCATGCCCTCGGCGCCGCCGGCGCCCCGTGCGGCGCGCATCGCCACCGTCTCGGCCTGGTCAGCTTCATGGTGCCCGAGCAGCAGATGCGGCCGTCCGGCATCGCGCGCGGCGCCGGCCAGAATGTCATAACGCGCTGCCCGGGCCCGCTCCTGCAGCCCCGGCCCGTGCAGATCGGCAAGGGTCAGGACCCGGCTGGCAATGCCGCAGCCCTGCAGCCGTGCAGCCGTCAACGCCGCCTCCGCCGCCGCATTCTGCCGCAACCCGTGATCGACGATCAGAGCCAGAATGTCGCCACCGCGCTCAGCCGCCCAGCCCTGGGCCAGCAGCGCCAACGCGGAGCTGTCAGCGCCGCCGGATACCGCCACGGACAGGCGCGGCACAACAGGGAACGGGCCAAGCCGGGCCATCGCCGCCGCGAAAGCGTCCGGCAGGGCCGTCACCTTGTCACCTCCGGGAGGGAAGAAAGTGGCCGCTTTTTGAAAAAAGCGGCGCAAAAACTTTTTTTATGCTGGGCCATGGGCGTTGTCGGCGACAAAGCCCACGGCCCACAAAAAGTAGCGTTCCCTTGCTCTCTTTCGGCTACGAGCAACGCGCCAGGTGACGCACGGCCTCGACCCGTTGTGCCATGCCATCGGGAAGCGTGGGGAACTGGCTGTTCAACGACGACAGTGTCTCACAGGCCGCCTCGTTCTGATGGATCGCCGCCAGCGATCTGGCGAGGCCCAGCAGGGAGGCCGGCGCTTCCGCCCCCGCACGGTTGAGGTTGTAGGTATTGTCATAGGCGATCGCGGCGTCCTGCGGCCGTCCTTCCGCCGCCAGCGATTGCGCCAGCAGGAACTGCGCCGGATAGGCTTCCGGGCTGGAGCGGGCATGGGCCAGGATGGCGCGCGCCGCGGCTTCGGCGCCGGCAAAGTCACGCTGGGCATAAGCATGCTGCGCCGTGTGCAGCAAAGCCCGCGGCGAGGCCGATGCGGCGGCGCTCGGCGGCGGGGGTGTCAGCCGAGTCGCCGGTGCCGGCGGCGGCGCGGGTGGCGCGGATTGCGGGCCCGGTGCGTGGGCCTGGCCGGATTGCGCCTGTGCGCCCTGGCCGTTCGACATCTGGAATTTCAGATCGCCGATTTCCTGTTCGGTCTCGGCATGCTGGGTGCTGACCTGGTTCTGCAGGGTATCGACATCGCCGCGCAGCTTCTCCACCTGCGTTTGCAACTGGCCCACCTGGTTGAGCAACGACGCGACCATGCCGCCATCGGGCGCCCCACCGGACGAGGGCGGCGGCAGCGCCTGCCCGCCCAGGGCCGAACCGCCATTGCCGCCATTCCCGCCATTGCTCTGCAACTGCTGCACCTGCTGCTGCAGTTGCAGGATCTGGTTTTCCAGCGCGATGCCCTCCTGGCTCTGCACGACAGGCTGAGCCTGGGCGGCCAAAGGCAGCAGGGCGGCGAAAGCGGCGACGGCGAAGAGATAAGGGCGCATGCAAGGATCCAGGTGCTTGAACGAAACCAGAGCGGTTATAACCGCCTGACGTGCAAAAACAAAACCGGCGGCGCCCCGTTCAAGAAGCGCCGCCGGTCCGACACGCGACACGCCGACCGAAGTCGGCGTGGGAAGAGTGTTAGTGGCAGTTCTGCGGGTTGAAGCCCTGCACCGAGGTGATCGCGTTACGGTTCTGCTGGTAGGCAGCCTCGTCGTTGCCAGCGGCAACCGGGCAATCCTTGCCGTAGGAAATCGTCTGGATGCGCGAAGCGGCAACGCCCTGGGCGACCAGGTAGTCACGCGCGTGGTTAGCGCGGCGCTGGCCGAGCGCCAGGTTATAGGTCTCGGTGCCGCGCTCGTCGGCATTGCCGGCGACCAGAACGTTCACGTTCGGGTACTTCTGAAGCCAGGCGGCCTGACGGCCGAGGGTGGCGTCTGCCTCGCTGCTCAGGGTGGATTCGTTGAACGCGTAGAAAACGCGATCGCCGACATTCGCCACCAGATCCTGCTCGCTGCCCGGCGCCGCGCCGGTGCTTGCCACGCCCGCGCCCGTGGCGGTGTTGGTCGTGGTCGGGGTAGAAGAGCAGGCTGCCAGCAGGGCAAGGCCGGCAAAAGCGCCCAATGCTTTGAATTTCATAGTAAAACCGATCCCTGTCCGTGATGGTGAGGTCAACATGGTTGCGAAACCCCTATGATTACGCTTCCCCGCCGGCCATAGCTGCCCGGCCCTGAGGGGTCAAGCATGGCATATATCGTATTGTAGCAATGCGCGGGCGTATTTCACTATATACATTCATTTTATGCAAAACTGTTGAGATTTTGTAACACTTCTTCAGGGCTGACTATCATCGCGTTATCAACGCCCCGCCGGCTTGACATTTGGTCGCTGAAAATGTCTGCCCTCCCCGGACGTATTGCGCCGCCCGTTGCGAACGGCCGGCGTGCGGCTTCAAGGATCGTTCCTTAACGGTCTGATTTTGTTGAAATTCTACCTCCGGACGGCACGGGCCCAGCCGCGCTCCGGAGACCGAAATTTAGGTGATGCCATGCTGACCGAGGACATAAAAGTTTCGCTTCTGAAAGATCTGGACCGGATCGGCCAGGCGGATGCGCCGGAGCTGGAGGCGCTGCGCGTCGCGCTGCTGGGCAAAAATGGCAGCATCACAGCTGTGTTGAAATCGCTGGGCGGCATGGCGCCGGAAGCACGCAAAGAAGCCGGTGCCGAGGTCAATCAGATCAAGGCGATGATCACCGAGGCTCTGACGGCACGTAAAGCGCTACTGGACGAGGCGGCGCTGAACGCCAGGCTGGCGGCGGAACGCATCGATGTCACCCAGCCGGCCCGCCCCGACATCGCCGGCGCGATCCATCCAATCAGCCGCACCATGGAGGAACTCGCCGCGATCTTCGGCGCCATGGGCTTCGAGATCAAGGAAGGCCCGGACATCGAAAATGACTGGAATAACTTCTCCGCCCTGAACATCCCCGCGCATCATCCCGCGCGGGCGATGATGGATACCTTCTATCTTAAGACCGACGCCGGCACCCGCCCGCCGGTGCTGCGCACCCACACCTCGCCGGTGCAGGTCCGCACCATGCTGGCCCAGGAACCGCCGATCCGCATCATCGTGCCGGGCCGCACCTTCCGCGCCGACCACGACGCCACGCATTCGCCGATGTTCCACCAGACCGAGGGGCTGGTGATCGGCAAGAACATCACGCTCGGCCATCTCAAGGGCTGCCTGATCGATTTTCTGCGCGCCTTCTTCGATGCCCCGGATCTGCCGGTGCGCTTTCGCGCCAGCTATTTCCCGTTCACCGAACCCTCGATGGAGGTCGATATCGGCTGGAACCGCAAGACCGGCGAGATCGGCAAAGGCGGCGACTGGCTGGAGATTCTCGGCTCCGGCATGGTGCACCCGAACGTGCTGGCCAATTGCGGCATCGACCCGCGCGAATATCAGGGTTTTGCCTTCGGTGTCGGCATCGAGCGCATCACCATGCTGAAGCACGGCATCGCCGATCTGCGCCTGTTCTATGAGAGTGATGTGCGCTGGCTGCGCCATTACGGCTTCTCCGCCCTCGCCCCCGCCATGCTGCACGAAGGTTTCTAACTCCGATGAAGTTCACTCTTTCCTGGCTGAAAACCTGGCTGCAGACCGAGGCCACGCTCGATCAGATCGTCACCACCCTCTCCGCCATCGGGCTGGAGGTGGAAGGCGTCGAGAACCGCGCCGCGTCGCTGGCCCCGTTCGTCATCGCCGAGATCATCGAGGCGGTGCAGCACCCGAATGCCGACCGGCTGCGCGCCTGCCGCGTGAATGCCGGCGACGCCGAGCTTTCCGTGGTGTGCGGTGCGCCGAATGCGCGCACCGGGCTGAAAGTGGTATTTGCGCCGCCCGGCGCCTACGTGCCGGGCTCCGGCATCACCTTGAAGGTGGGCGAAATCCGCGGCGTCAAATCCGAAGGCATGCTGGTCTCCACACGCGAGCTCGGGCTCGGCGAGGATCATGACGGCATCATCGAGCTGCCGGAAGATGCGCCGGTCGGCACCGCCTATGCCCATTGGGCCGGGCTGGACGATCCGGTGATCGAAATCAGCGTCACCCCCAATCGCGGCGATGCGCTGTCGGTACGCGGCGTGGCGCGCGACCTTGCCGCCGCCGGGCTCGGCACGCTGGTCGAATTTGCGCCGGGCACTGTCACCGCTTCCGGCGCCAGCGCCATCGCCTGGCGTAACGAGTTTCCCGAAGCCTGTCCGTGGGTGCTGGGCCGCACGGTGCGCGGCGTCACCAACGGCGAGAGCCCGGACTGGCTGAAAGCCCGCCTCACCTCGATCGGGCTGCGGCCGATCAACGTGCTCGCCGACATCACCAACTTCTTCACCATCGATCTCGGCCGGCCCCTGCATGTGTTCGACGCGGACAAGGTCACGGGCGGCGCTCTGACCCTGCGGCGCGGCGGCGAAGCGAGAAATATTTGCCGGGCTGCATGGCAAGCCCATCAGCGTCGGCACGGAAGATTGCGTCATCGCCGACGCCAGCGGCGTGCAGTCTTTGGCCGGCATCGTCGGCGGCGAGGCGACGGGCTGCGACGCCGGCACCACCAACGTGTTCATCGAATGCGCCCTGTTCGACCGCGTGCGCATCGCGCAGAGCGGCCAGCGCCACGGCATCTTCTCCGACGCCAGGCAGCGTTTCGAGCGCGGCATCGACTCCCAGCTTCTCCCCGCGGCGCTGGATGCCGCCACCTCGATGGTGCTGTCGCTCTGCGGCGGCACGGCGAGCGAGGTTTCCGAGGCCGGCGCCCGGCCGGACTGGACCCGCGAGGCCAGCCTGCGCTTCGCCCGGATCAAGGCATTCGGCGGCTCGGAGATCGGCGCCGACGAGGCCGTGGCTCGCACTGCAGCGTCTCGGCTTCGGCGTGCTGGCGCGCGATGCGCAGCAGGTGCGTGTCAGCGTGCCGAGCTGGCGCAACGACATCGCCCAGCCCCCGGCGCTGGACCAGGCGAACGTGGCCAACGCCGCCACGGCCGCCGCGGGCGCGCAACAAATCGAGCCCGAGGTGGATCTGCTCGAGGAAGTGCTGCGGCTTAACGGGATGGACGCGATCGTGCCGGTCTCATTGCCGGTCGACGCCGTCATTCCCGCCCCGGTGCTGACGCCCAAACAGGCGCGCACGACGCTCGCCCGCCGGGTTCTGGCGGCGCGCGGCCTGCTGGAATGCGTGACCTTCAGCTTCCTCGATCATGAGACCGCCGCCCTGTTCGGCGATACGCCGGAGACGCTGCGCCTGGCCAACCCGATCGCCGCCGATCTCGACCAGATGCGCAACACCCCGGTGGCGCCGCTGGTGCTGGCCGCCGCCCGCAACGTGGCGCGCGGCTTTGGCGATCTCGGCCTGTTCGAGATCGGCCCGGCCTACGCCGCCGATGCCTCGCAGACGCTGGTCGCGGCCGGCCTGCGCGTCGGCTTCACGCCGCTTTCCGCCCTCAGCCCCGCGCGCCTTTATGATGCGATGGACGCCAAGGCCGACGCGCTGGCCGTGCTGGCCTCCCTCGGCGTGCCGCTGGATGCGGTGACGACGAGCCCGGGCGGTGCGTCCTTCTATCATCCCGGGCCAGAGCGGCACGCTGCGCCAGGGGCCGAAGACCGTGCTGGCCTCGTTCGGCACGTTGCATCCCGGCATCTGCCAGAAGCTCGACCTGCCGCTCGGCAGCGTCGCGTTCGAGGTGTTCCTGGACGCCATCGCCGAGCCGAAGCGCCGCCGCAAGGCCGCCCCCGTCCTGCCCGCCTTCCAGCCGCTGCGCCGGGATTTCGCGTTCCTGCTCCCCGCCGACAGCCCCGGTGGAGGCCCTGCTGCGCGCCGCCAAGGGGGCGGAGCGCAACGTCATCACCAATGTCGTGCTGTTCGACCGCTACCAGGGCAAGGGCGTGCCGGAAGGCCAGGTGTCTTTGGCCATCGCCGTCACGCTGCAGCCGACGGAAAAGAGCTTCTCCGAGGCCGAGCTGGACGCGATCTCCGCGAAGATCGTCGCCGAGGTCGCGAAGAAGACCGGCGGCGTGCTGCGCGGGTAAGGAAGGAAAGGAAGGCTACTTTTTGTGAACAAAAAGTAGCAAAAAAACTTTGTTAAACTGGGCCGTGCGTGGTTGGTGACAACGCCACCGGCCCAGATTCGAAAAAAGTTTTTGCGCCGCTTTTTTTAAAAAGCGGCCTCTTTCTTCATATTCCAGCGTGCAGAGCAAACACCCTAAGCGCCGAGGCGAGCTTTTGCTCCGGGCGCGCGGGCGGCATCGATGCGCGTCGACCAGCGCCACGAGCGTGCACCCCCTCGCCTTCCGCCAGAGCCGCCAGCGCCGCCCAGAATTCCGGTTCCAGGGCGATGCTGGTGCGATGGCCGGAGAGGCTGAGGCTACGCTTCTCGAGCATTGTGCTCCGGCATGGCGGCGCGGCGATCGGCCTCGGCGCTCAGCGTGTACAGCATGGCCGGGAGGAAAATGAACGTCGCGATCAGCACCGCCAGCAGGCTGAGCAGGAGCAGGATCCCCATGCTCGCGGTGCCGCGGTCATGCGAGGCGGCGAGCGAGCCGAACGCGGTGCCGGTGGTCAGCGCCGAGAACAGGACCGCCTGCGCCGTGGCGGAGGACAGGAATTTGCGCATGCCGGCGCGGAAATTCATGACGAAATACACGTTGAACGAGACGCCGACACCGAGCAGCAGCGGCAAGGCGATGATGTTCGCGTAGTTGATCGACAGGCCCCAGAGCTTCGCGAACAAGGCGGTGAGCAGCGCCGAGAGCGCCAGCGTCGCCAGCACCAGCAGCGTGTCACGCAGATTGCGGAACACCACCAGCAGGATCGCCGCGATCGCGATGAACGCCAGGATCGCCGCCTCGCGGAAGGAGTACAGGATCGTCGCCGCCGTGGCGATGGTGGAGATCGCCGGCCCGCCGGCATTCGGCGCCACCGCCAGCACCGCCTTGGCGAAGCGGTGCAGCCCGGCGGTGGTTTGCGCGGCCGCCGTCGGGAAAGCCTCCACCCGCACCTGCCCGTCCGGCAGGAACCAGTTCGCGGCGACATCCTGCGGCAGGCTCGCTCGCGTGATCGGCTGCGGCGACAGGCTGCTGCTCAGGCGCTGCAATTCCTCCGGCAGGAAGCGGGTGATGGCGGCGTTCATCGCCATCACCTGCGCGTCGCTGGCGGTCTGCAGCTTGCGCCAGCGCGGCGGCGATGCCGAGCAGCGGCGAGTCGTGCGGCAACTGCCCCGCCACCTGCATGATCGCGTCATGCGCCTTGGCCATCGCGGCGCGGATCGACGCCGCGGTCACCGCCGGCGGCGGCGGAATCCGCGGCCAGCAGGGTCGGCGCCAGAATCGTCGCGCACCTGCGCCAGCATCGCCAGTTTCTGCGGCCTGCTGCTCCGGCACGAAGGTCGCGCCCGACATCGTCCCCGCCACTTCCGGCAGCGCCGCCAGCCTGGCCTGCAGCGCCCTGGCCGCGGCCAGATTGGGCACCAGCGCGTCGGCATAGAACGGGTTGGTCGTGGGGTTGGCGAGCAGCCTGTTCAGCGTGCGCATGCTCTCGCTGTTCGGATCCTTGGTGTCGAGCGGGTTGGCATCGAAACTGATGGTCGCCGCGCTGACGGCCCCGGCCACCGCCAGCACCGCAAAAACCAGCAGAACCGGGCGGCGCAGGCGGTGCAGCGCGCGGTCCATCTGCGCGCCGAACGGCAGGCCCACCGGCAGCGCCTCGGCGCCGGGGCGGAACAGCCAGAGCAGCGCCGGCAAAAAGGTGATGGTGCAGAAAAAGGCGATGAACATGCCCGCCCCGGCGATGACGCCGAGCTCGGCGACACCGACGAAGGGCGTCGGCGCGAAGGCAAAAAAGCCGCAGGCGGTGGCGGTGGCGGCGAGCGCGATCTGCCCGCCGGCCTGGCGCCCGGTCTCCGGAATCGCCCGCGCCAGATCGGTCAGGCCATGCCGCACGTCGCGCAGGCGCACGCAGAACTGGATGGCGAAATCCACCGCCAGGCCGATGAACAGGATCGCGAAGGCGACCGAGATCAGGTTGATGACGCCGATGAACACGGCGGCGAAGCTGATCGTCAGCGCCAGGCCGAGCAGCAGGGTCGCCAGGATCGGCACGATCAGCCGCCAGGAGCGCAGCGCCAGGAACAGCCACAGCGCGATCAGCAGCACGCTGATGATGCCGCCCACCACGAGCCCCTGGGTGAGCGAGGCGAATTGCTCGTCGGATAAGCGGGATCTGACCGGTATAATCGACCGTGGCGCGGCCGGCCTTGCACGTCCGGCAGGGTTTTCGGCGATCCGCACCAGCGCCGCGGTGGCGACCCCGCCCGGCTCCAACGTGCCGCTGATCGAGCTTCGGATGCGCCAGCACGAATTCGGCGTTCTGCGCGCCGACATTGCCGGTGATCAGGCTCTGCCAGGAGAGCGGCACCGGATGGCCGGCGGCGGCGGCGGCAAGGTTGTTTCGCACGCCCTCCAGCGCGCCCTCATAGGGCGTCAGATTGGCCCCGCGTGGAGACGCCCTGCGCGATCAGGCCCAGGCCGGTGAACAGGCCGCGCGCCGACGGGTCGGCCGCCAGCTGGCCGAGGAAAGGCTGCGCCGCGACGATGGAGGTCAGCAGTTTGGCCAACTGGTCGGTGGGCAGCAGCAGCAGCCCTTCATGGGTGTAAAACGTCGCGCCCGCGGGATACCGCGAGTCGATAAAATTCGCCTTGTCCTGCATTCAACGCGGCGTTCAGCGCCGGCCGCGGTCTCGCGCGCCTCTTCCGGCGTCTGCAGCGCGCACCACGGCGACGATCAGGTTGTCGAACTGCGGAAAATCCCGGCTTTCGCGGATCTGCGCCTGCCGCCAGGGCAGTGAGCTGGGCAAACAGATCGTCGGTGTCGGAATCGATCCGCAGATGCTGCTTCGTATAGACCAGGCCCGCGACCGCCAGCGCCAGGAGGCGCGATGACGGTTGGCCAGGCGAACCTGCGGGCCGTGCCGACGATCAGGACGATCAGCTGGCTGAGGGTCACAACGAAAAGACGCAAATCCCACCCTTTCCAAACGCGCCGCACACATAGAGCATGATGGCTTTACATCAATCATGCTCTCGCCTTGTTTGCGCGCGCGATTTTATTGCGCCGGCATCAAATCGCTTTGCCGGAGCCGATTTCAGGCCCGCGTCAGCGAATCAGAAGCCCAGCCCGGCCATGACCAGCCGGCCGTAAACATCCGACAGCACGAATTGCAGCGCCTGCAGGAGCAGAATCGCGATCAGCGGCGAGATATCCACATTGCCGAACAGCGGCACGAAACTGCGAATCGGGTTGAGCACCGGGTCGGTCACCCGGGTCAGAAAATCCATCAGGGAATAGACGAAGCGGCTACGGGCGTTCACCACGCCGAACCCGAGCAGGATGCTCAGCACCGCGGCGGCGATGATGGCCAGGATCATCAGATGGATCAGTTCGCCGAGCAGCCAGAAAATTGCGAAAAGCATAAATTGCCTCGTGTTTTGTAGGCGCATGAGTAACTACGGGTTGCGCGCGTGGCAATGTTTTCACAGCGGCTGTTGACTTCGCATCGGCAAATGCGCGATTTCGCCGACCACGATGGACCCTGTCCGCTTCATGGGTTCCGGGGCTGTAGCTCAGTTGGTAGAGCGCGTCGTTCGCAATGACGAGGTCAGGGGTTCGATTCCCCTCAGCTCCACCATGACCCTCCGAGATCAAAATTTCATGCGAGATCCTACGCGAGAAGCCGCCTTATGCGTTACTGCAGGCGGTTCTGACCCGAAATACGTCGCTGGACGTGGCCCTCGACGCGCTGCCGGCGATGGCGCCGCGCGACAAGGCGGCGGCGCACCGGCTGGCGGCTACGGTGCTGCGCCATACCGGCACGCTGGACGCGGTGCTGGAGGCGCATCTGCGCCGCGAACCGCCGCTGCCGGTGCGGCATATTCTCTGGCTCGGCGCCGCGGCGCTCGCTCTTTCTGGACGCGCCGCCGCATGCCGCGGTGGGCACCGCGGTCGATCTGGCGCGGACGCGGAAACTCGCGCCCTTTGCCGGGCTGATCAACGCGGTGCTGCGCAAGGTGGCGGCTTCCGGGCCGGCGGTGCTGGACGGGCTGGACATGCCGCGCCTCGACACGCCGGGCTGGGCCTGGGCGAGCTGGGGGCGCGAGCGCGGGCCGATCGCCACCGCGCACGCGCAGAGGCGCCGCTCGATATTTCGGCCAAGCCCGGGCTTTGTCGGTCGCCGGGCGAGACGCTGCCGACCGGCTCCGTACGCTTTCCCGCCGGCACGGCAGTGACCGAACTGCCAGGGTTTCGGCAGCGGCAACATCTGGGTGCAGGACGCCGCCGCCGCCCTGCCCGCGCGGCTGCTCGCGGTGCAGCCCGGCGAGCGCGTGCTCGATCTCTGCGCCGCCCCCGGCGGCAAGACCGCGCAGCTGGCCGCCGCCGGCGGCGTCGTCACCGCGGTGGAGCGCGACCCGGCCCGCATGGGCACGCTCAAGGGCAATCTGGCCCGGCTCGGCCTGAACGCCGAGACGGTTCTCGCCGATGCCGCGACCTGGCGTCCGGCGACAAAATTCCCGGCGATCCTGCTGGATGCGCCCTGCAGCGCCACCGGCACGATCCGCCGCCACCCGGACCTGCTGCATCTGCGTAAAGCCGCGCGACGTGCAGATGCTGACGAAAGCCCAGGACGCCCTGCTCGACGCCGCCGCCGAAATGCTCGCCCCGGGCGGCCGGCTGGTCTATGCCGTGTGCTCGCTGCAGCCCGAGGAAGGTGCGGCGCGGATCGACGCCGCCTGCGCCCGGCTCGGCCTGCGAGCGCGACCCGCTGAGCCTGCCGGAACTGCCGGAAGCGGTGACGGCGCAGGGCGATGTGCGCACGCATCCCGGCCTGTGGCCGGAGCGCGGCGGCATTGACGGTTTTTTCATCGCCCGGCTGGTGCGGGCCTGAAGGGGAAGGCTCCGTGCTGGTTTCAACACCAGCCCGGAGCATGATCGATCTGGACGTTCCGGCATCCGGCCCCATTTCTGCCAGGATCATCTGAGAGGACGCGCATGACCAAAACCGCTCTCGTCGTCGGTGCCAGCGGCATCGTCGGCAATAATCTGGCGCGCCACCTGGTCGCCGAGGGCTGGGAGGTGCGCGGCTGGCGCGCCGCCTCCGGGCGAGATCGCGGCGTCAAGCCGGTTGCCGCCGATCTCATGGACCCGGCAGTCGCTGCAGGCGGCGCTCGGCCGGCTGCGGCCGAGCCACGTGTTCATCACCACCTGGATGCGCCAGCCGACGGAAGCCGAGAATATCCGGGTCAACGGCGCCATGGTGCGCAACCTGCTGGATGCCGCTCGCCCGGCAGCAGCGTGCGAGCACGTGGCGCTGGTGACCGGGCTGAAGCACTATCTCGGGCCGTTCGAGGCCTATGGCAAAGGCGCGCTGCCGGCGACGCCGTTCCGCGAGGAGCAGGCGCGGCTCGACATCGAGAATTTCTATTACGCGCAGGAGGACGAGGTGTTCGCGGCGGCCGCGCGCGACGGCTTCACCTGGAGCGTGCACCGTCCGCACACCATCATCGGCTATGCGATCGGCAATGCGATGAACATGGGCGTGACGCTGGCCGTCTATGCGACGATCTGCCGCGAGACCGGGCGGCCTTTCCGTTTCCCGGGCTCGGCGGCGCAGTGGAACGGCCTCACCGACATGACCGATGCGCGGCTGCTGGCGCGGCATCTGCTCTGGGCCGCCGACGACCGCCGCGGCGCGCAACCAGGCCTTCAATGTCGTCAACGGCGACGTCTTCCGCTGGAGCTGGATGTGGGGGCGCCTCGCCGGCTGGTTCGGCCTCGAGCCTGCGCCGTTCGCCGGCCGATGGCGCTGCCGCTGGAGAGGCAGATGGCGGATGCCGGCACCGCTCTGGGCGGAGATCGCGGCAAAGTACGGACTGGTCGAGGCCGATCTCGATCGGTCTGGCCTCGGCCTGGCACACCGACGCCGACCTCGGCCGGCCGATCGAGGTGGTGACGGACATGTCAAAGAGCCGGCGGCCTCGGCTTTCTCGACTATCAGGCCGACCGATGAGAGCTTTTTCGACCTGTTCGAGCCGGCTGCGAGACGAGCGGGTGATTTTCTAACGCAGGCCTACTTTCATGCTTTAACGCCGATCACTCTCCTGTCAGGACGGGGAAATGGCGCTTGATTTCCCCGCCCCGCGACTTAAGTCACGTTAACAGGCGGTCTGCCAGCGCAGACGCGCTGCGCAAGGACTGAAAACTTGACCAGATGGGACCGGCCAGGAGAAGCAAGGAAGGCCTTCTTTTTGTGAACAAAAAGAAGCAAAAAAACTTTTTTATGCTGGGCCATGGGCGTTGTCGCCACGACGCCTCAGGCCCGGCATAGCAAAAAGTTTTTGCCCCGCTTTTTCAAAAAGCGGCCACTTTTATCGCCGATACCCTAGAGCATGACCGATCAACCACCATCATGCTCCCGCGAGCCCCATTCCCCACGCCTAAGCGCGCTGTGTTTTATCGGCTTGTTTCTGCTCGGTTTCGCCACGCGCATCCATGACGTGGCGGCCAAGCCGTTCTGGATGGACGAGGTCACGACGATCCACCGCGCCCGCCTGCCGCTCTGGCAGATGGTCCAGAATTCGGTGTATTTTCATCAGTTTCCCTCTTATTTCATTCTCACCTCCTGGGCCCTGCATTTCGGCCATGACGAGCTCTGGGTGCGCATGCCGGCGATCCTGTTCGGGGCGCTGTCCTGCGCGCTGGCCTTCGGCGTGGCGCGTTCGCTCGGCGGTACGCTGGCGGGCCTGACCGCCGGGCTGTTGATGGTGTTCTCCCCCGCCCAGGTGCAATACGGCCAGGAGGCCCGCTCCTATACGCTGCTGATCAGCACCATCCTCATCGCGCTCTGGGGGCTGGTGCTGCTGGCCCAGGACCCCGAAGGTGCCGCACGGCGTCTGCGCGCCCCGGGCGGGCGTCCCGGCGCCTGGGCCGCCTATGTGTTCGGCACCATCGCCGCGCTCAACGTGCTCGGCGACTCGATGTTCTGGTTCGTCTCCGCCAACCTCGCCGCGATCACCATCGCCTGGCGGCGTGTCGGCCGGGCCCGCGACTTCTGGCGCAACTGGCTGCTGGCCCAGCTGGTCATCGTGCTGTGCTGCCTGCCCTGGTTCCTGGCGCTGAAATTTTTCGGCCAGCGCGGGGCGATGGGCGGGCTGAACTGGGTGCCGCCGCTCAGCGCCGCGCGCATCTGGTGGACGCTCGCCGGAACGTATTTCATGCACGTGACCAGCCTGATCGCGGTGCGCATGTTCGCCGCCGGCATTCCCGGGCTGGGGTGGCTGGTGCTGCTGCTGGCCGCTGGCGGGGCCTATGCGTTACGCCGGCAGCGCGCGGCTCTGGTGGTGATCTGCACGGCGATTTTCGTCTTGCCGCTCAGCCTGCTGGCGATTTCCACCGTCAGCCCGATCTGGATGCCGCGCTATACGCTGTGGAGCGCGGCCCCGTTCTTCATTTGCGCCGGGCTTGGCGTCACCTTGGCGCCGCGCCGGCTGCAGGCCCCCATGGTGGCGGTGATCGGCCTGCTCGCCGCTGCCAATCTGCGCCCCTATTACCATGACGAGACCAAGCCGCGCTGGGACCTCGCCGCGGCGGAGGTGCATGCCGATATGCAGCCGGGCGACCTGCTGGTGGTGGATGATCCGGGGGCGGTGCACATGATGAACCTGTATCTGCACCGCTCGGGCACGCATCTGCCGAAAGCCGCCTGGACCAAGAATGTCCAGAAGGCCGCCAACGCAAGGGCCGCGGGGCACCGCGTCTGGGCGATCCAGGGCCAGGTCGGCCAGGTGGACCATGAGAACCGGGAACAGTTTCTGGCCAGCATCGCCCCGCTCGGCCCTCCCAGCGCCGCGCAGCAGGTCGGCCTCGACATCGTGCTCCTGCGCTTTGACGGCTTGACAACCGAAGCCTCGAACTGAGCCGGTAGAAGAAAGCGGCCGCTTTTTAAAAAAAGCGGCGCAAAAACTTTTGTTATGCTGGGCCATGGGCGGTGTCAGCGACCACGCCCATGGCCCAGATTACTAAAGTTTTTTTGCTTCTTTTTGTTCACAAAAAGAAGCCTTCCTCCTCTCTGCGCGCGGCGCTTGTGGAAACCGTGACGGCCTGGGTACAATTCGGGCCATGAACACACTCCCGACTCAACTCCTGATCGCCCCCAGCCTCCTGGCCGCCGATTTTGCCCAACTCGGCGAGGAAACCGTTGCGGTCAGCAGGCCGGAGCCGACTGGCTGCATCTCGACGTGATGGACGGGCATTTCGTGCCCAACATCACCTTCGGCCCGCGGTGGTCAAAGCGCTGCGGCGGCACACCGCCATGCCGCTCGACGTGCATCTGATGATCGCGCCGGCGGACCCGTATATCGCCGCCTTCGCCGAGGCCGGGGCGGACCATATCAGCGTGCATCCGGAGGCCGGGCCGCATCTGCACCGCACGCTGCAGCTGATCCGCTCGCTCGGCAAAAAAGCTGGCGTGGTGTTGAACCCGGCCACGCCGGTCGAGGCGATCGTGCAATGTGCTCGATCTCGTCGACATCATCATGGTGATGACCGTAAATCCCGGGTTTCGGCGGCCAGGCCTTCATCGCCTCGCAACTGACCAAGATCGCGGCCTTGCGACGGCTGATCGACCAGAGCGGCCGGGACATCGTGCTGCAGATCGATGGCGGGATCACCCCGGAGACGGCCCCCGCCGTGCTGGAGGCGGGCGCGGACTGCCTGATCGCCGGCACCGCGTTTACGGCGCCCGGACTATGCCAAGGCGATCGCCGCCCT
>CAVQAC010000002.1:0-515704 GCA_963710365.1 uncultured Planctomycetales bacterium
TCAGGCACGGGGTGCCTGACCTACGTCTGCTAAAATCCTTTGGCTCAGGCCCCGTATTTGCCCAGCCGGCCGGCGTTCGCCAGCGCCAGCGGCATCAGGTACTTGGCCTCGAACTGGCCCAGACCGCCGCGCAGCGATTCGCGCTCGCTGAACGCCTGGCAAGCGTCGGTACCGGCAGCAGCGCGACGACCAGCAGCGTCGGCACCGGATGCCAGCTGTGGCTCTTCAGCTTGCTCGGCGTGCTGTGGTCGCCGGTCACGATCAGCACGTCCGGCTCCAGCGCCTGACCCGCGGGATCATCGCGTCGAGCTCTTCGATCATCTCCACCTTGGCGGCGAAGTTGCCGTCCTCGCCGGTGCTGTCGGTGTATTTGAAGTGCAGGAAGAAGAAGTCGTAATCCTTCCAGTCTCGTTCCAGCACGTCGACCTGATCGTCCAGCGTTTGCGCCTTGCCGACGATCTCCATGCCCACCAGCCGGGCCAGCCCCTTGTACATCGGATAGACGGCGATCGCCGCGGCCTGCAGTCCGTAGACTTCCTCGTAGCTGGGCATCTGCGGCTAGGCCGAGAAACCGCGCAGCGTCAGGCCGTTGGCTTTCTTCTCGCCCGCCAGCAGCTTGCTGGCCTGGGTGATGAACTCGGCGGCCACTTCGGCCGTCTTTTCGCTGCCCGGCTTGGCCGCCTTGGGCTGCCAGCGGCGGGACGCCGGTACTGCGGATCGGTGTCGTGACGTCGCCGCCCAAGCCGTGGCCGCGGAAGACGACGACGAAGCGATGCTCCTTGACCGGCTCGACGAAAACTTCGACGCCCGGAATCTTGACCTGCCGCAAGCGCACGGCCACGCAGCGCTCTCGTCGCGTCGATCGGCCGGCCCGGCGGTCGGTGATCGTGCCCTGCGGCGTCGAGCGTGCAAAAGTTGCCGCGGACGGCCACGTCGTGCGGCCCGAGCTCGAAGCCGATGCCGGTCGCTTCCAGAATGCCGCGGCCGATGCGATACTGCAGAGGATCGTAGCCGAACAGGCCCAGGTGCCCCGGCCCGCTGCCCGGCGTGATGCCCGGCAGGACCGGAATGCTCAGCCCGAGACGCTCGGCGGGCCAGAGCGTCCAGGTTCGGCGTCCGGGCGGTTTCCAATTCGGTTTTGCCGCCCGGTTCCAGCGGCAGGCCGCCCAGTCCGTCGGCGACCAGCAGCACGATTTTCGAATTGTTCGGCTGAACGTAGACTCGCGTCAGTTCGTGCATGTTCATTGGGGAAGTGATCAATGCTGAGTGATGCGTAATCAATGCCGGAAACGATTCAGTTATCATTTCAAAAAGCCGGCCGAACACAAGTGGGAATCTTGGCAGGGCCCGGTCGCTGGGATATGGTCAGTGAAGAAATTCGAATGACGAAATTCGAAATTCGAATGAATGCTCAAAGCCCGAGGTTCGAATTTCAGAAATTGCGATTTCATGCGGATTTCAATTTCGGATCTCGAGTTTTGAATACTGGGTTTCGTCTATTTCCTATCGAGAGCCTTCGCACATGGAACTGACCTGGCTCGGTCACGCCACCTGGCTGCTGAAGTCTGGTTCGCACAAGATTCTCATCGATCCGTTCCTGGACGACTCGCCCACGGCTCCGCTGAAATCAGGCCAGGTCGAAGCCGACTTCATCCTGGTCTCGCATGGTCACTTCGATCATGTTGCGACTGCGCGAAGATCGCCAAACGAACGGGCGCCTGGTGATCTCGAACTACGAGATCTGCACCTGGCTGGCAGGGCAGGGGGTGGCCAAGACGCTCGGCCACAACCTGGGCGGCGGCTCGCAGCATCCCTTCGGCCGCGTGCAACTGACGATCGCCCATCACAGTTCGAAATTGCCCGATGGCTCGTACGGCGGCAACCCCAGCGGGTTTCTACTGTCGCTCGCCGCCGAGAAGCTGCGGGTCTATTTCGCCTGCGACACGGCCTTGTTCTACGACATGAAGCTGATCGGCGCGGTGGGGCTCGATCTGGCCGTGCTGCCGATCGGCGACCTGTTCACCATGGGGCCCGACGACGCGTTCGGCGCCGTCAATTACTGCACCCGAAGCACGTCGTGCCGTCGCACTACAATACCTGGCCGCCGATTGCCCAGGACGCGCAGGCATGGGTCCAGCGCGTGAAAGCCGAGACGCAGGCCGTGCCGAACGTTTTGAAGCCGGGAGAGACGTGGACCCTGTAATGGCAATGACGAAGGTTAATGACGAATGTCGAAAGAAAGAATGACGAAAACCGAATGACAGAATCTTCGGATTTCGTCATTCGTGTTCTTTAGGCATTAGACATTCGTCATTTCGGTGGCCGCACAGTCGAAGACTTTAATCGGGCTCAGTCGAAGACTTTAATCGGGCACAGTCGAAGACTTTAATCGGGCTCAGTGAAGAGGCCACTTGAATGTCTTCGCCGACGACGCGAACTTCGTGGCGGTCGATTTTGACGCGCGGGTCGTCGGCCCAGGCGCCGTCAGCCACGCGGAACCGCCAGGCGTGCCAAGGGCACGTTACCACGCCGTCGCAGACTTCGCCGGCCCCCAACAAAGCGCCGATGTGCGGGCAAAGATCGTCGATGGCGTAGTATTCGCCGTCGGAAAGAAAGACGGCCACCAATCGTTCGCCGATGGTGTAGGTCATGCCACGCCCTCGGCGATGGCCCCGACTTTTGCCACGGTTACAAAATCGTGGCCATTCCGCTCGATCACTCGCACCCTCCTGGCAGCTTTTACCGATCAATTTGGCTATTATAGCGTCGCCCTGCCAGCCGTCGCACGGCGAAAATCTCCAGTTTTTTCACTGCCAGCAAACGACCGGGTAGGATTACCGGCATGGCAACCCCTCCCACCCTGGTTCTTCCGACTGCGGACGCTGTTTGTGCTTGTGGCAATCACAAGCGTTCCGTTGGCCTGGGTGGGCTATTCGCTAAATTGGTCAGCGCGTCGACATAGGCTGCTCGAAGAGCTTGCCGCCAGCTATGGAAACCGCGTTTTGATGGCCACGGATGCGCTTGTTGCTCCACTGTCCATGCCGCGAGGCCTGGCGATAATTGGCGAGCCTGCCGTCGCGGCGATTCGCATGCCGAAGGATGTCAGCCCCGCGCTAGCGGAACGAATAACAGCCGAATTTCCAGAGGCGTGGATTATTCCAGCGGACTTTCGCCCGGCCCTTAGCCCACCGCCCAACACAGACTTTCAAACGCTACCCGGGCGAGCCAGGGGATTGCAGCAGGCCAGCCCGGCGCAGACAATGAGGGTTCGGTCAGCCCCCCCGCATTCCAACGGCGTCGCGAATTTCCCCTCCAAGGATCCACCCCACCCATGAAAACCAATCCCGTCAAGCGGACGTTGAAATCCGGAAAACCTTCGTTCGGCACCTGGCTGTCGCTGGGCGATTTGTATGCCACGCGCGTCATGGCCCGCGCGGGCTTCGATTGGCTGACGTTGGACATGGAGCATTCGCCGATCGATTGGTCGCAGGCTGCGGCCGTGTTCGCTTGCATTGCTGAAGCCGGTTGCGTGCCGATCTGCCGCGTGCCGCAGGGGACGCATTTCTACATCAAGCGGGCTCTCGACGCCGGGGCGTGGGGCATCGTCGTACCGATGGTCGACTCGGTCGAACAGGCTCAGATGGCGATTCGTGCTGCCAAGTATCCGCCCGAAGGAAATCGCAGCCTGGGGGGCGGCATGCAGGCCCTGAACTTCGACACCAGCGGCGCCGAATACTTCCGCCATGCCAATGACGAAATCCTGGTCATCCTGCAGACCGAAAGCGCCGTCGGCCTGGCCAATGCCGAACAGATTTACGCCTTGCCTGGTATCGACGCGATCTTCGTCGGCCCGGTCGATATGCGGGCCCATCTCGCGGCCCGGACGGCCAGGAACCGAGCGACGAGCAATTCGAAGCCATGCTGGCCAAGGTGGTGGAAGTTGGCAAGAAGACCGGCACGCCGACGGGGATGCACTGCATGGATCCCAATTCCGCGCTGCAGCGCGCCGAGCAAGGCATGCAGTTCATCGCCCTGGGAAGCGAGCTGCGGTTTATGACCCAGAAGGCGCAAGAAATGGTCCGAGCCGTGCAGCCTGACGGCACGACAAAGGAGCTGGCCCGCTATTAGAGGGAAATGATAATCGCTGAAAGTCCGTAGTCCGTAGGGTGCTCTGTGAGCACCTTCCTTGGCGCGGGACTTGAGCCAGGGGTTTTTCTTGGTTCGCGATTCAAGAAGGTGCTCACAGAGCACCCTGCATTACTTTCCGAATTTGCAGCAACCGGCAAATTCGGCCGGCTACGCGGAACGCATCGCGGCCAATCGTGAGCTAGAGTTGTGCTGGCGGCGTTTTTCAAGCCTTTATCGGAGCGGACGAATGCCGACCTTGCATGGTCCAATACGCCGGGCGGGGGCCTGCCATTCATGATGGTTTATCTGCTGGCCACGCTCGACACCAAGGGGGCCGAAGCGGCCTTCGTGCGCGATCGGCTGACGGCCGCGGGCGTGCCAACGCGACTGGTGGACGTCGGCTGCCTGGGCATGCCTGCGGTCGTGGCCGATATTGGCCGCGAGCGAGTTTTCACGGCCGCTGGCTTGTCTCTGGCCGACTTCGCCGCCGCCGGCGATCGCGGTCGGTCGGTCACAGCACTGTGCGACGGCGCGGCCAAGCTCATCGCCGAGCATTACGCGCAGGGCCAGGTCTCCGGCGTCATCGCGCTGGGGGGATCGGCCGGCACGGCCATCGGCACGGCTGCCATGCGGGCTCTGCCGCTGGGCGTGCCCAAGCTCATGATCAGCACGCTGGCCTCGGGGCAGGTTCGCCAGTATGTCGGCGACAAAGACATCATGATGATCAACACGGTCGTCGACCTGGCCGGTTTGAACCGGATCAGCCGAGCCGTGTTGAGCAATGCCGCCGCGGCAATGGCCGGGATGGTTCAGCGGGGGCACGCCGCAGATGCAGCGGCCGAGGATCGGCCGCTGGTGGCGGCGACGATGTTCGGCGTGACCACGCCTTGCGTCGAGCGGGCCCGGCAGATGCTCGAAAACGCGGGCTACGAAGTGCTGGTGTTTCACGCCACCGGCAACGGCGGACGGGCCATGGAATCGCTCGTTCGCGAAGGCTTGTTTGCCGGCGTCCTGGACATCACCACCACCGAACTGGCCGACGAAGTGGTGGGCGGATTCTTATCGGCCGGCGGCGATCGACTGACCGCGGCCGGCGCGTGCGGCGTGCCGCAGGTCGTTTCGGTCGGCGCCACCGACATGGTCAACTTCTACGCTCCCAGCACGGTGCCGCCGAAGTTCAAGCGTCGCAAGCTCTATCCGCACAATCCCAGCGTGACGCTGATGCGGACCACGGCCGAAGAATGCGCCGAGATCGGCGCCGACATCGGCCGCAAGCTGGCGCCGGCCCAGGACCGAGCGTGATCTTGCTGCCGCGCCACGGAGTTTCGGCCATCGACCGCGAAGGCCAGCCGTTCGACGATCCGGCCGCGCGGCAGTCGTTGTTTACGGCCTTGCGCAAAGCGGCGGGCGGCGTGCCGATCGTGGAACTCGATGCCCACATCAACGACGAGGAATTTGCCGTTGCCGCCGCCAGCAGCCTGATCGAGCTGATGCGGCAGAAAGCGGAAGCGAAGAAATGACGAAACTCGAAATTCGAATGACGAATCAAATCCAAATGAAGAATGTTCGAATTTCGTCATTCGAGTTTTTGTAGGTCCACCATGGCTTTATTTTCCCGCACCGAAATCCTCGATCGCCTTCGCGCCAAGGTGCAGCGTGGCCAGCCGATTGTCGGCGGCGGCGCCGGCACCGGCCTGAGCGCCAAGCTTTCCGAAGCCGGCGGCATCGACCTGCT
The DNA here is from genome assembly GCA_963710365.1 of uncultured Planctomycetales bacterium. Classification (GTDB taxonomy): domain Bacteria; phylum Planctomycetota; class Planctomycetia; order Pirellulales; family PNKZ01; genus CAVQAC01. The sequence continues at coordinate 5,864 of CAVQAC010000002.1, forward strand.
GGTAATCTATAACTCGGGCCGCTTTCGCATGGCCGGCCGCGGTTCGCTGGCCGGACTGCTCCCCTATGGCGACGCCAACGCCATCGTCATGGACATGGTCCGCGAGGTGCTTCCTGTCGTGCAGGCACACGCCTGTGCTGGCCGGCGTATGCGGAACCGATCCCTTCCGGGTGATGAAGCTTTTCTTGCGCGACGTCGACCGGGCCGGTTTTTCCGGCGTGCAGAACTTCCCCACCGTGGGATTGTTCGACGGCACGTTGCGCACCAATCTGGAAGAGACTGGCATGGGCTACGGCCTGGAAGTCGACATGATTCGCGAGGCCCATGCGCAAGGGTTGCTGACGACACCCTATGCGTTCAATCCCGACGAAGCGGCGGCAATGGCCCAGGCCGGCGCCGACATCCTGATTCCGCACATCGGGCTGACGACCAAGGGGATGATCGGCGCTCAGACGGCCGCCACGCTCGACGATGCTGCCGCGCGAGTGCAGGCCATGCACGATGCCGCCAAACGCGTGCGGCCCGACATTCTCGTCCTCTGCCACGGCGGACCAATCGCCGAACCGGCCGACGCCCAGTACATTCTCGACCACACCACGGGGATCGTCGGCTTCTACGGCGCCAGCAGCATGGAGCGATTGCCGGTCGAGCCGGCGATTACAGGTCGAGTGCGCGAATTTACGGAACTGCGGATAAGCAGTAAGCTGTAGCGGGGCGTCGGCAATTACGCGGGGCGAGCGGCAAGCGCAAGCTTGTCGGTAGGTCCTTTTCTTCTTCAGCTCGCACGTTTCGTAATCGCGAGGCTCGGCAAACGCCGTTTTTTTCGCGGGACAAGGACGTTAACCGTGATGCATCACAATGCGTGGCTTTTCGTTGTGCTGCTGATTCTCCCGGGCTGCGGCGACCGCTCGCAGACGGAAGCCGATTCCGAGGAAGTTCCCGTCGCGTCCGGCAAGGCGGACCAGGAGGTTTCCCTGATGCAATCGCAGGGGCTCAAGGGAGCGACCTGCCTGGTCTATGCGGCCTACAACTATCCGGGCGAGACCGAGATCGAACCTGTCGATGGGGCGAAGCTCGTGGGCGTGAATGTCGAGTTCCGCAACTGGAAACAGGGCTTCGACCTGGACGATATCGACGTGGTCGACGCGGCCAACAATCAGAACGTCGGCAACGACCCGCTCGTTCAGTTCCTCACGGTCGATGGCCAGTTCATCGACGACGACGATCCCGATTTCGACGACGAAGGGCCGCTGCGCTGCCTGCTCATTTTTGTGGTGCCGCAAACTTGTTCAACGATCCAGCTTGGTTACTGGGGCAACATTTTGACGCCCGTCGCAATCCCTTTGGAAAACACAGGCCCCGTGCGCCCCGAGAGCCGCGAGCAAGTGCAGGCCATTACCAAGCGCGAGGAGGCCAACGGGCAGTTCGACCGTTATCTGCTCCGGATCGAGGCGACCAATTGGTCGCGCAGCTCGCAACCCGATTGGATTGATTTGAGCTGCGACGAAGGGCAGGCGATCGTATCCGGCGACACCGACGCCTGGATCGAGACCGACCGGGAAATGAACGTCGTCAGCTCGCAGATTGCTGGCAGACCGTACTACATGCCTACAAAATATTTTCTCGTCGAGGTGTGGTTTCCGCGAGGGAAGCCGCCGGTCTATTTCGGGGCGCTGCCGGACACAACGGGTTCCGCTACCGGCGCTGAAGGAGTTCACAATCCCGCCACCGACGCGAGCGGCGCTCGATGCTGCGCCAGGAACCCGTACTCGATCCATCGGCGGGGGAATGCGGCGACGAGCAAACCATAGAGCGGGTGCAGCACGTCGCAAGCGACGCAGCGAAATGGGCGTCCCACGCGGCTTAGGCCGTGATCCCCTTGGTCAGCTCCATGAATGCCGTCTCCAGGTTCAGCTCCTCTTCCTTGAATAGCGTCAGCTTGTGGCCGGCTGTTACCAGCAGCGTCGGCAGGGCGGTGTAATCGGCGTCGGTCGAAGTGAGCGTTACGGTGAGCTGCTTCTCCGCCGAGTGCGCATGCACGCTCTGCACGATTGGCTGCTGTTCGAGCAGCCGGGCCGCTTCGTCCAGCCGATCGACGCCGATCTTGAGCACGGTTTGCTGCCGCACGCGGCGCATCACCTCGGCCACTTCGGCATTCACCAGCAGCTCTCCGCGCTCGATGATCCCGATCTTGTTGCAGATGTCGGCCAGCTCAGGCAGGATGTGGCTGGAGACCATGATCGTTTTGCCCATGTTGCGCAGCTCTTTGAGCAGGCCACGAATCTCGATCCGCGCCCGAGGATCGAGCCCGCTGGCTGGTTCGTCAAGCAACAGCACTTGCGGATCATGCAAAAGCACGCGGGCCAGGCCCAGCCGCTGCGTCATGCCGCGCGACAGGCTCGTTACCAGCGCATCGCGCTTGTAGCCGAGGTCGACCAGTTCCAGCACTTCGTTGCAGATTTTTTTTCGCGCCGGTCCCTGAATGCGATACGCGGCGGCGAAGAAATCGAGATATTCGATCACCTTCATGTCGTCGTAGACGCCGAAAAAGTCGGGCATGTAGCCGATGACGCGGCGAATCTCTTTGGGCTTGGTGTAGATCGAATAGCCGCAGACATAGGCCTCGCCCGAGGTGGGCCGCAAGAGCGTGGCCAGGATCCGCATCGTCGTCGTCTTGCCGGCGCCGTTGGGACCGATGAAGCCGAACACGTCGCCGCGCTCCAGCTTCAACTCCAACCGATTGATGGCGTAGAGCGGACCGTACAGCTTCGTCAGGTCGTGAGTCTCGATCATGAGATTAGTAGTCAGTATTCAGTAGCCGGTAGTCAGTGGGATATTGAATCTGTCGATGGTGATTGTGGTTGTGGACTGCTTGCATGAACTTCTTTGCTTCGATTTCTATCATGGTCCCTGCTGAGTACCGGCTACTGAATACTGACTACTGTTCCCGCTTCACCGGCAGCAGGACGCGATAAAAGGCCCAGTAGTCTTGCGCCGCGGTGAGCGGCTGGCCGGAACTTTGCAATCGGCTGGCTCGATACTTCTCGTCTGCCACCTGGCCGACCAGAATCGCCTGACGCAAGGTCAGATGGTCGCTCATGTCGACGAATGGCTGGTAGCTGTTCGACAGATGTGTGTAAGCCTGTGCCCCGGCTTCCTGGTAGAACATCATCTGCCGCACGATCTCGGGAATGTCGCGGCTCAACTGGTCGAACGGCTGAGCCTGAAACACAAAAGCGCCGTTCTGCTTGTTCTTCACGGCGTGAAAGCTCTTGAGCACGGTCTGCAAATCGCGCTCGTTATGGGGCTCAATTCGGAGCGTCTGGCCTGGTTCGAGACGATCCCACTGATAGGCCCAACGGTCGTAGGCCAGCAGCACGTCTTTCAGCGGGCAAGGCAAGCGGCTGACGAGCGCGCTTTCCAGCGCGCCGCGGTCGGTTTCTTCGAGCGAGACGTCGATCGATGTTCGGCGCTGGGGCACCCCCTGGATATGATCCGTCCAGCGGCCGACGAAAGCCTTGGTCGACCAGACATCGATCGGCACGCCCAGCAGCGCGTCGAGCCGGTCAGAGATGCGGTACGGTCGGGTAAACAAACGCGGGCCGCCCGTCGGGCCTTGCATTGCGTTCCAGGCCGTGCCGGGCTGGCCGAGCCAGGAAAATAGCGGCCGCGGCGCCGGCTCTTGTTCGCCGCCCAGTGCGGCTGGCTGCAAGTTCAGATTGTAGCTGGCCGCGACCGGGCTGAAGATGTTTGACCAACTCGTGCCGCGCACGAAGCCTGTGGGGCCGTCGATGTCGACCAGATCGACCTGGTTGAGTCGCAACTGGCTTCCCTTGGTCCAACATGCGGCTGCGTAGGCGCCGACGCTGACCACCAGCACGATGACCGGGAACGTGATCCAGGTCAGCTCCATCCGCTTGAAGACCCGCCGGACGATGAGGTAATCGATCGGTCCGACCAACAGGATGTAGCCGAAGATCAGGGAGCCGACGACCCAAAAGGGAACAATCCTCACGCCACGGAACTGATCGAGCACCGCGCAACTGGCCCGACAAATCGTTGTAGCCGATGGGGAACGAATTGGCCGGGCCTGCGTTAGTCTTCGTGGTCGAGCCTTTGGGCATGGGCGCAACCAACTGACGGGCCAGATCGCCGCGCAGTTTCCAATCGGCGATCGGCCGGCGATCGAGATCGAAGGCCACGAAGGTAATCTCGCCGAAGCCGCGCGGCGTGCGGACGATCAACGGCAGGTCGCCCTCCTCGACCAATACGATTCCCTGCGATTGTTCGATCCGTGCGACCAGCAGTCCCTGATTGTCGCCGCGACCGGCAAACGGAATGCGTTGCTTGGCGTCGACGAACCTCTCCAGGGCATCGCCTCGTTTGAGCGTTTCGAGGTCGACCAGCTTTCCCGGCACGAAATGCGCCAGCGGCGAGCTTGTATCGAGCACGCTGCGAGCTTCGGCGCCGACGGCCAGCACCAGCCGGCCGCCCATCTGGAGCCAATCTTCCAGCGCACTGACCTGGGCACTGTCATCCCGCAATCCGCGGAACGCTTCGGCCTGACTGGTCGAGAAGATGAGCACGTCGACCCCGTCGTAGCCGTACCAGCGGGTTGGCAGTTGGCTGGTGTCGGCGAGAACGACCTGCTCGTCTAGCTTTGCACCCGCCGGCCATGTCAGGCCGATCGGTCTGCCAACGATGACGTACAGCTTCTGCCGTTCTTCGAGTGCCCAACCCAATCGATCAGGCTGGCGCGAAGAGTTCGCTTCGAACGTGGCTTCGACAGGCTCTCCTTCAAGGGGCGTGAAGCGAACCGTCAATTCGTCCAGATCGCGGCCGGGTTTGATGTACAACGTGCTTCGCGCGATCTGGCCGGGCACGAGTTGCAGCGGACGATTCGCCGCCGTGGCATACAGGCTGGGTGTGTCGTCGCCGTCGGGCACCACGACGCTCAGATAGCCCAACGCTGCTCGCTCGCCGCCGCGAACGGAGATCTCCAGCGCGGTCCAATACCCCAGCTTGTAACGGCCGTCGAAGCCGATCCGCGACTCCGATGATTTCCGGCCCTCGCGGCGGCTCGGCCAAGGCCACCGTCGCGCCGCCGACGAGCGGCAGGACGAGCCAGGCCGTGACGGCCCAGATCGACCATCGACCGCATGTTCGCCCCGTCGAGCCGCCACGGTTCGTCATGGCTTCTCCGCATCGGCGCAGCGGCAGACAAACTGGCCACAGCCCGGGCAGCCGCTGCCGTACTTGCGCATCACGGCTTCCGTGAGATCGACGTTCACGACATTGGCGATCGTGCAGAGCCAGGCCAGCACATCGGCGAATTCGCCGAGCCGTTCGTCGTGTGTTCCCTGTCGCAAGCAACTGGCCAACTCGCCAATCTCTTCCATCAGCCACATGAACGTTCCGTCCACGCCACGGGCCAGGTCTTTTTCCAGGTACATATCGCGGATCAGGCCCTGGAATTGGGCCAGCGTGATTGCCGGGGCAGGGGAGGGCGGGGGAGTGGTCATTTTTCCTCCAGGCTTTCCAGCATCAGGTCGCGCCTGGGAACTCGGGATCGATCTCCAGCAGGGCTTTCAAAGCTGCACGGGCCTTGTCGGGCTGCTTGGCCTGGATGTACACGTCGGCCAATGCCAGACGCAGGCCAGGCTCCTTGGGCTCGAGCTTGATCGTGACCAGGAATTCGTCGATCGCGGCCGGGTACTTGTGTTCTTCAACCAGCGCCTGGGCCAGCACCTGGTGAACTTCGGGGTCGAGCACGTCAACGTGCAGCGCGTCCTGGCTCCAACGGACCGCGGCGGCGTAGTCCTTGGCGTCGAGCGCCAATTGAGCCAGCTTCTTCCGCACCGTCAGGTCGTCCGCGTCGGATTCAGCCAGTTTGGCCAACAGCGGCACCAGCTCTTTCTTTTCGCCCGACTTCAAATACAGCCGCACCAGCGACTTGGTCCATTGCGGATCGGATGGAAAGCGACGCGCTCCCAACTCGTAGAGTTCCGTCGCACCCGCGTAATCCTCTTGCTTCATTTTCAAGCCAGCCAACAGATGCAACAGATGCTCTTCGGGCGCATCAACGTTCAGGCATTCTTGCAGAATCCGGACGGCTTCGTCGTCTTCACCGATCACCAGACGCACCCGCGCCAGCACGTAGCCGGCCAATTGCAGTTTGGGTTTCTTCTTCAGCGCGGCCTGCGACAACTTGCGAGCCTCGGGATAATCCTTGCGATTCAAATAGGCCAGGGCCAACTCGGCCATCAATTGCGGGTCGTCGGGCCTGGCCTTTTGCGCACGTTGCAGTTCGGCGAAGCTCTTGTCGTCGGCCTGATCGCCGCCCGATTTGAGCCCGGCCACAATCTGCTTGACAAATTCCAGGTAGCCCTTCTCGAACTGTTCCTGCTCGACGCCGAATGCGCGCTTGAGCGCGGCCCGAGTATTGAGATTATCCGCGTAGCCGGCGAGCATCTTGGCCAAGGCGTCGGGACCGTACTTCTTGAGCATGTACTGGGCATAGAGCTGAGCCTGGCAGTAGGCCATGGCCCAGTCGTCGCTCGAATGGGGTCGGACGAAGGCCAGGTTCAAATTGTCGAGGTTGTAAAGCTTGCCCTTGGGCGTGCGATCCAACAGCAGTTCGTTCCACTGCTGCGGTCGCGGATAGCCCTCGCTCTCGACCGCCAGGGCTTCGGTGTACCAGTGCGGAATGTTGAAGTTCGTCTGTTGCAGGTTCAGCACGTGGACGAATTCGTGCTTGAGCACGCGAGCCCAGTTGTATTTCTGCGGCATGTCGTTGGGCGAGGCCAGCGCCACCATCTTGCCGGCGCACGCACCGACCGTGCCGACGTACGGAAGGCCGACCATCCGGGCACTGAACCAGCCGTGGCCGCTGGTATTGCGAGCCCGTTGGAAGATCTCGAACAGCGACTTGCCCGGCGGCGCGAAGTGGAATTGTTTCACCAACCCGGGATAGACCTCGTCTTCCAAGTACTTGGCTGCGTACCTGGCCAGGATCTCGTCTTTGGCCCGGTCGAACTTGATCACAAAGTGCGCCGTCTCCAGCACCGCGTAGTTGTCGAGGACTTCGAGCACCTTGAGGCTGTTGCTGACGCGAACATTGAACGGGTCGGTTTCGAACGACTCGTCCAGCAGCTTGCGGGCTTCGGTTTCTTCGCCCAGCCGCATGTACATCAGGCCCAAGGCCCCGCGAGATTCGAGCATCTCCGGCATCCGCTCGACCGCTTCCTTGTAATAATGTGCGGCGGCTGGAAACCTGCGCGTCAGATCCAGTGCCGAGGCCAGCGCGAAATAGAAATCGCCGGCGTGCGGGTTGTGCTCGTTCACCTCGGACACGAGCTTGTTGAACCGGCTGTCGGCCGATTTCGACGGCCAACCGTCGAGCCCCGCATAAGCCGCCGCCAACCGGCCCTGGGCCTGTTCCGAGGAAGGGTTGAGCTTCAGGGCCTTTTCGATCGTGGCTACCGCTTCGTCGATCTGAAAGTTGGACAATTGCAGGTCGGCTTCGTACAGCCGGGCCTCGAACAGATGCGGATTGATTTCCAGCGCACGATCGATCCAGCGACGGGCATCGTCCAGGTCAAAGTTCTGCAACGCCAGCCGGGCCTGAGCGGCGTGTACTTCGGCCGCGCTGGGATTGATCGCCAAAGCCGCTTTGAACTCGCGATTGGCTTCGGCCTCGTTGAACTTCTCCAGGAACAGCAGACCGGCTTCGTAATGCGCCGGCCAGTAGTCTTCGTCGAGGTCCAAGGCGCTGGGATATAGATCGTTCACCAGGGCATCGAAGTCTTCGTTGGTCCGCTGCCAGCGGGCATTCTGCGAGGCCGCCAGCCCAACGACGCGAACCACATCCGGATCGTCCACTTCGTGGTCGCTGTAATAGTCGACAAACCAGCCGTACTCGTCGCCGGCCTCGTCGATGCGGCCCTCGACCCGATGACGTTCAGCGGCGATCCAACGGGCGAGCACGTTCTTGTCGTCGATCTTCAGGGCGGCATCGACGGCCTGGTCGGCTGTGTGGTAGTCGCCGCCCATGAACGCCAATTGGGCCCGCTCGGCCTGGATCGTAGCGTCGGGCTGTTTTTCAGCCGCTGCCGCCAGCGTTTCCAAAGCCTTGTCGTAGTCGCCCACCGCAGCCTGGCAACGAGCTAGCCCCAGGGCTGCCGCGACTGGGTGCTTTTCATCCAGCTTGGCGTACGCGTCGGCAGCTTCGGCGTATTTGCCCGTGAGCAGCAGGTGGCGGGCCGCAAGGAGAGCTTCGTCGGGTTTGTCGGCGAGCGGCTTCTCGTTCGCCCATGCGGCGAGGGGCGCTCCCAGCAGGCAGACGAGCAGCAGCAATCCGGCAAGACGGAGAATGAGTGGCATCCGAAATCAAGCCTCAAGGAGCGAAACGAAAGATGGTCGACAGGGACGATCCGTATTATGACCGTGATCCACGTAAAATGCTAAATGATAAATGCTAAGTGATAAATGTATGACGGCAGCATTTATCACTTAGCATTCTCTTCCAGCATCCATTCCACGACCCGAGCCAGCCCCTCCTCGTCGTGGCTGGGGGCAATATGGTCGGCCACGGCCTTGAGTTCGTCGACAGCGTTGCCCATGGCAATGCCCAACCCGGCGCCGACGATCATCGGCAGATCGTTGACGTCATCGCCGACGGCACAGATTTCCTCGGCTCGAATGCCCCACTCGCCAGCCAACCGGCAGATGCCGGCCCATTTGGTTACCCCGTGCGGCGCGATCTCGCACATATAGCCGCGATAGCGCGGGCTGCGCAGGACGTGCGTGTAGAGCTGGCCCGGCAGTTCGTCATCCAACGCAGCGTGCAGTTTGTCCATCTGTCCGCGTGAGCCGATCGCAAAGCCTGCGAAGATTCCGGCCGGCGGATCGGTCATCAAATTCGGCAAGATGTTGTGGCAGTCTGGATTGGCGCAAAGAACTCGGCCAGTTCTGTTTGCTGGACGTCAATCCGCGGGCAGAAGAAATCGAACCCACGGTGGAACGTGTCGCCGTAGAGCACGGCGTCGTAGCCGCAAGCGTCGACCACGCCCAGCAGCCGGCACAACAGCTCGCGGCTGAATTCGGCCTGGTAGAGCGTGGAGTGATCGCTGGGTCGTTTGATCAGGGCGCCGCTGGCGGTTACCAAAGGAGCATCGAGCCCGAGCAATTCTACCAGCGGCAGCGCGCGGCTATAACGCCGTCCGGTTGCCAACACGATGAGCATGCCGGCTTCACTCGCTCGCCGCAGCGCATCGCGCAGTGCGCGGCGTCAGCTCGTCACGGCTGTTAACCAGCGTGCCATCAATGTCGAGAGCGAGCAAGCGATACATGGGGGAAAATCCGAAACTCGAAATTCGAGACTCGAATGAAGGATCAAATGACCAATGGTGCTGTTAGAAAATTGAACGTCAGTGGACCAATTCGAGTTTGGTCATTCGGATTTCATTCGGATTTCGAATTTCGTCATTCGAGTTTCTCCCTCACTCCGCTCCGGCCATGGCGGCCAGTTGCACGTTGGCCCGGTTCTGCTCCTTCTCGAGGAACGCCCGGCCTTTCTTCACGTTCAAGTGGTCCCAGGGCAAGCGAGCGCCGATTTCATACGGCTGGTGCAAGATATCGTCGGCCACCAGGCCGCTGTCGGCGACGGCCTGCCACCACAGTATCGGGCTTGAGATTCTCGAACCAGCTATCGAGCCGGGCCCCGCGCCGCCAGGCCAACTCCAATGCCGCGGCCACGCGCCGATCGCCACGGCTCAGGATTCCTTCCAGCAAGCTGGTTTCGATGCCAGTGCACTTGATGTTCACTGACTGGATCTTACGCCGCCTCCACATGTGCCGATGGGCCGCGTCGAAATACTCACGCGTTTGCATGCCGTTCCACTGGTAGGGCGTATGCGCCTTGGGCACGAAGTTCGATACGCTGGCCGTGACCTTGGCGTATTTGCCCCGCTCTTCGCGGCTGATCTCGGGCGATCGTCTCGGCCATGTCGACGATCCCGTCCAAGTCGACCGTACGCTCGCCCGGCAGCCCGCACAGGAAATAGAGCTTCACTTGCTGCCAGCCGCGGCGGAACGCCTCGCGGCAGCCGTCGTACAAGATCCTGGTTCTTGATCTTCTTGCGAATCTGCTCGCGCATGTCGTCGCGGGCCACCTCGGGAGCGAGCGTCATCGAGCGGCGATCGCCCGACATCAACTCGGCCACGGTCTTCAGTTGCTCGTTGACCCGCAGGCTGGGGAGCGAGATGGTTACGCCCAGCGGCACGAAAACTTCGTGCAGTCGGCGCAGGAGTTGTTCGAAGTAGGGATAGTCGCTGGTCGAGAGCGACAGCAGCGACACTTCTTGAAAGCCCGTGGCGCGGTACGACTCGAGGGCCGCCTGGACGATCGTCTCGACCGAGCGGATTCGCATCGGGCGCTTGATGACCGTGCTTTGGCAGAAGCGACACTGCCAGGGGCAGCCGCGCATGATTTCGATGGCGATCCGATCATGCACGCATTCGACGTAGGGCACAATCGGCCGTGTCGGCAGCGGAATCGCTTCCAGATCGTCGATGACCGCCGGCTCGATCGTGGCGGGAATTCCCGGCCGAGTTGGATGCAGGGCCACGAACCGGCCATCGCCGCTGTATTCGGGCTCGTAGAATCGCGGCACGTAGGCAAACGGAATCCGCAGGGCCAATTCGGCCAGCAGCTCTTCGCGCTGTTGCCGCCCGGCTTCGCCGGTCAGGATCGGCCCGGCCGCTCGCTTCAGTTCCCACCAGGTGTCACAAATTACCGGCAGGCTGGGCTCGCCGTCGCCGGTGACGAAGACATCAATGAACGGAGCCAGCGGTTCGGGGTTTTGCGCACACGGGCCGCCGGCAATCACCAGCGGTTCGGACAGCGTGCGGTCCGTGCTGTGCAAAGCGATCCCGCCCAGATCGAGCATCGTCAGCACGTTGGAAAACGACAACTCGTACTGCAGCGTAAAGCCCAGCACGTCGAAATTCGACAGCGGGCGTGAACGTTTCCAGGCTATAGAGCGGCACGTCGTGGCTGCGAAGCTGGGCCTCCATATCGAGCCCGGCGTAAAAGACCGCTCGCAGACCCAGTCGTCGCGCAGGTTCATCAGCGTATAGAGCACCTGCAGGCCGTGGTGGCTCATGCCGACGGTGTAAGTGTCGGCAAACGCCAGGCAAAGCTTCTTACGCGACCTCGCGATGGTCCTTGCGGACCATGTTCAACTCGCCCCCCAAGTACTGAGCCGGGGCCTGAACATGCGTCGAGCAGGTGGCTGATCACATAGCTTTTCAGTCGTTCGTTGAGCATGCGTTTCGGCTCCGCTGGGATTCCCTGGGTCAGCCGTATTATGGCAGATCGCCCGAAACGTATGTAGGGCAGGGTGAGAACGGCGAGCGGCACACGCCAGCTTGCCGGGTAGCTCGGACCATCTTCAGACGTTTCTGGACTGGGCCGTGGACACCCACGACGCCATAATGGGAGTATCGGAACAGAACCACGCAGAGCAGGGCAGGGGAGTCCGGCCCGGCTTCCGCTTTTGGCAATCGCGCCCCAGGCATTTTCATGATCCATCGCACGCCTGCCGCCACTACTCATTCCACATTCCGCATTCCCCATTCCCCATTCTGTTTGCTCTTTAGCGTCATTCCGCTCGTGATTGCCCTCGCGCCCCTGGCGCAGGCCCAGGTCACGGTCTCGGCCTTCGAGGCTCGCAACCGCATGGTTGACGAGGAGATTGTCGATGCAGGTTTGAAAAACGCGCGCGTGATTGCCGCCATGCGGGCCACGCCGCGCCACGAGTTCGTGGCCCTCAATGAGCGGCAATTTGCCTACTTCGACATGGCCCTGCCGATTGGCGAAGGGCAGACGATCTCTCCGCCCTTCATCGTGGCCTACATGACGGAACAGCTTGACCCGCAACCGACCGATAAGGTGCTCGAAATCGGAACGGGGAGCGGCTACCAGGCGGCCATCCTCAGCCCGCTGGTCAAAGAGGTGTATTCGATTGAGATCAAGGAAGCGCTGGGCAAGAATGCCGCGCGGACCTTGAAGCGTCTCGGTTATACCAGCAGAAACGTGTTCACTAAGATCGGCGACGGCTATCAGGGATGGCCCGAACATGCGCCGTTCGACAAGATCATCGTCACCTGCTCGCCGGAAAATGTTCCTCAAGCGCTGGTTGACCAGTTGCGCGACGGCGGACGATTGATCGTTCCCTTGGGCGAACGATTTCAGCAAACGCTGTACTTGTTTCGCAAGCAAGGAGGCAAGCTCGTCTCGGAAGCCTTGCGGGCGACGCTCTTCGTGCCCATGACTGGCACGGCCGAGAGCGAGCGCAAGGTCAAGCCCGACCCGCTCAACCCCGCGCTGATCAACGGCGGGTTCGAAGAGACCAGAACCGAAGGCTCGACGGAGATGCCTCGGGGCTGGCACTATCTGCGGCAAGGGAAGATCGTCAAAGATTCGTTGGCGCCCGAGGGCGAGCACTACGTAACGTTTACCAACAGCGAGCCTGGGCGCGGCGCGTCAGGCCTTGCAAGCCTTCGGCATCGACGGCCACAAAGTCACCACGCTCGATGTCTCATTGCGAGTGCGGGCCAGCGGCGTGCGGCCCGGCCAAAACGCCCAGCAATTACCGGTGTTGGCGATCATCTTCTACGACGACAAGCAGAACATGATCGGCGAGCGATCGCTCGGGCCGTGGCAAGGGACGTTCGATTGGCAGACCGAACATGGCACGCTGACGGTGCCCCCCAAGGCGGTCACCGGCATCTTGCGCATCGGCCTGTTAGGCGCCGTCGGCGAAGTTTCGTTCGACAATGTCCGGCTCGGGCCGGGGACGGAGAAGAAGTAGTCAGTATTCAGCAGTCAGTTGGAAACAAAGGATCTGCCCATCGCTGCCGCGATTCGTGCTGGCTACTGACTACCGAATACTGACTACTGCTCCCTAAATCGAAACGGTTCATGACCGATTTCGTAACCTGGACGCAAACCGACGTTCAGCAACAAGCCCAATGCCAAAGCATGGGCCAGCATGCCGGAGCCGCCGTAACTGACCAGCGGCAACGACAGTCCAGTCACCGGTAACAGGCCGACCGTCATGCCGGTATTGATGAGCACCTGCACGCCGAAGAGCGCTGCCACGCCGACGGCCAGCAGTCGGCCAAATGGCTCACGCGTCTGATCGGCGATCCGCAAAGCGCGGGCAACCAGCAGTGCGAAGAGCAGCAGAACTCCCGCCAGGCCGGCCCAACCGAATCGCTCGCCCAAGACGGTGAAGATGAAGTCGGTATGCGATTCAGGCAGATGGTAGGCCGCGCGGTCGTCACTGGCCTCGCCATTCCACCAACTGCCTCCCACGGATCCCAACGCCAGCAATTGCTTCGCCTGATGCAGTTGATAGCCGTCGGGCGTCGGCTTTTGGCCCGCGGAAGTCTGTTCGAATAATGAGGTCACGCGCGAGCACTGCTCCAAACTCATCTGCGACCACAGGAGCGGCAAGATCGCTACTCCGCACAAGGCCACCCAGCCAAGATCGACCACGCGGGCGCCGGCCGCAAAGAGCATGATGAATAACACGGGAAGGAAAACGAGCGAAGTTCCCAGGTCGGGCTCGCGCAGAACCAACAGGCAGGGGACCAGCGTCAGAGCCAAGGGTATGAGCAATCCGCGAAATCGCCGGTAGTTTTCTCGGTGCATCAGGTACCGAGCCATGGCCAGCACGAACGCAACCTTGGCGAACTCCGAGGGCTGCAAGCTCATCCGTCCGAGTCGAATCCAGCGATGCGTTCCATGTATGGGCGGAAAGAAGTAGACCAGCAGAAGCAATCCCAGCGCGACGCCGAAGCCCACATAGCTCCAACGACTCAGCTTGCGATAGCTGGGCACGGTCACCGCGATCGCCACTGCGACCGCCATCCCAGCCCAAACAAGCTGTTGCTGCAAATTGCGGCCGCTCCCCCCCGACATCTCATCGCTGCGGACCAGCCCTAGCCAGCCCATCGCAACCAGCAAAGCCGCTGCGAGCACTAGCATCCATGGCATCCGGCTCGTCCAAACGGCCGCTTTCATTCGGATTTCCTTCAGGATTGCACCGAAAACCCACCATTGTTGGTGGTTTTATGCGGCTCGTTGCCGGGAAATGAGCCCCCTAAGACAGTCCCAGGCATCATAAACCGACTCCGCAGTTCCAGGGCAGAGCGATTTTTGTGGGCATTTACCACTCCTGCGAAGTAAACTAGCCAATCAGTCTGTGTATCCTTCTCATTCTTCGGAAGCGAGAAAAGCTACGCATGTTACTTGAACTACGTGCTAGTGTTGGTATGTTTCTGGTGGTTTAAACCGCAGGATGTTCAAAGTTTCAGGGGAGCTCACAAATGTTGCGTAAGTTCGCATTGACTTCGGTAGCGGCGGTTCTTGCCTTCGCTAGCTGCCAAACTGCTGACGCCTTCTGGTGGCGGCATGGCGGTTCGTCGGGCGGTTCGTCCGGCGGTTACTATGGCTCGTCGGGTGGTTCATCCGGTGGCTACTACGGTTCGTCGGGCGGCTCGTCCGGTGGCTATTATGGCGGCTCGTCGGGCGGTTCGTCCGGCGGCTACTACGGTTCGTCGGGCGGTTCGTCCGGCGGCGGCCTGTTCGCCCATCATCATCGCCGCTCCTACTGGGGTGGTTATGGTTCGTCGGGCGGTTCGTCCGGTGGCTACTATGGTTCGTCGGGCGGTTCGTCCGGCGGTTACTATGGATCATCTGGTGGCTCGTCGGGCGGTTCGTCCGGCGGCTATTCGGCCGGATACGGCTCCAGCGGTGGTTCGTCGGGCGGTTCGAGCGGTGGCTACTCTGGCTATTCGACGATGAGCGTCAGCCCAGATGTCATCGTTCCGGACAGCACGCCGATGGGCACGCCCATGGCTCCGCCGACTACTCCGGCTCCGGCCCCGGCTCCCGCCCCTTCTCCGATGACCTCGCTCCGCAGTGCGATCTTGACGGTACAAGTTCCCGGCGAAGCTCAGGTTTTCGTGAACGGCCTGGCCACGACCAGCACCGGCGGCACCCGCCGCTATGTCTCGAACGGCCTGGAACCGGGTTTCAACTACACCTACGAGTTGCGGGCTGAAGTCGTCCGTGACGGCAAGACGGTCACCGAAACCAAGACCGTGAAGCTGAAGGCCGGCGAGACCGCGAACGTCAATTTCGGTCTCGACTCGAGCAAGGACAACCAGCTCGTCACCGAGCCGGCTCGCACCAGCCTGACGTTGCACGTTCCGGCTGCCGCGAAGGTCTATCTCTCGGGCAACCCGACCAACTCGTTTGGCGAAACCCGCGAGTTTTCCACCACGAAGCTGGCCCCCGGGGCCGAGTGGAAGGACTACGTCGTGCGTGTTGAGTTCGAACAGGACGGCAAGCTCGTAACGACCGAGAAGACCATCAGCCTCGCTAGCGGTGAGCAGCGTGAACTGTCGATCGGCTTGAACGTCGACAAGATCGCCAGCTCGAATCGCTAACTCGCTGGTAAGAGATCGTGCTAGCAGAGTCCGGTCGAGCAATCGACAGGCTTGCTAGCAACAAAAAACCCGAACCCTCGCACAGACCCCGGTTTGTGCGAGGGTTTATCGTTTGTATGCACCGGGATGAGGCAGCGGGTAGTAGCGCGCTTTCGGACCGGCCGGCCGCCGATACATCTTAAAGCGACTGACCGTATCACAGACGAACTTGCTAGCGACACGGGAGATCGAATGAGCCGCAAACAAGCGTCCGATGCGGATTCCACGGGAAGCCCCAGGCTCTGGAGCGGCCCGGTGCGACTGCTGGTAAGCGTGTTGCTGGTCTGGCACCTGGTGGCAATCTTGTTGGGCCCGTTGTCGCTACCTCCGTCGATCCTGGCATCGGCGGTGCAACCGCTCTTTCGGCCGTACATTCGCGCCTCGTTTCTGGATCATAGCTACAAGTTCTTCGCGCCCGACCCCGGCCCCAGCCACCTGATTCGCTACGATGTTGTGCTGGCCGACGGCACGCATCGTCGCGGCACGTTCCCTAGCCTGAGCGAGAATTGGCCGCGGCTGCTGTATCATCGCCACTTCATGCTGACTGAATTCATCGGCAGTGCTCCGCCGGTCCCCACGTTCGACATGCGCCAGGAGTGGCACAAGCAGCCGCTGTGGGACTGGCAGGGTGCGTACGCCAAATCATACGCCGACCATCTGCTCGACAAGTACCAAGGCCGCAGCGTGAGCCTGGAACTGGTGCAACATGCCCTGGCGTCGCCGGACCAGGTGCTGCAAGGGGCCAAACTCGACGACCCGGCCAGCTACCGCGCGCGATCGTTGGGTTCTTACGTCGGAGGTCGACCGTGAAAGTCGTGACGGCCTATTGCTCGGAACTCGTGCGCACGGCGATTGCCGGCTGGAATGGCTTCTGGTTCAGCCCGGCTGATCCGGCCACGCTAGGGCTGATTCGGATTTGTGCCGGCTTGATGCTCTTCTATACGCACCTGGTCTGGTCGCTCAACCTGGCCGACTTCTTCGGTCCACACTCTTGGGTTTCACCAGCCGCCGCGAAGGCCTACCTGGTCTCGCCGGATGCTGCCAAGGCGGGCGTCGACGATAGTTATTCGTGGAGCTATTTGTGGCTGGTTGATTCGCCGGTCGCGCTATGGCGCGTGCACATCGCCGGGCTGGCCGTGTTCGCCTTGTTGACCGTGGGATTGTTCACGCAAGTCGTCAAATTCCTGGCGCCGATCATCGCCATTTCGTACGTGAATCGCGTTCCAGGGGCGCTGTTCGGCCTGGACCAGATCAACGTGATGTTGGCCCTGTACTTGATGGTCGGACCGGCGGGCGACGCCTGGTCGCTCGACCGCCGCTGGGCCGCGCGCCGGCGGGGCCAATCGCTGCCGATCGTAGCCAGCGTCGGCGCCAACCTGTCGACGCGGCTGATCCAAGTCCACATGGCGATCATCTATTTCTTCGCCGGCTTGTCGAAGATGCAGGGTCTCAGTTGGTGGGAAGGAAGCGCCTTGTGGGGCGCGTTTGCCAACCTCGAATATCAGTCGCTCGACATGACCTGGACGGCCGGCTGGCCAATCCTGGTCGCCCTGATGACGCAGGTCACCGCCTGGTGGGAACTCACGTTTGCCGTCTTTGTTTGGCCGCGGCTGTTGCGGCCGCTGGTGCTGGCCATCGCCATCCCGCTGCACCTGGGCATCGCGATTTTCCTCGGCATGATCACCTTCGGCCTGGTCATGCTCGATTGGCTGCCTGGCATTTGTTCCGCCCGAGTGGATTCGGTATCTGGCCGAGCGCCGCCAGGGCAGGGGAGGGCAGGGGGGCAACGCGCAGGAAGCCGGCGCTGCGACAGGCGGCACGCGCCGGCGTGCGACCAGCAGCGAACAGCCTGCCGCCAGCCGGTAGCGCACGGCGGCACGGCGGCACGGCGTTGGCCCTGCTCCAACCCGCTTCCTGACAACGCATTGTCGGCATACAATATGGGTCTACCTTGTATGTTGAATGTGCGATCGCTGGGCACTTGACCGGCCCCCATCGCGCGATCGCCGGTCACGGCTTTGCGGCCGATTTTGCTTTTCTGAGGGAGATCTTTCCGTGTACGAGACTTTGGCCGTCGTCGGCGCCACGGCGCCGTGGGTGCGATCATCCGTCAGCTACTCGAACAGCGTGATTTTCCGCTCACGAAGTTCAAGTTTCTGGCCTCGAAGCGTTCGGCCGGCTCGACGATCACCTTCCGTGGCCAGCCGCACGTGGTCGAAGAACTGGTGCCCGACGCCTTCATCGGCGTCGACCTCGCCATCGGCAGCACGCCCGACGAAGTGGCCCGCGACTTCGTCCCCTGGGCCGTCGAGCGCGGCTGCGTCGTGATCGATGAGAGCGGCTACTGGCGGATGGATCCCAAGGTTCCGCTGATCATTCCCGAGGTGAACCCGGAGGCCGTCAACGAGCATCACGGGATCATCTCCAGCCCCAACTGTTCGACGACCCAAATGGTCGTGGCGCTCAAGCCGCTGCACGATGCCGCCCGCGTGACGCGCGTCGTCGTCAGCACGTACCAGGCCACCAGCGGCGCGGGCGTCGCCGGCCAACGCGACCTGGAGCAAGGAACTCACGCCAAGCTGCACGGTAAATCGCATTCGTACGAAACCTTCGCCCACGACATCGCCTTCAACCTGATTCCGCACATCGGCTCGCCGAAACACGAAGGCTACACGTCGGAAGAGATGAAGATGGTGTACGAAACTCGCAAGATTCTGGGCGTGCCGTCGCTGCCGGTCTGCGCCGACCTGCGTGCGCGTGCCGGTCAGCAATTGCCACAGCGAGAGCATCCTGGTCGAGACGGAGCGCAAGTTGACGGTGGCCGAAGCCCGCAAGCTGTTTGCCGCCACGCCAGGCATTGTCGTCATCGACGATCTGGCTGCGAAGAGCTACCCCATGCCGCTCAACTGCGACGGCCGCGACGAGGTGTTCATCGGCCGCATCCGCGAGGATCTATCGAGCGCCAACGGCATTGCCTTCTGGTGCGTCAGCGACAACCTGCGCAAAGGCGCGGCCACGAACGCCGTGCAGATCGCCGAACTGCTCGTGAGAAAACAAATGGAGAATGGGGAATGTGGAATGGGGAATAAGCCCAGGGCAACCGCGTCAACGTGACTCATTCCACAATCCCCATTCTGAATTCCCGATTTGCTCCGTTCCATCCGCCTCACGATCGCCTACGACGGGACCAACTTCGCCGGTTGGCAGTGGCAGACTGCGCAGCGGACCGTTCAGGAAACGTTGGAGACCGTGCTGCGGAAGCTGACCGGCGAGCCGACTCGGGCCGTGGCTAGCGGCCGCACCGATTCAGGCGTGCATGCGCTGTGCAGGTCGTGAACTTCCAAACGGCCAGCACCATTCCGGTCGAGAGGTTTCCACGGGCCATCAACTCGGAGCTGCCGGACGACGTCATCGTGCTCTCGGCCTGCGAGATGCCGCTCGGCTTTCACGCCATTCGTGATGCGGTTCGCAAGCGTTACCGCTACGTGCTCGATGATGGACCGCAGCCCGACGTCTTCCGGCGACAATACTGTTGGCACTATCGATATCCGCTGGACGTTGAATTGATGCACGCGGCGGCCCAATCCTGGCTTGGCACTCACGACTTCCACAGCTACCAAACGCACGGCTCGCCGCGCGTGAGCACCATCCGCACAGTGCTCGACGTGTCGGTTTGCCGGCCGGAGAAACACGCCCCGGAGCTGATTCATTTCGAGGTCGAGGCCGATGGGTTCCTCTACAATATGGTGCGCGTGATGGTGGGCACGCTAGTCGAGGTGGGTCGGGGGGCTCGGCCCGTCAACTGGCCGGCCGAGGCATTGGCGGCCACCGACCGCCGCGCGGCAGGCATCACCGCCCCGCCCCACGGGTTGTTTTTGGTGCGCGTACACTACGAAGACACCTCGGACGAGCCGGCCGACCTTAACAACGCGGCCTTGGGCGGGTAATCTGTTGGTTGGACGATGGCCGGACCTCGCCGTAAGTTGGCGGCGTGCTCCGGCAGGCGGAGCGGCTAACCGGCGTCGTCCGAGTCCATCGTTTCGCAGTGATCACGTTCGCCTTTACCACATACGCAATCGCCCATGCCACCACCGACTCAACGACTCGCGTTCGAACGACCCATCTACGAACTCGAGGCCCGATTGGCCAAACTGGAAGCCGAGCCCGATAAGTCGACCGAAACGTCCGACGAAGTGCGCAAGCCTCGCCGAGAGTTGACGGACCTGAAGAAGAAGGTCTACTCGAACCTGGAAGCCTGGGAAACGGTTCAGGTTGCCCGCCATCCCGACCGGCCGATGACGACCGACTATTTGAACACGGTGTTCGACGAGTTCTTCGAGTTGCACGGCGACAAGTCCTTCGGCGACGACCAGGCCATCCGCACGGGCTTCGCCAAGCTCGAGGGGCATCGCGTGATGGTCGTCGGTCACCAGAAAGGCAAGACGCTCAAAGAGCGCAACGCCTGTTACTTCGGCTGCGCATCCCGAGGGCTACCGCAAAGCCTTGAGCAAGATGAAGCTGGCGGCCAAGTACCGCGTGCCGGCAATCTGCTTCATTGATACGCCAGGGGCGTATCCAGGCATCGGCGCCGAAGAACGCGGCCAGGCTCAGATGATTGCCACCAGCATGTTCGAGATGTCGCGATTGCGGACGCCGATCATTTGCGTGGTGATCGGCGAAGGGGGCTCGGGCGGCGCGCTGGGGATCGGCGTCGGTGACAAGGTGGCGATGCTCGAACACGCTTACTATTCAGTGATCAGTCCCGAAGGCTGCGCCGGAATCTTGTGGAAGAGCCACACCTACGCCGACCAGGCGGCCAGGGCTTTGAAGATCACTTCGAAGGACCTGTTGCGATTGGGCGTGATCGACGACGTCATCGAAGAGCCGCTGGGCGCTGCCCATCGCGACCACCATCAGATGGCGGCCCGGCTGAAGATGTACTTGATGAAGTCGGTCCGCGAACTCTCGGCCAAGCCGCTCGACGAGTTGGTCAACAACCGTTACGAGAAGTTCCGCCGCATGGGCGTGTTCCTGGAAGGGCCGGCGGCGGAAGTGGCCGCGCCATAAAGCCGCAACCGTTGGTCGCGCTTCGCTTGCGACCGTCGGTCGCACGGACGTGCGTTCGACAGCGCGACCAACGGTCGCGGCTTTATGTTAGAAAGGAATACGGTCGCGGACCCACACCACGCCGCTCGTTGTGACGTTCGATGTAGCGTGTGATCGCCCGCCAGGCGTCTTCCATGAAAACGAACGAACACCATTTTCCTTTGCACCACACCGGTCCTTGATGTGCGGTCAACCGATGCACGGCTTTCGTCGTGCGGTCTTTCAGCCACTTCACGGTATTGTCGATGTCGCGCGGCGTATAGGTCAGCAATAGATGGACGTGCGTCGGCTCGATCGAGGCCGCATGCATGGTCCAATCCGACTCGCGCACGCATTGGCCGACGGTTTCGCTAACCGCGTCGATCATGGCGGGCGTCAGCCGTACTGGTAGGTAAACCATCCGCGCAGCCGCCATCCGTTGCCGCACCGGGTCGGAAGCGTGCAGCGTATGGGGTTCGACGAAGCCGAGTTGCTCGTCCCAGGCGTCCGACCACGAACCGCGGCCGTCGCCCGGGAGCCACAACCCGTAGCCGCAGACGACAACGTGATAGCCGATGGTCTGCCGCACATCCGGCTCCCACAGCACCATGACCGCCGATTATATAACCGGCTGGAACGGCAAAACCCACAAAGCCGCGACCGTTGGTCGCGCCAGCAGCTCATGACACCCGTGACACCGACATCTTCAGACATCGTACGCGGCGCCATTTTGCGACGCAACTCGGCAGGTTCGAAGCCGGCGGACGCGGCACGCGGACAGACTGCTGGGATCAAATCCAGGACGGGCTTTGATCCCATCTCGCGCCAGCGGCAGGCCGTTTTTCCGTCGGCCGATTCTGCTCCCAAACGCCGCTCATCAGCGCCGCCCGGCAGCCGTCCGCAAGCGTCATTTCGATCCGCCGCGAACGTCCTTGAAACCGTTGTGGCTCGCGTCGTGATTCACGCCATGACTCCAAGGCCGCCGACAGGTCGTCAGCGGCCAGACTAGGGGATAGTTGCAGTCTGTTTTGCCCTCACTTCAACGTCCGATAATGTTTCTTATGTTCGGTTGGGCAGCGGTTTTCGCCGGGGAATTCGTAGGTTGCCGCCTGGCCTGCCCGGCTGAATGACATTCGATCGCAAGCCTGGGATCGGGCGGCGACGCGAGGCCTGCAGAGACGCTGGCGCGGTGAATTCCACGCCACCACGGACGCCGAATTCGCTCCCGAAAATGGTCTCCGAAATCAGGTCGCGGCTG
The DNA here is from genome assembly GCA_963710365.1 of uncultured Planctomycetales bacterium. Classification (GTDB taxonomy): domain Bacteria; phylum Planctomycetota; class Planctomycetia; order Pirellulales; family PNKZ01; genus CAVQAC01. The sequence goes on from CAVQAC010000002.1 coordinate 27,768, forward strand.
GTGCGAAAATCGGCGCTGCTGGCTCCGCCGATCACCCCGCCGGCCCAGTCCAAATCGGCGCCGTTTCGCCTCAGAAATTTCGCGCTGCAAGCAGGGGGGCCAGTGGGGGATTTCGAGCACGTGCCCAGCGGTCTCGCGCCGGGGCTGCGCCCCCCTGCCCGTCTCTACTTAAACAGCGACTTGCGGAGTTCCTCGGCGCTCGGGCGGCGTCGGATTCGGATTGCTGGGATCCAGTTCCTCGTTCAGTTTGTCGAGGTACGGACCTAGCAGTTTTTGCGCATCTTCGGGTAGCACCGGCTTGGCACGGTGAATCAACTGGGCGATGTAATTGGCCGATCGCGACTTCAGGATCTTGTCGCGGGCATTGGCCGAGAGCATGACGGCAAAGTAGGTGATGATCATGCACCACAGCACGCCCTTGGCCGCACCGAGCAGTCCGCCGATCTGCCGATCGAACTCTCGCAACTTGATGCGGTCGATCGTCTGGGAAACAAAGCGGAAGGCGATCCAGATTACCATCGACGTGCCCAGGTAGAGCAGCAGCATGGCCAGGTAGATGTTCCAATGCGCGTCGGTGCTCAGGTAGGGCGCCAGCCTCTCGCTGAAGCGACCGGCCACGAAATAGCTGGCCACCAACGAGCCGAGCGAGGCCAGTTGCCAGGCCATCCCTTTCCAGAAGCCAAAGACCGTCGCTGCTATCAGAACCAGCAGCATGCCGAAATCGTAGGGCTGCATCGAATCCCCAGGCGAATCGAAACCGGGAGCCAGAATCGCGCCGGCAGTATAGTTAAGAAATGGGGAATTCGGAATGGGGAATGGTGAACGTCAGGAAATGGGGAATTGCGAATGGGGAATGGGGAATATCCGAGGCCGAGGCTTGCTTCGACACCAGTGCTTTCATTCCCCATTCCACATTTGCGCTGACTGCTCTTGGCTCGCACGGCGGCTTGCGTTACAGTCCGCCACTCTTTTTTTGTCGCAGCTTGCACCGCCACTGTTCGGGGCGACGCCATGCCCGGTTTCAAAATCCACATCTCGGCCAGCACGACGTTGGGGATCGCCTATGGCGGCGCCGCGTTCACGCTCTACGACGTCCCGGCTCCGACCGCCGCCGTGGCCACAGTTCTGTGCAGCGTCTCGGGCATGCTTCCCGATCTCGATAGCGGACCGGGCCGCCCGCTCCACGAAAGCGTCTGCTTTGCCGCTGCCGCCGTTCCCATGATGATGATGGACCGTTTCCGGCATTGGGGCTGGGACAACGAGACCATGATCCTGGCCGGCGCCGTCGCCTATCTTTTCATCCGTTTCGTGCTCGGCGAGTTGCTGAAAAAGTTCACCGTACACCGCGGCATCTTTCATAGTCTGCCCGTGGCGCTGATCTTCTGCGAGATTGCCTTCCTGATTTGCACGGCAGGCGATCTCAACCTGCGCTACTTCAAGGCCGGGGCAATCGCGGTGGGGTTCATGTCGCACCTGATCCTCGACGAAATCTGGAGCATCGATTTCCGGCACCAGCGTTTGAAGAGCTCGTTCGGCACCGCGTTCAAGATGTGGAGCGAATGCCGTTGGGCCACGGCGCTGGCTTACGCGATCATGATTGGCTTCACGGTGCTGGTGCTGAACGATCCAATCTGGGAATCGGCCAATCCGGAAGAAGAGCAACTGCACAAGCTCGCCAGCCGAATCGTTACGGACGTGGACACGGTCGAGCGCGATGCCAGCCAGCGCTTTCCTCAGCAGAATTTCAACCAACAGACCGCGCGGCAGCAGAGTTACCCTCCGCAACAGGGTTTCGCGCCGCAACAGAGTTTGCCGCCACAGCAGAACTTCGCGCCTCAAGGCTATTCTCAACCAGCCTATCAACCGCCGGTAGTTCAGCAGCAGATCGCTCCGCAACAAGGCTACCAACAGCCGAGCTATCCGCCGCAGAATTACCAACAACCCAACTATCCGCCGCAGGGGTATTCGCCGCAGGCAGTTCCGCAGCAGGACTACCAGGGGCAAGTGCCTTACCAGCCAGGGCAGGGTAGCGGCGGCCAATTCCAGCAGTAGGCTGGATGCAAATTCCTGTTCGCTCAGAACAGCCGGCGGCTATCGAGCAACAGCGTCACGGGCCCGTCGTTGGTCAGGCTGACCTGCATGTCCTGTCGAAAGCGCCCCGTCGCCACGCAGACGCCTTGGGCTCGCACCAACTCGACGAACGTCTCATACAATCGCTCGGCCAGTTCCGGCACTGCGGCGTCGCTGTAGCTCGGTCGGCGGCCTTTGCGACAATCGCCCAAGAGCGTGAACTGGCTGACGACCAGCATCGCTCCGCCGACGTCGAGCAATCCAAGGTTCATTTTTCCTTGGCCGTCGTCGAACACCCGCAAGGCGACCAGCTTGTCGGCCAGTAGCTGCGCATCGGCCTCGGTGTCGCCGGCGGCGACTCCCAACAGCACCAGCAGCCCGCGCTCGATGCTCCCACAGACTTCGTCCGCCACGCGAACCTCGGATCGGCTGACTCGTTGAACGCAAACGTCGCATGAGAGAGACCTTCTGGGAACGCGCTCCACGAGCGGGGGCGGCCAACGGGAACCTTTCTTATTCGTCGAGCCCACGCTCGGTGCGAATGCGTTTGACGTCGGTCAACACTTCTTCGATCAATCCATGGTTGGCCTGGATATTGTTCCAGGCCAAATAGAATCCGTAGACGATCGCCAGGATTCCGACCACGGCCGCCAGCAAGTGAATATCGCGCCAAGAAACGTCGGCCAACAGCGGCGCATGCAAGCGCCGTTTCCGGCTTGGGCATGATCGCCCCCGGATCGGCGGCGCCGCCCAGGGCGACGATCGACACGGCGACGAGCATGCTCACGACCGCAATCGGAAACGTTCGCCGCTTCAGCCGATTCGAGCGAACGATGAGTTGCGGATCGAGGTGGTAGGTGTCGACGACTTCCTTGCACCAGCGGCTGGTGCCGATGAAGTAGGTCACGACGATGCTGTCGACCAGGATCACACACATGCCCGTGGCGATGCCCGCCAGGCGATGAATCGTCCCTCGCTGCTGCGTGGTCACGTCCTTTACGTCGTGCATGTTGCCGGAGCGCAGACTCCAGCCCAACAGGAACGTGGCCAACAAACAAACAATTGCGAAGGCGGCAAGCGAGGAGAAGATGCGAGTCATTTCGAATGTGGAATGGGGAATGTGGAATGGGGAATCAAGGCAATGTGGAATGTGGAATTACAGGATACAGGCTTGGGTCGGACGTCGATGGTTCGTGTCTTCATTCCCCATTCCCCATTCCACATTCCCCATTCCGTCTCAAACTGGCCGGGAGTTCCAATCCGTGCGCCACCAGCAGCGGCTCGTTGCGGAGAATTTCCACCGTGGGGCCATCGGCACAAATCCGTCCGGCGTCGAGGACGATCACGCGGGAGCAAATCTCCAACACCATCTCCAGATCATGGCTGGCAATCAGTTTGGCGCAGGGCAACTCGAGCATGATGCCCATCAATTGCCGCCGGGCTCGAGGGTCGAGGTTCGCGGTCGGCTCGTCGAGGGCTAACAAATCCGGCTGGCAAGCGAGCACGCCCGCCAGGCAAACTCGCTTGCGTTCGCCAAGACTCAGGTGGTGTGGCAACCGTTCTTCGTAGCCAGTCAGCCCAACGGCCGCGAGCGAATCGCGAACGCGACATTCTATCTCCTCGCGCTGCAAGCCAAGGTTCAACGGCCCGAAGGCCAGATCCTCGGCTACGGTTGGGCAGAAAAGCTGATCGTCGGGGTCCTGGAAAACCAATCCAACCAGGCGGCGGATCGTGGCCAGGTTTGGCTCGGCTGCCGATAATCCTGCGACCTTCACGGCCGCGCCGTTGGTCTCGGTCCCCTGCCCTGCCCTGGACCGGCCGTTGCTCGGCCGGGCCAGGCCGCCGGGCAACAACCCGTTCAAGTGCCAAAGCAGCGTTGACTTGCCCGCTCCGTTGGGCCCGACAAGGCCGACGCACTCGCCGGCTTGAATCTGGAAGCCGATTTGATCGAGCGCCAGGTTTCCATCCGGGTAGCGATAACTGAGTTGTTTGACTTCGACCAACGGCATGCGTGTACGACGATTGGAGAAATAGGGCCGGAACGGATCGGCCCTGGAGAGCAGATCGGAACTAGCTAGCCTAACCGCTACAGGGCCGGCCGCCAATTGGTTAGAATGGGTCAAGACCGACGAAAGTGCCGCTTGCCCGCCATCCCGACTTTTCATTTAGGTATTTCTGCGCATGCCCAAGCCTCTGCTGGCCCTGACGCTTGGTGATCCGGCCGGCGTTGGGCCCGAAGTCATTGCTGGAGCGTGGCCCAGCGACGAGATCCATCGCATCTGCCGGCCGTTGGTGATCGGGCATCCGACCATTTTGCAACGTGCCCTTGAACTGCGCCGCGTGCCCGCGCAGTTGCAATTGATTACCGAGCCCGAGCAAGCCGGGCCGACCGCGGATCGAATCCCGTGTCTGGCCGTGGGTAGCGACGACGTGTTGGACGTGGCTCCCTGCACGGTCGACGCTCGCTCGGGTCAGGCCGCTTACGACGCGCTGGTGTGTGCGGCGCGGCTGGCGATCGAACGGCGCATCGACGCCATCACCACGGCTCCGCTCCACAAGGCCGCGTTATGGCAAGCCGGACATCATTATCCTGGCCATACCGAGTTGCTGGCCGAACTGTGCGGCGTGAACGACTTCGCCATGATGCTCTACCTGCCTCCCGACGCGCAGATCCGCAGTCCGGCCGGTTTGGGCGTGGTCCATGTCACGTTGCACACGGCGCTGCGCAGCGTGTTCGCCGCGCTGACTGTCGATGCCATCGAGGCCAAAATCCACCTGGCCGACACGGTCATGCGGCGGCTCGAAGCGCGGGCCGGCGCGCATTGCCGTCTGTGCGCTCAATCCACACGCCGGCGAATCGGGCCTGTTCGGTGACGAAGAACAAACGACGATCGCTCCCGCCGTCGAGCGGGCTCGCGGTTCGGGCATCAATGTCGAAGGCCCGTTTCCGACCGACACGCTGATGGTCCGTGCGCGCGACGGCGAGTTCGACGGCGTCGTGGCCATGTACCACGACCAAGGGCACATTGCGCTTGAAGTTGCTCGGCATGCACCGAGCGGTGAACGTTACGCTCGGATTGCCGATCGTGCGCACCAGCGTGGCCCACGGTACGGCCTTCGATCTGGCCTGGCAAGGTCGGGCTGAGATCAGCAGCCTGATCGAAGCCGTGCGCGTGGCCGCAGGGCTGGCAGGTAATGCATGATGATTGTCGCTGAATATCGTCGCCGACGCCGGCGCCAGATCCTGGCCATTGGCCCTGTCCTGGTGATAATGTTCGTGTACATGTGGGCCAACCAGCGAGGCACGGCCGACGTGGTTGGTATTCCGCGCGACATGTTCGAAGGCATTGCATTGCTCGCATTGCCCCCGTTACTGTTATTCACAGTTTCCAACTGGCGCTGCCCGAGTTGCCATGAATACATTCGCGGATTCAATCCACGCGAGTGTCCCAGATGAGGTGTTTCTTTCCGCTAACGAGGCCCGACATGATTAAACGGCGCATCCGACGTTCAATGGACCGCGTTGGCGTCATCCTCGCAGCAGCGGCAGCGGTGCTGCTGGGCGTAGCGACAATCGAGTGTCACGCCCAGGTGTTGCCGTTTTCCGCCGATGGGACTCGACGCCTGGCGGAGCTGGTGGCCAGCGATCCGGACGCGGCCGGCTTGTTCCGCACTTTGCAGCGCGATGCGGATGAAGCGGTCCCGCAAATGCCCAATCCACCCAACAAGCTGCAGAGTGAAGGCTTGCTGGACAAGGATCCGGCCAAAAAGGCCACCAAGGAATCGCTGCACGACATGTCGAAGCTATATGCACTTTCGCAATCCTTCCGGGTGACGGGGGACGCGCGCTACGCCGAATCGGCCAAGAAGTTCATTCTCGCTTGGGCCACGACCACGGAGCCGACCGGCAACCCGATCGACGGCACAGCCCTGGATACGCTCATCGAATCCTATAGTCTGACCGGCATGGCGATGTCGGCGACCGATCGACAAACGGTTGACGCCTGGCTGAGGCAGATTGCTCAGCGGCAGATCAACGAGCGGAAGCAAAACTCCGCGACAGGTTTCAATAATTGGAATAGCCACCGGCTGAAGCTCGTCGGCTTGATCGGGTTCGTACTCCAAGACCGGCAGTTGGCCCAGATGGCCGTCGATGGTTTCCGTCAGCAGATCGCGGCGGACTTGCTGCCTGATGGGTCGAGTTTCGACTTTCACGAGCGCGACGCGCTGCACTACCACTGCTATACGCTCGAACCGCTGCTGACGCTGGCCATTGCGGCCCATCAGAACGGCGTTAGCGGCATGTATCAATATGCGGCTCCTAACGGAGCCTCGCTCGCCAAATCCGTGGCCTTTCTGGTGCCGTATGCCCAAGGGAAGATCGAGCACGCTGAATACGTCAATTCGAAGGTCGACTTCGATCGGCGCCGCGCGTGCAGCCGGCCAGAAGGGTTTTCAAGCCGGCGCGGCCTTCGATCCCAAGGGTGCCCGGGAGGCAATTGAGCTGGCTTCGTTCTTCGAGCCTCAACTGGGCGAGTTGGCCGGGCAACTTGCCGGGAAGCCCGGACGACGATATGCGAGCTGGCAGATGGTGCTCAACGACGTCGGCCGCTATGAGCAACCCTCGCCGCAGGCCAAGCGGAAACCGATGCCCGTCAAGCGTGGCACGAAGAAATGACCGACTTTCACGGCGAGACCAGGTTGAAGATGAACTGGTCGGTGAAATCGCTCACCGGCACGGGGCCCGGCTGGTAGGCGAACAGCCCCGGATCGAGCGGCACGTTCCATTGCACGTCGTACAGTTCCATCACGAACAGCGATTTGCGATCGTCGGCTATTCGCAAGAACTCGATCCGATAGGGAAACCAATCATCGCGGCCGAGTGTCACGACCACCTGATCGGGAACCTGCTGTGGCAGCTTTTTCAGTTTTGGCGGCTGACCGGCCATGATCTCGCCCGCTTGCTCAGGCAGCAACTTGGCCCATACGGCAGGCGTCCAAGTGCCACTGACGACGTAGACCGGCAGTTCAGCGCCCTGAGCTCCGAAGAACTTCGCCGACAGCTTGGCCTGCGCCAGGGTGTTGAAGTTCACCGACAGATCCAGGCTTCGCAATAGCTTGGGCAGGCCGCCGATCGGGCCCAGGCCCAGCCCATGCAACGAGGGCTCGCCGGCGGGTCGCGGCAGCCCTTGTTCGGCCGCTAGCACGCGGCTCAGATCGACGCGCCGTAACGTGGATTTGTTGCTGGTCCCCTGGTAGATCCAAAGCCCGGCGCCGTCGCCAATCTGCTGCATGCTGGTCACGCGCTCGCCGATTTGCAGCTTGGTGTCCCAGCGCAACAGATGGCTTGCAGCCGTTCCCTGGCGGTACTGACCGGTGCCGACGATCTTCTCGCCGAAGACATCCGCCTTGAGACGCAGCTTGGTGGAGATCGAAGTGTATTGGTCGAGACGCTCGGCCGTTTGATGCACTAAACGCTCGGCCTGAGCACTCTGATCGACCGCTGGATTTACTGGCACAACCTGTTGAGCAGAAGTTGTTTGCGTCCAATGCCGCAGGCCAAAATCGGCCAGCATTCCCAGCCAGACTGCTGCTACCACGCCGACCGCTGCGAGGATAGGTAATCTGTGCTTCATTTTGGGGTTTTAACGGATTTGCCAAAGAATCACGTTATAAGCTGCCGACCATAAACCCTCAGAGGCTCATGCTCGACCGGGCCGGCCGTCGTTTGGCTGGTTTGGACGCGCAAGGCATCGAGCGTGCTAGCTGATAAGCGAATCATTGAGGGGCGTATTGTAGGGGGGGCCCTGCACTGGGTCCACGCCAATCCTTCGATGGCCAGTGTGAGTTGGAAGTCGCAGTTTCGCAGAGCGGGAACATAAATCAGGCGCTCGGACCGTCGGAAGCACCAGCGTTGGGACCAGTACGGGGTTACGCAGAGGAAATCACGATGAAAATCCAGTTGGCCCTGTTGAGTATGCTCGTGGCCCTAAGCGGTTGCACGACGCCCTTCAAACACAACATCCCGCCGGCGGAGCAGATCATGCATCCGGGACCGGGCGTCGATGGGCCGGGGCCGGGAGTCATGGCCTACACGCCTCCTCCGCCGCCGGTCGTCCCCACGACGGCCCAAGTGGCGTTTGTCGGTCCTGAAGGCATGATGGTAGCCTGGGACGCCTTTAGCCCCGGTCATTTCGATTCCGAACCGCTGGTGGTGCCGGGCCGTTACAACTTTATCCAGGCGGCCATCTTCCGCTTGAAGCTGACGAACATCCCCGGTCGCGCCGGCGTCGAACTCTACCCGACACTCGAAGTCGCTCCGGCGACACCACGAACCGACGCGTACCTGGCCCATAACCCAATCCCCTTCCAGTTGACGGAAGAAGATTTCGACCAGGTGCTGACGGGCAACTTCGTGACCAAGGTCATTTATTTGCCCGATCCGCAGTACCAGGAGTTGGCGTTGGCAGGCGTCGAGACGTTGGTCAGCACGCGGCTCGACCCGGGTGTCGACCCGATCATCGAGGCCGACCGTCGCGGCACGATCATGGCGATCATCCGCATCGGCAATATCGACCTCGAAATGCCGAACCAGGCTGTCGGGGGCGGCAACATGGTCGCGCAAGGGCCCGGCGGAATGCCGCTTCCGGCTGGCTATTGCCCGCCGGGCGCCATGGGTGGAATGCAAGGCGGAATGTGCCCGCCGCCAGGTTATCTGGCCGGCGTCACCGCGCCGCAGTACGGCATGCCGATCACCGGCACGCCGATTGGTCTGCCCGGTCCTCCGCACGTTCCGTTGGGCGTGCCGGCCGGTCTGCAAAAGCACGTCATGAAGAACCACACGTTCACTCACATCCCGGAACCGGACAGCAAGGTGAAGATTCACGTCAAGCAGAAGCCGGGCTTTGTCTATCCGAAGCCGGCCAACAACGCGTACATCACCGAGCACTCGCGACCGCCCTTGTTCCCCTTGAGTCCGCCGATTGCCGACGCCCACCAGGCGGTGAACACGAATCCTCAGACTCCGTGTCCTCCGGGCGGGGCGGTGATCAGCGACGGGCAGTAAACAACTCGCCCGGCTGCCTGGGCAGGAGGCAGCCGACAGGCGCGAGAGAGTGTGTGTCACGAACCAACCACGTAGCGTCCAGGATCTGCCGCCATGAACAAGCCGCGGCGCAAAAGCATGGCTCGAATCCTGCCTCGCTCGACGATCACTCGCACCGACGGCCGCTCGCTACGAGCGGCCGTCGGGCTGCGCCATGCTGATCGGTGGACTGTTGGCCGGCAATGCCGTGGGGCAAACCGGGACGCCGCTACCGGGCACGGTCGGGCCATGGCGGTCTGGGTCGCCGGTCTATCCATATTTCCAACCGGTGGAGTTTCACGGACCATCGGGCGTAGCCGTGTCCGTCGCTTACCAAGGAACTTTCTCGGAGCCGCAAATGGTTCCGGCCATGGTTGGGCTGCTGGTTCATCCGGTGTACCGGCTGCGCGTGACGAGCATACCGAATTATGAGGGTCGTGAACTGTTTCCGACCGTCGAACTGCTCGATCGGCTTTGTGCTCCGCCTGGACAAGCCTTGAAGTTTCCGATTCCCATCGAGCTGACCGCCGAGGATTTGCGGTTGGCGTTGGAAGGGCATTTTGTCACGCGCGTGATTTATGTCGAAGATCCGCGGACGGCGCTCCCCATCGTTGGAGACGCGGAGCATCCGAACTGGTACGACGCCGGGCCGGGCGCGGATCCGGTGGCCGAGGCCAAACAATTCGGTCGGCCCATCGCGATACTGCGCATGGGCGGCATCCTGCCCGACGATCGCAACGGGCCGGACGTTCAATTTCTCAACGGCTGCCCGCCATTCGCCTTGTTGCCAGGACCGCGGAAGCCAGCCGTCGCGCCGCGAGAAATTCCGCCCACGGCCGCGAAGCCGGAACCAATCCTGCAACCGGTGAAGCCTCAGACCGAGCCCCCCCGGGAGCCCGCGTCGTGATGCAAGATCAACAGATCACTATGGCCGACGACCGCTCGGCGCGCTGGTGGCGCTGGAGCATCATCGCTCTTTCGACGTTGACGCTCTGTTCGTGCCAGGCGACAACCCAGCCGGGCGGAGCCGTGCCGCAACCAGTTGCTCAAATGCCGCAGGCGCAGACGGCGATGGCTGCGAATTGCCCGCCGATGGCTCCCCTGCCCTGCCCTCCGATGATGCAGCCGCTGGCAATTCCCGCCAACGCATGCCTGACGTGTTGCAGCCACGACGAACTATTGTGCGACGGTGGTGACGCGCCGCCGGGCGTGATGGTGGCGCCCGACTGGAAAATCTACGGACTCAATTCTCAGGACACCGTCGCGCATTACGACACGCTCGACGGCCGTACGCTGGTCGAGCCGTCGAATTGCGTTTGCATCTATGCGCCGCGATTCGGAGCCGTGCGCACGATTACTCGTGTTGCGGCTAGCGAACAGATCGACGCGCCGACCGGCATGATGCTGCCCACGGCCGCCGTCAAGCAGCACGACGTGAAGATCGCGGCTTCCAGCCTACAACGGTTGCAGGCCCAAGGCCAGGCCTCGGCCAATTTGCCTGAAGGCTTCGTGATGCGTCAGAACGGTGCGCCGCTGACGAACGTGTTGATGCCGCTGGGATTCCAAGAGAACTTCCTGCCGTACGAAAACTTCCTGCTGCTGCGGCAAGGGCTGTACGACAACAACGAAAAGGCTCGGCTGTCGCAAGCCATCGACGCGGCGATCGTCTGGAGCCACGACCAGGCGTTGCAGGTAACGATCGACGGCCAGACCGCCATTGCACTGACCGGCGACCGGCGTGCCCAAGCCGTCTACACGGTCAAGGATCTGCGGAGTTGTCCCAAGTTGCGCGTGGTCAAGGTGGCATCGGCCCAATCGGCCAGTCCTGGCGAGATCGTCGACTTCACCATCCGTTTCGACAACATGGGCGATCAACCGCTGGGCAACATCGTGCTGGTCGACAACCTCACGACGCGGCTGGAGTATGTCGCCGAGAGCGCTCAGGCCAGCGTGCCGGCCAAGTTCAGCACGCAGGCCAATTCGGGCGAGTCGCTCGTGTTGCGTTGGGAGTTCAGCAACCCGATCGAACCCAGCCAGGGCGGCCTGGTCCGCTTCCGCTGCAAAGTACGCTAAGCAGGGGCCGGTGGCCGGTGGCTAGCGATGAGGCGGCGACCGTGAGCGAATGTTGGAAATCTCTTTTCACTGGCCACTGTCCACTAGCCACTGCTTCCCGCTGCCCTTGACCCCGTCCGCCGGCTTGGCCTACAGTCGGCCGCCATGGCGAACGACTATCAATGCCCGGGCGAAGATTACCCGATCAGCGAAAGCGTGCATTTGGGGCGGCTGGCCAGCTTTTATCCGGCCTGCCGTGACTGCCAGCACCGGCAGGCGACGCTTTCGCTCGGCAAGCGGAGGGTCAAGCAGATCGAGCGAGCCCGGCATTTTGCCCCACAGCCGCCCATTTGCGACTCCGAAGGCATCCATGGTAGCGATCGCCAGCAACTCACACCCCAGTCGGTGCGCCAGCTAGCTGCATCGCTGGGCGTCGAGTTGCGGCAGCACACCAAGAATCATCCCCAGGTGGTGATCGCCAGCGATGGCCGGCCGTTGCTGGCCGAGTTCGTGGCCGCGGCCGCAGGGGGGCTGCGTTGGGCCGGCTGCCAGGTCGTCGAAACCGGGGCCGCCACGGCCGCATTGCTGACCATGGCCTTGGCCAAGTCGGGCGCCGAAGGGGCCCTGCTGCTGGGCAACCCGGGCTCGAACGTCCGTACGATCGGCTTGAAGTTCTGGGGGCCCTACGGCTTGCCGTTGCCGGCCGAGCAGATCGCCGCCCTGATGCAGGTGGTGCAACGCGGAGTCGATCGGCCCACGCGACGCTGGGGCACGTCGTCGCGGCTGTCGGCCGAAACCGATTACCTGGCCAGTCTGCAAGATTATTTCCATGCGCTGCGGCCGCTGAAGTGGGTACTCGACACAGGCAGCGCCGTGGTTGAGGACTATGCTCGCCGCCTTGGCCAAAGCGTGGCCTGCGAACTTGTTTTCAGCCGCGACTTGCCGGCGCAGCGCGTCGTGCAGGGTAAGCGGCCGATCGGGCCATTGGCCGTAGAAACCGGCGCGCGATCGACTGCGATTGCTGCAGAAGCAGGTGCCGGCGGCGAGGGCTCATTTCGGCATCTGGATCGACGGCGACGGCGAGGCCTGCGCGTTGGTCGATGAGCGCGGACAGGAAGTGGCCGCCGAAAAGTTGCTCCTGTTACTGGCCCGTCATCTTCTGACCTCGCGTCCCGGCGCCGCGTTGGTCGTAGAGCGGGAGACTTCAGCTTCGACGCGCGAGCGGCTGGCCGAATTGGGGGCGACGATCCATGAGAGCAGTTCCGAGCGCGCCGAGATGGCAGCCGCTGTGCAGACGACTGGAGCGGTGTTGGGGGGCGGGCCCAGTGGCCGGGTCTGGTTCGCCACTCCCCTGCCCTGCCCCGACGGCCTGCGAACCGTGGCCCTGCTGCTCACCGTGCTCAGCCAGAGCGACTGGTCGGCCAGCGAAGCGCTGGAAATGATAATTGCTAAATGCTAAATGATAAATGACAATTGCTGACGACGATGTGAGCGAACCATTTATCACTTAGCATTTATCATTTAGCATTTCTCATGCACCTTTCCGAACGCATGGCCTGGTTCGACTCTTCGGGCATCCGCAAGGTGTTCGATCTGGCCGCCAATCTCACCAACCCGATCAATCTGTCGATCGGCCAGCCCGACTTCGACGTGCCGCCCGAAATTCGGCAAGCCGCGGTCGACGCCGTGCAATCTCGCAAGAACGGCTACTCGGTGACGCAGGGCGTCGCCTCGCTGCGCGAGAAACTGCAAGCCCAACTCGACGCCGAATACGGCCACGCCGATCGCCGTGTGTTTGTCACCAGCGGCACCAGCGGCGGTCTGGTGCTGGCGATGTTGGCCCTGGTCAATCCGGGCGACGAAGTGATCCTCTTCGATCCGTACTTCGTCGCCTATCCGTCGCTGGTGCGTTTGGCCGGCGGCGTGCCCGTGGTGATCGATACGTTTCCAGACTTTCGCATCGATCTCGATCGGGTCAAGGATGCGATCACGCCGCGGACGAAGATGATCCTGTTCAACAGCCCCGGCAATCCCACGGGCGTCGTGGCCAGCGAAGCCGAAACGCGCGGGCTGGCCGATTTGGCCGCCAAGCACGGGATCGTGCTGGCCAGCGACGAGATCTACCGCATGTTCTGCTACGATGCGCCGTTCATTTCGCCGGCCACGTACAATCCCGAGACGCTGGTCATCGACGGCTTCAGCAAGGCCTACGCCATGACTGGCTGGCGGGTCGGCTACGCGCACGGTCCTGAAGCCATCATCACGGCCATGACCAAGCTGCAGCAATACACCTACGTCTGCGCCGCAGCCGCTGCAATGGGCCAGCGCCGTGGCGCTCGACGTCGACATGCAGCCACACGTCGACACCTACCGCAAGAAGCGAGACCACCTCGTGGCCGGGTTGCACGACGACTTCGAGCTGGTCACGCCCGGCGGCGCGTTCTACGCCTACCCCAAGGTGCCGCGCGGCACGGCGACCGAATTCGTGGCCGAGGCCATCGAACGGCAATTGCTGATCATTCCCGGCAAGATCTTCAGCCGCCACGACACGCACTTCCGCATCTCGTATGCAGCCGACGACGCCACGTTGCGAGCGCGGCATTGAAGTGCTGCGGGCCCTGGCGCACGATCATGGGTGGTGATGACACGCGACTGCCGCATCCTGTAGGGTGCTCTGCGAGCACCTTCTTTGCCCCAGTATTGCCGCGGCGTTTTTACGGTTTTCGACCGCGCAAGAAATGGTGCTCGCAGAGCACCCTACGGCTCACTGTTTGTTGCTCGTGTTTTCAACGGCGTATGGCCCACCCTACGGGCTGCCGCGTTCTCTACGTCGTAACGGTTCCCGAGGCCGACTCCTTGAGCGGAATCGGCTGGCCGCCGCGGACCAGGTAGACCTCGTAGAGCTGATACAGCAGATGCGCGTTGGCGAGCATCATCAGCGTCATGGCCGGATAGATGCCAAGGCAGCAAATCAGCATTCCCGCGATCATCAGGACGATGGCAGATGCCCACAGGAACAATGCGACCAACAGCATCTCAATCCACATGCGACGGACGAAATCTTGCAGGAAGTCGAAATCGAACGCCTTGACAAAATCCTGCGTCAGCCCGGCTCGCAACACGAGAGGCATCAGGACCAGGTAGAATCCGAACGAGAGGACGACCGCAACAACGGACATCAGGATCGTGGCCAGCACGGCCAAAGGTCCGGCATGGTCGTGGTTGCTGACTGCAATCGGGATCTGGATCAGAAACATCGGCACCAGCATTGCGGCGCCCATTGCCATGCTGGCCACCAACGTAACCAGAAACGGCCAAACGCCACGCACCAGGTAATCGCCGAAGCGATTGAAGTTGAAGTCCGGATAAACGTGCCGTGGATCACGGTGCAAGGCTTCGATGATCTCGTATTGGTAGCCCAGGAATACAATCGGCCCGACCACCGGAATGATCTGGCAAACGGTTGCCAACAGTAGATTCAGCAGCCAGTTGGCGTTTTGGAACACGTAGCTATACGCTGCGAAGTATTGCAACGAGCCGGACGAGAAGTCGATCGGTGGTATCTCGCGTCCGTGCTGTGATTGCGGCATGCTCATGTGAATTACCCCTGGGGATGTAGCTTCGCGGTTGTCGTTGTAGCCAGGTTTCAGCCGCCCTAATGCTGGTAGTAGAGCAGAATCGCTCCCCACCTGACTGCCGAAGAGAGAGGATGGCGACCGCTTCCGCCAATCGCGCATCATTGTTGTACAGTTTTACGCCCCCGACCATCTGCGTGTAATGCCACGCCCAGAGAACCACGGCGCAGTTGTCAGCGCCGGGCGGAATGCCGGCGTCCGCCAACAGCGATCGCTGCCAATCGGCTTCCCAAACGGTCAGGTAAGAGCGGATGCAAGCCACGGATCCCGACATAACGCCATGCCTTGGACGCAAAACGCCGATTCAGTCCCTGCGAGTATAAATGCCCGCTCGGTGCAAGTCACTCAGCAATCGGTCCGCGTAAAAGGCCGGGCGCAGCATGCCGGGCGCAGCATGCCGGGCCCAGACGGTGCGCAAAAAAACGAGCCCTGGAGGATCTCTCGTGGGTCCTCCGGGCTCGTTTAAAAGACACGTGACTTAACCCCCGGCGAACCCCGTAGGGCAGGCCGGGCTTGAACGTCACGCGCTTTTGTGTTTCGGTTCGGACATCGTCGGAAACAGACGCTGCCGGCCGGTAACCACTTCGGGAGTGATCACGTACTTCTGCCCGGTCCGCGGTCCGGAAGGTCAAACATAATATCGAGCATGACATCTTCGATTATCGACCGCAGACCCCGTGCGCCCGTTTCTTTTTCCTGAGCTCGCGCGGCGATCGCATCGCAACCCCTGGTCGGTGAACTGAAGTTCGGCGTTTTCCATCTCGAACAGCTTCTGGTACTGTCGCACCAGGGCATTGCGCGGCTCGTGCAGCACCCGCACCAGCGCGTCGGCGTCGAGCGGCTTGAGCGCACAGACGACGGGCAACCGACCCACCAATTCGGGGATCAGCCCGAATTCGAGGATGTCGTCGCTGGAAACTTGCGCCAGCAGCTTGCCCAGATCGCTCTCGGCGTTCTCGCTGGCTGACTCCTGGCCGAAGCCGATGGTCTTCTTGCCCAGCCGCTTGCTGATGATCTTCTCGATCCCGACGAACGTGCCACCGCAGATGAACAGGATGTTGCTGGTGTCCATCTGGATGTACTGCTGCTCGGGATGCTTGCGGCCGCCCTGGGGCGGCACGTTGGCCATGGTGCCTTCGAGCATCTTGAGCAGGGCCTGCTGCACGCCCTCACCCGAAACGTCGCGAGTGATCGAGACGTTCTGGCTGGTCTTGCCGATCTTGTCGATCTCGTCGATGTACAGCACGCCGCGCTGCGCGGCTTCCAGATCGAAATCGGCCGCGTGCAACAGCTTCAGCAGCAGGTTTTCCACGTCCTCGCCGACGTAGCCGGCTTCGGTCAACGTGGTGGCATCGCCGATGGCGAACGGCACGTTCAGCATCCGGGCCAGCGTCCGGGCCAGCAGCGTTTTGCCGCAACCGGTTGGACCCAGCAGCAGGATGTTCGACTTGTCGATTTCGATGTCGGCCCCTTCGTTGCCGATCATCAGCCGCTTGTAGTGCGTATGCACGGCGACCGCCAAAACCTTCTTGGCCGAGTCCTGGCCGATCACGTACTCGTCGAGATGTTTGACGATCTCGCGAGGCGTCGGAATCTTGTTGAACAGCGGCTTGGCCGTTCCGCGACGCCGACGTTCCTGGTCGAGAATCGACTGGCAGAGCTCGATGCACTCGCCGCAGATGTAAACGTCGCCCGGTCCTTCGACCAGCGGGCCGACATCGCGATAGCTCTTACGGCAGAAAGAGCAGAAAGCGTTCTTCTTGGTCGTTCCACCACTACCCCGGCGACCGCCGGTCAGATCCCTACTCGAGGGCATGCTAACTCCTTTTCGCGTTCCCGTAGGTTCGTTGCCCCTACCGGGCGGTGAACCACAGGGCTATATCCAAGATGTCGCTCGAGTGACCAACCGACCCGTATTGTCGACTGGCCCAGTGTGGCATCCTTGCTTCGAGCAGTTAGCTGAAATCGTATGTTGTACGTCCTGGCTCGGCCTTCTGTTTTTCCAATCTTTCAGAAGAATCTACGCAAGCAGTACCAGCAGTACCGACCCATCAAACCGCGGGGCCAACAACGTCAGTCCTGAGGTTTGTCTTTGAGCGGTACCTTCAGCTGCTTTTGCAGACGCGACGCCAGCATCGCTTTTATTGTTCGGTATTCCTCGTCGCTTAGCTCACCTTGGGAATGGAGTTCCCGGAAATTCGTCATGAATTCGCTAGGCCCTGGGTCCGATTCTCGGACCTGACGGCGTATCTTGCCAAGAACGTAAGCGGCTACGGCGCAAAGCATGGCGAATGCCGTCAGCCCGCCAACGACCTGACCCGTCGGCGTTCCCAGGGTGTCGACAATGCCATTCAGAATGCTATGACCGAACATCGATGCGAATCTGCTGCCGCCAAAAGTTGCCCAAGCCGTGCCAGCATCCCCATTATGCAACGTCGATCAAGGCCAGTCCAGCGCGCCAAAAGCCGCTGGCCGCTGAGCATGCCGTCGCGAATCGTCGCATTATGCTGAAAGCCTAAACAACGAAGTCTTTCCGTGCAAATTACCCGTCTTAGCTATTTGGACAGCTGCAAATTTTCCGAGGGACACCCCTTACACGCTGACTCAGCACGAGCGGCAACTACCGCCGGCGGCCAGTCGCTATTCGGATTCAGACCAGATGCTGCACGTCGCCCTCTTCGTCAAACTCGACCCGGATCACGTTGGGCCGACAGCAGACGGGGCAGTCTTCCACGTACTCCTGGCGTGCGCCGCCCGACGGGTCGACCGGAACCTCGATTTCTTCGCCGCACGAATTGCAAATATACGTGGCTGTCTCTTGCACGGGCACAGCCCTCGATTGCTGAAAGAACCGCTCGGCCAAATCTATCCAGAGTCTAAAGAGTTGGTTCCGGCAACGCCAAACATTTTTCCCGCAAATCGCCAAGTTCCGGTCCAGCGCAGGTCGAAGAACGCTCTCTCAACCTTCCTCAGCGGCGCACGCGTCCGGACGCGGCCCCTTTTACCAACGCCAGCACTTCATCCTTCGAAACGAAGTTGAAGTCGCCCAGGATTGAATGCTTCAAACAACTGGCCGCCACGGCAAACCGCAGTGCCATCTGGGGATCTGCCAATTCGGGGTGGTTGAGCGCAAAGATCAGGCCGGCGCCAAAGGCGTCGCCTCCGCCCACGCGGTCGACGATGTCGCGAATCTCATAGGGCCGGTAGTTGCCGTGGCCGTCGAGCGGCGCGAAGCACGCCCGATCCGATTGGGCATCGAACAGCATGGCCCCCCAGTTGTTATGATCGGCCGAGACGCTCTCGCGCAACGTGATCGCCACGCGGCGCAAGTTTCCGAACTGGGCCACCATCGCTCGGGCCACGTCTTCGTATGCTCGGGCATTGATCTGTCCCTGCTCGACGGATGTTCCTTCGGCATGGATGTCGAGCACGTCGGCGGCGTCTTCTTCGTTGGCAATAGCCAGGTCGACTAGCCGAAGCACCTGGGACATGCATTCGCGCGCCAACTGTCGCGGTTCTGTGCCCCGCCGCCAGCGCCACAGTTTCTTGCGAAAGTTCAAGTCACACGAGACCGGCAGCCCGCGCTCGCGGGCCAACTGCAACAATTGCAGCGTCGAATGAAAAGCGTTTTCGCTCAGCGACGGCGTGATGCCGGTCACATGCACCCAGTGGATCCCGTCGAGCGCCCGATCAAAGGCATACTCTTCGGGCATCGCCAGGCCAATGGCCGAGTGATCGCGATCGTAGACCACGTTCGAGCCGCGTTGATTGGCCCCGGCTTCGACGAAATAAATGCCCAACCGCCCCTGGTCGCGGCGGACGATCCGGGCCGTGTCGACACCCAGCCCACGCAACACTCCGACGGCCGCATCGGCGATTGGGTTGCGTGGCAAGGCAGTCACGAAGCGGGCCTCGGCGCCGAGCAAGGCCAGCGACGCGCAGATATTGGCCTCGGCGCCGGCAAAGGTAAGTTCGGCGCTGCCGGGCATCACCTGCGCGAACCGCAAATGCCCCGCCGGGGCGATCCGCATCATCAACTCGCCAAATGCCAGAAACATCGCTTCCCCCCTCCCCTACTCAGCGTGTATTGCCAGCGGAGCATGATCCAACAATTCTCCGGCGCTGTCCATTAGCTTCGCCGGTCTCCGACCGGGGGCCCAGGCAAACCTGAACCGAAGATGCGCTTTTTGGAAAATAATCGGGCCAGGCCCGGCGTCATAGTACAGAACCACGTCGTTTGGCGGCCCTCAGGGCCTGTGCTTGCGCGGCTGTGGCCATTTGTACAGTTTCGGTGTTTCAATTATTTCGGAGGTTAATCGCATGCGTCGTTTCCTGACGTCGATGTTCGTAGCGTCGTGCTTGGTTGGTCTGGCGTACACGCCCGCCTCGGCCCAAGACAAGCCAAAGTTGCCGCCGGAAGAAGTGTTCAAGAAGATGGACAAGAATGCTGACGGCAAGCTGAGCGAGGAAGAGTTCGTCGGCAAGAAGGAAGGCGAGAAGGCCGACAAGGCCAAAGAGCAATTCAAGAAGAAGGACAAGGACGGCGACGGCTTCCTGTCGCTCGAAGAGTTCTTGCCGAAGAAGAAGTAAGCGATTCGATTCGTAAAATAGCGGTGAATGGCGAGCGGCAAGCGCAAGCTTGCCGGTACTACCGGGAGGCTTGCGCCTCCCGCTCGCCGGACTCCGCTTTTTTTGGCTATCGCATCTCGCGTTTGAGCTGCGCAAACGCCGCCAGGGCGCGGTCGATGTGATCGTCGGTATGCGCGGCCGACATTTGCACGCGCAATCGCGCCGCTCCCTCGGGCACGACCGGGAAGCCAAACCCGATCACGAACACCCCCAACTCCAGCAGCCGGCTCGATAGCCGAATAGCTTCGGCCGTTTCGCCCACGATGATCGGCAGGATGGCCGTCGGCGACTGCAAAACCTCGTAGCCCAGGCCTCGCAGCCCAGAGCGCATCCGCTCGACGTTGGCCTGCAACCGGGCCACGCGTTCGGGTTCACGTTCCAGGATTTCCAATGCCTTGGCAGCGCTCACGGCCACGGTGGGCGGCAGGGCATTGGAGAACAACTGCGGCCGGCTGCGCTGAACGAGATATTCGATCAGGTCACGCGGTCCGGCCACATATCCGCCCGCTGCGCCGCCCACGCCTTGCCGAGCGTTCCGGTAAATATGTCGACGCCCTGCGGCGCACGTCCGGGAAGCCCGAAATGTTCGTGCGTTCCACGACCGCCGGCTCCCAATACGCCGACGCCATGCGAATCGTCGACCACCAGCGTGGCCCCATGCCGCCGACAAACGGCCACCAACTCCGGCAACGGCGGGACATCCCCCTCCATGCTGAACACGCCGTCCGTGACCACGACCTTGACCGGCGCCGACTCGACCTCGCGGAGCGCCGTTTCCAAAGCTTCGACGTTGGCGTGAGCATAGACCTTGCGTGTCGCCTGGCGCGCCAGCCGCCCGGCATCAATGATACTGGCGTGGTTCAATTCGTCGGAAAGAATCACGTCTCCCTGCTCAACGAGGTTCGTAAGCAGCCCCTCGTTGGCATTCCAGCAACTGACGTAGGTCAATGCGGCCTCGGTTCCCAGGAACCGGGCGATCCGCTCTTCCAATTCGCGATGGCAGGCGAACGTGCCGCAAATGAAGCGAACGCTCGCCGTGCCCGCCCCGTAGCGATCGAGACCGGCCCGGCCGGCGGCGACCACCTCGGGATGATCGGCCAGCCCCAGGTAATTGTTCGAGCAGAAGACGAGCACCTCGCCCAAGCCATCGAGATTCGCCGTCGGCCCCATCGGCCCGGTCACATGCCGTAGGTGCTTGTACGTGCCCGCGGCTTGCAATGCTTCGAGCGTCGTTCGCAATCGCTGGTCGAGCATGGTCATCGAAATAACCCGGTCGGTAATAAACAAGTTGAAAACTTTGGGTGCCATGTTCCACGCTTGCGTGGGCATGCTCACGCAAGCGTGAGCATGGCACCCCGAGCACGGCGGCTAACAAAGGCTTGCCATCGTTGGCTTGGATTCGATGTAGCGTTGATGCACGTCGACGTAACAATCGCGCACCAATCGGTCGATTTCCGGACCCGCGGGGAATTGTTGCGAGAAACTGGGCACCACCGGATCGATCGCCAATCGGGCCGCGGCGATGAAATGCGCGATCAAGTCTTTCGGGTCTTCGTCGCCGACGGCAAAGCGGATCGTCGTCGGCGAAATGCCGGCCTCGGCCAACTCTTCGAGTTTCAATTCGGAATGCGTGGTCAGGGCCGGGCAACTGACGATCGTGTTGCACTGCCCCAGGCTGATCATGTGGTCGAACGTCGGCGCCAGGCTGTCGAAGAACCGCTGGAAGGCCGTGCGCGGGATGCCCCGCATGTCGATCGTGAACAGCGGCGCTGGCAAACCGAGGAACACGAGTTGTTCGCGTAATTGGCTATTCGAGTTCTTGGGTAGCGCGTTGCAGTTGGCTTCGATTTGCGGATGAGCATCGAGAAACCGCGCGAGGATGAGCGTGTTGATGCACTTGGCCAGCATCCGCACGTCGAGCGTCCGCAGTCCTTGCATCACCTCGAACGCCGCGTCGGCGTTGAGAAAGGCCCCTTTGACGTAGTACACGTTCCAGAACAGCGTCTGGTCCCAACTCACGCCCTCGGCCTGTTCCCCCTTGGGGAGGAACATATCGCGGTTGCGGCCGATCACGACGCCGGCGATCACCGAGCCCGTGCCCGACAGGTCTTTGGTGTAGCTGTGGATTACGAAGTCGGGCCGCTCGGCCGGATCTTCTCGCTGCAACGGTCGGATAAGAAACGGCGTGCCGACCGTGGCATCGAGCATCACCCGCAGTCCGCGGGCGTGGGCCTCGCGGCAGATGCCCGGCACGTCGAGCACATAGCCGTGCGGATTGCAGGGGCTTTCCAGGTAGACGTACGCCCGCCGCCCACTGGCCAGCCGATCGGCATACTTCGTTTCGGCACGCTGCCAGCAATCGAGAAATGCGGCCGCATCGCAGCCGTCGAAGGCCTCGACGGCCACGGCCAGATTGCCCGGCTTGGCGTACCAATCGTAGATCAGTTGATGGGCGCCGCCGTAGATGTTGCGGCTGGTGATCAGGATGTCGTCGCGGCCCAGCACGTGCGCCAGCACGGCATCGATGGCCGCCATGCCGCTGTTGAAGTTCCAGGCGAAATAATCCCGCGTGTACGGGCCGGCCTCGATATCGACGATCTGGTTGGCCAGCGAGACCGACGTCGGATTCAACAAGCGGGAATAGATTTCCAGCAACAGCTCTTTGCCCTGAAAGGCGTCTTCGATCCATTCAGCGCAGGCGTAGATATACGTCGCCGTGCGGGCGATGACGGGCGTGGCCGAAAAGATGGCCGTGACGTTGTCGAAAACGGCGTAGGGCCCCTTGGCCGAGATGGTCGTCGGACTGTAGCCCAGGCCCTGGTACGAGCGACGCGTGGGGTTTTGCAGCGTATCGAGCAGCTTGGCCAACTGGAACGAGAGGAATTTCTTGGCATTGAACCAGGCGATGCGATCGGAGCGATCGAGCCCGCTGATCGATTCCTGCGTGACGCGCCACAACTGCTCCAGATCGGCCTGGGCTTCGTACAGCCGGGCCGCGCAGCGCGCCAACGCTTCGCCGAAGGGGCTTGCCACCTCGATGCCGAAATGCGCGAGCTGCTCGCTGACCAGTCCGGCCACGTCGCCGGCCTGCGTCGTTTTGCGCAACGGCGAGAGCCGTCGCATGCGCGCAATTTTGGCTTCGTCCTGGAGCGTTTCGTTTTCCATGGTCGTTCGCCTTCCATGTCGCCGGCAGTGTTTCCCCGCGACCATGATACCGGCGCGGCGAAAGCCTGGCGAGCGGATAGCGTTAGCTTGCAGGTAGACCATTAATCCCAAAAACCGGCCACGGAATTAGACATTTTCGCGCACTGAAGCAATAATAAGGCGAAGGTCGGAAGTTCAACGACATTTCTATCCGAGTCACCAAATGTCTGTAGATCCAGAAACGGTTTTCCATGCCGCGTTGCAACTGAGCGACGGCGACCGGCTTGAACTCGCCTATCGAATCCTGGACACGGTCCCCGACGAAGCTCCCGGGCTTTCCATCGATGACCCTAATCTGCTTGATGAACTCAAGCGACGCCTCGCAGACCATGAGAACTTCGTGCCGCGTCCGAACTTTGGGCAGACGATTAATGCCCTCGCAGGTCGTCTTCCATCGTCTTGCAAAACGCGAACTGCGCAACGCGCGGACGTGGTACAGTAGGCGATCTGCCGACGCTCCGCACCAATTCAAGACCAGGGTCGACGAGGCAATCGACCGAATCGCTTCAAGGCCTGACGCATTTCCGGAATATGACGACGGTTTTCGTTACGTGCGTGTCTCTCGATTCCCTTACATATTAGTCTTCTACGAAATTACTGCCGACTCGCTGGCAATCGTCGCCGTGGCCCACACGAGCCGGCGACCGGGTTACTGGCGCGGTCGCAAGATCTGATTTCGCGTGCAGTGCGGTAGGGCATCCTCGCGGTGAGCCATCACGATCGGCCCGCTGGTCGCCTGCGAGAGCCGTTCGGGCCTCGGTGTGGGACCTGCGCCGACGGGTCGGCAACAACAGCCGAATCGAGCTTCCCGAGGTCGCAGAAACTTGGTAGCGTTCGATATGCAACGGTTAGCCCCGTGCGATGACACGGACTCCGCCCAGATCATCTGAGAGTATAACCGAACAGGTTTAAAATGGCCGCAACACAGTTCGTGGTACGTTATCGCGAGTACACCAAGCACCCTGGGATGTGGGACGAGGCTGTGTTCGCACTGCCAGGCTGGCCGTACGACCACGCATGTCCACCGCAAGACGTTCGGGATTGTCCAGACAAGACGCCGAGGTCGTTTTCGATACGATTCTACGTGGCCCATGATCCCGGATGCAGTCGAGACCTGACGCGTCACGCGAAAGAGCGCGCGAGAGTAGAACTTCGGCGCAGTACCGGACGCGGTGCTCTATTAGTTGCTTGCCCGGGCGCATGTTAGCGATTCGACTTGCAGTCGCCCCGAAATGAATTCTATCCAGCGCTGGTGGCCACATGTCTTGCTTGACTGTCAGCGCGCCGTCGGTTAGCGTACATCATAATATGCGACGTTCGGGCAAGCGGCGCGATTCCGCGGCGAAGGAGGAATGAACATGGCTAATCATGTCGTTCACCACCAAGGTGGTCCTCGGCCCGACCTCGGTATCGGTGAGGCGGTCGCGGGGCTCGGTGCCATGGTCGTGGGCGTCTTCATCTTGGCTGCCATGGTCGCCGGTATTCTCGCCAATCTACCCGTCATCATTGGCACACTGCTCGCTCTTGGCCTGACGGGTGCTGCGTCCACCATTGGCTGGCGCAGGCGCCAGCGCAAAAAGCTGTTGCTCTGGATACTAAAGCGGCGGCTTTCAAGATGTGAGGGCATTTACGCGGTGGGGAGGTCGTCGCTGGAAACGTTGTCAGCGGGCGACCGTCAGTTCGCTGACCGGCGACTCAACGAATTGCGCGGCCGGCAGCGCTGTCTGCGTAGAGCTTGAAAAATTGAAGGTTGAGCTCGACGGCGCGAAAGAACTCGTGCTCGTGCGGCTGGGCAAGATCCCTGCCGATAAGCTCGCACAGAAACTGGCGGCATTTACCGCGATGCAACATGAAATCGACAAGGCGATAGACGCATTTCGCGGCGTAGAGCCCGCGTGCGCCGAGTGAGCCAAACCGGCGCGGGCTCTGAGAACGGGGCCGCCACAGATGCTCGGTTACATTCGGCGCGGGCCTGTTACGTCTCCGCCACTTGGAGATACGAGCTGTCCGGGCGGCCCCGCCGCATCCCGCGCGGTGGTGCGCTCGCTGAGCGGCGGATGCCCTTGATTTGAACGCATTTCACGCCGCGAAGTTGATCGGCCCGCTGGGGCTCTTGAGCTTGAATAGCCCGAAGATTTCCGATTGCGTCAGGCCCAGGTTGTGCGTCGCCTGGTGGTCGCTGAAGATCGTGTCGAAGATCTCGCGCTTCTCGCGCAGGATCTCGTCGATCCGCTCTTCGATCGTGTTCGAGGTCAGGAAGCGGGTGACCGTCACCGGGCCGGCGGCGCCGATGCGATGGGCCCGGTTGATCGCCTGGTCTTCCATGGCCGGGTTCCACCAGCGATCGAACAGGAAAACGTAGCCGGCAAATTGCAGGTTCAGCCCGACGCCGCCGCGCCGTAGCTGATCAGATAGCACCGAGCGGCGCGGGTCTGTCGCGAAACTCGCTTAAGGACTTTGTCGCGCTTCGACGGCGGGATCTTGCCGTGGTAGCACAGCGGATGAAAACGCTGTCAGACGCGTCGGCCAGCGTTTCCAGCGTCTGCACCCATTGGCTGAAGACGATGGCCTTGCGGCCGCTGGCGGCGACTTCTTCCAGGTCGGCGGCCAGCCGCTCGAGCTTCGAGCTTTCGCCCGTGGCCGGGATCGAAATTGCAGATCTGCTTCAACCGCAGCACCAATTCGAAGACGTGCTGGATCGTGGCCCCTTCGCCCAGCTCCGTCAGCCGCACAATGCCTTCCTCTTCGGCCAGCCGATAGCTCTCGCGCTGCTCGGGCGAGAGATCGACGTCGGCGTCGCGGAAAATCTTGGGCGGCAGGTCGGAGAGAACTTTGTCCTTGGTGCGGCGCAGGATGTAGTCGGCCGCCAGCCGGCCCATCTTGCGCGGCTGCATGTTGCTCGACAAGAAGCCCGGCGCAAGAAACTCGAAGATACCGACCAGGTCTTCGGCACTGTTCTCGACCGGCGTGCCGGTCAGCGCCCAACTGCGGCGTGCGCGGGATGGAGCGCACGATGTGCGACGTGGTGCTGGCCCGGTTCTTGATCCGCTGCGATTCGTCAAGCACCACCAGGTCGAACTGCTGGCCGGCCTGCGATCAGTACGTCGCGGTCGCGCTGCAGCAGCTCGTAGTTGGCGATCTTCATCGGCGCGTCGGTCAGCTGCCATTGCCAACGCCGTTTGGCCGCTTCGCCTTCGATGATCGTCAGCGGCACTTCGGGGGCCCATTGACTGAAACTCGCGCTGCCAGTTGGTCACCAGCGGCTTGGGGCAAACGAGCAGCACCGAACGCATTTCGCCGGCGTGCAATAGCAGCCGGATGGCCGTGATGGCCTGCATGGTCTTGCCCAGGCCCATTTCGTCGGCCAGGATCGGCCGCGTAGCGCGGGATAGAGAAACGCCACGCCTTCGAACTGGTAGGGGTACGGCTGGAACGGGAACTCCAACGCCTCGCCGTGGATCATCGCCTCCAGCGGCGGCTGCAAGACGTAGTACAGCCGGTCGGCCAGCTTGATGACGTCGCCCGGCGGCCGGATACGAGTCAACTTCAGGCGTCGACCGGCGCCGGCGGCGGGGTGGGAGCGGCGGCTGGTTTGGCGGCACCGACCTGGCTTAGGACCGGTTCGTGCCCCGTGCGGCGTGAAATAGAAGCTCTTGGTCTTGATCGCCAGCTTCGGAAGCGGAAACGAAACCACGCCCGGCTTGCGCACAACGCGGCAAAGCTGGCCACGTGGGGCCGCGGTTGCTCGGCTGCGAATAGAAAGCGGAAAGTGGAAAGCGGAAAGCCGAAAGTTCCGTATCGGGTCGTCCGCTTCCCGTGTTTCCGCTCTTCGCTTTCGACCGCCCAACTCCAGAGCAGCTCGGGCCGATTATCCGGAGCGGCGCGTCATCGGCCGCTCCGCTGCGCTTCTTCGATGGCTTCGCGAATTCGCGCAAAAGGCTCGGCCAGATCCAACCGCTCGCTGAACGCCGCCAGCCGCTGGCTCACCAGGGCTTGATCGTCGCGGTACGCTGCCGCGACGCCCAGCGATGCGCGGGCCAATTGAAACGAAATGACGCGGTTGCTGTCATGCGGCTTCATCGACGCGAAAATTCTTTGGCAGGTTTTTCGCTTTCGCCCTCGGCTGGCGATGCTTGCACCAGCGCCACCGGAATTTCAACGTGCTCGCGAACCGCTAGCATGGCTGCCAGATCGGTGCAGAGCACCGCGGGCTTCTGACGGGCTGCCGTAACCAGCGTCTGGCCAATCTGCTCGCCGTAGAGGTACGGCTCGAGCGTCGGGCCGAACAGGATCTCCTGGGCACGATTTGTCTTAACCGGGGCCGTGCAATGGAATTCAAGCGGCCGGCCGCCGCTATCGAGAACTAGCAGTCCGCCGAACAGCCCGTGCTGTTCGTGCGGCACGACGGTTAGAAAACCCAATGCTGACAGCGACTTGCCATCGCGCTGGCCCATCACCCCTCCTCACGACTGGCTTGATCCATGCGTTCCAGGTGTACGTCGGTGCAGAGTTCCATGGCTGCCCTGGGTCGCTGGTGGTTACAATCGGAGTCCGCCGGTAACGACTTTAATGCTCGATCGGGGGGCAGTAGATTCGCGGAATCGCTGCTCGCTTTTTCCGGACCCCCTCCCTATACTGGAGATTCCACAAAGGAAAGGGCAAATTGATGCAGGAACGCCAACCAACTACCCCGTTGTTTCCCCCGGTCAACGTCACGACGACAGCCACGACCACGGCCGGCGTCGAACGCGTAGAGAGCGATCATATTCGCCTGCTGCGCGATATTCTGGCCGCCCAGGATCGCCAGAACGAGCTGATGGAAGAGCTCGTTTCGCAACTGGGTGCTGCCCAGCGGCAGCGGAACCAGGAGCTGGCGCAGTGGAAAGCGGCCAATCCCGAATTGGCTCAGAATTGCCGCAATGCGGCTGAGTCGCTCAGCCGCGTGCAAACCGCCTTCCTGCAAACCTTGACCGAGGAAGTCAACGCCAACGCGGATGGCCTGGCCGAGGGCGAGTTCCTGCTCAGCGAATTTGTCGATCGCTTCGGTCCGCGGCTGGCACACCTCAACGGCGTGCTGCAGGTGTTGGCCCAGTTGAGCGGCCCGGCGCGGGCTGACTTTCGACAGCCCGATTAAGTATGGGCAATATCATTCGGTTAAGCATCATCCGGTTAAGCATTGGGTCCAACGGGCTCAGTTTCCGGTTTTGCGCGTTCGTGCCTCCCTATTAGAGTTTGCCGGTGCCTAGCGGTCCTTCACCTGCCGGCTCGCGATTGCCGCTGGCGCAGCTCGTCGAAGCGGCAATGCCCGACGGCTTTCGCTTGAACGGCGCGCTTACGAGCCGCGCCCGGCGGTCAGCTCCTCGGCCTTCGGTTTGGATGCGATTCTCTGCCTGCACGGCACGGGGAGCAATTTCTACGGCTCGTCGCTTTGGAGCGGGCTTGATTCCGCTGCTGCTCCAGTGGAACGTGGCCGTTTTGGCCGTGAACACCCGCGGCCATGACGGTGTTGCCACGGCCCACGGCAACCTCTCGCGCCGCTTTCAAGGCTCGGCCTTCGAAACGGTCGACGAATGCCGGTTCGACGTGGCCGGCTGGGTCGGCTGGCTGGCCAGGCAGGGCTACAGTCGGGTCGGACTGTTGGGCCACAGCCTCGGCGCGTTGAAGGCTCTTTACAGCCAGGCTCTGGAGCCGCAGCCTGCGGTTCGTGGCGTGTTCGCCATCTCACCGCCGCGCTTGTCCCACAGCTATTTTCGCTCCAGCCCGCGTGGGCCGGGCTTCATCGAAGAGTACTCCCAGGCCGAAGCCCTGATCGCCGACGGCCGCGGCCAGACGCTGATCGAAACCCGCTTTCCGCTCCCTTATCTGGTGACCGCGGCCGGCTATGTCGACAAGTACGGACCGGCCGAACGCTACAACCTCTTGAACTTCATCAACCGCGTGAACTGCCCCATGCTGTTCACCTACGGCACGGTCGAAGTGCAACAGGGAATCGCCTTCCGTGGCATGCCCGAGGAGTTGGAAGCCCGGGCCGCGGCTGGGGTCCGGCTCGATGTCGCCCTGATCGCCGGGGCGGATCACGTCTATTCCGGCGCCACTCGGAACTCGCGGCGCGGCTGACGCGTTGGGCCGGCCGGCATTTCGCAGGCGAACAGCCGGCCCCAGGCAGCGGGCAGTAAAGACGCCGGACCCGAGGGGCAAAGTCAGCGGCGAGGTAGCGCAGCCGCTACGGGCGTAACCTTTTACTCCATCGGAACTAATCGCCCCCTGCCCTGCCCCGCCGCCAGGGGAAGCTTCGGCTCACGGGCCAGTTGTTTTGCGGCTTTCGCTCGGGTACGCTTAAGGGTCTACACGCTCGCCCGAACGCCCTCCTGCCTGCATTCTTTGCGAGCGAGCTGTCGCACCGATCCCACCTGAGGAGTTTCCATGACCGTCAGCCAGTCCACCGCACCCGACCTGACGGCGCGGGTCAAGGCCGCGCGCGAGCAACTCGATGCCCACACGTACGAAACCGTGCAGTGGCACTTTCATCCGTCGACCGGTTGTCAATTTTGGCTCGACTACGCTACGAAGCTGAAATTCGACCCGCTGAAGGAAATCAAGACGTTTGACGATCTGAAGAAGTTCGAACCCTTCCAGGACGAATGGCTGCGCGGCGGGCCGGTGCGGCGCTGGGTGCCCAAGGCCTTTGCCGACAAGCCGACCTACGTCTTCGAGACCGGCGGGACCACCGGCATTCCCAAGAGCCGCGTCGTCATCGAGGACCACAGGACCGACTACGAAATGTTCAGCGACACGCTGCCCGACGAGTACTTTCCCAAGGGCGCCAACTGGCTGATGCTCGGCCCCTCGGGCCCGCGGCGGTTGCGGCTGGCGGTCGAGCATCTGTGCCAGTATCGCGGCGGCATCTGCTTCTGCATCGACCTCGATCCGCGCTGGGTCATCAAGCTCATCAAGAAGGGCTGGATGGAGCACCTGGAGGCGTACAAGGAGCACTGCATCGACCAGGCGCTGACGATCCTGCCGCGCCGGCCACGAAATCAAGTGCATGTTCACCACGCCCAAGCTGCTCGAATCGCTGTGCGTGGCCCTGGAGAAGCACGGCAAACGCCTCAAGGACACCGGCATCACCGGCATCTTCTCCGGCGGCACCGAGTTGACGCCGCAGTGGACCCGCTTCGCCACCGAAGAATACCTCGACGACATTTACATGACGCCGACCTACGGCAACACGCTGATGGGCCTGGCCGCATCGAAGCCGGTACGGCGGCCGACAAATACAAGATCAGCTATTACGCCCCGCAGCCGCGGGCCGTCACCGAAGTGGTGGAGTTCGACGATTACAACAAGGTCGTCGGCTACGGCCAGACGGGCCGCGTGAAGCTGACACGTTGACCAAAGAATTCTTCGTGCCCGGCTTCATGGAGCGCGACGAGGGCGAGCGCGAGGAGCCGTTCCTCAAGTATCCCTGGGACGGCGTCAGCGGCGTGCGTCCGTTCCACGAGTTGGCCGAAGCGACGACCGTCGGCGTGTATTGATTGATGCCCCAGTGTTATTCAGTGCAAGCAGTTCCACGTTTAATAAGTTTTCGAAGTAGGAACACTAATCGGCGCTAATCGACACTGATTAGAATTAGCGGAGATTAGTGCAAATTAGCGTTCTTGTCTGTTCGTCATGCGGAGACTTGGAACTATTGACCGAAGAATTGTCCGGAGGTGATTCCGATGTATCGTGATCCGATCGTCGACGAGGTGCGTGCCGCTCGACAGGCCCACGCGGCATCGTTCGGATTCGATCTGGCGG
This sequence comes from uncultured Planctomycetales bacterium, assembly GCA_963710365.1. Lineage (GTDB taxonomy): Bacteria > Planctomycetota > Planctomycetia > Pirellulales > PNKZ01 > CAVQAC01. Next base: position 58,242 of record CAVQAC010000002.1, read on the forward strand.
CCATGTATGCCGACTTGAAACGGCAAGAACACGAAAGCGGCCGGACATTTGTGTCCTATACGCCGCGATCCGCTCCCCAAATCTCAACCGTTAAATTCCGTCGCGAACCGAAGCCAAATAAACGAGGTTGCCGTGCTCAATCTACCCGTCCTGCGCTGGGGCAAGCCCTACGAATCGCTGGAGACCGACACGGTCGTCCACTTCCGCACCGGCGAGCCGATCGCCAAGGTCGGCCAGTCCAACGGCGGCCTGCTGCAGCGCGATATGCGGCTGGCCAAGCGGGCCCGCGACGTGCTGCGCGACATCGCGCCGGACGAGCTCATCTGCGATGATCAAGAAGGCCGCCGATCTGTATCTGAACGCCACGCTCCCGATGGGCGACGGGCAGCAAACGCCCGACGAATTCGCCCGCCAGCAGTCGGCCTCGACCGGCCTGCCCGAGCACATGTGCAAGTTCAACATGCAGAAGAACCACTTCGTGCTCACGAACATGGACCGCATGCTCGACGCCTGACGCGCGGACTCGATCCGCGGATCCTGAGCCGCGGCTACGGCATGGAAAGCCGCGGCGTGATCGTCAGCTACCAGGCCCAGTCGCCCGTGCTGGGGCTGGTGCTTCCCTCGAATTCGCCCGGCGTGCATACGCTCTGGCTGCCGGTCATTCCGATGCAGATCGGGCTGGTGCTCAAGCCCGGCCCGCAAGAGCCGTGGACGCCGTACCGCATGACGGCCGCCTTCGTCGCGGCCGGCATCCCGCCCGAGGCCATCTCCATCTATCCCGGCGTCGGCGACGTCGGCGCCGCGGTGCTGGCGAATGTCGATCGCAGCATGATCTTCGGCGGCACCGCCACGGTCGAGCGCTACAAGGGCAACCCCAAGGTGCAGGCCCACGGCCCCGGCTTCAGCAAGATCCTGCTGGGCGACGACTGCGTCGACGATTGGGAAAAGTACATCGACCTGATGGTCGACAGCGTCTACCTCAACAGCGGCCGCGGCTGCATCAATTGCTCCGGCATCTGGGCCTCGCGGCACACCAAGGAAATTGCCAAGGCCATGGCCGAGCGGATCGGACCGGTCGAAGCCCTGCCGCCGGAAGACCCCAAGGCCGGTCTGGCGGCGTTCACGGTCCCCGGCGCGGCCCAGGCCATCTGGAAGATGATCGACAGCAAGCTGAAGGAGCCGGGCGTGTGGCACGCCACCGGCGAGTATGGCCCGCGGTTGGTGGAGATGGAACGCTGCGCTTACTTGCGGCCGACGGTCGTCCAGTGCGATAGCCCCGAGCGGCAGATCGCCAAGGAGGAATACATGTTCCCGTTCACCACCGTGGTCGAATGCCCGCAGGAGAAGATGATCGAAGCGATGGGGCCAACGCTGGTCGGCACGGCCATCACGCACAACGCCAAATGGGCTCCAGGAGCTGAGCGACTGCACGCACATCGACCGGCTCAACATCGGCCCCATGCCGACGATCAAGCTGAACTGGCTGCAACCGCACGAAGGCAACATCGTCGAGTTCCTGTTCCGCGCCCGCGCTTCCAGACCCTGCCCGAATGGGTGGCCGACCCTTCAGCGTTGAAGACACCGTAGGGTGCTCTGCGAGCACCAGTGAACGGCGTTAAATCGATAGCTAAATTAAACCAATAGAAAACGGGGCTCTCAACGTACCCGTCCCGTCCTGCGCCAGACCCCGCCTTGCGTTGTGCCCATGTTCGCTTTCGACTTCCAACTGCGAACCCGCTTCGTCTGCGGCCCGAACAAGGTCGACTCGCTGGGGGCGTTGGCCGGTGAACTCGGGCGCGCGTCGAGTCTTGGTCGTGAGCGATCCTGGGATCGTTGCGGCCGGGCACGCCGAGCGAGGTATCGCGGCCCTGCGTCGCGCCGGCATCGAGACGCACCTGTTCGACGGCGTAACTGAAAACCCGACGACGGAAAACGTCGATGCTGGCCTGGTCACGGCCCGCCGCTATCAGCCTGAATTGCTGGTCGGCTTGGGCGGCGGCAGTTCGATGGACTGCGCCAAGGGGATCAATTTCCTGTACTCCAACGGCGGGCGGATGCAGGACTATTGGGGCGTCGGCAAGGCGACGCGCAAAATGTTGCCGATGATCGCCGTGCCGACGACGTCGGGCACCGGCAGCGAAGCTCAATCGTTCGCCTTGATCTCCGACGCCGCGACGCACGTGAAGATGGCCTGCGGCGACAAGAAGGCCGCTTGCCGCATCGCCCTGCTGGACCCGACGCTCACCGTCGACCCAGCCGCCGCGCGTGACGGCGCTGACCGGGCATCGACGCCATCGCCCATGCCTTGGAAACCTACGTCACCAAGCCTGCGCAACGCCATGTCGCTGCTCTTCAGCCGCGAAGCCTGGCGGCTGCTCGAGGCCAACTTCGCCCGCGTGCTCGACGATCCACTCGACCTCGAGGCCCGCTCGGGAATGCAGCTGGGAGCCTGCCTGGCCGGCCTGGCAATCGAACACTCGATGCTGGGCGCGACGCATGCCTTGGCCAATCCGTTGACGGCTGAATACGGCATCGTGCATGGCCAGGCCATCGGGCTGCTGCTGCCGCATGTCATTCGCTTCAACGGCCAGCGACGTGCGGGCCTGGTATCGCGAACTGCTAGAGTACACGTCGGCAATAACGGTTCTCCGCATCCCGGGCAGCGGGGCCGAGGCCCTGGCTGATTTCGTGGCCAGCTTGCGCGACAAGGCCGGCCTGCCGCGGACGCTCTCCGATTGCGGCGTGGATCGGGAACTGCTGCCGCAGTTTGGCCGCCGATGCCGCCAAGCAATGGACCGGCACTTTCAATCCTCGCCCGGTCGGCGAGGCCGACCTGTTGGAATTGTATGAAGCCGCGTTTTAAGAGCCGATGCCGTAGCCGTAGGGTGGGCACCGCCCACCTTCGCCGAGCATGGTGGGCAGTGCCCACCCTACTCGTTGTCTTCGTATTCGCGTCGCAGATGGCCCGCGCTGAAACCGTCGACGCGTGGCCGGTCTTTCGCGGCAATGCTCAGGCCGACGGCGTGGCGACGGGATCGCTTCCCGATCGCTTGGAGGTGATCTGGAAGCAGCCCTTCAAGGACGCCCTGTTCGAGTCGACCGCCGCGATCGTGCGATGGCGTGGTGTATGTCGGCGGGCTGGATGGTTATTTTCGGGCCTTGGATCTCGCCACCGGCGACGAGAAGTGGAAGTTTCACAGCGAACTGGGCTTCAAAGCTCCCGCGGCGGTACGCGCAGGGTTGGTTTACGTCGGCGATTCGGACGGCAATTTCTTCTGCCTCGACGCGGCCACGGGCCAGCAGAAATGGGTGCTCCACACTGATGCCGAAATCAATGCCGGCGCGAACTTCTATCACAATGCCGTGTTGATCGGTTCGCAGGACGGCAGTTTGCACGCGCTCGACGCTCGCACGGGCAAATCGCAATGGAAATTCACGATCGAAAACATGATTCAATGCTCGCCGACGATCGTCGACAATCGCGTCTTCATCGCCGGCTGCGACGGCAAGTTGCACATCCTCGAACTCAAGCCGGGCGGCACGCCCGACGAGCCCACGAGCATCGCCGATAAGCAGTTTCTCGATATCCAAGATCCGACGGGCACAACGCCCGCGGCCGTGGGCGATCGGCTCTACTTCGGCACGCAAGGCTCCCGGTTCTTTTGCATCGATTGGCGGAAATTGGAAAAAATCTGGTCCTTCGAGCCGCGTCGAAAGCAGCCGTTCCAGGCCTCGGCTGCGGTGCGCGACGGCGTGGTGGTGGTCGGCGGCCGCGACCGCGTGGTCCATGGGCTCGACGCCGCCAAGGGGGATGAGCTGTGGCAATTTCCGGCCCGTTCGCGGATCGACTCTTCGCCGGTGATCGTCGGCACGCGTGTGTTCGTGGCCTCGGGCGACGGACGGCTCTATGCCCTGGATTTGAAGACCGGCGAGAAGCGTTGGGAATACGAAGCGGGGGGTGGGTTCACCGCCTCGCCGGCCGTGGCTCAGGGGCGATTGGTGATCGGCAATGACGACGGGGAGTTATACTGTTTTGGAGCGAAGTAGAGCCACAGGCTGGAATCGTGGAATATGAACCTCGATGATCATTTCGCCGCGTCGCTTGCGACGTGTTGACTCGGGCAGCCTTGATCCTAGTGCGGAATAAAACCATGACGACCGAAGCCACGAAAACCGAGGTGGGTAGTTACTTCATCTCGAACTACCCGCCCTTTTCGCAATGGACTCCCGAAGGGCTGCCCGAGGTGCGTGCGGCGCTCGAGTCGCCCCCGGCGGCCGTGCCGTTGGGTTTGTACCTGCACATTCCCTTCTGCCGCAAGCGTTGCAAGTTCTGCTATTTCCGGGTTTACACCGACAAAACGGCGCCGGATGTCGAACGTTACGTTTCGGCCCTGTCGCGCGAGATCGAACTGGTGAGCCGGTTGCCGGTAATGGGCGGGCGCCCGTTCCGCTTTGTTTACTTCGGCGGCGGCACCCCCAGCTTCCTGAGCGCCAAACAACTCACGTCGCTGGTCGACCGCCTGCGGGCCAACATCAACTGGGACCATGCCGAAGAAGTCACCTTCGAATGCGAGCCCGGTACGCTGTCGCACCCCAAGCTGCAAACGCTCAAGGAGCTGGGCATCACGCGGCTCAGCCTGGGCGTGGAAAACTTCGGCGACAAAGTGCTCGAAGAAAACGGCCGGGCTCACCTGTCGCCGGAAATCCTCAAGGCCTGGGACTGGATTCAGGATGTCGGTTTTCCGAATACGAACATCGATTTGATCAGCGGCATGGTCGGTGAGACCTGGGACAATTGGAAAGACACCGTCCGCAAGTCGATCGCTCTCACGCCGGACAGCGTCACGATCTATCAGATGGAGTTGCCGTTCAATACGGTCTATTCGCAAGACATTCTTGGCAATCATATCGAAACGCCGGTGGCGGATTGGCCCACCAAGCGGGCCTGGCTCGATTACGCCTACAACGAGTTTCAAGCCGCCGGCTATCACGTCTCCAGCGCCTATACCCTGGTGCGAGACAAACAGAAGGTCAACTTCAGCTACCGCGACAACCTCTGGCACGGCTCCGACCTGCTGGCCACGGGCGTGGCCAGCTTTGGCCACGTGTCGGGCGTGCATTATCAAAACGCTCCCGATTGGGGCCAATACCTCGAAACGCTGGAGCGGGGCGAACTGCCGCTGGTGCGCGGCCTGCGTCCCACTTCGCACCAACTGCTGGTGCGCGAAATGATCCTGCAACTGAAGACCGGCGAACTCGACGCGGGGTATTTCCGCCGGAAGTTCGGCGTCGAGATCCTCGACGAATGGCGCGAAGCCTGGCAGGAGTACGTGGCCGATGGCTATCTGTCGATCGACGGCGATCGGGTCACTCTGTCTCGCGCCGGCCTGCTGAGGGTCGACGGCCTGTTGCCGGCCTTCTTCGAGTCGCAGCACCAAGGAGTGCGGTATACCTAGCCGTTCATCACTGGAGGCAACCGAGGCAAGGGGCGTGAGCCCTCGGATTTACCCACCTCGGGAACGGGCCGGTACGCGTGCGAAGCAAAATCAAGCGGTGGTCCAAGAATGAGCGAGGATCTGGTCTTCATGATGGGCAAGTTTGCCGCCCGCTTCCCCACCGACCGGCAGTATGCCCGCAATCACATGTGGGCCCAGGCCGTCGAGGGAGGGCACCGCTTCGGCTTTTCGGCCTATGCTGTGCGGCTGTTGCAGGACGTCTACTTTCTGGAGTGGTCCATCGACGAAGGGACAGCGTTGCGGGAAAAGCAGGCCATCGGGGCCATCGAAAGCTCCAAGGCCGAAAGCGAGCTCTATAGCCCTTTGGCCGGCCGGCTGGTTGAATTCAATGCGGCCTTGCTTTCCGACCCGGCGACGATCAATCTAGATACCTATGGTGAAGGATGGCTGTTCAGGATGGACGCCGGCCCCCATGGGCTGCTCTCGCCGACGGAGTACCTCGACCATCTGGTGGCCAGTTGGGCCATCGCCGAACGAACGATCAAGGGCCAGATGAATGAGTAGGGGAAGTAGTCGGTAGCCAGTATTCAAGTATTCAGTAGTCAGAAGTTGCCCCGGAACATCCTGATAGGTTTTGAGCATTCGAGCTTCGATTTTCATTCGTCATTCGAGTTTCGTCATTCGTCATTTTTGTCTCCACCCATGCCTAACCGACTTACGATCGTCATCTCTCAGGGACAGAGCAACAACCCGGCCAAGCGACGGCTCGAGGAGGCGCTCGTCGGCACCCTGCTCCTGGAGTCGGGACTGGAAGTGACGGTCATCCCCAATCTGTATGACCTGGCCCCCGATGGCACCGGCATGCTCTGCCTGCAAGGCATCACCGGCGACATGGTCGTGCTCTCCTGGCTGTACGCGCGGGCGGCCCATTGGACACTCGATCGCAACGGCATTCGCGGCCGCGTGGGCCAGGTGTTGCTCGCCGGCGACGCTGGTTCCGAGGATGAAGACGAAGAAGACAACGCCGGCGCCGAGGGCGAGCAGGCCGCCAAACCTCGCGTGCTTGAGTCGCGTCCGATGCCCAACCGCACGATCTATTGCCTCGACTTACGCGCCAAGCCCGAGGTCGAGCCGTACGTGGCCGAAATCCGGCGCATTCGCGACGAGGCATCTGTCCAGACTGTGAGCCTGCTGGGCTGGATCGGCGGATCGCCGCAGCCGGAGCAGTTGGACCGCTATTTGAAAGCCGATGCACCGACGCCAGCCAATGGATCGAAAACACTCGATCATGTCAGCGACGATTCGCAGTCGGTCGCATCGCCCGCGGGTGAGATTCCGCCGCAGCCGGTTGTCGTTGCCGAAGAACCGGCCCGACGCTGGTATCCGGTGATCGACTACAGCCGTTGTACGAATTGCATGGAGTGCATCGACTTCTGCCTGTTCGGCGTGTACGGCGTCGATCGGGCCGAGACGATCCTCGTCGAGCAGCCCGACAATTGCCGCAAAGGCTGTCCGGCCTGCAGCCGGGTTTGCCCCGAGAATGCGATCATCTTCCCGCAGCACAAAACGCCGGCCATCGCCGGCAGTCCCGACGGCAGCGCCGGAGCGTTGAAGATCGACCTGTCCAAATTGTTCGGCGCCCCGACGCGATGGAAGTAGCCGTGCTGGAACGCGACGTCGAACTGGTGGCTGTCGGGCGCGACGCGGTCGGCGCGACGGTCGGCATTCCCAAGCGTCAGCCGCCGAAGTCGTCTGGACCGCGCGACGAGCTCGACGATCTGATGGACGAGTTGGACAACATGGTGCTGTAGTCGCGGTTGCAATTAGCGCGAGACAGAACCTACCGGCAAGCTCGCGCTCGCCGCTCGCCAAATGCCACCCATGCACGGATGATGATGAGCGCCTACGCCGAAGAATAGGGTCCGGCGTGTTGCGAATCCAAGCGATGACGAACGTCGACTCCCGATAGGTCGCCGGTCGTGCGTTTTGTCTCCAAAGCCATGGCCGCGGCCGTGCCGGCTGCCTGGCCCAAGGCCATGGCCGTGCAGGTGACGCGCGACGAGCTGGCCGCTTTGGCCGTGGCCGAGTGGCAGCGTCCGGCCACCAACAGGTTGTTGATCTTTTGCGGCTGCAGCGTGCGATACGAGATGTCGTACGGATCGGGAAACACGGGCTCTTCGTGCCAGGCTGAGCCTAGCGTGGCCTCGTTCGGGTGAATGTCGAGATACCAGCAGCCCGTGGCAATGGCGTCGTCGAACTTCTTGCCCGACAGGATTTCGTCTTCGTGCAGCACGTGCCGGCCTACGATCCGTCGCGTTTCGCGGACGCCGATATACGGCGCCGCCATGTTGAAAAACGAGTCTTCGAAACCCGGCACGTGGGCCTTCCAACGTTCGAACATCACCCAGGCGTCGGCTCGGCCCTGCATCTCGCAGCGCGTCAGGTCGGCCGCGCTGCTGGCGTCGCCCGGCACGCGGATGGCATGCAGGTACAGATCGTTGGGGGCGAACATGAACATCAGGCCCGGGCCGTAGTAACTCTTCAACTCGCCGGCGTCGTGGGCAGCAATCAGTTCGGCCCGGCACAGCTTGGCCATCTCGGGCGTCTTCTTCACGTTGCCGATGCGGAAGTGCAGCGTCAGGGGCTGCAAGGGCTGGGTCTTTTCGACCGGTGCGCCCGACCAGGCCGCCACGTCGCCGTCGCCTGTGCAGTCGATGACCTCGCGGGCGGTAATCCGCACCAGGCCGTCCTTGTTGGCCACCAGCACGTGCTTGATACGATCGGAGTCGGCTTCAACCTCGCAAACCAGCGTATGGTACAGCACGGTCAGCCGCGGCGCTTCGGCTTGCAGCATCTGATCGGCCAGCAGCTTGAAGCGTTCGATGTTGCGAATCGTCGGATTGTATTTCGGAACTTTGGTGTCGCTGGCCTGGCAGATCCCGGAGCGAACCAGCAGTTCCAGGGGAATGCCGCCCATCAGGATCTTGCTGTCCCGCTTGTGGGCGATGCCGTCGAAATACGGCAACCCGACGGCCGTGATGATGCCGCCGGCAAATCCGGCCCGTTCGACGAGCAGTGTCTGAGCCCCATTCCGGGCCGAAGCCAGCGCCGCGCACAAACCTGCGCAGCCGCCGCCGCAAACAAGTACGTCGGTTTTCAGGTCAGTCACGAGATGCGTCCTCGAAGGAGGGTGAAAAAGTTCGAATGACGAAATTCGAATGAAATCCCAATGACGAATGTTCGAATTTGGTTATTCGAGTTTCATTCGAGTTTCGAATTTCGTCATTCGGATTTCCTTTTCTCATACGCCCCAAAATCATTGAACCAGTACTTCTTGATGATCCGATACGCCCAGCTTTTCTCCGGGATCTCGTGGCCCGGGTTGTATTGCGAGGGACGCGGCTGCATGGCTTCGAGTTCGGCCATCGCCGTGCCGCGTGCCGTGGTGTCGCGGGCGCCGTGCCGCTCGACCAGCTCTTTGATCAAATCGGGGCGCTCCAGCACGATGCAACCCCGTGTCGCTTCGGCGGCCGTCTGGCGAAAATCACGCAGGAATTCCGAGCCGTTGAATTTGTCGTACAGGCTCTCCGGCGTGTGGATCGATTCTTTGGCAAACTGCACGATCGGGCAAGGCTCGATGTCGCCCCAAGGACTGACATGGTGGCTGATGCCGGTGGCCGCCGGGCACAGGGCCTGACCGCGACCGTCGTAATAGGCGTCGACGATGCCGATCGGCTTCTTGGCCCGCATGTTCACCACGAACTCGCGAGCCCGCAACTGCTGCTGTGGCGTGAGAGCCAATTGCGGGTTCGAGACCGGCCCTACCGGCCGATAGACATGGAACCAGCAGTACATCACCCGCATCTGAATCAGCCGATCGACCCAGGCCTCGTTCAGCAGATCGTCGATGTTCGTCTGGCACAGGCTCGTGCAAACGCCGGTCAGCAGCTTGTTGTCGAGGCAATGTTGCAGGCCGGCCATCGAACGGCTGAAGACGTTGGGCCGTCCGCGGCGCTCGTCGCTGATGATCTCGTTCCCCTCGATGCTCACCAGCGGCGTAACGTTGCCCAACCGACGCAGTTCCTTGGCAATCGCGTCGGTGATCAATTGGCCGTTGGTGAAGACCTGGAAGTAGCAGTCCGGGTGTTGGGCCAGGATGTCCAACAGCTCGGGGTGCATGAACGGCTCGCCCCCCAGGATGCCGAAGAACGAATTGCCCAGGGCCTTGGCCTCGCCGATGAGCCGATTCATGGCGGTCAGATCGATCACTTGCTGTTCGTGGGCCACGTCGACCCAGCAGCCCTGGCAGCGCAGATTGCAGCTATTGACGATCGAGATATAGAGGAACGGCGGAAAGAATTCCCCCCGCCGCAGACGCTGCTTGTACTTCTCGACCGAACGGATGCCCCGAACGCCCATGTTCATTGCCAGCTTCCAGACCAACCGCTTGTCGGTCTCCAGCAGCACACGTTTGGCCATCTTTAGATACATGATGCATAGCCGGCTAATAATAGGGTGCTAATCGACGGTCCGTTCACCGTGCGGTTTCAAACCGGGCGCCGGCACCGCAACAAACCATTCCGCCGGATAAAGGTAGTCCTCGTCCGATTCGTCAACCACACGCAGCATTCCGTGTGCGGCCGCGTCGGTGTCGTCGAGCGCCTGGTAGACCTTGAGAAGTTCCAGAGACGCACTGTAACCGTCGTTCCTCAAACAGCGGACGAACTGTCGTTGGGTTTCGCCTTGTTCTTGCGCCATGATTAACTGTCCAGCAAGCGCTTGATCTTCAATTCTACCCGGCCAATACCGTGGGCCTCGTACCAATGGACTTTAGCTTGACAGGTGAACCCGTCAGCCAACCGCACTTTTGCAATTCCCTTCCGTTTCTTCCAACGGCCAGTTTCATAATCCCGCTGCAGGCGAGGCAACTCGCGGATCGCACCGCGGACTGCAATCGTCTCAGTCGCCGTGACCTCGCCAATAACCTCGAAGATCATCCCGATTGTACCATCGTTCGGCTGGCTTCGACATCGCCGCAACGGGGCAGATTATACGATCGAGGCGGGCAAACCAGTTACACATCCGCGCGGCTTGCGGTTCAGCCTTTTAGAGAACCATACGCCCCCGTTGCCCCCCGCTCGACATACGGCCGCTGGCAGCCTAAACTTACGTCACAGAATCCGCAACTAATGGGCCTCTGAAGATGGTCGACCGAGAGCGAATCGTTGCCGCTTACGAGACTGTCCGCCGCGAGCTGTTGGCCGAGCGCAATGCCAGCGGACATTGGACCGGCGAGTTGTCGGCTTCGGCTCTCTCGACCGCCACGGCTTTGAGTGCCCTGGCGCTCGCCGAACCTGGGCTCGTACCGCCCCCCGCGGCGCGCGAACCAGCGAATGCCCGCGAGCGACTCATTCCCGATGGTATTCGCTGGCTCGCGCGGGCTCAGAATCCCGACGGAGGTTGGGGCGACACCGACAAGAGCCTGTCGAATATCGCCACTACGATGCTCGTCGTCGCGGCGTTGCATTTGACCAGGCAAGCCGAAGCTCACGCGGAAATCCTTGACCGGGCCGAGCGATACATTCGCGAGCAGGGCGGAATCGCTGGGCTGCGGCGGCGCTATGGCATCGACAAAACCTTTGCCGTCCCCATCCTGACCAACTACGCCCTGGCAGGTCTGGTTCCTTGGAGCGAAGTCTCCCCCCTGCCCTTCGAACTGGCATGCCTGCCCCAATCCTGGTTCGGGAAATTGCAATTGCCGGTTGTGAGCTATGCAATTCCAGCCTTGGTAGCGGTCGGCCAGGCGAGGTTCTTCCACCAGCCGCCGACGAACCGGCTAGCGCGTAAAGTGCGGTCGCTGGCGACGGGCCGCAGCCTGGAAGTGCTCCAGAGAATGCAGCCTGCGGGCGGTGGATTTCTTGAAGCGACGCCGCTGACGAGTTTTGTCGTGATGAGCCTGGCCAGTATCGGCCAGCAACAGCATCCGGTCTGCGTGCGGGGTCTCGATTTCCTGATGCGATCCGTGCGGCCCGACGGTTCGTGGCCGATCGACACGAATCTGGCCACCTGGTTGACCACGCTGTCGATCAACAGCCTGGCGGCTGCTGGAATGAACAGCCTGGCGGCTGCGGGATCGGCCAGCGAAACCGCCGGCTGCATCGATTGGTTGCTCGGTTGCCAGCAGGCGGAAAAGCATCCTTTCACCGGCGCGGCCCCTGGCGGTTGGGGGTGGAGCGATCTTTCAGGCGCGGTTCCGGATGCCGACGACACGGCCGGAGCCCTGTTGGCCTTGGCGAAGTTAACGAGCGACGAGTTGCCCGAAGCAACTCGCGGCCGAGTGGTGCCGGCAGCCGTGTCCGGAACCGATTGGCTGCTGGCCTTGCAGAACCGCGATGGCGGCTGGCCGACGTTTTGCCGCGGTTGGGGGAAGCTTCCGTTCGACCGTAGCGGCACCGATCTGACGGCCCATGTGCTGCGAGCCTTGCGAGTGTGGCATGAGCCCCGACTCAGCCTCGTCGAGGGCCAAACCCCGGCGGCGCAACGGAATCGTGCCAAACTGGCAGCCCGATTCGATTTGGCGTGTCGCCGCGGTTTCCGCTACTTGGCCTCTCAGCAGCAAGCCGACGGCAGTTGGCTCCCGCTCTGGTTCGGCAATCAGGAGCAGCCGGACGACGTGAACCCCGTCTATGGAACCGGTCGGGTATTGTTGGCCTACCGGGATTTCGGTCGGATCGATTCTCATCCAGCCCGCCGAGCGTTGGCGTGGCTCGTTGCGAACCAGAACGACGACGGGGGGTGGGGCGGCGGAAAACAATTCAAATGCGGAATGGGGAATGGGGAACGGGGAATCGATGAAGCGACGCAGGATGCAAACGTGCCATTTCGCCGCGTCGCTCGCGACGCGCCTGTTCCGCCTGCACATCGTGCCTGGCAGACAACCGCAACCGTTTGCTCCAGCATCGAGGAGACGGCTATCGCCGTGGAAGCGTTGCTTGGCCACCCGACCTGGCCGAGCTTGCAAGGTTCGATTGACAAAGGACTTAAATGGCTAGTCGAAGCGGTCGAGCGGGGAGGCCATCGCGAAACCTCCCCGATCGGTTTCTACTTCGCCAAGCTATGGTATTATGAGAGGTTATATCCGCTCGTCTTCCTGGCCTCGGCATTGGGTCATGCCGTGGGGGGGCCACCCTCGGGAGCCGAGCCGAAACCCGTTCTGGCACACCTGCAAACTACGTGAACATTACGCCGCGGTAGGGTACTCTTGAAGCACCCACGCATTCGACCCAGACTAACCGGTTGCTCCTGGAGCAGCCCACGATACACGCCCGCCAACGCCAGCCGAACCAAGCGCAATATGCGGCACTGCCCGCGGAAGAACTTAGGGGAGTTTCATTTTGGCTACAGCACCGGTTGACCTGCCCTTGGACAACGTCCTTGCGGACGAGGCTCCATCCAGGCGAAAACCGCGACGGCGAAATACCAGCCATCTCAAGGTCGTCCCGCCGACGAAAGAGCAGCGCGAGAGCTTGCGCGCGCGAATCGCTGAGATCGCCGCGAAGCTGGATAAGTCGCGTCCTTTAGGAAAAGACGAACTCGAAGCACTTGCTCAGCAACTGCTTACCGAATCGAGCTTGCCGGAGGGTTACCTCGGCTGGACGATGGTGGCCATGGCCACGGCGTTCTGGGAGCAGCAGGTGGCGGCGACGCCGTTCGAGCGCCGGTTGTTCCTGTTGCCGCATTGCCTGAAACACGCCGAAGGCTGCCCGGCCGACTACGACGAGTTCGGCCTGGATTGCAAGCGGTGCGGGGCCTGCGCGATTGCGGATTTCCGCACCAAGGCCGAGCAATTGGGCTACAAGGTGCTGGTGGCCGAAGGCTCGCCGATCGTGCTCAAGATCATCGTCAGCGGCTACATCGACGCGATCATCGGCGTGGCCTGCCTGAACGTGCTGGAGAAAGCGATCGACAAGATCCTGCTGGCCGGCATTCCCTGCATGGCCGTGCCGCTGCTGTCGAGCGATTGCCGCAACACGTCGGTCGATGAAGATTGGGTCATGCAGATGATCGAGACGCGTCATGCCACGCCCGAGGTCCAGACCAAGACCTACGTCCACCTGATGCGCGCGGCGGCCAGCATGTTCGACGCCGCAAGAACTCGATCGGACTTGCCCCGCGGCTGCGCGGCGGGCCGCGGCTGGCCGAACTCAACGGCCAAGGAATTGCCGGCATCGATCCGGTCGCTGGCACCGAAGCCATTGCCTACGACTTTCTGTCCAAGGGGGGCAAGCATTCGCGGCCGTTCATCACGCTGGCCGTCTACGACGCCTTGACCGGCGGACAGGGCACGCTGGCCGGCGGTGCCGAGCATCTGGCGGCGCTGCCCGACTCGATCAAGCGAACGGCCATGTCGATCGAGAGTGTTCCACAAGGCCTCGCTGGTTCACGACGACATCGAAGACGACGACCAGTTTCGCTACGGCGATCCGACGTTGCATCGCAAGTACGGCACGGCCACGGCGATCAACGTCGGCGACTATCTGATCGGATTGGGTTATCGGCTGATTAGCCGCGATGCTCAGGCGATCGGCAGCGACGCGGCGGCCGACATTTTCGACCGACTGGCCGAAGCCCATATGCAGCTGACCGAAGGCCAAGGCGCCGAGCTGCTGTGGCGCGATGCGCTCGACAAGCGGCTCAAGCCGCTCGACGCCTTGAAGATCTACGCGCTCGAAGACCGCGCCGGCGTTCGAAGCCGCGCTGTACTCGGGCCTGCGTCTGGCCGGGCCGGTCGATAAGACGAACAACTTCACCGGCGCGTTCGCCCGACACCTGGGCGTGGCTTTTCAGATCCTCAACGATCTGGGCGACTGGCAAGGCGACGATCACAACAAGCTGCTGGCCGCCGGCGACGTGCTGGGCGGCCGCCCGACGGTCTTGTGGGCGCTGGCGATGGAAGGGCTGGGCGACGATGACCGCGACGAATTGCTCCGGCTGGTCTCGCAGCAGCCGCTCGACGTGGCTACGTTGTCACGCGTGCGCGAGTTGTATCAGGCGGCCGGCGTGTTCGACAAAGCGGCCCGATTGGTCGACAAGTACCAGGAGCGGGCCGAGGCCGTGGCCGACGAAGTCGAGCCGGAAGATCTGCGACAGTTGCTTTATTACCTGATCGATACCGTGTTGGAACGGTCGCAGCCGGCCGAGCCCGACCTGACGACTCTGAACGCGCCCTCGCCGGCCCTGCATGCTTGACCGCGGTCCGAGTTGCCTCGACGGTCGATCGGGGCCGCGTGTTGACCGGGGGCATACTGCTAATTTGCTTTTTGCCCCTCCAGGATTCCCGCCATGCAGCGCGATGCCCCTGATCTCGCCACGCTGGTCAGCTTGTTTTACGCGAAACCTGCCGCGCTCGGGCGGCTGGTGGAAGTGACCGCCGAGCAAATGCCGCCAGTCTATCGCCGGCTGCTGGCGCACGAAGAGCACATGACCGTCACCGTCGAGAGATTTCATCACTCGCCGGTCAACGTGCGCGTGCTGGCCAAAACCGTCTCGCCGCCGCATTACGCCCGTAAAATCCTGCTCTCACGCCAAACCGACGGCCGCGTCGTGCAGTTCGGAATCGTGCGGCTCAATTTCTCTTATCTGGCTGCGGAAGTACAATCAGAAATTGAGCAGGAGCGCACGCCGCTGGGGCGGGTGCTCATCGAGCACAATGTCCTGCGCCGCGTCCATTTGGCCCGGCTCTGGGAAGTTACGCCCGGCGAAGACCTGCAACAGTTGTTCGGCTTGCCGGGGCCGCAGACGACCTACGGTCGAACGGCGATCGTCGAATGCAATCAAGAGCCGGCGGTCGAAGTTTTGGAAATCGTCACACCGGAAGTGTAGGGACTAGTGGCCAGGGATTTGTGGCTAGCTTGCAAGCCTCGATCTTCTGGTTCCTGGCCTCTGCCCTCAATTCATGGCCATGGTCATTGATCACGATCAACCGACTCCCACGACCGCGCCGCCGGCGGCGCGCGGGACGAAGATCGTCTATCTGGGCGCCGGCGCAGGAGGCATGTACTGCGGAGCCTGCCTGCACGACAACACGCTGGCCGCCGCGATGTTGCAACTCGGCGCCGAAGTGCTTTTCGTTCCCACCTACACGCCCATCCGCACCGACGAGGCCGACGTCAGCCAGAAACGCGTTTTGTTCGGCGGCATCAACGTCTACCTGCAAGAACGGCTCCCGCTGTTCCGCTACACGCCCTGGTTCGTCGATCGGCTGTTCGATTCCCCGCGGCTGCTGGGTTGGCTGTCGCGGCTGGAGTTCAGCGTGCAGGCCGAGAAGTTCGGCCGGCTGACGGTTTCTACGCTGCGCGGCGAGCACGGCCATCAGCGCAAAGAGCTGGAAAAAATCGTCAGTGGCTGGCGGCCGAAATCCGCCCGGATGTCGTGCACCTGTCGAACGCCATATTGTCCGGATTTGCCCGCGAGATTGGCCAGCGGTTGGACGTGCCGGTCGTTTGCAGCCTGGCGGGCGAAGACGTGTTTCTCGATAAACTCCTGCCGCCCTATCGCGAACAGGCCCGTACGGAGCTGCGCAGAGCGTGTGCAGGACATTTCGGCCTTCGTGGCTCTCAATGCCTACTATGCCGACTACATGGTCGAATATGCCGGCATCGATCGGCAACGAATTCACGTCATTCCGCACGGACTGAAGCTGGCGGGCCACGCGCCGCGGTCCGCCCGGCCGACGCTCCGCCGACGCTCGGCTTCCTGGCCCGCATCTGCCACGACAAGGGATTGCACGAACTGGTCGAGGCCGTTCCGATTCTGGCCGCCGACGGCGAACTGCCCGGCTTGCGGCTCAAGGCGGCCGGCTATCTGGGCCCGGCCGATCGGCCGTACTTGCGCGAAATCCAATCGCAGTTGCAAAGCTGGGGCCTGGCCGATCGATTCGAATACGTCGGCGAACTGTCGCGCGACGAGAAGATCGCTTTTCTGCACTCGCTCGACGTGATGAGCGTGCCCACGACGTACCACGAGAGCAAGGGGCTGTCGATCCTCGAAGCACTGGCCAACGCCGTGCCCGTCGTGCTGCCGGCGCATGGCACGTTTCCGGAACTGGTCGCCGACACGGGGGGCGGCCTGTTGAGCGAGCCGGGGGACGCCGCCGACCTGGCAGCAAATCAAGCAACTGCTCCGCGACCCGGCACGAGCCAGTGCGATGGGCCTGAACGGGCATCGCGCCGTCGTCGAACGTTACAATGATCGCGTGATGGCCCAGCGGACGCTCGGCGTTTACGAACAAATCCTGGCCAGCGGCAAGCCCAAGCTTGCCGGTACCTAATTGTCTCCCGGTACGTGCTACTCTCGATGACCACAATCTTCCGCACCACCCGCCGCGTTGAATTTCGCGACACCGATGCCGCCGGCATCGCCCATTTCTCGGCATTCTTTCTGTACATGGAGCAGGTCGAGCACGAATTCCTCCGCAGCCTGGGGCTGAGCGTGATGACCTCCGACGCCGAGGGGCCCATCAGTTGGCCACGCGTGGGTGCCCAGTGCGATTACCAGGGCCCGGCGCACTTCGAGGAAGTGCTCGACGTTGAATTACAGATTGCCCGACTGGGCGAAAAGAGCGTCAGCTACGAGTTTTGCTTCACGCATGCCGGCCGTGATATTGCGGTCGGGCGGCTGACGGCCGTCTGTTGCCGCATGGAACCTGCCGGGGCGCGGCGCGATTCCCATTCCGGATTGGATCCGCTCGAAACTCGCTCCCTGGCAATCTGTGCCCTAGCATCGTTCCATCCGTAGCCGTAGGGTGCTCTCCGAGCACCCTTTCCCCACGCACAACTCCGCCCACACGCCCTACTCAAGCCCCCGCCCAACATCGCACCACAATCGGTGCTCGCAGAGCACCCTACGGCCGATCCCCAAAATGACCTATCTCGCCGATCTCACGTTACGCCTGGCAACCGGTGTCGGACAATTGCCCGAAGACCTTCGCACGCGCATCGCGAACTTTTACCAAGCGGCTCAGCGCTCGGACGGCGGCTTTGCCGGCCGCGAGGGGCCGAGCGATTTGTACTACACGGGCTTCGGCTTACGCGGGCTGGCTCTGACCGGTCAATTGTACGGCGACGTGGCCGATCGAGCGGCGAAGTTCCTCATCGGCCAATTGCACAATCGCGTGGCGATCGTCGATTTCCTGTCGCTCGTCTACGGCGCCATGTTGATTGAGAATGCCGCCGGCATTGATGTCTTCGCGCGAAGCGGCGCCCGAATGGCGCGGCCGTGGCCGAAGAATTCGAACGCTTCCGCCGGCCCGACGGTGGATACGCCAAGACTGACGAAGGCGCGTTCGAGCAGCACGTATTATTCGTTTCTGATGGTCTTGTGCCTGGAATTGATCGACCGGCCGGTGGTCGAGCCCGAGCGGTTGGCGGCATTCGTCAACTCACGCAAACGCATCGACGGCGGTTTCGTCGAGATGGGGCCGATGCAGCGTAGCGGCACCAATCCAACCGCCGCAGCCATTGGGTTGCTCAAAGTCCTCAAGCAATTGGACGAGACCACGTGCGAGTGTTCGCTCGATTTCCTGCTGGACATGCAAAACGACGAAGGCGGACTGCGGGCCAACACACGGATTCCGATGGCCGACGTGCTGAGCACATTCACCGGCTTGCTGACGCTCTCCGATCTGGGCGGCCTGGACGAAGTCGATCTTTCGGCGGCCAGAGGCTATGTTGAGAGCATGGAACTGCCCGACGGCGGCTTTCGCGGCGGCATTTGGGACGGCGCGACCGACGTCGAATACACATTCTACGGCCTGGGCACGCTCGCTTTACTGGCCGAAGATAGTAGGCAGAGGGCAGTAGGCAGTAGAACTTAGAACTCAGCGCGTCCTAACCACTAACCACTAACCACTGCTCCCATGCCTGACCTTATCGTCCAGAACGTTGCCAAAGAATATCCGACCCGCAGCCAGCCGCTCTGCGTTTTGCGGGCGTGTTCGCTGGAGTTGAGCCGGGGGCAGAACCTGGCCATCGTCGGCCCCAGCGGGTCGGGCAAGAGCACGCTGCTGAACATCATCGGCACGCTCGATACGCCGACCGAAGGCAGCGTGACGCTCGCCGGCTGCGATCCGTTTGCGCTCGACGAGCCCGAGTTGGCCCGTTTTCGCAACCGGCAGATCGGCTTCGTATTCCAGGACCATCATCTGTTGCCGCAATGTTCGGTGCTGGAAAACGTGTTGCTGCCGACGATCGCCGCGGGCACGCCCGAACCGGACGTTTTCGACCGGGCTCGCATGCTGCTCGGCCGCGTCGGCCTGGCCGAGCGGCTCGATCACGTGCCGGCCGAGCTATCGGGGGGCGAGCGGCAGCGGGTGGCAATTGCCCGGGCTTTGATCTGCCGCCCTGCCCTGCTCCTGGCCGACGAGCCGACCGGCAATCTCGACCGCGCAACGGCCCACTCCATCGGCGACTTGCTGCTGGAACTGCAGCAACTCGAAGGAACGATGATGATCGTCGTGACGCACAGCAACGAGTTGGCGCAACGATTGAACCGCCGACTGGAAATCAACGAGGGAACGCTGGAACGAGTGATGAGTGCTAAGTGATGAGTGATAAGTGGAATGCATTCGTCGCCTGTTACTCATCACTCATCACTTAGCACTCATCACTTTCCCTATGTCTCGCCTACGCCTCATCCTCAAAAGCCTGTACTACCACCGCCGCATGAACCTGGCGGTGGCGCTGGGCGTGTTGGCCGGGGCCGCCGTGTTGACCGGCGCACTGCTGGTCGGCGATTCGGTGCGTGGCAGTTTGCGGCATTTGGCCCTGGATCGATTGGGATGGATCGATGATGCGTTGGTCGTCGATCGCTTCTTTCGAACGGAACTGGCCGATGAATTGGCTCACAGCCCATCGTTCCCGCCGGTATTCGAGAAAGTCATCCCGGCCGTCGTTCTGCAAGGCAGCCTGAGCCAGCCCGAATCGGGCACTCGGGCCAATCGCGTTACCCTGCTGAGCCGCGACGGACTCGATTTGGGCCCGGAGACCCACCGTCTCGTGCTGAACGATAACGACGTCGTTCTCAATCGAGCCCTTGGCCGAGGAATTGCACGTTCACGTCGGCGACGAAGTGATCGTGCGGCTGCCGACGCCGAGCGATATTCCCCGCGATAGCGCGTTGGGCCGCAAGACCGAGACCATCACCAATCGCCGAATGAAAGTCCGGGCGATCATCGCGGCTCAGGGCATGGGCGCTTTCAGCCTGATGCCCACGCAACAGTTCCCGTTGAACTGCATACTTGAGCTTGAAGAGCTTGCAAACGGCTCTCGAACAGCCCGGCAAGGCGAACGCCATCTTCGTCGGCGGCCGGCAGCCCGGAGCGATTCCCACGGCCGACGACGACCGCCAACTGCAGGCGGCCCTGAAGCCGACCTTGGCCGACTACGGGCTCACGGTCCGCGAGACGAAGCCGCGGCTATTTGAATCTCGGCAGCGAGCGGATGCTCGTCGATCCGCCGGCCGTCGCGAGTGCATTGAAAGCCTTTGAGGACGACCATCCGCAACAGGTTCTCACGTACCTGGCCAATACGATCGCCATCGGCAAAAAAGAAATTCCCTACTCGACGATCGCCGCGCTGGATCTGGCTTCCAACCCGCCGCTGGGGCCGTTCAAGACGACCGATGGTAAAGGCCTGGAGCCGCTGGCTGACGACGAGATCGTGCTCAACGACTGGGCCGCCAAGGAACTGGATGCCAAAACAGGCGACGAAGTCCGCATCGCCTATTTCGAACCCGAAAGCACACACGGCGAAGCCCGCGAACGCTGGGCCACGTTCAAGCTCAAAGCGATCGTGGCCCTCGACGGAGCGGCCGCCGACCCCGATCTTACGCCTACGCTCAAGGGCGTCACTGATCAACTCTCGATGGCCGATTGGAATCCCCCCTTCCCGTTCGACTCGCAACGCGTCCGCCCGCAGGATGAGAAATACTGGGACGATCATCGCGCCACGCCCAAGGCCTTTGTTTCGTTTGCCGCGGGATCGAAGCTTTGGGCCAGCCGGTTCGGCGCCGTGACGAGCATCCGTTTGGCGCCGACCAAGACTTTGACGGCTGAATCCGTCGCTGCCCGCTGGCGGCCCGACCCGATTGCCATGGGCTTCGAATTCCGGCCGGTCAAGCGGCTGGCCTGGCAGGCATCGCAAGGAACCACGCCCTTCAATGCTCTGTTCCTGGGGTTCAGCTTCTTCATCATTGCGGCGGCCGTAATGCTCGTGGCCCTGCTCTTCCGTTTGGGAATCGAGCGGCGAGCCCGGGAGATTGGCATCCTCGTGGCCACAGGGTTCACGACTCATCAAGTGGGCCATCTGCTGCTGATTGAGGGCGCAATTGTCGCCGTCTTGGGATCTTTGCTGGGCATGCTCGGCGGCGTGGGCTATGCCTGGCTGATGTTGGCCGGATTGCGCACCTGGTGGCTGGCGGCCATCACCACGCCGTTTCTCGAACTCCATCTGACGCTGGCCAGCCTGGCGATCGGCGCCGTCAGTTCAATCGTCGTTTCGCTATTGGCAATCGTTTGGGCTTTATGGCTATTGCGGCGCGTCTCGCCGCGGCAATTGCTGGCCGGTCAGGCCCAGGAGTCGGCAACCCTTCGGCGCGGCCGAGGCCTCGCCAGTCGTGTGGTTGCCTGGGTGGGCTTTGCGCTGGCCGCGGTTTGTTCGCTCGCTGGCTGGCGGCTAGAAGGCATGGCGCAGGCTGGAGCGTTCTTCGGCGCCGGTTCGTGTGCCCTGACCGCATCGCTCGCAACCATTTGGAACCACATCTCGCGTGGCGCAACCGGTTCGGTCGTAGCTCCAGGCCCTGGACGGTTGACTCGGCTGGCGATTCGCAACGCAGCCCGCAACCCCGGCCGGAGCACGCTCACCATTGGTCTGGTCGCCGCGGCCAGTTTTTTGTTGGTCGCGGTCAGTGCGTTTCATCTGGAGCCTCCACGTTCGCTGGAAAAGCGCACCAGTGGCACCGGCGGCTACATGCTGGTGGCCGAAAGCGACCAGCCCATCCTGGCCGATCTCAATTCGCCGGATGGTCGAGCCGACTTGGGCTTTCCAGCGCGCGATAGCCGCACAATTGCGACGGCCCAGGTGTTTACCTGCCGTTTGCAACCGGGCGAGGATGCCAGTTGCTTGAACTTGTATCAGACGCAACAACCGCGCGTTGTGGGCGTGAGCCGCGAAATGATCGAGCGCGGCGGGTTTGCCTGGTCGGCCACCGCAGCCGTGACTGACGCCGAACGGAAGAATCCCTGGCTGTTGTTGGAGCAGAAACTCCCGCCTGTCGAAGACGAGCATGGGGCCGTGCATGCCGTGGTGCCGGTCATTTTGGACGAGGCCACGGCCATGTACAGCTTGCACATTGGCTTGGGCTCCCGGTACACGATTGACGACGGACACGGTCACACTCTCCGCATGCAAATCGTCGGCCTGCTGGCCAACAGCATTCTGCAAGGCACGCTGGTCATCGACGAACGCTGGTTCCTGTATCATTTCCCCGACGTCAGCGGCTGCCGTTTCTTCCTGATCGATTGCGCCCCGGAGAACAGCACCGCGGTCGACGAATCGCTGGAAAGGAACCTGGGCGATTACGGCTTTGATGCCCAATCGACCGGCCAACGTCTGGCCGGGCTGCTGGCGGTGCAGAATACGTATCTTTCGACGTTCCAAAGCTTGGGCGGCTTGGGCCTGTTGCTGGGAACGTTTGGCCTGGCGACCGTGCAGTTGCGCAACGTGCTCGAACGGCGCGGCGAGTTGGCGTTGTTGCGGGCCGCCGGCTTCCGTCGAAGGACTTTGGTGAAATTGGTCCTGCTGGAGAGCGTGGCCTTGCTCGTGGCCGGCTTGGGCGTCGGCGTGTTGACGGCCCTGATCGCCATCGCGCCGCAGTTCGCCGGCGGCGGAGCCTCGATTCCCTGGCTAACGCTGGCGTGTACGTTGGGACTGGTCCTGGTTGCCGGTCTGGCGGCCAGCGCCGCAGCGGCCCGGAGCGTTCTGACGGCCCCATTGCTGCCGGCCCTGCGGGGAGAGTGAGGGGAAATGGGGAATCGCGAGCAAATGCGGAATGCCGAATGCCGAATGGGGAATGGGGAATGAAAAGACCCAAGAATTGACCTGAATTGGTCAGCCCATGAGCTTCATTCCCCATTCCCCATTCCCCATTCCGCATTAAAATGGTTTCTCATCCTACATCCCGCCTTTCCCACGAGATTGCCCGCCGATGAAGAACTTTTCGCTCGCCCTGGCTTCGATTGGACTGACTGCTTTCTCCTGGGGCGTGTATGGCCCGCTGATGCAGGAGGGGGCCAAAGCCATGGGGCATAGCCGTCTGTTGCCCTTCATCGGCGTCGGCGTGGCGTACTTTGTCATCGCGGTGCTGGCGGCTGGCGGCCTGCTGCGTGCGCGCGGCGAGTCAGGTCAATGGAGCACGGCCGGCGACAATCTGGAGCCTGGTGGCCGGCGTGGTGACATCGGTTGGCGCCTTGGGAATCATTCTGGCGCTGACGTTCGGCGGCAGCCCGCTGTATGTCATGCCGCTGGTCTTTGGTTGCGCTCCGGTGGTCAATACGTTTCTGACGATGTATCTTTCCAAGACGACGTTCAAGCAGGGGCAGCCGCTGTTCTACGCCGGCTTGATCCTGGTGATTGCCGGTGCGGTAACGGTGCTGGTCTTCAAACCCGGTCCGGCGAAAACCTCCGGAACCGCGCCTGCACCGATCGCAGCCCACGCCACCACGCCGGCCGATGCAACAGCAACTAGCCCGAAGCCCGAAGGCTGCCATGGCCGCGGCCGAAGGCAAGGCCGTGAATCTGGCCGAGATCGTCCTGTTCATCGCCATGACGGCCCTGTGCTGGGGCGCTTACGGTCCAATTCTGCACAAGGGGCAGGTGCTGATGGGCGGCAGTCGGCTGCGGCCATTCATCTGCGTGGGCCTGGCCTATTTCCTGGTCGCAGTCCTGCTCCCCCTGGCCTTGCTGCCGCTGTTGGAAAAGAACGCCGCGCTGACTTTTTCCGGTTCGATGTGGAGCCTGGGCGCGGGGACGGCCGGCGCACTTGGCTCGCTGGGAATCATCCTGGCCTTCAATTTTGGCGGCAAGCCGATCTACGTCATGCCGCTGGTCTTCGGCGGCGCTCCGGTGATCAACACGCTCACGTCGATCGCCATGACCAAGAACCTGGCCCCGCCGTCGCCGCTGTTCTATGCCGGCCTGATTATTGTGTTGGCCGGCGCCGTCACCGTATTGGTGTTTGCCCCCAAAGGGAGGCCCCAAACCGCCCGGCAAGAATCCCGCCGGATCCCCGCAACTTGCCGGCGCGAAGTAGCCGATGATTTCAACGCCGAAGCATTCCCCATTCCCCATTCGCAATTCCCCCTTTCCTTAATGTCGTCTCTCGAATCCATGCGTCGCATCGACGCCCTGATGAGCCACGTCTGGATGGTGCGGACGTTTCTCAAGCATTCGGAAGAAGCCGAGGAGAGCGACGATCTGCTCGAGGTGATCCGCGATCTGTACGACGCGTGCCTGGCGGTTGGGCCGGCCTGGGATGCCCAAGATCCCGAAGCCTATCGGAAAGTCTTGCAGAAGAAGCTGCCCAAGCTGCGGACCGCGGCCGAGCGCTATGCCGAGATTCAGCCGGAAGTCTCCGCGCACACGAATTTCAAGATGGCGCTTCTCTCGTTGCGGACGGCCGTGCAAGACATAACGAATGTGGAATGGGGAATGGGGAATGGGGAATGAAAAGCCGAACAGCGTTCATTCCACATTCCACATTCCCCATTCCGAATTCCCCATTTCCTCACGTTCCTCGCACCAGGCCGAACCATTCGATCTGTCGGCGCGGGCAGAACCGTAGACCGGCCGTTTGGCAATAGGGCTTGAGCCACTCGGCCCGACGGCCGAGCAGCTTCCGAATCGGTCCCTTGGGGCATGAGCATTACCCGGGAGCGTTCGACGTGAGGGAGATCGGCCAGATAGCGCTCGACCTCGACGCAATCCGATCGGCTGTCGATCACGAACTTCAGCTGATACGGATACTCCGCCACCAGCCGGCGGATCACTTCGGGCACGTTCCGAGTGCGTTCGTGCCGCCGGTGCCAACGTGGGTGCTGCTCTTGCGGCGGAGCCGAATTCGCCAGCTTCGGGCTGATCGACATCAAGTCGCAGGCCACGGGCAAGTACAGCGTACCGGCCGTTTCGACCGTGATGTGCATTCCACGCCGTCTCAACTCCGCCGCCAGCGGCAGCAGCTCGGCGTGCAGCATTGGTTCGCCACCGGTCAGCACGACGTGGTCGCAATCTAACTCAGCGACCCGGGCCAGGATCTCCTCGACGGCCAGGTCGTCTCCCTCCGGAGCCCAACGACGTAAACGGCGTATCGCAGAACCAGCAGCGCAGGTTGCAGCCGCTGGTGCGCACGAAGACACTCTCCGTGCCCGTCAGCAGGCCTTCGCCCTGGATCGATAGATAGATTTCGGCAATTCTTCACGATTGGTACCGTACAGGATCAGCAACGCCGGCCTCGGCAAAGCCCTTCTGCCGCAACAGGCAGGAGTCGCACTGGCCGCAGGCCCGGCCCTCGGAGTCGGGATCGTAGCAGCTATGCGTCAGACCATAGTCTACGCCCAAGGCCAGCCCGCGGCGAATGATATCGGCCTTGGCCAGATGCACCAGCGGCGTATGCACGCGGAAGCGCAGTTGACCCTCGACGCCGGCCTTCGTGGCCAGGTTGGCCAGCCGCTCGAAACTGGCGATGAATTCCGGCCGGCAGTCGGGATAGCCGCTGTAGTCGACCGCATTCACGCCGATGAAAAGATCGGCCGCGCCGACCACTTCAGCAAACCCCAAGGCCAGTGACAGGAACACGGTGTTACGGGCCGGCACGTACGTTACGGGAATGCCGGCTTGCATCTCGTCGACCGAGCGGTTCTTGGGCACGTCGAATCGCCGCCGTCAGCGCGCTGCCCCCCAACGCCGACAGTTCAACGCGAACCACGCGCCGGTCGACGATACCCAGATTGGTCGGCCACTTTCCGGCCGGCTTCGAGTTCGAAGCGGTGACGCTGACCGTAGTCGATCGAGAGCGCGTGCAACTCAAAGCCCTGCTCGCGGGCAATGGCCGCAGTCGTGGCCGAATCGAGCCCTCCGGATAGTAAGACGACAGCCGCGGGCATGGGGTCAGTGGCTAGTGGTTAGTGGTCGGCGAGTGGCACGCGCCAGCGTGCCGGTAGCGAGACCTGGAATTGCGGTGCGGGCCGAGAATCCCGGCCCTTTCGCTCAGACTTCTATGATGACACAATGGTCTGACGAGGAAAAGGAGCTAGTTCTGGAGCTTGAGATGTCCGACGATTTTCGTACTGCCTTGGAAACCTTCCCCAACCAGTTTCCCGAGCGGGAATACATGATCGAAATCGAATGCCCGGAATTCACTTCGGTCTGCCCCAAGACGGGGCAACCCGATTTCGGCACGCTTTCGATCACCTATATTCCGGGCCTGAAGTGCGTCGAGTTGAAGAGCCTGAAGCTGTACCTGCAAAAGTTCCGCAACGAAGGGATCTTCTACGAACACATCACCAACCGCATTCTCGACGACCTGGTCGCCATGGTCGAACCCCGCTGGATGCAATTGGTCGCCGCCTTCACGCCGCGCGGCGGCATCACCACCAAGGTGACGGCTGAGTTCGAAGCCGAGAGCGGGTAGACGTTGGCCAAGC
The DNA here is from genome assembly GCA_963710365.1 of uncultured Planctomycetales bacterium. Lineage (GTDB taxonomy): Bacteria > Planctomycetota > Planctomycetia > Pirellulales > PNKZ01 > CAVQAC01. Next base: position 84,453 of record CAVQAC010000002.1, read on the forward strand.
GACCGTGGCCAAGCGACTATGCCGTGGATGGGCTCAGCGGCTCGATGGACGTCACGTGCAGTAGCGAACAGATCTTGAACTCTGCGGGCACCCCGTCGTCCGCTTCGTCAATGCCGACCAGAATATCGGTTCGGGTCAAAAATGCCATTTCAGGATGGCGAACGTCGTACGTTTGTCCGCTCGACATGACGAGTCGAAACGGTTTGAAGGGTCGCTGGGAAAGTAGTTCCTGCAAGGCTCTGATGCGGGGCACCGCTTCACTCACTTGGCCTGCCTTTCCGGTTTTGTCACGACACTCCCACGCGATCAGCAGGGAGGAAACTCAGGTACTCTCGCACTTCAAGCTGCATACGGTCAATTTCAGCCATGAAGCCGGAAACTGAAGCTTGGTAATTCACAGAATTCGTCTCGGTCCTACGTAACTGCGCTACCTGGTTCTGGAACCGAGCAATTCGCTCCAGAGTTGTTTGGAACTGTTGATCGTTGGCAATCATGTTATCTCCGACCGGATTTCGACGATACCGCGTTGCCCACCTTCACGACGCACCTGCCAGTATTCTATCATCTCCTGCTCCCCTCCAAGTGCCCCTGCACGGCGCGTCCAAAATATATTAGCTCCGAAGCGGGCCTCAGCGTCCATGTGCTGAAACAGCAAGGCTGCCTCGCCCGGCACCGCTGCCAGATCGAACGTATTCTTCATGAGTAAAACGACATCGACGTCGTTTGGCTCCGGCTTTGCGGTTACAAACGATCCGAATACCACGAAACGCGCTAACTGCCCGGTAGACACCGCAAGGTTGTAGCTTCGATTCAGACGATCGGCCATTCGCGACGTTGAGCGGGATCCTGGCCGAAGCGTTCAAGCACTTCCGAAAGCGTCGCAGCATGCACGCCAATCGGGAGGTCTCCTTCATCGTCGAACGCCGGCAGACCCAAGACTCACCTCCGTAGAACGGCCGTGACTAATGCTCGGCGCCTATACAACCGGCGGGCAGCAAGGCCGCGCCGTCAGCCTCGCAGTTGATTTCCTACCTCGGCGAAGATCTCGTACATCACGTCGAGATACTCCTTCGCTTCGTCCAGCGGCATCACCAGCGGCGGGCTGACGCGCAGCACCTTGTCGGCCAGCGGGCCGAGCAAGTGAATCGCCTGGCCCGAGTCGTTGCCCAGGTAACAGGCTTCGACGCAGGCGCGAGCAACCTGGCCGGCGCTCTGGCCGCCCAGCGCCGCGCACTCCACACCCCAGACGACGCCTTCGCCGCGAATGTTGGCCACCACATCCAACTCGGTCAGCCGCAACAGGCCGGCTTCGATCACTTTCGAGAGCTTGACGGGCGTGTTCCAACACGTCGCTCGTTTCGTACTCTTCAATCGTCGCCAGCACCGCGGCGCTGGCCAACGGGTTGGCGCTCCAAGTGTCGGAGCCTTCGCCGTAGTGCATCTTGGCAAACAGATCGGCCCGTCCAACCGCCGCGCTCACGGCAACGCCGTTGCCGAGCCCCTTGCCGAGCACGACAATGTCGGGCTCGACGCCGTATTCAGTGAAGGCGAACAGCGAACCGGTGCGGCCGAAATTGGCCTGCACTTCGTCGAAGATGAAAACGATGTCGTGCGCCCGGCAGAATCGCTCGAGCAACTGGATGTATTCTTTTTGCGGATGGAACGAGCCGCCGCCGCCCAGATAGGGCTCCGTGATCAGGCAGCAGATGCGGCTGCCCAGTTCGTTCCACAAGCGTTCGAGTTCGGCTTCATACGGACGCAGGTCGAGCGGTTGCCGGCGGCGTTCGACGCTATTGCACTCTTCGCGTGGAAAGCCGAGGAAGCGGACGCGCGGATCGCGCTCGGAATCGGTCTCGCTGCCGGTCACGGCTCCAGCCAGCCCCTTCTTGCCGTGGAAACCGTACCGCGTCGAGAGGATGATGTTTTCGCCCGGCCGCCGATCGAGCGAGGCCCACAGGGCTTTTTGAATGGCCTCGCTGCCACTGGCCGCCCACAGCACCTGCTCGCAGCGCGCCCCGCCCGGCTGCCCGGAAACGAGATCCACCAGCCGTTCGGTGGCAATCGTTTCGATTTCGGTCACCGCGTTGTAGGCACTGAGCGTCACGGCCTCAATGAACTGGGCTTGGCTGTCCGTGCGATCCAGGCCTAGATGGCTCATCACCCGTCGCCACCAGCGGGCCGGGTTGTGCCCCAGGTTCATCACCAGCACGCCCGAGGTGAAGTCGGCCAGCTTTTTTCCTTCGGGCGTCCAGTGGTACGAGCCGGCCGACCGCTGGAGCACAGCCATGCTGGGCGTGAAGGTGCGAATGCAGTGTGGCTCGACGGCCGCCAGTCGACGGCGGATGTCGTTGGATGTTTCTTCATCGCGATGTTCGATCGGCGCCGGAACTTTCAATTCGGTGACTTGAGTCATGCTGTATTCCCTTATTGATAATTTGAGTTGTGATTCGGAAGAGGCATTAGTTTCGCACACGACCACGGTATAAGATTTCAGGTTGGCCCGCGCCGGGCTCTAACAGCACCAGCCCTCCCAAGTGGTGGTCGACTTCGACCACGCAGTTCGGCTTCCCAGCGACATGCCGGGCCAGGATGGCTTCCATCGCCTGCACGGCAGCCACCGTCTGGCGATCGGCGGCAATGTCGTTGTAGGCCAACAGCCAGGCGGCTTCGAGCCGTTGTCGCCGATCGGCCGCCGGTCCGCCGAATTCGACGTGGGCCACTTCGCGCACGAATCGTTCCAGCACCTCGATGCCGTAGCCTCGCTGCGACCGCTCGCCCCACGGCTCGAGAAACGTGCCGTTGTAATGGTTGTTCATCGTGGTCTTGCGTTCCAAGGGGGTCTTGCCCTCGATCGTGCATTCGATGCCCCGCTTGCGGCTGTGACCGTTCCAAACGCCGTTGTCGAAGCGGAACTGCACTTCCTGCTCGACATAGCCGGGAAAGTTGTCGGGCGTGACCCAACTGGTGTGGATGTCGAATGCTGCTTCGCGGCCATCGCCATATTCGTAGATCAATCGCAACTGCGTCGAGTCCCAGGTTGGGCCATCGGCCGGGCCGACCAATCCGCGTTGGCCCGTGCAACTGACCGAACGCAAGCGTCCACCGAACGTGAAGTCGATGAGCTTGATGTAGTGTACCGCCACGTACGTGCCCGGGTTGCGTCCGGTGATCCATTCGGCGAACTGGCTCCCCGAGATACTTTTGGGCTCGAGCAGCGTGCAGTAGCCGTTGTTGACGTGCCGCAGCTCGCCATCGGCCACGAATGTTCGCAGCTTCTTGTGGTCCGGGTCGAGCAACTTGTGGTAGACCACTTTGGCCAGCAACTGCCGCTCGCGCGCCGTCCGCTCCAGATCGTCCAACTCGTCGAGCGACAGAACCGAAGGCTTTTCGATCAACACATGCTTGCCGGCTTCGAGCGCGGCCTTTGCCACGGCGTAGTGGCGATCGTCGGGCGTGGCCACGCAGACAAAGTCGACGTTATCGCCGATCAACTGGTCGGCGGCGTCGTGGCCTGAATAGCTGCGGAACTCGGCGATCCGATTTCCGGCTGCCTGGCGATACGCAACGGCGCGCCGCCCCGTTCGGCTCGCCACCGCCACGAGCGGCACCTGGCAGACTCCGAAATTCGGGCTGTAAAGACCCTGGCGATGGGCCTGTTCGAAGAACGGGCGGTAGGTCTCGTCGAAGATCATGCCCATGCCGATCATGCCGGCTCGTAACTCGCGGGCTGCTGGCGGCGTTTTGCTGGGTGCTGTCATTGGACGCTCATTTTGAATTCACTTTTAGGGTAAAATCGCAAAGCTGCTTTACCGGTATTTTGCTACATTTCGGCGACGGGCGGCTGTATTCATCGAAATTAATTGGTATATTTGGGTGTTGAAGTTAGCTGGCATGGAAAGCCGATAGAAATCCAATGCCGCAAAAGTGAACTCACTTTATAGCCTCGGTCGATGGTCGTCAATCAAAATAATCCAGAATCCGTCGCAGCCGCTCCGGCCAGCGAGGCTTCGCGCGTGGACGAGGTTTATCAGCAGATTTTGCTGAGCATTGTGCGGGGCGAGTTGCGGGGCGGAACGGAGTTGAAGAGCACGCAACTGGCTCGCCAGTTGCGTCTTAGCCGAACGCCGGTAGTGCAGGCCCTGCAACGGCTGGCCGCCGACGGCATCGTGCTCTTGGAGGTCAACAAGCGGGCTGTCGTCCGGCCTGGCGCCGAGAAATGGCTGGTCGAAATCCACCAACTGCGCGAACTACTGGAGCCACACGCTGCCGCGGCCGCGGTTGGGCAGATTAGCGACGCCGAACTGAATGAACTCGATCGGCTAGCCGTCGCAGCCCGGCCGCATGCCGCGCCCGACTGGGTGGATGCGATGGAGCGATTCGATTTCGCCCTGCACTTGGCCATTGCCCGACACGCGGGGAATTTTGTCCTGGGCGAAGCGATCCGCAAGTGCTGGAGCTTCAAACGCCTGTCCTACGCGGCCGTGCCGCAGGATCCGACGACGATGGAGCGAGGCTATCACGAACACCTCAGTCTGCTCGATGCCCTGCGGGCCCGCGATCCAGAAACCGCTCGTGCGGCCATGCTGTTCCATTTGCGGTCGGCTGCCCGACTGCGGCCCACCGCGACGATCGTCTGAACTGGTTGCCGGCGAACTGGGCTCTCGGCGGTTGGATCTAAGAAACTGGTTGACAGATCGAGCGAGCGCCTTTACGTTATTGCTACTGAGACTCAATATCAATAACAAATGGTGTGTGCCGATGACTACCAGTTCCGATGCCCTGCACCGAGCCAAAGCGCTCTTCGACTATGGAATGCTCCGCGAGGCGTTGAGCTTAGCCGAGGGCGGACTTCGCGATCAGCCCGACGACGGGCGGCTCTGGGAAGTCGTAGGTCTGATCCAATACGCGCGGGGGGAATTCAAGACCGCCTGCCGTGCGATCGAAACGGCCAGTCTTCTCGTCCCTCTGAGTCCGCGGGCCGAATGCACCCTGGCGGAGACCTATCTGCACGACGGCCAAGGTGAACTGGCCCGCCTGATCTATCAACATTTGGGCGAACTGCCCAACGTTCCGGTTCATTTGCTTTCTCAGATTGCCTCGGGATTGGGTCGGCTGGGCGAAGTTCATCTGGCGTTACAGGTGTGTCGCGGAGCCGCTCGCCGGCAGCCCGACTGCGACGCCCCGCTGTTTGCGATGGCCTATTACATGGGAAGGCTGCGTTACCCGCTGGAAGTCATTTTGCCGGTACTCGATCGGGCCATTTCGCTGGCCCCGGAGCGCATCTTGTATCGCGTCAGCAAGGCGATGCTGCTTGAGCGGAATGGCCAGTCCGCCGAGGCGTACGCAGCCGTTCGCACGCTGGACGTGGGCGATCTGCAGGCCCTGCGTTGCGGCCGCTGCCTGGCAAGGCTATGCAATCTCTATCTCGAGGCAGGAGACGATCGAGCGCGCCGAGGCGTGTCGAGAGGCAATAGCTCAAATGAGTTCGCCCGACGAAGCCTCGAAAAGGACCGGCGAGGTCTAACGATGGAAATCGCTCGTCTGGTTGCGGTGCATGTGCTGATTGGCGTGTTAATCGCCGGGGCGATCGCAAGCTGGGTCGTAGCGCGATGGGCGGCGCTACAATTCTGCGCCCGAATCAGACGACCCCGGGAGGTCGCGCGATTTCATAAGGTGGCCCCGGCGAAGATATTCCGAGCTTCCGCCGTGGGCTAATCTCTTGCAATCCGTCGCTGGACCGGCAAGAATGCAACGATCGCGGTTGATGGGTTACGAGCCCCTCGGCCGTCACGCCTGTGCTTCCCCGCTGCCCTGCCCCGGAAAACGAGAGCCCCCCGCCATGCAGCGCCTGCGCTGGTTGTTGTGCTTGCTTCTGGCGTCGGTTTCCAGCGCGCTTCGCGCCGCGGAATCTGCGGCTCCGTCGGCGGCCGTTTCGTTTGAAAAGCATATTCGACCCTTGTTCAAGGTCCACTGTCTCCACTGCCACGGCGACGGTGACGTGCGCGAAGGGGGCCTTGATGTGCGGCTGCGTCGGCTGTTGATCACCGGCGGCGAGAGTGGTGCGGCGATTGTGCCGGGCAAGCCCGAAGAGAGCTACCTTGTCGACCGGCTGGCCGGCGGTGAAATGCCGCCGGGCGAAAAGAAGCTATCGGCCGCGGAAATCGCCCTGGTCCGACGATGGATCGCTGAGGGCGCCAAGACCCTGCATCCCGAGCCGCAGCAACTGACCGAGGCCGAATCCTTCACGCCCGAGGAACGCAACTTCTGGGCCTTTCAGCCGATTCGCCGCCCTGAGGTGCCTAAAGTCAACGCTTCGCAGCGCGTGCGTACACCGATCGATGCCTTCATCGTGCAGAAGCTGGCAGCGGCAGGGCTCGCGCTCTCGCCCGAGGCCGATCCGCGCACCCTCATTCGCCGGGCCTACTACGATCTGCTCGGTCTGCCGCCGACTCCGGCTGAAATCGAAGCGTTCCTGGCCGACCGATCTCCCGAGGCTTATGAGCGGCTGATCGACCGATTGCTCGCACGTCCGGAATATGGCGAGCGCTGGGGGCGGCACTGGCTCGACGTGGCCGGCTATGCCGACAGCGACGGCTACACGGCCGAAGATCTGGTCCGCAATTATGCCTACAAGTATCGCGACTATGTCATTCGGGCGTTCAACGACGACAAACCTTTCGATCAATTCATCCAGGAACAATTGGCCGGCGACGAGATGGTCGGCCAGCCGCTGGCGAATCTGCGGCCCGACCAGATCGAAAAGCTCGTGGCGACCGGCTACTTGAAGATGGCTCCCGACGGCACGGGCGGGGCTGTTGCCGACGCGAACGTGGCCCGCAACCAGGTCGTGGCCGATACGATCAAGATTGTTTCCGCATCGCTGCTCGGTTTGACGGTGGGCTGCGCCGAGTGCCACAGCCACAAATACGATCCGATTTCGCATACAGATTATTACCGCTTTCGCGCGATCTTTGAGCCGGCGCTCGATTGGAAGAACTGGCGATCACCGCGAAGCCGGCTGGTCTCGCTGGCCACCGACGCCGACCGCAAGAAAACCGTGGAACTCGAAGCCGAAGCGGCCAAGATCGACCAGGAGCGCAGCAAGCTGCAGCAGCAATTCATCGACCACACCTTCAACGAAGAGTTGCAAAAGCTGCCGGAAGAACTACGCGAACCGCTCAAGGCCGCTTTCACGACTCCCGACGCCAAACGCACGCCCGAGCAGAAGAAGCTGCTGCGCGAGAACCCCAGCGTCAACGTCAGCGGCGGGTCGCTCTACCTCTACGATCGCTATCGCCAGGCCGCGGTCAACTCGGCAGAGTTGAAGCGGACTCTGCGCGAAAAAGAATTACTGGCCGCCGTGCAGAAGAAACAGTTGGCCGATCCGCCGGCTGAGAAGCGAGCCGCGCTCTCCGCGGCACTTCTCGTCATTTCGGGCAAGCGTTCGCCCGAACAGAAACAATTGGTCGCCGAGTATCTCGGAGTATTGGTCGACGCCGAGTCGCTGAGCAAGTTCGATCCGGCGGGCGCCAAAGAACTGGCCGGCATGGCCGAGGAAGTCGAACGTTTGCGCAACCTGGTGGCCATGCCGCGGTTGAACCAACTAACTCAGCAGGCCACCGACATCCGGGCCAAGAAGCCCAAGGAAGATTTCGTCCATTGCCTGACCGAGATTCCCGGCAAGGTTCCCACCACGTACCTGTTCCATCGTGGCATGTTCGAGCAGCCGCGCCAGGCCGTAGCGCCGGGCGAGCCACTGATCCTGGTTTCCACGGCTTCGAGTTCCAAGCCATCGCTGGAAAAAGGGGCGTCGCAGGATAAAAACTCGCCGGAAAAAAAGCTGCCGACGACCGGCCGGCGCTTGGAACTGGCGCGTCACCTGACCGACGGCACGCACCCGCTGGTGGGCCGCGTGCTGATGAATCGGGTCTGGCTGCATCACTTCGGCCGGGGCATTGTGGGCACGCCTTCCGACTTCGGCATTCTGGGCGAGCGGCCAACGCACCCCGAACTGCTCGACTGGCTCGCCAGCGAGTTCACCGCCGGCGGCTGGCGACTCAAGCGGCTGCACAAGTTGATCCTGACGTCGGCGGTCTACCGCCAGTCGTCGCGTCATACACCCGAGCAAGAAGCTAATGATCCCGACAATCGGCTGCTCAGCCGCATGAACGTCCGCCGCGTCGAAGCCGAAGTGCTGCGCGACTCGATTCTGGCCGTGAGCGGCAAGTTGAACACCAAGCGTTTTGGCCCGCCGGTGCCGGTGACGCCCGATGAAGTGGGGCAGATCGTGATCGGTGTCGATACTCGCGATTCGGCCGGTCGGCCGTCAGGCAAGCAAGATGATTCGTTGGGCGACGAAGTGTTTCGCCGTAGCGTTTACGTGCAGGTGCGCCGCAGCATGCCCTTGAGTATGTTGGAATCGTTCGATGCGCCCACGATGAGCAGCAGTTGTAATTGTGAAGTCCGCTCGACGTCGACCGTGGCGCCGCAGTCGCTGATCATGCTGAATAGCGAATTCCAGCTCGATCAGGCCGGCCAATTTGCCGAGCGGTTGCGGAGCACCACGACCGGCACGGCCGAACAGGTCAAGCTGGCCTGGCTGTTGGCGCTGGCCAGACCGCCCGAGAAGCAGGAGCTGGCCGACGCGTTGGAATTCCTCGAGGCGCAAACGGCCACCTTTGCTGCGGCGGAGAAGTCGGCTGCTAAAACGCCTGCTGAGATAACACCGGCCGGCAAGCCAGCGGTTGCCAAGCCGCCCGTTGCCAAGCCAAGCGCCGAACAGCGAGCTCTGGCCAACCTCTGCCAGGCTTTGCTCAGCAGCAACGAGTTTTTGTACGTCGACTGAAGGACGAATGGGGAATTGGGGATGCGGAATGGGGAATGAAGAAATGGAAGACCATCGCCAGAACGTCGACTTGCAAGCGGCCTGGAAGATTGGCGCACGCCGGCATTTCCTGGCCCGCAGCGCGCTGGGCATCGGTTCGGTGGCGCTGGCCTGGCTGCTGAAGGAAGACGGTTTGCTCGCGGCTCCGCTGCGTCCGGAACTGGAGAAGCGCAATTTCGATCTCGAACCCAAGGCACCGCTCCAAACGCCGCGTGCCCGAGCGATGATCTCGTTCTTCATGCAAGGCGGCCCCAGCCAGGTCGATTTGTTCGATCCCAAACCAGAGCTCACCAAACGCAACGGTCAGAAGTTTTCCGGCGAAATCAAATTCGACAACGCGGCCGAGGCCAGCTCTCGACTGCTGGCCAGCCCTTGGAAGTTCCACTGCCGCGGCGAGTGTGGCATGGAACTATCCGAACTGCTGCCATGCCTGGGTGAAATTGCCGACGACATTACGCTGGTGCGCTCGATGCATACGGGCGTGAACAATCATGGCCAGGCGATCTTCGCGCTGAATTCAGGCCGCATCACGGCCGGCCGGCCGGCGCTGGGGAGTTGGCTCACCTACGGATTGGGAACCGAGAGCCAGGAATTACCGGCCTACGTGGTGCTGACCGACCCGGGCGGCTTGCCCGTCGAAGGCGTTCACAATTGGTCGAACGGCTGGCTCCCCGCTCTACCAGGGAACCGTCGTGCGCCGCGCGAGCCGCGGATTCTGAACCTCGATCCGCCCGAGTACATGACGGGCGACGCGCAAGGGCGTTACCTGACGCTGCTGGAAAAGATGAATCGCCGGCATCTGGACCAGCATTCGGGCGAGTTGGACCTCGACGCCCGCATCGCCAGCTATCAGTTGGCCGCTCACATGCAAACGGCCGCCAAGGAGGCCTTGGACGTCTCGCGCGAGAGCGAGGCAACTCATAAGCTGTACGGACTCGATAAGGCGGAGACGCGTGAATTCGGCATGCGCTGCCTGATTGCACGGCGGCTGGTCGAACGCGGCGTGCGTTTCGTCCAAGTCTGCACGGGCAACCAGACCTGGGACCATCACAACTACATCCACAAGTCGCTCCCTGCCGCCTGCCTGCGTACCGACCGGGGTTCTGCCGCGCTGGTCAAGGATCTGAAGAGTCGCGGACTACTGGATTCGACGCTCGTGCAATGGGGCGGCGAAATGGGCCGGCTGCCGGTCATTCAGAACGACGCCGGCGACAAGGCCGGACGCGATCACAACACCTACGGGTTCAGCATGTGGCTGGCCGGCGGCGGCGTTCGCGCTGGCCACATCCATGGCGAGACCGACGAATTCGGCCACAAGGCCGTGAAGGACGTCGTCACCCATTGCGACTACCACGCCACGCTGCTGCACCTGTTCGGCTTGGACAACGACCATCTCACCTATCTGCGCAACGGCGTCGCACAGTCGTTGATCGATGGCCAGCCCAGCCGCATCGTGCGCGAGATCCTGGCCTGAGGTGGCAGATACTTGCCGCTGGTCGGGCCGCGTTTTCGTCGAACTTGTTCAGCGCTGGTTGTTCAGCGGTGGGGCAACGCAAAAGGCTTGCACCTGCGCCATCAACCAGGCGGAACTTGTATAGGCTCCGATGTAGTGCTGCTGGCCGACATACGGCGAGGAATTGACCTGGCGAATTTTGGCACGGTCCGCGGATGACAAGTATCGTTCGGCCAGGCTGGTGTAGCCCAGGGCCTCGGGTCCGCGGTGACCACGCTCGAGCAGTCGATACCAACGCAAGACGCGATCACCGGGATTGAACAGGATCAACATTCTCTCGACCTGCAAAATCGCCCGGCTGTACGATCGACCGGGAAGCAGGCCGCCGTCATCAACCGCAGCCGCAATCAACACGGCCCGTAAAGAACCGGAAATAGGCGGCCCCTTCACCGCGATCGATTCGAGCGCGGCGGATGCGACTCGGCAGCCCGAACTGTGGGCAACCAGGCTGACGGGCGACCGCGGATGCGACCGGTTCAACTTGCTCAGCAGCCCGGCGAGACGAGCCCCTTCGAAATCCGTATGACGCTGATTGTCACGCGCCGACCTCAGCGGCCGCCGATGGAGATCGCTGGGCCACGAATAGAGGACGAATCGTATGGGCACGTCGGCAGGCGTGCGTTGAGCCAAGGCACGATAAACCATCCAGCCTTCGTTTAGTGCTTCCTCGGCCGTGACCGCCAGACCGTGAACATAAAACACAGTCGTTTCTTTTGCTTGCTTATCAAGCGCAGGCGTCTGGAGGGTTGTTGCCAAAAAAGCCTGCTCGTCCGAGGGCCGCCACGCTCCGTCATGATAGGAACGAAAGTTCGAAGGCGCCAGGCCGCAACCGCTGCGCGCGTGCTGACCAGCCACAAATCGTCGGCCGGCCGCAGAAATGTCGTGCAGGTTGTGGGACAACAAGTCGTTTCAGCCGCTGCTGCGCCGCGTGGGAAAACTTCGCAGGCCGCGAACAGCGCGAATCCAATCAGCACGCCGGCAAGCCACCTGGACACACCAGCGATACAAATGCGGGAGTTGTAAATCATGGTGCGACACGGCAGATATGGGCCTGCGAGTTCTGACGTCTAAGGATATATCCCCCAGCCCGACTGTGCCAGGCGCTCCATCCGAAGCAGGGGCAATTCGAGCTTTCCTTTTCGCCGTGATTCGTGATAATCGCACGAAGACCGGGTTGGGCTGGCTTCAAATCGCTGGCAGAATCTCCATTGCGAGTGCTTTGACGCCGCCAACGCAGAGCGAGGTTGCAGGTTCGCTTTCGAGGGGCAAAACAACCAACGGATCTGGTAGCCCTACAGGCACAAGGATGGATATGGCAGCGCCGATTCCGCACGTTCAATCGATGGGATCCAACGCCGGCAGCCCCCCAGCATTGCCGCGTATCTGGCCCGCCGTAATTCTTGTCGCGGCCTATTGGATCTTTCGATTCGTCACCGGCTCGCTGCTGGATCTTTCGATTTACGTCGGCTTTTTTTCGATGGTAGGCGCCGCCGGCCTGCTCATTCTGTTGTTCTTTGCCTGGTGGCTGACAAACCGGCGGATCAAAGTATCGGAGCGGCTGCTGGCCATTGCGGCCATTGCCGCTTGCGCCTTCGTCGCGGTAAAACTTTCGGACAAATCCATTGGCCTGTTCAGTGTCCTGTTCTTTGGATTGCCGCTGGTCATTTCTGCCTGGACCTTGTGGCTGCTGGTTTCCCGGCGTCGCTCTGTCGTGATTCAGCGAATCGGCTTGCTGGCAATTCTGGTGTTGGTTCTGGGAAACTTCACATTGGTCCGCAACGACGGGATCGACGGCAGCCAGCAGTCGGCCATTCATTGGCGTTGGAGCCCCAAGGCCGAGGATCTCTTTCTGGCCGAGCGCAGCAGCGTGCCGTCGGCCGCGCAACCCGAGCGGCCCGCGGCCGGCAAAGAGCACGCGCCACTGGAGCTCGCGCCGGGCGACTGGCCAGGATTTCGCGGCCCGCTGCGCGACGGCACGCTGCAGGGCGTGCAATTCGCCACCGACTGGGAAGCGACGCCGCCCAAGCTGATCTGGCGTCGGCGGGTCGGGCCTGGCTGGTCGTCGTTTGCCGTGATTGGAGATCGGCTGTTCACGCAAGAGCAGCGGGGCGAGGTCGAAGCGGTCGTCTGCCTGCAAGCCGGCACCGGAGCGGAAATCTGGAGCCACGAAGACAAAGCGCGATTCTGGGATATGGTTGCCGGCGCCGGACCACGGGCCACGCCGACATTCGATCACGGACGAATCTACGCCCTGGGCGCGACGGGCGTCTTGACCTGTTTCGATGCGGCCACCGGGCGGATGCACTGGTCGCGGAACATCGTCGATGATTCGGGCGTGAAGCTGCCGATGTGGGGCTTTTCCAGTTCTCCGCTGGTCGTCGACGGCGTGGTCATCGTTTATGCGGGTGGCGCGGATCCAAAGGGGTTGCTCGCCTACCGCACCGAAACCGGCGAGCCCGCGTGGACCGCGACGACCGGTCCGATCAGTTACAGCTCGCCACAGTTAATCCATCTCGGCGGCGAGTCTCAGGTGCTGCTGCTCAGCGATCAGGGATTGCTGGCCGTTGATCCGGCCACGGGAAAGACGGCCTGGCAATATGCCGCCTTGGCTCCCAATATCTGGCGCGCTGTTCAGCCGCGCCCATCGGCAACAGCCAGGTGCTCATCGGTTCGGAAGATCTCGGCCTGGTATTGCTGGATTTGGCGAGCGATGGAAAAGCCTGGTCCGCCAAGCAGCATTGGTCGTCGAAGGCCATGCGGCCGGCTTACAACGATTTCGTTCTGCAAGACGGATTCCTGTATGGCTTCGACGGCGGCATCTTTTGCTGCACCGACGTCGAGAGCGGCAAACGCCGTTGGAAGGCGGGCCGCTACGGTCACGGCCAGGTTCTGCTCGTGGCCGACGAACGCTTGCTGGTCGTCTTGTCTGAGACGGGCGAGGTGGTGCTGGTGCGCGCAGACTCCGGAAAAGCATCAGGAACTCGGCCGCTTGCAAGCCATCCAGGGCAAGACCTGGAACCATCCCGTGATTGCTCACGGCCATCTGTACGTGCGCAACGACGAAGAAATGGCCTGCTACCAGTTGCAGATGATCGAATCGCCGAAGGCAGCGCAAGCCGATCGGCCGGTCGCCCCTCCGCGCTGAGGTCGCGGTTCGCAGGCCGGCTTATTGCGGCGGCAACGGCATGTTCGGCGCCGGAATGTTCTCCGGCATGATCGACCGCCGACTGTACTCTTCGACCAGGCGGTTCAAATCGACCAGGTCTTCCAATTGCACGGTGTTCAACAGGTCCGTTACGGCCGACCATTGCGAGCTTCAGCGCCATCGTATAACTGCCGATCGCCGTGGCGTAGGTTTGCTGGGCGACGACGACGTCGGCAAAGCCGACGCGATCGGGTTGCTGCTGGTGACGCTCGTACGTGCCGCGATACGCCCGGGCCTGATCCGGCAGGATCGAGACGCGATAGTATTCCAGAATGGCGCGGTTGTTCTCGTAGCGCTCGAAGGCATCGGCCAGGGTCGTGGTCAATTCGTTCCGCACGCGGGCGTTCTGTTGCTCCGCTTTGATCAGCAAGCCCTGGGCCTGCATGATGCCGCCGACATTGCGATCGAAGACCGGCACGGGCACACCCAATTGCAGATTGAAGCTCGCGCCCGGCGAGCCGACGGTATAGTCCTTTTGCAAGGTCGAATACAGGTAAATATCCGGGATGGGCGTGATCTCTTCGGATCGCAAGTTGATTCGCGCCTGCTCAGTGCTGTTGCGCGGCCAGGATATCGGGATGCCGCTCCCAGACGATGCTTCTCAGGATATCGAACCGCAAGGCAGGAATGGGGACGTTCGGATCTCCCGCCAACTGGGTTGGCGGCAGGTTGGGCGCGTTGGCCACCGCGGCCAATTGATTCCAGGCGGAGAAGTAGCGGTTCCGCGCCTGAATCAATGCCGTGCGGGCTTCCAGGGCCAACACGCGCAATTGCATCGGTTCGTAGGCCGCAGCTTCGCCGCCGCGTAGTTGTTCAATCTGGATTCGGTAAGACTCGTCGGCGAAGCGCGCCAAGGCTTCGGTCACGCGGACCGATTCCTCGGCCACCAGCACGGCGTAGTAGCGCGACTGAACCTGCGTGATCAGCGAGATCCGGGCCTTGCGCAGCGCGAGCACGCCGTTGCGAACGTCGATCATCGCCGACGACTGGGCCAATTGCAGCTTGCCGGCCGTCTTGATCCATTGGTTGAAGTACGCGCCATGGTAGTCCGGGGTTCCGGAGCTGCCAACGGTGTCGGCTTCGTAACCAATGGTCGGGTTGGGATGGGTACCCATCTGAATGGCATTGCCGCGGGCTGCCGTGATGTCGGCCTCGGCCTGGCGGATCACCGGGCTGGTGCCGGTCGACAGATTTTCCAAATCGTTCATCGTCAGCGGCCGCTCGTTGGGCCCCAACGGCGGATGGATTGGCGGCGGCAAGGGCGGCAACGGCGGAAACAAGCGATCGATGGCCGCGCGTCGTTCTTGCGGCCGTTCCGGATCGTAGGCCGGCAGCGCGATCGGCGGAGACGAAGCGCCGGGCAGGTTCGGCGGCAGTTTCATGCCCGTCGGACGCGGTCCGACGTCGGAATACGGTTGCGCCCAGGATCGTCGACTGCCTGCGCGACGCCAGGGAGCTCGCTCGCTCCCAGCATCAGGGCCAGCGCTACCAGCGCAGTCCGGCAACCGGACTCTCGGCGCAGCCGGAATCCCACCCATCGTGAGACAGGCATCGTCACGCAGCCTAATCGGCGACAAAATTCCATGGCGTGTTTGGTTACGTTGCCCGGGGTCATCGGAACGACGTACGGACCAATTCTCGACTTGCACCACGCGAAGCCAGCCCACTTCCGCGGGTGTGGCCATACTTGGAGCGCGAGCAAAGAATAAAACCTATGGCCCGCCCATCCAGCATCGACTGCCGCCAGCCGAAAATACAGCATTTTCGGCATCACTCGCAGCTACCACCCAAGCCAAAAGCTTCGCGAGCGCAACGCGTGAGAAACTGAAATTCGTTGCTGCGATGAGCGTTAACGTTCGCGCAACGAACACCCGGAATCTACGGCGAAGGGCTTGTTTCCCGCTGTTTATCGAAGCGTCTCGAAGCGTTTGGCAAGATGTAGCGGTTATACGGATCGTAGCGCGCATAAAAACTTCCGATTGGATTCGAAGTTCTCAATCTGCCCGACGTGCCATGCCGATTGGTTGAATGGAATGTAGTGGCTTCATTGCGCCCGAACGACGCCGATCTCGCGGCGCTCGTGGCATAGATTCAGGGGCCCATGCTCAAGAGTCAACGACGACCATCCCGCAGGAGGCGGGGGATGACGCGAATCGCCTTCTGCAACACGATCCTGTTTGGTCTGACTGTCTGCCTGGCAGGCGGTTCGGGCCGTGCTCAGGATCTGCGCGTCGTCGATGCGCCGCCATCCCAAGTACGCCTGGCTGCGCCGCAACAGGTTGCGGAACCAATTCCCGCATACGCGCCGAGCAGTTCGGGCTATGCCCTCGCGGCTCCGCCGCCATCGTCGTCAGCTCCCGGTGCGCCGTCTTCGGTGCTGCCGAGCGCCCCCGCGGGACCGAGTTTTGGAGTTCCGAGTTCTCCGGGTGTGCCGAGCACGGTTGCGCCCAATGCTCCTGGGTATCCGACATTCAACAACCCCAATATTCCGAATTCTTCAGGCCAACCGGGTTCGACGAACGCCGAGGCTGAACCCTCTCTGGGTTTGACCTACGACGCGCGAGTCAATAACTGGATCGATCCGAACCAACAGTCCATTAACGAATCGAACCCGGGAGCGAGCCTCGATACCTACGCCATTCCCCCGGGAAGCACGAATCCTCCGCCGGGTCCGCCGACCAGCGGCTGGCTGAAGGGCGGCTGGCTGCACGGCGGCCTGCTGCGCAACTTCGTCTATGGCAATGACGGGGTGCGCGCCGCAGCCATTCCCGGAGCGAACGAACTATGGGCCGGCTTCGAAGATTGGGCGCCGCCGGTCGCAGATCGGACTCCGCGATTCGGCATCTACCTTTGGGAGAGCTACGAAGGTTGGCGCAGCATCGCGGACGGCAACACGAAACCCAATCTGAACAACGGGCCGAACCAGGGGATCAACCTCGCCGCGCCAATCCCCTTCCTCGACACCTACGGTATCGGGGCCCAATTTGGCATGAGCTACGCTGCCTTCAACCCGACGGCAGACATGCAACAACAAACCTTCGTCACCGTCGGCCTGTTTCGCCGGGCCGACGCTGACCGGCCGGTAAGTTTCGGCGTGGTCTACGACCTGCAGATCAACGATGGCTTCGGCGCCTATCAGCAATCGTTCACATTGGGCCAGATTCGCGCCCAGTTGGCCTACGCCTTCACGGCCCGCAATGAAATCGGCATCTGGGGCACGATGCGCAATGGCCAAGAGATCAAGTACGACCCGCTAGGCAACCAGCTCCAGTATCGGGCGATCAGCCAGGGAAGCCTGTTCTGGCATCACAAGTTTGGTCCCGGTCGCGCCGATTTGTGGCTGGCAACCGGTCTTCCCTCGGCCTACCGCCTGGGCGGCACGACCGTTGCTCCCGGCGCGGGCGACAGGGGTAGCTTCGAGGACAATATCTTCAGCTTCCGGCTGGAAGCCCCCGTCACCGACCGCTGGAAGTTCTTCACGAGCTTTCAAGGCTGGAGACCGACCAACGCCGCGAGCAACCACTCGTTGTTCGACATCATGTCCGGCATCAGCTTCTATCCGGCAGGCAACGCCCGCAGCCGGACGGTCGCCGGGCAGACTTGGATGCCCTACCTGCCGGTGGCCAATAACGCCAGCTTCATGGTCGATACGAACCTCGTTCCCTAAACGAACGATTCGCCGGCCTGGGAGCCATTCCCGCGGCGCGGCCGTTGCGCTTCGACTGCTTGTCTCGCGCGGTCCGGTCTGCTAACGTTCGAGTCCGGGCGCCGATCACTTGCGGAATCTGTGGTCTGATGTCGAACGACCCGCCAATCGTCGTCATCCTGGGCGGCGGCATCAACGGTGCCGCGATTGCTCGGGAACTTGCCTTGCAAGGGATCGGTGTCGCGCTGGTCGACACGGCCGATCTGGCATTCGGCGCCACGGCCTATTCCTCGCGGCTGATCCACGGCGGTTTGCGGTACCTCGAATACGGCGAGTTCGATCTGGTCCGCGAATCGCTGGCCGAACGGACGCGGCTACTGCGATTGGCGCCGCAATTTGTGCGGCCGCTCGAACTATTCATCCCCGTGCCGAACCGTTTTGGCGGGCTGCTCCAGTCTGTGGCCCGTTTCTTCCGGCTCGAGCGCTGGGAAAAGACGCTCACGCCACGAGCGCGTGGACTATGGCTCGTGCGCATGGGGCTGTGGCTGTACGATCGGTTTGCGCGGGATCCCACCCTGCCCTGGCATCGAACCTACCCGCTCGAACAGCCCGGCGTGCCGCACGTCGACTCGCGGCGCTATCGCTGGCTGTGTTCGTATTATGACGCCCAGATCCATTTTCCCGAGCGGTTCGTCGTAGCCATGTTGGAAGATGCCCGCCGCGCGGCGAGCGAACATGGCGGCTCTTTCCAGGTCTGGACCTACCATCGCGCACAACTCGAAGGCTCGAAGGTCGAAATCTTCGATCTGGCGAGCTCGGCGCTGGCGGCCACGCTCCGCCCAGCGGCGATCGTCAATGCCACCGGAGCTTGGGTCGACGCAACCCTCCAGCGATTGGCTGTGCCCGAACGACGGCTGATGGCGGGCACCAAGGGAAGCCATTTGCTCTCGGCCAACCCGCGCCTGCGGAAGGCCTTGGCCGGTCAAGGCATTTATGCCGAAGCCGACGATGGGCGGCCCGTGTTTCTGCTCCCCTTCGGTGATTCGGCGTTGGTCGGCACGACCGACCTGCCCTGTTCGGGCGACCCGGCCAACGCCGTCGCAACGGACGAGGAGATCGATTACCTGCTGGCGACGGTCAACGAGATTCTTCCCGACGCACAGCTAGCCCGCGCCGATGTCGACCTGCATTATAGCGGCGTGCGTCCCCTGCCCTACGTCGGCTTGGAAACACCCGGCGCCGTCACGCGCCGCCATTGGCTCCAGGAGCACACCAATACGCCGGTCCCTTTGTACTCGGTGATTGGCGGCAAGCTGACGACCTGCCGGTCGCTGGCCGAACAAACCGTGGCCACGCTTTGCCAACGTCTGGGCCGGCAGCCGACGGCCACCAGCCGCGACCGCGTCGTGCCGGGCGGAGAAAACTACCCGACCGATCCGGCCCAACTCGCCGCCGAATGGACCCGCCTGGCGGAACGATTTCGACTTCCCGCGGCGTCGATTCGCGCCCTGTGGGCCTTGTTCGGAACGCGGATCGAGCCGGTACTCGCCGCGTTGAACCCGCAACCGTTGGCCACGGATCTGGTGCCCGACACGGATCTGCCGCGTCCCGTGGTGCGCTGGGTCATCGAGCACGAATTCGTCGCGCGGCTGGGAGATTTGGTTGAGCGGCGGTTGATGTTGCTATACGATCCGCGGTTATCGCGTCGTGGGCTGCGCTCTTGGCCGAAGTGCTCTGCCAAAGCGGTAAGCTATCGGCCGCAGAGGTCGATCGCGAAGTCGACACCGAGATTGCCCGACTGCGAGATCACTTTGGCAAACGCGTTGTGGCAGATTAGCGATTCGCCTCGTAGGGTACGCAGTCCTCTGCGTACCACCGGCGGCAGATTGGGCGTCGCGGGGGCGGGCTACGGTCGGATACGGCCACGCCGGAGAATCGCTGCTGTTTTTTCCGCGGAACGTACTTCACGTCGGTCGCCACCGAGCGTGGCGTGGCCTTCCAGACGAATGGCACGCAGAGGACTGCGTACCCTACCGGGCTGTACGTGCTTCTGTTCCCCGTGCTCCTTCGTACTTTCGTTCATTCGTGTTTTCGCGACCCGTGGTCCTCGTCCTCGGTGTCTCTGTGCCCCTGTGGTTTTCTCTCTTTCCCGACCACGATGACGCCGATGCTGGTGGTGCTCACAGAGCACCCTACATTTTGTTCGGAATTATGTTTACAACTAGGCCACTTGCCTGTTAGAGTGCCGGGTAGTGGTGTGGACAGGGAGGCCGCGCCGGGTGCCAATCCGCCTGGCTCACGAGTCCATTCTTGAGCTCGTGGCCTTACGGCAGTTCGTGTGACTGTGCTCGGAGCTGCCATATTCCCGTCCGTGCGGCTGCAATGCGCATTGCAGTCGAGCGTGCGGATCGTAGGGCCAAGCCCGGCCACACCAGATGGACCTCTTAACCGACCTGTTGCTCAGTGGAGGGTCACCGGTGCTGAGAAGACAACGGCAGGCGGAACAGCGAGGGTGGACGTGACCCGCGGCTCGATGACGGCCCAAAGGCCAGTACCGTCCAGAGGCTCTTCCCGCAGCGGCCCGCAAGGCCGGGAGCCAACGTGCTGGGCGCGAAAACCGATGGCCGGAAGCACCTCTTCAATCGGCTGGTCTGACTTCTGCTTCCGCATAGGCTAATCAAGAAACAGCTTCCGGCCAGGGGCCCAGTGGCATGCACGAACTATGCGCGTGAGCCGAAGTCGGCGGCGCCGGGAGGCGATTCCCGTGCGCTGGCCGATGGAGGCGGACGAAGTGATGAGTGCGGAGTGATGAGTGATGAATTCTTGCAATTCCAACTCCCCACTTATCACTTATCATTCATCACATCCAGATCGCACCACCTGACGCTTGCCGAGTTGTGCGACGCCTGTCGACCGGATAGCCTGATCAGGCCGACGTTCGATCGCGTTTGCCCTGTCCCGCACGATGCTCCTGCGGCAAAAGCGTCACTGTTGGTTGAGTTCCGCAAAACACGCCGGCAGCGAATCGTTGGGGGTGCTTGTTCATGAAATATGTGCTTGCTCTCGATCAAGGCACCACCAGCAGCCGGGCGATTGTCTTCGATCGTCGTGGCGCCGTGGTGTCGCTGGCTCAGCAGGAATTTCCGCAGCTCTTGCCGGCTCCTGGTCACGTCGAACACGACCCCGAGGCCATCTGGTCTTCGCAGATCACCGTGGCTCGCGAAGCCCTGGCCAAGGCCGGGCTCGAACCTACGCAGATCGCCGCGGTGGGAATCACCAACCAGCGCGAGACAACCATCCTTTGGGATCGCCACACCGGTCGTCCGGTCCACAATGCGATTGTCTGGCAAAGCCGCGTGAGCGCGCCGATTTGCGAGCGGCTCAAGGCCGAAGGCATGGAAGCCACGTTCCGCCGCAAAACCGGCCTGGTCGTCGATCCGTATTTTTCAGGCACGAAGATCGACCATCTGCTCGATACGATTCCCGGCTTGCGAGCCCGCGCCGCGCACGGCGACATTCTGTTTGGCACGGTCGACACGTACCTGATCTGGCGCATGACGGGCGGCCGGCGGCACGTCACCGACTACAGCAACGCCAGCCGCACGCTGCTGTTCAACATTCACACCCTCGACTGGGACGACGAGTTGCTGAAGATCCTGGAAATCCCCCGCCGCATGTTGCCGGAAGTGCGGCCTTCGAGCGAGGTCTATGGCGAGACGACCGCCGACCTGCTGGTGCGCCGATTCCCATTGCTGCCAGTTGTGGCGATCAGCAGGCGGCCACGTTCGGCCAGGCCTGCTTCGAGCCGGGTTCGGCCAAGAATACCTACGGTACCGGCTGCTTTCTGCTGCTCAACACGGGCAACCAACCGATGACCTCGCACAACAATCTGCTGACGACCATCGGCTGGGGATTGGACGGGAAGGTGGTGTATTGCCTGGAAGGTTCGGTATTCATTGCCGGCGCGGTCGTGCAGTGGCTTCGCGACGGGCTGCGGCTGATTCGCACCGCGGCGGAAGTCGAAGCCCTGGCTGCCAGTGAACCCGACGCGGGAGGAGTGTATCTGGTGCCGGCGTTTGTCGGACTGGGGGCGCCGTATTGGGATCCCTACTGCGCGCGGCACGATCGTCGGCATCTCACGCGGCACGAGCGCCGGGCATCTGGCCCGCGCGGCTTTGGACTCGATGGCCTATCAGACGCGCGACCTGGTCGAAGCCATGCAAAAAGATGCCGGCATGCGGTTGGAGACGCTCAAGGTCGACGGCGGAGCCAGCGTCAACCGCTTGCTGATGCAGTTTCAAGCCGACCTGCTCGATGTGCCGGTTCGCCGGCCGGCCGTTGCTGAGACGACGGCGCTCGGCGCCGCCTATCTGGCTGGTCTGGCCGTGGGTTACTGGCACGACACCAGCGACATCGCCAGCAATTGGCTGTTGGCCGAAGAGTTTCGGCCACGCTTGTCGGCGACGGAGCGCGAGCAAATGTACCGGGGCTGGACGCGGGCCGTTGAGCGGTCGCGTGATTGGGCCCGGCCTGAAGAATTGTGACCGTAGAGAGGGCGTCGACTGCAAGCCAAGGGCTTTCGAGAGCACCGGCGATGCAGGTGTGTGTGCCACGGGCTTCGCCCGTGCTCTTTTCAAGCCGAGCTTGCACTCTGAAGTTCTATCAGAATGACATCGGCTCTGATTGTCCGGACGATCCGGCAGCACAGACTTGGCCAAGTTCGTGAAGCACAGCCAGAACTCGAACTACAAGCCAAGGGCTAAGAAAAGCACTGGCCGAGCCAGTGGCGCACATGCAACGCAGTGTCGCCGACCACCTCAGCACGAGTCGCAGGGCCAGAGGGTAGCATTTGTTGACGTCCAGTTTGGACGACGACAAACCAATCGCTCCCGTCTTCCTTGCTTGCTACCCTCCGGCCCGGACTCGATGCTGATGTTTCCGCGGCGGCGATTGCCTCGCCGCACTCATGTAGTTTTACCGTGCGTCGGGACGCCTGGCTTGCGAAATCTCGGGAGCGTAACGATTCGGATTACGCTGGAAGTCTGCCAGCGTTTGCTCGCTGGAGAACAGGTACACGCGATTGCCGAAGAAGACGCCGTGCTTCCGCGAACCCGGTACGGCGCGGCTCTGGTCGAGGGCCAGCACGGGGTCGTCGCCCGACATCATCGGGCTGTAGGCATCAGGGTTCTGCAAGAAGCGTTGTTGTTCGGCCGGCCCGCAGAAGATGTAAGTGCGATTGCGATGAATCGCGCCATAGCGCGGGTCGCCCTGTTTCCAGACGCGTTGTTCGATCAGAGTCACCGCGCAGAAGCCATCCAGTCCCAGGGGCGGGCAGCCAGGCGGCAATTGCGTGCCTCCGGCGCTGGGCGGTGCGGCCGGGTTCATCGGCGGAGGGCTGCCGGCGACCGAGCCAGGGTTTTGTGAGGGTGCAGCTTGAGCCGGCGCCGAGCCTGCTGCCGTAGCCAGCATCGCGCCTCCAGCAGCAACCGGAGCCACGGGCGGCGGGCTCCACAAGTTTTGCGAAGCCGATGGTTGTGCCGCCGGAGGTTGAGCGGCGATGGCGGCCCCGGGCGGAGTCGTTGCGGCGGTCGCTGGCATTTGAGCGGGGTAGGCTGCGGCCGGAGCTTGCGCTGCATTCGTAGGCGCTTGAGTCGGTTGAGCCGCGTAGGCCGAAGGTTGAGCGGCGTACGGCGGGGCGCCGGGCGCCGAGGCAGGCGTCTGCCCGCGGTTGTAGTAGTCGGCATAGCGGTCGTCGCTTGCTGCCGGAGTCGCTGGCGGTGTGTAGGGCACGCCGCCGGCAGCGGCCACGGCTGTGGGCGGTGCCGATGCCGGCCGCTTGCGCACGCAAGGCGATTTGCTGCATCTTGCCCACGTAATCCTTCATTGCGGCCGGACTGGACGTCTTATCAACCAGTTGCCCTTGGGGCGTAATGATGACGTCGGCCGGAATCGACTGGATGGCAAACTGATCCGCCAGCGCTTTGCTCTGGTCGTAATTCAATTTGACAGCGACGTATTGCGCGGCGATCTGCGGCCCGAATGCGGGATTGGAGAAGACTTCCTGATCCAATCGCATGCAGGGCTGACACCACGGGGCCCAAAAGTGCAACAGCACCAGGCGGTTGGTCTGGGCCGCCAGCCGCTTGGCCGCTTCAACGTCGATTTCCCAACGAAAAGCGGTCGGTGGCGCCGCTTGTTGCGCCAGGCTGGGCGTGGCCAGTGTCAATACAACGAGGCATGTTCGGCAAAGCCGTCGGACGGCGAACATTGGCAGAACCTTTCGCCTGGAAGCAGCGTAAAGAACGACGAACTTGCCATCTTTATCGGTCCGCACGCCCCTGGGAATTCTGTCAAAGTCTAACGCCTGTTCCGATTTCACGGCTTATGCGGTCCGGTTCTCACTTGACTTGGCTGAATAGGTTGGCTAGAGAATAGGTGTGTCGGAAAAAGGTGATCATCCATGGGGTTGGTCAACTGGGCAAAAACGGCCCAGGTCTCGCTTGACACGGTTTCTTAGATAGCTAAGATTTACGTAGATTTAAGTTCTGCCTGACAGACAGGCACCGTCGGCCCGCACAGGATTAGTTGCGGGCCCCTCCCCGGACAAACCATGCGGGGAACCGTAGACGCCTCTGTTCCTTGAGCCCCTTGTGACTCGGTTCAGGAACGAAAGAATTTTGTTTGGATGGGCGTTGTTCGGCGGGCCAGGCACTGTTGGGCTAAACCCCGAGCTCGTTCGACAGGTTCATGTGGCCAGCACCGAGATTGGGGTTCTCGGTTTTGGGTCCAGCGCGGGGATGGTTCGGTGGAAACCGGGCTGTGCTCTGTGGTTTAGCGGCCTGTCAACGGCTGCCCCTTTAGGTTCACGATTTTCGTCCCCAGACGAAAATTGACTTCCGGTGTGGTCTTCGACCGCCTGCGGCGAAGGCCCATTCTACGTGTCCGGGTTGGACGTTTTTGCGGTGCCGCAACTGCACCTTCAACGGTCGTTGTCTGCGCATTGGTCGCATGCGAAATATGGATTACTCGCGGCCGTCTTTTTTCTATTTGTGAGATCTAGAGGTATGTCAAAGAAGAAGCGGGGGCGTGGGCGAGGACGTGGTGGACCTGGTCAAGGTGGCCAGGGGCAGGGACAGGGGCATTACCAGGGCAACGGTCATCCCCGGGGTCGGCATCGCCGGCCTCGGCCGCATGGCGGCGGAGGAGATCGCCCGCCTGGCGGCCAGGGCGAGCCGATGGATATTCCCGATAACGGCGAACCCATCGCCACCGAGCCGGCTTCCGGCGTCTTGGAATTGCATCCCAACGGCTACGGTTTCCTCCGCGACACCAAAACCAACTACCAGCGGGAACGAACCGACCCCTTCGTCCCCGGCACGATGATCGAAAAGTTCGGCCTTCGCGAAGGCGTGCTGATCAACGGGCTGGTGCAACAGAACCGACGTCAAGAAGGCCCCCGACTGAAAGAAATCGTCGACGTCGACGGGATGAAGCCCGAAGAATACCTGCTGGTCAAAAACTTCGATGCTTTGACTCCCATCAACCCCGAGTCGTGGCTCGAACTGGAAACCGGGGCGCAGCCGCTCAGTCCGCGGGTCATGGACCTGCTGACGCCGCTGGGCAAGGGGCAGCGGGCCCTGATCGTCGCTCCGCCG
This sequence comes from uncultured Planctomycetales bacterium, assembly GCA_963710365.1. GTDB lineage: Bacteria > Planctomycetota > Planctomycetia > Pirellulales > PNKZ01 > CAVQAC01. Next base: position 109,356 of record CAVQAC010000002.1, read on the forward strand.
CGAACCGGCAAGACGATTCTCTTGCAGCAGATCAGCCAGGCGATCAGCACCAATTATCCCGGCATCAAGCTCTTCGTGTTGCTGGTCGACGAGCGGCCTGAAGAAGTCACCGACATGCGCCGCAACGTCGTGGGCGACGTGATCGCCAGCAGCCTCGACCGCGACGTCGAGAGCCACGTTCGCTTGTCGCAGTTGGTGGTCGAGCGCTGCAAGCGGCTGGTCGAGATGGGGCACGACGTGTTCCTGCTGATGGATTCGATCACCCGCATGGCCCGCGCGTTCAACAAGTGGGTCGGCAACACGGGCCGCACCATGTCGGGCGGCGTCGACATCAAGGCCCTCGACATTCCCAAGAAGCTGTTTGCCACGGCCCGAGTCTTCGAAGAAGGCGGCTCGCTGACGATCGTCGCCACGGCGCTGGTCGACACCGGCAGTCGCATGGATGAGTTGATTTTCCAGGAGTTCAAAGGCACGGGCAATATGGAGTTGGTGCTCGACCGCAAGCTGGCCGACCGACGCGTTTGGCCGGCCATCGACATTTCCCAATCGGGCACGCGCCGCGAGGAGAAACTGCTCGATCCGGACACGCTGCACGCCGTGACCATGCTGCGTCGCACGCTGTCGTCGATGCACCATGTCGATGCCATGGAACAGCTCACCAGCAAGCTGGCCAAGTTCAAGTCGAACAAAGAGTTCATCAACCTGATCGCCGGCGCGCGCGATATGCAGTAATCACGGCCAGCAGTACTCACGACCAGCAGTACTCACGACCAGCAGTACTCACGACCAGCAGTACTCACGACCAGCAGTACTCACGACCAGCAGTACTCACGACCAGCAGTACTCACGACCAGCAGTATTCACGACCAGGCTCCGGCGGTCGTGCTCTGGCGTCGCGTTTCCAAAGCGATGCGCACGGCATCGTCCGCTGCTAGCCCGGCTCGGTCGGTCGCCGACGGTACGTTCGGTACAAGCGGAACCGCCCTGCGGGGTTGCAGTTCATGCCGCGCGGGAAAGGGTTTTGGCGATGGCCACGGCTTTGCATCCAGCCGATTGATCGGCTAAGATTCCAGCAGGTTCGCACAAATCGGACCTGAATCCGGAGGGTAAGCGAATGGCTAGCGGCGACACTGGAAATGTCGTGCCGGGAAACCGGTTGCGGGTTCGAGTCCCGTGCCCTCCGCTAACAGACACCTTGCTCAAATCCGCAAGGTGTCTTTTTTTATTGGATTGCGTCAAAATCGTGGTGGATCAATAGTTTGCGTGTCTGGTTGGCTGTCAGGTTGCGTGTCAGTTAAGCCCTTGATTGTGTCAGTTAGGCTCGATACGATTCCCCACGCTTCGGGGTTCAATCGCATTGGAGCTTGACACCATGAGTGCTGTGAAACTTGGCGGGCTGCCGCCGCTGACACGAAAGACGGCCCGCAAGCGCGGGCTGGCTCCTGATTCTCACGGGCGCTATCGGCCCTACGTCGGCTTCTATGTCGCAGCCGATGGGCAACGAAGGCCGAAGCGATTCAATCTTGGGACGGATCGGCCTGAAGCCGAACGGCGGTATCATCGACTACACGATCTTTTCGCAGACTTGAACGGCGATGTATGGAAAGGGCGCACTCTGGCCTACGCCGAACAAATCGCAGCCGGTGAACGGCCAAGCTTCACGGCCTTTGCAACCGATAGCTATTTCCCGTACGTGCTCGACACAAGGAAGCCCGAAGACTACGCCCAGGCCATCGAGCAGGAGCGTCGGATTTTTCCAAGCCTTGCAGGTGAGCTTCAGGCCGACAACCCTGCCCTGTTGGTTGAATCTGTAGAAGCCCAACGAGACCGCATACAAGCTCGTCTTCGGGCCTTGCAGAACGAACTCGATCAATTAGGGGCCTTGCAGGCCGCCAACGTCACGTTGCCCGCCAAGCTGATCCCCGGCACTTTCCACGAAGCCCTGGATAGCTACGTGGAAGAATTCAAGCGTCACACGCCTCGACTGCCAGGCGGGGAGCTAAAACCCAGCACCGAGAAACGCATCGCGAAAGTTGAGCGGCTCAAAGCGAACAACGCAGATTGTCCGTTGCACGAACTTACGAAAGACCGGATTGCCGATTACGCAGCCTACTGGCGCAACCGACCGAAGACGAAGCGGGACAAGTCTTGCAGCCGGCCCCATGCCAAGCATCATCTTGGCGAATTCTTCCGCTTCCTCGAATGGCTTGACGGTAGCGACAAATACCAGTGGGCGACCCCGAAGGGGTTGGCATCAATAAGCCGGAAGATTGCCCGCTTTGACCACGAAAAGAAATTGGCGGCGGTTACAAAGCACACGTATGAACCGCACGAACTAGCCCAACTCAACGCCACGGCCACGGATCGAGAACGGCTGGCGCTGTATCTGGCCCTTAATTGTGCAATGGGGGCGGCGGAATTAGGACGGTTGGTGATTGATGATTTCTGCGTAGATCAACCGCACCCCTTTGCCAAGAAGCTGGGCATTCATTCCACGGCTGCCGATTGTTTTTTGCGGTACTTCCGCCCGAAAACGGGGGTCTTTGGTGAATGGTATTTGTGGCCGGAAACGGTCGAGCTAGTCCGCAGGGCTATCGAGCGATCAAAGGCTATAGGAAGTGATTTGATCTTCTGCCGTGAAACCGGCACGCCTCTTTATGATGAGCGGTTAAAAAAACCGGATGCAGGCTTTGCGAACCTCTGGGGTTACTGCCGCAAACGAAGCAAGATTACCAAGAAACTCCCGTTCGGTTCGCTACGTGATACACTGCCCGATCATTTCCGAGGTACTTGCGACAATCCTGAAATTGCGTCAATCTGCCTCACGCACGGCACGCCCGGAGTAGACAAGCTGATTGATTGCTACGCTAATAAGCCCTTCGGTCAATTGCACGAAGCTATCAAGAAAAGCCGCGCCTATTATGCTCCGGTGTTCGATGCTATTCGGGATTGATTTGGCAGCCAAGGGTTAGTAGCCAAATCGGATCAACTCGCTCTTTCGAGCAAGTGATGGGGCCGCTTTTGGCAGTAGAGACAGACCAGCCGGAATCTGAAAAATCGAAAAACTGAGTTTTGAGAAAACGCCCTCCCGCCTGGGAGGGCGTCATTGCTGGCTATAGATGGATGGGCGATGGATGGGCGTTAGACGGATTGTCGGCACCCATTTTGTTCGACCCCTCATCGCGCAATCGGTCATCACCCGCTTGCTAGTCGAGCGGAACTTCGCCCCACACTCGCCGTTCGCCGTGCAACGATGAGCGCCAGCCGTGACCGCTCCTAATTGTCGTTAAGCCCAAACGGCCGCCACGTATGGAGTCGTTCCTTCCAAGAACCTTCGAGTCGAATCACATCCCGGGCGTCCATGTCTGGGGAAACGCGCTGTATGATCGTGAAACGGAAGTTCTTCGGATTACGCTGGAGCAGCAACTTATTTCCGCCGTGTCCCTTCGCGGCGTTCCCGTTATGCCGATTGCCGGCTGGCATCTAGCAGACTCACAAACCGGCCACGCAAGCCGCAGTCGGCCAGAGAGTCATGGTTGCGGCGTCGGCCGGGTCGATCGTAGCTAATCAGACAGGATGGCGCGCCGGCAGCATTGTCGCTCTTGCCGAACTGATCGACGAACTTAAGCCTGCCTTGGAAAAAAAATACCCCACTGGCCAGCGGCCAAACGTACTGCTGAAACCATAGGGTGTCTGTCCTGGCAAAGACCAACGCCACCCCGTTGCGATGCTGGGCCAGCTTCATCAGCCAACTAGCGATCGCATCCTTATCGTAGGGCGGATTCAGCCAGACCCGGCCTTTCCAGGGCTGGGTCAAGCCGTCATCTACGATGTCGAAATGTCGGTCTGCAATATCTCTTGGGCGGTTGATCGGCGAACAGGGGTCTAGATCAAAATGCCCTAGCGCGTCGGTAATGTAGGCCGGCGTATACCATTCGACCGTTCGCGGGTTGCGGTCATGGGCGAAGGCTAGCTTCTGTTCGATACTCACAGAGTATCTACGGCTTTTCTTCCGACGTTCCATCCTCCATTTTACGCTGGTTCGGCTGACTGTAAACTTGCCGTAGATATTGCATGGGCAAGAAACCCGAACCAGAGCCAGGGCCAGACGACGTAGAGAAAATCATCTTCCTGCCGTGGGCCACGATGGAGGATATAGCCCGCGAACCCAAGAGCCGACCCCCAGGCCGACGACCGCTTTCGGTTCGCATTGAATGGAACGACCCGGCCAAGACCATCCCCACCGCAGATACTTAACGTCGAGACTGAGACGCGAGGAGAGCGAGTCAACGCCTAAGAACGTGTCTTCAAATTCGGTTTGCATGAGCCAATCGGCGTGACATGAGAGCAATCATCGAGAGGTAGATCATGGTTTCGCTCGACTCGGTCGTCCGCTCGTAATCCCTGCTGTTTCGACGGCAGCGAGCAAGCCAGGCAAAGGTACGTTCCACGATCCACCGCTTCGGTAACACGACGAAACCTTTCGCCGGGTCGCAGCACGGTTTGCAGTAGCCAGCCGAACGTTTCTTTGACCCAAGCCGGCAGCCCGTTGCGACCGTAGGCACTGTCGGCAAACAGGACTCGCAAGCGGCCGAAGGCTCGCAGCTTGTTGAACACGAAGCAGGCCCCGTCGTGATCTTGCCAATACGCTCCGTGAACAACCACCGCCCACACCAGCCCGAGCGTATCGACGGCGATGTGCCGTTTGCGGCCGGTGATCTTCTTGCCCGCATCGAAGCCCCGTTCTTCGCCTCCTTCCGCCGTGCGAATCGACTGGCTGTCGATAATGGCCACACTGGGTGTCGGTTTCTTGCCGCTCTGCTGGCGGACTCGTCGGCAGAGGGCTTCGTGAACTCTCTGCCAGACGCCGTCTCGACGCCAACGCCAGAAAATCGTGTAGACGGTCTTCCAGTTCGGAAAGTCATGGGGAAGTGCTCGCCATTGGCAGCCTGTTCGGTTCACGTACAGAATCGCACTTATGATCCACCGCCGACAAATCGGTCGTCGGCCACGCTTCGATCGTTTCGGCAAAAGACCTCGTATGACTTGCCATTGTTCGTCCGTCAAATCGCTGGGATACTGTGCGCACATCGTTGCGGCTCCGTCTTCCTTGACTTGAGAACCAAGAAGGCGGAGTCGTAACGGTTTTCATCCTTTCAGGCAATTTGAAGACACGTTCTAAGAACTCGCCCGCCGTCACCCCGCTCCACGCTCCAGGAATTTCATCACTTGGTCGAGCCGTCTGTCGTCCAGCGTGGCCATCTTCCTAAATAAGTCCGGGCGTTGAAGGACGCACTTTCGGATCGCGTCGGGAATTTTCTCGGCCAGCAACAGCAACTCGTCGGCGTCCCCGTCCAGGGCGTGGGCGAGTTTTACGATTAGATCGTCACTAGGGAATTCACCGAACGAGAGCTTCTGGTTCTCGATCTTGCTGAGATAGGTGAACGTGACTTTGACCTTCTTGGCCAAGTCCCGAAGGGTGAGGTTTTTGGCCTGCCGAAGCTCTCGAATTCGAGTCCCGAACGTCATTATTTCGTCCTGCTTGCTGGCTGCTTTGAGCAATCGTATGATGGTTGCACTTGTGAGTCAACAAAGCGGTGGCACCGCCGAATGAGTCGTAACGCCATGACTCTCAGCGCCCTTGATTAACGGCATCGAGAAAAGGAAGCCCGATGGCGAAGATGACCCAGCAGCAGTTGGAAACCCACCTGTGGGGAGCCGCGAAGATTTTGCGCGGCAAAACTGCCGGGCAGGACTACAAGACGTACATCCTGACGCTCATGTTCTTCAAGCGGCTCTCGGACCAGTGGGACTACGAGGCCGAGGAGATCATCGCAGAGCAGGAAAAGGAAACCGGCGTCAAGTTAAGCGACGCCCAGCGGCGCGCGTTGCTGAAAAGCAGCCATTCGCACCGCTTCAACATCCCGCCCGACTGCCACTGGAAAGATGTCCTTGATGAATCAAAGAACATCGGAGAGGCACTGACCAAGGCGACGAAGGGGATCGCCGCCGCCAACAAGGAGTTGGTCGGAGTCTTCACCGTCGATTGGAACCAGCCTGCCCCCGATGGCAATGACAAACTCATCCCGAACGCGGTAGTTCATGCCCTGATTCAGCACTTCAACGGTATTCCGCTGTCGAACGCGCACGTCGAACCGGACATCCTGGGCCGGTCATACGAATACCTCATTAAGCAGTTCGCCGATGACGCCGGGGCCAAGGCGGGCGAGTTCTTCACGCCGCCCGAAGTTGTGGACATTCTGATCCGTTGCCTGGAGCCACAGCCAGGGGAAGAGGTCTACGACCCGACGTGCGGTTCCGGTGGAATGTTGGTGCATTCCGCCGACTTCCTCATCGAGCAAGGGCATCGTCCTGACGAAATCCGGTATCGGGGCCAAGAAATGAACTGGTCCACCTACGCCATCGCGCGGATCAACATGATCCTGCACGGCCTAGAGGGCGACATTCGGGGCGGAAAAAGCACGCTCACCGATCCGCAATTCCTGAAAACCGATGGCAGCGTTGAGCAGTTCGACGTAGTGATCGCCAATTTCCCGTTTTCCGACGACGCATGGTGGTTGCGAGAAGATCAACGCACCGAAGAAGCCATCAAGAAGGCCAAAAAGAGCCAAGGCAAAGAGGGATTCAAAGACCCGTTCAACCGAATGATCTACGGCAAGCCGCCCACCAGCAATGGCGACTTCGCCTTTATTCAACACATCATCGCATCGGCGCACGATAGCGGGCGTTGTGGCGTCGTCTGTCCACAGGGGGTGCTGTTTCGCGGCCAGCCGGAAATTGAAGAAGAAACCGGCGAGTTTGACGACGACGGAGAGCCGAAGATTCGTCGCCGCAAGGCCGATGACGAATACCTAATCCGCAAGGGAATGCTTGACGCCCGCATGATCGACGCGGTGATTGGCCTGCCGCTCAACATTTTCTATGGGGCGGGCGTCCCTGGATGCTTGCTTATTCTGAACAAGAAGCGGCCTGCCTCACGCCGCGGCAAGGTGCTGTTCGTCTACGCCGCACGGCACTACCGGGAACTCTCGAATAAGAACAAGCTACGGCCCCAGGACGTGATGCGAATTCTTGTTCATTACCACGCCTACGGGGACGCGACCAAGGCGACGAAACTCGTCAAAAAACATTCGACTCGGCTGCAAGGCGTCGTAACAACCCAAGAGGCGGAAGATGTGGCGCGCCTGAACGTGGAATACCAGGAGTTCGAGGACGCGGTGACGACGTTGCTGGTGGACCTCGCCACCGCCGAAGCGGAGATCGCTAAGACGAAGAACAAGACCGAAAAAGACAAGCTGGAGAAGACCAAGGCCAAAATCGAAAAATCGCTGGAGAAGCCCCGCAAGAAGCTGGCCGAGCGGGATGAGCAGATCGCCGAGGTCCGAAAGCTGGCGCAGGAAGATCGCCACGCCATTGAGACGACTGGCCAGGAACTCGTGGCTCTCTACGCCGATCCGGTGGAACTCGTCAAACATGCGCGAGTCGTGGAGATGGCTGAGGTCGAGGAGAACGAATTTAACCTGAATATACCTCGCTTCGTGGACACGTTCGAGCCGGAGGAACCGATTGACGTGAACACGGTGCTGAAGGAGTTGAAAGAAGCGGAAGCGGCGCGCCAGAAGTCCGAGCGGGAGTTGCGAAAGTTTCTCCAGGAGGTCGGATATGACGCTTGAATGGTCCAACACTCAACTTGGTCAGGCCGGGAAATGGTTGAGCGGCGGAACACCTAGGCTGGACTCGCCGGAGTATTGGGGCGGCTCTGTCCCTTGGGCAAGTGCCAAGGATATGAAGCGGTTCGAGTTGTGGGACACCGAAGACCACATCACGGAGAAAGGACTGGAAAAAGGCTCACGCGCAGTTGATCCCGGCAACTTGCTGATCGTTGTGCGGGGAATGATCCTCGCTCATACGTTTCCGGTTGCCATCGCGATGAAGCGAATGGCATTTAACCAAGATATTAAAGCCATTCGATGTCACCCGCATGTTGATTCGCGATTCCTGGCCCACTGGCTTGTTGGGGCATCGGCGAAGATTCTAAATAAAGTTACGGATACATCCCACGGTACGAAGCGTTTCGACGTTCGACACTTGCAACGTCACTCACTCTCACTGCCGCCACACGATGAGCAGCAAGCTATCGCTCGAATTCTCGATGCCGTGGATGTCGTCATCGAGCAGACACGAAAGACCATCGCCACGTCGGAACAACTGAAACGCGGCCTGCTTCAAACCCTGATGCGAAGCCGTCGTGGGTGGAAACAGACCACTCTTGCAGAAGTTGCAGAAGTGAATCGTGGTAAGTTCACCCCTCGGCCGAGAAACGACCCAAAATATTACGGCGGTGATTATCCGTTCGTTCAGACGGGCAATATTACCAGATCAAAAGGAAGGCGGCTTACTGAATTCAGCCAAACCCTCAACGAACTTGGTATTGCCGTTAGTCGAGGATTTCCGTTCGGAACTATTGCAGTCACGATTGCGGCAAACATTGCAGACACGGCGATCCTTGGTATTCCAATGTATTTCCCCGACAGCATTGTTGGCGTGAACGTCATTCCTCCGCACAATGCTCGGTTTATCGAGCTTTGCATACGTGTTGCCAAGCCACGCCTCGAAGCACAAGCTCCTCAAAGCGCGCAGAAGAATCTGAGCCTGAAATACCTGCGGCGATTACGCCTGAGCGTACCGTCACCAGAGGAACAAGAACGAATCGCCTCCGTTTACGAGGCGGCAGATGAAGTCGTTCAGAAGCATGAGGCTTCCATGAAAAAGCTGGAAGAACTCAAGCGGGGCTTAATGCAGGATTTGCTAACGGGACGGGTGCGGGTCAGGCTCCCGGCTGCCAGGGGAAATGGCGTTGCGAGGAGCCGACCATGATGACCGAACTCGGCTTTGTCGAAAAGCCCATGCTTGATTGGCTCCGAGGCATGGGCTGGACGTACCGCAATGAGGAACAGATGGAAGCCTTCGGGCGCACCATCACCGACCCCCTCGTAGAAGCCTTGCTGGTCCCCGCCATCCGGCGAATCAACTCCGCCGTCACCGACGACGCCCAGGCCCGCCGTGTCGTGGAACAATTTCGACGAGTCCTCGATTTGCCCGATCCACTTGATGCCAACCAGAAGACGCTGGCCGCGATGCGAGATGGCATTTCGGTTGTGCTGGCTCCGGGCCAGGACGCCACCACGGTAAAGCTGATTGAATTCGACCGCGACAAGTTGGACCGCAACGACTTCACGGCGACGAACCAGTACAGGGTAAAAGGGACGGAAACGTGTCGGGCCGATACGGTTTTACTGGTCAACGGTATCCCGGTCGTGGTCGCCGAGTACAAGAGCTTCGTCAACAGCGGCAAGGACTGGCGCGAGGGTGTGAACCAACTACACCGCTATCAGCGGGAAGCGCCGGGCATGTTGGTTCCGAACGTCTTTTGTGTCGCGGCCGATGAGCAGGAATTTCGGTATGGGCCGGTCGCCTTCAAGATCAACACACAAAAAGATGTCGACACCCAGCGGGACCACTGGCGACCGTGGTTGAGCCAGTATCCGACGAAGCGGCTGTATTGGAATCTGAAGGACGATGCACTCGATTCCGACCCGGTGTGCGCGGCCACGCATGGCCTGCTTCAGCCTGGCAACGTCGTGGACTTTATCGAAAACTTCACCGTCTTTGAAACCAAGAAGGGGAAGACGATCAAGAAGGTGGCCCGCTACCAGCAATTCGAGGCTGCCAACGACATCGTAGATCGAGTTCTGGAAGGCCAGTACAAGACCGGCCTGATCTGGCACACCCAAGGGTCTGGTAAGAGCCTGACGATGATCTTTGCTGGGTACAAATTGCGGCGGCAGGCCAAGCTGAAGAACCCGACCGTGATGATCGTCGTGGATCGTCGGGATTTGAAGACGCAGATCGGCGACGACTTCGAGAACTGCGATTATCCGAACGTGGATAAGGCGATGGGCGTCCGCGACCTGAAGGACCGCATCAAGAAGAACTACCAGGGCACGGTCGTCACGACGATCCAGTGTTTTCAGCAGATGGACGACCTGGAGCCGTCGCAACGGGACAACATCATCCTCCTGGTGGACGAGTCGCATCGCTCGCAAAAGGGAAAAAAAGCAGGCTTCGCCGTGACGATGCGAGCCAAGTTACCGAAGGCATTCCGGTTCGGCATGACCGGCACGCCCATCGACCGCACGATGGTCAATACGCACCGCGACTTCGGCCCGATTATCGACGGCGAACAAGAACGCTACTTGAGTTACTACGGCATTCGCCAAGCCATCAGGGATGGGGCGACCCTGGAGGTTTACTACGAACCGCACTACGTCCCTATCGCGGTCGAAGACCAGCCATTGAGCATTGGCTTCGAGGAGATGTGCGATGAGGTCGAACTGGACGACGAAGAGGAAAAGGACTTCCTGCAACGCAAAGAAGCGCAATGGAAAAAGCTGGTGCGGGACGAGCGGCGCGTGGAGAAGGTCATCACGCATCTGGTGGACCACTTCCTCAAACACCCCGATCCGAGCGGTTTCAAGGCCCAGCTAGTCACCATCGACCGCCAGGCGTGCGCAATTTACAAGAAACTGCTAGACGATGAATTCAAGAAACGCGGACTGCCCCCAGAATGGTCCGATGTCGTGATCTCCGAAGCACAGAACGACCCGCCCGAACTGGAGAAGTACCACTACGGCATCGAAAAGACCGAGAAGATCATTGAGAAGTTCAAGCTGACGCCGGAGCAGTGGGAGGCAGCCAGCCGCAAGAAGTTTGGCGATGATATGACCAAGTGGGAGCCTCCGCTCAAGATTCTGATTGTCTGCGACAAACTGCTGACCGGGTTCGATGCCCCGGTCGAGCAAGTTATGTACCTCGATAAGCCACTACGGGATCACAATCTGCTTCAGGCGATGGTGCGCACGAATCGACCCTTGCCCGAAATGAGGAAGCGGAATGGCCTCATCATCGACTACTTCGGTGTGTTCACGGATTTGGAAAAGGCCCTGAACTTCGATGAGAAGGTCCGCGAAGAAGCAGTGATCGACTGGCAAAAGTTGAAAGATCAGGTTCCGGTTGAGGTTGACAAGTGCATGGCGTTCTTCCACGACATCAATATCGAGGACACCCGAGACTGCTTGCTGGCATGTCTGCGGCGGCTTGCCGATCCGCAGAAAGCTACGGAGTTTGAGGCCCAATTCAAACGCACGGAAACTCTGTGGGAAGCGATTTCACCGGACGAGTGCCTTTATCCACATCGCTACAAATACAGTTGGCTGTGCGGGATGTATGTCGCCCACCGCCGTCGAAATCGGCGTGCGCTGGCCTCGCATGAAGAACTCGCCGCTAAGACGCGCGAGTTAATCCAGCAAAATACTACGTTTATCGACATGGCCGAGGATGTGCCGGTTTACCGTATTGATGACAAATATTTGACGCGCGTGCTGGAGCTTCCCACAGCCGCAGATCGGGCGGCAGAACTCGAAGCGGCCCTGAACCGGGAATTGATCGAAGGCGGCGGGGGCTTTTTGTACCGCACCCTCGGTGAGCGAATGCTGCGGGTAATTCAACAAAAGGAAGCTGGTGACGAAGCGGCGCTAAATCGTATTCGCGAATACGAAGCCATCGTTCAGGAGTTGAACAAAGCTAAAAGCGAACCCGCGCGGCTGGGGCTGACGGAACCGGGCGAGTATGAGTTGTTTGTCGTACTTCAGCAATTCGCCCAAGTCAAAGATGAGGCATTGTGTGTCAAAGTCACCAAGGCCATGATGACCCAGCTACGGCAAAGCAAACTGCTGCCCGCAGGGTGGGCAGAATCAGCAGGAGGTCGCAAGAAGGTCAGCCTTCGCCTCCAGGTCGTGTCCTGGGACGCTGAAAATGAGAAACTTGGCCTGTGTCCGGTTGAAGAAGAGAATCCGCCGTTCTTACAGGCGGCGGTCGATGAACTGGCTCGTACCACATGACGCTCCTACTGAACAGGAAAAACCACGCAGTTGATCTCGGCAGCCGCCGTGTTGAATACCGCATCCGGTTTTCCCGGACGGCAACGCGGTGCCGGATCAGGGTGCGCCCGGATGGCGTGGAAGTGCTTCTGCCCCGTGACACCGAGGAGGAGCGGGCTGATAGTTTTTTACGTGAGAATTCAGCCTGGGTGCTGGATCAGTTGGCGTTCATCAAACGCATGGGTGGCGTTCGAGCAAAATTGAAAAAGAATGGCCACAGCGTCCTTCTTCGCGGCAAGGAAACTGCTGTCGAGATTGTAGAAGAAGACACCAACCGGCGTTTCGGCCTGGTCGAGATCACCGACAGCGGGCTGCGTATCCGGTTGCCGCGCGGCAAGGCCGTAGGCCCGTGGCGTACCCTCGAAGCGTGGCTGCGCCGTCAGGCTCGGCAGGACATCCTTCAGCGGGTGGAGGAACGCCGCCGCCAGATGCCCCGCACAAAGTTCGGGCGGCTATACGTCATGGGCCAGCGGACCAAATGGGGAGGCTGCTCGGGGCGAAGGAACCTCAGTTTCAACTGGCGGCTCGTCATGGCCCCGCCTGCCGTGCTGGATTACATCGTCGTCCACGAACTGGCGCACCTTCTGGAGCCGTATCATTCCACGAAATTCTGGTTGATCGTCCGGTCGCATTGCCCCAGGTTCATTGAGCATCGCGACTGGTTGAAGAACAACGAACACCGGCTTGGACTGCCCGTGGCGGCAACTTAGTTGTGCAAAATGGCCTACAACTGAACGTATCCCAAATAGTTTAGGCGAAAAGTCATCGCTTGGGTGCTGACCTCGTACTTCTCGGCCAATTCGCGAATCACGTCTTCTTCCTCCAAGTCTACGACACCAATCTCTGCTACATCCCTTTCAAGAAATTGCCTGGGCATCAGCAGTTCGGCAGCGAAAAGGTTGGCTTCCTTTTCCTCCAGATCGGTTCCCTCACTCGACTTCGTGTCGCGAAGATTCACGAGAAAGCGGCGATCAACATGGAGTGCATCGCCCTCGTGCAAGAGAAAATGTCCCAACTCATGCGCGACGGTGAATCGCTGGCGATTACTGTGATGCAGCGAGTTGACGCCGATTACGGCAGATCGCCGTTTGCGATCCCGGTAAATGAACCCTGATAGGTCATCCTCGGCAGGCTCTTGACGAACCTCTGCGCCAAGAGCAAGGGCGAGGGTTTCAACAGGGACAGGAGGCGCTGTGATTCGGTGAGTAGTAAGCATTTGTTTCACTATCAACGAAATGTGCTTTCTGCGAACTGCCATGTAGTCACTCCTTGCGTGCAGACCCGAGCGCTGACTTGATCCATGTCTTCTCTGCCGATGGTCGATCTCTCAATGCGGTATCCAACTCCACGTCGGAACCGAATGAGGGCTTGGGGAGAAGGTCTGCGGCTGGCACTTTTAGTGCCGCCGCGATGTCGGCCAGAGTGTGAAGCGGGAAATTCTGTCTGCCTTTTTCTATGTTGGTAATCGACGTGCGTGTTAGGGATACCAGAGAGGCCAGTGCCTCCTGGGTCAACGGAATGGCCTTTCGTGCCTTCCGAATCCGATGTCCGACCTCAAGATAAAACGACTTGCGGTCGTCCAATGCTGCGTCTCCGCGATACGTCGTCGCCAACAGGCATGATCGCCATCCTAGTCAGGCTGGGAAAAAATGTCAACACAGCAAACTGTTTGCAATACTGACATCAGCAATTGTACTACGACTTTTGATTGACATTCGATTGGGGAACCACTACCCTCAGAGTGTTGAAAAACTGCCCCGTTCGTAAGCAGAGAGGAACAGGAGATGGCGAAAATTACCTTATTCCCGCTCGGAAACGCTGACTCGACGCTTTTTCACCTGGCAGACGACCGCCTGATCTTGAAAGACTACTTCAAGGTGGACACGCCGGAGGACGGCGACAAACGTATCGACTTGGAGCAGGAGTTGCGTGCCTATCTGGAGGCCGAAAAACGAAATGATTTTGACGTTACGGCCTTTTCGCACTGCGACGACGACCACTGCCACGGCGCTGAAAACTTCTTTTGGTTCGACTACGCGACGACTTATCAGGGTAATAACCGGATCAAGATGAAGCAGATTTGGGTTCCCGCTTGCTTCATCTTTGAAACCGGGCTCAAAGGCGCGGCGCGAGTGGTTCAACGGGAAGCGTGTTACCGCTTCGAGAAAGGCTATGGTGTTCGAGTCTTTGGCAACCCTGGCCCTCTGGAGGATTGGTTGAGGGGCAGAGGTATTGATCCCGCGCAGCGGCAGCGTTTTATCTCAAAGGCCGGGGCCTGCATTCCTGGCTTCACGCGCAATTCCAGGACAGGTAGAGATTTTTCCCCATTCTCCGTTCTCATTTCGTATGGAAGATGATGAGATTGACCGCAACGGCAACTCGTTGGTCTGGCACCTGACGTTCTTTGAGGGCCAGCGAGAGATGCGCTACATGGCGGGTGCAGATGCAGAACATCAGACTTGGGCGGACATCATCTTTATCACCGAAAGCCGGGGAAACGAAAAGCGGCTTAATTGGGACATGTTCCGCAATTCGCACCACACCAGCTATACGGCGCTGTCCGACGACAAAGGTAAAACGGAGACAGTCCCACGGGATGAGGTTAATTCCTTGTTCGACCGAGGCTCGGCGAACTGCGTCGTGATCTCCTCCAGCGATCCAATTCCCAGCAAAGATACAAAGCAGCCGCCGCATGTGCAGGCAGCGAACTATTATCGCCGCAAGGTCCGTGAAAAGGGCAGCGAGGATAATTTCATCGTGACGATGGAATGGCCCGACAAGGACGCCCCGAAGCCCTTGGTGGTCGAAACGACAGCTTTCGGATTCCGCGTCAAGAAACGAGTTGCCGCCGTCGCCGGTATTGCCGCAGTTATATCCAAGCCATCGCCACGGTTCGGCTGATTCTATGGACCTCGAATGTCATTCCTGGGGCGGGCCGGTTGGCCGAAACGACCTGGCGTTAAACAACGTGAGAGAACTCGCTACCGCCATCGACGGCTTCCCCTTTGCGGCATTGACCGACATTCGCCGCGATCAAGAGCGGGAAGGGCTTGTGGTCGATTTCCAGGTCGAGCTACCGCAAGACCCGCCAGTTCCGATTAGGTCAATCGAACCTCTCTTGATCGCACTCAGCCCCGATCCTAATGAGCGCCCGGTGGTCCTGGCGCTTCGTAAGGACTTCCCCGAAGTATTGCATTTGAACCTGACGGCCAAGAGTGCCGCAAAGGAACTCTGCATCTTCGAGGAAGACTACCGCGAGGTCAAATCCCGGCTTACACCCCGCCTGCTGCTTGATCGGATCGCTGATTGGCTTGCTCGCGCCGCCGTTGAGGAACTGCATCAACCAGATCAGCCCCTTGAACCCTTCCTCCTGACTTCCGACCGGATAATTTTTGACATCAAGGATGTTGTCGCGACAAGCGAAACACCGCCAGTGATGGCCGTTTGCCTTCTCTCGCAAACGCCCATGATTCTCCGTGCTTTCCGACTTCCGGCGGACACGGACATCAAGCAGATCAAGAAAAGCAAAGACCTTCACCTTCTATTGCCCCTCAAATGTCAGCCGTGGCATTCACGGTTGCTGAATCACCAGCCTGAAAACCTGGAACAACTCTCGACATTGCTTTTGCCTGTTGGCACGGACGTTTTGGCGGAAGCACGGTCCTTGATCTCGCGGGTGCGCGCTGAGGGAACATTCGATGCTTTCAAGAAGCACCAACTCATCCTTATTATCGAACTACCGAAGACCAGGACCAATGGCGGGCCGGTTGAATCCACTGAATGGTGGTCGTTCATCATCAGCACGTCGATTGAAAATCTGGCAATCAATCTCGGCTTAATTCAGAAATCTGATACCGGCTTTGGCACTGTGTTGGGGGCTCCCCAATCGAAGGACTTGGACAGAATTGGATTGGCAGCGCTACGCCCAACTTTTGCCCTCTCGAAGAGTTTCGCTGGCTTGCTTTCAGGTGGCCACAATGACAATGTAAAAATCGCCGCAGTCGGTGCCGGTGCGCTCGGCTCGCAAACAGTGCTGAATTTGGTTCGGCAGGGATTCGCGGCCTGGACCGTCATCGACCACGACAATCTGCTGCCCCATAACCTTGCTCGCCATGCCCTGTCGTGGATGCACGAAGGGCATAACAAGGCAGAATCACTTGCCAATGAGATTTGCGGCTTGCTGAATGATCCTGAAATTGCCAAGGCGCTGCCGTTCGACGTTATTCGCCACGGCCAGGGCGAGGGGAAGTGCGTCGAGGAATTGACACGGGCCGATTTCATCGTGGACTTTTCAGCCTCCCATGCCGTGGCGCACTTCCTTGCCACCGCTGACTTTTCTGCTCCGCGTATCTGCGTTTTTCTCAGTCCGCGCACGCCATCTCATTATTTTGGCCGAGGGACAGGAGAGAACTACCAGGCTCGATGATCTTGAAATGCAATTCGCTGCGGCGACTGCCGAATTCGATCATCTCGGCAATGTTTTCTCTAATCCATCCTCTAAGGTGCCCTACGCTGGCTCGTGCCGAGACGTTTCGTCTAGAATCCCACAAGACATGGTAGCGATCCATGCTGGAGTTGCCGCCAACTTCCTCAAGCGAAACATATATCATGTTTCTCCGACGATCAACTTGTGGGAATGGTCGGAAAGTTCGATGGCGCTACTGCATCACGAGATCGCCGTTCACCCCGTCGTCGTAAGGCAACTGAATAGTTGGGCCGTTCGGGTATCTTCGCGGGCGATGGACCTTATGCGTTTTCATCGACGCAAGCGACTGCCGAATGAAACAGGCGGTGTACTGCTGGGAGCAATTGACCACCAACAGCGCACCGTATACGTCGCCACGGTCTTACCATCACCTTCGGACAGCACCGAATGGCCGACTGCGTATATCCGAGGGGTCAAGGGATTGAAAGAAACAGTTGAAAAAGCACAGGCAATGTCGGGCGGCGATCTGTCCTACGTCGGTGAGTGGCACTCGCACCCGCAAGGATGCAACAGCGCGCCCAGCGAAGATGACCGCAAGGCTCACCAATGGCTTGTCGGCGAGATGATGAAGGTTGGACTGCCCGGAGTGGTGTTCATCCAAGGAGAAGAAAGAGAGCCGACCATCTTGATCGAACCACAGTGAGATGAACCATGTCCTTACTGCCCGACGCTTACACAGTTCAGGCACGACTTCGACCGGCGCTACTCGTCGTACTTCCTGTTGGTCTTGCCGTGGCTGCTTGGTTTCCAGATAAATTCCTTGGGTGGGGGGTGCTCGTAGGCATCGCCACTTCGTTCGGGCTGACGGCGCTTTTGGCGCAGTTGGGCGCGACCAAGGCAAGGAGATGGAGCCGCACTTATTCGACCTTTGGGGCGGGAAGCCGACTACTAGGATGCTTCGCCACAAGACGCGACACTTCGACTCGAACACACTGGCCCGTTATCATCACAACCTCGCGGCGCTGTATTCCTGACCTGCATCTGCCGACAGCGGAGGAAGAAAAGGCATTTCACCGGGAAAAGGGGCTTTCGGTAGCCGCAGGGGGGCGTTCGCTCCATTGACCGCAACCAGGCCCCCCTGATAGCGTTGCTACGGTTCAGATGTTCACAAGCTTCTTAGGCGTTCGCTCGTATGAAAATCCCGTTCTCGACTTACGATCTCTTCGGCTACTTGGCGTCTGGGTTCATCCTAATCATCGCAACGGACTATGCAGCCGACGCTCACTGGCTTCTCCACCGGGAGAAAGTTCCAGCGCCAGAGGCGATCTTCTGGACATTGCTTGCCTACGTCTTGGGGCATATCGTCGCCAACGTATCAAGCTTCTGTATTGAGCATCTCTTTGTCCGCAAGTACCTCGTCTCGCCAGAGGTCACGCTTTTTGAACCTAATTTCAAAAGTCGCTGGCGTTGGATATTCCCTATTTTTTACCAAGCATTTCCCGAGGGAACCCGAAATAGGATCGCCGCTGCTGCGGCACAGCGCAACTTTCAGTTTACGCCCAACCGAGCTTTTTTCTTTCATTGCCACGCAATCGTGAAGCACGATAAGTCGACGCTCGAACGATTGTCGTCATTTCTAAACTTGTACGGGTTCTGTCGGAATATATCCATGGCGGCTCTTTTGACTATTCCTATCTTGATCTGGGGAGCATGCCACAAGGCAAACCCATTTACCTTTCGACCTGCCGATATTGATTGGGCTAACTGGGGCGCGATCGAAGGCAGCAAGCTTAGATGGGCATTAGCAGCACTATTGATTGCTGTTGGAATGCTTTATCGCTATCTTAAATTCTTCAAGCATTACACGGTTGAAGTGTATCAGAGCTACGCAGAGCTTTCTCATACAGCCCAAGGCGGATCGACTACTCCATAAGGAAGGTTGTGGCGACTCGATGGCTATGCTTCACTTTCTAAATGTTAAAGAGGGCGACTGTGCCATTATCCAGCACAACACTGAGCATGTTACTGTCGTGGATGTGTCCAATGCTTCCCCAATCACGGAAGTCACCACAGCGTTAGAATCCGCCTATAAGAGCTTGGCCGCTACAGAAGCCGTCGCTGCGCCAAAAGGAAACTTCGGACAAAAGAAGTATCCGGTAAATCCAATTCAATATATGGTGGACTTTGGAATTACCTATATTTTTCGATTTATCCTGACCCATCCTGACATGGATCACATGGACGGGATCAAGGCGTTGTTCGCTCAGTTTTCCCCGATCAATTTCTGGGATACCGAGAATACGTGTGAGAAAGAAGATTTCAGTACAGGCAAATACGACAAAGCAGATTGGGAATTTTACAAATCGCTGCGAGATGGCAACGGTGAAAACCCAAAGCGATTAGTGAAGTATTCTGGCGACCGAGGAAAGTATTGGAACGAAAAGGAAGATGGCACAAGCGGAGGCGACGGGCTTCACATTCTTGCGCCTACACCCGAATTATTAGCGGCTGCAAACGAGTCAGAGGACTTCAATGATTGCTCGTATGTCTTCCTTTACCGAACTGGAAATAGTCGCCGTATTCTGATCGCTGGTGACTCGCACGATAACACTTGGGAGCATATTTTGGAGACGCATTCCGAGGCAGTATGCAATGTCGATCTGCTACTTGCCCCGCACCACGGACGAAAGTCGGATCGAGATTATAAGTTCCTCGATACCGTCAATCCAAAAATGACGTACTTCGGAAACGCCCGGAACGAGTATTTAGCATACGATGCTTGGAATAACCGCAGCCTTCCTTTTATCACTAACAATCAGGCAAACTGCATAGTCGTCGAGATCGACAGCAACAGTATGAGCCAATATGTAACGAACAAGTCTTACGCTGAGACGGTGCTTTCATCTACGTTCTATTCTGAACGTCATAAGGCGTGGTACATCGGCGATATTTGACCCGGAGGCGAACATGATCGAACGAATCGTAGACGACGGGGAGTTCACCCCGCATGCCATTTGGAAAGTAACGGTGTCTGCGTCTTGCCCTAAGTGCCGGGCTGATATGCGGCTTGCCGACGACGAGAAATCACTGATTTGCCCGAAATGCGACTATTCATGCAAGCTTGGAAAGTCGCCGGATGATGTTGCTGATGATGTAATAATGCACGTCAAGGGCAACAAGCACATGAAAACGTCGAGGATTCTTGAGCAGGCGAAGATAGAAACCAAGGTTCAGAAAGAAGAAGCGGGCGAGTAGATCGCAAGTGTCGTCTCTCCGATCTGGAAATGCGGGTGGTATTCGGCGATAGGATCGGTCTTGACCTTCGACTGCCGAGCCATCCGGCCCCTCGCCTTCGCCGAGCGCCTCATTTCCGGGCGCTCCGAAGCTCCCACAGCCCGAATTGGTCTTCGATGGGCAATTCAGATGAAGAAAGACGCCCCCGCCCGGCGTAGCCGGGCGGGGGCGTCCAGATCAGTCCCACCGCAATCTGCCAGATGCCAGGATGCGGTACCTGCCCAGCACGCCGTTGCAGTTTTCGAGAACGACCTGGCTCTTGTCGAGATCGACGTGGGAATCGACTCGACTAGGGAGCGGCATGTTGTCGCCACGCCGCATCCATGCCCTGATCGGCTCGGTCGAGCATCTCATCGGGGTCGTAGGTAAGTCGTTGGAGGGTCATTCAGCACCTCCTTCGCCGCCGTCCTGCGGCTCGCTTCGCAACTCGACCACTTCATTCAAATCGGGATGATCGCCGACTTGGCCGATCAACTCACGAATACTTGCGTTCTGAGAAATCCGATTGGCGGATTCTTCGGTTTCGCCGTTTCCGCCGCCGTCGCCAGCGACCAAGGTGCGAGCGTACAGCACTCGTAGAGCCGCTATTTCCTCGTCGGACAGACCTTTGTCCCCGGCTCCCTGCACGACTTCATCAGCTTCGCCTTCAACGTCAATATAGCCAACGCCCCCTTCAGGTACCCAATCGGCACCTGCATCGTTCGCAAGCCACTGGAGTTCCTCTTCACTCAGCGTTTCAGGATCAACGCCGTCAACCAGATCGGCGATGAACTGACGCAAACCGTATTGTGTTATCACGTATCGCATATCTCTGTCTCCTTTGTGAGTATCGTTCTACTGGCCGTCCCGAGCGGGCGAATATTAAGGCGACTCATTCGGCACCTCCCTTCCACTGATTCCAAATCTCATCAGCGAGGGATGGTTTCTCAAGGGTCGGAAGAGAGCAGACCGGGTAATACTTCCTGAACAATTGCCGGAGTTGTCGGACCATTGGGTTATTGGGCAACGGCCCTGCCTCTACGCTGATACCGAGCAACAGGCCGTGAAGCTCTTGGGGGTCAGCTTTCGGATGCGATGCGAGGTATTCCTTGCGCGCGGCGGTCAGCGCCTCGTAGATCGCAATTTCCCGTTGCGGGTGCATGTCGCAGCAAAAGTTGTACTCGACCCGCTCAAAAGGAAACTCCTCCAATGGGCCAATCGTCTCGTCATATACCTTCCGCAATCGTTCTTTTAGATCGGGCGGAAGCTCTGGACGCCGCATTCTGCTTTGGAATCGGGCCGTCGCGAGATTGATCCGCACAACCTCTCCTGGCCGCGTATTGTTCTTATCTTCATTATCGTAACGCATTGCTTTTCCTTCGATATAAAAAGACCCGCCCGCCAATCGGCGGACGGGTTGGTTTGGAATTATTCGCCGCCGATATGAAAGTCGATTTCCTCGGCATCATCAATCGCATACATGATCGGGCCATCGGATTCCCACCGTTGCCCTTGATAAGCCCCGCAAGTAAAAGAAATACACGGGTGCAACCCATGCCGGTCTTTTACTTCCATTTCAGTTTCTACCGCTTGCAGGATCGGCTTGACATTCTCGCCGGTCTCGTCGCTCCAGACGAGGCACTTCTCCCCCTTGATAACCCTCAGAAACAACGTCTGCGGTTCGCCGTTGATTCGGACATCAACGCCATCCGTAAACAGCAGATCGTATTCGTCTTTGGGAATTGGAATGCAAAACATTGTTATCGTCCTTTGTTACGCCCGCTGAATGCGTGCGACTTTCGCAACTTAGCGTACCCGATACTGACAAAGCAAGGCTGCTTTGTATGAAATCTTGTGTAGTCCGTGATTTCATTATTTGGAACGCATTGTTATCTATGTTATCCGTCGCCGCCTTTGTGGTTTTTCGATTTTTGAACTCAATTGAGGGCAGCAATATATCTACGGATAACGACGGCGCTGGAGAAATCAGAATCGCCGATTCCTGCCTTGATTCACCTCTTCCTTCTCTGTTATGTTGAAGCCAACGACATCAACTTCCATCAACTGCCCCACGACGACCTTTCTTATGGTCGTCATCATCCGGGCCCCCGATTGCAGAACTGCGTCCCGTGCGGACGCTTTTCTTAGCGATCGGGTTATTTTTCTCACGAGAACTACAAGCACCTTACTAAATAAAGGTGGAGGTATTTTATGCAACAGTATTACACGTTGAGCGACGTGGCTCGCACCCTGCGAACACGTCCGTATAGAATTGTTTATTTGCTGACATCGGGACAAGTGCCTGAACCAGCTATGCGACTCGGGAGTCGCCGTATTTTCCAATATGACGATCTACTGCGGCTCGCTGACCGTCTTCAAATCCAGATCGACCAGGAAGTTCAGGCCAAGGGCCAGGGAGGCAGCCATGACTGAGCTGGATGACTTCTTTGCGAATCAAACCGAGCTTGGGAATCTCTTTGGCGTAAGTTGCAAGGTAATAGGCGAATGGCTTCTCGACATCGGCCTGCGAACCATTAACAGAAATAGAAAGATGACGCCCAGCCGGGCGGCATTCGATGGCGACTTTGTGCGGAAAGCCGACAACGGACGGAATGGTGGCTACTACTACGTGTGGCACCGAGAGAAGACTCTTGCTGCGCTGGTTAAGGCTGGATACAAGCCCCTCATGCCACATCAAAATGCCGACCAACCGATTTTGATGGATCGGTTGGTCGGCCCCTTCGAGGTTCGTGGCGATGCTGTAGCAGGTTTTGAGGTCTTTGGCGGCGACGGGGCCGGACTTAGCGGTCGGTTTTCAGAACGCTGCGCGACGACGATCAAGAATCTGCTGAATGTAGCTTTCAAGTACGACAGGCTGAACTAGAGCATCAGAAATCGCAAAATCGGTTTTTCGATTTCTGAAACGATAGAACGATGCCGCCCGGCACCGCCGGGCGGCATCTTGCAGTTCAAGATGAGGAACACAGCATGATCCCCATGACATTAGATAGTAGCGCCGAACCGTTTTCAGCGCAACGTCTGTCCGAGCAATTTCCACAAGAAATCGGTTTTTTCTGCCGCAGATTTATCTGGTCGAGCAATCGTAGCGGCTTCTATACCCGAGCGCGATACTTTTCTCCTGATGACCGGCCAGCGTGGCAACCCTACAAACGTAGAGACGGCGAATGGCAGCATCTATATCCGACACTTGTGACTGATCTGATCGAGAAGCACTTGGACTTCGAGCGATTTTGCCAAACACCTGGTCTCAAAGGGCAAGTCCGACCACGGGATCAGGAAACTGCATTCTGGCTAGGGACGATGGCCGGGGATAAGTCTTGGGGCGACTGCATCGACGTTGATAGCCATGAGGTAATCGGCTACTACGGGGTTCCATCCCGGTGGCATGTCGACCGAAATCGGCACAATCCCCTCTACGCTCAACTGGTAGGGGACAATCCCTACGAATATCGGTTTGTACCCGTCGTGCGGCTGTCGCTGGATCATTTTCGTCGGCTCAAGCAGTTCCATGACCACTTTAGGGACCGCATCTGGGTCTTTTCTTCCGCCAACCTCGGCCTGGGTCTGTGGCAAATGTATCCCTATCCGATTGAGACGATCCGGCGCTACGCCGTGATCGAGGCCAAACTTGAGGCAGCCGGACTCGGCGGAACTGAGCATTATCCTCGACCTCCCAAGAAAGAAGGATCGAAAGGCAAAGTGCATCGCCGTCCCTGTGGGATGGATTCGGGCATTATTACCGAGCAGGTGGTCGTGACGGACCCAATTCAGCAGATTCGGTTGTTCATGGAACCGCCGCCTGCGCCGTCATTTGGGGCCGTCTGCAACGCGATCTTCGGCAAGCTCAGCGAGATGTACACCGGCTGGTTGGCATGGGACGGATTCGATAGACAAAGCCAGCTTCCGAAAGATCGCACCAGCCAAAGTTGCGGAGCTTGTTGCCGAGTTGGACGAAGTAAGGGATTGGGTTAATTTCGGTTGTCCGCAGCCGAAGATGGTGGTTGCTGTACCTGAGTTACCCGCCGTGAAGAAGAAGCAGAGGGATCAGCACAACCTGCCCTGCGGGCAGGTTGTGCTGATCGTCGATCAAGAACAAGTTGTTCGAGAACAGGCTCATGCACCGGACATCTTCCGCTCGGTTGATCTACGAGCCATTGACGACAGTGGCCAGTGGGTTCAGTTCTGCGTCTTCCTGGCGCAGCATGGTTTTCCTTGCCATGACCGCTTCTTGGAGGTCGTTTCGACGCTGACCAAGTGGCTGGCTTTTTATGAACTGCATCATCTTTGGCCGGATCGAACCTGGATCAAGGATGTGTTGAAAAGATTTTGCCTGACCAAGCACAATGGTTTTATTACCAGAATAACGAATGGCCAGATCGAAGAGGTCTTTGCTCATGTCGAACGAGTGGTTGATGACAGCATCGAAACGACGAGTCTTGAAGGCAAGCAGGTCTTTGCCAACATGAGGTTGAAGAGAGATAACGGCTGCTATCCGTCCATCTACCGGCTTGAGCGGTACCTATTAGCTGAGAATGACTCTGATATGAGTCCTACTTTATGTGGGGGGTTAATTTTGCTTCAATCCGATGAGAAGTGGTCGTATCATCCAGATGACAGCCCGCTTCCAGACCAGTTAATAACCCAGATCAAGGAAGGCTTTTGCTCAGCCAAACGGCAGTTAAGACGAAACAAGGCAGGAGAATACCCCGTCCTTCAAGCCATCACTCGGCTAATAAACTACCTCTATGTTGGCAAGAATCCTGGTCATCGACGAGCAAGCCAGCAACTTTTCGTTCAGATGGGGTTCCCAGACAAGTCAGCAGAAAGGCGACCCATCAAGAAGATTATGGTCAGGACAGGCGTGCTGTACGAGGGCGATTACCAATCGCAGCGACAATCCAGGCTCTATTCCTTGAGCAAGGAGGTGATCGCCATGCTGGACGCGGATCGGCAGGTTAATAAGGGAGTTGCATGAAGATGCCCCTTTGCCCGCCGGGCAAAGGGGCTCTCGCGATCCCATTGCTGATGGTTTGGTCAGGGCGTTCTTCGCCAAGGACAAGACCGCGCGGCGTCCACCACGTTGCTCGAAGGCGATATAAATTGAGCCAACCGCCCATCAGGGCGGTTGGCTCTTTTCGTCAACCTCTATCCTAATCGCACCTACAAGGTGCGACCTGAAACTAAAACATCCGCTCCCATTCTAGCGCGAAACCGCTCCCCGCGCAAGCCCGCCTGCCGACCGCCTTGCCGCGTGCCAGCCCGCCGTCCACTCAGGATCGAAACCCATATAGAACAGGGCGGAAATAATCGAAAAAGAATTGCAGGAAATTCAGACTCAATTTGCCGCGATTATTTACACCAAATACTAGACGATGTTAAGTCGTTGAAGTTGTGCGACTTGTAACAATCTTTGGAAATCTTGCGGAATCCGCTTCTCTAGAGAATTTTTTGCCTGTATCAGTGGAGGTGCCGCGAACAACGGCGCAGACCGACGACCGCAAACAAGCACAAGTTACCACTTTTCGGGATCGGCGTAGAATAGGGCAGACAACATAACAAGGAGTAGCTGCAATGTATTTTCAAGCGATTGGTCGGGATGCTGGCGTTATCGTTTATCGTTGCCCCCACAAGCACAAGACGGCGGAAGCCGCCGAGCGTTGCGGGCACAAGCAATTTGTCTGGGTAGAGCAGGGGCAATTGCAAATCAATTCCCTCTGGTGGAATGGGGGAGTCGAGCAAATCGGCGGCAAACCTCCTGCCCAAACCTCCTGCCCGCGATATTGGTTGCATGACGAGGATATTGGTTGCATGACGGACGCGGACATCGCGGACATCATGGCGGCTTACAGGCAAAATCGGGCGGCTCCTTATGACCCTGCCGCTTATCAATCTCCTTACGGACGCTAACCATGCCCGCCGACAAACCCCCGCCCCCTGTTTCGTTTCGGAGTCTCAACAAAATATTGAGACTGGCTAGGAAACGGATTCGGAAACTAGAGCAAAGGATTCGAGGAAATGAAAAAGTCTGACATCAGGATTGGCGGTCTGTATATGACCGACCATTACGGTATCGTCAAGGTTACGGGATACATTGGCGGTCGTCGCCCGTGGCGCGTGGAGTTTACCGAACCCGACAAGGTTACAGTGTCGGGCGGGGGCAAGAGATTCGCACGAGCTTTAAGCTGACAACCGGCGTTTTGCCTAGCCGTCCTGTCCGCCCGTCCCGTCCGACGTTGAAAGTTTATGCTTCCCCACCTTCAGGGGAGTAGCCAGGGGCGACACGGTAGCCGACCTGGATGGGGCTATGTCCCCGCGCAATTGATCGGCTGGACGGGTGTTGAGCATGACTAGGGAGCAACTGCTATCACAACAAAGGAGTGTGCAATGAGCCAGCGCAACGTCAGGCAATTGTGCCAGGCGATTCTAGATGCGATGGATGGCGGCGACCTGGACGAAGACACCCCCGCTTATAACTTTGTGCAGGGTTGGCTTCTGCATATTTGGCACGCGCTCGACAACGACGGCCCATTTGATGACGAGGAGGTCGGGTGAGATCGGCGGCACTACGAGGCGATTGCCTACATATACTGCCGTTGCTCGCCGGCGAATACATACAGGCGGTAGTTACCAGTCCACCCTACGCGCAGCAAAGGAGGAGAGAATACGGCGGCATAGATGAGGCAGCATATCCGGCATGGACGGTCGGCTGGATGTCGGCGCTCGCCCCCAAGCTCACGCCCACGGGGAGCGTGCTCATTGTAATTTCACCGCATGTTCGAGGCGGGCAGGTGGCTGATTACGTCCTGCGCACCCAACTAGCGTTGCGGTCAGCGGGTTGGTTCGAGCATCCGCCGCTGGCCTGGATCAAGCCCGACGCCGCGCCGATTGGCCGCATAGATTGGCCACGGCGAGCGTGGGAGAGCGTGTTGTGGTTTAGCCGCAGCCCGAATCCATACGTCAACAACAGGTCAGAGGGCAAGATTAGCAATCGGTTCGGGCTCGGTAGTGATGTCAGCGATCGGCTCGGCATCGCAAGGGATACGGACATTATTGTTGCGGCAGTGGGCGGCAATGCTCACCCGCGCCAGCATCCGGCGGTATTTCCCCAAGATTTGGCAGGGCAAATTATAGCCAGGTTTACCAGACCTGGAGAGGTTGTTGGCGACCCATTTTCCGGGAGCGGCACAACAGGACGGGCGGCCCTGGCATTGGGACGGCAATTCGTCGGGATCGAAATAAAGGCGGAGTATGTTGATGAGTCGCAGTGCAGGATCGTAGAGGATTGTATGAAGAACAAACTGAAACTTGCCGAACAGCGCAAACTCGAAAAAGCGGAAGCAGTCGAAGCCAAGTGGCGCACCAGGAACAAAGCCCAAGACAAAGCTAACAACGAGGCCCGCACCCGAAACGAAGCCAAAGCCAAGGGCAAAGCCAGGGCTAAAGCGAACGCCGAAGTCCGGCCAATCGTCAGGGCGAAGATCGCCAAAGCCAAAGCCGCGAAGGAAAAGCCCGTCCATGCGCATGGACGGCACAGCGCGCCGGATACGACGTTAGACAGTCTCAACGCGCATCTGATTGCCGCTTCCGACCTGGAGAAGCAAGCCGACGACTGCAAAAGCAAAGCCGTCAGCGAATGGTATGACGTGGGTTTGTGGTTGAGAGACTTGGAGGCTCGTGAATGGGAGGGCGAGTCAAGTCTACGCACCTGGCTTGAGAAGAATCACGCCCGGCTCGAAAGGCCCCTGCACAAAAGTCACGGCCACAATCTTATCGCGCTGGTCAAGGCGACCGACGGCAACAAGGAGCTTGTCAGGGATCGCAAAGACCTGCGGCAAGCTTTTCTACAATTCCACATTCCGATTGGCGGCAGGAAGAAGCCCAAGGACAATGACAAACATAATGTAGAAGCGCCGGAGCCGAAGCATCGCACCAACGAACAGATTATTGGCGCGATTGTGGTGCTTGACGATCCTGCTAATGATGACCTTGACCGCGAGACGGTCGAAAGGTTGGTTGCTCTCGGCCAAGCTTGGCTGGAGAGGCACCAGTGATTGACATAAGCGATGTGCCCCCTGGCTAATGGCAAGGGTGCTCAACAGAGTAACCTGCCAGGATGCCCGCCACCTTCTCGCCCAACTGCCGACCGGCAGCATTGACGCGGTTATTACCGATGCGATGTATGGTACCTCGCACAACTACCAATATGATAACGTCCGTGACACCGCCAACGGCAACCATGAAAAGCATTGGGCATACCACAAACCGATTTACGAAGAATGCCGCCGGGTGTTGCGACCTGGGGGCGTGTTAGTCTGGGGTCAAGGTGCGAAATATAAATTGTATTTCCCCCAATGGTTCGGCGGCCATCGTGTCTGGACGATTACTAGGTCGGTCGCAAATCAAGGATATGCGATCGCTAATATCTGGGTGGTACAAACCAGGGAGCAAGAGCCGATTGAGTTTCCGCCCGTGGATAGTTTGATAACCGTCAATCACGATCTTTACATGCGGTTGCGAGCGGCACACCGTTGTCCGCAGCCGGTCGAGGAGATGGCGTTTCTGATTGACCATTTGACCGAACCAGGGCAGATTGTGCTGGATTGTTTTTCGGGAATCGGCAGCACCCTGGTTGCCGCCAAGAAACTAGGGCGGCAGTATATCGGCTGCGATTTATCCCCGACGTATTGCCGCCGAGCGGAGGAACGATTGATGGTTCTGGGAAATCCGCAGCCCGGCTCTTGACAAAGCCGATCCGCCACACCCACGACAAATACGGAATTGTCGCCAAATACGGAGAAGAAAAACTACAATGCGACGTAAAGGATATGCCCTCTGGGCAAAAGGAATGCAATATCTGCGGACCCCGCCGGAAATCTGGGCCAAGCTGAAATCGGAATTTCCTTTCACCTTGGATGCCTGCGCCAGTGACGCGAACCACTTGCTCGACAAGTACTACACCCAAGACGATTCTTGTCTTGACCATTCTTGGCATGGGGAGGTTGTCTACTGCCACCCCATGTACGATGACATTCCAAAATTCGTCCGCAAGGCGGCCAACGAACAATGCACCACGGTCATGTTGCTACCGGCGGCCACCCACACGAAATACTTTCATCGCTATATTTACGATTTGGAGCGAGGGGAGTATCGGCCGGGCGTGCAGGTTGAGTTTCTCAAACTGCCTCCCAATGGTTTCCGGTTCGGGAAAGACGACGGCTCCCCGGATGATCTGACAAGGCGGGGCTATATCAAAGGGCTGATGATTGTAGTATTCCGCAACACGGAAGAAACGATGAAGAGAAGAAAGCGGCTTTCGATGCTGGACGAAATGAAGAAAGCGAGAAAGGTGGAAGCGGCTTTGCGGGGATAGATACCTCGTATAGTCCGCTCCCCCTAGCGGCGAACGTGGCCGTCGTGCTGCATGGGGACGTTAGCCGCGCTCCCAGGTCTTAGGGCGGCAACGCTGCCGACAGTCGCCGACTGACCCCACCCGCGTTCGCGCGGGTGGGGTTTTTTTGTTCCCCCAGCCCGACACTCGATTCCGTTGTCGCTCGGCATCGCTTTTGTTCCCAACCCGATCCACACATAGCCGCCTGATAGCTAACGACTTACGGCTTGTCGTTGCGGTGCTGTACCAGCTAATTCGCGGCGGGCTATGCCCGTTTCTATGGCCATGTTGCATCACCTCTGTCTCAGCGATGTCTCAGGTGACTTGCGACGGCGCGGCGTCATCGCAGCCGCCGTTGCCACGATGATGTTGGTCTGTACCTCCAGGGACAGGAGGAACAGGCCATGCCAACGCCGACCGAAATCCGCAAGCAGATCACTTCCCAGATTGTCGCCGCACTGGAGCAGAACCTTCTGCCCTGGCGAAAACCCTGGACGACCAGCACAAACTCAGGTCGTCCTGCGAACGTGCTAAGCAAGAAGCCGTACTCTGGCATCAACCCCCTGCTGCTCGAACTCCACGCCCAAAAGCACGGATTCGCTTCCCGGCACTGGGGAACATTTCGGCAATGGCAAGAGATCGGCGGCGCGGTCACTAAGCGGCCCGATCATGTGCAGCCCGGTCATTGGGGCGCGCAGATTGTCTTTTACAAGCCCATGCCCCGCACGGTCGTCAACCGGGACACCGGCGAAACCGAAGAGAAGGATTCGTTCCTGCTTCGCACCTATGCCGTGTTCAACGCGGATCAGGTCGTCGGAAAGAGCGTCGAGCAATTCAAGGCGACCATGCCGGTCGATCAGGGCAATGTCGTTCCCGATTTCGCCCCGGCCGAAGAACTGATCCAGGCCACCGGCGCTCACATCGTATACGGCGGCGATCAAGCGTTCTATCGACGGGATGACGACTCGATCCACATGCCGCACCAGCATCACTTCAATCCGCCTGGAGCCTACTACGAGACAATCCTGCATGAATATGGGCATTGGAGCGAGACAAGGGTCGGCTGGGATTATCGGCAGCACGGTTACGCAATGGGCGAGTTGGTTGCGGAAATCGCAGCGTCGTTCCTTGCCACGGAACTCGGAGTTCCACAGGGAGAGACGCTTGAAAACCACGCCGCTTACTTGAAGTCTTGGCTGCAAGCCATGAAGGGCGATTCGAGCTTCATCTTCAAGGCGTCCACCCAAGCATCGAAAACCACCGACTTCCTACTTTCGTTTGTGCGGCAACCGGAGCCGGCCATCGCTAGCGGAGTCTGAATCGGCGTTGATTGATCTTTTCTGTATGGAGAATTGCGATGGCTTTGAAGATTGCGGGCGATCCAGTTCGCAAGGCGGCACGGGGTAAGGTCAAAGTCCGCCGGTATGACCCCCTAAAGGTAACGTCATACTCGACCGTTGTACTGACTCTGGTTTTTTCGGCCTGGTTGAACGGGGAGGCCAATGTCCATTATGCGGGCGAGGGGCATTTTGTCTCCGCTTGGGCGATGGGGCTGAGCGTTCCTGCGCTGGTTTTCTTGATGAGTCGATTATCGCAACTGAGCCGGGAGCGTCGGGCATTTCGTGTGTCGAATGCGGCGTTTGCCGTAAGCGTTGTGCTGCTGTTCCTCTCGGTTCATCACGTTACGACCAGCATCCAGGCCATCACGGGATCGCCGTGGTATCTGGCCCTGGCCAGCGCCATCAGCATCGACGTGGGCCTGGTGGTGGCGGAATTGTCGGCGATGGTACGACTACCAAGGCAGCCCCGTAATTCAATCGCTACGGCTTCCAGGGTTTCCAAGAGAGTGGCGGCATAGGACGCAGCATGAAAAAGTTCGGTTACTGGATCGACGTTCAAATGGTCGGCGATGAGCGGTGGCCCAGATGGGCGATCAAAGACAGTCATCGCCGGTGGTACACCGGCGATGACTGGAGCGACGACCCCAAGCATGCCTGCTTGTTCGCAACCGAAGCCGAAGCAAAGGAAACCTGCTCTCGGTTTCGGGATGACGTACCCCTCCGACGCTTCTTTGTTCCGATCAGGATGGTGGTGAATGCCAACGCTGACTTCACGCTAGACGAACTGCGGGACTACTTGACCAGAAATGTTCGGCTGTACCTAGAAAACGACAGCGGGAAACACCCCTGCGACGATGCGACCTACGACGTGAACTTTTTTTGGAACGAGTTAAAAGAGGGTGGTTGATTTTTTCGCCGGACTCGGCTCGAGTCAGGTTGCGGAACGATTTCTTCGACGACGGAAATGCGCTCAGATGACTGACGACCGAAAACCAACCGAAGTGAACGATGTGGCACCGACCTCGGTCGCTCATATCATCGGCCAGCATTCTGTGGTCGATCAGGTGAAGGTCAGCGTCGACGCAGCATTCCAAGACCAACGTCGCTTCGACCATGCCTTGTTGGTCGGCCCGCCCGGCATGGGCAAATCGGCGCTCGCCCAAGTTATCGCCCTCGAAATGGCGACCGACTTCCATGAGGTCATCGGGCAGTCGATCAATAGCTTAGCCGATCTGAACGGCCTTTTATTGCAAGCAAAAGATAAGAGCGTGATCCACGTCGATGAAGCGCACGAGCTTCCGAAACAAATGCAGACGGCGCTGTACTTGGCCCTGGACAAGCGAAAGGTTTTTATCAACGGGAGCCGTGCCGTTCAGAGCATTCCGGTCGCTGACTTCACGCTGCTGCTCAGCACGACGGACGAATACAACTTGCTCCAACCTCTGCGTGATCGAATGCGACTGGTCCTGCGATTCGAGTTCTATTCGGAACAAGACCTCACGAAGATGCTTGTCCATCGCATCAAGGCGTTGGGCTGGGATGTTCACGAAGAACTCTTGCCTTTGATTGCACGACGCAGCCGTGGAACGCCACGTCTTGCTTTGCGTCTGCTTCAATCGTCCCGCCGTGTTTGTCGGTCGGTTGGTGACGACGCGATCACACACGCCCACCTGCGGCGGGCCTGTGTCCTTGAGCAACTTGATGACATCGGCTTGGGACCAACCGAGCAGCAATATCTTCGGCTGCTTG
This sequence comes from uncultured Planctomycetales bacterium, assembly GCA_963710365.1. Taxonomy (GTDB): domain Bacteria; phylum Planctomycetota; class Planctomycetia; order Pirellulales; family PNKZ01; genus CAVQAC01. The sequence goes on from CAVQAC010000002.1 coordinate 141,573, forward strand.
CCGATGGTCCGATGCGATTAAACGTCCTGGCCTCTGCCATCGGCCTGCCACCACGAACGATCAGCCAAGTGACCGAGCCTTTTCTAGTTCGTGCGGGTCTGATCGCAAAAGACGATCAATCTAAACGCCAACTCACGGCGCTGGGCTACGAGCACATCGGCAAACGGAAGACGAAGAAGAAGGAACTGCAATGAACGATCAATTCAAGCACGCCGTCACGGTCGCCGAAATGGCTCGAATGGTTGGGCTGAGCCGTAGCCGCTTCTATCAGTTGATCGGCAAGGCGATGCCTGAGCCGAATCGGGACGAAGCGGGTCGTCCGTATTACACGGAAGACCAGCAGCGAACAATTCTCGAAGTGCGCCGGCGCAACTGCGGCATAGACGGCAAACCAATCCTGTTCTATGCACCGAGGAACAGCATCCCGTCGTCACCGAAGCGGCCGTCGAAGGCGAAGCATGGCAACGATCAGCATGCTGAGATCGTCGATGGCGTTCGTGCGTTGGGGCTGACGGTGAGCATGGCCCAGGTCGACGCAGCGATCACAGAATTGTTCCCTGCTGGCCTCGGCAGAGTCGATCCAGGCGATGTCATAAGGCAAGTTTTCCTGTCTATAAAGCGCAAGAATTCGTCAGGTAATGTGGGCTGATAAGAGGCATTATCGCCCCCCACGGCGTCAGAAAGGTGTTCACTTTATGTCCGATCATCGTCGCAAAGGCCGCCAGAATTCGGGCGATAATGTTTTCGCTGGGCTGTCGGCCGGGCCGAACGAGGGCCGCCTATTTGTCCGTTTTTTGGACAATCACGATTTCTCGGCGAACACTCGTCGAGCGATGACCCAGGATGCGAAGAAGTTCGTTCACTGGTTCGCTGAGTCGAACAAAGAGCCGTTCGTGGTCGAGCGGGTGACGACCAGGGATTTGACCGACTTCAGGGATTACCTGAGGCGTGACCAGCAGCAGTCAGTCGCCACGATCAATCGGGCGCGTGGTGACGATGCGCCGATTCTTCGGTTGGTTGACCGAGCAGGGGCACGTCGCCACCAATCCCGCCAAGCCAGTGAAGGAACTCCAGCGCCAGCAACTTGCGCCGAAGGGCCTCGAACGTGCCGATGTTCGTCGCCTGTTGCGGGAGATCGAGCTTCGACAGGACGTGCGGGCTAATGCGATCTTTCATCTGTTCCTGTTCACCGGCTGCCGCATCAGCGACATGGTGAACTTGGAACTCGGCGATCTGATGATTTCAGAACGAAGCGGCTCTGTTGTTTTCCGACTCGGCAAGGGGAACAAGCAACGATCAGTTCCTTTGCCTCTGGCTGCTCGTCGTGCGATCCAGAGTTATCTTGAAAGTCGTCCACCAGTACGTAGCAATCGAGTCTTTGTGGGCGAGCGAGGCCCGCTGGCCGAGCGAGGCATCCGGTCATTGTGCGATAGGTATTCGGCGATCATTGGTGTGAAGATTCATCCGCACTTGCTGCGGCATACGATGGCCCACCGATTCCTCGAAGACACCGGCAACGATCTGGTCGGTTTGGCACAAATCCTCGGCCATGAGAATTTGAACACGACGGCAAGATATACGAAGCGAAGTCAGCAACAGTTGGCCGATGGGGCGGAGAAGCTGAATTATTGATTGGGCGACTACGACAATCGCTGGCTTTCCGGCAGCGCCGATTATCATTGTTTCGGCCAACATGCTGGGCTGTACCTTGTTCGATGGAGCGAAAAAGCACCAAGACAGGAGCAAATCATGGGACTCACGATCCATTACAGCCTTTCGACCGAACTGAAGAAGCCGAAGGAAGTTCGGCAGTTGGTCGAGACGATTCGGCAATTCGCCCTCGATCTTCCGTTCAAACAAGTCGGCGAAGTCAAAGAGTTCACCGACTCTGAACCATACGATTCCGGCGATGACGTTGACCGATGGCTTCGCATCCAAGCCGAAGGGCACGTCGAAACAAAGGGAAGCTACTACTCTGTTCCCGCACGCCGCACGATTGCTTTTTCGACGTGGCCGGGTGAAGGGAGCGAAGCGGCAAATTTCGGATTCAGCCTGTTCCCAGGCTTCATCAATCGGCAGAACGGCAAACGGTTGGCAACAAAGCTACAGGGCTGGCAATGGTCGAGTTTTTGCAAAACCCAATACGCATCGAATCCCCGATTCGGCGGCGTCCCGAACTTTGTCCGCAGCCATTTGCTCATCGTGAAAGTGCTGGACTTCATCAAGCGCACTGGCTTGGCGAATGTCGAAGTCAGCGACGAGGGCGGCTATTGGGAGAAGCGTGATCTCAAGGCCCTGGTCCAAACGGTCGGCGAATGGAATGAATTGATCGCTGGTTTTACGAATGAGATTCGGCAGGTTGCCCAGGACAACGGACAGGCTCTTGAAGCAGCGATCACACAGTTCCCGAACGTCGAGCACTTGGAAGCGAAGGGGCTGGAACGGCTGGCTGACCTGCGCGGCCAGTAGATGTTGGGCTGTACCTGAACCGCTATGAACGACCCAACCGAACAAATCCGTCGTGAACGACTGGCTGAAATCAACAGCGATCCATCAGGCCGTGATGCCCTCGAATCGCAGTACGGCCAAGTCTGGACAACCGACGAACTCCGTCGTGATTACGAAGTGGTCGGCTTCGCTGCGCCATTGGTCGTGGTGCGGCGTCGGGCTGATGGGAGGCTGGGATCGCTGGAATTTCAGCACAATCCTCGATTCTTTTTCAATTTCGTCGCCGACTGATGTGCAACATAACCCCCACAATCGAAGAGTCGTTCATGGATCGGGAACGCAACGGCCCTCATGGTGGTCGCAAAGAACGGATGGATGTAATCCTGTCGCACCTTCGTACCGCTGGTTGCGCAGACTGCAATGCCGAGATGCGGCGCGTACTCGACGACTACCACGCAGATCAGGCGGCGGGCGGGGACTTCCCACTGGACTACCGATTTCTCGGTGTGACGCTTCTTTCGATGGGGTTTTTGTTCAGCTTGATCGCCAGGGCCGGCGTGCCAGTCGGAGGCATTCCGCCCATTCTTGCCCTGCTGGGGATCGGCTGTCTGCTGTTGCACGGATTTGTGCGCCGGTGACTATGACACCTCGAAGAACTCAAGCCCTGGCGATGTTCCTGCTGATGATCGTTGTCGCAGTTGCCATCGGCGGTGCGGACATAGCAAGGGCGATGTTCGGGTTCTTCTTCGTGATCGGCCTGATGCTGGTGATTTATTACTTTCTGATCGGCGTTTTCGGCGGTGACTGATGTTGGGCTGTACCTCGAAGTTCAGCTCCTCTTGGTCGTCTCGGAGTCGGGAGCAAATGCTCTACGTGGCGAGCGCCAAGAGGGGCGTTGTTGCTGCCCAAACACGAAAGGCTGAACCATGATCGCAATGAACATGAACAAACCATTCCCTCTCGGCCAGATCGTCGCAACCCCCGGTGCCCTCGAAGCACTGGCCCGGAGCGGTCAGAGTCCTTCCGAGTTCCTTGACCGACACGTTGCTTGCGATTGGGGAGAAGTCGATGCCGCCGACAAACAGGCAAACGAAGAGGCGCTCGTAAACGGCGAACGGCTTCTGTCCGTTTTTCGGACAAATCTCGGTGATCGCATCTGGATTATCACCGAATGGGATCGGTCGGTGACAACGCTGCTGCTGCCGGACGAATACTGAACTGGATAAATCATCCAGTTGAAAAGGCGACGGCTGACCGACTCAAAGCCGCCCAGAAAAATGGTGCCGCATAAATTAAATAAGAGAAATTGTTTGAAAAGACCTGACGGCTCGGAGTCCCGTAAGGGACTCCGAGCTTCCCATGACCACCCTTTTTTCTTGAGACACCCCTATGACTATCCGACTGAATGACCTGAACTTCGAGCGCGAAGTCTTGCGTCTTCCGAACCCCGTGTTGGTGGACTTCTACGGTGACTTTTGCAAGCCCTGTATAATGATCGCCCCTTTGATCGAAGAGTTAGCAGGCGAATTGATCGGCAAGGCGAAGGTCGGCAAGGTCAACGTGGCCGAGAACCCACGACTTGCGGCGGCGTACCAGATCGGGGCGGTGCCGACGTTCTTGATCTTCAAGAATGGGCAGGTGGCGGAGTCGCTAATCGGCGTCCAATCGAAGAGCAGGTTGCTCAAAGCCATTGGACTCCAGCCGTAAGGGCAGCGTCGGCATCGAAGAAGTGATGGCGCTGAGAAGGTCCGACGATCAGCTTCCCGCTGTCGCGCGGCGGGAAGCCGGCGAAAACCAAGAGCGGAAACGGTCAGGCTCAACGAGCCACTTGCGCGGTCAGCCACGGCACGCCGCTGAGTTGGACGCTCGTCGTGGAATATGCGGGCCGAAGGTCACGGCCAGATAGCCTGGCACTCGGGCCCGATATTCACGATAGGCGTTGCCCACGTAATAGATCAGCCGCAAATCCTTCAGGTAGCTGCCCAGGAAGATGTATACCGTCCAGATTGCGACCAGCACGGCGCGATCAATCGTCATGTCGGGAGTGAACCAAATCAAGCCAAGAAAACTCATGTAGCCGGGGTGGCGAATCACCTTGAAAGCGCCGCGTGGCTGGAAGAGGCGTCGAGGGATTGGCTGCCGCTGAACCCAATACCACCAAGGATGAAAGCCTGTGTGATAGCCAAAGCCCGAGCAGCACAGGCTGTAAAACAACGTTCCCCAACAGGAAAGATACAAAGTCTGGACAACGAGCCGCGGCCAACCGGTGAGCTGCCAAATGGCCCAGTCGCCGACTTGCCATTGCGTCATGGTGAGCAACAGCGTCAAGCAGGCGGCAGTACAGAAGAACAGTCCATAAAAAGCTGGCGAAATGAATCGTTCCAGCTTCTTTCGCACTGCTGGCAACAGCAGCAGGCTGTGAACTGCGGCAAACTGAAGTGCTAGCAGCGCCGTCCCATGCCAAGGCCCAATGGCCAGGGCGCGGCGGAGTTCCTCGCAGAAACACGTAATTGTAATATGACGTAACAGCAAACAGGACTTGGACCAGAATGCCTACGGCGATGCCCAGGAATCTACGCATCGTAAGGTCGCCTTCCTTGGCTGACGTTTTTGCATGTCGCCCCGTTCGCCTGTCGTTCCCTCAGTAGAAGTCTCGGGCAATCCATTGTCCCCAAGACGATCGTGCGCTCATTTATCTCGGCAGATAGCCGTCTTCGGCAATATCGGTTCTGCGGGGGGCGGACGTTTTCACTTCCGGGGTAATAAGCTAGCTACATTCGTCATACAGGCCAAAGTGCTGGCGACCACCCGATGCTCTAACTCGTATGACTCGCGCCGCGCGCACCCCTCTCGAAGCTGTGCGAAGCCGCACGGACTGCTCGTGATGCAGCGCGGACAGCCGGCGCATCTATTCGCGATGGACGTCTTTTGCTAAGTTCTTGGCTTTACTCAAGGAGGATAACGCATGTTCCAGCGAGTTGCGTGGCCGCAGCGTTTCCGGGTTGTTTCTCTCGGTCTGTTGGTCGCTACAATCGCTCTATGGGCTCAGTCGACAACGTGCCTGGCGCAGCAACCCGGGCAAGTTGACATTCAACGCAGTCGGGCCTACGTTCGGATCGGAGCCACGGGCCTGGGCCACGAGCACGGTGCCGAAGGACGGTTGAAGTCGGGCCAACTCGTCTTAGGTGCCAGCGCGGATGCCGGCGTGCTGGTCTTCGACATGACGACGTTCGTGACCGAAACGTCCGCCTCGCGAACTTATGTCGGGCTTGGCGGTGGTGCCGACGCCTCGACCGCCGCAAAGGTCACGGCCAATATGCTCGGAAGCGAAGTGCTGGACGTCGCCAAATACCCGCTCGCGACTTACCGCATCCGCTCCAGCGCGGCGCTACCCAAGCGGCAACCAAGCGATCCGCAATCTTATCAACTCGACGGTGAGTTCACACTGCACGGTGTGACAAAGCCGCTGCGGATCAATGCAGCCGCCGAAGAGGTTGGTGGTCTCATTCATTTACGTGGGCAGTTCAACGTGCTCCAGACCCAGTTTGGGATCACTCCCTACTCGAAAGCGTTTGGTGCCGTTGGCGTGGCGGACGAGTTAAAAATCTGGGGCGACCTCTGGCTGAAAACTCAGTAGCCGACCGACCCTGGCCGCGATTTTGGGGGCTGTTTGCTGACCTGAGCTTGGTGGACCCTGGCCGCGCGCTGTTGCGAATAGCCTGCATGATAAAGGCGGCTAAAGGCACTTTGCTAAAATTACCTCGTCCCAAGTGTCCGCAAGGCATGAGCGACAACGACGTCGCCTCCCAACGGGATGTGTGGTCCGAATGGCTGTTGCATCGCCGCCACGCCGGCGATCCCGCGTATGACCGCGTGGTGCGCGGCGCGATCAAAAGCTACGCCGATCGCGTTATCGACGGTGCCCAGCTTGCCCCCGGAATGATCGTCGCCGACGTCGGTGCCGGCGATGGTCTCATCGCCTTTGGTGCCATAGACCGCATCGGCCCGTCGCTCCGCGTCCTCTTCGCCGACATTTCCGTACCCATGCTCCGTTACGTGGAGTCGGTCGCCATCGAACGCGGCGTGCGAGATCAGTGTACTTTTTTCCAATGCTCTGCTGAGAATCTAGAAAGCATCCCCGATGCCTCGGTGGACGTTGTTACAACTCGGGCTGTTCTCGCGTACGTCTCCGACAAGCTCGCGGCCATGCGCGAATTCCACCGCGTCCTCAAACCCGGTGGCAGGCTCTCGATCGCCGAGCCCATCTTTCGGGACGACGCAATCAAAGCCATCGAATTGAAAAAAATGGTCGACGGCCAGATTCCGGTATCCCCGGACCCCTTCCTGCCTCTGCTGCCTCTGCTGCATCGCTGGAAAGCCGCACAGTTTCCCGACACAGAAGAGCAAATGGCGCAGAGCCCAATCACCAACTTTTCAGAACACGATCTGGTCCGTTTCGTCGATTCTTCCGGCTTCGCCGAAATCGACCTGGTGTTCCACTTTGAAACCCTTCCCTCCAACATCACCACGTGGGACGTCTTTCTCGGCTTCTCGCCGCATCCCTGGGCCCCATCTCTCAACGTCGTCCTCGCAGAACAGTTCACTCTGGAAGAACGGCAACTGTTCGAGCAGGTTCTTCGCCCCCTCGTCGAAGCCCGCCAATTCATCACCACCGAGCGTATGGCTTACCTCACGGCGAAGAAACCGCCCGCATGACCAACGCGTTCAATGGGGGAGCCTACGAACGGCCCAGCGGATAGAATAGCCTGCCGTTCCCAAAGCCATGAGGATTTCCAAATGCCACAAACGCCGCACGTCGAAAAGCACTTCACGGCAACGGAAAGCGTTCGCGACATCGTGATTGGGATGTCGGACGGACTGACGGTCCCGTTCGCTCTGGCAGCAGGTTTGTCCGGCGCGGTGGATTCAAGCACTATCATCGTCACGGCAGGGTTGGCCGAGGTAGCAGCGGGGGCGATCGCGATGGGCTTAGGCGGATACCTGGCGGCAAGAACTGATGCCGAACATTTCTTCTCCGAATTAGCCAGAGAAGAACGCGAGACGGAGGAGATGCCAGAGGAAGAAGCCGCCGAGGTGGCTGACATTTTGCGATCCTACGGCCTCGAAGACGACAAGGTAATGTCCGTGGTGGACTCCATCCGTGCCGACAAGAAGCGGTGGGTCGCCTTCATGATGCGATTCGAGCTTGGCCTGGAGGAACCAGACCCGAAACGCGCCGGTCGCAGTGCCTTCACCATTGCCGTGTCGTACATCGCTGGTGGACTGGTTCCCCTGGCCCCGTACTTCTTTTTCCACTCGGTCCATGCGGCCTTGATCGGCTCAGTCGTCGTGACGCTGCTGGCGCTCTTGGTGTTCGGCTACATCAAAGGCCGATTCACGACGGCTCGCCCCTTCCGCAGTGCGTGGCAAACGGTCGTTGTGGGCGGGTTGGCTGCAACGGCGGCATTCGTCATTGCGAAGGCGATTGGCTAATTCTCGGCAAACCTCTACGCTTCGCAAATCATGCTTTGCATCTTTCCACCAGGCAGCGGTTCCAAGCGATCCTTGAGTTCCAACTGCACCTTGACAGGGGCTTCAAAAAACCCACGCACCGCCTGGATAAGTCGTTGGTTATGGTCCGGTGTCCAGTCCCTGTTCGGCACAATACGAACGACCACGTGGTCAAGAGCTTTCTGAATGACCTGGTGCTGATGGTGCCCGCCGACCGTTGTGATTGCATGCACCAGGTCGGACGAATGCTTGCGCCGGTCCCCCGCGAGCTTGAAGTGAGGTCGGACTTTGCCATGCACGCGCGTCAGCAACGGAAGCCCGCGACCACACCGGCAGGGCTCGGGGCCAGTGTCGCCACGTCGCCGATTTCATAGCGAATAAACGGCGTCCGAAAGTTGTGCAGGACGGTCAGAACGACTCGGCCGGTCTCGACCTGGCTTGCAGGGCTGATCGGCATCGTCCAGGATTTCGAGGATCACGTTTTCGGCATGCACGTGCAGTCCGTGGCCCGCAGGGCAAGGCGATGCCAGATAGCCGGCTTCGGCACAACTATAGACATTCTTGACTGGCGCTTGAAATGCCGCCTCGATCTTGGATTGGGCCTCCTCGGTGAGCGTTTCGGAAATTGCCTGGATGGCGCGGAGTCTGGGAAATCGCTGCGGTTCATCCAGCAACATGCCGGCCAGAAATTCGAGATTGGAAGTGTGGCTCAGCAAGTAGTCGGGATTCACCTCCTGGAGCCATTCGATCTGCCGCCGTGGGTTCTGGCGGATGTCCATGCCGTACAACGGGCCCGTCTCCAGCAGCGGTTCTAGGATCGGGTTCCAGCACGCCATCCGCTGGCCTTGCAACAGACGCTCAAGCTCCTCGCCCGTCTTGAGCGTGGCCCGAATCGCCGCCATCGTTCCGCTCGGACGCAGGCCGCACCATTCCAAATCTCTGAGATAGAACGCCAGCCACCAGGTATAGAACATGCTGGTTTTGAGCACGCGAACCGGCACACCACTGGTGCCGGACGTCTTGTCCTCATCCAAGGCCACGGTTCCTTCCGGCAACTCTTCCGCGCAGAATTGATCGAACTGATCTTGCCAGGTGCGGCGCGATAAAAGCGGAATCCGGCGCAGGTCGCTCATCGACTGAATTGACACGCCGTTGATGCCGTTTTTCGCCAGCATCTCGCGGTAGTAGGGCACGTGTTGTTGGCAATGATCGAGCAGGCGCGGAACTGAGTGAGTTGGTGTTGTTCCAGTTCGGCCGCGCCAAGCCACTGCGTATTGTCTAAGGCCAGGTAGGCGGACCATACCTGGCTCAGGCCCGGTTCGGGCAGAGTCGGCCAGCGGTGGCCAGGTACGGAGCGTAGAGAAAAAAAGGCCATGCGTGCTTAAATCCCGATCGCCGAAAACCGCACACCTAGTCCTCCGGGTAGGTGGTGTGGAGGATTGTAGCGAAGATGCGGGCTCCGTAACAACGCGACCGACGCCTTCGCCCGACAATCGTTAGGCTAGCACCGGCCCCATTAACCCGAGCGTTTTCGCACAAGTCGGTCTATTCCGGCAGAAAGCAGGAGGAATCATGAACGACACCGTAATGTTCGCTATTAACGATGTACATTTCGGCAGGAACGCTCGATACCAAGATTATCGACGCATAAGCACAATCGCATTTTTCGCTTCCGACGAGGAGGGTGCAATCATGAGTGGTGCAGAAGGAATTGGCGGAGGCGGAGGGGCTGCGGCCTACTTTGCCGCAGCCGCGCAGATTCAGGCTGCGTCCCGTGCAGCAAGCAGTTCGTCTGGCGCGAGCAGTCTGTCCGGCGGCGAAGGAGCCAGCAACCTGTCCGGCGGCGAAGGCGGCGGAACTTCCGTTAGCGCGTCAGGGAATGGTCAATCGTTCAGTGCGATTGCTGACGCGCTTCATCAATTCTGGCCCGATGCCGAAAGACTTTCGGCATTTCCGAACTGCCCGCTACGGCTGCGGTGGTATGGGCTTGGTGTCACCACGCGGGACAGCGTTCCCCCAACAATTCTCGCGCATTCTACAACTGGAACGGACGTAGCGAGGAAATACAATTTGCCCACGCTTTAGGGTTAGCGCTACACTTCTAAGTTCTATTTGGCGCGGCAGCCATCGCGACCTGCAAGACTGAACCTACAGCAGCCAAAGTCAAGCGTTTTACTCTCTTTTGAATCGTTCACCGCCCGGCTGACATCTGGGTGAAGGCGGTAAACGACCTGTCGGCCCTCCTTGAGACCTTGCACGCATCCGGCATTCCGAAGCACCTTCAAGTGGTGCGATACCTTGCCGAATTCCTCATTCAGCGACGAGCACAGGTCAGACACGCTTGTTGGGCCGCCAAATAGCTGCGTGACGATCCGAAGTCGAGTTGGGTCAGTCAGCCCGCCAAGATGCTGGGCACACCGCTGAAACTCTTCGATTTTCTTCATCATGGCGCATCCCTAGAAGGAACGACTAGCTGAGTTGAATCCATCATCGCAGTCAGTTTACCCGAGAGATCGCTGTTCTGCGACGGGAGCGTGGACCGCCGAAGAATCGAGGCTACACCGGGCTGAAGCTCAGGAAGCGGACGGGATCGCAATGCCTGTCGGCGCACTAAAGTATCGCCGCTGGAAAGACAGGGCGACATTGACTAGCCCGATCAGCGACCGGAACTTCGACCAGCGGTCCAATGACGGCCGCGAAAGCCTCTCCGGAGTTGATGCCGAACACGGCGACCGCCACAGCGATCGCCAACTCGAAGTTGTTGCTCGCTGCCGTGAACGCAATCGTGGCGGTCTTGCGAGTAGTCGGCCCCGATCTTCTTGCCCATCCAGAAGCTCACCAGGAACATGACGACGAAGTAGATCAGCAGCGGCACGGCGATCCGCAGCACGTCGAGCGGAATCTGGACGATGAGATTTCCTTTGAGGCTGAACATGACCAGGATCGTGAACAGCAACGCGACCAGCGTGATTGGGCTGATCGTCGGAATGAACTGCCGCTCGTACCATGTCCGCCCTTTGGCCCGTACCAGTACGAACCGAGTCGCCATGCCCGCCAGGAAGGGAATGCCGAGGTAGATGAAGACGCTCTGCGCGATTTCGCCGATGCTGACCTGCACGGTGCTGCCTTCCAGACCGAACAGCGGTGGCAAGCACGGTGATGAACAGCCAGGCATAGACGCTGTAGAACAGCACTTGGAAGACGCTGTTGAAGGCCACCAGCCCAGCAGCGTATTCCGTGTCTCCCTTCGCCAGTTCGTTCCAGACAATCACCATCGCAATGCAGCGGGCCAGGCCGATCATGATGAGGCCCACCATGTACTGCGGGTAGTCGTGCAGGAACAGGATGGCCAGGGCGAACATCAATACCGGGCCGATCAGCCAGTTCTGCACGAGCGACAGACCGAGAATCTTCCAGTTGCGGAAGACCTCGCCCATTTCCTCGTAGCGGACTTTCGCCAGCGGCGGGTACATCATCAGGATCAGACCGATGGCGATCGGGATGTTGGTCGTTCCAACTTGGAAGCGGTTGATCGAAATCGTCGACGCTCCGGAATTAAGCTGCCCGCGGCAACTCCTGCGGCCATCGCCAGAAAAATCCATAGTGTCAGATAACGATCGAGAAAACTCAGCCGCTTTGTAGTTTCAATGGACATCGAGTCTCCATGTTCATTTGCTGTTGCGTGCGCTACACCAGGAGTGCAGGCAGGCCGGTGACGAACTCGCGAATTTCGTCCCGCACTCGCCGGTAGTGGCCGAGTGCCTCGTCGGGGCTGGTCGCCGACTTGGCGAGTAGCGGTGGATCGTCGAAGCCAACGTGCAGTTTCTTGGAGTGGCCGGGAAAGATCGGACAGGTCTCATTGGCATGTCCGCATACGGTGATGACGTAATCGAACCGAACGCCAGCCAGGTCTTGCACGTTCTTCGATTTCTGGCCGGCAATATCGACGCCGGCTTCGGCCATCACTTTCACGGCATTCGCATCGAGCCCACGTACCTCGATGCCGGCCGAATAGGGCTCGATCTGGTCGCCGCAAAGCGCCGAGCCCAACCTTCGGCCATTTGGCTCCGACAAGAATTGCCGGTGCAGAGAAACAGGACGGTTCTTTTTGGTTGAGGCGTTGTCATCGTTGAGCCGCCTACCGTTGCGCGAACTTGGTGTCGAGTACGTTCGTGCGGTCGGCTCGCATTGCACGGACCCTGCCTAGATCACGGCAATCAAGGCTTTCAGCCGGCGGAGCGTTCGCGTATCGACGCAATAGCATACGCGAGTCCCATCAACGTCACCACGAATTAACCCCGCAGCCTTCAGAATCTTCAAATGCTGCGACACGGTCGATTGTGCGAGTGGGAACGCCTCCGCGATCTCGCCGCAAATGCACGACCGCCGTCGCGACAGAAGGCGAAGAATCTGAACGCGCGCCGGATGCCCGACTGCTTTGGTGAGAAGTGCCAGTTCTTTGTCGGCGGCCGGCCCTTCGACGGGCCGCACGTCAATTGCCGTCTCGTTATCCCCGCAGAGCTTGTCTTCTTCCGGGCAAATTGGTAGTTTCTTGGCCATCATCGTTATTGTACGATTTAATTGAGAGGTGGGAAAGGCCGCGATCCCAGAGATTCTTTCAAACGCCGTGCTTTGATAAAGAATAACGGACCTCGAAATGGGCGACAAGAACCTGCAATCGGCATGCGTCAATAACCCGCAGGATTCGTGCGTCTTACTGTTGCCGTCTTCTTCAACGATCGCAACGCATCTGCGGTCCGCCACGTTTCCAGGGCTGACTAATGGAAATCTAACATCTGCCTGTTCGATTGGTCTGTACAATCGCTAATCGTCGATTGACGAATTTAGCTTGATCGGTTTGCCGTCGATCGGGCGGCTACCGCACTTCTCAGAGAAACTCATGTCGCACGCCAGCGGTTTGATCCGTTTCGCAGTGTTGGCCGGGTGCTTTTGCCTACTTTCAGGATGTGGGAACGATGGCGGTTTAACGTCGGATTCGCCGGAGCGAGGCGGCATCACGATTCATGGAGCCGGCTCGACCTTTGCCGCGCCGCTCTACAAAAAATGGGCCGAGGAATATCGCACGGTTCGGCCCGACGTTGCAATTGAATACGCCGCTGTCGGCAGCGGTGAAGGGCAGAAGCGGTTTGTCAATGACACTGTCGATTTTGGGGCCAGCGATTCGGCGCTCACGGACCAACAGATCGCTATCGTGAAGCGCGGCGTTCAGTTCATACCGGTCGCGGCTGGCAGCGTCGTGTTAGCCTACAACGTGCCCGGAATGCCGGATGGTCTGAAGCTGCCCCGCGCCGTTTACCCCGACATCTTCCTGGGCAAGATCAAGTCCTGGAACGATCCGGCAATCGCCGCCGCTAACCGTGGGGTCATGCTACCCGATATGCCCATCGTTACGGTGGTCCGCTTGGACTTAAGCGGCACGACGTTTGCCTTCACAAACCATCTGGCAGCGATTAGCGACACTTGGCGGGAAGGCCCCGGTGTCGGCACCGGTGTTCAGTGGCCAGCCGACCAACGCCTTGCTGGCAATGGCAACGATGGGGTTGCCGGAATAGTGAGCAGAACGCCGGGAACCATTGGCTATGTGGAGTTGGGAGTCGCTAAGCGATCCCACCTTCACATGGCGCAGTTGGAAAACAAAATCGGCAAATTCATCCAGCCCACGGGCGGCAGTGGATTGGCCACTCTCATGAATGCCAAGCTGCCGGCGAACCTGCGCACCTCGTTTCCCGACCCGGACGGCACGGACTCGTATCCAATCGTGACCTACACATGGTTGCTGCTCTACAAGAATTATGGTCCAGAAAGGCTGGCTGCGATCAAAGGCTTCGTCGAGTGGGGATTGACCGAAGGACAGCAGTACCTTGAGCCGCTGGGCTACATCAGGTTACCTCCCAAAGCCGAGTCGATGGCCATGGAAGCGGTCAGCGCGATTCCGTAAGGCCAATCCGAGAGGGCTGACGGCAACGTGCAGTCGCACAGGGAACGAATAAGGAGAAGTAGGATGGCGACACGCATCGGAATCAACGGCTTCGGCCGCATGGGGCGGCTGGCGCTACGCGCCGCCTGGGAATGGCACAATTTCCAGTTTGTCCACATCAACGAGATCAAAGGAGGAGCGGCGACCGCAGCCCACCTGCTCGAATACGATTCAGTCCACGGCCGTTGGCGGCATGAGATTGAGCCACACGAAAGCTACCTCGAAATTGACGGCCGCCGAATTGGCTTCACCGACAGCGCGACGCCCGGAGAAACTCCTTGGGACGAGCACGGGGTTGAGATTGTTCTCGAATGCTCCGGAAAATTCCTGACTCCGGAGTCGATTCAAGGTCATTTTGACCGTGGGGTGAAAAAAGTGATCGTCGCCGCCCCAGTCAAACAAGGGGCGCTCAACATCGTCATGGGCTGCAATGACGACCTCTACGACCCTGCTCGGCACCATATCGTCACAGCCGCGTCTTGCACGACGAATTGCCTGGCTCCCGTTGTAAAGGTGCTGCACGAGGAAATCGGCATCCGCCACGGGCTTATCACGACGATGCACGACGTGACGAATACCCAGGTTATCGTTGACGCCCCGCACAAAGACCTGCGACGCGCTCGCTCTGCGCTCAATTCGCTCATTCCGACCAGCACCGGATCGGCGACGGCCATTGGCATGATCTACCCGGAATTGAACGGGAAGCTGAATGGCATTGCCGTGCGCGTGCCTTTGCTCAACGCTTCCCTTACCGATTGCGTTTTTGAAATGGAACGGCCGACCTGTGTCCAAGAGGTCAATGGCTTCTTGCAGGACGCCGCCAATGGATCGCTGAAAGGCATTCTGGGGTTTGAGTCGAAGCCGCTCGTTTCGGCTGACTTTCTCAACGATACGCGATCCAGCATTGTCGACGGTCCATCCACGATGGTCGTGGATCAAACGCAAGTCAAAGTGCTCGCCTGGTACGACAACGAAATCGGCTACGCGAACCGGCTGGTTGAGTTGGCGGCTATGATTGCAAAGAGCCTTGATTCGGCCCCGCGATCGCCACACTACATGAAAAGCGACGACACGAACCGGCCAGCATTGGAGCATTGAATGGGGAGCGATTCGTCGGCACAACCTTCCACCGTAGCGTCGGGCTCGATGGACCTTCGCAATTACGTTTTGGTGACGGCCTCGTACTGGGGTTTCACGCTGACCGACGGCGCACTGCGCATGCTGGTGCTGCTGCACTTTCATAAGCTCGGCTACACGCCCGTCAATCTGGCCTTTCTGTTTCTGCTCTACGAGTTCTTCGGCATCCTGACGAACTTGTTCGGGGGCTGGATCGGCTCCCGGTTCGGCCTGCGGCTCACGTTGTTTGCCGGGCTGGCAATTCAGGTTGTAGCCCTGGTCATGTTGTCATTCGTCAGCACCGACTGGGTGGCATGGCTTTCGGTCGCCTACGTCATGACGGCCCAAGCCCTTTCGGGTATCGCCAAGGACTTGACGAAGATGAGTTCCAAGAGCGCGATCAAGCTGCTGGTTCCCGAAGGAAATGACTCGGCCCTGTTCAAGTGGGTAGCCATCCTGACCGGCTCAAAGAACGCACTCAAGGGGCTGGGATTCCTGGTCGGCGGCGTACTGCTGAGTTGGCTCGGCTTCGCTGGGGCGCTTTGGGCGATGGCAGGGACGCTCGGGTTGGTGCTGACTGGCTCAATGCTCAGCCTCAAGCAGGACATGGGGAAATCGAAGGCCAAGGTGAAGTTCAAGCAGCTTTTCTCCAAAAGCCGCGAGATCAATATGCTGTCCCTGGCCCGATTCTTCCTGTTCGGCTCGCGAGATGTATGGTTCGTAGTTGGCCTGCCGATCTTCCTTTACGACTCGCTGGGGTGGAGTTTCAGCGGCGTGGGCGGATTCATGGCCGCCTGGGTGATTGGCTACGGATTCATTCAGGCCATCGCCCCCAGGTTTCTGAGTCGCAACGCGGATGTGCCCGCGATCGCCAAGGGAGCGCAGCTTGTGGGGATTCATTTTGGCGCTGGTATCGGCGGGCATCGCCATCGCGTTGCAATTCAATTTCCACCCCACCGTGGCCGTATTAGGTGGGTTGGCACTCTTTGCAGTCGCGTTTGCCGTCAATTCGTCCATTCATTCCTACCTGATTCTGGCCTATACCGATTCTGACAAGGTTGCCTTGAATGTCGGGTTCTATTACATGGCCAACGCCTGTGGACGCTTGGTGGGGACGCTGCTTTCCGGCGTGATGTATCTCGTCGCCGGTTTGCCGGGGTGCCTTTGGGTCTCAACGGCGTTTGTCCTGGCGGCTGCCGGCCTCACGATGTTGTTACCGACCACATCCCGCGCTATGCCTGCGATTCCAGCAGAGGCTCTGGCCTCGCAGAGTGCCGATTAGAGTCAGTCAAAGTCGACGAAAATCCATGCCTTGCGGAGGCGTTCTCGGGATTGCAGCCGAAGGGGAGGTTGTGCGGCACGACTGCGTGGGGGCAGTATCCCGTTGAAGGCGCTTTGCGTCATCTCAGCGCACGCAGATTCTTGGCCTTGCTTTGGTTCACCCCAATATCGAAGTGGACCTCATCGTACTTGCCCAACTCCCCGATCAGATAATTGTGGAAAGCGTTGAGCATCAGCGCCGCTACGTTGAAGTTCGTAATCAGCAGTTGCGGGGCGGCTGAGTTCCATTGCATCACAACCCTCTCGCTGCTGGGCATCGGCAGGATTCTCGTCCTTCGGTTCTTGGATTTCCTTGTGGAATTCCGTGAGCGGAGCCGTGACGTTTTCGCCGTTTCGACGGATGAAGATTTGGATGTTTCCGTCTGTTAACTCATTGCCACCGCTGATAACGGTGACATTCTCCAACGTCTCGCAGTGCTCGGATACCAGCTTGCGAGTTGCGTGGTTGTCTACGCAACAGAACACGATATGCTCATCTTTGACTACCCCGCTGATATTGTCCTTGGTCAGATAGAAACCGTGCGCGGTGAACGTAACGCTCCGAAACTGGTCACGAAGTTCTTTGACGGTGACTTCCGCCTTGTTGCCCGTTTTGGCGAAGCGCTGCCGGTCACGGTGCCGTTCCTCAAACGAGTTGCCGTCGACCAGCGAAAGGTCGGCAACATCGAACTGGTAGGTCGTCGGTCCATAATTCAAGACACGGCCGAGCGTCGGTAGCAGGGACAAACCGACACCGCCAGCGCCGATTACGACGACCCTCAACTGCGATACTTGGCGGGTGGTGTCTCGCCGGCCAGCGGGCATTGACGCTTTTTTGGTTGTCGCTGCGGTACGTTTTGCCATCAGTCTTCTCAATGTGGAGATCAGAGATGGGCGATTGTCCACCGCACTTCGTCCAGATCACGATTGACTCGTCGGGCTTCCATCATCCGAGTGGGTATCCTGTTGATGCGCTGTATCGTCTGTAGGCAAATCCTGATTGACGGTTGGATTAGAAGCATTCTGACTTTGGCTTGTAGTGGACGATTGTCTCGATTGCGATAGGTTCGGCATGATCTGGTTTTTGAGCGTTGCAAGAGCGTGTTTATCAAGATGATGCGTGGTGTTCTGCCCATTCATTTCGCCCGGAAGCGTACAAACGGCTCCGGGGGCAGTCTCCAACTGTGCCGCAACCACACTTCCGGCATTCCAAACGCCAGCATCATTCACTCGCCGCACAGCTTCCTCAAATGCACCTCGTGCTTCGTCAGGATAATTCAGCGCGGCCTCATGGCAGAGCATTAGATCGTCGCTGAAGTTAAGCGCCATATTCCCAATGATGGTAATGCCGTCGCCGTTGTCGTTGTGCGCCGGAAGGGGAATATCTGCCGAAGGTTGGGCTGCCTGTGCCGCTCTTAAGAGAGCATCGGCAGATTCTTTTACGTCAAATTGGAATCCTGATTTCATCGTCAGGCGAAGCTCTGCCAGCCCGCCAACAGCAAGCATGGTTATTCTAGATTCCCCGTCGGAAAGTGCTGGAAGATCGCTGAACCCCCAACAAAAATCCTTTTCAAATACAACCCACGTTCCCTTGGCTTCGCCACCATCTATCCAATGAGAAACAATGTGCAAAGCCTCGTGAATGCACGCATGCTTAGAACTCATTGCAAGCTCTCTTTGCCGTCGCGACCCTTGAAAGCAACAGATGTCATTTGACCGTTCTGCCGTCGCTGCATTCGACAGACAGTGCTAGGGCACGTCAAGAACCTGATATGGAACGTCGCTCGTCCTAATTGGAAGGGTGCATTTCCTGCGGAACGGCAAATTCCTTGTCTGCCTCTGCAAGCCGTCGATGATCCGGTCCGATCCATGCGGCCAACAGGCTGTCGCTCTCCTGGCCAACCGAGTCAACCATGCCCCGACCTTTCGTCGGTTGCCCGGTCCAGTAGAACTCTCGGACGTGCGGCTGGCTTAATGCGGTTGCTTCCCGCTCTGGGCCGAGCCGAACCGGACTGGGAATCCGTTGAGAAGCTGCCGGGGAAGTAGGGCAAGCGGAGTGTCCAACTGCTGGACTGACCACAAATCTCGCCCGAATCAACGTGCTTCCGGCCGCTCGCGATGGGCCTTTTCGACACCCCTCGACGAGCCAATCGCAGTGGCCCTAGGCATTCGGTGGTTTGGATGTCCGTTAACGTGTCAGGTAGCTTGTCGAGCGGTTTCCGTAACTCGTTTGGAGCCAATACTTACAGCGAAGCTTCTTGACTCCCGTGCCCTCCGCTCTTTAATTACTTGATTTCTCGTCGTTTGCGTCGCGAGCTTCATCCCGACCGGATTTGACGTTCGGCCCGCGGTTATCGACGGTCAGCAGTTCATTCCTGCCGTATCAAGCATCTCTTAGGATTTCCAGTCTGACCGAGAACATCGACCCAAAGATCGGTCGCCTACTTCGCTTTTGAAATGCTCAGCGTGGTCGGCTCCGCGGTAATCTTCAGCCGCGGGATGGTGATGCAGCCGGTGGCGTCGGCCTGGATCTCTCCGCGGGCCGTATCGAACGTCCAACGCACCGTTTCGCTCGGGGCGACTCGCAGCATCTGCAGCCTCCGCAGGCTGACGTCCGCCGTCGCTTCGGCGGGATCGTGAACGTCGTCTTGAGTTCCGAAGGTTTGACAAGGAACAGCGACATTTCCATCGTGCTCGGCGTGTCCGACACGTTCTGCCAGCGGAAGAAAGCGTTGATCTGGCCCGCCTTCTTGTCGGTCAAATGATCCGGCCAGGGCAGCGGGTCATTGGTCGAGGCATTCGTGAACACCGGATAGGCCTCGTTCTTCTTGACGCTCAGCCAGTCGAACGAATTGATCAGGTCATTGACCTTCATGATGTTTTCGTGATTGTTCGCATGGCCGAACGGGCCCCAGTAGAAGAAGAACGCGTATTTCCGTTCGTTCATGGCCTTGACGAAGGCATTCGTGGCCTCGGGACCATCGGTCGTTCGGAGCCGAATAGTCGATCACGATCGGAGGGTCGGGGAGCGTGACGTCCGCCGGCACCGTCTGCGGCGGGAAGTACATCCGGCTGGAGACATGTTTGACCTTGGCGGGAACGTTGGCCTTGATGGCGGCGAAGACGTCTCCGTGGCGCATGCCGATGCCCAGCGTGCCGCTGCCGCCCATCGAGTTGCCGCACAAATAGACGCGGTTCTCGTCGATGCCGTATTGCTTGATGACCCATTTCACCGTGTCGATCACCCGTTTTTCCGTCGGGCTGACGTCGGGGCCCTGGTATTTGTTGATGCCCCACCACCAGTCTCCCTTGTTGGCCCGGCAATCGAGGTAGAGCGCGAAGAAATCCGGGGGCGAATGGTAGATGTCGTGGTTGCCGACCTTGGTCGTGCAGGCCAGGCACGAATGGACGTCATGCCCGGCGGAATGCAGCACCACATAGAGCGGGGCGTGCGGCCGTGCCTGCTTGGGATGGAGCACCAGGAACGTATCGCTTTGCGGCTCCGCATAGCCCCACTCCTTTTTGGTTCCGTGCTGGAAGACCTCCAGTTTCCGCTCTGTGAAGACCGATTCCTTTTCCCTGCTGGGAGGCCATTCGGCTGTATCCGCGCATGCCACGCCAGCCAACGACAAAACGAGGCCTGTCATAATCTTCATGGTTTTCATGTCATTCCACGGGCGCATTCAATAGCCCTTCGGTTGGCCGCGTTGCTGACGGAAGTTCGCCTGCGTTCTCAATCAACTTTCATCAGCGTAAAGATCATGCTGGGGACGGCCGGCTCTCCTGCGGGCTGCGTAGCAATCAGGCCCACGCCCGTCCCTCGGGCGGACTGAAAAAGTTGCAGCCTGTCGCCTTGTCGGGCTTCACCGACCCCCTGGGAAACCAGCACCGCCGTATAGTTGCCGGTGACGGTCTGCTCGGTGTTCGACTTGCCGACGTCAATGCCCCCCTTGCGCAACCACAGCCGCAACGATCCCGCGCCTTGGCCGTCGGTGCTGCCGACCTGGGCCGCTGCAATCGCAAAGTAAACGCCGTCCTGATTGATCGCAATGGCGCCTTTATTGATCGAACTGGACCTCGCTCTACTCGCGTTCTCGATATTTGCGCGGCATCGGTCTGGTTCAGCCTGACCAGCTTGGCGTAGGATGCACTGGCTTGCGATTCCACGCTGGAGAGTTGAGCATAGGCGTCATCGGCCACCTTGATGATGGAGACGATCACGCTGGGAACCGTCGACTCGCCTTCGGGCGCCGAAGCGATCATGCCCATTCCGCTGCCGCTGGCTGATTGAATGAACTCCAGCCTGTCGCCGGCTTTGCAGGCCATGACTCCCTGGCAGACCAGAACGGCGGTAAAGCCCGGACTGACAGCCTGCTCGCAGTTCGAATTGCTCATGGCTAGTCCGTTCTGAAGCAACCATAGCCGGACTCGACCCTGCTCGCCGGAAGCGGTGCAGCCCACCTGGCCTGCGGCCATCACAAAGTAAGTTCCTGCCGTTTTAAAGGTAATTGCCCCTGCCTTGTTTTCGATGTTCTTGGCCGCGTCGACGGTATTGAGCATGATCGGACTTCCCGTGGGGACGGCCGTTTGCGTCTGGGAGCCGGAGATTTGCGCGTACGCGCTGTCGTCGACCTTGAACGCCGTAAAGATCATGCTCGGAACCATTGGCTCTCCCGAGGGTGTCGAGGCGATCAGCCCCAGGTTCTCGGCCGCCGTGCTCACCGAGTAAACCATTTCCATGGTGTCGGCCGGTTCGATTTCCACGACGCCCTGCGAGATCAGAACCGCGGTAAATCCGGGGACAATCGTTTGCACGCTATTCGAGTTGGCGACATCCTTTCCATTCTTGCGCATCCATAAGTGGAGGGTTCCCTGGCCTTTGCCATCGGCGCTTCCCACTTGTGCGGCCGCCATCACGAAATAGGCGCCGGGTTCCTTGAACATGACGACGCCATTGGAATTGGCGATGCCTTTGACCGCATCGTTCTGGTTGAGTTCGACTACCTTCGGAGTGGTGCTGCCCAGTTGGTTTTGCGAGCTCGATAATTGAGCATACGGGGCCGCCAGGGAGTTGCCTGCAAACAACAGAGAGCGCCACGATCGCAATCATGGCGGGAGCGATTCTTTTCATGACGTTTCTTCTCGGAGTTCTTGCATCGTGACGTCGCAACCCACGACGCGAGGCCGCCTGTTGTGGACCATGATAGGTCAACTTCAGTCGCCGGCATAGTTAGCAGCTCGTTAGGGCTACGTCGTCATTGGGCATTGCCGGCGGCAGAAATCGCTGCCCGAACCCTTCGAAATCGGCGTCCGGTGGTCTCGCTGAATGCCGCCACCTTCCCAGGTGCAGGGTTCCGAAACGGCGCGATTTTGCTTCGCCTGCGCTGCATTGCGGGGTGTATCTTAGGATGGATTGTCGACCTTATCCGGTTGCCGATTTGAGACGCCGGTATATTCCTCGATTACCACCAGCGACTCCGCCGGGCAACCAACGCGGCAGCCGTTTTGTGCCGCAAGCAATGAGATGACAACGGTTTTTCCGCCGGCTCCGGGGAGCGGTCTTAGGGCAATCGTCGCCGACGCCTTGCCAGCGGGAACCGTAACCTTTGGTGCGCCAAGGGCGCGAAGTCCTGGCCGCTCTTGGCGTCGCCGCCTACGACAAACGAAACCCCCAGTGGAAGCGACAAGTCGCCATTGCGCGTAACTCGCCACTCGCCAGGCCTGTCGCGCCGGGCTCGCGAAACGGTCGCCGCAATGAAAACCACGGGGGGGAAATTAAACGGGACAGGTCTAATTATAATTAGACCTGTCCCGTTTAATTCCCCTCAACAAACGATTTTGGAACCTCAAACGACTTGACGGTCGCTCCTTCCATACCTTGGCCCACTCGGGTAGCAAGAAACTCCTCTGCGCGTGCCTTACTGCCAAAATTCAAGAATAGGGTTTTTCCCTCGCCGGATACAGCGACAGCTCCACCTTCGCCGATTAGGACGCGGGAACTTAAACGGGACAGGTCTAATAATAATTAGACCCGTCCCGTTTAATTTCCTGAAATCCGCACCCAAACCCTTCGGATGGAGTTTTCGACAAGGACAGCTCTACGGCAACGATTCGTGGGTTCGCGCGACCGCCGAACGCCTCGGCTTGCAGTCGACATTACGCGCTCGCGGACGGCCCAAGAAGCTCGACGGCTAAACGCAGCGCGATTACCAACAATTAGACCTGTCCCGTTTAATTCCCACTGGCTGGGAGTGCTGCTGCCGGATGGATAGTCGAGCACTGCGATGTCCACCGCCTATTTAGGCAGGTTCACGTTCATTTCGACTATTCGGCCGGATTCATCAAGACACAACGTCGCATCAGCACTTTTCTGATCTACCGATTTATCAGTACGCAGCCGAAGGTAGAAGCAATCACACTCAGCATCATAGCTATACTTCATTTCATTGTATCCACCCGAGAGTGACTGGCTGAAAGCCGCTAAAGAGTTCTCGCCTACCTGTAGCACCAAGTTGATAATCTCGACTCCGATCACGTTGTAAAATCGGTCAAAATCTAACACAGCTTTTATGGGTACGACTCTCAACTGCCCGACATAAGCATCTAACTTTACGACGAGGTTTTCTGCGTCGATATCCAACCGTGGAAATAGTTTACTCATATATTACATCCATTAGGTTAAGGTTTTCCTCGACGTGCACTTACAATGGATCCACCATCTCCGGTTACGACAGTTACATCATTTACTGGATCATAATGTAAAGTCTTTCCTCCACCCACAGACGTGCCGGGATTGTTGCGAATCGCATCATCTAAGACACCGCCGGGAATATTTCTCGTTGGCCCGGTCTCAGTTCCATAATGCTTGGTGAACGGACGTCCTTCCGGTGTACTCCCATACGGCGACTTTACTTGCGCCGGGCCGCACAGTCGATGAGGATTGAACCGTCGATGTTGAACCTCGGCTTGCCACTATGCCCAATATTGCCATCACGCCCTTCTCGAATTTGCTCGTCGCGCCGATGCCAGGCTGAAATTCCAGTGGCGCGAAGGAATCGATCAGGAAACGCTCTCCTGGGCTGGCGCTGGCTGTCTGGTACTTGGCATTTATATAGGCGTTGATCGCTTGCGCTTGGTTAGGATTAGACTGGTCCATCGCGCCATGCGCGCATGGTGTCGAGTTGCTGCTGAAACGAAGAGCGAGTATCCGCGCTCGAACCGGGCGCTTGATTGTTACTGGGCGCTGACGGCAGCGTTGCCACGTACTGCCGGAATTGCTGTCCGGCGGTCGACGGGTGATTGAGCAATTGCTGGGCAATTAGGATTTGCTGCGGCGGGTTGACGACAGAGGATGCAGGGGCGGTCAGAGTCAAGTAGGTTGCCGCAAGTTGGGCACCCTCCGCCTCGATCGCCTGGTTTTGGATTTGCGCAGTTGTCAGCGGGCCGTAGGTCAATGGTGTCGCTGTGCCTGAACCGTAGGTTCCCGTACCGCCTAAAGGTCCCGGTCCCTCTGGTTCTGCGTCCGAGCCTTTATCGCTCTCGCCGTCAGATTCATTTTCATTTACCGCAGCGAGTAGATCGGATGCCCAGTTCGGAACGATCCCATAGTTCAGCGCGTTTTCGAACGTGTATGGCTCTGTTGTCCCCAGCAGTTTGTCGATCCCCGAGGCTGCCGACTCCAGCACAGACCACGCCCCTGCCCCAGACACGGCCGCCAAGTTGGCGCTCACGTTGTACACGGCGCCCGCCAGCGCCGAGCCCAGCAGCACCCAGATTGAGTTGAGGAGCGATCGCACTCGGCAACGGCGGCACGTTGAACATACCGCCGGAAATCTGTGCCGGAGCTGAAACGCCGAATTCCGGCGAGCCGGCATCCACGATCGCAGTGCCCTGGAACGGAATGCCATAGACTTCTCCATCGCCGTTGTCGAAGCCGTAACTTTCAGCCGCCATTCCGGAGGCGATAAACTCATCTGCGAGGGCTGGGTCATCTACCAGGGCAGGATCAATCCCCCCCGAGCTTTCGTCGCTTAAGAGCGTCTCTTCTTCGGCCGGCGACTCCCCAGAGAACTCTCCTTCACCGCCGCCCTCGTCGGGGAACTCGGGCTCGCCGCCTCCGTCCCAACCTGTGCCGAAGCCGCCTTCCTCACCGTCGTCCGTTCCGGTCGGATCGGTGCCGTTCGTTGGGCTGTTGCCCACGTAGCGGTACAGATTCGAGTCGCCGCCGCCGAATCCGAGCGGGTCCTGGCTGATATAACGGCCGATGGCAGAGTCGTAATAGCGGGCCTGGTCGTAGTACAGCCCGGTGGCCGAATCCGACTGCATGCCCGAGTAAGTCTGCAAGAGTGTGGCACCCACGGTAGCGTTGGTCTGCGACACGATGTTACCGAAGCCGTCGTACTGGAGGTGATCGACCAGTTGCCAACTGCCCGCTGTCTGCGCCACCACATCCGTGACCGAGCCCTGATCGTCGTCCAACGTCCAACTGACGTTCTCGTTACCGTCTTCTTGCGCCAGCAACTGATCGATCGCCGGGCCATACAGATACTCGCCCGTCAGCGTGCCGGCGCCATTGAACGACAACGCGACCTGGCCGCTTTGGTCGTAGACGTAGCGAGTTACCGTGGTCGTCCCTCCCGAAGTAACCGACTCGCTGATCCGCTGCCCTTCAGCGTCGTAGGCGTAAGTCGCGGTCTGGCTGGGAGTGCTGCTGCCGGATGGATAGTCGAGCACTGCGATCAATTCGCCGCCGACATTGTACTGGTACTGCCACGATTCGCCCGTGGCCACATCGGTACGGCTTGTCATGTTACCCTCGGCATCGTAAGCGTAGCTGTACGTGCCGTCGCTGGTCAATTCGTTGTCCGTCGTCGTATTGTCGGCCTGGCCGGAAGAGCCGCTGCTTTGGCCGGTGCGGTTTCCGTTGGCATCGTAATTGAAGCTGGAGCCCGAGGCTGTGGAATCATTCGTCAGCTCGCCGTCGGCGTCGTAGGTGTAGCCTCGTAGGGTACGCAGTCCTCTGCGTACCACTGTCGGCAGATTGGGCGCCGTGACGAGCTACGGGTAGGATTCGGCAACGCCGAAGGATCGCTACTATTGTTTCCGTGGAACGTACTGCATGTCGGTCGCCACCGAGCGCGGCGTGGCCTTCCAGGCGAATGGTACGCAGAGGACTGCGTACCCTACCGGGCTGCGCGCTTTGGAAGAAGCAAGCAAGGTTATGTATAAGAGCTTCTCGGCCCCGACAGTCCTCGATACTTAGTTGCAGCGGTTGCTCAGCCTCGTAGGGTACGCAGTCCTCTGCGTACCACTGTCGGCAGATTCGGCGCCGTGACGAGCTACGGGTAGGATTCGGCAACGCCGAAGGATCGCTACTATTGTTTCCGCGGAACGTACTGCATGTCGGTCGCCACCGAGCGCGGCGTGGCCTTCCAGGCGAATGGTACGCAGAGGACTGCGTACCCTACCGGGCTGCCCTGCTTCTGTGCGACGCACCGAGGTCGATACGAACTGAAGGCGCCTTTGCAGATGCCGGTCGCTGGTCGGCTGTCATCACCGGTGGAACCGCTCGGCGTTAATCCAACAAGCCTTGCGTGCCGAGCCAATGCGCCGCGTGCGTTGGCCAGGTGGAGATTTCGGAGTCCTTCCTCGGACGCAGCCCGTAGCCGTGACCGCCGTTGCCGTAGACGTGCAACTCGGCGGGAATGTTATGTTTCTTCAAGCCGGCGTAGAACAGCACGGCCCCCAAGGACGAAGAGCGGTCGTCATGCGTGTGGACCAGGAACGTCGGCGGACAGGTTTTCGGAACCTGGATTCCTTCGACCAAGGCGTCTTGTTTCGCGTCGTACATATTCCAAGGGTAGATCAAGATTGCGAAGTCAGGCCGAGGAGAGGTTTGGTCCGCATTGTCGATGCGGTCGTACGTCCTCTCTTCACCTGCGCTGAGGAGTCGCGCCGCGACCTGCCCACCGGCCGAAAAGCCGACGATTCCCAACCGATTTTTCTGGATCCCCCAGCGATCGGCCTGAGTGCGAATCAAACCCAGCGCACGCTGAGCGTCTTCGAGCGGTTTGGTCCAGCCAGGCGACTTGTCGTCAGCCGTCGTCCGATAACGCAGAACAAAGGCTGTCACCCCGTGGCGATTTAACCAGTCGGCCGCTTCGCTGCCTTCGAGATCGGGCACGACCTTGGAGAACCCGCCCCCGGGCAGAATGACCACGGCCGTGCCATTCGCTTGAGTTGGCCGATGCACGCTCATCGTGGGTCGCGTGATGTTGACGACTCGCGTAATCGGCGGGTTCTCACCTTTGCGCGGCGGCATATTCTCGCCGACGAGTCGCGTGGTTTCGCCGGGGGCGAGATCCGGCCAGACGTCAAGCGGTTCATCGGCATGCGCCAAGGAAGCCGAGCCGACCACGAGGCAAAAGAGCAAATGGCGCGACATGCGAATCATCTCCAAATCATAACTGGGTGGGGCGAGTTGCTTTAGTCATTGCCGCCGCATCACTTATGGAAAATCTAGCGCCCGGGCAGGATGGCCAGCTTTTTCACCCTCGCCGAATTCGCTTGACTTGGAAACTGTTCGTATGTACATTAACCCCGTCGATGCGATCGTAGACCTAAACGGCCGCCGTATGGCCGCGGAACCCCGCCTGTTGCCCTCGGTGATTGGGCAAAACACATCTCGCAGCGGGTGTCGTGATGGTCGCTGGATCTTGCCAGGTTGCATTCACCAATCGGCAGTGGGAAGCCTATCAATTCGTGTTGAATTTTCACCGCCTGCGGCGCCGCGCGCCGACTGCCGTAGAACTCGGCAAGGGCCTGGGCATCACCCTGGCGGAGTCGGCCGGGCTGATCGGAGCACTCACGGTAAAAGGCGTTCTCGAACGTCGTGTTTATCACGTGCTGGCGGTCGTGCCGCCGAGTTACCAATGCCACGAATTCGCCGAAGCTTAGCCTCGTAGGGTACGCAGCCTCGTAGGGTATGCAGTCCTCTGCGTACCACGGGCGGCAGATTGGGCGTTGTGGCGGGCTATTGTAGGTTACGGCCACGCCGAAGCATCGCTACTGTTTTTTTTCGCGAAACGTGCTTCATGTCGGTTGCCTCCGAGCGCGGCGTGGCCTTCCAGGCGAATGGTGCGCAGAGGGCTGCGTACCCTACCGGGCTGGTCTCATCCGCCGCGGTTTGAATCGGCTTTTCGGCCATTTGAATTGCGCGATGAGTTTCCGGGACGGCCTCCCGCGGCAAATACAGCAACCCTCGCTCAGTCATTTATTTGTAGTAACAAACGAACGATATTTGGCGTAGCATTCGCGTCATTAGAATACGGGCATTAGAGTAAACCGTCAGCAAACGCCCATTCGGCTGCTCATCTACTGGTGAAAGACGATGCTCAGAGCCACGACCTTTATAATCGCCGCCCTCAACACTGCGCTCGTGCTGATGCCGCTGGCTACGCTGGATGCCGCCGACGCGACTGCGTTCAACAAGCCCAGCGTTCTGTTCATCGCCATTGATGATTTGAATGATTGGGTCGGTTGTCTCGGCGGGCATCTGCAAGTGAAGACGCCGAACATCGACCGACTCGCGAAGCGCGGCGTGCTGTTCACCAATGCGCACTGCGCTGCGCCGCTGTGCAATCCGTCTAGGGCGGCGGTGTTCAGCGGGCGGCAGCCGTTCGAGACCGGCGTGCTGGCTAATGATGAATCGAACATACGCAAGCTGCGACCCGATCTTGTGCTTATTCCGCAGCACTTCAAAATAGCCGGTTATCGCACTTTTGGAACCGGCAAGTTGTTGCATCATTCGGCGCCCATGATGTTCGACGAAGACTTCTTTCCCGAGAATCGGTGGAGTCCGTTCACGGCATCCCAGACGGCTTACACCGCAGAAGAATTGCCGAGTAAAGCCACGTCCAATCCACGCCACGTCACCGAGTTGAACGGCGAAAGCATCGTTTTGCCGCTGAACCACATGCCGAGCGATCGCAATCCCGGATCGCAGGGCGGTGACTCATTTGATTGGGGGCCACTCAATGCCGACGACATGGACATGGGCGATGGTCAATCCACTGCCTGGGTCGTCGAACGCCTGGGTCGCACACATGACCGTCCATTTTTCATTGGCATCGGCTTCTATCGTCCACACATCCCGCTCTTCGCGCCAAGAAATACTTCGATCTTTACGAAGGCATCGACGTCATGCTGCCGGAAGTCGAGGTTGGCGACCTGGATGACCTCAGCGAGGGTGCGAAAACTCGTGCGGTGTCGGCGGAGACGGCAGGCGCGCATGCTACCGTTTTGAAATACAATCAATGGACCGCCGCGGTGAAGTCTTACCTCGCATGCACCTCATTCATCGACGCCCAAGTGGGCCGGCTGCTCGATGCGCTGGATGCGAGCCCAAGTGCAAACGACACGCTGATCGTGTTGTGGAGCGATCACGGCTGGCACCTGGGCGAGAAGCAGCATTGGGGCAAATGGACTGGCTGGCAGCGTTCAACCCACGTGCCGCTCATTATCGCGCCGCCGCGCGGGAAAGGCCCCGTCGGCGTGCGCTGCGCACAGGTTGTGAGCTTGCTCGATTTGTACCCTACGCTCATTGAATTATGCGATCTGCCGCAGGTCAACGGTCTCGCCGGACAGTCGCTGGTGCCGCTAATGAACGATCCTGAGCAAACCACGAATCGCGTTGTACTGACGACCTTCGACCGAGGCAACTACTCGGTGACCGGCGCTCGCTGGCACCTCATTCGCTATGCCGATGGTGCCGAGGAACTCTACGACCGCGACACCGATCCGCACGAGTGGACCAACCTCGCGGCGCGTCCGGAGCACGCCACCGTCAAGGCCGATCTCGCAAAGTCACTGCCTGATGACAACGCATATCCGGTTCGTGCTGCCAGAGTCGGCGGTGTGAAGAAGAAACCCAAATCCACAACGAATCCATGAATCGCTTCTCGTCGCTCTGAAAGTCCCCGTAGGGTACGCAGTCCTCTGCGTACCACGGGCGGCAGATTGGGCGTTGTGGCGGGCTATTGTAGGTTACGGCCACGCCGAAGCATCGCTACTATTGTTTCCGTGGAACATGCTTCATGTCGGTTGCCACCGAGCGCGGCGCTGGCTCTCCAAGCGAATGGTACGCAGAGGGCTGCGTACCCTACGGGGCTGCGTACCCTACCGGGCTTGGCTCCACTGTCGCCGCGGCCGGTGTTCGCGCCCAGGCCGGTGCCCCGCGCTGGCGCGTCAGTCGCCTTTTTAGCCGCAGGCCCATCTTCCGCCGGAATTCGGCGGTTTTCGCGAGGCTTCTGACGAAACCACGGCAGGCCAGCAGACAATTGCGACCCCCTGTGTGGAAACGCCCCGCCCGGGCCGGTATGATGGCAGCTTGCCGGCAAGAAGGCCCAGGCAGCAGGCGCCTACCCGCGGTTCACGCATCCACACGATCAGGAGAGCAGTCATGTCGAAGAACGTAACGTCTTCATCGGCGTCGGTTTCTCAAGACCGCGCTTGCGGCAGGTGCCGCGGTGATGGCGCCACGATCATCCCGAGTTCCGCCCTGGGCCGGGACGGCGCCGTGGCCCCCAGCGAGCGGATCGTGGTGGGCGGCATCGGCATCGGCAACCGCGGAACCTACGACCTGGGCTGCTTCCTGGAACAGAAGGACGTCCAGTTCGCCGCCGTCTGCGACATCAAGGAAACTCGCCGCACGGGCGGTCAAGAAAAAGGTCGACGAACTGTATGGCAATCAGAACTGCGACATGTATCGCGACTTCCGCGAACTGCTCGACCGTAACGACATCGACGCCGTGCTGATCGCCACCGGGCCGAACTGGCACGCCACGGCCTCGATGTATGCCGCCAAGGCCGGCAAAGACATGTACTGCGAAAAGCCCTGCACGAAGAACATCGCTCAGAGCCTGATCCTGGCCGAGACGATTCGCCGCACCGGGCGCGTGTTCCAGGTCGGCACCCAGCGCCGCAATCTGCCCCACTTCGCCTTTGCCTGCGAGTTGGCTCGAACCGGCAAGCTCGGCAAGCTCAAACGCGTCTATGCCCACCCGCGCGGCATGACCGCCATGACCAGCGGCTGGCTCCCGGCCGAGACCGAACCGGCCAAGGAGGTCGTCGACTGGAACATGTACCTCGGCCCCGCGGCCTGGCGGCCGTTCAACAGCAAGCTGCTCGACGGCTTCAATTTCGAAAAGGGCGGCGGACTGGTCGGCGGCGGTGTGCTGGAATGGGGCTCGCATTGCGTCGACCTTTGCCAATGGGCCGTCGGCGACCGCGACGGCTCCCGTCGAATACAACCCGCCGAAGGACGGTCAGATCGTTTGCCGCTACGACGACGGCGTCGAGCTGATCTTCCGCGAAGAGCGGTTGGCTGCCGCTGGGCTCGTGCCCGGTGCGTTTCGAAGGCGAGACCGGTTGGGTCGAAGCGGGCGACAGCGGCCAGCTCGTGTTGAGCTCGCCGGCTTTGCTCGCCGGCCGCACGGTTGCCGAAATCGGCGGCTATCCGGCCACGTTCCATGTCCGCGAATTCCTCGACTGCGTG
The DNA here is from genome assembly GCA_963710365.1 of uncultured Planctomycetales bacterium. GTDB lineage: Bacteria > Planctomycetota > Planctomycetia > Pirellulales > PNKZ01 > CAVQAC01. The sequence goes on from CAVQAC010000002.1 coordinate 172,520, forward strand.
AAGTCGCGCGGCGTGCCGAAGGGCAATGCCGACGCGGCCTGCCAGGCGCCACATCGCCTGCCATGCGGCCAATATCGCGATCTTCCTGGATCGCAAGGTGACGTTCGACCACAAGACGCTGGCATTTATCGGCGACGAACAGGCCAACCGTTTGCGATCGGAGGCGCTGCGTGAACCGTGGAGGCTTTAATTCCGGGCTCCGCAAGTAAGCCCACGACTCCGCACAGTTCGTTCGTTGGCGTTCCACAAGCCTCAATCGCTCACCAGGACCATAATCATGCATACCACTCGACGCTTCACAATCTCCGTCGTTCTTCTCGCGGCAATGGTTGCGCTGGCTGCCGGCTCGGCCCGGGCCGATGAGAAGGAAAAAGAACTGCTCGCCACGCTTCGCTCGGCCCCGCCCGCGGAGAAGGCCATCACCTGCAAGCTCCTGGCCGTCCACGGCTCCGAGGAATCAGTCCCGGACCTGGCCCGGCTGCTGGCCGATGAACAGCTCGCTTCGTGGGCGCGGATCGCGCTGGAAGCAATTCCAGGGCCGGCCGCAGACGAGGCGCTGCGCAAGGCGCTGGATTCGCTGCAAGGCAACCTGCTGGTCGGCACGATCAATTCGATCGGCGTGCGCCGCGACGCCCAGGCCGTCGATGCGTTGTCCGGCCGATTGCAGGATAAAGACGCCGACGTTGCTTCGGCCGCCGCCGTGGCCCTGGGACTCATCGGAAATTCCGCCGCCACCAAGGCCCTGCGAGCGTCTTTGGCCAATGCTCCGGCCGGAGTCCGGTCGGCGGTTGCCGAAGGCTGCGTTCTGTGCGCGAACGAATGCTGACCGATGGCCGCGAGGCCGAAGCGGTTCAGCTCTACGACGAAGTTCGCCGGGCAGAGCATCTTCCCAAGCAACGAATTGTCGAGGCCACGCGCGGCGCGATTCTGGCTCGCAAGTCGGGCGGCATCGAGCTGTTGCTCGAACAGCTTCGATCGTCGGACAAGGTATTTTTTCAGCTCGGTTTGGGAACGGCTCGCGAGCTTCCCGGCCGTGAAGTCGGCAAAGCGCTCGCGGCCGAGTTGCCGGGCGCCGCGCCGCAACGAGCGGCTTTGCTGCTCGCCGTCTTGGCCGACCGCAACGATCGGGCCGTGCTGCCGGCCGTGCTCGAAGCCGTGAAGAGCGGGCCTGAGCAGGTACGCGTGGCCGCCATCGGCACCCTGCCCCGGTTGGGTGACGTTTCTTGCGTTTCGACGTTGCTGGAGATTGCGACGGCTGCCGACCCGGAACTGGCTCAGGCGGCCAAGGCCGCACTGGCGGATCTGCCGGGCGAGAACATCGACTCCGACATTGCCGCACGCCTGCCCAAGGCCGAAGGCAAAATGCTGGTGGTTCTGCTCGAAACCGTGGGCGCTCGGCAAATCGACGCCACGACGGATCTCCTCCGAGCAGTCGATAATTCTGACGCGGCCATTCGCAGCGCCGCGCTGACCGCGCTGGGAGCTACGGTCGGCCCCGACAAGCTGCCCACGCTGGTCTCGTATGTCGTGACTCCGAAATATCCGGACGACGCACCGGTGGCTCAGCTCGCGCTTCGCGCGGCAGCCACACGCATGCCGGACCGCGAGGCGTGCGCTCGGTTGCTGGCGGCTGCCTTACCGCAAGCGTCTGTGCCGACGCAAGCCGCGTTGGTGGAGATCCTCGGCGCCGTGGCGGGCTCGACGGCTCTGGAAACAATCGGCGCCGCTGCCAAAAGCGCAACTCCCGAACTCCAGGACACGGCCAGCCGCGTGCTCGGCGCGTGGATGAACCTGGATGCGGCGCCAGTTCTGTTGGATCTGGCCAAGAACTGCGCCGGGGGCCAAGTTCCAGACCCGTGCTTTGCGAGGTTATATTCGACTGGTGCGACAGTTCCCCATGCCCGACGCCGAGCGCGTCGCGATGTGTACCAGTGCGCTGGCTGCTTCGAGCAATATCGCTGAACAAAAGTTGGTACTGGAAGTCGTGGGACGTTATCCGATCCTGGACATGCTCAAGCTGGCCGTGAAGGCCGCCGAAATTCCCGGGCTCAAGCCGGATGCCACGCGTGTGGCCATGGCCCTGGCCCAGAAAATCGGCGACAAGCCGGAAGTGCGTGAACTAATCGCCAAGGTCCGGGCGGCCAAAGCGAAATAAGACGCGTTTTTTCAGCAGGCTGACCATGACCAAGGCGCACCGCTTGTTCTGCGTGCTCGCGTGGGTTCTCATCGTAGCGAGCCCACTGGCGCATGGGCAGACGAGCGCCACGTGCATGGCCTTTGGGTCTGGAAAACCGCGACCGTTTTGGATGCGCCTGGAAGCGCCGAGGCATTGCGAAACTTCTGCCGGTCTACCGGCATCAACGAAGTCTATGTTTCGATCCCCAATAATGGCATCGTGCCGGACGACGCCAGGTTGCTTGGTCTGATTGGCCTGCTGCATCAAGCGAAAATCCGCGTGGAGGCCTTGTTTGGGAGTGCCGACGCCGACAAGCCGGGCATGCCCCGAGAACAATTGCTGGATCAGGTGCGCGGAATCGTGTTGTCGAATCGCCAGCACCCGAAGCAGCGATATGACGGCATTCATCTCGATATCGAGCCTCATCAACGCGCCGAGAATAAGGGCGCGGACAACCTCGGGTTTCTGCCCGATCTCGTTGAAACCTACCGCGCCGTCGCGCGCTGGCCGAACCGGCCAAAATGGCCCTGAACGCGGATATCGCCAACAAATTCCTGAAGGGGGACATCAGCCAGCGAAAGATGCTCCTTTCCGCGGTGCCCCGCGTGACGCTGATGCTCTACGAACTGAGCAGCCCCGACGACGGCAAGAGCTTTGAATCCAAGGTCGAAAAGGTGCAGAAGTTCAGCGGCAGATACTTCGAGATGGCCTACGCAGGCCTGGACGACCCGCATTTGGCTCGAATGGCCATCGCGCTGCGCACGCCGGATTACCTGGAGACGCTGCCCGAAATGCTGAAGACATTGGATGAGACGCATTTCACGAATCCTCGCTACCTGGGATGGGCGCGGCATTCCTACAACGATCTCTTCAAGTCCGGGCAATAGCGGCCGTAGGGTGGGCCATGGATGGACGGGCCGAACGAGGGCACGCCCGGAGCGGGGCAAATCGAAGCCTTGCATCTCAACCGGCTTTTCGGCCCACCTCGCGATACCCCTGACGACGGTGGGCCGATTAGGCGTGCGAAGCGCAATGCTTCGTTGAACTTCGGCGGTTGGTCGACTCTTGCTCGCCTCGATTCGATTGGCCCACCCTACGAAGTCTTCAAATCGGAACGGTAGCGGCAATCGGCGCCATGGCAGCGGTTATGCAGCCGCTACGCACTCGAATTACCTTCCAACCGGGCGGACGCCGGTACCACCCCGCTTCGTCAGCGAATCGCCAAGATCTGCGCGGGCCGCTTCGGCCAGTTCGAGCATTCGCTGCACGACCTCGGGATGCTCGGCCGCCACGTCGTGCGTCTCGCCGATGTCAACTTTCAAATTGAACAGCGCCTGCGGCTGATGCCGCACGACGTATCCGTGGCGGCTGGCGATGCCGCGCAAACCGGAGACCGACATGGCCTCGGGCTTCATGTTCTCGAAATTGGCCGGTCGCCCGTCGTGGCCGGGCGGGCTGGCGGACGTGAGATAGTCGTGCGGCAGGTGGAGTTTCCAGTCGCCCCAGCGCACGGCTTGCAACTCGTCGCCGGCGTAATAGTAAAACGCCTCACGCGTAGGCTTGGCCCCTTTCTCACCGTGGATGACGGCCCAGGCGTCGCGACCGTCGATCGTCTTGGCGGGAAGCGGCGCCGCCGACGAGCCCCGCCAACGTCGGCCAGAGATCGATCGTCGAAATCGGTTCGCTGCAGTCGCGGCCCGCCGGAATCACGCTGGTCCAGCGCATGATGCACGGCTCGCGAACGCCTCCCTCCCAGGTGGTCAATTTGCCTTCGCGCAGCGGACCGGCCGAGCCGGCATGGTTGCCGTACGAGAGAAACGGCCCGTTGTCGCTGGTGAAAATCACCAGCGTGTGTTCGTTCAAGCCCAATCGCTGGAGCGTATCCATGATTTGCCCGACCGACCAATCGAGTTCTTCGACCACATCCCCGTACAAGCTGCGACGGCTGCGGCCCCGGAACTTCTCCGAGGCAAAGATCGGCACGTGCGGCATCACGTGCGGCAGGTACAGGAAGAACGGCTGCTTCTGATTGCGCTCGATGAACGAAACGGCCCGCTCGGTGAACAACCGGGTAAACTGCGACTGATCCGGATCGTAGCTGACGATCTTTTCGTTTTCGATCAAGGGGAGCGGCGGCAGGCCCGTCTGCGACCCGTGCAGAGGGCCATTGTCATTCGAGTACGGAATGCCGAAGAATTCGTCGAAGCCGTGTCGCGTCGGCAGGAACTTGTCGCGGTGTCCGAGGTGCCATTTGCCATAGATGGCCGTGGCATAGCCGCGCGACTTCAGCATTTGCGGCAACAACAATTCGTCGCTCGAGATCCCCACGTTGCTCTCGTGATTCAACGCCCCGAACAAGCCGATGCGGTTTGGATAACAGCCGGTCATCAGGGCGGCCCGCGACGCGGTGCAAACCGGTTGCGCGACGTAGAAGCTGGTAAATCGGGTTCCTTCCGCTGCGAGCCGATCGATGTTCGGCGTGCGAATGTCCGTTGCGCCGAAGCAACCGACATCGCCGTAGCCCAGGTCGTCGCACAGAATCAGCACGATGTTCGGATGGGCCGGCACGCTTGCCGCGGCGCTGGCGAGCGAAACCCCCAGTAGCAATAGCGCGAGTAGTAATTTAAATTGCATGGAGAAGGCTTGGGGAGCAGCGACGATGAATGATACGAATATCAATGGCCTCGTCACTGATTCTAGCCTCTCTTTTCAGAGAAACATACCGCATCGCGACGGTCGCTCGCCCAGTTCCCAAAAGTTGCGAGCCGAATTCTCAGAAATGCCGCAGTTCCGAGAGTCCTACGCCCAGTTCAGGAACACCTGATCGACGAGTGCCGTGTTGTCTCCGCCGTGCGGGTCGAGGCCCAAGAGTTCGATGGTGTGCGGTCCGGACGAGACCGTGAAGGTCGCCGTGTTGTACTCGGCGTAGTTCGTGCCGGTGGGCGTGATGGTGCTGACCGGTTTGTTGTCGACCAGCACCTCGATCGTTTGACCCGCTTGGGCAATGTTGCGCTGCGCCGCATCGAGCGAGATCGAATACGTGCCGCCGGCCAGCACAACCGACTGGCTCAGTGAACCGGTGACCTGGATGAAGGCCACCTGGCTGCCTTGGGGCGCGTTGGGATTGTTAGTCGTGAAGGAGCTGCCATTGGCGGCCACGCCGGCGTATCCGCTGAACGTCCAGGGCGAACCCGGTGCATCGTACCAGTAGGCCGATGGACCTATCGACGGCGCTTCAAAACCTGGATCGAGCGGCTGATTGGCCTGCGTCGCCACGATCGACACCTGGTCGACGAGAGCCGTGTTGTCGCCGCCGTACGGGTCGAGACCCAGGATCTCGATGGTGTGCGTTCCGGCGGTCACGGTGAAGGTTGTCGTCGTGTACAACGCGTAACTGAAACTGATGGGCATGATCGTGCTCACGGCGAGGTTGTCGACCAGCACCTCGATTACCTGGCTCGAAGAGCCGATGGCACGCTGCGCCGCGTCGAGCGAGATCGAATACGTGCCGCCGGCGAGCGTGACCACCTGGCTGGCCGAACCGGTCATTTGAATGAACGCCACCTGGTTGCCTTGCGGCGCGCTGGGATTGCCTGCCGTGAAGCCGCTGGCGTTTCCGGCCACGCCCGCGTAGCCGTGGTAGATCCATGCCGAACCTGTTGGGTCGTACAGATAGGCCGCTGGGCCCGCAAACGGGCTCTCGAATCCTGCATCGAGCGGCTGGTTGGTCATGACGTTTTGTACGGACACCTGGTCGATCAAGGCCGTATTGTCGCCGCCGTAGGGATCGAGGCCCAAGAAGGTCAGCGTGTGATTGCCCGCCGTACCAATGACGAAGCTGCCGCTGGTGTATGAAGCGTAGCTCGTACCGATCGGCGTAATGTCGCTGACGATCTGCCCATCGACGAGCACCTGAATGGTCTGGCCCGCCTGAGGGACGCCGCGCTGCGCGGCCAGCAGGCTCACATTGTAAACGCCCGGCGCGACAACGAAGGATTGGCTCATCGAGCCGGTCATCTGAAGGAAGGCCGTTTGGCCGCCTTGCGGCGCAGTTGGGATTGCCCACCGTGAAGCCGCTGGCGTTTCCGGCCACACCCGCATAACCGCTGAACGTCCAGGGCGAGTTGGTCGGATCGTACTGGTAGGCCGCGGCGCCGGCGCCCAGCGACGGCGATTCGAAGCCCGGATCGAGCGGCTGGTTCGACGTCAGGGCGATGATCGACACCTGGTCGACAGCGCCGTGTTGTCGCCGCCTTGTGGGTCGAGTCCCAGAATCTCGACCGTGTGCGTGCCGGACGGCTCGTAGAACGCCGGCGTTGAGTACAGCGCGTAGTTGGTGCCGCCGGGCATAATGGTGCCCACAAGCGCATTGTCGACCAGCACTTCGATTGTCTGCCCAGGCTGCGCCACGTTACGCTGCGCCGCATCGAGCGAGACCGAATAGGTTCCGGCGGCCAACGTCATCATTTGGCTGGCCGAGCCGGTCATCTGAATGAAAGCGGCCTGGCTGCCTTGTGGCGCGTTGGGATTATTGGCCGTGAAACCGCTGCCGTTTCCGGCCACGCCTGCATAGCCGTTGAACGTCCAAGGCGAGCCGGTCGGGTCATACTGGTAGGCCGTTGGGCCCGTACCCAGGTCGGGACTCTCGAAGCCGGGATCGATCGGCTGGTTGGCCGTGACGTTTTGCACGGAAACCTGATCAATGAGGATCGTATTATCGCCGCCGAAGGGGTCGAGGCCGAGGAACGTCAGCGTGTGATTGCCGGCCGCGCCGATGGCAAAGCTGCCGCTGGTATACGAAGCGTAGCTGGTGCCGCTGGGCGTGATGGTGCTGACGACTTGCCCGTCAACGAGCACTTCGAACGTTTGGCCCGATTGGGTGACACCGCGCTCGGCGGCCTGCAGGTTCACACTGTAGACTCCCGGCACCATGTTGAACGATTGGCTGACCGAGCCGGTCATCTGCAGGAAGGCCACCTGGCCGCCTTGCGGCGCGTTGGGATTATTGGCCGTGAAGCCGCTGCCGTTTCCGGCCAGGCCTGCATAGCCGTTGAACGTCCAGGGCGAACCGGTCGGATCGTACTGGTAGGCCGCGGCGCCGGAGCCCTGTGCGGCGTCTTCGAAGCCGGGATCGAACGGCTGGTTCGGTTGACCAGCAGTAATCGTCACGGCGTCAAGGAAGGTCGTGTTGCTGCCGCCGGAAGAAGGAAGCGTGCCCTGGAACGTGAGCGTATGATTGCCGGCGGTGGCGATGGTGAAACTGTCGCTCGAGTAGGCCTCGTAGGTTGTGTTCTTTGGCGTGACCGTGCCGAGCACTTTGCCGTCGATGAGCACGTCGATCGTCTGCTGCGAAGCGACTTTGGCACTTTGAGCTGCGTCGAACGTCACTACATACGTGCCGGCCTGGAAGGCGATGGATTGGCTCATCGAGCCGGTACCCTGCAGGTACGCCAGTTGGATGCCTTCGGGAGCGTTGGGGTTGCCGGTGGTGAGGCTGCTCGAATTGCCGGCAATGCCGGACGTGCCGCTGAACGTCCAGGGCGAACCGGTCGGATCGCTACTGGATCCACCGGTGGCGCTGCTAACGCTGGGCGTCTCGAAACCGCTATCGGACACCGCCGCGGAACTGGCCGCGATCGTGAGCATGAAGGCCTGGGTGGCGTTGCTGCCGCTGCCGTTGTGGGCGATGAACTCGATCGCATACGTGCCGACGACGACCGTGGCCGAAACGCTGAGCACGCCGGTGGTGGTGTTGAACGTCACGCCGGCCGGCAGCGCGCCGGCTTCCGCAAGCGTCGGCAGTGGGAAGCCGACGGCCGTAACGGTGAACGTGCCTGCCGCGCCTGAAGTAAATGCCTTGCCTGCGGAGCTGATAATGGTTGGAGCCTGGTCGACGGCGATGTTGTTGGAAGTCGACGACTTGAGGGTGCCACTGGCAACGGCCAGGGTGTAGCCGCTCCCCGTGTTGTTCAACGACAAACCAGAAAAGATGGCCACGCCGCTGCTAGCCGAAATGGTCAGCGTTCCTCCCAGCGTGTTGCCGCCCGGGTTGCTGACCAAAGCCACGGTTTCGCTACCGTTGAAACCGCTGGCAATGTTTCCCTCGGCGTCTTCCGCCGTGACGGTGAAACCAAAACTGCTGCCTGGCGTGACCGTTGCAGGTGGTTGGGTCGTGATCAACAGTTGCGTGGTCGCGCCGGGACTGACCGAAATGCTGCCGCTCGTGGCCGAAGTCAAAGTGCCGTTCGTTGCTTTGACCGTATAGCCGGCGCCCACCTTGTTCAAGCTCAAGCCGGAGAAGGTCGCTATGCCGCCGCTGGCGGAAACGGTCAGCGTTCCACTCAGCGTGCTGCCGCCGGGGTTGCTGGCCAAGGTCACGGTTTCGCTGCCGGTAAAACTCGTCGCGACGTCGCCCTGGGCATCTTCGGCAGTGACCGTGAAAGTTAGGGCTGAGCCGGCGGTAACGGTCGATGCAGGCTGCGATGTCACTACCAACCGTGTTGCCACGACAGGCACAATCGTGATCGTGATGGTAAAGGGCGTGCTCGAGTTGCTGCCGTCGGCGGCCAGAGCGGTCAGAGTATCGGAACTGCCGTTTGCCGGAGCCAGATACGTTAGCGTGGCTAGCGCACTGTTCAACTGGAGCAGCGTCCCGCTCAGCGTCAAGCTTGACGTGTTGTTCGCTCCGGCGCTGATCGTTGCGCCGCCGCTCAGGTTCACGTTCAATGTGCCGACCTTAACGCTCAACGCGACGCTATCGACGGTTGCGGCGCTCGCCGCCGCATCGCTGAGAGACAAGGCATTGGCGCCGCTCAGCGCCAACGGCAGGGAGTTCTTTGCCATTGCCGTCGACGGGCCACTGAGCACGGGCGCCGGCGCCAGATCGAGAACCGTCATGGAATAGGGCGGAAACGTGTAGCTGAAATTCGCGCCGCTGAGGTTCAACGTGGTACTGAAGTTCGCCAGGGCCGACGAACCGTCGGTTGTCTGACTCTGAGCGGTGTCCTGAGCCTCGCCGTATTGCCAGACCTGCGCCGAGCCGCCGGGCTGAAAGCCCGTCAGATTGAACTGATCGCTCAGATTTGCCGCCGGATTGGTGTTGATTACGAGCAGGTCCAGGTCGCCGTCGGATTCCCTGACCGCATAGACGTCGAGGTCGCCGTAGCTACTCGAAACGGGGACGGCTTCGCCGCCCGCTACAATGATCTTCGACGCCAGTTGCATGGCGTAGTAAGACGGATACGCAGCGTATTCTCCGTTCTCGGCTGCGCCGTTGGGGTCATCGCCCAACAAGCCGTAACTGCCGTCTTCGCGCCAGCCGTACAGCAGGTTGCTGTCGTTGCCAGGCGATTGCCCTGCCAGGCTATCACGCAAATCCCAGGTCGTCGCGCCGTCATAGCCGCTATCGAGCAGGCTCCCGATCGAGTTGGCGATGAACAGTCCGTCAACCAGGCTGCTCGATTGTTTGCCGGGATCGTTGTAGACCGTGTAGAACTCCGTGGCGAAGATCGCCACATTCGAGGCCTGGCTCCCCAGCGTCTGCGAGAGAATGGATTCATAATCGGCGTACCGCGTCGACCAATCGTAAATGCTGGCGGGGTCCGAATCACTGTCGTTCAACAGGTAGGAATCGTTCTCGGATCCCGGAGCCTGCATGTAATTGTGATCGGAGATGAAGCCGGGCACGAATCCGATCGCCAGCCCGTCCGCGAGAACATTCTCCGTCCAGTTGTTATCGACGACTCCGGTCGGATTCTGGCTGTCGATGCCGATCTCGATGGGGGGCAAGCCGGCCGCGCCGAGGATTTCCGTCGCCAGGGTGGCAAACTGCTGGGCGAAGGCCACGTACGTGGCAGGGTCGTGCTCGAGCGCCGGTGCTTACTCCGTCGGGCGTGGGAGTGCCGTGGTTATCGATTTCCCAGTCGCCATACTCTTCGTTGCCGATTTCCCAGTATTTGATGTTGGTGAACGGCAACGGATGGTCGATGCGCAGGAAATTCAGGCCATCGTCAACCGCCAGCGGCGATGCGCCCCGCAGGCTGGCCCAGTATCCGACCGTGCCCCAGTCGACAGTCTGCCACTGGCTGGTGTTGTCGTTCCATTCGATGCCCGTGCCGAGCGGGGTCGTGTCGGTGGGCGAGCCTTGCAGATAGGCCAGTTCCGCGGCCGCTTCCTGCGGGCTGCCCGATCCGTAGTCGACCGTCACCATGCCGGTGCCGCCTACCGACGAGATGAACTGCACGAACTGTGCGATCGTGTTGTCGGTCGGGTTGCCGACGTTATCGGAGACATTGAAATGGTAATCGTCGGAATCAGACCCGCCTGGAAAACGATACAAGTCGAGCCCGGCCGCCGTGACCATCTGCTGCGTCTGGTCGGTTTCTAATTGGTCGTCCCAATCACCCAGGTTGACACCCAGGAAATTCGTCGTCGCGGCTTGGAGGTTCGTGCCGGCGTCGATCGTGGTGGTCGGTGTGGCGACGGGTTCGGCGCTGAATGACGACGTTCGTAAACGTGACGGCGCCGGCGAATTTGCAGGTCGCATTGCTGGGAAGCGAATAGTTTGCAAAGGTGCCCGATTCGCTGGCGAACTCGATCGGGGTGAAGGTGTCGGTGGTCGAAGGTGCATAACCGTAAACGAGGTCGGATTGGAGCGTGCCGGCCAGCGTTGCTACACCGGTTACGTTGACGAGGCCGAAATCGCCAGACGACGGCGCTCCGCCGAGTTGGATGTCCAAGGTTCCGGTCGAAGCCTGCGTAAAATTGCCTTCGCTCGTAATCGTGTTGGTCGGACCGACCGTGATGGCGCCACTGTTGCAAATATTGCCCGCAACGAACGAGGAGGGGCCCAGCGCCGAGGGGCCGAACTGAACGTCGTCCCAACAGACCTCGCCGCCGCCCGTGCCAGTGGGTGAATACGTCGTAACGATGGCCGCCGCGATGGCGGCATTCGCCGGCGCCACCGCCGTGGTATTGAATTGGTTCCACTGCTGGTCGACGACGCTGCCGGCAAATGGGCCGCCCGTCACGACCGAATCGCTCAAGATGACGGTCAAATTGGGCGCGGCATATGAGCTGAGCAACGTGCCCGAGGAGTCGAAGAACAGCAATTCCATCACGCCAAGATTGTCGCCGGTCAGCGGATCGGCGGCCGGCGTCATCGCCTCGAGCGACATCGTGTACGACGCACCGGGCGCGACGCTGAATACCTGTTCGGCGGATGAGTTTGGCCCGCTCGTTACGAGCGATTGCGAGCCGGTGTACGCGTATTGCGAGCTGACGTACGTCGAGCCCGAACTATCCCAGTAGGCTGGCGCCGTCGTGTTGTTGGTGGCAATCGGAGATTCGAAATCGGAATTCGTGGCGAGGTTGGTCGACGGGATGATCGTCGAGCCGCCCCCGGGCATCGATAGCGTGGCGCCGGCCAGTTGGTTGTAATTGCCGTTGACCGTCAGGTTGCACCCGGCGGCGACGGTGATCGCTCCGTCGTTGGTCAAGGAGGTTGCCGTGGTCAGCGAACCGCCGGCAATCGACAGCGAGTCCTGACTGCCGACGCTCAGGCTGTTCACCGATTCCGCGTCGCCCGGTTTGATGGTAATGGTCGCGGGGCTCGGCGTATTGATGGTGACGTCCGCCGTCGGCGCGGGGACCGCGTCGTTGCTCCAATTGGCAGCGACGTCCCAATCGCCGGTTACGCCTCCGTTCCATGAGACGGCGTCGAGCATCCGCCTGGCTTCGAGCTGCTCGAAACGCTGGTCGTTCCTGAGACGGCCAAAATGCCTGCCCACGGGGCAGTGTCGTTGTTTTGCGCGGCGACGTTTCGATCGAAACCAGCGATGGAGCATGGTTTGTCTCTCACCGGTCGAGGAACAGACCGGCAACCTTGTGTTCTTGAGTGCGATCGCGGCTTTTTTTGCAATGACCATGCTGAGAGTGGATGCCCTGCGCAACTTCTGAATGCCGAATCAGATTTGTTCCACCGAGCATAAGCAGGGGAAAAGAAGGGACAAGGAAAATTGGCCTGCTTCGGACGCGTGGGCGAGACCCGCCATTGGGAGAATTCGGATTAGGGCGATTTTCCCAAGGACGCGGCCTGGATCTGCCCTCCGAAATCCGATCCAGGTGCTAAAGCGGGCGGCAGCCACTCAAGAATGGGGCGCAAACCTTCGGCGTGCAGGACATTGGCCACCCAAACCTCGGAGCAGCATTCGCGGCGGGTGCCGGAAGTCCCCGAGCATCCATTCAAAGCGTGTCGCTACCCCTCGCTGGATTTGTATTGCCCCGCCCAACCTGCAGACTTAGAATGACGATCCTGCCTGCTATTTTCCCGCCTGAGCGAAATCATGCCGATCGTGCGTTCTAATCGCGCCGATATTTCCGCATGTCCGCGTCCTCCTATGGGTCGGCCGTTAGCCCGATGGTCGAGATGACCTTCACGAATTGTTGTCTACTGCCGCAAAGCGTGCGTCTGTTCGCCCTGCTGGTGGTAGGCGCGGGGTGGGCGATTCATGGCGGGTCGGCTCGAGCGGCGGAAAATGCCGCTTCAAACGCCGATCGAACGCTGGACCAATCGTTCGAGCAACGGACGAAGCCGTTCCTGAAGCAATACTGCCAGCGGTGCCACAACGCGGAGAAAATGTCCTCGGGCGTCCGTGTTGATCAGCTCGACGCGGCGCTCGGCGACCGGCATCTGCGCCTGTGGAAAGCGATCCGAGCACAAATCGCCGACGAGGCGATGCCGCCGGAGGACGAACCTCAGCCGACAGACGCCGAGCGGCAGCGCATGGTCGAATGGATCGAACAGGCGCTGAACGTCAGCGCGCTCGCGGCCCAGACCCAAAGACGGCCTGGTGCGACGGCTAACCGTGGCGCAGTATCGCAACACGCTGCGAGAGCTTCTGCTAATCGACGACGATCTGACGGAAGCACTCCCGCCCGACGCCGTCTCGCGAGACGGTTTCTTGAATAACAAAGACACGCTGCAACTGTCGCCGCTGCTATTGGAGGCATACTTCCAAATTGCCGAGGAAGCGCTCGATCGCTGCATCGTCGATGCGAAATCGAAACCGCAGATCCAGAACTTCCGCGTTGATTTGGGGGCCTCGATCAATCCCGAGCCCTGCCGCGATCGGCTCATTTTGGGGGCGAACAGTTTACTGCTGGACAACAAAGATCTCGTAGTGACGCAGTTGACGCCGGACAAGCCCTTTGCGTTTGAGCCATTTCGAATGCCAACGAAGTATCGGTTCATCGAAGGTTATGAAGGGAATGCCACGGTCCGCGGCTGGCGAGAATACGACAGTATCTATCACGCGGTGTTTGCCTGCATGCGCGGCGGAGTGGGTTATCCCAAGGGAGAAGCCTATGGCACGGTTCCGCAAGGGCTGTTGCTGCGGCCCGCCATTCCCGCGGATGATTTCACTTACGGACCCAAGGCGAATTTCAAAGTGTCATTGCGCGAACTGCCCGACTACGGCCGCTTTCGCGTCACGGTCACCGCGGCGAAGTACGATGACGGCCTGCTGCTCGATCCGAGCGATCGCTCGCAATCGCCCGAAGGGCCAGAGAGTGTGATCTGCAGCGATCCGCAAACCCCACAAAGCGTCACCATCAAACAGCCTGGCATCTACCAGGTCGACGTCCACGTTGCACGGAAAGCAACGCCGGCTCCCGACGCGTCTCGCCTGGCCGATGGGTTGATCGGAGCCTGGCCGCTCGACGGAAATGCAGCGAGCAATCCCGAGCGCACGGAGTTGACTGGTCGATTGCTCGGGAACGCTCGATTTGTCCGTTCACCCTTTGGCCAGGCGGTGTCGCTGGATGGCGATTCCGTGGTCGTTCGTCGCCACCAGTCGCTGAATGTCGGTCAGGGCGATTTCACCGTGGCGGCGTGGATCAACCCGCGACACTTGCAACATGGAGGCCTGGTGTGCCTCGGGAAGTATTCTGCGGCGCAGGGTTGGTACTTGGACATGCCCAACAATCAGGGCGTGCTGAGGCTCGAAACCTTTGGACCCGATGGAAAGCCCAACGGCTCGGTAACGTCTCGGCAGGGCGAGATTCACAACAATGCCTGGCAGCACGTCGCGGCCGTGGTGCGACGTGGCAAAGGGCAGACGCGGTTGTACGTCAATGGTTACGTCGTTGCGAAGGGAACCGTTGGTCCGGCGAATTTGGACAATCCGCAAGTGGATCTGCATCTGGGACGCATTCAGGCGCGCATGCGTTCCACGGTCAAATGGACGAAGTGCGTTTGTATCGTCGGGCTCTCGAAGAAGCGCGAGATTCAAGCGCTGCTGGAACCCGGCAGGAAATTCGTACCCCGCGCTGACAGGCCAGAAGACGTGAAGCTGGCCTTGGGCGAGCGACACTTCTCCGGGCAATTGCGGCAACCCGCGCTGCTTGGCGATCAGACTCCCGGCGGGCGAGTTGCCCATTAGCGCCCAATACGCCGGTTCAGAGCCCTTAGACCGGATTGTGTTCACCCGGCTGGCCGCGGAGCAGGAAATTGCCCGGCGGTTCGAAACCTTCGAGCGACGCTCGCCACGGCTGGGCGTGCATCTGGGGTTGCGGCGTGATTGCGGCAGCACGCTGGCTCAAGTCGGATCGGCGCAAAGCGTGTCGAGCGACAAGCTCACACGGTTCGTGTTTACGGGGCGATCCGCAATTTTCCCAGCCCGGACGTCGAGAAGGACAACGTCAATTACCTGGCAGGCGTTCGTGAGATCGGCGTGCGCAGCGAGTACACCGACGGACGCGACATGCCGCGGCTGCTGATTCGGTCGGTGGAATTCGAAGGCCCCTTCTACGAGTCGTGGCCTCCCGAACCGCATCGCAATATATTTATCGATTCTGACCGTCAGAATGATTTGCCGGCCTATGCACGCGAGATCATTCGCCGGTTCGCCACCCGCGCGTTCCGTCGCCAGGTAACCGCTCGCGGAAGAGTCCGCGCTCGTGGCAGTGTTCGAAGAGTCATTTGCCGCGGGCGCCGGCTTCCAGGAGAGCGTCAAGCATGCGCTGCAGGTGGTGTTGACGTCGCCGCAGTTCTTGTTCCTGATCGAGAACAGCAGCACGCCTGCGGCCGAGCCGCTCAACGACGATGAACTGGCGTCGAAGCTGGCGTACTTCCTGTGGAACGGTCCGCCGGATCGCAGGCTGTTGGACCTGGCGGCGGCGGGCAAGTTGCGGAAGGAATTGAATGCCGAGGTGGATCGACTGATCCGACGATCCACGCCTTTCGAGCAGTTTGTCAGCGAATTCGCCAGTCGCAATGGTTGAACCTGGACAAGTTCGACGTGCTGGAACCGGACCGCGAATCGGTTTCCCAAGCTCACGCGCGACACACGCGAGCAGTTGCGGCAGGAGCCGGTGCAGTTTATCGAGTACCTGATTCGCAACAATCTGCCGGTGCGGAATCTGATCGAGTCGGATTTCCTGATCGCGAACGAAGCGGTCGCCAGCTACTACGATCTGGCGGAGAAAACCGAGAGCGGTTTCCAGTTCGTGCCGATTGTCCACGGCCGACGCGAATTGGGCGGCGTGCTTGCTCAGGCGGCCATCATGGCGGGGCTGTCGGACGGTCGCGAATCGAACCCGGTGAAACGCGGGGCCTGGCTGGCGCGGCGGATCATCGCCGAGCCGCCCGACGATCCTCCGCCGAATGTGCCGGCCCTCGAGGAATGACGACGCAGCAACTTACGCTCCGCCAGCGGCTCGAGCGACATCGCAACCAGACCGGCTGTGCTCAATGCCACTCGAAAATCGACCCCTGGGGGCTGCCATTCGAGGAATTCGACGCCGGCGGGCGGTTAAAGTTGCAGCCGGTCGACGCTCGATCCTCGTTGCCGGACAAGACAGAAGTGGCCGGCGCCAACGGATCTAAAGCGGTATCTCGCGCACGATCGGATCGATCAGGTCGCGTTTAGCGTGCTCAAGCACCTGGCGACTTACGCCTAGCGGGCGCAGCCTGACGTACAACGAGCTTGAGTTCTTGAAGCAGCATCGGATTAAAATTGAAGCCCAGCGGCTACCGAATGCAGGACATGATCCGGTTTGTGGTAAACAGCGAGCTGTTCCTCGAAAAGTAGCCCTCGAAAGTTCGAGCTCCGTCGCGACCTGGCAAAGTGATCAGACCTGGCCCGCCCGGCAATGCCAACGTGCAGCGCCTGCAACGACACGCCCCCCCCGCAAAAGAGCTCCCTCCCCAACATCATCGCTCGGAAGCTTCCATGAGCACGTCTCTGCAACTCGATCGCCGCGCATTTCTTCGAGGCCTCGGCGGAGTGACGCTGGCTTTGCCGGTTCTCGACGCCATGGGAACCGGAAGTGGCCAATCAGACTTCCACGCCGCTTCTGTGCGCATGTACACGGCCAACGGCATGTCCCTGCCACGGCCGGAACATAATATCGCCGAGTGGAGTTGGTTTCCGACCGCCGAGCAGAACGGCGAGTTCGTCTTCGGCAAGTCGACCGAGCCGCTCAGTCCGTTTCCGGAAAAAGCTCAGCTTCATGGGCGGCCTGTATCATCCCAACGGCCCCAAGAACGATCCGCATGTTTGTTCCGACATGTGGCTCACCGGCGCTCCGCTGCAGAATCCGAAGCCGGGCACCTACAACTCGGTCGGCCTCGACCAGGTCGTGGCGCTTGCACACCAAGCAGTACTGCCGACAACCTTCACTGGTGCTCTCGATTGACGCCGGCACGGGCTTCCTGTCGCGCACCGGCACCATCTCCTACAGCCTGGACGGCCGGCCAATTCCGGCGGAGAACAATCCGCGTCGCGTGTTCGACCGCTTGTTCGGCGGCGATCGCACGTCGATTGAATCGGAGCGGCAAGCAGCTGAAGCAGCGCATCAAGCTGGTCGACGCCGTGGTCGAGAGTGCCCGATCGCTCAATCAGAAGCTCGGGCAAGTCGGACCGCGAGCGGATGGACCAGTACCTGACCTCGCTCGATGAAGTGGAATCGCGGTTGATCGCCTCGGAGCGTTGGATCGATATTCCGCTCAAGCAGCAGGACTATTCGCATCTGAATCTCGATGCGACCTCCGAAGGCGAGCCGGCCGAGTACTACCGCAATATGTTCGATCTGATCGCGCTGGCGTTCGACGCCGATATTACGCGCTCGGTCACGTTCATGCTCAATCGCGAAGACGGCATGGGAATCAGCGATACGTTCCCGCTCAAGCTGGGATGGTCGAAGACGCACCATAACCTCTCGCATGCCAGCGACAAGGAAGGGCAATTGAAGTTCGCCCAGTACGATCTGTTCCTGAGCCAGCAATTGGCCCATTTCTTCGCACGTTTGACCGGCTATCAGGACCGCAACGGCAGCGTGCTTGACAACACGATTGTGCTGTTTGGCAGCGGGGCGAGCACAACCCACAATCCTCGCAACCTGCCGACGCTGGTTGCCGGCGGCGGCAACTTGGGTCTCAAGCACGGAACCTATTGGCGGCGTGGCGAGACGCGGATGTCGAACATGTACCTCAGCATTTTGCGGTCGCTGGGCATCGAGCAAGAGTCTTTTGCCGACAGCACCGGCACGCTGAGCGGCTCGATTTTCAGCCGTGCGTAATCAACCGGCTCGTAGCCGTCGGTACAGGATCTTGTCGCCCCGTACGGGCGACCAATCCTTATGGCTGGTAGTCGGCGCCGGTCAGGCTATGGAGCACCGACCGTTGCCACTGGTGCAGCATGGTGTCAAGCTTTGCGGCGTGGTCAGTTTGTTGCACGAAGAGATTGGTCTTCTCGGCGGGATCGGCCGCGAGATCGAACAGTTCCCGCTTCGCATCGCCGGTCTTTGGATCTTGGACAACCAGCTTGGAGTTCCCTGCGATGATGGCCCGGGAACCGAGATAGTCGGCATCGCTCAGCGTGGGATGCCGAAAGTTGGTGAAGTTGCGGGTCGGTTTGCCGCTGGCGAGTTTGGCCAGCGGCGTCGTCCCCTGTTGTTGTTCGGGGTCGATGTAAGGCTCCGCGGCCGCGCCTTTGATGTGGTTCGTGTTGAAGGCCCAGAAATAGAGCGGCTTGGGACGCTCAACCATCTTGTCGTCGAGCAGCGAAGTAAGGTCGATGCCGTCGATCGGACGATTGGGAAGCGGTTGGCCAACCAGGGCGCACAACGTCGGCAGCAGATCGCTCGTCGTGGCACGAACACTGGTCGTCCGCGGGCGTGGAATTCGGGCGGGCCACTCGACCAGTCCAGGGACCAGCGTTCCTCCTTCATAGATTTGTCCTTTGACGCCCCGATGCGGCGAAGCGAGCGAAGCATCGGGCGACGTGCCGTTGTCGCCGCAATAAAAGAACAGCGTGTTCTCACGCAGACCGTTGGTGGCAAGGTACGTGCGCATGTGGCCGATGGCTCGGTCCATGGCGGTGATCTCCGCGTAGCGCTCGCGGAGGACTTCACCCTGCAGCCGTTTCACCGGGCCGCCGGTTTCGTTCGACGTGAGACTGACTTTCTTGCTGTTGTATTTCGCCGGCAGATCGTCATACAGTGCCAGATCGGCAGGCAGCCCACTGTAGGGTTCGTGCGGCGAGCCAAACCACACGACAGTCAGAAACGGTTTGCCTTCCTGGCGAGCGCGGTCGATGAAGCGGATTGCCTCGCGCACGATGACCTCGGAACCTTCGCCCTGAAAAACTTCCGGTGGTCCGCCGTTGCGCGACAGGGACGGATTCAATTCGAAAAAGTTGTCGTGCGAGACCCACTCCTCAAAGCCCATCGCGCCAGGGTTGGTGGGCGAACCGGCTTTAACTGTGCCGACGTGCCATTTGCCGAAATGACCGCAGTGGTAACCGGCCTGACGTGCAATATGGGCTAGAGTGATTTCCTCAGGCCGGATCGACCAGCCGGGCGCGAAGGTGCCGTAACGATTCGGATGCCGTCCGGTAAGGAAGCTCCCCCGCGTGGGAGAGCAGCTTGGATGCGCGGCGTAGAAGCGGTCGAGGCGCAGCCCAGTCGCGGCAATATCATCGAGCACCGGGGTTTTGACGTGCGGGTGTCCGTGGTAGCCAGTTTCCTCCCAGCCGTGATCGTCCCCCATCAGCAGCACGAAGTTGGGCGGAGCGGCAGCGGCCACCGTGGCGCCGAAGACGACGAGCAGGAAGCCGAGCAGGAAGCCGAGCAGGAAGCGATTCATGAGGTATCCAGGCTTTCGATCTGATCGACGACGTCCTCTGCGATGGGCAACGAAAAGTGGCTCAGATTTTCATTTCCAGCGGCCCCCAGCCCTGCGCGGTTCGCGCCAGGCGAGCTCGCTCACGGCCGAATCATTGATGATCTTTCCCGTGGCGTCGAGAATCAGCTTCTTGCCGGCGCGTGCCGCGAGGTTGCCAAGCTGAATGTTGGCCGTCATCGGACCCGAATAGCCGAAGTTCGACTGGCTGAACTCGCGCGGCTTCTCACCACGGCATGCCATGAGGAATTCTTCATGATGACCGGGCGAGCGTTCGAGGAGTTCAGGCGCGATGCCAAAGCTCCTTGGCCTTCGATTCGGGAATCAATCGTGGCTTGTTCCAGTAGTCTCCTTCGACGAGCATCTTGCCTTTGGTGCCGATCACCAGGTTGCCGGTTTTCGGTAACTGTTCGCCGTCGGCTCTCAACTCTTCGGGCGTTTCAGGAACCACGGGCGAGCCGTCGCTACGCGTGCCTTCGTACCAGTAGGTGGCAAAACCCGGGCGATCGTTCGTGGCGCGGAACGTCATCTTGAAGATCATGCCGGCCTGCCACTGGTCGGTGACTGGTCCGGTCTGGAACAGCGGTTCGCCGGTCTCGGCGTAGCCGGGCTTCATGATCGCGTAGATGCCGTCGGTGGTATGGCATGCCATGTCGCCGAGCGCCTCCCGACCGAAAGTCAACAAATCCTCTCCAATTGTGTGGGCGGTAGACGCCGTTGCCGCGCTTCCGCTGTTTCGTGGATAAGTCGGCGTCGGGATACTCCGCGTAGGGACGCATCGGCGCCGGGCCAATCCAGGCCTCCCAATCCAGATTCTTCGGAACCGGCCGTTTCCCAATCTTTGGGAGGCCGATTACCTCCTTGCGGCCAGATCGGTCGATTCGTCCAGGTATGAAACTCGACGATGTCCCCCATGGCGCCGGCTTTTACGATCTCGTACGCACGACGCCATCCGTCGCCGGCGTGTCCTTGGTTTCCCATTTGTGTGACGACTTGCGGATTCTTCTCATAGGCCTGGGCCAGCAACTGCGCCTCACGCACGGACCACGTCAACGGCTTCTCGGTGTAGCAATGAATGCCCAATGAGATGGCCGTCATCGTCGGGGCGAAGTGACTGTGATCGGGCGTTGCGACAAATACCACGTCGAGATCTTTGGCATGCTTCTCGAACAACATTCGCCAGTCGGTGTAACCGGCGGCATTCTTCCAAGGTTCGTGGCCGAGGACATTCGACCATTGATCCCGATCGACGTCGGCAAATGCCAGGCAGTTCAGATTCGCCTTCTTCGCCGCTTCAATATGGGCTTTCGCCTTGCCGCCCGCCGCTACGAAGCCGACGTTCAGCGTGCTGCTGGGAGGCTTCGCCCACGCTCGCGACGAGATCACCAGCGGCGCGGCGGCGACAAAGGCGGCTTGTTTCAGAAAGTTTCGACGCGAGGCGCGATGCGACATGAGACGGCTCCCAAGCTGAATGTGAAGCGGAATTACTGTTCGGACGGTGTTTCTGAGCAACAACCTCGCCCCAGAAGAGACGCTTATCGAGGTCGATTTATTCTATACGCCTGGAGCGGTGGCTGGAATGCTTTCAGGGCGCCGCGCTGTTCATGGCCTAAAACGTAGTGGTATGTCACGCCAACGATTTCGGGTGCCATGGTCCACGCTTGCGTGGCCATGTCCGCCGCGTCAACGCATGCCCACGGCGGCCGTGGGCATGGCACCCACGCCGAAAATAATGACGTGATGGACCACTAGCACGTCAGTCGAGCGGCTTGATCTTGAGATTGCGATACCACACCGGCGCCTGGGCCTTGCCATGCAGGCCTTGGATGCCGATCGGCCCCGAGTGCGCGAAATCCTTTAGGGCGACAGGAAACTTGTTCGGCGTGCCGTCGGGGTTCTTCTTCACTTCAGGCCAGTTGTTGAGATCGGCCGCCATGACTTCTTCACCGTTGAAGACGACCGAAATCAGGCTGTCGCGGCAGGTGATGGTCATGTGATTCCATTCGCCCACAGGCTTGGCCATGCTCTTCGACGTTGGTTTGGCATCGTAGAGGCGCCGACCATGCCGTACTTCGAGGCATCGGCGGACTCATGGATCTGGATCTCCAGAGCGGCCAGGGTTTTCTTGATGTCGCTGGAACGCAGGAAGATGCCGCTGTTCGACTCCTTGGCGACCTTGAATTCGAAATCGAGGATGAAGTTGCCGTACGAATCTTTGGTCCAGAGTGTGTCGTGATCCTTGGCCACCAGGACTCCGTCTTCCATGACCCAGTGTCCTGGCTCGACCACATTGGAAAAGTCAAGCGCGATCAGATCCTTCCAGCCGGTCGTATCGGGCTGGTCCGCGGCGACCGCCGGGAACGAAGCACCTGCAAACAGAACGAGCACGGCGACGAAGAGCACACCGACGCGCGACGCTGGGACGAGAGACAGGACGGAAGAAAAGCGATTCATACTGAGATGTCCTTCATGATGCGAGGGTTCGTGATCAGGCAACGAGGGTCGTCTACGGTTGGCCCTTACCGGGGATTGGCGAACGGACGCTCGTTCGGCGAGAAGTTGATTATATCGAGCCGACGGCCGCCGCGCATTACAAAAAGACCAGAGTAGTCTTGGCCAGACGAGCGTTCCGCGAGCCGGTCATATCGATCGATGTACCGAGATAACGCGGCGAAGTCACGCTGATTTGTGCCTTGTCACGCATCCGCTTGCAATAGTTTCGCGACGCCTCCCAGAGCAGGAAATCTCCTGACGCTTGCGGCTACTTCTTCGGAATATCAGCCGCGGCGACATCCTTGGCCGAGAGATCGCCGTAGATGGCCCGGTAGGTGCCGTCCGGCTTCTGGTACCAGAAGATGATGGCGCCGGCCTCGTCGACCGATCGGCCTTTGCCCAGGTAGGCGTAACTGTCTTTCGGTATCGACATCAGGAACGGGGTGATCGAGCCCAGATGGCTCATCACGCGCATCGTATCCGCGTCGAGCTTGCCGTCTTTATTGTCTTTGGAAAACTCCACGGCCCAGATGCCCCAGTCGCTCAAGCTGGGCGGAAACTTGCCGCCGCTGCGCTTTGTCCAGGCACGCAGGGCCTCGATGATGCTCGCTTCGCCGCCGGGAGCGACCGGCACGGGCAGTTGTTGCTGCACCTTGTAGCCGGCCGGAACCTCGAAGCTGAGCAACGACTCGTCCAACTTTTCGTTGAATCGGAAATCCGT
The DNA here is from genome assembly GCA_963710365.1 of uncultured Planctomycetales bacterium. GTDB lineage: Bacteria > Planctomycetota > Planctomycetia > Pirellulales > PNKZ01 > CAVQAC01. The sequence goes on from CAVQAC010000002.1 coordinate 195,092, forward strand.
CATCACGATCTGCTCGTAGCCTGCGTCACGAACGGGAGCATCGTATTCAATGCGCACGGGCTGTCCCGTGGCCTGATCGACCCACATCGTAAACGTGAAGTTGCCTTGCGTGGCGACAAAGCCGGTCACCTGCTTGCCGTCCAATTCCTTCGAGCCCAATTCGCGATCCGGCTTGTCTCCCAGTTTCTTCAGGGTTTGCAACCAGTTCCGAAAACCGCCGCCAGGATTTCCGGCTCGGTCTTTCAGGGGCTCGCTGACGAGCGCCGTCTTCGTGGCCTCGATCAGTGTGATCCGGATCTGGTCCGAAGAATCAAAGATCGTCACGACTCGGTCCGACCCTCCGAGGCCCGTCAATTCGCTGCGCCGCGCCGTCTTCGGCAATGAATACCTTGGTTCGGACCGGTTCCTTCTGGCTCTTGACCGTCATCAATTGGGCATAAGACATCGAACGCGCTTTGCGCAACTGCTTGATTGCCTGGCCGAAGGCCGACGATGGGGATTTGATTCCCAGGATTAGCGTCGTGACGATTCCGATCGCAAAGAGCAATCCTGCAGCCGTGGTCAGGAGTTTCATCATTCTGGTCCTGGGGATAAACGGCAGGGAACTTTCCAGACGGTGCTCCGAGTCGTGCACGCCCGCTTGTAAAGTGCATCGAGCGTGGCGGCGATCAATTGGCGCGACGGGCCGGGCGGGACCGCTTCGCCACGGAGCGAGGCAATCGCCCGGGCGAGCGTGTCGTCGGGCGTTCCATTCTCGGAGCGGTCTGGGAAGGGTTGATTCATTGGTACCTCCTCGGCGGAGCGTTCACGGCGTAGGGACGGGGATCAAGCTATTGGCTGTCGCCCAGCAGTTCTCGCAGACGCTGCCGGGCGCGATGGATGGTGACGCCCACGGCGTTCTCGGTCATGCGCATTCGCAGGCCGAGGTCGCGATGACTCCAGCCACAAAGCGCGTGCAGATAAAAGGCCTCGGATTGTTTCTCGGGAAGTTGCGACAGCGCCTCGCGCAACCGCTCGGACAGTTCCGCAGCCACGGCGTGCTCCGCAGGGCCTGCGTCGGTCGAGACTGCCCGAGCCATCCCCTGCCCTGCTGCAACCTCGTCGACACGCCGGTTGCGCCCTCGCTCGCCTTGCCGATACCGCTTGCGAAGTTGATCCATGCCCCGCGCCGTGGCCAGGCTGCACAGCAAGGCGGGCCAGCTTTCCACCTCCTGTCGACGCGAGACCTTCATGGCGGCCAGCAGCGTTTCTTGAAAGCACTCTTCCACGTCGGCACGATGGGCAAGCAGCCGCCACAGCGTATCCCAGATCGCGGGCCCATGACGGGCCACGATGTCATCCCAGTTTGTCATGGGGGTGTAATCCGGTTGTCGATCGCGTGTGGTGTGGGCTGTGCGTCGGTGGTTCGCATCCGCATGAAGAATCGACTGACACCAAGATAGTCGCCCGCTGGGCTGCAACCTTACAGAAAGCCGTTAAGAATCTGGGGAACATAATCCATGAACCTGCCGCCGATCCGGATGGAACTAGCAACAGGGACTACGCTTGCAAGCTGGTTGTGCGGACATTGCCATCGGGTCTGTACCCGATTGTGGTCTGCAAAAGGGGCCAGCGTGAGGCGAGCTAATCCGCCGAACTTCTGCTATTTTCTAGTTCGGCGCCATGCTCGCCTGTGAACTGCCCTAAGAAACGGCCCCTGGGCCCTCTCTCGGAGTGCCTATGAACGAACAGATCCGTAATCTCGTCAAGCAAATCACGTCCCTGGAAGACGAGTTGCGGACGGCCCTGCAACAGCAAGAAACTCAGGCTCTCTACAAGATCGAAGGGACGAAAATCACGTTTGAGCGAAAGATCCGAGATCTACATCGGCAAGTGAAGATGGGGCTCTGGACCTGGTTTCGCGCGATGAGCGTGCGAAACGTCCTGTCAGCACCATTCATCTATTCGATGATCGTCCCCTTCGTGCTGTTGGATTTGTGGTTGACGACTTACCATGCAATCTGCTTTCCGCTTTACAAAATCCCGAAGGTGAAACGATCGAATTACATTGCCATCGATCGCCATCACCTGGCCTATCTCAACCTGTTCGAGAAACTCAACTGCGTGTACTGCGGATATGCCAACGGGCTGATCGCTTATACCCGGGAGATTTCGTCGCGGACAGAACAGTATTGGTGCCCGATCAAGCATGCTCGAAAGCTCCTGGGTGCCCATCCGCGCTGCCAACAATTTTTGGCCTACGGCGATTCAAAGGACTTTCACGCTCAGCTCGCCCAATTCCGGGCCGAGCTGGCCGCGGAGAAATGACCCGAACGAGGGCGGCTAATACTTGAGCCACGGATCGAGGCTGCCGGCGACGCGGCGTTTCCCGGAGGGCCAGAGTTGGCGTCTACGGGCTGTATTGTAGTGCGGTTGCCGATCCATTTGCGCGAATGCTGCCCGACGAACTTGCTGTGACGTTGCGACGCGGCAACGCTGATCACGCTGGCCGAATGATGGTCGGCAAGCCCCCCCCCTGCTATTGCTCAAGAACACGGAATTGTTTATGTAATTTCAGAGGAGACGAATCAAGCGATCACGAGTGAGCAAACAGTCAATATTGGTGAGGAGCGCCGTATGTCCAGCATCGCCGGTTCCGTAGCCCCTTCCCGCAGCCGCACGATCGCCTACTGGATTGCGACCGTGGTCGTGGCTTTCCCGCTCAGTTCAGGCGGAGTGGCGGACATTCTGCGGATAGAACCCGTCGTCGAGGGAATGACGCACTTGGGCTACCCGGTTTACTTTTGCGTGATCCTCGGCGTCTGGAAGGTGCTTGGCGCGGTGGCTTTGCTTATCCCGCGTTTTCCTCGGCTCAAAGAGTGGGCCTATGCCGGGGCGATATTCGATTTCACGGGGGCAGCCTTCTCTCATCTGGCGGTGGGCGATGACGCTCTCAAGTTGGTGGCGCCGATCATCCTCACCGCTCTCACGTTCGTGTCTTGGGCCTTGCGTCCGCCGGTGCGCTGCGACCTCACATGGAGTTGAAGCGGTTTCTCGATTCAAGAGCAAGGATCGGAGTGCGTGCGGGGGCCATGAGGCGATATATTCAGTTCAGCAATCGGACTAATGGGGCTGCTGAATGATCGCTCGCGGGAACCGCTGTATGATGAGCCGAGCCAAGGCCGATCCGAATTCGAACGACGATTCACGCTGGAAAGCCGTCATGAGTCGCGACGCGGCTGCGGACGGCACGTTTTATTATTCGGTGCGAACCACCGGCGTTTATTGCCGGCCGTCGTGCGCGGCACGCCGGCCGCGGCGCGAGAATGTCGGCTTCCATGCGAGCTGCGCGGCCGCGGAACGAGCGGGCTTCCGCCCTTGCAAACGTTGCCGGCCCAAGGACGCCTCGCTAGCCGACCGTCGGGCTATGGCCATTGCCCAGGCTTGCCGCTTGATCGAAGAAGCCGCCGAGATGCCGGAAATGGATGATCTGGCCGCGACGGTCGGAATGAGTCGTTTCCATTTTCAGCGGGTGTTCAAAGCCGTCACCGGCCTGACGCCCAAAGCGTATGCCAATGGGCAGCGAGGCCGCCGAGTGCGGAACGAACTCGCCGGCAGCCGTTCGGTTACTGCGGCAATTCACGGAGCGGGCTTCAACTCGGGCGGCCGCTTTTATGCCAATTCGCCGGCCCTGCTGGGCATGACGCCGACCAGCTTTCGCGCCGGGGGCAAAAATGTTTCAATCCGCTTTGCGGTTGGCGAATGCTCACTGGGCTCGATTCTCGTCGCCGCCACGAGCCGGGGTGTCTGTGCCATCCTGCTTGGCGACGAGCCCGGTGCCTTGGTGCGAGATCTACAAGACCGCTTTGCCAAGGCTGAACTGATCGGCGGCGATCAGGATTTCGAGCAACTGGTAGCCCAGGTCGTGGGCTTTGTCGAGCGCCAGCCCTGGGCCTCGACCTGCCGCTCGATGTGCGGGGAACGGCCTTTCAGCAGCGAGTCTGGCAGCGCTGTGCGATATTCCCTGCGGCGCACCGCGAGCTACACAGAAATCGCCCAGCGCATCGGCAGTCCCCAAGCGGTGCGAGCGGTTGGCCGGGCGTGCGCTTCGAACCCCATCGCGGTCGCGATTCCTTGCCATCGCGTGGTGCGAACGGATGGATGCCTGTCGGGCTATCGCTGGGGCATCGAACGGAAAGCAAAACTGCTCGACCGCGAAGTGCGAAGCACTGAATTGCAGGATCTCGATTGCAGATTCTTGGCTGCAGCGAGGTCAGGTCGGCTGCTTAGTAGCCATAGCGGACGCTGCCGAGGCCGCGGGGTGCGTTTCAATCGCTGGAATTCGTCGTGCAGGCGATCCAACTCCGCGTTCGGGCAGGTCTTCCAACGAGACCAGACGGTTGCGGGCAGTCGCCCACAGCCCGCAGTAGCTCGTCCAATTTCAGGTGCAGCGCTCTTGGCATCGCGGTTCTGGGTGTTCTGAATCAGAAACACCATCAGAAAGGTGACAATCGTGGTGCTGGTGTTGATGACGAGTTGCCAGGTGTCGGAATAATGAAAGAACGATCCGCTCAGGGCCCAACTGACCGTGACGCCCAGAGCAATTAGAAAGGCCCAGGGAGAGCCTGTCACGCGAGAAACTATTTGTGCAAAATGGCGGAAGAGGTCATTCATGGGCAGTACGGGCCGCAGTACAGCGGGCCGGCATCATGGGCCTGCTGCTGCACCAGCGCACCCTTAGAGCTGGCGCTTTGGAATAAAACCGGCCGTTAAACGACCGGCCCGCGGCGTCCGCTGAGTATGCTGACGATGAACAGGACGAGGAACACGACGAACAGGATCTTAGCAATTCCCGCAGCCGTGCCGGCGATGCCGCCAAAACCCAGAACTGCCGCCACCAACGCAATGACCAGGAATGTGAGTGCCCAAGATAACATGGTAGTAATCCTTTCAGGAGTAAGGGCTTTTTCGAGCCAATTCGGTTTGCCTTCGGACTGGTAACTCATATTTGCAAATACTGGGCCGATGTCCTGGAAATCCTGCTTCGATCGCATAAGCTGCGGCTCGGCGTGCGTCGACGCCAGCACGATGCTGCGAAATATCAATAGGGACGCGGCTGCACGCTTGACTCGTCTGGGTTGGTAGTTAGCTTGAAGGCGGTAGTCTGTGCGCGTTCTGCGATCGCGCTGGTCGCCGGAGTCTCGCGTTCTTCATCAGAAAGGGCATCTGCGATGCGTTGGCAAGGTGGACGGGAAAGCGACAATGTCGAGGACGATCGAGACTCATCGGGGGGCGGCGCCCGGGCGGAATGGTGCTCGGACTGGGGGGCACGTTGCTGGTCGTGGTGTTGGCCTTGGTATTCGGGGTCGATCCGCAGGCCTTGCTACAACAAATAAACCAAGGCCCTGGACCGCAGATCAACCAGGGCCCAGGCCCGGCTCCGGCCGGCGTACCAGCCGAGGCTGGCGCCGACGACGAACTCAAGAAGTTTGTCGCCGTGGTGCTGGCCGACACCGAAGATGTCTGGAGAGACCTCTTCCAACGCGACGGCAAGGCTTATGAAGAGCCTGAAGTTGGTGCTGTATACCGGTTCGGTACGCAGTGCTTGCGGCTTTGCTTCGGCGGCGGTTGGGCCGTTCTATTGCCCAGGCGACGCCAAGGTGTATCTCGACTTGGGATTCTTCAATGAGTTGCGAGATCGCTTCAAGGTGCAGGGTAATTTTCCCGAGGCCTATGTAATCGCCCACGAAGTCGGGCACCATGTGCAAAACCTGCTGGGAATCAGCGAGCAGGTTAGCGCCTTGCAGCAACGGTCGAGCAAGGAGCGAGGCAATCAGCTTTCGGTCCGGCTGGAGTTGCAGGCCGATTTCTTTGCCGGCGTGTGGGCGAATCATGCCCAGGAGAAATGGAAGATCCTGGAAGCGGGCGACGTCGAGAACGCCATGAACTGCGCGGCGGCAATCGGCGACGATCGCTTGCAGATGCAAGCTCGCGGCTACGTCGTGCCCGACAGTTTCACGCACGGCACTAGCGCCCAGCGGGCCCGCTGGTTCCGTCGCGGGCTGGAAACCGGCGACATGAAGCAAGGCGACACGTTCAGCGCCAAGGAATTGTAGGCAGGCGTGGGAGAGGGCCGCCGCGCCGGAAGAGGTTGACCACGAAGGAAGAAAAGTGGTCAGTGATTAGTGGCTGGTGGCCAGTATGGAATCCAAGTGCATCCGCGTAATCCGCGGCGGCGTCTTTGCTTCTTCTTCTCTCCCTCCTCCGACTCTCTATCCGTCTGCCCAAGTAGAAAGGTCGCCGTTTCGGCTAGCCCATGAATGCCGCTGGATTTTTTTCCAAAGATCGCATCGTGGCGCCGCCCGGTTTCAATCGTTGGCGGGTTCCTCCGGCCAGCGTGGCCATCCATTTATGCATCGGCTCGGTCTATGCCTGGAGCATCTTCAATCCGCAACTGGTGCGCGTCCGGGGCGTGGTTGCTAGCGCCGCTGACGATTGGTCCTTGTCCGAGGTTGTGTGGGTGTTCACCGTGGCGATCGTTTTTCTCGGCCTATCGGCGGCCTTTGCCGGGAAGTGGCTGGAACGCGTCGGGCCACGCACCGTCGGCACCGTCGCGGCCCTGTGCTGGGGCGGCGGACTGGCGCTGGGCGCTGCAGGGATCGCCTGGCATAAGCTCCCCCTGCTCTACCTGGGCTACGGCGCGATCGGCGGTTGCGGGCTGGGCCTGGGGTATGTTTCGCCGGTGAGCACGTTGATTCGTTGGTTTCCCGATCGGCGCGGCATGGCCACGGGACTGGCAATCATGGGCTTCGGCGGCGGCGCGATGATCGCTGCGCCTTTGAACGAAGCGTTGATGCGTTCCGTTCTATCGACGCGCCGCAATACCTGGGCCGCGTGTCGGAAGTGAATCTCAGCACGGTCGATGGCCGACGCATGGCCACGGTCGACGGCCAGCCGCGCCCCGTGGTCGTGCTGGGGGCCAACGAGAGGGCACAACTGTTGGTGCCCGAGCCCGAGGGTGTGTACGTCGTTGGCACCGGAAACAACGGGGCGGCCGAGACGTTCCTGGTCTTGGGCACGATCTATCTGGTCGTCATGCTTGCGGCGGCGCTCTCGTTCCGCATTCCGCCGCCCAACTGGCATCCGCCAGGATGGACCCCGCCCGAGCCATCGACCGCCGCACGGCGGATGATCTCGGCTGGCCACGTCGATATCGACCAGGCCTTGCACACGCCGCAGTTCTACCTGCTGTGGATCATGCTTTGCTTCAACGTTACGGCGGGAATTGCCGTGCTGGGCGTGGCCAAGACCATGCTGACCGAGATCTTCGGCTCGGCGCTGCCTGGCATTGTCGACGGCGGGTTCGCCGCCACGTACGTGTTGATGACCAGCGTTTTCAACATGGCGGGCCGATTCTTCTGGGCCAGCGCTTCCGATTATTTGGGCCGGCAGCGAACGTACGCCATCTTCTTCGGTGTCGGCGCAGTGTTGTATCTATCGATTCCCTGGACCGCCCAGCGGATGAGCGTGGCGCCGTCGATTGTCTGGCTCGTCGAGTTCTACGCCGTGACGATGCTGATCTTCACGATGTACGGCGGCGGGTTCGCCACGATTCCAGCCTACCTGGCCGACTTGTTCGGCACCCGTTACGTGGGCGGCATCCACGGCCGATTGCTGACGGCCTGGAGCACGGCCGGCGTGCTGGGGCCGCTCGCGATCACATCACTGCGTCAGCATGCCGTGGGCGAGGCCGTTCGGCAGTTGAGCGAGACAGGTTTCGCCCAGCGCATTCGCGGCCGAGTTCGGCGCACCGCTGGCCGAGTTGCCGCGATTGCTCGAGCAGAAGACCGTCACGATTTCCAAGCTGCTGGCCTTGGCGCCGCCGGGAACCGCCGATCCGTCGTGTACGCTGTACAACTCCACGATGTACCTGATGGCAGGCCTGCTGGCCGTGGCCTTCGCGGCTAATGCCCTGGTCCGGCCCGTCGCCGTGCATCATCACCTTCGCGACGAGTAGGCCGCCAAGGCGCCGATCAAGCGTGAACCTGCAACTCGGCGGCTGGTCGCGTGGCGCGGAACACGACGCAGTGAGCGTGCAGCGAGACGTACTCGACCAACACTCGCCATTGATCGACGTTCTCAGCCGCTTCGCCCGGCTCGGCCAGCAGAAAGACGGCGTCGTGCTGCTGCTCGCGCAATTGGGCGACGAGATACTGTCCGCAGCCCCCCACAGGCAACTCGCCGTTGAGCGCGTGGTGGCTCACGGTGCGTCCCAACCGCTGAGCCTGCTCGACGTCGTGCAGCGACATATCCTGGCCCGAGGGCGAGAGGTGCTTGTGGACCGAGATGACGTCGAGCCGCACCTGGCCGTCGAGCATCGTCAGGATCTCTTCGAACAGGTCGCTGCTGGCGCCGGTGCCGTCGTGGATGAACAACGTGCGATCGATGCCCACGCCCGCAGCGCGCAAGTCGGCAACGGACCGGGCCTCGCGGGCCGACATGCGGGGAATTCGGCTGCCGCCGGCCAGGTCGAGGTGCAGGTCGCGATCGGCGCTCAGGATCCGCACCGTGAGCGGGGTCGACTCGCCGCCGTGCAAGTTGAGCCAGTAGAAGGCAATCTGGTCGAACTGTTCGTCGGCCGTGTACTTGTTCGACAGGCCCATCACAACTTCCTGGGCGCCGATGTCCTTGGCCGTCCGCAGCACGGCGTACAGCGATTGTTGGTCGGCACGATCAGCGGAGTCACCGGCTTGCCGGCCTTTTCCGCCCGATCGACGACCGCCGTCATCAGCTCCTGGTCGTAGGTTTCCATGGCCGGTCCCAACGGGGAGTCGTCGCCCGGCTGTTTCACCTTGGCCGTCATCACGACCACGGCCGTGTTCTGCGGATCGGTCTCGGCCAGCGTCTTTTCCAGCATGAACAGGTTGAACTTCGAGCGGATCGCCACCAGCCGTCGATACGGCGCCGTGATGCCGAGTTGCTCGGCCGTGATGTCCGGTGTGACGGCTTCGTTGAACTGTTCGACGTGGCCTGGTGCCCGCGTGCCCTTGGCTTTTGCGCCGCCGTTCGTGGTACCACTCGGTGACGATGAACACCGTCAGAAACGCGGCCGTGAAGCCCAGGCCCCACTTCGTGGCAATGGTCTTGGTGAGCAGGTTCATGATGGCTGACACGAGCAGCACCAGGAAGATGGCGATCAATCCCAGCGGCAGCTCGATCTTGCCGATGCGGAGGTTGAACGGCACTTTGTAATCGCGCTGGTGATTGCCACGGAACCGCAGCACGACCATCGCCAGCGCCTTGAACACGAAGCTCCACACCACGCCGAACGCGTATGCTTCGCCCAGCAGCAATACGTCGCCCCGGCTGGCCAGGATGGTAAATAGTTGCAGCGCCAGGATTACGTTCAACAAGCGGGTGGTCGTGCCGTACTTCTGGTGCGGCTTCAGGAACCAGTCGGGCAGCACGCCGTCTTCTGAGACGCGGTTCAGCACGCCGTTCGAGCCGATGATGGCCGTGTTGACCGCGCCGGCCAGAATCAGAAAGCCGATCACCACCACGAATGCGTTCAGCAGCAGCTTAGCGGGCATCGGTCCGTAGACGTTCATGGCCAGGCCGCCGATCAGGTTGTCGGCATACTGCGACATGCGGACGTCGTCAGGGATCAACATCACGGCCAGGAAGCTGATGCCGCCGGTCAGCAGCAAACTGTATACGAAGACCACGAAGGCCGCCTTGCGGAAGTTCTTCATCTTGGGCGATTCGACTTCGCGATACACCTGGGCCAGCGTCTCCTCGCCGCTCATGGCCAGGATCGAATGTCCGAAGGCAATCGACACGCCCAGAAAGCCGACGATCGACAGCCAATTCGGGCCGCCGGGATGGCCCAGGGCTTCGATTTCATGGCCAACATGGGTGTTGTCGATGAAGCCCAAGGGGCTTTCGCCCATGCCTTCGGCCGTGGCTTTCGGGGCCAGGTTCGGCGCCATGGGGACGCTGTTCTTCGGGCCTTCGATGAGCAGCGTGGTGCCGCACCAGATGAGCATGATGACGCCCATGACGGTCGTGGCCATCATGATCTTCAGCGCCTTTTCGCTCGATTCGTGAATGCCTTTCACGTTTTGCCAGTAGAAGTACAACGTGATGGTGATGGCGATAGCCACCGAGCCCCAGTGCTTGAGCAGATCGACCGTGGCGGGGTCGATCTTATGGCCGACCACGCTCTCCGTCGTGGCGACGAACAGGCCGATGATGTATTGGCCGGCCGAGACGCCGCTGATAGGGCCGGTGAGGATGTAGTCGAACATCAAGGCCGAGACCGAGAGCTTGGCGAGCAGGCCGCCCATGGCCTCTTTGACCACCCGGTAGACGCCGCCGCGGACGAACAGCGAGCAGCTTTCGATATAGACCGAACGAACGCAGTAGCTGAACAGCATCACGGCCAGGATGAACCAGGGCGCGGCTTTGCCGACCGATTGCTCGACGATGCCGCCGATGTAATAGGCCGTGCTGGCCAGATCGCAGAGCACGACCGCGGCAGTGCGCCAGTAGGAAATGAACGTGAACATCACGCTGCTGACGACGATCACTTGCGCCGAGCGCAGGGCCTTCGAGGCCAAGTTGCCGGAAGCCGGCGGTTGCGACTGGGTCATAGATTGAATGTGCTCCAAAAACGGCAGGAACCGACGCGCCGCCGCTGGGGGGGCGCAGTGCGCGCAGCCGCAACCGGCCAAGAGCGCAGGCAGACGCCCGGCGGGGGAACAAGCTCTAATCGAGGCGCCAGTCCGGCAGTCGCTGGGACCGCCAGACAATTAACAACGAGCAGCGGACAGGCCGCAGCAAGCTCTGGGGGCGGTGGATCCTAGCTGAGAGAGTTCCTGACTGGCCTACGAGGTTAGCTGACGGGCTCGGGGTCCAGGATTCCCCGTCCAAAGTGGATTAGCCCCTGACAATTGGTTCCCCCGTTCGATTGCAAAACGCAACCAATTAGGCAAATTGCAAGACCGGGACGATTCTACTCGACTCGGTCGGGCTATCAAGAGCCCCCGGCCGGGCGATGACGGCCACGTAGGGAGCCGCGTGGGCGGGAATTCGAGAAACAAAACATGCCGAGAAATGAACGCAGATCTACGCGAATCAGGCGGAAAAGTCGTCGGGTGTGTCGAGCTTTGACGGAGTTGCAATTGGTCTCCGCAAGATTATGCTAAACGCGGGCAGAGATTGCCCCCCAGACCAGCCTACATGGACCCGCCCATAAGCAGCGATCCCATAAAACCCCGCAAGTGAACTTTCGGCGCGGATCTTTACGTAAAACGTTCCATTCACTGACTGCATGTGTAGCGCGATGCGGTTCGTGATTCGTGTAGAAAGCGTGGGTGCGCGGACGTGTTTCTTAACGCGTGTAAGTGACGTCCGAAGGAATTCTCGCGGGTAGAAGCGGAATGAACGCGAAAGCCGTCACTTGCCCCTCTGCCAAGATGCTCGCCAACTTTGGGGACGGCAAGTTGGATAGTTCGCATGCGGAAGCGGTGAGTCTGCACTTGGAGTCGTGCGCTGACTGCCGTGTAACGCTGGAGAAATTGCGGCGCGTGTTCGAGCGTCGCGCCCCGCAGCAACCCGGCGCGGACCAACTCGGTCAGTTCGTCCCGGAAGAAACACGGACGCAGGACGTCCGCCAGGCAATCTTCGACGCTACCCCCAGCGCTCAAGCCGGGCCGCCCGTTGGGTCGGCCCCCGGGGCGTCGTCCGGTCGGCCGGCTGGCTCCTCGCCGGCCGGGCTGACGAGCATACCCGCGGAGCTCGAACAACACCCCGACTATGAACTGCTCAGGGAACTAGGCCGTGGCGGCATGGGAGTCGTGTACCTGGCGCGCAACCGAATGATGGACCGGTTGGAAGTGCTCAAGGTGCTCAGCCAGGCGCTGTTGGATCGCCCGGGTGCCCGGGAGCGATTTCAGCAGGAAATTCGCCTGGCGGCGAAACTCGGTCATCCGAACATTGTGGCAGCCTACAGCGTGCTGCGGCCGGGCGAGTTGCTGGTTTTTGCCATGGAATTCGTCGATGGCCAGGATCTGTCGCAGGTCGTCAGGCAGCGCGGCCCGTTGCCGGTGACCAACGCCACGTTCTATGTCCACCAGGTAGCGCTGGGTTTGGCGCACGCGCATGAAATGGGGATGGTGCATCGCGACATCAAGCCGACCAACCTGATGCTGGCGATCAAGAACAAGAAGCACGTCGTCAAGATCCTCGACTTCGGTCTGGCAAAGGCCACCAGCGAGAAGGCAGTCGACGCCGGTCTGACCAAGAGCGGCCAGGTGCTCGGCACGCCCCACTACATTGCCCCCGAGCAAACATTGAATGCCCAAAAGGCGGACATTCGAGCCGACATCTATAGTCTCGGCTGCACGCTGTATTACCTGCTTGCGGGAAGTCCGCCGTTTCGCGGTGACAGCATGTTTGCGATCCTGCAAGCGCATCACCAGCTTGAAGCGCAGCCGCTCAATCAGATTCGTGGCGACGTGCCGGCGGAATTGGCGACGGTCGTGTCGACCATGATGGCCAAAGATCCGAACCAGCAATATCAGACTCCTTCGGAGGTGGCCAAAGCCTTGAAGCAATTTTTCAAGGCAGGCGTCAACGTCCGGACGCAGCCCGCCGCGACGACGGACCTGCCGCCGAGCGCAGTCGACGAGCCCGAGCCCGAGGCCGTCGCTGCAGTGCCGCCCGAAGAACCAGTACCCGAAGAAACACTGACTCCGGCCATCCCCGTCGCGGCATTGCCGTTCACGCCGGTGTCGATTTCAACTCCGCCGTTTGCGGCGATGCCGGTCGCAACTCCCTACCCGTTCAACCCGCTCGACGAATTATCGAACGATCGACCGATGCTCCGCCGGTCGCGCGAAGAGCCGCTGCCTCGGTCGGGAGCGCCGTCTGGCGCTGGCAATCGCCGCGGCGCTGCTGGTCGTAACCATTGGCGCCGGCATCGCGATGCTCTTCAAAGGCAAATCCGTCGGCAGCGTAACACCCGCCCCAGTCCAATCGCTCGAGCCTGCCGCCGTGGTACCGGCGAACACGCACTCCGTGGGCCTATTCGTGCCGCTGTTCAATGGCCGCGACCTGGCCGGCTGGAAAATGCACTTCGATCAGCCCGGCAATTGGACCGTTCAAAACGGCATTCTCAAGGGACGCGGCCCGTTGGTCAGCCATCTCTACAGCGACCGTGGCGATTACCAGAACCTGCATCTACGCGCGAAAGTCCGAATCCTCCTAGGCGGACACGCGGGCATCTACGTCAGGTCTTCGTTCGGTTCCGGCGCGAGTCCGCCCTGGCCCGACGGATATGAAACGCAAATCAGCATTGGCGACGCCCAGAACAAAACCGGCGGCTTGCAGATCGGCAATGAGGTGCTGATCCGGGTCAGCAACTCGCCGGTGCGGCCGGACGAATTGTTCGAGTTGGAGATTAAAGCCCAGGGACCGCGGATTACAACGCTGGTCAATGGCCAGGTGATGGCGGACTACTTTGACAAGCAATCGCGATTCACGGCCGGACACATCGCGTTGCAGTGTGGTGGCAGCTCCACGATGGTCGACTTCCAATCGATCGAGGTCAAAGAACTGCCGGCAACACCCTGACGCCCCGCGTGGCCATCGTGTTTGCCCCCGAAATGAAAGTGGGCGACACCGGACTCGCCGCTCATTAGCCGGCACGACCGATTTCTGGCACCGACAATTCGCGGCAGATCTTGCGCCAGCAGATCGGGAATCTCGCTCTGCCGAGGCACTGCTTCGATCGCGCCGGTAGATGGACTGGTCCAGAGGGAGTGTGACCGACCTTCGCGTAAGAACGCAGCCGTGTCGGCGGAGATGTTTGAGTAAGGCCGACCGCTTCATTCGAGAACAACCGTCTCCTGCACAGCGTCGGCCGGAACGCCGCGCAAACCATCCTCGCGCCGATCCGCTAGTACGAGCGAGATCGCGTCTCGCAAGCTAACTCGACATTCATCCAAGGTGCGCCCCCTGACCGTTCGCACTGGTACTTCGGGGCAATAGCCGATGTACCATTCATTGTCGCGTTCGAAGACTGCCGTGAATTCGTTGTGCATGATGAAATCGACCCCCTCGACCGACGATAGCCGACGAACCCAGGGATTGATAATACCAAGAAATGGCGAAAATCGCGACGAAATCGAGCTGGCATGGGCCTTGCCCGAGCGCTCGTCATTCCGGGAACAGCCGGGTCGAGAGATAACGCTCGCCGCTGTCGGGAAGCACGACCACGATCAGCTTGCCCGCATTCTCGCTCCGGCGAGCCAACTGCAACGCGGCCCAGGCGGCGGCTCCGGAACTCACGCCGCACAGCAGACCTTCCTGGCGGGCCAGCGTGCGCGCGGTTTCCATGGCGTCGTCGTCCTGAACCTGTACCACGTCGTCGATGATGGCGAGGTTCAGCACGGCCGGGATGAAGCCGACGCCAATTCCTTGGATCGTATGCTTGCCGGGCTTCGAGGGGAGGCCGGCGCGCCGCTGGCTGATGAGCGGGCTGTTGGCCGGTTCGACGGCCACGATCTGCACGCCCGGCTTGCGCCGTTTGAGCACTTCGCCGACGCCGGTGATCGTTCCGCCCGTGCCGACTCCGGCCACGAAAATATCCACCGCTCCGCGGGTCGCGGTCCAGATCTCTTCGGCCGTCGTCTCGCGATGGACTTGGGCCGTGGCCGGATGCTTGAAATGTTGCGGCATGTAGAAATGCTCGTTGGCAGCGAGCATTTCTTCGGCTTTGCGGACGGCGCCGGCCATGCCTTCGTCCGCCGGCGTGAGAACCAACTGCGAACCCAGCGCCTTGAGCATACGGCGGCGCTCCAGGCTCATGCTCTCGGGCATGGTCACGATCAACTTGTATCCGCGTTGGGCACAGACGAACGCCAGCCCGATGCCCGCGTTTCCGCCCGTCGGTTCAATGATCACGGTGCCGCGGCCGATCAAGTTGTCTTGCTCGGCGGCTTCGATCATTGCCAGCGCGATGCGGTCCTTGGCGCTCCATAGCGGATTCATGTTCTCGATCTTGGCGGCAACCGTTGCGGCGCCGGTATCGATACGACGCAACCTGACCAGAGGTGTGCTTCCCACACACTCGGTAATGTCGTTTCGAATTGCACTCGATTGGACCGGCGCCATGCCTCGCCTTTCTTCGTCGTGAAAAGCAATTGCCCAGCTACTGGCGTCTTACGAGCGTTGAATGCGCTTGATCGCGTCGGCCAATCGGTCGATGTCGTCTTTCGTGTTGTAGAGCGACAGCGAGGGCCGAACCGTGGCTTCGACGTCCGAATCGACGCAACGATGGCTGGGCACAATGATGCCCCGCGCGGACGGCGATTCCTTCGAGATCGAGCAACCGGCCGACATCCTGGGGCCGCTTGCGGGAGCACGAAGGAGAGCACGCCTACCTTTTCCCGAGCCGTGCCGATCAGCCGCAGGCCCTTGATGGCGGAAAGTTTCTCGGTGCCGTATTGCAGCAGTTCGTGCTCGTACTTGGCGATATTGGCCACGCCCAACCGGTTCACGTAATCGAGCGCTGCACCCAAGCCCACCGCGTCGGCGATGTTGGGCGTGCCGGCTTCGAACTTGGCGGGTGGAGCGACTGAAGGTCGTTTCTTCGAACGTCACGTCCTTGATCATGCTGCCGCCGCCTTGCCAAGGGGGCATGATCTCCAGCAGTTCCTCTTGGCGAACACGGCGCCAATGCCGGTGGGGGCGAAAATCTTGTGCCCTGAGAAAACGAAAAAGTCGCAATCCAACTGCTGCACGTTCACCGGCAGGTGCGCGATCGATTGGGCTCCGTCGATCAGCACGCGGGCGTTATATCGCTTCGCCATCTGAATCATTTCAGCCACCGGCAGGATCGTTCCCAGGCTGTTCGAGGCGTGGGCCAGCGAGACGAGCCTGGTGCGCGGGCCGAGCAACGACTGGTACTGAGTCGAGCATGACCTCGCCGCGATCATTGACCGGGAATCACGCGCAACACGGCCCCGCTTTCTTTGGCGATCATCTGCCAGGGGACGATGTTGGCATGATGTTCGAGCGTCGACAGGACGATTTCGTCGCCCGGCTGCAGGAACTTGCGGCCGTAGGTCTGGGCCACCAGGTTGATTCCCTCGGTGGTGCCGCGCACGAAGACGATTTCCTTGGCCGACGATGCGCCGAGGAACTTCTGCACCTTCTCGCGTGCCTGCTCGTAGGCGTCGGTCGAGCGGGCGGCGAGCGTGTGCGCGCCGCGATGGATGTTCGAATTGTCGTGAGCGTAGTAATTGCGAGACGGCGTCGATGACGCTTTGCGGCTTGTGCGTCGTGGCGGCATTGTCGAGCCAGACCAGCGGCTTGCCGTGCACCTGCTGATGCAGGGCCGGGAAATCGCGGCGGATCGACGCCACGTCGAAAGGCCGAGCCGCCGGTCGACGGGGTCAAATTCGTAGCCAGCAATTCGGGAGGAACGCTGGCCTGGTGAGCGTCTCCACAAAGACCGCTGCCCGATTGCAGATTCGTCGAGCGGATCCGTTCGACAAACCGGCGCAGGCCATCGTTCTGGTTCGCGCTGGCCGGCGGCGGCGCGAACTCGGCGCCGGCCGGAACTGCGCGTGAATCCCGGCGGCAGCGCCGGTGTCGGGAGGAGCGGCCGGCGGCATCGCCGGCAATTGCATCGTGGGGATGTGCATCGGCGGCAACGCGGCCGGCGACGCTTCCTGGCTGATAACTTGCTGCGCGCCGATTTCGGTGGTAGGCACCGAATGCGTGCCCGGCAGTTCGTTGTACAGACGCGTCGCAATCTGGGCGATTACATCAGGGGTCAAGTCGTTCATCGTGATCTGCTTTCGGTTCCCTGGATGCTACTTGGCCTTCGGCCGGCGGTTTTCGTAGTCGTGGTAGTAGCCGACTTCGACGTTTTCGAGCACTCCGAGCGCGTCGTCGGTCAGCACGGCGCAGGAGAAGTAGAGCGTGAGCAGAGTACGAAGCTACGCCCAGGCTGTCCAGGCCCATCAGGCGGGCCGAGAGGCTCGGCATGATCTCGCCCGGAATGCCCGCCTGGTGCAAGCCGACGACGCCCTGGTCCGCCTCGCCGACGCGCAGCAACAGGATGCTCGTGGTTCCGGTCCATTGGTTCGATTGGTAGCGGCTCTTGATCTCCAGCTTGTCGCAGGGAACCAGCGGCACGCCACGCCAGGTAATCACCGGCATGCCGAACAGGTTCATCGTCACCGGCGGCACGCCACGCCAGGTGCATTCGCGTTCGAAGGCCGCGATGGCCTTGGGATGGGCCAGGAAAAAGGCCGGCTTCTTCCAGACCAGCGCCAGCAACTCATCCAGGTCGTCCGGCGTCGGGCGCACCGTAGCGCGTGCTGATCCGCATGGCCGGGTCGACCGAATGCAGCAGGCCGAACTTGTTGCTGTTGATCAGCTCCCATTCCTGCCGCTCCTTGATCCCTTCGATCGTCAACCGCATCTGTTCTTCGAGCTGATCGTACGGATCGTTGTACAGGTCCGAGACGCGGGTATGCACCCGCACCACGGTCTGCACGGCCGACAGCGAGTACTCCCGCGGGTTGGCGGAATAATCGACGAACGTCTCGGGGATCTCGACGTTCTCGGCAAAGCCCGAAACCAGGTCGATGTTGCGTTCGCCGTAGCGATTCACGGTCGACCGCAGTTCCTGATGCTCGGCGATCGAGCGTTGGAACTCGTCGTTCAGATTCGGATCTTCGGCCAGCACGGCGTCCAGATCCTTGCGCGACAGGGTCAGCAGAATGCAGGGGGTGATCGTGCGAACCGTGACGTCCGAAGGCCGATCCGAGACCAGGTCGGACTCGCCGAAGAACTCGCCTTCGGTCAGCAGCGCGATCCGCAGATCGCTGCCGTGCACCCCCTTGCTGAGCACTTCGACCTGCCCCTGGGCGATGATGAAGAACTTGCTGCGGTCTTCGCCTTCGACGATCAGCTTGTTGCCCAGCGAAACCTCTTCGGTTTTGAAGCGGCTGGCCATGCGGGCGATGATCGCGTCGGAGAGCGTCGAAAACAGCGGCACGCTGCGCAGCGCTTCGGGCGGAAACGTCGATGCCGCTGCCCGATCACGTCGATCCGCTCGGCCTTGCTCAGCTCGACTTTCGTGCGGTTGACGCGGTACGTGCCGCCGTTGACCTGCACCCACGGCAACACGTTGAGCAGCCACCGCGGCGTGATCGACATCATCTTGGGCGACGTCTTCGTCGTGTTGGCCAGATTCCGCGCCACCGACGTCGTCACGCTTCGCTGCAAGAGGCTGTCCGACATGTCCCCACGAGTCCTTTCATTGAAACGCGATCTTGAATTGTTTTGAGAGTGCTGTACTTGCAGAACGGTTAAATGCCCAGGCCCTGATCGAAACCGACGAACTTCGCGGATTTGATAATCGTGGTAGTATCCGACTTCGACATTCTCGAGGACGCCCAGCGCATCGTCGGTCAGCACGGCGCAGGAGAAGTAGAGCGTAAGCAGGTACGAAGCCACGCCCAGGCTGTCCAGGCCCATCAGCCGCGCCGAGAGGCTGGGCATGATCTCGCCTGGAATGCCGACCTGGTGCAAGCCGACGACTCCTTGGTCGGCCTCGCCCACGCGAAGCAGCAGAATGCTCGTGGTTCCGGTCCACTGGTTCGACTGGTAGCGGCTCTTGATCTCCAGCTTGTCGCTGGGAACCAGCGGCACGCCGCGCCAGGTAATCACCGGCGTGCCGAACAGGCTCATGGTCACCGGCGGCACGCCGCGCCAGGTGCATTCGCGTTCGAACGCCGCGATAGCCTTGGGATGGGCCAGGAAGAAGGCCGGCTTCTTCCACACCAGCGCCAGCAATTCGTCCAGATCGTCGGGCGTCGGCGCGCCGTAACGCGTGCTGATCCGCATGGCCGGGTCGACCGAATGCAGCAGGCCGAACTTGGTGCTGTTGATCAGCTCCCACTCTTGCCGCTCCTTGATCCCTTCGATCGTCAACCGCATCTGCTCTTCGAGCTGGTTGTACGGATCGTTGTACAGGTCCGAGACGCGAGTATGCACTCGCACCACGGTCTGCACGGCCGACAGCGAGTACTCGCGCGGGTTGGCGGAATAGTCGACGAAAGTCTCGGGAATTTCGACGTTCTCGGCAAAGCCCGAGACCAGGTCGATGTTGCGTTCGCCGTATCGATTGACGGTCGACCGCAATTCCTGTAGTTCGGCGATCGAGCGTTGGAATTCTTCGTGCAGGTTCGGGTCTTCGGCGAGCACTGCGTCCAGATCCTTGCGCGATAACGTCACCAAGATGCAGGGATTGATGGTGCGCACCGTGACGTCCGAAGGACGATCCGACACCAGGTCGGACTCGCCGAAGAACTCGCCTTCCGTCAGCAGGGCGATCCGCAGATCGCTGCCATGCACACCTTTGCTGAGGACTTCGACTTGTCCCTGGGCAATGATGAAGAACTTGCTGCGGTCTTCGCCTTCGACGATCAGGTTGTTGCCCAGCGAAACCTCTTCGGTCTTGAAGCGGCTGGCCATGCGGACCGAGGAGCGGATCGGAAAGCTTCGAGAACAGCGGCACGTTGCGCAGCGATTCCGGAAGGAAGGCAGTCGCGCCGCTGGCCGAGACGTCGACGTCGATTCGCTGGGCCTTGCTCAGCTCGACCTTCGTGCGGTTGACGCGGTAAGTGCCGCCATCGACTTGCACCCACGGCAACACGTTGAGCAGCCAACGCGGCGTGATCGACTGCATCTTGGGCGACGTCTTCGTCGTGTTGGCCAGATTCCGGGCCACGGCCGACGTCACGCTACGCTGTAACAGGCTTGCTGCTTTATCCATGATCGAGTGCTTTTGGCTTCTTTTAAGGAATAGACTTGCAATCAAACCGCCTCAGGAGATCCCAAGGCGGTTACTCTAGGGCCGTTGGGGTTGTGTCGAATCCGCATTGCTGCAGGGCAACGCGCACAACGCAAGGGAAGCGTTCAGTTTTTCGGAATGGATCTTCCAGGAATGGCCGTATGCGTTCCACGCCGGCTCGATACGCAGCAGAACTGCGTAGATCAGTGAAGCGATTTCCGGACATGCCAACGTTGGCAACAGCATGCGAGACTCTGGGGTGAGATCACGCGTGCTTCTGGATGTCCAGTCAGCAACACTTAGAATGAAGCTAATTTACCCTCCTCGCGAGGGTTGCGCTGCTTGCGCTAGCCGCTTTTTCTACCTTATAGGAACACTTTGTCAAGTTCGCAGTTCAATTGCCGGAAAAGAGTCGGCTTGAATTCCGCCAAGCGGTCAGATTACAATCCTCTCCGCAAACAATGCTGACCGGCCAGCCGGAGGCCAGTGCGTCCGATCCAAGGACCACTGGCCTTTTTTCGTGTGCGGCTCTTTTGGTGTATTGTATGCCGGCTAATCTTCAATCGCCCAGGTGACCAGGAGGCTTCCATGTCGCATTGGTATAAGGACAACTCGCTTTCTATTGGCAAAACTCCGTTGGTTCAACTGAATCGCGTTACCGATGGGGTGCCGGCGACCGTGCTCGCGAAAATCGAGGGGCGCAATCCTGCTTACTCGGTCAAGTGCCGCATCGGCGCGGCGATGATTTGGGACGCCGAACGCCGCGGCTTGCTCGGCCCGGGCAAGGAGCTCGTCGAGCCCACCAGCGGCAATACGGGCATCGCGTTGGCATTCGTGGCCGCGGCTCGCAACATTCCGTTGACGTTGACGATGCCGGAAACGATGAGCCTCGAACGCCGCAAGCTGTTGGTGGCCTATGGCGCCAAGCTGGTGCTGACCGAAGGCCCGCGCGGGATGACCGGAGCCATCGACAAAGCCGAGGAAATTGTCGCTTCAGATCCCAATCGCTATGTGCTGCTGCAGCAGTTCAAAAACCCTGCCAACCCGGCCATTCACGAACAAACCACCGGGCCGGAAATCTGGGACGACACCGAAGGTGCGATCGATATTTTCGTCGCGGGGGTCGGCACGGGGGGCACCATCACCGGCGTTTCCCGCTACATCAAGGGAACCAAAGGCAAGAAGATTGTCTCGGTGGCGGTCGAACCGGCCACGAGCCCCGTGCTCACGCAGCAACGCGCGGGGCAACCCTTGAAACCGGCGCCGCACAAGATTCAAGGCATCGGGGCTGGCTTCGTGCCCGCGGTGTTGGATGTCTCGTTGGTGGATCAAATCGAACAGGTCACCAATGAAGAGGCCATTCAGTATGCCCGCCGGCTGACGCTGGAAGAGGGCATTTTGTCGGGCATTTCCTGCGGAGCCGCGACCACGGTTGCCGTGCGTCTTGCCAAGCGTCCCGAAAACGCCGGCAAGACCATCGTTGTGGTGCTACCCGATTCCGGCGAGCGGTATCTCAGCTCGGTCCTGTTCGAAGGCGTATTCGACGCCGAGGGGCGCGCTCGATAACCATGACTGCCTGGCGTCTCAGCGTGTGCTGCAGGATGTCGAACTCGGGCTGCACTGGTTCCAGGGCATCCGCGCCAGCAGCATGCCCATGCCGCAGGTGTCGGTGATTCCGGCGAATACCAGGCCGGCGCCGACAAAAGCCGACAGACTGATGAAGGCCGGATTGACGAACCAGCCGAGCACGGCTCCCAGTAGAACCAGCGAGCCGGCGGCGATGCGAACTTGCCGTTCGAGCGAAATGGCCTTCTTGCCGCGGACGACGGGCAGGCCGGCCTCGACACAGGCCATGGTGCCACCTTCGACGTTGACGGCGTTGGCGAAGCCCGCCTTGACGAGTTTCTCGCAAGCCTGTTGGCCTCGCCCGCCGGAGCGGCAAATCAGATACAGCGGTTCGCTGCAGATTCCGTTACGGGTTTGCAGCATTGCGGCCGGATCGAATTGATCGAGGGGAATGTTGCGAGCGAACTCGACGTGGACTTCCTGGTACTCAACCGGCGTGCGCACGTCGATGAGTTCGATCGGCTGTCCCTGCTGGCGAAGTTCCGCAAGTCTGGCGGGCGAAATGCTGGAAGTGCTCATGGTTTGGCTCCTCGGTTAGAAGTTCGCATCCATCTTGTATCGGACTGTTCCGACATGTCAATGAATGATTGGCTACGGGCGCGGCATGATTTCTGACGCCGCCAAACGGGGCTGTCGCCGCTTACTGGTCGACCCGGCGGAAGAGGCCGTAATTGCGCTTGGCCAGCGCCTGCAGGAAGACTTCGAAAATACTCCCCGACGGACCAACGCCAATGCCGATCGTATAGATCGATTCGCGCCGGCTGCGGTTCTGCGCCGTAATCGCGTTGACGATTGCCACGGGGTTGACGATCGTCCCCGAGGCCGGCGCACCGTCGGTCAGCAGGTAAATCGCTTCGGCGTCATATTTGAAGGCGTCCAGCAAGGCATCGTACGTCGACGTGCCGAGTGCCATCTGGGCCCCCTCGACGAATCGGATCGCATTCGTTTTATTCTCGCTGGTCGCTTCGACCAACTTGCTGCGGAAGAGCGTCGATTCGCGATGGAAAGCCACGATGCCGAACGATACGTGATCATCCAACGCATTCACCGCCGCGATCAGCTCGCGCTTGGCCGCTGCGACCCGCGAGATGCCTCCGCCGGGCATGCCCGAGGCTGGAGCCTGCATGCTCATCGACACGTCGATCACGAAAACCATCCGCCGGGCGTAGAGCGGCAGGCCGTAGTATCGCGTGGCGTTGCCATAGACCAGGTTCTCGAACCGTCGCACTTCGGGACGCTGCAGGCCCTGGGGAAACTTGAACGTCGCCCGGTTGTCTTTCCACCACTTGGCCCAATCGGCCGGATCGGCGATTTGCTGCTTCGTCACCAGCGCCAGGTACTCGTAGATGTCGGCCAGCACTTCGCCGTCGAACGACGCCGCCACGATGATCAGTGCCTCGATGGCGTCGGGCTCGTCGATCTGCACGAGCGCATGTACGATCGCCCGGCGGACGAGGAGCTTGTCCGATAATTTCGATCCGGCCAGGTACAGCAGCGGCTCGATATCGGCGTGCAGGCGGTGAACCGACAGCAGATCGGCCATGGCCGCGACAAACACGGCGCCGTCGCGGGCTGCCGCCAGTTTCTCGAAGTGGCGGTCCGTCGCTTTCTGGACGTCGGGCAAGCTGCTGCTCATCAACACCGCCAGCAGCAACGGCGTGTTTGGATCGTGGTGCTGGCGGCGGACTTCCTGGTTGAGCTGGTCGATGAGCAGGTCGCACACGGCTGGCTGGTCTTTCGACTTCAGCAACGTCGCATAGGCGGCGCGGCGGTTCTCGTCGTCGTCGTCGTTCAGTCCCAAGCGAATCAACAGCTTGGCAGCCTCGGGCTCGGGAAATTTGGCCAGCTCCTGGATCGCTTCAAGTCGCGCTGCTGGTTGTTTGCCGCGGAGCCGACCCGAAAAGGCAGCCTGCTCGCGTTCGCCCAATTTAGCGGTGTCGGCAGCCAGCAGCGACGCGGCGCACATCGCCGCGGAAATTGCGACGACTGTCGTCAGCGTGGCCCATAACCGGGGCATTTGCATCACGGTTCCCTCAATCGCGAACGATTCGATCTGGATTGAATCGTATCCGCCGAAACGGCCTATCGAGAGCGGTAAGCCCCACGAAGCGCGCATAAAGAAAGCCCGGCTGCACCGGGCCTACCTTCATCTTGCGAATGCTGGCCAAATTGTCAAGCACCCCTGGGGGGTGAGCACGCAAATGGCCGGCGGGCATGGTTCTACTTCTTGGGGTGCTTCTGGAAAAATTCCCACATCAGGTCATTCGCCGAGATGTCCTTGGTGCTCTTGCCCAGGAACTGAACCCGAGGTTCCCGGCCTGGCCAGGTATGGCCGCCCCCGGCGATTTCGATCAGCACGACCTCGGTTCCGTCCTTGCCCGGCCCGTAAGTTTTCATCGTCGCGCTCATGCCGTCATCGGCTTTGTCCGGCAATTTGGACACGACCGGTTCCTCAGGGCAACCATCGGTTTTGATCCACGCCTTGATCGAATGCTCCACGGAGAAGAAGTTGGTCCCTGAAACTCCCCTTCCCTTGCCGCCCTGCAAGGGAGCGAACTCATCGTCCGTGCCGTGAAAATGCATCACGGAAACGGGCCGCTTGGGACTACAGGTTTCGATCCCCATCGGCCCGCCGACCGGAGCAATGGCGGCAATGCGATCGGAAAGTTCCGAGGCCAATCGGTACGAGATGATGCCGCCGTTCGACATGCCAGTGGCGAACACTCGCCTGGCGTCGATGTTGGCGACCGTGGCAAGATCATCGAGAATCGCCCGGACGAAAGCCACGTCGTCGACGTGATTGTTCATGGCGTAGCCGCAGCAGTTGCCGCCATTGAAGGTCAGCAGTTTCTCCAGCCGGCCCGTGCCGCTGGGGTAGACGACGATGAATCCGGCTTCGTCGGCTTTCTCATTGAGCCCGCAAAACTTGACCATCCCTTCGGCATTTGCTCCGCCGCCGTGGAACGCGAGGACCACCGAAATTGGGATCTTCGTGTCGTATTTGGCTGGAACGTGAACGAGATAGTTCCGGTCGAGGTCGCCGACCTTGAGCGCGCGAGTCGAGTCGCCCGGTCCAAGAGGATCGGCGGCCAGAAGGATAAGTAGCGTGATGGTGAAGAGCATGGAGCTGGTGAAGAACCGCGGGTTGCCTGGTTCGGTCAGGCCGAAATTGGATAGGATCACCGCCTGGCTGATTCTATTGAGTTGAAAACGATGCTAGAAGTAGTCAATGGGAAAAAGTATGAGCGACAGATTTGAACATTATTTTTTGACAAGCGGGCTGATTGCCATGTCGTTCGTGGCGACAGCCTCGGCTGTGGAGCCGCAGGGGTTGCCTGGGCCAGTGGTGAATTCGCTCGGGAAGCGGGAAGTGATTCTGGGCGATAATCAATTTGGCTTGCGATACTTTCCTGACGGCTGCATGGGCGTCGTAAGTACGATCCCCAGAGTTCGCTTGCTCGTAGCAGCAGGCGTTTCCACCTGCTTGCTCGACGGCCCATCGATGATCAGCCTGAAGTCGCTCGGGGTTGTCTTGAAGCCGGGCGATCCGGATTCGTTTGATAATGGATATGCCGGAGTCAATGGTGTTGCTCGTGAACCAAAGAGCAACGACCTCTTGGCTTATTATCATGCCGAGGACCAGAAGGGACTGTTGCCCATTCCTGGTGGCATTCCGGGATTCTATTGCTCGATAGGGCTAGCCATCTCGAAGGATGATGGGCTGACTTTTCAAAAAGTTGGTCCTGTGATTACGAGTTGTCTGGCAAAAAACGAAAAAGGGTTCACGGACCAAGGATGCGGAGAGGTCAGCATCGTTTTGGATCATGGCAAGCAATTCCTGCATGCGTACTATACCGAGCATTCAAGAATCAACCGTCGTGGCGTACAAATCTGTGCAGCTCGGTGCCCCGCGGGCGATGCCGGAAAAACGGGTGCTTGGAAGAAATACTTCCGTGGCGAGTTTGAACAGCCTGGCTTGGGCGGCAAAGACGAGCCGGTGATTTCGGCCCTGGCAATGAAGGCCGATGCCCTTTTTCCGCACGTCGTCTATCTCGAACAGCCTGATCGGTATCTCATGGCGTTCAATATCAATGCCTACGAAGAACTTGCCCAGGGCGTTGAGGCGCGAACTAGCGGCATCTACCTGGCCAGCTCGCAGGACGGCATTCGCTGGTCCAAGCCGACCTTGGTATTATCGGCATACGCCGTTCCCTTCATCGATAAAGAGATCGGCTGCCATCCAACTCTGATGATTGAATCGTGCGACAATTCGACCATGTCAGGATGGCTTTACT
Source organism: uncultured Planctomycetales bacterium (assembly GCA_963710365.1). Taxonomy (GTDB): domain Bacteria; phylum Planctomycetota; class Planctomycetia; order Pirellulales; family PNKZ01; genus CAVQAC01. The sequence goes on from CAVQAC010000002.1 coordinate 220,868, forward strand.
ATGCTTATAGCGAGCGGTGGGGGCACGCGCCGCCGAGCAAGCCGCATTGCCTGGTCGGACAGAGCATTCGCATTTCACTCCCATGACAAGTACTGATAACCTCCAGGAGGACCGAATGATGTCCCGCCACGAACCGCGTCCGCAACCACGCAATGTGCTAGCCGAAGAACTGCTGAGCGGCCTCGACAGCCTGTTTGGTTTGCATCCCGGCTTTCGGGCCGTGCATGCCAAAGGGCTGATATGCACAGGCAGCTTTACACCGGCGCCCCAGGCAGCACTGTTGACGTGCGCTCCGCACGTGACCCGTCCGTCGACTCCGGTGATTGTGCGGCTTTCGGATTTCGCCGGCGTGCCGACGGTTCCCGACAACGATTCGCAAGCGGCCAGTCCGCGTGGGATGGCGGTTCGCTTTTCTCTTGCCGAGCATGTGCATACCAATATCGTGGCTCATTCTCACGACGGCTTTCCCACCCGCACCGGCGAGGAATTCTTGCAGTTCGTGCGGGCGTTGATCGCCAGCGGACCGGCGGCACCCAAGCCGACACCACTCGACGAGTTTTTGATCGCCCACCCAGCCGCGCTGCGGTTCGCAACCGCTCCCAAACCAATTCCTACGAGTTTTGCCCATGAGGCGTTCTTCGGTGTCTCGGCGGTGAAATTCACGAATCGGGAAGGCGCGAGCCGCTTGGGCCGTTATCGCATTCGGCCAGATGCAGGAACCGAGCATCTGACCGCGGACGAGGCAGCTGGGAAAAGCCCTGACTTCCTGTTTGCGGAGTTTTCTGCCCGACTGGCCCAAGCTCCGGTCAAGTTCCACATTGCCGTGCAATTGGCCGAACCGGGCGACAACGTGGCCGATGCGACCAGCGTTTGGCCCGGCACCCGGCCGCAACTCGAATTCGGCACGATCACGTTGACCGAGCGCGTGAACGAGGCGGACCCTGAAATGCGGAAGATCATTTTTGATCCCATTCCGCGAGTCGACGGCATCGAGCCCAGTGACGATCCGCTGTGGCAACTGCGGGCGGACATCTATCTGATGAGCGGCCGTCGCCGTCGCGCGGCCACCGGGCTGTGAACTCGCCAATTGCTAGCCGATGCGGCCCTGCGCGGATGCCGTCTACGCCTCAGTACATCTGGCGCGCTGCCATTGCACCGGCTGGCCATGTGGCGGCGCTCGATCGGCAGGCGCCGGTCCTAGCAGGCCGCGGGCCGGGGACTTAATCCCAGGCCGGCAGGATGTCCGGTTCGATCTGGTAGCCGTCGGCCAGCGCGTTGGTCATGCTGAATAGGCCTACGATCGCCAGCACTTCGCCCAGCGTCTCCGGGGTGAGTCCCTGTTTTCGCAACGCCGTGGTATGCGAATTGACACAATAGGCGCAGCCATTGGACGCTGAGACCGCCAGGGCGATGATCTCCCGGGTTTGGGCATCAAGCACCGGCTGGCGGCCAACTGCTTCGGGATGCATGAGGCGCTTCAACGCGGTCCACACCGTCTGCAATTGCTCGGGATTGGTCGCCAGCACGCGCCACAGATTGGGGACGAAGTCGATGTTCTTTGTACGCTTGATGTCCGCGTAGATTTCGGCGACCAGGTCTGTCGCCTCAGTCTCGCTCACCGGCCGTACGGTCGCCGTCCGCGTTTCATTCATGGTATGCAACTCCCTGCTCTTCACGGACCGGCCGGTTTGCTACGAGTCGCCGGTCGCGCGTTTTTTACCAGATATCCTTGCTTCCTTCTCTGGCCCGCACCGGACTTGCCTGCCAAGCGTGGCGCAGACGCGATCCGGTTTTCTTCAGTGGACGCTGATTCTACCAAATTCTCGATCACCCTGTTTGACGGCGAAAGACGACTCGCCACGCAGCACCATCTACGCGTGGAATCTAAACGCGGATTGCAGTCTGTCAACGATCGAGTGGCCAGTGGGCAGCCAAGCAGGTCATGCACTCCGTGCATGACGGCATGGCCGACGATCAGCGTCGCGACGACGTAAGTGGTCGACCAGGGAGCGTAAGTCATCGGCCCAGATGAGGCGCGGAGCGATGACAAGACATCGGAGTGAGAGTCCGACGAACTCTTAGCCGCAAGCTGAAGCGGCGTGGCGAGATGAAAGTACCCCTACGGGGAGTCGAACCCCGGTTTTCGGACTGAGAATCCGACGTCCTAGGCCACTAGACGATAGGGGCATCGTGCGGCCTAACTGCTTACGCCCGCCGCTCGAAACCAAGACCCTTTTTAGTACCGGACCACCGCCCGGTTGTCAACCGGGGCGCTTCCGTCCTAAGCCAAAACCAGCCGCCATGTTCCCGCCCCCAGTCGCGGATGACGACTGGGCTGGAAGTGACGCCCCTCAGCCACGGAAACGCCGCCGGCGGGCGGCCTCGGCTTCTAGGAGAACGGACCGGCTGGAATCCAGGCATCGTAGGTGGTGCAATGCCCCCAAATGAACGATAAACTACCGATTTCAACTTCGCTCTCACAGGTGCTGACCCGTCAACTCGTCGTTCGATTGCATTTTGCCATGAACACCGCACTCTTCGAGCTCGCGACCCGCACCTTCGGCACCCTTACGGAAGCGGAAGAGCGGTTTTTCAAGGCTGTCGGCACGGGCGCGTTCGTCGATTTCAGTTCCCCGGATCAGGCCGAAAATGACCCTGCCAAGGCCGACACCTGGCCGGCGTCGCGAGCGCTGGGAGGAGATCGGATTAGCTGGCTGGCGGCCGACGCTGAAGCCTCGCGATTCGTCACCCGTCGTGGCATCGGCCTCAAGGGTGTTCGCGTGGAGGGCCGGATCGATTTGCAGGCTTCGAACATCGTCTTCGGGCTCTACCTGGACCATTGCTCGATTGCCGCCGGCGTCAATATGCTAGGCGCCGAGATTCACGCCTTGAACCTGTCGGGCAGCCACACCGGCCGGATCACGGCCGACGGCATCAAGGTCGAAGCCGGCGTCTTCCTGCGCGGCGGATTCCGTAGCGCCGGCCGGGTGCGACTGATCGGCGCCGAGATCGGCGCCAACCTGGACTGCTCGGGCGGCACCTTCCTGCCCACCGACGGCGAAGCCTTGGTGGCCGACAGCATGAAGGTCGGCGGCAGCGTGCTTTTGAATCAGGGCTTTCACTCCGAAGGCGAAGTGCGGCTGCTGGGCGCCGAGATCCAGGGTAACTTGAGCTGCGACAAGGGGAGATTCATCAATCCAGGGCGCGTTGCGCCGAGCGCCGACCGGGTCCACATCCACGGCAACATCTTCTTGAGCGACGGATTCTTCGGGCTGGGGCGCGTGGCGCTGACGTCGGCCATCATCGACGGGTTTTTCGTGTGGCGCGGCATCGAGCGGCCGAAGGACTCGTCCCTCGACCTGCGTTCGGCCCACATTGGCACCCTGTGGTTCGGGAAAGAAAGCTGGCCGCCGCCAGGCAAGCTGCTGTTGCATGGCCTGACGTTCGTTACGCTCGACGACCAAAACGCGTTGTCGCCGGAAACGTGGATCGAATGGCTGCGGTTGCAGCCGGCCAAGCCGTTCCGCCCACAACCTTACGAGCAGTTGGCGGCCGTGCTCCGCACGAGCGGGCAGGACAACGAAGCGAAGGAAGTGCTGTACAAGAAGGAAATCGACCGTGCGCAGCGCGGCGATCTGTCATGGGCGCAAGTGCCGTGGTACCGGATCTTCGGTCCGCTGATCGGCTACGGCTACAAGCCGTGGCGCGCGTTCTGGCTGAGCATTGCGGTGGTGTTGCTGGGGGCCGTGCTATTCGGGCTGGGCGAGAAATACGATCTGATGGTGCCGGCCAAAATCGACGGCTACATTACCGCGTCCGATGGCAAGCGAACCGTCTCCGAGGACTATCCGCAATTGGCGCCCTTCATGTACTCGCTCGACACGTTCACGCCGCTGATCAGCCTGGACCAGGCCGAGTTCTGGCTGCCGGCGGCCAACCGCGGCGCGGCTTTCGACCTGGGCCCATTCCACATTACGACCGGCAACCTGTTGCGGATCTTCATGTGGTTTCACATCATCGCCGGCTGGATCCTGTCGACGCTACTGTTCGTCGGTTTGACCGGAAGCGTGCCAGGAGCGTAGGAAGAAAGTGATAAATGCTAAGTGATAAATGCTAAATGAAGAGTGCCTTCCATTTATCATTTAGCATTTATCACTTAGCATTCCTGCCGGCATTCTTTCCCACGTCACTTCGTACGGCGGCTTGGAATTGATCCAAGCCAGCGGCAGGCCGCGATCTCGGGCGTAGGCGACGATCTCGCCTGTGCCGCCAACGCCCTGAGCGGGCTGGCCGTCCCAGATGGCGACCAGCGCGTGAGCCTCGTCGACCACCTTGTGGCCAGCCCATTGATAGGCCAGGTTCCGCTGGTCGCCTGTGACCGTCTCGAGCGGTGGGGTGCGTCGCGAGGCAACGCCGCGGTGCTTGCGCGCCTCGGCAAGATCGTCATGCTGCGATTCGGCTTTCGCTGGCTGCTCCCAGGATGGCGGGAAATGGATCACATCGGCCAGGGAGAGCAAATGCTGGAACTCGTCGGTCGATTGCGGGGTTTTGAAATCCTGGCTGTAGTCGGCAACTTCGAGCGGCAGGGCAACTTCAAGATGCCCGCGAAACGGCTCTCCTAAGGCCGTCGCTGCAACCAACCGGTCCGCGCCCTCGGCCAGCGCGCTGAGAACGACAAGATCTGCTCCATGTCCCGCAAGGGTCGAGGCACGCAGTTGTTCCAGGGCAGCGCGAACCCGTTCGCCGAAATCCACGCCTTCGGCAAGCCTTCGGTGGCCCGTCACGGCAACTCGCAGCGCGTCGGGTTTTGGCGTCTCGCCGGCGGTGTCGAACCAGTTGTCGTCAGCCGCGGCCAGGCCCAGTTTTCGCAAAATCTTCACCGCTTGTTCGCGAGTGACTTTGGCGTCGCCCGGCAGGGCGCCGTCGCCTGCGAAGGCGGCTCGATACAGTCGGCGGGCTTCGGCCAGGCGTCCAAGGATCAACATGGCCTCGGGCCAGGTGGCCTGGGTCCAATAGTCGCCCATGGTCTGGGGATCGCGGCCACTGCGGCGGAGCGCCTGGTCTCCTTCGCTGAACAGGGCTTCAACTTCCGTGGCCAAGCGCCGCGCCAGCGGCATGCGATCGAGCCATAGGGCAGTTGCGGCGGCGTTGATGCCCAGATAGGAGTTCGTCTTCTCTCGTTCCCATCCCTGCCGGTAGGCGCTGTGCGCCCGTTCCAACAAGCGGCGATCTTGCGTGTCGTCCCAAAGCCGTTTGTAAACACCGGCCAGGATGCCGTCGGTCTCATCGTCATCGCGGTGCAGCTTGATCAACGGCTCCAACCACTTCAAGGCCTCGTGCAGGTTCCGCTGACGGCTGTACGACAAGCCCACCAATTGCTTTAATCGCAAGTCGTCGGGATGGATTTCCAAGGCCTCGGTGAGGATCTCTTGGGCCTCGGTGAACCACTTCTGCCCGATCATGGCGCCCGCCAGCAGAGCGGGAATGACGGGTGTCATGTGGCACGTACGCGCACCGAGTTTGAGGGCCTTGACGGGAGTGCATTTGCGGTTCGTCTCCAGGTCGCGGACGACTTTGATCACCGGCTCCAGATCGGCGTTGGTACACAGACGCAAAGGCTGGCCGTCACGAGTCAAAGACTTCAGCCGCCTTTTTTTCGGCGGATTTTCGCAAAAAAACCATTCCAACCAGCACTCGGTGAAGAACAACGCCAGGTCGGCGTCGGTTTGCTTCAAATCGCCGGTCATGTGCCGGATTTTGTTGCCCAGCGAACGCAAGGCATGTGCCCAGGTGAGTTCGACGGGGGGCATCAATTGGTAGCGAGCGAGCACCAACAGATTCGAAAAGACGCTGTTTCCAGGGATCAGTTCGAGTTCCCTGAGCACCCGGGGCGCCATCGCTTCCAGGATCCGCGCGCAGTACATGATGACTGCCTCGGGAGCCTTGACCGAGCGAACGCGGACCGCGCAGGCCAGATCGTTCGCCAGGCGAAACGGTGGATCCTGGTAGTCGGCTACGATCTTTTCGAGCCGAGCGATCAACGCTTTTCCCGGATCTTTAGCCATCCGTTCTCGCTCCCGAATTTCGAAACTTGTGCGCGACGACGACGACGACGACGCGGTCGGTAGCACAGAATGATTTTACCGCGCGGTCCTGGCGGTGCCCATCAGCGGACGCGTGCCGCGGCGAGGTGGGAATTGACGGCGGCCAACCAGCCCTAGCCGTGTTTGTCTGTGACTTGGACTTCAACGCTTCTTGCGGAGCTTGCGTTCCAGTTCGACGACCAGATCGCGAACGTCGTCCAGATCGGGGTAGATGCTGAGCGCTCGGCGAAAACTTTCCAAGGCCCAGAGATCGTTCCCCAACCTAAGGAAGCATTGTCCGATGCCGGCTTGGGCCGCGAAATGATAAGAATTCAAGGCCAGCGCCTGGCGGCAGTCGTGGATCGACTCGGTATAGCGTGTCAGGCCGAAGTGTGCGATCGCCCGTTGGTTCCAGGCCTCGGCGATCTTGCCAGTTTGCCCGATCAGTTCCGTGGCTTGCAACAGGGCCTTGCGGTGGCGTCCGGAGGCATTCTGGCGAGAGATGGCGCGCAACTGTTGCTGCTGCGCCGGCTCGCCGTCGCGTTGCCAGACATTGCGGATGGAGCCTTCGCACAGGTGCCGCACTCCTGGGTCGCTGTCGCGCAGCGCGTCGCCCAAGGCCTGGTTCGACCCATAGTCGGCCACCAAACCGAGCGCCAGCGCAGCCGCACGGCGGGCCATGTTGGGTGCATCGGCCAGCAGTCGCTCGAGCGTAGCCGGTGTGTAACGGGCCAGTATTCGGCGGGTGAACTCATCGACGTCCTGCTCGACGAGGTACTGCCGATAGAGCTGCTGCAGCCAGCAGATGCGCGGCGGAGAACTCACGTAAAATCGACTCCCGTATTCAAGAAACCAACCCCTGCGCAAATGGCACGCGTCCAGAAGGTCACAATTCGCGCGTAGGCTGCCGGCCTCCAGCACACGCGGTAAACCCGGTAAAACCGGCCTTTAGTTCCACTGTAATTACCCACTCGGCGACCGCCAGCCCTAAAGGCTTTCGGCGGGCTGCTCTTTTCAAGGGGCTACCGAGTGGTTATCACGAAAGGTAGGAAATCGGAGAATTGCGAATGGGGAATGTCGTGCGACCCAGCGGCTCTCGACGGGGGGAATGGGGAATCACGCGGCTCGCGCTGGCATGGGCCACGGTGCTGGCTGCATTGCCGCTATCTGCCGCCGATGATGCAGGGCGGCTCGAATGGCTGACGGGCCTGGATGTCGACAAGCAATTGGCCCAGCATGTGTCGGTGGAATTGTCGCACGCGCCGTTGCGGCCGCGGGTTGCCAACCTGGCCCGACTGCACCGCATTTCATTGTTGCTCGATCGCCGCGAAGACCCGGGCCGGCTGGTCGATTTCGCTGCCAAAGACATGACGCTGGAGCAGGTCTACCGCGGCCTGGCCGCGAAGCAGGGCATGGGATTTTGCCGACTGGGACCGGTTGGCTATTTCGGTCCCTCGGCGGTCTGCGAGAAATTGCGAACGCTGGCCGCGCTGCGCCGCGATGACCTGGGACGGCTGCCCGCGACCGTGCGAAGCACCTGGACGAAACCAGTCGCCTGGCAATGGGACGATCTGGCCACTCCGCGTGAATTGCTCGAGCAATTGGCCGCCGAGGGGCACGTTAAATTGGTTGGGCTGGACCTGGTGCCTCACGATCTGTGGGCCGCCGCACAGTTAGCGCCCTTGGCGCTGGTCGATCGCTTGACGCTGGTGGCCGCCGAGTTCGATTTGACGTTTCAATTCGACGACGAGGGCCAGACGGTGACGCTCGTGCCTTGGCCGGATCAGGTCGTCATCGAGCGTCAATATCCGGGCGGAAGCCGGACCAAAGAGCTGGCCCAGCGCTGGGCCGAACTGGCGCCCGAGGCCGACGTGAAAATCGTGGGGACGAAGCTAGTCGTCCGCGCGGTTGGAAGACCACGAACTTTTTGCGGCCAGCCGCAAAACTCCGACGACCGCCGTCAAACCGAAGCTCGAAGCCACGCAGGTCTACACGCTCAACCTGGAAAACGTGCCGCTCGATAAGCTGCTAGGCGTGCTCGAACGCAAGCTCGACTTGAAGATTCGCGTCGACCTGCCTGCCGTCGAGGAGGCGCAAATCAAATTGGATCGGAAAGCCTCGGTCCACGTCGAGCGGGCGACGCTGGACGAACTGCTCAAAGCCGTGCTCGCGCCGGCCGGGCTGGCTTTTCGCCACGAAGGGAAAGAGATCGTGGTCGAGCCGGCCGGGATCGTCAAAGACTGAGCGATGTAGGGTGCTCTGCGAGCACCTTTTGAGCGTGTCGTAGGAAGACGTGTTGCTCGAAGAAAGGTGCTCACAGAGCACCCTACGGAGAAGTGATCAGGTCAACCAGCGGCCGAGCGTGGATTTCAGTTCTTCCTCGATTTTTCCCTTGAACATCATGGCGGCAAAGGGCAGATCAGTGTCGACCTTCACTTCCGTGGGTTGGACGTCCATTGTCCCTTTGATCGCAAAGCCGAAGGTCTTGAATCCGTAGTTGAGCACGTTCCCCTGCCAGCTTTCGGTGAGGTCGCTGATCTGGCTCTGATAGCGCTCCTTCATCTTCTCCAAGATGCCTTGCAACCGCTCAGTGGCGGCTTCCTGACCGAGGGTGTGAGGAACACTGATCGTTAGCTTAGGCATTGCGGACCCCTTTGGTATTCTTTACAGCAGTTTTTTCTTCAACTCCGTGAGCAGCCGCACGGCGTGGCCGATCTCGGCTTTCTGACGTTCGGGCTCCTGCGGAATTTCGCGCTCGATCGTCAGCGGCCCAGTGTAGCCGATTTCCAAGAGCGTGCGCAGGTAGTTTTCCATGCCCACGGCCCCCTGCCCCAGCGGCACTTCGGCGCCCCATTCCTGTCCCGGCCTGGCGGCCCAAGTACCGTCCTTGCAATGCACGCTACGGACGAAGCGGCCAACCTGCTTCAGGGCCGCGATCGGCTCGCCGGAGCCATATAGGATCATGTTGGCCGGATCGAAGTTGATGAACAGGTTGTCGCGCTGGACATCGCCGATGAACGTGAGCAGGGCGTCGGCGGGTTCCTGGCCGGTCTCCAGATGCAGGGCCTGCCCCTGAGTGCGGCAATGATCGCAAATGTCGCGCGTCACGGCCAGCACCTGACCATAGAGCGGGTCCGCGGGGTCGTGCGGCACGAAGCCCAGGTGTAGGGCCACCACGTCGCAGCCCAGCAGCCGGGCGAAATCGGCAATCTCCTTCATCTCAGCCACGCGGGCGGCACGAGTTTCGGGCGGCACCAGGCCGACGGTCCGGCTGACCGTGGGAATGTCGGCGTAGCTTTCGCCGTCGAAACCGCCGAAAACGGCCGTCAGCCGAATGCCGGCCTCGCGCAACCGGGCGAGAAACTCTTCGGCACGTGATTGGGTGCGGCTGCTGCGGGCCGGCGCATGAAGCTGGATCGTTGGCACGCCCAACTCGCGGGCCACTTCGAGCCGCACGCCCAGCCCGGCGTCGATGCTGGTAAATACTCCGATCGGCCACTTTTCCATGGTTGCGACTCCGGGAGCAGGATTTTTGACCTACGGAAAAATGATGCGCCGGGGGTGCCATGCGCGTTCGCGTGAGCATCCTGTTCGCCGATGCCAGTCCCAGAGCATAAGCCATCATGGCCACGCAAGCGCGTGGCCATGGCACCCTGCACGGGTCGGGTTCATAAACCGCGCGACCGCCGGTCGCGGCTTTATGAGTTAGGCCGGCACCGACGGTTTGACGCCTTCGGGCGTTTCGTCGCTATGAATGTCAAACCATTCAGGCTTGAACTCGATGCGGCGGTTCTCGTTGATTGCGATGTTCGTCGTCAGGGCGATGATGGCGTCGGCCATGGCCACCTTCGGCTGGCACTTGGGCTGGTTCTTTTCGTAATCGTAATTGCGGATGCACCAGGCCCAATGTTCCATTTCCTCGGTATAGCCGCGGCTGACCGGGCCCGTTTCCAGGGCCTTCTTGCCAACTTCCGCAGCCGGTCCACCGCCGCTGGCCGTGGTGTCGAGCGTCGGGCCGCCCCCCTTGGCCTTGGCCACGGTGATGTTGGTGGTCGTCGATGCGTCTTTGAAGAGCATTACGTCCGCTTCGTTCAGCAGCATCAGCGTGCCCTTGGTGCCCATCACCACTTCGCCATAACCGCCGAAGCCGTTGCCGTTGATCGACGAGTAGGTGACCCCGATCTTTTTGTCCTTGAGCAGCGGATCCTTCGCGTCGTAATTGGGAGCCGGAAATTCGTAGGTGCAGAAAACGTGGTCGTCGACTTCGCGATCGTAGGGGAAGATGTATCGCCCACCGACGGCCGACACCGACAGCGGCAGGGCCTTCTTGCCGTCACTGCGCTGCGACGAGCAGAAGATGCCGGCGGCATCGAGTTGGTGACTGCCCAGTTCGGCCATCAAACCGCCGCCCGTGCGGTTCCACAACCGCCAGCGAATCAGCTCTTCGAGCGGCGAATAGAGTACGCGGCCGTCTTCAAGCTTCTTTTCCTGGTAGCCGAACTTGACGGCGTCGACCCCTTCGTCCTTCACCTGCTGTTCGAGCAGCTCCTTGCGCTTGAGCAGGGCTTCGCTCGCGCCGGCGCTGGCGTGCATGATGTCTTCTTGCAGCTTGGCCAGTTGCTTCTTCAGTTCGGCCGGCAGTGGCTGTTGCCAACTGTCTTTGCCCGGCAGGTTGCCACGGTGCCACTGGGCCCGGATGCAATGCACGTCGCCCATCAGGCCACGCTTGAGCGTGTCGACGGCGTTATCATACAGAATGCTGTAATGGCGCTGGTGTCCGGTGGCCAGAAGCTTCTTCGTTTGCTCCGAAACGCGGGCCATGTCCTTGCATTGGTGGACGCTATGGGCCATCAGTTTTTCGGTGAGCACGTGCTTGCCGGCCTTGAGGGCCTCGATGGCCACCTTGTCGTGCAGATGCAGCGGCAGCGCAATGATCACGCCTTCGATGTCCTTGTCGGCCAGCAGCTCTTTGTAGTCTTCGTAAATCTTGACCTTCTTACGGGCTTCGTCCTCGGTCTTCCAGCCGTACTTCTTCATCAGGCCCGAGCGCACGGCGGCTGCGTTGGGGCTCGACTGATCGCCGTGGAACGTGCGGAAGATGTTGTACGGGCGGATTTCGCTGATCGCCACGACCTGCAAATAGTCGGGCGTGATTGCGCCGATGAGCACGTTCCCTTCGTCGCCGGTGCCGATGACGCCGACACGCACCGGATCGTTGACCTTCGTGTAGCCGAAGTAGAACGCACCCAGCCCGGCGCCCGACACGACGCCCGCGGCCAGGCCTCGCTCGAGGAACTGACGGCGGGTCAGCTCGCTGCCGATCGCTGCCTGGAAGTTGGATTTGCCAATGGCCTTTTCTTCAGGGCTCAGGTTCATACGGATTCCTTCCTGCCGGAGAACGGCCGGACGAATAGATAGTGAATGATAAAGTCGAGGCCGCCCCAGCGGCCGACGTGCGTCGTGGCCAGGAGGAACATGGCCACCATTTCGATGAACTCTTTGCTGACGATGAACGTGCGGCCGGCCGACGGAGGCGGAGCCGGATACAAGCCCGGCCAATCAGGCTGAGCCAGCACGATCGACAACAGGAACAGCCCCCCGCCAAAAGACGCCAGCCGCGTGAACAGGCCGGCGATCAGGCACACACCGATGGCGATGTTGCTGTAGGTGATCAGGTTGTCCTGGGTAAACAGGGCCGAAACCGGCTGCGGGATGCGGCCTTTGGCGATCTGCTCGGGCGTGCGAATCTTGTCCAGGTCGTCCTGGAAGTCATTCCAGGTGCCTTCCAGCTTGCCATTCCAGGCAGCGAGCTGTCCGCGAAGAGCCGTTTGCTTGTCCCAGTTGCGTTTTTGCTGGAAAGGAACATCGTGCGAGGCCTGCTTCTGGGCGTCTTCCAGCCGTTGCCAGTCGTGGAAGTAGGTGTCGATCTCGGCCTTGTTTTCCTTGAGGAAATCTTCGATCGCCGCGCTGCGTATCTTGAGCGACTGTTCGATCGCTGCCTTCTGCTCTTCGCTGGGGTGGTAGAACTGGTCGAACTCGGCGGCATAGTTCTTCAACTTGCCGAGGTAATACTCGGGCTTCAGCCGCTCGCGGCCTTCCCAATCGGGAATCAGCTCGTGGAATTTGTCGGCCAGCGGCCCCTTGGCCTGGCCCAGAAAGCCGGCCGAGGTGAAGTTCGGGCTGCTCAGCTTTTCAATGCCGGCATAGAGAAAATGCCAGCCTAGGCTAATCCTCAACAGGATCAGCATGGTGACAGTGGCGGCGCCAATTTGGGTACGACAACAGGCCAGAAGATCCTCCTGCCGCACATTGGTGGCGGCGAGAAAACTCGCTTTGGAATCGGCTCAACGAGCCGCCGCTCGTCGCCATTGTTAAGCGGCAGGTGGGTAATGAGGCCGGCGGCGACGCCCTCATCAAAAATTGTAAACACTTTAGCGGCAATTGCCACTGCCCCGGGCGGAAATTTGATCAATCGCTTCAGCCGGCCCGCCATTCCAGCTCAACCCGTTGGTTTGGGGCCGAATCCTTGAGGTTGATCGCGCGCATTTCGAGCGTTGCCCCGCCGGCGGCCAGCCGGACGTCGACCCAGCCGATCGGCCCGCCGGTGGCAAACAGGTAGGCTGTTGGCGGCAAGTTGACCAGGTGGATCCCTTCGTGCCGAGATAGCCCCCAAAAGTGCGTGTGGCCGAAAATATAGGCCTTTACCTGTTTGCGGGGCGTCAGCAGCGCGAACAGTTCGTCGGTGTCCAGCAGGCCGGTGTTGTTACGCTGGGGGTTGCCAAAGCGCGGGTTGTGGTGCCCCACGACCAGGGCCGGCTTGTCGGGGCGGGCGTCGAGTGCGTTGGCCAGCCACTGGCGCTGGGCCGGGCCGATCAGCCCGGGCGTTTTGTTCACCTCGTCAAGCGAATCGAGCAGGAACCAGTTGGCATGCCGCGTCTCGACGATTGACACCAGCCGGCCTTCGAGCACTGGTTGCCGGGGCACCTGCCGGGCAAAGCCCTGGCGGAAGTTGCCGCGGTCGTCGTGGTTGCCCATCATCATGTGAACCGGGCGGCCGGCTTTCGAGAAGGGTTCGAGCAATTCGGCCAATTGGGCGTAATCGCCCGCGCGGCCTTGAAGATGGCGCAATCGCCGCTGAGAATTATCCCCGCCGGCGGTTCTGGCAACTCCAGGATTTCGCCGACCACCTGGCGAAAGTTCTTGGCCATGTTCATGCCACGAACCACGGTGGCCGGATCCAGATTGATGTGCGTATCCGAGATCAGCGTCCAATGATCGGCGCTGGACGAATCGTCGGCCGACAGCCGCTGAGGATAATGCAACACGCCCAGCCCGGCCGCGAGCGAACCGGCGAGGAACTGGCGTCGCGAAACCGGGGGCAGGTGAAAAGGCATGGGGGGAGTAAGGGGTGCTAAATGATAGGTGATAAATGCGAATTGACGCCGGCAATGACGTGCGCAAGCCTAGCAAAGGGCTGACCGGCAGGCAATCTAAGCTGCCAACGCGCGGCGAGTTTGAAGGACGAGAATTCCGAGCCCCGGACATCAGCCCGGGGATCTTCCCCGGCCGACGCGCAGCCGTATTCCGTATTGCCAGATGCGGCACCAAGATGTTCTTCGGGCGACACTTCGCGAAGCCAGGTGTTTGCAGCGGCTCACGCGGCGCGGCGAACCCCTTGAATCAGAACCCGGCCGCGGACCACGTCGTCAAGCACTTGTCGCGCAACCCGGTCGGTCAATTCGCCGGTCACGCGCGTGACCAGTTCGAAAGCCAGGGCCGGATGCTCGGCGGTGACCGATCCCAACGCACGCCGCACGACGGGTGTCGCCTTGGCGCGGATATAGCCGCGAGCCTCGGCGCAGGGGCATCGCCAAGACGCGAAATGACAGCGAGGCCCGAACCTGTTCGGAAAGTTCGAGCGTCAGCGGACGGAGGTTTTGGCCCAACCAACGGGCGTCACGAATTCGAGCCAGCAGTTTTGACCAGGGCATCGAGGGCACGCATCCTTTCGCAAATCGGCTCGGACCATCAGCGGTCCGACCAGCTTCCGTGAGAGTTGCTTGATTCGTGAGAGGCCGGCCACGGTCTTTCGTCCGCACGCCAAGCATTGCGCTCACACCAGCTTGAATCGAGCGACGGAGCCGAAAAGCTTCAACCGAACCCGGTCAGCCGTCAGACTCGCCCATGGCGCGGATGCGAATCGATCGGCCCTTGCCCTGCACGGCGGGGTGAGCAAACCGCTGCCAGCGTGGCGGCGCACGGTCGCGGGGCCGAGTGCTGGCAGCCGCTGTGGGCCTCGAAGAATTTATGCCCCTTGTGGCGATTCTGCTGAAGTGTCTGATCGCGCAAAGCCGATATGACCTTGCCGGTTAGGGCGGATGGCATTAAATTGGGCGATCTGTGCTGGCGTGCGGTTGGCAGCAGTTGACCGCGGGCTGGCAGAGAGTCGTCTTCAACTTCCGCAGCTATCGGAAGTTGAGCGTCGGGGCGCTGTAGCCAAGAGGCCGCCCTTTTGCGTTCCGTAACTCCTTTTTTAACAAGGACGTTACGACGGAAAAATAGTTCTCCTTTCCGTCATTCGGCCGCCGCCAATAGTGCCTGAAAGTGCCCGATTACGTGCCGGGCTTTTTGCTGCATAGCCACTGCTGTAGCCACTTCGCTACAGCGGTACTCCTAGCCCGAGCGAAGGTCGGAAGTGGCGACATAAAAGCTGGCATTAGCGGCGGGCGTACGACGCCATTTTGTGGGCAGATGTCAGGCCATCTCTAGACTGAAAACTCAACCGTGCAGAAAACTGAAATGTAGCTGCCGGAGCCACAACGGCTCCGGGTAGTGATGCCCGATGAAATCGCCGAGATACAGTCCAAACGGCGCAGCGGCTATTGCAAGTACGGTGGCCCTAATCGGATGCCCGATGCGGAATCCAATTACGGTTCCGACCATTGCTGGCGAGATGCCGACCGCCAGTGCCCAAAGCGGCGGAGGTGGTCCTGGAGAGCAACGCATGATATGCACAGGCCATTGAAAGTACGGTGCTTCGTAAAATGGAAATTTTTCTGCTGCGATCCAAACCAAAAACATTAGCACCAGCGCAAAATAGATGAGCGTGAGACACACGAAAACGACCATGCGGCTCAGTCGTGGCTCGAAACAAATTTCCATGCCTGAATCCTACCCCTGGCGGCAATAGCGAGGTAGCTCTGCCCGCTGGGATTAAAATGCGTTTTGGACGCTATTTTGGTTGGGAAGTTGATATGCAGGGACAGGGGCCGTGTAGAGCGCTACAGCCGCTTCGCTAACCAGACGGCGATGCGGACGAGGAGCCCCAACGCCCCGGCCATCGTGCTCTCCCTGCTTGCATGCTCGGGTTGCCTTGATCGCTAGTTTCCTTTAACTTGTCGGTTTGCGTTGCCGATACGTTAAAGCCGTTGCAATTGATTCAGCTTTAAAGCACACAGGCGATTTTGACTCGGAAAGTGCCCGAACATAAGTGCCGAAGCTGCTGTCGATTACTGTAACTCCTTAGCCCATACGAGCTAAGGAAGACAGGGCGCTGTAGCCAAGAGGCTAAGGCAGCGGATTGCAAATCCGCCACCGTGGGTTCGACTCCCACCAGCGCCTTTTCCTTTTACGCCGCGGGAAATCACAGCATTTCCCGCGGTTTCCGGGGCCGAACGCGTTTCGGTGTCGACGTAAGTATTCGAGCCGTCGACTGCACTCCCTTGAACAGAATTGCACTGTGTGGCGTCGTGTGGCGCCACATAAAACGCCACACGATTACCTTCCGTGCCAGTAGCCCGTTGCTCTTGGGCAAAAGCCTCGGACAGGTCCGGTAGCATGGCCAGCGCCTCGCTCTGCTCCCCCAGTGTGACGTGGCTGTAGCGGTCCATCGTCAACACGATCGTCGAATGCCGCGCCAACTGCTGTGCTAGCTTCGGATGGACGCCTGACCGCGCAGGATTCGTTAGGAACGTATGACGCAGGCCGTGGAAGTCGAATACCCTGCCCTGTTCGTCCACCTCGCATAGGAACGTGGACCGCTCTCGCGCGGCCCGCTCGTCGGGAATCTTGGTTTCTCCCAGCCACGCTGCCCGGGCCGCGGCCAAGTCGAGGCGGGCCATTTCGGCCGTATCGTTTTCCCGCGGCATGCTGAACGCGTTCGCGCCCGGATGCTTGCTGGCCAAGTGGGCCTGCAACTCGGCCGCCGTGTCGGGCCGCAAAGGTAGTTCGTCGCGTCGGCGCCGTTTGCTGCTGCCAGCCTCAACGACGACAGTTGCCACCTTGGCACCGAACCGGAAGCTAGACCGGATGAGGCTCCGCAGTTCATTTGCCCGCAGGCCAGACTCCGCGGCCAAGTGGTAGATCAGGGCCCGCTCGCGTCCGGGAATCCCGTGGCGGTCCGGGCCGCCGGCCGCGGCGACCAGCAATCGCCGCAACTCGTCGACCGATAGGGCCCGCCGCTCGCGCTTGCGGTCGGTCTGGGGGGTAACGTTTTCCAAGTGATCCAAGGGATTGTGGGTGGCTCGATTCTCTCGAACCATCCAGCGGCAGAATTGCTTAGCGGCTTGCAGGTAGTAATTGCTCGTCAGGTTCGTCACCGCGTCTTTGTCTTCTGAGGCGGTTCGCAAACTGGCCAAAAAATGCTGCGCCTTCAAGGCTTGTACATCCGCAAACATTTGGAACCCACAACCGTCGAACAATGCCCGCACGCGTCCGGCCGATTGTTCCGAGTGCTTGGCCGTGTTTCCCTTGGCCCGCAGCGCTCCCTCGAAATCGTCAACGTGCTCGCCAAGCGGCTTGCCGGCGGCCATCTTGCTCGCGGCCAACAAATCCCACCGGGCCAACACTTCTTGAATCCGGCGGGGAATCGACTCCAGCCATTGCGATAGTGCCAGGTCTGGCGTTTCACGATTCGACCGGCAGCAGACTAACCGCTCGACGTTGCGGCCAAGCGTCTCGGTTTGCTTCCGATCCGTGTATCCTGGCAGCCGTCGAATCTTGGGAAGATGGTCACGGAATTCGACGTACCACAATTCATACGCCTGATGCTTCCCGGCCGCGGTCTTGCGTTTCGGTTTGAATACTCGCACGGTTCACCTACCTTTCGCATCGTTGTTGCGTTTGCCGGCTTTCTTCAGCGCTTCGTGCAACACTCGCTCAATTTTCTCGACCGTTCGGACCGTCGGCGAATGCTTGCCCGATTCGAGTCGCGAGATGGTTTCTTGCCGCACGCCGGCCAGCCGCGCCAATTCCTGTTGTGTGAGTCCGGCTGCCTTGCGCTGTTGAATCACGGTGCGGGCAATCGACACGCGAGCGAAGTCGACGGCCGGCCGGTTTCCAGCATCGTCTGTGGGCGGCAGTTCCGGCAAGGCATCGGCCGCGGCGCGGGTGCCGACTTTCGCAGCCAGTCGCTCTAGTCGGCGAAGTTCGGACTCCTCGACCATGACGTAGCGCTTCCCCTTGACCTTCACAACCTGCCTCGCCATCCGGCTTACTCCTCATAGAATCGGTCGTGCTGCCCGAGTTTCTCGACCATCACCACGTCGCCAGCCAGGTAAAACTGCACACGGTAGTCACCCGTCCGCACCCGATACCGCCCGGCTAGTTTTCCCCGTAGCCGCTTGGCTCCGCTCACCGCTGGCCAGTCTCGCAATCGAACAAATACCTTTTCGATGCGTGCCCGCGCCGAAACCGGCAGAGCTTGATACTGAGCCTGAGCCGCCGCCGTAATCACTACGCTGGCCATGATCCATCCTACCTATTATGACAAATTTGTCTAGTCTGTTATGTCGTCGAAGTTACTCAGCTACTGCGTCGCACCGAGGGTATACGGATTCGCCAAATGCGTTGCGGGGCGATGCTACGTTGTCTGGCCTTTTCGTTGATGCATGCCCTGAAGTAGCCCACCGGGTTGCGCGGCTGCATGATCCGCACGGCTTCGGCCGCGTCGAGAGCATCGCACTGGACCAGTAAGCCGCGTCCGACCGCTACGGCCACTTTTGCGGCCAAGGCTTTGTCGTTCGCTGTGGTTAGCGGTACGCGGCGAGCGATCGCCTGATAAAGTCCATCTGCCTCAGCATCGGTCAACCGCACGCCGTCGGCCACCTTCGCCCGGCTCGCACGGTCCAGGCACTCTTGGATAAGATCTCGCATTAGGCGTGCCATGCATCGCTCCCTAATCACCAGCCACGTACCGATAACGAATTGCTCGCATTGCCCCGCGGGCTGGCTTCTCCGCGACTACCAGCACATCGAGCGAGACCAGCATCGAAAGAAATTTCCAGGCTTGCTTGTAATGGATGTTCAACTGCTCGCCGGCAGTGCGGCAGGAAAGATAGAACGGCCCGGGCTCGTTCTGGCGTTGCAGCTCGCGGCAGAGCATCACCAGCAGCCGACACTCGGCCGAGTCGAATTGCTGGGCCGCTTTTGGCATCGGGCTTCGCTTGGCTTGCTCAAAGATCACGCTCATTGGATTCACCCCCCGAGGAAACTTGACGCGGCTCCAGGAACGATTGAAGTCGGCCAGCGTGGTGTCGAAGTCTTTGGTTTCGATCACCGGTAGTGCCATTCGGTGCCACTCTCGGACGATGGGCACCAGGTCTTTGAGTCGTGCGTCGGTCAGGCCCGCGATGCCCTTCAGCGCCCGGGCCAATGACCAGGTCAGGGTGTTTCGGGTGCCCGTGTCCTTGGGCAGGGTTTCCAGAATGGCGCGCTGGACGGCTTCGTTACGCAGCAGTTCGCCAACACGATTCAGTTCGCCGGAAGGAGGGGGCTGACCCTTTATGGCTTCCGTTTCTCTCAGTTGGCATCCGTAGGCTCTGTAATCTTCCGTAGGCTCTGTATCTCTGTTTCCGAGAGGCGCACCCAAGAAACCGGCCGCGCTGAAGTCGACAATCAGGGGCAGTTCGGCCAGGTTCCGCAATTCGCGCGTCCAAGAGTACGTCGTACCCTGCTGGTGTTGGCTAGGCGGCCAGAGGCAGTAGCATCGGGCCAAACGCAACTCCCCATCGGCATACTTTTGGACGTTCACTGCCGCGGCTGGGGCTCGGAAGTAAACCCCATAGCCCCGATGCGTCTTGACCGTCGGCAACGTGCCAGCCAGGTCTGCATGGGCTTTTGACCAGGCATCGTAGGCGGCGCGTACGTCGAAGTCGCGGCAAGCCAGGCCGCCGCTTACAGGGCCCATGATGGCGGCCACTTCTCGGCCCGGTCCGTCAAACCACCTACCCACCGTCTGCGGGCTTGCGAGAACGTCCTGATAAGCTTCCCAGCGAAGGGCGGCTACCTTCGTTCGGGATCGAATAGGAACGACAGACACACCTTGGGCCAGGTACGTCAGCGCGGCGTCTCGAACCATGGTCATGGCGCACCGCCGTTCCGCATGGCCTGCCAGCGATCGCGGGGCGGAGAACCGGCCGCGAGCCAGTCGCGCAGCTCTGAAACGGACCAGCGAACGGCGCGGCCAAGCCGGACTGGTCGCGGGAGTCGGCCGCTGGAGTTCAGCGCCCAAAGATGCCGCTCGGAGATTCCTAATAGCTTGGCCACCGAGGCGGCGGACAGGGCCAAGCGTTCCGGTTCGGTTGCGTGCTGGTTGTTTGCCATGCACGCATCGTAGGCGGCTTGAAACGCTCAAAAAAAGATAGCGCGATATAGCGCTATATCGCGCGAGGTACGGGTTTATCGACAATGTACCCGTCGCCGTCGTGCCTTACGCCGTGGTCGCGCAGGGCAGGCAGGTAATGAGTCCGAAACGTCGATTCGCCGATCCCAATGTGATTAGCCACCAAAATCGCCTTAACAGGGCCTCGTTCTTTGATGAACTCAAATGCTTTGAGCTTTTTGGCTGACAAAGCGGGTGGTGTGGGAGGCGATGGCGAACTTCCGGCGCCATTCGACCCGGCCGTTTCTCCATCGGCTCCCTTCGTAGCGGTTTTGTGATCGACTGGGGCCACTTGCTTCAAAAGCTTAGCCCCGATGCGCTCGATGGATGCTTCATGTTCGCCGATGAGCTTGTCAACGGCGCCAAGGAAACCGGACTCCTCCGCAATAAGAGGGCGCGGATTGCCACCGAGCGTGAGCCTCGCCGTCTCGATGAATCTATCAACCAGTAGGATTTGCTCGGCGGTCCACTCTTCCACCATCTGCAATTCATCGCCGGACCCGCTCGATAGAATCTCTATGAGAGGACAGAATGTATCGCTCGCAGCTACTGCCCCATCAATTGTTTTGAGCTTCTCGAAGCACCATTCGATTCTCAAATTCAGATTGGAAATCCAGCGGAGCAGCGGATGCGGCTGCCACCCGGCTAGTTGCTCGGCCTGGATCAATAGAAGGCGCTTAATTCGTTGCCAATACTCTCGAAGTAGAAATACTGCCCTGCCAGCAGATTGGAATTGCATGTCGTCACGTGGTGTTGGGATTCGGCAATCCCAGGTCTTTGCGTCGATTACCCGCGCAATCGCATCGCGCAAGTCTCCGGTCGCGTTTAGTAGACAGCTCTCGATTGTCACTTTCACCAGTTCTGGTAACTTTGCTTTATCGAAAGGCACAGCAATATTTGAATGGATTAATACAAGCCCACCGCCCAATAACCGGACCGACTCGTGTTCGTGCGGCGCATCGAAGCTCGGCCGCTTGTACTCCGGGGTGATGAACTCAAAACCTTCACCGCAGATAACGCCTTCCAAAACGTCAACCAATGAATCGTGCAACCGCCTTGCCTCCCCGCTCTCGATAGCGTCGGGAAAGTAGTACCGCACCCGCATCAGATCGGCGACCGTGTACAGGGCGGCAATAGCCGTCGGAACTAGAGCCTGTACGCGAAGTCTAGTCGCGTCACTCACCGCGGTTTCGGCCAGCTCTTCTTGGACAGCCGTGGTTTTCGTTTCGCTGCACTCGGCTGCTTCGACTTGTTGCCGAACGCGCTCACGGAACTCGTCTCGAAGCATACGCTGAAGCGAGGGCTCCGATTCGAGTTCGGCGATACCATTCTTAAGACGTCTCACAACGAACAAGAATTCCTTTGGCGTCTTGTCCCAAAATTCGGCCCCGAACGACCTTGCTCGGCCAAGTTCCATAACTATCGTTACGGTAATTCCTTCGAGACCGGAGAGGCTCTCCACCAGCGTTTTGCAACGCGGTGGATAAGACAGTGCGCTAGCCAGCTCGTCATGGACGTCACGTGGCAACATCGGCTCAAGCTGCAGCGCGAGTTGCGCACGGAGTTAAGTGCTCGCTCCCACTCAACCGGATCTTCCCGGTTACGTTCCGTGTTTTCTTCCCGGAAGGCGAAAAGTGCGGATTCAAGGTGAGTACTGACGTCCAGAATCCTCTGCGCGGTCCCATATCGCGCGATAATCTGCACGTGGCGTCATGCGATCTACCTTTCGCCGGGCCGGCCCAAGCGGCGCCGCGGGAAAGGTAGGTGAGAACCGCGTGCGCCGCCAGGACCGCTTGGCAGGCAGGTTTCGAACCCCGCCGGCCGTCCCAATGGATTCAATTTAGCGACTGCTGGCGGAAGCCGCTAGAATGTCGGCATGGATGAGAAGCCGCCATTGCCGCCGCCGATTCCGGTCCCACCGCCAGTTGCACGGGCCTGCGCCTCCCCCTGCCGCGCGGCCGGCTTCTGACCTCGATTCCCTCGCCGCTTTTCCGGCCCCGATGCCTCCGGCACGGCGCCGTCGGTCGAATCGCCGGAAGCAGCTTCCCGCCGTCGCGCTTGTATTGCTGGCGTTGTTGGCCGCTGGGGCATGGTTCGCATACCTGGAGTTAACAGGGCATTCCATTACGTCGCTTGTCGACCCAGACAAGCTGCTCGTTGAGAAGTACCTGCATGAGAACCTTAACGACTCCCGCTGGACCGAGGTTCGCTGGTGGCCGGCGCGGTTGATGGTTGAGTTTCGTCAGCAGGACATCAACAGGGCAAAAGAAGAGTTAGCCATTAACCCTCAGTTCGGCGAAGAATTGATGGAACGTGCCCAGAAGCCCGCGCTCCGTGTATGTAGGATCAAGTACCGATCCCGGGAGTTTGCTGGGACACTAATCCTGCATGACAACTTGTTCGTGATTGAAAACGCCCGGGCTGTCAAAGCGACGATGAACCCGCCCTATGGTCACGTCGAGTATGCCGGACGGCAGTTTTTTCCGGAGTAGAGCCGCTATGTCGGAATGGCCGCGGCGATGATGATAACGAGCGTCAAACGGCAGAATCGGTAGGTCTCCAGATACCTATCGACCCCCGGCTTGGCTTTATAGAGCTTCCCACGAGGTCGATTTTTGAGCAAGTCGACCAGTTTGCCGGGGAAAGTTTCAAAACCCTAAGATGAGATGCACGTCGGGCTATCCCGGTCGCCAGAATCGTGTGCATGCCACAATTCGCCCCGCCCTCTTCCCGGCGACCATTAACGCCATTGGTAAATGGCTTCCCCGCGCGCGTTGGGGCGCAAACTTTAGTGAACCGGGATTGCCATTTGAACCATTTGTAAATGGCTCCCACACGCGCGTTGCGGCCGTGGGATTTGGTGGCTTGCCGTTCTTGTGGTGCCCGTTGCCGTTTCCCCCGTTTACAAACGGTCCATTAGATCTATTTGTTAATGGCGAACGGGCGGCGGGGAAAAGTTCATTTACTGCCAAAACATGCATGCGGCTAGTCCACGGTCGCCAGCATCGAACAGCTGCGAGAATGCAGACCGCCCCCATGCTCTGGTTTCAACCAGATTGCATCTGCTTGATTCCGGTTAACCCGCGGGTTAGCTTGATTGCGTACCCTCACGGATTCCTGGGCTGCGAAGCTGGTTGCCAATGGGCAAAATCTTCATCTGCTACCGACGGCAAGACAGCCAGGACATGGCCGGCCGGCTCTTTGACCGGCTCGTGGACCGCTTTGGCGAAGCGAATGTTTTTTTTGACGTTGATAAAATTCCTCTTGCAGTCAAATTCCCTGAGCGAATTCGCGAGGCAATTGCCGCGTCCGATGTGGTCCTGGTGCTAATTGGGGGGCAATGGATAGACATCTGCGACGACAAGGGAAACCGGCGTTTGGAAGACCCGCGCGATTATGTGCGGCAAGAAATCGAAGAGGCGCTTCGCCAGGGCGTGCCGGCAGTTCCAGTGTTGCTCGACAATGCGCCAATGCCAACACGCGATAAGTTGCCGCAAGGCTGCGGTGAAATAGTTGAAGTCAATGCCCCGCGTGTTCGCGCTGGCAGCGACTTCAAGCGTGACGCACCAGCATTGCTCGACGCCTTGGCCGATCTCATGGACGCGCGAGGACCAAGGCGCGTGAACGAGAATGTCGAACAGGCACGCCGGCAAGGCGAGAAAAAAACGCCATGGCCCGCAGCCAGCCGATCGAGAGCGTCCCCACGCGAGCGAAGGGAAGACCCAAGAACGGCCCGCGGCCCCAATTTCGAGCGTCCGCCGCAAGGTAGTGCTCGGAGTGATGCTCGTGGGGCTTTCTGGCACCGCGATCTACTCGGTTACGAACTACAAGAGCTTTAAAAAACAGGAATTCGCGAATCAGCCCGATGCCGCCGCGAGGGAGGCGATCGCAATACGTCTCTCCGCGAACAGGGACAAGATCGCAAAAGTTATTGCCGAGAATTCTACCACACCAGCTCCTTCTGCCAAACCTGACGACAACAGCACTGCACTGTCACCGGCGCCCGACGTTGCGGCACCTGCGTCGCAATCGTCCGCTCCGGCCCCTCCCGCATCTAACATGACATCGACAGCCAAGCCTTCTGGCACATCGTTGCAAGGGCTAGGAAAGCCAATCACGAATAGCGTTGGCATGTCGCTCGTTCTCCTCCCCGCCGGCGAGTTCATGATGGGCTCTCCGAATAGCGAGCCAGGACACACCCCCTTCGAGGAACCGAGCCACCTAGTCAAGATTACACGTCCCTTTTACCTAGCCATGACTGAGATAACACAGGGCCAGTGGCAGGCGGTCATGGGAACCACGCCATGGCACAAGGGGAATACGTCAAGGAGGGGCCTGATTTTCCGGCAACGTATTTACGTTGGGATGAAGCGGTGGCGTTCTGTCAGAGATTAAGCGGCGCGAAGAGCATAACTACCGCCTTCCGACCGAAGCCGAATGGGAATATGCCTGCCGCGCCGGCACGACCACCGCCTACGGCTTTGGCGATGACGAATCCCAACTTGGCAACTACGCTTGGTACATGGCAAATGCATACGATGCAGGGGAAAAGTACGCGCACCGCGTTGCCCAGAAGCTCCCCAACCTATGGGGCCTTTATGATATGCACGGCAACGTCGAGGAGTGGTGTTCCGATTGGTCCGAACCCAACTACTCGTTTAGCGAACCGACCGATCCCGTTGGACCGACCGACGGTAAGTACCGGGCAATCCGTGGCGGCGACGTCTTCGGTGTGGCTTCTGATCTCCGTTCGGCCTACCGCGGCGCCATCGAGCCGATAGTCCATGGCTTTGATTCTGGATTCCGCCCTGTCAGGACTTATCCCTAATCGGTGTTATTCGTTAAGCCTTAAGCATCTGGCCAAATCCAAACATGTCGGATCTGGCTTTCCTGCCCGCCGGGTTGCGAGTCCGGCGGGCACGATACAGCCGAATTGCCAAGAGCCTTGTAGGGCCAATAGCTGGGACAATGTGAACTGCGTTGTGGGGTGACCAAAAGCTACTGCCGCTCGGCAATCCGTTTGCAAATCTCTTGCAGGGCTTCGCGGCGCTGCTCAATCGTCATTTGGTCGGGCGGCCTTTGCTCGGGTTCGGCCTCGACCGGGGCGGCGGCCACCTTGCCGAAAACCCGGTCGAACAATTCCTTGACCCATACCAGGTCGCTGTTGAATCCGTTCTTCGCCCGTTCGACCATCTTTCGGGCGATGGCCTGCACATCCTCGACGGTGACGGCGTCAATTAGGGCGGCCCGCAATTCGGCAATCTTCTTGGCGTGAGGGTTTCCCGGGCCGCCGGGGTTGCCCTTGGCAAACTTCCCGCCGGCAGCCCGGCCGTTAGAACCGTTTGGTAACGGTGACGAGTTCACTGCGCCCCTCCTTTCGGATTTTCTTGGGTGCCGCTTGGTAGGGCACCCATTCGCTCAAATGCGCGGTGCTCGGCAAAGTCGAGCCGTTGATTGGCGCCGTCCATCTCAATTACCACCCGGACCGCTTGATTTCGCAACTCCGCCTCGGGTGCGTCCATTAGTTCCATTAGCAGGAGGATGAAGCCGGCCCGTTGCCGGTCCGTGAATCCCTCGGGGCGCCCTACGTGCCGGCGGAGTCGCCGGAGATACAAACGATAGAGTAGTGGCGTCATCCTTCGAGCTTGTCGAAGATGCGATTGAGTTTGGCAATTCGTTCCCGCTGGACGCCGTGAAGCACCACACGATAGCGTAACTCGGCTATGTGCTCGCCCACTACAACTTCGGCGGTCCGGCCGTCGGCTTCGGCCGCGGCCAAATCCAGTAGCGCGGATGGCTTGTCGCCCACAAGGTACTTAGCCAGCCAGGCGCGGGCCGGCGCGTCGCCTGCCTTGGCATCGGTGACCGCCCGTGCAACCACTTCGCGCCAATCGTTGAGGGTAACCGCTTCGCCGAGTGTGGCGAGATACTCCCGTTCGATGGCCCGTCGCGGCCGCCCAGGTCCGCCCAAATTGCCGTCTGCAAACTTACCGCTTCCGTCTCTTCCAGTGCTCACGATTGCCTCCTGGCCGTTTTTCGGCCGTCTAAACGGTTTGGTACTTTTGTTGCTAGTCGTCCCCATTTACGCCATTTGTTAATGGTCGACCGTTAACCCCGTTGGTTAACGGCTCCCCACTCCGGTCGACGATGGCCAGAGTTTCCAATGCCTTTTGCTTGTCACGTGCCGAACGACCCCCGTCGTCGATAACTGCCGACAGGCGCCGCCCGATCCGGCGACGCGCCTCAGCAGGGACCGGCCAACCGTTGCGGAATGCTCGCCGAATGAGAAGCATTTCGCCGCGCGTCAGGGGCTCGTCGCCCGCCGGAGTGTTGGGGACGATCATCGGGCCGCCCCCTTGCTCGCTTTGACCATCGCCACAATGCCGGCCCGAAGAGCTTCAGGCAGTGTCGGCCAGGCCTCGACGACGGGGGCCAAGTCGGGCATTTTGTCGGCGAGAAACGCCACACAAAACGCCACGCTGTTTTTGCCGTCGTCGCAAGTTGCTTGTGAGCCGTCGGTTCCGCCGATGGCTGGACGGATTGCAAATCCGCCACCGTGGGTTCGACTCCCACCAGCGCCTTTCCTGGAGAACCCTCGGAGGCCTCGCGTTTCCGAGGGTTTTTCATGCGCCAACCCGGTCCGAAGAAATCGCCAGGATGATGCAAACTGAGTGAGGACAAAATCGATGAGGCTGCTTGCACCGTGTCAGCAAGCTATCGTCGAGTCGAAGCCGTGCGGCTGTCGATAAAGATTACCCGGGGGCCGCTCCAATAGGCGGACGGCTCCCAAGCCGCTGGTTTATCTGCCCGATACGTCCAGCGGCTTTTTCATGCGCGGTAGGCAATGCACGTTGGAAAGGCCAACCAGAACGGCACGCCTCGCCCGGCGCCGGTTGCAGTTGAGCTGCGCCCTATTTTCCGTCTCCCGCCATTTCCGTCGACGGCTGGCTACCGCACCAACGCCGCCATATCGCCTGGTAGGCGGCCTCGACATGACGCGCAAAGCGCGGCGAGTCCATCAGGGGCGAGCCCTGCATGCGGTCGCACAGCGTCGCACGCAGCTTGCTCAGGCGCGGCAGATCATGGGCCAATTCCACGGCAATGCGGACGTATTGCTCGGCGTCGTGAACCACCAGTTCGGCCAAGCCCAGGTTTGACAAGATGCTGAGCCCGCCGCGTCCCACCGCGGTCTGGCCCGCCAGACTCACCACCGGAACCCCCATCCAAAGCGCATCGCAGGTTGTCGTGCCTCCGCCGTAGGGGAACGGGTCCAAGGCCACATCGATGCGGAGATAAAGCTGAAAGTACTCCGCTGTGGGAACCTTGTCTGAGAAGGTCAACCGTTCTTGCGAGACGCCTTGTCGGGCGAAGAGATCTCGCACTCGATCGCGGTGTTTGCCGGAATGCGCATGCAGGAGCAATCGCGCCTCGGGCATCGCCTGCAGCAGCGCAATCCAGGCTGCCAGGGTCTGGTCCGTCACTTTGCAGAAGTTGTTCAGGCATCCGAAGGTGATGTGGCCGGCCGCTAAAGCCGGCAAGCTACTCACGGCCGGAGCCTGACCTAATGGCCGATAGCACCAATACGTCTCCGGCAGGCGAATCGACTCCTCGCGGTAGATTGATTTGTCATCCTGCGCCGGTGGATCGAGATAGGGATCGGTCAGGCGATAGTCCATCGTCGAAAGTCCCGTTGTGCCGACGTAGGCCAAATAGGCGACTTGCACCGGAGCCGGTTTGCGGGCAAAGACCAGGAGGCGGTTGTGGGCCATGTGCATCGTCAGATCCACCAAGACGTCGATCTGGTCGCGGCGGATGATATCCGCGAACTGTTCGTCGGAGATGCCGAACACATTTCGCCACACGTCCGCTTGGGCGCGGCACTGGTCGGTCATGGCGTCGGGGACGCGTACCGAAGCGTAGCAATAGATTTCGAAATGCTCATGATCGTGCATTTCCAACAGCGGCAGGACGAAACGCCCTACGACATGGTTGCGGAAGTCCGGCGAGACGTAGCCAATGCGCAGGCGACGCCTGGCCGAACACTCGTTGGAATGCGGATTAATCAGCTTTGCCAGAGGTGCGGCATGCTGTAGGTTCCAGTGGCAGTGCTCTTCGTAGATTGTCTTCGCGTCATAGCGAGAACAGAAATTCAGCGTACACAGGAGGTTGCTGTGCGCTTCGACGAACCCCGGCTGGAGTTCTAGCGCCCGCCGATAACAAGTAATCGCTTCGTCCAAACTTCCCTGGGCTTGCAGCGCGTTGCCGAGATTGTTGTGTGCCGAGGCATAATCGGGCGTCAGTTCCAGCGCCCGGTGATAGCTGGCAATGGCTTCATCCAGCTTCCCCTGGGCCTTGAACGTGATGCCCAGGTTGTTATGGGTTTTGACATTGTCGGGTTGCAATTCCAGCGCACGGCGATAGCAGGCAATTGCTTCGTCCAGCTTTCCCTGAGCCTGCAACGCATTGCCCAGGTTGTAGTGTGCTTCTGCGTGGTCCGGCTGCAACTCCAGCGTTCGGCGGTAGCAAGCGATCGCATCGTCTAGCTGCCCTTGAGCCCTGAAGGCGATGCCCAGGTTGTGGTGCGCTTCGGCGTTGCCCGGCTGCAATTCCAATGCCCGGCGGTAGCAGGCGATCGCCTCGTCCAGCTTCTCTTGGGTCTTGAACGCGATGCCGAGGTTGTGATGTGCTTCGACATGTTGCGGCTGCAGTTCCAGCGCTCGGCGGTAGCAAGTAATCGCTTCGTCCAGCCTTCCCTGGGCCTGCCACGCATTGCCCAGGTAGTAATGTGCCTCGGCATCGTCCGGCTGCAGCTTCAGAGCTTGCTGGAAGCAGTCAATCGCTTCATCCAGCTTTCCCTGGGCCGAACAGGCAGCGCCCAGATTGAAGTGTGCCGCGGCGAGATCCGACTTGAGCTCCAGCGCCCGTCGATAGCAGGCGACCGCTTCGTCCAGCTTCCGAAGATCCTTGAACACGTTGCCCAGGTTGTTGTGAAAAGCGCTATTGGTTCCCTTCAGCCCGATCGCCTGCTGAAAGCACTCGGCGGCCAGGTCCAGCCTGCCCGTCTGGTGAGCGATCACACCAATTAGATGAACCGCGTCGGATTGACGCGGATCGATCGCCAGAATCTGCCGGTAAATCTGCTCGGCAACCTGCAGCCGGCCGGCCTGGTGGTGCTGCGCCGCCAGGGTTAATGCTTCGAGAATCGTTGCCATAGGGGGATGATGGCAATCGAGCTTGCAAACTGCAAGTATTTCAAAGCGTGGCTCGGAACGACGGAAATCGCACGCATTTCAGGACGGCTTGTCGTCGCCTCGGCGAAGTACACCAGAAGGCCGGATTCTGGCTTGGTCGCGCCGAAGCAGCCGGCAATCGCCCACACAGAACCGCGTTACGAAGAATCGGAATTCGCGGTTTGTGCCGTGCGTCAAGTCGACGCGTTTTCTAAGCGGTGCGTCAAGTTGACGCATTTTGCCGGCGGCGAGTTAGGTCAATCCGCTCGATTTGTGGTCTGCGGATTACTTTTCGTTTGACACATGGCGATTGCGCAAAAAAGATTCGGATATGAAAGCTTTTTTAGTTGTCGGTCCAGAATCCAGTGGCACCCGCATGGTGACGGATGCGCTCATCCGTGCCGGGGCGTTTGGGCAATCAGGCCATCTCCAAGAGATGGACAAGTTGGACTTTTCCGGCCGTCCGGAACTGATCGTGTTTCGCCGGAGCGTGCCGCACGGCAATTTGTGGCCCGATCTTAGTCGGATCGTTCGCAGCATGACCGACGCCGGCTATGTAGTGTCACCCATTGTGACCTATCGCGACAAGGACTTTTGCGTCAAATCCCAACTGCGCGTGGGGCACCAGGAGACGGAGGCGGGAGCCCGCACAAACTTCTACTGGGCCTACAAGCACATTTTCAAACACCTGTCCGCGTGCGAATTGTTCCCGGTGGTTTGCCATTACGCGTCGTTCGTCAATAGTCCGGAGTTCCGACGACTTTTTTTCCGGCAACTCGGCGTCCCCTGTCCGGAATTGGAACTGTACGACGCAAATTTGCAGTACCCGGAAGTGCTTAGCAATACTGGCGTCTAGAAATACTGGATTCTAGAACGCTGGGGGCGAACCTGGCTCGTGCGCCTCTCCTCAGTTGGCAAGTCGCCTACAGCACGGCCTGGGGGGGCGAACTCGCAGCATGTACTTGCGCTGCCGGAGGAGTTCTATCGGTTGGCGTGCCCGACGCTTCGCCGATGTCGCCGCCGCATGATAAGTAAAGCAAAGCGGAAAGCCGAAAGCCGACGAAGGTCGCTGATTGATTCTACTTCGATTACTCCATTTAGCGCAAGAACGATGGCGAAGTAGAGCAACAACAGAACGACCAGCCCGGTGAGCGCCAGGGCGGTGTACACGAGCCGCGGGTTTAGGTTGTGTTCCGCTTCTTTGACTCGCGGTCCGGGAGCGTGGACGCCGGCGCCGAAGTCGTGGTTGCACCACTCGCACCAACGCAGGAAGCGGCCTTCGACGGGCTCGTCGCAGGTTGGACAGAGCCACCGCTCGGCTTGGACGCTGCCCGATCCTTCGGCTGGCTCGGGATCGGCTGGGGGAAATCGCGTGCCAGCCGTGCCGCACCACTCGCACACGGCCGTCCGTGGCTTGCCGCACTTGGGGCATTCGGGCCACAACGCCGTCACGATTTCGCTGGTCTCAGGGCCGCCTGCCGCCGGTTTTTGCGCAAGCCGGCCTTCGAATTCTTCGGCAATGCCGCGGGCTTGTTCAGCGTGGGGTGACGCTACGGCCACGCGTACGGCCGTAGACCAACCGAACGGCACTTCACCCACGGCGGCTTGCAGCGAGTCGTTGACTAGATAGGCCTGGATCCCCTCGTCGTCGAGCAGGTTCTGTAACATCCGGGCTTGGACCGGCGTGGCTGCGGTATAGATCGTGGTGAGCTTGTCATCCATGGGCGAGTCTGGCATCTCCTTTTGGCGAGCGGCAAGCTCCAGCTTGCCAATTGTTAACTTTTGCGTTGTTGACGGAAAAAGTGGCAACCGCCGCTGGCATCGCTTAGATTATGTCGGCGTACGCTGCCGCGTAAAGCGTCCCTCCCACCCCTCACGCCCGAGAAGCCCCCTGCCATGTCGCACCACCGCCCTGCCCGCTCGTCGCTTTGGTGTTTGCTGTTTGCGCTGCTGCTCGCGGGGAGTGCGGCGCAGGGCGAAGCATTGCGAGTCCTGCCGGCCGGCCAGAAGCCGCAGGATCGGCGCTTGGGCCCGCTGGTGAACCTGAACGGCTACTTTCCGTTCACGCCAGCCAAGACGAAAGAAGACTGGGCCGAGCGAGCCGAGGAAGTTCGCCGGCAGGTGCTGGTGGGCTTGGGCCTGTGGCCGATGCCAACCAAAACGCCCGCCAACGCCGTCGTCCACGGCCTGGTCGATCGCGACGATTACACGGTCGAACGCGTGTATCTGGAAAGTTTCCCCGGGCATTACGTCACCGGTAGCCTGTATCGGCCCAAGGGCAAGTCGGGCAAGCTCCCCGGCGTGCTTTGTCCACATGGTCACTGGCCCAACGGCCGGTTCTACGATCAGTCGAAAACGGTCAAGCAACAGATCGTGGCCGGGGCCGAACGGTTCGAAGTCGGCGGCTGCAGCCCGTTGCAATCGCGCTGCGTGCAGTTGGCTCGCATGGGCTGCGTCGTCTTTCATTACGACATGGTGGGCTATGCCGACAGCGTTCAGTTGACCCATCGCCCCGGCTTGCGGCCGCACATGAACACTCTGGAGAACTGGGGCTATCAAAGCCCGCAGGCCGACTTGCGGCTGCAATCGGTGATGGGCTTGCAGACGTACAATTCGATCCGCGCGCTCGATTGGCTCAGTGCGATTGCCCGACGTCGACCCGCAACGGATCGGCGTCACCGGCGCCAGCGGCGGCGGCACGCAAACGTTCGTGCTGGGGGCCATCGATCCGCGGCCGGCGGTGATCTTTCCGGCGGTGATGGTTGTCACCGCCATGCAAGGAGGCTGCACGTGCGAGAACGCTTGCTACCTGCGCGTGGGCACGGGCAACGTCGAACTGGCCGCGCTGTTCGCCCCCAAGCCGCTGGGCATGACCGGGGCCGACGATTGGACCAAGGAGATCATGACCAAGGGGTTGCCCGAACTCGAACAGCTCTATTCGCTGCTGGGAGCCAAGGGCAACGTGATGGCCAAGGCCCTGGTTCAGTTCCCGCACAACTACAACTACGTCAGCCGGGCGGTGATGTACGACTGGTTCAACAAGCATCTGAAGCTGGGCTTGGCCGCGCCGATCGTCGAAGAGGATTACAAGCCGCTGTCGATCGACGAAATGACCGTCTGGGACGCGACGCATCCGAAGCCTCCGTCGGGCGACGACTACGAACGCAGCCTGCTGCGCACGATCACGGCCGACGCGGAACAGCAACTGGCGGCCTTGACGCCGCACGACGCGGCTTCGTTGGAAAAGTATCGCCAAACGGTCGGTGGCGCGATGAAACGCTCATCGGCCGCGGATTGCCCGAAGACGGCGCGATCGAGTACGAAAAAATCGCCGAGCACGATCGCGGCGATTACTTGGAGTTCGGTTCGCTGTTGCGGTACCGCGAAGCAGGGCGAAGAATTGCCGGTCATCTTTCTATTGCCCAAGCAATGGAACAAGCGGGTCGTGATTTGGGTCGACGAGCACGGCAAGGCGTCGCTGTATGGTAGCGATGGCGGCCTGAAGCCCGAGATTCGCCGGCTGTTGGCCAGCGGCGCCGCGGTGACGGGCGTCGACCTGATCGGCCAAGGCGAATTCACCGACGACGGTCAACCGCTGGCCAGGGCCCGATTAACGAGGGCGGCTCCGGTACCGCCAAATGGATCACATACGCCGGCTACACCTACGGCTACAATCACTTCGCTGTTTTCCCAGCGAGTCCACGACCTGCTGAGCGTGATTTCCTACGTCAAGTCGCACGACAAGCAGCCCGAGCAGATTCACCTGGTCGGCGTGGGCAAGGCCGCAGCCTGGGTGGC
This sequence comes from uncultured Planctomycetales bacterium, assembly GCA_963710365.1. GTDB lineage: Bacteria > Planctomycetota > Planctomycetia > Pirellulales > PNKZ01 > CAVQAC01. Next base: position 253,639 of record CAVQAC010000002.1, read on the forward strand.
GGCTGCCCGGCGCAAGCCGGTTCGGCAGTGAACTCGGGCGGTCGTCGACACGCGCGGCTTCCGCTTCGCGCGGATCAACGCGCTGGACGATCCGGAGTATCTGCCGGGCGTGGTGAAGTACGGCGACCTGCCGGGCTTGCTGTCGCTCTCGGCGCCCGAAGAACTCTGGCTGTCAGGCGAAGGGAGCGCAGTTCCTGAGATCGTGCAAGCCGCGTATCGCAGCGGGGCAGCGTGACCATTTGACGGTCTACAGCGGCGAGCCAGCCGGCTCGATGGATGCGGCGCTGGAGTGGTTGCTGAAGTAAGCACGTCAACTCGTGTAATGCTCAATTGACCCGGCCGAACGAAGGCCAGCCCGGCTCAAAAGCAACTCGATGAGCACGAAAGCCGTGATCGGGACCACGAATGCGGTGGCGTGCCGTAAGAGTGTAGGGCGATCTACAGCAAGGTTGGGCCAAACCAGCACAGGACGACTACGACATTGCCGCCTGCCCAAGAGCATGATGAGTTGCTCGTTGCGCGGTCGCCAGGCCAGCAGGCCCAAGACAGTCCATTCCAGAGCAGCACGGCCAGCGCCGCGATTTCCCTGACGTCCCAGCCCCAGAATCGGCCCCATGTGCTCGTGCGCCCAGAAGCTTCCCAGCACGACGCCCAGCAATGGTCAGCGCCAGCCCGCCTCCGGTCCACCAGCGGACTGCGAGCCGAGCGCGGCGCTTTCGCGGTCAGTCCAACCGCATACGGCGCGAGCCACGATCGACCAGGCCGCCATCGCGCCGATGGCAAACGCCGCCGTATAGCCAAGCGTCAGGCTGAAAACGTGAAGCGCGAGCAAAAGATCGTGCTGGCGGACGTTACCAGCCGCGGTAGACGATGAACCAGCCCATCCACAACGCAAACGCTCCGTTGACGACCAGCAGCACCTGGGCCGGCAACCAGCGGTAGAATGCAACCGCGGGCAATTTACCGAACTCGGCCGCAAGTGCTCGGTGCTTGCCGAGTTGGGCGAGTGCTCTTTCCCAGGCTTCTTCAGGCGGTTTGCCGGCGAGCATCAGACTCGCTCGACGGCCTCGCGGAGATGGCTTTCCAGCTCATCGATCGCTTCATCGCTGCCTGGAAGACGGCCGGCCAAAGATTGCCGCCACCGCTGGATCTGTTCTTCGAGATCAAACATGCTACACCCCCCAGAGCTTCGCTAATGCCAGATGTACGACGAGCCATTGTGCGCGCTGTTCTTCCAAGGCCTTTTTGCCGGCGGCTTTGATCGAGTAGTATTTCGCGCCGCCGTCCCGACTCCGAAACGCGCCACCGCGATTGGACAAAGCCCTGGGCTTCCAGCCGGTGCAGCACCGGATAGAGCATGCCGTCGGTCCACTCGATTTGTCCGGCCGACAATTCGTGGACGCGCTGGATCAAGGCGTAGCCGTAGCTTTCGCCTGCCGCGAGGATCGAAAGAATCAGCGGTGCCGCCGACGCACCCATGAGGTCTTTGTGAAGTCGCATGCCAGCAAAATACATAGAACTGCAATGTATATCAAGGCGGCAATTCGGACTTCACTGCCGAGGTAGGTCAGCGCGGCGCATGAAATTGCCCGGCCGAAGAGGATTGACCGCGGAGGGCGCCGAGATACGCAGAGGAGAGGAAGAAGGAAAATGTTGCGATGGCCGGAAAACAGGGGCAAGCCCACTTGGCCCACGGTACTCCGCCGCGAAGAGTCGCGACGCTTTTTCCATCCGCTGCCTGCTGCCCGCCGCCCGCTGCCAGCTTTCTTTACTTCCCAAACCTGCGGCGGAAGCGGGCGGCTGGCATTGGGCGCCGCCAGAGTGAATCCAACGGGCCACGAGCTTTTCCAACTCGCCGTCCATCCACACGCCAAACGCTCCGTAGTTGGCTCTTGAAGTACCGTGGCCTGGCCGGTGGGGTTCTGGCCGTCAGGATTTGGCCTGTGGGCTCGTTTTCGGGGAGGCGGTCGTTCGTTTTCGGATGGTCGTTCATGATTGCTCTCCCGCCGTTCGACTTTTCTCTTGCCAACTCGTTAGGTGTTGGCTGCCTTGAAAGGTCGCTCGTGCCACCCTTCTATACGTAAGACGCTCGCCATCTGTTACAGGTTCGCACATTTGTGTGGCCGTTTTGCACAACCTCGGCAGTCAAACGGATCTGCCACACGAATAGAGCAAGAACGATGCCAGATCTGAGGTGCAAAAAAGAACCCGGTAAGCTGCCCCCCCCGTGGGAGATTGCTTACCGGGCCTATGGGTACACTTTAAACTGCTATCCAGCAATCAGTTGGATTCGTCCTTCGGGGGCCGTTTGGCTCCGTCACCGCCGCGACCGCGTCCGGCGCCCATGGCCTTTTGCATCTCTTCCATGTCGATGAATCCATCACTATTGCTATCAATTCGATCAAAGTTGTCTCGCATTCGCTCCGGGGCTTCCTCCTTGCTGATCTTGCCGTCCCCGTCTTTGTCGAGCTCTTTGAACCGGGCTGCCAGCCCCGCACCGTCGCGCGGGCGACCGTCGGCACCATCGCGAGGGCGACCGTCGGCACCGTCGCGCGGGCGACCTTCCCCGCCGGGTCGGCTGGCTGCATCGCCCTCGGGCTTGCGGCCGCCTTCGCCCCCCTGCCCTCGCATGGCGCCCATCACACGCTGAAATTCCTCGATCACGATGAAGCCGTCGCCGTTGGCGTCGAGGCGGTCGAAATTCTCCTTCATCCGCTCCGGGGCTTCATCTTTGCTGATCTTGCCGTCGCCGTCTTTGTCGAGTTGTTTGAAGAACTGCTGGCCGCCTTGGCCGGCGGCCTGGCCTGGGGCGCCACGCATGGCCTGGAAGGCGTGCTCCAATTCCGGCTGGTCCAGGAAACCGTCGCTGTTCGTGTCGGCACGGTCGAAGCCGCGCGCGAGAAATTCGGGGGCTTCTTCTTTGCTCAGCTTGCCGTCACCGTCTTTGTCGTTGCGTTCGATCACGGCCCGACTCGCCTGCGCCGGGAGGCGGAGCACCGGGTCGGCCGCCTTGGGGCGGCGGGCCGGCCAGACCGGCTTCAGCCCGGCTGACGGCTCCATCGCCGTCGCGGTCGAGCTTTTTCAAGGCATCGGCCGACGTGTAGGATTCTTCGCGGGAGATCTTGCCGTCGCCGTTGGCATCGAGTGCGCGGAACAGGCTTTCAGGACCGCCCCCCTGGCGTCCACCTTCCGGCCTGCTGCCGGGCGAGGCGTCATCGGGGCGGCGTCCTTCCGGTCGCTGTCCGTCGGGCCGGCCGCCCCGCATGGCGGCCATTCCCTTGGTGAATTCCACCAGGGTCAGCGCTTTGTCGCCATCGGCGTCGAACCGTTCGATCATCATCAAAAAGCCGTCACGCCGCTCCTCGGGGACTTCGTCGGCGACGAGCTTGCCGTCGCTGTTGGCGTCGCGACTCTTGAACAGGGCTTCCAACTGCTCGGGGCTGGCGCCTCCCCGCCCCCGCCTTCGGGCATGGCGGGCCGGGCTTGCTCCTTCGTGCCGGCCAGGAACTCATCATGGCTCAACTTGCCATCGCTGTCCTTGTCGCTGGTGCGCAGCATGCGTTTGAATAGTCGCTGCTGTTCTTCGGGAACCTCGTCGCTGGTGAGTTGGCCGTCGCTGTTGCCATCCAGCTTCTTGAACAAGGCCTCGCGATCCGCGCTCGAGGGCGGATCATCTGCTAGCAGAACTGATGGCGCGGCCACGAGAGCTGCCGTCAGGAGAACGTACCGTGACCAGGAAGTGCGCATGCGAAAGATCCTCAGGCGATAGGTTGGTCTGAATGCAATGGAAGTGCCATCAAGCTACCGAGCCATTTAACCCCTTACAACTCGCCCAGGTTTCGCGGTTTTCGCCCCCTGGGAGCAAAAAATCGCTCCAATCCTAAGTTATGGCGGGGCCGTGGTTTTCGGGCGACCTTGTTCCATTACGGGGGCAGGCTTATAATCCGCCGCGCAATTTTGCCCTGACGGTACAGAACTAACCACCGCCGCCAAGCGTACCAGAGACCATTGGAACGAGAATAACCGTTGCTACGGACCAACCGCTATCAGCGTCATGAGACAGGTGCGACACGCGTGAGTTTCGGAACAGATTCACGGGTGCGCGAGACCTGTGCCGGATCGGCCGTGCGCGACGTTCGTTCGGATTGTGGTCGGCGGTGCGACGGGTGCGATTCGGCAATTCGTGTGATGCAAATTTGCCGCGTGTTGACCGCTTGCGACGAGCCGTCTCGTCGCAACGCCGTGCTCGCTCGCGAGTTCGTCACAAGCCGTACGAGCGTGTGGCGCGGGAGTGTTTGGCATCGAACGCGTCACGAAAGATTCATTCAACCGGCGACGCAGTGAGGTCGATGAAACGGGTGCATGATTCGTTCCGCGCCCCGCGAGTCGAACGACACGGAAATGCGGCGCCGGCAGATGTAAGGTAAGTTTGGTCTAGACGGATCAGTTCGGTTGGGCGGAGAGAGTTAGTTCCAAGAGGTTCAGTCGGCTGTCTGGGTGCCCTTTCGGGCCAGGCCGATCGAACAGGTGAACTAAAGCCGTCCCTGCGACGTCCGTTGGAGATCATCCGGCACGAATAATCCAGTCGTTTAACAAGTTCGGCAATGCTCTCGCTCGCCCGCAGTCACGCGGCCTGGTGGACCAGGTCGTGGTCGAGACTACCGAGACATTGCCCCCAGGGGAGGAAATACCATGCAGATCTACGGCCCGACGCAACTTCACGGCGCCCAGTCCATCAGCGCCCCGCACGCCACGCGAGCCACCACGGCTGCCGGCAGCACCGGTTCGACCGCGGTCAGCGATCAGCTCGACATTTCGTCGGCCGGTCAATTGCTCGACAAGATCAATCAGATGCCCGACATTCGCCAGGATCGGGTGAGCCAGCTTCGGGCCGCGATTGCCCAAGGCACGTACGAGACCGACGACAAATTCGGCGCCGCGGTCAATAACCTGTTGGACGAAATTGGCTAAGCCGGCTCTGGGTTGCTCACCACAGGGGCACAGCGGCACAGCGGCACAGAGACGAAAGGCGAAGGACGGGAAGAGATCCTTCGGGGGGGGGGCGTTCGCCAGCGTGCTGATTGCGGTCCTGGGCTGTTGTTCTTTACATGATACGGATTGGTTTCTTTAGTTTCATCGGAGCGTTTTCCCTGTGTCACTGTGCCTCGGTGGATTTCCAAGAAGTCAGGCAGGCCGAGGCGCCCCGCACCGAGAGTTGACGCTCCTGCCGGACCCGTTAGCAGGTGCCAATTTCAACGGGTAACGGCTTTTGCCGCAAGCACTTCCACCGTCGCAACGGTGGGTGGGCATGCGACCCGCACGCTTGCGAGCCGCGGCGATTGGCCTACAATGGGATGTGCCGGCGAGTTCGACCGACTCGCTTGGGCCTTTTTTATCACGTCTCAAGCGCTCCGGTTCGCCCGCCGCCGGACCATATTTTCGCCATCCGTTGTCGGTAGAGTATGTCACACGATTTTTCGCTGGGATCGGTCGAAGTTGCCCTTTCGCCGCTGGAGCGATTCGAAGAGTTCCTGCAAACCCGCGGCAAGCGGGTTACCAAGCAGCGGCGAATGATTGTCGAGCAGGTATTTGCGGCTCACGACCATTTCGACGCCGAAGCTCTGCTCGGCCAGGTGCAGCGCGTGCTCGGTGCCCGGCAGGTGAGCCGGCCTACGGTTTATCGAACGCTTTCGGAACTGGTCGACTCGGGTTTGTTGCGGCAGATGACGCTCAATGGCCGGGCGGTCTACGAGCACGACTACGGCTACCCGCAGCACGATCACCTCTATTGCCAGAAGTGTGAGAAGCTGATCGAGTTTTCCAGCGACGAGGTGAAGGGCATTCGCGACGCCGTGGCCCGCGAGCATCAGTTCCGCGTCCTGGGCCATCGGCTGATCATCACCGGCATCTGCGCCGATTGCTCCCGCACCAAGCGGCGGTTGCAGCCCTCGGATCTGATCTGATCGGCCGGGTCACGAACTTGCGGCCCTCCGGCTCAACTCGGCCGATTTGCCTTGCGCTTTAATTTTCACCCCCTGCCTGGGTGAAATTTGATCATCTGGGACGATTCCGGCGAGTTTTCCGACAAACTTGCCGCATTCTATGTCCTTCGCCCTCCGAGCGTCCGTTTCTAGATTGGCGGAGGAACGCACTTCTCATTCAACGACGCTTATCTTACGTTGATCCTCTTATCAATCATTGACTTAGGCGGAACAGAACATGGCATTCGATTGGATCGCACGCTTTCGGAAGACTGGTAACAGCAAACAGGCTCGTCGAAGCGCGGCACGAACAGGCTCGTCGCCGCCGGCTTACGATGGAGCGGCTCGAAGACCGCTCGCTGTTGAGCGTCAACCTGCCGTCAATGCTGGCGCCCTCGACCGCCTTCTACGCCCCGCTCTTCCCGGGCCAGAGCACGACCGACGTGGCCACGCAGATTCAGGTGGTGATGCCGCAGAACGTTCCGGACGGTGCGCCGGTGAACGTCGGGCTCGTGGCCCTGGATGCCACCAACCACCCCGTCTCCAGCTTCACCGACACGGCGGACATCACGAGCAGCGACGGCAGTGCCACGTTGTCGGCATCGAGCGTCACGTTCAAGAACGGGTTCGCCTCGTTGCAAGTAACTTTCGGCACGTCAGCGTCGCAGACCGTGACCGCGACCGACGTCGACTCAACGCTCGTCGGCACCGGCACGACGAACGTCGGCGCTCCCGACGTGGCGACTCATCTCGCGGTGGTGCTGCCGCCGACCGTGGGCGAAGGCCAAATCGCCGTCGTGAAAGTGGCCGCCTTGGACGCCCAGAATCATATTGTGCTCAGCTACAAGGGCACCGACACCGTCACGACCAGCGACGGCGCCGCCACGTTGTCGGCAACCACCTTGACGTTCAGCGGAGGCACGGCGTCGTTCCAGGAGACGTTCGGCACGCTCGGGTCGGAGTCGGTGACCGTCACCGATAACAGTATTGCAACGCTTGCCGGCACCGCCTCGACGACCGTGGTCACGCCGGCCGCGGCGACGCATTTCGCGATCCAGTTGCCCGCCAATTCGCCCGACGGCGAGCCGGTGAACGTCGCTGCAGTGGCCTTGGACGCGAACAATCATCCGGTGCAAGGATTCTCGGGCACCGCGACGATTACGACCAGCGATGCCGCAGGAACCCTGTCGGCTACGAGCGTCACGTTCAAAAATGGAAACGCCACGTTCCAGGCGACTTTTGCGACGAGCGGAACCCAGACCGTGACGGCGACCGATACGGCCGATTCGCTGGCCGGCACCGGCACGACCAACGTCGCGACGCCTGACGTCGCCACGCACTTCGGACTCATGATGCCCCCCAACGTTCCCACCGGGGCGACCGTGAACGTCGGCATCGTGCCGTTGGACGCGAACAACAATCCAGTGCCGACGTATGTGGGCACCGTCAATCTGACCACCAGCGATTCCAAGGGAACGCTTTCGGTCACCAGCATCACGTTCCCCTTCTCGCCTTCGGCCTCGACCCCTGCCAATGGCAATGCGACGCCCCCGATGTTCACCGCCACGTTCGCCACGGCCGGAACGCAGAGCATCACGGCGACCGACAGTGTGAATTCGTCGCTCACCGGCTCGGTGAGCACCAACGTGGTCGCGCCTGACGTCGCCACGCACTTCGGGCTCATGTTGCCGTCCAGCGTTCCCACGGGCTCACCGGTGACGGTCGGAATCGTGGCGCTGGACGCGAAGAACAATCCCGTGCCGAACTACATGGGCACCGTGAATCTCTCGACAAGCGATACCGGCGCAAAGCTCTCAGCCACGAGCGTTACGTTCAAGCCCAACTCGCCGCCGGTCACGTTCACCGTGACATTCGCCACGACCGGAAGCCAGACCATTATGGCGACCGACAGCAGCAACGCGTCGCTCACCGGCACGATAAACGCGACCGTAACCGCGGCGAAAGTAGTGACGCCGGACGTGGCCACGCATTTCGGGCTACAGTTGCCGCCTAATGCCCCGAACGGCTCGCCGGTGACCGTGGGTATCGTGGCCTTGGATGCCAACAACAATCCGGTGCCAACCTACACGGGCACGGTGAATCTCACGACCACGGATTCGAAGGCGGTGCTGTCGGCTACCAGCATCACCTTACAAGCGAACACCCCGAATACGTTCACCGTAACGTTCGCGACGGCCGGAAGCGAGAGCGTGATGGCTACTGATAGCCAGACTTCGTCGATCACCGGAACGGCGAACACGACCGTCGCGGCGGCCAACGTAGCGACGCACTTCGGGTTCATGTTGCCGCCCAACGTTCCTACCGGCTCGCCGCCCATCACGGTCGGGCTGGTGGCGCTGAATGCCCAGAATCAACCCGTGCCGAACTATACGGGTTCGGTCGTAATTGCGACCAGCGATACCAAGGCCGTGGTACCGACGAGTCCTGTGAAGTTCGTGCAGGGCGTTGCCCAAATTCAAGTGACGTTCGGAACCGCTGGTCCGCAAACGCTGACGGTGACCGACACGTCGAATTCTTCGTTGACTAGCACCGAAAACCTGACCGTCATCCTGCCCAAGACGGGTCCCGGCCCGGGCACCGGCAACTAGTTGACCCGACCGCCGACGAAGAGTTGTAGCGACTAGAGTCATTGGCCACTTCCGATATGATGTGCAGTCCGCGTCTCGCAGCTACCCCGCGAGACGCGGGCTGTTTTTATTGTCTGCTCGCAGTCCTTTTGAAGGGAATACTATGGCCGGCGCAGGGCGCGGGCAGTGCAAGAACATTCGGGCGTTCACGGCGGCTGTTCATCGAGCGGCTCGAGCCGCGGGCGATGCTGTCGGCCGTTTCTACGCTGGGAGCTGAATTCCAGGTCAATACCTTCACCACCGGCAGGCAAGAAGCTTCGTCGGTGGCCATGGATTCGGCGGGCGACGTCGTAGCCACCTGGCAGAGCGCCGGCCAGGACGGCAGCGGCTACGGCATCTATGCCCAGCGCTATAACTCGGCGGGCACGCCCCTGGGAAGCGAATTCCACGTCAACACGTACACGACAGGCAACCAGGAGCTGCCGAGCGTGGCCACAGACTCAGCCGGCGATTTCGTGATCGCCTGGCAAAGCGGGAACTCCTCAGGCACCGGCCAGGACGGCAGCGGCTACGGGGTTTTTGCCCAGCGTTACAACTCGTCGGGCGTGCCGCAGGGAAGCGAGTTCCAGGTGAACACCACGGTCGCCGGAGACCAGGAGATTCCCACGGTGGCCATGGATTCAGCCGGCGATTTCGTCGTCGGCTGGCAAAGCAATGGTCTCGACGGCAGCGGGAACGGGGTTTACGCCCAGCTTTATCTGGCATCGGGCGCGGCCGAAGGAAGCCAATTCGCGGTCAACACCTACACGACGGGCAACCAGGCGAACCCGTCGGCCGCGATGGATTCGGCTGGCGACTTCGTCATCACCTGGCAGAGCGCCAGCCAGAACGGCAGTACGGGCTATGGCATCTATGCCCAGCGCTACGGCGCGGGCGGCGCCCCGCAAGGGAGCGAATTCCAGGTCAATACCTACACGACAGGCAACGAAAAGGGAGCTGCGGTATCGATGGATGCTGCTGGCGACTTTGTTGTCGTCTGGTCAAGGGTCAGTCCGACCGGCAGCGGCGAAGGCGTTTTTGCCCAGCGCTACAATTCGTCCGGTGCGACGCAAGGATCTGAATTTCAGGTCAACTCCTACACGACGGGCGAGCAGTTGTCTTCGGGCGTGGCGATGGATGCCGGCGGCGATTTCGTCGTCACCTGGCAAAGCTATGGCCAGGACGGCAACCTGTACGGCATCTATGCCCAGGCGTACAACTCGTCGGGCACAGCTCAGGGGTCCGCATTCCAGGTCAACACGTTCACGACGGGGAACCAGGTTCTTGGGTCAGTGGCGATCGATTCGGCCGGCGATTTTGTCGTCGCCTGGAGCAGCTACGGGGAAGACGGCAGCGACTTCGGAGTCTTCGCCCAGCGTTACGTGCTCGGCCCGGCTTCCGGCGGCTTGTCGATTACCGGTACGTCAACGAGCAACGTCGTAACGGTCACGTTCACCGATGCCACGGACTTCAGCGTCACGCTCAATGGCGGGGCTGCCACGGATTATTCGACGTCGACCGATGGCCAGATGGTCTACACCGCTCCCACCAGCGGCTTCTCACAGCTGATCTTCTCCGACCCGTTCAACACCTATACTGCCACGCAATCGTTCACTGGCACCACGCTGCTCAACAGTAATTTCGATTTCACGGCGAACAACGTGGTGAACCTCTATATCTATGCCAGCGGCAATTCAACGGCCACGGTCAACGTGGCTACTGGCACCGGCAGCAATTTTTACGTCGACGACGCAACTGCGTCTCCCGCGTACAGCTACATTGGCAACCCAGCGACGGGCGTCTACAGCGAGCTATCGGGCTTCGTCAGTGAGGCTGTCGCCGGTGCGGGTGCGGGTAGCAATACCTATGCTTACGTCTATTCGACTTCCGCTGCGGCGTTTGTGGGCAACCCCAACGGCAGCACATTCACCGCCGGGGGGCATACCTCGACCATGGCCAGCTTCCCGCAAGTCTATGCGGTTGGCGCCGCCAGCGGCACGGATAGCGTGACCCTGCACTCCGAGGGTGGCACGTTCGTCAGCACGCCCGGCTTCAGCTACGTGAGCGGCAAGTCCGGAGGCTCCAGCTTCCTGATCGGGGCCTTGTATTGCGCCTCGATCACGGCTCTGGCTGCCGGATCGACGGATACGGCCGTCTTCTATAGTTACGCCAGCAATTCGTTTGGCGGCGCCCCCGGCATCAGTTCGCTGACCGGCAGCACGACCAACGCCAGCGGCGGGAGCTATACGTTCGACGCCAAAGCCACGAACTATCTTTCGGTCGCCGTGTTCGAATCGGGCAGCGGCACCGACAAGGCGAATCTGACGTCGCCCGGCAACAGCACTTTCGTTGGCACGTCAACCGTGAGCACGCTGACCGTGGGCACCAGCACCGTCACGGTCAATACCTACTTTGAGAACAGCAGCACGCCAATTACGGCCATTCCCAGCCAGGTTAGCGTCACCGCGGCAGACAGCGGTAATACGGCAAGCCTGTACGACGCCGCGGGTACGAATGCCCTGACCGGGAGCGGCACGAATGCCACGTTGACCAACTCAATCGATACGATTTCGGTCAACGGGTTCGGAACCGTGAACGCCTACGACGAGAATGGCACGAACGACACGGTCCACAAGGCCGCGATCGATTACACGCTCTCGACCGTTGGCAATTGGACGAGCGATTAGCCGCTCGCGAACTTGTCGCGCTCGCGAGGCTCGCCGCGGCGATCAGTTCGCGTAATCCGCCGGCTTCAGGCCCTTCTCGTGTTTCTTGAAACCGAACGGATGCGGGTGAAACTCGCCCACGATATCAACGTTGCTCTTTTCGGGAATCTTATCTTCCATGCGCGTGGCCCAATAGCTGGCGTTGACGAGCAGCCGCCGCAGGCCTTCGCTTTGCAGATCTTGCGAGGCGCCCATCGTGGTGTTGAAGACACGCCCCGTCTTGCCGCTCTCCGATGTGTAGGTTTTGATCCAGGCAACCGGCATCATGGGATCGTTCTGCTTGCCGGCGACCGGCTTGTCGGTCGGACTCATTCCTTCGAGCACCTGGCCCATCACCAGCGGCTGGCTGTCGCCGGGCAGCGGCAACCGCACGCCGTACACGTCGGTCGGACCCCAGATGTCGCCGTCGTGGATGCCTCGCAAGATCGGATGGTCCTGCATCCCGGCGGCAATGATGCCGCGAGTGCTTTGTTTGCCGTGCTGACCGTGATGGCTGATCCAGGTCTCGCCCAAAATCTGCCGCCCGAAGCCGCCGTCCCAGTCTTTGCTGTTGTACGAATATTTGGCATACGTCGAGCCGGCCTTGATGTTGAAGGAGTGCGTCGCCGTGCGCATGCCGACGATCGGGCGGCCCGAGTCGACATACTCGGCGACGTATTTCATCTGATCGTCGGGCAGGTTGCGAAATCGGGTCAGGATGATCAGAAGGTCAGCGGTTTGTAAGGCATCGAGCCCGGGGATGTTGTCGTTTTGCATGGGATTGATCGTGCCATCGGCGCGATCGATCGGAAACAGCACGGTGCATTGGAAGCCGTGATGCCGGCTGAGGATTTTGCCGAGTTGCGGCAGGCCTTCTTCCGAGCGGTATTCTTCGTCGCCGCTGACGAGCACGATGTGCTTGCCCTGGCCCGGCCCTTCGCCCCCGGCGAACGAAAGCCAAGGGTCGGCTGCTCGCACCGGCGAAGCCACGATTGCTACCATCGCCAGGAAGAACGAACCCACTCGATGCGCGCTACTCTGTTTCACGATCCACTCCCTTTGTGTGTATCCGCGTGTGCGTGGCTTGATGCGTTGAAGTCGAATCTGTCCAGTACGAGTTCTAGTATTGACCAGAGAACAGTCCAACGGAAGTTCCCTTCTGGGCGGAAGTTCTCCGGTGTTTCGAACGCTCATCGGCCGCTCGGGCCCTGTCAGTCGAGAAAGATGGTCTGCCGGTCGCCGGAAGAAAACGCGATCAGGCATTCCAGCAGCTCGCTCCCGGTGTTGACCAGGTTGTGGATCACGGCCGCCGGAATCCGCACGGTCGTGCCGGGTCGAACGTCGACGAACTCGTCGCCGATCCGGTGTCGTCCGCAACCGGAAAGAACGTGCAACAGTTCTTCGCAATTGGGATGGTAATGCAGCGGGTTCTGCTTGCCCGGCAAAATGGTTGACAGTCCCATCGTTTGCAAGGCGCCAGGCGAAAGCCGGTCGTTGCACAGCCAGACCAGCGCACCGCAATCGAACGGCTCGCCCGTGAGCGTTTCCAGCCGGGTAACCAGGCTTTTGATGTCCGCCATGCACGATCTCCATCGCCAAAAAATCGTCCCGAGGGGGATTGCGAACCGCGGACGATTCTATAGAATTGAAACGGGTTTCTGTAGAACTTCGAAACCTTGCCCACCCTACTTCCTGCCTTACATCGTCGATAACCAGTTTCGCCGGGCGTATTTGCCGTGGCCCACTGGCAGTTTGATTCTTAGCAGCCCACCGGATTTCGCAAGCGGATTTTGCTGTTGGGAGACCAAGTTTTGTCGATCTCGCATGAGCCCAGTTCACTGGCCTGCAACCACGGGCTGCGCCGGCAGACGATCGTCCAATCGTTGCTGACCGACATTTTCCAGGGCCGTTTGCAGGCTGGTCAGCATCTGGTCACCCAGGATCTGGCCGAGCGCTTCGGAGTCAGTCACACCCCGGTGCGTGAAGCCTTGATCGCCATGGCCGGCATTGGCGTCATCGACCTGGTTCCCAATCGCGGCGCGGTCGTTCGTCAGGTAACGACGAAGGACGTCCGCGAAGTGTGCCAGGTTCGCCGGGCGCTGGAGTGCGAGGCCGTCCGTCGGGCGTGCGGCCGGATCGAACGGGTGGAACTTGAACAGATGGCCGAAGAGCTCCGCAGCCTGGCCGGAATTTCTCGCCGCTCGGCGGCTCAGTTTCTCGAACTAGCACGAGCGCTCGACAGCCGCTTGCACGATCTGATCGCCAACCGTTGCGGAAACGCGTTTCTGGCGAACGAGTTGAACCGGCTGAAGACCTTGTTCCGTGCTTTCCGCGATATGGCGTACTCGCATTATAAGGAACTGAACGATCTGCGGCGGCTCGGAGAAGAGGCCCGCGAACACCTGGCGATTGTCGAGGCCCTGCTCGCCGGCGACGCGCGCCAAGCGGCCCGGGCCATGTCGCACCATATTCGCACGGGCGTGAAGTACATGGCCCGCTCGCTACCCCGGCCGTAAAAAGATCGAAAAGAAAAGCCGAAGAGAAAAAACCACAGAGGCACAGTGACACCGAGGAAGAAGCCAGGAAAAGAAAAATGGATTCTAATAAAATGAACACAACCTGCCTGCCCGCCCCCACCTTCGGTGATAATCCAGTTGGGAGTCGATCAACGTCTCGATTCCTTCTTCCTCTCTGTGTCTCTGTGTCTCTGTGGTTTTTCCCGTCGGCTGCCTGGTCGGCTGGCGATGCCATCCAGTTCAATCGCAATATCCGGCCGATCCTGGCCGAGAACTGCCTGCAATGCCACGGGCCCGACAGCGCTAGCCGCAAGGCCGGCCTGCGGCTCGATCAGCGCGACGCGGCCATCGAGATGAAAGCCCTTGTGCCCGGCAAGCCTGAGGAAAGTGAACTGGTCGCACGAATTCTGTCGGATGATGCCGAAGAGACCATGCCGCCGCCGGCGACACGGAAAACGCTCACGGCCGAGCAGAAGACGCTGTTGAAGAACTGGATTGCCGCCGGAGCGAAGTATCAGCCGCACTGGTCGTTCATCGCCCCGCAGCGGCCCGCGCTGCCGGTGGTGAAGAACCAGGGTTGGGGCCGCAATCCGATCGATCGCTTCGTGCTCGCCGAACTCGAAGAGCACGGCTTGACGCCTGCCGCCGAGGCTGATCGGCGAACGTTGGCTCGGCGTTTGAGCCTCGACCTCGTCGGCCTGCCTCCCGATCCGGCCGACGTCGAATCGTTTGTCCAGGATAATTCGCCTGGGGCCTATGAAAGGCTGGTCGACAAATTCCTGGCCATGCCCGCTTGGGGCGAAAATCGCGGCCGGTACTGGCTCGATGCTGCCCGCTATGGCGATACGCACGGTATTCACATCGACAATTACCGCGAGATGTGGGCCTACCGCGATTGGGTCATCGGCGCATTCAATCGCAACCAGCCGTTCGATCAGTTCACGATCGAACAGTTGGCCGGCGACATCCTGCCGAATCGAACGCTCGATCAACAGGTCGCTTCGGGCTTCCACCGCTGCAACATCACAACCAGCGAAGGCGGGGCAATCGCCGATGAATATCTCGTTCTGTACGCCCGTGATCGCACGGAAACAACGGCCCAAGTCTGGTTGGGTCTGACGGCCGGATGCGCCGTCTGCCACAACCACAAGTTCGATCCCATCACGCAGCGCGAGTTTTATCAATTCTCAGCGTTCTTCAACAACACCACGCAGGCCGGCATGGACGGCAACGTCAAGGACACGCCGCCGACGATCGTGGTGCCGCAACCGGAAGACCGAGCCCAATGGGAGGCACTGGCCAAAGAATCAACCAATATCAAGCAGCAGGCCGATGCCCGCCGTAAGGCGGCCCGACCTGAGTTCGACGGTTGGCTGGCACAAGCCAACCCGGGCAAGGTCGCCCCGCTAACGTCGCTCGAAGGTCTCCGCTTTCACGCTCTGCTTGGTGAAGCAGGGCGCGATCGAGTGACGGTTTCTGTCGATGGCCAGGTTCGCGAGGTGCCGGCGGGAAAAACGCTGGCCGGCGAACCGGGGCAAGTCAGCGTCGAGGCTGTCAAGACCACGCCGGGGGCAAACATCGCGGTCGCCGAAGCGGGCGATTTCGACACCAAGCAGCCGTTCTCCTGTGCCGCCTGGATCAAACTGGCCAAAGCCGACCAAACCGGCACGATCATGGCCCGCTTGGGCAAGGGAAATCGCGGTTGGGAACTGGGAGTGGCCCGAGGCAGACTCAACGTCCAACTCCTCCATGAGACGAAGGACGATGCCTTGAGAACCTCGGCGATCGATCCGGTCAAAGTCGGCAAATGGGCCCACGTGGTGATGACCTATGATGGCTCTGGCAAGGCCGGCGGAGTCAAACTTTTCGTCGATGGCGTGTTGCAGGTTCTGCGGATGCAAACCAATACGCTCAAGAATACGATCCGCACCGACGGACCCCTGACCATCGGCCAGCGACCGGCCGGGAATGTTTTGGACGGCGTCGGCCTGCAGGACGTGCGGATTTACAGCCGGGCCCTGCCCGTCACCGAGATTCAACGCGTCGGCCAGGCCAGTCGTGCGATATGGTTGGTGTCGAAACCGGCCAAGGAGCGCTCGGCGGGCGAGAAGAACGAATTGTACGAGTGGTGGTTGCCGGCACTTGATCAGCCCTTCCAGCAAGTGACGAGCAAGCTCGCCGAGGTCGGGAAGAAGCAAGACCAGATCAAGGCCCGGTCCGTCATCACGCACGTCATGCAAGAGCGGCCCGAGCAGGCCATGGCCTACATTCTGTTCCGCGGCGAGTACGATCAGCGTCGCGAAGAGGTGAAGCCCGAGACGCCCGCGTTTCTTCCGGCCTTCCCATCGGACTTGCCGCACAACCGCTTGGGCCTGGCTCAGTGGCTGTTGCGGCCTGAGCAGCCGCTGACGGCACGCGTGACGGTCAATCGCTTCTGGCAGGAAGTCTTCGGCGCCGGATTGGTCCGCTCGACTGGCGATTTCGGCGGCATGGGCGAAACCCCGTCGCATCCCGAACTGCTGGACTGGTTGGCCGTTGATTTCCGCGAGTCAGGCTGGGACGTGAAGCGGTTCTTCAAAATGCTGGTCACTTCGGCCACGTATCGGCAGGCCGCTGTGATCACGCCTGTAAAACTGGAGAAGGATGCCAGCAACCGACTGTTGTCGCGTGGTCCGCGGTTCCGCATGGACGCCGAAGTGATCCGCGACTATGCCCTGGCTTCGAGCGGTTTGCTGGTGCGCAAGATTGGCGGCCCCAGCGTCAAGCCGTATCAGCCCGAAGGCGTCTGGGAAGCCGTGGCCATGACCGGCAGCAACACCCACGATTACAAGCAGGATTCGGGGGAGAATCTCTACCGCCGGAGCATGTACACGTTCTGGAAGCGGGCCGCCCCGCCGGCTTCGATGGACATCTTCAATGCCCCCACGCGTGAAGTGTGCATCGTTCGCCGTGAACGCACCAACACGCCGTTGCAAGCGCTGGTGACCCTGAACGACCCGCAATTCATCGAAGCGGCCCGAATTCTGGCCACTCGGGCACTCAAGGAAGGCGGTTCGCAACCGGTCGATCGCATCGACTACATTGCCCGGCGGTTGCTGTCCCGGCCAATGACGGCGGCCGAACTGAAGGTGGTGCAAGCGAGCCTCGACCAGTTGCTCGGCTTCTATAAGGGGCACGCAGACGATGCGAAGCAACTTCTGGCCGTGGGCGAAGCGAAGCCCGACGCCACCGTCGAAGCCGTTCAACTGGCTGCCTGGACGATGCTAACCAACGAATTGATGAACCTGGACGAAGTCCTGAACAAGTAAGCCTGAAAAATAAGCAAGGATCAACCGTCATGAACCCCATCGAAGAATACGTGCGGAGTGAAACGCGGCGGCAGTTCTTCAGCCGCGGCGCCAACGCGGTCGGCTTCGCGGCATTGTCTTCGCTGCTGGGGGGCGACATGCTCCGCGGCTCGGCTCAAGCCGCCAGCCAGCCGCAGCGAATGATGACTCACTTCGCGCCCAAGGCCAAGCGAGTGATCTATCTGCACATGGTCGGCGGGCCTTCGCAGATGGATCTGTACGATTACAAGCCCAAGATGAACGATTACTACGACAAGGATCTGCCCGATTCGATCCGCAAGGGCCAGCGGCTGACGACCATGACCTCGGGCCAGGCCCGTTTCCCGATTGCGCCGTCGAAGTACAAGTTCAAGCAATTCGGCGAATCGGGCATGTGGGTCAGCGAACTGTTGCCGTGGACGTCGAAGATGGTCGACGACATGTGCTTCATCCGCAGCATGCACACCGAGGCCATCAACCACGAGCCGGCCATCACCTACATGCAGACCGGCAACCAGATTACCGGCCGACCCTGCCTGGGTTCGTGGGTGTCGTACGGATTGGGCTCGTCGAATCACGACCTGCCGACATTCGTCGTGCTCATCGCCAAGCCCACCAACACCGAGCAGGTGCAGGCCATTTCGGCCCGGCTCTGGTCGAGCGGCTATCTGTCGGGCGATCATGCCGGCGTGGCGTTCCGTTCGGCCGGCGATCCGATCCTGTATATCAATAACCCGCCCGGCGTGCCGCCGGAAGTTCGCCGCCGCACGCTCGACGGGCTGAAGTCGCTCAACGAGATGAACTACCGCACGGTCGGCGATCCGGAAACCCACACCCGCATCCAGCAGTACGAGCTGGCGTTCCGCATGCAATCGAGCGTGCCGGAGCTGACGGCGATCGAGAACGAGCCGGCCTCGACCTACGCGTTGTACGGCGAAGAGGCTCGCAAGCCCGGCACGTTTGCCAACACCGTGCTGATGGCGCGGCGGATGGTCGAGCGCGGCGTCCGCTTCGTGCAGGTCTATATCAACAATTGGGACACCCACGCCAACGTGTCGGGCCGATTGCCGATGCAGTGCAAGGACGTCGACCAGGCTTGCTACGGACTGATTCAGGATCTCAAGCATCGCGGCATGCTCGACGACACGTTGGTGATCTGGGGCGGCGAGTTCGGCCGCACGATCTATTCGCAAGGCGGCCTGACGCACGAAAACTACGGCCGCGACCATCATCCCCGCTGCTTCACCATGTGGATGGCTGGCGGCGGCTCGCGTCCGGGCACGGTCTACGGCGAGACCGACGATTTCTCCTACAACATCGTCAAGGACCCGGTCCACATCCATGAGTTCCACGCCACGGTCTTGAACCTGTTGGGCTTCGACCACGAACGGTTCACCTACCGCCACCAGGGACTCGACCAGCGTCTGACCGGCGTCGAACCGGCCCGGGTGATCAAGGAATTGATTGCGTAGCAGGCTGGTTCAAACCCGCGAGGGGAGAAAACAACCCGGCCCGCGCCGGGTTTTTTGCGCCGAGTGGTAGGATGGTGGGCATGATCCAGGTCTTTGCTCAGCGCTTCGTGGTGATGGCGGGCATCTTCATTGTGGCCGCGGGGATGACGGTCGCGACAATGAGAATTGCGATTGTGACCGACCAGCTTCCGCCAATGTGGATAGCCTACGGGGTGGCGATACTATCTGGTGTCTGTTGTGGCGCAGGCGTCGCCTTCCTATTCAACCGATGGTCGGACGGTGTGTGGCCAGCAATCCCCGTCGCAATCGCCGCGGGGATTACAAGCTTGGTTTGCATCGGCCTCTCATGCGGCTAATTCCCGATTTCAGACTGACCCATGAGCCAAAGCTCTCCAAACTTGCATCCCTTCGCGGGAGAGCTTAGAATTTTTCTGATGCTGAACGGCATGCGCCAGCTTGCTCGTTCGGCTGCTTGAATGGCCCGCGCGAGTCGACGGATCAACGCTTCCGACAAGCTCACGCTGGTCGCTTGCCTGATCTCGCCTTGCCCAACCCCGCCTCGTTCGTATCCCGCCTTGGAGCCCGAATTCTCATGTCTACCTCCCGACGCGCATTTCTGAAAACCACCTCGCTGGCTGCCGCCGGCGCGACGCTCCCCTACTTCTTCTCATCCACGAAAACGATGGCTGACGAGACCAAAGCCCTGGGCGATCGGCCGCTGGTCGGCTGCATTGGCAACGGCGGCATGGGCACAGGCGACGCCAATGCCATCAAGAAGTACGGCGAGATCGTGGCCCTGTGCGACGTCGACCGCACGCATTCCGAAGGCTTGAAAGACAAACTCAAAATCGGCGACAACGCCGGCTTCGAAATCTACGAAGACTACCGCAAGCTGCTCGATCGCACAGACATCGAATTGGTGACCATCAGCACGCCCGACCATTGGCACACCAAGATCGCGATCGACGCCCTGCGATCGGGCAAGAACGTTTATTGCCAGAAGCCACTCACGCTGACCATCGACGAAGGCAAGCTGCTAAGCCGCGTCGTCAAGGAGACGGGCCGCGTGCTACAGGTCGGCACGCAGCAGCGTAGTGATAGCAAGTTCCAGACCGCCGTGGCACTGGTGCAGGAAGGTCGAATCGGCAAGATCAAGCGGGTCACCTGCGCCATCGGTGGTTCGCCCAAAGGCGGCCCCTTTGCCAAGGCGACGCCGCCCGCAGGGCTGAATTGGGATTTCTGGCTCGGCCAGGCCCCTGCGGTCGATTACATCAAAGAGCGTTGCCATGCCAACTTCCGCTGGTGGTACGAATACTCGGGCGGCAAGCTTACCGATTGGGGTGCTCACCACGTCGATATTGCCCAATGGGCCATCGGCATGGACCGGGCGGGCCCGAGCACGGTCGAGGTCGTCTCGGTCGATCACCCGGTGCCGCTCGTCAAGGGCATGCCGTCCGCCGACAACTCGTACAACGCGGCGGTGCATTTCGCGGTCCGCTGCATGTTCCCCAACGGGGTGGAAATGCTCATTCGCGACCGGGCCGACGACCTGGGCTTCGAGAACGGCATCCTGTTCGAGGGCGAGAACGGCCGATTCTTCGTCAATCGCGGCAAACTCACCGGCAAGGCCGTGGAAGACCTGGCCACGAACCCGATTCCCGAAGCCAAGATGACCGCGCTGCGCAAGGGGCAACCTGTCGATTCGCACATGGGCAACTTCATCCGTGCGGCGCGCGACAACTCCCTGCCCATGTCGGACGTCTGGAGCCATCATCGCGTATTGACCACCTGCCACCTGGCCAACATCGCCATGCGTTTAGGCCGCACGCTCAATTGGGACTCTCAGTCTGAGCAGATCGTTGGCGACGAGGAAGCCAACGCCTGGCAACGCCGCGAACAGCGCAAGGGCTACGAAACGGCCTGATCGAGAGCCGCTCGGAAAGAACGAGCTTGCGATTGGCTTCCATCCAATCGGGTGCTCTTGATTTGCCCACATTTCCCAGATGAACCCCGCTGGTGCGGCGTGCGGTTCACGCTGCGCTCCTGAAAAGAACGGGGCCTGGTGCCCTGCTCACAGGAAAATCCATCCGGTGCCCGTCAAGCCAGGGTCGGCTGGTCGGTTTTGACATCCGCCTGGACCTCGAATTGTTGGGGCGCCAAGTCACCGTAGACGTCGGGTTGCTCGCCTGCCGCCACCTCGAAGAGACACTAGGGCTGATGGAAATGGCCCAAGATATGTCCCGGGATGGCCAGGTGGGGGGGGCGAGCATCGCACGACTAGTCGCCGCTGTTGGGGCGGTCCCTGTGCGCTGCCTCGCATGATTCTGGCTACGAGAACCAGGAAACCGCACTGGTCGGGCATGAATACATAAAATTTCACGGCACGCTACACACAACTATAAATGGGCGTTAATATAGTCGCGCCGACTGTGCGTTAGATTCAGATCCATGCTTTTTAAGCTGTGAAGCGTCATAGACGCTAAGTCACGATACGATTTACTGGACATCATTATTTCATGGTTGCCGCAACTCTATCGGGCCTGCTCTTCATCCTGGTCGTATTCGCCATTTTCTTGGCCTGTGTAGGCCTACTAGGCGACGTGCTAACTGTTGTGTATTACACGAGGGTCACGCTCATTGCTGGAACACTCCTGATTGCCATTGCGCCGCTGAGTATCTTTGGGGCCCGTAATTTACTCGGGAACGTCTTTTTGCTGCATAATATCTCTCAGGTCGCAGCGTTGGCAATCTGCTCGTTGCTTGCGGCGGCCTTTGTTTTCGATGAGTACCGGACCATCATTACGAACGCGGTGCGATTCCCGGATCTGGTTGATTCACTGCACGAGTTGGCGGCCGCAAAGGTGTTCGGGGCATTTTTCACGGGACATATGAAATGGTATACGATCTGCCCATGGCTCTTGTTGGTGCTCCCCACACCGCTGCTCGCAATTTGGTATTCCAGCAAGAGCGGCGATATCTCGCTGTGGCAAGGGCTGGGGGGGCTGGTGATCGGTTGCGTGTTATATGCCTTGCTTGCGGTAATCCTGTCTTGGATCGGTTCGAAGTGCCTGCCACCGGAATCAAGGCTGACAGGCCCCTTCTCGACGAATTGGCTGTTTGCCGTCGAGAATCAGTTGCCACCGCGTGACGCGGTCGAATCTTCCGGGGAGCATGCTCGTGCTGGCGCCAGCGGCTATCTCTACCGCTATCCGCATCGAGATGGTCGGTCGTTCGGCCCTGGCCATTTGCAGTTGGGGATCACGGCGCTGGTCTGCGGGTTACTGTATATGTTGCTGATTGTCTACGTAACTCGTTTTGGCGATGCTCCCGGGCCAGATAATTATTTACCGACGGCTTTTTACGCGATTGCCCTTGTCGTCATGCTTTCCTCGCTGCTCACCGGCATCTCGTTTTTCTGCGACAAGTATCACGTTCCTACTAGCCTTGTCGCGCTGGTGTATTGCCTGGTGATTTACAACGTGTTTAGCAGGGTCAGCTCCAACCAAGAGCACATCTTCGAGATTCGCGATGCCAATCCAGAAAGCAGGGCGCCACTCCCCAGTATTTCTCAAGTTGCTAAGAATCGCCGTATCGCGATCATCGTTACAGCGCCAGGTGGTGGCATACACGCCGCGGCATGGACAGCCCGCGTACTGAGTGGATTGACTCATCGCTATCCAAACTTTTCAGACAATCTGGTGGGGATCAGTGCCACGTCCGGCGGTTCGGTCGGTTCGATGTTTTTTCTCGAACAGCTTGCGAATCCGCCACCACCTGGCAAAAAGGCCGACGTCAATGCTCGCGCGCAAGATTCGAGTTTGGAGGCGATTGCGTGGGGAATGGGTGGGCCTGACCTGCTACGCGTCATCTTACCATTCTTCGTCCCTTCATGGGACAGAGGTCTGCGCGCTGGAGCAGCGCTGGGAAAATCTCATGGAAGTTGATCGCAAAACAAAACCTCTCCGTTTGCGAGACTGGGTCCGCCTGGCAGCCTCGCACGAAATGCCGGCGGTGGCTTTTAATTCAACGGAGGTGGAAACCGGGCGGCGAATCGTGTTTGCCACGGCTCGCGCCGCGGGCGATGCGTCGGCGAACACTCCCTATCGACCGATGGATTTCCTGGGGCATTTCCCAGACTTGGATCTCGACGTTCCCACTGCCGTCAGGCTTTCGTCGTCCTTTCCATATGTCTCGCCTGCCGCAATTGCACAGCGAATTTCTTCGGACGGACAACGGCAAAAAGCAGGTCTTCAAGGATTGTGGCACATCGTTGACGGGGGATATGCGGACAATGAGGGTCTAGTTACGGCGGTGGAATGGGTGAATGAACTCGGCGATCCTAAAAACCCTCAGCAGATCGTCCTTGAAAAGCTCGAAAAGATCGTCCTGATTCGCATCAACCATGCGCCAGAGACCGGCTTGCAGGATACCAAGCCGGCTTTCGTCAATACCCCGTTCTTTAATAATACGTTGGGTCCAATCAATGCGATGATGGAGGTGCGGGCAACCTCGCAACAGGAACGGGGCGAACTCGAATCCGATCTGGTCGAAAAACGTGATACGCGCAAATCGATAACCGCCGTGGATATCAAGTTCTCAATGTCGGACGACGATTGCAAGGATGAATGGTTGCAGCCGCCGCTAAGCTGGAGCCTATCTGCCAAACAAAAGGCGGTCTACGACCGCGCTTGGTTACTGGCGGAAAAGACGTCGTTCAAAACTCTCGACGAAATCCTCAAGCCGGTTCCAAAACCCTAGTGGACAGATCACCTTTTTTGCACCGTCTGCAGCCTTTGCTTCGCCTGTGTCTCTGTGCCTCTGTGGTTTTCTCCTCTTCTCTTCCTCGTCTTTGTGCCCCTGTGTCTCCGTATTTAATTCTTCTTCGTTTTTTCTTGAATAGATTTGACGAACTCGGCCCAGAGTTCGTCGAGCGAATGCCCGGTGTATTGAACGAACAGCTTGTCCTCGTAGCGCGACTCGCGCAGGGCGGCGTTCAGCTTCGTCACCAGCGCCGCGTCATACGTCCGGCTGACCCAGTCCAGGAACTGGGCCGTCGTCCGGTAGCCGTCGCGGTAGCTCTGCCTGGTCGGATCGATCGGCGCCAGCTTCGTCTGCGGCTCGAAGACGAAGAACCGGACGTAGTCGGCGATGCCCTCGACCAGCCAGATCTGCCGGTACTTGGGATACGACTGGATGACGTGAGTCAGTTCGTGAATGATCATGCCGAAATCATCGGGATGCTTCCGCACCCAATCGGCCGAGATCATCACCGAGCTGCCGATCGTGCCGGCCACGCCCTGGTTGTTCTTCTCGAAGAACAGCTTGACGGTCGCAGGCGGCGTGAAGCCTTCGCTGGCCAATAGCGCCGAAATCTTCGGATGCCACGCTTGGACCAGTTGCCGGGCCTGCTCGGCCCAGGGCGCCAAATCGGGCGCTTCATTGGTGACGACGATCACCTTGACCGGCACGGATCCCGCGGCGAGTTGCGGCGGTTCGGCGCAGGCGCACTCTGTGCCGATAAAAACGCCCTGCTGGCCAGCCCAGGCCACCAGCAGGGCGATCGCGATCAAACAGCAGCGTAATCGTCGGGTCATGTCGGCCACGAACCGGGCTATTTATCGCCCGGGTTGACGGTCTTGAACACAATCGCGGCCACGACCGCGGCGCCAAGATTTGCCACCAGGTAGATCCAGATATGGGCAATCGTCAATTTGCCCATGACGATCAAGCCGGCCACAACCGCGGGGTTGAACGCGCCGCCTGAAACCGCGCCACGGCGTAGGCCCCACTGAGCACGGTAAAGCCGATGGCCAGACCGTAGAACGAATTGCCGCTGGTGCCTTTGGCCGTAGCAACGTTCAACACCACATAGCACAAGGCAAACGTATACAGGAACTCAGCCACGAGCAATTTGGGGATGTCCATTCCCACCGGCTCGGCAGCGCCTTTGCCCTTCATCCAGATGACAATGAACGCGGCGGCAATCGCACCCACCACCTGGGCAATCCAATACGGACCGACGTCTCCGGCCGGGCATTTGCCGCGCAGGAAGACGGCCAGCGTCACGGCCGGGTTGAAATGCCCGCCCGAGATATGCCCTCCGGCGAAGATCATCACCATCAAGGTCGAGCCGATGGCCAGGGGCGCCATGGCCCCGGCGCTGTTCGGCTCCAAAACCGTCATGCCGATGGTCGTGACGAGGAAAAAGGTGCCGATGAGCTCGACGATGTACTTGTTCATGCTGCTCCCTCTACGGTTGATTTGTGCGAGGCGTGAATGGAGATTGTCGCCGGTCGGATTGGTTTTGGTCCGTCGACGCGAACGACCAGCGGCCCGTCAAGCTAGCGATCAACCGCCCCGGCTGCAAGAGGGATGGCGTTCGTGCGGGGCAAGGTTTTCTATTTCCGCTTTCCATAGCCCAGCCATAAATGGCTGCGCTACGGAAAGGAATTCGCACCGCCGGGAAATATTCTCGCACACGGCAAGCCGCAGGCCCAAACCACGGCGAATCAAATGCCCCGGCATCACGCTTCGCTGAACGTCATCCCGGCATAACCCACGACCCGGCTGGTATCGCCCGAGGCATCGGCACTGGTCGCATAGCCGATGCGGCGGCAAGAACCGAGGCGGTCGAGTCGCTTCAGCGTCTCCAGTACGACCACGGCCGGCAGCATGCCGCACATGCTGATGTGATGCTTATGGCAGGTATGGAACAGGGCGGCCGGGTCGAGCCGCTCCAGTTCGGCCAGCGCCAAGGCGTCCAGCTCGCGGTTCTCGGCGTCGGTCGCGTAGTGATTCATGTCGCTGGAAATGATCAGCAGCGGCGGCTGGGGCAGGCTGTCGATCACCTCGGCCAAACCGGCAGCAAAAGCCTGGCAGCGTTCGAGGTTGCCCCCGCCCATGACGATGCCCACCACGCGCGAATTCGGCGCCAGCCGGGCGATGAGCGGCAATTCCACTTCGATGCCATGCTCCTGCTGGTGCGCGACAGAGTCAAGTTCCAGGCCGGGAATCTTTGCCGCCAGCAGCCTGGCCAATTCCGGATCGGCGGGGACGACCATGCCCGGCAATTGCCAGGCCGCGTGCGGGGCCACGGCCCATTCGACGCCCAGGTTCGTATGCTTGGGGCCGATAATGATCACGGTCTGCGGAATTCGGGCCGACGCCAAGGTCTTGGCCGCCAGCGCGCCGAGAAGCGGTACCCGGCGTGCGGCAACATCACCGCCGAGCACGTGGATGGAACTCCCTGATAGACAGCCAACATCTTGTCGACCATGCTCAGGAGTTCACCGGGCTCGCCCGGATAGAATGTGCCGGCAACCGCCGGCGGGCGCACGTTCGCGCCGGCCGCGGCCTGAGGCACGACTGCGCCGCGAGCCGCCGGCAGGTTCGAAGCAACCGCGAGGCTGAAAATCAACGTCTGGTCCGGATCAGCCGTCGGCAACGACGCCCTGGCTTCGGCCAACAGCGCGTCGGGCGACTTGGCCGGATCAAAAGACCAACTTACGCGGCCGCTGTGGTTGAGCAGCAGTGCCCGCCGGGCCGGATCGATTCCCCGCAGATCGGCGACGCTGACCGTGCCGTGCATGGCCGGATCGCCGAACACCGACACGTTTACCTTACAGCCGATCAATTCCGGCACGCCGATACGTTGCTGCCGCAGATTCGCAGCCAGCGACTCGACCAGTTGATGGGCCGTGGATTGCAACGGGATGCTCTTGAGCAGATCGAGTTGGCAGGCCGTAGCCAGGTCTTCGCCCGTGGGGCGGCGAATGCTGACCACAATGCCGTTGATGCGACCGTCCGGGCCGCCGGGCATGAAATACATGGCCACGGCGCCCGTCACCAGCGCGGCCAGGTTGCGGCCCAAGTGGTCCGAGAGCGCTGCCACAGCCTGCGGGCTATAGCGCGGCGGCATCGCCGGCAACGGGCCTGGGCCTTCACCGGCAATCGAGAAACCCTCGAAGACGTGCAGTTCAGTGTCTTGCTGTTTCCAGGCGGTCGTCGGCAGGCCGGCCTTGGCGCACAATTCTCGCAGCAACCGTTCAGAATCCCAATTGTTTTCGCGGGCGACTTGCGGCAGGAACAAGGCGCTGGCCTGTCCACGCTTCAGCACCACGCCGTGCCGACCCGCCACGATCACCGAGGCGCGTGTCTCGCCGAGGGCCCGCACCGGCGCCAGCCCATACAGCAGGCTCACGTCCAGGTCGAGAAACTCCAATTCGTTGGGGCTGATGACCGGAAATCGCAGGTCGTCGTTCGCGGCGCGCGTTGCAGCGCCGCGCACGGCATCAATGAGCGGGCCGCCGCCCATGTGGCCGCAACAACTGCGCAGCCGCCCCTGACGCTTGAGCGTGACAAACGCGCCCCAGATCGGTAACCCTGCCGCGCCGGCCAGGTTGCCGACGTCCGGATCGCGCGGCAATTCGTAGGCCTTGGCCAAGACGGTTTGCCAGGCGGCCCAATGGATCTGACGCTGTTGCTCCTCGGAGAGCGGCAAGCCCGGGGCGCAGGCAAGGCATGAATCTTGTGGCTG
The DNA here is from genome assembly GCA_963710365.1 of uncultured Planctomycetales bacterium. Classification (GTDB taxonomy): domain Bacteria; phylum Planctomycetota; class Planctomycetia; order Pirellulales; family PNKZ01; genus CAVQAC01. Next base: position 280,802 of record CAVQAC010000002.1, read on the forward strand.
TCACTTCCCGTGCCGAAAGCTCCTTGCGGAGCCGAGGCAGGGACAGCCGGCGGCGAAATAACCGGCAACGAATCGGCCGGTGAGCGTGCAAAGCGAGACATGTCTACCGGTAACCTCCGAGGCCCCCAAGTGCCGGGCGCGGCGTCGAACCGGCCGGGAATGATTGTATTGCAGCGTGCGCAACGGTTGTCGCGCAGCTCGTATTTGTGCAACTGATGCCAGTCGCGGTCGATCAACAGCTCGCCGCAGCCGCGACAATAGGTGCTGGAGTGAGCCCGATCGTGGACGTTGCCTACGTAAATATACTTCAGACCTTCTTGACGGGCTATTTCGTAGGCCGACAAGAGCGTTTCGTGGGGCGTATTCGGCCGGTCCTTCATCCGAAAATCGGGGTGAAAGGCCGTAAAATGCACGGGCACTTCGTCGCCCAGGTTGTCCAGCACCCAGCGGCACATCCGCTGCAATTCGTCAGGCGAGTCGTTGGCCTGTGGGATGATCAGGTTGGTGATCTCGAACCAGACGTCGGTCTCGGTCTTGAGCCAGCGGAGCGTGTCGAGCACCGGCTGCAAATGCGACTGCGTCAGGTGCCAGTAAAAGTCTTCGGTAAAACCTTTCAGATCGACGTTGGCCGCGTCCATGAACTCGTAGAACGGGCCTCGGGCTTCGGGCGTGATGTACCCGGCCGTGACGGCCACGGTTTTGATCCCGCGAGCCCGGCAAGCCCGGGCCGTGTCGATGGCATACTCGGCCCATACCACCGGATCGTTGTACGTGAAGGCCACGCTACGGCAGCCCAACTCGTGAGCCGCTTCGGCGATGGCCTCGGGCATCGCGGCCTCGCTCAGCTTCTCGACGGCCCGCGACTTCGAGATGTCCCAATTCTGGCAGAACTTGCAGCCCAGGTTGCAGCCGGCCGTGCCGAAGGACAGAACGCTGGTGCCGGGATAGAAGTGATTGAGCGGCTTCTTCTCGATCGGGTCGATGCAGAAGCCGGTGCTGCGGCCGTAAGTCGACAGCAGCATTTGGCCGTCGCGGTTTTCGCGCACGAAACAGAAGCCGCGATCGCCGGGTTTCAACTGGCAAGCCCGGGGGCAAAGGTTGCACGAAATGCGGCCCGTTTCCGGAACCGTGTGCCACCAGCGGGTTTCCGCGGCCATTTCCTCGGCCGTGCGCCCGGCGATTACGTCACTCGAACCAATTGCCATCGGGCAGACCCAAACTCGAACGTAGCGCTAGGAAGTGCGACAGTGCCCCCGGCGTCCGTGGAACACGCCGTTCAGATCTATTCTATCACCGCAGCGCAAGAATCGAGCGTCGGTTTTGGCCGGGGTTTGGGCCAGATTTACCGGACTCGAAAGGGGCGAGGCAGAGGGGCCGGAAATGCAGGTCAATGCACGCGAATTGGATGATTCGGCTGGCGGTCCAAGGTATTGCCGACAAAGACTCATTGCGTTTGCTTATTTCCGTGCATTCTCGTGTATTTCCGGCCAATCGATTCCGGGGCTCCGCGTTTTGCCGGCAATGATGTCGCGGATGCAAGGAAATCCATTTTGGAACAGAAGCACGCCAAGGACGCTAAGAATTGACCCGAGTTTTCTTTTTCTTTGCGACCTTCGCGATCTTCTGTTCGAACCGACCGAGCGCATTTTGAGCAAGCCAACCGCCTCCACCTTACGCAGCGACGAAGTCGGGGAACCACCACGGCACGATGAACACCACGACGAAGAAATGAACGAATCCAGCCCGACGACGGTGTTTTGCACTTCTCGCTCATCACTTTTCACTCATCATTTCTTCTCCGCATGGTCCCAAAGAATCTTGCACTTCGGCAGGGATTTTTGCAGCGCGGCGATATCGGCGGCGGTGACGTTCGTTTTTTGCACGTCCAAGTTGCCGAGAGCTGGCGTCCTTTGCAACACTGACAAGTCGGACACTTGGGTGTTATTGCAATAGAGCCATCCTAGCCCCTGCATTCCTTGCAGCGGTGATAAGTCGGACACTTGTGTGTTACCGCAATTCACGCTTGTCATGTTCATCCCTTGCAGTGGAGACAAGTCTGACAATTTGCTTTCGCCTTGGCTGCTGCCAGCACAGCGTAGAGTCCGCAATCCTGCCAATGCTCGGACCGGCGAAATATCGGTGAGTTTGTTTGCCATCAATCCCAGCCCGCGTACGACGCCGTTCTCAATCTTGGGTGCGCCGATTCTCATCCCAGCCAGCCACCTTCCCATCAAACCCCGGATTGAGTTCCATCAGCTTCTTGCTGACGGCTTCAACCTGCTTCTCCGCGGGCAACGCGGCAACGGTTTTCATCCAGGCTTGAAAGGCAGGCGTGTTCCAGGGCGGATTGCCGATCGCGGATTGCGAATTAGCCGCCGCGAGAGGCGTGATGCGGATATTGCGGTAAGCCACGGGCCCGAACGACCCCTGCAGCAGCAGCGGTCCTTGCGGGGACTCTTTGCGAACGAGGTTGCTCGGATCATTCGAATGCTTCTTCATTACAACGTCTTCGTGGATCAACGTGCCGTTGAACAACACGCGTTCGAATCGAGCATCTTCCGTTTTCGCTCCGGTGGGATCGAACCGGGGCGCCGGAATGTGATGTCGAGACTTTGCCAGGCGCCGGCCGGCTTGTCGGCCCTGACTTTCGGACCTGGGCCGCCCATGATACCGCACGAGGCAGAATCGGCAATGTTGAGTTCGTACTCGCCCATCAGGAACACGCCAGAGTTGGATTTGGCTGGGATCATGAACTCCAATTCGACGCGCACGTCGCCGAACTGCTGTACCGTATAAATATCGTCGGCGAGCCGGTCGGTGATCAAATCACTTCCAGGCTGCGCGATCAGTAGCTTTATGCGATCGGTCGTCGACATGCTGGCCGCGCCCAACCGCCAGATTCCCTTGCGGTTAGGCCCTTTGTTCCAGCCGGTATTGCGGGCGAACTTCCATTGCATCTCAGGGTTTCCGACGATCGGAAACACGACGCCATCGACATTGGCAGCTTCATCGGCTCCCGGCTTTCCGCCGTTCGCTTCGGGCAAAGGCTTGATCTCAATTTTTCGGAAGTACGTCTGCTTCGCAAATTCCTGCAGCGCAATTGCGCCGCGACTCCACTTCGGTCCAGGATCGGTGTAATCAACCGCCTGCTTGCCGTCGACCAGAATCCGCAGGTGCTTCCCTTCGGCAATCACTTCGAGAGTGAACCAGGTGTCGGGTGGGACTAGCCGGTCCGTAACCTTGGCCAGGTTGTACAGGCTGCCGGTTTTTTGCGAGTCCGATTGCGTACTGTTGATTTGAGCCTCGTAGCCTGCTTGCCAGACAATGGGCGCGTTTTTCTGGCAGCGGAACAACACCCCGCCATTGCCGCCGTCGTCGACCTTGGCTTCGACGCGTAAATGGAAGTCGGCGAAGTCATCGCGCTCGGTGGACAGGTAGCATTCGCCGCTCCCCGGGGTGCTGGAAAGAACTCCGCCGACGACCTGCCATTTGCCGCTTCCCTTGCCGGCCTTCGTCCAGCCGGTCAGATCACGGCCGTTGAACAACGGTATCCAACCGTCGGTCGGCGCCGTCTCGGTTGGCCCGTCCCATTCGATCTTGCAGTTGGGTAGAGCTTTTCGAAGGGCGGCGACGCCGGCAGCGGTGACTTTGGTTGATTTGATTTCAAGGGTTATCAGGCTCTTGCACTCTTGAATCGGTGACAGATCCGATACTTTTGTGAGTTGGCAATGCAGAACTTTCAGCGGCATTCCTTGCAGGTGCGACAGATCGGACACCTGCGTGTTGCTGCAATACAGGCTCGTCAGTGGCATCCCTCGTAGCGGCGACAGGTCGGCCACCGGCGCGTCACTGCAAGACAGCGTCGTTAATTTCATCCCTTGCAGCGGTGACAGGTCGGAACAATTTACCTTTCTGGAAACTGCTGCCATTACAATTAAGAACATTCAATCCCACCAACGCCCGGACCGGCGAAATGTCAGTTACGTTGTCAGAATAAAACCTCAACTCCGTGACCACTCGGCCTTCGAAATTGGGCGTGACCTTCCCATCAAACCCCGGATTGAGTTCCTGCAGTTTTTTGGCGACGGCTTCCACCTGGTTGTAGGCCGAGAGCGTGGCAACCGTTTTCATCCACTGAGAAAAGTTCACAGGATTCGTTGGCGGATTGTGCGGCTTGTCGGCTGGCGAAATCCCCGGGCTTACGCCGGGGGCTCGGGCGTCGCGCAGTTCAACCGAGCCGCCATCGGGCAATTTGACTCGCGCAACTTCCTCGCCTTTCTCGTTCTTGAAAATGAAAATCACGCCCAGCAGCAGGGCTAAGAGCCCGGCCGCGCCGGCCCCGATCAGAACCGGGCGACTCAATTTTGATTTGGCGTTGGTTTTTGATTTCGTCTTAGCCTTGGCCGTGCGTGGTTTCTTCTTCTCGGGCTCTGGCACGGCAAACGGATCGTCTCGGTTGTCGATGCGAGCGAGCTTCTGATGCTGCATCAAGAGCGACATGTCAGAAGACTGGTCGTGCGACGCCGGTGGCTTCGAACCAACGGCGGAACTGCTCGTTGCAGCACTCAGCGCCGCCTGGCATTTCTCCAATTCGGCCACCACTTCGGTCATCGTCTGGTAGCGATCTTCGATGCTCTTTGCCACCATTTTGCGGAAGACGGTTTCAACTTGTGCGGGAATTTCCTGGTGAAGCTCTCGGAGCGAAGGAATCGGCTTGTCGCGGTGAGCCAGGATCTTTTCGACGACTGTTTCGCCCGAATAGGTGGCTTTGCCGGCGATCAAATAGAACAGCGAACAGCCCAGGCTGTAAATATCAGCTCGAGCATCGGCGTGCTTGGTGTTGAACGCCTGCTCGGGGCTCATGTAATCGACCGTGCCCATCACGGCTCCGGTGCCGGTGAGTTCGGCCTGGGCTCCGCTGGGTGATTCGATGCGCGCCAATCCCATGTCGAGAATCTTGACCACGCCCTCGCTGTCGAGAAGGAGGTTGGCGGGCTTGATGTCGCGATGTACGACACCCTTCTTGTGCGCGAACTCCAAACCGCGAGCCGCCTGCAGGACGTAGTTGACCGCTTTGGCAATCGGGAACGGACCGTCCCTTTTGACCATGGCCGAAAGGTCTTTGCCTTCCACGTACTGCATCACGAGAAAATGGACGCCGTTGGCCTGATCGGCGTCGTGGGCGGTCACGATGTTGGGATGTTCCAGCTTGGCTGCCGCGACGACTTCGCGTTGAAAGCGAGCCGCGGCGGCCGCGTCCTTCGTCATGGCGGGCGGCAACATCTTGATTGCCACGACCCGCTCCATGCGGCGATGCAGAGCCTTGAAGACCTGGCCCATGCCCCCTGCCCCGATCTTGTCGAGAATCGTATAGCCGCCCAGGATCAGCGATTTGGTTTTTCCGGCATTGATGTGCTGGGCCTGGAATTTGGTCAGGTGGTTCTGCTTGACCAGTTCCGCAACGAACTCCTCGACGCTCTTGGGATGAGCGTTGGGCGGAACGAAGCTTTCGAGCTTGCCGGGGGCAATGATCCCCGAGTCGGCTAGCTGCTTGACGATTTGTTCAAGGGGGGCGGCCATGGGCGGATTCCCGGTCGGCAGGACGGCGAGCCCCGATTATAGCCGCCCCCTAATGGAGCTACAAATGGTGGGGGAAAGGATAAATGCTCAATGATAAATGCTAAATGCGGGAACCTTTATTTAGCACTTATCGTTTATCATTCAGCACTTATCATTGAGCATTCGTTTCGCACGCTGGCGCCGCCGATTCTTCGCATGAAATTGCTTTCCAAGCTCGAGCGAACCCTGGCCCCCTACGCGGTGCCGAACCTGACGCTCGGCCTGATCATGGTCCAGGGGCTGGTCTATTTTCTCGCGACGTCGCGGCCGGCGATTCTGATCCAGGCCTTGCTGGTGCCCGAACTGGTGCTCAAAGGTCAGCTCTGGCGGCTGGTCACGTTCGTGGCTGTGCCGCCGGCGACGAACCTGCTGTTCGCATTCTTTTTCTGGTACATGTTCTACCTGATGGGCACGGCGCATCGAGAGCCAATGGGGTGCCCTGCGTTACAATGCCTTCCTGTTGCTGGGCTATGTGGCCACGGTGGTCGCATCGTTCGTGTCGCCTGACTTGCCCTCGACGAATGCCTTTCTCGAAGCCTCGGTCTTCCTGGCGTTTGCCACGCTGTATCCCGAGTTTGTGTTCTATATCTTCTTCGTCGTTCCGGTGAAAGTGAAATGGCTAGCTGCGCTGCAGGTGTTGGGCTATATCTACCTGTTCGCGATAGGCGATTGGCAGATCCGGCTGCTGTTGTTGGCCTCGATCGCCAACTACCTGCTCTTCTTCTGGCGCGAAATTGTCGGGCGCGTGCGCAGCGGCCAGCGTCACATGGCGGCGCAAGTTGGCCGCACGGCCAAGACGCAGACGAAACAGGCGTTCCACCGCTGCACGGTCTGCGGCATCACGAACCTGACGCATCCCGACATGGACTTCCGCTATTGCACGCAGTGCGATGGCTGCTATGGCTATTGCACGGAGCACGTGCGCAACCACGAGCACATCAAGAAGCCCGCCGCTCCGACCGACGGCGCAACGGCGCAGCCGCCAAGCAGGCCTTGAGCAGGGCCAAACGCCCTGGAGAAAGGATGTTTGGGCCGCGGATGAACGCGGATCAAACGAAGACCCGTAGGGTGGGCCACGCGTTATTGGGCCGAAGAGGCGCATGCGGCCAGACAGATCATTGGCATTGGGCGGTTTGACCGGCTCATCGGCCCACCGCAGCAACGCCCGGGACGATGGTGGGCCGATACGGTTCGCGGGCTGTCAGGCTTCGTTAAGACTCGGTCGTCGTCCGAACGGTTGCCCGCCTCATTGTGCGTGGCCCACCCTACTCGTCGGCACGTCCGGCTTGATGAGGGGAGAGGAGACCGCCCACGCGGTCCCTCTCCTACTCGACCGGCTCCCCAATTTTGCCGCGAGCATCGCCGAGCCCCGGTTCGCCGCTATGAGCCCGCGGCGTTGGCCGCGCCTGTGCCAGGCTTCATGCCCTGTTGGCCTTGCATCATGCGGCGTTTCTTCATCATGCGCATCATCATCATTTTGCGCATCTTGGAATTGCCTCCGGCCTGTCCGTTGATGGCTGAGTTCTGGCCCGTCTGGGCGGCGTCGCCCGTCTGCGGCAAGACAACCGCGGCCATTATCAGCGCCGCAAACATGCCAGCAACCCAGCGCCACCATCTGTTCCGCATGCGACTGTTCCTTTCGACAAGAAGACCGGCGTGCGCCCCTCTCTACTTATCATCAAACCGCTCCCAGCGGCTGGGGTACCGCAGCCAGACTCTTTCTTACGGGGAATTAATCTGCCGGTTCGAAAGCCGCTGCAAATTGGGCCGCGGATAAACGCGGATGAGCACGGATCAAACGAAGCCGGAAGACGAAGGCATCGTCAAAACCGTCCGGGATTCTCGCGGCGAATCCTTCCCCTTCCAATCCGCGGCTCCTTCAATCGTCTTGAGCTTTCGTCGCGAGAGTTGCGAACGGAGCCAGGAGGTTGCCGCCCAAACCGATGTTCAGATCTTGGCCGTTTCCGCACGCTCGGTTTCGCGGCGCAACGGGCCGGTGATGAGCCGCGCTCCGCGGTCGTAGGAGAAGAACGACCAGGCCCATTGAATGACGACCAGTAGGCGATTGCGGAAGCCGACCAGGAACATCACGTGGATGAACAACCAGGCCAGCCAGGCGATCGGCCCGGAAAGCTGAAAACGGCCCATCTGCGCCACGGCGGCTGAGCGGCCAATCGTGGCGAGCGAACCCTTGTCGTGGTAGCGAAACGCGGTGCATGGCTCGCCGCGGATCGAACGCATGATATTTCGCGCCGCATGGCCGGCTTCCTGAATGGCGGCCGGCGCCACGCCTGGGATTGGCACGCCGTCTTGCTTCAGGCTGGCCAGATCGCCTACCACGTAAGCGTCTGAGTGGCCCGGGATCGTCAGCTCGGGAGTTACGATCACGCGATTCGCGCGATCGAGCTCGACGCCCAGCATGCGGCCCAGACGCGAGCCGGTGACGCCGGCGGCCCACAACACGGTGCGGGCCGCAATCAGTTCTTCGCCGATGCGCACTCCTTCGGCATCGATCGAGGTCACCATTTGCCCCGTGCGGACGTCGACGCCCAGCCGCACGAGTTGCTGGCGAGCTTTTTCGGACAGTGCCGGCGCATAAGGCGGCAGCACGCGTGGCGAGCCTTCCAGAAGAATTACGCGGGTCTGCTTGGGATCGATGCGACGAAAATCTCGCGCCAGGCGCGTGTTGCGCGATCTCGCACAACGCGCCCGAGAGTTCGACGCCCGTCGGGCCGGCCCCGACCACCACAAATGTCAGCCAGGCTTGCCGTTTATCGGGGTCGACCTCGCGCTCGGCAAATTCAAACGCCGAAAGAACCCGCCGGCGAATCTCCAGCGCATCGCCGATGCTTTTCAAGCCTGGCGCATATTGCGCCCAGTCGTCGTGGCCGAAGTAAGAATGCCGGGCGCCGGTGGCGACAATCAGATAATCGTAAGGAAACTCGCCGTCGTCCGAAGACACCACCTTGCGATCCAGGTCGACCGCCGTGGCCTCGACCAGCAATACTTCGACGTTCTTCTGATGTCGGAGGACGCGGCGAATCGGCGTAGCAATATCGCTGGGATTGAGGCCCGCTGTGGCCACCTGGTACAGCAACGGCTGAAACAGGTGATGGTTCCGGCGATCGAGCAACGTGATCTGGACGGGCTCGCCGGCCAGCTTTTGGGCAGCGTTCAACCCACCAAAGCCACCTCCAATGATCACAACCCGCGGCAATGAATTGGCCATATCTCGCACCTGCCAGGCTCGAAATGTCGGCGGATCGACACATGGCCGGGCAGCCAAGGTCGATTCGACCGTGATCCAAGCGTTCGATGCGATCCGCCAGCAGGAAAGCCTACCCGACGCGATGCAGGCACGGAAGGGAGGGCGCCCTGGTAATTAAGGCTTGATCGGCGGCAGCTTCACCCGGTCGGGCGACCAGGCCGCCGGCCGCGGATCGGCCACCGAGAGCGGACATTTGTCACCCAGCTCTTGCTGCGTTTTCACGAGCAGCGCCATCAATTCCTGAACCTTGGCCGCATGGGCCGAGTCGGCTGAAAGATCGTGCATTTCGTGCGGATCGTTGGCAAGGTCGAACAGTTGCGTCTTGTCGATCTGCGGGTAGCGGATCATTTTCCAGCGGCCGTCGTTGATGGCCCGTTGCAAATCCTTGTAGCCGAGGAAGCAAGCATCGCGAACCTTGTCGGCCTGTCCGCGCAGGATCGGCGTGAGGCTGCGGCCGTCGGTCTGCGAGGGAGCGGCGAAGCCACACAGATCGCAGACCGTCGGAAACAGGTCGAACAGGTAGACGAATGCCGGGCTTTGGCTCGGCTTGATGCCAGGAGCCACGACCACCAGGGGGACGCACATGCCTCCCCCTTCGTAGACGTTCTGTTTGCCGAGCAGGCCGTGCTCGCCCAACGACAGACCGTTGTCCGCGGCGAAGACGAGAATCGTGTTATTCATTTGGCCGGTAGCGTCGAGTGCGCCAAGAATACGGCCGATCTGCACGTCGGTATAAGCGATCGAAGCATAATAGCGAGCCAGCTTGCCGGTGAGGGCCTCGCGCGTTCGCGGCCAAGGGAGCGTGGCTTCGTCGCGAATGATCATCTCGCCGTTATCGAACGGCTGGAACGGCAGGAAGTTCACCGGGAGCGAGAACTGGCTCGGCCGGTACAGCGCGTAGAATTCGGCCGGCGCAGGCTGCGGATCGTGGGGCGTGTCGAATTCGACGTCCAGAAAGAACGGCCGCTTGCCCGCGTTGGCCTGAATGAACGCAATGGCGTTGTCGGCGTGCTGCACGGCGCCGCTTTCGGTGTGCGGAACCAGAGCAATGTCACGATCGAAATCAGTGCCGATCTTTCGCGGATAATTGCTGCTCTTGCCGGTTCGCAGGGTGGCATAGCCGGCTTCGTGCATAGCGCGTGGGAAGGTGAAAGTGGCCGGGTCGCTGCCACTGGGTTGATCCTTGGCGTGGAACATGTCCCGCCCGGTCATCAATTGCGTGCGGCTCGGCATGCAAACGGCCGGGCTGTACGAGCCCATGCAATGCGCCTGCTGAAAAACGACGCCCTGCTGCACCAGCCGGTCGATATTGGGCGTCTTGGCCAGCGCGTTGCCCAGGGCGTGGATCGTGTCGGCACGCTGATCGTCGGTGATCAGCAGCACGACGTTCGGACGCTGCGGGGCGGCGAACGAACCGCCAGCAAACGCGAGAATCGCCAGCGAGGAGACGATGAACCGAAAAAAGGGGGGCAGGTAAACAATTTGCATTGCGTGCTCTCTACATCGGAAAAATAGAACTTGGGCGATCAAGATGGCTGCTCGGTTTAATCATCCTTGCAAGTGGGGGCATTGAACGGCTGCGGATTCGCTCAGATGTACGCGGATCCGCGATAATCAGCGAAGATCCGCAGCGGTTATTCTTCTTCTCGTTGCGGGTTGCATCGGAATCATTTTGACACGGAACTGGCTGCCTCGGGAAACCGGCCCTGATCGTCGCTATCGATCAGCCATTGCTCCAACACGCTCCGCAGGCGTTCCAGTTCCTCGCGATGCTCGGACGAATTGGCCAGGTTGTGCGTCTCGTAAGGATCGGTTTGCAAATCGTACAGCTCCTCGGGCGGCATGGTCGGTTGGGCCAACGCGTCCTGCGTCGGGTTGAGCTTCCCTTCGGCGTGGAGTTGCTTGATCAAGTTCCAAACCGGATACGAAGTTTCTTTGTACTTGTTGGGTTGCAAGAAGGGCTGGTCCGGCGTGAAGTTGCGAATATACCGGTAACGCGCATCTCGCACCGTACGGAGGCGAAACACTGTTTCGTCGCAGCGGTCGCGGGCCCCAAAGGCATATTGTCGATCGGGCTCGCGATGGGCGCCAAACAGAACTCGCCCTGCCATCTTCGCAGGCTTGGCGACTCCGGCCAGATCGAGCGTCGTGGCTGTCAGATCGATGGCCTCGACCAGGCGGCGATCGACCGTGCCCGGAGCGGCGCCGGCCGGGGGCGGAAAATCCTTGGGCCAGTGGATCACCAGGGGAATATGCAATCCCTCTTCGTAGCAGAACTGCTTGCCACGGACATGGCATTGGCCGTTATCGCCGAAGAAGAACACGATCGTATTGTCGGCCAGACCGTCGGCGGCGAGTTGATCGAGAATCAAACCGATCTTGCGGTCTCCCTCGCCGACGGCATCGAGATACGCAGCCCAATCCTGCCGCGCAATCGGATCGTCGGGGTAATACGGCGGGAGCGCGACCTTGGCCGGATCGGCATGCGGCGGGGCCTTGAATTTTCGATGTGATTCTTGCAGGTTCACCTGGGCGTAGAACGGCTCGTGCTCCTTCAGATCGGTCCAGCGGTCGCTCTGAAACGGTTGGCCGTCGATCGTGAAGTTCCAATCGGTCTTTCCCTGCCCGCGAATGCCGAGCGTCTTGGGAAACTCGCGGACGTTGGCCGTGAAATAGCCGGCGCTGGCCAGACGGCGACTGATCACGTCGACATCTGGCGGCAACTTGAATCCGTCGGTGCGATGCGAACGGTGATTGTGGGCGCCGATGCTCGTCTGGTACATGCCGGTATTGAAGGCCGAGCGACTGGCCGAGCAGACCGGGGCAGTCGTATAGGCGCTGGCAAAGCGCACGCCGGTGGCAGCCAGCCGATCGACGTTGGGGGTGGAAACCTCGGCCGTGCCATAGCAGGCCAACTCGGGGCCCATGTCCTCGGCGATGATCCACAGAATGTTGGGGCGCCTGGGCGGAGCATCGGCTGGTTGCGCTTCGCCGGCGGGCACGTCCAGCGCCAGGCCAATGAACAGCAGTATTGTCAGCACGTGGCGATGGTTCATTTCGATCCCTCGATATCAAGCCGGCGGCGATCGCCTGGGCCATGCCGCTGCGGTCGAGGGTTCCACGACGCGCCGATCTGGGGGCGATTCGACAGGCTGCAGTATCGGCTGGGGCCAGCCGCGGGTCAACTTTCCGGCAGCGTTCAGCCCAGAATGTCGCGATGGACCTTGCCGGCAGTGTCGGTCAGACGAAAGTCGCGGCCGGCGTAATGGAAGGTGAGCGCTTCGTGATCGAGGCCCAGCAGATGCAGAATCGTGGCGTGCAAGTCGTGGGTGTCCATGATTCCTTCGACGGCGACCTCGCCCATCTCGTCAGTTTTACCATACCGCAAGCCGCCTTTGACGCCGCCGCCGGCCATCCACATTGTGTAGCCCTTGTTGGCGTGGCCGCGTCCGTTGCCATCGCCCTTGTCGTCGCGCACCGTGCGGCCGAATTCGCCTCCCCAGACGATCAAGGTTTCGTCGAGCATGCCGCGACTGCTTCAGATCGGCAATCAATCCGGCGATTGGCTTGTCGATCGAGCGGGCGTTGCCGGCCAGATGCTGGCGCAAGTTATTGTGATGGTCCCAGCCGATGCTCGTCAGTTGGATGAAACGCACGCCTTTCTCGGCCAGCCGCCGCGCCATCAGGCATTGGGTGCCGAACTTGCCGCGTCTCGGCGTCGTCCAAACCATACAGTTGGCTGATCGAATCCGGCTCTTGCGACAGGTCGAGCGTGGCCGGCACCGACGTTTGCATCTTGAACGCCAGCTCGTACGATTCGATGAGACCCTCGAGCTCCGGATTGCCGGGCATCTGTCCCAGCAACCGGCGATTGGCCTGTTGCACGAAATCGAGCTGCCGCCGTTGCTCGTCGGCACTCAAACGCTGATTGGAAAGGTTCGGCACCGTGCCTTGTCCGGCTCCCAGCCGCGTGCCTTGATAAGTGGCCGGCAGGAATGCGGAACCGTAGTTCATCGCCCCGCCGAGATCGTTGAGCGGGTCGACCGTGATGAATCCAGGCAGGTCTTCGGCCATCGTTCCCAAGCCGTAGGTGACCCAGGCCCCGAGCGAAGGGCGCACGAAGTTCTCGCTCCCGGTGTGCAGCGCGACCGTGGCCTGCTGATGCCCTGGATTGCCGGTTCGCATGCCGTTGAGCAGGCACAGCTCGTCCGCCCATTCGGACAGGTGCGGAAAGACCTCGGAAATCGACAAGCCACTTTTGCCCGACGGGCGGAATTTGAAAACCGGCGCGAGGTATTGCGACTTGCCGCCGCGGCCGGCTTTGGCAAGCTCCGGTTTCCAGTCGAACGTGTCCAGGTGGCTGGGGCCGCCGGCCATGTACAAGAAGATGACCCGCTTGGCGCGAGGCTCGTAGTGTGGCTCCTTCGGCGCCAGCGGCGAGCGGTAGCGACGCTCTTCGGCTCGCGACGACTCGCTGGCCAAGGCAGACAACGCCAACCAGCCGAAACCAGCGGCGGCATTTTGCAATAGTTCCCGGCGAGAGACCGCCGGCCAGCGTTCGAGGGAATGATTCATCGGGCAACAATCCTGTCTTCTGGAACGTCAGCGGATGTAGCGAAACTCGGCGCTAGCCATTAAGGCCTGTGCCAGCGTCGTCCAGTTTCCGGCCGGTGACGAAGCCAGCAGACTCTTGGCGTCTTGAACCTCATCGGTTTTCGCCGCGCCCCCAGCACGCGTCGATACAGCCAGCCGATGCGAGCGTCGTCGTCCGGCAACTGCTGCGACAACAGCAATTCGGCCATCGTCTCCGCGCAGTTTGTCGCCAGCCGGCTGTTCATGAAGAACAGCGCCTGCGGGGCAACCGTTGTTACCTCGCGCCGGCCGGCAATCTGGCACGGATCCGGAAAGTCGAAAGTGCTGTAGGCCTCGGGAACGTGCGAGCGCAGCACCGGCAAATAGACCGTGCGATAGGGCGAATCGAGATCGAGCAGGCTGGTCGCCGCCGTCTTCATGCTCTTGCCACCGATGCCGCTCACTTGGATTCCGTCGGGCGCTCCAGCGACAGGCGTCCTGCGCAGGCCAGCAGGCTGTCGCGCAGCGGCTCGAATTCGAGCCGCCGCAAGTTGGCTCGCCAATACAGCCGGTTGTCGGGGTCGGTTTTGCCGGCCGGGTTTTCGGCTGTCTCGCTGCTCAGCCGATAGGTGCGGCTGAGTGCGATCGATCGAATCAATTGCTTCAACGACCAGCCGTTCTTTGCCAGCTTCATCGCCAGATGATCGAGCAATTCGGGGTGCGAAGGCGGTTCGCTATTGACGCCGAAATCGTCCGGCGTCGAAACCAACCCTGCTCCGAACATGTGCTGCCAGACGCGGTTGACAATCACGCGCAACGTCAAGGGATGATTGGCCGACGCAATCCAGCGCCGAATTCGAGCCGTCCACTGGCCCGCGCGGCCGGCTGGGTCAGGCGCGGCAAGTTCGGAATGCGCAACTCGCCACGGGGCGGTATTTCGCCACGATCGTGCGGGTCGCCCTTGACGCGAATGGCGCAGTCGGCAATTTCTTCTCCCTCGGCCAGCCCCATGCATAGGTTCTGGTCGGTGGTGTAACGAATGTTCCGCTTTCCGGTGCGCCAGACGTCGTTGAAGTCTTCCATCGAGTGTACGCCCGGCACCAGCGACGGCAGCGACGCCTTGTTTCCTTGAGCGACCGGCAACACGATCAGTTTTTCGTGGTCGACATAGCCGTTGCCTTGCCCGCGATAGGAGACGCCCGGCAGGATGCGGGTGCTGGAGAAAATGCCGGCCAGGGCATAGTAGTCGCGTGTCGTCACCGGGTCGTATTTGTGATCGTGGCAGCGAGCGCAAGCGATCGTCAGCCCGAGCAGCGCACGGCTGGCGACATCGATCTGATCGTCGATGCAATCCATTTCGAATTGCGATTCATCGAGCGCTTGCAGGTCGAACGAGCCCAAGGCCAGAAATCCGGTGGCCAGCAGGTTCTGGCGGCGCTCGGCGACCGTTTTGGCGGGGAGCAGATCGCCGGCCAATTGCTCGACGATGAATCGATCGTAAGGCTTGTCCTCGTTGAACGCGTCGACCACATAGTCGCGGTACCGCCAGGCGTAGGTGAACGGCGGGTTGAACGTGCGGCCGGCACTGTCGGCATAGTGGATGACATCCAACCAATGCCGGGCCCAACGCTCACCGAACCGCGGCGAAGCCAGCAGGGCGTCGACGACGCTGCGCCAAGGCCTGGTCGTCGTCGCCCGAGTCATGCAAAAAGGCCGTGATCTGCCCATCGCTCGGCGGCAAGCCGGTGAGATCGAAAGTCAGCCGGCGCAGCAAAACGGTGCGATCGGCATCCGCATTCGGCTTGAGCCGGGCCGCATCCAGCCTGGCGAGCACAAAACGATCCAGATCGTCGCGTGCCCAGCCGCCGTTCTCGACCAGCGGCAAGGCCGGCTTCTTGAGCGGCGAGAACGACCAGGGCTTGCTCCCTGCGTTCGGGCTTTTTGCCGCCGCGGCCACGGCGAGAAACAGAATTGCGCATGCAGCAATGACAGACCGGGAATGAGACATGCTCTGTTCCTCAAGGCGCGCTCTACGGACGCCACAATTCTAGAGTGCCGCGGGCGGTGTCGCAATGAATTGTCGGCAGTGGTCGCCCAAGATGCATTTTGCGCGCCCCTTGTGGGCCGGAACTCGGGCAGGTTGAAAGGACGCTTCGGCGAGGGGTTTCAACCGTCGCATGGCTGACTTAAGATAATCAAACATCCGCTGCAGGTCAGCATTGCACGCACCGCTCTCCGCAGGACGCCCATGCCAAACACTTTTCGCCGTCGTGCCGGAATCGCATTCCTGTTATGGTTCGCCGTTGGTGCGGGGCTCGACGCGTCCCACGCCGATGCTGCTCCTGCGACGCCGGCCGCCTCGACGCGGCCGAACGTCATCGTGGTAATGAGCGACGATCAGGGCTACGGCGATTTCTCCTGTCACGGCAACCCCGTGCTCAAGACGCCCAACCTCGACCGGCTGCACGGTCAGAGCATCCGGCTGACCGATTTCCACGTTGCGCCGATGTGCTCGCCGACGCGCGGCCAGTTGCATGACCGGCATGGACGCACTGCACAACGGCGCGACCTCGGTCACTGCCGGCCGGTCGTTCGTCCGTCCGCGGCATTCCGACGATGGCCGACATCTTTGCCGCCGGCGGCTATCGAACCGGCGCTGTTCGGCAAGTGGCACCTGGGCGACAGCTATCCCGAACCTGCCGCATGCAGCGAGGCTTTCAGGAGTCGGTCTATCACCTCGGCTGGGGCATCACGTCGATGGCCGACCTCTGGCAGAACGACTGCTTCAACGGCCGCTTCCGCCACAACGGCGTGCTGCAAGCAATACCAGGGCTACTGCACCGACGTCTGGTTCGAGTTGGGCATCGACTGGATTCGCCAGCGCCAGGCCGCCGGCAGAGCCGTTCTTTCTCTACCTGCCGACCAATGCCCCGCACGGCCCGTGCTGGGTGCCGACAAGTACAAGGCGCCCTACAAGGGCCGCGGGCCGGCCGACTTCTTCGGCATGATCGCCAACCTCGACGAAAACATGGGCCGGCTCGAGGCCGTGCTCGACGAGACCGGCCTGGCGACAACACGATCTCATCTATCTTCACGACAACGGCGGCACGGCTGGCGTGAAGCTCTTCAACGCCGGCATGCGCGGCAGGAAGACGCACCTATTACGAAGGCGGCCATCGCGCCGCCTGCTTCATCCGCTGGCCCGCCGGCAAGCTGCGGTCGCCGGCGCGACGTCGATGGCCTGACCGAAGTGCAGGATCTGCTGCCGACGCTGATCGAGCTGTGCGGCCTGCAAACGCCGAAGAGGGCGACGTTCGACGGCACCAGCCTGGCTGCGACTCTGCGCGGACACGCGGACGCCTGCCCGAGCGGATGCTGGTCGTGCAGTACGGTCAGAAGCCGGAGAAGTGGGATTCGGCCGTGCTGTGGAACAAGTGGCGGCTGGTCCATGGCAAGGAACTGTACGACTTGGCGACCGACCCGGGCCAGAAGAAGAACGTGGCCGACGTCGCACCCCGACATCGTCGGCAGATTGCGGGCTCATTACGAATCGTGGTGGGCCGGAGTGGAGCCGCTGGTGGAAGATTTCAGCCCGGTCAGCATCGGGGCCGACCAGGAAAACCCGGTGACGCTGACGGCCGCCGACTGGGCCAACGTCTATTGCGACAACATGAAGGACGTCCGCGACGGGTGGAACCGGAACGGGCCCTGGCACGTGCTGGTCGAGACAGGACGGCACGTACGAGATCGCTTGCGGCGCTGGCCGATGGAGGCCGACGCCGCGATCGCCGCGGGCGTGCCCGAGTTCAAAGCCGTCGACGGCGGCCTGCCGGCCGGCAAGCCGCTGCCGATCGCCCGGGCGCGGCTTCAAATGGGCGACTTCGACGAGACGCTGCCGGTCGGCCGCAAGACAAGGAGGTCACCTTCACGCTCCCCTTGAAGGCGGCAGACTCGCGGCCAACTGCAGACCTGGTTCTACGACGCCCAGGGCAACGAACTCTGCGGCGCCTATTTCGCGTACGTGCGGCGGAATTGAGCCGTGCTACGGTCGGGCTTTGCGGTCCAGTTCGTCGAGCTTTAGTCGCACGCTGACGATGTACGGCATTTCGCCCTTGGTCCAATGGCCGTAGGTCGTGGTGACGAAGGTGCCGTCGGGCAGTACTTCCAGCCCGGGATAGGCGCAGTCGAAGGCCTTGTGATTGTGCATCAGCCGGACACGGTATTGACCTTCGCGCCCTTGCACGAATGTCGTCGTACGTGCCGACCCAGCCGACCCAGTCGCCTTTGGTCGGGCTTTCGAGCGTCGTATCGCGGAAGGTGATGAACAGCCGACCGTCGGGCGCGTAGCGTGCCGACGTGGCGGTCGCCGGTCAGCGCACGGGCAGTTCGCGCGGCTCGGTCCAGGTGTGCCCTTCGTCGTCGGAAAAGATCACGAAGGAGTTGAACTTGCGGCTGTTCTCGCGCAGCAGCACGGCCAACTGCCGGCCGATCGGGCGAGCGGATCATGCCCGGTTCGCAGAGGTGTGCCGGCGGAGCGAGGCGATCACCTCGGGCTGCGCCCAGGTCAGTCCGCCGTCTTGCGAGACGGTCTTGTAGACCTTGAAGACCGGCGGCTTGGCCGCCTTGCCGCCGCGCGGAGGAACCGCCCGTCGTCGTGGAACAGGGCCAGGTAATCGCCGTCGTTCAGCCGGGTCAGGCTGGCCATGGCCACGATTCCGCCGAAATCGCCGATCGGCTCCAGCGGCGTCCAGTCTGGCCATCGTCCTGCGGAGACCGCCATGCGGATCGGGTAGAGCCCCGAGAACATGATCAGCCGCTTCACGCCCTGCGGGTCGACGACCCGGTAGATCGTGGGCATTTCCAGCGACGTGGCCCAGTTCTCGGGAACGCTCAGCCGCTCGGACCAAGTCAGCCCGCCGTCGGTGCTGCGTTTCATGACGATCGGGCCGCGGCCGTGGCCTTTGGGGTAGACGGCGAGCATCGTCTTGCTGGTCTTCCAGCAGTACGGTCGTGGGATGGCCCAGGTATTGGCCCGGCTCGCGATCGACGACGACCTGCCGCTCGGTTTCGGTCGGCCAGGTCGATCAGCGGAATCGAATAGCCTCGCGGCGGATCGGCCGCTTCGAGACGGCTGGCGGCGGCGAGGACCGCCCATGAAAAGACGAGATAGCCAAGCCGCTCGACAAACATGCGTGGATTCCTCAAAAGGTGGGGCAGACTCGGGACGAGCGCGGCCGACAAGCGCTCCGCGCTCATGAGCCAGCGGCCGGTAACCAGCTACGATAGTCGCTCGGCCTGCTCAGGCGCCAAATCAGAGGGGGCACGACGACGACCGGCGGAGCCGCTCGAGAGTAGAATGGGCCCAGATTCGAAGGAGCCCGCTTAGATTGCCAAGGGGTAGCTCGAAGCAACCGTCACCTGGCTCGAAAGGGACGCGGGTTGAGGCGCAGCTCAGCCGTTCCAGCATTTTTTGAGCTGTCGTGTTGTTCGGGTCCAAACGAAGAAATGCCAAAACCGACTGCCGGCACTCGTCCACGTTGGCTTTCGTAGCAACCAGCAAATCGACCAGCATGGCTCGCGCCATCAGCAGTTCCGGAGCGATCTCGACCGCCCGTTCGAGTAGTTGGCGAGCTCCGACCCAATCGTTCTGAAATTTGCACACTTCCGCCTGAACGCTGCAGGCTCGCCCCTCGCCGCCGGGCAACTTCCGGAGTTGACGAACGGCAAACTCGGCTTTCTGTGCGTAACCACGCTGAATGTAGGAGTAGCCGAGCATGCACCAGGCATCGGCGTCGGCAGGAGCCTCGCTAATCCATTGTTGAAAATTGCGTTCAGCCTGCTCGAAATCGCGACGGCCGAGACACGCCGCGCCCACCAGGCGGAACGCCTCACGGCGTAATTCGACGGTCGACAATGCGTCGCCAAAGCGGTTCTGTTGCGGCGATTGCAGCAATTGGCGCAATGACTGTTCAGCGGCGGCGCTTTGGCCCTGAGCTTGATGCAATTCGGCCTGGCGAAACAACAACTCGTGACTGGTGGGAAAATGAACCAGGCCTTCGTTCACCATCGCCAAGGCTTCAAATTACGCGCCCAACAAGATCATCAAGGCAACAATGTCGCCGTACAGCCGGGCGACCCAGGTGCCGTGCCTAGTCACTGCTTGCAAACTCTTGAGCAGGTAAACCAGGCCCTCGGAGTTTAGGCCCAGACGAGCGTATTCCTTTCCTAGGTGGAACAATACGGCGGGATCATTGGGCGAAACTGCGTAATCCAGTCGGCAAAGACGCAGGTTGCGGCTCGCCTTTTTGTGAATCAACTCCCGACTGGCATAACCCAGGTGCAGAACATTGACGTCCGACCATACAACCTCGTATTGGAGTTGCTCCAGGTTGGACATGATCTGTTCGTGAACGCGGTACTGCCAGCGGAGCTCTTCGTGGTTCCGAAACAAACGCGGATGGGTGACGATATTGGCTATGCCCGTCTCGGGGAGAGCATCGCAGACGGTGCGGAACACGTACGCCCGGCGCTCATCGCAGAGTGACTCCAACAGCGTCGCCAACCGGCGGACGTTCTCCGCATCGAGGCGGTCATCCGCATCGAGCCAGAGGATGTAGTCACCCCGGGCATGGCGAAGCGATTCATTACGGGCCGCCGAAAAATCATCGGTCCAGCAGAAATCAAACACCCGCGGCACCGTATTCCAGGGCGACCTCGCGTGCGGTCGGTCGAACCCGTGTCCACCACGATAATCTCGTCCACCAGATCGCGAACCGGCCCCAGACAGGCCGGTAGATTATGAGCCTCGTTCTTCACGATCATGCACAACGAAACTTGCAGGCGCCGACGATTAATCATAGTGGCTTGAACCTCAAAAACACTCGGAACGGCGATGGGAAAGGTGTGAGATGACGACGAGTGTTCTGAACGACGAAAGCAAATGTCGCGCCGGACTTTGATTTCAACTGGAATTGTCGTGGTCGTTGGGGCTTGTGCATGGCCCGCCGACGGCGGGTCCAGTCGCTTTTACCCGCGTTTTCAGGCCCCCAGAGCAATCTCCACGATTGCCACGATCCTTTTAGTGCCGGACGTAGAACCCTCGTCGGCACATTCTCGACTCCGCCAGATTGTCGCGGTCGAGGGGTGCATCCGGACAATTTGGCGCGTAAAGCCGTTCCTGACAATAGTTCCGAATACGCGCGTCTGCCCCCAATAATATGCGGGTCAACGGCGGACGTACGAGTTCGGAAATCCGACCACTTTGATTGGCATGAGCATTGCTGCTCACTTCGCCTGCCGGGTGCAATGGAGGCAGGGCGTAATCATCTCGCATGGACCCAGAGCCCGGCGCCGCAAAGCGGGTTGGGGGGCGTCTTCCGGGTCCACAAACACCAGAGTGCTGTTATGGAGTTGCGTCCTGTCGTCGTCGTCTCGCCCCATCCTGACGATGAAAGTCTCGGTTGCGGGGGCACCATCAAGCACCTGACTCTGTCCGGAGTTCCTGTTGACGTCATCTACATGACGAGTGGAGAACTGGGCTGCGACATGCCGGAAACTGCCAGCCCTGATGC
Organism: uncultured Planctomycetales bacterium; assembly: GCA_963710365.1. Taxonomy (GTDB): domain Bacteria; phylum Planctomycetota; class Planctomycetia; order Pirellulales; family PNKZ01; genus CAVQAC01. Next base: position 301,832 of record CAVQAC010000002.1, read on the forward strand.
GAAACGTACTTTGGCAGCCATTCGAGGCGAAGAAGCCCGCGGTGCTTGCGACGTGCTCGGGGTGCGGAGGGTCGAGTTTCTCGGTGGCACGGACGGCGGCGCTGGGCGCGAGCCGAAGCTTGTCGTCTCCTTGCGCGAGGCTCTCCGCCGGGAACCGTATCAACGCGTGTTCTGCCCCTGGCCGGAAGAGGCCCACGTTGATCATCGCGCCGCATTTCGTCTGACACGCGAGGCATTGATTGAGCATCCTACCAGTCCGGATCTCTGGCTGTACGAAGTCTGGACGCCCATGCGACCGAATACGTACGTTCCGATCGATGCTACGATCAAATTCAAGCAAGCCGCCATCGAGCGTCATCAAAGCCAATTGAAGATGCTCGATTATCGTGCCGCATTCCTGGGGTTAGCAGCCTATCGGGCCCTGTTCTGTACGGGATCTCGATTCGCCGAAGCTTTCCTGGTTGGCGATCCCATGATCGAAGACTCTTTCCGTGGATAGTCGCCTTCCGTGGATAGTCGCCCCGCGGCTTCTGGAAACCAAAGAATCGCGACAATCTGTCGCACTCCGCGATCCGCTACCGGATTCCACTTTGGCAGGGATTGTCCTATTGGTAGCATAGAGATTGTGGGAGAATTCTTCCCATTCGCAGGGCAAATTGGATCGTCGACGGAAACAAGCCGTAATGGCTGATGTTTCCCCTTGGTCGGCATGCGTACCAGCGATCTCGGTGCGATTGACTGGTAAACTGATTTGGGGCTGAGACAGGAATCGCCAACACTGTGCGCGCTTGGGACAAGATTGCCAATTCAGTACGTCCGCCACTGACGGCGCTACCTACGGATAATCCCTGGGTTCTGTCGCGCTGGATGGCTGCGGCCTACGCCTGCATTGCCCTGGCGCTGGTGGGAATCGTGGCCATGGCCGGTTGGGGCGTTTACCATGACCTCGAACTGGTTCGCACCACCCTGCTGCAGTCAGAAATCAATCGCCTGCGCTCGCACGTGGTGCGAAGTGTTGGTTCGATTCAAACTGAATTGCAGGCCCTCGACGGCCCGAATAAGATCGTTGACGTCCTGAGCCACTCGAAGTTCAAGATACGATTTCGCGAGATGTGGGCGCGGACGGTCTTCAATAACGAGCCGCGAGAATACTCGGCGGTCAGTGATGCAGAGGGCAAAATCGTCTTTCACAGCCACATCGATCGTGAGGGTCAGGAACTAGGTCCACACTGGTATCAGCACGTGGTGAACGAGGCCGGACCCGACGTCGTGGAAACGGCGAACCGGGCCTTGACCGGCGGCGTGCCTTGCCTCGACGTCCGCGCTCCAATTTTCGATGAAGGAGCCGAAGTCGGCACCTACCACACGGGCCTGAATCTACAATTGGATGAACCGCGAGTTGACGAAGAAGCAAATCGTGACCTGGCAACGCTGGGGCGTCATCTTTTGCTTCATGGTGTTGTTGGTATCGATTGCCGGCACGGCGCTGTTCTACATCAGCCGCCGGCTGACGATGTTTCAGGAAACTGTCAAAATGAGTCGCGTTCGCCGCTTTGCCGAGCTCGGGCAGTTGATGGCCGGCATTGCCCACGAGATTCGCAATCCTTTGAACGCCATGCGGCTGAACTTGCACGTGCTGAACTTTGGCCGACCAGCGTAGCAAAGTGCCCTCTGCCGGTAGCGACGAGGAAGAAGTGCCGGAGATCGACCGGGCCACCATCATCCGCGAGACAAACCAGGAAATCGAGCGGGTGGAGGAGTTGATCGGAGTGTTGCTGGGATACGCGCGGCCGGATCGCTCGCACGAAGAAGATCTCGATGTTGCCCGCGAGATCCAGTCGACTCTGAGCCTGATCAAGCCGGCCCTGGAGAAGGCCGAGGTCGCCGTCCATTTGCACTTCCCTCAATCGCCAGCGGTCGTGCGGATGGATCGCGACCGCTTTCGGCAGGTCATTTTGAACCTGCTCGATAACGCCAAGGAGGCGACGCAAGCCGGAGGCTCGATCCACGTTACGGTCGCGGCGCGAATGGCGATCGTGGAAATTGTCGTGGCCGACGACGGACCGGGCGTGCCTCTCGTCCATCGCGAACACGTCTTCGAGCCGTTTTTTACCACCAAAGAGCTGGGCACCGGGCTGGGGCTGGCGCTCGTGCGAAGATTCGTGGAAGAAGTCGCGGGCGAGGTGGAATGCCAGCCGAATTTGCCCCGCGGCGCAAGATTCACGGTTCGACTGGTTCAAGTGAGCACGACGACTGATGCCCCGATCGCTTCGATCCGGAGTTGAGAAGACGATGCGGAAATCCCAGCCCCTAGAAGTTGGAGGCGCGCGGTCGCCCAGCAAGCTCATGCTTCGGGCGGTTTGCGAAGCGAATTTGACACGGCTCCCCGGGACGACTGTCCCGTTGCGGATGCCAGTTCAATCAACCTAACGAAGGATCGACATGCCGCAAACAATCGTGAAACAACGCATCCTGGTCGTCGAAGACGGAGACAGCGAACGCGAAGCGTTAGCCCGGCTGCTGCGTTTGGAGCAGTTCGAAGTTGCCACGGCCCGCAGTGCGGAAGATGCCGAATCGCATCTGGGGCGTCCGGTCGACCTGGTCGTCAGCGACTTGCGGATGGCACAGCGGACGGGAATCGATCTGTTGCGCGCCTGGCGGCAGCGCCATCCGCACACGCCGTTCGTGATCCTGACGGCCTATGGCGAGGTCGGAACGGCGGTCGAGGCCATGAAATTGGGCGCCAATGATTTCCTCGCCAAGCCGGTCGATCCGGTCCGATTGCTGCACGTCGTCCGCGATCTGTTGGCGGCCCATGCCAGCGCCGCAATCCGACGCCGTCGAGGCCGGCGAAATTGCAACCCGTGGACTGGACCGCATCATCGGCCGCTCGCAAGTGATCCTCGACGCCTGCGAGAAGACTCTGCGCGCCGCGCGCAGCAATAGCACGGTCCTGTTGCTGGGCGAATCCGGCACGGGCAAAGAACTGTTTGCGGAAGCCATCCATCGCCACAGCAACCGCAGCCAGGGGCCGTTCGTCGTGGTGAACATGGCTGCCATTCCAGATACCCTCGTCGAAAGCGAATTGTTCGGTCACGTCCGCGGCGCGTTCACCGGCGCCGATACCGCCCGCACCGGCCGATTCGAGGCAGCGCACGGCGGCACCTTGTTCGTCGACGAAATCGGCGACTTCCCGTTGCAATTGCAAGCCAAGCTGTTGCGGACGCTGGAGTCGCGCAGCGTCACGCCCGTCGGCAGCGGAGCGGAAAAGAGCGTCGACGTGCGCGTCGTGGCGGCAACCAGCCGCCCCTTGGCTCGCATGAAGGACCAGGGATTGTTTCGCGAGGATCTGTATTACCGATTGAACGTGATCGCCATCTCGTTGCCGCCGCTACGGCAGCGCCGGCAGGACATTCCCCTGCTGGTGCAGCATTTTCTGGCGCAATCGCCCGACGGCTCGTCGCGGCCGCCGGTCGAAGTGACCCCGGAACTGATGCGCACGCTCGAGTCGCTCGAATGGCCGGGGAATGTTCGGCAATTGCGCAATTGCCTGGACTGGATGCGAGTCATGGCGCGCGGCGAAAAGTTGGGCGTTGAAGATTTGCCCCCGGACGTCGTGCCCGAGGTCGATCAAGGCACGCCGCTGGCGGGCGGACGCATCGAGTCGCTCGAACGCACGGCGATTCTGCAGGCGCTCGATCAGTTCGGCGGCAATCGCACTCGGGCCGCCGAGTTCCTGGGCATTTCCGTCCGCACCCTGCAGCGCCGCCTGCGCGAATGGGACGCCGACAAGAACGAGGGATGACCGCGGATGAAACAACGTGGCCGCGGATTAACGCAGATTGTCGCGGATCGGACTGAGCCGGCCCGTGGCGAGCAACCGTTATTTATTTCGGCAACTTAAAATCCGCGTACATCCACGTTTATCCGCGGCTCCCTAATCTGCGGCGATTATTCTTCACTCGCTTTCGCCTTGCCAGTTTCTTCGTCCGGACCACCGCCGAACTGCTGCCAGTAGCGGGCCTTGAACGGATTCACTTTCGGCCCGGCCGCATTTTCGTTTTCCATCGCCGGCAGCACCTCGCTCCACCACTGGTCGTAGGCGGCCCGCATCGCGGCGACAACTTCCGGATGCTGGTCGATCACGTTGCGCGTTTCGTTCGGGTCTTGCTGGATGTCGTACAGCTCCTTGTTATTCACCAGCCGGAAGCGGCTATTGCGGACCGCGCAATCGGCATACTTCGAGGCTGCGGCCTGCCCCTTCGGCCATCGCCCCTTGTGAACGAAAAGCATGCGGTCGGGCCATTCGGCTTGAGGGTTCTTCAGTAGCGGCAGCAGGCTGCGGCCGTCGAGCTGAATACCTGGCGGCATCTCGGCGCCAGCCAAGCGCCGCAAACGTCGGAAACAAATCGATGGCGCGCTGCCAGCCGTTTGATGTCGACCCCCGCTGGCAATACGCCCGACCAGCGAAAGAAGGCCGGCACGTGCGTTCCGCCCTCGTACGCCGTGCCTTTCGTACCGTGCATGCCGGCGTTGTATAGATCTCGCGATCGGATGGCCGTTGTCGGTCATGAAGATCAACAGCGTCTGGTTATCGAGCTTCCAGGCGTCGAGCGCCGCCATCAGCCGGCCCATGTTGTCGTCGATGTTCGTGATCATGCCGTAATACGCCGGCGGCGTTCGGTTTCAAGCCGGCTTCGAGATAGGGCTTCGAGTATTGCTCGGGACAGACGAACGGCGCGTGCGGCGCGTTGGGCGTGATGTAGGCAAAGAATGGCGCCGAGCCTGCTGCGCTGTTGGTCGATCCAATGCATGGCCTGGGCGAAGAACACGTCGGTGCAGAAGCCCTGCGTCTTCTCGAACTTGCCGTTGTGCAGGATGGCCGGGTTGAAATACGTGTTGCCCGGGGCATCGCCGCAACTGCCCGGATACGTCTGGCCGATGCCGCCGGCGCCATGGATGAACACCTCGTCGAAGCCTCGTCGCTCGGGCTGATAGGCGTCTTCGTCGCCCAAGTGCCACTTGCCGAAGATCCCCGTGGTGTAGCCGGCCGACTTGAGCACCTGGGCGATGGTCGTGGCCTTCAGGCTCAGCCGCTCGCGCTCTTCGATCGTATGCGTCACGCCCGAGCGAAACTCGTGCCGGCCGGTCATCAGCGAAGAGCGCGTCGGCGCGCAGGTCGGGCTGACCTGGAAATCCGTGAAGCGAACGCTCTGGCGCGAGAGCCGATCGAGGTTCGGCGTTTTGACGATCGGGTTGCCGTGGCAGGCCAACTCGCCGTACCCCTGGTCATCGGTCATTACCAGGATGATGTTCGGCCGCTTGGGCAATTCGGCCGCTGATGTACGTGCGGCGATTATCAAAGCAATCGCAGCAGTCGCCACGGCAAGCCGGGCTGCAAGTCGATTCTTATTCCATCCCAGGGCGCTGATCGCCATCTCGATTCTCCGTTGGGTTTTCTGATCTCGGCGGCAATGCCTATCCAGTATCACCGCCCGATCGGCGCCGGTCAAACTTGCACAGCGCGCGAAATCACGGTCGAGTGTTTGAGATTTGCACGACGCTCCGCAATGCTTTAAACTTGCGCTCGAAAGTCCGCTGCACCGGCTTTTGCCCTCAACGATGAAGGTCATCTCGCAACTCGTACGGCATTTCTGGCAATCGGGCGCTGTCGGCCGACGACGTCGAGTATTTGTTGCGGCACGGATTCGCCCGGCTGCGCGATCTGCCGGGCTACAAGCCCAAGAAGCAGCGTGCGCGGCTCCCCTGCCCTGCCCGTCGAGGCTCAGTTGCCGGTCAGGCCCGTCGAGGCGACTTCGCCGCTGGAGCATTTCGAAGAAGCCCTCGTACGTCGTGGGCCGCCGCGGCGCGGCAGCGGCCGATCGGCCGCCAGCCGTGAGATCCGTCCGGAAGCGATCTGCCGCCGGTTGCGCACGATGTTCGCACTGCGCGAGTCCGGCCTGGTCAGCCTGGTGACGTTGGCGCGGCGCGTCGGCCAGGCCGACGATTGGCAGCAGGCGCTAGCCGTATTGCGCTGCGTCGATGCGCAACCCTTCGAACAAGCACTGGCCACCGCCTTGCGTCAGAACGGCGTGTGCATGGTCGATCTTTGGCAGGCACTCGATCCGGACGCGATGCTGGCCCTGGCGCACGATCCGGCGCACAAAGGGCCGGCGGTCCGGGCTTTCTGCGCCGTGCTCATCGCACCCGATGTGGCGGCTCTGGGCAAATACCAATGGATTCTGAAACACGCCGAAATCCGCGACCTGTTCAATTTATTATCGGTATGGCGCCGATTGCTCGCCGCGCTGGGGAGTCTTTACCGGCGCAACCGGCCACTGGTAGTCGCGCGGTCCAGGCAGGAAACGACCCCGTGATGTTCTGGGCCTTCGTCCTGCTTTACAACGCCACCTGGCCGACGATTTCCGCCGCGAAACGCGGCCGCGAATACGGACCGTTGCCGTTGCCGGAACACGACGTCTGGCGCCGGGCCTGGAACAGGCGCTGACGATCGATCGCACGGCGCTTGCGCCGTTTTTTGCGGCCTGCTACGCCGACGCCGATTCGCCCGACGCCGATGCGATCGACTGTTGCCGGCAGGGGTTGATGTGCCCTGCTTCCTGGCACGTGCCCCATCCGACCTGACCTTTGCCCCAAGAATTCTCGGTCTGCCATGACTGCCGAAGGCGAATCGCTGACAGAAACCGTGTCGTTGTCCCAGGCCAAGGACTTGATCAAGTGCCTGGCGCACCAGCAAAGTTTGCTGTTGTTGTCGCCCCCCGGCTTGGGCAAGTCCGACATTGTGGCTCAAGCCGCCGCCGAAGCTCGGCTGCCGTGTCGATCTTTGCTGGGCACGCAGATTGCGCCGGAAGACGTCAGCGGAGTGCCGCGGATCATCGGCGAGCGGTCGGTGTTCTGCCCGCCGCGGGTACTGCTGCCCGAACAGCCCGAACCTTTCTGCCTGTTCCTCGACGAGTTGCCGGCCTGCGCTCCCGACGTGCAAAAGGCTTTTTATTCGCTGCTGTTGGAGCGGCGGATCGGCGAGCATCGGCTGCCGCCAGGCACGTGGGTCGTGGCCGCCGGCAATCGCAGCGAAGATCGGGCCCTGGTGCGAACCATCTCCAGCGCGCTGGTGAATCGCGTGGTCGTGTTGCAAATCCGCGTCGAAGTCCGCGAGTGGCTCGATTGGGCCGCCCAGGCTAACGTCCGTAGAGATATTCGTAACTTTGTCGAGAATGTTCCCAAGGCACTCCTGCGTGACGTGCCGCGCGAACCGGTGCCGTTTTCAACGCCGAGGGCCTGGGCTTCGCTCTCCCGCGCTCTCGACCTGGCCGAATCGGCCGGCATCCTTGATAACGAACTGCGAACCGCATTGGCCGCCGGACGGTTGTCGGCCGAAGACGTTGAGCCCTTTTGCCGTTGGGCGGATTTGCGCGAGTCAATCCGACGGGGTTCGAAAGGTGAGCTACGAAAGGGCGATGAACATGGAAGTCGCCGATCTGAATCTTTCTGTGCGGGCCACGAACATCCTCGAATCGGAAGGCATCTACACGGTTACCGAGTTGCTTCGACGTACGCGTGCCGACCTGCTCGAAATTCGCAATTGCGACGCCATGCGGGTTGCCGAGATCGAAGAATGCCTGGGGAAGTTAGGCTTGCAACTCGCTGACTAGAGTGCGGCGCGAAGCGTACCTGAGAAAAACGAACACCAAGACCTGAGATCCGGAAATACGTCCCCATGCCCGACGCCCCGCGCACCGTCACGCTCAGCCAGGCCAAGGCCCTGATCCACAGCATGGCTCACGAGCAAAGCCTGCTCCTGCTGTCGCCGCCGGGAATGGGCAAATCGGAGATCGTTTACCAGGCCGCCAGCGCCGCGGGCCTGCCCTGCCGGTCGTTGTTGGGCACGCAAATCGCGCCGGAAGACGTCAGCGGCGTGCCGCGGATCGTCGGGGAACGGTCGGTTTTCTGTCCGCCGCGAATTCTGCTCCCCGAAGATCCGCAACCGTTTTGTTTATTCCTCGACGAGTTGCCGGCCTGTCCGCCCGACATTCAAAAGGCCTTCTACGCCCTGCTGCTCGAACGTCGCTTGGGCGAGCACCCGCTGCCGCCGGGCACCTGGGTGGTGGCTGCCGGCAATCGGGCCGAAGATCGAGCCCTGGTGCGAATGCTCAGCTCCGCGCTGGTCAACCGACTGTTCATCATCAATCTGCGGGTCGACGTCAAGGAATGGCTCGTGTGGGCTAAAGGGGCCGGCATTCGTTCCGATATCCTGGCGTTTATTCTCTACATACCGGCAGCGCTGATGCAGCCCGGTGCCGCGCAACCCGGTGCCATTTTCCACTCCGCGGGCATGGGCTTCACTATCGCGATCGCTCACGCTGGCCGAGGAAGGCGGCATTCTCAACAACTCCACGCGCCGGGCATGTGCTTCGGCACAGTCACGGCCGAAGATGCGGCCCTGTATTGTGCCATGGCCGAAGAGAGTCTGGCCGACCTGTTGCCGATCGAAGAGTATTTTTCCGATCCGAGTAAACTTCCCGCGGCCGACACAGCCCGCTGGTTCATCATCAACCGCATCCGCACGCTGGTGCGGCGCGACGAGTTTCCCTCGACGATCCCGCCGAAGGAGGTCAACCAGTTCCTGCAAAGCCTGCCGCGAGAGTTTTGTTTTTCTCTGCTGGTCGACCTGGTTGAGCGTTGGAGCGATTTGGGAGCCGGCGGTGCGATGCTCGGTGCGCTGAAAGAGGTGACCGGATTATGAGCGAACCGGACCCTCTGCCGACCGACGAACCCGCTGAGCAAGACGATCGCACCTCGCGCTCGGTAAACCTGCACGAGCTCGCCTTGCGCCGCGCAGCAGGCCATGCGTCTGGCTTGCGGCGACGTGCCGCACCTTTCGGGCCTGGCCCACGTGGTGCGGATCAAGCCCGATAACCGCGTGGCTGTGGCGGCTGTGTCGCAATCGGGGTTGGTGCTGGTGAATCCGCATGTCTTCGCGGCCGCGCCGATGGGTGACGCCGCCTTTGTGCTGGCCCACGAGCTTTTGCACCTGGCCTTGGACACGCACAACCGCGTAGGCAACTCGCCCATGCTGCTCGGCAATATCGCCCACGACTACATCATCAACGATATCCTGGGCGAAGAGATGGACCGGCGCCCTCCGCTCAACGGCCTGTTCAAGCACGGGGCGCACAGCGCTCGCTCGAAGATTTGATGATCGAACTCTCGGGCGAGGGAGAATCAGGCCAGGGCGAATCGGGCAAACGCTGTTGGAGCCGCGCCGCAGCGACCGGAGAATTACCCACAGGGCAGCCCCCGCCCTCGCGCTCGCCCATGTCGCGGGCGTTACGCGACGCCGGTTTGTTGCCTCCTGACGAATCGGAGCCGATCGACGAAGCGGAACTTCCGCCTGGCGACTTAATCCCTCCCGACGCGGAAGGCGACTTCGAGCCGGACGTTTCGCCCGAAGCTCGGGCTCGGCGTCGCGAACGCGTGCGCCGCGAGGCTGCCAAGGCCGGAGCCCTGGGCGAGTTGAAGAAAAGAATGGCGGCTAGCGATGCGGTTCCGCCCGAGCCGGAGCGCGGCGAAACGACCATGAACGCCCTGCACGCGGCCTATCACACGCCCTGGCAACTGGCTTTGCAACGCTGGATGGACGCCGTGGCGCCGGGCGAGCGCACCTATGCCCGGCCGTCGCGGCGCAGCGGCGACCGGTCCGACGTGGTGTTGCCCGGCCGCCGCCGCGAAGGCTGGGCGCTGCATATCGTGCTCGACACCAGCGGCTCGATGGTCGATTACCTCCCCAAAGCCTTGGGAGCGATCGCTTCCTTCTGCGAGACCTCGAGCGTGACTCAAATCCACCTGTTGCAGTGCGACGTGGAAGTGACGCACGATGATTGGATTGAGCCCGAGCAATTGAGCGAGTACCGTGTTGCCGGCTTTGGCGGCAGCGACATGCGCCCGGCGATGAGCCGCCTGGCCGAAGATCCCGAGGTCATGGCCGCCATGGTTCTGACCGACGGCTACATCAACATCCTAAACGAAGAGCCGCCGTATCAGACGTTGTTTGTGCTGTTGGGTGAGGTCTACACCGACTTCGAACCATCTTACGGCGTGGTCGTGCGGATGGAGCAATAGCCGTTGGCGAAGTCCGAATCCGAGCCGGGGGCGTCAGTCCCCGGATTTGCGAACTAACCGAGCTCTTTGGTCGTCAGGAAACGACGCGATGCACGGCGGATGCGCAGGACGCGTACGGTTTCGCCGTCGACAAGAAAAACGGCGCGAATCACATTTGGTTTCCTGCCATATAATAGCTGGCGAAGCTGACGCTTGATCTTGCGGGTCTCCGGAGCAAAGTCACAGCGCTCGGGATTTCTGGACAGCGTCTCCAGCGCTTCGTGAAAGCGGAACAACCAGCGTGCGGCCGTTCCGGTGCGTGTTTTGCAGCCCACAGGTACGCTTCTTCAAGATCCCGTTCCGCGGGGGGGCTGAAGCTGCACCCGATACTTCATGCGTCAGCCCTGTAGACGGTACTTGTCTCGCAGTTTTTGGAACGCATCCTCCAGCGAAATGCCTTCTTCGCCTCGATCCACGGAGTCGATGCCTTCCTGGATCGCGTGCAACTCCTCTTCGGCGTCTTCCAGCGAGTGCAGCGCAGACAGCAACAAATCTTCTTCCGAACTGTAGCGGCCCGAGGCCATTTTCTCTGGGATGAGTTGTTCGACGGCGGCCGAAAAATTGTGTGCCATGACCGGTGCCTCCATGGATTGTGTATTTTGATATTACCGTGACGAACGAATCCATGTCGAGTGCTCAACGTTAATAGATCGAGAACGTCGCTTAGATACTGCGCAAGAACCGCAGCAGATCAGCGAGATCCTGATCGGAAAGATTCGCGTCGAGCCCGTGGCCGAACTCGGTGAAGACGTCGGAGAGCGTCTTGGCCCGTCCGTCGTGGAAAAAGCTCTCGCCCTGGCTCACGCCGCGCAACGACGGCGGATTGAACTTCTTCTGCCCTTGCTCGTCGGCCAGGCCCACGTCGTATGCTTCGGGCGAGGTGTACGTCAACGGCGGAACATGGCACCGCGCAGCCACGACCATGAAACAGCTTGCGGCCGCGCTCGATCTGCAGCACGTCACCCGGCTCGCCCGTGGCAGGTTCGAGCGGCGGAGGCGGTGGCAAAGTTTGCAGAAACGCGGCCAGGTCTTCCAGCCGATGCGCCGTGGCTTCAGGATCTTTGGCGTACCCCAAGCGATTGTAGCTGGTCGTTTCCAGAGATTTGTGCAACTGATCGCGCAGTTCTCGTTCCCCGCCGATCCAAGACCAAGGATCGGATAAGCCCGTGCCCAGTAGAGATAATACGCGTTTCGGCGCGCCGTGCGAATTGTCGCCGAAGGTGTCAGCTAACTGGCCGCATGTATGGCCGTCGGTATGGCAGCTATGGCAACTGGCCCACCATTGAAACGCTTCCCTCGCGCTATAGAACATCAGCTCACCGCGCTCGCGTGGCCCGGGCGTCGGGGTCGGCCCCAGCGGAAGCTCCCGCCACGCGCTGCGATCGAGTTGCGGATCGATGATCGAAATCGAATCCGCACAGATTATTCACCACCAGCAGCCGCTGCTTGGCATCGGCCACCACCGCCACGGGTCGGCGCCCACGCGGGCCTGGTCGTACGGCTTGATCGCCGACCCCTTCGCGACCACCAAATCGAACGTCGCCATTCGATCGACTCCCGCGAACGTGACGGCCCACTCTGAGTGCCCCAGTGCGGCAACGCCGCCGGGATCCGACAGGTTTTCATAATTCCAAGCGCCGGTGAACTGGCGTCGTGTTTACCGACAGGCCGCCTTCGGGCCGCATGATTTCCGCCAGCGGAATCAAACCAACGAGCGACTTCAGCAGGCTGCCGGCTTCGATCGCTTCGGGCGTGATCGGCTGCGAAGAAAGCCGCTGATAGACCAGAATCGCACTTTGGCCATCGCCTGTGGCAGCCAGGCCGCGGATGTTGTGGCCGTCAATCGCATGCTCTGCGACGAGCTTGCCGGCCGCCAAATCGACCACGGCCAGCCGCCCGCCAAAGGCATCGGCCAGCAGCAGCTTCTCGCCTTCTGGAAGCAGCAACTGGCAACGCGGCGGGAATGGAACGGCAATCGCCTTGAGAACCCGTAGCGTGGGTGAGTCCTCGCCCAAATTGGTGAGATCGACCACGTCCAAGCGGTGCGACCATAAGCCGGCGACCGTCGCCCGATGCCCGTCAGGGTCGATGCGTACGCTAATCGGAAACCGGCTCACCGGCAACCGCTTCAGCACGCGAAGATCATTGTCGACCAGTTCGAGCGCGATCAACTCGTGCCGCTTCTCGTCGGTCACCAAGACGCGAGGCTGACCGGGCAGCACAGCGAGGTCCGACAATTGTTCGCCGACACGCCATTCGCCGATGATTTCGGCCGCGGCAACATCGACCACCGAAATGCTGCCGCTACGGCTATTGGCCACGCACGCCAGGTGCTCGCCCACGAAACCCGCCGCGACCGGCCGGCGGAAATGCGCGTTGGCCGGGTCGAGCCGCTGTGTCGTGAAGGTATCGGCACCGAATGCGATCGGCGCGGTCAAACTCATCCACGCGATGGCCCGAACAAAAAAACGGTAATAAGGTCTCATGCCGTCAGTATAACAGGCCGCGGATCTACGCTGGTGAACGCGGATCCGCGAATAGCCGCGCTAATCCGCGGCTCCCTTAATCCAGTCTTCCGAATCAGGACGTAGGGCCGATCGCTTCACCGCTGCGGCGGGCCGGGTTGGATTTGCGCCTCGCGCTCGTCGATCAGCGACGACAGGGCACCGACGATCTCCGGATGGTCGGCTGCGGCGTTGAACTTCTCGCCTGGGTCGGCGTCGACATTGAACAGCAGCGGCGGCTTGTGCTCGGTGACCGGCCAGTCGCCCCACTTGGCCGTCGATCCGGGATTGACGGTCTTGCGGTGCAGCTTCCAGGGCCCGCGGCGAACGGCCCAGATTTCTTCGTTGAAGTAATAGAAGAACAGCGGCTGGCGCCCGGCCGAGCCGGCGAGCAACACGGGCGAAATATCGACCCCGTCGATCACTCGATCCGTCGGCAGCGGCGCGCCGGCCAATTGAATGCAGGTGGTAAACAAGTCCATCGTAGTGGCGAAGGCCTCGGTGGTCACGCCCGGCGGAATGTGCCCCGGCCAGCGGGCGATGCCCGGCTCGCGAAAGCCGCCTTCCCAAGTGCTGATTTTGCCTTCGAAGAACGGCGCCGGTGAGCCGCCGTCGAGTTTGCGGCCGATCCAGGGTCCATTGTCGGACGTGAAGAAAACCAGCGTGTTGTCGTCGATGTTCAATTCCTTCAGCAGGCGAAATACTTCACCACACGACCAATCGAGTTCCTCGACCGTGTCTCCGTACAATCCACGCCGGCTCTTGCCGCGAAACTTCGCGCTGGCCGCCAGCGGCACGTGCGGGAACGTGTGGGCCAGGTAGAGAAAAAAGGGCTGCTTGCCGGCGTGCTCGCGAATAAAGCGGATCGACTCTTCGGTGTACTGCCGCGTCAATTGGCTTTGATCGGGCTCGGTGGTGTTGGTCACCTTGAAGTTGCGCATCAGCGGATGCGGCGGGTCGCCGACGAATGTGGGGCTGTCGGGCTGCGCCCGACGGGCTCATGTCGTTCGCATAGGGAATGCCGAAGAACTCGTCGAAACCATGACTCAAAGGCAACTGAGAACGCTTTATGCCTAGATGCCACTTGCCGATACAGGCCGTGGCATAGCCTGCCGTATGCAACACCTCGGCCAGCGTGGTTTCGCTCTCCGGCAGGCCGCCGGTCGACTTGGGAATCAACACCCGCGTCATGCCACTGCGGATCGGATACCGGCCCGTCAACAAGGCGGCGCGGCTGGGCGTACAAACGCTGCTGGCCGAATAGAACTGCGTGAACTTGATCCCTTGAGCGGCCATGCGATCCAAATTCGGCGTGGCGATGGTCGGATGACCGTAGCAGCCGAGATCGCCATAGCCCATGTCGTCCGCGAGGATGATGACGATATTGGGCCTGGCCGGGGTTTCGGCGGAAAATACCGAATTGCTGGCCGCCGCGGACCAACCGATCAGGATTGCGAATACAAGCGGCGACGTTGCTCTAGGCAGCAACCGAGTTCGCAAGCTTTGAGTGCCTGGTATTCGGGCTTGGCTCGATGAAATCCGCATGACAAACCTTTCCAAGAGGGGGCAAACCGTTGTCGCGAACAAATGCGCCGCGGATGAACGCGGATCGAACTATTTTGCACCGACCGTCGAGGCCGGCAAGGCCTGTTTCCAGCCGGCGGCAAGTTGAGCCTTGAGATCGGATTGCACTTCCGCAAAGCGCGGATCGCCGGCCAGATTCGTATAGTCGTCCGGATCGGATTGCTGGTCGTACAGTTCCACGGCGTGGCCGTCGGCATCCCACTGCGTGAAGCGCCATCGCTCCGTCCGGATCGTCCGCCCCAACGCCTTTCCGCGCAAGGCCACGGTGAATGCGGCTTTCTTCCAATCGCGATCGGGCTGGCTCAGCAGCGGCCGGAAACTCAAACCTTCCAAATCGCTGGGCACGGCGAGGCCGCACACGTCGCACAGCGTCGGATAAAGATCGACCAACTCGACCAAGGCGGTCGACGCCTTGCCGCGGGCCGCCATGCCTGGGACCGAGATCAGCAACGGAACGCGGGCCGACAGTTCGAACAGCGTCGACTTGTTCCACCAGTTGTGCTCGCCTAAATGGTAGCCGTGATCGCCGAAGAAGATCACGATCGTATTCTCCCAAAGCTGCCGGCGATCGAGCACGTCGAGCAGCTTGCCGATCTGGGCATCGGTGAACGAAACGCCGGCCAAATATGCCCGCTTGAACTCCTGCCGGTCGCGATCGGTGAACTTGCTGAAATCGAGTCCGCCGAAAGCCTGGGGCAATTCGGGCGTGCGATTGATTGGCAACGCCGGCACTTCGATCTTGTCCGGCGGATAGAGATCGAAGTATTTCTTCGGCGAAATGAACGGATCGTGCGGCTTATTGAACCCGACCGCCAGCAGCCAGGGCTGATCGCCCGTTCGGTCTAATTGGCGAACTCCTTCGGCGGCGATCTGGCCGTCGGGCTGATCCTCGTCGTTTCCTTCGGCCGCCAGCCACCGGCACCAGCCGCGATTGCCGCCAGGAAATGTCAGGTCGCGGCCTTCGCCTTGCTGACCCTTCTTGGTTGCGCCGAAGGCGTACGTTTCATTCCAACTGCGTTCGCGGTCGTCCTGCGATGCCAATTTGCCACCGGCATGAAAAATCTTGCCGATCGTGACAGTGCGATAGCCGCTGGTACGAAACAACTGCGGCAGCGTGACCACTTCGGCCAGGCGGTCGCGAAAGAAAACGTCGTTCGACAGCACATGCGTGGTTTCCGGCCGCAAGCCTGTGAGCAACGAAGTGCGGCTGGGATTGCAGACCGGGTACTGGCAATAGGCCCGCTCAAAGCGCAGGCTATGTGCCGCCAATCGATCGATATTCGGCGAATGAACCTGGGCGCGGCCGTAGCAGCCGAGTTCCGGGCGCAAATCGTCGGCAATGATGATCAACACATTCGGCCGCTCGCCAGCCGCGGCAAATCCCGCGAGCGCCATCATCCAGGCGAAGCTTGCCACGGGTAACGTCAAGAAATAAACGAACGAGTGGCGGACGAGCGGAGTCATAGACAAGGAGTGACGCTGGAAGGCTGGGGGAAGCAGGAGGCACCGCTTCAACCAGCTAATCAGGCCCCGCAGCCGTTGTCAAGTTGATCGTTCCATCGTCAGCGGCCAGGCATGCCGCCCCCTGCCCTGCCGGCAAGGAGCGCGTCGGGAGGAATCCCGGTCACAGCGGTGAGGTTGGCGGCGGATTGGGCCAGCTCATTGAGGGCGTCGAGATGCGCCCGGCGAAGTTGCAGCAGGCTGGTGCGCGCGGTGAAGACGCGCAGGAAATCCACTTCGCCTGCCCGCAATTGCTCTTCCAGCTTATCGAGGTCCGCGAAGAGTGGGCCCCGGGCGCTGCCGCCGGGTTGGGTAGCAATGCGCAAGGCCCGTTGGTAGCGCTGCAAGGCATTACGGGCTTCGAGTTCGGCACGGCCTTGCAATTGCTGCCAGGTGGCGACGCGCTGCGTGAGTTCAGCCTGGCGTTGCCGCACCAAGGGCATGCCGGAGTTGATCACGGGAATATCGGCCTGGGCGCGGAGCCCGGCCATTACCACGCCGTCTTCATTCCGCGCGAGCATGGGGCCTATTTGCAGATCGGGGCGCCGCGAGCCGTTGGCCACGCCCAGGTTGGCCTGGGCCGTGGCCATGTCCAGGCGGGCCGCCATCACGTCGGGCCGCGCCGATGCGTACTGTGAGATCAGATCTTCAGGATTGCCATTACCTGGAGGCACGCCGCCGCCGGGGGCAGCCGGATCAGGCCCAGACGGCAAGAGCCACTGCCACGCCGCCAGATCGTCGGCCAGTTCGAGTGGAGCGTTCGATGGCAGATTGAGTTGTCGCCGCAAATCGAGCAGTGCCGTCTGGAAATTGGCTTCCGCCAATTGGGCCTGCAATCGAGTCGACTGATTGTCCAATTGCACGATGGCCAGATCGGCCGCCGAAGCCTGGCCGGCCTGCATTTGGCATTCCAGCACCCGCTGCATCTCGTCGTTGAGCAAAGCATTGGCCTGGACCAGATCGCGAATGCTGCGCTGGTACAGGGCCGTGAAATAGAGCCGCTCGGTCTGGGCCAGGTTCAACAACTCGGCCTGATGGATATTCCATTGGACGCTTTGCAGGGCGGTAATCGCCCCCTCTTTGCGGAATTGCTGCTGGTGGCCCAACTGCAGGGTCTGCATCAAGACAATGTAATCGTACTGGTAGCCCTTGGCGCCGTCTGGAAACTTTCGATACGGGAGCGCCTGAATCTGCACGTACGGATTGAACGGATACGTGCGGGCAACGCCCAATGCCCCACCGCTGACACCTTCGGCGGTTCGAAGCACGACCAGGTCAGGGTTTTGCGCCAGCGAGGTGTTGATTGCGTCGATGAGCGACAGCCGTTGCGGCGACAGGAGATTCCCGGGCAGCACGTTTTCCGCGCCGGGCGCAAAGGGTTGCTGTTGCATCGAAACGGCCTGGCCGGTGGGCGCGGTGATTGCCGAGGTTGCCGAAACGGGGCGAATTTCCGACGTTGTTGACGGCGGATTCGGCGCCGTTGTCGGAATCAGGCTCGCCTGAGCAGGAGCCGCCGCAGATGCCGCGTTCAACGCCCCCGCATTGGCCGGCACTGCGGCTACCGTCGAACCGACGAGCGCCGGCGCCGCTGGCGGCGATTCCGGAATTGAACCTGGGCTTGGCGGAGAATTCGTTCCTGCTGTCGGTGCCGATTTCAGCATCGCTGCCTGGCAGCCGCCGAGGAGTACCAGCGCAGCCAGGATGACGAAGACAAACGTCTTCATGCGCCTGGTTTGTGCCGCGCCGGTGAATTGTTCCTGCGTCGCTGCCAACGTTGGTTCTCGAATTCGGATGCGAAACGGGGACAGTTCAACTCTGCGTCTACGTCTATCAATCCCTATGTGTCGCTGTAGTTCGTCCAATGCTGCAAGTTCTGCTGGTAATGCGGAGCGCGTGTCGAACTGGTTGGTTGGTGGATGGTATGGCCGTGGACTGCATCCGCTTGTGGGCTTGCATTGCTTTCCGACTTGACGTGCCCAAAGGCAGCATAGATCGGGGGGAGCAGAAACAGGTTGAGCAAGGTCGAGGTGATGAGTCCGCCCAGAATCACCACGGCCATGGGGAACTCGATCTCGTGTCCCGGCCGGTTTCCGGCCACGACCAAAGGAACCAGGGCCAGACCCGTGGCCAGCGCCGTCATCAAGATTGGGATCAATCGTTCTTCCGCCCCGCGCAGGATGAGCTGCGTTCCAAAGGGCTCGCCTTCGACTTGTTCCAGATGCCGGTAATGGCTGACCAGCATGATGCCGTTGCGGGCCGCAATGCCCAGCACCGTGACGAAGCCTACCAATGATCCCAACGATAGAACGCCGCCTTGCAGGATCGCCCCCACGACGCCGCCGACCAATGCGAAGGGGATCGTCAGGAACACCAGGAGCGTTAGTCTCCAGGACTGGAAATCGACGTGCAGCAACAGCAGAATGCCGGCGAGCGAGGCCAGCGAAAGCATCCACAATCGGCGTTGCGACGCCTGGCGGGCCGCGTACTCGCCCAGGAATTCCGGGTGATACTCGCGCCGGAAAAGTCAGGCCTTTGACGCGGCGTTCGATCTCCCGGGCCACGGAGCCCAGGTCGCGGCCGCCGACGTTGCAGGTCACGTCGAGGCGGCGGGATGCCGATTCTCGCTTGATCTCGTTCGCCGCCGGCAGGATTTCGACGTCGGCAACATCGCCCAGCGGCACGTGTCCGCCCAAAGGAAGATCAATGTTCAATCGGCGCAGGGCTTCAATGTCGGTGCGCAGCGAAGGAATACCGATGACGACGACGTCAAAGCTCTTCTGATCCTGGTAGACTTCCCCGACCTTCGTCCCCTTCATCAGCGTGGCTACGGCTCGGCGGACTTGCCCGTGCGTCAATCCCAGCCGGCTGGTCACGTCCGGGCGCAGGCGGACCTGGGCCTGCGGAACGAGAACCTGCGTTTCGACCTTGAGATTGATGACGCCCGGCACGTCGGCGATCGCATGCTTGATCTCTTCGCCCTTGGCCCTCAGCACGTCCAGGTCGGGGCCGAACGTGCGCACCACGATCGTGGCGCCTGCACCGGTGAGCACTTCCTTGATGCGTTCTTTCAAGTACGTCAGCACGTCGCGATACAGTCCGGGATAACCGCTCACGGCTTCCTGGATCTTCGCCACGGTCTTGGAAAGGTTGACGTCCGGATCGACGCTGATCCACAGCTCGGTGAAATTGGGCCCCACGACTTCATCAGCGACTTCGGCCCGGCCGATGTGCGAGCCGAAGTTACGCACGCCGGGAATGGCCCGCAGTTCTTTGCTGGCGCGGATCGTGATACGGCGCATCGATTCGAGCGAGGCGCCTGGCTTGAGAACCCAGTGCATGAGGAAATCGGTTTCCTGGAAATTCGGCAGGAATTCCTCGCCCAATTGCGTGGCGGCGACCGCGGTGGCAACCAATGTGCCGACGACGATGGTCACGGCCATTGCAGGCCGAGCAACGATGCGCGGCAGCATGCCGGCGTAGCGGCTCTTCAGCCAGCGCGACAGCGGGCGCTTCAGGACGCTTCTCGGGCGCCTGGCTCAGAAGCATCAACGACAGAGCGGGCGTGACCGTCAAAGCCACGACGAGCGAGGCCAGGATTGCCAGGATGTAGGCGATGGCCAACGGCCGGAAGAACGAACCGGCAATGCCGTCCAGGAACAAGATCGGCACGAAGACCAGCGTCACGATCAGGCTGGCATAGACCACGGCGCTGCGGACTTCGAGCGAGGCGTTGCAGCACAACCTGGAAAGCGGGCAACGGTTCGGCCAGCGCCGCGGTTCAATCGCAATCGCCGCAGGATGTTCTCGACGTCGATGATCGCGTCGTCGACGACCTCGCCCAGGGCAATCACCAATCCGGCCAGGACCATGGTGTTGATCGTGCCGCCGCGATAATGCAGCGACAGCGCCGCTGCCACGAGCGACAGCGGAATCGCGGTCAGACTGATCACGGCGGTCCGCCAGTCGTAGAGGAACATCGCCAGAATGACGACCACCAGCAAGCAGCCGATCAGCATCGCATGCGACAAGTTCTCGAGCGAACGTTCGATGAACGTGGCCGGCCGGAAGATGGTCGGGTCGATGGTGACGTCCTTGATGCCCGGCCGCAATGCGTCGAGCGCCTTTTCCACGGAGTGCGTCACTTCCAGCGTGTTGCCCCAGGGTTGCTTTTCGACGATCAGCAGCAATCCAGGACCGTCGTTGATCACGGCGTCACCGATCGGCGGCGGGTAACCTTCCACCACTTCGGCCACGTCACCCAGGCGCAGTGGCACGCCGCTGCGGAATTCGACGATCGCCCCGCGCAGATCCTCGGCCTGATAGATGCCCGTGGTTTGGCGGACGGCAATGCGCTGATTGGGCGTGTCGATGAAACCGCCGCCGGCCAGCGTCAATGCGTCGGCTGCGGCTTTCTCGACACTTGCCAGGCTGACTTCGCGGGCACGCAACCGCTCCGGGTCGATGAGCACCTGGAGTTGACGATCGCGCTGGCCCCAGATGGCCACGTTGGCCACGCCCGGAATGGCCATCAACCGCGGTCGGATGGTCCATTTGGCCAGGATGGTCATTTCCATCTGCGAACGCTTGTCGCTCGACATGCCGATCTTCATCACGCGGCTGGTCGACGACAGCGGCGAGAGAATGACCGGTGGGCGGGCCACGGCCGGCAGGCGACTGGCTTCGGTCGCCATGCGCTCCTGCACCAACTGGCGGGCTCGAATCAGATCGGTGCCGTCCTGAAAGATGAGCACTACGCTCGACAGTCCCAGCACCGACTTGGAACGGATCGTCTTCAGCCAGGGAGTGCCGTTCAGCGCGCTCTCGAGCGGCATGCTGATCAGGCTTTCGACCTCTTCGGTCGACAATCCGGGTGCTTCGGTCTGGATCTCGACCAGCGGCGGCGCGAACTCAGGGAAAACGTCCAGCGGCGTGTTCTCCAGCGTGCGCATGCCGAAGACGACCAGCACGGCCGAGAGCGCCAGCACGATCACGCGCAATCGTAGCGAGGTGGAGATGAGCCAGGTCATAGGTCGCTACTTGGCGAAGCCGAACTCGGTGCCGAAAAGTTCCATGGCGCCGGCGGTCACAACCTTGGCGCCGGCGACCGGACCCGGTCCTAATACGGCCCATGTGTCGACAACGTACCGGACGTCGACACGTCGACGAACGTAGGTCTGAGCCGACGGGTTCTCGTACACCCAACTGCCGCCGTGATAGTCTTGCACCAAGGCAGAACTAGGGATGACGCGGTTCTCTCGATCGCCGACCATCGGTATTCGAGCGGTAACGCGTTCGCCCGGCCGAAACCGCTTCCCAGTATTGTCGAGCTCGTAGTACAAGTCGACGCTGGACGACAATGGGTTCGCTGACGGCGGCGCCACGATGGGTCGCGCCATGAGCTTGGGCGTCTCGTTCTTGCCGGCGATGGTCGTGATTTCCGCGGGGGCGGCAGTGTCGATGTCGTCGAGTTCATCGGAAAAGACCGCGACGCGAATCCAAAGCTGGTCGCAGTCGATGACCTCGAATAGCGGCGCGCCGGTAGACACCACCTCGCCGATTGTGGCCTGCTGCGACCGCACGACCCCGTTCTGCGGGCAGGAAATGACCAGCGGCGCCAACGTGCCGGGGTCTTCGTCCAGGCGAATGTTATCGACTGCTTGCTTTCGAGATTCGGCGGCAGCCAGTTGCTTCTCCGCCAGGCTGAGCTGGGCCCGCGCTTCGTCCACGGTTCGCATCGTCCCGGCTCTTTCGCGCAGCAGGCGATCGGCTCTCTCAAAGGCAATTCGAGCCGCTTCAATCTGCACGCGGGCCTGCTGAACCTGGCCGTCGGCGTCGATACGTTGCTGCATGATGGTATTGCGGGCTTCGGCAAAACGAACCCGTTCGGCCGGCGTAAGCACGCCGCGTTCCGGCGAGAGCAACGGCAGCAATAGAAACATGGGCTGGTCGCGGCGGACCGCAGCTCCTAACCGGGGCGGCCCGCCGGGCGGCGGCTGCAACGTGCCGCCTACGGGCGCGGAAACGACGATCGCCGCCCCTACGCGAAGCATCGCCTCGCCACCATAGGTTTGCATCCGCTTCACCTTGCCGACCTGGACCGGCGACACCTGAATGCCAAGCCGCTTCTCGGCGTCCGGCGTCAATTGGACCGTATTGACCTGGTCTTCGTGAGCAATAGCGGAAACCTTGGCTGGCGAAGCGGCCGTCTTGGCGCGCTCGAGTCGCCGCAGCCGGTCATACCGATGGCGAGCGAAAAAAGCACAGCCGGCGCAAACCTTGCGCCAGTCGTCCAGGCTGGTGAATGGCATTCCTACCGAACAAGGTTGGAAGTCTCCTCCGCAAGTTCAGGGTTGGAAAGAGAAAATGGCATTCCCTTCCCATGGCCTCAAGCCAGGGAAATAACGGAAAAAGAAAAAGATGAAGGGCCGGCTTGTACCAGCGCGCCCGTTCGAGTCAACGTCGGCCGCGTTCGTTTGGCATCGAGCTAGCCTGGCGAAGGGCGCACTTTGCTAGCACCTCGGTGGCAAAAATCGGCATTGCCGCCAAGCTACTTACGGCCGATACTTCGCACCCCATTTCCCCGACAACGAGGTGCATGATGTACGTAGCCACGTCGCTAGCAATCATGTTTCTGTTGATCACAGCCGCCTGGACGGGGATCTTTGCGATTGCGTTTGCGCGGCAGAGACCCACGGAAAAGCGCTCACGACTGGCCGATTGCTTTTGGATCGGCGTGCCATCGCTATGTATTGTCGCGGTCATCTCCTTGCTGGTGCAAGGCAGGTCGAAGCACGCCGCCGGCCCGTCGATCGATGAGCACGCCCAGACAAGCGTGGCAGAGCACCGGCAGGAGTGCATTCGCGACTCCCAGGTGCAGCGGTCCTCGCCGCAAGGTAGAACGGAGATCGGCGGAACCGTGCAGCTCGGAGCCGGGGCAAGCCCTACGCTCAAGCGTTAGGGCTCGGTTACTGCCGATACATTCCTGCTCACAATCACGAGCCTCGAACAGCCGCTGGCATCTGGTCAAAAGATCATGTTCCAGCCTGCGTTGAGGATCCAATTCAGCCCAACCTGGGGTCCGTCGAGCGATTGATAGATCGGCAATCCGACCTCGAGCGACACGCGTTGACCTGGGATTCGGCCGTCGGGCAAGAAAAGGGTTCCGCCGATGAGCACGTCAAGTTGTTTGTAACCTTGAGTGTTCGATTGGTTGGCCGGGCTGAAAGTCGGATCAAGCTGGACATCCGCCCCGGCGATATTGTTGACCAGGTGGCCGTCCAGCCGCGCTGACGTGCATAAGAACTTCGACCACACGCGCTGGATCCAGGCTGTCGTTTGCAGTTCGTTCCCCAGCCTGTAGCCGAACATGTTCGAACCCATGCGTGGGATTCCGTTGATCTGAGCCCCGGCGGACCAGCGTTCGGCCTGGTAACGGTAGGTATAGCCCAGCAGCAGATCGTACGTGCCGGACGTATTCCGGATGGCGTAAGGAAGCGTGCTGGGATCTTGAGTCAGGGTGAAGAGCATGCCGGCGGGAATGTTCACCCCTACATTCAGATGCGATTGATGACGAGCCGATCGCGTGACGGCCAAGAGCAGCGTTGATCCGAATATCGCCTGGGTTGTTATACGCGGCGTTGAAGTCGCCGGTGCTTGGATCCGAAAAGTGCATGTTCGTGAAGACAAATGGCAGCAAGGCCGTGACCGTCAGATCCTGAGTGACGCCGTATTCGATGAGCGCGACCTGCTGCGTGCGCAACATGTTCGTGGGAACGGCCGGATAAATGGCATTGAGACTGGCCGGGCTCACCCGATGGCTGCCGACATAAATGCCGTCAAAGCCCTCGCTCAGGTAACGGTACGAAATCAGCATGGCCCCGACGGGCAGCATGTGATCGTTGAACACGCCGACCGGCGCGAGGCCGTCCGGCCGACCGAGGTTGAGCGCCTTGTCCATCCGGATGTCGTCCGCCAACAGCGTGTTCGGGTCTGCGACGGTGCGCCGATACGTTTGCCCCTGAATGGTTTGGAAGAAGCCTCGCGGTGCGCCAACGATGTCATATTGCAGGGGCGGCAGCGCCACGGGAACTTCGTTGGGTTGCAAATAATTACCCCAGGCCGGCATTTCCGGCTCGGGCGGCGGCGCCGCGGCGATCTCCGGCTGGAACTCTTCATTTTTCAAAGCGTCCGCCGCCGCTTGCGCAAACGAAAACCGCAAGTCTCCTCCACCCGCAGCAGCCGGCGCAGCTTCCGACGCCGCGGCAAGTGAAGCCGGCTCGGCAGGCAGGCGCAGAGTCTGACCATGGGCGACGTTCAACGTCGCCAATAGCAGAATCAGATATAGAGGGCTGCGCGGCCAGTTCATGGCTTTGTCGGTTGAATAGGTCGTGGTGTGGGGATTTGTTCGGCCGGGGGTGCGGAATTGGCAGGCGTCTGGCGATAGAAGTTGCGCAGATTCTGCAACTGGAGCAGGTTTGCGATGTCGGTGACTGCGATCCACTGCTGCAAGAGAATGCCGATGTACGTTGAAACTCCGTTCGCCAGATTCTGCTGAGCAACGATGATGTCGCCAAAGGCGACGATATCGGGCTCCTGGAGGTTGCGTTCGTAAACGCCGCGGTAGGATCGCGCAGGTCGGGGAGAATCTGTTCTTGATAGAACTGCGCCTGGACACGATTGGTTTGGAAACGCTCAAAAGCGTCTGCGAGCTGCGCCGTGAGCTGGTTGCGAACAACACGGAGTTGTTCCGCCGCAATGAGGAGGCGCCCATCCGCGGAAAGTATGTTGCCCAGGTTCTTGTCGAAGACGGGGATCGGGACCGTAACCGTCATGTTGTAGGTGCCCGGACGGATGTGGTCCGGGTCGGTGTAGTCCTTGAAAAACCCGGCGTACACCGTCACGTCGGGGACCGGCGTCACTTGTTGAAGTCGCAAGTTGAAGCGTGCCTGAGCTTCGAGATTGCGTGCGGCTTGCGCGTCGGGATAGACGTTGAGAACCTGCTCCAAGAGGGCGTCGAAGTTCAGATCGGGCAGTGGCATATCCACGCGGTCGGCCAGAGTGCTGGGAGGCAAGCCTGGTATGCCCACGGCCGCGGCCATCTGCTTCCAGGACGAGATGTAACGGTTTTGCGATTGGACCAACGCCGCGCGGGCTTGCACAACCAACGTTCGTAATTGAGCCGGTTGGTATCCTGCTTCCTCGCCGTTTTTCAATCGTTGGATCTGGATGACGTAAACTTCATTGGTGAAGCATACAGCGCGGCGTTGATCTTATTGGCTTCTTGCGCGACCAGCACGTTATAGTATCCCGCTCGCACTTGCCGGCGCACATCGAGCTCGGTGCGTCGCCATTGCAGCTCGGCGTTCATCATGTCCATGTTGGCGATCGTCCGCTGCAAGGTGAGCTTGCCGGCCGTCTTCACCGTTTGTTGCAGGCTCATCCCTTCATAATTGCGGTTGTTGGATGAGCCGAAAGAGTCCGTTTCATAACCAATGACTGGGTTCGGATAGACGCCCGCCTGGATGGCACTACCCCGGTTGACCGTGATGTTGCCGCGGGCCTGGACGAGCGTCGGGTTATTGTTCACCGCCAACTCTTCCAACTGTTCCAGCGTTACAACCTGCGTGTCGGCAGGCGTCGCGATCTCGTACACGGGGGGAGGGTTCGGAAACAGGATATCGATGGCCGTAAGCCGCTTTTGAGGATGGGCCTCGTCGACCGGAGGCAGAATCAGCGGCGGCGCGGTTGCGCCAGGAATCCCCGAGGGAATTGTCGAGGCGCCGCTTGACCTCGGAATCTCCCGGACCGTCAGGCTCGCCAATCTCTGGCGCCGCTTGCACTGGGGCTGAGGGCTGCTTGCCATCGTCGGGTTGCTTTGCCGGCGCATAGTACGCCGCGGGTTGAACGGCGGCCGGTTCGTCCTGCGCCAGCATGGGCTGTTGGCCGGGTGCAGCGTCCTCGACGGGAGGCAGCCGAACGATCTGTCGCGCTTCGGCTCCGGTCGTGGCCGGCAATGAAGCCACCGGTCCTATTGCGGAGATCGCCGCCGGAGCGAAGCCCGGCGCGGGACCGGAAGGCGCGGAGGCGACGGCGTAGGGCGGAACGATCGGAGCCTGGCTCAGCGTGCCGCCAGGTCTCGTCGCAAGAGCGGTTGGAGCTGACGTTGCCTGGCAACCGGCCGCCAGGATCAGGAAGAGAGTCCCCCAGATCGACCACCGATAGAATGGACGCCTCGGGAACTGCTGAACCTGGCGCGAAGCCGGCCCCCGCTCAAGGAGCGGCGCTTGGGAACGAGGATCGACCCGTGTCCTCTCTTCAGTATTTTCCGCGCTGGAAGGTTCGTGCAACTCTCTGGAACCCCACGGTGCCGCTGCGCCAGCAGTGCCCGCTTCTCGTGCGTTGTTCCGAAACGCATTGTCGTGAGACCGAGAAATTGGCCTGCTGATCTGCCCGATCAAGTTTGATGACTTCGGCAATTCCATAGGTCAGCGTCATCGTGATAGCTATTCAAAACTTGCGGCCACGATGATTGCCTACTGACTTGGAACCCCGGACGCTTGCTGGTCGTTTGCCGGGATGCTAGCTGCCAGACGGTCGACTGGGTAGCTTTTAACGGTTGTATCGAAAATATCGACGATTGGATTCTTTTTAATGAGCCGTTCTCTGAAAAACCGACGCGGCTCCGAGGTGCCGCGAGTGAGCGGTTTTCCGGTCGAAGCGCGCAATGCGCATCGCAAAGCGCAACACCAGGGCTGAGCGTGGACTTACGTCGAAGACGAAGACCATCCACGAACCGTGTTCGGAGGTTGCGCTACTGCATGTCGGACGAGGGGCGAGAATCGTCGCGCAGCAAAGCGCAGGCGCTAGCATCGGCAGCAATCGTGCCCCGCGCGGCGTCGTCCGCGGCCGCTTGCCAGCGTGCAGGCGAGAAAGCCTGCCTGGCTGGCCACGCGAAAGAACTACTCCGCGAAACTCGTTGTTCCGGCCGGAGGCTCGCGTTTTCCGTAGAAGCTGTACAGAACAGGCATCAAATAGCGCGTCAAGAACAGGGTCGTGATCATGCTTCCCACGACCACGATTGCCAACGGCTTTTGGTTCTGTGCTCCAATCTTGCAGGAGATCGCGGCAGGAAGCAGGCCAAAGATGGCCGTGAGCGCGGTAATCATCACGGGCCGCACGCGCTTCTCAGCGCCTTCCATGATCGCCTCGCGAGGGGCGCCCGTCAGCGCGAAGCTGATTGAAGGAAGAGATCAGCAACAGGCCGTCCATGATTGCCACGCCGAAAATCGAGGTAAAGCCCACGGCTGCCGAGATGCTGAAATTCGTGTCCGTCAGAAATAGGGCCCAAATACCACCCAAGGAGAGTTCGACGACATTGAAGAGCACAACGATGGCATCTAGTACCGACCGAAAGGCCACGTACAGCAGCATGAAGATGAGCACCAACGACAAAGGCACAATCAACATGAGGCGTCCTTCGCCTTCCTCCATCTGCTGAAACTCGCCACTCCATTCGGCACGGTAGCCTACCGGAATCAGCTTGCTCAGTTGACCTTTGGCCTCGTTGACCGCTCCCGCCAGATCGCGATCCCGAACACCGAACTTGACCGCGACCATTCGGGTACCTTGTTCCCGAGAAATCATGGAAGTTCCATTGCGAACGAACGTCCCGCCGGAGACCAAGGGGCCGTCAGGATCTGACCCTTGCGGCGTGACCAGGTCGCCCAGGAGCTCGCGCGGCGTCGTCGTCAGCTCCAGGGGTGCCAGGCCACGTGTGCTGCCGGTTAACGACGGCAGGGAATTGCTGAAGCCCGTCGATGACAGGCCGGCCGTTCCGCCCGACAGAGGAGTTGAATTCGTGGCCGATTGCGTGCTGTTGGTGACGAGGTTGCCGGTCACGTCAACGGGTATTTCCAGGATCTTGGATTGGTCACGGCGCAATCGCTCTGGCCAGCGAATCGTAATATCGAAGGATTTCTCCCCCTCGATCATCTGCGATACGGTCTTGCCGCCGATGGCCGTCTGAATCACGTTGTGAACGTCTGCCACGCTGACATTCCAAAGGGCACACTTGTAGCGATCGATCGGCAGTTCCAGATTCGTCTGACCCTTGATCCGATAGTAGCCGACGTCCTTGATGCCCGGCACCCGGGCCATGGCAGTCACGGCTCGTTGGCCGAGCTTTTCCAGTTCGTCCAAATCGGGACCAAGGATCTTGACGGAGTTCTCACCCTGAACGCCCGACAACACCTCCAACACGTTGTCGCGAATTACCTGTGAAAAGTTCCAGTTGACGCCGGGAAAAGCGGCCGTCAATTCGGCGCTCATTCTCTGAATCAACTCGGATTTCGTCGGCGGACGGTTGTCGGCGAACAAGCGTCGCCAACCGGTATTCGGGATGGTCGCTTGCCATTGCTCCTGGGGTTCCAGCGGCACGAAGAACTCCGAGCTGTAAAAACCGATCGGGTCGGTGCCGGAGTCAGGGCGGCCCATCGAATTCACGACGGACTCGACTTGCGGGTATTTTCGCATGATGGCCCGAGCGAGCCGCGATTGCTCGGAAACTTCCGGAAGAGAAACGCTCACCGGAAAGATAGCTCGAATCCACAGATGCCCTTCTTCGAGCGGGGGCATGAACTCGCGGCCAAGATTCGGGATTGCCGCCAGGGTGCCGACAATGAACAGACCAAACACACCGACGACGGCCCAACGATGATCGAGGCAGAATTCCAGGTTGCGCAGGTAACCGCGCTTGAGAATTCGCACCAACAGGTTGTCGCTTGAAGGCCTCAGATTCTTGAAGAGCACGAGACATAGGACGGGCGAAATGGTCAACGCCAACAGCAAGGCTCCGGCAATTGCAAAGGCGTATGTTTCAGCCATGGGGCGAAACAACTGCCCCTCGGGCCCACGCATCGTGAACAGCGGCAACATGGCACAAACCATGATGATCGTGGAAAAGAACAGCGCCCGCTGGATTTCGCCCGCCGCTCGAATGATCCGCTGCGGCAAGGGCAGGTCGGCATATTTGCCGGAGCTCAACAAGCGATAGATGTTCTCCACAATGATCACGGTGGAGTCGACGACAATGCCAAAATCGACGGCACCGATCGACAGCAGGTTGGCCGATTCACCCCTTACGAACAATACGGAGAAGGCGAATAGCAGCGCCAGAGGTAAGTTGATGGCGATGATGATCGCGCTGCGGACATTGCTGAGGAACATCAATAAGATTGCGGTCACCAGCCCAATCCCGACCAGCAGGTTCTCCTCGACCGTGTTGGTGGTCGTCTGAATCAAGTCCGTGCGGTCGTAGTAGATTTCGATCTTCATTCCCGGAGGCAATCGGCCGGGGACGGTATTCATTTCCTTGATCTTGGCTTTGACGAGGTTGAGAGCCGGCAGCGACTCGGCGCCCTTGCGCAGCAGCACCAGGCCCTCGATGGCCTCGTCCTCATCGGTCCACCGGCGGTTCCCTTTTTCATCGAACAGCACCTCTCCCCGAGCGTCGCGGAGCAATCGGCTGAGCCCGACTTTGCCGAGTCTGGTAATGTTGCTGACCACGACACCCTGGTTGGAGACTTCTTCGCCCGGCTTGAGAGATCCCCCTTCCACGACGTCGTCCACGCGAATGGGGAGATTGTTCGTCGTCTTCAAGACGATTTGTCGAATCTGCAGCAGTCGGCTTTGCTCTTCCGAGCGCAGGTACCTGACGGCCTCTTGGGGGCTTCGCATGATCAAGACGCGCTGCAATGGATCTCGCCCGCGTCCGATCAGCCCCAAGCCGCGCACCACCGCGGCCTCATCGCCTTGGATCAGATAGTCACCGCTGACGTTGCTGTTGCTCTCAGCAATACCCATTTGAAGTTGATCGAGAGTAATCCCAAACCGTTTGACGCGGTCGGGGTCGGGCTGAATCTCGTATCGCTTCACTGTGCCGCCCGTGCTGGTCACGTCGGCAATTCCCGGAATGCGGCGAAACTCTCGCTCCAACGTCCAACTCTGAACCGAACGGAGGTCGTTGAGCGAGTACACGCTCTTGCCCTGGATGTCTTTGGGGCCCGTCAAGGTATATCGCAGGATTTCACCGATCGGCGAGCGCGGCGAGATCTGTGGTGTGACGTCCACAGGCAACGTGGCGATTGCCATCCGGTTGATGACTTCCTGCCTGGCTGCCAGATAGGGAAAGCCGTACTCGAATTGAGTGTTGATGTACGAGAGCCCGAACAGAGACTTGCTTCTCATGTACTTCAGGCCCGGCATGCCCGACAGCGCCACTTCGAGCGGAACGGTGATCAGCCGTTCCATCTCCTCGGCCGACCGGCCAGGGTATTGTGCAATCACCTCGACGATCGCAGGGGCTGGATCGGGGTAAGCCTCGACGTTGACGTGGTCAAACGCGTAAACGCCTGCCGCGCCCAGGGCGATGGTCAGCAGCAAGACGATGAGGGGGTTCTCGACCGCCCATTGAATCAGCTTCGACGTCACGACGTCCTCCGTACTCGCCGGCCGCTAAGAATGCCCCCGGACGATCGCTTGATGGGGACAGGCTATTCTGCGCCAGTCGCCTTTTGCTCTTGCACGTATTGCTCAAGCTCCAGAACGCCGCCCACGACGACCATCTCGCCAAGGTGCAACTCTTGAAATCCTCGCCCGCGCTGCTCCGAAGAGAGCTTGCTCAGGACTTGGATTTCGTCGGACATGCGCCGCACGACGCAGACGCGCCGCCGCTTCAAACGGGGAACGCGCGGATCTTCCTGGATGTAAATCACGCTATCGTTGCCGGCATCTGCCAGAGCCGTGCTGGGAATGGCCACGACGCCGGGTTCCGGGGGAAGATCGATTTCAACGCTGATGAACTGCCCCGCGCGGAGTTTTCCCTGAGGGTTGGGAACCGATCCAATCAACAGCGCCATGTGTTCGTTCGGGTCGATGATTTGTCCGACCCGTTCGATTCTTCCGGACAAATCCCCCAGGCCCTGGTTCGACGGTAATTTGACACGCACGCCCAGCGGCAGCGACAGTTGCAGAATCGCCGGCAAGTCCTCCTCGTACGTGTGCAGCCACATGGATAGCACCGACAAATCGGCAATCTTGAACAGATCGTCGTTCGTATCCACGATGTCTCCGACCGAGACATTCTTTTCAATGATCAACCCATCCATCGGGGCGGTGATTTCGACGCGTGCCCAGTCCCGTGAGTGGGCCGTCTGCAGTTCCTCCTGCCTGTGGATCAACAGCGACTCGGCCTTGATGAGATCGATTTCCTGGTCGGACGCCAGCCAGGAGCGGAGCGTGCGCTCGGCCCGAAACACGGCGATTTCGCCAACCTCAACGCTGCGCCTCACCTCGCGCACCGCGCTCGGACGTGGCGCCGGTTTCTGCCAGTCGTTCCAAACGCGTCAACGTCTGCCGATCGAGACGCAGGCGTGCCAAGGCATCGACCAACTCGCTCTTCTTTTCGCCATAGTCCTTGCTCCAGATCACCCCGATCCGCTGCCCCTTGGTGACAGGATCGAGAGTCGACAAGGGGCGACGTGGGCCTGACAGGCCGCTCGTCGTTCCAAACTCCACGATCTGTCCCGGGAACCTCACATGGACGTGGATCAAACGATTGGGGTCGATTGCCAGGGAGCCCCGCACACGGAGCGTGCGCGAATGGGTCGGCTGTACCGCGGGAGACATCTTGAAGGGTGTGGTGGAATCCCCGCTGCCTCGATAACCCAACGTCTCGGAATCGATCAGATCGAGCCCGGGGACAACCAGTTCAGGATTCGCCGGCCGTTTTACTTCTCGGACAGTTTTCTCCAGGTGGTCGTGCTTGCTGTGTCCAAGATGGACATAAGCCAAAACACCACTGGCCGCGATGATCGACGCGGTCGCAGCAACCATGAGTACGCGCGGTTTTCGGACCGGCTTCAAGGACGGGCTATCGACGAACGTGTTCGAGTGCCCGCGCAGAGGCCTACGGTCAAAGCTATCGCCAGGCTCCGGGCGGTTTGTCACCAACCTCGGCTTCAAATGACGAGTCTCGACGGGATCCATCCTGCACCTCGAACAAATGACTGCGGGCTGAGGTGGCCAACCGCTCTGGCAAAACATCCGGCACGGGTGCTAACGAGGGCGGCGCTAGCAGGATGCATCGCTAGCGATGCGGGCAGCCCCCGCGAACAAGTGTTTCGCGCATGCCGATGTGTTAGCGAACCAGCGTGAACACCAGGAGTCCGCGTTCCGAGGCCGCTACGTTCCGGCAACTTCCCTCGCTAAGGGGGGGCATCAGCCTAGGCAGCGACCCAAGATACGGTCGGGGATAGTACAACAGGCCCGGTCGATCACAAATAGCGAAAACAGCTTCTCCAAGCGTCCGCGCCATGAGACGCGGGCGAGGCCCGATGCCGGCGAAGAAGGAATTGAAGAGCGACCCGTGGGCCTACCCGCCCAACGAGCAGAACTCTCAGCCCTTGGGGTTGTTCACTCGTCCTAGGAACAGAATTGCGCCGCTCGCCTGATCGCGGATCGTGAACAAGAACGGGTGGTCGGCGTGGAACACGCGAGGCTCCGTCGGGGGCATTGCCGCGGCGGCAAACATCGTGCCCGTGGCGGCAGCCGCTTCGGTCCCTTTCTCGTTGACGTCAACATAGGCCTGGTGAACCACATCCGACAGACACAGGGACTCCTGGCTGGCGATCCCCGAGAAGTCGGCCGCCTGTGGATTGAAGGCGTCGGGCATGCCCAACGAAGCCAGTGTCTTGCCGAGTTGAAAGCTCGACGTCAGCTTGAACCTGGGGAGCGTGACGCGGACTTCGGTATACTCGAATTTTTCAGCCCAGGCGTCGAGTCGCTCCGGCGTCATCGATTTCGCCAAGGCATCCAGCCCATCAACTCGATCGGGCAGGAAGATCGTCATCGTCGCCGGCGATTGCCCATAGTTCATGCTGAGTGCCTGAAATCCTTCACCTCGCAGGTAGGTAAACGACTCCTTCTGATACATCATCGGCGCGATCACCGACCCGCCGCGAGCCAGGTGGAACCGGCCCTCGCGGGTGTTTTCCGGCTTGAACGGGCTGCCCCAGGGAGCGCGAAAGTAGACGGCATTCGTCAAGATCATGCGAGTCATTTGCGGATCGATCGAGCCGGCAGGAATCAAATTGCGAATCTTGTCGTGGGTTTGCTGCTCGACCCAAGCATTGATGGTCTGTCGCGCCGCTTCAGCGTCGGCCATGAAGTTCACGCGACGCAGTCCGCCGGCGTAGTACTTGGCGGCGAGATCGAGAAACGGTTGCTGAAAGCTGTAGTTCTCCTGGGCCCACAATGCGTCTGCGACGGTCAACTCGCTGGCGGATGGCCCAGTTTGGTCAGGATCGTTCTGCATCGCCGTGAGGTTCTGAAGCAACTGGCCAAAGGCCGGATGAACCCGGTCGGCGGGCAGCGTGAAATGCAGCACCCGGGCCATCTGCTCGGCCGTTTGCCCGCGGGCACCCCCGTAGGTCAGTGCCAGCGCCGTCTCGATGCTCAAGGGCGAGAAGGCCAGGTTATCCTGTCCGTGCCCTAGGGTTCGATACAAGTCGAGGCCCAGCGCGTTGGTAGCGTCGCCGATCGCATTCACGTCGTCCTGCAGATTGGGGCCATCGTCGGCTGCCTGCGCCATACCGCAGAATAATGCTCCACCCAACAGGGTCGCGAGGCAAAAGCCTGTCGCTCGGATGCCATGAGTTCGATTCATAACGCTGCTCCTCGACTGGAAACCGGATCGTTTGTCCTGCACTCGGACGCTTGCACTTTGACGATTGTCGACGGCTAACAGTTCCCCGGCGCGCGCCACCGGCGGTTCATTGGCCTGCCAGCGCCCGGCAGACCGTCAGTTTGGCGGTTGGCTGGGCGGCTGACAAGCAGTTTTCGGATCATGGAAAATTCCGGCAGGATGGCCGGTTTTTTTGGGCGGGTGCCGGCGCCATCCTGGACAAAATGGCGATTATCATGGGGGGGGATAGGGCAAAGCATGGAACGCCGACGCCTGTCCCAGCGCATTGCGAGCTCCTGACGAGCTCATTCGTTCGGCTCAATGTTCCAAGCTATCGATGGGGAGGAGTGAAATCATGAAACTCGCGCTCATCACGACGGTTGCCGCCCTGTTGCTAGCGACTGGCTCCGAGTCATTTGGAGACTACGATCGCGATGCCATCTTCTACGACGACTTCTCTCGACTCGATCCCGACCGGGGCGACACCAACGACGTGCTGCGCGGCGAGAACAAGCAGTTGGTCCTGCTGCCCGAGGTCAATCATGGCTTCGCCGCCCTGCTTTGCACCTCGTACGGCGACGCCGACATTCGCACGACGGTTTCACTGGCTCCGGGAGGCATGGCAGAGCCCGCTGGAATCGCTTTCTGGAGCGGCGGGTTGGATAAATTCTACGTGGCTGCACGTTCGTCACGGTCCACTCCGGCGGTTGGGACCATCACTGGGACTTGCAAAAGGGAATGGAGAACTATCTACCCAAGGTCGACATGCTCATTTCTGCCTTGTTCCGCGACCTGGCAGCAGCGTGGCTTGTGGGAGCGGGTGCTGGTCGTGATGTGCGGCGAATTCAGCCGCACCCCCAAGTTGAACGACGGCGGCAACGGCGGGCCGCCCATGAGCATGGGCGCGCCGGGCCGCGACCATTGGGGCAATGCCATGTTCTGTCTGCTAGGCGGTGGCGGGGTGCAGGGCGGCCGAGTCGTCGGCGCGACGACTCGCAAAGGGGATGTTCCCAAGGACCGACCCGTGACGCCCGCCGATCTGCACGCCACGATCGATCGCGTGCTGGGTGCCGACCCCAGGGTCAGCTTCCACGACCACGCCGGCCGTCCGGTGCCGGCGATCGATCAGGGCGAAGCGATCGGCGAATTGTTCTAATTCGCTCGGCAGAACGACGTCCTGTCGAAGCGGACCATTCGGCATACCGCCGTACCCCCGCCGGGAGACTTGACATTTATATTTAGATTGTCTATGTATTAAGGCATGGCACCTATCAGCGGAGATCAACTACGAGGGCACCTGGAAGGGCTGATTCTCTCGGCGCTCGAACACGGAGTGGCTCACGGCTGGGACATCTGGAAGCGCTGGAAGAATCCGGCGGTGGCTCGCTCCAACTCAAGGAGGGCTCGCTGTATCCGGCCTTGTATCGGCTGGAACAGCAAAAACTGATCGCCGCGCGCTGGGAAACCGAGAGTTCTGGCCGCCGCGGACCGCGGCGACGTATCTATCGGCTCACTTCTCAAGGACGTCGCCGCCTGGCTGCGGCGCGTACCGAGTGGCGTCAATTCGTATCCGTCATGGGCAACTTGCTGGGAGCACCCGCATGAAAGCGCTGAAATGCCATGTTGAACGCGTGGTGCGTCCGATCCGCGCCAGCGATTTTCGCAAAGATCGCATGCGCGAGGAATTGTTGACCCATCTTTCGCGACTGCATGCGGAAGAGCATGCCCGCGGCTGTGACGAACCGACGGCCGTTGCGACTGCGATTCGTCGCTTCGGCGACGCGGGAGAATTGTCGCGCGAGTTGCAAGCGTCGGTGCCGCTCATCGAGCGCTGGTTATGGCTGCGGTTTCCGGGGACCAGCAAGTGGGGTCGTCGTTCGGGCGAGCCGCAGGAATCGTTCCTGGTCCGATCGCTGCGCTGGCAAATTGGACTCAATGCGTTGGCTTGGATTCCGGCGATCGTGTTCGCGATTCTCTTTGCCGGGGTTGGCTCCCGCTGGACGTGGGCCGGACCCGTGCTGCTCGAAGCACTTGCGTTGCAACTCGTGCAAGTTGGCTGCGTGCTACTTTGCGAACTGATCAGGCGGGAACTGTATGGCGCCGGGGAGCGTCCGCCGGCGAGCCGTCGGCGCGTGGGCCTGCTCGTCGCGGCCTATACAGCTCTATGTATGGGGGTGGGCGGGGGCTTCATGGCCACAACGCTGATCCTGCTTGAGCATCTGCACTGCCCCGTCGCTCGCGGCGCATGGATTTGGGGAGCCCCGGTGCTAATGGCATTGGTCACCGTACCCTTGCTCCACATCGCAGCGTGGCAATCGGCGATCACGGTTCGCCGTTTTGAAGAATGGGGCACGCTCGATCTTGGGGCCGAATAGGCCCCCTTAGCAGCCTGCCGTCTGCGCTGACTCCCCGGCCCGCTGGTCGCTTTCCGTTTGGACAGCCATTACACTGGTTATCGTCCCAGCGCAAACCCCTAGCGAGCCAACGTCATGCACTGCCATCGGCTTTCCGCTTTCCACTTTCCGCTTTTGTTTGCCTCGTTCGCCCTGCCCTGCTCTGCCACGGCGGCCGAGTTGAAATTTGCGGTTCATCCCGTAGACGTGAAATGTTCACTCAGCGCGGCGGCGGCGATCGACGTCGACCATGACGGCTGGCTGGATATTGTTTGCGGAACTACCTGGTACGAAGCACCGCTCTGGCAGCCGCACCCCGTGCGCGAGGTCGAGTTCATCCGCGGCCGCTACGACGACTACTCCTGCTTGCCTGCCGACGTCAATGGCGACGGCTGGACCGATTTCATCATTTCGAACTACCGCAGCCAGAAGCTCGGCTGGGTCGAACATCCCGGCCCCAAGCTCGGGCCTTGGACCGAGCACGTCGTCGAACGCCCCGGACCGATGGAAACCGGTCGGCTCGTCGACGTCGATGGCGACGGCCGGCTCGACGTGCTTCCCAACGGCCGCGACTTCATTGCCTGGTGGGACGTTGCCCTGGAAAAATCAGCCGACGGCCGCTCGGCTCCGCGCTGGACGCGTCACGACCTGCCCAAAGAGGCCATCGGCCATGGCATTGGCACGGGCGACATCAATGGAGATGGCCGCGCCGACGTGGTCGGGCCGCAAGGCTGGCTCGAAGCGCCGGCCGATCGCCGCCAGGGACGTTGGATCTGGCACGCCGAATACAGCCTCGGAAAAGATGCCAGCGTGCCGATGCAAGTCGTCGACGTCGACGGCGACGGCGACGCCAATATCGTCTGGGGCCGCGGCCATCGCACAGGCTTGTACTGGCTCGAACAATCGATCGGCTCGGACGGCGCGCGACATTGGCAAGATCACGCCATCGACACCAGTTGGTCGCAAGCCCACACCGTCGAACTGGCCGATCTCGACCGTGACGGCCAGATGGAAGTCGTCACCGGCAAACGCTATCTTGGCCACGACGGCAAAGACCTGGGCGAATGGGATCCGCTGGTCATCTATTGGTACAAGTTCGACCGGCCGACCCGCATTTGGCATCGAGGGCTGATCTCCGCAAGCCAGGCCAGCTTCGACGTCGATCCGAAGATCATCGATCTCGACGGCGACGGCGATCTCGACCTGGTGACTCCCGGCCGCAATGGATTGTTCTGGTGCGAAAACCTGCTGGTCAAATCTGCCGCTTCGTCCGCTGAAACCGCGGCAGCCTCGAAAGAACTGCCGAACTACAAAGACCACTCTCAACTGCTAGTCTATCTCGACGACCAGGGACGCGAGCAGCCGGTCAAGACACCAGCGGATTGGGCCCGTCGCCGAGCCGACGTGCTGGCCTCGATGCAGCGCGTGATGGGCAATTTGCCGGGCCCCGAGCGGCGCGTCGACTTGGACGTGCAGGTGCTCGAAGAAGTGCCGCTGGAAAAATACGTCCGCCGCAAGATCACGTTCGCTTCCGAGCCGGGCGACCGCGTGCCGGCATATCTGTTCCTGCCCAAAGACCTGAAGAAGCCTGCCGCCGCGATGCTTTGCCTGCACCCAACCGGCCCCTTGGGCAAGGGCATCGTCTCGGGGTTGGCCGACAAACCCAACCGGGCATACGCCGCCGAATTGGCCGCGCGCGGTTTCGTTTGCCTGCGCCCGATTACCCGTCTTTCGGCGATTACCCGTTCGACTTCCAGCTACCCGGCCGGTTGCCCAGTGGCTCGATGAAGGCCGTTTGGAACAATATCCGGGCAATCGATCTGCTCGAATCGCTCGCCGAGGTGGATCGCGACCGGATCGGCTGCATCGGCCATTCGTTGGGCGGTCATAACGCCCTGTTCACCGCCGTATTCGACCAACGACTCAAGGCCGTGGTTTCGAGTTGCGGTTTTACGGCCTTCCATCAGTATTACGGCGGCAAGCTCGCCGGCTGGACCAGTCCACGCTACATGCCGCGCATCAGCAGCGATTACGCGAACGATCCCAGTCGCGTGCCGTTCGATTTTTACGAAGTTGTGGCCGCGTTGCCTCCGCGGGCATTCTTCACCAACTCCCCCTTGCACGACAGCAACTTCGACGTCGAAGGTGTAAAGAAGATCATCGCAGCGGCCGGTGAAGTCTATGGCCTGTATGACGCCCGCGACCGCCTGGTGGCCGAGTATCCCGACGACGCGCACGATTTCCCAACCGCCCAGCGCGAACAGGCGTACGAGTGGCTCAAGCGGCAGTTGAAGTAGTTCGGGGGGTAGTGGGCAGAAGACGAGAGCAATGGGATCGCACTGCCTGGATGAAACGAAGAAGATGAACCACGACGGCACGACGAAAACAAGGAAGGAAGAGAGCGACGAAGAGTTGCCGGCAATCCGTGAGTTGCAGAATTCAAGAATCCTTCGATCGTTGTCACAGAATCCTACTTTCGTTTCTTCTTTACGTGGTGTCCGTTGTGTCGTGGTGGTAAGCATCGTCATCGGCACTGCTCTTCCCGCCAGCCTCTTCTCCAACGCCCATGGCGCAGAGCCAGCGTCAGCCGAGCAGTCGCTCGACCGATCATGGCAGCGAATCGAGCGTTGCCGCCCGGAGCTTGGCGTGCGCGAAGTCACCGGCTTCTGCCTCGAAGCCGTCGGCCGCGAACTGCATCGCGATCACGTCGAGCCCGCGCTGGCGCTCATTCGTCAGTTGCAAGATCGGCAAAACGAAAGCAAGACCTATGGAAACTTCCGCTGGCGCTGGGGAGACGACGTCGTTCACGACCTGAACGGCGTGGAGTTCGTGGTCGAGCAGGCAGTTCTCATCGAATTGCGTTATCGCGATCATTTGTCGCCGGCTGCCCGCGAAATATTGCGAGATCTGCTCATGACGGCAGCGGCCGGCGTGCAAGCGCATCGCGTCCCCGTCTCGTATACGAACATCTTTCTGATGAAGTGCTGGAACCTGATCGCCTTGGGCGAGGCGCTCGACAAGACCGATCTGTCAATCGCGGGCTACCGCGCGCTCGACGAATGGCTGGACTTTACGCGGCGCTACGGCGTGGTGGAATACAACAGCCCGACGTATTACGGCGTCGATCTCGATGCACTGGGGTTGATTGCCCGCTTCGCCCGGCAGCCGGCCGGTCGCGACGGAGCAATCCGCGCTCTGCGTTACTTCTGGACCGAAATTGCCGCCAATTGGTACCAGCCTGGCCACCGCTTGGGCGGCGCCCATAGCCGCGACTACGACTACCTCACCGGCCACGGCGAACTGGACCGGCAACTGGTTCGTGCCGGTTGGTTCGCTGATCCCGAAATGCAGGAAACCATCTTCGATCAACTCTGCCAATGGGATCCGCCGGCGGCCTTGCGATTGTTGGCCATCGCCACGCCCCGCTCGGTCTATCAGCGCTGGGGCGAACAGCCGTCGCAGTGGGCCTCGCAATATGTTGGCCGGCGGTTCAGCATCGGTGTGGCCGGCGCGACTTATAACAACATGGATAAGCCGCTGGCCGTGAACCTGCCCGGCGGGCCTAGCACGCCCATCGTCAGTTTCTTCCTCGACGGCCGCGACGATCCCTACGGTCACGAGCGGATCAACACCGGCAGCGGACACCCCAAAAGCCTGCACTTGATGCCGCTGTTGAGCAGCGTCCAGCGTGCCTCGGAAGTTCTGCTCCTGGCGGCCGACGACGACCGCACCCGCAAAGCCACGAAGACGGCCAAGTCGCTCACTTGCCTGTTCTCGCACGTCGTGTTGCCGACCGAGGCTGAGCTGTGGATCGACGACAAGCGAGAAACGTTTTCGTCTTCCGAGCGCGAATTGGAACTGAACCCCAAGTCGGCCGTCTTCTTGCGCGTCGAAGACGTGGCCTTGGGCATTCGCATTCCGCTGGCGGTTGGCACCGACGGCAAGCCGGGCCGGATGCTGTTAGTCGACGATGGCCGGCCTTATCGCGTGCGCCGGCTGACATGTGTTCTTTCCACCGACCGGCCGAAGGGTCAGGCTTACGTTGCTGTCTGGATGCGAGCCGACGAGGGGCTCGACGACGACGGCTTCGCGCGTTTCCGCCGCGATTTCCGCGCAGCCCGCTCCGACGCTCAGGTCACCGATCCGTTGGTCGGCGTCGAGGTGGCGGGCGAACAGGGCCCGATGAAGCTAGTGCTCAACATCGCCGAAGGCGAGCGTCCCGTGAGCATCGGCGGCGACCCCCACGGCCCGCACGACGTGCTAGTGGTCAACGGCCAAGAGATGGCTCATGAAATTCTCGGCGACGCCAAGCCGGCGCGTTGATAGAGAGGTAAAGAGCGTTTGGAACCAGACCCGACCAAACGCAACATAATCTTGGCCGTCGTACGGGGCCAAAGACCTCTGCGGGATTTGCAGGAACTAGAAATCAGCGTTTCATTTTCTGGCGACATCTGCACCGTCAAAAACTCGACTGGTCTTTCTGTTACGCCGGCTATTGAAGACATAGCGACCGGACTTGTTCATCACTTGGGGTCGCCGGAGAGCCACAATCTATGGGCGCGAACGGTTTTGGCTGCGTCGTTTGTTGATTTGACACCCCTGGAAACGGCGCCGGAAGGGGATGTGATTTTGAACGCGCTTTGGGATTTGAGTTTCGGTGCGACAATCGACGACAATACCGTTGCAGTGGCGAAGAAACTTGCATCTAAATAGAGTTGCACGATCCCGCGAGGCGTCAACGGTTTTACGATAAGGGCGAATTTGAACAGAAGGTCGCAAAGGTCGCGAAGATTCTATCTTACGACATCTTCTTCGCGCCCTTCGCGACCTTCTGTTCAACATCCGCTTGGTACTTGGATTCCAGGATCGCGAATGGGTATGTAAGTGGTGCTTAAGCGTTCAGGGGCGACGGATTCAGCGACCTTGTCAGGACTGCCGACTTAGGTCATCGTGCGGTCGCGCGTGATTCGCCCCGGCTACGGCTCGGCGTGCGCCATGCGCTTATAAAGATCCAAGTCGGCTCGCTCACGTCTTGCGCGACAAATACCGCGACATTTTGTTGAACGGTGGAATATGCAACGCTTCAGCCTACCGGCATTGTTGCTGTTTGTCGGGTGCTTAGCTGCCCTTTGCGCCGGCTACCGCTATTTCCCAAAGGCTGACGTGGATTATCCAATTCCGGCAATACGGCGTATCGCCGGCCCATGGTTGCCGGCGTTTCCGTGCTTCTTACTTTACGCGGGCTTTAGTTCATTTGTTCTTCCGCTAGCTACGATTGCCATTTTGCTCAAAGAGCGCACGATTGTTCTTTCACTTGGTTTGCTGACGGTCTTTATGATGACCAGTTACACCGTTATGCTTACTGGCTTCGCTTGGCCGTCGGTTGGCTCCGCCTTCGTATACCTTTCTATCGTCGTCCCGTGGTTTGCGGTGATTGAGGTAATGCACAGGCGCCTCCGCATGCCGATCCGCATGCTCGCAATTGCGTTTTGTGCGACCAGTCTTGCTTGGGTACTCGGAATCGTGCAGGGCGTAGGCGAGTAAGCATTGCGGCGCGCTGCAGCGTTTCGTGAGCGTGCTCGGATGGTGAGACAAGTATTAACACGGCAGCGCAGAGAACTTCACAGTTCAGTGCGCGCCATGCTCTTGTAAAGATCCAAGTCGGCCCGATCACCGACGATCGCGAACAGATCGCGGATCTGCTGATGCCCCGTCGAGACGAGAAAATCCGCTCGCCCGGCGTAACTCTTGGCGCCAAGAACGTAATATCCGGGCTCGCCATCCGCGACTGGAGCCGGGCCATCGGGCGACTGACCGAGGTTTGCAATTCCCTGGGCGTTTCCGATTTCGCTGGTGTGCTGTCCGCTCAATATCAACCCAGCCGCGTCGATCACTACGTCGGCCGTATCGGGCCGCTCTCGCCCGGCCGAATTGCGCACCCAAATTGTGAACGATGGTTCATCGCGTTCGTCTTCGTCCTCACCGACATCATCTTCATCTTCGTCGTCAACAGGCTCCTCGGAAGGCCGGGCTTGGCGGACCACGGAAAGCACTTCGGTTCGTTCGTAGAGGTTGTCGGCCAACAGGTCCGTTTGCGACAAGGGGACCAGGTACTGGGCCGCCCAGTCGGGGCCTGTGAGCAGCGAATTGCCCGAGGGCGGGGTCCAGAGCGTGTCTTGAGCGCGCAGCGCCGCCATCCCCAGCGACGTAACGTTCGCTCGCCAAGGCGTGGACATGCTTGCATCTCCCCATTGCCGAACGCGGTCGGCGACGCGGCCGCGCTCATAGATCGCCACCTCGTAGCCGAGAAACCGGGCATAGAGTGCGGCTTCCAGGCCAATGGGACCGGCGCCGATGACCACGATGCGTGCGGGAGTATCAACCGCCATGTTGAGCCAGGCTCCGCTGGGGACTGAAAACCGTCAGATCGATCTGCGGCTGCCGGCCGCGCATCAGTTCGGCCATCACGACCGCCGTGGCGGTCGAAAGCTGCAAGCCGCTACGGAAGTGGCCGGCCGCAATGAAACCGTTGTCATAATCGGGCAGCCGGCCCAGGTAAGGCAAGCCGTCGGCCGTGCCGGGCCGCAAGCCGGCCCAACTACGCTCGAAACGCGCCTCGGCCAACGCCGGCGCCAGGCTCAAGGCAAAACTCAACAGGCCGCCGATGCCTTCGGCCGTCGTGCGCTTGTCAAAGCCGGCATCTTCCTCGGTTGAGCCAACGAGCACGTGGCCGTCATTGCGCGGCACGAGATAGCGCGGGCCGTCGTTGACAATCCGCGTTAGCGGCGAACGATCGAGCGCCAACAGCACGATCTGGCCGCGGATGGGTTTGATCTCAGGCTGCCAACCAAGCCGCGCGGCAATTGCCCGGCTCCAGGCGCCGCTGGCGATGCAGTACCGCTTGGCACGGAGAGTGCCTGAGACGGTTTGCACGCCTTCAATGCGCCGCTCTCGAATATGGAAGTCTTCGGCTTCGACGCCCGGCGAAATCGTTACGCCGCGCGACGTGCAGGCAGCCAGCAGAGCTTTGACGTGCCGCGGATTGCGCACCTGGCATTCGTCGCTCAAGTGATAGACGGCCGCCGGCTCGGCCGGTTCGAGCGCCGGCTCGAGTTCGCTCAGCCGCGCCGGCGAGAGCATCTCGGCGGCAATGCCGGTCGAACGCAGCGCCGCGACCGTGGCCTGGCACTGACGTGCGGCATCGGTTCCGCGAACCAGGTACAAACCTCCGCAGCGGCGATAGCCGTTGTCGATGCCGGTCTCTTCGCGCAGTTGCTCAAACCAGCGTGAATGCGTGCGATTGGCCAAAGCCGTCAACTGCTCAAGCGCCGAAGACTCGGGCTGATTCGCAGCCGGAGGCAGGATGCCGGCGCCGGCCCAGGACGACTCGCCCCCCGGCGGACCCCGGTCAATGACGTGGACTCGCTCGCCCTGCTCCGCCAACTCGTAGGCCAACGATAGGCCGACAACTCCTCCACCCAAGATCAGACTATCGTACATAGCGGTGCCGTACCGTCGTGGGAAACGCGAACCCATTGATCCGGATCATTGTATGGGTCCGCCACCGGCCGACAACGAGGGGCCCTCGATCTGCGCGTAATATGACCCGATAGAGGGATACGCAGCGGGTAGATGCAATGGCTAACCAGGGGTCGCAGGCACGTGTAGCCCATGGATCAGCGCAAACGAGCCCAACGAAAAAGGTTAATGACATAGCTCCGAAGCGACGGCGGCCGCAGCAGGCGACGCAACAGTCGCTCCTCGACACGGCCGCGGAAGCGCAGCCGGCCATCGATCAGAACGACCGGCACACAGTCGCCATAACGGGCAACCAGGTCGGAATCGTGGTCAATGTCGATAACGTCGGGCCGCAGCCCGTAGCGAAGGAGCACGGCCAAGGCGGCATCGCAAAGATGGCAGCCGGCGCGCGTGTACAGGGTGGCGGTGTGCATCGGTCGAACGGTGGAATGCGGGGTCAAGGAAAGCGTCGCCGGCCGCCGATAAGACCCCTGG
Organism: uncultured Planctomycetales bacterium; assembly: GCA_963710365.1. Taxonomy (GTDB): domain Bacteria; phylum Planctomycetota; class Planctomycetia; order Pirellulales; family PNKZ01; genus CAVQAC01. Next base: position 345,745 of record CAVQAC010000002.1, read on the forward strand.
TCCGCGGCGGCCGGCGGAGTCAATCTGCGCGGCGGGTTATATTGTCATCGGTCGGCCGCCGGATTGGCTAATCGCTTCCGGCCGGTGACTTGGATTTCGGCGATATTTGCTTTACCGGCCGCCCGGCTACTGGTATCTTCGCAACTGCTGTGATATTGTCAAAATAGGGTGAAGAGTACGGACGACGGGGAGGTTTCGAGGACTTTCGTTCTCGCGCTTTCGAGCCGCTGTTGTGCCTGCGCCGCAGTTCTCGCGGCGAAGCTGACGGTTGGTACGTCCCCGACGATCGCAATGGATCGCCCGACCACGTTGGATGGCGCGAACAGTATCGCGACTCTTGGCTACGTCCGCATGACGAAGATACCGGGCGACAAATTCCTTGAGCTTTTGAATCGCAGCAGTCTGGTTGAACCGGACCAGCTCTCGAAGAGCCTCTCCGAACTGGAAGCCCAAAAAGGGGCCGACGCCCTCAAAGACGGCCAGGTCATTTCCGACCATCTTCAGGCGGCCGGCTTGCTCACCAAGTGGCAATCCGACAAGTTGATGGACGGTCGCCACAAGGGTTTCTTTCTCAAGAATTACAAACTGCTCAGCCATTTGGGCTCGGGCGGGATGAGCAGCGTGTACCTGGCCGAGCATCGCCACATGCACCGCCGCGTGGCGATCAAGGTGCTGCCGCAAAGCCGCGTGGAAGACTCGTCCTACCTGGCTCGCTTCTATCGCGAAGCCCGCGCCGCCGCGGCGCTCGATTCGCAAAACATCGTGCGGGCCTACGACGTCGACAGTGACGGCAACACGCACTTCCTGGTGATGGAATACGTCGAGGGATGCGACCTCGCGATTACCGTCAAAAAGGAAGGCAAGATGTCCTACGAGCGGGCCGCCGAATACATGCGTCAGGCGGCCGACGGACTGGCACATGCCCATCAGGTCGGCCTGATTCATCGCGACATCAAGCCGGCCAATTTGCTGCTCGATACCCGCGGCACCGTCAAAGTGCTCGACATGGGCCTGGCCCGCTTCAGCGACGACCACGAAGCTTCGCTCACCAAGACCCACGACGAAAACGTCCTGGGAACGGCCGATTATCTCCCGCCTGAGCAAGCCATCGATAGCCACAAGGTCGACGCCCGGGCCGACATTTACAGCTTGGGCTGCACGCTCTATTTTCTGCTGACCGGTCACCCGCCCTTCCCCGAGGGAACGCTGGCCCAGCGGTTGATGAAGCACCAGACGGCCGAGCCAGCCAGTATCTTACTGGACCGGCCCGATGCGCCCGACGGGCTGGTGGCGATTTGCGGCCGCATGATGGCCAAATCGCCGGACGATCGTTTTCAAAACTGCGGCGAAGTTCGCGATGCGCTCGCGGCCTGGTTGAGAGGCGAGCCGGGCATTGGCCGTCGCAACGCTGGACTGGGACCGGCTCCGGGGCAAACAAAGCGCGCGCACCGCCACGGCCACGTCGCTGATGCCCAAACGCGCCGAACCGCTTCGCGATCAACGCAAGCCGTCGGGCACAACCGTCGGACTCGACCAGCGACCGGTCGACCGGCGCAGCGCTCTGCAAGATACGGCCGCAAATCTCGAGCAGCCGACGCTCAAAGTCGCTGGTTCCACGGCACTCCCTCTGAGCGATTCGGTCATTCGTGGCAAGAGCGACGTGAAGCCCGGGCCAGGCAGTTCCGCCAAGCTCCCCGCCGGCAAGAAGCTGGCCGTCGCCAGGGCCATCGATCCTCTGGCAAACCTGGAGCCCGACCAATCCTCGCCGAGTTCGTCGAACTCCGGAGTCCGCAGGCGTAATGCCCGCGCCGCAGGCCGCACCAAAGCACCCTCGAAGACCGTGTTGCACGGCATGCTGGCCTGCTTCGCACTTGTGGTCATCGTCATTCTGATGCTGACGTTCTGCGCACTAGACGTTTCTTCCGAATCGCGCGTGCGGCCTTCTCAAGCTGCGCGTGGCGCACCACCGCGGAATCGACCATCGATCGTAGCGGGGCCGACGCTTCGAAAACCAGCCGGCCAAGGCCGTTTCCGGGGCTTTTCGTCCCTTTGTGGATTGGCGCAACCTGCTGCCAATTCGCATCTTAGGCCTGTTCACTTGTCTAGTACCTAGGGGCCTACTTAGGATAGAGGTGTCGATCGAGCCGGGGTTTTCCGGCCGCTCGACAAACGGTCGCTGTTCTGGCGACCGTATTCCCGAGGGAGCGAATTCCTGGACTCGCGCTAGATGCGCACTGCGCATGGATGCATTCGAGATGAAACCATCGAGACCCGTGGGTACTCACGATGCGTCGCAATCCGAACCAATTCCGCAATGCACGATCTCTGCGTCCGCCAACCGTCGACAGCCTGGCCAAGTCGCCGACGCAGCGCAAGCCCTATAGCGAACGGCGCGGCGCGGCAAGCGTCTTCGCGGCGGCCAAACGAACGAGCGGCTGCCCTTCGTCCCGCCTGAGGTGTGGCACGAACCGGCCGAAGACGGCCGCCCCTATCGCTTCGTACTGCAATCGCCAGGCAAAGGTTTTCGCCATGTGCTGACGCCCGACGAAGTGCGGGCACGGCTGGCCGAGTTTCCCGAGGCCTTTGTGCGGCCGATCGAGATTATTCAGTTCAGCCGTATGACGCGTAAGAAGCAGAGCTTTCCTTGTTATGGCATGCAATGGGGCGCGGCTCTGTACCTGTACCCGATCGAAGAGAGCCTGATCGAATCGTACAGCCAGCCGCCCAAGCCGAACCAGGTCAACGAAGCCCAGATGTACGGTGGGCGTTGGGTCCACGAATCGCCCGGCGAATGGAAGCTCGTCTGGACCGAAAGTGCGATCAAGGACTTCTACCTCAACAACATCCTGATCCACGAATTGGGCCACCTGCTCGACAATCGCAACAACCGCAGCACCGATCGCGAACGGTTCGCCGAGTGGTTTGCCGTGCGTTATGGTTATCTGGCCACCCAGGCGGCTCGCCAGCGGGGCAAGAAGCCGGTTCGCCGCCGGCATCACAAATAACCGCCAGCCGTGCCGCTTGCCGGGGCCATTTCGCCGCGTCGCTCGCCGACGCGTGGCCTGAGGTGTCGGTTTGGCAGCCTCGAGCCAACTCACGGCGCAACCCGCTGGCGCGAATCGCCTTTGCCGTCCTTATTTGTGTGGACGCCCTGGATTTGGTTCCGCTATAATGGGGGCCGTTTGTCGCTCGGGAACAGGAACAGGGCCAACGAACACGGGACGAGGGTCGAGGCTATGAGAAGCATGACGAAATTGTGGCTGCCGATTGCCATGGCGGTAGCTTTGCTGCCGACCGGGTGCCACGGGGTGCCGATGCGTTGTCGAAAGAGGCGATTTCGAGCATCGATTCTGCGGTGAACGAAATCAACAATTCATTGTCGAGAGCTGTCGAACTGTATCACGCCAAAAAGTTCGAAGAGTTTGGCAAAGTAATCGGCGAGGTTGAACAATCGCTCGAAGAACTCAAGAACGGCGATCACAAAGATGTGTTGGCGCCGGCACTGGCGCCGCTCGATCGCCGACTGGCCGCTGCGCATGAGTTGCTGAAGGCCAGCGTGTTGGCGGCCACCAGCGGCAAGAAACCGGGCGTGACGGCGAAGCCCAGTCCGCGAGCCGTGGCTACGAAGACGATGGTCGCCCCCAAAGGGCCGGCCAAAGCCGCCATGCCCGCCGGGCCTGCCGGCATGAGCTTTGCCCGCGACATCGGCCCGTTGCTGCAAACCAAATGCGGGCGCTGCCATAGCGCGGCGGCCAATCCGAAGGGTGGCTTCTGCATCGACGACTACGCCGCCATTCGGCGCGGTTCCGATTCCGGCCAGGTGTTCGTACCCGGCAAGGGCGATGGCAGCCGGCTGATTGAATTGCTGGAAACCGGCGACATGCCGCGCGGTGGCGGCAAGCTTGCCGACGCGGACATCGCCATGATCAAGGGCTGGATCGACGCCGGCGCGCCGTTCGACGGCGACCCGACCGCCATGGCGAGTGCGGGCGGCTCTTCAATGCCGACCGGCAAAGAGACCGTAAGCTTCATGCGCGACATTGCGCCAGTCATCGTCGGCAATTGCACGCGCTGCCACGGTGGCGTGCAGGGAGCCGATAACCTGGAACTCGAAACTTTCGCCCAGATCAAGCGCGGTGGCCGCGACGGCGACCTGCTCAGCGCGGGCAACCCCGCGGAAAGCCTGCTGGTGAAGATGATCCGCGGCACGGCCAAGGACAAGACCGGTCCGCGGCGCCGCATGCCCGACCGCTCGCCGCCCCTCTCGGAAGCGATCATCAAGAAGTTCGAGACCTGGATTGCCGAAGGCGCCACGTTTGACGGCGACGATCCGGGCGCCCAGCTCGAATTCTTGTTGCGTGTGATTACGGCCAGCAAGGCGACGCACGAAGAGCTGTCGAAAATGCGGCTCGATCTGGCCAAGAAGAATTGGGGCCTGGGCAATCCGGGCGTAACGCCCGTCATCATCGAAGAAGACGACTTCCGCATCGTCGGCGATTTGGCGCCGGCGCGAATGCAGGAGGTTGCCACCCTGGCCCGCAGCATTCAGGCCAAAGTGGCCTCGGCCTTGAAGTTCAAGGCCGACAAGGGGCCCATGTACAAGGGCAAGCTGACCGTCTTCCTGCTCAATAAGCGTTTCGAGTATTCGGAATTCGGCCAGATGGTCGAAAAGCGTGAGTTGTCGGGGGAGATGTCCGGGCATTTCAACTACAACGTGGTCGACGGCTACATGGCCATCCTGGCCAGCCAGGAAAACGAAGCCAACATTCCGCTGTTGTTGGCCGAGGGCTTTGCCGGCTCGTACATCGAGACGCTCGGCCGCAACATTCCGCGCTGGTATTCCGTCGGCTCGGGTCGTGTGACGGCCTCGCGGATGGAGGCCCGCAGCCCGTTGGTGAAACAATGGGACGACAGCATCGCGGGAGCCATGAGCTCGGGCATCAAGCTGCCGCAATTGCTCATGGCCAAGCAAGTCGATGCGGCCGGCTCGTTGGTCAGCTACGCGCTGGTGCGGAGCATGGTGGGCCGCGGCGGGGCGAATCAGACGCTCGTCGACGCGCTGCGCAAGGGCGCGCCGTTCAACCAGGCGTTCGTGCGGGCCTTCGGCGGCACGCCCGACGTGGTGGCCGCCAACATGCTCCGCTAAAGCGGCGAAGACGTTTCTAATGCTGCAATGATGTTAGCCCCCGGCCAAATTCGCCGGGGGCTAACTTTTTGCGCCAGCCTGCCGCGCCGTGCTCCAAGCGAGCTTTACTCTCAGCGGAGCACACGCAGTTGTTCACTGGGCAGCACCTGGTTCAGGCTGCCGCTACGAAAGCCCTCGAGATCGAGTGAAACGTATTTGAATCCCAGCGAGACCAACGAGCGCACGATTCCGGCCCGAGTCTCGGGCTCGGCCAACCGGGCGATCGCCTGGGCCGGAACTTCCAGCCGCGCCAGGTCGCCGCGATGGTAACGGACTCGCACTTCGCGCAACCCCAAGCTGCGCAGGTATTGTTCCGCACGATCGATCATCGCCACGCGCTCGGGCGTCACCTCTTCACCGTATGCCACGCGGCTGCTCAGGCAGGGGCTGGCCGGTTTGTCCCAGATCGGTAGCTGCCAATGCGCGGCCAACGCCCGCACGTCGGCTTTGGTGAAACCGCATTCGATGAGTGGACTGCGGACCGTGTGCTCGGCGGCGGCCGTCATGCCGGGCCGATAGTCGCCCTGGTCGTCGAGGTTGGCGCCGTTGACGATCACGCTCACGCCAAGCTGACCGGCCAGGCCTTCAAGTTGGGTGTAGAGTTCAGTCTTGCAGTGGTAACAACGATCAGGCGCATTGCGGCGGTAATCGGGCTGGGAGAATTCATCGGTCGCCAGCACATGGTGGCGGATGCCGATTTGCCGGGCCAGGTCGGCAGCGGCGGACAGTTCGCCCTCGGCCAGGCTGGCGCTGGTGCCGGTGACGGCAACCGCTCGGTCGCCCAGCGCCTGCTGAGCCGCCTGGGCTACGACGGTGCTGTCGACACCGGCCGACATCGCCACGGCGCAACTGCCATAGCCGGCCAGCAGGGTCAGCAAACGATCTCGTTTGGCTGCCAACTCGGACGACAGAGGATCGGCGTTTGTTTCGGTCATCGTTTGAACGTCTGAACTTCAAAAACTCGCCAACTCACGACGCAACCGGATCATCATACAAGCCCGAAGTGCAAGCGAGGCTGTGTACCGTGAGACACCCTCGCTTGCGCTTCGGGCTCGTGTTTTCCATGATGAATCCATGCTCAGACGATTTCATGAACGCCCCGACAATCCCATGATAGTCGGCGCACGAAAAAAGAGTGCCGCGAGTCGAAACTCAGACGGCACCCCTTCTTGACTCACTCGTTCTAAGGCGAGAGAGAAAAATCCTCCGCCGCAATGCCGTGGCGACGCGGTTTTCGAGAGCCCGCATTCCAACATGGGGGTACCTAAGCCCCGGGTTGTGTGATCCGACCGTTGGTTCCGGACCCGAAGGACCGGACGGCGGCTATACACGCGGCCGGGGTTATATTGGCACCCAGCGGACTTTCTTATCGGCTCACGGAAAATATACGTCGGCAGCACGAACATGGCAGAGGATGTGCCGACCGGCGAGCGAACCCGCCGGTCAACACGCTCATGGTATCAATCCGCCAGGGCCAAGGCAAGGAAGACGGCTTCGCCTGGTCGATCAGGATGGCCGCCGTAACCGGTTGTCTTGCTGGTAGTTGTGGCGATCGTCGCCGCGTGCGCAAGGCTTCTCGGTTTTAGAGCTTCTCATCTGGTCGCGTACGAAACGGCGACTCGGACATGCGGCGAACCTCGTCGCGTAGCCGGGCCGCATCCTCGAACCGTTCTTCGCTAATTGCCCGCTGCAATTGCTCACGCAACTGCTCCAGCGGATCGGGCGGGACGACCGGCGGCTCCGGCGTTTGCGCCGCCACCTCGTCGCGCCAACGTTCGAGGCTCAATAGTTCGGCGCATTGGCCAGCCCGTTCGCTCTGACCGTACTCCTCGAGGAAGCCGCGGATGGCCCGGATGCCGGCGTCGATGGCCTTGAGCGAGGCCTCGAAGTCGCGCATCTCCACCAGCGGCGTCGCGACGGCCCGCGTGTGCATCATCGTCACATAGGGGCGCCATTGGTCGAACTGCCGCTTGTCGCGTTCCTGGCGGGCGAAGTCGTGGACGAACTTGAACAACCGCAGGTTGCGATTGGTGTCGCGGGCACACAACTCGTACCGTCGCAAATGCCAAAAGCTCAAATAGCGGTGGTAATACTGAATCCCTTCCCGCAGCAGCAGCTCGCAATCCGCGGGCTCGAGCAGGAACGGCGAACCGTCTGGATTGGCCGTTTCGTGGGCCACCTGCTGCCGACGGTAGTGCTCCAACCACGACTCGCAGCCCTCGGGCCGCTGGCCGTCGGGACGGCCGTCGAGCTCCATTTGCAGCAGGCCCAGTTCCAGCCGCATTTGGATTTTCTCGCGGCCATCATCGCCGGCGACAATGCGTACCGAAAGCTGGTCGGGCTCGAAGGCCCAGCCATCAAGAATGCGTAGGATGTCTCGTGACACGCGTGGCTCAATAGGTCGAAATCACTCGCTGGCGTCGCGAATGAGCGGTTCCATGACCTTGGTATTGCGCTCGACCGCCAACACGGTCGTCCGCTGTTCGCCGCCGCCTGCACTGCAGGCGACCGCGGGAATCACCTGCCGGCAATTCGGCAAGCTGAAGCGGACCGTGAAGGTGCCGTCGGGCCGCAGCCGCACCGGATCCCCTTGCAGCGTAACATGAGCATCGGGCTCGGTCACGCCGTAGACGATCAGTTCGGCGTCCAATTCGAAGAAGAACTCCCGCTTGCGCGGCAGCAATCCCTCGAAGTGGGTCAGCGTAGGCGAACTCATGGGGCGTCGCAACCGCTCTTCGAACAGCTCCTGCAATTCGCTGCTGTTGCCGTCCAACGAGTAGCCGCCGCTGAGGGCGTAGATCTTGTCGTAGTTCTCAGCCACCTCGGTCCAATTCTCGTCCAAGGCGTCCTTCGAACCCGGCTTGGGAGTGCTGACCACATTACTGCGGGCCAGCACGAAGAATCGGCCGCTCGGGGCGCGGTAACCAATGTCGAGGCGATAACACTTCGGCGGATCCTGGACGTCGATGTACCAGTTGTTCACGCCGCCGTGGATTTCAATATCCCGGGCCAGACTCTCAGCCGTCGGGTTCGACCCGCCCGTGGTGACGTGCAGCATTCGCAAGATTGGCTTGGCGGCGTGCCATTCCTGGCCCAACGCGGCTTGAGCACGCTCGACGCCCTGCCGCGTGAGCTCCCAATAGGCGTGCAGCCAGAACGGATCGCGGACCATTACCACCAGCCGGTCGCGGGTGATTCGGGCGGTCTTGGCTTTCAAGGCTCCTCCCGAAAGATCTTTGTTTTGTTCGACCTTGGCCCGGACGCGTTGCAGCCGACGGGCGATGGCCGATTCCTTGATGACGGGCGCCTTGATCAGCGGAGCCTTGATCTTCGACGCGCCATTGCTGGCCGCTTTGGCGGTCGGCAGCGGCAGTACGGGCATCTTCTTGGTGCTGATGCCGTTGATGGCCGGCAACTTGGCCAAAGCATTTGCCTTGGTCGAGCCGTTGACCGCCGCCAGTTTGCCGTTGACCAGTTTGCCGTTGACTGCGGACAACTTAACCGGCGGCAACTTGGACGTGCCGTTCACTGCGGCAGCCGCATGCACGACTACCGCCGGAACGCGTGCGGTCTTAAGGGCTTCTACTTTAACGATCGAGGGCTTGGCGACCGCGGCTTTGGCTTTGGGTGCCACCAGCGCGGGCCGGGAAGCGACCTGATCCTTGCGGACGCCGGCCCGATTGGCCGAAGCGGATCGCAACTGGGCGGTCGAAGCTTTTGCTCCGCGAGCCGCCGGGAGCCGGGATTTAGGCCCGGATTTAGGATGGTTGACTCGCAACAGAGCCTTGACCAGTTGTTCTTTGCGCATGCCGTGCCAACCTTGCACGCCGCGCTTCTTGGCCATCTCTGCCAGATCTTTGCAACTGTACGATTTGAGCGTGTCTGCGGTCATCGTTCGACATCTCTCCGTGCCGCCCCGAGGGAGCCTGGAACTCCCCGCACTTGCGCACGGGGAGACGTACTTCGATTCATCGTCCGTGACGGGAACAGGATCGCTGGAACCCGGCGGCATTCCTTGGCCGCCAAAGTTTGACGCAGTATTTGTGGAACAGTTCCACTCCTACTGTGGCCAGCACTTCAGATCGTCTGCGTGCCGCGGACAAAAGCGGTTGGATTGGCTCGGGTGGTCCAAGAATCCCGGCGAGCTTTCGCCTAGAACCCAAAAACTTCCCGAAAACACTCTTTTCGCGATTCATCCGTCCCCCCCACCAATGGGCAGGAGCCGAGCCTGCTTTCACATGCCCGGCCTTGGTGGTGAGGTGCGAATTTGAGTTTAACTGTCGGTCAGTCGCAAATCAACGAGAAAAGCGATTTCGCCGACGAGGAATGCGGCATTTTTCCAGTCTCACAATCCGTTTGTCCCGCACAATCATTACGGTTTCTCAATAAAACGAGCCGCCCATTACCCCCCATTCGAAAGACTGAATTCGCTCTGGATTTTGCTTGAGCGTCGCGGCTGCCGAGCCTGGCCATATTCTGCAAGCCTCGATAAACCAATCGCTTACAAGCCTCATGACTACTTCGTGAAAAAAAACACGAATTCTATCTTCTGGCTAATTGACACCCCCATCGACCGCGATTACAGTTCCGTGATCTTGATTGAGCCCTTCGACGAAGTCCGCCCGTGACCAAGCCACCGTTTGAGCCATCACCGATGGGTGTGGCCCTCGATTGGGTGGCGAAAATTGGCGCGGCAGCGGCCGTCATGGTGCTGCCCGGCTTAGCCGGCCAGTGGCTCGACCATCGGCTGAATGTCCGTTTTTGCACGCTTCTTGGCTTTGGACTAGGGCTCGCTACGGGCATCGCTTATTTGCTGGTCATTACACGGCGACCGCCCGGATCGGCAGAACAGTCCGCCAGATAAATTCGAATAGATTCATCGCCATGGAACCCGCTACGCGCGAGCCAATCGGCTCCAGAACGCAGTCAGCCTCTTGGCTTCCGCATGGGTGCGGGTCCAACGCTTGTTTCCGCGTGCGCGGTGTTTATCCTGGCCATGGTCCTGGGTGGAGTGGTACTCGGGGTTTATCAATACGCCGAACGTGGCGTCGCCGGGGTCGAGGCGGCTACGATCGCAATCGTCGCCTGTGGGCTTTCGTCTCTTGCGGCGCTGGTTGTCGCCGGCCGGTCTCGCGGCACGCCCTACGCGGTTGCAGGTCAGCTCGCCGGATCGTTGTTCCGGATGGTCCCCCCGCTAGTTGTGGTGCTTCTGGTGCAACCGAGGTTGCCGATGGTGGCCGCCGCCGGTTTGTTTGGCTGCACGGTCGTGGCGTTCTTGTTTGGCCTGTTGATCGAAACGGTGTTGCTGGTGCGCCTGGTGCGCTCCTCCTCGAGCGGAAGCGGACGGGTAGGCCCTGGCGTTTCCCTTGCAATTGCCCCGAGCGTCGTAAAAGGTGGTTTCCTGAGCGATGTCTGACGCAGTACTGCACATCAAGGACGGCTATTTTTTCGAAGTGCCCAAGGCACTTTGGCAGCGCCATTACACGGACTTGAGTCAGGTTCCCCAGTTTCTTGTCAGCGCTCATCCGCACGCATCCCTGACCGACTTCAACGAGCAGCTCTCGGGCAAGATTCTCATTCCGCAGCCATTCGCAACGCTCAAGAGTCTGTATGAGAAAGAATCTGGGTTTGGCATCACCAAGTTTATGATTCTTGAACTGGTGGCGGCGTTGATCATTGCCGTGATCTTCATTCGCATTGCCCGCAAGATCGAAACCGGCGCCGCGCCGAAGGGGCGCTGGTGGAATCTGTGCGAAGTGTTCCTGGTGTTCATTCGCGATCAGATTGCCCGGCCGGCAATTGGCGGCCACGACGCCGACCGCTTCGTGCCCCTGCTGTGGACGTTCTTTTTCTTCATTCTGACCTGTAATTTGCTGGGCATGGTTCCCTGGGCCGGTGCTCCGACGGGCGCTTTCGGCACCACTTTGGGGCTGGCCATGATCGTCTTCGCCACCACGCTCACCGCCGGCATGCTCCGTTTTGGACCTATTGGCTTCTGGGTTAATCAGGTGCCGCACATGGATCTGCCCGTGTGGCTTCGGCCGTTGAAGCTGATGATCTTTGCGATCGAAGTGGTCGGGCTGCTCATCAAGCACGTTGTGTTGGGCGTGCGTTTGCTGGCCAACATGGTGGCCGGGCACTTGGTGTTGCTGGGCATCATGGGCCTGATTGCCGCCGCAGCCGCGGCCACACCGCATACCTGGGCCCTGGTAACGGTGATCAGCGTGTTGGGTTCGACGGCTTTTAGCCTGCTGGAGCTATTCGTGGCCTTCTTGCAGGCGTACATTTTCACTTTTCTATCGGCCTTGTTCATCGGGGCGGCGATCCACCACCATTAGAAACCAGGCCCTTGGACTCTCGGTCTCGCCGGCCGAGCGGAAAACAATTCCCCATTGATTCTGTCCATCTAATTCGACCCGAGAAGGAGAAACAGTCTGTGAGCAAGTTCATCTCGATCGCTCTGGCGGCGTTGGCAATCATGCTGGTGGCCACTCCGGCCATGGCGGCTGACGCCAATGCCTTGATCTCGTTCAGTGGTTCGTTCGGTGCCGGCCTGGTGGTGATCGGTGCCGCATTTGGCATCGGCAAGTTGGCCGGTTCGGCCCTGGAAAGCATGGCTCGGCAGCCCGAAGCGGCGGCCGGCATCCAGGTGGCGATGATCATCGCGGCGGCCCTGATCGAAGGGTTCACGTTCTATGCTTTGTACATCTGCTCGACCGGCGTCTAAGGTCGCGCGGAGGTGGACGTTCGCGTTTCGGATCGTCCTGGCTCGCGAGTGCCCCGTGTGGACACGGTTCGCTGGCGCGCTTGGTACTCTGATCGAGGTTCCTGTCATGTTTAACCGATTCCTGGCTCTTGCCGTAACGATGGCCCTGGTGGCGGCCTCGCCTGCCGTGTGCTGCGCTGCCGATAAGGCTCCTGCCAAAACGGGCCTGCGAAGGCCGAGGCTGCACACGACAGCCACGGTGGACACGACGCGCACGAACACATCGGGGCCAAAGACGTCAGCCAGGATCCGGCCGACTTCAAAACGGACTTGGCCATCTGGACCTTTGTCGTCTTCCTGGTGTTGCTGGGCGTGTTGCGGAAGTTTGCCTGGGGGCCCATCACGGCCGGCCTCGAGAAACGCGAGCGGGTGGTGGCGGAGCACATCGCGATCGCCGAGCAAAGCGAAGAGGAAGCCAAGCGGTTGCTGGCCGAATACGAGGCCAAGCTGCTGTCGGCTCAGGATGAGGTGCGCGGCGATCGTCGAAGAGGCCCGGCGGCATGCCGAGCAAACCACCCAGGAAATTCTGGCCAAGGCCCGTGCCGATGCCGAGGCTGAGATGGTTCGAGCCAAGCACGAGATCGACGTTGCCAAGGACCAGGCGCTCACCGCCTTGGCCCAGTCGGCGGCCGATCATGCCGTGGACTTTGGCCGGCAAGATTCTTGGCGCCAAGCTCAACGCGGCCGATCACCGCAGCCTGATCGAATCTTCCTTGGCCGGCTTCGCCAAGGAAGAGGCACACCGTAATTGATTTCGGGTGAAGAAAGAATCGGCGGCTGGGCATTGCCCGCCACGATGGAGTTTGTGCGGATGATGGGTGGGTAATTCCCACTCTACAAAATGATTCAAGTTGAATCGCAGATGAGATTCAAATGACCCCCAGCCCAACTGAAAAACCCGACGCCAACACGGCGATCAACGTAGGCGCCCAGCAAGTGGCGGGAGTCTACGCGCGGGCGTTGCTGGGGGCCAGCGAGGAGAGCGGACAAACCGAGGCCGTCATCGAGCAACTTGACTCTCTGGTAGCCGACGTGCTCGACGCCGTTCCGCAATTCGAGGCGGTGCTCGCTTCGCCCTGGATTTCACTCTCCGATAAGAATCAGTTGCTCGACAAGACTTTTGGCGGCCGCGCTAGTCCGTTGTTTCTGGATTTTCTCAAGGTCGTGGCCGAACACGGCCGGCTGGACGTGCTGCGCGACATCCGCCGCGTGGCGCACTTGCTGTACGACGAGTTGCGACATCGGGTACGAATTCGCGTTACCACCGCCGCTCCGCTGGACGGCGACCTGGCAGCCCGCATTACAGAAACGCTGCAAGGAATGTTCGGTCAGCAGCCACGGCTGGAGCAAGCGGTCGATCCGGCCCTGATTGGCGGGCTGGTGCTGCGCGTGGGAGATACAATTTTTGACGGTTCGGTGGCCACCCGCCTGGCTCGGGTCCGCGAACAGATGATCACCAGGAGCGTCCATGAAATTCAACGCCGGCGAGATCGCTTCAGTAATTCAGCAGGAAATTGAGCAGTACCAATCGCAGATCGACGTCCGCGAAGTCGGACGTGTTCTCGAGGTGGGCGACGGCATTGCGCGCGTCTACGGCCTGTCGGGCGTGATGGCCGGCGAAATGGTCGAGTTCCCCAGCGGCGTCACCGGGTTGGCCTTCAACCTGGAAGAGCACTCCGTGGGCGTGATCATTCTCGGCGACTTCCTCACGATCAAGGAGGGGGACGAGGTCAAGAGCACCGGCCGGTTGCTGAGCGTGCCCGTAGGCGACGCCGTCATCGGCCGCGTCGTCGATCCGCTGGGCAACCCGCTCGACGGCAAGGGCCCGATCGTCACTACCGAACGCCGGCCCGGTCGAGTTCAACGCGCCGGGCATCGCCGGCCGTCAGCCAGTGCGCGAGCCGTTGCAGACCGGCATCAAGGCCATCGACGCCATGACGCCCATCGGCCGCGGCCAGCGCGAACTGATCATCGGCGACCGCAAGACCGGCAAGACGGCCATCGGCATCGACGCCATCATCAATCAGAAGTCGTCGGGCGTGAAGTGCTTCTACGTCGCGGTCGGCCAGAAGGAATCGACCGTGGCCGGCGTGATCGAAAACCTGCGCAAGCACGGGGCCATGGACTACACGACCGTGATCGTGGCCGGGGCCAGCGATCCGGCGCCGCTGCAATACGTCGCTCCGTATGCCGGCACCGCCATGGCGGAGTTCTTCATGTACCAGGGCCAGCACGCCCTGATCGTCTACGACGACTTGTCGAAGCAGGCCGTGGCCTACCGGCAGTTGTCGCTGCTGATGCGTCGTCCGCCGGGCCGCGAGGCCTATCCAGGCGACGTGTTCTACGCCCATAGCCGACTGCTCGAACGTTCGGCCAAGCTGAGCGACGAATTGGGGGGCGGCTCGCTCACTTCGCTGCCGATCATTGAAACCATGGAAGGCGAGGTGTCGGCCTATATTCCCACGAACGTGATCTCGATCACCGACGGTCAGATCTATCTGCAGCCCGACTTGTTCTTTGCCGGTCAGCGTCCGGCCATGAACGCCGGTATTTCGGTGTCTCGCGTCGGCGGTGCAGCCCAGATTTCGGCCATGAAGACGGTCGCCGGCGGTTTGCGTTTGGATCTGGCCGCGTTCCGCGAGCTCGAGGCCTTCGCCCAACTCGGCACGGATCTCGATCCGCAAACGCAGTCTCGGCTCGATCGCGGCTATCGCATGCTCGAACTGCTCAAGCAGGGCCAGTACCAGCCGATGGACGTGATCGACGAGGTGCTGAGCATTTATGCCGGCACCCGCGGTCATCTCGACAAGATGCCGCGCGAGCAAGTGGCGCAGTGGGAGCGAGAGTACCTGACGTTCATGCACGACCAGAAGTCCGAAGTCGTGAAGAAGTTGCGCGACACGAAGAAACTGGAACTCGACAAGAAGACCAATACCAACGCCGAACTCGAAGCGGCCATCGCCGTGTTCCAGCAACAGTACGCCTCGCAGCACGCTCCCAAGGATAAGGCTGCCGTACGCTAAAGCCGGCGGTTGCCGTCCGGCATCTGCATCCTGAATCCGGCGACGAAGACCGATCCAGCGACGACGAAATGAACCACCATGGCTAAAGCTCGAGCCCTCGACAAACGCCGCAAGTCGATCAAGAACATCCGCAAGATCACGCGGACGATGGAATTGATCGCCACGGCCCGCTTCAAGAAGGCGATGGACCGCGCCAGCGCCGCCACCGCATACACCAAGCGGATCACGGCCCTGGTCGCCGACCTGGCCCGCAGCGGCCTCGAGGTCAGCCATCCGCTGCTGGAGCCGCGCAGCGAGATCCGGAACGCCACGTTGCTGGTGCTGACCGGCAATCGCGGCTTGTGCGGCGGTTACAACTCGAACGTGTTCCGCGCGGCCCTGCCGAAGCTCGCCGAACTCAAGGCCAGCGTGCCACAGGTCCGGCTCGAAGTATCGGGCAAGCGCGGCATCGGGGCCTTCAAATTCCGCAACATCATGCCGGACGAAACCTACACGCGCTTCGAAGACAAGCCGACGTTCGACGAGATCGACGTGCT
Organism: uncultured Planctomycetales bacterium; assembly: GCA_963710365.1. GTDB lineage: Bacteria > Planctomycetota > Planctomycetia > Pirellulales > PNKZ01 > CAVQAC01. The sequence continues at coordinate 361,255 of CAVQAC010000002.1, forward strand.
GGCCCAGCGCTATCTCGACGAGTACATCACCGGCCAGCTCGATCGGCTGGACATCGTCTACACGCGATTCGACAGCCTGAGCCGGCAGGTGGCCACGGTCGAGACGATCCTGCCGCTGGCCGCCTTGGGTCAACCCGAGACGGCGGCCAAGCGGCGCCGAAGTTCAGTACGAGTTCATGCCGTCGGCCCAGAGCATCCTGGAAGAGATCGTGCCGACCAGCTTCAAGGTGAAGTTGTTCAAGTGTTTCCTGGACGCGGCCGTGAGCGAGCAGGTCGCCCGCATGGTGGCCATGAAGGCGGCCACCGAGAACGCGGACAAGATCATCAAGCAACTGACGATGACCTACAACCGGGCCCGCCAGTCGCAGATCACCGGCGAAATCATGGAAGTGCTCGGCGGCGTCGAGGCGCTCGAAGGATAGAGCAAGCAAATCGAACGAAACGAACTGAATCACGAAGCAATTCGATTCCAAGCATTCAACCGAAATCAATCGTTTCGTCGGAACACGCATCATGGCCACCACGAACTCAACCCGCTGCCGGCAACCGGCCGCGTCACGCAGATCATCGGCTCGACGTTCGACGTCGAATTCCCGGAGGACCAGCTGCCGGCGATCTACAACGCCTTGAAGATCAATTCCGAACACAAGGGCGTCAAGATCAGCCTGACCGGCGAAGTGCAGCAGCACTTGGGCGGCGGCCGCGTGCGGTGCGTGGCATTGGGTAGCACCGACGGCATGGTCCGCGGCCAGGAGTGCGTCGACACCGGCGGCCCGGTCAAGGTGCCGGTCGGCAAGGCCACGCTGGGCCGCGTGTTCAACCTGCTCGGCGAGCCGATCGATGGCCGCGGCGAGGTCAAGGCCGAAGAGCATTGGCCGATCCATCGCGAGGCTCCGCCGCTGACCGACCTGTCGACCAAGACCGAGTTGTTCGAGACGGGCATCAAGGTGATCGACCTGCTGACGCCGTTCGTCCGCGGCGGCAAGGCCGGATTGTTCGGCGGGGCCGGCCTGGGCAAGACGGTCATTCTCACCGAGCTGATCGCCCGTATCGCCAAGCAGCACGGCGGTTACTCGGTGTTCGCCGGCGTCGGCGAGCGAACCCGCGAAGGAACCGACCTGTGGCTGGAAATGCAGGAAACCAAGATCGGCAACACCGGCCGCAGCGTCATCGAGCAGACCTGCATGGTCTTCGGCCAGATGAACGAGCCGCCCGGCGCCCGCTTGCGCGTGGCCTTGTCGGCTCTGACCATGGCCGAGTTTTTCCGCGACACGACCGGCGCCGACACGCTGCTGTTCATCGACAACATTTTCCGCTTCTCGCAGGCCGGTAGCGAAGTGTCGGCCTTGTTGGGCCGCATGCCTTCGGCCGTGGGTTATCAGCCGACGCTGGCCACGGAAATGGGGGCGCTTGCAGGAGCGCATCGCCTCGACCTCGAAGGGGGCCATCACCAGCGTGCAGGCCGTGTACGTGCCGGCCGACGATCCGACCGATCCGGCCCCGGCCGCGGCCTTCGGCCAGCTGGACGCGTTCTTGTATCTGGAGCGCTCGATCTCGGAAAAGGGCATTTATCCGGCGGTCGATCCGCTGGCTTCGTCCAGCCGCATTCTCGATCCGCAATACGTCGGCGAGCGGCACTACGCGATCGCCCGCCGCGTGCAGCGCACCTTGCAGCGTTATCGCGAACTGCAAGACATCATCGCCATCCTGGGCGTCGACGAATTGAGCGAACAGGACAAGCTGGTCGTGCATCGTGCCCGCCGCATGGAGCGGTTCCTGTCGCAGCCGTTCCTCGTGGCCGAAGTGTTCACCGGCAAGCCGGGCGAATACACCAAGCTGGCCGACACGATCCGCAGCTTCGAAGAAATTGCCGACGGCAAATGGGACCATTTGCCGGAAAACGCTTTCATGTACGTCGGCCCGATCGAGCAGGCCGAAGAACAAGCCAAGAAGCTGCAGCAAAAAGGCTAGGCGTCGACCATGGAGCACTATCCCGATCAGACCATTTCGAAGACGGTCGCCATGGCCCCCAGTGACGTGATGGAATGCATCGTCGTCACGCCGGAAGCGGCAGTTCGCGACGGTACGGCCGTGTTCGTGGCGTTGCCGCTGTACGATGGCGAGATCGGCATTGCGCCGATGCACGCTCCGATGATCGGCCGGCTGGGCTACGGCGAGATGCGGATCAACAGCGGCGACGGCAAGATCGAACGCTTCTACGTCGACGGCGGCTTCGTGCAGGTGGTCAACAACATCGTCTACGTGCTGACCAATCGGGCCGTTCCGGCGGCCAAAGTCAACGCCGCAGCCGCCGCCGAACAGTTGGCCGCTGCCCGCACCCGGCCGACGCCTACACCCGAACTGCTGGCCATCCGCGATCGGCTGGAAAGCCAGGCCCGCGGGCAATTGTGGGTCGTCAAACGGGCCGCGAAATAACCAGGGCAGTTGTCTGGCGGGCACACGCGGCGGGCTGCCGGACACTCGCGGCGGGCTCAGCGCGAGCGTTGCATCTTTGCTAGCCCCGCCAATCTCGCAGGTCCGCGGCTGCCGGCGCAAAACCCTACGGCCAAATCGATTCGGATTAACCGCCGGCCGCTCTGGTTGCCGAAGCATGCTATAGCGACAGCATCGACACTAGCCCGACGCGCAAGCGAGGGTGTCGCTCGTGAGGAACCGCACTTGCGCTTCGCGCCTAGTGTGCAACTCGCAAGCTTTAGACCCCGCCGCGGGTAAGTCCGAATTGAAAAAGGATGCCATGGAGCGCCGCATCATTCGCTACGATCGCCCCGCTGCCACGAGCGTTATCGTCACGGGGCAGGTGAGCCTGGAGATCGTTCGCGGCCGTGCCCGCAACAAGCTGCGGCCGGTCGAGGCCCGAGCCTTTCTGATCGGTTCGGCCACGGATTGCGATCTGGTATTGGGCGACCCGCATTTTCCGCCCGTGCATGCCTACCTGCTTCGCACCCCGCAGGCCACGACGATTCGCTGGCTTGGTTCGGGCCCGGCCCTGTCGGTCAACCACCGCGATGCCATCGAGTCCGAACCGCTGGCCGACCAGGATCTGATTCGAACCGGCCCCTATGAGTTCCGAGTTCATATCGAGCCAGCGGGCGGCGATGGCGGGTCTCGCGCCTCGGCGGTCGAGTCGCCGGGTGGCAAGGCGATTCGCGCGCGGAAGCTGGCTGAAAGTTGACCTTATTCAGGTTGGATGAATCGTGAACCGCCCCGCCGGCCCCTGGCTGATGGAATTGGACGACACGCTGGCGGTTTCCCCGGCCGATGTCGAGGGTCAAGGCTGGGATCGGCTTGCCGCTCGACTGGCAACGCCGAGCGAGCCCTTACCGGATCGCCGGAACGCGGCCGCCGACGGGCACGTTGAGTCGGCGCCTGGTCGTGGCCGACATCGAGCGGCTCGTCGCCCAATTGATCGGCGAAGTCGACCGATTGCTGGAGCGTTTTGATCCGGCATTGGCTCCCATGGCTCGCGACGCGAGCCCATGGACCAAGGCTCAACGAGCGTCATTGCTCGCGCATGCGTCCGGCGCGCTGATCGAACGTAGCGACGCTCCAAGCCCAGAGCGCCTGAGACCGCGGCATAGATCGCCAAGCCAGCCACGTAGGCCACGTGCATCATTATGCTCGGGTTCACCGAGTGGCGGCTTTCCCACGCCATGGCCGGGTACGACATTAAGAAGGGAATGCAGATCGCCATCAATTCCCAAGGGTCGCTGCGCCCGGCCACGGCCATGATGGCCAGGATGGGCAGCGCGAACATCAGATACACGCCGCCGAAGAATATGGCCGTGGCCAACGCTGCGGCCATGGCGCGAGTTGAATTGCGTAACAGCAACGAAAAGGTCAGGCCCAGGCAACTGGCATAGCAAGCCAGCAACAACCAGGTGGCCGCCAGCAACACGGCGATCAAAAGGAAGTGGCGGTCCATCAGCAGCGCCAACAGCCAAATCATGCCCAGCAGCAGGCCGATCCAACGGGCGGCGTACAAGTTGCCGAGCAGCTTCGCACGAATGATGTCGGCCGCCGACAGCGGAGTGCTGAGCAGGCTCACCCAGCAATCCCGCTCTTTTTCGGAAGTAACCAGCGTGGCAGCCCGCGCCGTCACGATCAACAGGCCGAAGCAGCCGACGAAATCGCCCATCACCACGGCCATGTCGATGAACTGTTGGCCATGGTTGGGCCAGCATTCGTAGAAGTTTCCGAGCATGGGGAGCACCACTGCCAAGACCATCAAGCCCAGGACGGTCCGACCAAGCCAGCCCAGCCGCCCGGCGGCACTTTCGGCGAACAATTCCTTCCAGATCATCGGATAACGGCCAACCGCCGGACGCCAGTACAGCGAGCTCCACCAGCGCGGACGGGCGACTCGGCTGGCGTCGTTGCTGTAGGCGCGCCGCACGTTCGACGCGGCGACCAGCAGGCACAGGACCGCGAAGCCGACATAACTGGCCTCGATAGCGAGCAGTTGCCGCCAGCCGCCGCCGAGCACTCGCTGAAAGTCGCTGCTGGCACTGGCGGTGACGACCAGGAACGGATTGGCATCGGCGACGACGGAACAAGCACCGGCCAGGGCGTCGACGATCTGCTGCCAGGGAGCATGCATTGAGGCGCCATGGAAACTGGACCCCGATGAGGTGGAATAATGAGCACGCCCAACAGCAGCACATAGGCGCTGACGATGGCGTCGCGCGTTCTGCGGCCGCCAGACGCTGACGGCGATTGACAAGGCGCCGACGGCCACGAGCGTCAACAGCGTCGTGGCGGTGGTCACGAGCAGCGCCAGCGGCGGAATGCCGCCCAGCAGCATGGCCGTCGCCAGGACGGGAATGCCCGCCAGCAGCACAAAGACGACGTGTAGCAGCCGGGCCCCCAGCTTGCCGAGGATGATGTCGCCGCTCGACAGTTGGCTGGTGAGCAGGTATTCGAGCGTGCGGCGCTCGCGTTCCTGGGCGATCGTGCCGGCGACCATGGCCGGCGTGAGCACCAGCACGGCGACGAGTTGGATCATGGCGAAGCTGAAAAAGAAATCGCGGGCGATATTGGCGATGCCCTGGATGCCCAGCAAGTTGTGACGCACCACTGCGCTCTCGTACGTCACCCACAGCGCAAACAGCAGCGTCAGGGCATAGGCCACGCGGACCCAGAAATAACGGGCCCGGCGGGCGCCGGTTATCAATTCCAGCGAGAAGATCGGCCCCAACAACATCGGAGGAAATGGGAAGTGTGGAATGGGGAATGTGGAATGAAGAAGTTTATACGGCGCACGCGGGCGCTTCGCTACTCAATTCCCCATTCCCCATTCGGCATTCCCCATTTCCTAGATCTGGTAGTTCGGGTCGGCGTGTAGCTCTTCGTTCTCCGCCCGGATGCGGAGCTTGGGCTTTTCCAGAACGACGGTCGAATGGGGGGCTACGCTCCGCGTCAGCCACACGCTGCTGCCGATCACCGAATCGTGCCCCACGACGGTCATGCCGCCCAGGACCGTGGCGTTGGCGTAGATGACCACATGGTCTTCGATCGTCGGGTGGCGCTTGGTGCCGCGCACCAGGTTGCCGTCCGAATCGGTCTGGAAGCTGAGCGCGCCGAGCGTGACGCCCTGGTAGAGCTTCACGTGCTCGCCGATCTCGCACGTTTCGCCGATCACCACGCCCGTGCCGTGATCGATGAAGAAGTGCTTGCCAATCGTCGCGCCGGGATGGATGTCGATGCCCGTCTTGCTATGGGCCCATTCGGTCATCATCCGCGGAATCAACGGGACTTCGAGCTGGTACAGAATATGGGCCAGCCGGTAGACCGTGATGGCCTCGAGCCCCGGATAGCAGAAGATAACTTCGTCCAGGCCGCGGACTGCCGGATCACCGTCGAAGGCCGCTTGCACGTCGAGCGCCAGCGTCTTCCGCAGGTCGGGAATCAGTTCCAGGAACTCGATCGCCTTGGCCTGGCCCAAGGCCTCGAAATCGGGATCGCAATCGAAGCTGTTGTCGCGGCGGCTTCGTGCCGCAAGGCCCGGCCGATTTGCGTCGTCAGCTTGTCGTGCAGGCCGTCGATCAAGTCGCCGACGTGGTACGTCACGTTGCCCAGGTGCAGGCCCTCGCGGCGGCGGTAGCCGGGATAAATGATTTCCTTCAGGTCTTCGATGATCTCGATGACCACGTCGTAGTTGGGCAGCGGGCAATGGCCCAGGTGGTTGATCGAGCCGACGACGCTGTAGGTGTCGACGATCCGCTTGGTCAGTTCGGGAAGTTCTTCTTTACGCCGCAGGTCGGAAGCCACGATCATTCGCTCCCGCGCGCCAGGGCCAGTCGGGCCAACGCGTCATGGAAGAGGTGCAAGGCACGAGAAAGAGTAGCACGCGGACTGCCAACGATCGCGGACCGCACCGAGCGAAGGGGTCCGGCCCTAGGCCGGACAACAACACGCGCGCACGCCTGGCGCCAGCGAGTGCCTCGCGAAGATGCGCAACGCTGTGCGGCCATTTTCGCGGTCCGATGGGTGGGGGCGTGGAAGAGATTCATCGCAATCAGCCTTTTCGGCCCTCATCCTAGGCGTCAAACCAGGCAGATTCAAGGCTTCTGGAAGACTCTTCGGCGGTCGAATTGCTGGAAGTTTAGGAAAAAGCACGGCCAAATGCCCGCTATGCTGCAAGGGGCAGCTTCCGTAGCATTACACATCGCTCCAAGCAGTGATCGGACTCACTCCTCCTCTTCCTCGTCCTTGAGCCCGGCCTTCTCGACGATTTCCTTCTGTACGTTGCCGGGCACCACGTCGTAGCGGCTGAACTCCATCGTGTAGCTCCCCTGCCCGCCCGTGATGCTCGACAGGCTGCGGGCGTAGGTCGTCACTTCGGCCAGCGGCACTTCGGCAATCACCGTTTGCATCCCGCCGCCGGCCGAATCCATCCCCAGCACGCGGCCGCGGCGCCCCGACAGGTCGCTGTTGATATCGCCCAGCTTGTCGTTGGGAACCGTGATATGAATCTTCACGATCGGCTCGAGCAAGGCCGGCTTGGCTTGCTGGAACACGTTGCGGAAGGCCATTGCGCCGGCCGTCTTGAAGGCCGCTTCCGAACTGTCGACCGGATGATGCTTGCCGAAGAACACCTCGGCGCAGATGTTCTGCACCTTGTAGCCGGCGATCACGCCCCGCTCCATCCGTTCGCGAAAACCCTTCTCCACGGCCGGCAGGAAGTTGTTGGGGATCGTTCCGCCGACGATCGAGTCGACCCACAGGAAATTGATCTTCGGGTCGTGGCGGTAATCGCGCATCGACGGGAATCGTTCTTTGACGGCGTATTCCTCGATCTTCGTCCCTTCGGGGAGCGGATGCAGGCGAATATGAACCTCGCCGAACTGGCCGCGCCCGCCGGTCTGCTTCTTGTGGCGGTAGCTCCCTTCGGCCCGGTTGAGGATCGTTTCACGGTAGGGGATCTTGGGCTGCTTGGCGTCGACTTCGACTTTGTCGCGGCGTTTGAGCCGCTCGCGGATCATCTGCAGGTGCAGATCGCTCATGCCGCTGATGACCAGCTCTTTGGTCTGCGGGTCGTGCTCGATGCGTAGCGTCGGATCTTCTTCGACGACCTTATGCAGCGCCGTGGAAAGCTTGCCTTCGTCGCCGCGACTCTTGGGCGAAACGGCCAGCCCGACCATCGGCGTGGGAAAATGGATCTCGTCCATCAGCAAGTCGCCCAGCACGGAGCCGACATGCAGGTCTTCGTTCTTGGCCACGGCCACGATCTCACCCGGCCCGGCTTCGTCCAGCGGCTCGGTGACGTTGGCCTGCACGTGAAACAACTGTCCGAGCTTGACGCCCTTGCGCGAGCCGGAAACATGGACCGTTTCGTCTTTCTTCAGCTTGCCCGAGTAGATGCGGATGAAGCTCAACCGCTGCACGAACGGATCGATGCGGGTTTTGAACACCTGGGCCACCAGCGGCCCCTCGGGATCGGGCGAAATCTTCGTCGCTTCGCCGTTCTCGCGGTGGGCCTTGCGGGCGACCTTGCCCGGCGGCAACGCGCACAGCGCCAGCGCGTCGAGCAATTCGGCAATGCCGACGCCCGTCTTGGCCGACGCGCACACGATCGGAATCAGATGGCCGCAGGCCACGGCATCGACCACCAGCCGCGAGAGCTCTTCGTCCGTCGGTTCGATGCCGTCGAAGTAATGGGCCGTGGCTTCGTCGTCGATCTCGATGATGTTCTCGATCAGCTCCGTGTGCGTGGCCACCGGATCCACCAGCGCATCGGCCGCTTTGACCGGCGGGCTGAAGTTCGTCGGCCACGGCGTGGAAATCGTGGCCGCCCCCGAGCGGAACGTTGAGCGGCACGCAGGCCGGGCCGAAGGCCTCCTTGATCTGGTGCAGCAACGCCGGGAAGTCGATGTTGTCCGAGTCCATCTTGTCGATGATGAGGATCCGGCCGAGCCCCTCCTTGCCGGCTTCGTCGAACACGCGGCGGGTGTTCACTTCGATGCCCGAATGGGCGTTGATGACGATGGCCGCGGTGTCGACGCCGCGCAGGGCTTCGATGGTCTGGCCGATGAAGTCGGGATAGCCCGGCGTGTCGATGACGTGAAAGTGTTTGCCGGCGTAATCGAAATGGGCGACTTTGGCTTCGATCGTGTGTTTGTGTGCCTTTTCTTCTTCGTCGAAGTCGCAGATGCTGGTGCCGTTGTCGACGCTGGCCGGATGGTCGATGGCCCCGGTCTTGATCAGCAAGGTGTCGACGAGCGTCGTCTTGCCGGAAGAACCGTGACCACAAAAGGCAATGTTGCGGATGTTCTCGACTCGTTGCAAACTCATGAGCGGGGCGTCCTTTCGCGTTAGTGCAAAGTTGTCGTTCGCTATGTGCTCCTCGAACCATCGCCGGCCGCGGCCAGAGCCTCGGCCAGCGTGAGAGTTCCTTCATACAGGGCGCGGCCGATGATGCAGCCCGCCACGCCTACGGCCGCCAGCAGTCCCACGTCCTGCAACCCGGGTCACGCCGCCCGAAGCGATCAGCGGCAAGTCGACCGCTTCGCGCATTTCGACCATGGCGGCGACATTCGGGCCGGCCAGCATGCCGTCGGTGGCGATGTCGGTGTAAATGATCGCTGCCAGCGGTTCGCCGGCGAACTGCTGGGCGAGCGTCGTGGCCGCCACGTCGCTGGTCTCCAGCCAGCCGCTGGTGGCCACACGGCCGTCGCGGGCGTCGATTCCCAGCACGAGCCTGCCGGGGTGCTGGCGGCACATCGCGCGAAACCACTCGACTTCGCGCAGGGCCTTGGTGCCGATGACCACCCGCGTTCAGTCCCAGATCGAGCAATTGGCCGATGGCCTGTTCGTCGCGAATGCCGCCGCCCAGCTCGCAGGGAATGTCGACCGCCTCGACAATGGCCTGCACGCTGGCCAGATTCATGGGCCGCCCTTCGCGGGCCCCGTCCAGATCGACCAGGTGCAGGTATTCGGCCCCCTGCTCGACGAATTGCCGAGCCATGGCGGCGGGGTCGTCGCCATAGACGGTTTCGCGGTTGTAATCCCCTTGCCGCAAGCGGACGCATTTTCCGCCGCGTAGGTCAATGGCCGGCCAAATCTGCATGGTCGGGGATTCTCCGCCCGGTCGAACACACCTCACGCAAATCAGCACCTAATATGACACAGATATTTCCAGCTGCAACCAAGCGGGCGGAAGAAAGCAGGCGGCGGGTAGCGGGCGGCCGGCAGTAAGAGAGAGACGGGAGACCGGTATGCGAGAAGATACCGCCGCATGATCGGCGAGCGTTCTGTGCCAGCCAGCGTCGCCGCCTGCTGCCGACCGCCTGCTGTCGGCTTCCGTTACGCCAAGTCCGCGAAATTGCGGAGCATCCGCAGGCCGTCGGCCTGGCTCTTTTCCGGATGGAACTGCGTAGCCATGAGGTTGTCGCGCCAAATCATCGATGTGAAGGGCTCGGGATAGCTGGTTTCGGTGGCAATGACCGACGAATCTCGCGGCACAACGTAATAGGAATGGACGAAATAGGCGTAAGTGCCGTCCTCGAGACCCTCCAGCAACGGGGCCTTCCGGCGGATCTGCAACTGGTTCCAGCCCATGTGCGGCACCTTGTATTCGTGCGGCACCTCAAACCGGACCACCTCGCCGGGCAGGATGCCTAGGCCCTCGAATTTGCCCCCTTCATAGCCATAGTCGAACAGCAATTGCAGACCCAGGCAAATGCCCAGGAACGGCTTGCCGGAGTCGACGGCCTGGCGAATGGGGCCGACCAGGTTGCGTCGCTTGAGTTCCTGCATGGCGTCTTCGAAGGCCCCCACGCCCGGCAGAACGACCTTTTCGGCCGCCTTCAGCACGGCCGGATCGTTCGTGACCGTGGCCTGAGAGCCGATCTTCTCGAAGCCCTTCTGCACGCTACGAAGGTTGCCCATGCCGTAGTCGATGATGGCGATCATGCGGTAGCGGGCCGCATTTGGTCGCCTCCCGTGTACAGGAAATCGACGAGAGCCGAGGTCCGGCGGCGCCCCTGCGGTTGTAGTCAGGACAGCGTCCGAGGACGCCAGGTTCGCCAGGCCCCGCCGGATTTTAAGAGAAACGACCGCCGCCCGACAGGGCGCTTAGCGTGGCCGTTTTCGAAGCCCGGCATGCGGTCGGGATAGATCACCAACTCGACGCGGCGATTGCGTTCCTTGCCGGCCGACGTGCCGTTGGAGACGACGGGATGATTGGCCCCGTGCCCGACGACGAACAACTGGGCCGGATTGACGCCGGTGCGGCCGACCAGATGGTCATAGACGGCCATGGCCCGGCCGATCGAAAGCTGTTGGTTGCTCGTCCACTTGCTGTTTTTCAAGGGATCGGAATCGGTGTGCCCCTCGACGCCGATCATCTGGTGGGGGTAGGCCCGAATGATCTGGCCGGCTACCTGGTCGATCAGCGCGCCGGCTTGCGGCAGCAGCCGGGCATTGCCGGATTCGAACAACCGTGCGCCGGGGAGTTCGATGCGGATCACGTCGCCGTCGGCCCGGACCTCGACGCCCGGAATGTTGATCGCCGGCAAGCCGATCCTGCATGCTCGTGTTGGCCGTGATCGTGGCGCCAACTTTGCGCTTCACGCTGGCGGCCAGCATGTCGGCTTTGCGGTTGGTATCGTCGTATTGGGTTTTGAGCTGGGCCAGTTGCAGGTGGCGCCGCTGAGCTGCTCGCGGAGCGCCGCAACCTGGTCTTCCTCACCCGAGTCTGCTGGCGGCTTTGGGCCAGCATGGCTTCGAGTTCCTGGTTGTCATGATCGAGCGAGGTGGCCCGGGTTTGCAACTCCTGGTTGCGCTGCGCCAGCGTCACCTGCTGCTGCTCCAGGGACTGACACCTTGCCCTGCAGCGTGTACGCGTTGTTCGCGCAGCCCGTTGCCGCCAACAGCAACAGACAGAACGCACCAGCGACGACTCGCATGGCGAATCTTCTTTCGAGGCGAAGGACATGGGGGGCAGACGCCGGGTAGATCGACGCAATCGATTCGTGGGCCGGATCGGTTTGCTCTGTCGCCGCCACAAGGGCAGTGACAGTTCCCGCGCGAAGCCTATCTGGACGAATCGGCGGGCGGATCGTAGCGACCACGGCGATCGCTTACAAGGCCATTTCTACGCGCTGCTGCGTTCGCAGGCTGCTAGCAAATCGCCGCATTCCAACTGGCATCGGCGTGCTGCCAGCGGCAACTGATACAGCCGTTTGACATAGTTGCGGTGCCAGGCGCATCGGCGCGTGCGATTCCCAGCCCCAACGGTGGCAACAAGCGATCGGAGAGTTCGCGCGTTCGAGACGTCGCACAGCAAAGTATCGATATGCTTGATGCGGGCGACTTCGTCCAGCAACTCCACGGCCAGGCGAGACGTGCGGAACGTCGTGTCGCGCGCCGAGACGATGTACTGCAACGTCAGGCACCACGGGTAGCGTCGCGGCTGATTGTAGTACAGCCAGCAGCGATTGCCCGACGGCCGCGCCAGACCAAGAATTTGCTGCGCCAGCCAGTGCTCCCAAAAAGTGGCCACTTTCGGAAACGGGCGCAAGTGAACGCAGCACAGGGCCTCCGTCGGCCACCTCGATCACGCCGTAGCGGCGAGGCGCAGCACGTCGGCACCTGATTGTCAGATCGGTCAACCGTTTCAAACCAGGGCCGCATTCCCCATTCCCCGTTCCGAATTCCCCATTTGCTCAAGCATAGCTTGCTGCCGGGGATGACGGGCGACTACGCAGGCGGCCCAGCAGCCGTTTGACGAACCCCAGCAGCAGCAAAAGCAGCACCAGGATTACCAGGCCGACGACCATCACGGCCGGCACCAGCCAACCGAACCCGAAGGCATTGCGCACCCGCTCCCAGCAGTCGGGCCAGCAGACAATTACAAGGCCGCGGCCAGGCAAAGGAACGGCCCATAGGGGATTTCGTTGTCGCGGCGGACGATGAACTTCACCAGTCCGACGACCAGGCCGGCGAACGGAGCCAGAAAGAAAATCATCAGCGCCGGTTGCCAGCCGAGAAACGCGCCGAGCATCGCCATCAGCGTAACGTCGCCGAAGCCCATCGCTTCGCGGCGCAGGGCCAGCTGTCCGAAGAATCGCACGAACCAGATCAGCCCGCCGCCAATGCCCAACCCGACGAACGACGACAGCAGAGAATCCCAACGCACTCCGCCCCAGTGCCAGGCCGCGACGATTCCCGCGCTACCCAACAGCCCAGGGCCAGCACAAAATACGAGAAGCGATCTCGCCGGATCCGAGCCAGCATCACCGCCAGCGCCGACGCCAGCCGTGACGATCGCGCCATCGCGCGGCAGCAGCCCCAGGCACCAGATCCATAAGCAGCCCAGCGCGATTGCCAACGAGCGCAACTGGATCCCGGCCAGTTCTGCCGGCAGTTGCTGGGGCGAAGCCAGTTGCAGCCAATCGATGCGTGCCGGAGCAATCTGAACCATATCAATCAGCCGCGATTGCGGCAGCAGCGCCGCGAGCAACAGCGCCAGCGAGCGTGCCCGGCAAGGTCACTTCGTCGGGAATGGTTTGCTCGTCGATGTCGATCAACGACACGACCAGCATCAGCGAAAACAACAGCACATGCAGCGCGTACTGAGCATGCATCGCCAGCGAGCAACTCGGGCCCCGGCGGCACGAAGCCGATCGGCGGAATGACCAGGGCCGCTTCGCCGATTTCCCACCAGTACAGCCCGGCGAACAATCCGGCGGTGAACAGTTCGACCGCCAGCGGCCGGATCCAGAAGTCGTAGCCCAACTTCTTTCTGCATCCGTCGCAACCGCCACCAGCCCCAGACGGGCAAGCGGTCTGTCCAGCTGCTCCAGGCATCGCGCGGATGAGCTCGCGACCAAGGGCTGAGCGGCCGCGCATTCCAGCACACGCTATACGTGGCCCAATTGACCAATCCGCCCACGGCCGCGCCGAGCAGAGCCAGCAGCAGCAGACGGACTTCGAAAGGAATGGCGAGCCAGGATGTTCATGGAAGAATGATAAATGCTGAATGCTAAGTGATAAGTGAAAGAGGCCAGGATGAGACATTCATCATTTATCACTTATCATTTAGCATTTCCTACGATCTCCTCGACAATCTCGGCCGGGGTTCGCCCTTCGGTGTCGATTTCCAGGTCGGCCAAATCGCGATACAGGGGCGTTCGCTGCGCCAGCAGTTGACGCACTTCGGCTTCGCCGCCGGCGGTGGTCAGCTGGGGGCGCCGGCCGGCCGTGGTCTGATCGCCGGCCACGCGCGCAAGAATCGTCGCCACGTCGGCCTTGAGCCAGACGACCTTGCCTGCCGTCTTCAGCAGGCGGCGGTTCTCTTCGCGCAGCACCACGCCGCCGCCAGCCGCCAGCACGATCCGCTCGCGGCCGATCATCGCGGCCAGCACCTGCGACTCCAAGTCACGAAAGGCCGGCTCGCCGTCGTCGGCAAAGATCGCGGCGATCGACTTGCCGGCTCGCAGCTCGATCTCGACGTCGGCATCGACCCAGTCCCAGCCCAGCCGCAAGGCCAACTGCTGGGCCACGGTCGTTTTGCCGGTGCCGCGATAGCCGATCAGGACGACGTTCATTGGCAAAAGGGGAATGTCGAATGGGGAATGGGCGAAACGCGGCAGCGAACCTGAAAGTATAGCGTTATGCGCCGGGGTTGCTGCCGCAGGGCGTCGCGCATGAGATGCCAGCGGGGCACTCTTGGCCGGTAAACAGCTCGAATTGCCGGGCTGCCTGCCGCACGAACATTTCCACGCCGCTGACCACCGTGCAGCCAGCCGCTTGGGCTCGAGCCAGCAAACGCGTCTGCTCGGGATTGTAGACCGTGTCGAAGACGATCATCCAGGTTCGCAGTGCCGGCGCTTCGAAGGGCGTGGCGTCGACCTTGGGCGACATGCCCAGCGGCGTGCAATTGACGATCAGATTGCGGCGCGCCATCGTGCCGAGCGTCCCAGGCGAACGCCCGGCAACCCATCGGCATCGGCCAGTTCCTGCGCTCGCTCGAGCGTCGGCTGCTGATCGACCACGTCGGCTCCGGCTTGTCGCAGACCATGGCGATCGCCTTGGCCGCGCCGCCGGCGCCCAGCACCAGCGCCACGCGGCCATGGAAATCGGCGGTCGTCTGCCCGGCTGCGCCGCCGCCAGGCTGTCGATGGCCGCTTGCTGGTCGGTGTTGTAGCGTAGACGCCGCGACTCCTTCCAAACCAAGCGTATTCGCCGCGCCGATGGCCCGCACCGCCGGATCCTGTCGGTCACGCGGGCCAGCATGCCTTCCTTGTGCGGGATCGTCACGCTCAAGCCCTTGATGCCCAACTCCGGCGCGTCGTCGAGGAAACTCAGCAAATCGTCCGGCGGAACGCGAAACGGCACATAAACCGCGTCGAGTCCCGCACTGCGCGAAATGCCGCGTTGTGGACCAGCGGGCTGAGGCTGTGGCCGATCGGGATCGCCGATCACGCCGTACACTTCGGTCGCGGGCTCAATGCGTTCGCAGCGATACAGCGATCGCATCTCGCGAAAGCTGAGCTGGCCCGGTGCGAGCGGTTCGCCTTCGCCCGTGGCAGCATAGCTGAACGGTGCGCCGCAGCGCACGGCCAGAACGCGCGTCGGCGAGTCCCAATTCGCCCATGCACAGGCCCACCGTCGGCAGCTGGCTGTGGTCGCACCAGCTCGCAACATGCGGGTAGTTGTCGTGGGTCGAATTGGCCACGCGTGGCCAGCTTGACGATGTCGGCGTCCTGGCCGCCAGCCGGGCATGCATCGCCGGCCAGATCGTTCGGCGTGCCTGTGGAAATCGTGCATGCTGACGATCCGCCGCGTGGCGCCCGATCGCGTGGATATGCGCCGCGGCATCGCTCTTCCAGATCGACGTATTCCGCGCCCGGCCAGCATCGCCTCGCGGAGCAGCTTCAGCCGCTTGCTCTCGTCGCCTGTGTACCGGCCGCCATCTTCGGCCGGCGCGCAGAGTGACGATCACCGGGCCGGGCTCGCTTGGCGAGCAACTCGGCCAGGTCGATCGGCTCCGTCAGCTAGTCGAGCCGCCATTCGACCAGCCGCGACGCCCTCGGCCACCAGCCGGCGATGCTCGGCCAGCAGATCGTGCGAGCCGCTCGCGGTCCAGCGTGACGCAGATCATCGTCGGCGACCGGCCATCGCGAGTATCTCAGGTCCGTTTGAATTGCTTGTCGAGCTCTTCGCGCGTGAACACCAGCGCCGTCGGCCGGCCGTGCGGACAGTGATGCGTGTCCTGGGCCAGGTGCCGCTGCTCGACCAGCGATGCGACTTCTTCCGTGGCTCAGCCGATCGCCGGCCTTGATCGCCGCCTTGCAGGAGATCATGTGCAACAACTCGTCCAGCACGTCGCGTCGATCGGGCGCTCGGCCGCCGGCGGACAGTTGATCGACCAAGGCCCGCAAGACTTCGCTCGGGCTCAAGTCGAGACAGCATGGCCGGATAGCTGGAGACGAGCACCGTTCCGCCGCCGAACGGCTCGACGCGGACGCCCAGGTGCGCCAGTTCTTCGCGGTGCTCGAGCCACCAGCGCCGCCTCGGCCGCACTCAGATCGACCGGCTCCGGGACCAGCAATTGCTGCGCTCTCCAGCACGCCGCCGAGCACGACTTCGCGAATTTGCTCGTACAGAATCCGCTCGTGCAAAGCGTGCTGATCGATCACGACCACGCCGTCTTCGCTCTCGGCCACCAGATACCGGTCGTGGATCTGCAACGCCCGAACCGGCTCGGCCGACCGCGGCGGTTCCAACGTGGGGCCGGCGCACGACGGGCGATGGCTCGGTCGTCGGCGTTTCACGCTTGCCGGATGATCGGCATTCGTCGCCGCGGCGGCTCGCCACGCCGGTCCAACTGCCGATCCGCGTCAGATCCAGACCGCTGCCGGCGCGGACGCGGGCAGGTCGAAGCGTCGGCTGCGCATGGGGCCGATCGCGACTTCACTGCGGCCACGGCCGGCTGCACGGCAGCCGCGTTTCCCAACCGGCCATCTGCCCCTTGGCCCAATCGACCAGTTCCTGGCGCAGCCGGGCCGTCGTTTCCGGATCGATGCGCCGCGGCCGGGCCGTCCGTCGTCGATCGGTTCCAGCCGATGCGTCAGATCGGTCGTGAGGAACTTCGTTCGCAACGTGCCGAGCAATTGGCTGTAGAGCCGGCCGCCGTCCTGGAAACGGACTTCCAGCTTGTCGGATGGACGTTGACGTCGACCACTTCCGGCGGCATCTCCAGGCTCAGGAAGCGAAATCGGATAGCGGCCGGTGAGCAGCAGCCCGCGATAGGCCTCGGCCAGGGCGTGCTGCAGCGAGCGATCGCGAATGTGCGGCCGTTGAGAAACAGGTACTGCATGCGGGATGGGCCCGGCTCTGGCTCGGCCGGGCGACAAAGCCGCGCAGCGCGGTCCGCTCGTCGCGGCTTTCGACCCAGATCAGATCGTCGGCCAATTCCTGGCCAAAGAACAGCGCGATCCGCTGCACGTCAGTTCGGCCGCCGGCGGCAGATCGTACACCGGCCGGTTGTTGTGCCGCAGCGTGAAATGCACCTGCGGGTGTGCCAGCGCCAGCCGCGTCAGGGCTTCGCTGATGTGCCCCATTTCGGTCTGCGTCGAACGCAGAAACTTGCGCCGCACGGGCGTGTTGAAAAACAGGTTCTGCACTTCGACGCGTCGTGCCCGGCGGGCTGCTGCACGGCGTCGATCGGCCGAGACTGCCCGCCGACGACTTCCAATTGCGCCCCGGCGTCGAACTGGCGGCCTGGCCGGCTGCGGAGCGTAGAACCGGCTGACTTCGGCGATCGAAGCCAGCGCTTCGCCGCGAAACCCGAGCGTGCGCACGTGGAACAGATCGTCGGCATTTTCCAGCTTGCTGGTGGCGTGGCTGGTGACGGCCAGCGGCAACTCTTCGGTCGGAATGCCGCTGCCGTTGTCGACGACGCGGATCAGGTCCGTCCCCCCCTGCTCGACCGAAACGTCGATGCGCGTTGCGCCGGCAGTCGAGCGAGTTCTCGACCAGCTCCTTCAGCACGCTGGCCGGCCGCTCGATCACTTCGCCGGCAGCGATCTTATTGACGACGCTCGGCGGCAGCTGGCGAATAGGCATGGGGACAAATGGTAAATGCTGAATGATAAGTGATAAATGAACGAAGCCGCGAAGAGGCACTTATCATTTCATTATTTATCATTCAGCACTTCCTTAAAGGTTGTATTCTTTGATTTTCCGATACAGCGTCCGTTCGCCGATGCCCAGCATCTCGGCGGCCTCTTCACGATTGCCGCCGGTCATGCCGCAGCGTTTCGCAGATGAACAGCCGCTCGACTTCTTCCAGCGGCTTGCCGACCAGGGAAGCCAGGTTGCCGCCGGACAGCATTCGCCGGAAACTCGGACTGCTCGGTTAGTTCCGTCGGCAGATCGTCGACGTCGAGCACGCCGTCGTAATCGACGACCACCATGCTCTCGACCACGTTGCGCAACTGCCGCACATTGCCCGGCCAGTCGAAGGCCATCAGCCGCCGCCGCGGCCGCCGTCGACATGCTCTTGATCGTCTTCTCGTGCCGCTTGGAGAGCTGGCGGATGAAATGTTCGATCAACAGCGGAATGTCCTGGCTCCGCTCGACCAGCCGCGGCAGGCCGACCGTCACGACCTTCAGCCGGTGGTACAGATCGCTGCGAAACGTGCCGCGGCGATCTGCTGTTCCAGATTGCGGTTGGTGGCCGAAACGAATGCGGACGTTGACCTTGATCGGGTCGTTCGAGCCGACGCGCGTGATCTCGTCGTTTTCCAGCACGCGCAACAGCTTGATCTGCGTGGCCATCGGCATGTCGCCGACTTCGTCCAGAAACAGCGTGCCGCCGTGGGCGTACTCGAACTTGCCGATGCGATCGCGTCGAGGCGTCGGTGAACGCTCCTTTCACGTGGCCGAACAGTTCGCTTTCGAGAATGTTCTCGCTCAGCGCCGCGCAATTCAGCGCCACAAACGGCTTGTTCTTCCGCGGGCTGTTCTGGTGGATGGCCTGGGCCACCAGCTCCTTGCCGGTGCCGGTCTCGCCTTGGATCAGCACGCTGGCGTTGGTCGGGGCGATCCGCTTCAGCAGCGAGATGACATCGTTCATCTTGGGGCTCGAGCCGATCACCCCTTCGAAGCCGAACTTCTCGTCCAGCCGGCGGTTCAATTCGGCATTGGTGCGGCGCAGACGCTGGCTGTCGGCCGCGGCCTTTTCGACCACGGCCCGCAACTGCTGGAAGTCGAGCGGCTTGAGCAGGTAGTTGAAGGCCCCCTGCTGCATGGCCAGCACGGCCGACTGGCATCGTGCCGTGGCCGGTGACCAGAATCACTTCGGCGTCGGGCAGATCGTCCTTGGCCCGTTTCGAGAATGGCCAGGCCGTCCAGGTCGTTCATCATCAGGTCGGTGATGACGACGTCGAATTGCTGCTGCTCGATCTGCTTGGCTCCGGCTCGTGCCGCTGGTGGCGACTGGCACTGGTAGCCGACCCGTTCCAGGCTCTCGGCCACGGCTTCGGCCAGGGCCTCTTCGTTGTCGACGATCAGCACGCGCACGGGCGTCGCCGCGGTTTCGGAATTGGCCGGTGATGAGACGGGAAGCATGCGGTCGATGATATGGCGAATTAGGGAGTAGTGGCTAGTGGTCAGCAGTGGTCAGTGACTAGTGGCTAGTGACGAGCAGGAGTGGTACTGACCACTAGCCACTAGCCACTATCCCCTGGCCCCTGCAATCCGTGCCGGCGACGGCAGTTCGATCGTAAACTGCGTGCCGCGGCCAATTCGCTCTGCACGTAGATCCGGCCGCCATGGCCTTCGATGATCTTGCGCGCCGTCGGCAGGCCCAGGCCCGAGCCGCCGCGTTTGGTCGAATAGAACGTCTGGAAAATCTTGGCACATCGTTTCGTCGTCCATGCCGCAGCCCGTATCGATCAAATGCAGGGCGAGGCCGCGCGGCGTGGCCTCGGTGCTGACGACCAATTGTCCGCCGCCGGGCATCGCCTGCTGGGCGTTGAGCACCAGGTTCAACAGCGCGCCGTGAAAGGCCTCGCGGTCCAGCAATACGCTGGGCAGATCGGTCTGCAAGTACGGGAACACTTCGATATGGCATTCTTCGGCCTTGGGACGGAAGAAGTCCAGCACCCGGCGCACCTGCTCATTCAGGTCCGACGGCTCGAGCCGCATGTTGCGGACCTTGGCAAAGTTCAGGAAATCATCTAGCAAGTTCTGCAGCCGATGGCATTCGCGCTGCACCATGGCGATTTTCTTGCAGCGCCCGGCGCTCACGCGGCGATTCGGATCGGCGCTGAAAAGTCCTCGGCCAACAGATCCATGTTCAGCCGGATCGTCGACAGCGGGTTCTTGATTTCGTGCGCCAGGCCACCGGCCAGCCGCGCGATCTCCGTATACTGGTCGACCAGCTTTTGATGGGCTTCGTTATGCGGCGAGGAATAGCCGTCGTTCATATCAAGTTCAAGAGGGAAGTAAGAAACAACGCCCGGCGGCCGGAGTTCCGGCCGTCGGGCGCGAGTGGTTTCAACTACTTCAAGCTGCCAAGTCGGCGCTGGGAAAATCAGTTCCCCTCGCTGCCGGCGCCCTGCTGGGCCAGTTCCCGAAGGACTGCCTTGCGGCTCAGCTTGACGCGGTCCTGGTCGTCGATGGCGATGACCTTGACCTGCATCTCGTCGCCCACCTTGCAGACCTCGGCGACGCTGTTGACGTAACCGTCCGACAGTTCGCTGATGTGGCACAAGCCGTCTTTGCCGGGCAGGATTTCGATGAACGCACCGAAATCCTTGATGCTGGTCACGCGGCCGTCGTAGATCTTGCCGACCTTGACGCTCTCGGTCAGAGCCTCGACGCGGCGCATGGCCGCCTTGGCGCTCTCGGCATCGTGGCTGGCCACGACCACCGTGCCGTCGTCTTCGACTTCGATCACCGCGCCGGTGGCTTCCTGAATGCCGCGAATCGTCTTGCCGCCCGGTCCGATCAGCAGACCGATCTTCTCCGGGTTGATCTTCGTCCGCAGCAGACGCGGCGCCCAGGGCGAGATTTCCTCGTGCGGCTGCGAAATGGTGCTGAGCATCGTCCGCAGGATCTGAATGCGGGCCTCGCGCGACTGGCTGAGCGTGCCGGCGATGATCTCCGGGCTGATGCCGTTGATCTTCAGATCGAGCTGGATGCCCGTAATGCCGTTCTGCGTGCCGGCAATCTTGAAATCCATGTCGCCGTAGTGGTCTTCGTCGCCGATGATGTCGGTGAGCAGAACCCACTTGTCGTCGGACTTGACCAGGCCCACGGAAATGCCGGCCACGGGATTCGAAATCGGCACGCCCGCGGCCATCAGGCCCAAGGTCGCCCCGCAAACGCTGGCCATCGAACTCGATCCGTTCGATTCCAGGATGTCGGAGATCACGCGAATCGTGTAGGGGAAGTCCTCGGGATCGGGGAGCACCGGCTTGACGCTCCGCTCGGCCAACGCTCCGTGGCCGATTTCACGCCGGCCCGGGCCGCGGATCGGCCGCACTTCGCCGACCGAGAACGACGGGAAGTAATAGTCCAGCATGAACTTCTTCGAATACTCGTCGATCAGGCCGTCGACTCGCTGTTCGTCGCGATTGGTGCCCAGGACGACGGTAATCAGCGACTGCGTTTCGCCGCGCTGGAACACGGCCGAGCCGTGGACGCGAGGCAATACGTCGACCTGGCATTGGATCGCACGCAACTGAGTCGACGTGCGGCCGTCGGGACGCGTGCCCGACAGGATCAATTCGCGAATGACGTAGGCTTCGAACTCGTGCCAGGCATGGTTGAACGATTCGCGGCGCGATGACCGGTTCGTCGGGATTCGGATTCAGCTCGGCCCAGATGGCCTTCTTGAGCTGCGAAACGGCCTCGGCCCGGGCATGCTTGCCCGAGGTTTGCTTGGCCTGGACGAAACGATCGTGGAACTTGCTCTTGAGCAAGGTCGCAACGTGTCGTCGGCGGCGGGAATCTCGTACTGCTTCTTGACGACGCCGACCTTGTGGAACAGTTCGTCTTGCAGATCGCAGAGCATCGCGGATGTACTTCTGGGCCTCGGCCAGTGCTTCGAGCATCCGCTCTTCGGGCATTTCGCGGGCAAAACCCTCGATCATCAACACCGCTTCGCGGCTGCCGGAGACGATCAGGTCGAGATCGCTCTCTTCCAACTCGTCCTGCGTCGGGAAGGGGACGAACTCGCCGTTGACATGTCCCAAGCGGACCGAGCCCAGGGGGCCCAAAAACGGCAGTGGCGACAGGCCCAGGGCGGCGCTAGCGCCGTTCATGCCCAGCACGTCGCCGTCGTTTTGCTTGTCGCTGGCGACGACGAAGCTTTGAATCTGCACTTCGTCGTGAAACCAGTCGGGAAAGAGCGGCCGAATGGGCCGGTCCATGAGCCGCGCGGTCAGGGTTTCCTTGGTCGTCGGCCGGCCTTCGCGCTTGAGAAATCCGCCGGGAAACTTGCCGGCCGCGGCCGCGCGCTCGCGGTAATCGCAGGTCAGCGGGAAGAAGTCGATGCCAGCCCGAGGGGTGCCGGTGGCCGCGGCGGTCAGGACGACCGTCTCGCCATATTGGACCAGGCAACTACCGGCGGCTTGCTTGGCTAGTTCGCCGGTCTCGATTGAAAAAACACTAGCTCCGATTTGCTTTTCTACACGTACTTTCAAGTTTGTATTCCTACCTTTTTTGCACGTCCCAGGCAGAAAAAGGCGCGGGCGGTGGGCAAGAGCCGTCGCGCTTCGCACGGCCGAATCCGTCGTCAGCCAAATCCTCGGCCTGCCGACCAATCGGGTCGCAAACCAAGCGCGATGAAGCTTCGGGCGACGTGCCGTCGACGTCACACCTGCTGCCGACGCTACAACGGCGGGTTTTTGAAACCACCGTTTCGAAACCGCGTTTCTGAAACCACGGTTCCGAAACCACACCGTCGCGTCCTACGACGCGTCACAAGAGAGAAGGTTACTTGCGGATCTCCAAACGCCGAATGACGTCGAGATAGCGCTGCGGGTTGACTCGCTTCAGGTAATCCAATAGCCGACGACGACGACTTACCATCTGCAACAGACCCCGCCGGCTGGCGAAATCCTTGGTGTGCGTTCGCAGGTGCCCGGTCAACTCGCCAATTCTGGTAGTCAGAATTGCGACTTGGATCTCGGGCGATCCCGTGTCTTCGTCCGCACGACGGAAATCCCCAATCAACGCCTGTTTTCGTTCTTTCGTAATAGCCATCGGCGCCCGCAATTCCCTCGCTTGTGGTCGGCGGCAGATGCTTGGCCCAAGCACCGACCGTTCGCCAAATTTCCTGGGACTTTTCCCTACATACAGTATCCACAACAACTTAAGCCGCTCAATTTATCACAGGCATTCGTTTTTGCAACTGCAAATCGCCCGGCTTTTTTCCGTCCGCAAAAGGTGGCCCTGCCAGGCGACGGAAAACACACGGGGTTAGCCGCTTGCGAGCGGCTAACCCCGGTGAAATCGATCGAGTCATCGCCACGGCGCGGCCTGTATGGCTCGCCCGTTGACTACGGTATCCGTGGCTTGGGGGATGCCCGTTACGCGGGGCGGGCACGGGCCGGCACGTTATGGACGACGTCCCACACCAAACCCACCTTTTCCAGGCCACAGATGGCCCAGTAGGTCACATCCACTTCCCACCACTTGTGGCCGTGCTTGGCCATGCGCTGGAAGGCATGGTGATTGTTGTGCCAGCCTTCGCCGAAGGCCAGCAATCCAACCCACCACAGATTGCGGCTGTTGTCGGTCGTCTCGTAGTTGCGATAACCCCACATGTGCGAAGCCGAATTGACGAACCAGGTGACGTGCAGCGTCCAGGCCGTCCGTACGAACATCCCCCAGACGACGAACGACCAGGCCGTGTACGTGTCCCAGCCGAAATAGCCGATGGCGAACATCACCAATCCCATCGCGAAATGCGAAGGCAGGAACAACGTGTGGAGCAGGTGCATGCCCGGATCCTTGGCCAGATCGGGAGCCCAGCGGCTCGCTGATGGCCTTGTAGTGTTGCGCACCGAAATCGGGCATGAACCAAAGCATGTGGCTCCACAACCCGCCGTCGCGCGGCGTATGTGGGTCGCCGTCATGGTCGCTGTGTACGTGGTGCTTGCGATGGTTCGAGACCCAGGTCAGTGCCGAACCTTCGCCCGACAGGCCGCCGATGAAAGCCAGCAAGTAGCGGAGCGGCTTGAAGGTTTGAAAACTACCGTGCGTCAATTGGCGATGGTAGCCCATGCAGACGCCGATGCTTCCGGTCAACCAGTAGAAGAATACGCCGATGGCCAGCGCTTTCCAGGTGAATACGAACGGGGCTGCCAGCACGCCCAGGTGGACGACCACGATCCAGATCACGATCGGCCAATCGAGCCCCTTGTTCCAGACAGTGCCGCCGAGCCCCATGGTCGGAGCATCGTTCGCGACCGCAACAGGCGAGACGCGGGTAGCGGATGTGGCATCCGACCCCAGATCGCTTGCCGACGCTGCTTCAGTAGCTAGCGCGGTTTCAGTAGCCAGCGCGGTTTCAGTAGCCAGCGCTGCTTCGTCGTCCAAGACTGGCGATTCCAGAGCATTTAGTTGCGGCGTCACGCGATGCACTCCCTCATGGAACTGGGTACAGTTGGCAGGCTGCGAACCGCCATGGTCGCAGACCCTCTCGCGGCTCCGGACCTCGGAGTCACTGTTAAGCATCATAGAGAAAGTCGACCAAACGGTTGTCACGGGCAGGTCCGGAGTTTGTAAAAGATCGGTAAAAGTCTGCGGCCCTGGAAGGCTAGCCTTCGGGTCCGGCAGTCTATACGCCTGTATTTCGGGCCGTTCGTCCCGGGGGGTGGGCAATTTGGGCTTTCGACGCGTGTAAAGCGGCTCGTCTCGGCCGGCGCGTCGTCCGGTTTTACGCGGCCCGCCGGGGATCTATCATGAGAGCCGCTCGAACTGGCAGAATGCCGGTGTTTCGCCCCTCCGATTGCGCTCTCAGAATACCCGTATCGCCTATGTGCCGTGTACCAATTGTCGCCGCCTGGATTCTGCTGTGGGGAACGATCGTGTGCGATTTCACGTCGGAGATGAATTTGATCGCCCGTGCCGCCGGTCACGACCGGCCCAGTGGGCCGTTGCATCAAAGCCGCTCGGTGGTGATGGCGCAGCATGGTATCGTGGCTACCAGCCAGCCGCTGGCAGCGCTAGCCGGGCTCGAAGTCTTGCGAGCCGGTGGCAACGCTGCGGACGCGGCGATCGCCACCAGCGCCGTGCTGGGCGTGGTCGAGCCCATGAGTTGCGGCATCGGCGGCGACCTGTTCGTCATCTATTGGGAAGCCAAGACGCAAAAACTGTACGGACTGAATGCCAGCGGCCGCAGTCCCTATGAACTCACTCGCGAGGTCTTTGCCAAGCAAGGCTTGAAACAGATTCCCAGCACCGGACCGCTCTCCTGGTCGGTGCCTGGCTGCGTGGCCGGTTGGGAAGACCTGCGAGCACGCTTGGGCTCATGGCCGCTGGCGCGGATTCTGGAGCCGGCCATTCGCTATGCTCAAGACGGATTTGCGGTCACCGAAGTCATCGGCGCCGATTGGCATTCGTCGACCGCGGGCTTGAGCCCATGGCCCGATTCGGCCCGTACGTTCCTGCCGGGCGGCAAGGCGCCGGCCGTGGGCGAGATGTTCCGCAATCCCGATCTGGCAGCGTCCTACCGCGCAATTGCCGCGGGCGGTGCCGACGCCTTTTATCGCGGTCCGATCGCCCAGCAAATTACGGCCTACAGCAAGGCTCATGGCGGATACTTTTCGCTCCGTGACTTTGCTGAACACAAAAACGAATGGGTCGAACCGGTCTCGACCACCTACCGCGGGCATACGGTCTTCGAACTTCCGCCCAACGGTCAGGGCATTGCCGCGCTGGAAATGCTCAACGTGCTGGAAGGCTTCGATCTGCGAGCGCTGGGCCCGAACAGCCCTGAGTATTGGCACCTGTTCGTCGAGGCCAAAAAGCTGGCTTTCGCTGACCGGGCGAAGTTCTACGCCGATCCGGCCTTTGCCCCGTTGCCGGTCAAGCCGTTGATCTCGAAAGAGTACGGCAACCGGCAGCGAGGGCGGATCGATCTCGGCCATGCAGCCCGCGACGTGCCGCCGGGCGATCCGCGGCTGGAGCACGGAGACACGATCTACCTGACGGTCGTCGATCAGGATCGCAACTGCTGCTCGTTCATTCAGAGCAATTTCAACAGCTTCGGCTCGCAGGTCGTGCCCGGGCAGGTGGGCTTCGCGTTGCAAAACCGCGGCTGCTTGTTTGGGCTCGACAAGGACCATCTCAATCGGCTGGAGCCGCACAAGCGGCCCTTCCATACGATCATTCCGGCGCTGGCCATGAAGGACGGCAAGCCGTGGCTGGTGTTCGGCGTGATGGGGGGCGACATGCAGGCCCAAGGGCATGTGCAGGTGCTGGTCAGCATGATCGACTTCGACATGAACGTGCAGCAAGCCGGCGACGCCGCGCGGGTGCGTCACTCCGGCAGCGCCGTCGCCCACGGGTGAACCGGGCGATTCGGGCGGCGGCACGGTGTACGTCGAGTCGGGCATTTCCGACGCCACGGTCGAGGCCCTCCAGGCCAAAGGCCACCGCGTAGCCCGTGCTCGCTCGGGCTACGGCGGCTACCAGGCGATCGAAATTGACTGGTCGCGCGGCGTGCTCCAGGGCGGCAGCGACCCGCGCAAAGACGGTTGCGCGGCCGGCTATTGAATAGTAGGCAGAGGGCAGTAGGCAGAGGGCAGTAGGCAAAGGGCAGTAGACAGAGGGGAGTAGACTAACTTCACTACGACGGCAGCATGATTTGTATTCACTGCCTAAGCCTACTGCCTACTATTTCTGCCTACTATTTCTCCGCCGGGCGCAAAAAGCTCATGTGCAGCGCGGCGTGCGTCAGGTGCAGGCGAATCCACTGCTCCGGCGTTAGCGCGCCCAACAGCGGATGCACGGCCCGCGGCGCTTCGCGCTCGATACGGTCGAGTGCTGCACGCAGGGCCGCCAGTCCCTCTTCGGTCGAGGTCGCGCCGGCCACCAGGACCGTTTCGGCCTGCGGCGGCAGCTTGAAGCCGGGCTGCATCGGCCCCTTGATGAGCCGGCTGCGGATCAACCGAGCGCCGAGACGCAGGTACCAGGGGGCCAGAGCATCGATGCCATCAATCGACATTTGCATCGCCCGGGCGAGGTGCATGAAGACCTGCCCTGGCGACCAATTCCCCAGGCTGACGATTTCGCCCGAGGCCAGTTCCTCGACGTCGGCCCTCAGCTCTTCGAGGCTGTTGTAATAAACCTTGCGCCGACCGGCCACGACCCGCGTGTTGAGGGTACTCATGATTGCCACCCCGCTACCTGCCGACGTTTGGTTTCAGCGCCGGCACACAAATCGAGCCGGCGAACCGCCGGGTATTGGCCCGGCTGCTACGGTGTAGATTATTGCGGCGCGGCAACGGCGTCCAGTGCCGGCTCGTGCCAGATACAACGACGTGGAGCAGCCCATCGAGTCAGAGGGCGGTGACGCCGATCACCGAGGTCGTCGCCCTGTGAGGAGATTTGGGTGGCGGCCAGATCAACCCGCAGGCGCTATTGAGAGGTCGCTGAGCTACATCGTGCCGGAAGCCGCAGGCTCAGGCGCCATCGGGTTGGCCGGATCGTCTCACTCGATCTTGCAATTCGGAAGGGCATTTTTCAGAGCGGTGACGGCGGTGGATGCGAAAAAGCGAGCCACTACTGAACACGCACCACACGAAAACCGAAGGCATTGTGATTGAATACCGGCAGGGCCGAAACGCGGAACGCCGAACGGGAGACGACCGACGTGTGGGGCCAGCTGCCGCCACGGCTCACACGCTCAGAACCGGCGGACGGTCCAAATGGGTCGGCCGGGTCGGAGCTCGAATAGTAATCAACAGCAAAAAAATCGTGGCACCACTCCGCGGCGTTGCCGTGCATGTCGAGCAGGCCAAAGGCATTGGCGACCTTTAAGCCCACAGCCCGTGCGACGCCATCCGAGTTTTCGCTGGACCAGCCGTACTTGTCGAACATGGTCGGATCGTCGCCAAACGAGTATTGTGTCGTCGTCCCGGCGCGGCAGGCATATTCCCATTCAGCTTCGGTTGGCAGTCTGTAGCCGGTGCCGGAAGCCGTCAAAACCCACACGTTTTTGACTTCCTGCAGGTAACAGGGATTTAATTCTTCCCGGCCGGAAAGCCAGTTGCAAAATTGCACTGCTTCGTCCCAGATAACCTGCGTTACCGGGAAATCGTCAGTCACCGCGTAACCAGGCGTGCGCCAGTTCGCAGTTTTACCCTGCGGCTTTTTCTCGGCTGAGGTGACGTAGTTGGTCGCTTCAACGAACTTACTGAATTGCCCGATGGTAACTTCCGTCATACCCATCCAATAGGGCTTGATAATCGCAACACGATGTTGCGGCACTTCATCTTTGAGACGCGACAAGATGTCGTCATGTCTGTTCTTGACGTACTGGGCCATCTTAATCCCCATCGACTTCTGCTCGGGAGTGCTGCCCATTCGAAACTCGCCGGGCGGGATCAGCACCAACGTCATGCCGACCGAGTTCTTCTGCTCGACGGTCGTACCCAGGTGCTTCGCCCAGGCTGCTTGAGCCGCTTGGGCCGCCTTCGCGCCGAACGGGGCCACCAGTGGCTTGGGAGCGTCTGTTTCTTCTTTCTTGACGGGAGAGACTGATGGAGCGGTTGCAGCAGGCGTGGATGGCGACGAATTGTCAATTTGCAGGTACTTGATGAGGACCGTGACCAAGATCGGAGCAATGATCGTGGCAAACGTCCCGCCGATGATCTTGGCAAATAGGTGCTTCGTCTTTTCCGAGGCGACAGCCTCGGTCAGCGACCCTAAAGAATTCTTCGTTCCCTTGGCAGCGAGCGTCTTTCTATCTTCAGCAGAAAGCGTCAAGCCAGAAGCCGCCTCACCCTTATTGCTCATTCCCGAGCCGCCGAATCCAAGACCTTCCAATGCCTCGACGACTTCGCTCATCGACTGGTAGCGATCCTCGACCCGCTTGGCGACCATCTTCCTGAAGATGGAATCGAGTTGCTTGGGGACGTTGGCTTGAACGTCTTGCAAGGAGGGTATCGGTTGCTCTCGATGGGCGACCAGTTTCTCCATCAGCGAGTCGCCACCATAGGCGGCTCGACCAGCAATCAGGTAATAGAGTGAAATGCCCAAGCTATAAATGTCGGCCCGTGCGTCGGCGAGCTTCGTGTTCAGAGCTTGCTCGGGGGCCATGTAATCCACAGTTCCCATCACTGCCCCGGTGCCGGTAAGTTCGGCATCGGTTGCTGCGTTACCACCTGGGGCATCAATGCGAGCCAGGCCCATATCGAGAATCTTGACCACGCCATCCGAGCTGAGCAGCAAATTGGCAGGCTTGATGTCCCGGTGAATAACGCCCTTGCTGTGAGCGAACTCCAAGCCCTTGGCAGCTTGCAATATGTAGTTGACGGCTTTGCCTACCGGCAACGGCCCGTTCTTCTTAACGATGGCGGAAAGGTCTTTGCCTTCCACGTGCTCCATTACCAGGAAGTGGACCCCGTTGGCCTGATCGGCGTCTAACGCGGGGACGATATTGGGATGAAAGAGTTTGGCCGCCGCCCTGACTTCTCGCTCAAAGCGAGCGAGTGCGGCTGCATCCTTCGTCATCGCCGGTGGCAGCATCTTGATCGCCACGGTGCGATCCATCTTGCGATGCTGGGCCTTAAAAACCTGGCCCATGCCGCCCGCGCCGATCTTGTCCAAGATGGTGTAATTGCCCAGGATCAGGGCCTTGGCTTTGCCCGCCTTCACCTGCTGTCCTTGGAACGTCGTCAGGTTTTTGCTTTTGACGAGTTCCAAGACGAGCTCTTCGACCGTCGTGGGATGGGCTTTGGGCGGGATGAAGTTTTCAAGCTTGCCGGCAGCAATGATCCCCGAATCGGTGATTTGCTTGACGACAGTTTCAAGATCAAGGGCCATCGGCGGGTTCCCGGTCAGCGGAGAGCGACCCCCGATTGTAGCACCCCCCAAATCGAACTAAAAGAACTGCACGTTCGTTTCGGCGCGTCGGTTGCGATTGGCTGCCCGGATCAGCCGCCCAGGCAAGCAATTTCGCCCGAGGCCAATTGTTCGACGTCGGCGCTCAGCTCTTCGAGGCTGTTGTAATAAACCTCTCGTCGTCCGGCCGCGACTTTGGTGTCGACACTCATGACGGCCAACGTTGTTACCGACCATAGATCCTTGACGCGACCCGCCTGCTGATTAGAAATCAGCTGGCTGCTTCCCTGTAGAATATTGCTGCACCGATACGGCGTCCAGGGGACGGCTCCAGGCCACAGAGGCCGGCGGATGGGACTGGCAATCTAACTGCGCGGGAAAGGAATTCCGCGGTCAGTCGCCCCGTTCTACGCAGCCTCACGCGTGGCAGGATTCCGATGCTTGAGTCGATGATGCGAATCGGCCATGGCTTCGGCAATCGAGAATGCTTGAGATTCCGATTCGTGGGCCTGGCAATAGCGACAGTAGTTGCAGCAGCGACACTCGAAAAAGCTGTGGAATAAACCGCTGGCTCCAGCCGCCAAGAGCGTGTATTCAAGCTCGTCGAAGTCAAGTTTCCGCTCGGCCAGTGTGCCCATTCGCGGATTTTAGCGAGATTGCCTTGTAGTGGAAACCCCTACAAGCCGAGCAAAGCCCCCGCGGTGCTAGCAGGTGATCTGATGTCTCGCTGGGGGTTGCGGATCGAGGTTCTGCCATCGCAATCGCTGCCGCCTCGCGCTGCTCTCCTCCGTAAATCAAAGCCGCCGCAACCGGGTTCCCGAAGGTCATCGGGAATCCGTATCCAGAGGCGGGTCGTGCCAGGCGGCGACGTGCAGGCCGCGGTCGTCAATCGTCACGGTCACGGCGCCGCTGGTGGCGGTATGCAACACGCAGGCGCCGTCGTGGCGATAGGCCTTGATGGCCGGCCGATCGAGAGCCTGGTGGCTGCCGCTCAATACGACCCACTCGGGCCGGCTCCAGGCCACGAAGCCGGGCGGATCGCTACGCAACGATCCGTGATGTGGAGCGAGCAATACGTCGGTATCGATCGGCGGTTGCGATTCGAGCATTTCGAGTCCCGGCGATTCCAGGTCGCCTGGCAACAGGATCTTGTACCCTTGGTATTCGACCAGCAACACCAGGCTCTCGGCGTTGTCGCTCGCGCCCAAACCCTCGGCCGGCGGATGGAGCACCCGCAATTGGCACGGCTCGCCCCAGAGAAGCGAGCGGCCGGCCGAGATTGACTCGATCGTGATGCCGGCTCGGGCGGCAGCGTCAACGAGCGTGTGGACGGCCACCGATGAGTCGCTGCGCATCGCTGGACTCAGCAAAAGCCGGTCGACGCGAAATCGCTCGAACAGTTCCGGCAGCGCGTTGTAGTGGTCGACATCGGCATGCGAGACCATGACGGCGTCGAGATGCGTGATGCCGCGCGACCAGAGATGACCGGCGATCGATCGGGCGGCTGCCTGCGGCGCGCCGAGCCGGCCCGCGTCGTACATGATGGTTCGCCCATCGGGCAATTCAAGGACCACACAGCAGCCATGACCGACAGAAAGAATGCTGCACACCAGCCGATGGTGCGCCGTGCCCGCGGCAAACGGCAGGACGCACCCCAGCAGCGACCAGCCGCCGACAATCGCCAGGCGTGATTTGGCCGAAAGCCTGGGCCGGGGAACCGCCACGACCAAGGCCAGCAGCAGATAAAACACGGCCACCCACCAGTCGGGCGGCCCAACGACCCAGAAATGCCCGGCCGGCCACGTCGTTCCCAGATTGACGCAGCGGTCGCTCCAGGCTAGCGCTCGATCACAGATCCAACCGGTTGCCGCTCCTAGCGGCGGCACCAGCCATCCCAACACCAGCACGCCGAAACCGGCTAGCAAACCAACGCTGATCGGAATCGCCAATAGCGGCGTCAGCAGCAGCGCCGCCGGCGAAGCCACGTGGAAGCGGGTCGCGATCAACGGCAGCGTCACCAACCACACCGCACAGGTGAGCAGCAGCGCCGTAGCGAATTGCCCGGCGAGCTTTCGACTCCAGCGCAGGGGCCAGGGCCGACTTTGAGCGATCAGCATTTGCAGCGGATCGGGCGGCGCGCGGCGACTCCGCAGCACGCCGCAATAGCCGAGCACGGCGGCGGCCAGGAACGACAACTGCGAGCCGACGCGGAACAAGTCAGCCGGGTTCATGGCCAACACGACCAGTGCCGCAGCCGCGAGCGAATTGAAGGCCAGCGCCTGGCGGCCGAACCAGGCCGAGGCACAGGCCACCAGCACGATGATCGTAGCCCGCACGGCCGGCGGCTCGGCGTCGATGATCAAAGCATAGACGATGGTCACCACGGCCACGCCCGCGAGCGCAGCATTGCGCCGACGAGCCCCAATCGCAGAAACCAGAACAACCCTGCGGCCAGGATGGCGATGTGCAATCCGGAGATTGAAAGCAGATGAATCATGCCGGTCAGGAAGTAGGCGTTCGTGTGAGCTTCGTCCAATTGCTCGCGGCTCCCCAACAGTAAAGCGGCAGCCACGCCCGAGCGTCGTCGGTCGAGGTCTTGCCATAACAACCGATTGCCGACTCCGCGGACGCGGTCGACCAGCCGTGCCATGCTCAAGCCCGCCGCTTCCTCGATCACGACAACTTGCGCCGGACTGTCGCACCACAGTCGGCAGAGTTGGCGATTGCCACGCAGTTGCTCGGCATAATCGAATTCGCCGGCATTGAGCGCAGGGAGCGGCGCCGCGATCTGCGCGAAAGTTGCAAGCGATCGCCAGCTTCGATGTCCACCAGTTGGCCATCAATTTCGAGCGTTGCCTGGCCGCTGGCCGGTTGCCAATCGCGACCGGCCCGCACCGCTTCGGCCCGCACTGCCAGGCGACTGTGCTGACCACTGGGAATGGCACGCAACGGATCGAACGGCCGAGGTGCGACGCGGCGCGGCGCTTCGATCGCAACCGCGCGCAAGCAAATGGGCTGCGGTTCGTACGAGGCGTATAGCCCCAGATCGTCAGGTCCAAACCAGTTCCAGCAAACGTGTCGCCACGCGCCGCCGAGAGCCAGCCCGCAGAGCAGCAGGCAAACGCAGCCCGAGCGAGCATAGCCGCGCCTTCCGAGAGCAAACCAGCCGAGCCAGGCCGCCAGCGCCATCAACCACCAGGCTTCAGCTCGAATGGGCAGCGCCGATCAGAGCGCGATGCCAACCGCCGCGAATACGAGCAGCACCACCAGCGGCTGGTAGCGGGTGGACGGCAATTGCCGCTCGACGGGCGCACGATCGCCAGGAGCGGTAAGCGGGCGGTGCATGGGTTCTGTGACCCTATACGGCTCAACGGCCAACGGTTCGCTAGCAGCGAGTAATCTAACGGACGCCGCCGTACGAGACCATGCTAGCACGGGGCCGACAATCCCCCGAGGATCGTGGCAGCCCGACGGCAAAGGCTTGAGAGTTCGGCCCTCGATCGGCTATCTTGCCGGAACTAGCGTCCGGCCGGGGCCGCAAGCCCGCGACGCCAACGGATTGGATTGCAGTCATTCTTTTGCAGGAGGCGCGTGCCATGAGAGGCTATTTCGTAGCGGGGCTGGTTGGACTGTGCGCGTCGCTGGCGACAAGCACGGGCTGTGGCCCGGGCGCGTCGTCAAAGTCTAATCCGCCCGCGCTGTCGGAGGCGGTTTCTGCCCCGCGGCCCGAGCCCGAAACGAACGGAAGCGAGCCCGCAGCCGGAGAACCCGCCAAAGCAGCCGACGGTCCCCAACTGGTGGCCGCCCAGGAGCCCAAGATGCCTGCCAAGGTCGCCCACCCCGCCCAAGTATCTGAAGGGCGTGAAGCTCATTTCGCGAGACATCTTGTTCGGCAACCCCGAGAAGGCTGCCGCCCGGCTGAGCCACGACGGCAAACAGTTGGCTTTTCTGGCGCCGGTCAACGACGTGTTGAACGTGTGGGTCGGACCAGCCGACAAGCCCTCGGCGGCCAAGCCGGTCACGAAGGACAATCTCCGCGGCATTCGCACCTATTTCTGGGCCTATACGAACCAGCACATCCTTTACCTGCAAGACACGGGCGGCGATGAGAACTGGCATATCTATCGCGTCGATCTGGAGACCGGTGAGACCAAGGATCTGACGCCCATCGAAAAGGTCAACGCCCAGATCGAAGAGGTCAGCCACAAGTTCCCCGACGAGATCCTGGTCGGGCTGAACAACCGCGATCCCGAGATGCACGACATTTACCGTGTGAGCATCGAAACGGGCGAGCGAAAGCTGGTGCAGGAGAACAAGGAAGGGTTTTCTGGTTTCATGACGGACGAGGATTTCCGCGTCCGCTTCGCTTCGCGTTACTCGCCCGATGGCGGACGTGAACTGCTCAAGCCGGACGGCAAGGGCGGTTGGCAGGACTTCATGCGAATCAAGATGGAAGACGACATGACGACGTCAGCCATCGGTTTCGACAAAACCGGCCAGGTGCTGTATTTGATCGACAGCCGCGGCCGCAACACGGGTGCCTTGGGCCAACTCGACCTGAAGGACGACAAGGAAAAATTCATCGCCGAAAACGATAAGGCCGACATTGGCGGCGTGCTCATGCACCCGACTGAAAAGACGGTCGATGCCGTTTCGTTCAACTACACCGAGACCGAGTGGCAAATCATCAATCCGGCCTACAAGGCCGATTTCGACTATTTGAAGACCGTCGAAGACGGCGAGCTCGACATCACCAGCCAGTCGCTCGACAACCAGCGCTGGACCGTGGCCTTCGTCAAAGACGACGGACCGGTGAAGAACTATCTCTACGACCGCGGGCCCAATCGCAAGGCCACGTTCCTGTTCAGCAATCGCAAGGAGCTGGAAGGCCTGCCGCTGGTGAAGATGCACCCGCTGGTAATCAAGGCCCGCGACGGCCTCGATCTGGTCAGCTACTTGAGCTTGCCGCCGGGAACCGACAGCGACCACGACGCCCGGCCGAGCGAGCCGGTGCCGATGGTGCTGGACGTTCACGGCGGGCCTTGGGTCCGTGACGATTGGGGCTATAACCCACTGCACCAATGGTTCGCCAATCGCGGCTACGCCGTGCTGAGCGTCAACTATCGCGGCTCGACCGGCTTCGGCAAGAAGTTCGTCAATGCCGGCAATCGCGAATGGTCGGCCAAGATGCACGACGACCTGGTCGACGCGGTCGAGTATTGCATCAAGAACAAAATCGCCGACCCGAAGCGCGTGGCAATCATGGGGGGCAGCTACGGCGGCTATGCAACCTTGGTGGGCCTGACCAAGACGCCCGAGCTGTTCGCCTGCGGCGTCGACATTGTCGGCCCGTCGAACCTGTTGACGCTGCTGAGCACGATTCCGCCTTATTGGAAACCGGCCATGCAGTTGTTCACGGACCGAGTGGGTGATAACTCGACCGAAGAAGGCCGCAAGTTCCTGGCCGAGCGCTCGCCGCTGACGTTCGTTGATCAGATCAAGCGGCCGCTGTTGATCGGCCAAGGCGCCAACGACCCGCGCGTCAAGCAGGCCGAGGCCGACCAGATCGTTCACGCCATGCAGGACAAAAAGATCCCGGTCACGTACGTGCTGTTCCCCGACGAGGGGCACGGTTTCGCCCGACCGCCGAACCGCCTGGCGTTCAATGCCGTGGCCGAGGCCTTCCTGGCTGAAAATCTGGGCGGACGGTTCGAGCCAATCGGCAAGGCCTTTTATGGTTCGGCCATTCAAGTACCGGTGGGCGCCGACGATGTGCCAGGCCTGGACGCGGCGCTCGAAAAGCAGCCCGTCAAGCCGACGGAGAATCCGTAGGGGTCTGCGCGGGTGCCAGGACGGTCTGCACGCGACCCGGCGGACGGCTCAGCCGGTACGGCTCAAGGCCCGATCGGTCGATTACGATTCGTGGATGCGCAGCATCGGTCGCCTTCATCGGGACGCAATCACCTGGTTCAAGTTGCCGTTCATCGGGATTTGCTCCATCGCTTGCGGCACCGTGGGAACTGGGTCTACAGCCTAGTGGTCTGTCACGCGATTATTTTCGCACTTGGGTGCCATGCCCACGGCCGCCGTGGGCATGTGTTGGCGCGGTAAGCATGGCCACGCAAGCGTGGACCATGGCACCCGAAATTCCTGGCGTGACAGACCACTCGCATGTCTCCAGCCGCCACGGAGGATGAAGGGCGCCGCCATTGTCAAAAACGGTGGTTTGTTGAAAGTTTCAAGAACAGATCTGTTCCCCTGAATCCTTGACGACGAAACGGCACCCTTGCGTTCGTCGCTGTGACCGCTGCGGCGTTAAATATCTGCGCCACCCGACGTCCGCGCGCGTCGGCGTGAAATGCGTTATCTTTTCTTTTTCGCGTCGTATTCCTTCCAGAACTCCGCGACTGATTTGTCGGGGCGGTCGGTTTTCTTCGGCGCCTCCTGGAAGCTCAGGCGTTCGATTTTCGGCAAGGTACGCAAGAATTCGACGTCCTTGGCGTTCGGCGGCAACGTGAGCGTCGTCAATTCCCGGCACTCCGCGAGCGACGAGAGGTCGGTCAATTTGCGACAATTGATGAGAAGTAGCGAGGTCAGGTTCATTCCGCGCAAGGGGGAGAGGTCGGTCACTCGCGTACCACGCAGAGAAAGCGTCTTGAGCGGCATTCCCTTGAGCGGGCTCAAATCGCTGACCTGCGTGTTGTCGAGGTTGAGTGCAGTAAGTGACATTCCGCTCAGCGGTGCCAGGTCGGCGACGGCGGTCTTGCTGAGGTTCAGCCTGCTGACTGGCGCGCCTTGGAGCGGTGCGAGGTCGCGGAGCTTTACATCGCTCAAATCCAGCTCCCACGTACCGTCGGGCAATTGTTTCGACGACTTGACCGAGATGCCCGAGTTTTGCAGCGCCCACAACCAGCCTCGTGCATCGTATTCTTTCCAAAACTGCGCGGCGGTTTTATCCGGTAGTGTTGGAGTCTTCACGGATTCGGCGTAGCTGAGATACCCGAGCTTGGGGAGACGGCGGAGGAATTCGAAGTTTTTGGCATTCGGCGGCAGGATGAGTTGCCGGAGCTCCTTCATATCGGCCAACGGCGAAACGTCAGTAAGCTGGCTGCAGGTGCCAAGGCTTACCGAGGTCAGCGGCATCCCGGCAGTGGCCCCAGATCTGTGACCTTGGTCTTGTTCAAACTCAGGCGGCTGATAGAAGCACCGGTCAGGACCGACAGGTCGGTGATGGTCGAACTGGTGAGGTCCAACTCGCACTTCCCGTCTTCGAGCCATTTCATGGACCTGATGTGGACGTCTGCCTTACGCAGCGCTGCGATCCAGTGATTGGGGCGATAGGTCTTCCAGAAATCCTCGGCCGAAGATTCAGGCAGCATGGGAAGTATGCCGGTCAGCGCGTAGCCGAGCCGTTCCAGCTTCGGATGGTCACGCAACGACTCCAAGTTTTCGACCTGCGGCGGGACCAGCAGGTTTTTGAGTGTGCGAATTTTCGCCAGGGGGGCGACATCGGTCAGCACCGGGCAGCGATCGAGGTACAGGTCTTCGAGCGGCGAATCCGCCAACGGCGAGACGTCGGTGACTTTGTCTGCGGACAAAAAGATCCGCCTCAACGGCATTCCGCGCAACGCGTCCAGGTCGGTGACCCGGCTGAAGCACACGTTGAGAACCTCCAACTGCATGCCCCGCAACGGTGAGAGATCTGCGAGCTGCGGGCAGCTCACGCACCACAGTTCGCAGAGCGGCGCTCCCTGGATGATGGAGAGATCGGTGATCGCCTGTTCGCGGAACCATAGAGAGTCAGCGCCCATCCTGTCTGCGATCCAGGGCGAAACGGAATCCGCTTTTCCGCAGTGCCGGGACGAAAGTTTGTTCCATGTCCCACATTTTCCGGAAGTCGACGACGGCCGGCGTCATGGTGCGGATGGCGGCGATGAATTCCGACGTCCCCGATCCAACCCGCGGTGATTCGGCGCCGAATAGATCGCCGTCCGCCCACATCTGGCGAAGTCGCGGCAGGTTTCGCAACGCACCAATGGCAGCGTAGTCGTCCTCGGGCATCGTGCGGAACGCTGCCGGAACTACCAGCAGCTCCAGCGTCCCGATATCTTTCAAGGCTGTGAAGTTTCGCGCCTGATGACAATTCCAGAGCACAAGCTCCTTCAGCGGCCGGCCGCGCAGCACCGCCAGGTCCGAAATTTGAATATTCTGGCAGTAGCATCGCTCCAGCGGAAGCTGCGCCAGCGCCGAAAAGTCCACCAGGGGCGCGTTCGCTAGTTCGATGCTTTTGATCGGCATGCCGACCAACGGCGCTAGACTGGTGACCCGCGTATCGCGCAGACTGATTTCCTCGAGCGGCATGTTCTTGATCGGAGTCAGGTCGTAAACCGGACATCCACGGAAGTTCAGACTCTTGAGCCGAAGCTTCTCGAGGGGAGTCAGGTCCGCCACCTTGGTTCCCGATATGTCGAGTTTTTCCAGCGTGGACATGGCGCTCAATGGGCCGAGAGTCTCGACGTTGGTCTCTCTCATCTCCAACTCGACCAACTTCAGATTCCCTAGGGGCGCCAGATCGATCGGTCCGTTCTCTCCTCCGCAGTGAGAGAGATTCAGCGCGGCCAGTGGAGCATCGGCCAACTGAGCAAGATCGAGAATACTCATCTCGCTGAGATCGAGCGCCAACCTACCGTCTTCGCGGACGGTCAGACGATCTTGGAGCGGTCGTTCCGCCGTAACAGGGAGATCCTTGAGCCGAGCCAGCCAATATTGCACGAGCAGCTTCTTCTCCTCGCCAAGCAGCCGCGCCACGGGCATTAACTCCGCGGCGGGGCGCTGCTGCCGCTGCATGGCAAGATGAAGCTTCGCCAGGCTTTCGCGAGTGAGCCGGCCGTCGGCGTTTGGTTTCGCGGCGAGAAGTTCGTGACAGAGGTTTGCTGACGCTTCTGCGCCGGCGAGGCCGGGCTGCAGACGCAAAGCCGCACGATAGACCTTCGCGGCCTCCGCGAGCTTGAGCTGGCATTGCAGCAGGTCGGCTTTGGCCACAAGATAATCCGGCAAATCGGGTCGTAGTTTCAGGGCGTAGTCAAGCTTTTCGAGCGCTTCATCGAATCGTTCTTTCGCGGCCAAAGCCCGCGCCTGCTCGGCGAACGCCGGCGCTGACGCACGCAATTCGTCGAAGGCGGCCACCGCGCGCACTTCTGCCCGTGTTGCTCGGGTCGCTTGCCAGACGCTCACGCCTATTCCGACCATCAGCGAAGCGACGATTGCCGTGCCCGCGGCGAATGCCAGGCGATGGCGCCGGCCGATTTCCTCGGCCCGCGTCTGGGCGGCCACGCGGGCGAATTCCGTTTCGCGCAGTCTGGTCTCCACCGACTCTAAATATCGGGAGACCCGTTGGGCAAGCTCACTCGCATTGCGCGGCCGGTCGGCCGGTTCCAGTTGCAAACACTGCTTTGTCAGGGCAATCAATTCGGCATCGGCCCCGCAAACATCGAGCCGAGCCACACAGTCTTCGAGTTTTCCGCGCGATGCCAGGCGGAAGACCATCGCGCCATCAGCCCCGACGTAAGGTGGCTGGCCGGTCAGAATTTCGCACAAGATCGCCCCCAGGCCGAATACATCGGCCCGTTCGTCCAAGTGGTCGATCTCGCCCAAGGCCTGCTCCGGCGGCATGTAGGCCGGCGTCCCCATCACGCTTCCCATTTGCGTCTGAGAACCGACCGTAGCAGCCTCTCCCGGCACGTCGCTGCCGACTTTGCTCCGCAGCGTTTGAATGAAGCTCTGTCCCTGCTGCATCTCGCGCGACTTCATCTCGTCCGCGACGCCGCCGGCCAACAGCACCTTGGCCAGGCCCCAGTCCATCACTTGAACCTCGCCAAACGATCCGACCATTATATTGGCCGGCTTCAGATCGCGATGGATGACGCCCCGGGTGTGCGCGTAGGCCATCGTCTGACAAACCTGTTCAAAGATGCCGAGAAACTTTCCGCGATCGACCGTGGGATCCTTTCGATCGGCCAATAGTTTCGACAGCGTCTCTCCTTTGATCAGCTTCATGCTGAAAAACGGCCGCCGATCGGAAAACTGCCCCAGCTCGTACACCGGGGCGATGCCCGGATGCTGCAACTGCCCACCGATCTGGGCTTCTTCGATGAATCGCTGGATGACATCGGGCCTGTCTTTGTGCTGATCGAGCAGCACTTTAATGGCCAGATCGCGACCCAGGTCGGTGTCTCGCCCTTTGAGAATTGCGCCCATGCCTCCGCGAGCGATTTCTCCTTGGAGCTGGTAACGGCTGTCGGAACCGCGATCGGGCATCTGGGCCGAGTTGGGCCGTACGACGGGGTCGGCCCCCTCGGCCACCGCTTCCCGCAACGCGACGCTGCGCAAATGGATCATCTGACCGAGCGCCTTGAGCACGCTGTGGCCGGCGCTTGCGACGACGATCGCTTCCCCCTCGCGGAAAGCCGGCGCGAATCCCGCCCGCAGCGACGCCTCCAGGTTTTGACCAGCGAGGTCATGCGAAATGGCGCCCTCAAGTTCCTGGGCAGGCTTTTCCAAAAAGCTTCCCGCGTCGCGATGCGAGGCGAGCAGTCGCTGAACCTCTTGGCGCAGCGAAGCGTTCTCTCCACACGACCGCTGGAGAAACGCAGCCTGCTCTTCGGACGATTCGATTTCCAGCGCCGCGAGAAACAGCGATTCAAGATCGGGAATTGGTTCTGACATTATCTGCCTAAAAACGGACTCTGCCTAAAAGCGGGCTCTGCTTAAAAGCGGACAGTCCAGTCGCCTGAGTGTGACATTCCGACCTCGATTCCACCGGTTTCATACCGCCGCGGATTCTGCGGCGAACCGCCAGGATTTAATTCACATCACTGCTGCAATGATTGTAATCGAGCCCATCAGGCCCTGAAACGTACGCCGCGTCGCAAAATCGTTCCTTCCGTGTCAGCTCGGCGGCAATGTTGCCTACCGGAACTCGCCCCGGTCGTAGCGCGTCCAGAACTCCGCTGCGGGCCAGCTCCCTTTGCCGCCGACGGTGATCGTGCGGAGGCTCTTCATGTTCCGCAGGACATCCATTCCCGTAACGATGTTTTTGGGGGTCAGGGAAATATAGTCCAGCGGCAAGTTGCGCAGGGGCGTGAGGTCGGTAGCGCCGATGCCATCGATCGACAAGGAAGTTAATTTCATCCCTTGGAGAAGTTCCAAATCCTTGAGTTGGGTAGAGCTACTTATCTCCAATTTGGTCAGCTTCATGCCGCGCAGTGGCGAAAAGTCCTGGATCTGCGGGCCGCCAGCAGAGAAAAAAGTGAGTGGCATACCCCGCAGCGGCTCCAAATCGCTGACAGGACAAAGCCGCAGAGAGAGGTATGTGAGCTTCATGCCCCGTAGCGGCGAAATGTCCCTCAAGGATTTGCAACTGTACATGCTTAGCTGGTTGAGCGGCATGCCGCGCAGCGGCGAGAGGTCACCGACCTTGGTGCTTTGGAGATCCAGCGTCGAGAGCTTCGTTCCCACCAGGGGTGAAAGATCCTGTAGGTCATAGCACCCCCGCAGACTCAACGAGTCGAGCTTCATGCCCCGCAGCGGCGAAATGTCCGAGAGCTTACCGTCCGTGCAGCGGAACAGCTTCAGCCCCGGAAGAGCCCGCACCGGAGAAATATCGGTCACGAACCTTCCATCAACGATGAATTCCGTTACCACGCCCCCTTCGATCTTGAACGTGATGCCTGGAGTGAAACCGGGATTGAGTGCCTCGAGTTTCTTGCTAACGACCTCCAACTGTTTCTCCGCAGGGAGCGCTGCGATTTCCTTCCGCCAGATTTCATCGGACAATTCGAGCAACGCTTTGGCGGTCTTGGCGGGAAGAGCTTGGATGCGTTGTTCGACTCTGCTTTTTTCCAGGCCGGTCAGTTCCGAGAGAGCCATGGCATACCAATAGCCGCCGCCGATCTGGAAGTCGACTTTGCCGGGCCCTTTGGCTGATTCGGCCGCCGTCCACCAGGCGTCCGCGAGCGCTACTTTGACCATCGGGTCACTGAATTTACCTTGGCTGCGAACTGCTAGTTCGGCGAGCGTCGGATCGCTTCCTTTGGCG
Organism: uncultured Planctomycetales bacterium; assembly: GCA_963710365.1. Classification (GTDB taxonomy): domain Bacteria; phylum Planctomycetota; class Planctomycetia; order Pirellulales; family PNKZ01; genus CAVQAC01. The sequence goes on from CAVQAC010000002.1 coordinate 402,905, forward strand.
AGATGCGCGAAGCCCTGTAGCCAGGCTCCCTTGCTGAAGCAGAGGTATTTCCCCATCGCCAGATTCGCGGTCGCGTCGTCAGGGTCTGCGGCCAATGCCTTGCTCGTTTTCTCCGCGGCCTCCCACTGCTTTTTGGCGGACGACAGAGTTTTGCCACGATCGACCACGTCTTTCTGCAGCGCCGGATCGCGAGCTTTGCGTGCCACGGTCAGCACTGCGGACTGCAGACGCGTGGCCAGATCGAATTGGTCACTGGCTACAAGTTCATCCATCGGGCCGAGCGCTGCTTCGACCAGGCTCTTATTGACGGGTGGCAATCGTGGCTTCTGCCCCGCTTTTTCCAACGATTCAATCCAGGTCTCCGCGGCATCGACCTCATAGCTTGTTGAGAGCGATTTGATCACCTTATCGAGCATTGCGGCGTCGGCGACGTCGATTGCCAGACGCCGGGCTTCTTGCAACATGGCGTACTTCGAGGCCGAATCGTCTCGCGTGATGTCGGCTTGCGCGAGAATCTTTTCCGCCAAGGCCAGTTTCTGCTCGGGCAGCTTGGCCTGAGCCAGGTCCGCCTTGAACAGTTCCTGCATGAGTTTTTCCGCTCGCTTTTGCGCCGCTTCGTCAGGAATCGGCAGCCGGGCATCTTTCATGACCACCGGCTCGACCTTTGCGGCCGGCGCCGGGGCGGGAGCTTTTGTCGCTGGCGGTGTTGTGGCGTTCGTGTCATTTGCGGTTGGTTTGGCGATGGGCGGCTCGATTTTCGCCACGACAATCGGAGCGGGCGTCTTCTTCGCAGGTGTTGTCGGGGGAGCCGGCTTCATGACGGTCGGTTTGGTAACCGGTGGTTCAGCCTTCGCAACCGACGCGGGCGCGGGCTTTGTCGGCTCGATCGTCGTTGCAGGAGGAGACGTTTTCATGACCGGCGGCTCAGTTTTCGCGACTGGCGTTTGCGCCATGGGTGTCGGACTCGCCTGGGGCTCGGAAGGCTGAGCTACGGGCGGCTCGACCTTGGACACCAGTACCGCAGTCGCTGGTGGATTGGTCTCGGCGACTGGCTTGTCATTTTTGCCTCGCAGCAGGACGACGACCGTCAGTAAGACGATCACGCCGAGCCCGGCCGCACCGGCCGCGACGTAAATCAACTTCTTCTTGTCGCCGCCGACTTTCTTTTTCGCTCCGCGCTTCGACGTCAGGGCACCACTGCGGAGCGACTGTAAAGTTCTGTTGTCGAAACTTGAGGCGATCGTTTGCGGCATAGTGAGCGATTCATCACGCCCTGCCCCGCAGGCCTGGAAGTCGGCAATCACCTCCGTCATCGTCTGGTAACGATCTTCGGGCTGCTTTGCCACCATCTTCTGAAAGATCGCGTTGACTTCCCCCGGCACGTCTTCCCGCAACGCGCTGAGATCGGGGATCGGTTGCCGATGATGGGCGAGGAACTTGGCCCCGATGGTCTCGCCTTCGTAGACCGGCTTGCTGAGGAGTAGGTAATGGAGCGTGCAGCCCAGGCTGTAAATGTCAGCCCGTGCGTCCACGCCGTGCGTGCTGACGCCTTGCTCCGGCGCCATGTAATCCACGGTTCCCATGACGGCGCCCGTGCCGGTCAATTCGGCCTGGGCGGCCACATCGCCAGGGGCCACGTCAATGCGGGCCAGGCCCATGTCAAGAATCTTGACCACGCCCTTCTTATCGAGCAGCAGGTTGGCCGGCTTGATGTCGCGATGCACCACGCCTTCGGCGTGAGCGAACTCCAACCCGCGGGCGGCTTGCAGAGTGTAGTTGACGGCCTTGTCGACCGAGAAGGGTCCGTTTTTCTTCACGTGGGCCGACAGATCTCTTCCTTCGATGTATTCCATGACCAGGAAGTGAGAGCCATTGGCTTCGTCGGCATCGTCCGCGCCGACGATATTCGAATGACGGAGCCGGGCGGCTGCTTTGACCTCGCGTTGAAAGCGAGCCAGCGCCGTGGCGTTCTTGGTCATCGCGGGAGGCAGCATCTTGATGGCCACGATGCGTTCCATGCGGCGATGCTCGGCCTTGAACACCTGCCCCATTCCGCCTGCTCCGATCATCTCCAAAATGGTGTAATTGCCCAGGATCAATGCTTTGGCCTTGCCGGCCTTGACATGCTGAGCCTGGAATGAAGTCAAGTGGTTCTGTTTTACCAGCTCCGCCACGAGTTCTTCGGCCGTCGTCGGGTGGGCCTTGGGGGGAACGAAGTTTTCAAGCTTCCCTTGCGAGATGATGCTCGACTCGGAGAGTTGTTTGATGACGGTTTCGAGGTTGGCGGCCATCGGCACGATTCCCGGAGTTAGTCACTCGATGTAAGTTCTCGGGCAGATCGCCTTTGACCGATCCTGCCAGCAAACTAGGAGCAACGTCGCGTGGACGCGGTTTCAAGCCTGCGTACACCAGTGCGAAATCTGCGGCCGAATCCCCTCAACGAAGTCGAGGATTTTCTGAGAATAGAACCAGCAGGTGGGAGGTCTCAATCGCCGCTGGTTAACTGCGCATGCAGCCAGGCGCGGGCGAAAGTCCAATGTCTCTCGGCAGTTGCGTGCGAGATGCCCAGCGTCTGGGCCGCTTCGGGAATCGTCATTCCGGCAAAATAGCGGAGCTTGACGAGTTGCGCCTTGTCCGGCCAACGACCCTCCAGCCGACCGAGTGCCTCGTCGAGCGCCAGCAACTCCTCGTCGCGGGTCTCCGATGCCAGATTCAAGGCGTCCAAATCGAGACGCCGCCGACCGCCACCGTGTCGTTCGCTCTGCTTGCGACGTGCATTTTCAATCAGGATCCGCCGCATGGCCTCGGCGGCCGCAGCGAAAAAGTGATTGCGACCATTCCATTGCCGAGACTGGTCACCATTCACCAGCCGCAAGTACGCTTCGTGAACCAGCACCGTCGGTTGAATCGTCTGCCCTGGCTTTTCATTCGACAGCCTGGCCGCTGCCAACTTGCGCAGCTCCTGATACACGAGCGGCAATAACTGCTCGGTCGCTGACGAGTCGCCACGTTCCATGGCCGAGAGAATTTGGGTCACGTCCTTCATGGCCCAATTTTACCAGACCCGCAACCTCCCAGCACTGCTCGCCTTGTCACAAAACGTTCGTTTTTCGGCACCGCCAATCTGTCGATTAGGCCAAGATCACACGCCGAGGCGGGATTCTCGTTTAACGGTTGAGTTCCCGGCACGCCCTGGCGCGTGTCACCAAGGGTCGTTTTCCGACGCATTTCGTAAAGCGTCAGAGTAGATGGGACGCCGGCGCTGTTTCACCGGCTACTTCGTGCCGGAAGCGGCAGGCCCAGGCGTCTTCGGCTTGGCCGGATCGTCCCAATCAATCTTGCAGTTGGGCAGGGCTTTTTGCAGGGCGGTAACTTGGGCGGGCGTGATTCTGGTTGCGGACGGCGTGGCCATACCCGTCGTTATTGAAGTAGGCAAACACCTCCCGGCCTTGTTCCCGCCATTCTCGGATACGGTCCGCCCACCACCGCAGGTCGTCCTCGGAGTACGAGCCCGCTACAGGAGATCGTGGTCCGGCCCGTGGAAGCGAACGTAGACGAAGCCTGCGGTGGTGCGCAGGATGCACGGCAGCCGTGCCCCGCTCATCACGCAATAGGCCGCTCCGTGCTCGCTCCAGGACCGCGAACGTCTCCTCCCCATGCCAACTCGGGTGACCGAGAAGCAACGCGACAAAGTGACAACCTGCACGTCAACAGCGAAATCCACGCATTGCTGCCGTCGCGACCACGTCTCGACGTCGGCATAGCAACGCTCCGCCCAATCAGCGAGGAGAAGTTGGTCAGATTCTGACCGCAAGACCCGTGCTGCCGCGGCGAGCTTCAGCTATTCCGGTGGCGTGAGCGGCTAAGAGGCAAGAAGGATATTCTCCCAAAACGCAGTTCCTGTCTCTCGATTGACCGCCCACGTCGCGGTAGAATTAGTCGGAAGTTCACCTTCGGAGGTCGACCATGAGCTGTCAGCACCTGGCGGGTGTTAATCCCGTTCCGCCTCACACTCTTGGGTGTGAAGAGTGCCTGAAGCTGGGCACGCCTTGGGTTCATCTCCGGCTCTGCCTGAACTGTGGTCACGTCGGCTGTTGCGATAGTTCGCCGGGCCGCCACGCCACGCGACATTTCCATCACACGAGCCACCCCGTGGTCGCATCCTTCGAGCCAGGCGAACGGTGGGCCTGGTGTTACGTCGATGAAGTGGAATTGCCAGTGCCGCCGCGGGCCGTGCCATACCTGCGCGACTGAGAGAATCAGCTTCGCCGTCAACCCAGGATCTGCCATGCAAAAGTACGACTTGCATAGCGTCGCGTTCCCCACGCTAAGCGAGGCGGAAATGGCTTCGCTCGGTAGCTGCCCCCTGACGGTGCTCAAGAAATACAAGGCTGGAGAAAAGCTGTTCAGAGTGGGCGACTGTGACTGCAGTTTCTTTGTCGTCAAGTCCGGCCAGATCGAGGTCGTCGACGAGTCCGGGGATACGCCCCAGGTAATCGCGGTCCACCAGCCCGGCGAATTCACGGGCGAAATAGCGCAGATGTCCGGCAGCCCATCGTTGGTGGAAGCTGTTGCCCGACGCGACAGTGAAGTCTACGAGTTGTCGCCCGATGCATTTCGCCAGCTTCTCAATCACCACCCGGCAGCTGGGCGACCTTGTCCTGCAGGCATTCATCGCCCGCCGGCAGCTTCTGCGCGAGCCGGGCAACTTCACCGGCCTGCGCGTGATCGGTTCGCGCTACTCGCAAGACACCTTCCGGATCCGCGAATTCCTGGCCAAGAATCTGGCTCCTTTCACCTGGCTTGACTTGGAAGCCAACCCTGACGTCAACGCGCTGCTCAAGCGGCTCGGACTGGGAGAGGCCGACACGCCCGTGGTCGCATTGGGACAGAAGCTTCTGTTGCGCAATCCCTCGAATCGAGCGTTGGCGGATGCGCTGGGCCTCCGTCCACGGCTGGAACAGATGGTCTACGACCTGGTCGTGGTTGGGGCCGGACCGGCCGGGCTGGCGGCGGCGGTATACAGCGCTTCCGAAGGGCTGCGCACCGTAGTGCTCGAACAGGCGGCGCCCGGTGGCCAAGCCGGCCGCAGCATGCGCATCGAGAATTATCTGGGCTTTCCGACTGGCATCACCGGCGGCGAACTGGCCGAAGCGCGCCACGGTGCAGGCCAACAAGTTCGGCGCCCGATTGTCCATCCCTTCACCAGTAATCGGGCTGACATTCGAAAATCTGTACTCGGTGCTGCATCTTGAGGGCAATGAGACGGTGACGACCCGATGTCTGCTGATTGCCACGGGGGCCGACTATCGCTTGCTGCAAGTTGAAGGTTGCCAGAAGTTTGAGGGTAGGGGCGTTTACTACGCCGCTACACCGCTTGAGGCACAGATGTGCATGGGGGCGGAAGTCGTCGTCGTCGGCGGGGGTAATTCGGCCGGTCAGGCCGCGGTCTTTCTCGCTGGCCAGGTCCGCAAAGTGTACATCCTGATCCGCGGAGATGACCTCTATAAGAGCATGTCGAGCTATCTGGTGCATAGGATCGAACAGACCGCTAACATCGAGGTGATCTCCAATACAGAAGTTCGACAGATGTCCGGTGACGGTCACCTCGAAACCGTCGAGATCGTCAACAACAAGACGGGAGAGTCGCGGACGCTCAAAACGCCGGCACTGTTCAGCTTCATTGGCGCGACACCACGAACCGATTGGCTCCCCGCGGAGATTGAAAAGGACGCCAAAGGCCTTCGTGCGGACCGGGCCAAGCGTGGCCCGATCACCCCACTGGAACATCCCCCGCGACCCCTTCCTGCTCGAAACCAGCCGGCGGGGCGTGTTCGCCGCGGGGGACGTGCGGTCCGGCTCGATCAAACGCGTCGGATCGGCTGTCGGCGAGGGCGCAATGGCGGTACAGTTCGTCCACGAGTACATGAAAGAAATGTAAATTGATGAATCCGATCACGGCTACTGCGCCAATGACGCGACGCCGAGCGGAGCGCTCGTCGGTTGGGCGGCGACAAACCAATGGGTTGGCGGTTTGCAATTCGGCCTTAGCTTGGTGGTATGGGGCGTGATCGTGCGGACGGTCTATGTCTGGCACATCACCTGGGCGGTCAATTCGCCGTCGCATTCGTTTGGATACCGCAATTACAAAACCAGCGATCATAGCCGGAACAATCGGTTCGTCGCGATCATCATGGGAGGCGAGGAGGTTGGCACAACAACCATCATCACGATCCAACCAGTGCCTCGGCGCAGCACCACTGGTACGAGTTCGACATGAACTACTGGATCATTAAGGCATTAGAGCGGATCGGTCTGGCCTCCCATGTTGTGCCCCTGCGGAGTCGACGACTATCCGTTTGCGGAACCGAACCGGAGCAGTGCCGACAGTCGGAAGGTGCCGCAGCAGAAGCTGGAGACGCGCTAGCATCCGTCGTCTAACGAACTAACTGAGGGGTGCGGGAGGGAGTTCTTCTTGTCCGCTGATACGCGTTGCAAGTGCCGCGCGGGTCGCTTTCCCTGCATTCCTGCGGCGCTCACAAATCCGGCTGTATCGCAGCGAAAGCAAGGCGTGTCTCGTCGGAGCGATTATTGATGGTCACGAATGACGAGCGAGTCGAAAAGTATAATGAGTATGGGCGGACGATGGCGCTGCCCACTTCCTACAGTCGCCTACGTTCGATCTGCCGGGAAGCCTCACAGCCGGTCAGGCAGACGGAAGAGTTCGTCGGATCGACTTTTTTGCAAATGGGCCTAGTATCGAGTGCCGCATGCCCGTTCGGCCTCATCAGCTTGAAGTTGAGCGACTCACGTCATTTGTCCAGGACGGACCGAACTTTGGTCGCCAAAGCAGCATATGTGAATGGCTTTCCGATAAAGTTCGTCTCAGCCTCAAGAACCCCGTGACGAATCACTGCGTCATCGGTATAGCCGGACATGAACAGCACCTTGAGATCGGGCTGACTAACACGCAGCCAATCATATAGTTGGCGACCGCCCATTTTTGGCATCACCACGTCACTCAAGAGAAGATGGATCGAACCTTGATGACGTTCGTAAGTCCGCAGGGCCTCGTCGCCATTTCCAGCTTGTAATACGGTGTAGCCTTGGCATTCCAGGATGCTGCAGGTGAGACTGCGCAGCATTTCCTCGTCCTCAACGAGCATCACAGATTCCGTGCCACGAGGGAGAACGGCTGGCAGCTTCTTATTCGGTACGGATTCCGTGGCCGCCTCGTCAGTCGGCAAGTAGACCTTGAACGTCGTGCCTTTGCCCAGTTCGCTGTAGACTGCAATATGACCACCGCTCTGCTTGACGATGCCGAAGACAGTCGCCAACCCTAAGCCCGTCCCTTTGCCTATGTCTTTGGTGGTAAAGAACGGCTCGAACATATGAGCCTTCGTTTTCTCGTCCATGCCACAGCCTGTGTCGCTGATCGACAGCAGCGCATACGGTCCCGCCTTTACGTCTGAATGTATTTGAGCATAAGCCTCGTCTAACTCACGATTGGCTGTTTCGATGGTGAGCTTGCCGCCCTCCGGCATGGCATCACGAGCATTGACGGCAAGATTCATGATAACTTGATTCATTTGCCCGGCATCGACTTTTACCGGCCACAGTCTTGCACATAAGTTGGTTTTTAATGCGATGTCCTCACCGATCAAGCGGTCGAGCATAGTCACTGCTTCGGTGACGACTTCGTTCAGATTCAGCACTTTGGGTCGGAGGATTTGCTGGCGGCTAAAGGCGAGCAGTTGCTTGGTCAAGGCGGTAGCCCGGCTCCCCGCTTTGTAAATTTCTTCGACCAAACCTCGGCTATCGCCGTTCAGCGTAGCGTCGTTTTCGAGAAACTGGCAGCAGCCCAAAATGACCGCCAGCAGATTATTGAAGTCGTGAGCCACGCCCCCTGCCAAATGCCCTATGGTTTCCATCTTCTGCGCCTGCTGAAACTGGGCCTCCAAGGACTTACGCTCGGTCACGTCCTCGGCGAGACTGAGGAAGCCCACGAATCGCCCGTCGTCGTCCCGTAGCGGGGTGTTATACCACTGGCAAGTAATCGTGCGTCCGTCTTTCGTGAGATTCTCATTGATCGACTGTGCTTTCATGTCGCCGGAACGGATGCGTGTAAGGATTTCGCCTGCCTCGGCCTGAAACGAGCGGGGGACGAATTTCTCATACGGCGGCCCTTCCCCGAGCATTTCCTCTTTGGCATACCCGAAGATTCGCTCGGCGGCCTGATTCCAGTCGATGATACGCATTTCGTTATCGAACAGAACGTAGGCCAACGGCATCCGCTCGATGTGGAGTTGCATCCGAGACAGCAAGGCGTCTCGCTCGATCGCCAATCGCTTTTTCTCCGTAATGTCTTCAATTACTCCTACCAAACGCACGATCTGTCCCTGTTTCATAACCGGGTAGCCTCTGATCCAAACCCACCGCATGGACTCATCGGGACGCAAGACACGGCATTCCACATCAATGATGCCCGTCTTAAACATAATGGCGTTCTCTCGGTTCATCATTTCCCGATCGAGAGGGTGAATGCTTTCCACGTATGACCTGGGGTCGTCGATGAGGCTCTGACATGAGCGGCCCCACATCTGTTCGTAACCTTTGCTGACGTAGAGAATCGTGGATTCCTTTGCGTCGATCACCCAAAAAACTTGGAGGAGGTGGTCCGTTAGCTCTCGGAAACGCTCCTGGCTCTCTTGAAGACGCTTTTCGGCCAGGCGCTGCTCAGTAAGATCCCGAAACACCATCACCACTCCGGTGATTTTGCCACTCTCGTCTCGAATTGGTGCGGCGCTATCGGCTATGGGGCGCTCCGTACCGTCCTTGGAGATTAAGAGCGTGTGGTTCGCCAAACCGACGACAGTCCCCTTTTCAAATACTAGCATGGTGGGGTTTTCGACGGACTTGCGAGTGTCCTCATTGATAATTCGGAATACGTCTTCCAGTGGCAAGCCGATGGCCTCGTCCTCCCATCCGGTCAGCACCCGGGCGACAGGATTGAGCAAGTTGATTCGTCCCTGAGAGTCGGTAGTAATGACTCCGTCACCAATACATTGAAGGGTTACTCGCAGTTGTTCTCTCTGCTCCCAAATTTTATTTGCATAGTCCTCGGCCGCTTTCCGTTTTGTTTGCTCCTGGAGCAGCTGGCGTGCATTCTCTTCCGCTTGCTTTCTTTCCGTCATGTCTCGTGTAATTCTGGAAAAACCTCGTAAACTTCCAGATTCATCTCGAAGCGCCGTAATGACCACGTTGGCCCAAAATCTGGAACCGTCTTTCCTAATCTGCCACCCTTCGTCTTCGTGCCTGCCTTGCGCTAATGCAATTTTGAGTTCCTGTTCCGGCTTTTCTCGCTCGATGTCGCCTTTGGGATAGAACCGAGAGAAATGTTGGCCGATGATTTCGCTTGAATGATAACCCTTGTTACGTTCGGCTCCAGGGTTCCATGTGATGACGTGTCCCTGTGGGTCGAGCATAAAAATTGCGTAGTCTTGTGTGCCTTCGATCAGCATACGAGAAAACTCTTCGCTGTCTCGAAGCTCTTGTCTACGTTGGGAGAGTTCGGATTCGATTTGCTCGTTACGAGTGCGTAGTTCCAGGGCGAGTTGTTCGTGCTCGACGCCCTTCATTTTGAGCCGGATGAACTCCGTTACATCCTCGACTCGGTGGATAATGTGGCTGACCTCGCCGTTCGCTCCTAATACGGGACTGTTGACGGGGCTCCAGTGACGTTCCTCGAACTCGCCTCCTTCGGATTCGGGACGGCGAATGTCATACTTTTGCACCGCCATCGCATCCGAAGTCCGATCTCTTAAAACCCTCTCCAGGGAAGCGGTCAGATTTCGGACTCCCGTAGCGGTCGGGTCGTCCGGGTTGTCGGGAAAGACGTCAAAAATGCCTCGACGCAGAATTTCCGCTCGTTTGGTCATAGTGGCCCGCAAGTAGGCATCACTGACCGCCACAATTTTGAAATCGGGAGTGAGGACGAGGTACAACCCTGGCGCTGACTCGAAGAAAGCTCGAAAGTCCGGCTGCGGTGGCGATCCCAAGGAGGATGCAGGGCGGCTGATTATTTGCTGCTTGTTCATACCGTGAAGGTTCCGCTAAGAACGACCTCGATTCCATTCGTTGCCCGCAGTGACATCATATCGGGAAGGGTCGACGCCATCTATGGCGTGCTAGCAGCCCGTTGACGTAAGGCCTTTTGATTCCCGCGGTTCATGGTTTTTGTCGATCACGCATTCTTCCCGCATCAACCGGGCCACGTACTGCTTCCAGTCTTCGCCCGTGTCGCGACGGACGATGCTCTTCATGGCGGCATTTGCTTCCAGCGTCGTGCTATCGACGCCCACCGTCTTGCCGTTGATTAGCTTCTGGGCGGTTGCGATGTTCAAGACGAATTGAAACACCTCGTCGAAAACTTCCGGTGGCAGCCGCTTGCGGGTATTGGTCAGCGTGGAATGGTCGGGCGTCGCTTCGTCCGGCCCAAAGCCCAGGAATACAGCCAAGGAACGGCTGTCACCGCACCGCCAGGCGATGCCGCGTTGGCTATCGATGCCCTCGAAATAGCCGATCAACAGCATAGGGAAGTAAACGCCCGGCGGGATCGAGGGCTGACCGCGAGTTTCCTCGGTCTCGTAGTACCGCTCGCAACGACGCTCGATCCAGCGGTCGAAATCGGCCTCGGCCAGTAATTCGTTCGTTTTTCGGCACTCGTCATCGCAGGCCGCGCGAGTCACAAATCAGCAACGCTTGAAAACTCGCCTGCGAAGTCAAAGTGCCGCATCGCCGTCCAAAAGGTGGCTTTCGATTTTGCAGCGCCTGGCAGCCCTGCTGCGTCGGCCGGCACCGACAAGCAACGCTTGGCCAACCGGGGTCTTGAGCAACACCGTCCTGAATCAACCGGCCGGCCGGTTTCGCGCAGCTCAGCCGCCAGAACGAACCGCGCATCCGCCTCACGACAGCAATTCCCCGCCGGCAACTCGGCAGCGCGGAACCTGGGTAATCTGGCCGGATTCCTCCGATTTTAACGGTTTTTCCTAAAACTCTGCCTTCGCAAGGCCGATCACTAAGTACGTGTGGCTCCGGCTGGGCTATTGGTGTTGACCTGCGCGTCGCCAAGGCCGGGCGGGAGTCATGGCCATCGAGTGGCGAAACCGTTGACGGGGAGCCTCATTGAATGGGTGCCGTTTTCAAATTCCGATCATGCCTGCTGGCCGTCATGGTTTGCACGCTAGCTGTGCGGTCGTTCGGCCAGGAGCTCGACTCCTTCGACGACCCGCCGCCGCAGCCGCAAGACATTACGCTGACGCAGGGCATTGAATTCCCGACTCGCGCCGACGGTGGCGTCGACCGGGCGCCCAGCGCACCGATCACGAACAACGCCGAGGCCGTTTCGGATCCCCTGCCCCGATCGGTTCGCTCGTCGGCGCAAAATGAAATCTGGACCGGGTCGAACGGCTATGGCGATTTCGTGCCGTCGCCGATCTATGGTCAACCCAATACCGACGACAGTTGCGATGCGTGTTACCTGGACCCGGCGCACAAGTTCTTTGGCGCCATGGCGAGGGTTCCCGGCCATCTGACGCAGCATGGCTGGGTGCGGATGGAGTACCTGGGCTGGTTCGTCAACGGAATGCATGTGCCGCCGCTGGTGACAACCAGTCCGGCAGGCACCGCTCAAAATCAGGCCGGCGTGATCGGCGACCCCGGTACGGCCGTGCTGTTTGGCGGATCGTCGCTCTTGACCGGTCTTCGCTCCGGCGGCCGGCTGCGCTTCGGAACCTGGCTCAATTGCTGCGAGACGGTCGGCATTGAAGCCGAGTACTTCTCGTTGCCTCAGGCCACGCAGACATTCAGCGCCAGTTCCGACGGAACGGGCAATCCAATTCTCGCCCGTCCGTTCTTCAATATCGCCCCCATCACGCCTGGTGTTGCGCCGTCGAACGACTCCGAACTGGTGTCTTATCCAGGGGTGCTGGCCGGCACGGTTAGCGTGCGGGCCACCAGCCGGTTGGATGGCGCCGGCTTGCGGATGGTGTTCCGGGGTTGCTGCTCGCAGTGGTGCGAGCCGGGCGACTGCGAAGTGCCGGTGCTCAATCGGAGCGTGCAAACGACCTACTTCCTGGGCACCCGTTATCTGCGCTTGGCCGAAGGCTTGCAGATCAACGAGAACCTTACGTCGCTGCTGCCGGCCAATCCGGGCACGTTCAGCATCTTCGACCAATTCAATACCGAGAACACGTTTGTCGGCCTCGACATGGGCGGCACCTGGACCTTTCAGCAGAACCGCTGGAGTTTCGAAGTCATGCCGCGGCTGGCTTTGGGCGGCACCCAGCAAGAAGTGCGCATCGATGGTTCGACGCGGGCTACGGTGGGCGGTGCAACAACTGCGGCGGCCGGCGGATTGCTGACCCAATCGAGCAACATCGGCATCTGGAATCGCACCATTTTCAGCTTCGTGCCCGAGATCGACCTGACGTTGGGCTACCAGCTCACGCAGCGGTTACGGCTGATCGGCGGTTATTCGTTGCTGGCCTGGACGGGCGTGGCCCGGCCCGGCGATCAGATCGACACATCGGTGAACCCCACGCTGATCCCGCTCTCGGGGCTGCCGGTCTCCGGACCGTCGCGTCCGGAATTCAACTATCACAGCACCACGCTGGTGGTGCAAGGTTTCAACTTTGGGCTGGACCTGCGCTTTTAGCCCGCTTCGACCCGCTGACCTTCCCTTCGATAAAAGAGAGAGTCTTCCATGGAATGGAGCAAGACCGACGTGGTACGTCATAAATCCCCTCCCTCGATCGAGCAGGCTCGGCGGCTGCGATTCGAATTGCTCGAGCGCCGTCACATGCTTTCGGCCACGAACCTGGGCGCCATTGCCGGTACGGTCTATGACGACCTGACGGGCGCCGGGTATTTGCCCACCGATCCGGGCCTGGCGAACGTGCAGGTGCAGCTCTACTTGAGCAACAGCGGCAATACCTTCAATGCCTCGACCGATACGCTGCTGCAAACCACGCCCACGAACAGCTCCGGTCAATACGAGTTCACCGGCCTGGCAGCCGGCACGTACTTCGTGCGCCAGGAAGCGCCGGCGGGTTACCAGCAATTGCCCGGCGCTGACGTCGCGTTGGTGACGATCAGCGCCGCCCAGGCGGCTGGCACTGAAGGAACGGTCATCGACAGCTTCAATCAGACGCAGCAGGCGGTGAATGCAACGATCTACCAGAATCAGACGCTCTCCACGTCGCTGGTCGCGGCGCCGGAAGCCATCGGCGGCTATCGCGGCTTGTACGCCAACTTGACCTCGGGGACCGGCAATATCGGCCTGTCGGTCGATGAAAACACGCCCGACCAACTCGAATATACCTCGGGGGCAGTTTCGGCGGGCACGCGCATCGTGACCTGGGACGGCACGCCCGGCAACGGGCCTGCCCTGGTGGCGACCGGCTTGCGCAATGGCGGCACCACCGGCATTGACCTGACGAACAATGGCGCCAGCACCGGCTTGCAACTCTCGATCGGGGCCGATCAAAGCGGCGGCACAGTCACCATGTTGATCTACACCGACGGCAGCAACGCCTCGACCGTCACCGTTGCCATTCCGAACACTACGACCGGCGCTGCGACTTCGACCGTGATCATTCCGTTCTCGAGCTTCACCACGCTGCTGGGCAGCGGCGCGAACTTCAAGAACGTCGGCGCCGTGCAGTTGCAGATGACCGGCGTGGACGGCGTCGACGGCGACATCAGCTTGATCAGCGCGATTGGCCCGAACGTGCAAACCGTCAACATGCAGAATTTCAACGAGCTGAGCCTCGGCAACCTGGTTTGGAACGACGCCAACAACAACGGCCTGTACAACTCGGCAACCGAGCCTGGCATGGCCAACGTCAAGCTCGATTTGTACTCCGTCCCCAGCGCGACCAGCACCTTCTCAGCGAGCGACACACTCGTGGCCACGACCACGACCAACTCCAGCGGCGGCTACCTGTTCACGAACTTGCTGCCGGGCAACTATATCGTGCAGATCGACCCGTCGAACTTCGCCAGCGGCGGCCCGCTGGTCGGCTACGAAGCCAGCACTGGGCTCTCACCCGTGCCCAGCGCCAACGACGGCGTTTACGGCGAAAACAAGGGCTCGAATCTGGCCGGCGAAGGCGTCGTCAGCAGTGCCATTACGCTCACCGGCAACGGCGCGCCGCTGGTCGGCGGCAACACCAATGCCAATAGTTACGTGACCATGGACTTCGGCGTCGTCGGCACGGCCGATCTGGCCGTCAACAAGACCGCCTCGCCCAACCCGGTGATCGCCGGCAATGATCTCACCTACACCATCGTGGCCACGAACAATGGCCCCACGGCGGCGACGGGTGTTCAAGTCGTCGATGCGCTGCCGAGCAACGTGACGTATGTCTCGTCGTCGGCCGGCACGTTCAATTCGAGCACGGATACGCTGACCGATGCGATCGGCAACCTGGCCGTCAACGCCAGCCAGACATTCACCGTCGTGGTTGCCGTGAGCACGGGCTTCACCGGCACGGTGAGCAACACGGCGACGATCTCGGGCAATCAGCCCGACCCCAACCTGTCGAACAACACGTCGACCGTCACCACGACGGTCAATGCCCAGACCGATCTGGCGATCGTCAAGACGGGCTCGCCGAATCCTGTCAACGCGGGCTCGACGATCACCTACACGCTGACGGCCACGAACAATGGCCCGTCGAACGCCACGGGGGTCGACATCGCCGATGTGCTGCCCACGGGTTTGACGTTCGACTCGGCCACCGGCGGCACGTACAACGCAGCCTTGGGCACGTTCACCGACATGGTGGGCAACCTGGCTGTCGGCGCGTCGCAATCGGTCACTCTGACCGCCACGGTCGGAGCCGGCGTGACCGGCACGATCACCAATACGGCCACGGTCTCGGGCAACCAGCCCGACCCCAATCTGGCCAACAATACGTCGACCGTCACCACGACGGTCAACCCCATGGTCGATCTGGCGATTGTCAAAACAGGTTCGCCGAACCCGGTGGTAGCGGGCACCACGCTCACCTACACGTTGGCGGCCATAAACAATGGCCCCGGAGATGCCACCGGCGTGACCATTAATGATCCGCTGCCGGCGGGCGTGACGTTCGTTTCCAGCAGCGCGGGCACCTTCAATGCAAGCACCGATACGTTGACCGATTCGGTCGGCAACCTCTCCGCCGGAGCGACGCAGTCGGTGACCGTGACCACAACCGTCGGAGCCGCGGTTACGGGCACGATCACCAACACGGCTACGATTTCCGGCAACCAGCCCGACCCCAACCTGGCGAACAATACGTCGACCGTCGTGACGACAGTCGATCCGCAAACCGATCTGTCGATCGTCAAGACAGGGTCGCCCAACCCGGTGGTGGCGGGGAACAACTTAACCTACACGCTGACAGTAACCAACAACGGGCCAAGCACGGCCACCGGCGTGACGATCAGCGACCCGCTGCCTGCGGGAGAGACATTCGTTTCGTCCACGGGCGGATCGTTCAATTCAGGAACGCTCACCGATGCGGTCGGCACTTTGGCCGTCGGGGCGTCGCAGACGATTTCCGTGACCGTAACAGTTGGAGCCTCGGTCACCGGCACGCTTTCGAATACTGCCACGGTCACGGGCAACCAGCCCGATCCCACGCCTGGCAACAACACGTCGACCGTCGTAACGACCGTCAATCCGCAAGCCGACGTGTCGATCACCAAGGCTGCGTCGGCCGCCACGCAGTCACCCGGCGGAGACTTGGGCTACACGCTGGTCATCACCAACAACGGCCCCTCGAACGCCGCGAATGTCACGGTCTCCGATCCTCTGCCCTCCACGGTGACGTACAACTCGGATACGGACAACGGCAGTTTCAATGCGAGTACGAACACTGACACCTTCTCGCTGGGCACGCTGACGCCCGGCCAATCGGTCACGATTTCGATCGACACGACGGTGAACTTCAGTGCTCCGGACGGCGCGTTCACCAATACGGCCACGGTTTCCAGCTCCACGCCCGATCCGAATTCGGCCAACAACTCGGCCAGCGCCACGACAACCGTCACCGAAATCTACTCCAGCGTGGCCGGTGTCGTGTACGTCGATCCCAGCAACACCGGCGTGTACGTGTCGAGCGACAAGGTGCTCGCGGGCGTGACCGTTTACCTGACCGGCACCGATCGGCTGGGCAATGCCGTCTCGCTGTCGACGGTCACCAATTCCGCCGGCCAATACACGTTCGGCAATCTGGTGTCCGGTACCTACAACGTGTCGAACTCGCCGGTCACCGGCTACAAAGCCGGCAAGATCACGGCCGGCACCGGTGCATCGGCAGACGCCGTGGACGGCGCCTTCTCGAACATGGCGCTCGATCCGGGCAGTGCCGCGACGAACTTCAATTTTGCCGAAGACCCGAACGCCCAACCGTTCTCCAAGCTCTTGTTCCTGGCGTTCGATTAAGCGCTCTGGACGGCACTCGCCAGCTCTCGGTTGAACGTGCAACGGGATGTGGCAATCCACGCCGGCCGCCAATCCTACTGGTTTCTTGCCCCGCGCCACCATTGGGCTTCGTAGAGTCGTCGTGCCACGTTCCAGTTGCCGCGCGCAACCTAGTCCGATCCAGCTTGAGCGGGTATCCTCGGGTTTGGGGCTCGGGGGGAATGAGGCCGGGGATTCGAGCTGATGAAACGCGGGCTGTCGTTTGCGCTGTTGATGATCGTCGTGGCTGCAGCAATTGTTGGCGGATGGTGGTTTACGCACCAAGGCGAGCGCGATCAGCAACTTGCGCTTTATGGAAACATGGACCTGCGGCAGGTGGCGCTGGCCTTCAACAACAGCGAACGGATTGCGGCCGTACTAGTCCAAGAAGGCGACCGCGTTCACAAAGGCCAGACGCTGGCTCGGCTCGACACCAGCCGTCTCCAGCCGCTAGTAGCTCAGGCCGAAGCCCAAGTGGCAGCTCAGCGGCAAGTCGTCTTGCGATTGCACAACGGCAGCCGCCCCGAGGAGATCGACGAGGCCCGGGCGAGCGTCGCCTCGGCCAAGGCCGATGCCGACAATGCTCGCCGCCAATCCCAGCGGCTCAAGGAACTATCGGAAAAGAGCCAGGGGGGAGCCGTCAGCCAACAGGACGTCGATAACGCCCGCACGGCCCTGGACATGGCCGAGGCAAAGCTGGCCTTGAATCAGGAGGGGCTCAAACTGGCCGTGGCGGGGCCCAGAAAAGAAGACATTGCCGAAGCCGAAGCCAGGCTGCAAGCCAACAAAGCGCAACTGGCCTTGCTCCGTCAGCAACTGGCCGACGCCGATCTGCACGCGCCGACCGAGGCCGTCATCCGCTCGCGCCTGATGGAACCGGGCGAGATGGCCTCGCCGCAAAAGCCGGTCTTTTCGCTGGCCGTCGTCGATCCGAAATGGGTGCGGGCCTATGTCTCGGAGCCCGACTTGGGCCGCGTTCATCCGGGCGCCAAAGCGACCATCGCGGTCGACAGCTTCCCAGGCCGGCAGTTCGAGGGCTGGGTCGGGTTCATTTCGCCCGTGGCCGAGTTCACGCCCAAGTCAGTCGAGACCGTCGACTTGCGCAGCAGTCTGGTTTACGAGGTTCGCGTCTTCGTCAAAGACCCGACTGACCAGCTACGGCTGGGCATGCCCGCCACGGTTCGTCTGCCGCTCGAGCCGGCTGGCCCGGCCAGCGCCATGGCTCCCGACAGCCCGGCGACGTCTGGCGTGAAGGACCGCAAATGACCGACGGCCCGCCGAGCACGGCTGTGGTTCTCGGTCGCGACGTCCGCAAGACATTCCGCCGCGATCGTAACCAGATCGTCCAGGCGCTGGATGGCGTTTCAATCACTGCCCGGCGCGGGACGCTCACGGCCTTGGTCGGCCCCGACGGCGCCGGCAAGACCACGCTCTTGCGGCTGGTCACCGGACTGTTGATGGCCGATTCCGGCGATCTGCAGGTTCTGGATATCAACGTGGCCGCCGATCCCGATCAGGTGCAGGCTCGCGTCGGCTACATGCCGCAGAAGTTCGGCCTGTACGAAGACCTCACCGTGCAGGAGAACCTGGATCTGTATGCAGACTTGCACGGCGTCAACCGCGACCAGCGACCGAAGCGTTACGCCGAGCTTCTGGAAATGACGTCTTTGGGACCGTTCACGAAACGGTTGGCCGGACAACTCTCAGGCGGCATGAAACAGAAGCTGGGGTTAGCGTGTACGCTGGTGCGTTCTCCCGAGCTACTGGTGCTGGACGAACCGACGGTGGGCGTCGATCCGCTGTCACGGCAGGAGCTGTGGGAGATCGTGCTGCGTCTCGTGAACGACCAGGGGCTGAGCGTCGTCCTCAGTACGTCGTATCTCGACGAAGCCGAACGCTGTGGGCACGTCATCGTCCTGTACCAGGGACAGGTTCTGGCTCAAGGGCGTCCCTCGGACGTGAGCCAGATGGCTGCCGGCCGAACATTCATGGCCGCTCCTGCCGCCGATCAAACAGCACGCGGGCTGCAAGCGCGTCTGCTGGACGACGCCAGCGTGGTCGACGCCGTGCCCCAAGGGGGACGCGTGCGCCTGGTGCTGGCGGCAAAGACCGAGCAGAATCTCCCCGGCGATTCCGCACCGGTCGACCGGGCTACAGAGCTCCTTGCCGGCGTCGAAAGCGTACCGGTGCCGGCTCGGTTCGAAGACGGCTTCATGGTGCTGCTGCGCCGCAAATCAGCCCAGCGGCCTTCGGCCGGGGCGATGCAAATGGCAACGGTCGCGCAGAACGGCGGTCAAGGCGCGGTTGTGGCCGTCCACGACTTGCTGCGCAAGTTCGGCAACTTCACGGCCGTCGATCATGTCAGCTTCGAGGTCCAGCGGGGCGAAATCTTCGGACTGTTGGGGCCCAATGGAGCGGGCAAGACGACGACCTTCCGCATGCTCTGCGGGTTGCTGCCAGCCTCGGGCGGATCGCTCGAAGTGGCCGGTGTCGACGTGCGCGAGGCACGGGCTTCCGCCCGCCGCAAGATCGGCTACGTGGCCCAGAAGTTCTCGCTCTACGGTCAGCTCTCGGTGCTGGAGAACCTGCAATTCTTCGCCAGCGTCTACGGCCTGCACGGTCCGCGGCAGCGCGAGCGGATCGACTGGCGCTGGAGCAATTCGATTTGCGCCATGGGACCGCTGGCCAGCGGCGAGTTGCCAGGCGGTTACAAGCAACGGCTGGCGATGGCGGCAGCGCTACTGCACGAACCCGAGATTCTGTTTCTGGACGAACCGACGAGCGGCGCCGATCCGCTCGCGCGGCGCGAATTCTGGCGGCGCATCACCTCGCTGGCCGAGCAAGGCGTCACCGTGATCGTGACGACCCACTTCATGGAGGAGGCCGAGTATTGCGATCGCGTGGTGATCATGGACAGCGGGCGGGTACTGGCTCAAGGCACGCCCGCCGAAGTCCGCAGCCGCGGCCCGGAGCACGCCGGCCAGGAGCCGACCATGGAAGAAGCATTCATCGCGATTGTCAAAGCTGCGCATCATGGCAAGGGTCGTGTATATTAGTGAGAGGCAAGTCCGGCTGGAGAAGCGTGGGATGAACATTGCGACCAATAACGAGCCTCGCATTACGGCGGTTGAAGTCACCGATAATACGATCACCGCTCAACTTGCCGATGGCCGGATAATCAGCGTTCCGCTTGCCTGGTCGTGGCGGCTCTCCAATGCAACAACTGTGCAGCGCAAACGATTCGAAATCATCGGTTCCGGCGAAGGCGTTCACTGGCCCGAATTTGATGAAGACATCAGCGCACGAGGAATGCTGCAAGGAATCCCGGCCAGCCCGCCCAAGCCGGTCAAATCGAAACGGCGCCGCGCGTGAAAGATTATTGGGTGCTACGAATCAGCGCCGGTGGTACCCATGCGTGACTCTCTCTCGACCCAGGGCCGGCGGATCTGGGCCCTGGTGCGCAAGGAAGCTCGCCAGGTCGTTCGAGATCCCAGCAGCCTGGCCATCGGCATCGTGTTGCCGGTGATGCTGATCCTGCTGTTCGGCTACGGGCTGAGCTTGGACGTGAAGCAGGTTCCGGTCGCCGTGGTGCTGGAAGATTCTTCGTCCGACGCCCTGGATCTGGCGGCCAGCTTTCAGTTGTCGCCGTATTTCAGTGCGCAGTTCGAGCCCGCAATGGCGCAAGCCGAAGCGTTGATGCTCGCGCGCCAAGTCGACGGCATCGTCCGCATCCGCTCGGACTTCGCCCGCAATTTGAACCTTGGCCAGGCCGATATCCAGATCGTGCTGCACGGTACCGACGCCAATCGTGCTCGCATCATCCAGGGCTACGCCGAGGGGGCCGTAGGGACATGGGTCGCTCGCCGGGCAGCCGAAGGCAAGCCCTTGGCCGGCGGACCGGTGATCGTGCAAGGGCGGCTGTGGTTCAACGAGGCGAGCGAAAGCCGGTACTTTCTCGTGCCCGGGCTGATCGTGCTGGTGATGACGCTCATCGGAGCCATGCTCACGGCCCTGGTCGTAGCCCGCGAGTGGGAGCGGGGGACGTTTGAAGCCCTGTTCGTCACTCCCGTTCGGCCGATCGAGATTCTGCTGGGCAAAACGGTCCCTTATTTCGTGCTGGGCATCATCGGCCTGGTGCTGTGCATCCTGGCCGCCCGGTACGCGTTCGATGTTCC
Source organism: uncultured Planctomycetales bacterium (assembly GCA_963710365.1). Lineage (GTDB taxonomy): Bacteria > Planctomycetota > Planctomycetia > Pirellulales > PNKZ01 > CAVQAC01. The sequence goes on from CAVQAC010000002.1 coordinate 423,593, forward strand.
GATACGTGGATCGCTGTGGGTGTTGGCCGGGGCTTCGATGCTGTACCTGTTGGTGGCGCTGGCCATCGGGCTGTTGATCTCGTCGGCCGTCAAGAACCAGTTCGTGGCCAGCGAAACGACGATGCTGGTGACCTTCCTGCCGGCGATGATGCTCTCGGGCTTCCTGTTCGATCTGCGCAGCATGCCGACGGCCGTGCGCATCATGACCTACGTGCTGCCGGCTCGTTATTTCGTGGCCCTGCTGCAGACGGTCTTCCTGGCCGGCAACGTGTGGAGCGTGATCGTCCCCAATGCCGCCGTGTTGGCCGGCATGGCCGTCGGTTTATTGCTGCTGACGCGGAGAGCGATCCGCAAGCGGCTGGAGTGAACGCGATGTTGGAAGCCTTTTTACGTATTCTGGCGCTGACGCGCAAAGAGTTGATCGCCGTCCTCAAGGATCCGCGCGGCAGGTTCACCGTCATTGCTCCGCCGGTAATTCAGTGCCTGATCTTCGGTTACGCGGCGACCTACGACCTGAACGACGTGCCCTACGCCGTGTTGGATGAAGACCGAACCGTGGCCTCGCAACGATTACTGGCAGGCTTTGACGGCTCGGGCGTGTTTCAACGCGTCGCCAACCTGGACCGCGCCGTCGACGTGCGAAACTTCATCGACCAGCGCAAGGCGCTGCTGGTGGTCCGTATCGGCCAGGACTTCGAGCGACGATTGATGGCCGGCTTGCCGGCAGACGTGCAGGTTATTGCCGACGGCCGCAACTCCAACACCGGCGGCACAGCCTTGGGCTATGCGAACACGGTCGTCGAGGCTTTCAACGTCCGCTGGCGGGCAGACCACGGCCAGTCCGGCACCAGCGTCCGGGCCACGACGCGGGCCTGGTTCAACCCGAACCTGGAAACCCGCTGGCGGATGATCCCCAGCCTGATCGGCACGCTCACCATGCTGCAGACGATAATCCTGACCGCGATGAGCGTGGCCCGAGAACGCGAACAGGGAACTTTCGATCAATTGCTTGCCACTCCCATGGGTCCGATCGAAATCATGGCCGGCAAGGCCCTCCCATCACTGATCATTGGCACGATCCAGGCCACGAACATCCTGCTGGTGGCGCAACTCTGGTTCCGCATTCCGTTCTCCGGATCGTTTGGCGTTCTGTACATTGGGTTGAGCGCGTTCCTGCTGGCGGCGGTCGGCATCGGGTTGCTGGTATCGTCCCTCGTGCGGACGATGCAGCAGGCGATGCTCTTCTCGTTCATGTTGATCATGCCGTTCACGTTGCTCTCGGGCCTGGCCACGCCCATCAGCAGCATGCCCAAGCCACTGCAATATGCCACGCTATTGAACCCGTTGCGATACGCCATCGACATCGCGCAGCGAGTTTACCTCGAAGGCGCGGGACTGACGCTGCTGGCGAACGAGATTTGGCCGCTGGCGGCAATGGCAATCGTGACTCTCGCAGCAGCAACGTGGATGTTCCGCCACAGAGTCACCTGACAGCGAAGAGCGGAAAGCCGGAGGATAACGTCACAAGCGGGCATTGCCCGCTTTCGGCATTCCACTTTCCGCTTTGATCCGCGGCCTACTTGGCCCCAGGCGGCGGACGATTTTCCCGCCAGGGAAACCACACTCGCAGGTTTTCGCGAAAGGCTGCGTGCCACTTTTCACGTTGCGAGGCGTCGAGCACTGCGCTGACCTGCGAATCGAGCAGGTCGTACTCGTGGTCGAAACGCGGACGAGTTTCGAGACGCAAATTCCGCAGAGACTCCTGCCGCTGTTCAAGAATTTTCTTGACCTGCTGCGTCTCGTCCGGCGTCAATTGAATGCCCAGATCGTTCTGGATCATCAACAGAATCATGTCGGGCAGCTTATCCCGGTTGAGCAGGATCTCGCGCTGGCTGTGGATCGCGATCGCCGCCAACCCGGCGCCGATTACGCCTCCGGACAGAAACAACGCGGCCATCAGAACGGCCGGAATCCAGCGGCGGTTCTGACGCATCGACTTGACCGGCAAAATGGGAGGAGCGAATGCCATAGGGTTCATCAACGGTAATGATTCTGCGGTAACGATCTTATTGAAGCAGACGAGCGATCGGCTCGAACATGGCCGCCAGCGGATTGCATTCCGACTCCCAAGCCGGCAAGGCCAGCAAAAACACCAGCGCCGCGGCGCTCAAGGACAGACCGGTGAAGATGGCCAGGGGCCTCGTCGGCGCAAAGCTGACGTACGATCTTGCTCGCACCTCGCCCAGCACGTTTCCAACGACGTTGATCGTCGGTGCGCGTTCGTGCCGTGCCTGGGCCGCCAAAAGTTCGAATTGTTCAATCTTGTTCATGGGTCGCCACTTCGATCAGCTTTTTGAGTTTCTTTCGTGCCCGATGGGCCTGCACCTTGACCATCGTTTGACTCCAACCCGTCCGGTCGGACGTTTCGGAAACGCTACAACCTTGCAGATAAATCAGCGTCAGCACCAGCCGGTCGCGCGGTGGTAACTGGGCTAAAACCTGGTGTACGATTGCGCCGGCCTCTTCCGGATGGGTGTCGGCCTGGGGTTCGCGGACTATGCTCCATGCTTCCAAGGCAGCCGATCTCGCCCGCCGCCGAGTTTCGTGTTTCCAATAGCGATAGCCGACACGCGTCGCGATCCTTCGCAGCCAGTGCAGCAACGGCGACTGACCGCGAAACTTCGCCAGGCTGAAATAGGCTTCGACAAACACCTCTTGGACAAGTTCTTCGGCAACCGACACCTGCCGGCTGAATCGCCACATCTGGTCGGCAATGTCCGACTGATAACGCCGCACCAGTTTGGCGTACGCCTGCTCGTCGCCGTTCAAGGTCGCCGTAATATCGGCCCAATCGATGGCCAGCACACCTGACGTGGCACCGTCGTTTGAGACGGCCTGCTCCCCGACCGCACGTTCCTCGACGACACGCTCGCCTACGACAGGGCCTCCTTCCGCCCGATCACCCGACCCAACCGACATCTGCACCGCCCAACCGATGCCCAGCCCATCCTGCAATCCGGCCGCACGAAGCCAAAGCTCGACAATGGATTCGGCCGTGGCCGCCCCCCGAGCTGAGTTCCCTACGAAATAGGCAGTTGCGCTAATCATGAGTTCGCAGAATGCAGAAGAATGCTCTCGTTAATAACCTTTCCCCGCAGGCGCGGGGACCACATTCCAGCTTACAAATCCCTAGTGTCTGCGGCCACGCCCGCGGTTACAGGCGATGTGTCGGGCATGCCGCCTCGGACGAGCCCAAACCCTTGGCGGCAAAGAACTTTGTGAAAACAATCACAAATCATTGACATTCGAGAATCCGGCGCGAGAATGGGCCCCAGCGTTTGCGAGGTTCTTCTGGCTCTGAAACGGTGCCCTGTCCCTTCTACCGGTCGAAAGGAAGCTTTCCACCATGAATGCTCTTTCGGCAAAGCCTGCATCCCCTCGGTTCTCCATGCGGTCCGCACTGGTGCATCGTCACCAGGCTCACGGGCGGCAGAAGGTCGAACTGATCCGCTTGATCGGTTCGCTCTGTTTCGAGAAGCCGAGCCATGAGAAGCCGGCCGATCTGGCGAAGAAATAGCTCTGCCGCCAGCTGAGTTGCCCGTTCGCGGGACTGCTCATTTGCAGGCCCGCCTGTTCGTAGGTTCGTCGACGGTCCGCGCCGGGTCATACGCGGGTGGGATTCCGTTGCACCTCGTTTGCTCCCATCCTGGGTTGAATCAGGCTCGGCTTGCGCATGGCGAATGTGCCCGGGGCCGGGTAGACTCGAACTCGGACGAGTCAAAACTGACCGCGGCCCCTTGACGCGAGCCCATTTGTGAAGCGCAATAGGTGTTGTGATTTGAAGACGTGTTGGAGCGATTCATGAAACGCGGGGTGAGACAGCTTGCTGGCGCTATCCTGATGGGTATCAGCGGCGGCTATATCGCACATTACATCGCCCAGCCTGAGGACGAAGAACATCTCATCCTCAGCTTTGCCAGCATCGGCGTATTTGCGGCCGTGGGCGGCTATTTGCTGAGCGGGATGGGAACCCGCAAAAAGATCACGTTTGAGTTCGTCGGCGGTTTCATGAACGGCAAGACGCTCGTGGGCGAATTGACGGGGAGCGCGAACGCCAAGTCGGGCGACGAAGTTGCACGTCACTATTACAGCACCGACCGCGGCACCGTCGGCAAAAGGTTCTGGTCTGCGTCGGACTACATGGTCGACACGCTCAAGCATCACGGCGGCGACGTCGCCGCGCTGCGGGCGGCCAGTCTCGATCCGCGGTTTCAGTGCGATCACTACGAGGTGATCGAGCGCCGCGAAAACGGCGACGGCGTGATCGTCCGCGCCAAATATGTGTTGTCGTAGCGGCGAATGAACTCGCTCTCCGTGCAAGGCCGTCGGCCGGCAAAGCGTCTCGCCGGAAAAGCGCTACCCTGAAAACAGGGTCCGCACCAGAATCGCGGCCCCAGCGCCGCCGGCCATCGCGGCGCCGATCATCACCCAAAATCGCACCTTCGGCGGCAAGCCATGCCATCGCTCGCTCAAGCGGTGCGGTGTGACCTTGAGGGAACTCAACGACAGCGAACTGCCTTGGCTTTCATGCAAGCCGGGCATGGTTTCCTGGCTGGCCGAAGCGACGGGCTGCGTTCCCAGCGACAACTGGCTCGTGCTCTCGCCCTGCCCCGGCTCCTCGGCCGGTTGCACGAGAAAATAGGGCTCCGTGTCGCTCACGCCGGCAGGCAGCGAACGCGCGATGGGTGGAATCTTGATCGGCGGAGGAATCGGAACGGCCACCGGCTCTTCGGCGGTTCGCGGCAGGAAACTGCTCACCCAGGGCGCCAGCCGCGCCACGACCTCGCTGCCGTTGGGTACTCGCTGGTCCGGACGCTTGGCCATCATCTCGGCAATCACGTCCACGAAATCATCACTCAGCTCGCTATTCAGCCGCCGCGGATCCAGCGGGGCCAGGTTGCAATGATTGCGGGCCTTCTCGCGGGCGGTGCCGCCGGGAAATGGCACCTTGCCGGTGACGGCGTAGTACAGCGTGCAACCCAGGGCGTAGATATCGCAAGCCGGCGTGAGCTTGTCGGGCGTGGTGATCTGCTCGGGCGCGAGGTAGTCGGCCGTGCCTACGACCTTGCCGCCATAGACGTCCGTCTGGTCGGAGTCCTGGAAATAGCCGGCCAACCCCAGGTCCAAAACCTTGCAGCGGCCCTCGGGCGTAACCAGCAAATTGCCGGGCTTGACGTCGCGGTGGATCAGGCCTCGATTGTGCGCATGCTCCAGCCCGCGGGCGGCTTGGGTGACGATCGAGGCAGCCGTATTCATCGACAGCGCGCCTTGGCCGCGGATCAGCCGCCGCAGATCGGTGCCCGGAACGTATTCGGTCACGAGAAAATGAACGTTGCCGTCGTGTCCGGCATCGTAAGCTCGGACCAGGTTTTCATGATCCAACTGAGCCTGAGCGCGGATCTCGCGCGAGAAATTCTGGATCGCTTCGGGGGTCGATCGGCTGCGAGGCAAAACCTTCACGGCCACGACGCGGCCCATGACGGTATGCTCGGCCTTGAACACCTGGCCCATGCCCCCCTGCCCGATCGAGTCGATGATCTGATAGGGTCCGAGATTGAACTTCGAGCGGCCAGCCCGCAATTGCTCGGCCTGCCAACGGTTCAGCCGCCCCATCTCGACCAGCTTGGCGGCCAGGTGTTCGTCGCCGGACTTTGAGCGGTGATGGTGCTGGTGGTGCTTCGAACCGTGCAGCGCGGTCAGAGCTTCGTCGAGCTCCTCCTGCGTGAGCAGACCGCTGTTCAGCGCGGATTGTTGAAACACGGACTTATCCACGGCATCCTCATCGAGCGCCCTGTTATGCCCCCGGCAGAACGGCCCCCGATGGGCACGCGTCTGTCCTGCCGGCGCAGGCGCAGGCGCCGCCTTCGCGCATCTCCAGCAATTCTAAACTTAGCACCTGCTGCGCCGTTGCGCCAAGCCGCTGCGCAAGGAAACCATCGCGACCATCACGGCAGAAGTTCGGTGGCCGATTCGTCGACGCCGTAACGCCGCCAGGCAGCCGGCAACGGGGCGACCAGTTCGATTGCGTTCCCTTGCGTGGGATGCACGAATTGTAAACGCCGCGAATGCAAGGCGATACCAGCGGGAAAGGCATCGCGGCTGCCATATTTGCGATCCCCCAAAATTGGGAGTCCGCGGCTCGACAACTGCAATCGGATTTGATGCTTGCACCCGTTTCCAGAGCAATTTCCAAGAGCGTGGCACGCGGCAATTGCGCCCGCCGACGGTAGTGCAGCCGAGCTTCCTGGGCACCCGGCTGACCGGCCGTTGCCAGATGCATCCGGCGATGCCGTTCGTCCTTAACCATCCAGTCGATACAATCGGCAGCCAGCGGAGCCGAGCCGGCGACCAGGGCCCAGTACGTTTTCTCAACTTCGCGCGTCCGAAACTGGTCCGTCAGGCGCGAGGCGGCCTTCGACGTGCGGGCAAACAGCACCACCCCCGATACCGGCACATCCAGCCGGCTCATGGCCCCCAGATAAACGTTGCCCGGCTTGTGGTAACGCTGCCTGATGTATTCCTTGGCCAAGGCCAGCAGGCTCGGGCAATCGTCGGGCACGCCCATCGTCGGCAACTCGACCGGTTTGGCAATGGCCAGCAGGTGGTTGTCTTCGTAGAGAATTTCTAGGTGCGAATGGGGAATGGGAAGCAAATGGGGAATGCGGAATGGGGAATGTGGAATAGACGCCAAATCGCGAAAAACGCAATTGGGTCTGCACCCAAAGGGCGTCCGATTGTACACTATCAGAAATGCGTCATCCTGCCTGATTCCGAAATCCCCATTCCCCATTCGGCATTCCCCATTTCCTCCCATGTTGATCCTGGCCAGCAGTTCGCCGCGGCGTCGTGAGTTGATGTCGGCGGCCGGCTATCAGTTCACGGTCGTCACGCCCGGCAGCGAGGCCGAATGCGGCGTTTGCAGCGGCGAAAGTCCGCCCGAATTCGTAGCGCGGATCGCCTATCAAAAGGCGGCGGACGTTTCGACCCGCGTCGGCCCGGCGTTGCTGATCGCCTGCGATACGATCGCCGAATGCGCCGGTCAGATTTTGGGTAAGCCCCACGACGAGCAGCACGCGCGGAGATGCTCGAACTGCTGAGCGGCCGCGAACATCGCGTCTATAGCGGACTGTGCCTGTGGCGAGTGCCGGAGGGAGAACCGCGAGTAGAAGTCGACCGCACGACGCTACGAATGGACCGGCTTACCAGGGCCCAAATCGACGAATACCTGGCCAGCGGACTGTGGGAAGGCAAAGCCGGGGCCTTCGGCTACCAGGACCGGTTGGGCTGGGTCCACGTGGTCGAAGGGAGCGAATCGAATGTCGTCGGCCTGCCGATGGAACGATTGCAACGAATGCTGGCCGCGGAATCCGGACCCGGCATCGGTTGAACAATTCACTTTGATTCGGCCCGCTGCCTTGCGGGCACGACTCGTTTGCCAATTCTTGTAGATCATTGCGCGGACGCATCGGCCAGCCAGTGGAACGTCTGAGCTACCACCTGCGCGTTGGCAGGACGTTCGCGCGGCTTTTTTGCCAGCAACGACATGATGAACTTCTGCAATTCCGGGCTGAGCCCCTGGCACGCGGCAGCCAGCGGCTTCGGCGGCCGACGTACCAGGTCGCGAACTTGTTCGTCAAAATCCTTGCCCTGCGGGATCAAGGGAAGCTCGCCGCTGAGCCACTCGTAGGCAATCACGCCCAGCGCATACAGATCGGCTTTGCCGTCGAGCGGTTCTTTTCCCTGCATTGTTCCGGCGCCATGTAATTCAGCGTACCGGCTACTGCCCGAGTCACGGCATCTGCATTGAATCGGGCCACATGCGCGATGCCAAGATCGATCAAGACCGGCTGGCCATCGTCACGAATGATGATGTTCGCCGGCTTCAGGTCGCGGTGGACGATGTCGGCAACGTGTAATGCTGCCAAGGCGTCGGCCACGAGCTCCAGGCAACGCAGCGCCTGTCGAACGTCGCCCGGCCCCCCCTGCGACATCAGATCGGCGAGCGAACGACCGGCGACGAATTCCTCGACGACGTACGCTCCGCCGCCGGGTTCCATGCCAATGGCCCACACGCGCCAGGCAGGGGTGCCGAACTCGCGAAGCCACTTCCAATTCGACGCGCGCCGATTCCCACACGAACTCGCGATTCGGCAGGTCGTAGAGACGTTCCAAATGCAAACGCTTGAAGGCGACTTCCCGGCCGCTCTTCAGGTCGATGGCACGGTACACGTCACCGAACTGGCCATGCCCCAGCAGTTCGCGCCTGCAGGTAATCCTCGGACTCGCCATCGGTGGGCACCGCCAACAGGCGTCGTCTCTCCTGCGGAGCCGTTTCCACCAACCCCAGCGCTGCCAAGGCTTCGCGAACCGATTTCAAATGACGCGCATATCCATCCACGCGCACAGCGCATCGGCTCGCAGCAGGCAGTGCTCGGCCTCGGGCTTGCGGCCAGCTTGAACCAAGGCCTGGGCCTGTGCCAGGCGGCAGCCAATCTCGCGGCTGGGCATCCTTAGCCTGGTGAAGCCCCGCGCCGCTTCGTCGAACATCTCGTCGGCTCGCGAATCTCCCCGCGCGGCAAAGATCTCGCCCCGCGCCGCGAGAATATACAAGGGCAGGTCTGGTTCCGTGCCTGGCGCAGATGCCGGGCCGCCTCGTCCAAGTCCGCTTCGGCCTCGTCGTAGCGCCGCTGGGCAATCCGCAGCAACGCGCGATCCTTGAGCGCGAGAATTCGACGTCGCGATAACCCCCCGCCGCGGCCAACGCCAGGCTCTGTTCGAACTCTGAAGCGGCCTGCGTGAACTCTTCCAACCCCAGCCAGGCCTGACCCAAATGGTTGTGCAATTGAGCCAGGCTCTTCTTATCATCAAGTCGGGTTGCCAGTTCCAGGTCACGCTGAAAACAATCCAGGGCTTCCTGAAAACGTAGCGACTGCAGATTGACGCGGCCCAGGTTTCCCAACGCGATGGCCTGGCCTTCCAGATCGCCCAGCAGAGTCTTGTCTGCCAACGACAGCGAATAGGCTTCCAAGGCGCGATCCAACCGGCCCAACTCTGAATGGGCCATGCCGATGCTGTCGTGTACTTGGGCATGCCCGAGCCGGCACGCCAGGTCGTCGTACATCTTGGCCGCCCGCGACAGCGTCTCCAGGGCCAGGTCCAGCTCGCCCGACTTCAGTTGCAACACTCCGGCCAGGTGCGTCGCTCGCGCGGCCAGCGCGCTTCCGCTGGGGGCTCGTTTGATCACCGATTCGACTTCCGTCAGCGCTTCGGCCAATCCCCTGCGCTCGCGAATGGCCAACTGCGCCAGTTCGACTCGACAGGGATCTCCCAACACTGATTGCGCGGCCACGAGATCGGCGCGTGCTCCCTGTAAATCGCCGGCGGCCATGCGATTCAATCCGCGGCCGAACAATTCTGCCGGCGTGGTGGCAACGGCCTGGCAAACGGACAGCGACGTTCTGTTTGCCAGCGCCGAACCGAATGGCTCCGGCACGTCGACCGTCAAAGGAAACATCCCGTCTATCTCCGACATCGTCCTGTTGGTAGAAGCGGTCGCAACGCAGCGAGTCAGCGGACGATCGGTGCCATTATAAGGCATTGCCTGCCGCGGCGGGGGTGAAAGTGCAGACGGGGCCCACGGCCAATCAGTTTTCCATGATGGAGAACACAAGCCCGACGCGCCAGCGAGGGTGTCCCTCATTCGACACCCTCGCTGGCGCGTCGGGCTCGTGTTTGCACGTAGCGGCTGAAATCTTCCCAGCTTCGAGAACTGATTGGCCGTGAGACGGTGCCCCGGATGAGAGCCGATAACGTCCACGGGGCCCTCCCCTGGCCTGCGGATCACTCGTTTCGACGGGCTGGACGACCAACCGGCTTACTCAGATACTTCGGCCAGAATTGCCAGCAGAGTTTCCATCGAAGGCGGCTTGACGAGATACTCGTCGAACCGTGCCTGCGCAGCTTCGTCCAATCGGTCCTGCTCGGCGTAGCCGCTGAGTGCCACGAAAACTTTGTTGGCGAACTCGGGAGTCGCACGCAGTTGAGTGGCTACCTGGAAACCGTCCATGCCCGGCATGCCGAGGTCCAGAATGAAAACATCGGGGTGGAACGATTGAGCCGCTTCGATGGCCTGTTGTCCGCTATAGGCCGGCTTCACCTCGAAACCTGCGTGTTCGAGCAGCAGCTTCAGGCCGTCGACGACGTCTCGATGATCATCCACTACCAACAGGCGCAGAGTCATAACAAATCCCGGTCTCAGGTCGGCTAACATCCCCCCATCGTACAAACGGGAGCAATTCTCACTCCATTTGACCGCGGCGGCGCACCATCCAGGTCCGCCGGCCTTTGCTCTACAGCGGTAATAATATACGCCTGCTTCGCTTTTGCCTGCCTCGGATTCCGTTAGCTCCCAACGAGTTGGAGGGCCCGACCCGCCTCTCTCGCCGAAGCGAAACTTCGCACGCGTCGAGTAGGACGCACATGCATGGTCGGAGACTGATCACGTTGGTTGAAAATCGATCGAACTGAAACAGCGCGGCTACCGAAATTAGCCGGGCGCACGAACGGCGCCGTCGGATTCTGGGCGCCGACAATTGCTTGACATTTCGACATAAGTTAAGGTATCAAAACGGGTGTTGCGGATTGTTCAGATCCCAATTTAATTCGTCGAAGCTATGAGAGCTCCGGTCGTGCCCTTGGCACGATGGGAGCTTTTTTTGTTCATGTCGAGCATTTCTTGGCCAATCGAAATTCCAAAAACCCCCTGACGCGATGGGTTATTCCCGTTCTTTCACCCTCCGATCATTCAGCGCATCGCTCTCCTTTCCATAAGGGCACAACATGGCCACGGCAGATGATGTCCAGGTTCCGTCCACGGGCAACCGCAGTGCAACCAATGGTCGGGGCCGACGTTCGCATGCCAGATCGGGGAATGGACACTCCAAATTTCCTGCCGCGAACGGCCTGAAAAAGGCCGATGCGACCTCGGGTCAGCACGGCGAACCCGACGAATCGTCGAATCGCCTCGACAAGCGGTTGTTGCTTTCAGCGTTGCTGGCGTTCAAGAAGGGTGACTTCGACGTCCACCTGCCGGCCGATTGGGACGGACTGGACGGAAAGATTGCCGACGCCTTCAACGAGGTGATCGAACTGAACCAGCGGATGGCCCGCGAGTGGGAGCGTTTGAGCCGCGTCGTCGGCAAAGAAGGCCGTATTGCGCAGCGTGCTTCCGTCGCGGCGGTGTCGGGGGCCTGGGCCGAATCGATCGATTCGATCAATGCGCTGATCGACGACCTGGTTCATCCCACGCGCGAAACCGCGCGCGTGATCGGCGCCGTCGCCAAGGGAGACTTGTCGCAGAGCATGGCCACGGACATCGAAGGCCGATCGCTGAAGGGCGAATTCCTCCGCACCGCCAAAACCGTCAATACGATGGTCGATCAGCTCAGCTCGTTTGCCTCGGAAGTGACGCGCGTGGCCCGCGAAGTCGGCACCGAAGGCAAGCTGGGCGGGCAGGCCAAGGTCAAGGGCGTGGCCGGCACCTGGAAGGATCTCACCGATAGCGTGAACTCGATGGCCGGCAACCTGACGGGCCAGGTCCGTAATATTGCCGCCGTGACCACGGCCGTGGCCAACGGCGACTTGTCGAAGAAGATCACCGTCGACGTGAAGGGCGAAATTCTGGAGCTGAAAGACACCATCAACACGATGGTCGATCAGTTGCGTTCGTTCGCGTCGGAAGTGACGCGCGTGGCCCGCGAAGTGGGTTCCGAAGGCAAGCTGGGCGGGCAGGCCGAGGTCAAAGGCGTGGCCGGCACCTGGAAAGATTTGACCGACAACGTGAACCTGATGGCCGGCAACTTGACCAGCCAGGTCCGCAATATTGCCGACGTGACCAAGGCCGTCGCCGCCGGCGACTTGTCGAAGAAGATCACCGTCGACGTCAAAGGCGAAATCCTCGAACTGAAGAACACCATCAATACGATGGTCGATCAGTTGCGCTCGTTCGCGTCGGAAGTGACGCGCGTGGCCCGCGAAGTCGGTACTGAAGGCAAGCTGGGCGGACAGGCCGACGTGCCAGGCGTGGCCGGCACCTGGAAAGACTTGACCGACAACGTGAACCTGATGGCCGGCAACCTGACCAGCCAGGTCCGCAATATCGCGGCCGTGACCACGGCCGTGGCCACCGGCGACTTGTCGAAGAAGATCACCGTCGACGTCAAAGGCGAAATTCTCGAACTGAAGAACACCATCAATACGATGGTCGATCAGCTCAGTTCGTTCGCATCCGAAGTGACGCGCGTGGCCCGCGAAGTGGGTTCTGAAGGCAAGCTTGGCGGACAGGCCGAGGTGAAGGGCGTGGCCGGCACTTGGAAGGATCTGACCGACAACGTGAACCTGATGGCCGGCAACCTGACGGCCCAGGTGCGCAACATCGCCGCCGTGACGACGGCCGTGGCCACGGGCGACTTGTCGAAGAAGATCACCGTCGATGTGAAAGGCGAAATCCTCGAACTGAAGAACACCATCAACACGATGGTCGATCAGTTGCGTTCGTTCGCGTCGGAAGTGACGCGCGTGGCCCGCGAGGTGGGCACCGAAGGAAAACTGGGCGGACAGGCCGACGTCCGCGGCGTGGCCGGCACCTGGAAGGATCTCACCGATAGCGTGAATTCCATGGCCGGCAACCTGACCGGCCAGGTGCGCAACATCGCGGCCGTGACCACGGCCGTGGCCACCGGCGACTTGTCGAAGAAGATCACCGTCGACGTCAAAGGCGAAATTCTCGAACTGAAGAACACCATCAATACGATGGTCGATCAGTTGAACTCGTTCGCGTCGGAAGTGACCCGCGTGGCCCGCGAAGTGGGCACCGAAGGCCGGCTGGGCGGACAGGCCGAAGTGCGCGGCGTGGCCGGCACGTGGAAGGACTTGACCGACAGCGTGAACTTCATGGCCGGCAATCTGACCAGCCAGGTGCGCAACATCGCGGCCGTGACCACGGCCGTGGCCACGGGCGACTTGTCGAAGAAGATCACCGTCGACGTCAAAGGCGAGATTCTCGAACTGAAAGACACCATCAACACGATGGTCGATCAGCTCAGTTCGTTCGCTTCGGAAGTGACCCGCGTGGCTCGCGAAGTGGGCACCGAAGGCCGACTGGGCGGACAGGCCGAAGTGCGCGGCGTGGCCGGCACTTGGAAAGATCTGACCGACAGCGTGAACTTCATGGCCGGCAACCTGACCGGCCAGGTGCGTAACATCGCGGCCGTGACCACGGCCGTGGCCAACGGCGACTTGTCGAAGAAGATCACCGTCGACGTGAAGGGCGAGATCGCTCGAATTGAAGAACACCATCAACACGATGGTCGATCAGCTCAGTTCGTTCGCCTCGGAAGTGACCCGCGTGGCCCGCGAAGTGGGCACCGAAGGCAAGCTTGGCGGACAGGCCGTGGTGAAAGGGGTGGCCGGCACGTGGAAAGATCTCACCGACAGCGTGAACTTCATGGCCGGCAACCTGACCAGCCAGGTGCGCAATATCGCGGCCGTGACCACGGCCGTGGCCACCGGCGACTTGTCGAAGAAGATCACCGTCGACGTGAAAGGCGAAATCCTCGAACTGAAGGACACGATCAACACGATGGTCGATCAGCTCCGATGCGTTCGCGTCGGAAGTGACCCGCGTGGCCCGTGAAGTCGGCACTGAAGGCAAGCTGGGCGGACAGGCCGACGTGCCGGGCGTGGCCGGCACTTGGAAAGACTTGACCGACAACGTGAACTTCATGGCCGGCAACCTGACCAGCCAGGTCCGTAACATCGCGGCCGTGACCACGGCCGTGGCCAACGGCGACTTGTCGAAGAAGATCACGGTCGACGTGAAAGGCGAAATCCTCGAGCTGAAGAACACCATCAATACGATGGTCGATCAGTTGAATTCGTTCGCCTCGGAAGTGACCCGCGTGGCCCGCGAAGTGGGTACCGAAGGCCGGCTGGGCGGCCAGGCCGAAGTGCGCGGCGTGGCCGGCACCTGGAAGGATCTGACGGACAATGTGAACCTGATGGCCGGCAATCTGACCAGCCAGGTCCGCGGCATCGCCATCGTGGTGACGGCCGTGGCCAACGGCAACCTGAAGCGCAAGCTGGAAGTGGATGCCAAGGGCGAAATCGCCGAGCTGGCCGACACGATCAACGGCATGATCGAGACGCTGGCCACGTTCGCCGACCAGGTGACCACCGTGGCCCGCGAAGTGGGCGTCGAAGGCAAGCTGGGCGGCCAGGCCTTGGTGCCAGGCGCCGCCGGTACCTGGAAAGATCTGACCGACAACGTCAATCAGCTTGGCCGCCAATCTGACCAACCAGGTCCGCGCCATCGCCGAAGTCGCCACGGCCGTGACCAAGGGCGACCTGACGCGGACCATCAAGGTGGAAGCCTCGGGCGAAGTGGCGGCGCTCAAGGACAACATCAATGAAATGATCCGCAACCTCAAGGACACCACGCTCAAGAACAGCGAACAGGACTGGCTCAAGACCAACATGGCCAAGTTCTCCCGCATGTTGCAGGGCCAGAAAGACTTGCTGGCCGTCGGCCGCTTGATTCTCTCCGAGCTGGCGCCGGTGGTCTCGGCCCAGCAGGGCGTGTTCTACACCATGGATTCCAGCGGCGACGAGCCGAAGCTCAAGCTGCTGGCCAGCTACGCCTACAAGGAACGCAAGAACATCGACAACGTCTTCAAGCTCGGCGAAGGCCTGGTCGGCCAGTGCGCCTGGAGAAGCAGAAAATTCTGCTCACCAATGTTCCGCGCGATTACATCCAGATTACCTCCGGCCTGGGCGAGGCCATTCCGCTGAACGTCATGGTCCTGCCGATGCTGTTCGAAGGCCAGGTCAAGGCCGTGCTCGAACTGGCTTCGTTCGACCGGTTCAGCGCCACGCACGAGACGTTCCTCGATCAGTTGGCCGAAAGCATCGGCATCGTGCTCAACACGATCGAAGCCAACACCCGCACGGAAGACCTGCTCAAGCAGTCGCAATCGCTGGCCAAGGAATTGCAGAGCCAGCAGCAGGAACTGCAACAAACCAACCAGGAACTGGGCGAGAAGGCTCAACTGCTGGCCGAGCAGAACACCGAAGTGGAAAGCAAGAACCGCGAAGTCGAACAGGCCCGCCGGGCGCTGGAAGAAAAGGCCACGCAGCTCTCGCTGACCTCGAAGTACAAGTCCGAATTCCTGGCCAACATGTCGCACGAGCTGCGCACGCCGCTCAACAGCCTGCTGATCCTCTCCGACCAGCTCGCCAAGAACAACGAAGCAATCTCACGTCGCGGCAGGTCGAATTCGCCAAGACGATCCACTCCTCGGGCAACGACCTGCTGGCGCTGATCAACGACATCCTCGATCTGTCGAAGATCGAATCCGGCACGGTGGTCGTCGACGTCGGCCCGATCGCGTTCGAGGATCTGCACGGCTACGTCGATCGCACGTTCCGCCACGTGGCCGAAAGCGCGCAAGCTGGAGTTCGACTATCGATTTTGCCGACGACCTGCCGCACGGCCTGCGGACCGACCTGAAGCGGTTGCAGCAGGTGCTCAAGAACCTGTTGTCCAACGCCTTCAAGTTCACCGAACGCGGCAAGGTCACGCTCAGCGTCAGCCGGGCATCGCCAGCGGCTGGCGGCACGACAACGAAAGCCTGAACCGCGCCGGCAGCGTGATCGCCTTCTCGGTCTCGGACACCGGCATCGGCATTCCGCCCGACAAGCAGCAGATCATTTTCGAGGCCTTCCAGCAGGCCGACGGCAGCACCAGCCGCCGCTATGGCGGCACCGGCCTGGGCCTGGCCATCAGCCGCGAAATCGCCCGCCTGCTGGGCGGCGAAATCCACTTGGAGAGCATCCCGGTCGAGGGCAGCACGTTCACGCTCTATCTGCCGGAAATCTACGTGCCGGTGCATGCCAGCCGCATCGCGGCCGGCCATCGAACCGTCGTCAGCAACCGCCGGCCTTGGCCGAGCAGCCGTCGTCGCCGAAGCGACGTGACACGTCGTCGTCGGCTTGCAGGACGACCGCGACAACATCCGGCCCGATCAGCGCGTCGTGTTGATCGTGGAGAACGATGTGGGCTTTGCTCGTATCCTGCTGGAAACGGCCCACGAACAAGGTTCAAGGTCGTGGTTTGCACGCGCGGCGCCGAGGCCGTCGCTCTGGTGCAACAGGTCCAGCCGCATGCCATCACGCTCGATATCCACCTGCCGGATATCGAAGGCTATCGCGTGCTTGGCGCGGTTGAAAGAGGACATCTCCACGCGGCACATCCCGGTGTGGATCATCACGACCGAAGACGAGTTCTGCCGGCTTGAAGCAGGGCGCCGTGGATGCCATTTCCAAGCCGTTCAGGGACAGAGCGCTGCTCGACGCATTGTTCCTGCGACTCGACGAATCGCTCGAACCGAGGCCGAAAGGACAATACTGGTCGTGGCCGCCGAGCGATCACGACGAGTCGAATTGCCGAACTGATTGCCGGACGAAGACGTGCAGATCGTCGCTTTCGATTACTCCTCAACGCCGTCGATCAATCGGAGCCGATGATGCTCACGTGGCGGTATTCGTTCTCGAGCCGGCGAGGAGCCGGAGTTCACGCAAAGCCCGGCTCTTCCGCGACGATTCGCGCACCGATCGGGTTCCCGGCGTTGCTGTACGCGCCCGAACCGTTGGGCGTCGTGGAAGAGAACCAATTGAAGATCTTCGTGCAGGACAATTTCGTCAAGGAAGTGCGGTCGTCGGAACGGCTGTTCGACGAAATCGCGCTGTTCCTGCATCGCAAGGTCCAGGATCTGCCGGCCGACCAGCAGAAGATCATCGAGCAACTGCACGAGCCCGAAGGCTCTCTGGCCGGCAAGAAGGTGCTGCTGGTGGATGACGACATCCGCAACATCTTCGCCATGACCAGCCTGCTGGAGCGCCACAACATGCAAGTGCTCTCGGCCGAGACGGGCGGCTCAGGCCTTGACCATGCTCCAGGAGCATCCGGACGTCGACATGGTGTTGATGGATATCATGATGCCGACCATGGACGGCTACGACACGATCCGAGCGGCGCGGCAGATCAGCAAATTCCAGTCGCTGCCGATCATCGCCTGACGGCCAAAGCCATGAAGGGCGACCGCGATAGATGCATCGAGGCCGGCGCGTCGGACTATATCTCCAAGCCGGTCGATCCGGATCACTTGCTCTCCACGCTGCGGCTCTGGTTGCACAAGTAGCCGCCAGAATCACTCGTATGTGCATCACGAAACGACACGGACATGCCCGGCGTATTGATTGTCGACGACCGGCCGGAAAAGCTGGTTGCCCTGCAAGGCCGTGCTGTCGGACCTGGGCTTGCGGATCGTGACGGCCGAGTCCGGCCGCGCGGCGCTCGAAGCATTTGCTGAACGAGGAATTTGCCGTCATCCTGCTCGACGTGCAGATGCCCGGCATGGACGGCTTCGAGACCGCGGCCCTGATCCGCCAGCGGAAAAACCTCGAACACACGCCGATCATCTTTCTGACCTCTTACGGAGACGACATGCACGTTGCCCGCGGCTATTCGATGGGTGCGGTCGACTTCATCCTGGCGCCGGTCGTGCCGGAAATCCTGCGCACCAAGGTGATGGTGTTCATCGAACTGTACCGCAAGACGGCCGCAGCTGCACCGGCACGCCGAGCAATGGCAGCGCCGGGCCCGGCAATTGCACAAGCTCAACGAGGCCTCGCTGGCGATCAATTCGGCGCTCGGCATGAATCAACTGCTGCGGCTGGTGGCCGAGCGAGGCGTCGAGATCTTCGGCGCCCGCCGCGTGTCGCTCGTGGCCACGTTCGGCCTGGGCCGTCCGCAAACGCTGCAAGATCGTCGCGCCTTGTCCCGCAGGACAGTGCGACGACGAGATGCCGGTGCCAACCCGATGGAATTGCATTGGCTGGCCTCGGCGGCGCCGGACCACATCATCAGCCTGACCGACGGCGAGCAGTACGAGCGCTACTGGCAGCTCGAAGGCATCGCCCCCGCGGCGCCCGCTGATCCGCGGACCAGGATTCTGATCGCTCCTCTGGCGGGCCGCGACCGTCGCAATATCGGTCGTGATGGTGCTATCGCGGGCGACGACTCGCACGACGCCGCCGACGATGAAGCCTTGTTCATGCAGTTTGCGCAGACAACGGCGATCGCCATCGAGAACACGCTGTTCGCCAACGCCCGCGAAGCCAATCGTCTCAAGGACGAGTTCCTGGCCACGCTGTCGCACGAGTTGCGAACTCCGCTGACCGCCATCGTCGGCTGGGTGCAGCTCTGCGGATGGGGACGCTCGGCCCCGAAGAAACGGCGCACGGCCTGGAGATCATCGAGCGCAGCGTTGCCATGCAGACCAGGCTGATCGAAGACCTGCTGGACATCTCGCGCATCGTCGCCGGAAAATGCCAGGTGAACATGCGATC
The DNA here is from genome assembly GCA_963710365.1 of uncultured Planctomycetales bacterium. Lineage (GTDB taxonomy): Bacteria > Planctomycetota > Planctomycetia > Pirellulales > PNKZ01 > CAVQAC01. The sequence continues at coordinate 442,118 of CAVQAC010000002.1, forward strand.
GATGGATTTTCGCACTGCGGTTCAGGCAGCCGTGGACATCGTTCGCCCTCAGGCCGAAGCCAAGCACCTGCACTGGAACTTCAGTTGGGCTCGGGCCCGGCCTTGGTGCAAGGCGACCCGGAACGATTACAACAGGTCGTCTGGAACCTGCTCAGCAATTCCGTCAAGTTCACGCCAGACGGAGGGCGGATCTAGCGTCGAATTGGTCGCGACCGGTGAAAGTTTGGAATTGTCGGTTTCCGACAGCGGCCAGGGCATCAGCGCCCGCCTTTCTGCCTCACGTCTTCGATCGGTTCTGGCAGGCGGACAGTACGACCACTCGCTCGTGCGGCGGGCTGGGAATCGGCCTGGCACTGGTGCGGAACGTCGTGGAGTGCCACGGCGGCGACGTTGCGGCCCAAAGCGAGGGCGAAGGACGAGGTTCACGGTTCACCGTGCGGTTGCCGCAGGCTACGCCGGCGCTCGTCGCCCATGGCAACCCAGTGGACCTGCCGCCGTCGGGCTCGGGCCATGAGCCGGCCGCGAGCCTCAAAGGCGTTCGCACGCTGGTCGTCGAGGATCATGCTGAGGCCCGCGACGTGCTGGTTCGCGCATTGAAGGGGCAAGGCGCTGAAACGCTCGCGGCCGGCACGGCAGCCGAGGCAATTAAACTACTCGATCGATTCCCTCTGGACCTGTTGATCTCGGATATCGGATTGCCGCAAATGGACGGCTACGCCCTCGTGCGTCATTTGCGGCGCAGCACGGGCTGTCAGAACTCGCGCATTCCAGCCATCGCCTTGACGGCGCTGGCACACGACCACGATAAACAACTGGCGATTCGCGCAGGCTACAACTTCCATCTGAGCAAGCCCGTCGACATGAGCGAGTTGGCGCGGGTCGCGGCCAATCTGGTCCGGGCCAGTAAACCGGCGGCATCGGCTCAGGCCATGACGGTCGACAAAGAGCCGATCTCTCCCGCTCCGGTTCCACTCCGCTGAGGATCCTCCTCGGCAACCAGCGTCATGCGGCTCGCCTGCCAGCGTTAATCAAGGCGCTGGACGACGCCAAACCGCTGGGGCGCGGTGTCTGGCCCTTGGAGCAGATCGCTAGTTGTTGTCGGCAATGTCTGCGGCATGCTAGACTATTTCTATGAGCATTTCACCTGATCAGATTGCGCTCACGCCGGACCAGAAACTGCATCTCGCGCGGCTCGCCGAACAAAGCGGCAAGTCATGGGACGCGGTGCTGGAGGAAGCGTTATCGTCGTTCGAGCACGAAGCGCGTGCCACGCCCGAGAACGGCGAGAACGTGTATGATGCCATGCTCCGTTTGGGGTTGCTCGGCTGCGTGAAGGACGGCACTCGGATTTGAGCACCAATCCCGAGCACATGGAAGGCTTCGGTGAACACGGGCGATAATCGCGTGCTGGTCGATGCCGGTCCCTTGGTGGCGCTGCTCAACGAGAACGACGCGGCTCACGTATCTTGCGCAGCGGTTGCTCAAGGACTCTCCCTACCGCTGCTCACCACTTGGATTGTGCTTGCGGAAGCCGCCTGGCTACTTCGGCGCACGGCCGAGGGGCCGCTTCATTTGCTCCGCCTCGTCGATAGTGGCGTCGTGGCTTGTCCGGACCTCGATTCCAAAGCTCCAAGCTGGATGGCATCCTGCCTGCGGAAATATGCCGATCTGAAGCCGCGGTTGGCGGACGTCTCGTTGGTGTACCTGGCTGAGCGCGACGGAATCTCGTCGGTCTTCACGCTCGACCGGCGCGACTTCTCGGTCTATCGCGTTAAGCAAAATCAACCGCTCGTGTTGCTGCTCGGCCAGTGATTCCAACGAACCTCTCATTTCATTGACCTCCGCAAAAGGGAACATTCAACGGAGCCGAACAACGATTAGTTCCAGATAACTTCCCGTACGTGAAACTGAGAAATGAAGCCCGCAGTCGATCCGCTTTACCACTGGCTGGCAAAGTTTTCCAGAGCGCTTGGTTGGCGAAGTCTGCGACCATGCGTTCATGTTTATTCGCAAGATGGACCGAGCGGACCGTCTGCGACAAAGGTAGTTCGATGGTTCGAATCTGGTGAAATGGACGAATACCGGTTTCAGATTAATGAGTTATCGGGTTTGTGCGTTGCGGTCTATGCGATTCGATTTCGGCTTTGCTCCGGGTGGTACCCGATTCGGATCGAAAGCTTGGATGACAATCCGATTCATGAGGTAGAACGTTTGCGTGCGCGAACGCATCGCGAGTGTTTCGCCACCCCAGCCGGCCGTCGGATTTTCCGACGGCAATTCCCGGAATGTACCGGGTATTCAATCCAGCGTTTGCGGCAAGAGGGCGAGCCGTTCCGGCCGCCGTTTTCTGGAGTTTAAGGCCTTGATGTGGCCGCAAATCAACCTTCACGCCGCGTCTTCGCAACTCATCTCCGAGCCGTTCTCTTCCGGCTCGGAGGGCGAATGGCAGCCGGGCAGATCTTCGACATACCAGTGATCGAGCACGGCCGGCCAATCGGTCGGCCGCTTCACGGCCACGAACGCGTCGCGAACCTGCTGGCTGTGCGGATGCAAACGGGAATACTTGATGCCGAACTTGCGCATCTGCCGGCCGCAGAGATCCGGCCCGTAAATCTGTTCGGCCAATTGGTAATGGGCGCAGGATCACGTCGCGCTGCTCGAACAGGCTGGGAGGCGCAGGGAGCGGCAGGCCTGCCGCAAGCGCGCGGGCTTGCGGGAAGATCCAGGGGTTGCCGATCGCGCCGCGGGCCGCCGTGACGCCGTCGACTCCCGTCTCGCGAAGCATGGCCAGGCAATCGTGGGGCGTGAACAAGTCGCCGCTGCCGAGCACCGTGCGTGAGCCAGCGTGCCGTTTGACCTCCGTCAGAAACGCCCAACGACTGGGGCCCACGTAACGCTGCTCGACCGTGCGGCCGTGAACGGTGATGGCCGCCACGCCGCGGGCGAACGCGCCGTCGAAGATCGTGTAGAAGTTGTCGCGGCTCTGTGCGGTGTCGTCCAAGCCGCGGCGCATCTTGACCGTCACTGGGATCTGCGGCGGAACCGCCTCGCGCACGCGAGCCACGATCTCCAGCGCCGTTTGCGGCTGGCTCAGCAGAAAACCGCCGCGGCAGCGACCTAAGACTTTCTTCACCGGACAACCGAAATTGATGTCGATGACGTCGAAACCGGCCTGAGCCAATTCGCGCGCGGCCGGCCCGAATTCGTCCGGGTCGCTTCCCATCAACTGACCGCCGACGGGATGCTCTTCGTCGGCAATTTGCTGGTAGCGGCGAGTCTTCTTGCCGGCTTGCAGCACCAGCCGGTCGAGCACGACTTCGCACAAGGCGTACGATGCGCCCAGCCGGCGGGCGATGACGCGCATCGCCATGTCGCTATAGCCGCTCAGAGCGGCTTGCACGACGGGAAAGCCGATCTCGACGTTGCCGATCTTCAGTGGTGCCAGTGAGGAAAGTTGCTGCATGGACCAATTCTGGCCGGTCGGCCTGGAACTGGTCAAGCGGCAAGTGACCACTCACACGACTCCGGGGCGGATTATTCCGCCACGGAGTCGCGCGCACGGAGTCGCGAGAATGGTTCATGATGGCCGGCTCATTTGCCCGCCGCTTTGGCGGCCGCGGCCGTGCGCAGTGGTTTCGACCGCGCTCGCCGCGCGGGCAAACTGATCGTCGGTTTGAACTTCTTGCACCGCCGATTGAACTTCTTGCACGACCGGCAACGGCTGCCGGTCGACCGGCTTGTAGAACGAAGCCACAACGTCGATCGGCCGGATGTCGAGATGGATGTTGGAAACCGTGTAGTCTTCGCCGCCGAACGCTTCGGTCAGCCAACCACGGCTATCCTTGCGCGATAGAAACGGAACTCAAAACCCTGCGTGGCCTGAGTCTTGGCAAAGAAGCCGTCGAAGGCCAGGCCGATGGCCTCGGACTGCTTGTTGTCCATCAACTTGGTGAGAACGTCGATCAGCGTGGTATTGCCCAACACGTCGTTGGTGAACAACATGCGGTCGTAAAAGGGATGAAAGTCGGGGCTTTCGGCATTGAGCACGATGCCGTCTGCCTTTTCGGGCGACGGTGTGACCTGGAGCGTTTCCAGATCGATCTTGTCGCCGCGATCGAGGTAGGTCAGCCGCACGTTTTTGAGATTGAACGCCTTGACCGCCGGATCGCGCGAGGCCTGCGACAGGTCGAGGACCACGGCTCCCTTGTAGCCGATGACCTTCAACTCTTTGCCGCCCCGGATGACCAGGGCCGTGTTTTCGTCAACGCCTACGCCGAACTTGAACCCCTGCGATTGCATCACGACCAGGGCCCGCGCAAAACGCCCCCGCGTCAGGCAATGCTGCTCGACAAACCAGGAGTTGCCGATGAAACCCAATCCGGGGCCGATCTCCTTGCCCATCGTCACGCCGTGTTGCAGCGTGGGGAGCACGAACTCGGCATCGCGATACATGACGCGGCTCATCACGGCGGCGCCGGCGCTGCTGCCGGCCACCACCCCGCCGCGTCGATAGACGTCCCACACAGCGTCCAACAGCGGTGTGTTCTGACCTTCGGCAGTCCGCAGGGCGCGGACGATGCGGTCTTGTTCGCCGCCGGTGAAATATACCCCGCCCGCACTGCGGACGCGTTCGATCCATTGGGGATCGACGATGACCTGATGGTAATCGACGCCGATGTTCTTCATGGCCACGGGCACCAGGAAGGCTTCAGCGCCGGCTTTCTTGAAGGTTTCGATGAGGCGGTCGCCCACGAGTTGTGGGTTGCCGCTGGCGGTGGGAAAGATGGCGATCTTCGCGCCACGGCCCCCGGCCAAATCTACGATCTGCGACCAGACCTGGGCATCGTCGAAGCGGATGGCACCTCCGCCAATGACTAACGAGCCTTTGGTCTCTGCCCGACCAGACGTAGCAACCGCGGCGGCGATGCAAACGGCAAGCGTGCAGGTTCGCAGCATTCTCATGATTGGTCCCTAGGGCCAACGAATCATAACGCATCCTAGATGCGACAGTGGCGAGTTCTAGAAAGTCCCTCCTTTTGCGTCGATACCACTTTGCGCCCAATAGCTAGCAAAGACCAGGGGCGCAAACCTTGAAAATTATAAAGCACCTGCGATGCGTTCGGCTAGTCTCTAACCGGCCAGGCCACCTAAATTTCGACCGCGAGCCGATTTGTCGATGGTCGTCGATCGGCCTGCATGGTTCGGTGAATGACATCGAACGAGGATGCGAAAGCGAAAAAAATTTTCGGAAGAGACGCCAGTCATCGCCAGTCGAGGGGGCTCATTGAAGCGCGCGGTCCCGCGAATTGCTAGCGCGAGTTTCCTTCGCGCTTGCGCGACAACAGCAAGCAGATCGCGATCAGCGACGCCAGGTGCGCCGTGAGAATTCGCAGGTGCGATCCTTCGATGCCCGTGGGATAGGCGATGAAGATTTCATCGGCCAGGATGAAAGCCGACCATAGGCCGATGCCGACCAGCAAGGCCCGCTCGGCCGCCGGCCACGCCAGCGCGTTCGATCTTTGCTGGCCGGCGGCCAAGGTAAAGGCCACGGCTGCCGCCAGTTCCCACACAATAGCCGCTGCGAACAGGGCCGCAGCGAGCACATCGGGAAACCCATAGATGGCTGTCGTTTTTCGCACCAGCGCCAGATTGCCCGAGGCAAACGGCCAACTCGCCGGCAGCCAGCCGAGCCACTGCACGAAATCGCAAACGTTGCTGGCAACCACGACCAAATACCAGGCCGCCCAGAAACCAAGAATCAACCGCGGCAATCGTGGAGTGTTGTTTGTCATCCGATGAATCATCTCCTGGCACGGTGCGCAGTGTGTCGCGGGCCATACTCTGACAAGGGGTTGTGGCGGCAAAGCAATATTCGTGCCGCTTGATCCGTCCTTGCAGAAACGGCGCAAATTGCTGCCATGCCCGCATTGATATCGTGAATCCCATACCTCTGTGTACGCGATTCTATCTCGGAAGTCGACGAATGCGAAAACGCACAGTGTAAATGTAGATAATATAGGCCGGTTGGTGGCCCTGTGACGCTCCGGTCCATTGACCATCACGCGCTGGTTTCTATGATGGGCAGTAGCGCGATGGGCCAACGAACGCGCCGCGAGGCACTTTGTTGGCGGTTGAATCTGAAGTGCTTGTTGGGAAGCTGAAGCCATGAATCATGAACTGATGAGTAAGGCGGTCTACACGGCGCGTGAAGCAGCGCAGCTTTGCAATTTGAGCCGTCAGGAGATTCTCCAACACGTCCGTTCGGGCCGTCTCAAAGCGCTACGAGTTCCGGGCAGTCGCAAACGGCGGATTCCTGCGCGAGAGTCTGTTGGAGCTCATGCGCGCTCTAGGACTGCCGACGGCTGCACTCGAGACGGCACGGCCGCAACTTCCCATCGACGAATTCACCAGCGGCCCCAGCGACCTTGTCATGCGCGCGCTCCACCACGAGGGGCGGCTCGCCGGCGAAGACGACGGCTTCAGCACCGCGGGCAGCATTCTCGACGAAGTGCCGACCGACATGCTCATCGAGTTGAATCCTGCCGTGCCCGGTGCGCAGATCCGAATCAATCGCCGACGCGGCTGAGCGTTGACGATCTCGCCATGGATGCTCGCAGACACGAGCCCGACGCGCTAGCGAGGGAATTTGCGCCCGAGTCCCCGTCCCACTCGCTTGCGCTTCGGGCTGGTGTACGCGGGCGTGAATCACTGAGTTGGCACACTCGCGCCACCTTCCGGTTGCAGTTCGCGCCGGCGTCTGCTCCAATTTCACCCATTCGCATGGCTGCCATCCTCGGCAGCGTGCCTGCTCCTCTCCAGCAATGATCCGGGCAACGTATGGTTCTCCCGATTGGCGACGACAACTCCGACGTCCGCTCTCTTGCGTGGGTCAACTACCTGATCATCGCCGTGAACGTGTTCGTGTTCGTGGTCTTTCAGCAGATGGGAGAGAATAACAAGTTCACGTATGAGTTCGCCACCGTGCCCAAGGAGATCATCAGCGGACACGACCTGGTCACGCCCGACCGCGTGGTGCGCGACCGAGAGACCGGCGAGCAATACGAAATTCCTGGATTGCAGCCTACACCCGGCTCGGTGTATCTGACGCTGCTGGTGTCGATGTTCATGCACGGCGGCATCGCTCACATTGCCGGCAACATGTGGTTCCTGTTCATCTTTGGCGACAACGTCGAGGACGATTTTGGTCACTTCCGCTACCTGGTGTTCTATTTACTTGCCGGGATTCTGGCGTCGCTGGCTCACGTGGCCATGAACGCCAGCGGCCCGGGTGCTGAGATCCCCAGCCTGGCGCGTCGGGAGCCATCTCGGGCGTCATGGGAGCATATCTCGTCCTCCACCCGCGCAATCCGGTGCGGGTGATTCTGGTTCGCGTGTTCACGGTCGTTCCGGCGTTCGTGGCCGTCGGCATTTGGTTCCTGTTTCAGGTCGTGAGCGGTATGGGTCTGCTGGGCGGCGGCGGCCAGGACGACGGCGTGGCGTACGCGGCTCACGTGGGAGGCTTCGTTGCCGGACTGATCCTGGCCAAACCATTTGCCTTCGGTCGCGAAATCCGCCCCGTGCTGCCGACGTACCGGGTGTAAGAAGAAAGGATTGCTAAATGCTAAATGATAAGTGCTAAATGAAGATGCCCGCATTTAGCACTTATCATTTAGCATTTAGCATTTTTCGCCTGCCTCCATCGGCCAGCGCCGGGAGTCGCCTTCCCGGCGCGCCGCCGACTTCGGCGCGCATAGTTCGTGCATGCCACTGGGCCCTTGGCCGGAAGCTGTTTCTTGATGAAGCCTATGCGAACGCAGAAGTCAGTCGAGCCGATCGAGGTGCTTCCGGCCTGCGGCTGTCACGCGTAAGCGCATCCGCCCGCATCCTGGTCGGATACGAGCGGAAGAAGTTGTCCGCCCGCGTGACGGCCTTTGGGTCTTCATGGAGCATCGGGTCACGTCCACCCTCGCTGTTCCGCCTGCCGTTGTCTTCTCAGCAGCGGTGACCCTCTACTGAGCAACAGGTCGGTTAAGAGGTCCATCTGGTGTGGCCGGGCTCAGCCCTACGATCCGCACGCTCGGCTGCGATGCGCTCTTCGCAGCCGCGCGGACGGGAACATTGGCAGCACCGAGCACAATCTTTCGATTGCCGCCGGCCGCGAGCTCAAGAACCGGACTCGCGAGCCAGGCGGATTGGCGCCCGGCGCGGCCTCCCTGTCCACACCACTACCCGGAATGATACCGAGCGAGTGTCCAAAATGCAAACAAAATTATGTACGGAATAGGAATGCAGGGTGGGCATTGCCCGCCATTCGCATCGGTGCGCACAGCATCCTGCACAGCGAATGGAGAGGAACGCTAATCTCCACTCATTCTGATTAGTGTCGATGAGCGAAGATTAGTGTTCTTCCTTTGCCGGCTCATATTTGAAACTACCGTCACTCTCCATCGCGGTGAAGAGGAATGACCATCACGACACGACGAGCACCACGAAAGAGAAGGAGAAGAGGAAAGAAAAGATACGCGCCGGGTGGTTAAAGTTGCCTGGCCTTACGTGGTGTCCTTGGTGGTCGTGGTGGTTCGCTCTCTCAAGTCATTCGGAGAGGCGCGGCCCGGGACTTCGCGGGGAATGTTCAGACCGACCCAGTTCGGCAATGATTGTTCGCGATCGCACGTGGGGAGTTTTTCCATCGCGATGGAAGAATCCCCGTGCTCACGCCCGGGGCTCGCGGGATTCGTGAACTAAAAGCGGCGCAAACAAAAACACGAGCCGACCTTGCGGTCGGCTCGTGCGTGATGGTGCTGGGGTAAGTAGAAGCTGCTGCGCCCCCTCGCTCCCGGCCCCTGTCCCGCAAGGGGCGAGGGGAGCTGGTTTACTTCCCGGCGGTGATGCCCGGCCAATCGTCGGTGCGGAACGGTGTCAGCGGCAGGTCTTTCATGTCGGTGACGTTGCACACCGGGTTGTCGGCCCAGGCGTAACGCACGGCTTGCGGCTCGCTCACGCTGTCGCTCCAGACTTCGATCTTGTCGGGGCCCGCGATCTTGGCCTTGGCCCAGACGAACTTCTTGTCGCTGCCGGCGATGGCAAAGCCGACCGGCTCGACCGTGTCGAAGGTTCGCAAGCCGCGATCGACCTTGTCGAACGTGAGCACGACCTTGTTGCCGGCAATTTCCATCGACTTGTAGAGCGGGCTTTCGTACGCCACCTTGACGCCGTAATCGCGGCCAGCGCCCAGCGAGCCAATCGCTTGCCGACCTCGTCCTTGTTGCGCGGGTGAATGTCGCGGCCCTCGCCCAAGTCGATGATCACGGCCTGTCCCGTATTGGGCAACTTTTGCATGGTCATCGTCTGGGCTTCGCGCAGTTCGGCCCATTCGCTATCGCCCGGCTCGGCCTGCTCGGCTTTGAAGTCGGCCAGTTGCACCCAATAGAAGGGGAAATCGCCCTGTCCCCACAGATTACGCCAGGTGCTGATCATCAAGGGGAACAGATCGCGATATTGATACGCCCGGCCGGCGTTCGACTCGCCCTGATACCAGATCGCGCCGCGGATGCCGTAACCAACGGTGGGCAGCAGCACGCCGTTGTAGATATTGCCCGGCCGGGAGTTGCCGGTAAGCACATTGTTTGGCCGCGCGGCGCCGGCGGCACTGGCTTGCCAGCTTTGCGAGCCTGGTCGGCCGCAATTTTCCAGTGGGCGAGTTGTTCTTTGTACTTTTCCGTCACCTTGGCGAAATCGAAGGTCTTCTCGATTCCGGCCCAATTGGCGAGCATGCCTTGATAGCGCTCGTCGGCCGCCAGGCGGTCGCGCGGAATCCAGGCCTCGCAGGCCGAGCCGCCCCACGCGTCGTCGATCAGGCCGATCGGCACGTTCAACGTCTCGTAGAGCTGACGACCGAAGAAGAAGCCCACGGCCGAAAATTCCGGAGCCGTTTCCGGCGAGCAAACGCTCCAGGCGCCTTTGAAATCGTACTGCGGTTCCTGGGTGCCAACTTGCGGCACGCTGATCAGGCGAATCTGCGGCAGCTTGGCCGCCAAAGCCGCCAGGTCGCCGTCGACCGCCTGACCCAGGCTCCACTGCATGTTCGACTGGCCCGAGCAGATCCAGACTTCGCCGACCAGCACGTCTTCGACCACCAGTTCGTTCTCGCCGCGCACCTTGAGCGTGTACGGGCCGCCGACCGGCAACGCGCTCGAGCTTGACTCGCCACTTGCCGTCCTGGCCGGCCGTGGTCGAGACCTGCTGATCGCCGATGGAGACCGTCACTTCTTCGCCCGCATCGGCCCAACCCCAAACCGGGTTGGCCAGGTCGCGCTGCAGGACCATGTGGCTGGTGAAGATGGCCGGCAACTTGACGTCGGCCTGCACGGAGCCGGCCAGGACGCCGGCCGATAGCACAGCGACCAGGACGAGACTTAAAATACGGAGCGGACATAGGGTTCGTCGTTGCATGGAGGGCACTCTTTCGATGCGATCTTAGAATGTGGAAAACCGGACGCGGGCTGCCCGGCGGCAGGTGATGCCCATTTGTATCGCCTGCCCACAGGCGGCTGTCAACTACCCGCAGGCGAAGCGATTTGGAGGTTCCTCCGGCCCATCGTAGTCGACCTCGCGAGCCTGTTGGTTTTCAGCACGTAGGGTGCTCTGTGAGCACCAATCTCTACTCGGCAATACACCTGCAATCGACCGGCGCGGCCAACCCGCCGTTGGCTCAATGGTGCTCATAGAGCACCCTACAGTTCAGGCGGCTGTCAACTACCCCCAATTGAAGCTATCAGGGGATTGTCCGGCCCGTCGAACCGCGGTTCAATTCCGTCGACATTTACGCCGAGATCGGGTATAGGATAGTAACAGACAGTGAGTGGGGAAATTATGGCGAAGCTGAAGCTTTTCGCGTGCTATGCGGTTCTGTCGGGAATTGCCGCCCTGGTCGCGGGCTGTGCGCCCTCGGATGTCCCCTTCCCGGCTGCCGCCCAAGCCAAGGGAACTCGTGCCATGGTTCGTGTTTTCGTTTTCAATAAAGAAGGGGAGCTGGTCGGCCCGTTGGAAACGCCCAAGCTCTCGCTGAGCGCCGCCGAGTGGCGAAAGCGGCTCACTCCCGAACAGTTCAAGATCCTGCGCAGCAGCGACACCGAGCGGCCATTTTGCGGGCTGCTGCTCGATAACAAGGAAGCCGGCGTCTACACCTGCGCCGGTTGCGGCTTGCCTTTGTTTTCGTCCGACTCCAAATTCCACTCGGGCACAGGTTGGCCGAGCTTCTTTCAGCCCATCGCCAAGGGCAACGTCGCCGAACGGATCGATCGCAGCCATGGCACGATCCGCACGGAGATCAATTGCGCTCGTTGCGACGGACACTTGGGGCACGTGTTCAACGACGGGCCGCAGCCGACCGGCTTGCGGTTCTGCCTCAATAGCGAGTCGCTGAAGTTCACTCCCAGCGATAAGCTGAAGGAACTGGCCGATCCGTTGGCCGACAAGCCCAAGGATGGCAAGCCTTCGGCGGGGGACGGCAGTTCCAAGGGCCCGTCGGCTACTGCGGTCTTCGCCGGCGGCTGCTTCTGGTGTACTGAAGCCGCCTTCGAGCAGCTTGATGGCGTGATCGACGTCGAAAGCGGCTACGCTGGCGGCACGCAGGCCACGGCCGATTACCACACGGTTTGCTCAGGCCGCACCGGTCATGCGGAAGTGATCCGCGTCCGCTACAACCCTGAGCGGATCAGCTACGATCAGTTGCTCGACGTGTTCTTCGATGCCCACGATCCGACGCAGCTCAACGCTCAGGGCAACGACGAAGGAACTCAATATCGGTCGGCGATCTTTTTCGCGAACTCGCAGGAGAAGGAAGCCGCCGAGGCCAAGATTCGCCAATTGACCGACAAACGGGCGTTCTCGAGCCCGATTGTCACGACGCTCGAGCCGCTCGAGGCCTTCTTTCCCGCCGAGGATTACCACCAGGATTATGCCCGGCGCAATCCGTTGGACGGCTATATCCAAGTGGCCGCGACTCCCAAGGTTTGCAAGGTTCGCGCCAAGCATGCCACGCTGATCCGCAAGGACAGCAAAGAAGACTAACGGCAGTCGCACGGGGCATTTCGGGTGCCATGGCCACGCTAATCGTGGCCATGTTTCAATTTCGGACAGCATGTCGACGCAAGCGTGGGACATGGCGCCCCACGGCCGATCAGTGATTGAAGCTAGGAAGACTTCGGCCACCGCTTGCAAACACGAGCCCGACGGCCAGCGAGGGATTCTGCGGGAGTTGCAGATCACACTCCCTCGCTGGCGCGTCGGGCTTGTGTTTCTCAACTTACAAAACTGATCGGCCGTGCATGGCACCCCGGCACTCTCCCCATGCCCTGGCGGCACAAGATCCATGCGGGCGGCGTTCGCTTATTGACTAGAGCGAAATTCTAGAATACGATTCTAGCCATGCCTGCACCCTCCCGAAAACAAGCCTCCGGTTACCGCAAGCATGAGATCCTTGATGCCGCGCTCCGCTGTTTCCTGAAGCACGGCGTCGAAGCGACGACCATCGAGCAGATTCGTCAGGCCTCGGGGGCCAGCCTGGGAAGCATCTACCATCATTTCGGCAGCAAAGAAGCCATTGCCCTGGCCGTCTATTCCGGCTCCGTGCAGCAATACCAGGCCTATGTGTTGGAGCGAATGCGAGCGGCGACCTCGGCCAAAGAAGGCGTGCGGGCGATCGTTGCCGCACACCTCGAATGGGTCGCAGCGAACGCGAATCTGTCGCTCTACCTGACCCGGGTCGAAATGGCCGACGCCTCGCGCCCAACCGCGGGGCGCATTGCCGAAATCTTGCAGGCGTTCTTTCAAGCCGTCTACGACTGGTTTCAACCGTACATTGCTGCGGGCGAGGTAAAGCGCGTGGCGCCGGCCTTGTACGTGCCGCTCGTTCTCGGCCCGACCTCGAGTTTTGCCCGGCACTGGCTGGCGCACCGTTTGACGCTCGACATGAGCGAAGTGGCGGAAACGCTGGCCGAATCGGCCTGGAACTCACTGCGTAATGACACCCTGCAAACCGACACCAGAAACGCCCTCGCCCCTCGGGGCCTTCGCCTGCCTGAAGCATTGTAGGGTGGCACCGCCCAGCATTTGCCGAGTAGATGCCTTCGCCAGCGTGCAATGGTGGGCGGTGCCCACCCTTCGAATAAATTCCCTGCCCGAGCGAGAAAGGAACAATTGCCATGCGACCCCCTGCTACGGGATGCTCGGGGCATCACTGTCCCACCGCTTGGAACAGCCTGCTCAGCCGTCGCGACTTGCTGCGCGTTGGTTCACTGGGCGTGGCGTCGACATTGCTTTCACAGAATCTGGCCCAGGGAGTCGAGGCAAGTCAGGGCGCTGCCAAAGCCCGTTCGGTGATCTTTTTGTGGATGGCCGGCGGCGTGACGCACATCGATTCGTTCGACCCCAAGCCTGACGCGCCGGAGGAAATTCGCGGCACGCTCTCGGCGATCAACACCAACGTGCCCGGCATCCGCTTCTGCGAGTCGATGCCGGCGCTGGCGCGTCAGGCTCATCGGCTGGCGGTCGTCCGCAGCTATTCGCACGACAGCGACGACCACTTTCTCAGCCAGGCCTACGCGCTTTCGGGCCGCAAGGTCACGGCCGCGCAGCTGACGACCGAGCCGAACATCGGGTCGATCGTCGCGAAGTTGCAAGGCGGTCGGGCCGGTCTGCCGGGCTATATCGCCGTGCCCGGGAACGACGCGTCCGGGTCCGCCCCCCAAGAACCTGTTCACCGGCGGCTGGCTGGGCGATCAGTACGCGCCGTTTGGCACCGGCGGGGCGCCGCGCAACGAAGACTTCACGGCTCAAAGTGGCCGAAGCTGCGGAAGAGGAATTCAACCAGCAGATGCTGCGCATGCCGCCGGGCATCGACGTCGGCCGTCTGACCCGTTGGCGGTCGCTGGTGGAGCAACTCGACGATCGTTGGCGGGCCATCGATAAGCAAGGACCGGGCGGCGTCTTCGATGCCCAGTTCCAGGACGCCTTCAACATGTTGACGGCGCCGGCCGTGCGCCAGGCCTTCGACGTGACCCGCGAATCCGACGACATGCGCGATCGTTACGGCCGCACGAAGATCGGCCAGCGCTGCCTGTTGGCGCGGCGACTGGTCGAAGCTCAGGCCCGCTTCGTGATGGTCGATTACGGATACGATCCCGAGTACGGCAACCTGTGGGACAATCACCGCGTGGCCGTGCAAAACCAGCCGCACATTTGCGAAATGGTGAAGTGCCCGCACCATCTGGCCGGAACCGATCGGGCTGCCGCCGCGTTGGTGGCCGATCTGGACGAGCGCGGACTGCTGGACTCCACGCTAGTGGTCTTTCTGACGGAATTCGGCCGCACTCCGAAGATCAACAAACTGGGCGGACGCGACCACTGGGGCCGGGCCGGCTCGATTTTCTTCGCCGGCGCCGGCGTGCCCGGCGGCCAGGTGATCGGCGCCACCGACAAGCAGGCCGCGCAGATCATCACCCAGGGCTACAGCCCGGCCGACGTCGCGGCCACGATCTACCATGCCTTGGGAATCGATACGGAAACCATGCTGCACGACCGCCAGGGGCGTCCGCTGGCCGTGTTGCCGCACGGCCGACCCATCCCGGGAATCGTTTGATGCATTTCGCTGCGACAGAGAAAGTGCCTCGACATTTGGATCAGGAGAACGCCTGATGCTGACGATTTGGGGAAGGCCGCAGCAATACAGCCCGCGCGTCAGCCGCCGCGACTTCATCAAGGTTGGCTCGGCCGGCGGAACGCTGAGCCTGGCCGAGATGCTTCGCCAGCAGGCCTTGGCGAAATCGGCCGCGGCTGCCGACCGTCAACAAGTCGGTCATCATGGTCTATCTGCTCGGCGGTCCCGCGCCGCTGGATACCTACGACCTCAAGCCGAACGCTCCCGCCGAGTATCGCGGCGAGTTCAAGCCGATCAATACCAATGTCGCCGGCGTCGAGATCAGCGAACTGTTCCCGCAGCAAGCGAAGATGATGGACAAGTTCGCCCTCATCCGTTCGCTGTCGGCCACCGCGCCCAACAATCACAGCGACTCGGAGGTCATGACGGGCCGCAACGAGATCGAGAACGCGCGCTTCCAGCACCCATGCATCGGATCGGTCGTCTCGAAGTTCCGCGGCGACGTCGGAAGAGAGCGTGCCTGGTTACGTGGCCCTGCGGAAGATGTGCTTTCCGACCAAGACTCCCCTGCCCCAATCGTTGTACTATCTCAATCCGGCTGCCTTGGGCGGGGCACATGCGCCGTTCCTGCCGACCGGGCCGGGCATGAGCGATTTCGATTTTGCACCCAGCGATGGACTGCGCAGCGCTTTCTCGATCGCATGGATCTGCTGAGCCGCTTTGACCGGATGCGCCGCGACATCGACGCAGCCGGAAGCATGTCGGCACTCGACGCGTTCCAAGGCCAGGCGGCTGAAATCCTGACTTCGCCGCAGGCTGCGCGATGCGTTGGATCTGAGCAAGGAAGACACACGCACCGTCGAGCGCTACAGCTTCGATGCGGGCCGAGGTGAATCATGGTTCGCCACTGGCTACAAGAGGGCACGCAGTTGCTGCTGGCCCGGCGTTTGGTCGAGGCCGGCGTCGGCTTCGTCGAGGTTGCCTTGGGATATTGGGACACGCACGGGCCGGCCAACGTGCTCGGCTTTCCGCATCTGCGCAATCGCCTCTGCCCGATGCTCGATCAGGGCCTTGACCGCCCTGGTCGAAGATCTGCATCAGCGCGGCATGGAAAAGGACGTGGTGGTAATCGTGTGGGGCGAATTCGGCCGCAGCCCGAAGATCAACAGCGTCGCCGGCCGCGATCATTGGCTGCCGACGATGTCGGCGCTGGTCACCGGCGGCGGTTTGAAGACCGGGCAGGTGATCGGCGCGACCGACGCCCGCGGCGAGAACGTCGTCGACAAGCCGTACAAGATCTCCAACGTGTTGGCCACGATCTACCGCACGATCGGCATCGATCCGGCAGCCAGCTTCGTCAACACCAGCGGCCGGCCGACGGCGATCCTGGACGATCGCGAGCCGATCCCCGAACTCCTCTGAGTTGGCCCCGCCGCTCAGGCCAGCCGGCCGGTGAATTGGCAACCGATCAGGCAGGTGAACTTTTCGCCCCGTGTTTCCGGCGTCATGTGCTTGATCGTGGCCTGCACGTACATCAACTTGGGTGGCACCCCCAACTCGATTACAACGTCCTTGGTCGTGGCAATCGAGTCGATCCGAAAGGAACAGCCGGATACCGACAAGTCGACAAACTCGACGTCGATGAATGCCTCGGATGCCGCAACTTCTTGCCAGGTGCCGAAGGCCACGCCCTGGCGGCGTTTAAAGGGTCGCCGGGAATGCTTGCGGCGATCGATCTTCGGCTGGACTGGGCGGCGCACCACTTCGACGGCTTTCATGCGAAAAGGTAGGTCGTCGTTGAATCAACGGCCAAAAGCGCGCGAGCGTGAATCACGGTGGTGCGGATTCTAGGGAGCACTTTCTGGGAGCGATCATGCCAACCGTATCGATTATGACTTGAACGGCGAGAGAGCCGTTGAACCCGCGGGGAAGAGTTGCCCGTCAATCAGCTTTCCCGCCTGGCCCATCTACGCGTCAGCGTCTTGCGGCGGCCGGCTGAGCACGGCCCGCCAGGTGAAGGCCGTGCCGGGGTGCTCATTGCGGCCGGCAACCCAACCCAACGCCCAGCCCAATGCGATCCCAAACAAACACGGCAGCCCGATGGCCAGCATCACCGACGGCGTGTTCAGTTTGACGACTCCACCCTGCTCGGAGACGCCCAAAATCGTCGGCCAGAATTCGGCCAGCCGTACCAGGCCGACCTTTTCACACAGCCAGGGTACTTCGGCCCACCACGAGTAGATCGATGAAAAGAACTGCGTAACGATGACCACCGGCAGGATTACGGCGCCAGTCACGCGCCGGCAAAACATTCCCAGAATGAACATCGTCGCCAGCGGGCCGAGGAACATGTTGAACATCCGCGGCAACATGTCGAAGATCGTGTGCCCCGAGCGGATGGCGAACATCGCCGCATACAGGGCCAGCAAGGTCGTAAGAATGCCGACGCCGAACGTTACGCCCCGCGCCAGTTGCATTTCCAGCTTGTCGCTGTGACGGACCACGGCGCTCGCGCAAGACCTGCGTAATGATGGCAGCGATGCTATTCACGCCCGACACGACGGTTTGCATGGCATCGCACAAGAAGCTGACGAGAATCAAGCCGCCGAAACCGGCCGGCAACTGGTTCATGAAAAAGTAGGGCATCAGGTCGTCTGCGCCGCTTTCCGGCGTGAGTCGGCCGGCCAGCAGCCCGACGTGTTCCAGATAGAAATAGCGCAGCGCCAACCCGGCGAACGACAACAACAGCCCGATCGACGCGGCGCTGACGATGTTCACGACAAAGCTGCTGCGGGCGGCGCGGATCGAACTGGTGGTGAAATAGCGCTGCAGGGCCACCTGGTCGCTGCAATGCGTGCAAACGTTCCAGGCAAACAGTTGGAACGCCGCCCCGAAGATCGTCGTTCGTTCGACGATATCCCAACTGAACCAGGTGATCTTGGGGGGCGCAGCGCTGCGGCTGGCGATCGTTTGCCACCAGGTGCCGACGCCCGTTCGTTCGGCGCCCATCACGTAGAAGATGATCACCAACACGCCGCCGAAGAGCATCACGGCCTGCAAGACGTCGGTCCAGATCACGGCCCGCATGCCGCCGATGCAGGCGTAGACGGTTGCCGCGGCGCCGACCACGGCAATGACCGGGTAAACCGGCTGAGCCGCGCCCACCCATTGGCTCAGCGGCATGAGCGCGTCGCCGACCATGGCCACCATGGCCTTCGAGGCCGTGTAGACGACCATCGACATCCATCCCAAGCGCAGGCCCAGGAACAGCAGCCCGCCCAATAATCGAGCTCGTTTGTCGTACCGCTCGGCGAGGTAATCGTAAGCGCTGGTAAGCCGCAGCCGCATGAAGAACGGAATCCATACGTACAAGACCACCAGCAATACCAACGGATACGCGGCCATGCCGATCATCCAGGCCGGGCCGTACTTGATCATTTCGCCGGGCGCGCCCAGGTAGGTATTCGTCGAAAGCAGCGTGGCCATGATCGACAGGCCCACGGCGAACCAGGGCATGCTGCGGTTGCCGAGAAAGAAGTCCTCGGTGTCTTCCTGCTTGCGGCTGGCGCGGTACACGATGAACATCGTGACCGCCAGATAGGCGACGATGGCGGCGTAATCGAGCGTTTGCATAACGTGGGGCTCAGAGCGAAGAAAGGCGAGGCCAGGCCGGGGGCGGGCGTTCGAGTCGCGTTCAGTCTATGTCGGCCGGCCGGCCGAATGAACCCTGGGCTGGTCATGCCGCGACAATTTTCTCAAATGAGTTCAACGTCGGCGGGTGAGGCAGATTATTCTGGCGGCGGAACACGCGTCGATTTTTCCGTAGCCCAGCCATTTATGGCTGGGGCTTCGTCAGCCGAGGCGTCCTTTCAAGTCCCGATTCGTTGTTTCGCGACGGGATTCCCAGCCATAAATGGCTGGGCTACGGAAAACCGGTACCTGAAGCTGTTGCCGCAGCCGAGCCGGCAACCTCCTGGCAGAATCGGCCGGGAGCGTTTAGGATGCCTCCAGCGCAACTAACATCGCCTTGGAACGCTTGCCCGGAGTACACGCCGATGGCCCAAGATCTGCTGGCCGCCCCGAACCGCATTCTGCCGGCCCTCGTTACCCCGCTCACGCCCGACGGCGAAGTCGATCTGGCGAGCGCCGAGCGACTGATCGATCACCTCTATAACCAAGGCGTCGGCGGCCTGTACGTCACCGGCAGCACCGGCGAGGGCATTTATCTCGATATGGATTGCCGCCGCACGATCGTCGAATTGGCGGTGGGCATGTCGCGGGGCCGCGGACATGTGATCGTCCATGTGGGAGCCGTTGAAGGCGAGTTGGTCTTTCGGCTGGCAGCCCATGCAGGCGCGAACGGGGGCCGACGCCGTGGCCAGCATTCCGCCCTTCGCCGGTGGTTACAATTGGGATGAAGTTTATGGCTTTCTATCAGCGGCTGTGCGAGACGAGCGCCTTGCCGGTCGTCGGCTACTACATTCCCAGCCTGACGGGCAAGGCTCACGCGCTCGACAATCTGGCCGCGCTGGCACGCTTGCCGAACATGGCCGGCTTCAAGGTCACCGATACGAATCTGTACACCGCCGAGCGACTGCTTCCGCGGCTGAGCCCGGACCAACTGATCTACAACGGCGCTGACGAACTGCTGAGCCTGGCGTTGATGCTCGGCACGCATGGGGGAATTGGATCGACGTACAACTTCATGCCGAAATTGATTCTGGAAATTGCCTCGCTGAGCATGGCCGGCCGCTGGCCCGAGGCCATTGCTGCTCAGAAGCGAGCCAACGCCGTGATCGAGGTGCTGCTCAGCTTCCAGCCCATGGCGACGACGAAGCAGATCCTTTACTGGCAGGGCTTGATCGACAGCCCGTCGTGCGCCTCGCCGCGAGGCATGCTCTCCGAATCCGACAAAGCGGAGCTGCGCCGCCGGCTGATGAGCACGGTCATTGCCGACTCGCTGGTCAGATAAAAGAAGAGTTTCTCGCGAGCAGGACACAAGCCCGACGCGCCAGCGAGGGTGTCTCTCGTTCGGTACCCTCGCTGGCGCGTCGGGTTTGTGTATGACGCCGGCGCGGGTGCCATGGCCATGCTTGCGTGGCCGTGTTCGTCGTTGCGGACGGCATGCCCACGCAAGCGTGGAGCATGGCACTCAAACCGAGCATTTGCGTCTGACAGATGATTAATGCGCAGCGCCAGCCAATTCGGGCCGATTGCTGCTGGCCGATTCGCGTGGCGCAGCCGCCGGCTTACGCGCTACGATCAGAAACGATTCGCAAAACTGATCGGCCCCCAGCCCTTGCAGCGAGAGTTGGCGTAGCAGTTCCAGGCAGTAGATCGGCAGCACGAAAGCGCGTGTATTCGGAGAAGAAGTACGGCTGGAGCCGTTCCCGTTCCAGGCCGCTGGCGGCGCAAATGCGGCTCACGGCCGCCGGCGAACAATGCCGGTAGTAGCACTTGAAGCCAGCCAATCGTCTAGCTTCGGGGTCGAGGCTGTGCAGCAAACGCCTGGCCACGCCGTTGCCCAGCAATCGGTTCAACGAGGCGAATAGCGTGTTGACGCAGGGAATGAAATGGGCCATGCGGCCCCCTTCGGCCAGCGCCCGGCCAAATTCACCAGCGCCTGGCGACTATCGCGGACGTGTTCCAGCACGGCCACGGAAATGATCAGATCGTAGGGCCCTGTGATTTCGACTTCCGCGGCATCGCCCACGATCAACCGGTCGTACGAACCGGCCGGTGCTTGTTCCAATTCGCTTCGGGAAATATCCAGGCCGTCGACCTGCAGGCCCAGCCGTTGCCTGGTTGCCGCGGAGATGGCCGGAAATTTCCCGCCGCCGACGTCGAGCACCCGCAAGCCCGGCGCCAGCAGTTCCGGCACGACGCGGTTATGGAATTCGTGATAGCCGTTCGAGCGGCCGAAGCGCTGCTCGGCATAGGCCGAGAGCCGCAACGACCAGCGGCTATTGGCGTCGAGGAACCGGCGGAGCGACTGTCGAGCCACGCGAGCCAGCACGATTGCTCATCCTCTTGCCTCGGAAAATCATCAGGGGGGCGGTTTGTAGCAACTCCGCTGGCAGCCGGTCAATGCGATCCCCATCCGGCCGCAGATTGCCTGGCGAAGAGTCCTCGGTGCGAACTGCTAGCTGCCCCGGGGGGGCGGGCGAGCTTGCCGATCTGAGCGGCGAAGGCTAGCTTACAGGTTGGGGGGCCGGGCGGTTGCGGCCTGCGCCCAAATTGGCCGGTGAAGTCGCCTCACGGACGTCATGTATTGCCCATGAAACGACCTGAACACCAGCTCGACAAACACGGCTTTCCCATTCCGCCGAAGTTCGACCCGTCCGTGGCTAGCGAGCCCCCGCAGAAGCCGTCGGGTCGCCGCGGAAAATGGGTGCTTCTGGCCCTGCTACTGCTGGTCGGCGTAGCGCTAGTCGTCGAATCACCGCTGCTGACCGCCGGCCGCCGGGCGATTGGCAACTTTTACTTGCAGCGGGCGCAGCAGAAGTACCTCAACGGTGATTTGCCTGCCGCATTGGCTGAGATCGATGCGGCGATCGGCTACGTTCACGACGAGCCCGGCGTCTACGAACTGCGAGGCCACTGGCGGCTCGAAGCCAAAGACTTTGCAGGAAGTCTGGCCGATTTCACCCAGGCCATCGAAATGGATGGCAAATGGTCGCAGTCGTTCGTCGATCGGAGCCTGGTCTACCAGCGAATGGGTCGCCAGCGCGAGGCGCTCGACGATCTGAACCAGGCCGTCAAATATCGCACGGCCCGCGATCCGCTGCCGTTCAACGCCCGGGCTTATGGCCGGGCCTTGGCCGGTGTCGAATTGGAAGGGGCCTTGGAGGACATCGAGCAAGCGATCCGTTTCGATACGGCCGGCAACAACGCCGCCTTCCTCGACACCCGGGGCTACGTTCATTACCTGCTGGGGCATTACGATCTGGCTCTGCAGGATTTGAACAAGGCCATCGAGCAAGCGGAGAAGGAGCAAAAGCAGGTCGAGAAGCTGGGCGCCCAACCGGGCCGCGACCAGCGCCTGCTGGCTCGCGCGATCAAGTACTGCCACGAGACCCTGGCGGTGTTGTACCACCATCGCGGCCAGATCCACGAAAAGCTGGGCGAATCGGACCAGGCCAAGAGCGACCTCAAGCGCGGCGACCAATTGGGCTACAATCCGGCCGAAGGAGTTTTCTGATCCCGGCGCCCGCCGCCCGCTATCTGCCGGGCTGCTATCCGCCTGGCCTGGGGCGCACTGAACCACGGAAGGACGCGAACAGAACGTGGACGGAGTCGAACCTCGCCCTGACGCCGCAAGCGGCCTGATCGCCGCCCCGAACGCCGTTCCCAGCGACGTGCAATGGGACGTGCTGCCGCAGTGGCAATCGCTCCTGCTGGGGCCGAGCGGATTGCGCTTGGGCGAATGGCTTGCAGGCGGGCAGGCCCAGGTCGTCAAGCACGGAGCGCGACGCACGGTCTATCGCATCGACGTCGAGCAGCAGACGATTTTCCTCAAGCACTATCGCTGCTCCGAGCTGTGGGACATGGGCCGGCATCTGCTTCGTGCCAGCGCTTCGCGGCGCGAGTATCGCAAAGCGGTCGAGCTGGCGCGACGCAGCGTCCCGACGATCCGGCCGATCGCCTTGGGCGAAGTGCTGCGATCGGGCTTGGTCGGCGATAATTTCCTGATCACCGAGGGGATTCCGCATGCCGTTTCGCTGCACACCTATGTTGCCCAGTGGCTGCCGCAACTTCCGCCGGACGAACAGCGCCGGCTGCGTTGGAAACTGATTCGAGCCCTGGCCCGGATCTGCGCCGCGGCCCACGAGGCCGGCGTGTTCCACGACGATTTTCACGGCGGGAACGTGCTGGTGCGCGTCGATACCTGCTCGGGGAGCGCCGACGATCGGAGTTTGCCCGAACTGTTCCTGGTCGACTTGCCGGGCATCCGTTTCTCCGGCCCGCTCAACTGGAGCCGCAGCCGTCAAAGCCTGATCATGCTCAACTCCGACTGGAGCGAGAAGGTCTCTCTGGTCGAGCGCTGGCGGTTTTGGCGCGCGTACCTGGGCGAGCGCCAGGGCTGGCATCTGGCCGATCCGCGCCGGGCGGCCGGTGAAATCGCCTGGCTGACGCGCGACTATGCCTGCCGCATCCAACGCGGCCGCGCCAAGCGGCGCTGCACACCAATCGCGATTTCTACGTGCTCGAAACGCCGCAAGCCTGTGGACACGCCGTCGCGGAGATTGCCCCCGCCGACCTGGTGCGGTTGCTCGAAGAGCCGGAACGATACCAGCGCAAAGCGGCGGGCCGATCGGCCGATGGGGGCAGCGGCGCGTTGATGGTCCGCGGCGAGCTGCGCGTGGCCGGTGACGCCACGCCGATCGCCTGGCGGCAGGCTGCCGGCGCGGCCCTGGTGGCACTGGGGCTCGACGCCGACCGGCAGGAGCCGGGCGCTTTGGAGTTGGTACGTCGGTCATGCGCTGTTGCATCGCCGGATTGCCACGCCGCGCCCATTGGCCGTGTGTGTGCCGCGGGGCTGGGCGGCTGGATCGCCAAGTTACCTGGTCACAACCTGGATCGAAGGGGCCGTTGATTTGGCGTCGTATGCCCGCCATCTGGCCACGGCCGAACCTGCCGAACGGCTGGCCCGGGCCGCGCAATGCGCCCGCAGTCTGGGCCAGCTCTTGGGTCGCATGCACGCCTGGCGGATTGCGCACCGCGATCTGTCGGCCGCCCATTTGCTGGTGCGCGAGCAGCCCGATTCGCTCGAAGTGTGGCTGTCGAACGTGGACGGCGTTCGTTTGGGACGTCGGCTGGCGTATCGCGAGCAGGTGCAGAACCTGGCGCGCCTGGCTGCCAGCCTGGCGCCGCTGGAATGCTTGAGCAAGCCGAACTGCCGGCGGTTCTTTGCGGCCTACGTGCGTGAACTACGGCCGGCGGAAGTCGACCTCCGCCGCATCTGGCAGGACGTGCTGGCCAGCCAACAGGCTTTCAGCCGATCCGAGATGTTCTCACTGGCCAAACGCCTTCGGGTCCGAAGTTGAAGGCCAATCGGCGACGCACGTCTCCAACGGTCAACTGTCTTCAGACGGGCAACAGGGCGTGCCCGCTGATGGCCTCGACGGCCTGGCCCGTGTGGCGGGAAACGCGGTTACGTCCGGCGGTCTTGGCGTGGTAGAGCGCGGCGTCGGCCCGTTGCAGGACTTCGTCTGCCAATTCACCTTCGTTGGCCTCGGCGGCGCCGGCGCTGACGGTGACGCCCAGTTTGCGTTCGATGAGCTGTCGCACGCGTTCGCTGAAGATGGTGGCGCCGCCCAGTTCGGTCTGCGGCATCAAGACGACGAACTCTTCACCGCCGAAGCGCGTGACGATGTCGGTTTCGCGAGCCGTTTCGTCGATCAGCCGGGCAACCTGTTGCAGCATCTGGTCGCCGGCCAGGTGGCCTTGCTGATCGTTGATCGATTTGAAATGGTCGATATCGAAGATGGCCAGCGAAAAGCTGAGCTGATAGCGGTTCTTCATGGCCACGAGCGACTGCAAGGTGTCGTCCATCGCGCGGCGATTGCTGACGCCCGTCAGCGCGTCGGTGCGGACCTCGGTGAAGGTCATCAACTGGTTGCTCTGCTGGCGAATCTGGTCGTAGGCCTGTGCGATGTGTGCGGCCAACTGCATGGTGGGGCCGAGGATTTCCTCAGCCTCCTGGCACAAATCCTTCCAGGCGGCTTCCGACTTGTTCGAACTCAGTTCGCCGACTCGCAACTTGAAGCGGGCGATACTGGCGTGGTGCCGGGCCAGGTTCTTGCGAACCTCTTGCGTGATCTGCTCCAGATCGCGGGCGATTGCCTGGGCGCGCTTCACTTCGCGCCGGGCTTGCTCGCTGGTTTCGCCGGCTTTGAGCCGTTGGTGTCGTCCGACGAAATAGCCGATCACGGCCACCGCGGCCAAGGCCACGGTGGCGGGAAATTGCACCTGCAGGATGTCGAAGGCGAAGAGCATGGGTCGTGGCGAATGAGTTAGTGTGCTGGACGGAAGTAGGATCGGGCGCGGGCACTGGTCACTCGACTCGGGCCATCGACCACGAACAACTCGTTTCTAATACTTGGCACGCGATCCGAAGCCTCGCATGCAAAATAAACCCCACAGCGCCACCGCCAGCAAAATCAGCAGCCAATCTTGGGGGCTGAATCGCTCGATGGTGTGAATGACGAATCGAAAGGCTTTGGAAAACATGCCCCTGAATTCCTACGGCAATGGGCCAGGTAAACTACCGGGTTGTTGCCAAACTCTAGTTCATAACTTGCTCCGAAGCGGGTGCCGGCACGGCCAAACCACGCTGCCGCCCGCGGCGCAGCCGATCCGGCCGTCACCACCGGCAGAACCGGCCCAAAACCTCGGCAAAAGGCCCCTCCGAGATTGGGCTGCCCGAGACGTTACAGGGGTGCCTTGCAGGGCGGACAGGAAGACGTATAATTCGAGGCTTGAAACAATTCGGGGACGTAGCTCAATTGGTTAGAGTACCGGACTGTCGATCCGGTGGTTGCGGGTTCGAGTCCCGTCGTCCTCGCCTGACATTAAATCCCGCCGAAATCTCGTCTTAGAGTTCCTTCCGGCGTTCGGAATCGCGGCCCAAATCCCGAGCACCCAAACCGCACGAACGGTTCCGTGGCTCGCCCATGAACCACGATCTCGCAACAGCCTGGCAACTGCACCAGGCAGGCCGTTTTGCCGACGCCGCTCGCGGCTATTCCGCTCTGCTGGAACGCGAACCCAACGACGCCGACGCTCTGCATTTGTTCGGCGTCTTGCACTTCGAGCACGGATATTTTGCCCGGGCCGTTGAGCTGATCGGCCGGGCCGTGGCCCTGCGTCCAGAGTCTGCCTCGTTTCACGCCAACCTAGCCGAGGCTTATCGCGGCCTGGGCCAGCCGCAACGAGCCATCGACTGTTGCCAGGCAGCACTGCGTTTGCAACCGAATTTTCCCGAGGCGGCCAACAGTTTCGGCCTGGCGCTGCACGATCTGCGTCGATATGCCGAGGCCGTGACTCAGTACCGCGCGGCCCTGGAAATGCGGCCCGGTTTCGCCTTGGCTCAAAACAACCTGGGCACGTCGCTGCGCGAATTGGGCCGGACGCTCGAAGCCCTGGCAGCATTTCGCGCCGCGGTCGAACTTGATCCCGCGCTCCCGATGGCGCAGAGCAATCTGGCCCAAATGCTCGTTGATGAGGGCGCGGCCGAGGAAGCGCTGCTGCATGGATTGGAAGCGGTCCGCCTGAATTCCACGCTCCCCGCCTCGCACAACAACCTGGGCAACGTCTATCGTGCCTTGGAGCGTTGGGCCGAGGCGCACGCCGAGTATGACGAGGCCGAGCGTCTGGCCCCGGAGTTGGCGCCGGTTCACGCCAACCGCGGCGTGGCGCTGCATTTGGAAGGCCGGCATGCCCCGGCCTTCGCGTGCTTTCGTCGCGCGATCGAGCTTGCGCCCGACGATGCTGAGATGTGGCATTATCTGGCCGATGCTCATGCGGCCGATGAGGACCACGCCGCCGCGCTGCCGTGTTGGGAGCGGATCATCGCTTTGCAGCCAACTCAGGCAACGGCGCACAATGACCTGGGCTTTGCGATGCAAGAAGAGGGGCGCCTGGCCGAGGCGGCCGCTTGTTATCGGCGCGCCTTGGAGCTTCAGCCAGAACATCTCGAGTCGCTGCTCAACCAGGGCCACCTGCACGAAGAGCTGGGCGAACTTGCCGAGGCCGAGGCTTGCTACCGCCGCGCTCAATCGGCGCATCCCTGGGCTCCCGCGCCACTCTCGCGGTTGGCCATGCTGGTGCGCGGCAAGCTGCCCGAAGCCGACCGGCAAGCGATCGAGGAGCGGTTAAAGGTCATGAGCGCCACGGCCCCGGCCCGCAGCCCCTTGCTCTTCGGCCTGGCCCAGGCGCTCGATGCTCGGAAAGAATATCGCCGCGCCGCCGAATGTCTGGCCGAGGCCAATCGCTTGGCGCTCGAACAGAATCGCAAACGAGGGCGCAACTACGATCCGGCCGTTCACGCCGCGCTGGTCGACCGCGTCATCGCCGGCTTCACTCCGGAACTGTTTGAACGGCTGGCCGGCGCCGGCGACGACACGCGCCGGCCGGTGTTCGTTTTCGGTTTGCCGCGCTCGGGCACCACGCTCACCGAGCAGGTGCTCGCCAGCCATTCGCAAATCTTCGGGGCCGGCGAACTGCGCGTGGCCCGGCAGGGTTTTGAGTCCGTGCCCACGGTGCTGGGCCAGCCAGATAATATGCAAGCTTGCCTGGAACTCCTCGACGCGCCCGCGATTCGCGAGCTCAGCCGGCGCCACCTGGACGCACTTCAAGCAACCTGCAATAGCCAGCAGCCGGAGCGCCCGGTAGACCGAATTGTCGACAAGATGCCCGACAACTATATCTACCTGGGTTTTCTGGCGCTGCTCTTTCCGCGGGCCACGTTCATCTATGTCCGTCGCGATCTGCGGGACGTGGCTCTCAGTTGCTGGCGCACCAACTTCCGCAGCATTCGTTGGGCCAACGATCCGGAGCACCTGGCCGCGCGCTTTCATGAACATCACCGCCTGATGGCGCACTGGCGCAAGGTGCTCCCCGTGCCGGTGCATGAAATGGCGTACGAGCAGTTGGTCGAGGATTTCGAGGGAGAAGCCCGGCGCCTGGTGTCCGCCTGCGGACTGGATTGGGAGCCGGCCTGTTTGGATTTCCACCGCTCGACGCGGCCGGTGCGCACGGCCAGTGTCACGCAAGTGCGGCAGCCCTTGTATCGCGGCTCGGTCGCTCACTGGAAGCATTATGCCGGCCCGTTGGCCGAATTGTTCGGACGCTTGCCGGGTTGAGAATCCGCCCGGTCTCGCGCAATCGCGATCATGAGCATTTCGTTAGGGCCAGCTCCTGCCCTGCGAGCCTGCTTTTCAGCTGCTTTTCCACATTGTCGCGAGGCTCTGCGCCGGTTTTGTATAGCGAAAATTGGTCATTTTATGACCGGGGGGTTGACCTGAGAATCCAGGGTATTTAGCGTAGCAACCTGCTTAATGGCGAGGGGGGCGTCCCCCCGTGATTGGCATAAGCGTCATGAGGGCGCCGAGGTTTGCCAGCGCAACGAAAGCGCGAGAAGTAATCCCCCGCTACTACATCACCGTGTATCCGCTTCGTCCAACCCCGATTCCCGCTCGACCGGCGGCATCATTGCGGATTCCCGTCCGCGCGCCAGGTTTGGTTGCCGTAGCCGTTCGCCTCTCCTTTGCTCGCGGCCGTCTGACTCCAGCCGATTGGCTCTGGGGCGCATCCGTGAATGAGGCCTTCGCTCGCGCCCTGCGCTGGCGCCGGCGCTCGATCGTGGGAGCGAGTCGCCTGGCGCAGGTGACGACACGCATCGCCCGAGTATGGTCTGATCGCTAACTACTTCCCGCCGACTACTGTCTAGATCCTAACCGAGGTTCATCATGCGATCGTTCTTCTCCCGCTTTTCGGCCTGGATGGAAGCTTCGCTCCGTGGAGCTCAGAAGCGTCGCCGCGCGGCGCGTGCCCTGACGCAACGGCACAACGCTCGGCTGGAACTGGAGCCGCTCGAGTCGCGGATCGTGCTGAGCAGCTACGTAGTCACCAGCAGCCTGGCCAGCGGCGCCGGCAGTCTGGCGGCGGAAATCTCGGCGGCCGTCACGGCCAACGACACCAACGCCCAAATCACGTTCAATCTGCCCAGCGACACCACCATCTCGCTCGCTAGTAGCAACAGCGTCTCCGCCGCGGCCCAGTACGGACCTACCGCGTTCTTCATCGACGGCTCCAGCGGCACCAATATCACCATCAACGGCGCCGGCGCGACGGGGCTGGCGATCGCGGGCAACAACTCGGTGCGGTTGTTTGCCGTGGCTGCCGGCAACGCGCTGACGCTCGAGAGCCTGACCGTACAAAGCGGACTGGCCCAAGGCGGAGCGGGGGGCAGTAGTAATACCGGTGGCGGCGGCGGCGGCGGGGCCGGCCTGGGCGGAGCGGTGTTCGACGACGGCGGCAGCTTCACTGCCCTCGGCTGCACATTCACCAACGATATTGCCCAGGGCGGCCAGGGCGGATTGGACAGAATCGCCGGGTCCGACGGCGGCGGGGGTGGTGGCCTGGGCGCGAATTCCCCAGGCGGGAATGGGACGAGCGGTCCCGGCGTCGGCGGCGGCGTTCATGGCGGTCAAAACGACGCCGGTGCCGGGTTTGGCGGCGGGGGCGAGGGCGGGGGCGGCGGCGGAAATAGTAATAACGGCTATGGCGGCGGTTTCGGCGGCGGCGGCGGCGGCGGCAGCACAATTCGTCAGGGTGGCGTGGGCGGGTTTGGCGGCGGCGGCGGCGGTGGCGGCGCGAATGATAGCGGCGGTAGTGGCGGTTTCGGCGGCGGCCACGGCCAAGGCGGCGGCGTCAGCTCCTACCAAACTCCCGGCGGTGGCACCTCCTACTCCGCTTACGGCGGGGAAGGCGGCGGAGGCGCCGGCCTGGGAGGCGGGATCTTCGCCCGCGGCGGCTCGATCACCTTGACCGGCAACACCTTCTCGGGCAACTCGGCCCTAGGCGGAACCGGCGCCAACAACGGCTCGGGCGATGGCCCCGACCTGTTCACCGTCAGCAGTTCGCTCCAGACCAGTTCCAATTCCTTCGCTGGCGAGACGGGCACCGATAACGTCGCTAGCACCGGTTTCTACGAATACACTCCGCCGGTTGCGCAGTTGCTCGTGTCGGTGTCGCCCGGCAGCCTCACGGCCGGCGGCGCAACCAGCGTCACCATTACAGCCGAAGACGCGTACAACGACATCATCTCGGGCTTTAGCGACTCGATCGCGCTCTCCGACAGCCTGGGCGGCGCGAGCTTCGGCGCCGTTTCGTTCGCAGGTGGCAAAGCCACGCTCACAGCCACGCTCGATACGGTCGGCACGCAAACCATCACGGCTAATGACTCGTCGGCCACGATCGCCGGCACGAGCAACTCAATATCGGTTTCGCCGGCCGCGGCTTCTGGTTTCTTGATTAATAGCAATAGCCCCAGCGCCACGGTCAGCGGCAGTCTGGGCTTTGAAATCGCGGCAGCCGTGGCGGCGGGCGGTTCGAACACGATCACCTTCGCTAGCGGCCTGGCCGGCGAAACGATTGCGCTGGGCAGTGGCAACACGATCTCGGCCGCGGCCCAGTACGGACCCACGGCGTACTTCATCAACGGCAACAGCGGCACCAGTATCACCATCAACGCCGCCAGCGCCCCGGGATTGGTGATCGACGGCGGCGGCGCCGTGCGGTTGTTTGCCGTGACTTCCGGCGACGCGCTGACGCTCGAGAACCTGACCGTGCAAAATGGCCTGGCCCAAGGTGGCGCGGGCGGCACGAGCCATGGTGGCGGTGCTGGTGGCGGCGGTGCGGGGATGGGCGGCGCCGTCTTCGATGACGGCGGCAGCTTTACCGCCGTGGATTGCACCTTCACCAACGATACGGCCCAGGGCGGCGCGGGGGGCTCGATTACCGGCACGGCCAGCGTCAGCGCTGGTGGTGGTGGCTTGGGCGCGACTTCCGCCGGTGCGAACGCGTCGGGAGGCACTGCCGGCGCAGGCGGCGGCATTCACGGCGGTACTGCCAGCAGCGGCGCTGGCGGCGTCGGCGGTCCCGGTGGCTACGGCGGCGGTGGCGGGGGAACGGTCAATAACCGCCTCGGCGGTGTCGGTGGCTTCGGCGGCGGTGGTGGCGGCGGCGGCATCTCCGGCAACGTCGGCGTTACCGGCGGCATCGGTGGATTTGGTGGTGGCGGCGGCGGCGGCGGTCGACGCTTCGGCGGCGGTGCTACCGGCGGTTTCGGCGGCGGCAACGGCGGTCTCGGAGGTGGCACCGGCGGCGCGGGCGGCGCGGGGGGCGGCGGCGGCGGATTGGGCGGCGGCATCTTCAGCAACGGGGGCACCATCGCCCTGACCAACGACACCTTCACAGCGGACTCGGCCGCCGGCGGCCTCGGCGGCGCCGACACGTCCGGCGGCGGCACCGGCACGATCGGATCAGGCTACGGCGGCGCCGTCTTCGTCCGCAACGGAACCCTTACAGCCACGTTTGACACCTTCACCAGCAACACGGCCGCCCAGGGGGGCACCGACATCTATGTCTATAGCGACGCGAGCAACGGCGGCAACTCCACCAGCATCGGCAGCGGCGCGGCCACGGCCACGCTGGTCAACGACATCCTGGGACAGAGCAACAACGCCGTCAGCGATTTCGTCGCCAACATCAATTTCAACGACGAAAACGACACGCTCTCGCTCGCCGGCAGCGAAAACGACCTGATCAGCAACAACCCGGCCGGCACCGGGCTGACAGGCACTAACATCGTGGTCGGCAATCCAAACTTGAGCGGCGCCGGATTGCATGCCAACGGTGGTCCGACCGAGACCATTGCGCTGACGTCCTTCAGCACCTTGGCCATCGAACAGGGCGCCACCGGCACCGGCATCACCACCGACCAGCGCGGCGTGACCCGGCTGAGCCCGCCCTCGCTGGGCGCCGACGAGTACTTCCCGCTATTGGTGACGACCTCGCCCAGCAGTCTTACGGCCGGCAACACGGCGAGCATTACCATCACGGCCGTTGACCAGAACGGCGACATTCTCACCAGCTTCAGCGATTCAGTCACGCTCTCCGACAGCCTGGGCGGCGCCAGCTTCACGACCGTGTCGTTCACCAATGGGAAGGCCACGGCAACGGGCACGCTCGATAAGGCCGGCACGCAAAACATCATCGCCACCGATCCGACGGGCACGCTCTCGGGCACCAGCAGCCCGGTGACCGTTGCGCCGGCGGCGGCCAGCCATTTCCTGGTCTCGTTTCCGTCACCCAGTTTGGCCCCCACGCCCAGCGCCAGCTACACAGCCGGCGTGGATGGCCCTGATGCCCTGGTTGTCGACTCCAGCGGCAACCTGTACGTGGCTGACAGGACCAATAACACCGTGGAGAAATTCGCGCCGGGCAGCACCGTGGCCAGCGTCACCTACACGGCCGGTGTGAGCGAACCAGACGCGCTGGCGCTGGACTCCAGCGGCAACCTGTACGTGGCCAACTATGGCAACAATACGGTCGAGAAATTCGCGTTCGGCAGCACCACGGCCAGCGCTGAAATACTCCGCTGGTGTCTACTCCCCCGACGCCGTGGTCCTTGACTCGAATGGCGACCTGTACGTGGCCGCTAGCGAATACGATTACCCACTCGGATATGTCAGTCGCGTGTTCAAGTACGGGCCGGGGAGCACCACGGTCAGCGCCACGTACTCCAGCGGTCTGTCCTTGCCCTGCGCCTGGCCATCGACTCCAGCGGCAACTTGTACGTGGGCAACGAAAGCAATGGTACGGTGCAGGAATTCGCGGCGGGGAGCACGTCACTCGTCGCCACGTACTCGACCAACATCGATTTCGCCGCCGCCCTGCACTTCGACGGCGCGGGCAACCTGTATGTGGCCAATGAGAATAATAACACGGTGGAGGAATTCGCGGCGGGGAGCACGGCACTCATCGCCACGTATTCGGCCGGTGTGAGCGAACCCGATGCCCTGGCCTTCGACACCGGCGGCAACCTGTACGTGGCCAACAGCGGCAGCGGCACGGTCGAGGAGTTCGCGCAGGGCGGCAGCACGGCCAGCGCCACGTATTCGTCCGGCGTGAGCATACCCAATGCTCTGGCCTTCGACTCGAGCGGCGACCTGTACGTGGCCAACGTGGGCAGCGAGACGGTAAGCGAGTTTTCCCTCGCCAAACTGTCGTCGGGCAACACGACCAGTGTTTTCATCACGGCCGAGGATCAGTTCAACAACGTGGCCACCGGCTTCAGCGACGCGGTGACGCTCTCCGACAGTTTGGGCTTCGCGTCGTTCTCCACCCCGTCGTTCAACGCCGGCGTAGCCACCGTGACGGCCTCGCTGGTGGCGGCCGGCGTGCAATCGATCACGGCCATCGACACGGTCACGCCGGCGGTCTCCGGCACCAGCGGCCCGGTCACCGTCGCGCCGGCCAGCGCCGTCACTTACATGGTCACGAGCTCCAGCTCTAACGCCTCGGTGCCCGGCAGCCTGGGATATGACATTGCCGAGGCCGTGGCTTCGGACGCCACGGCCGCCACGATCAACTTGAATCTGCCCGCCAATACAACGATCGCCCTATCGAGCGGCAACGCCAACCCGGCCGCTGCTGAGTATGGCGCCACGGCGTACTACATCAACGGCGCGAGCGGCACCAGTATCACCATCAACGGCGCGGGCTGCCAGGTCTGGTGATCGACGGCGGCAGCGACGGCGGCGCGAGCGCGAGCAATGCGGTGCGATTGTTTGCCGTCGCCAGCGGCAACTCGCTGATACTGGAGAACCTGACACTGCAAAACGGCGAGGCCGTGGGCGGAGCGGGCGGCAGCAGGCGCAGTCATCGCCGGCGGCGGCGGGGCGGGCCTGGGCGGCGCGGTGTTCGACAACGGCGGAAGCTTCACCGGCGTCGGTTGCACCTTCACCAACAACACGGCCCAAGGCGGCCAGGGTGGCGCGATTACCGGCTCCGCGAGCGGCAACGGCGGCGGCGGTGGGATGGGCGCGACGTCGGTAGGGGGCAATGCGACCGGCTCTCAGAATGGCAACGGCGGCGGGGCGAACGGCCACAGCGGCTTCGGCAGCGGAGCCGACGGCGTCGCCTCCCGCCGGCGCCCGGCGGCTTTGGCGGCGGTGGTGGTGGTGGCGAGTCGGGGGCGGCTTTGGCGGTGGCGGCGGTGGCGGCAACACCCCCTTCGGCGGCTTTGGCGGCGGCAGCGGCGCCTCCGGCAGTGCCGACACCGGCGGCGGCGGCGCCGGCCTCGGCGGCGGCATCTTCAGTAACCAGGGCAGGATCGTCCTGACCAACGACACATTTACCGCCAATACGGCCGCTGGCGGCAGCGGCGCCAATAACGGCTCGGGCTTGGGCGGCGCCGTCTTCACTCGCAACGGAACCTTGACCGCCACGTTCGACACCTTCACCAGCAACACGGCCGCGCAAGGCGGCACCGACGTCTATGTCCTCAGCGACGACAGCGACGGCGGCAACAACACCAGCCCCGGCACCGGCGTGGCCACCGCGACACTGGTCAACGACATCCTAGGGCAGGCCAGTGCCACGGTCACAGATTTTGTCGCCAACACGAATGCCGGGGCAATGGTTCCGACTCTCACCGGCAGCGAGAATGACCTCGTCAGCAATAATAGCGGCGCTGGCGGCGGCGATCTTACAGGAACCAACATCGTCGTCGGTAATCCAAACTTCAGCGCCAGCGGATTGCAGAACAACGGCGGACCGACCGAAACAATTGCGCCTGACATCCTCCAGCACTCTGGCCATCGGGCAGGGCAGTACCGGCACGGGCATTACGACCGACCAGCGCGGCGACTCGCGCGTCAGCCCTCCCGATCTGGGCGCCGACGAGTTCATCGTCGCGGTGAGCAACCTGGTAGTGTCGGCGTCCCCGGCGAACCTCTCGGCCGGCGGCACGACCAGCCTTACGATCACGGCCGAAGACGCCCTGGGCAACGTTCTCACAGGGTTCAGCGATTCGGTCACGCTGGCCGATAGCTTGGGCGGCGCGAGCTTCTCGGCCGTTTCGTTTACCGGCGGTCTGGCCACGGTGACGGCCACGCTCGACAAGGCCGGCACGCAAATGATCTCGGCCACCGATTCGTCGGCCACGATCACCGGCACCAGCAGCCCGGTCACCGTCACCGCGGCGGCGGCAGCGCAACTCGTGGTCTCGTTCTCGCCCAGTAGTCTCACGGCCGGCAGCAGTTCCACGGCCACGACGTACTCCGCCGGTCTGGATTACCCCATCGCCCTGGCGGTCGACTCCAGCGGCAACCTGTACGTGGTCAACCAGAACAGTAGCACGGTCGAGGAATTCGCCGCGGGGAGCACGTCGCTCATCGCCACCTACTCTGCCGGTTTGGACTACCCCGACGCCCTGGCCTTCGACAGCAGCGGCAATCTGTACGTGGCCAGCGATTACGCCAACAACTACGGCACCGTGGAGAAGTTCGCACCGGGGAGCACCACGGTCGCGGCCACCTACACGGCCGGCGTGAGCGAACCCGACGCCCTGGCCCTCGACACCAGCGGTAATCTGTACGTGGTCAACCTTGGCAACAATACGGTAGAAGAGTTCGCGGCGGGGAGCACCACGCCCAGCGCGACGTACACGGCCGGCATATCCAGCCCTCACGCCTTGGCCGTCGATGGCAGCGGCAATCTGTACGTGGCCAACTACGGCAGCAATACGGTCGAGAAGTTCTCTCCGGGTAGCACCACGGTTAGCGCCACCTACACGGCCGGCGTGACCGAACCCAACGCCCTGGCCCTCGACTCCAGCGGCAACCTGTATGTGGCCAATGAATACGGCCCCGAAACGGTCGAGAAATTCGCGCCCAACAGCACCACGGCCAGTGTCACCTACTCCGCCGGTCTGTCCCAACCCTTCGCCCTGGCCATTGACGCTTATGGCGACCTGTACGTCGCCAATAACGAATACCTTGGCAGCCCAAGCTACGAATTCTACGGTACGGTAACCAAGTTCGCGGCGGGGAGCACCACGGCCAGTGCCACCTACGTGGCCGGTCAGTCGACTCCCTATGCCCTCGACCTGGCCGCGGTGGCCATCGACCCGTACGGCGACGTATATGTGGCCAAGCAATTCAACAGCACGGTCGAGGAATTCTCGCCCCCCGGCGCCTTCATCACGGCCGAGGACCAGTTCAACAATGTCGTCACCGGTTTCAGCGATTCGGTCACGCTTTCCGACAACCTCGGCGGCGCAAGTTTCTCGGCAGTCTCGTTCACCGAGGGCGTGGCCGCCGTTCCAGCCACACTGACCGTGGCCGGCGTGCAAACCATCACGGCCACCGATTCGACAGCCACGCTCTCCGGCACCAGCGGCCCGGTCACGGTCACGCCGGCGGCGCTGAGCAAATTGCAGGTGTCGGCTTCGCCCAGCAGCGTCGCGACTGGCGGCACGACCAGTCTCACGATCACGGCCGAGGACCAGTACAACAATGTCGTCACGGGCTTCAGCGATTCGGTGACGCTCTCCGACAGCTTGAGCGGCGCCACGTTCTCAGCCAACCCGGTGAGTTCGTTCTCCAGTGGCACGGCCACGGTCACGGCTACCCTGCACTCGATGGCGCGCAAACCATCACGGCCAGGG
Organism: uncultured Planctomycetales bacterium; assembly: GCA_963710365.1. Taxonomy (GTDB): domain Bacteria; phylum Planctomycetota; class Planctomycetia; order Pirellulales; family PNKZ01; genus CAVQAC01. The sequence goes on from CAVQAC010000002.1 coordinate 478,018, forward strand.
ATACGGCGGCCACGATTTCCGGCACCAGCGGCTCAATCAATGTCGGCTCGGCGCCGGCCACGGCCAGCCAGTTGGTGATCTCGGCATCGCCCGCCAGTCTTTCGGCCGGCAGCACGACCAGCGTTACCATTACGGCCGAAGACGCGTCGAACAACGTCGTCACCGGCTTCAGCGATTCGGTGATGCTCTCGGACAGTCTGGGCGGCGCGAGCTTCAGCAGCGTGTCATTCATCAACGGCAAGGCCACGGTCACGGCGACTCTCGACAAGGCCGGCACGCAATCGATCACGGCCAGCGATTCGTCGGCCACGATCTCCGGCACCAGCGGCTCGGTCACCGTTACGTCAGCCGCCGCCAGCAAGCTGCTGGTCTCGGCCACGCCCAGCAGCCTTTCGGCAGGCAGTACGACGAGCGTCACGATCACGGCCGAAGATCAATTCAACAATGTGGTCACCGGCTTCAGCGATTCGGTAACGCTCTCCGATAGTTTGGGCGGCGCCAGCTTCGCGGCCGCGTCGTTCAGCGTTGGCATGGCCACGGTCACGGCCACGTTGGACAAGGCCGCCACGCAATCGATGACGGCCAGCGATGCGTCGGCCACGATCTCCGGCACCAGCGGACCGGTCACCGTCACTCCGGCCGCCGCCAGCAAACTATTGGTGTCCGCTTCGGCCACGAGCCTTTCGGCGGGCGGCACGACGGGCGTCACGATCACGGCCGAAGACCAGTTCAACAACGTGGTCACCGGATTCAGCGACTCGGTGACACTTTCCGACAGTTTGGGCGGCGCAGCATTCTCTTCCGCGTCGTTCACCAGCGGCATGGCCACGGTCACGGCCACGTTGGACAAGGCCGCCACGCAATCGATCACGGCCACCGATGCGTCGGCCACGATCTCCGGCACCAGCGGACCGGTCACCGTCACTCCGGCCGCCGCCAGCAAACTATTGGTGTCCGCTTCGGCCACGAGCCTTTCGGCGGGCGGCACGACGGGCGTCACAATCACGGCCGAGGACCAGTTCAACAACGTCGTCACCGGTTTCAGCGATTCGGTAACGCTCTCCGATAGTTTGGGCGGCGCGGCGTTCTCCTCCGCGTCGTTCAGCGGCGGCAAGGCCACGGTCACGGCCACGCTCGATTCGGCCGGCACGCAAACGATCACGGCCACGGATTCAACGGCCACAATTTCGGCGACCAGCGGACCGGTCACGGTCACGTCGGCTGCGGCCAGCAAGCTGCTCGTCTCTGCCACGCCTGGCAGCCTTTCGGCGGGCAGTACGACGGGCGTCACAATCACGGCCGAGGACCAGTTCAACAACGTCGTCACCGGTTTCAGCGATTCGGTAACGCTCTCCGACAACCTGGGCGGCGCTAGCTTCGCGGCCATTTCGTTCACGGGCGGCAAGGCCACGGTCACGGCCACGCTTGATAAGGCCGGCACGCAATCGATCACGGCCACCGATTCGTCAGCCACAATTTCGGCGACCAGCGGCCCGGTCACCGTTACGTCAGCCGCCGCCAGCAAGCTGCTGGTCTCGGCCACGCCTACGAGCCTTTCGGCGGGCAGCACGACGGGCGTCACAATCACGGCCGAGGACCAGTTCAACAACGTCGTCACCGGTTTCAGCGATTCGGTAACGCTCTCCGATAGTGTGGGCGGCGCGGCGTTCTCCTCCGCGTCGTTCAGCAGCGGCAAGGCGACGGTCACGGCCACGCTTGATAAGGCCGGCACGCAATCGATCACGGCTGTCGATTCGTCGGCCACGATCTCCGGCACCAGCGGCCCGGTTACCGTTACGCCGGCCGCGGCCAGCAAGCTGCTGGTCTCCGCTACGCCCACGAGCCTTTCGGCGGGCAGCACGACGAGTGTCACGATCACGGCCGAAGATCAGTTCAACAACATCGTCACCAGCTTCAGCGACTCGGTCACGTTGGCCGACACCTTGGGCGGCGCGACGTTCTCCTCCGCCTCGTTCACGGGCGGCAAGGCCACGGTCACGGCCACGCTCGATACGGCAGGTGCGCAGACGATCACGGCCACGGATGCGACTGCCACAATCTCTGGCACCAGCGGCGCCATCTCGGTCACGCCTGGAGCGGCCACGCAATTGTTCATTACGACCCAACCGCCGTCGACGGTGCTCGCCGGAAGTGGGTTCGGATTGACCGTGACCGCCAAAGATGCCGAAGGCAATGTGGCCACGGGCTTCAATGGCGACGAACTCATCACCTTGCTCGCCAATCCCGGCAGCAGCCTGTTGGGCGGACCGATTGACGTTACCGCCACCGCCGGCGTGGCAAGCTTGTCTGGCTTGACCTTGAACAATGGCGCCAGCGGCTACACGCTCCAGGCCAGCAGCGCCGGTCTGACGTCGGCCACGTCGAATGCCATCACCGTCGATCAGCCTGCCACGATCACCAGCGTCAGCAGCGCGACGTTCATCGCGGGTTCGACCGGCACGTTCACGGTCACGGACAGCGGCTACCCGACTCCCATAACATTCGAGCGAAACCGGCACGCTGCCCTCCGGCGTGACATTCAACAGCACGACCGGCGTGCTCAGTGCGTCGGCGACCGCCGCGGTCGGCACGTATCCCATCGAGTTCACGGCCAGCAATGGCATCGGCAGCAGTGCCACACAGACGTTCGCACTGAATATCGTCCCCAGTTCCGTGACGGCGGCGGACGGCAGCTTCGAAACGCCCGTCGTCGGATCGGCTGCGTACCAATACGATCCCACCGGGTCGCCCTGGACTTTCACAGGCCACGCAGGTATCTCCGCCAATGCGAGTAATTTCACCTCGGGCAATCCCAGCTCCTCAAGGTGTGCAGGTGGCCTTCCTGCAGAACACCGGCTCGGCGAGCGAATCGATCAGCTTCCAGCCCGGTACGTATCAGGTAAGCTTCGATGCGGCCCAGCGCGAAACATCTCTTCGAACCAGACGGTGGAAGTTCTGGTCGACGGCAACGTGGTCGGCACGATTACGCCGACGGGCACGAGCTACGCATCCTATTCGAGCCAAGGTTTCACGATCACCACGGCCGGCAATCATACGCTCACCTTCCAGGGCCTGCCTCCCAGCAGTGACTCGCGTGGGGGCGACTTCGACACGGCCTTCATCGACGCGGTGACGATTGCTGCCAGCCAGCCGAACCAGCCGCTGGATCAGGGCTTCGAGTCGCCGTCGCTAGGCTCCGGGTCCGCCGCCTACCAGATTGATCCGACGGGGTCGCCCTGGACGTTCAGCGGCGATGCGGGCGTGGCCGGCAACGGCAGCGGCTACACGGCCAGCAATCCCAACGCACCGCAAGGCAGCCAGGTGGCGTTCATTCAAATCACCGGATCGGCCAGCCAATCGTTCTACATGGCGCCGGGCGTCTACGATGTGAACTTGCAGGCCGCGCAGCGCGCCATCGGCCCGTCCGATCAGACGTTCGAGGTGCTCGTCGACGGACAGGTCGTCAGCACGATCACGCCCGGCGGCACCAGCTACGCTTCATATACCAGCGGCAGCTTCACGATTGGCACCGCCGGCAGTCACACGCTGTCATTCGTGGGCGAAGATCCGTTGGGGGGCGACAACACGGCCTTCATCGACCAGGTCTCCGTGCAGAGCGTCACGGCCAATCAGCCGTTCGATCCGGGATTCGAAAGTCCCGACGTTGGCTCGGGCGGGTCGGCCTACCAGTACAACGCCACAGGCTCGCCTTGGACGTTCACTGGAACTGCGGGCGTGGCCGGCAACAATAGCGCCTTCACGATCGGCAATCCCAACGCGCCGCAAGGGAGCCAGGTGGCCTTCATTCAAATGGTCGGTTCGGCCAGCCAGGTGGTTGCGCTCTCGGGCGGCACGTATTCGATCTCGCTCGAAGCGGCCCAGCGCGGATCGGCCCCTCGAACCAGACGATCGAAGTGCTGGTTGACGGCGGGCTGGTCGGCACCATCACGCCCAGCGGCACCACGTACGCGCAATACACGACGGCCACTTTCTACGCGGCGGCGGGTGAGCACACCATCGAGATCCTGGGCTTGAATCCGCAGGGGGGCGACAACACGGCGATCGTCGACCAGGTCTCGGTCGTGGCCGTGCAAGCCAATCAACCGCTCGATCCGGGCTTCGAGGCCCCGCCGCTTGGTTCCGGCGCCTCGGCCTATGAATACAATCCGACCAATTCGCCTTGGACGTTCAGCGGGGACGCCGGCGTGGCCGGCAACGGCAGCAGCTTTACACTTGAGAATCCGTATGCATCGCAAGGCGATCAGGTGGCGTTCCTGCAGCTCAACGGCTCGGTGAGCCAATCGTTCACGATGGCCCCGGGCATCTACGACGTGAACCTGCTGGCGGCTCAGCGCGCCATCGGTTCCTCGCAGCAGACGATCCAGGTGTTTGTCGACGGGCTGCTCGTCAGCGACATTACGCCGGCAAACACGAACTATTCGTATTACACCAGCGGCAGCTTCGCCATCGGCACAGGCGGGAGCCACACGCTCTCGTTCGTCGGTCTCAATCCCCTGGGCAACGACAACACGGCCTTCATCGACCAGGTGACGGTCCAGAACGTCACGGCCAACCAGCCGCTCGACGCGGGCTTCGAAAGCCCGTTTGCGGGCGCCTCGGCCTACCAGTATGATCCGACGGGTTCGGCTTGGATTTACAACGGGTATGCGGGCGTGACGGGCAACTCGAGCGCCTTCACGACGGGCAACCCCAACGCACCGCAAGGCAACCAGGTGGCGTTCATTCAAATCACCGGTTCGGCCAGCCAGGTGGTCACGCTCGCGGGCGGCACCTATTCGATTTCGCTCGATGCGGCCCAGCGCTCGCTCGGTTCGTCGAAGCAGACGATCCAAGTGCTGGTCGACGGCACGCCGGTCAGCAGCATCACGCCAACGAGCTCCAACTACGCGCTCTACACTACGACGACGTTTAGCGTCACCGCCGGAGCACACACGATCGAAATCCTGGGCCTCGATCCACTAGGTGGCGACAACACGGCCTTGGTTGACCAGGTTTCAGTCGTGGCGGCGCAGGCCAATCAGCCACTGGACCCGGGCTTCGAAGCGCCGTCGCTCGGCGCGGGATCGACGGCCTATCAATACGATCCGACGGGTTCGCCCTGGGCGTTCAGCGGATTTGCGGGCGTAACCGGCAACGGCAGTGCCTTCACGGCGGGCAGCCCCAATGCGCCGCAAGGGGGCCAGGCGGCGTTCATTCAAATGACAGGTTCGTTGAGTCAATCCGTCGTGTTGGCCGGCGGCACGTATTCACTCTCGCTCCAAGCGGCCCAGCGTGGGAACGTCCCGCAGGCGGGCCAAACGATCGAGTTGCTGGTCGACGGCGCTCCGGTGAGCAGCATCACGCCGACCAGCGCAAACTTTGCCGAGTACGATACGGCGACGTTCACGGTCGGTTCCGGCGCCCACACGATTGAACTCTTGGGTCTCGACCCGCATGGCGGCGATAACACGGCCTTCGTCGACCAGGTGTTTCTGAACTGGGTGTAGCGGAAATCCAACTATTCTCTGCGAAAGGCGCCCAGGCATCAGGGTCTATAGACCGGGGCTGAATTGCCGCTCTCGATCTGGTGGTTGCGAGTTCGAGTCCAGGCAGACGGAAACATGGGATTGGACCGAACATGAAATACCTGTTTCCCTTCTTCCTCGTCTTTGCGGTCGTATCCGCTGCCCAAGGCGAGAGCATCAAACGCGACATTCCCTACGCCGAGCCTGCGAACCAGCGCCAGATGCTGGACGTCTATGCGCCCGAGAACGCCAAGAACCTGCCCGTGGTGTTCTGGATTCACGGCGGCGGCTGGCAAATGGGGGACAAGACCAGCGTGCAAATCAAGCCGCAGGCCTTTGTGGACAAAGGATTCGTCTTTGTGGCCACGAACTATCGACTCCTGCCGAACGTCGATATGGGAACCATTGTGCGTGACATTGCGAAGTCCATTCGCTGGGTCCATGACCACATCGCCGAAAATGGCGGCGATCCGCAACGGCTGTTCATCATGGGCCATTCGGCGGGTGCCCAACTCGCCGCGCTCGTCTGCACCGACGACCGCTACCTGAAAGCCGAGGGGCTGTCCCTGGCCATTGTCAAAGGCTGCGTGCCGGTCGATGGCGACACCTACGACGTGCCGCTGATGATCGAGACGGCCGCCACGCGTCGCAAGGCTCTCGGCCAGCCCGATCCGAAGTTCGGACACTTCGAGAAGTTCGGCAGCGATCCGGCGAAGCACCGCGATTTTTCCGCCGTCAACCACGTGGCCCGCGATCAAGGCATTCCGCCCTTCCTGCTGCTCCACGTCGCCGACCATGCCGATACGACCGCTCAGGCGCAGCGTCTGGCGTCGGTGCTCAGCGAAGCCGGCGTCTCGGCGAAGGTGTTTGGAGCCAAGAGCACCGATCACACCAAGATCAATGCCAACCTCGGGTCTGCCGGACGACCCTTCGACGAAGGCCTTGTTCGAGTTTGTCGAGGAAGCCCTGAAGAAGTGACCTACTTCCCTGCCCCGCCGAGCGACGCGCGTACCTTTTCGCGAATCACGTCGCGAATTCGTTGCTGCACGATCGCCGGCATGGCGTCGAATTCTTTGCGGCTGATTCGACCGTCGCTATCGGTGTCGAACAGCTTCATCGGCTCGCGAGCCTTCGCCGGAATATCAAAGCCATTCTCCAGTACGGCTTCCACGATCGCATCCACTTGCGAGTCGTTCTTTCGGCCGGAACTTTTTCCGGCTAGCCCGTCGAGGTCGCTCGCATCCACGCCGCCAGCAATGGCGCCCCCGAGGCGGGCGGTGCGGAGGCGCGTGATCGCCTGCAGGTCAGTCATCGAGTCGGTGGTTAACTGAACGCTCAGCAGGCACATCTCGTCGGTCGTCTGTTCGCCCCAATGAACGGGCTTGGGAGGCGAATTCGGGATTGCTCGGGTTGTCCGTCGAATTGTCGTACTCAGCCTCGACGCGAATGACCGAACCCTTGGGGAGCCGCACCGGATCCGCGAAAGCGTACTGCCCTTGCCAATTGAAATCCCAGTCCTTGATCCACACCAGGGGCACGATTCGGCCGTCGGGAGTATCGGCCACGACCTTCATTTTGCGGCCCAGCAGATGCATGTGCGGCCCGACGCCCAACAGGTTGACGTCGACCGGCAGCGCTTCGCTTTCGGCCGTCACCTGATAATGCTTTTCGCCGGCCGGAATGTTCAGCTTGTGATTGCAGGATCGCCAATCCTCCGACGAGCGTCGTGGCCGGCTTTTTGGTGAAGTAAATGCCCACCGTCGATCGGTCGGTCTCAACCTTCCCGTTGGGGTGGTAGTGGATTTGCAGCACCAGGTCGCTGCCGTGGCGAAGAAACTTGCCGGTGCCATCGGGGAGTCGCCGCGGCATGGCCCCGGCGCCCAGCCGCCCAGCCCGCCCGTCGGCAAGACGCCCGGTCCGCCGAAACTGCGGTAGCCTGGCCCTGCTTCCGCCTCGTCCTTCTTCCGGGCCATGCCGTTGGCGTCAAGATAGAGAATGGCGTGATGCACGACACGGCGATTGCCCGGCCGGAACTCAACGGCCGCAACCGTCTTGTTCTCGCTGATCGGAATGGGAATCACGAAGCACTGATAGATGTCGCGACCGCTGGCCGGCACCGTGAACGACTCGGGCATTTCAAGCACTAGATCGGGCTGGCCCAGCGTCCAGCCTTCGACGAACTTCGGCGGCTCGGGCAGATCGCTGGGATCTCCCTTGCGGAGCACCGGCGGCGGCCCAGCTTGCCAGCAGGGCGATCTCGCCCTGGCTCAAGCGACGCTCGTCGAGGAAATTGCCGAAATCGGGCTCGGCCTTCCAGGGTGGCATGCGGCGTTCGGCCGTGATCGAGGCCAGGAAATCGGCCCGCTTCGCGGCGTCTTCATAACTCAACAGCGAGAACGGCCCGACCTCGCCCGGTCGATGGCACCCGGCGCAGTTTTTCCACAAAATCGGGGCGATGTCTTTCGTGTAAGTCACAGGCGCCGCGGCTGACGAAGGCGCGGCCGCCACGATGGCAGCCAGCAGCGAAATGAAACCCAACATAACGGCCACTTCCTAGGGTAACTGGGGCAGCAAGGCGCATCCTACGCCCATTATACCCGCATTTAACCGCGGCCGTTTCAGGAAGTTTCGTTTCGCTGTGCGTAAAGCATGGCTACGGCTTCAGATGCCCTTGGAAAAACGTGTCCATGTCGTCGACCATCGGACCAAACCATGCGGCTTGCATCCAACAGCCATGCTTGCCGCCAGCGTAGACCTTTTGCTCAGCCCAAACACCCAAGTCCTTGAGCCGCTCGATCGACGGCAGATCGCGGCTCGGGCTGTCCAATTCACCGGTCTGAAACAACAGCGGCGGCGTCTGCTTGCTGAAATGCGTGTAGGGCGAGGCCAACTCATACAGCGGCTTGTCCTCGTCGATGGTCTTGCCCAGGAAGACGATGGTGAACGACTTGCCAGCGCCCTTCCGCGAACGCTCGGCCACCGGGCCGGTGGCTAGTTCCATCGGGCCGGCCATCAACACGGCCGCCTGAAGTTGCGACGACTGGTCGGCATGGCCACCGCTCCCCTGCAACTCGCTCACCTGCGGGGCCGCCGCCATCAGCCCCACGAGGTGGGCTCCGGCCGATCCGCCCACCGCGCCAATCCGGTTCGGATCGATCTTATACCGAGCGGCGTTGGCTCTGAGGAATCGTGTGGCCGCGTTGCAGTCGTGGATGGCCGCCGGAAAGCGCGCTTCTTCGCCCAACCGATATTCGATCGCGGCGGTCACATAGCCTCGCGAGGCGAGCGTCTGGGCCAGTGCGCGGAACTTCGCTTTGTCGCCATTGAGCCACCCACCGCCGTGGACGATCACTAGCGCCGGCAATGGCCCCGGCTTGTCGTTGGGCACGAATAGATCGGCCAGCAGCTTCCGGTCGCCGTACTGCGCCATAGACCACGTCCCAATGCGCCGTCACATGGTCCGGCAGGGCAGTCGACAAGCGGTCGTTGCCTGGCGATTGGTCCTCGGCTTTCGCTGGTGGCTGCGGCGGCCGGCCGGTGACGTGCATCCGCTGTCGGTATAGCCCGCCGAAACCTGTGATATAGAGCGAGTGCATGTCGCCATCGCCGAAGGTGCAATTGATTGGCCGCGTTGGCGTCTCGATCTTCGCCAGCAATTTGCCGCCAGGGCTCCAGATCCAGACATGCTTGAAGCCTGCGCAATAGACGTTGCCGGCCCGGTCGATGGTCATGCCATCGGCGCCTTTGTCGGGGCCGTCGTCCATCGCGGAGAACTCGCGGCCGGCCGATGCCGAGCCTGGCGTGAGCACTTCATAAGCCCAGATCTTCTTGGGCACGTACGAGGAGACGTACAGCGTTTGCTCATCGGGCGACAGGATCAGCCCGTTGGGCGTGTCGATGCCCTCGACGGCGGTGAGCTGCTTGCCGTCGGCGGTGATGTACATGACCTTGCCTTGGCCGGTCAGCGTGTAGTAGATGCCTCCCTGGTTGTCGACGGCCAGGTCGTTGGGCCGGATGGGCGGCTTGGCGTCCTTATCGTGCCCGGCGATCGGAACTTTTTTCCCACCCTTCAGGTATGAGATGCAGCTCTCGCCGTTATCGGCCAGGAACAGCCGACCGTGATTGTAGAAGGCCCCGCTAATCCGGCCGGCATCGGCCAACACGACGTCGAGCTTCTTCGGCCCCGGGCGGTAGCGATACAGCTTGCCCCCTTTCACGTCCGGGACGTACAGCGATGAGCCGCCGTCCCAGGCCGGGCCGTCGCACAGTTGGAATTCCGTGGAAATCGTCTCCAGGGGCGATGAATCGTCAACGATCGATTCAGCACGGCCCACGGTCGCGAGGCAGGTGATGACGACGCAGGTCCAGACGATTGAGTTTTTCATGGCGGGTCGAAGTTGGGAAAGGAAGAGTTCGGGGCGATGGCCGAGGCACCGGCTGATCATAACTTCTCCCGAGAGCAAAAGCACTCAGCGACTCGTCGATCCATGGAATTCCGAGCCAGGCACATTAAGGTTCTACGGCAAACTTCTTGCCTTTGAGCGTGGCAGGCCAGCGCGGCGGCGAGAGTTCCGCGTTCCAGCGGTCCCAGGCAGCTTGCAGTTCCCGGGCTTTTTCGGGGTGCTGTGCGGCGAGGTCGGTGCGCTCGCCCGGGTCGTTCTTCAGATTGAACAACATCGGCTTCGCCGCGATGGCTTCGTATTCGCCTGTGCCCAGGCTGGGACGGACCAGTTTCCAATCTCCGGATCGGACTGCCATTTGCTGGCCGAATCGCCAGAACAGGAATTCGTGAGGCGCACGCTTAGTCTGACCGTCGAAGAACGGCACCAGATTCACGCCGTCGAGAGGAGCATTGGCAGACGGCATCGCGCCCGCCACGGCCAGCGCCGTCGCCGAGACGTCGAGCGAGATGACTGGTTGCTCGTAGACGGCGCCGGCCGGCAGCCGGCCTTTCCACTGCGCCAGCAGCGGAACATGAATGCCCCCATCCCAAGTGTCTCCTTTGCTGCCGCGCAGCGGGCCGTTTCGCGAGCCATTGGGCGAAAACTTGGTCGTCGGACCGCCGTTGTCGCTCAAGAAGAAAACCAGTGTGCGATCTTCCAAATGCGTGGCGTGCAGCTTGTCGAGCACTGCTCCCACGCCCTGGTCCAGCTCGGCGAGCATGGCGAGGTACTTGCGCCGCGCGGGATCCTGAATGCCGACGAAACGAGCCTCGGTGGCGTTCGGCGCCTCCAGCGGCGTGTGGACGGCATTGAATGCCAGATACAAGAAGAACGGATGCTGCTGGTGACGCTCGATCATGCTGCACGCCTCGTCGGCCAGCGTCCGGGTCAGATACTGGCCGGCCTCGACTCGCTGCCGTCCACGATAGAGCGGGCCGAGTTCCGGATCGTCATTGGGCAGGTAAGAATGCCAGCCCAAGAGGAAACCGAAGAACTCGTCGAAGCCGCGGTTGAGCGGATGGAATTGCTCCTCTTGCCCCTGATGCCATTTGCCAATCAGCGCGGTCGCATATCCAGCGGCGCGCAACGAATCGGCAATCGTCCGCTCCTCGACCGGCAGTCCTTGTCCTTGGCCGTGGTTTTCGAGCAATGCCGGATTGAATTCGTGGCCGAATCGCTGTTGATAACGGCCGGTGAGGAATCCAGCGCGCATGGGGCTGCACACCGGGCAGGAAACGTAAGCATTCGTGCAGCGAACGCCGTTGGCAGCCAAGGAGTCGATGTGCGGCGTGGCGACTTCGGTGTTTCCGGAAAGGCTGAGATCGGCATAGCCCAGATCGTCGGCAAGTATCAATACGATATTGGGTCTACACTGCTTATCTGCTAAATTATCGGCGAAAACGTGGAATATTGAAGTGAGAGAGCTTAGCGCTACAATGATTAGTGTAGTAATTGTATGTAGTAATTGGCCTAGTAAATCTTGGGGGTGCCCCGGGGGGCTTCGTCGGTGTGCGGCGAGCATAAGAATCCTCGGGCGGGAACGATTGGGCCATTAGGCCAGCCGGCCTGGGCAGATACCAATATCGAGCCTGAGAAAGCACGAGTCAACTTTCGGAGGCAACTTTGGAGTATGGGACGACCTCGCAAAAAACGCCGGCAGTCACACGGATCTGCCTGGCACTGGAAGCAAACCGACTGCTGGTACTACACGCTGCCGGGCACGAAGCAGCGCATGGCGCTCTTCGACGACCAAGGGGAGCGAATCCGTGGCGCCGAAAACCAACAGCTTGCGGAACACGCCCTGGCCCAATTGAAGGTCGCTGGTTTGGGGCAGGAAAACGGGCCGGTGATCGACCAGGACTGGTTGGTCGCTCGGGCCTGCTCGGAGTACATCCAATACTGCGATCGCGGAGTGGCAGCTGGTTCTGTTAGCAAAGGGCATCGCGATGCCGCCGTGGGATGGCTTAATGACCTTTGCGGCTACTGCGGCGCTATGCCGGTTGCCGAGCTGAAGAAAGGTCATATTCAAGAATGGATCGGAAATCATGCTGGCTGGCGTTCACCGGCCACGCACCGTAGCGTCATCGCCGTCGTGTTGGCAGCCTTCAATCGGGCCGAGGAGATGTTCGATGTTCCCAATCCGCTCAAGGGCCTGAAAAAACCAGCGTCCAAGCCCAGGCTGCAATCCTTCTCCGCCGAGGACGAGAAGGCCCTCTACGAAGCTACGGAGGAATGCTTCCGCAATTTCCTGTTTGCGGCGATGCACACGGGTTTACGCCCGTTTTGCGAGCTGGCCCAATTGACGACCGATCATGTCGAGGAAAGCGACCGAGGGATGATGTGGCGGGTGTATTCGTCGAAGACCAAGAAGACCCGCAAGATCCCCGTTCCTAGGGCCGTGGCCGTCTTAACGCGTCGCCTGATGGCGACCGCACCCAAGGGTTCGGGGAAGCCGCTGTTTCGGAATACGAAAGGCGAACGCCTGGAAACGGATGACCGGTGTCGTCCGCTTTTTGAACCTCAAGGAAAAACTGGGATGGGACAACGATCCGGTAAAACGCAACTACTCAACCTATACCTGTCGGCACACGTTCGCGCATCGGATGCTGTCGGGCTACTGGAATGACGGTGTCGGCTGTTCGATTGAGACGCTTGCTGAACTGATCGGCGACACGCCCAAAGTGGCCTTTGACCACTATGGCAAGGAATGGGGGCAACATTACCAGGAGCCGTTGTGGTCGGCGATTGGCGTAGCACCAACATCCCGACGTGCGGCCAGCCGCGCGAAAGCGAAACCCGCTCGGCGCAAGCGCGCCTGAGCGAATGAGAGCGAGGATACCAGTTATGAAGAAGACTGAGCCACATCGTCGGCAACGCCACGGAACGGCGTGGTACTGGAAGCAGACCAATTGTTGGTACTACACGCCTCGGGGCACCAAAAAGCGGGTAGCGCTGTTTGACGAAAATGGGAAGCGCATCCGCGGAATGGAGAACAAGCAGGCCGCGGCTCTGGCACTGGCTCGAGCCAAGTTGGCCACGCAGTGGCGCCCGAGCCAAAAGCCCAGACCAGTGAGTCGGCAATTCAGCAGCCGTGGCTAGTGGCCCAGGTCTGCTCCGATTACATCCAGAGTTGCCAGCGCCGGGTAAAATCGGGGTCGATGGTCGCGGAGCACGCCAGTGGTGCAACTCGCTACCTGAACGAACTTTGCGAATACTGCGGAGCACTGCCGGTTGACGAGTTGAAGAAGGGACATGTTGAATTCTGGCTCGATAGCCATTCAAGCTGGCGCTCGCTGGCCACGCGGCGTAACGCAATTGCGATCGTGCTGGCGGCGTTCAACTATGCGCAAGAAGAGCACGGCGTTCGCAATCCGCTCAAAGGGCTCAAAAAGCCACCGCCGCAGCCGCGGTTGCAATCGTTTTCGCCCGAGGACGAACGGGCCATCTATGGTGCGACCGACGAGCCGTTTCGTAATTTCCTGTTTGCGGCGATCGACACCGGCCTGCGTCCGTTCTGCGAATTGGCCAGAATTACCGCTGATCATGTCGAGCAAACACCTCGGGGCATGATGTGGCGGGTGTATTCGTCGAAGACCAAGAAAACCCGTAAGATTCCGGTTCGGCCAAACGTGGCCGCGCTTGCGCGCAAGCTGATGAAGACTGCTCCGCCCGGCAGCGGTCTGCCGATTTTTCGTAACGCCCAAGGCAATCCCTGGAAAAAAGTCACTGGGGTGGCGCGATTTCTGGCCATCAAGCGCAAGCTGGGCTGGGACCAGAATTCCGAGAAGAAGAAGTTCTCGACCTACAGCTGCCGGCACACGTTCGCCCACCGGATGCTTTCCGGTTATTGGAATGGCGGCCGGGGCTGCTCGATCGAGGTCTTGGCGGAGTTGATGGGGGACACGCCCAAAGTCGCCTTTGACCATTACGGCAAGGAATGGGGGCAGCATTACCAGGATCCGCTCTGGGCAGCCATCGGGCTCACAAAATAGCCGAAAGCGCTCCGGTGTGGCCGGTCGTTTGTCCGGGTTTTAAGCTTGCTAGCCCATTGTTGAGCGCGCCAAGTTAGACGCCTCAGCTGAGCAGTTCCGGTAGGCCAACCCTCAAGACGCTGGCGATCAGCCGCAGATTGAGAATCGAGACGTTTCTTTCGCCACGTTCCACCGATCCGATGAAGGTTCTGTGCAGGTCGCACTTTTGAGCCATTTCATCCTGCGTCCAGCCCCGTGCCAGGCGGATTTGACGGATTCGGCTGCCTAGATCGCGGAGGAATTTCTTATCGGCGAGGCTCGTCATAATTGACGGGCAGTTTGGCCGATCGCATGATGTGTTTAAGTATCATGCCGAGAAAAACCTTCGGTCGGCGAAACGAGGCATCGCTCCGGGGGGCACTTAGCAGAGGAGGCTAGGCCTGGGGAACCTGCGGAATCGTGCGGGACCGTGGAGCGCCAGGCGCATTTATCGACACATCAATTCTTGAGGAGACTGATCCATGCTTGGTTGGCTGACCTTTCGACGGCGTCGGTGGTTGCAACAGCATCTGGCCGTATTTGGCGAATCAGGGAGTGGCAAGACGACCCTGCTCGCGCCTTTTACGGCTGGCACCACGAGAAACACGTGATTCAGCAAACGGGATATACCTTGACGGCCGTGAACCCGGCCGAAGGCCAACGATTGCACGCCGCCTACCTGCGCTTGTCCCAGAGCTTGTTGCCACCGGCAACGCGCTACGAGAACCGCTCGTTCAAGTTCCAGATCAATGTGCGCGGGGTGAGGTTTCCGGCCGGGACGCTGGTCTGGCACGACTATCCGGGTGAGTGGTGGAATGAGGAAAAGCAGGGAGAAGAAGGCGCACGCAAAAGGAGGCGTTTCGGGCGCTGTTGCAATCGGATGTTGCGTTCTTTTTGTGCGACGCCAGCCGGCTGAAGGCGGACGGCCCCAAGTATCTGAAGGGGCTATTCCGACAATTCGCCAACTCGCTACAGCGATTGGCCAATGGCTTCGCGATGGAAAACGCGAAGAAGAAGCTTTCGCCCTTCCCGCGCGTCTGGACGATCTGCCTGTCGAAGGCAGATTTATTTCCCGACCAAGAGGTGGATTGGTTTCGCGATCGGGTGATCGCGGCAGCTGCGGACGAATTGGACGAGCTGCGTCAGGTCATTCAGCAATTGGTGGGCGGGGATTCGTATCAGGCCGTCGGCGAGGATTTTTTATTGCTGTCTTCGGCCGAAATCGATCCTGATTCAGGTAAAGTGATCAACGCCAAACGGCAGCGAGGGTTGGACCTGGTTGCCCCAGTGGCCGTGATCGTTCCTGTGACGTGGGCTCTGCGGTGGGCGCGGGCGAAGCAAGCCGGACAACTGACGACGCATCGCTTGACGCGCACGTCTAAGGGGCTGACGACCAATTGGCTCAAATACGTGCCGATCATCGGCAACGTCTTTTGGCTGCTGGACGACATACTTCAAATCGCCGTGGCCAAACTCGAACAAGTCGGGCAAGACGCCCGATCGCGCGGAGACGCCGTAGAGGCTGTCGCCGCCGCGATGGCCGCTCAGCTTCGCGCCCCTGCGGCCGAGCCGATTTTCCTGAGCCAGTCGATGTGGTTTCGGGGGAACTCGCCATGAACGTCGAGAAACTGCTCTGGTCGACCCGCGGCCGGGAGTGGGGCTTTCGGCTATTGCGGGAGCCGCAATTTGATGTCGCTGCCAACTGGCAAGCCGCTCGGGACAGCATTTTCCGAAGCTCGACGAACGACGCCGACTTTTTCGCACGGGGCGTGCAGAGTCTGCGGTCTGGGTATCGCGCGGCGTTTGTTGCGGCCCGGTTTCATGATCCTGAATCGAGGCGCGATGCTGCCGGGCGCGTGATCCCACACGAGGTGATTTTCTTTGAACCAGACAGTCGGGACTCGCCTCCAGCCGCTACGGCGGCAGAATTTCAGGAACGCGTTTGGCCATTGCTCAAAGACGCCTACGGCCAGCTGTACGGTCTCAGCGTGGAGGAAGTACGAGGGCACCAAGTTGTCGTCAACAATTCCGATCTTGTGGTTCAACTTGTTCAGCCTGGCCGTCCGTCACAATTGCTGGATCGGGCAGCCCGCGACTTCCCGTCCGTCTCGACCGCTACTTCTCCTGACGCTGGCGGTGGGCACTGGCTTCGGCCTGACCGTGTCCCGATTCACTAGGTATTGGACAGGAGACAGCCTAAGGCCCGACGAGGCACGAGCACGAGTTGCGCGGTACCGCGTGACATTGCTTCCCTGCACGATTACCTACGCGAGCACCCCGACGCCGGGACGATCATCGAAAGGGTACTACACAAACCGCCGGGGACCATGACGCGGGCGGAACTTGCCGCTGTTCTCATGGGTGGCCAAGAACCTGCGGTTAGGCCGAAGTCTCCGTAGACTGTCAAAATGCAATTGCCCGCGCGGGCGGCGCTTTCCCTTGCCAGTTCTTCCGAACCTCGGGACCCTGGCCCAACCGCTCGACAATCGTCGGCAGCTTATCGCGATAAATCTCTGACCGAATTGTGTCAAGATACCTGCGTCCGGGCGTAGCAATGGCATGCGGGGCGAACTCGGTGCCCTGGAGGATCAGCGCGTATGAGTCGTCACGCGCGACCGGGGCGGCCCAACGGGACGGTGATCCCCGGAAATGCATCCCGCGGGATTCGGGGGCGGCGTTCGACGTGAAACTGAGGCTGGACTTCAAGCAGCCGCTTGATGCGTTCGATTTCCGCGGCCTCGATACGGATGCGCCCCTGTCCTTGGGGGCCGCCCTGGTAATACCGGATCGACACAGGCTGGCCGCGGATGACGAGCCGCTGGCTCCGCGACTGGCCCAACCAGTCGTAAAGCGTCGTGGGGGCAATTCCCAGCCGACGTGCTGCTTGGTTTGCTGAGAGAAGTTCGTCGTCCATGCGAATCCGACCAGGCTTTTTGACGCAGCCCTGGATTCAGAGCCGCACATAAGCCGAGGGAATTCCGGTCACTTTGCCGCCCGGGTGCGACTGGGTTTGGAATTCCAGCGTCGTCTTCATGAATGCTCGGCCTTCGAAGCTCAGTGAGTCACGCAAGTCATTTTCCAGCAATGCCTTGAGCTAAATAAACGCCAAAAACGTGATATAGTTATTTGGAGGGATATTATCGGTCAGAGTTGAGCGAAGAGCACATTCGTTGCGATTTGGCGGCTGGCCGGAATTCCCGGGTGCAGTGGCGGGCACACCTTCGTGCCTGCATTTGGACCCGGGAGACCTAAAGCCATGAGCGACGTATTGGAAGTAAGCAAAAGTTGCGGCCCGCAACAATTGGTCGATGACCTGCCGTCGCACTGTTGGGGCGTGGAGCAACTGGGCGCGTATGCGCGGCAGCAGCACGAATCGATCGTCGAGAGCGAGAAGCAGGTCGTCGTCGCCTACTGGCGGTTGGGCATGGCGCTCGTGTTCGGCGCAAGCAGTTTGATCACGGGCAGTGGAAGAAATACCTTGAATCGTTGCAAATCGACAAGACGCGTGCCGCCAAGGCCAGAGCGATCTTCCAAACGTTTCCGAGCGAGCAAGAGCTGGTCGGCCGATCGGTCGAGGAAGCCTACAACCAGCGGATGCGCCGGTCATCGGCTAAGGCCAGCAAGCGAAGCCATAAGAAGCGTCGAGGGCAAGGATCAGAGCCGCCGCGACTTACCGTGCAGGCGTTTCTAACGCGCATTTCGCTGGATACGGAAGCGCTGTTCGAGGCAGCTGGGTCCGTGAAGCCAGCGGAGGCCAGCAAGATCTGCCAGGGCATCGAACGGGCGATCCGTGGTCTGGAGCAACTCCGCGAGCGCCTTCCCGGCCAGGCTGAGTTAGAGTCCCAAATCGAAGCTGGCTTCCGCACCGTGCCGTTCACGGCGGATGCGCGCTAACTTGGGCCGGGCAAGTCCAGTGCCATTCCTACAATCTGATCCCGGAGTCACTACAGGAACCGTTCGCAGCTATTGACCGATGAGCGGCCCCACGAGTGAGCGGAAGTCCTCTTCGGGGATCGAGAACGATTTGCAGGTGCGTCCGCACTGGCAGGCAAGTTCCAGTTCAATGGACTTGCCGGTAACGGACGGCCGGAACCCGTCCACCCGCATCGTCCAGGGTGCCAAGCAATCTGGGCAGTCGAGGCTGTAGGAGTCGGCAAGAACCTGGGCGATTTTCTCGAGCAGAGGTTCATCGCCAACCGGCGCGGCATCACCGAGTTCCGGTTCCATTTCGCTCAAGCCGCGGCCGTTACGCCGCTTCCGGCCACGGACCGCCTGGCTCCCCTTGGCCCGGTCCTTGATTCGCCGATCGGCTTTCCGCCGCTTGGTCGCCATCTCGGCGTAAACGTGCAGCAGACGATGGATCTTGCGGATCAAGTCGACGTCGCCGGGATTCTGCCACAGATCGATCAGCAAGCTTCGAATGAACTGTCCGCGCTCCATGATCAGCACCAGCGGCAAATTACCCCACTCCGGCTGGGCAAAAAACAGCTGATCGAAGAGGGGCCGCTCCGCCTCGGACAGTGGCTCGGGGAGCGCACGCTCGAACCATCGTCCGAAGGCATCCAGGCATTGGGCCATCCACGCATACGACTGCCAGCCGAGGTGCAAAACCGCTTTGCGGACTTCGTCGTGCGGCAGCTTTCCGCCCGGGCTCCGTGCCTTGTCTGCAATAGCCTTGATCAGGTTGCCCTTACCGGGAAAAAACCATTTATCGAACTTCTCGCGCGTGTCCGGCAGATGCGCATTGATTATCGTCAACAGCCGCTCCGTCACCCAATCCAATATCTGTGGATCAGGATTGCCGATGGACTCGAAGTCGAACAGGGCTCGGCGCACGAGGCCTGGCACTTGGTCATCGGGGACTTCCAAGGGTTGCAGGCTTGCCGCGGCAACGAGCCCGTGATGGATGGCGACCTGTTCGGACGGAGGCGTTTCTCCGGCTTCGATCGCCAGCGCATATCCCTTCTGGATGATTCGATCTGTCGATAGGGGCGCATCGCAACGCCCCTGGTCGAGTCGAAGATCTTCCGGGAACACCGTCGCCCCAATTTCTGCCCCTCGGCCGGATACCCGCACGGTTAGGTCCGCCGCCGAGTCGAAATTCCGTTCCTGATGCTCCTGCATGCGACGCACGAGCTGAAAGATATGAAACATCTCACGAAAAGCACGTCGGCGCCACGGGCCGAGCGGGTTTTCGCGGTCGAGAGCCGCTAGGCCGACCTCGAATGCGCACAGGATAAACGCAGCGTAGTCCTTGGGTACTAAGCGTCGCAGGTTGTCAGTGCCAATTTGACAGGCGATCTCGACCTGCAAATCCGCCGATGCCTGCCGCCACAGGCACTGCGCGGGCCGATAGACGTATTCGTATTCCTCGGTCGTCCGGCCATCTGAGCCCGCACCCGTTGCATTCGGTGGGTCGATGCGTCGTATTGAGAATATCCGAATGCCGAAGACGTTTCTCGTGGTGCTCGATTCATTGCCAGCCCTCCCGGCTAGGCCCTCGCGTCAGGCAATCAAACGCCGCCCTGCGGATGAAGTTCGTCTGTTGTTCGAATCATTTTACCGAACGGCTCGCGTCTGCCCCAAGACGACTTGAGCTGAATTTCGCCGCGCGGCCGGGACTCTGGGCCGCGTTTTTGTCCGTCGTTGTTCGCATTCCGCTCGGCGATCGAGCGGTGCTCCACCGCCGATTGCCAGGATCGCAAACCTAGAGCGGGAAGCGACACGGGCGCTTCGTCGACAGCCACACGTTATCGCACCGCCGACTGCCGCTGTGCATCGCCGACGAGCTTCTGAGAAATCACCTAAATCGGGTGGTCCTGGATCAGTCCGCTTGTCTCATCGCGTCGCCGCGAAGCGGCTGCTGTCGACAACGCAACAGCCAATCCATCTGCAACCGTCATCCTGGCCAATTCCCTTTCCATTTTTTCGATCTTTGGGAGCCCAACATGAACAACCCATCCCCCAATTCGAATCCGCGCCAAAATGCGACGCGCACCCCTAGCCTTTCGGCGGCGCAAGCTGCCTTCGCGCAGGCACTTGGGAGTGCTTTGGCAGCCCGCTGGATGGCTGAACAAGCCGCCGTGGCCTGCGGTGCTGGTCCGGTTAAGGGTGAAATCCGCAACCAACCGACGAACGGCTGCCCATGAACTCCTCACCGGAATTCCCAGGGGCAGCGACGGCCTAGCTTTTTCCCCTTCGGAAAAAGGCCCGCGGGCCGGGACTGCAGGAGTGACCCACCATGAAACCTGAATTCCAGCACAACCCGTGCGGAAGAACCGCCCTTCGACACGTCTTGTTGGCATTGGCGTGCTGCATTGCCATCTTCCTGCAGCACGGCAATGCCGACGATAAGAGGGCAGTCGCCCAACCGATCCGGCCGGCGGCGAATTGCATTTATGCGCGGCGCCGTTTGCGGCGGCGTGCTCCGGCCGACGCTTCGGCCAGCTACGGTCGCTACTCGAGTGAACTGCAAGACGATACCAGCATCGAGCAGCAACGGCACAAATGTCGTGACTTCGCCGCCCGCGAGGGAAACCCGATTAGCGCGAACTTCGAGTTTGCCGATGAAGCCGTTTCAGGGACGAAACGATATCGCGCTGGCTTGGATGCCCTGCTGGCCGCTGCCGAACAAGGCCGCTTTCGGAACTTGTATTTTTTCTCATTGAGCCGCTTGCGCGCGAGTCGGTGATCGGCATGCCGATCCTCAAGCGCCTGGTCTACGTCTACAAGGTTCGCGTCGTCAGCGTGACCGAAGGGGTCGACAGTGCGCGTGAGGGTTGGGAGCAGATCGCCCAGATCCTGCTGATGCAGCACGAGCGCTACGTCAAGGAGCTTGGCCATAATACCTTTCGCGGCCAGGAGGCCCTGGCGCGCAACAAGGACAAGCCGTTCTCGATCGGCGATTACTGCTTCGGCTATATGAGTATTCCTGACCCGGGCGGCGCCACGGCCGGACGAGGACGGCATGCCCGGCCGCGGATGATCTATGCGATCGATCCTACAACGTCACCCTGGGTGAGGCGCATCTTCGATTGGTTCGTCGTTGAGCGTCGGCCACTGCGCTGGATTGCTCGCCAGCTCAATCGGCTGGGTGCGCCCAAGGATCACCGCGCGTCAAATCCGAACTGGACGCATCAGTTGGTGCTCGCGGTGCTCCGCCGGATCAAGTACATCGGCGTCTGGCCGTGGGGGCTGAACCAGAACGTCCGTGATCCCGAAACCGGAGATGTGCACCAGGAGCTGCGTTCGGAAGAGGTAACCAAGGATTGGGTGCGGCAGTTTCCGGACTTACGCTTGATCGAGGACGGGATATTCTTCAAAGCGCAGCAACTTCTCGATGAAAACGCAGTTAAAGGGGTGCGCCGCCACGATGCCGACGGCCACTTCAGTGATGATCAGTCCGGCGCTGCCGCAGATGCTCCCTGCCATCTGCTTTCGGGGCTGATCGTGTGCGGGCAATGTGGACGCGCCTTCTACGTTGGAGGCGCTATGGGCAAGTACCTGTTCTGCCCCAGCTACTCTCCTGGCCTTTGCCCCTGCCAGACCACGCTTCGCCGCGATTTGGCCGAGCAATTGATCTTAAAGGCCATTAGCGACCGGATTCTGGCCAATTCTTCCTGTCTGGAAGCCGTCTACCACGCGACCCTGTCGGCATGGAGGCGTTTACAGGACAGCTTGCCCAGCGATCTGCGGGATACCGAGTCGGCTTTGGCGGAGGTCACTCGGAAGATCGGTAGGCTGGTCGACCAGGTTGAAAACGAGGACCATCCCGATCCGGATCTCGCGGAGCGACTGGCCGAGCGCCGTGGTGAGCGCCAGGCATTGGAAGCGAAGCTCGATGGGCTGCGCCGCAAGGCGGAACACCGGCCGCAGGAGCCGACGATGGAGTGGGTGCAGGAGAAACTGATCCAGCTAGACCAGGTACTTTCGGAGCCTACGCCTGCTGCGGCCTTTGCGCTGCGGGAGTTGGTCGGTGGCCAGATCGTCGTCGACGAGGTCCGAACCGAAGGCCGCAAGCGGTTCTTTTTGCGGGGCAAGTTCACGATCGGGCTGGGCCAGGTGCTGAAAGGCCTGGCCACCGAGGGGGACCAGGCGGCTGAGGGCAATGCCGGATTGCAAGAGCAAATCACGATTGATTTCGTGCGCAGCAATCCGCTGGATGCCAAGGCGGAAGAGGCCAAGGCGAACTGGGACGCTGAACTGCTGGGTGTCGAAATTGCCCAGAAGATGGGCGTCTCCCGTGCCCAGGTGACCAAGCTGCTCAAGCACTGGTCGAAGCTGCATGGCGTGCCGCTGCCCGATGGTCACGCGCGGCGTGCTCGGCTGGAGCGAAAGCACACGAAGCCCCCGCTGTTCGAAGCGATTGCGGCAGAGGTCGAACGCATGCTCGGCGAAGGTCTGCTGATCGTGGAGATCGCGGCCAGGCTCAAGTGCGACAAGAACACGATCACAAAGTCGATCGACTTCCTGCGAAAGACCCGGGGGCTTGAAATCCCGGACGGCCGCACTCGGCGTAAAGGGCTCGATCACAAGAACTCTCAGCCCCGCAGAGCGGGCGGCGATGAATCGAGCTAAAGCGACGCTCCGTAGCCCAAGAAGTTGAGCAGCATGGTGGGCCTCGCGCCCATCATGCTGCTCATCAGCGAACCCTGGATACGCAAGCACGCCGCCTGCGGGCGATCCAGGCTCTTTTAAGGCCCCACACTGTGCGGGGCCTCATCTTTGGCCAGACCTGTTCCGGGTCGGCTGCCCGCGAAGCGTGGTCAGCCGAGCGTTTTCTCGCGCAGCTGGCCTGGTCGGTCCGCGATTGTGTCGCGGACTTTTCACAATGACTGGTTGTTCTATTCCACCACGGGAGGCATTTTATGCGTACGGGTATTTCGACACGCGCCGGGCCGGAGATCGCCCAGCGCTGGCGCGAGCAAATCGCGCGTCACCAGCGCCAGCGGGCCGCGCAGGGCCCACGGCCATTGGCCGCGATCGGCTACCAGGTCCAGGGTAAGATCGTCGACGGCTTAACAGACGTGCGGCGGCTGTTGTTCGTCAGCCTGCGCGATGAGCGCGAAGCGAATGGACGGCTGGTGACGCTGGTCGCCGGCTACAAGGCCACCGCGGTCCCCTGGGGCATCCAGGTCGGCGGTCCGCAGCAGAACCCATTCGCGAAGGACCTGCGCAAAGCACCCGCGCAGGGCGCCCACGGCCGACGCTTCGACCTGGCACATCCTGACGTACTGGCGTTGGCCTTGAACCTGGATCAGCTGCTCGAACGCCATCGGCAGTTCCCCCGCATGCCTCGGCGTCGGCAACCGCGTTGGCCGATGTTTTGGGCGGCATTCTCGCCCCGCGTAGCCTGCACGCTGCAAGGCACGGGTCCCGAGTTCGAGCACTGTGCTGGTGGTCTTGAAAACGGCAGCGCAGACCTGTTCGAAACCAATTGCCGCATGATCGGCGGACTGGTGGCATTTCCGCTCCCGTTCGTCAGCCACGCCTGGCAGCGGTTCGCGGCGATTTACGCCGATCTGAAAACGCTGCCGAAGAGGCAGGTCATCGAGCTGGATCGCCAAAGCAAGAATTTGCGGGGCTTTTCACAAGCGGTCGAGTTCGACCTGCTGCACACGCGGTTTGCCACTCGCGAAACGGACGCTGTCCAACTTGCTGGCCACGCTGGGCGGTCGTGATCCGTTAGCCAGGCGGCATGTGTTCTGTTTTTCTGTTTCTCTCTTCTTTTTCTGAAGGATTCTATGCGCGTTCTGTACATCAACAACTTTGGCAATGGGTGGGCAAATTATGTCGAGGTGCCGGAGGGGATGACGGTGGAGAAGTTCTTCCTGGAACAGATTCCCCACGGCAGCCCGCAGGATTTTTTGATCCGCGTTGACAGGCAGCCCGTCTCCGCCGGTCAAGTCTTGCACGAGGGCGCCCGAGTTTCCATTACGCCCACCAAAATCGAGGGCGCCAGCGTCTAGCTCCTGTTCTTGTCATTCAGCGCGGGGCTTGCCGGGCGTCATGCCGGCAAGCCCCGTGTCCCTTCTTTGCCGGAGTTTCCATGAACACCCGCATCAAATCCATGTTCCGCGCGGCCAATCTCCTTCGCCATGCGGTCTTAAGACGCCGTCGGAATCCAACCGACGTCTGGCTGCCCGCACAGCAATGGGCCGACTGCGCCGCCGTGCTGCGCCGAATTCGCCTGGCCACGGAGCGCGGTTGGCATCAAGCCGCCGCCCAAACCCGTAAGGAATTGTTGTACCACGTCGACCAATGCCGCAGCTATCTGCACGATGTCTCGCTCGGGATCCAACAACTCGATTCGGCCGGCAAGAGCCCGAGCGAGGCGGACATCTTTCGAGAACTTGCGGCGCTGGAAACCGAGTTTGACGGCTTCGAGTTGGACTTCGAGAACGAAGAACTCTGCGTGACGACCCCGAGCGTCAGGCTGGAGGGAACTTATCTGGGGCCATTTCAAATCCGCCTCAACTGGCGCCATCACGACAACCCGCTGAGCTATCGAGTGGTAGCTTTGGAAGCCAATCCGGCGGCGTCGAATGAATCTGTCACGCATCCGCATGTCTCGGATGAAAACGTTTGCGAAGGCGACGCTCGACAGTCGATCCGGGCAGCCTTGGATGATGGTCGCCTGGCCGACTTCTTCGTCATCGTCTGGCGGCTGTTGGAAACCTATAGTCCGGGCGCGCCTACGTCGAATTGAGCGACTGGTTGGGCATGTCGTGCCACGAATGCGGCACGCATATGCACGAGGACGACCAATGTACCTGCTGCCGGTGCGAAGAGCTTTTCTGCTCAGAGTGCACTTGTATTTGCACCCATTGCGACGACGTGTTTTGCGTCGGCTGCATGCCCCATTGCCAGATCTGCGATGGCACCGTTTGTGGTACCTGCCGGGAAAGCTGCGAAATCTGCGGATCGACCGTTTGTCCCGACTGTCTGCACGACGAGCGATGTTCGGCTTGTCGTGATCGGCAGGACGCTAAAGACGATGACCTTGCGGAGGTCAACCAGCCGCAACCTGACGGCGCAAGTACCCAGACCGATTCAGCGATTGTCGGAACAAGCCGTCCGGTAAGCGAGGGAACTTGCCATGGCTAACGGCACCCCTGCGGAATTCTCGATCGGCGGCAGAATCCCGACTTCCCTCGTCCAACTATTGTGCCAGACCATCACTGAAGCGTACCTGGCACTGGACTGGGGCGACGCGCATTTTCAGCCCAAGGGTGCCGATGACTTGCGGCAGGCCTGCTCTGAGCGAGATGGTTCCGTCGTGCTGTGGATGTGCGACGACCAGGCCCGTGGTGGCCAATTCGAAGGCCTGGAACAGTTTCTTCGAGACAACCGCGTTGCCTTCCGGCGGCGGAGCGACGGCACCAGCGAGTTTGGCCCCGAAATCGTCGAGTTCCGTCCCGACACCGGGCTCGTGAGCATTTCAATCGACGCGGCCGGCGAACCTGTGGTCGGTGTCGCACCTATGCGCCGGATCGCGGCGCTGCTGGCACGGGCTCTTGAACTGCTCAAGCAAGATCACCGTCGTGGCCTCGCCGCGGTGCGCGCCTGCGCACCAACGGCTGCAAAAACTCTTGCCGCGGCAATTCCCACCGTTGGAACCGTTCGTGATTGATCCATCCGGCTGAGGACTGTCAGCGCAATCGAACCTGTAAGTTCAACCATCAACAAGGGAGGTCCTATCTATGATGAAGCAACACGACGACGTTGCGCCCTGGTCAGTCCGAGCGCCGCTAACCCCAACCTTGCGGTTTACTCCCACGGCCTGGGCGAAACTCGTTTACCTGCGCGACCGGGGCGATACCGAAGTGGGCGGTTTCGGCATCAGCTCCACGGACGATCCCCTGCTAATCGAAGACTTCTGCCTCGTCGAGCAATCCTGCACCAGCGTCACGGTACGGTTCCGCGACGAGGCCGTCGCCGACTTCTTCGACGAGCAGGTGGATCTGGGCCTGCAGCCAGCCAATTTCGCCCGAATTTGGGTGCATACGCACCCGGGCAACTCGGCCCAGCCAAGCTGGACCGACGAGATGACGTTTGAGCGTGTTTTTGCCGGCCCCGACTGGGCCCTGATGTTCATCCTGGCTTGCGGCGGTCAGACGTACGCGCGGCTGCGATTCAATGCGGGGCCAGGTGGCGCACTGGCCGTGCCCGTCGAGGTCGACTACAGCCAGCCATTTCCCGCCAGCGATTTCGAGGCCTGGGAGCAGGAATACGAGGCGCTTGTTCATAAGGAACCAGAGCTTTTGCCACTCAAGCCGAAAACGGGAGCCGAACCGCTCGACGCAGTCTACGAGCCACTGGAGGAACAAACTCGGTTCGACTTCTGGGATGAAAGGTTTTTCGATCAGAACACGGGTTTCTACGAAGAAAGGGCGCCTTATGGCAGATGAACCGAATCGTTTTCTCCGGCAGCAGGATTTGGTCCCGCAAGACCGCTTGGCGGAGATCCGGGTTACCGTGGTCGGCGTTGGCGCTGTCGGCCGGCAGGTTGCCCTGCAACTGGCCGCCATTGGAGTTCGACGACTCCAGGTTATCGATTTCGACGTCGTGGATCTAACCAACGTCACCACGCAAGGATACTGGGCAAGTGACGTTGGCCAGATCAAGGTCGAAACGATGAAGGCCTCGATCGGCCGGCTTGACCCGACCACGGAAGTCGAGTCGATCTGCGACCGCTTTCGCTCATCGCTGGAAATCGGCCAGGCGGTGTTCTGCTGCGTCGATTCAATTACAGCTCGCTCCGCCATTTGGCGGTCAGCGAGTCGCCGATGTAAGTTTTGGGCCGATGGCCGCATGCTGGGCGAAATCTTGCGGGTGCTGGCCGTTGCGGGTGCCGAGGGCCGCGAGCATTATCTCACGACACTGTTTGCTCAGTCCGAAGCCCAGCAGGGGAGTTGCACGGCCCGCAGCACGATCTACGCGGCCTCGATAACGGCAGGCTTGATGGTCCATCAATTCACCCGCTGGCTACGACGGCTGCCTCTCGATACCGACACGTCGTTCAATCTGCTGGCCGGCGAGTTTGTTGTCGAGCAGTGACTCTTCTTCGTCCATGGCATCGCTGGCAGGGCTCGTTGCGCAGAGCGCCGCGCAGCGTGTTTTCAGCCCTTCTTCAGCCAGCAGCAAGTCCAAGACTGCGGCTCTTCAGACCGGAAACAGCCATTCATTCTATTGCCGAAAGGAATATGTCGTGAATCAACTTCAATTGGAACAAGCACTTGTCCGGGCCACCGGTGAATCGCTGCGCGAAATTCGTCGGCGGGGCTTTCGCATCGTGGACCCGCTGGACTGTGGACCCGATCACGAATCCACGGCTCGGCCCCCCCTCGTGCTCGATTGGGATCAAGTCGACCGTCAGCGGGAGATCGTCTTTCCCTAGCCGAAGACGGCGAATATGACAGCGCTTCACGTAGATAAGGAGAAACGCTTGGATACCATCATCTTGATCGGTGCCGCGATTCTGGTCGCGGTCTGGATATTCGGCAGCGACCGTTCCGGCCGAGGGGGACACCGTGGCGGTCGTCGTGGCCGTTGTCGTTGCCATCTGTGAGAAAGGACAAACATGCAACCATCTCTGATTTTTGGCGCCCTGGTCGCAGTGGGTTACTGCAGCTTCGAAATCGGCAAACAGCTTGGCTTCCGGCTGGGTTTTCGCGCCGGCCACCACAGTCGTCGCCAGGGCGTCCCATTGCCGGAAACTCTTTCGAACCACCGTCCGCGGCGGTTTCCGGATGAGTTGATGTCGCGACGAACCAGAAAGGAGGACGACCAACGCTAAGCGAACGTGAAAATGCGACGATCCTGGCCGCCTTGTTATTCTGGCGGGAGGAAATGTGCCCGCATGATCGAGCCGTCATGCGGCCGTACTTTGAGACCATTGGCCTTCCGGATGTCGAGCCTCTTTCGGCCTCCGAAATTGTCGCTCTGGCCGAGCGACTGCAGCGTCAATCACCGAGTTGACGATTTACGGCTTCCATCGCCAGTGATCTGCGATGGTCAAATCCGGCACGCCCGACTGAATCCGTAACAAAAGCCGAGCATGGGGGCCGCCGAAAGGCGGCCTCCAGGTTCGCTTTCTTTTAGCACTTCGACGACTTCTATCCGCAGAACCAGCGCCCGTAGAAGGGTCCGCGCCTCCGCGCTAGTTCGGCGACGTTCGCATTCCGATTTAACGGTGGTTTTTTCGGAAGTCTCAGGAACCAATCCGTTCTCACGAGTTCTTGACAAGAATTTGGTGTTCGAGCTGGCGGTCGATGCCACCGCCGTGCGCAAGGTTGCTTTGAGCAGGTCCGCCGAGGCTTGCTGATCTGCACCGCGGAGATCTCCGCTCGCCGGTCTTATTCACGGCGATCGCACGACTTTTTAGTAGCTTTGAATTCAGAGATGTCGATCTCGGACTCGAATAGGGCCTCAGGCTGGCTTCCGCCCGCATTTCAAAACCCAGCGCCCCCATTTTGCCGAGCAGTCGGCCCTGCTTGTGACGCGCCTCTACCAGGGGGGGGTGATGGAACGCTCAGCGATGCCAGCCACTCGCATTCTGAATTGAAGTCCTCGCGCGAAGGCCTCGCGAAAGATGGCGGCGCGAAGAAGGAAAAATCGGAAAAGCGCGGCGACAGCGAAACCAATTCTTCCGCGAAGTCAATTGATAGAAACGAATCAGATTGAATACCTGCCTCTGGGTTCCAGCTCCCAGCGATCGCGCTCCGGGGGCTGAACCTGCCGGCGAATTCCAGTAAGCGGTGAACTCGTACCACTCGAACTCGCACAAACGGCATGGGCCGGAATAGGACGATCTCCATGGTTGGTCACTTGTCCCATGTTCTTCCTCTCATGGTGCGATCTATGCAGTTGAAGCGTATCGAGCGGATGCTTCTGGCCGCGGCCGTCGTCAGCGTGCTCGCAGGGCCGGCCTCGGCTGTCGCAGTGCAACCGGCCTCGGCGCGCGTGCTGCCTCGGGCCGATGTCCGCTTCGCCAGTTCGACCAGCGAGGTGCCCAACCTTCAGCGGCATCTGCTGCCGTTGATGGGCCGGCTGGGCTGCAACGGCCGCGCCTGTCACGGCTCGTTCCAGGGGCAAGGCGGCTTCCGGCTGTCGCTCTTTGGCTACGACTTCAAAGCCGATCACGATGCCCTGGTGCTCGGCAAAACCCCCGACGAAAAATCGACCGAAAAGCTCGAACCTCGCGTCGACCTGAAAACCCCTCGCGAGAGCCTGATCCTGGTCAAGCCGACCTCGGCCGACAAGGACGAGCATGGCGGCGGCAAGCGAATGGACGTCGACAGTTGGCAGTATCTGCTGATCCTGCGCTGGGTCGAGGCCGGCTGTCCGCAGGTCGACGAGGCGCGCGATCCGCAATTCGTCCGGCTGGAAGTCACGCCGCAGGAAATGGTGTTCGCCGAGCCCGGCCAGACGGCCCAGCTCAAAGCCGTCAGCTACTGGTCGGATGGCACGATCGAGGACGTGACGCCGCTGTGCCGCTTCCATACCAATGACGAGTCGGTGGCCAAGGTCAACGAGACAGGCCTGGTGACGATTGTCGGCCGGGGCGATACGCACATCGTGGCCTTCTACGACAACGGCGTGGTGCCGGTCCCCGCGCTGCTGCCGGTCACCGATGCCGTCGGGGCGCGTTACCCGGCCATCCCCACGCCTACCAAGATCGACGAACTCGTCGCCAACAAGCTGCGGAAGCTGGGCATCGTACCGTCGGAACTATGCAGCGACGGTGAATTCCTACGGCGCGTCAGCCTCGACATCACGGGCACGCTTCCCACGCCCGACGAAATTCGGGCCTTCCTGGCCAATCAATCGGCCGACAAGCGTGATCGCAAAATTGATGAACTGCTCGAACGGCCCGCCTATGCCGCCTGGTGGGCGACGAAGTTCTGCGACGTCACTGGCAACAACGAACGTTCCCTGCCCGAGCAGGGGTTCCGCCCGGCCTATTACGAACAATGGTACCGCTGGGTGTATAAACGCGTCGCCGAGAACGTGCCCTACGACAAGCTGGTCGAAGGGCTGGTGCTGGCGACGAGCAAGTTGCCGGGCGAAAGCTACGAGCAGTATACGAGCGATATGGCGTCGTACCTGCGGACGCAGAATCCGCACGATTTCGCCGAGCGCGAAACAATGCCGCACTACTGGTCGCGCAACAACATGCGCACCTCGAACGAAAAAGCCTTGAGCTTCAGCTACGCTTTTCTGGGCGTGCGGTTGCAATGCGCCGAGTGCCACAAGCACCCGTTCGATCAATGGAGTCAGGAAGATTTCAAGCACTTCACCGCCTTCTTCAACCGCGTCACCTACGGGATTGATAGCGTGGACAAGGCCGCCGAGAAGAAGATGAACGCGGCCCTGGGTCTCAATAATTTGAAGAACAACGATTTTCGCAAGGCCCGTGCCCAGGCGGCGGCCGAAGGCAAGCCCATCCCCTTCGGCGAATTGTACATCAGCGACCAACGACGATCGACGGAAGGGAAAGGCAAGGACAAGAAGAAGATCGACACCGGCCGTGTGATCACGCCCAAGGTGCTGGGTGGCGAAGAAGTACCATCGCCAACGACTACGCCGATCCGCGCCAGCCGCTGATGGATTGGCTGCGGCAGGATGACAATCCGTACTTCGCTCGGGCGGCCGTCAATCGCGTTTGGGCAGGTTACTTCAACGTCGGCATCGTCGAACCGCCGGACGACATGAACCTGGCCAATCCGCCCAGCAATTGCGAACTGATCGATTACCTGGCCGCGGAGTTCGTCCGCCACCGGTTCGACATCAAGTGGCTGCACCGCGAAATCTGCCCGCAGCCGCACGTACCAGTTGAGTTGGAAGCCGAACGCCACCAATAGTTTCGACATGCGCAATTTCAGCCACGCGATTCCCCGCCGCCTGCCGGCCGAAGTGGCCTACGACGCGGTCATCGACGCGACCGCCGGACAAGCCCAGTGGCAGCAGCGTGCCAAGGATCCGAAGGGCGAACGAGCGATCGGCGTGCTCCGCGGCTACACGCAAGACAAGTCCCGCACCGGATATGCCCTGCAGATCTTCGGCAAACCGATGCGCGAAACCACTTGCGACTGCGATCGCTCCAACGAGCCCACGCTGCTGCAGAACGATCTTCCTCCGCAACGACGACGAAGTGCTGACCTTCATCGATCGCCGCGACGGCTGGCTGGCCGAGATCACCAAAGCCGGACAGTCCAATTCGCGACCAGTCGCAGCCGCTGCAATGACGGACGAAGAGACTGCAGCCGCGAATCGGGTGATCGAGGCCAAGCTGGCCCGGCGCGTTGCCGAACTCAAGCAACAGATCGAAAAGGCCGAGAAGAAGGGCGGCGACAAGGAAGTTCGCCGGCTGGAGTCGAAACTTGCGAAGACGCAAGAAGACGCCGAAGACCAGCGGGCGGAGGTCGCTCGCCAGGCCAAAAAACAGCGAGAAAAAGCGGGCGAGCACGCCAAAAACGATAGCAGCGAGCCATTGAACTATAAAAAAGTGCGGCTGGCGGCCGCCGACGAGGGCCTGTTGATCTCCGAGGCCTACCTGCCACCTTGAGCCGCGAGCCCAGCGACAGTGAACTCGCCACGGCCCAGCAATACCTGGCCGAGTCAGAGCACACCGCGGCAGGGCTGCGCGACTCTGCTATGGGCCCTCCTGAACACCAAGGAATTTGTCGTCAACCATTAATCAACCACTAAAATCCGTTTGTGTCCGTGGCTGCCCGTCGCCGCGGCCGACATCAGACCCTCTACCAGCTCACTCCTCGAGGACGAATCATGTTGAGCAGATTCTGCGACGGAATGAACCGGCGTGACTTGCTACGCGTAGGCGTGCTGGGGAGCGGTTTGCTCAGCGGCGGCGGGCTGAATCTGGCCAGCTACTTGCGTATGGCCCAGGGCGGTGAGCTACGGCAGACCAAGGCTACCCGCGCCATCTACATCCGACTGGGCGGCGGCCCGACGCACATGGACACGTTCGACCTGAAGCCCGACGCCGCCCAACGAATACCGCGGCGAGTTGAAGCCGATCGACACCAACGTTTCCGGCATGCAGATCAGCGAGCACCTGCCGAAGCTGGCCCAATGCGCCGACAAGTTCACGCTCTTGCGCGGCGTCAGCCATACGTTGGCCGCCCACGAGCTGGGCACCAAGTATCTGAACACCGGCAACCGGCCGCTGCCCTCGCTGGAGTTCCCCGGCTTCGGCGCCGTTATCAGCAAGGAATTGACGACGGCCGAAGATCTGCCCCCCTTCGTCGCCATTCCCACCACGCCGCAGATCGGCGGCTACCTGGGCATCCAATACGGCGCGTTCAACACCAACAGCTGCGTTAGTGCTACACATCATGTTTGAAATCCAAAATTTTTATTGATTAATTATTTACTAATCTCATTTACTATTCTTACAAATTTAATTTGAACACTCGACATTTGACATTGACACCGATTTGAAGCGCGTTATTTGTCACCGCCCACGTGGCGGCCATTTTGCTTTTTTCTGTCACTTATGTTAATCACATTGGTTTGTGTGATATACCAAAAGAAAGCATTTTGAGCGCTCTACAACATTGGTGTAACATTTTCATATAGAAAAATGCAGTCTAAGGGTTGAAAATCACTAAAAACCCTTAATGCCGGACTAACGTGGCGGCCATTTTGATTTTTTTTGTCACTTATGTTAATCACACTGGTTTGTGTAATATACCAAAAGAAAGCATTTTGAGCGCTCTACAACATTGGTGTAACATTCTCATATAGAAAAATGCAGTCTAAGGGTCGAAAATCACTAAAAACCCTTAATGCCGGACTAACGTGGCGGCCATTTTGATTTTTTCTGTCACTTATGTTAATCACACTGGTTTGTGTAATATACCAAAAGAAAGCATTTTGAGCGCTCTACAACATTGGTGTAACATTCTCATATAGAAAAATGCAGTCTAAGGGTCGAAAATCACTAAAAACCCTTAATTCATGGCGGCCATTTTGAAAATGGCCGCCATTGGCCGCCTTATTGAATTTTGAAGTGGCTAACGTTTTTTTTCCAAACTTTGGTGCCAGAGGAGCAACTATGCCAAATTTCATGCTTCTTTCCAGATGTGAAAGATTATTTCACTTATTTGCTGCACTAATAGAGTTGAGAAGAATAGAGAGAGAGAACTCTAATAGAGAGAGAGAACAACTCACTACGTGAGTTGTTCCTACGGTGCGGGCACATGAATCCATAGACTTAGTGACATAATTTGTTGACTGTTTCCGAGAACTGATATTGGGAATTCCGTCCCTGTCATGGGCGGGAGGGAAAAGGTTTTTCTTAACGCGGGCTCGTTCTGCCTCTGAAGGTAGAAAAGGTTTAGGTCTGGTATATTGTTGTGATGGCGGAATGTCATCCGTTGGTTTGTCTCATGGGTACCTTACCTACATGCGGGTTGACAGGTAATTCCTCACGGAAGTGCCTGTCCGCCTCTTTGAATTCGGTATATACTTTCGTTGTACTCAATTTATGACCCCGTACTGTGACATTCGGGTGCATAGCCATCGAGGGTCTGCTTTGAATACTTCCACCCTCTGGAGGAGGGATTAGTGATTTAGTTGTGAGTTCGGGAATGGGGGAGTCTAATAGGTAATCGATTTCAGATCGCCTATCCTCCCGCTCCTCTGGCTCACTGCATTCATATTCTGTGTCTGTCTCAGGATTCACAAAGGGGAGAGGTGGTCTAACGTCACTCTCACCCTCGCTCAATGTTCTTAGGAAGGCTCTCTGGCCATTTGGTGACAACCTACTGAGGATCCTTTGAATGGATTCCTCTCTGATATTTGTGTTCACATTATCATATGTTGGAGTATCAACAACTCCGTCGGCTCCCATGACCAGGGATGATTCATCCTCACCAACGCCAAACTGCATTCTGTGCGTTGAGGGATCTGGCAACTCTACTTCATTTTCTCGAATATTCATTCGGCCACCAGCATAGGTAGCTGTTGAGCGAGGGTTGAAAGTGACGACATGACTACTCTCGTCTCCCTCCTCTTCACTAAACCGCTGGGAATCCTCGTACATATCTGCCAATGTAACTACTAGTAACACTGGACTGTATCACTGTGGTTGTAGCACAGTCCAGTGTTACTCTTGGAGCATAATCGTGTTCAATTTTTGGTGGTCACTTGATTTCTCTTGCCCCCTCTTTTGCTTTCCTCAGGATCGGTGTCGCGGTGAGATATAGCATATATGAAATTATTCAGGTGAAATTTTCCGGTGAAATTTTCAGGTGAAATTTTCAGGTGAAATTATTCAGGCGAAATGTTTCAGGTGAAATGATTCAGGTGAAATGTTTCAGGTGAAATGAATTTTCAGGTGAAATGATTCAGGTGAAATGTTTCAGGTGAAATGAATGTTTCAGGTGAAATGAATGTTTCAGGTGAAATGAGTCTTTCAGGTGAAATGAATGTTTCAGGTGAAATGAATGTTTCAGGTGAAATGATTCAGGTGAAATGATTCAGGTGAAATGAATGTTTCAGGTGAAATGAATGTTTCAGGTGAAATGAATGTTTCAGGTGAAATGAATGTTTCAGGTGAAATGAATGTTTCAGGTGAAATGAATGTTTCAGGTGAAATGAATGTTTCAGGTGAAATGAATGTTTCAGGTGAAATGAGTGTTTCAGGTGAAATGAATGTTTCAGGTGAAATGAATGTTTCAGGTGAAATGAATGTTTCAGGTGAAATGAATGTTTCAGGTGAAATGAATGTTTCAGGTGAAATGAATGTTTCAGGTGAAATGAATGTTTCAGGTGAAATGAATGTTTCAGGTGAAATGAATGTTTCAGGTGAAATGAATGTTTCAGGTGAAATGAATGTTTCAGGTGAAATGAATGTTTCAGGTGAAATGAATGTTTCAGGTGAAATGAATGTTTCAGGTGAAATGAATGTTTCAGGTGAAATGAATGTTTCAGGTGAAATGAGTGTTTCAGGTGAAATGAATGTTTCAGGTGAAATGAATGTTTCAGGTGAAATGAATGTTTCAGGTGAAATGAATGTTTCAGGTGAAATGAATGTTTCAGGTGAAATGAATGTTTCAGGTGAAATGAATGTTTCAGGTGAAATGAATGTTTCAGGTGAAATGAATGTTTCAGGTGAAATGAATGTTTCAGGTGAAATGAATGTTTCAGGTGAAATGAATGTTTCAGGTGAAATGAATGTTTCAGGTGAAATGAATGTTTCAGGTGAAATGAATGTTTCAGGTGAAATGAATGTTTCAGGTGAAATGAATGTTTCAGGTGAAATGAATATTTCAGGTGAAATGGATTCAGGTGAAATGATTCAGGTGAAAATGAAGGTTTCAGGTGAAATGAATGTTTCAGGTGAAATGATGTTCAGGTGAAATGAATTTCAGGTGAAATGAATGTTTCAGGTGAAATGAATGGTTTCAGGTGAAATGAATGATTCAGGTGAAATGAATGGTTCAGGTGAAAATGAATGGTTTCAGGTGAAATGGATATTTCAGGTGAAATGGGATTCAGGTGAAATGAATGATTCAGGTGAAAATGGAGGTTTCAGGTGAAATGAATGTTTCAGGTGAAATGAATGGTTCAGGTGAAAATGAATGGTTTCAGGTGAAATGGATATTTCAGGTGAAATGGATTCAGGTGGAATGATTCAGGTGAAAATGATTGTAGGTGCTCATGAATATTAATGAGATGACGTTTTTCACCGGAATCGGTGAAAATTTAAAGAAACAAGCGACACGGCTCCCGACTCTGAGATTTCACCAAATTTCATGTTCACCGATTCCGGCGAAACTGCCGGCATATATACAATTGCATGTCATAACAAAATAAAGTTCACCAAAACCTAAATTTTCACTGCTAAAACATATTTTCTACATAACTGACCTACAGCCCCCTAGTTAATACATAACCAAACCTAATTTGTGACGTCACCTCCAAAATTGTTCCCCCGGGGGTAAGGGAGCTACCCCCCGATTGGTGAAACAACAAACTTCAGGTGAAAACCAAGCTCAGGTGAAATGATCGTGCTGCCCCTACCGCCTCGCCTATTCCGGTGAAAAAGTTTGTCAACAAATAAATACATGTACTTTTGCACCCAAATTACACATTGTTAGACACAATCCCCCACAACAAATTTGGTGCAGAAAAATCAGAAATTGTATTACATTTACGATGCCGTAACGCTTATAGTCCCCCCCTCAAAGATGGGGAAGTTATTAGTGGATGAACAGACCCACCCCTCCTCGCTAATGATAAAGGATACGTAGGCCAAATCAAAATGACAGTTAGAAAAGTTAAAAACTACAGCCCGGTTCACAGGCCTAATCACAATTGGTTCTTCCAAATATTTCACAGCCACTAGTATCAAATTGTTCACAAATATGTAATTAATCGTTTTCAATCACAAATTAGGTGGT
Organism: uncultured Planctomycetales bacterium; assembly: GCA_963710365.1. Taxonomy (GTDB): domain Bacteria; phylum Planctomycetota; class Planctomycetia; order Pirellulales; family PNKZ01; genus CAVQAC01. Next base: position 514,428 of record CAVQAC010000002.1, read on the forward strand.
AAATTCGTCCGGTATGACGTCATGGGGAATGAATTCAAAGGCCCTATCATCGCGCAGCAAGCGCGCAGCGAACCGCTAATGGCGGCAATGCTAAATTTCAATGTAAACTTGGAGCTCGAATCTTACCGTATATCGCATCGAAATAATCCACAAACTTATCCAAATTCACACATAAAACGGCGCCTAAATACCTAATAAATAAATTTAAAGTTAATTTCGGAGGCTGCACCCCCGAGTACTTCCGGTGTTAGGACGCAAACGACCCCTCCTAAGAACTCATCGTATCTACACAGAATCCATCTTGCCGGCTCAAGTTAGCATTACTGGGGTACCCCCCCTTACTTTCTATCCACTCGCATCGACCCTTAAACTTTCTCAAACTACAAAATTTGGTATGGGGGTGAAGCCAGAATGGCTAAACTTTACAACCTAATCGAAATTAATTAGGTGATGACGTCACAAACTATGTTTTTACACTAATCGAACGAAATGTCAAATTAGATGTTCACTCGTCAAAATCTACCAGCAACTGAAACTTACACACACTGAATTCTCTACAAAATACATCAAATTTCACCAAACTAAAAATATCTAATTAAAATATAGCAATAAAATAAATGTTCAAAAGTGACGGGGGCCCCCAGGCCCTTATAGATATTTCACAATAAATTCCCGAAAAGTACAATTCGTATCTGTTACAGCTATTCTCCAGAGTGCCGATCTTGGATTTCGGTACTCTACTCCCTCTTACATCCTGTCACACTGAGTTACAGCTTGTCACACTTGGGTTCTCTCACTTCACTCGCTATACTGTCCATGGCGGCGCCACAGGCGTCGCTTAGCAACGGTGTAAACAGTGGCAATTATGGGTTTGATTCATAGGTTTCATAGGCAGGTGGCGACACTAGCGTTGCCATTGTACTGATTACATTCTATGAAGAAATTAATACTTTGACACATTTTTGCGCCACCAAACTATAGATACAAGTTAAGACCATTTTAATGGATCTACCTATCTCACGCGTGTGCAGCAAAGGCTCGTAGCTTACTCCGTCCATCTATCCTTGTCGACAGCCAGATACCAGGCCTCCGGGAGGCATGATTTTTTCTATATTTTTTTAATAGCCCCTTTGGGAAGAGATGCTTCTTGCGAAGCACCTCGGGTGATGCCCCATTGCACCAGCGGATGGTCGCTGAGGTGGTTCCACCATAGACTGGTAGGCATCGTAGGAACACTTTGTACTCATTTATACAGCTGAGGCGACTGAGGCATGGTC
>CAVQAC010000003.1:0-565105 GCA_963710365.1 uncultured Planctomycetales bacterium
GACCCTGGAAACCTACCGCACGATGCTCGACGACCAGACGACCATCGTCCTTTCGGCTGACAGCCCGCTGCTGAAACTGCTGACGCACGGGCTGCCGTCGTTGAAACCAGAAGGCACGCCCACGGATTCGCTCAGCAAGCCCGCCGGTAAAGCGGCGCCGCTTTCGGCCGATGCGTCGCCCAAAACGCCGTCACGCCCGGAGCGCAGCCCGTGAAGCGATTGCTCATCATCGTTGCGGTGGCGATTGTCGGCTGGCTGGCCAGCGGCGTCTATTTCGTCCAGCCCGACGAACAGGCGCTGGTGCGACGTTACGGCCGGTTCGTCGGCGTGCCACGCGAACCCGGCCCGCACTGGGGCTTGCCGGTCGGCATCGACCGTATCGACCGGGTCAAGCCGCGGGAAATCAAGCGGGTCATGATCGGGCTGGCCAAAGTCAACGGCGGAGAAGCGTCGTCGACGCAATTTCTGACCGGCGATCGCAACCTGGTCAGCGTGCGCGCCACCGTGCAATACACAATCAACGATCCGGCACATTACCTGGCCGCCTCGACCGATCCCGATCGGCTCGTGGCCACGTCGGCCGAAACCGTCTTGGCCGAGTTGCTGGCCGGCGATAATGTCGATCGCGTGCTCACGCTCGGCAAGCACGAACTGGCAGTGCGGGCGGCCGAGCAGCTGCAAACGCTCGTCGATCGGTATGGTTTGGGCCTGATGATTCGCTCGGTCAATATCGGCGCCGTTGAGCCGCCGGCCGAAGTCGCCGACGCCTTCGATCGCGTGATCAATGCCATGCGCGAACGGGAACAGGCTATGAATCAGGCCCACGGGTTCGCAAATCGCACGCTGGCCGAAGCCCGCGGCGAAGCCCAGCGCACGATCGACCAGGGTCGCGTCGAACACGATCGGCGCATTTTCCAGGCCCGCGGCGAAACCGAGCGATTCTTACGCTTGCTCGACGAGTACCGGCGCTCGCCCTCATTAACGGCCACTCGGTTGTACCTGGAGACGATGGCCGTGGTGCTCCCCAAGCTGCGTTCGAAAGTCATTGTCGACCAGGGCGGCGATCTCGACGTCAGCATCCTGCAGGGGGAATCGCGTTGAAGCACTGGATTGCCGGGTTTGCCACGACCGGATTGCTGCTCTTGGCTCTGTGGGCCAGCCGCGGCGGGCTCGCGCCCGCAGTTGCCGCGGAGCTTCGCCTGACGGCTGCATCCAGCAGATGTTCGCGGCTGCTGCGGCCGGAGACGTGGACACCTATCTGAATTGTTTCTGCGGCGAAGAGCGGGTGCAAATGGCCCGCAAATTTTCCGGGCAAAGCCGCGAAGCGGCCTCGGCCGCACTGCGGGCCGCCGTGGCGGGCATGAAAGGGCACGCCGTGCACGGTTCCGCGCCGGTGCCGGCCCGGCAGATCGCCTGCCGGATGTGATCGAATTGCCCGTCGAGCGGGTCTACGCCCATCACAACGAATTGCAAACCTACCGCCTGCGGCGCGGCGGCAATCGTTGGCAGATCGAAGCCATTCGCGCTTCCGGCAGCCAACAGCCGTCGATTCCCTACGGCACGCCGGTGTTTTGAGCGGTAGCCGGTGGCCCGTAGTCAGTGTCCACGGGGTAGTGGAAAGACAGTGCGACGCCCAGCACGCAAAAGCCGCACGCCGAGTTCCGCTGGCTACTGACAACTGACTACTTCTTCGCTTCTTGCACTTAGCCGGGCTGTTGTCCAATGGCCCCTATCGTGCCCTTGGCAAAGTTCGATCGCACCAGGAAGGGGAGCCTCGCCATGCTCAGAATGTCGCTGCCGGGCGGAAACGGTCGATCGCATTGGGGCTGTTTCTGATGGTATTATTCGTCGCGCTGGCTTCGTGTCGTGGCTGGCCGTCGGCCACGAGGACGACAAGCAGGACCGCACCTGCACCCGTCGCGACTGCGTGCCAATCCGGTCGATTTGGAGATCTATCTGGGTTTCAAGGACGACCAGCAGATTCCTTGGAAGGGTGAGATTGAGGTCACGCCGGGCCGGGTGTCCAAAATTGAGATCGTGAAGGCCGCACGTAATTCGGAGGTCGAAGGGCAACCACTTCAACGTCCGCGCAGCACGCGACGGTGGGCAAGGCCAACAAGCACAACAAAAGAAAGCAGACAAGGCCGCCAGCCAAGAAAAAGCCGGCGCAATGGTGCTGCGGGAGATGAAGCCCGACAAGCCGCCAACAGCCGCCCAAGCTCAAACTGGTTCCCGCGCATTTGAAGGTGCAGCTTGATGCTCCTCCTGAAGCCACGCTGCGAGTGATTACATCGCGCGGCGATATGACGGTCACGCTGGCCGACCTACCCCTGGGCGATCCGAAATTCTTTCTCGATGGCCAGACGTCGATCGAGCGGATGGAAGTGGCCTCGCCGATCACCGGCCGCGAGACCGAGGATGACTTTCCCGTGATCGCGAGCGGTCGCAATGGCGACGTTCTGGCTGGCGTACGTGCTGTACACGCCCGGGGCTCCGCTGGTGGCCGATCGCGTGTTGAGCGGGCAGTTCGATGCCCTGATTCCCAAGAACAACGGCGATCAGATCTTCCTGCGATCGTTCGATGGCCGCACGTGGGCTGCTCCGATGCCTGTCACCGGCACGGGCTGCGACGTCTGGCGGCCGACGATCGCCGTCGATGGCAAGGGAATCGTATGGATCGTTTGGACACAGAAGATCGGCGACAATTGGGAATTGTTCTGTCGCCGCTACCAGCCGGCGGCCGACGCGGCGGCCGCGGGAACGTGGACCGATATCGAGCAAATCACGCACGCGCCAGGGGCCGATCTGGGCGTCGTCGCCACGACCGATTCCAAAGGCCGCGTGTGGATTGCCTGGCAGGGCTGGCGCGACGGGAACTATGACATTCTCGTGGCCAACGCCGGCGACGACGGCCGCTGGACCGAACCGCAAACTATCTCCAAGAGCAAGGCCAACGACTGGAGCCCGGCCATTGCGGCCGACCAGCAAGGAAACGTTTACATTGCCTGGGATTCGTACGACGCCGGCAATTACGACGTCCAGTTGCAGGTGTTGGGGAGCGAGCCTCGCACGATTTCCGTGGCGGCAAGCGCCGAGTTCGAAGCCCGCCCTCATCTGGTTGCGCCGCAGACAATCGGGTATGGATCGCCTTCGAAGAGGGGGACGAACAATGGGGCAAGGATTATCTGAATGCCAAGGAAACGGCCAAAGTTGGCCTGGCCAAGAACCCCGGCTTCGCACTGTATGTCAATCGCACGGTGCGAGTGAAGTGCTTGGTCGATGGAACGTTGAAACAACCGGCCGGATCAATCGAGTCCGCCCTGAGCGGATCGCTGCCGTTCAATCGCAGCCTGCCGCGGCTGGCGGTCGACCGCACCGGCGGACTGTGGCTCTTCGTGCGTCACCGGCCGCTGCGGAAGCAGGGCCCGCAACGTCAGCAAGCCCCACAGGGCGGCGAAGTCTGGAACAGCTTTGCGATGCGCTACGACGGCCGCAGTTGGACGAAGCCGCGCACCGCTGGCCAGTTCGAGCAATCTGATGGACAACCGGCCGGCCTTGGCCCCGTCGGGCGACGACTTGCTGGTGGTTTACAGCGGCGACGCACGCAACCGCACGCAAGACCGCGACCAGGACGATTTGTACACGGCAGTTCTCAAATCGGCCGGAAAAGCACAATCGCCGGAGTTTATTGACGACACGTCGCCCGCGACGGCTGAAGTCACGACGGTTCATCCGAACGAAGTGGAAGACGTTGCCCGGATGCGGGCCTTCCGATTGAAGTCCGACGACGGGCAAGAGCTGCGGCTGATGCGAGGCGAGTTCCACCGCCATACGGAGTTCTCGGCCCACAACGACCAGGACGGCCTGCTCGAAGACACGATTCGCTACGCGCTCGACGCCGGCCGTCTCGACTGGATGGGCAACGGCGACCACGACAACGGCTTCGGCCACGAATATATGTGGTGGCTGATCCAGAAGACGTTCGACATGCACACGCATCCGCCCGACTTCATCGGCGCCATGACTTACGAACGAAGCGTGGTTTTTCCCAATGGCCATCGCAACGTGATCATGCCACGGCGCGGTATCCGCCCGCTGCCCCGCGGCGAGTTGCCGGGAACGGCCGAGGAAGGCACGCCCGACACCAAGACGCTGTACGCCTATCTGAAGCATTTCGGCGGCATGTGCGCCTCGCACACCAGCGGCACCAACATGGGCACCGATTGGCGTGACAACGATCCGGACGTCGAGCCGGTGGTGGAGATTTACCAGGGGCATCGCCACAACTATGAGCATTTCGGCGCGCCGCGCTCGGCAACCGCCGAAACTCAGATCGGCGGCTACCAGCCTTCGGGATTCATCTGGAACGCCTTGGCCCGAGGCTATCGGCTGGGCTTCGAGAGTTCCAGCGACCACATCAGCACGCACATCAGTTACGGTGTGCTGTTCGTGAAAGACGTCTCGCGGCAGGCGATCATCGACGCCTTCAAGCAGCGGCACTGTTACGCCGCGACCGACAACATCGTGCTCGTGGTGCCGCTCAGGCGGCCACCTGATGGGCGATTCGTTCGAAACGAGCGAGCGGCCGACCCTGTCGATCGAGGCCGTCGGAACCGCGCCGATCGCCAAGTTCCACGTCGTGCGCGACAACAAGTACATTTATACCGCGGAGCCCAATGAGCAACGTTTGCAGCGTACGTTCACCGACAACGAGGCCGAGCCCGGCAAGACGAGCTACTATTACGTCCGCATCGAGCAGGCCGACGGCAACCTGGCCTGGGCCTCGCCGATGTGGATCACGTACAAGAAGGCAGATTGACCGCTCGCGGGTTTCGTCTACCGTGTGCGGTTGGTATTGACCAGGAAGCTGCCGTTGTTGGCCACCGGCAGGTAAGGCATCGCCGAGCGTCCGGCCACCGTGCTGCTGCGGGCGCCCTTGCCTGGATAGTATTGGATGCCGAAACCAACGTTCCACGAAGCGGCGATCGCACCGAAGGCGCCTTCCACCAACGGGGCGGTGGGCCGCATGTAGGTGCCGTTGCCGTACAGCGCCAGGCAGTTGTTGATCGGCGCGTTCATAGTCGCCCCTAAGATGTAGCTCCCCAGGTTGCCGGTGATGTTCGTGAAGTTCGGATCGTTGAGCCGGAAGCGGTCGGGGATGCCGAAATACAGCGTTGTGTCTGCGCCGCCCAGGCCCCACTTGTGATGCCAGTAAACGTTGATCTGGCTGATGCCGCGGAAATAAGCGGGCTGCTGTAGTAGCTGGTTGGGAACGGTGATGGCGTTGGTCGATCCCATGTCGCGATGCGTGCCCCAAAAGCCGATTTCGTTCCAGTAGCCCAAGGCGTAGGCGATTTGGGCACGGTACTGCGTCAGCGTCGGCGCCGCGTTGTAGGCGCCGAAGTTGTCGTTCCACATCACGTCATAGACGACGCCGTAGCTGAGACGGCGATCGGCGTCGGCGCGGCGGTAGAAGCCGCCGGTGAGGAAAATCTGTTGTTCGGTTTCGTTGGTTGAAGCCGTCGCGGGGCGTCCGGAGAAGTTATACGCGCCATAGCTGCCGCCCAACTGGCTGCCGAAGCCATACTTCCCTAGAAAAGGCAACGGCGCGGCGGCATTCAAACCTTGCACGATACCGTTGTTGCTGGGAAAGTCGCCGGTCGTGATTCCGCGCCACGAAGCGACTTCGCTGAACGAATAGAGCCCGAACAACGGATCGTGGTCGGCATAGGGGCAAGCCCAGTGGCCGTCGCCGCCGCACGGAGCGGCCGCGGTTCCGTCGCACGGCGCCGAGCCCGGATCGATCGCCGCGCCGCCCGCTTCCTGCTCGGGATAGGCAATCGGGCCGCCCGGGTAGTTCGTTTCTTCCTGTTCGGGCAGCATGCCTGGAGGACCGGCCGGACCACCGCCATTCATGGCCATCATGGGCGGAGTCATCGTGCCGGGGCCCGCCATGGCTTGCATGGGCATGCCCGCCGGTCCCGACATGCTCGCTCCCATGAAGGGAGTCGAATTGTCGGGAGCGTAGACTGGAGCCAACTGCGGTGGTCCGAATCCCTGGGCCGGCCCGAAGCTCTGAGGCGGCCCGCCGAAGCTCTGAGGCGGCCCGTAACCTCCGCCAGCATCCGGATTCCCGCCCCTCGACATGAGTTGGGCATTGAGATGGGCGGAGCCCAGCAGCATGGCGAGGCTGAAGATGACCCCGGCTTTGAGCAAGTTAGTTCTCATCCGGCAGCCCTTGCTGATGACAGTTGTGCGAGTGAGTGACACGTGCGGTTTGCTCTTTTGATTGAGAGGACTGCTAGTCGGCGTTGTGGGGTGCTCAGTGAGCTTGCCCCGCTTGCGTTCCTGGCAGGATCGGTCGTGCCGGTATAATCGCTATAATCCACAGCGGTGGATCGGCGCGTTACGGTCCGCAAATCCAGAACTTTCGCTGCTCTAGGAATACTCGACGCAGACAGCCCAAGTTCCAGGGCGGTTTCCGTGAATATGGCTCAATTAGGAAATGTGGGATTTGGCCCAGAGCGCAGGGATCACGAAAAAGGGGGGAGGATGGCAGATAGGATGTCTGGTAAAGCAGCGGTTCTTTTATGTCTGCAATTCGGCCATCTGCTGCCAGCAGCGAGCTTTGTACGACCGCTCAATGAAAGTCGCGGGATTGGGAGTCGATGTTTCGTGAGAGCATGGCCAGATCGGTAAACTGCTGCGCAATGACATGAATCACTTCCTCCTCGGTGCTGGAGTTGGCCCTGCACGATCACGGCCGAGGCCCGCCCCGCCACGCGATGAAAGCGTTGCCAGATGTGCGGCCGCACGATCAGGTTGGCGATGCCTGTCTCGTCTTCCAGCGTCATAAAGATAATGCCACGGGCGGTGCTGGGACGCTGGCGCAAGATGATGACGCCCGCCACGCGGACGATCCGGCCCGTGCGGTACTCGGCTAATTCGGCCCGCGGGCAGGCATCGCTGGGCATTGAGTTGCTCGCGGAAGAAAGCGATGGGGTGCTCTCCGAGCGATAGTCCCGCCGTACGGTAGTCGGCCAGCACTTCTTCATACGCGGTCAGGCCAGGCAGGAGAGGGTCGCGTTCTTCGTCTTCGATGCTGGCAAACAAGGGACGATCCTGGTCGACCGCTTCGCCCAAGGCTTGCCACAGTCCGTGGCGACGATCGAGCCCGAGCGAATCGAGAGCTTGGGCCTTGGCTAGCCGCGCCAGTTCCGGCCGGCGCAGGCCGGTGCGGCGAACGAAGTCGTGCCAGGAGCGAAATGGTCCGGCTACCCGGCCGGCGGCAATTGCCTGGCCTGTTCGTTGCGACAATCCACTGAGCAATCGCAGCCCCAATCGCAGAGCCAAGGCGGTTTTACCCGCTTCGAGCGTACAGTCCCAGTGGCTGAAATTGACGTCGATCGGCCGCACTTCGACGCCGTGCTCTCGGGCATCGCGCACCAACTGGGCCGGAGCATAGAAGCCCATCGGTTGGCTGTTGATAATGGCAGCGCAAAAGGCCGCCGGATAATGACACTTCAGCCAGGCCGAAACATAGACCAGCAAAGCGAAGCTGGCGGCATGCGACTCGGGAAACCCGTATTCGCCGAAGCCGCGAATCTGCCTGAACACTTGCTCGGCGAATTCGGCCGACAATCCATTCGTCTGCATGCCGGCGATGAGCTTCTGACGAAACTGATCGATCAGGCCCGGCCGGCGCCAGGCGCCCATGGCGCGGCGCAGCTGGTCGGCCTCGCCCGGCGTGAAGCCGGCCGCCACCACGGCCAGCCGCATGGCTTGCTCCTGAAAGATCGGCACGCCCAGCGTCTTGTCCAGCACCTGGCGGATCGCATCGTTGGGATACGTCGCTGTTTCCAGCCCTGCGCGGCGGCGCAAATACGGATGCACCATGTTTCCCTGGATCGGTCCGGGCCGCACCAGCGAAACTTCGATCACCAGATCGTAAAAGTACCGTGGCCGCAAACGCGGCAACATGCTCATCTGGGCTCGGCTCTCGATCTGGAACACGCCGATCGTATCAGCCCGGCAGGCCATCTCGTAAACCTGCGGATCTTCCGGCGGCACGCTGGCCAGCGTCAGTTCGCGCCGGTCGTGCTGGGCCACCAACGCAAAGCACTTGCGGATTGCCGTGAGCATGCCCAGTGCCAGGCAATCGACTTTCAGAATGCCCAAGGCATCCAGGTCGTCCTTGTCCCACTCGATCACCGTCCGCTCGGGCATGGCCGCGTTCTCGATCGGCACGAGTTCGCACAGGGGCCCGCGCGTCATCACCATGCCGCCCACGTGCTGCGACAGATGCCGCGGAAAGCCGAGCAACTGGCCGACCAGCCCTAGCAGTTGCCGCACGACGAGCGATTGCGGATCGAGCCCCGCTTCGCCGCAGCGAGCCGCCCAGTCGGGTTCGTCGCGCGGGTTGTCGAGCGATTTGGCCAGGGCATCGAGGTCCGTGGCTCCAGGCCCAGTGCCCGGCCCACATCGCGCACGGCCGAACGCGGCCGGTAGCTGATCACTTCGGCCGTCATGCCGGCCCGCTCGCGGCCGTACTTGGCGTACACATACTGCAACACCTCTTCGCGGCGCTCGTGTTCGAAATCGAGATCGATATCAGGGGCCTCGTTCCGCTCGCGGCTGATGAACCGTTCGAAGAGCACGTCGATTCGGTCCGGATCGACGGCCGTCACGCCCAGGCAATAGCAGACGGCCGAATTGGCCGCCGAGCCGCGTCCCTGGCAGAGAATGTCCGCGCCGCGAGCAAACCGCACCAGATCCCAGACCGTGAGAAAATACGCCTCGTAGCGCAGCTCTTCGATCAGCCGCAGTTCGTGTTCGACCAATCGTCGCACCTTGTCCGGCACGCCCTGCGGATAACGCTGCTGGGCTCCTTGCCAGGTGAGCTGATGCAGGTAGGCAAAGGGGGTCAGGCCTGGGGGAGAAAGCTCATGGGGATATTCGTATCGCAATTCGTCGAGCGAGAACGTCGAGCGGTCGGCAATCTCGATCGTGCGCGCCAGCGTCTGGGGAGCGCGGGCGAAAGTTGCGGCCATTTCTTCCGGCGATTTCAAGTGTCGCTCGGCGTTGGCAAACAACAACTCGGTGATCTCCGCCACCGGGCGCCCTACGCGGATCGCAGTCAGCACATCCTGCAACGGCCGCCGCTCGGGAGCGTGATAGTGGACGTCATTGGCCGCCGCCAACGGCAAGCGTTGCCGCCGGGCCTGACGCAACATCATCTCCAACCGCCGCGCGTCGTCGGGCCCGTGGTGCAGTTCGGCCAAGGCATACGCTCGATCGCCGAAGATCTCGCGATACACGGCCAGCGAAGCGTCGCCGGGCGAGTCGGCCCACGGCGCCAACGGTACGCAGGCCAACAGGCCTTCGGCGTGTGCCGCCACGTCGTCCAGCTGCAAATGACATTCACCCTTAGGAGCCCTGGTATGGCCGATGGTCAGCAGCCTCGCCAGCCGCCCGTAACCGGCTCGATTTGTAGCCAGCAATATCAGGCCGGCTGCATCTTGCGGAGCGATCTCGGCTCCGACGAGCAGTTTGAGCCCCGCTTCTTTGGCCGCCACATGGGCTCGCACCACACCGGCCAGGCTATGCCGGTCGGTGACCGCCAACGCTCGATAGCCCAGTGCGGCCGCCTGGTCGACCAATTCGTCAGGATGCGAAGCCGCGGTGAGGAACGAGAAATTGGTTTTGCAATGCAGCTCGGCATACGGCCGCACGGCCGTTAGCGCAGCCGTCGATCGGCGGGTTGCAGGCCGGCGTTTGGAGGGTGGAAGTTCGGGCATGGGGGGAGGAAGTAGTCAGTATTCAGTAGTCGGTATTCAGTAGCCAGAGGAATCGGATAGCGCGAGCCAGTTTACTGACTACTGACTACCGACTACCGACTACCGACTACCGACTACTGAATACTGAATACTGAATACTGACTACTTCTTCAATCAAACAGTCCTTGAAAGAACCAACATCCATCTCGCAGGCGGCGGAAGAGCCAGAACCGCTGACCGGCGACGGTTTCGACTCGATAGTAATCGCGACGGGCCGAGCCGCTGCGCCACCAGCCAGTTTCGATTCGTTCTGGACCCCACTGGTGCGCGATGCGATGCTCCTGACGTTCCCAACGAAACGACAGCGGGGGCCCATCGGGCACGATCGAAATTACCTCGATCGGCTGCGGCCAGGTCAGACGTAAAGGACGCTCGAGCGGTCGCAGATCGTGCTGCCGCGGGCGGGCGACACGCGGCTTGGAGCGTTTTGCTCGGCTTTCCAGGCAGGCTTCGTAACGGTAGGCGTATTCCGGTTGCGATTCAGGCCACAAACGAGCTCGCAGCACACAGTCGGGGCCCAAGCGGCTGCTCAGCCGATCCACCAGCAAGGCCAGCGGCCGCGGATCGTCGCGACGCTTTTCCGTGGCGAACAGTTCCTGCTGCTGCGTTTCCAAAGGGCTCGTGGCCAGAACGGCCAGGTGCAGACCGGCGATTGGCTCGGAGAGCCGCAAGCGTTCCAAACGTAATTGCACGAGCTCCAGCAAATGTCGCGGGTCGAGGCTGGCGCGGAACAGGCTCACGCAAAAAGAGACCTCCTCCGCGCTCTCGCCACGTAGCCGACAGACAAGCTGCTGGATGCCATCGTTGCGCGGCAGCAGTTGAGCGATCAACTTGCGAAGCAGTTCGGCCAGTGCGGCTTCGAGAACTTCCAGGCTCTCGGTCGGAAACTCGAATGAGTAATCGGTCTCGAACTCGGCCGGCGGTCGATAGGCCACGATCGTTTCCGCGGCATTGCCCAACGCCTGGTCCCAACGTCGCAAAAGCTCCGGGCCGAAACGGGCAGCAATGCCCGAGCGCGCGAGCGGCTCGAGCTGCCGGATCTGGTCGAGCCCCAACTCGCGCAGCCAGCCGACGACCTCAGGGGCCAGCCGCAAGGCTTCGATCTGTAGCGGGGCCAAGGCCGCGGCCGTTTGGCCCGTGGGTACCACGAGCGATTGCGAGTCGGCCACGTGCGGGCCCGCCCAACGTTGGCAGAGGGCCGGCTGATCGAAAGCAAAATGGGCCAAAGCCCAAGCTGCACCGATCGTCTCGGCCAGCGCAGCCCGTAAGACGAAGCCCTGCCGATCGAAGTGTTCCAAGAGTTGCTCCAGCAGCCGGGTCTCGCCGCCAAACCAGCGCGCCGAGCCGGTCACATCGAGCAGCAGGCAGTGTGGCTCGGCGGCGGGTTCCAGCCCCACGATCGGACTGAAAGACTCGCATTGCCGGGCCAGTTGCTCCCAGGGCGGGCACTTAGGTTCCGCTACGGCGTCGAGCGACGGGCGAGGACGGAGAGACCACCGCAGGCAAAGCACTCGTTTCATGATCCAGCTCCAATTCCACGGCTCCGCCCGCCGCCGCACCGCGACAACGCAGCACTTCGACCCGCAAGCGTCGCCCTCTTTCGGAAGCCAGCGGCTCAACCAGCAGCCGCAACTCGGCCCAGCAGGCTTCGTGGCGGACCCGCTCGGGGCAAACCAGCAAGCCCAGTCCGGCCCCGGCCTCGGCCGACAACTGCCAACGGCGACGGCCTCGCTGGTCGAACCGATCGGTCCAACAGACGACGCTTCCCACCGCCGGGCAGCGCAGGGCCTGATCGACGGCCCAGATCTCGTCCTGGGCCGATCGCACGCGGACGACGATTAGTTGCGAGAGTTCAATCCCTGCCAGGGCCGCGGCCGGCGGATAGAACTCGCCCCGGCTCTCGATCACGACTACTGGGCCGCCATCGCGGGCTGCCTCGCGGGCCGCGGACAAAGCCAGAGTGCCTGCCCCGGAGCCCGGGCCCGCAGCCAGCCATTCCACCAGGCAACTGCGTCGCAAACCATTTCCAGGAAGCAGTTTATCCAGACTGGCCCAGCCTGTGGAAAAAACGGCAGATCGCTCTGAGCCGCGCACGTTTTTCCAATGCCGCAGCTCGCTGCGTAACTGGTCGACGATCTGGCGGCGCGAAGGGGAATCCATAGGAACCTCAGGAGGCATGGTGGAAGTGCTAGCACCGGAGTCCTCTTCTAAACTGTACATTTGTATCGTATCGGTCGTCAATGTCGTTCCACTCATTTCCGGTATTTACGGACTATCCTTTTAAAGGCAGGCGATCGCCACGCCCCCCGAGAGCCTGAGAGTTGCCAAGATGTTCGAGGTGATGACTAACCCGCACTGCGAATCTGGAACCCCGCTGGCAAGCGCCGGCGACTCGCAGGCCGCTACGAGCGCCGTGCCTCACATCGAGCGAGATGATGAGCCGCAGCGGTTCGAATTCCTCGATCCGCCCCAACAGCCCGATGAGTTAGGCCGGCTGGGCAACTACCGCGTCTTGCGGCCGCTCGGCTCGGGCGCCATGGGCACGGTCTTCGAAGGGGAAGATTTGGGGCTCTTGCGGCCTGTGGCCCTGAAGGTGATGAACACTCGGCTGGCCACGGACAGCGAGAGCCGGCAGCGGTTCTTGCGCGAGGCCCAGGCCACGGCAGCGCTGGAGCACGACCACATCGTACACATTTACGAAGTGGGCCAGCACCATGGCCTGCCATTTCTGGCCATGCAACGTTTGCGGGGCGAAACGCTCGCCGCCCGGCTGGCACGGCCCCCGCGTTTGCCGCTGGCCGAAGTGCTGCGCATCGGGCGGGAGATTGCCACAGGCTTGCAGACTGCCCACGAGCGCGGCCTGGTGCATCGCGACATCAAGCCCTCGAACCTGTGGTTGGAAGCCGGGCATGGCCGCGTGAAGATCCTGGATTTCGGCCTGGCCCGTAACGCGGCCGACGATGCCGGCCTGACCCAGTCGGGCGTGGTCGTCGGCACGCCCGTGTTCATGTCGCCGGAACAAGCCCAGGGACGGGCAATCGACGCCCGCAGCGACCTGTTCAGTCTGGGTTCGGTGTTCTACCAGATGAGCACCGGCGAACTTCCCTTCCAGCGGGCCGATACCGTGGCCACGCTGGTGGCCCTGTCGACGCAGCAGCCCGAACGGCCCGAGCGGTACAATCCCGAACTGCCGCCGGCGCTGTGCGAACTGATCATGACCCTGTTGGCCAAGGACGTCGACCGGCGACCGGCGTCGGCTCGCGACGTGGCGCAGCGGCTGCAACAATTGGAGTGGGAACAAGCGGCTCGCTCGCCACTGGTGGTTCGCGCCAACGCGCCTGACGAATCTGGCGGGAAGAGCCACTGGGCGTGGAAAGCTTCGGGCGCGGCGTTCGCGACGTTGGTGGCGCCAATCCTGGTAGCCATCGGCGTGAAATACACCGATGTAATGCTGCCCCCGGTAACTCCGGACGCTGCCAACCCGACAACCTCGCCGGCAGTCACCGTTCAACATCCGGCAGTCACGCCCGTCAGCGCCCGGCCAGCGGAGAATCGAATATCAGAGAGCCATCCACCCGGCGTCGTCGTTTCGCCGAGCGAAGTACGGCTGTTCAACGGCCGCGACCTGACCGGGTTTTCCAAGTATCTCGGCCCTGCTGCGGCCGGGCAGCAGCCCTTGGGCAAGAGCCGCGATCCGCAGCACGTCTTCAGCGTCCGCCAGGGATTGTTGCGAGTTTCGGGCGAAACGATGGGCGCGTTGCTTTCGAACCGCGAGTATCAAAACTATCATCTGACGGTCGAGTACAAGTGGGGCGAACGATCCTGGCCTCCGCGCAGAATCGGGCACGGATGAGCGGCGTCCTGTTGCACGCCGGCAAGGCCGACGGCGTCGTCCGCGACGCCTGGCCTTCGGCCATCAAATGCCAGGTAGCCGAGGGCTGCACGGGCGATCTGGTGATCTTCGCGCCCGAAGGAACCCACCGAGTGCATCTGGTGATTCCCTGCGAAATGCGCACACTGGGCGACGAGGCCAAGAGCGGCCGCGTGTTCCATTACTACCAGCCCGACGCACCGCTGACCAACTTCTCGACCGGCGCGGTGCGAGCCTCGACCACGGATCTCGACTGGCACGACGAAAAGGGCACTCGCAGCAAGTTGTCGCCCGAGGATTCGCACGACTCTTGGAACACGCTGGAGTGCGTTTGCCAGGCCGATCGGATGACGATCCTGCTCAATGGCCGGACGATCAACGAGGCCGCCCACGTGCAGCCGCAACGCGGCCGCGTAGGTATTGTCTCGCAAGGGGCGGAAATCTTCTTCCGCAAGATCGACCTGCAGCCCCTCGCGCCGTAGCGGCTGAGCCCCAAAGCGGCTTACGACTCTGAGCCCCGGGCGCGAGCTTCTGAGCCCCGGGCGTCAGCCCGGGGATTTGCCCGTTGCTCGACCCCGCTTAATGATGCTTACTCCCGCCGTGGCGAAATCCCGGGGCTGACGCCCCGGGCTCGGGATTTCGCCGCAGAACCTTGTCGCGCCTCGCGCCAGCGGCTAGCATTGACCCTTGCTCTGAAATAGCCATCCTGCCCCCCACGCCTCCCACCTTGGAAGTCACCTCGCGATGCACGCATCGGACTCGAAAGCTCCCAGCTTGACCACGACCCAATGGCTGATTTGCCTGATCGCTTCGGTCGGATTTGCCTTCGACATCTACGAACTGCTGATGCTGCCGCTCATCGCCACGCCGGCTCTAAGCGACTTGCTGGGCGTTCCGGCCGATAGCCCGCTGGTCACCCAGTGGATTGGCATCATCAACTGGGTCTCGGCGCTGTGTGGTGGCGTGTTCGGCCTGCTCGGGGGTTGGCTCATCGACCGCTTTGGCCGCAAGAAGATCCTGCTGGCCTCGATTCTCATCTACGGTGTTTCACCGGTCATGGCCGCCATGAGCACCAGCGTCACGGAACTGCTGATCTTTCGCTGTACGACCTTCATCGGCGTGTGTGTGGAGTTCGTGGCTGCCGTGGCCTGGCTGGCCGAACTGTTTCCTGATCGCAAGCAACGCGAGACTGTGCTGGGAGTAACCCAGGCATTTTCGTCCTTCGGAGGGCTAATGGTGACGGCGGCCAGCGTGCTTTGCCGGCAGCACGCACTCGATCTGCCCGCCCTGCCCGTCGCGTTGCCATTCGATGGTCATGCTTTTTGGCGTTACACGCTGATCACCGGCCTGATCCCGGCATTGCCGACGTTGCTATTGCTGCCGTTTCTTCCGGAGTCACCGGTGTGGAAGGCAAAGAGCGCCGCAGGAACATTGAAGCGTCCCAGCTTTGCCGAGTTGTTCGCCCCCGCCTTTCGGCGCACGACGATTACGACCACGATCCTGTTCGCGTGCTGTTACGCCGCCGCTTTTGGTGCTATCCAGCTCACGCCGCCGATCATTTCGCGCGGCGTGCCAGAACTGTCCAGCGAGCGAAAGGTGCTCAAGCCGTTGCAGGACAAGTCGGAAGAGATCAACAAACGGATTCTGGCGGCCAAGGCGGCCAAAGATGACGCCGCTCTAGCTGCCGCCCGAGGGGAATGGGCCGCAAATCGCAAGCTCGTCGCGCCGGCCTTGGCGCCGTTCGAAGTGGTGAAGGATCGCATGCAATTCTGGCAAGAGACCGGCGGCCTGTTGGGCCGGATCGCGCTCGCGGTGTTGGCGGTCGTCGTCATCAGCCGCCGGACGCTGTTGCGCATCTTTGTCGTTCCCGGACTAATACTGGTGCCGTTGACATTCGGATATCTGGCCTTCCAGAGCGAACCGCTGCTGCGATACGGCCTGACCCTGTGTACGTTCGTGACCATCGCTCAGTACAGCTACTGGGGAAACTACCTCCCCGCGGCATTTCCTGTGCATCTGCGCGGAACGGCCGGCGGCTTCGCGGCCAATGTGGGCGGGCGCATGATCGGCACGTTCGCCTCTTTGCTGACCACCGCGGTTGTGGCCCCGATGATGCCAGGCGCCACGCTCTTTGCGCGCGTGGCGTGCGCGGCTGCGGTGGTGGGTGGCACAGTGTTCGTCATTGCCTTTATAACCAGCTTCTTCCTGCCCGAACCGGCCTATGCAGCGGACCAGGATTGAAGAAGGATCTCGTACCGCGGTCGATGCCAGGAGAGTGGAAGCCGGCGGAACCTCAACCAAGTGCAAAACACCTCGGCGTCCACCCAGGGCGATCTACTGCGAAGCATTTCTTAACGGAGACGCGACACCATGGCAGCGCAAGATCTGATTCAAGATCCGCTCGGCGAAGCGCTGGCCGCGGACGCTCAAGGGGCGAAGATCAGCACCGGCCAGTGGATGGCCCTGGCCGCGGCCCTGTTGGGCTGGATGTTCGACGGCGCCGAGATGGGCGTCTTCTCCATGGTCGGCCGCTCGGCGTTGCAGGATTTGCTCCCCGATTTCAGCGAGGGGCAGGTACAACTCTGGTTCGGCATCGTCACGGCCGGGTTCCTGGTCGGCGCCGCGACCGGTGGCGTGCTCTTCGGCTGGCTGGGCGACCGCATCGGACGCGTGCGGGCCATGACGCTCAGCGTGCTGGTCTATGCCTTGTTCACGGGCCTTTGCGGACTCGCTGCGACCGGCTGGCAATTGGGCGTGCTGCGCTTCATCGCCGCGCTGGGCATGGGGGGCGAATGGTCATTGGGCGTGGCGCTGGTGATGGAAGTCTGGCCCAATCGCTCGCGGGCCTTCATGGCCGGCTTGATCGGCGCTGCGGCCAACGTCGGCTATTTTCTGGTCGGGGCAGTCGGCCTAGGATTGGCCGCCATCCTCGTCGATCTGACCGAACTGCTCAACAGGATGGGCGTGCCGCCGGCCTGGAACGAATGGTTGATGCACAATCACGGCTGGCGGATCATGATGGTCTTCGGCACGACGCCGGCCTTACTGACATTCTTGATTCGCCTGTTCGTCCCTGAATCCGAGAAATGGCAGCACGAACAAGAGTCCGGCGCCACCAGCAATTGGGTCACGCGCGACCTGTTGGGCGTGCTCGTCGGAGCTTGCGGACCGGGCCTGATGATCTACCTGTGGGCCTTCGAGCACAGCACGGCCGTTCGACTGCTCGGCTCGCTGTTCGGCTTGCTGCTGGCAACCGCGGGCTACACGTATCCCGTGCTGCGCTATTTGCAGCGCAATGCGGCCGACGGCCGGGCCGACGCCCGCGATTGGAAGCCGATGTTCCGCCGCATGTTCCTGGCCGCCGGGCTGAGCGGCGTAGCGCGCTATTGGCCACCTGGGGTTCGGCCCAATGGGCGCCCACTTGGGCCGACAAGCTGACGGCCTCGAACCCGGAACTCGGCGCCAAGTACTACACGCAGATGCTGACGGCCTTCGGGGCCATCATCGGCACGATCGTGGCGGCCATGATGGGCGATTGGTTCGGCCGCCGCATGACCTACACCATGCTTTGCCTGACGGCGATGGGCTCGCTGCTGCTGTTCTACCAGGGCAACACGGAATACGGCTCGTTCTTTCTCTTTACAGCGTTCTTGTCCGGCGGTTGCACCGCCTCGTTCTACGGTTGGCTGCCGCTGTACTTGCCGGAACTGTTCCACACCAATGTCCGCGCCACGGGGCAGGGATTCGGCTTTAACTTCGGCCGCATCCTGGCCGCTGTCGGCGCGTTGCAAACGGGCAACCTGTTCGCCAAGGAGGTCCATATCGGCTCGTGGACGCTCGAAGGCGGATATCCGTTCGCCTGCTCGGCGATGAGCCTGATCTACCTGGTCGGCGTGGTGTTGATCTGGTTTGCGCCTGAGACCCGCGGCCAGCCGCTCCCCGATTGAAGCGGGCCTGCGGCGGCAATGGACCTTCCCCCACTTCGATGAACGTATCGCTCGCCGAAGCCTTGAACCTCGCCCTGGGGCATCATCAACAGGGGAATCTCGCGCAAGCCGAGTCGATATACCGGGAAATCCTCCGCGTGGATCCACGCCAGGCCCAGGTCTGGAACCTGCTCGCGCGCTGTTCGGCCAACGCGGCCGGCACGATCTGGCCGTTGAACACATCCAGCGAGCCGTGGCGATCGATTCGTCCGTCGATGCTTATCACTGCAATCTCGCCTTCGCCCTGTCTTCGCTCGGTCGATTGCCGGAATCCGTGACGAGCTATCGGCAGGCCTTGCGAATCAAGCCTGACAATGCTTCGGCTCTGTTCGACCTGGGCGTTGTCTTGCAACGAATGGGCCAAGAAGGGGAAGCCGTTGCCCTCTATCAGCATGCCCTGCGAATAAAGCCGGACTTCGTCAACGCTCTGACGAACTTGGGGAATGCACTTCGCGGCCAAGAGCATTATGCCGACGCTTGCCGATGCCTTCGGCGGGCACGCGAGCTTAGCCCGCTGGATGCCGCCATCCACACCAACCTGGGCGGCGTCTTGGTCGACATGGGTCGGATCGATGAAGGCGTAGCGAGCCATCGCGAAGCCGTGCGATTGAGCCCGAATCTGGCCGAAGCCCATAGCAATCTTGGCCACGGACTGTTGAAACAGGGGCGGCTCGACGAGGCGCTGGCCAGTTGCCAGCAGGCCGTGCGGCTGCACCCAGAAATAGCCGAATTTCACAGCAATCTCGGGTCGGTTTTGCTTCGGCAGGGCCGGTTGGACGAAGCTCTCGCCAGTTGTTACGAAGCATTGCGCCAGAATCCGCAACTGGCCGATGCTCACAATAATCTTGGATCGGTATTCTTCCGACAGGGCCGGCTCGGCGAATCGATCGCCAGTTGTCAGCAGGCCGTGCGGTTGCGGCCCAGATTCCTGACGGCCTACAACAATCTGGCCGGAGCGCTGGTGGCCGACGGCCGATTTGCGGATGCGATGGCCAATTATGATCAGGCTCTACGGTTATGCGCCCGACCATGCGGAAACGCATTTGAGCCGTGCGGTGCTATGGCTGCTGACCGAGGACTTTGAACGAGGCTGGCCCGAATACGAATGGCGTTGGCAGGCTGGCTGCGTGCCGCGCGCATTTCCGCAACCGCGCTGGGACGGGTCACCGCTCGAGGGCCGGACCATTCTGCTGCATGCCGAGCAAGGTTTGGGCGATACTCTACAATTCGTCCGCTACGCCCGATTGGTACACGAGCGTGGCGGAACGGTGATCGTTGAATGTCAGCCGGCGCTGGTGCGTTTACTGGCCAGTTGCCCGGGCATCGATCGCGTGGTGGCCAGAGATGAGCCGCTTCCAGATTTCGACGTCCATGCTCCGCTGCTGAGCTTGCCCGGAATCTTCCGCACCACGCTCGATAACTTGCCGGCGGATGGGCCTTATCTGTTTGCGCAGGACGAATCGATCGTGCGCTGGCGAGAGGAATTGAGCGGCGCGGACGGTTTCAAGGTCGGGATTGCCTGGCAAGGCAACCCGCTCCACCAGCAGGATCATTTCCGCTCGATCCAAATCGAACGCTTCGCCAGGCTGGCCGACGTGCCGCGGGTGAAGCTCTACAGCCTGCAAGTTGGCGCCGGACGCGATCGGCTGGAAGAAGCAGCGGGCCGGCTGCCGATCACGGATTTAACGGAGAAGTTTGTCGATTTCCAGGAGACCGCGGCGCTGGTCAGGAACCTCGACCTGGTGATCACTTGCGATACGGCCGTGGCCCACCTGGCCGGTGCTTTGGGCGTGCCGG
Organism: uncultured Planctomycetales bacterium; assembly: GCA_963710365.1. Classification (GTDB taxonomy): domain Bacteria; phylum Planctomycetota; class Planctomycetia; order Pirellulales; family PNKZ01; genus CAVQAC01. The sequence continues at coordinate 19,491 of CAVQAC010000003.1, forward strand.
TTTGGGTGACAATCTCAGCCGCTCCCGACTGGCGCTGGCTCGTCGACCGGGATGATAGCTCCTGGTATCCCACGATGCGGCTCTTTCGGCAAACTCGATTGGGCAATTGGGACGATGTTTTCGCCCGCGTCGCCCGCGAGTTGCTGCTTTCGGCACAGGGACAGCAGCCACAGGGCTGAGTCGTGTTTCTAACCCGTATCGAGTCGGCCGACGAATTGGCAGCCTACGCGATACTTAAGGCCCTCATCGGTCAATATCGCAATCGTCCGAACAATGTGTGCAGACAAGAGTTTGACCTCGCCCCGGATTTTAAGCGCCAGCAGAACGTCTTTCACAATGGGTGGCTGATTCAGGTAGTAGGAGAGGCCGCCGCACGAGATGTCATAGCACTCGACTGGACGGAACGCCGTGGCGGGAGGGATCTCGCCGTGGACATACGGTGCGACGTGTTGAACTGCCGGGAACGGAAAACGAGGATGGCGCCGACGCTCTTCAATCACCACATCGCCCGGACCAAACGTTCGGGCGGCGATGGTATCGAGGATTTCGTCAGCGGCGGATGACATCTTCGGCTCTGAAGCGGAACAACTGCGTTGAGAGACTCGCAACGCGCGAGCAACGACATGGATGACAGGACGGCTTCCAGAAAGAATCGGCTGGGCAAAACAAGACAAGCCGGGCCGCGACCGTGACGATGGTCGGTGACTACTCGAATGGCCGGCGAAGAGTGCGAAACGCGGTGCTGATAGGCTGCCATAGCCGCGTCGGCCATTACAAAAAAAATACCTCGAATTGTGCCGATAGTCAAAACGGCATTCGATCTCATCCGGGGGGGACTGGCCTGCGAATGAGCCGAAGTTCCTGCTGCGCCATCACCTGTTTGCCCGTTCAATCCTTCGAAACCGTCGGAACCCCTGAGTCGTTTTGGCGGATCGTAAAACTCTGTCCATTCGTCGGTTGCAAGGTTTCGATCGATTCTTTTTCGTCTGGGCCTTTGATCGTCAGCGCGACCGCCGATTGCCGACAACGCTCGTGAACCATTCGGTAATGCGGGGGCAGCTTGAAGTCTTTGTCGTCGACCAGGTACTGAATCTCAGCGTCCGTGTCGTTGCGCAATGTAAAGCGATAGGCCAGAGACTTGGGGCGGCCGAAATCCTGCACTGCGTAGTATTTTCCGGTCTTCTCGTCACGAGAGATCGCCACGCCTATGTCGACGACATCCGCATCGAGAAGGTTTTCCCGGTGTTCGGGCGATTTCTCCCAAAGCTGAACAAACGTGTCGACAAGCTGCTGCGCCGTGGTGCCGGCGGGAACTTCGGCAAACGCAATGTTCTCGTCGACCAGGCAGTAGTCGTAACCGGCCAGCCGCGCCCGCTCCCAAGGTTCATGGCCGTCGACCGTGTGGCCGTACTTGTCGTTGTTCGCCATGAACTGGGCAAAGCTGATGGCGGCGGCCTCGAGCTCCGGGTTCAGCCGCATGGGCGGCTTTCCATTCTCGCGCCGAAAGGCATTCGTCCCGTCGATCATGAGCTGCCTGCCGAGCGTTAGATCCGGTTCATTTTGAGTCGAGGAATCCAAGACGGGAACGCCGAAGTCGATCTTCGCCTCCTGCGATCGCTGGGCATGCGCCGACAGCGGCAAGAAAAGAAACGCGGCGCAACACAGACTAGACAGGCGGATCATGCGAATCGACTCCAGAACCAGCTTTTCTCAAATGGTATGCTGCAATTCTAATACCGTGGCAGTCGTTCTTCGACAACTGGCGATGCATATCGCGGGCTGAATCGCCCTGCCCGACTGGTGTCGCGGAGTTGATAGCGCGGTAGAATATCAGAGGAGGCACGTCTGATGCTGCTTTTTCTAATTATTGCGGCCCTGTTGATTTCCGTTCTGGTCATTATCGCGATCAATCCGCTCTTGTGGCTGGAATATGAGCGACGGTGGACGGGAATCGACCGGAGCCGGCTGATTACGGATCGGGCGAAATATGCGGCGACGACGCGGCTGGCGTCGATTCTGGTAATTGTCGTATTCCTGGTCTTCGTGCTGGGCGTGATCAACTTCGACTCCATCTTCGAGGCTCAAGGAACCGCCCAGCGGCAATTGATCCAGCAAGAGCTTGAGCGAGATCGCGGATTGCGTGAACGATTTCGCGACCGTCCTGGGCTGATGCCGCCGCCCATGGAACCCGAACGGCCACGGAATTGAATCCGCCGGGACTGGTGTCACCGCTCTCTTTCAAATGCCTTGATGATTGCGCTGTTGTCGGCGCCACCCAATCCAGCGGAAACGACCGATTCCAATAACTGCTCGTGGCAGGTTGACAGGGGCAATGCCAATCCTAGCCGGCGTGCGGCGTCGAGCATCAACCGCACGTCCTTCAAGTGCTGGGCGACGGTGGCTTGGGGCGTGAAATCTCGGTTGACCATCTTGGAGCCTTTCGAGTCCATTACGGCCGAATAAGCCGGCGTTTGCCGCAGCAACGTCAGGGTCGTCGCCGCGTCGAACCCCAGAGCGCGGGCCAGCGTCAGTCCCTCGGCCAGCACGGCCCGGTGCAGGCCGAGAATCAGATTGTGAACCAGCTTGAAACGCGACGCGGCGCCCAGAGGCCCGACCTCGATCACGCAGGCCGACAGCGCGGCGAGCAGTGTGGAACAACTGGCGATCTTGGCAGCGTCGCCCCCAACGAACATCACCGCTTCGCCCGTGCGCATCTGAGCGCTGGATCCGGCAACCGTGGCATCGAGATAGCCGACTCCCTTTTCGGCCAGCTTCGTGCCGATGCTGATCGTCTCTTCGACGGCGCCCGTTGTGGTATCGATGACGCACTGCCCGGTGGTCCAAAAAGAATTGAGTCCGGTCACGACCACAGCACTCGTGGCACCGGTCGGGAGGCAAAGGATGACGTGCCGGCACGCGTCCACGACCTCGGCCGCCGTACCGGCCGGCACGCCGCCGCTGTTGGCGAGCACGCGGCGGCGATCTTCGGAGACATCGAACCCCAGCACTGGAAAACCGGCTGCGATCAGGCGGTCGGCAATGGCGCTGCCTAACAAGCCGATTCCAATGAGACCAACCGGCAGTTCGCTCATCGTGCTATCGACTCCAGGTCGTTGAAAACGCGGCCGACTCTGCCCAGTGACTCGCGAGCGACCAGGACGACGTACGGCAAGGCAATTGGCATCTTGCGCACCTTAGTCACTGGCAATGGTTATTTCAACGAAATAATCGTTGCTTGTCGGGACGCCCTGCCTTACGATCACGCCGCATCGGACATGGCCGGGGCCGCGACCACGCTTCTGCCAACGAACGCACGCTTTTTTCAGCCTAGGAGTAAGGTCATGTTGGACCGCCTTTCACGACGCGAATGGCTCGGCAGCGCCGGGGCGTTAGCAACCGGTGCGATTGTCGCGAGCGCGCCGCGCCCGGCTCGCGCGCGTAGGCGCCAATCGCCGAGTCCGCGTGGGGCTGATTGGCTGCGGCGGTCGCGGTTCGAGCGTAGCCCAGGCGTTCGCCTCAGCGACAGATTGCGAACTGGCCTATCTCTGCGACCCCGATGCGACGCGGCTGGCCGAAGCGAAACGGAAGCTCGGAGCGGGCGAGCCTGTTGCCGACCTGCGCCGCATGCTCGACGATAAATCCGTCGACGCCGTGATCGTGGCCACGCCCGATCATTGGCACGCTCCGGCGGCGATTCTGGCCTGCGCGGCCGGCAAGCACGTTTACGTCGAAAAACCTTGCTCGCACAATCTGCGTGAAGGACGCTTGCTGGTCGAAGCGGCCCGGCGCCATCAGCGCGTGGTGCAGCATGGCACGCAAGCCCGCAGCGCTAAATTCACATCCGACGCCGTGCAGATGTTGCACGAAGGGATCATCGGCGACGTGCTTCTGGCCCGCGCCTGGAACGTGCAGCGCCGCAAGAACATCGGCCACATGCACCCCAGCGAGCCGCCGGCGGAATTGAACTACGACCTGTGGGTCGGGCCGGCAGAGCTGGTTCCCTACCAGGCGAACCGACTGCATTACAACTGGCATTGGTGGTACAACTTTGGCACAGGCGACACGGGCAACGACGGTGCCCACGAACTTGACCTGGCTCGCTGGGGACTGGGTGTTGAAACCCAGCCGGCCACGATCGCCGGCAGCGGCGTGAAGCTGTACTTCGACGACGACCAGCAATTTCCCGACACGCAGACCATCATCTACGACTTCCCCGCCGCAACGCCTTCGGGTCGGCACAAGCAATTGGTTTGGGAAATGCGCATCTGGTCGACCAATTACCCCTACAATGTCGACGGGGGAGTGGAGTTCTTGGGCACGGCAGGAAGAATGTTTCTCAGCAAACGCGGCAAGCTCGAAGTATTCGGCGATCGCAATCTGCGAATCGAAAAGCCAGAGCTGAAATCTGCGTCAAAGGTCTCGTTGGAAGGGCACCAGGAGCAGTTCCTGGCGGCCATTCGAGACGGCGTGCGACCGACGGCCGAAATCGAAATCGGCCATCTCTCGGCATCGCTCTGCCACTTGGGAAACATTGTCGCGCGCACCGGCCGGGCCTTGAAATTTGATCCGCAGCGCGAACAGATTCTCGACGACGAGGATGCCAATCAACTGTTGGGACGCACGTACCGGCAGAACGGCCATTGGGCCGTGCCCCACGCCGGATGAGCCCGATGGCCAACAATCCTCAGCCGTCGCTTTCGACTGCCGGGCGGCGCGTGGTGCTCGCGGCCGTGTTTCTGGGCTGGCTATGCGCCGGAGTGGAGATGGGGCTGACGCCGCTCGTATCGAGGCCGGCACTGCGCGATCTGCTCTTCGCCGCCGGAGAATCGGCGGGTGCCAGCTTGTCGCCGGCTGACGAGGCGGTTGTCGGTCGCTGGTTCGGCGCTTTCCTCAGCACATTCCTGCTGGGCGGCGCTGCCGGAGGCCTGTTGTTCGGCCGTTGGGCCGATGCCTCGGGGCGGGTCCGAGCGGTCGGTTGGAGCATTCTTTGCTATTCACTGTTTACCGGCGCCGGCTGGTTCGCGGACAGTCCGGGCCAGTTGCTTGTGCTGCGATTGTTGGCGAGTTTGGGAATCGGCGGAATGTGGGCCGCGGGAGTACCGCTGGCTTCGGAAGTGTGGGCCAGCGCCTTGCGCGCGACCGTAGCCGGCGCAATCGGCGCGGCCGCCAATATTGGCATTCTGCTGCTGGCAATACTCGGCGCGCAGCATTCCATCACGCCGCAATCGTGGCGCTGGGTGATGTTGGTGGGCGCACTGCCGGCGCTACTGGGCGTGTGGGTGTTGTGGCGCGTGCCCGAATCGCCGCGCTGGCTAGCGGTTCGTAGTTTGCGGGGCACGACTGCAACTCGCAATGCTTTTGCGCCGCTGGCGGAATTGCTCGGCCGGACGCTACGCCGCCGCACGTTGCTGGGCGTAGGTCTGGCGACCGTGCCTTTGCTGGGAACGTGGGCTTCGGGCAAATGGTTGATTCCCTGGGCCGATGCGACCGGCGGCGTCAGCCAGGCCCATACGCAAGCCGTGTGGGCCGCGGGGGCCGTGGTCGGAAGCGCGCTGGGCGGGTGGTTGGCCGAACGGTTTGGGCGTCGCGTGACCTATTTTGTCGTGAGCGCTGCGTCGTTGACGATCAACATGTCGCTGTACCACTATCTCGTGCCAGGCGATGCGCTGTTCCTGCCGGCCGTATTCCTGGTCGGACTGGTGCCGACGATCTTCTTCGGTTGGTTGCCGCTGTGCTTGCCCGAGTTGTTTCCGACACACGTACGGGCGACCGGTTCAGGCGTGACATTTAACCTGGGCCGCGTCGTTTCGGCCTGTGGTGTGTTGATTTCGGGTTGGTTAATGACGCAGTTCCATGGCGATTATGCCAGCGTCGGCGAGTTGACATCCAGCGTCTACGCGGTGGGAATGGTGCTGATCCTTGCCGCCCGCGACATCCAGCCGACTGCTTTGGACGACTGAACGTCTTTGAGCAGTGCGGTTCGAGTCTCACAGACCGGCCCTGTCGCATCCCTGGGTTGTCCAAGGTAAGATGAATCTCGCGCGAGCCGAATCGCTCCGCTCTCGCGTTCAACTTCCCTACCGATCATTTCCTGCTTTTTGGCAACACCTCCGGCTCTCCGATGTTCGCATCCCGCTTCGTATTCGCGGCGCTTCTCGGCATCTTCGGTCAGGTCTCGCTTGCCGAGAAGACTTCCCCATCCTACCCTTCGCCGGCCGATGTCCGAGCCCGGTTGCTGGCCCAACTCGATCGGCCGCGCGTACCGCTCGACCCCCAGATCCGACTCGTCGAACCCACCGGGCAAGGGTTGATTGTCGAGCGATTGAGCATCGCCAGCGAGCGCAAGGCGAACGGTCAGCTTGAGCGCGTCCCGATTCTGATCGTGCGTCCCGAAAAGGTCGCGGGGCGTTTGCCGCTCGTGATTGTGCTGCATGGCACGGGCGGGAACAAGGAACGGGAATACGACTGGCTGGTTCGCCTGGCACGCCAAGGAATGATCGGCCTGGCGATCGACGCGCGTTATCACGGCGAGCGGGCCGGCGGAGCCCAGAGTTCGCAGGCCTATGTGGCTGCGGCAACCGAGGCCTGGAAGACAAAGCCCGGCGAGCCCCAGGAACATCCGTTTTACTTCGACACGGTCTGGGATCTGTGGCGATTGCTCGATTATGTCGTCGACCGGCCCGACGTCGATCCGCAGCGAGTGGCTATGGTTGGCTTCAGTATGGGCGGAATTCAAACCTGGTTGGCGGCCGCGGTCGACAATCGGGTTCGCGTGGCCGTGCCTGCCATCAGCGTCCAGAGCTTTCGCTGGAGCCTGGAACATGACCATTGGCAAGGCCGCGCAGGGACGATCATGGCCACGCACCGCGAAGCCGCCCGGGACTTGGGCGAACCCGAGGTCAATCAGCGAGTTTGCCGCGTGCTTTGGAACAAGCTGATTCCAGGCATCCTCGACGATCTGGATTGCCCCAGCATGATCCGCTTGTTCGCGGGCCGGCCACTGTTGGTCATCAGCGGCGAACTCGATCCCAATTGCCCGCTCGAGGGAGCCAAGATTGCTTTTGCTGCGGCGCAGCAGGCCTACAGCGAGGCAGGCGCAAGTGATCACTTAAAGATCGACGTTGCGCCCGGCATCGGTCACAAAGTGACGGCGCAGCAGGAAAAGCTGATTCTCGATTGGCTTGAGCGTTGGTTGAAAGCGCCTGCGTCGAGCGTGTCAGGTCGGTGAAATACCCCGGCACGCGGACGAACCGATTTCCGTAAGTCCAAATGGCAATAGGCGGCCTGCTGGAGTTTTCGCGGAATTCCTTAATCATCGCAGCCACAAGCATCGACGCCTTGGCCGTAACTTGGCAAGACACTTTCGCTACGGCGCGATTCTTGCATTCTTCCCGGCCTTTCACTACGATCAGCCAGACTCGGAGCGACGTGCCGAGCCGCGCCGGAGCTGCAATCCGCTCGTCGCTCTGTCTCGACAGAAGGGATGCTGGCTCGACATGGAACGTGGCGAACTTTACGGGCAAATCACGCAACGCCCGCCGGCCATTCCGGCCGTTGATATTCTCTGGGTAACTGCCGGGCTGGGCTGCGACGGCGATTCCATTGCCATGACGGCCGCCACGCAGCCGAGCATTGAAGACGTGGTGCGCGGCGCCATCCCCGGAATTCCGCGCGTCACGCTGCATCATCCGGTGCTGTCGTTTCAGGTCGGCGAGGATTTCCTGGCGCCATTTCACAGGGCGGCCCGTGGTGAACTGAAACCTTTCATCCTGGTCGTCGAGGGCTCAATCCCGAATGAGAAGAACAAGGCCGAAGGGTATTGGGCCGGCTTTGGCACCGACCGCGCCACTGGCCAGCCGATCAAGACTTGCCAGTGGCTGGACTGGCTCGTCCCGCATGCTTGGGCCGTGGTAGCCGCAGGAACCTGCGCCACGTACGGCGGCATCCACGCCATGCAGGGCAATCCAACCGGATGCATGGGATTGGCCGACTATCTCGGTTGGGAGTGGAAATCGTCGACGGGCATTCCGCTGGTGTGCGTGCCCGGCTGCCCAGTACAGCCCGACAACTTCATGGAAGTTGTACTGTACTTGCTGAACCAGGCGGCGGGCCGATACCCGATGATCCCGCTCGATCAACAATTACGCCCCACCTGGTTGTTCGGCAACACAGTTCACGAAGGCTGCGACCGCGGCGGGTACTACGAACAGGCCGACTTTGCCGGCAAGCAAGAAGCCGGCTCGCGCAAGTGCATCGTCAAGCTCGGTTGTTGGGGGCCGGTCGTGCAGTGCAACGTCGGCAAACGCGGCTGGATCAACGGCATTGGCGGCTGCCCCAACATTGGCGGCGTGTGCATCGGTTGCACCATGCCCGGCTTTCCGGACAAGTTCATGCCATTTCTGCAAGAGCCGCCGGGAGCCGAATTATCGACCACCGCCGTCGTGATGTACGGCAAAACCGTGCGGGCTTTGCGGAGCTTCACACGGGCCTCGCTCAACCGCGAACCAGAATGGCGACGACAGGGTACAGGCTGACGAGCGGCGCCACCAACTTCGACCACGACTCCAAAGGAACTTTCGCATCACTACCGGCAGCTCAAAAACCAGCACACCAGCGAAAACGAAACTGGTCGACATGTCGTGGGATCCGATCACCCGGGTGGTCGGCAGCCTGGGAATTTACACCAAGATCGATTTCGAAAACCGGCGAGTGGCAGAGTGCTACAGCACGTCGTCGATCTTCCGCGGCTACAGCATGTTCATGCAAGGCAAAGACCCACGCGACGCCCATTTCATCACCAGCCGCATCTGCGGCATCTGCGGCGACAACCACGCGACCTGCGCCTGCTACGCGCAGAACATGGCGTTCGGCATCCGTCCGCCGCCGCTGGCGGAGTGGATCATCAATCTGGGCGAAGCGGCCGAATACATGTTCGATCATTGCCTGTACCAAGACAACCTGGTCGGCGTCGACTTTTGCGAGCAGATGGTCCGGCTGACCAATCCGGGCGTGTTCGCGCGGGCCGAGAAAACACCCGCCCCTCACGCCGGCCTGCACGGCTTCCGCACGATTGCCGACATCATGCGGGCCCTGAACCCTTTCGAGGGCTCCTTCTACCTGGAAAGCCTGCAAATGAGCCGGCTGACGCGGGAGATGTTCTGCCTGATGGAAGGCCGTCACGCGCATCCCTCGACGCTCTACCCAGGCGGCGTGGGCACGGTTCCCAGCGTGCAACTGTTCAACGACTACCTGATTCGTTTGCTGAAATACATCGATTTCATGAAACGGGTCGTGCCGTTGCATGACGATCTGTTCGATTTCTTCTACGAGGCGCTGCCCGGCTACGAGGCCGTCGGCGAGCGGCGCGTGCTGCTCGGCTGCTGGGGATCGTTCAACGACCCCGATGCTTGCGATTACCGCTACGAAACCATGTCCGACTGGGGACGGAAGATGTTCGTCACCCCGGGCGTTATCGTCGATGGCAACCTCGTGACTACGGACCTGGTCGACGATCAACCTCGGCATGCGCATTCTGGTAGGCAGTTCGTTCTACGACGACTGGCAGAATCGAGAGACCTTCGTGACGCACGATCCGCTGGGCAACCCCGTCGATCAGCGGCATCCCTGGAACCAGACGACGACGCCCAAACCGCAGAATCGCGACTTCTCCGACAAGTACACCTGGGTCATGTCGCCTCGCTGGCACGACGCGCAGACCGGCGAAATGCTGGCGCTCGATACCGGCGGTGGGCCGCTGGCCCGTTTCTGGGTCACGGCGCTGGCCGGCAAGGTCGACATCGGCTACGTGAAGTCGACCGGTTCCAGCGTGAAGATTTATCTGCCGAAGACGCGTCAACCTGCCCGAGGTCGAGTTGGAGTGGAAGATTCCGCGGTGGAGCAACACCATCGAACGCGACCGCGCGCGAACGTATTTCCAGGCCTACGCGGCCGCGGCAGCTCTCTACTTCATCGACAAGGCTTTGACCGAGGTCCATGCCGGGCGGTTGCAGACTTCGACTCCGAATACAATGTGCCGAAGGACGCGATCGGCTGCGGGTTCCACGAAGCGGTGCGCGGGAGTGCTGTCGCATCACGTGGTGATCCGCGACGGCAAGATCGCCAATTACCATCCCTACCCGCCGACGTGCTGGAACGCCAGCCCGCGCGATTCCAACGGGGTGCCCGGTCCATACGAAGACGCGGTGCAGAACACGCCGATCTTCGAAGAGAATCCCCCGGACAAGTTCCAGGGAATCGACATCATGCGAACCGTGCGCAGTTTCGATCCCTGCCTTCCATGCGGCGTCCACATGTATGTGGGCGAGGGTCGGCACGTCGAAGTTCGGCATTCGCCCATGTTTGGATTGCAGTGACTTCACGTTGCCATCTGCATAAAATAATCATGGGCAATCAGCAGCAACCGCGCCGCCAGCAATCTCGCCGCCAGTGGGCTCGCCCAGGTGGACGGTGACTCCCATGGAAGCATCGCAAGAACCACGTTCCCTCGAAGAAGCCGAGGCCCTGCTGCGGCAGCTTGCGCAGGCCTTCCGCGCGGCGGACCACGCGAATGGATCGCCGGCCACCAACGGCGACTCGCAGGCCCAACAACCGGGCAGCCCGATGGACCGGGCGGCTGGTCCCGTCGACAGGGCGAAACATACCGAAGCTCGCTATCGCACGCTGGTCGAACAGATTCCGGCCATTACGTTCATGGCCTCGCTGCACGACGACCTGGACGAGAACGAGATCTACGTCAGTCCCCACATCGAGACGATGCTTGGGTTTACCCAGGAGGAATGGCTAGGCGATCCGTTCCTGTGGTATCGGCAATTACACCCTGACGACCGCCAGCGCTGGGGTGAGGAATTTGCCCGCACCTGCGCCTCAGGGGTGAATTTCCGTTCCGAGTATCGTTTCATTTCGCGAGATCACCGCGAAGTCTGGGTCCACGGCGAGGCCCGCGTCGTGCGCGACGAGCAAGGCCGCCCATTGTTTCTGCAAGGCATCGCCTTCGACATTACTGAGAGCAAACGCGCCGAACAGACGCTGCGACGCTCGGCGGAAGAGCTCGAAATCAAAGTGCGCGAACGGACGATTGCTCTGCAGGAAGCGTCGCTCCGCGGCCGAAGCGGCCAGCCAGGCTCGGGCGTCGTTCCTGGCCAATATGAGCCACGAAATCCGCACGCCGCTGAACGGCATCATCGGCTTTGCCGATTTGCTACGCCGCGGAGTCGCCAGCACCGAAGCCGAGACGAAGCAATGGTTGCAAATCATCGTCGACAGCGGCGACCATCTGCTCTCCCTGATCAACGATGCCCTGGATCTGTCCAAGGTCGATGCCGGCAAGCTGAGCGTGGAAGTCATCGAATGCTCGCCCGTCAAGATCGTCAACGAAGTCTGCTCGATCTTGCGTTCCAAGGCCGCCGAGAAAGGCTTGCAATTGACGGCCTCATTCGAGGGCCCCATGCCGCTGACAATCCGCAGCGATCCGACGCGGTTCCGCCAGATTCTGATCAACCTCGTCGGCAATGCGATCAAGTTCACTCCGAAGGGGAGCGTTCGAATCACTGTCCGGGTCCGCCGCCCAGCCAGGCGATGCGCCGAAGCTGGTCGTTGAAATCACCGACACCGGCATCGGCATTCCGCCCGACAAGCTGGCGATGATCTTCGAGCGGTTTACCCAGGCCGATTCTCGATCACGCGCCAATTCGGCGGCACTGGCTTGGGCCTGGCGATCAGCCGGCAACTTGCCCAGTTGCTGGGCGGCGGGATCAGCGTGCACAGCGAAGTAGGCCGCGGCACGACCTTTACCTGCGAGATAGCCACCGGGCCGCTGGCACGACGTCGCCTGGCTGGAAGACGACGCCGAGTCGGCAAATTCGAACGAAGCAACTGGATTCGCCGCGAAGCGTCGGCGCTGCGGAACCGCCGCGTGCTGGTCGTCGACGATAGCGAAACCAACCGCAAGCTGTTGCGGTTGATGCTGCGATGGGCTGGGGCCCAGGTCGAACAGGCTGAAGACGGCAGCCAGGCCGTCCAGCGAGCACTGGCCGAGCCGTTCGACGTGATCTTGATGGACATGCAAATGCCGATCATGGACGGCTACACGGCCACGGCGGAACTGCGTCGCGCGGGCCTGACGGTTCCCATCATCGCCCTGACGGCCAACGCCCTGAAGGAGGATGCCGCCAAATGTCTGCAAGCCGGTTGCAACGCCTACCTTGCGAAACCAATTGACCAGGACATGCTGCTCGATGAGGTCGCCGCCGCCGTTGGATCGGGCCCTGCCCCGCCCGTCGTTGGAATCGCACAGCCGCCTTCCGTCAAACCTGCGTTTCAACCGCTCGACAAGCTGGTTTCGCAGTTGCCCGTCGAATATCGTAGAGTTCCGCGAGATCGTCGCGGAGTTCATCATGCGCTTGAAGGAAGAACTCGCCAACATGCGGACCGCGGCCGCAGACGGCGATTTCGACAAGTTGATCAGGCTCGGGCACTGGTTAAAAGGAACAGGCGGGACCGCTGGCTTTCCAGACCTGACCGAACCAGCCCGACAACTCGAAGAGTTCGCGCACCGCCACCAGGCCGAAGACGTCCGCGATACGATCCACCAGTTGGAGCAGATTGCAGACCGGATGGCCATCGATTAGGACGTGGTCGCTCTGCCACTGGCGAACGCACTCGCGCACGAGTGGCTAGCTGTCGGAATAATCCACCTGAGTGCGGAAAACATCCGGCAGACAGCGCAGGAACGCATCCAGCACCTGCGGATCAAAATGCCGTCCACGGCTTTCGTCGAGAATCTCCAAGCACATGTCCAGCGGAAAGGCCGGCTTGTAGGGCCGTTTGGTGCTCAGCGCGTCGAACACGTCGGCCACGGCCGTGATGCGGCCCTCGATCGGAATGTCTTCTCCAGACAATCCGAGCGGGTAACCCGATCCATCCCACTTTTCATGATGGGTCAACGAAATAACCCCCGCCAAGGCCAGGATCGGCGACTCGGTCGACTCCAGCAGCCGCGATCCCAATTCACTGTGGCTCGCCAGATTATTCGACTCGTGCTCCGGCAAGCTGCCAATAATCTGGCTGCCAAAGCCTGCGTGCTTTTGCATGATCAGGAATTCATCCGCCAGGAGCTTGCCCGGCTTCAGCAGGATGGAATCGGGAATGCCGATTTTCCCAATGTCGTGCAACTGAGCGGCCAACTCGAGCATGTCCAGAGATTCGCCCCGCCAGCCCAACTCGGCGGCGATCAGCCGCACGTAGCGGCCAACCCGCAAGACATGCCGCCCCGTTTCATTGTCGCGGAATTCTGCGGCGCGAGCCAGGCAGTGAATGACTTCCTTTCGCGACCGGGCCAATTCGGCCGTGCGTTTTAGAACTTCGGCCTCGAGTTCCGACGCATAGCGCTGCAGATAGTCTTGGTGCCGTTTCACGGTCAGCACGTTGTGAATTCGAGTCATCAATTCGGATGGGTCGACAGGCTTGGTGAGAAACTCACTAGCGCGTAACTCGACCGCCCGACGCTTGATGTCTCGATCCGTGGTGGCCGTCAGAATTACCACGGGAAGATCTGTCCATTGAGGATCGGCTCGCACAGTTGCCAGAATGTCCAGGCCACTGACGTGCGGCATCATAATATCCAGCAGCAGGACGTCGGGCTGCTCTGCGTTCAAGCAGCGCCATCGCCTGGCGCGAATCATTGGTAGTCGCAAATCTTTCATAGCCGGCCAGCTTTAAATAGGTTCGCGCGATCATCACGTTGATCGGTTCGTCGTCGACGATCATGATCTTCGCAGAGCACAGCGAGTCGTTCCCACGAGAACAATCGGCAAGCGTCGCGGCTCGTCGGTCAGGAAAACCGGCTTTTTCCACTTCCGAAAACTCCGATTCCGGATTCATCATGACTTTAGGCTGGGGTAAGGGTGGTCGCTCGAGCGTAAAGGGGGCGCCGTCGTCGGAGCTTGATTTCACCTTCCTGCGGCGCTGCCGAAGCAAACTTAGGTTCCTGACTTCGCCCGCATAGGGCAAAAAAGCCCACAGATTCAATACGGGCCTGTATCGTGCGCCGCCGCCGGCAGCATTAATGGCATATCTGGTAAAATCGAGACCCGCATTGTGGGGAGAGCAATGGCCAGCAATGCCAGGGAAAGCATGACGATCCGATCAATGGGCGGTGAGCTTGCCTGACATGCCCTGGGCGGCGAAAACCGAAGATTGCCGTCGCATAACCGGGCAGGCTTTGCTCGCAGCATCGTGGGGCGAGCAGGGTAGAATAGGGGCAGGCGATCGGTCCAGTGGCCGTCGCGAACGGAGAGACTTCATGCAGCGGATGACGATCCTGGCATTCATCGCCAGCGCGGTTCTGCGCTCCCTGCTTGGGCGGCCAAGCCCTCGACAGGCGAGGGGCGGGCGCTGGCGGCAATCAAGAAGCTCGGCGGCGCCGTCGAACGCGCCGACGGACGCGACGACGGCCCGGTCATCAAGATCAGCTTCAAAGACTCGCGGCTTACCAATGCCGGCCTGGCGCAGCTCAAAAGCTTCCCGGAACTCGAAGAGCTCGACCTTACCGACACCAAGGTGACGGATGCTGGGTTGTTCGCCCTGCAATCGCTCGGCAAGCTCCGCCGGATTACAATCTCCGGAACCGCCGTCACGAAAAGCGGCGTCGAAGCGCTGCAGACCCGGATTACTGGACTCTCGGTCGTGTCCGAGATCAGCCCTTCGGCCCAGGATCTTCCGTCGCTCACTTCGGCCAAGGCCTACCTGGGCCGGGCCAGGAAGTGGATCGATGCCGAGGATCGTGATAAGGCGATTGTCGACCTGACCCGTTGCCTGGAACTCGATCCGTCGAACGCCACGGCCCTTGACCTGCGCGGCCAGCAATGGACCGCCAAGGAAGTCTATGACAAGGCCATGCAGGATCTCGACGCGGCGATCAAACTCAAGCCGGACGAGACCGAGTTCTATACCGACCGCGGACTGGTCTGGAGCAACAAGGGAGAAGCCGATCGGGCCATTGCCGATTGGACGCAGGCGGTGCATATCTCCGCGCGCAACGACATCGCCTATTGCTGGCGCGGCCAGGAATGGTACCGCAAGGGAGAATACGACAAGGCGCTCGCCGATCTGAACCAGGCCATCGAGCTCGACCCGGCCTACGTCGAGGCATTGACGATTCGAGGGGACGTTTGGAGCCGCAAGCAGGACTGGGGCAAGGCCTGGGCCGATTTCAGCGCCTCGCTGCAGATCGACGCCCAGCAGTGGACCGTGCTCAACCTGCGCGGCTGGGCTCTTTACAATCTGCGCCGCTACGCCGCGGCGATCGAAGATTTCGATGCCGCCATCAAGCTGAATCCCCAAGCCCTATTCGCCTTCCGCAATCGTGGCCTAGCGCACCGCGCCTTGCAAGAAATGGCTGAAGCAATTGCCGACTTCAACTCCGCCCTGGCCGTGGACCAGAACTTCTCCAGCGCCGTTCGCGAGCGCGGCACCACCTGGCGGATGATGCGGGAGTACGCCAAGGCGATCGATGACCTGAAGGAAGCCGCACGGCTCGATCCGAAGGACGCGGGTTCTTATTCCGAGCTGGCCAAAGCCTACGCCGGCAGCGGCAACTTCAAGGCGGCGGCTGAGCAGCAGACCACGGCCATTGAACTGGCCGCCGAAGCCGACCGCGAAGCGTATCGCGCCTTGCTCAAGGCCTACCAGGCCGGACGGACGGAGTAAGACAAAACTGCCTATTCCGGCTGCCTTGTCACGCCTCACGCCAGTCCAATAGCCTAAGGCCATCGATCCATTCGAAATGCCGTGTGTTGGATGTAATCAGCAGCAATCCGTGCAATAATGCCGTTGCCGCGATCACCAGGTCGACGTCGTCCACCGCGACGCCGCTTCGCTGGCCACTCGCCCATAGGTCAGCCGCGCGGTCGAGGACTGCGTAATCGACGGCATATAGTTCTGCACGTTGACAAAACCCAATGAATTGTCGCTCCTGTATTGCCGCTCCTTTCTTCCGCAAGCCACGCAGAATTTCATAACACGACATTTCCGAAAACGTTAGTCGACCGTACCGGTGGAGATACTCTCCGAGATGGCGAGTCACACTCGGTAGTCGCTTAGCAGAAGGTCTGATCGTGTCGGAGATGGCACAGGTATCGAGTAACGAACGTTCCATCGCTTAGGCCTGCGGATGGGCAAGATGCACCGGAGTGTTCAGGATCGCGTCAAAATCGGCCAGATCCTCGTCTGACATTCCCTCGAGCACATTGCACCAGTCGGGAACCTCTTCTTGGTCCGCTCCTTCCGGCTGCTGCTGGCTCGGCGGCGTCACTCGTAAGATCAGCACCGCGTCACCCGTTGCATCGAGCTTCAGACCAAATACCCGTTCGACAATTGGAAGATCGTTTGGGTCGATGTCGTGGACTTTTCGGATGGTTTCCATAATTCGATTCTACCACGTTGATCACTTGCGAACCCCGCCAGACCCCAAAATACTTGGTGTATCGGGATGTGGCGAACTCATCATTGTTCGTTCCGAGTCAGTTTGACTAGCACTGGCCGTGACCGGTTTTCCGTATCCAGCCGGATCTGGCGCTTTTCAAATCCCGCAGCAGATACACCAATCTCGATCGGCTGGGCATCGACCCAGATTACTTCGGCGCTCGGCCGGTCTCCCGGCACTTGCCGCAGGAACATTTGCGGAAATAGCTGACCGGTGCTGCGGCCCTGCATGGTAATGATCGAATTGAGGCGATCCCCCGTCGCGGCGTCGAAGACTTCGATCGTCGCTTGATTGAGCTCGATCTTTCGCAGCCAATGATCGAGAATCACTTGCGGCACTGCGTTCGCCACCGACAGGATGGCCGTCGCGAGCACGACGACAGCCCACCATTGAGAGCATCCACAGGCGTGGCAAAGTATTCTTTCACCGCAGGTCGGGTCAGAACGCGAACCTGCCAGGCAAAGAACAGGGTCAGAGCGACGAATGCCACGGAGACAACGACCCGCAGGAACCCATCATCGATGTCAGCCGCGTCGAGCGAGAATGCCCCGACGCGCAAATGACCCTCGGAATTTGTCGCGGCCGTATAAGCGCCCAGCAATCCCAGCAAGCCCCCGATATAGCCGACTACCACGCCCGTTCGACGCGATTTCTCGCTTCGTTCGAGCAAACCTTTGCCAAGCAAAAACCCCAGCAGTTGAAGCAGAGGTAGCGCCGGCCTGTCATGTACCCATTCGACCAGCGCGCTTACCACGGCATGGACGCCGATGGCCATGTAGACCACGCCCAACACGCGGGTCGCTACGAGCGGCGCAACCAGGGGCATGGCGATCAATCCTCTTGCGCGGAAAAAGGAGATAAGCCCCATTATCACAGCCCCGGCTCCGTGCCGCCGGCTTCCTACTTCTGCACCTTGATCTTACGGGCGTTCAAGGTCGGATCGCTCGCCAGCGGCAGCTTGACTGCTTTGCCAGTCTCGGCGGCCTTGTAGATGGCCAGGATGATCTCCACCGAGCGGCGGCCTTCCGGGCCGTCAACGGCCGGGGCTCGGTTCTTTTTGATCGCTTCCATCAGGTCGCGGAACTGGTGGGCGTGGCCGTGATGGCCAATGGCGGTCGGATCGCTGGCGCCGCCCCCGGTGCTCTTACGCGCACTCATCGCCTCCTGAACCTGCTTGTCGCGGCGGTCGGGCTTGGCGAAGTCCCAGCGGACAATGTCTTCTTCTTCCATCGCGGCCGAACCTTCCGAGCCGCTGATTTCAATGCGCTTCAAGTAGCCGGGAAACGCGGCCGTCGTCGCCTCGATCACGCCCAGCGCTCCGCTGGCGAAACGCAGCGTGGCCATGGCCGTGTCTTCCACCGCGATCCGCTCGTGGGCCAGCGTGGCCATCTGAGCCCGCACTTCGACCACCGGACCCATGAAGTTCGTCAGCAGGTCGACGCTGTGAATTGCCTGGTTCATCAAGGCGCCGCCGCCGTCGAGTTCCCAGGTGCCGCGCCACGCGCCGCTGTCGTAGTAGGCTTGCGAGCGAAACCATTTCACGTAGGCATCGCCGATCGTCAACTTGCCGAACCGCCCAGCCTCGATGGCCCGTTTCAACTCGCGGCTCGAATCGTGGAATCGCGACGGGAAAATAGTCGACAGCTTGACCTTGTTCTTTTCGCAGGCGGCGATGATCCGGTCGCAACGCTTGAGCGTAATCTCCAGCGGCTTCTCCACGATCACGTGCTTGCCGGCTTCGGCCGCGGCCACGGCCGGCTCCATGTGCGCCCCGCTGGGCGTGCCGATGGTGACGATCTCCACCTCAGGATTGGCCAGCATCTCGCTCAGCTTGTGGTAGGCCCGGCATCCGGTCGCAGCGGCCAGCCGATCGGCCGCCTGCGGGAACTGGTCGAAGCAGGCCACGAGCTTGGCCCCCCGAATATCCTGGATCGCCCGGGAATGAAAATTGGCGATCATGCCGCAACCGATAACTCCAAACCCGACAGCCATGGCGTGCCCTCTCTCAGAGTTGCAAATGTAGGTGTGTACGGTCGTTAAGTTGGGGAAAGCACGGATTATAGAAGCGGTCCAGGTCGGCGAACAGTAGCGGGACCGAGTTCCGCAGGCGATGCGTCTTGCCGGCTGCTGTTCGGCTATGGGCTCCCAACTGCGGTTCCCAATTCGAACCGCCGCCGGCTGATTTGCGTACAGCACCTGAAGATTTTAGGGAAACCCCCGGCTGCCGCCGGGGTTCGATTCGGGGGGCATCGGACTGAGGTCGGCGACCCAAACCGGAAGCGCGTCCGCGGATAATTGCTGTTTCGAGTTTGGTGGTTCGAGCTGCTTTTCGTTATCATCAGAGGTTGCAAGGGGTGAGGGGGGCTATACGGCGAAGGCCGCCTTTTCGGCGGACCAGTCTTTCCTCGGGAGGCGGACATGGAAGAGCGCTTGGCGGGCGTGACGCAATTGGTCCTTCGATTTGTGGTACCGGCGATTCCCTTCCGGCCGATCGCCCCGGCGATTCTGGCCTGCGGGCTGGTTCTTGCCGGTTGGCTTTCGCTGCCGACGGAGGCCATCGGCGCCGACGACAACAAGCGCCCTGAAGCAGCCGGCCAGTCGGGCAGCCGCTATTCGTTTGGCGCCAGCCAGGCCGACATCATCGCCTACATCAACGCTCAGCTCGCCAAGGGCTGGGAAGAAGCCGGCATTTCGCCGTCGACCAAAGCCACCGACAACGAGTGGTGCCGCCGGGTTTATATCGACGTCCTGGGCCGCGTGCCGACGGTGACGGAGTTGCGTCTGTTCCTGGCTTCGACGCCGACCAACCGCAAAGAGAAGCTGCTCGACAAGATGCTGGATTCGGACCAGTACATGCAGGAGTACGCCCGCAACTGGACCACGCATTGGACCAACCTGTTGATTGGCCGGCCGCCGGCACGGCGCAACCGCCGCGACATGACCAATCGCGAAGGGATGCAGCAATATCTGCGGCAGAGCTTTCTGCGCAACAAGCCCTACGATCAGATGGTTTACGAGTTGGTGAGCGCCACCGGCAACACGAAGCCGGGGAGCGAAAATTACAATGGCGCCACGAACTTCCTGGTCGGCAAGCTGCAGGAGAACGCCACCGAAGCCACGGCCCGCACGGCCAAGTACTTCCTCGGCCTGCAGGTGCAATGCACGCAGTGCCACAACCATCCGTTCAACGACTGGAAGCAGGACCAGTTCTGGAGCTTGAATGCATTCTTTCGCCAGACCACGGCTCGTGCCTCGCGCGACGGTCGCGAGATCGAAACCACCCTGCTCACCAACCAGGATTTCAACGGCGAAGGCGTGAGCAAGACGCCCAAAGAAGCCGAGATCTACTACGAGCTGCGTAACGGCCAGATGCAGGTAGCCTACCCGAAGTTCGTCGACGGCACGGCCATCAATCCCAGCGGCTATGTGAAGGACGTCGATCGCCGGGCCGAGTTGGGCCGGCTGATCATCAAGTCGGAGTTCCTGGGCAAGTCGCTGGTCAACCGTTATTGGGGACATTTCCTGGGCTACGGCTTCACCAAGCCAGTCGACGACCTGGGTCCGCACAACCCGGCCAGCCATCCGGAACTGCTCGAACGGTTGGGCAAGGAATTCTCCGTTCACGACCACGATCTGAAGCAGTTGATCCGCTGGATCACGCTCAGCGACGCCTACAGTTTGAGCAGCAAATCGGCGCTCGGTCAGAAATCGAACCTCAAGGACGATCCGACGCTGGGCGAAAAGCCCAAGTTCAGCCGGTTCTATCTGCGGCAGATGCAGGCCGAAGAGCTGTATGAATCGATGATGGTCATCATGAACGAGCACAAGAAGCCCGGCAGCTACGAGCAAAACGAAGACAACAAGGCCAAGATTCTCGGCCAGTTCAACATCACGTTCGGCAACGACGAAGGGGAAGAGGCCACCACCTTCAACGGCACGATCCCACAGGCGTTGATGATGATGAACGGCGAGATGATCAAGATGGCCACGAACGTCAAGCCCGACGGTTTCCTCTACAAGCTCGTCACGTCGAGCCGTGGGCACGACGCGCTCGATATCCTGTTCGAAGCCACGCTAGCGCGCCGGCCTTCGGGCATAGACGCATCAACGGCGAGCGCCATGATCGGCACCCGCCGCGACGCGCTGGGCGGTTACCAGGACGTGCTCTGGGCGCTGCTGAACAGCAACGAGTTCATTTTCGTGCATTAGCCGCGATTGTGGTCATAGACGGGGCTCAGCACTATTGAACTCCACTCGCTACGCATCAGTACGAGACCATTGGCGTCACCGCCGCCGTTTTCGGCCCAGTCTCTTCCGCGTTGCCGGCTTCATTCGCTTCTTCCAAAGGCGCAGAAGCTGGTCGCAGGCGGCGATGTAGTCCTTTGTGAAGTCGATAATCTGAAATTGCGGGATAATCCAAGAAAGCTCCCGGTAGTCGCACTTCTTGAACAGCATCGGTACGATGCGATTCTGATATCGCTTCTCCATGAGCGCGTAATTCAGTTCGCGTTTGACCCACATTGACCGGACAGCATCGGGGGTGAGCAGAACCATGAACCACGAGCATCGCTTGAGGGCTTCGCCAATCTCGTCCTGCCATTGCTCGGCACCGCGGATATGCTGTGGACTGAACCAAACCGGTACGCCGTGATCCACGACCAAATCTCGAAGCCGGTTGGCCTCGGCATGGTCGCGGCTAGCATGCGAAAGAAAAACCTGGCGCATCCGGGTAGCTCAGGCGAGGGCGGG
Source organism: uncultured Planctomycetales bacterium (assembly GCA_963710365.1). Lineage (GTDB taxonomy): Bacteria > Planctomycetota > Planctomycetia > Pirellulales > PNKZ01 > CAVQAC01. The sequence goes on from CAVQAC010000003.1 coordinate 40,741, forward strand.
GTAAGCCAATTGGATCTCGCTCACCACATCGTCGAACTCATTCGCGGATGTCACCTGGAGGTTGGGCAACTTTAAAAGAATCCATGGCAAGTCTCTGCCGGCTTCGAGATTTGGGCCAATGATCACCGAAAAAACGCGTTGCTCGAACTTCCTGGAACCAATCGCGAACTCAATATCTCGCCGTAACGATGGGTCCGAGTCGATCGCCCCCGGAGTCAGCAGGATCACCATCAACTGCGATTCGTCCAGTGCGTCGCCGATCTTCCTCGCCCAGTTGTCACCAGGATCAATGTCCTGTTCGGCCGTCCAAGCTGAGTAGCCTGCTCGCTTTAGGCTTTCGGCCAGCCTGCGCGCTCAATTCAGCATCCTTCCGGGCATGACTTAGGAACACTTTCATACCAAGCATTTTAGCCTGTCCCCGGAATTCGATCAATCAAACCGGTTCGCCTCTGCATAACCGAGAAGTGATCCGGCCGAATCGTTCATTCCTCTTATCACCATGACGAGACATGTGTCCGCTTCAATTGCCCTGAAGCGTCAAGACCACAGTCCGCACGTCGATCGCTGCGGCGCCGGGGATCTCCAAGGCCCGCAAGATTAGCGGCCCGCGACCGGGCTGGAGTTCGATTTCACCCAGCCGCAAGGGCTTGAAATCTTTGACCAGCGATTCGCCGCGCCGTGGAACCCGATCGTGTTCGGCGCCATAGAGGGGCGGATCATACGCCTCGGTGACAACAGCCTGCACGCGCTGGCCCTTGTGGCCCAGCTCGATCTTCACGCCGACATTGGGGGCCGCGCAGGTGTAGTAAACCACGGCCTCGTACCGGCCGGCCGTGGCCACGTCGATATCCCAGCTGATGCGATCGTCGGTGCTCGTCCAGCCGGTGAAGAACGAGCAGTTGGGCGCCGCCGCGCTACGGCGGATGTGCCCTTCCGCCTTCCCGTCGCGAGCCGGCAGCCAGGTGATTGGGAATTCGCGATAGCCGACTGTAAAGGGGCGATCGTCGTTCGGGTTCAACTCCGATAACACGTCGCGTTTCCACTCGCGAACCGCCTTGGAAAGGCGCTGAACGGTTTCCGATTCTTCGCCCGAAACGTCACGCTTCTGGCCGGGGTCAGCCTGCATGTCGTAGAGCTTGCCCGCCGCGTCGAGCCGGTAGCGCTGCGTCCGCACGCTCACCTTGCCGTCCCAGTGGGAGAAGATCATCCGATCGGGCGATTCCTGGGTTTTGCCCAACACCAGCGGCGCCAGGCTGATCCCTTCCAGCGGCTTTTTCGTGTCGAGTGGTACGCCTGCCAACTCAGCGAGCGTCGGCAACAGGTCGATCGCGCCGGCAATGGGGCGAATCCGAGTCGCCGGCGGGATCTTTCCCGGCCAGCGCATCAGCAGGGGCGAGCGAACGCCTCCCTCGTCGGTCGAGCCCTTGCGGCCTTTCATGCCGCCGTTCCAGCGCGAGCTGTTCGGGCCGTTGTCGCTGAAGTACAAGACGATCGTTTGCTCCGCCAATTTCAACGACTGGAGCTTTTCCAGGACGCGGCCGACGTTCCAATCGATGTTCTCGGTCATGGCCAGCACGGCCCGCGTCATGTCGAGATCTTCAGGCTTCGGGTCGCTCGCGCCGCAGCTTGACGTCGGCGTCGCGAAACTTATCCCAGAAGCGGTCGGGCACCTGCATCGGCGAATGCGGCGTGTTCAGCGGAAGGTAGCAGAGGAACGGCCGCTCGCGGTTGGCTTCGATGAACGCCAACGCGTGGTTCGTGAGGTCGTCGGTGATGAACCCGTCGCCGCGGACCAATTGGCCGTTATGCTCCAGCGGCGGGCTGAAATAATCACCCCAGTGCCCCGAGCAGAACCCGTAGTATTCGCCGAAGCCGCGTCCGTTGGGGTGATACGGATATTGCGTGCCGTTGTGCCATTTGCCGAACGCGCCGACCGTGTAGCCTGCGGCGGTGAAGTAGTCGCCGATCGTTCGCTCGTCCAAGTCCAGCCTTTCGCCGCCGGTCGAGGTGCTCGATACGTTGCCGTGGGGATGGTATCGGCCGGTGAGGAATTCCGCCCGCGTCGGCGAACAGACGGGGCAAACGAAGAATCGCTCGAACAGGGCTCCGTCGCGTCCGATCGAATCGACGTTGGGCGTGCTCAGGTTCGTATTGCCATGAATGCTCAAGTCGCCCCAGCCCTCGTCGTCGGCCAGAATGACCACGATATTGGGCCGCGTCAGCGCCTCGACGGCGCGAGCTGGTGCCGAAACGACTATCGCCCAGGCGGACGCCACGACGCCCAGCCGCCAAGTGATCGAAAGAATCGTATTCATGAGCGAACCTCAAAACATTGTGGCACCACAGGCAGAAAGACGCTCGACATGGCAAGATTATTCTAACCCGGGAAGCCGGCGTAGGTCAGGCATCGCTTCTTGGAATATGCGACTGAAAATGGCATCGCGAAAGGACAAAACTGCGAAAACCGGAAATCGGCACGGGCCGGCCATAAAGCCAAGCGCCAAAAATGTAATTTGCTCGACCATCCTGTGCAGAGGCCTGGGCTGCTTCTCTCCGCATCAATTCGGAGATCTAACCGCCACGACACCAAGGACACTACGAAAGACCAGGCATTCGAAGCTCCCGGTGGGCATTCTTTTCTTCCTCGCTCTCTTTTTGATTCGTGGTGATCGTCGTGTCGTGGTGGTCAACCGGCATGCCCCTCACCAAGTCCTAGGGCGTGAAGCTGAACACCTCGGCATGGCCTGTCCGCGTATTCAACCCGGGAGGGCAGGCGCAGGTGCCTGACCTGCAGAATCTACTCCGCCCGTTGCCGCTGGCGATAGTACTTCAGCCCGGGAAAGAAAAAGCAGGCGGCCGATACCAGCCCGAACAGGCTGATTGCCAGCGGGATGCCGGCCCGCTGCATCCAGGCCATCACCAGCGCCGTGACGAACAGCGCGACGGACTGGATGTAGAACTCGCCGGTCAGGATGCCGGCTTTGACCAGGAACACCATGCCGCTGGTCAGGGCCAGGACGGGCGATAAGGTCAGCACCGGCAAGCCCAACTCAATTTCGATGATGAACAACAGCGAGATGTTGATCATGCTCGCCGCCCAGAGATGGGCGATTTGCCGCTCGACGAACGTGACTGGCCCCGAGCGTCGGCGCAAGGCCCAAAAGATCGCCGCCCAGGTGCCCAGCCCGGCCGTCCAAAGCACGAGGTAAGGCCTGGGCGATGTCGACGCCCCGATATTGAAACCAATTCGTCACCAGGCAGATGATCAGCAGCGCCAGGCTGTGCCACATCCACAGCAGGCCCCAGTTCTCCAGCACCGTGGCATGATGCGTCTCGCGAAACCAGCGAGCCATCACCTGGCTGAACGCTCCGCTGCGGGCGGCGATCGGTTCGTCGGCCAGGTACGCCCGCAAATCGTCGGCCAGCGCCCTGGCGCTTTGGTAGCGCAAGGCTGGCGGCTTTTGCAGGCATCGCAGCGCGATCATTTCCAGGTCGCGATCAGCCCGCGGGTTCAGCAGCCGTGGCGGCAGCGGCTCCTGTTCGAGCACCAGCAGCACGGTATCGACCGCCGTGGCTGCCTGGAACGGCGGCCGGCCGGTGAGCATCTGGTATAGCACGGCTCCAGGCTGTAGACATCGCTGGGCGGGCCAAGCTGGCCGCGGTTGCCGGCGGCTTGCTCGGGAGCCATGTAGCTGGGCGTGCCGATGATCGCCCCGGTTCGCGTCCACGACTCGCCGGCCTCGACGCGTTTGGCCAGGCCGAAATCGCTGACATGCGGCCGGCCTTCTTCGTCCAGCAGGATATTCGACGGCTTCAGGTCGCGGTGCAGCAAGCCGTTCTGATGTGCGTACTCGATGGCATCGCAAACCGGGACCAGCAGTTCGGCCGTCTCGCGTGCCGGCATCGGCCCCTCGGCCAACCGGGCCGACAGCGTGCTGCCGGCCACGTACTTCATGCTGAAGTACGGATGCCCGTCGTACTCGCCGACTTCATACACCGGCACGATATGCGGATGATTCAACCGCGCCGCGGCCTCGGCTTCGGCACGGAAGCGGGCCATGTCGGCCGCCGACGCCCACGCGCCGCGCAGCACCATCTTCAAAGCCACGTTGCGATCCAGGCTCGTTTGCCGGGCCTTGTAGACGACGCCCATCCCGCCGCGCCCCAGTTCTTCCACCAGTTCATAATCGCCAAACTGAGTACGGGCAGCGCCGCTCTCGGCCGTATTGCCGCATCGAGTGCCGGCAACGTCAACGCGCCGACGCCGTTGGCGGCCGATCCGGCCAGTTGCTCGGCCACCAACACGGCGGCCCACAGCTCGCGCAATTCGCCGGCCAAATCCGGGTGAAGTTGGGCCAGTCTCGTCGATCGTTCGGCTCGTCGCCGGCTCGCAACTGATCGGTAATTTCGGCCAACAGGGCCGCCAGCCGCTCGTCACGATCGTCGCCGGCGGCGGAACTCGATGCTTCGTCGGGCATGGCCTGGGGCATCGTCACGCCCGTCCTGAAAGAGCAGGGACTTCGTCGAACATGGCTCGCAAGCGTCGCAAGGCCCGCAGGTAACGCATGCCTGCGGCCGGCTCGCTCAAGCCCAACGACTGGGCGACTTCCTGGTTCGAGAGCTGCTCGAAGTGCCGCATGGCGATCACTTCGCGGTCCGGCTCGTCGAGCCGATCGACGGCGGCTTGAAAGCGGAGTTCGAGCTCGTGCCGCGTGGCGGCTGCGGCCGGCGTCAGTTCGCGATCGCGCAACTGGCCCAACAGGTCGATGGCCGATTGATCGGCAGAAGCGCCGGCACGACCAGCGATTGTTCGCGGTCGATGCTTCGCCGGGCGGCAACCTTATGCCGCCGATGGGCGTCGATGATCCGATCGCGGGCCATCTGCCGCAGCCATAGATGAAACGGCAGCTTGCGCGTGGCCAGGTATTCGCTCAACCGGCGGTTGGCTTCGACGAGCACATCCTGCACCACGTCGCTGGCATCGACGCGGCGTTGCAACTGGCGGTCGAGACGCAGTTCGATCATCCGCCGCAAAGCGGTACGGTGGCGATCCAGCAGCCCGTTAACGGCGGCAGCGTCGCCCTGGCCGGCCCGGTCGAGCAGTTCGATGGTCTGCGAGGCGTCGGGCCACATGGGGCTTGGCGGGCAATAGCCCGGGTTCGGGACGAGGGATTTTGGAACGGATGCTCCCGTCCAATTTACCTCGCCCGGAGTTCGCTGGCGAGCGGCAAGCGGCAGGACTGATCAATTCTCGAACGCCAACCGCTGCGCGGAAATACTAGCCCGGCGCCAGCAGAGGGATTCTAAGGAAACCGACCATTCCACTCCCTCGCTGGCGCGTCGGGCTCGTGTTCCTCAACTTGAGACGCTGATTCGCGGCGAGCGGCCCTCGGGTTGCGAAAACATCGCGGCTACGCGATCGCGGCGGTAATCGAAGATGCGGTTTAGCATTGAGCGAACGAAGAGCACGTGGGCCACCGGCCCCAGCGGCCCGCAGGGCAATTCGTACTCGACTTGGTCGACCATCTGCGTGCCGCCGGCGACGGCCTTGAAATGATGTTCGTGACGCCAGTGGCGGTAAGGGCCGCGCAATTGCAAGTCGCTGAAGCGATGCGGCGGATCGAATGAGTCGATCCGCGATTGCCAGTGAAGCGGCACCCCGAACAGCCGTAGGCGATAGTCCATCACGAAGCCGGGAAAAAGCACCAGCGGACCGGGCGTGAGAATTCGAAAATGCACGAACGGCGGCGTGATGACTTCGAGATTGTGGGCGTCAGAAAAGAACGCGAACACTTCGTCCAGCGGTCGAGGGATGAATTGCTCTCGCTCAAGGTGGTACGTTTGCATTGCCATTCTCAGTTTGTAGGGTGGGCATCGCTCACCATTTGTGCCGGTTCGCGGTTCATGGTGGGCGGTGCCCACCCGACGCGCTAATGTCCAACAACGGCTGCCAATGCTTCCAGGATTTCGGGGAACTTGAACACGAAGCCGGAGGCCAACGCCACGCGTGGCACCACGCGCTGACTGGCCAGCAACACCTGAGCAAACTCGCCCAAGGCCAGTCGCAAAGCGAGTGCCGGCACAGGGAACACCGCCGGCCGGTGCAGTGCCGTGCCTATGCGCCCGGGTGAAGTCGGCATTGGTGACCGGATTGGGAGCGGTGGCGTTCATTGCTCCAGTCAGCGTCGCCGTTTTCGCGGCGTATAACAGAAGTCCCACCAAGTCGTCGATGTGGACCCAAGGCATCCATTGCCGCCCGTTGGCCAATCGGCCACCGAGCCCGAGACGGAACGGCGGCAGCATCTTGGCCAGTGCGCCCCCCTGCCCGAGCACGACGCCAATCCGCGGGTTGACCACGCGCAGACCTAATTTGCCGGCCGGCGCGCTGGCGGCTTCCCAGGAGGCACAAACATCGGCCAGGAAATCTCGCCCCGGCGTGGCCGTTTCATCGAGGATTTCGTCGCCGCGCGATCCGTAATAACCAACCGCCGAGGCCGAGACGAGCACCGCCGGCCGATCGTCGCGCGGGATGGCTTCGAGGCCGCGGAGCAGGTTCTGCGTGCCGATCACGCGGCTATCGTGTATCCGCTGCTTCTTGGCAGCGGTCCAGCGCCCCTCGGCAACCGGGTCGCCGGCCAGGTGAAAGATCGCGTCGACGCCGCGCAAGGCCGCTGCCGGAGCCGGTTCGGTCATCGGATTCCAGGCATGCACCTCGGCCCGACCCAGCCGCTGACGAGCCTGGGAAGGGTGGCGGGACAGTACCACCGGCTCGGCAATCTGTTCGAGGAGATTTTGGCCGATGAAGCCGGTTGCTCCCGTAATCAAGGCACGCATACGATATATTTCCCGTGGGGGGCGGTTGGTGTGAGAGGAGCAAAACAAGGCTGGCCTCTTCGCGCAAGCGTCATCCTAACCGAAAGAGGGCGGTCCGATTAACCGGTTTTTTTCGCCAGCCAGGCGTCGGGCGGAACTATTGAACGTGTTGGCACGTCCAACGGCCGGGTAGCGGTACGCGCCGCATGCCTGGAGGGAATTTAGTTCAGCTTATGGGAGGACACTTCTATGAGTGTTCGAGAACGAGGCTGCGAACGTTGCAATGGGCCGATTGGGCTGGAGCGTTTAGAAGCCCTGCCGGAGACGCGGCTGTGCCTCAAGTGCAGCGAAGAGGTGGGGAGCGATTTCAAGGTGAGCGTCTCGCCCGAAAACCTGGCCAAGACGAACAGCCTGAAAAAGAACTGGGGGGGTGTGAACATCCACAAGAAACGCCGACGGATCGAGCCGAAGGAATAGGGCGGGCGCCGATGCACCAGATCACGTCGCAAGCGACGCGGCGAAATGGGTTGGTGCGAAATGGGGGCGGAGTTGGTCAAGTGATTGTTATTGCGACGGCGTTTTGACTCGCCCCAACGCCTTGGTCAGCGCTTCGACCAGGAAGAAGTCGCCCCACATCACCGATTCGTCGACGCCCAGGTTCTTTTTGGTGTGGTAGACGCCGTGCTTGAGAATACCCTCCCAGCCGGGCATGACGATGGCCAGATACTTGGGCTCGACCAGGGCGTCGAGCATGGCTTCGGCCGCCGTGCGATAGATTACAGCCAGATCTTCGTTCTTGGTTTGTAGTTCCAAGTCCAACAACGCGCTGGCCACGATGGCGCCGGCCGAACTGTCCTTCTGCTGGCCCCAAGGGGGCGGCTGGCTCAGGTCGGCCCGGAAGTCCCAAAATGGAACGTGATCTTTCGGCAAATGCGTCAGCCAGAAGTCGGCGTTCCGCTCGGCGACGGCCAGGAATTCTTCATTGCCCGTCAGGGCATAGACCTGGCTGAAGCCATACATGGACCAGCCTAAGCCGCGGGCCCAGGCACTTTCAGGCGCCCAGCCCTGATGGGTCGATTCGCGCAGGAAATTGCCGGTGGCCTGGTCGAAGATTCCTTCGTGGGCCGTCGAGCCGTCGAAACGGACCAACCGGTCGCGCGTGGTGCGGCAATGGGCCAGGGCAACTCGTTCCAGCTCCTGATCGCCGGTTTCCTTGGCTCCGTAAAAGATCAGCGGCACGTTCATCATGATGTCGATGAACAGCGACTCGGGAGCCACGAACGATCGCAAATACTGCCCCTTGGGCATGAAGCGCAGGGCCAGCGTGCGAGCGGCCCGGATGAGCACTTCGTGCAGTGCCGGCTCGCCTGTCAGTTCGTACCAAGGGCGATAGGTATTCAGAAAGATGAAGCCCAGGTCGTGGACGTCGCGATCGTATTGCCGATGTTCCAGTAGTCGCGAGTAATGCTCGGCCCGGCTGCGCCATTGCGGATCGCCGGTGCGCTCGAAGAACTTCCACATCATGCCGGCGAAGAAGCCGCCGCACCAATCGGTCCACAATTCGCCGCCGTGATGCCAGCGGCCGCCCGTGGTGTAGATCGGGAAGAAGTCAGGCGTCCGCTCGATCGTGGCGGCCACTTGCCGCTGAGCAAAATCGAGAGCTGCCGCATATTTTTGCTGTCGAACGTCGTGCATGGCGTAGCAATCCTGGAATCGGTGGGCGTCGACCGGCCGGCCGTCATGTGCCGATATCGTATCGCCCCGTGTCGGGCTGTCTACTACCCGGATCCGACACGGGCTGAACTGCACTCGTAACGCGATCGTGGCGGCTTGACCGCCGGCCGAAGGCGTGTTAACTCTCGAAGGGTGAAATACGAGCCCGTTTTGCACATCGTGCTGCACCAGCCCGAGATTCCGCACAATACCGGCAGCGTCGGCCGCACCTGCGTCGCCGCGGGGGCCAAGCTCTGGCTCGTTCGGCCGCTGGGCTTTCGCGTCGACGACTACTACCTGCGCCGGGCCGGGCTCGACTATTGGGAGCACTTGGAGTGGGAAGTGGTCGACGACTGGGCCGCCCTGACCAGCCGGCTGCCAGCGGCCGAGCCGTATTTCTTCAGCAAGACGGCCAGCCGGCCCTACACGGACGTCCGTTTTGTCCGCGGCGACGTGCTGGTTTTCGGCAGCGAATCGCAAGGGCTGCCAGCGTCGCTGCTGGAAAACCATGCCGAACGTGCGCTGCGCGTGCCAATCCGCCCTCAGGTGCGAAGCTTGAACCTGTCGAATACCGTGGCAATTGCCACGTTCGAGGCATTGAGGCAGTTTCAAGAAGAAGTAGGCGGAGGGCAGTAGGCAGAACGAGATTTTGCTGCTTGAACAAGAACTATCGCACTTGCATACTTCTAATTGTTCAACGTGCTGCCTACTGCCCTCTGCCTACTCATTTCCGGATTCCCCATGCCCACCATTCCCGTCCGCGCACTAACTGCCTTCGCTTCCGAATTGTTGAGAGTCGGAGGATTGCGTCCCGACGAAGCCCGCCAGGTGGGCGAAAGCCTGGTCGGAGCCAACTTGCGCGGGCACGACTCGCACGGCGTGATGCGGATTCCGTTCTATCTCGACCAGGTCAGCAAGCACGAATTGTTTCCGGGAGCCGAATTCGAGGTGCTCAAGGAAACGCCGACGATTCTGGCCGTTGACGGTCATTGGGGCTTCGGCCAGGTGCAAGCTCGACGGCTGATGGACCGGCTGATCGACAAGGCCCGCGAGGCCGGCACAGGGCTGGGCACGCTGATCCACTCGGGCCACATCGGCCGGCTGGGCGAATACTGCGAGCAGGCGGCGTCGGCCGATTTGGTTTCGATCATCATGGTCAATACGCACGGCAATGCCCGCCGCGTGGCGCCCCCTGGCGGCAAAGCGCCGCGGCTGGGCACGAACCCGCTGGCCTTTGGCGTGCCGCATGGCGATCAGCCGCTGGTGCTCGACTTTGGCACCAGCGCCACGGCCGAAGGCAAAGTGCGGGTCAAAAAGATCGCCGGCCAGACGTGCCCCGACGGCTGGCTGCTGGATAGCGAAGGCAAGCCGACGAACGACCCCAATACGCTGTATGGCAATCCGCCCGGCACGATTCTGCCCATGGGCGGCCCGCAGGCCTACAAGGGCTTCGGCCTGGCTCTGATGGTCGAGATTTGGGCCGGGCGCTTTCCGGGCGGCGTGACCATCCGCGAGACGCCGATCACGCCCAACGGTAACTGCGTGTGCATGTTGGTCGTCGCTCCGGAACACGTCGGCGGGGCCGAACACTTCCGGGCGGAGGTCGATCAGCTCGTCGATTTCATGCGGTCTTGCCCACGGATCGAAGGGAGCGACGAGATTCAAATGCCCGGCGACCCGGAACGGCGCGTGCTGACGGACCGATGGATGCACGGCATTCCGCTCGACGACGGCAATTGGAAGCAGCTCACGGACCTGGCCTCGAAGCTCAAAGTCGAACTGCCGAAGAATTCGTAGCGGGTAGCCTCCGTCTGCCATTGCTGGGCGAAGGGATCTACGACGCGACGGCATTCGGAGTATGCCTGTTATGGCAGCTCACTGCCGCCATTGGCAGAGCACCGGGTAGCTGCTTCCCTCCGACTGGTCATGCCAGCGGGCATCGAGCTGGCCGTTTTTGACGAGCGCTTTGAGGCGTGCATAGTGCTCGTTGCCGCCGCCGTTATCGGGTTGCTTGTCTTCCCAGGCTGCGAAACCAGACGCAGCAAGGCTGCCGTCGGTCCAGACCCAGTTCCCTTCTTTCATGTGATCGGTCAGGCCCAACCAGCATTCGGGCTTGGCGCCGTTGGCCACGAGCGACGTGAGCAACTGGCCGATGGCCTGGTTTTCGGCGGCGGTGGTGATGATCGGCAATGAGCCGCCGGCTTCTTCGCACATCTGGTTGGCCAGGTTCCAATTGACGCCCGTCGGATACCATTTGTACCAGGCGCCACCCAACTTGATCGCGTCAACGGGATGCCGGGCAGCAAAGGCCATGTTGGTCGTGCGGCGCTGCTGCAGGATTGCCTGTTTGTGTTGGGCGATCGTGGCCTTGGCCCCCTTGGCGCCGCCGACGTCCGCTCGCTGCGACCATGCCAACGCGCGTTCGACGGCCAGATACTTCAGCGGTGGCTCGCTCTTGTCGGCCCAAGCCCACCAGAGTTCGGCCAGTTCCAACTGCTTGGCGGATGTCCGCGGATGTTCGACTTCGGCACGCGCCAGGTCGCGCAGCGACGTTTCGCCCGCCTGGTCGAATTCCCGCCCCGCCCCGGTCCAGTCGTTTCGCACTAACCCCAGATAGCGTCCGATATCGGCATGCGCGCTCGCGTTGGCTTTGCCGCTATCGATCTTCTCTTGCGCGACGCGGAACGCATCGTAGGCAAATGCGCCGAATTGCAATTCCATGCCGCGGGCCTTCAACTCTTTCGCCAGGTCCGAAGTGGGCGGCTTGGTCACCGCCAGTGCAGCGGCCTGCAGTTCGGCGGCCAGATCGAACTGTTCCCAGGCGTGGGCCAGTTCGATTTGGCGGAGAGCTTCGTCAACGAGTTGCCTCTTGTCGGCGGCCGTTTTCGTCCCGCGAAACGCATCCCCGGCCAGCCGCGTAAAGAAGTCGCGGTAATCGCCCTCGAACGTGCGGGCCAACTCAATGGCCGCGTGACAGGCCACCGGCAGATCGCCGGCAGCGGCCGCCAGCGTGGCGGCAGTTTCGAGCGACGCGTAGCAGGCCGCGTCATCGTCCGTTGAATGCGCCGCCCGGCGTAATAAGCCTTGCGCGGCTTCCGCTTGCTGCCGGGGCGTGGCCCCGGCGGGACCGGTTTGGCCGGCCAGCGCCTTCTGAGCCGTGGCCAGCGCGTCCCAGCGCGGACGGGGAAGTTTACGCCAATTGGCAGGAGCCAGCTCTATGCCATGAACGCGAAATTCTCCGCCGGAAGCCACGCCGAGGTGAAAATCCGGCCCGCCCTGCTTGACGCCGAGCAACGTGCGCTGCGTCGCATAGTCGCCGCCGCGTATCGATGCGTCGCTGCTCGATGACGCCACGTCGGCAATCGCCCGGCCGTCGGCCGCCAGGACGATGCGTTCGGCCTCGACGGTCCAAGTAAACCGGTGCAGCCGCCATGGCGACAGTAATCGTTGCGTCTCGCGTGATCGATCCACATACATCAGCCTGGCGTTCATATCCGAGCGCCCACCCAGTGCGCTCACGCTTACCGCGTTGCCGATGGGCAAGCCAACGAGGAACTCCGCGGATCCGGCGGTGCGCTCGACAACCATCGAAAGCTTGTACTGCGACGGCCATGGGGCCGCGAACGATGCGCGGCCGGTAGACGGCACGGTCAAGACGCCGCGGTCGACTTTCGACGGCTGGGCCGCGCCGCTCTCGGGTTGGAGGCGTGCGAGCAAATCGGTGCGGCGGTACACGGGGAGCACGACCGTGGGCGGACCGATTTCGATTTTCGTGAACCGCACGTCCCCGATGGTGCCGCTCGCCTGGATGCAGAGGCACCGCGGGTCGCCAATCATTGAATTGGAGCTCGAAGGGCTCAGCGTGGCTGGGTCGCCCGACCAATCGAGTGCCAGCACGCCGTCCGCCTTGACGCAAACTCGCGATCTGCGGACGGAGTACGTCAGCGTGGTGCGGTTGACGTTGCCAGCAGTGATCGAGATCGGCCGCTTTATCAGCTCCTGCACGCCCGGATCGACGATCCCCAAAACGACGTCGGCCACCGGGCCGTTGCCCCGGGTGACGCCACGGGCGCCGAACATCGCATTGGTGCGGAAGCCGTGGACGACCAGCCCCACCGCGATGTCGCTCTGCCCAAGCGGGCCTTCGACCGTGACGGTTAGGTCGTATTCTTCAGGCGGCGCAAACGGAATCGCCATGCGACTATTGTAATCGCCACCCGGCAGCCGAATCAGGCCGCCCGATTCAATCGACCATTTTCCAATCGAGCCGTAACGCGGGTCGAGTAGCTTGAGCAGATCAACCGGCGAGGTCAACGTCTTGGCGACAACGATCGGTGGCAGACTCGGCGGCGACGGGGTCGAGGCTGGCGCGGGAGCTGGTTTGGCAACGGGAGCCGGGGCCGGTACTGCCGGCTTGTTTGCGGGCGAAGCGGATGCGACACTGGTCAATTCTGCCGGCTTTGGCGTGGGCGCGGCAGCGGGCGGGCTGGCGGCCGGTTTCACCGGCGTGGTCGATGCCGCGGTTTCCGGCGTCGCCGACGGCGAATGGCCCGTGGCCGCAGGCTCTTGCTTGGGCGGCGACGTTGAGACAGCCACGGTTGTGCTCGAACCTCGCGGAAACAGCAGCCACGCGGCCAAGAGCAACAATAAAACACCGGCCGCTCCGCCACCAGCCATGACGGCCGCGGGCGGGCGCCTGGTTGCCAGGCCAGTTGGTTGGACCTCTCCTTCGGCTTTCTTTTCCGCGCCCCGTCGCCGCGAAACGGAACTGCTCCGCGAACCAGAACTGGATCCAGAACCAGACGACGACAAATTGGCGATTCCCGACAGCCCATGCGAATCGGCTGCGTCGGGCGTATTGCGCCCAATCGATGAGCCGGCGAGCCCCGTTCCGGACTGGCCAGACTTGAGAAAACTCTGCAAGTCGTCGTCCACGGCCGGTTCGTCGAGCACCGACACGCTCGAAGCTTCATCGCTCTTGCCGGACAACAGCATATCGAGCGTCGACGCCACTTCGGCCATCGACGAAATCCGCTCGGCAGGGTTCTTGGCGAGCATTCGCTGGCAAAGCTGGTCGAGCCGCGGCGGCACTTCAGGCCGCAAGCTCCGTAGCGAGGGGATCGGCTGTTCGCGATGGGCCAGGATCTTCTTCAGAATCGTGTCGCCCGGATAGGGAATCCGATCCGCCAACAACCGGAACAACGTGCAGCCCAGGCTGTAGATGTCGGCCCGGTGATCGGCCGAGCGTGTGTCGTGGGCCTGCTCGGGAGCCATGTAATCGATGGTTCCGAGTACCTGGCCGGCTTCGGTCAGTCCGGCGCCGTCATCCTCTCGGCCGAAGCTGTCATTGAGACGTGCCAGCCCCATGTCCAGAATCTTTACGACGCTGTGGCGATCGACCAACAAATTTCCTGGCTTGACGTCGCGGTGAATGATTCCTTGCTGGTGGGCATAATGCAGGCCACGGGCGGCTTGTGCCAGGCAAAACATGGCCTGGTCAACCGACAGCGGGCCGTTTCGAGTCACGATGTAAGACAGATCCTTGCCGTCGACAAATTCCATCGCCAGGTAGTGCAGGTTGTGCGCTTCGCCGGCGTCGTAGGCGGTGACGATATTGGGATGCGTGAGCCGGGCGGCCATCTCCACTTCCTGGTAGAAGCGTTTGACGGAGGTGGCGGAATTCGTGGCTTGCGGCGGGAGCACCTTGAGCGCCACGATGCGCTTCATACGCCGATGCTGGGCCTTGAAGACCTGCCCCATGCCCCCTGCGCCTAGCTTGTCGAGCACGATGTACTCGCCGAACACCAGGGCCTTGGTGCGTCCTTTATAAACGTGCGCCGCCTGGTACTTGGTAAGCGTTCCCTTACGCACCAGCTCCTTGGCGACCGTTTCGGCGTCGGCCGCCAGGTTTTCGGAAGAAAGAGTCCCGCGAAGCGTTTCCACGTCGGACTTGGAAACGATGCTGTGCTGCGTCAGAGCGCTCAGAAAATCGCTCGCGTTCACGGGGCGATCCCCCAATGCAAAAAAGCGTTGCCCTCACGATGCAATCGAGAACACAACCCGATCGCACCGACATCCACGCCTCCCCCCCGAACAGGTTTCGATGATACCGCGCACAATACTGCGAATCAAGCAAATGAAGCGGCGACGCGCCGCGCAGGATGATTTGTTCGCGGGAGCCAACCGTGGCGGCTAAATTGAATCTCGATTCAAATCGCGACGGGCTCGGTCCGAGGACGCTTTCAATGATAAAAACGGTTTTGAATTGGTGCGCTTCGAAAACCGCAGGACTTTGCTCGCGTTTCGATTCTCGTTTTCTTTCTCCATGTCTCCGTGCCTCCGTGTTTTTATTTCTTCCCCTGCTGTTGCCAGGCGTCACGGCGGCCGAACCAAATCCGTCGGTCGTGACGGGCGTCGAGGCACAGCCGCTACGAGCCCAAGTCCGGCGCGTGGTCGAGGCGCTGGCTTTGGTCGGCGCGCCGCTGGCCAAATCGCAGCGCGAGCAATTCCGGGCCGCAATGCAAGAAGCCGATGATGACGAAAGTGCAGCCAGAATCCAGGCGGTGCTCGATCCGCTGTGTCTGGCCTTCATTAGCATCAACCCTGAAAGCCGGGTCAAGGTTGCCCCGGGGCCGGCCGCGGCCGAATTGGTGCAACATGGCTGGCGGGTGTTTCTGGTCAAGGTTCACAACGAGGCAGGCGTGACGGCGCCGCTGCGCGTGACCAGCCCACAGGCGGCCCCGTTGCAAAAGAGATCGACCGGCAAACCGGAACCGAAGCCTTCGATCACCCCGCAGCAAGCTTCGGATCGTTGGCTGGACGCGAGCCTGTACGACGCTCAGCCACTGAACAAGCCGCTTTCGGGCCTGGAGGTCGAGTATCGCCTGCTGGAGTTGTATAGCCGCGACGCCGGCCGGCGCGAGGCCAAGCTTGCTTTCGACATCGGCCAGGGGACGCAGGATCTCGGCTTTCGTAACGAGATCAATGTGTTGTTCCACTGCCTGCCGGCGGTGAGCGTGACGCTGGAAGTGATCGACGATGACGGCCGGCCGACGACTGGCCAATTCGTATTCCGCGACGACCGCGGGCGGATCTACCCAGCCCGTGCGCGCCGGCTGGCTCCCGATTTCTTCTTCCACGACCAGATCTACCGCCGAGCGGCGAAACGGTGCTCCTCCCGCCTGGCAAGTTCCAGGTGACTTATAGCCGCGGGCCGGAATACCGGACCTCAGAGCGGCAGATGACAGTCCCCGATTCGCCGTCGCACCGCGAGAGCTTCCACCTGGAACGCTGGATCAAGCTGGCCGATTACGGCTGGTATTCGGGCGATCATCACGTACACGCTGCCGGCTGCGCCGATTACGAGGCGCCGACTGAGGGCGTGCAGCCGATCGACATGATGCGTCATCTCCTGGGCGAAGACCTGAACGTGGGCTGCGTCCTGTCGTGGGGCCCTTGCTGGTATCATCAGAAACAATTCTTCGAAGGCCAGGTGAACAAGCTCTCGACTCCGCAGTCGCTGATGCGCTACGACGTCGAAGTTTCGGGTTTCCCCAGTTCGCACAGCGGCCACTTGTGCCTGTTGCGATTGAAGGAGGACGACTACCCTGGCACATCACGGATTGACCAATGGCCCACCTGGGATCTGCCGATTCTCCAATGGGGCAAATCACAAGGGGGCGTGGTCGGGTTTGCCCATAGCGGTTGGGGACTGCAGACGACGAGCCAAGAGGTTCCCAATTACGAAATACCCCGCTTCGATGGTATCGGCGCCAATGAATTCATCGTCGACACGGTCCACGGCACCTGCGATTTCATTTCAGCAGTCGATACGCCTTTCCCCTGGGAGATGAACATCTGGTACCACACGCTCAACTGCGGATTCACGACGCGGATCAGCGGCGAGACTGATTTTCCCTGCATCTACGGCGAACGGGTCGGGCTGGGCCGGTCTTATGTCAAACTCGGCAAGAACACGCCGCTGAATTACGACGCCTGGGCCGACGGAATCCGCGACGGCCGCAGCTATTGCTGCGACGGCCGCAGCCACCTGCTCGATTTCACCGTCGACGGGCTGGCTGTCGGTGAACCGGGTGAAGGCCGGAAACCCAGCTATCTACGCCCGAAAGACGGACCGTTGATGGTAACCGTGCGGGCGGCGGCTCTGCTCGACGAGCGGCCGAACGAGGCCATCTGGCCGCTACCGCTTGATCAAAAGCCGTATTGGCACGTCGAGCGGGCACGCATTGCCAACACGCGCGAGGTGCCGGTCGAGCTGATCGTCAACGGCAAGGCAATCCAGCGGAAGACGATCGTCGCCGACGGCAAGGTGAACGACTTGAGCTTCGAATTCACGCCGGATCGGGCCAGTTGGGTCGCCGTGCGGATTTTTGCCAGCGCGCACACCAATCCAGTGTTCGTCCACCGCGGGGGCGATCCAATTCGGGCCAGCAAGAAGAGTGCGCAGTGGTGTCTGGATGCGGTCGACACGTGCTGGGCATCGAAGTCGCCGAAGATTCGCGAAAGCGAACGCGAGGCGGCGGCAGCGGCGTATGAGAAGGTGCGCGAAGCGTATCGCGCGATCTTGGCCGAAGCGGTGGATTGATTCACTTGAGTGCGCGAATCGATCGTGCGGACAATGATCGGCGCACTTCGCGAGCGCGGTACGCAGCGCGCTATCCGTGAGCATCGGCCACTTCACAAAATGCAACTTTCAAGAAATTGTGCTTGCACAATTCGAGTAAATTTGTACGATGCTGCAAGATTCGACGTTTCAAGGATCGTGATGCAACGCTTCTTTGAAGAGTTCAACACGAAGGAAACGGCGAGCTACG
This sequence comes from uncultured Planctomycetales bacterium, assembly GCA_963710365.1. Classification (GTDB taxonomy): domain Bacteria; phylum Planctomycetota; class Planctomycetia; order Pirellulales; family PNKZ01; genus CAVQAC01. The sequence continues at coordinate 58,101 of CAVQAC010000003.1, forward strand.
TGCGACAATCAACGGTCGCGCTCGACGACATGACGGTGCAGGATACAACTGTGTCTTGTGCATCAGTAAGTTGTCGATGCCGACGGACGATTGCCGACGGTGAAGTGGCGAGTGTGTGGCAGGTTATCCGTCCCAGCCCGGAAGCCAAGCGCGGCACTTGCGGTTCCTTTGTCTAGGAGGACGAATCGTGGCCAAGAAGAAAGCTGCAAAGAAGAAGGCTGCTGCCCCGAAGAAGAAGGCCAAGAAGAAGAAGAAGTAGTTGCCCGTTGGCGGAGTTTTGACCCTAGCGTTTCGACGCTTGCGTCTTGAGCTCTGCCTGGTGCAATACTTCGTCTTGCTACAACGAGAAAGAAACGCCTGGCCGAAATATCGGCCAGGCGTTTCTATTGGGCCGTTGGATCCTTGGCAGTCGCGATTTACCGACTGCTGTTGAGCGACAGTTGCTCTGCAACTGCCTGCTATTTAACTGCCTGCTATTTAACTGCCTGCGAATCAACCGTCGAAGCCTTGCCGGGGCTATTCCGAGGGAAACGGAATCGGTTCGCCGTTCAATTCGCTCAGGGCATTGCGTGCCGCGCGCTGCTCGGCTTCCTTCTTGTTGCGGCCCCAGGCAGGCTGATAGCGATCGCGGCCGATTTGCGCCGAAATCTTGAAGCACTTGCTGTGGTCGGGGCCCTTTTCATCGAGCAACTGGTAAGTGGGCGTGGTGTTGTACTGACGCTGCGCCAAATGCTGGAGCACCGATTTGAAATTGGCCATGTGCTCGCTCTCGGCCGCCAACGTAATCTCCGGATTCATCGTTCGTTCGATGAATTCACGGGCGGCCGGATAGCCGCCGTCGAGATAGATCGCCGCCACGAGCGATTCGTATACGTCGGCCAACAGCGACGGCGGCACGTTGGGGTGCGTCGTCATGCCTTTGCCCAACACCAGGAACTCTTCGACGCCCAGCGACTCGCTGACTTTGGCGCACGTCTGCCGGCTGACGACGACCGACTTGATCTTTGTCAGGTCGCCTTCCAGATATTCCGGGTACTGGTGGTAGAGCAGATCGCAGACCACGGCGCCCAGAATGGCGTCGCCCAGGAACTCAAGCCGTTCGTTCGAAGCCAAACGGTGCAAAGCACCCGAGGCATGAACCAACGCCGCCTTCAAAAAGGACTGGTCGCGGAAGACATATCCGATTTGCTGCTGGCACAATTCGATGGCTGTCGGGACTTCGACGCTCGGATTGGCACTGCCATCGGACGACATTGAATAGCAACCTCGCACCAGTCGCCCCCCCGGACCCCATTACCTCTCCTAACCCTATCTGCCGACTGGCCTTTTGTCAATCGAAACAGGCGTGATTCGGCGTCAAAAGGGCCGCCTGACCGGAAGAGAACCTGAAGAAACACCCCTTGGGAACAAAAAAGACTTGCAAGAAAAGGCGCCCCCCGGCAACCATCTTGCATCGAAGTCAACTTACCGCGCGCTTTGCCGGTCTGGGAGGGAAGACTGGAGTGCGCCCGCTGGCTACCGGCCCTCAAAAGTAATGATTCACCACAATCGAGGAGGAGATTTTGACCATGAGAACCTGGAATTTTAACCCATCACGTCGCGTTTTAGCGATCGTGGCCCTGATGGCCGCGGTTGCCACCGGCGTTACGCTACGGCACAGTTCGAGCGTGGCCCAGGAAACAACCGACGGCAAACCGGCGCACTCCGCCGCCGTCGAGGCCGACAAGCAACAGGCCAAGGGCCTCTCGCAACTCTTCCGCAAAACGGCCGAAGAAATCGTCCCCGCCGTGGTGACCATCGAAACCTCGACCAAGCCCAAGGTCGCGGCCGGTCCCGGCCACGCACAGCCGGGCGACAACGACGGTGCGCTCGAAGAGAATCCGTTCAAGGGCACGCCGTTTGAAGATTTCTTCAAAGACAACATGCCCAACGGCCGCTTCCATGGTCATAACGGCCGGCAGCACATGCCGCGACGCGAGGGAACCGGCTCGGGCGTGATCATCGACAAGTCGGGGCTGATTCTCACCAACAATCACGTGGTCGAAGGAGCTGACGAAGTCACGGTGCGTCTCAACGACGGCCGCGAGTTCAAGGGCACCGACATCCACACCGATCCGCACTCCGACCTGGCGATCCTCCACATCAAGGCCACGGGCAGCCTGCCCTACGCTCGGCTGGGCGACTCGAACAAGATGGGAATCGGCGACTGGGTCATCGCGGTCGGCAATCCCTTCGGACTCGACTCGACGGTCAGCGCCGGCATCATCAGCGGCAAGGGGCGCGAACTGGGCGCCGGCCAGCGCACTCGCTACCTGCAAACCGATGCAGCCATCAACCCGGGCAACTCGGGCGGCCCGCTGGTCAATCTGGACGGCGAAGTCGTCGGCATCAACACGGCCATCGCCACCAACAGCGGCGGCTACCAGGGCGTTGGGTTCGCCATTCCCAGCAACCTGGCCAAGTGGGTCGTGCAGCAACTTGCCAAGAGCGGCAGCGTGCAACGGGCCTATTTGGGCGTCGGCATCGAACCGGTCAACGGCGATCTGGCTCACAAGTTCGGCGTCGAGCGCGGCCATGGCGTGCTGGTGGCTGAGGTCTTCCCGCATTCGCCGGCTGCCGAGGCCGGATTCAAAGAGGGAGACGTCATCACCAACTTCGCCGGCACGATCGTGAAGACGCCCCGCGATCTGCAAGAGATCGTGGAACAAGCTCCTTTGGACTCGAAGCAGGCCGTCATCGTCCAACGCGACGGCAAGGAGGTCACGCTACAAGTGACCGTCAAGCAGTTGCCCAAGGATCTTGGCCGCACGGCCCGCAACGAGAAGGAGGGCGACGAAGACCGTTCGCATGGCAGCAGCTTCAAGGCCAATGACTTGGGCCTCGAAGTGACCAACATGACGCCGGAGCAAGCCGTGAGCTTGGGCTTCCAAGGTTACAAGGGAGCGCTGGTTAGCGAAGTGACGCCCGACGGCCTGGCCTCGGAAGCAGGCATCCGCGAAGGCATGCTGATCCTCAAGGTCGGCAAGAAGCCGGTCGAGAGCATCGAGCAGTTCAAGGCGGCTCTCGAAGGCCAGTCGGTCAAGGACGGCGTGCTGTTGCTCGTGCGGACCGACGCCGGCAATCGTTTCATCGTACTGCGGCAGAACGCGCAATAACCGCGAGTTCGGCCGATAACAAACCTTCCTGGTTCCCGGCCCGGTGTTCGCTCTCCCTTCCAGCGACGCCGGGCCGGTTTTTTTTGCGCCCTCAGTACTAACGTTCTGTCGCCTCAATTTCTTCGCAATTGGGTGCCATGGCCACGCTTGCGTGGGCATGCGTCCGAGGCTGAAAACATGGCCACGCAAGCGTGGCCATGGCACCCAAGCTTCGTGGTCTTCATTTCGCCACGGCAACAGGCTGTAAACTCCGGCACTCTGGGCGAACTTTTCCAGCAGCGCACCTGGAATCGAAGCGCCGGACTTCCTGCGTCGATGAAACGGGACGGAACACCAGTCGTCGAGCCGCCCCCCCCTGCCCCGGCCACTTCCAAGCGGCTCGCCCACCACACAAACTGCCTGCTGCCCTGAGCTTAGGAGCCTGCGATGGGATTTCTCGAAGGAACGATCGGATTCGAGCGGTTCCGCGTCGGCGGTCCGGAATTCAAGAAATTCGGGCCCAAACAGATTGAAGTGCTGGAGCGGTTCGCCATCGGCAAGGTCGAAAACGATTCGCTCGAAGGAGCCAAGGCAGGGTTCCTGGCAGGCAATCATCTGTTCGACCAGGACTTCGACCTGGCCAAGAACGTGACGAACGACAGCCTGCACTGCGGCCTGCGAATCGATACGAACAAGATTCCCTCGGCTCTGCGCAAGGCCTGGCTGGCGATCGAACTGGCGCCGCTGCTGGAAGAAAACCCGCGCGGCCGGGTGTCGAAGGCCCAACGGCTGGAAGCCAAGGAAGCGGTCGAGGCACGTTGCGAAGAGGAAGCCCGTAGCGGAAAGTTCAAGCGTATGCAACAATTCCCGGCGCTATGGGATCATCGCGAAGGCGTCCTGTACCTGGGAAGCTCCAGCCCGACGACCATCGAGTTGGGAAGCGATCTGTTCCAGCGGGCGTTCGGTATTTCATTGGAGCGCATCAGTGCCGGCAAATTGGCCGAGCAATGGGCCGACGCCGCCAAGAAGCGGGCCGACCTGGAGAACTGCGAGCCCGTGGTGTTTCATGCCAACGAACCGGGGGCACATCCCACCTGGCTGAACGGGGCTTCCGCGAGTTTCGACTTCCTGGGCAACGAGTTCCTGCTCTGGCTGTGGTGGTCGCTGGAAACGCAAACCGATACGCTGACGCTGGCCGACGACTCGGAATTGGTCGTGATGCTCAATCGCACGCTGGCCCTGGAATGCCCCCGCGGGGATTCCGGCAAGGAAACCATCACGGCCGAAGCGCCGGTCCGGCTCCCCGAAGCACATCACGCCATCAAGACTGGGAAACAACCCCGCAAGTCAGGGCTGCTATTGGTGCGCCACGGCATCCAGTACGAGTTCGTGTTGCAGGCCGAAACGTTTGCCGTCAGCGGCGGGCGGATTAAACTGCCGGAGAACGAGGACGACGAAGCAGGTTCGCCCAACGATACGCGAATCGACGGCTTGCGAAGCCTGGCAGAATCGATCGACTTGATCTTCGGAATGTTTTGCGAGCGCCGGCTGAGCACGGCCTGGGACGCCGACCTGAAGCAGATACGCCGTTGGCTCGGCAAGGACGGCGCGAAAACGAAGAAGCCGGCTGCCTGAACAAAACCGATGAGCCCAGAGGCGGTCGCTTGAGCCGCTATCCGCGTCCGCCCTCGCAGCAGGTCTCGCAGATTCGACCACACGCGGAGCATTGCAGCTTGGCGCGAATGTCGATCAGTCGCCCTCCGCAGACCGGGCAACTCGGTGCTGCACATTGACCAGGTGGTTCACTCGGACCATCCGACTGCCGGGCATTTTCTTCGAGCATTGCGCATCTCCCACGCGTGCTGCCTCCGTCCACCGGTCGTTAATCTATCGCAACCCGGCCCAAGTTCGAAAGAGCCGCTTGCGAAAGGTTACAATCGGGTTGGAGCAGGAGGTCGGGACGATATATTGAAAACCGGTTAACCGTGGCCTGAAGAACGCCATTCTATGGACGCCGATCCCGTCTCGTCGCGAAAGGAACCGGCACTTCGGCTCGTGCCGGACGAACCGTTCCCACCGTATTCGTACGTGACGGGGCGTTTCCCGCACCCCACACGCGACTCGGCCGGCCATAGCTTCGGCGCAGCGCCGGTCCATCCATCAAGGCCCGACCCGAACCATTGGCGCGATTGCCGAGCGTACTTGTTCGGAGTCGACCTGTTCAATTTCGGCTACTACTGGGAGGCGCACGAAGTCTGGGAAGGAGTCTGGCACGCCTGCGGCCGGACAGGCTCGGCCGCCGACTTCTTCAAGGGGCTGATCAAGCTGGCCGCCGCCGGCGTCAAGGCTCGCGAGGGCCGGCCCTCTGGAGTCCGCTCACACGCCGGGCGTTCTGCGGAACTGTTCCGGCAGATCGCCGGTCAACTCCCAGCGGGACATGAACGCTATTTCGGACTCCCGCTTCCTCAACTCATCGGCTTCGCAGCGCAACTGGCGAGCGGATCGCAATCGACGATCGTCCCCATCGGGGCACCGGTGGAAATTGTCTTTCCATTCGTTTTGCAACCCGAAGAAGCATAGCGGCCTGGGTCTACACCATGACCGCCTCGCGGCTTCTTATTTACTTATTCACTTGTCGTTCACGACAATATCGGCCCATTTGCCGGCCTGCATCACCCAACTTTGACCGTTGTGTGAATTCCAGCGCAGGGCGTAATAAGAATCCAAGTCGTTGGGAAAGTAGATCACGCAATCATAGGTGCCAGGATCCCCAGCCGTCGGCGCGGTGCCGGTTTCGTCGACTGGAATCCAATGGCCGTCGTCTTCTCGCCAGGTCTGGCCGGTCGCGGTGTTGATGCGCACGGCGCCCCATTCCTTGTTGGCCTTGTCGCCGACGACTTTCCACAGCGGCGGGTCAGCCGCCAGGACCGGTTGTTCCAACGCGGCTCCGAGAAACAAGCCGAGGCAGGCCAAGAATAGTAATTTGCGCATCGCAATACTCCTCATTTTTGTTTTGGAACAACATCTGCGAAGCTAACCTGCCCGTGGTCGCCGATCAATTGCAAAAGTTCAGGTACGTGCCTTTATACCCGTGGGGCGTCAAAACTGCTCTGAATTCATCTCATGGCGAAGCTTCAGGCCGGTGCAATTGCGAGAAAAGCCGCCGTCGGCCACGACCGTCGTCCCGCTCACGTACGAAGCGTCGTCGCTTGCCAACAGGGCGATCAACCGCGCAATTTCTTCAGGCTGTCCCATCCGCCCCAGCGGCACCCGATCAACACAGGCTTCGAGCACTTTGGCCATGACGCCGGGCGCCGCGAGATCGGCGCTCAGATCGGTATCGATCGCACCCGGGTTAATGGCGAGCACGCGTACTCCGCGCGGACCGTAGAGCGACGCCAGCTCATACGTCAGCGCGTCGATCGCGCCTTTGCAGGCGACATAGGCGGCGGCCGTCCCGTCGGCTGCCAGCGAACGGATGCTGGAGATGTTGAGAATCACGCCACGCCCCTGCTTCTCCATCACCTCGGCAGCCCACTTGGCGAGGAACGCCGGAGCCGTAAGACAGATACGAAGCGTACGGTCCCAGGTTTCAAGGTCGGTCTGCCGCATGGTCTCAATTTTCCGCCAGGCGGCATTGTTGACCAGCAGGTCGAGACGCCCAAAGCGCTCGGTTGCTTGCATGACGGCCGCTCGAGCGTAGTCGAGATCGGCCAGGTCGCCCGGCCAGGTATGCACAACGGCGCCGAGCTTCGCGCGTTTCGAGGGCAACTCGGTCGAGGGTATCGGCCTCGATGTCCAACAGTGCCAGGTCATATCCGCGCCTGGCCAGTTCGCGCGCCGTCGCCGCACCAATGCCCCGCGCTGCACCGGTGATGATTGCCGCGTGCCGGTCCGTCATGGCTGAGTCTCCAGTTGAGATTCGAGAATCACCGCCAGACTGTCCCCCTTGCGTACCGACGAGCACGTGCGAAGCACCAGCACGATCCCCGCTTCCGCGCTACGGATGGTCAATCGCTCGTGCCCTAGCGGGTCGAGCACCAGCGAACCGAGCGGCTCGTCCGGCCGAACTGCATCGCCCAGCTTCACGGCCGGCTCGAAGAAACCGTCGGCCGGCGCAGGATTGCAGCGTTGCAGGTGGCCCGAGGCGGGGCGTGGGTCTTCGACAATCTGCCTGACTCGCGAAAGCGGCTGCGGCCGATCGATCATGTTCATTTCGGCCATCACGTTCAGGCAGCCCATCACGTAGGCCTCGACACCCCATGCGTCGCAGGGCCCGGGTCCGTGGTACTCGGCATAAATCGCCGGAACGTTCGCGTCGCGCGCGACCGACAGCGAGCGCCCTTCCAATTGGCGCTCGTCCCCCAAACGATCGGCAGGTTGAACGCTTTTGCCATCCGGCGCTGAATGCCGAGCACCTGCGGATCGCGGTGGAGGACATAACCCGAGAGCGGAAAGACGGACATCACCGCTCCGCCGGTGTGGAGGTCGATATAAAGGTCGGCACTGCGGATTAATTGCGACAGGGCGTGCGCAATGCGCTCGGTGATCGAGCCGTTAGGATCGCCCGGGCAGGTGCGGGCGAGATCGAGGTTATCGTCAGCCGTGCGGTGCCCCCGCGCAAAGGCCGCTTCGTTCACCACCGGCGGCAAACGTCACCCGTCCGCGTAGTTGGCTGGGTTCGACGATTTGCATGAGCTGGCGAACGGCAGCCATTGGCTCGAATTCGTCGCCATGCACGCCGCCGGTGATCAGCAGATGCTGCCCCGTGGAAGCGCCGGTGACCGTGTGAGTTTTAATGATGGCCGTTGAACGAATGGACGACATGAACACTCAGGCGCATAGCGCCAATAGACCGAAAAGCCAGTGATCTGCGTGTCGACAAGCCCCCCGCGCGGACGAAGATCATGGTAGTGGCCAGATAGTCTCACGGCAACGTGCGGAAACAGCCGCCCGAATTCTCCCACGCTTTCCGATAGTCCGACATACAGAGTAATTGCCGAGCAATTGCCAAAGCCCAGGAAAGCCGCTAAACAACATGCGGGGTCAAGCCGTCCCATGGTTCGACGGACAACGCGTTCCACCGGACCGGGCGAACTGAGACAGGGGAGTCGACGACCAGGCCGAATATCGTCTCAACTGTCGGGAAAGTCAGCGGGCTTCTCACTCCGATGCGTCCTGGATTTTCTTGAGGTACCTGCCCATGGACGAGAAACCACCGTCGCCCGCGAGCGAAAACGACTCTCGCTGCCAGGAACGACAATTTCGCTCGACGAGCGTTCTACAGGCGGCGCTGGTCGCGTCGGCGTTCGCCATGGCTGGCCTATCGGGCTATGCCTACTACGAACGTCAGCAAGCGATCGACGCACTCGCGGCAGCAGAGACAGCCCAGCAATCCGAGGAGCGGACTGCTGAGCGTCAAAAGGAGATCGAAAAAGACGCCCAGCAAGCCAAGGAGAGCGCCAAGACCGCCCAAGAGCAGCGAGACCTGGCGATCAAGAACGTCAATGCGCTGGTCTTTGGCGATCGAAGACCGGATAAAAGGAAAGCCAGGCCTACAGGATTTGGAGAGGAGGCTGCTCCAAACCGCCTTGGAGGGTCGGCAACAGATCAGCCAGTCGTTTCATCCATCGATGCGCAGCGCGGACCGCTCGGTGGTCGTCTTGCAGCAGAGATTGGGCGATCTCGTGCTTCAGACCGGTTCAACCTCCGAGGCTGCCGAGTTCTACCTCACTGCGCTGGCCACTCTGCGAGCGGCTGTTGCAGGCCGATTCACAGAGCGACGTGGCCCAGCGCGATCTTTCCGTCTTGAAGGACAAGGTCGGCGAAGTGCGTGTGCAAGCAAGGAAACCTGGCCGCGGCCAGGGAACTCTACCAGCAGGCCTTCGAAATCCGCCAACGGCGAGCCCATGCCAACCCCAACAACTTCCAAGCCCAGCGCGATCTCTCCGATTTCGTACGACAAGCTCGGCGGCTTGAGTACGAAGCAAGCCGACCTGGCTACGGCCCGAAAGTTCTACCAGCAAGAAATCGAGATCCATCAACGACTGGCCCAAGCCAATCCAAAGCATGCCGAGGCCCGACGCGACCTGGCGATCTCGTACGAGAGGCTCGGCACCGTGACGATGCAGCAGGGAAACCTGGCGGCAGCCAGGGAATTTTATCAGCAAAGTCTGGGAGTCAGTCAGCGTCTGGCGCGAGATGATCGGCAAAGCACTGACGCTCGCAACCTCGTCTCGATCGCCTACCAGATGCTTGGCAGCGTCGCGGTTGCCGCCGAGGATTGGCCGGCCGCCAGCCGCTACTACGATGCGAAGCGTGTCATCGCCGAGGAGCTCGCAGCGCTCGACCCAAACAACGTCAAGTTCCAGCACGATCTGGCATCCGCGCTGGAAAACTCGGCGATGTGCGCATGAAACAGAAAGATCTGGTCGGGGCCAAAAAATTCTACCAGCGGCAACTCGAAATCAGCCAACGAATCGCCCTGGCGGATCCGCAAAACATCCAGGCCCAGAACGACCTTTCACTTTCGTACGAGAATATGGGGGACGTGGCGTTATGGGGAGGCGAGAATACCACGGCCAGGACGGCGTACGAGAAGAAGCTCGCCATCGACGAGCGGCTGGCCAGGCTGGACCAGCAAAACGTCAAGTTTCAACGCGACCTGGCGCTTTCCTACGACAAGCTCGGCGCCGTCAGCATGCAGCGCGGGGATCCGCCCACGGCCCGGAGTTTTTACGAGCAAGCTTTCGAAATCCGCCAGCGTCTAGCCCAGGCCGATCCACAAAATGCCGAAGCTCAACACGACCTGATAGGCGGTCATTATCAACGAGGGGCCGTCTTCGAGGCATTGGGCAAATTCGCCGAAGCCATCATCGAGTACCGCCAGAGCATCGACATGCTCGAGAAACTGGTCGCTGCGGGGAAGCTCGTTGAAAAATGTCAGCGTGAGATCCAGGGCCTTCGCAAGAGCCTCAACGTCTGCACGGTCGCGATCACGGCGACGGACGATTCGGAATGCTTTGCTGCGCCAGCCAGCCGAGAAGCTCCCTGGGCTCTTGTACCTGCGAAGCAAGCTGCTGGCTCGGCAGAGCCGCATCGCCGACGCTGAGCGAGCCGCCGCGAAACTGCGAGAGTTGGAGCCAAAGACGGCGGAGAATCTGTACCTGGCCGCTCGTGGGTACGCGCTACTGCGTGCGTGCGGCTCGGCGCGCCACCGCCCACGGATGAACAGACGGCCGAGCGGCAGGAGGACGTCGAACTGGCGCTCGGCTGCCTGAAAGACGCCATCGCGGCCGGAGCCAGCAATATCGATCAGATGCGCAGGAATCCAGATCTAGCACCCCTGCGCGAACTGTCGGAATTCCAAGCAGCTCTTTGTGGCCAAGAAGAGCGAACTGCCGATGACCTCATCGCCGGCCGCCCCGCCGAGCACTGGGCCGGAGAGGGACGAAACACAGAAATGACCTCCGCACTCACCGGTTCGCGAAACGCCGCATTCAGCAAGATGCGAAACAGTATTGTCGCGTTGCCATGGAACGTTTTGCGCCGCGACGGCTTGCCCCCTCAGGAGGCGAGAAGCATACTTGCCTAGACCCTGCCACATCCCCCAACAAACCTTCTGCGGCGTTCGATGTAATGATCTACTTGGCATTGCCCGTGAGTTCAGATCATGGCTGGGGCATCGCTGGAAAGTATATTTCCCTGTCCCTGGCACGTCTCGCCGAAGTACGGCTTTGTACTCCGCCGCTCGCTCCCGAAAACGTCAATGATGAATTCGAGCTGCACGCCTTGCAGCAACTGCGGCTGAGTCCTGCCGAGGACGCGCAACGGCGCCAGTGCGACGGCCTGATGGACGGTCCTCTGCTGACGGCCATTGCGCCTCGAGACATGCGTCCGGTTTTTCCAGAATTTCGCAGCCGGTTTACCACCGGCTACTGCTTCTTCGAGGAGAACATTCCGCCCACAGGCGTTGAAAACGCCAAACGGCTCTACAAGCACATAGCAACCGGCTCGACGTGGTGTACCGAAAAGCTGCGGAGCTACGGACTCACCGAGGTCAGCACGGCGATCCAGGGGATCGATCCCGAAATCTTCAGACCTTTGCAAGGAGAGCGGCAATTTTTTCGGGACCGTTTCGTGGTCTTCTCGGGCGGCAAGTTCGAGTTCCGAAAAGGACAAGATATTGTGATTCGGGCTTTCAAAGCTCTGCAGGACAAGCACTCGGACGCAGTCCTGGTCACGGCATGGACGAATAAATGGCCCGACAGCGTGGCTTCGATGCGGGCCTCGCAGCTGATTGACTTCAAGCCCCCCAGCGAGGATCGCGCCTCCGGTTTCAACCAGGTATTGGCCGATAATGGAATCGACCTGTCGCGCGTCGTCCAAGTCTCGCTTCGCCCCCACGCGACGATGGCCCGGATCTACCACAACACCGACGTGGGTTTGTTCCCCAATCGATGCGAAGGTGGAACCAATCTGGTGATGATGGAATACATGGCCTGCGGGAAGCCCGTCATCGCTTCGAATGCCAGCGGCCATCGCGACGTCCTCACGGCCGGCAACTCGCTGCGCATCGAGGAGCTGACTCCGATGACAGTCATGCTCCGCAACGATGACGTGCCGCTGGCGAATTGGGACGACCCCAGCTTGGACGAGACGATTGCCAGGCTGGAGTTTGCCTACGAGCATCGCGGGGAGTTGCGTTCGATCGGCGAACAGGCTGCGCGCGACATGCAGCGATTCACCTGGCAACAAACGGCCGAGTGTTTCTTGAAGCTGCTGCAAGATTAGGCAGACAACAGAATACTCCCGATGCCGCGAGCGCGTGGGCAAGCAAGCCGAGGCTTCCCTTTTCTAACACTGGCTTTGATCAGTAATCAGAGTACGAATTCTGATCGGCCAGGTTATTGACCGTATCGGTCTACTCGACCCACGACTTACTCCGAACCGATGATGCGGTGGCAGCACCAGGACAATCGACGCGGCATCTGGGTGGCGAACGTTCTTCGAGTTTATCAAAGCCCGTGGACGCGATTGGAATTGCGTGACATCGCGACCAGCGCAATGCCCGCGACTATCGCAACGATCCCTGCAACGGGGCCGAAGAAAATCGTATGCGGCTCCGAGACATTCCAGGTCAGGAAACCCAACGGGCCGGTGACTTGATCGGTGGTGAAGTAAGTAATGCTCCGGATGAACAGGGCCAGGGTTCCCAGGGCAATTAGCGCCACACCGCTAATAAATGAAAGTCGCATGTCTAGATCTCCTCACAGTTGCAGTGAACTAGTTGTCGCCGAGATGAAGGACACCCCCCTGAGAGACGCAATTCTCGTGCCGCGATTTATCGCGTCCGCACCTGGGTACGGCGACACCCGGCCCTGGTTGCTGAGAGATCAACTTGGCCAAAGCGGCACCTAAATGGCTGCGGATCATCTTGCTTCCTCAACAGCCGACCGCTCCAGTCCGGCGCACCCGGACCAGCCCATGGCCTCGGCGAATTGCTGTTGCCGGCGCAAGGCCTCGCCCAGGATGTTGGCCAGCAACGCGTCGCGAGGGCAGATCTGCATGGCCCGGCCGACTGCTGTGAGTCCTTCGCTGGTGCGCTCTGTTTGGCACAGGATCATGCCCAGCAGATGCAGCGTATCGCCGTCGTCCGGAAGCGAGGCGAGCAAATCGCGGCAGGCGCGTTTCGGCTTCGTCGAACGCTTGGGCTCAAAAACGATCGACGGCAATTTGGAGGCGCGGGTCGGCAGTAGACATGCCCCCGGACATAATAATCTCACTCCGGCGTTGCGCCTGCCTGCCACTCTTCGCGACACCAGATCCGTGCATGAAGTAGCGAAGATTTCAGCCCCTGCCTACCAACACAAGCCCGACGCGCGAGCGAGGGTGTCTCGCGTTCGACACCATCGCCGGCGCGTTGGGCTGACATGCGCGAGGTCGATGCGAGAGAGAGAGATTCTACACGGGCTGCAGATGTCACCCGCTCGCTTACGCGCCGGTTTGGTATTTCCGAAATCATTTGAAGCAATCATTGGTCCTTATATACAGTCAACGTGCGCGATATACAGGCGTCGTGCGCGCGCCTGCTTCCATCGTGTATAGAGAAAACTGGTCGTTTTTCAACCGATGGCTTGACTGGATACAAATCGGTAATTAGTGTAGGCGGCAACTTAGTTTTCAAGGTGGGAAGCCCCCCGTGATTTGCCTCCGCGTCAACGATGCCGCTGAGGTTTGATAGCGCTGCCAAAGCCCGAAATTTAAACCCGTTATTACGTTGCTGTGCTGCTGCTTCGTCCTACCACAAATCCCTCCTCGACCGCCTGCAGCGTTGCGGACTACCTTCCGTGTGCCACGTATAGTTGCCGTGGCCCACGGGCTGCCAGTAGTTCGCCTCTCCGTTGCATACCCCCCTCTGCCCATTGTTTCTTGGCACCAGGGGGCGCATTCGTGAATGACGCGTTCACTGGACCTGATTCTCGCACGGCGCGGGCCGTCGCGTTGCGACCCAGTCAGCGCCACTCTGCACACTAAGGCCTACTCGCGCGCTCAAGCATTGGAGCGAAGCGCATGGCTGATATGAGAGACGCATCGGACGCCTAAGATCTGACCTTCGCCTACGCCACCTACTGCCTGCGACTTATCTAAATATCTCATTAATTTAATATCTTCACCGAGGTTTCGATGGCTCGTCGCTCCAAGAAAAACAAGTCTCGTCAGAGCAATCGCCACCCCAAGAGCCGCTCGCGGCGGCTGCAGTTCGAAAACCTGGAACAGCGTCAGCTCTTGAGTCGCCAATGGAGCCACGCATTTGCTGGTGTACCCTTCGACCAGCGGTCAACCGACATTCACCAGCAGTTCCACGTACTCCGCCGGAGTGTCCTCGCCCAGCGCCGTGGCCTTCGACTCGAGCGGCAACCTCTACGTGGCCAACGAAGGCAACAACACGGTGAAGGAGTTCGCGCAGGGAGCAGCACGGCCAGCGCAACGTACACGGCCGGCGTGAGCGTGCCCGCAGCCGTAGCCTTCGACGCCAGCGGCAACCTGTACGTGGCCAACAATAACAACAGCACGGTGGAGAAGTTTGCGCCAGGGAGCAGCACGGCCAGCGCCAAGTACCTTGCCTCTGCCGGTGTGTCCCACCCCCAGGCCCTGGCTTTCGACTCCAGTGGCGACCTGTACGTAGCCAACTATGGCAACAACACGGTGAAGGAATTCGCGCCGAATACCACCACGGCCGCCGCCACCTACTCTGCCGGCGTGTCCGAGCCCTACGCCATGGCCTTCGACTCCAGCGGCGACTTGTTCGTGGCCAACGTTGGCAACAACACGGTGGAGAAGTTCGCGCCGGGAAGCACCACGGCCAGCGCCACGTACTCCACGGGCACGGCAGGGCAATATGCTCTGGCCGTCGATTCCAGCGGCAACCTGTATGTGGCAATCCTTGAAAACAGCACAGTGGAGGAGTTCGCGCCGGGGGGCTCCACGGCCAGCGCCATCTACACCGCCGGTGTGTCCGGGCCTGATGCCCTGTCAATCGACGTCGGCGGCAACCTGTACGTTTCGAACCTCGCTAACAGTACGGTGGAGAGGTTCGCGGCCGGAAGCACCACGGCCAGCGCCACGTACTCCGCCGGAATTTCTAATCCACAGACCCTGGCCTTCGACGCCGTCGGCAACCTGTACGTTGCCAGCGCGGGCAACGGCACGGTGCAGGAGTTCTCGCCCGTCGTCACCACCGCGGCCGGCAGCAGGATCAGCATCACCATCGCGGCCGAAACCGCCTCGGGCGTTTTGGCAACAGGCTTCAGCGATTCGGTTACGCTCTCCGACAATCTGGGCGGCGCAGCTTTTCGAGCGCGTCGTTCTCGGGCGGACTGGCCACGGTCACGGCCACGCTCGCCACGGCCGGCACACAAACCATCACGGCCGTCGATTCGACCGCCACGATCTCCGGCACCAGCAGCCCGATCACGGTCACACCGGCCGCCAGCCATTTCCTGGTTTCGGTTCCGCAGAGAGTGCCCAGCACTACGCCCAGCGCCACGTACTCCGCCAGCGTCACGTTCACCGATGCCATGGCCGTCGATGCCGCCGGCAACGTATACGTGGGGAATGCGTTCCATACATCGATCGAAGAGTTCGCGCAGGGTAGCAATACAGTGATCGCCACATATACCGCCGGGGTAGATAACCCCGACGCCATGGCTTTCGACTCCAGCGGCGACCTGTTCGTCGCCAACGCTGGCAACGGTACGGTCGAGGAGTTCGCTCCGAACACCACTACGCCCAGCGCCACGTACACTGCCGGTTTGTCCTCTCCGACGGCTCTGGCCTTTGACTCCGGCGGCAACCTCTACGTGGCCGACGAAGGAAACAATACGGTCGAGGAGTTCGCTCCGAACACCACCACGCCCTGCGCCACGTACACTGCCGGGGTGAATTATCCGACGGCTCTGGTCTTCGACTCCAGTGGCAACCTGTACGTGGCAAACTATAACGATGAAGAAGGCACCTCGATCGCGAAGTTCGCGCCGGGGAGCACTACACCCAGTGCCATCTATACGACCGGCGTGAGCGGGCCGCATGCACTGGCGGTCGACTCCAGCGGCAACTTGTATGTGGCCAACCAGGAAATCAATACCGTCGAGGAGTTCGCGCCAAATAGCACCACTCCTCAGCGCCACGTACACCGCCGGCGTGGACGGGCCCTACGACCTGGCCGTCGATTCCTTTGGTAATCTGTATGTCGGCAATGCTACCAACAATACGGTGGAGAGGTTCTCACCGGGCAGTACCACGGCCAGCGCCACGTATACCGCCGGTATCAGCAGCCCTCAGGTACTGATCTTCGACTCGAACGCCAACCTGTACGTGGCGAACTTTCTCGGCCATGACGTCGAGGAGTTCGCGACGCCCGGCGCCGTGACGGCCGGCGGCACGACCAGCGTCACCATCACCGCAGAAGACTCTTCCAACAACGTCGTCACCGGATTCAGCGACTCGGTGACGCTGTCCGACAGTTTGGGCGGAGCGAGCTTCAGCAGCGTCTCGTTCACGGGCGGGGTGGCCACGGTCACGGCCACGCTCGATAAGGCCGGCTCGCAGTCGATCACGGCCATCGATTCTTCGGCCACGATTTCCGGCACCAGCAACGCGATCTCCGTCACGCCGGCCGCGGCCAGCAAGTTGCTGGTGTCAGTGCCGGCGACGGTTCTCAGTGTCACGCCCAGCACCACGTACAGTGCCGGCCTGAACGGTTCGGCCTATATGGCGGTCGACTCTAGCGGCAATCTGTACGTGAGCAACATATATAGTGGTAACGTGGTGAGGTACGCCCCGGGGAGCACCACGGTCAGCGCCACCTACACGACCGATTTGTCCGAGCCTGGCGTGATTGCCATCGACTCCAGCGGCAACCTGTATGTGGGCAATGGCGGCGGCGATACGGTGGTGGAGTTCGCGGCGGGCAGCACGTCGGTCATCGCCGTATACACCTCAACGTACTTTGACGTCACTGCCCTGGCGTTCGATTCCAGCGGCGACCTATACGCGGGCTACTATGGCAACAGCTTCAATGGTCCGGCGCAGGAGTTCCTGAAAGGAAGCACCACGCCCAGCGCCACGTTCGCGAGCGGAGTGACCGAACCCGCCGCCATCGCCTTCGACTCCAGCGGCGATCTGTTCGTGGCGAATTTCGCCAACGGCGGCGGCCACACGGTGGAGGAGTTCGCGCCAGGCAGCACCACGCCTAGCGCTACGTACTCTGTGGGTATCTCGGCTCCCACATCGCTGGTCTTCGACTCCGCCGGCAACCTGTACGTGGCCAACAGCCGCGGCACGGAGTCGATTCCCGCGACGGTGGAGAAATTCGCGCCCGGCACGACCACGGCCAGCGCCACCTACACAGCCGGCTTGTCCTCGCCCGAAGACTTGACCTTCGACTCTGCCGGCAATCTATACGTGGACAACTATGGCAACAGCAGCGTGGAGAAATTGCGCCGGCAGCACCACGCCCAGCGTCAAGTATTCGGTTGGCTTGAGCGGGCCCGAATCCATCGTGTTTGACTCCGCTGGTGATCTGTTTGTGGCCAACGAAAGCAGCAGCACGGTAAAAGAGTTCTCGCCGTCGGGCATCCGGATCTCCGCCGGCAGCTCCACGAGCGTCACGATCACGGCCGAAGATCAGTATAACAACATCGTCACCGGCTTCAGCGACTCGGTGACGCTGTCCGATTCACTAGGCGGCGCGAGCTTCTCCGTGAATCCCGTAGTCTCATTTAGCGGCGGCACGGCAAGTCTGACGGCGACGCTCGATACGGCCGGCACGCAATCGATCACAGCCACCGATCCGACCGCGACGATTACTGGCACCAGCAGCCCGATCACGGTCACGCCGGCGGCAGCCAGCACCGTGATCATTTCCGCATCCCCGACTTCGGCCGTGGCTGTCGGCAGCGAGTTCCAGGTCAATACGTACACCACTGGCAACCAGTTAGGTTCCAAAGTCGCCAGCGACGCAGCCGGCGATTACGTCATCACTTGGACGGACTATAGCGGCGAAGACGGCAGCGCGAACGGCATTTTTGCGCAGCGTTATAACGCCGCCGGCGTAACGCAGGGGAGCGAGTTCCAAGTCAATACCTACACGACGGGGAATCAGAGTGGCGCAGCTGTGGCGATGGACTCGGCCGGCGACTTCGTCATCGCTTGGGTCAGCACGGGCCAGGATGGCAACGATTTGGGCATTTTTGCCCAGCGCTATACTTCGACCGGCTCAGCATGGGGGAGCGAGTTTCAGGTCAACACGTATACGACCGGCGCGCAGGAAGTTGTCTCGGCAGCGATGGACTCGGCCGGCGACTTCGTCATCGCTTGGACCAGCGCGGGCCAGGATGGCAGCAGTTTGGGCATTTACGCCCAGCGCTATGCCTCGACAGGCTCAGCATTGGGGAGCGAGTTCCAGGTCAACACGTATACGACGGGTGGTCAGGACGCTGCCTCGGTAGCGATGGATTCGGCCGGCGACTTCGTCATCGCATGGAACAGCTTAGGCGAAGATGGCAGCGACTACGGTATCTTCGCCCAGCGGTATGCTTCGACAGGGGCAGCACTGGGAAGCGAGTTCCAGGTCAATACTTACACGACGGGCTACCAGAAATTCCCGGTAGCGGCGATGGACTCGGCCGGCGACTTCGTCATCGCCTGGACGGACTACAACGGCGAGGACGGCAGCGGCAAGGGCATCTTCGCGCAGCGTTACAACTCCAGCGGCGTGGCTCAGGGGAGCGAGTTCCGCGTCAACACCTATACGACGGGCGACCAGGAAGACGCTTCGATCGCGATGGACTCAGCCGGTGATTTCGTCATTGCTTGGACGGACTACAGCGGCGAGGATGGCAGCGGCTACGGCGTCTACGCCCAACAATACAGTGCCGCAGGCACAGCCCTGGGGAGCGAGTTCCGCGTCAACACCTATACCACGAGCAATCAGGTGTTTCCCTCGGTCAAGATGGATTCGGCCGGCGATTTCGTGATTGCCTGGCAAAGCGGTTACTTTAGCAGTAGCCAGCCGACCCAGGACGGCAGCGATTATGGCGTCTACGCCCAGCGATACGACGCGCAAACCGTCCTCACGGCCGGCAGCACGACGAGCGTCAGGATCACAGTCCACGACCAGTTCGGTAACGCCGTCACCGGCGATACGATCACACTCTCCGACAGTTTGGGCGGCGAAACCTTTACCACCGGTGCGTTCTCAGCCGCTGGCGTAGCGACCTTTACCGCCACGCTCGACAAGGCCGGCACGCAAACCCTCACGGCCGCCGACACGTCGGCCACGATCTCCGGAAGCAGTGGCCCGATAACTGTCACGCCGGCAGCGGCCAGCAAGCTGGTTGTATCCGCCGGAGTGGTCGTCGCCGGCAGCGAGTTCCTGGTCAATTCGTACACTACCGGATACCACGACGATCCCAAGGTCGCTTCGGATGCCGCGGGAGACTATGTCATTGCCTGGCAGATCGACGGCCAGGATGGCAGCGGCTACGGCATCTTTGCCCAGCGATACAACTCCAGCGGCGTGCCCCAGGGGTCGGAGTTCCAGGTCAATACGTATACGACAAGCTATCAGGGAGCTGATTATGGGAACAGCTTGTCGGTGGCCATGGACGCGGCCGGTGACTTCGTCATTGCCTGGCAGAGCTACACCCAGGACGGCAGCAATTATGGCATTTATGCCCAGCGATACAACGCCAGCGGCGTGCCCCAGGGAAGCGAGTTCAAGGTTAACACTTACACGACCGGCAGCCAGGCCGCCCCGACGGTGGCCATGGATTCGGCCGGCGACTTCGTGGTTGCCTGGGAGAGCGTGGGCGAGGACGGCAGCGGATATGGCATTTACGCTCAGCGCTACAACTCCTCGGGTGTGACCCAGGGGAGCGAGTTCCAGGTCAATACTTACACGACGAGCGACCAGGATCTTCCTGCGGCGGCCATGGATTCGACCGGCGACTTCGTCATCATCTGGGAGAGCAAGGGGCAGGACGGCAGCGGCTACGGCATCTTTGCTCAGCGCTACAACTCCTCGGGCATGGCCCAGGGGAGCGAATTCCGGGTCAACACCTACACGACCGGCAACCAGGGATTTTACTATGAGGGAGCGCCCGCGGTGGCGATGGATTCGGCCGGCGACTTCTCCATCGCTTGGGAGAGCTACGGCCAGGACGGTAGTAACTATGGCATCTTCTCCCAACGCTACAACTCGAGCGGTGCGGCTCAAGGGAGCGAGTTCCAGGTCAACACCTACACGACCGGCATCCAGAATCTCCCCGCCGCGGCCATGGATTCGGCCGGCGACCTCGTCATTATCTGGGCGAGCGACGGGCAGGACGGCAGCGGCTACGGCATTTTTGCCCAACGCTACAACTCCTCGGGTGTGGCCCAGGGAAGCGAGTTCCAGGTCAACACCTACACGACCGGAAACCAGGGATATTATTATGGTGGGGAGCCGTCGGTGGCCATGGATTCGGCCGGCGACTTCCTCATCGCTTGGGATAGCTACGGCGAGAACGGCTTAGACTACAGCTACGGCATCTACGCCAAGCGCTACACGGCGCCACCCACGAAATTCTCGGCCGGCGGCACGACCAACGTCGTCGTCACGGCCGAGGATCAGTTCGGCAACGTCGCAACCGGTTTCAGCGACTCGGTGACGCTCTCCGACAATCTGGGCGGTGCGAGCTTCAGCGCCCTATCGTTCAGCGGCGGCGTGGCCACGGCAACGGCCACGCTCGACAAGGCTGGCGCAGACCATCACGGCCACGGATACGTCGCCTGGCACCGTCAGCGCCGGCACATCGAATGCCCTCACCGTCACGTCGGCCGCGGCCAGCAAGCTTCTGGTCTCTGCGTCATCGGCAAGTTTGACCGCAGGCGCCACGAGCAGCGTTACCATCACAGCCGAAGATCAATACAATAACGTCGTCACCGGGTTCAGCGACACCGTCACGCTCTCCGACAGCCTAGGCGGCGCGAGCTTCTCGGCCGTATCGTTCTCCGGTGGCGAGGCCACCGTGACAGCCACGCTGGACAAGGCGGGCACCCAGACACTCACGGCCACGGACGTATCGGCCACGCTTTCCGTCACCAGCAGCCCGATCACGGTCACACCAGGCGCGGCCACGCAACTGATCATCGGCAGCCAGCCCCCGGCAACGGTTACGTCCGGCAGCGGGTTCGGGCTGACCGTCACGGCCGAAGACGCTTACAACAATGTGGCCACGGGCTTCAGCGGCAGCGAAACCGTCGCGCTGTTGGCCAATCCCGGCGGTAGCACTTTGGGCGGAACGCTCACCGCTACAGCCACCGGCGGCATGGCCAGCTTCTCAGGGTTGAACTTGAACAATCCCGGCAGCGGCTACACTCTGACGGTCACCTCGGCGGGGCTGACTTCGGCCACGTCCGGCAGCTTCACCGTGGTTGCCAATAATCCAACCGTTAACGACCCTGGCTTTGAGTTGCCGGCCCTGGCGACGGGGGCGTACCAGTACAATCCGACCGGCTCGCCGTGGACGTTCAGTGGCTATGCGGGCGTGGCCAACAACAACAGCGCCTTCACGCAGGGCAATCCCAACGCGCCGCAAGGCAACCAGGTGGCGTTCCTGCAAATCACCGGTTCGGCCAGTCAATCGGTGACGTTTGCCGGCGGCACGTATTCGATCTCGTTCGATGCGGCGCAACGCGCTATCGGTCCCTCGAATCAGACATTCGAGGTGCTCGTCGACAGTACGATCGTCGGCACTTTCACCCCCAGCGGCACCAGCTACACGCTGTTTACGACGCCGACGTTCAACGTCACGGCCGGCGCATACGGTTGAGTTCCTGGGGACGGATCCGCAGGGGGGCGATAACACGGCCTTGGTCGATGCCGTTTCAATCCAAGGCAACCCGCCGAACCAGCCGACCGATCCGGGCTTTGAGCTTCCTGCCGAAGGCACGGGCCAAGCAGCGTACCAGTACAATCCGACGGGCACGCCCTGGACGTTCAGCGGATTCGCCGGCGTGGCCGGCAACGGCAGCTCCTTTACGAGCGGCGGCCCCACCGCGCCGCAAGGCACTCAGGCGGCGTTCATTCAGATCACTGGCTCGGCCAGCCAGTCGTTCACCTTCGCCGCCGGCACGTATTCGGTTTCGCTCGACGCGGCCCAGCGCACGGACATCCCGCAGGCAGGGCAGACAATCGAGGTTCTGATCGACGGGGTGGCAATCGCGACGTTCACGCCCACCAACAGTTACGCGCTGTATACGACCCCAACGTTCAACGTCACGGCCGGCTCGCACACGGTCGAGATTCTGGGTCTTGACCCGCACGGTGGCGACAACACGGCTTTGGTCGATGCCGTCACCGTTCAAGCCGGCGCACTGAACCAGCCAGCCGATACTGGATTTGAAATCCCCGTCCTGAGTTCGGGCACGTACCAGATCGATCCGACCGGTTCGCCCTGGACGTTCAGTGGCGATGCGGGCGTGGCCAGCAACAACAGCGGCTACACGACGGGCAATCCCAACGCGCCGCAAGGCAACCAGGTAGCGTTCATTCAAATCACCGGTTCGGCCAGCCAATCGGTCACGCTCACCGGCGGCACTTATTCGATCTCGCTGGAAGCGGCGCAACGCGCCATCGGCCCGTCGAATCAGACGATTGAGATCCTGGTCGACGATGCACTCGTGGGCACCATTACGCCCAGCGGCACCAGTTACTCGGCCTATACGACCGGAACGTTCTTCGAGGCGGCCGGTGCGCACACGATCGAGATTCTGGGCCTCGACCCGCAAGGCGGCGACAACACGGCCTTGGTTGACGAGGTGTCGTTCGTAGCGGTGCAGGCAAACCAGCCAACCGATCCGGGCTTCGAGACGCCGTCCGAGGGCTCGGGTACGACAGCGTACAAGTACGATCCGACCGGCTCGGCTTGGACGTTCAGCGGGTATGCGGGGCTGACCGGCAACGCGAGCAGCTTCACGGCCGACAATCCCAATGCGCCGCAAGGCAGCCAGGTGGCCTTCATCCAAATGACCGGCTCGATAAGCCAATCGTTCACCATCGCGCCAGGCATCTATGATGTGAACCTGCTGGCCGCGCAGCGCGGCATTGGCCCATCGAACCAGACGATTCAAGTTTTCGTCGACGGGCAGCTCGTCAGCAGCATCAACCCGACGGGCACGAGCTACGATTCGTACACCAGCGGCAGTTTCGTGATCGGTACGGGGGGAAGCCACACGCTGACGTTCCAGGGGCTCAATCCTTTGGGCGGTGACAATACGGCCTTGATCGACGAGGTCTCCGTGCAAAACGTCACGGCCAATCAACCGCTCGACGCGGGATTTGAGAGCCCATTTGCGGGCCCTTCGGCCTATCAGTACAACGCGACAGGTTCGGCCTGGACGTTCAGCGGCGATGCGGGCGTGGCCGGCAACGGCAGCGGCTTCACGGCCAACAATCCCAACGCGCCGCAAGGCAACCAGGTGGCGTTCATTCAAATCACCGGCTCGGCCAGCCAATCGGTCACGCTGGCGGCCGGCACGTATTCGATCTCACTCGACGCGGCGCAGCGCGCTGCCGGCCCTTCGAACCAGACGGTCGAAATACTAGTTGATGGCGCTCCGGTCAGCAGCATCACGCCGACCAGCACCAGTTATGCGTTGTATACGACGACCACCTTCACGGTGACCGCCGGCAGCCACACGATCGAGATTCTGGGCCTCGATCCGCACGGCGGCGACAACACGGCCTTGATCGATCAGGTGTCGATCGTCATCGCGCAGCCGAACCAGCCGCTCGACCCCGGCTTCGAGGCGCCGTCGCAGGGGTCGGGCATCGCAGCCTTTCAGTACGATCCTACAGGTTCGCCGTGGGCATTCAGCGGATTTGCGGGGGTGGCCGCCAATGGCAGCAGCTTTACGGCCGGAGGCCCCAACGCGCCGCAAGGCGGCCAGGTCGCATTCATTCAAATGACCGGCTCGCTGAGCCAATCGGTCGTGTTGGCGGGCGGCACCTATTCGATTTCGCTCGAGGCGGCGCAGCGGGCCATCGGCCCCTCGAATCAGACCGTCGAGGTGTTGGTCGATGGCGCACCGGTCAGCACGATCACGCCGTCAGGCACGAGCTACGCCGAGTACGATTCGGCAACCTTCACCGTTGGCTCCGGCGCCCACACGATTGAGTTGTTGGGCCTCGATCCGCACGGCGGCGACAACACGGCACTCATCGACCAGGTCTTCCTGAATTGGGTGTAGCCGAAAATCCACCGCTTTCTCGGACGCCGCTCATACCACCGATGAACGCGGTGCAGTTTTCTGGATCCCTTTGATGATCACTGATGTGGAAAAACGACCACACGATAAAACTTGAACATTGATTGTAGGCGGTGCTCAAACTTTTCGTTCAATGGGCTCTTGGCCGACGCCACGACTTCACCAGGCCCACGCTCTATTTCGTCGATGGGCAGAAACATGGCGCTGAGAACATGCCACTGGCTTGAGAGAGTGCCGATTGGCCCTCGAGGTCGGTAACGATATCGGGTTGCAGAATCGAGTCGGAAACGGCAATCACCAGCATTTCATTGCCCGGACTACCGCTGATGGGCAACCACTCGTCCCGTTTTTGCGGCAGCGAGAGTTTGGCGAACTTGACGTCTCCGCGCCCGGCAGCCGGTTGGGCCATAGTAGCGACGTCTTTCCTTGCGAATCGTACCAAAAAACATAGATATAGACCGGCTGTGCCGCGCTCACGTGTACTTGCACCTTGTCGCCGTTGCGCAACGGCGCGTCGCGCTCCGAGAGCACATGATACGTGCCCTCCTCATCAGCGCGCTGATAATGAATTTCGACCTTCGGCATTGTCGTCGCGCCGATGCCTGGCTCCGACAACTGAAGACCATCCTGGCCTCTTACCAGCCACAAAATGGCCATCGCCAAAAGCGGCAGGCCGACGGCAACAACTTTCGGCAAAGCAGATTTCCGGCTGGGCGATGTATCTGCGGCTGCCACTCGCAAGTCGCGGGCAAGTTCAGGCGAAGTGCTGTAATCGACGTTGCCTGCATCGAGCGAACCGACGCCTTTGCGAGGGAGCGGCTCCGGTGCGTGCATCCCACCCGGCGGCCAGTCTTCCCGGAGCACTCGCCGGCAAAGCTCGTCGACAATCGAGAAGGGTGTGTAGTCAAGCCCCAAGCCCAACAGGTAAGCGACGAACTGGCTTTGCAGTTCGGGGGAATCTGAGCTTGTAGGCTGGGGCTTGTCGGGGACATAGTCGGGATTGGCCAGGTAGCGCGAGAGACGCTTGTGGTGGTGTCGTGCGAAGAAGAATTCCCATTGCGTATACGAGGCCTGGACGAGTTCTGGAGGCAAAATCCCCATGGCTACAAAGGGCCGGGCGGCTGGCTCGGGCGGTATCGTTCCGCTCCGCTCGCCCATGATGCACACCACCGCATCGCAGTCTCGGATGTAGTCGTGCAGTTTGCGCAGCGTGGTGTCGGCGTCTACTTCTTGCCGGAAGTCGTCCTGCACCTTGACTTCCAGACCTCGCGAACGCAGGTCGCAGGCCACTTGCGTACGAGCCTTCTCAAACTCGCTGCTGACGGCTGAAAGGAAGACACGGAATTTGTGATTAGTGCTCATCCAGCCCCTACCCTCAGCGAGTCTCGTTCCACACAGTTTATTTTATTCTCGGGTAGCGCACTGGCTGACACAAGCGGCGGGGAGCAGCCGTCACGAGGGTTGCCCGGATGCCGATTTCAGGCGAGTTCGTTGCCGCGCAAGATCAATTGGCCGCACCCGTCAGCACGAAGGGAGCCCAGTAATACGGCGATTCCCACTTCGGCACGCGACGTATGTCGAGTCGAGCTCTTTTCAAGGCATCGGCGTAATGCCCGGAATGGCCCTGTTTTATTTCCTCGGAAATGTATTTGAAGAGTCGCCCAACCATCAGGGCGGTGGAATCATCGTCGACGCTCCAATGACTGGAGACGACGCTTCTTGCGCCCGCTGTCAAAAAGGCGCGTGCCAGCGAAGAGCCCGCCTCCAAAGGACGGTCGGCACCGACGTTGGTTTCGCAGGCACTCAGCGCTACCAGCCCGCATTCCTTGAGCGGCAAATTGTAAATCTCGTATACGGACAAGAAACCGTCGTTCTCCGACGACTGCATGCCGTCCCGCGAGGGAGTCAGCGCGATTGAACCAAACAGGTTCGCGTGCCGATCATCGACGATCCCATGCGCGGCGAAATGAACGAACCGGCGGTTGCCGATCAGCTCGCGCACCTTTTGTTCCGTCGCATCCACTCCGCTAAGCATTGCTACTTGCGTCTCCGGACCGCACGCTTCGACGGCTTGCTTGACGTCGAGGCACTCACGCCGCGTACCGGGAAGCGCATGGAGTCTGGCCGACAGGCCCTGGCCCTGGTACGCGGGAGTGCCGACGGTCTTAAACGGCTGACCTGCACCCTTGCGGGGTTCGAAATACTGCGGATCGCCGACGGTCAACAACGATACATCACGATCCTCGTCACTTCCGCGGCGCTGCTGCAGGATGGCCATAATCGTTGCCGAAGGTGCGTAGGCAATCGGGGGAAAGCCTTCGAAGAGATACTCGGCCTGATCCTCTTTCACGAGCAACGCCTCCAACGGCAACTGATCGACGGCGCCGTCGGTAACAACGACCACGTATTTGGGCCCAATCTTTGCAATCTCTTGCCGGGCTTCGGGCGGCAGCAGCGTGTCGGCCAGAGCGACCTGCTGCCGGCGCTGATTTAACCGGGGTTTCCCGGATGGGCCACTAAGCACCCCTTTTTTGCTGAAGACGATCCCAGGCGACCGAACCAACTGCTCCGCACCAGACGTGCGGTCGCGCAGAACTTCCAAGTAAGGATTGATCAACACGGGTGCCAGGTTGGCGCGTAAGCGGAACCGACGCCTCTGCCGATGGCGGGACAAGTCCCATGGCGAGCGTCAGCGCATAGTGTCGGATCTCTTTGGTTTGACCGTCGACGAGAAACAGATGCCCCTTCGAGGTTCCCAAATAATAAAGCAGCAGCGCAGTTGTCGTCCGTCAGGATCGGTCGACTGGTTTTCGACCATGAATCCGCATCGCGAGCCCCTCCGAGCATGCTCCTGTAGATCGGGTTGGCATCGCGAATCTTGGCTTCAATACTTGCATATTGATCGCGCAGCACCTCGATTCGATCAGCGATTTGCTTCGCTTCGGCCGGCGGCACGGGGTCGGCGCCGCCCTTCCGGAGTCGCTGAAGCAAGAAATTATGCTCGTCCAGCACCTTCGTCTCTTCAGCCAGCAGATGTTCGTGAGGCGTGCCTTTGAGCGACTTGCGGAAATCGATTCCCTCGGCGCGTATCTGATCGATAAACGTCCGATTGCGTCCGGCGTCCGCGGCGCTGAGCGCCGCCTCGAAATCCCCTTTCTGAGCGTTCCAGTCGACGAGCAAATCGAACGCGGCCACGAACTGCGAGAAGTATTCAGCCCGCTCGCTCTCGGCCCCGATGGTGGTGGCGCATGGCGACTCGATCAGGCGAATGGCCTCGCCCAATTCATTGATTGCTTCGTCCTGCTGACCGAGCGCGTGCGCCGCACGGGCATAATTCAAATGGGCCATGAAATGCAGGTTCGGATACGCCTGCAACGACTTGTGCAGATTCAGGGCCTGCCGCGACAAAGTCTCAGCGCGCTTGAGCGCGACATTTCGCGGGTTGCGTTCATCCGCCGCATCAGGCGAGTTGGCCTCACAGAGAGCCGCGGAACGTAGCTCCACGTCAGCCAGATAGTTCAGACTCTTGGCTTGAGCGATCAATTGCTTAGTTATCGTAGCAATCCTATGCGCCTCTTCAAAAGCCGCTTCCGCTCGTTGCAGTTCCGCATTCTGCAGATCGGGAGCCTCCTTTTCCTGGGCCAATTCTGCCTTCTTAAGATGGACCATGCCCTTGATCTGGTAGAGCGTCGAACCGCTCGACGTTTCCAGCAGATTGTTTTGCCGACATGCCGCTTGGGCGGCTTCGAAAAGGCGTTCCGCCCGTTCCAGATTGGTATGCCCGGCGTCGCCCGACGGCTGCGAAGGATCCTGGGCCAGGTGCAACAGAGCCAGAGCCATGTAATAGGGAAGCAACGATTTTGCATCGTCACCAACCGTTTTGCGGCGAGCCTCGAGGGCTTCCGCGCAGCAACGGGCTGCCTCGCGAAACTGTCGTTGCGATTTATACAGCATGGCGGTGTTCAGCAACGTGGGGGGCAGAAGTTCCAAACCACGATGATCGTGCTTCTCGGCCGATTTCCGGCAAATCTCCGTCGCCAACTGGTAATGCCCGATCGCGGCCTTGTATTCTCCCTTTCCGGCCATAATGACGGCGAGGTTGCTGAGCACCTCGGCCAGTCGGCAATCATCGGCAGCGTACAGCTTTTGATAGATCGGCACCGCCTCCTTCAGATACTCGAGCGACTCCGAATACGCTCCGTTGTTACGGGCGATCTCGGCGAGGTTGTTGAGAGTTCGGGCCAACTCCTGGTGTGCAGGCGGCGTGCGGCCGCGCCAATATTCCAGAGCCTCAAGTAGCAACGGCTTGGCCGACTCGGGCGACTCGGTCTTGATGTACAAAGCACCTAAGTCCGATTTCGCCCGGTAACTACCTGGGTCGTCGAGCAGCATTGCCTGCTGGCGGTATTCCAGAAGGCGTTTGGTCACGCGCACGGCGGAGTGCCATTCACCCAGCCCCTGGTAGACTCGCTGCAACTTTTCGTATTGCTGCATGCGCTCCCCGAGGTTCCGATCGTCGTTCGCCGACCTGTCGGCCAACTGTTCATAAAGCTCGGCAGCCTGCTTCCAACATTCCCGAGCCCCCTCCCGGTCACCGCGGCGTTGATCGTTCAGCGCTAAGCGGTCGAGAAGATCAGCATGATCGGCCGAAGGTTTGGCAGACTGGCCTGAATCGGACGGCGCCGATTTTCGATCCGGATTTTCTTCGTGATTCTCCTGGAATTTTGGCTGCAACTTCAATGCTGCCAGCAGAAATTCCTTCTCTTTGACGTCGTCGTGCATTTGAGAATAGCAGGCGGCAATCTCGCCCAACGTCTGAGCGCGGCCCAGGTCATCGCTTTGCTGCCGGATTAAAAGCTGATTGAGGATTGCGATCGCTCGATCTGGCTTGTTGTCCTGCCGCAGCGATTCCGTGAGGAGCTGCGTGGTGGCCATCCGTAAGCCAGGGCCAACGACTTCCCGGTCTATTTGCGCGAGAATCGCGCTAGCCTGCGACTCAACTTCGCGCCAGGTAGACTGCGCGGCCTGGATGTCTCCCAAGTCCTGCGCAGTGCGCGCCCGCAGCGTGAGGACTCTAGTCTCCCACAACGGATCGGACCTTCTCATGCCGCCGGGTAACGACAGGGCCTTATCGAGCATCGCTGCCGCGTCGCGGTAGCGTTCAACGGCAACGTAAATCTCCGCCAATGACACGGCGATCTCTTGCCGCTTGACGACGTTACTACCCTCGGCCGGCTTGCCTCGCTCGATTTGTTGTTGGTAACGCAGGCCGGTTTTGAGCGCCTCGCCGTAACGACCCAGTTGCCGGTAAATGTTTGTCAACAATTCCAGAGAATCGGCGAGTTGTGTGGCCTCATTCGCTATGTTCCTATGGGCGAGTCCCGCCTGCAGCATCCGCTCGGCCTGCGTATATTGGCCTGCCTGGTACAGATGGCGTGCCTCGGGCAGCGCAAACTGGAGCGTAACGTCTAACGTCCCGCCCGGTTGAGCCAGCAGATTGAGCGGACTCGACAGCCCAATGAACCAGCCGATCAGGGCTACGCGCTTCCACACGGCTGCGATCTCGCAAGCTACGTTTCGCATGGCCAAGACCTATCGATTACCAAACCGTTCGCCGCAGCAATACTCGAAAAGCGCTTCGAAAGCGTTTCTGATCGATCCAAAGATACGACCCCAACGATAACGCCAGAAGACTCAATTCTACCCACGTGAACCAGCCCGGGTCGCTACCGGAGTTGTCAGCGACAGGTGAATCTTTGCTTTCCTCGGGGATCTTGGTTGAGATGATCGATTCTACCTTGAGGGTAGGCTTGCTCGCCATTTTTTGTACGACGTCGTCCCCCAGGTCGATTCCTACCAGGTAAAGCTCGTCACCCTCGGCTAAGCTCTGCACCAAATCGTTCACGGGATCGATGGAGTCTCGATCGTCGGGCGACCAATCCGACCACACCTGATCGGCAGCGCGCGAAGGCCGCGGCGGGGGAGGCGGAAGTGGAGACGGTGGAAATGGCTTTCCATCGCCACCAGAACCAATAACCGTCATGAGCTGATTCGCCGGAGCCGGGGCCACAATCAATAGCGGTGGAAGCATCACCGATACGGACGGCGGCAACGGGGCAACTGTCGACGGTGGCGGATTTCCCGACACCGGCAGGGCCGGAGTAGGCTGTTGCGGCGCCGAGATCACATTGAAGCTGTTCGTGGTCGCCTGGCTGAGCCCACTGCTGGTGGCTTGCAGCGTGTACGCGTTGCCGCCCTGGTTGAGCGTCAGGCCGCTGAACGTGGCCGTGCCGCCAACGGCCAGAACGGTGAAAATTCCGCCGAGCGTGCTGTCGCCTGGGTTATTGCTTAGAGCCACCGTTACCTGGCCGGAGAAGCCTGTGGCTAAATTGCCCTGCCTGTCTTCCGCCGCGACGGTGAAACCGAACGGATCGTCGACGGTGATACTCGTCGGTGGATTGGCCGTCACGATCAATTGGCTGGCAGGGCCGGGCAATACAGTCAACGCATTGGTCGTCACGCTAAGCCCGCCACCACTGACTTGCAATGTATAGCCTGTGTCAGCCTTGTTGAACGACAGGCCCGATACGCCGGCAATTCCCTGGTTGATCGGAAACGAAAGTGGGCCGGCATGAGCGTGCCGCCGCCGGGATCGTTACCTACAGCTACTGTCAGGTTGCCGGATAGGTTCGTGGCAACATTACCCTGCGCATCTTCGGCCGCCACGGTGAGACCGAACGCACCGCCGGCCGTGACGCTCGCCGGCGGCTGCACCATAACGAAAAGTTGCGTCGCCGCGCCGGGGACGACGTCGAATCCGTTCGTGGCGGCCGTCGTCAGTCCAGTGCTGGTGGTCGAGAGCGTGTAACCCATACCGACCTTGTTCAGGATTAATCCAGCGAAAACCGCTACGCCGTCGGTGGCGCCCACCGTGAGGGTGCCGCCGAGTGTGCTCGCGCTCGGATTATTCGCCAGCACCACCGTAATGTCGCCAGAGAAGTCCGTGGCCACGTTTCCCTCGACATCTTCCGCCGCAACCGTGAAGCGGAAGCCGCTCCCGGCCGTAACGGTCGCTGGTGGTTGGCTTATAATGAGCAGATGCGTGGCGGCACCAGCGGTGACCGCGAGCGTGCCGCTCGCGAAGGTTGCGAAGTCGTAGTTCGTCGCCGACAACGTTCCCAGGGCAGCCGTGATTGTGTAGTTACCCACCGGACTCAAGGCCGTGTCGTTGCTCGTAAGGCTGGCGATTCCCGTCACGCCGCTGGTGGACAACGTCTCGCCGTTAACAAACCCGCTGATCGTCGCCGTGAAGACCGGATCGGCTGCACTGTCCAGCCGCGAGGTCGAATTGGCCGTGACCGTCAGTGGGGCTTTGCTTACCACGAATGACTGATCGACCGGCGCGGTCGGATTATATGTCACGTTGCCCGCCTGCGTGGCTTCGACTATTACGGTTCCGGCACCGGTGATCGTCACGGTATTCGTTGCCGAGTCGATGGTCGCTGGCCCGGACTCGATCGTGAAACTGACCGGCAATCCCGAAGTAGCCGACGCGCTAACCACAAACGGAGCGTTGCCGTAGGCTTGGTTCGCCAATGCCCCAAAGGCAATCGATTGGGAAAGTGTGGTCACGTCGAAGCCGTTGGTCGTGGCCGCGCTCACGGCTCCCAGGCCGCTCGTAATCTGGAGCGTGTAGCCGCTGCCGGCCTTGTCCAAAGTCAAACCGGAAAGGCTGGCTACGCCACCAGCGGCAGCGACGGTGACCGTGCCGCCCAGCGTGCTGCCGCCGGGATTGCTGGCCAACGTAACGGTTTCGTTGCCGGTGAAGTCGGTAGCCACGTTGCCCTCGGCGTCTTCCGCTGTGACCGTGAGTCCGAACCCGCTGCCAGCGATCACCGTGGCCGGTGGCTGGCGTGTGATGAGTAATTGCGTGGCCGTGCCCGGCGCAACCGAGATCGAGCTACTGGCGGCCGACGCGAGCACCGCGCTGGTCACGGCCAACGTGTAGCCGCCGCCCGCCTTGTTCAACGTCAAACCGGCAAATGTCGCCACGCCGCTCATGGCGTTGACGGTCAGCGTCCCACCTAACGTGCCGCCAGTCGGACCGTTGGCCAGCGCGACGGTCTCGCTGCCGGCGAAACTGGAGACCGTGTTGCCCTGGGCATCTTCGGCCGTAACGGTGAAATCGAATCCGCTGTCGGCGGTGACTGTGGCTGGCGGTTGGCTCGTGACGAGCAATTGTGCAGCTGCGCTGGCGCGACAAGAATCGCGAACTACTGGTCGCGGACGTGAGCGTGCCGCTCGCAACGGACAACGTGTAACCGCTGCCTACCTTGTTTAAAGTTAGGCCGGAGAAGATCGCCACGCCGCTGGCGGCCATGGCGGTGAGCGTGCCGCCCAAAATGCCTTCGCTGGGATTGTTGTGGATCGCAATTGCCACGCTGCCGTTGAAGCTTGTAGCCACGTTTCCTTGCGCATCCTCAGCCGTGACAGTAAGCCCGAACCCGCTGCCAGCGGTAACCGAGGCTGGCGGCTGGCCTGTAATAAGTAGTTGCGTGGCCGTCCCCGACGTAACAGACAACGCGTTGCTGGTCGCTGACGCCAGAGAACCGCTAGTAACGGCCAAGGAGTAGCCGCTGCCAACCTTATTCAAGGTCAGGCCCGAGAACGTCGCCACGCCGTTGGTGGCTGAGACGGTAAGCGTACCGCCCAGTGTGCCAAGGCCCGGATTATTTGCGATCGCAACCGCCACGTTGCCGTTGAAGCTCGTGGCCACATTGCCCTGCGCATCTTCAGCCATGACCGTGAACACCATCTCGCTGCCGGCAGTGACCGTGGCCGGCGGCTGGCCAGTGATGAGTAGTTGCGTGGCCGTACCCGGCATGACCGAAATCGCGCTACTGGTCGCTGACGTAAGCGTGCCGCTGGTGACGGCCAAAGTGTAGCCGCTGCCCACCTTATTCAAGGTCAGGCCCGAGAACGTCGCCACGCCGCTGACGGCCGAGACGGTGAGTGTGCCGCTTAGCGTGCTGCCACCGGGGTTGCTGGCCAGCGCGACCGTCTCGCTCCCGGTGAAGCCTGTGAGCACGTTCCCCTGGGCGTCTTCGGACGTGACGGTGAAATCAAACCCGCTGCCCGCGGTGACTGTGTCCGGCGGTTGGCTCGTGACGAGCAGTTGTGCAACTGCACCGGGCGCGACGGAAATCGCGCTACTGGTCGCTGGCGTGAGCGTGCCGCTCGCAACGGACAACGTGTAACCGCTGCCCACCTTGTTCAACGTCAGACCGGAGAAGCTGGCCACGCCGCCGGTGGCGCTGGCGGTGAGCGTGCCGCCCAGCATGCTGCCGCCGGGATTATTGGCGATCGCAACCGTCTCGTTACCAGTGAAGCCGGTGACTACATTGCCCTCGCTGTCCTCGGCCGTGACGGCAAAACCGAAGCCACGCCCGCCGTAACGGACGAAGCTGGCTGGGTCGTGATGAGCAGTTGCGTGGCCGTTCCCGGCGTGACGGAAATCGCGCTACTGGTCGCGGACGTCAGCGTGTCGCTGGTCACGGCCAATGTATAGCCGCTGCCAGTCTTGTTGAGCGTCAGGCCGGAGAAACTGGCCACGCCGCTGGTGGCACTTACCGTGAGCATGCCACCCAGCGCACTGCCACCGGGGTTGCCGAGCAGGGCAACGGTAATGCTGCCCGTGAAGTTGGTGATCACGTTGCCTTGGCTGTCGTCGGCCGTGACCGTGAATCCGAACCCGCTGCCCGCGGTGACGGTGGCCGGTGGCTGGCTGGTGATGAGCAGTTGCGCAGATCGTCCCCGATGCAACCGAAATCGCGCTACTGGTGGCTGACGTGAGCGTGCCGCTCGCAACGGACAACGCATAACCGCTGGCCGCCTTGTCCAACGTCAACCCGGAGAAGCTGGCCACGCCGCTCGTCGCACTGGCGGTAAGCGTGCCGCCCAGCGAACTGCCGCCGGGATTATCGGCGATCGCAACCGTCTCCGTCCCGCTAAAACCGGTGTCCACGTTGCCATCGCTGTCCTCGGCCGTGACGGCAAAACCGAAGCCTGCACCAGCCGTAACGTACGAAGCTGGTTGGGTCGTGATGACCAGTTGTGTGGCCGTCCCGGGCGTGACGGAAATCGCGTTACTGGTCGCGGACGTCAGCGTGTCGCTGGTCGCGGCCAGCGTATAGCCACTGCCCACCTTGTTCAACGTCAAACCCGAGAACGTCGCTACGCCACTGGTGGCTGAAACGGTGAGCGTGCCACCCAGCGAACTGCTGCCAGGATTGTTGTCCAGGGCGACGGTCACGTTGCCCGTGAAGCTGGTGACCACTTCGTCGTACACGTCTTCAACGGCGACGGTCAATGCAAAGCCAGCGCCGGCCGTGACGCTCGAAGGCGGCTGGGTGGTCACGACCACTTGCGTGGGAACACCGGCGCCCAAGGGCACGACTTGAATGGTGCCGATCAGGACGGTGCCATTGATTTGCTCCGAGTGCGTGTAGAGGTTCAATCCGTTCAGATCGAGTGTCGTACCCGCTGGCACCACGATTGAATCGGCATAGACAGTTTCAGCACCGGTGCCGCTGGAATTGTGCGTCTGGTCGACCAATTGCACGTAGGTGTTGTTGGTAAGACTGATCGTGCCGTAGTCGAAGTTGTTTTGGAAGCCCGCAGCTTCTGGCCCGAGATCGGCTGACATCGCTTCGAGAAGCTGTGGAGAACTGGCGCTGGACGTGGAACTATTGAACAACACCGTCCCCGCGGGGTTGAATCCATCGGCATTCAGTGTATTGCCGAGCAGATTGCCGCCTATTTGGACGGTAGCATTCGACGTCGTTGAAAGGGTGCCCTCTCCACTGACCGTCAGACTGCCTGGAATGTCGATCGTGGCATTGTTTTGGGCGGATACGCTTCCCTGGTCGATCAGCGTACCCCCTTGGACTGTGCTGGTCCCGATCGTTGCGGCATACACCTGGTTTGACGCAATCGAGATCGTGCCCGTGGAGTTGCCTGTAAGATTGACGTTCGTAATATAGATCAGTTCGGGGTCGACGATCGTGCCGCCCGTGAGTTCTAGGATGCTGCCAGAAATGCCGGGCTGAAAGCTGGTCAAGATCGGCACGTCGAGTTGGCTTCCCGCGTTCTCGGCGTCGAGCTCCACGAAGTTGCTAGGCGCGGCGACCGTCGCCAACTCAGGCAGCTCCGTCTGGCCGCCTTGCAACGCCTGAATGTGAAGCGTGCTGTTGAGCGTGCCCAACGAGCTCAAGTCCGACAGGCTGAGCGTGCTGCCGGTCCCCGTGGCCTGGAAACTCGGGTTATAATAAGTGCTCGTGCTGGAGAAGCTGGCCAACACCGGCAGCGCGATGCTGCCGCCCCCTTGAGCGTACAGACTCGTACCGTCGAGGTTGGTCAGGTCGCTAAAGGAATAGGAGCCGCCCGTGACGGTGATCCCGTTCCCGGCGCCAGTGAACGTCGTCCATTGGCTGTAGGCCAGTGTGCCGCTGCCGTCCAAGGTGGCACTCACGTTGTTCAGGCTGGTCAAGTCGGGGTCGACGATCGTGGCGCCCGTCAGATCGATGAGGCTGCCTGAATTGCCAGGCTGAAAGCTGCTCAAGATCGGCACGTCGAGTTGACTTCCCGCGTTCTCGGCGTCGAGCTCCAGGTAGTTGCTGGGCGCGGCGACCGTCGCCAACTCAGGCAGCTCCGTCTGGCCGCCTTGCAACGCCTGAATGTGAAGCGTGCTGTTGAGCGTGCCCAACGAGCTCAAGTCCGACAGGCTGAGCGTGCTGCCGGTC
Source organism: uncultured Planctomycetales bacterium (assembly GCA_963710365.1). Taxonomy (GTDB): domain Bacteria; phylum Planctomycetota; class Planctomycetia; order Pirellulales; family PNKZ01; genus CAVQAC01. The sequence goes on from CAVQAC010000003.1 coordinate 93,850, forward strand.
CCCGTGGCCTGGAAACTCGGGACGTAATAGCCGCTCGTGCTGGAGAAGCTGGCCAGAACCGGCAGCGCGATGCTGCCACCCCCTTGAGCGTACAGACTCGTACCGTCGAGGTCGGTCAGGTCGCTAAAGGAATAGGAGCCGCCCGTGACAGTGATCCCGTTCCCGGCGCCAGTGAACGTCGTCCATTGGCTGTAGGCCAGTGTGCCGCTGCCGTCCAAGGTGGCACTCACGTTGTTCAGGCTGGTCAAGTCGGGGTCGACGATCGTGGCGCCCGTCAGATCGATGAGGCTGCCTGAATTGCCAGGCTGAAAGCTGCTCAAGATCGGCACGTCGAGTTGACTTCCCGCGTTCTCGGCGTCGAGCTCCAGGTAGTTGCTCGGCGCGGCGACCGTCGCCAACTCAGGCAGCTCCGTCTGGCCGCCTTGCAACGCCTGAATGTGAAGCGTGCTGTTGAGCGTGCCCAACGAGCTCAAGTCCGACAGGCTGAGCGTGCTGCCGGTCCCCGTGGCCTGGAAACTCGGGACGTAATAGCCGCTCGTGCTGGAGAAGCTGGCCAGAACCGGCAGCGCGATGCTGCCACCCCCTTGAGCGTACAGACTCGTACCGTCGAGGTCGGTCAGGTCGCTAAAGGAATAGGAGCCGCCCGTGACAGTGATCCCGTTCCCGGCGCCAGTGAACGTCGTCCATTGGCTGTAGGCCAGTGTGCCGCTGCCGTCCAAGGTGGCACTCACGTTGTTCAGGCTGGTCAAGTCGGGGTCGACGATCGTAGCGCCCGTCAGGTCGATGAGGCTGCCTGAATTGCCAGGCTGAAAGCTGCTCAAGATCGGCACGTCGAGTTGACTTCCCGCGTTCTCGGCGTCGAGCTCCAGGTAGTTGCTGGGCGCGGCGACCGTCGCCAACTCAGGCAGCTCCGTCTGGCCGCCTTGCAACGCCTGAATGTGAAGCGTGCTGTTGAGCGTGCCCAACGAGCTCAAGTCCGACAGGCTGAGCGTGCTGCCGGTCCCCGTGGCCTGGAAACTCGGGACGTAATAGCCGCTCGTGCTGGAGAAGCTGGCCAGAACCGGCAGCGCGATGCTGCCACCCCCTTGAGCGTACAGACTCGTACCGTCGAGGTCGGTCAGGTCGCTAAAGGAATAGGAGCCGCCCGTGACAGTGATCCCGTTCCCGGCGCCAGTGAACGTCGTCCATTGGCTGTAGGCCAGTGTGCCGCTGCCGTCCAAGGTGGCACTCACGTTGTTCAGGCTGGTCAAGTCGGGGTCGACGATCGTAGCGCCCGTCAGATCGATGAGGCTGCCTGAATTGCCAGGCTGAAAGCTGCTCAAGATCGGCACGTCGAGTTGACTTCCCGCGTTCTCGGCGTCGAGCTCCAGGTAGTTGCTCGGCGCGGCGACCGTCGCCAACTCAGGCAGCTCCGTCTGGCCGCCTTGCAACGCCTGAATGTGAAGCGTGCTGTTGAGCGTGCCCAACGAGCTCAAGTCCGACAGGCTGAGCGTGCTGCCGGTCCCCGTGGCCTGGAAACTCGGGACGTAATAGCCGCTCGTGCTGGAGAAGCTGGCCAGAACCGGCAGCGCGATGCTGCCACCCCCTTGAGCGTACAGACTCGTACCGTCGAGGTCGGTCAGGTCGCTAAAGGAATAGGAGCCGCCCGTGACGGTGATCCCGTTCCCGGCGCCAGTGAACGTCGTCCATTGGCTGTAGGCCAACGTGCCGCTCCCGTCCAAGGTGGCACTCACGTTGTTCAGGCTGGTCAAGTCCGGGTCGAAGATCGTGGCGCCCGTCAGATCGATGAGGCTGCCAGAATTGCCGGGCTGAAAGCTGCTCAAGATCGGCACGTCGAGTTGGCTTCCCGCGTTCTCGGCGTCGAGCTCCACGAAGTTGCTAGGCGCGGCGACCGTCGCCAACTCAGGCAGCTCCGTCTGGCCGCCTTGCAACGCCTGAATGTAAAACGTGTTGTTGATCGTGCCCAACGAGCTCAAGTCCGACAGGTTGAGCGTGCTGCCGGTCCCCGTGGCCTGGAAACTCGGGACGTAATAGCCGCTCGTGCTGGAGAAGCTGGCCAGAACCGGCAGCGCGATGCTGCCACCCCCTTGAGCGTACAGACTCGTACCGTCGAGGTCGGTCAGGTCGCTAAAGGAATAGGAGCCGCCCGTGACGGTGATCCCGTTTCCGGCACCGGTGAACGTCGTCCATTGGCTGTAGGCCAACGTGCCGCTGCCGTCCAAGGTGGCACTCACGTTGTTCAGGCTGGTCAAGTCCGGGTCGAAGATCGTGGCGCCCGTCAGATCGATGAGGCTGCCAGAATTGCCGGGCTGAAAGCTGCTCAAGATCGGCACGTCGAGTTGACTTCCCGCGTTCTCGGCGTCGAGTTCCACGAAGTTACTGGGCGCCGCGACCGTCGCCAACTCCGGCAGCTCTGTCTGGCCGCCTTGCAACGCCTGAATGTAAAGCCAGTCGTTGATCGTCCCTAGCGAGCTCAAGTTCGGCAGGCTGAGCGTGCTGCCGGTCCCCGTGGCCTGTAAGTTCGTGGTGTAATAACCGCTCGTGCTGGAGAAGGTGGTCACGCTCGGCAACGACAGACTTGCGCCGCTTTGAGCATGGATCGATGCCCCGCCGATCACGGTGGTACCGGACGCGTTCCATGTGGTTCCCGTCCCGGTCGCAATGAGTGACGCGCCGCTACTTACGGTCAATCCATTGTTGGCTTGCGACGTGCCGCTTTCGACAGTCAAAGAGCCGCTGGTAATGTCCAACGGCGCGCCGCTGACGACGCTGCCCACCGTAATACTGCCTGAAACGTTGATGGTCTGGCTGGACGAGCCGATGACCGCCTCGTCGCTCGGACCGGGCATCACGCCGCCGATCCAGTTGGCCGGATTGGTCCATGTCGTTCCGTCGCCCGAGCCGTTCCAGGTAATCGTGGCCAGCAGACAGCGGTCTTCCAGCTGCTCAAAATACGGCGAAAGGTAACGCCATTGATCGAAGCAGCACAAACGCCTGGGGCGTGCCGTACGATTCCGTCGGGTTGGTCTCGCTGGACGTCGGTCGAACATGTCGACGCTTCTCAATATTGGCGCAGATTATCAATCCGTTCACGGTCCGACCTAACCGTTTCCAGATACCCTGAAGGTAGTATGCCGGCCGTCGCATGTAAACGATATAGTTCGACGCCTGCAGCAAGCGACATGTTCCGCGGGAGTCACAGAATTCCCCTGCTATTCGGGGGGCGAATGCGGGGATCTACGGGGATTGAGGATCGAATACCCCGTCGCCCGACGATTGGAGCCAGCCGCCGCCGCAGCAGCCAAGATACCGGCCGTCACCTAAGGACCGCCCGGGACGGGCAGGTCGCTGCTTACGCTGTTGGCGACACGGCAATGCGGCGGCACAAGAAAATGCCGCACTGGCGGCGGAAACCAATGCGGCCCGCGATGCACTTCTGAATGCGAAAGGCGGTGACGCCTACTTCGCTAAAGCACTGAAACACTTGCGAGAGACCGAGGGAAATCCCCTCGACTTGGTTTTAGAGTAAGCCTGGTATGACTCACTGAACCACGAGGTCGGCTGGCTGAACTCGATTCCCGATTTGGGCTGAGGCTGAGTTCTGCGAGCAGCAATTGTGCGACCGAGCCGCGACGGATCTTTCGCAATTCGATGCATGCCTGCCGGACCAGATCCGAGTGCAGCAGGTTCCGAATACGTGATCGAAGTGATGCAGTAGGTGTCGACGGCGATTAGCACTGCAGCCGTACTCAACACAACCCGCAGGCCACTTATCAGCTCGGGCGGTTGCGATTTTGCACTTGGATTGCCCCCTGACCCCTGGTTGTTCATACAAAGTCTCCCGATGGGCGCGAAAAAACCCAGGCCCGATTGCGATCCGTGCAAAGATTCGGAGCCAATTAAACGCTAGCCCACAATAGCCCAGAAGCAAATCTGCGCACAAAAAAAGCGTCGACCAGTTGCAACGCGCGGCCGGCACCGATGGCCGCGAGGTTGACGACTGCCTCGAGCTTGGCGGAATCGGGCTCGGTTGGCCGGCATTCCGTACGCCGAAGTGCAGTGAATGCCACCATAGCGGCGGCGAAGGCAGGAACATTGGGAGCCCCGCAGAACACGGCAAATGCCATGAAATCATAGGGACGGAAATGAAGTACACCCGACTGGGCTCGAATCAGTAACCTTCGGTTCCGTAGTCGCTCCAGAACGGGCCGCTGAAAAGCTCGAAAGCCGTTTGTTCCCGGGCAGTTTATGCGATCACGGGCGATTTGCAAACTGTTTCCAACGATTGCCAGAAATTGCGGGGAAGCGCGGTATTGTTGAGCAAGCGCCGGTAATTACGGGCGAGCAATTATGCGGTCGTGCGGCATGCTCGCAGACGGCGCCCCTCCCCGCGACTTGCCGCCGATGCCCCTCGGCCCCGAGTTGCTCGATCACCGCTAGTCAGGTCTCGGGCTGCGGCGGCTCGCGGGCGGGCGCCTGCTATTTGCCAGTTTGTGCTCAACGCCTTTCGGCATCAGTGAGGAAAGCACGAGCGTGCTGCGAATGAAGCTGACGCCCGGTGACATGTGCTCAACGCCTTTCGGCATCAGGGAGGAAAGCACTTGCGGCCCACCTCATTCACCGTGACCGTCTACAAGTGCTCAACGCCTTTCGGCATCAGGGAGGAAAGCACAATGAATCCTTGCCGCTCGGCGGCCAGGTCGATCTGGTGCTCAACGCCTTTCGGCATCAGGGAGGAAAGCACCCATTGCTTGGTCGACTCCACTACCGGTTTCGATCGCGTGCTCAACGCCTTTCGGCATCAGGGAGGAAAGCACTTCGGGGCCGTCGTTTTGGCGGACTTCGAAAAGGTGTGCTCAACGCCTTTCGGCATCAGGGAGGAAAGCACACCCGGGCAAGTACCATTTCGAACGCACCTTCTAGTGCTCAACGCCTTTCGGCATCAGGGAGGAAAGCACCGCCCGCATTGCATCCCTTTAATAGCATGGACGATACGAACGCCTCTTTCAAGCACCCGTTGGAACCGCACCATAGAGCTGTGCGGGAATGCGGAACCCGACCACTGAACTTGCACAAACCCGCGTCGCTATGCGCGTTTACGACCAGTTCAAGCATCGACCAAATTGTCAAAGAACTGCAAACCGATGGTTGATTGGAGAATATCATCGCGGAGCGGGCCGACGTCGTCAAACAAGGAACGATCCTTGAATCGTTGGTTATCATACGATCTGGCAGCCGGGCGGCTCGTCGGGCCAATTCGGGCGTTTGACCGTCGAATGCGTGACGCTGATCGCACTTACGCATCGAGAGCACAGCGGAATTAACAGCACGTCGTCTTCGGCCTTCAGCAACTCGGTCAATTCCCAACGGAGCCGCTGTGTCTGGGCCGGCGTCATCCATACTCGGAATACCGAGTATTGCAGCCTCTGGCCGTAACCTTCCAAATGCTTAGCCGCGAGCCGCAACCGCTTGGGGTCACGAATATCGTAACAGATGAGCCACCATTTTGCGCCGTGCATGTTTCCCAGGGAGTTTATCGCAATCGCGAGCGTGCAAACAGTCCTGGTTCGCCGCTCCATTCTTTTTCCAGCAATCGAGCTTCCAACTCGATCGTGCGGGCATACGACAGCGAGTAGTTGAGAACCGGGTGCTTCCAGTTCTCACCAAGCCGGGCCTCGAACAGTTCGATGGCCTTCTTACGTCCGGTGTCCGAAAGCCATACTTTGGCCCGCGTGACCGTAAAATCGTCGTCCGGATCCCACTGCCCGCGGTTGAGCGACCCGACCAACACGAGATCCCACAAAGTCACGCGGAACAACTCCATCAGATCGAGCACGAGCGGATAGGCGGCGCTGCGCGGCGTGTGAAAGAACCCCAGCGCTGGCTCAAGGCCCGCGGCCAGGATTGCCCGCATGACGGCCGCGTGCAGAAGTCCGTAGCCGAAGCTCAACAGGGCGTTGAAGCGGTCGAGCGGAGGGCGGCGATTACGGACGGCGTAGCGTAGTTCATCCGGCACTTGTGGTCCAACGAGCGACCGCAGACCGTCGAAATAGTGAACCGACGCGTTGCCTTCGTGCCCTCGCAGCGAATCGCCGCTGGTGGCCGAACTGGCGGTTTCCAGCGACTGGCGTAACCCGGTCAGGCTGGGAAGCGCCGATTCGCGCGCTGCTGGGTCGCCCCGCGTCGCCCGCAGCAAGTAACGATGTTGACCTTCTACTTTGGCCAACACCAAGGCCCGAGCCAGTCGGAGACAAACGGTTTCATCCGTCAAAGCCTTGTATTGCCGGATGCGTCGTTGGACTTGGCCCGCCGTTGCCACCAGGCTGCCCACATGGTGCCCGGAGGCCGACAACCAGTGAATGCCAACCTCGTGATCGGCGCACAGTCGGATCGCCTGCGTCGTGACCTGGGCATAACCATAGAGCAGCACGCTTTCGACCTGCAGAATCGGATGTTTGGTTTGAGGGCCATCCTTGGGCCGTACGCTCAGGCTATCTCCCGAGCGGCCGACATACGCTCCCTGCGAAACCACGTGCAGCGAAGCGCCATCCCGATCGGCCGGAAACAAACGGGTGGGGCTGTGTTCCGGCTGGCGCAGCTGCCGCACTTCCTCCGGCAAGCAGACCGGCGCCAGCGAACAGTGTTGACACAGCCGCTCGTTTTCGGCGACCGGCGGCCGCTCGATGGACTCGCGCAACCGCCGGGCCGTGGCGATCGCCTCGGCTAGGTCCGACCGGGCTTGTTCGTCGATCGGCACGCGCACCGTCACATTCGAGGCATGGTAACGAACCCGCCCTTCGGCAATCCGTTGCCCGTACGCTTCTTCCAGCATGGCGGCGTAAGCGACGATTTGCAGCCGGTCGCTGGGCCAGGCTGTATGTGTGCCGTCGTCGAGTGTGTGGGACCGACCTCGCTTATGTTCGTAGGGAATGAATTCGCCGTTGCGTCGACGGAGGACGTCGATCTTGCCGGTTAGCCCGAGCAACGTGCTGTTCAGTTCAATGCTCGACCATTCGCCCTCGTCTTCAGCTTCGATGGCGGCATGCAATTCACGGCCGGCGTAGACACGGTCATCGGCTACGCGGATTTCCTCGACTTCTTCGAGGTAGAACAGTCGCGGGCAATACGCCAAGGCGTGCAAGGCCATGACGCGCAGCGGCGGGGAGTGGGAGGTTGACTCGGGCTGTCTGATCATGAGGCTTCCTTTGGGCGAATGGTTGGCATCCGTTCCAAGGGAGGTGCAACCAATGGCATATCTACAAGGTCACCTAAGACGAAAACGGTTCCGGATGAGCCGACGTGATCGACCCAAATGGGGAGCGTGAGCCGGCCTCGCTCCGCGGTCAGATAAGCCCGACAGCGTGGTTCGGGTTGTCGAGATCGGTAATGGTCGCTGCGAAAATACCGGTCGACTGGAGTCACTTCGTCGACCAAGTGCGAACTTTCCCCCAGAGACAAACCACCAAAGCGATTGACGCTTGCAGGATTCTCCAACGCCGCATGTACCCTCTGCTCTAGTGTCGCTTCCGCCACCTGCTCTCCGGACGAATCGAGCCAAACAAGCAATTCCAATTGCGAAAGCAACTGCTGATAGTCCGGGCGGGTGTTACCAGATGAGCCGAGCGGCGTTTTCTTGACCCGCCACACCGTCCGCAGGACGACGCTTGTCGGCGGCTTGTTGAGCAGCGTCGGCGCGACTCGGCAACCGACATGCCGCCGGCGATCAGTCTCGCCAACAAGCGATAGCAGGAAGCCATAGCAGGTAAACGGCGGCGGCAGTGGCTCAGTTTCGAGATACTCCCGAGCCAGCCCCTTGCGGAAGCAGGCAATCGGAACGGTGACGTACACGCCCAGCATGAATCACCTTTTGATTTTGAGTTCGGCGTTGATTTTCTCGATCGCATTCGCACAAGCCGCTTTCACGCCCTGAGGCACGATTCCGGCGGCCTCAAACTGGTTGGCGAGTCTGGAATCGAGATCGCCAACGCCAAGAATAAGCTCCTCTTTTGCAACGTCTCCGGCTTTGAGTCGTTGTAGGAGCGCGTCGGCGGTGACGGTTCTTCCGTCATCCTCGGTGCTGAAGCAGTAGAGCAATCGCGGGGCGGGATCAGCAGTGAGCCGAAAGACCACGGCATCCGGGGAAAAGTCGAACAGGAACCGCCCGTGATTGCCGGCAACCGTGCCCAGTTGGCACAGGGCATTAACCGCCTTGGCCGCGCGTGACTTGTCGCGAAGCCTCTCGGGCGTCAGCGCGATCCCGTACTGGTAGCGGGTGGCGTGGAGTTCGGTGCCGTAGGGAACCGGATTGCTTCCCTTTTTTTGCGCAGACGGTGTGGCCCCCGGCGATGCGGCATTAAAGGTCACATCTCCTGACCAGGGCGTGAGCGAAACGGCGCGGGTGACTTCGAGTACGGCTCGGCGGACCTCGGTCGTGCCAGATTCGCCTTCCTCCTCGGCTGCCTCGGCTTTCATGAACCCGAGCAGGTCGTCGTCAATAAAGGTCTTCCCCTTGTCGGACGACCAACCTTTGAAGTCTGGTTCCTTCCAGGCGTTGACTCGCTCTGTCTCATCCCACTCCCGATTGGTGCCAGTATTCTCGGCATCCGAAAGCCGACGCCGGAGCGCAAAGCGGATGGCTTCGGCGCTGACAGCGCTATGGGTCTCTCCCATCCAGAGAAGTTTCTGAAGCGTGGTGATGTTTCCTTCGGTCTCGGCCCGGTTGTTGGCCGCAGTGCCGAATGGAGTCACAAAATTGGCGAATACATGTAGCGACATGAGCATGAACTCCGAGGGACGTTAACAGTCTCGGCGAAGCATGGCCTACGCCGGTGGTGAGCTTTCTACGCGGCAAGCTCGATGAGCCGGCACTACTCGCCTTGGCCACCGACAACGACCAGCGGACCCTAGCGCGGTGCTATTTGGGGCTGGATCACATGTTGCACGGCGACATCGACCAAGCCAAAAGTCACCTTCAATGGGTCAGGCAGCATGGGAATAAGAGCTTCGACGAGTACGGCATCGCCGTCGGCGAACTGAAACGGATCGCTGGTGAGAGCGTCTCGCAAGCCCGCTGACAACGGCTCTGCGTTCGCGTTCGCGTCAATTCACGAACGCCAATTGCCGAGCCAAGTGCTTGGGCGCACGGCCGCCGCTGGTCGGCCAAATCGCCTAGAATCTATCAGCAGCGCTTCGGTCACCGCTCGAAGCCAGAGCGAAAGGCCTGCCGCGATCCGTCGCATATTCGACGGATTTACCAGTGCATAACTTGGCCACCATCCACGTTCAATGTTTGGCCCGTGATGTTCTTGGCTCGATTGGACGCCAGGAAGACGACCAATTGGGCTATGTCTTCGACCTCCTGCCATCGCTGAAGTGGCACCACGCGTCGGACTTTCTCATCTGCCCAGTTTTCATAGCTCATGCGTGGCTCGGGCGTCTGCTGTGCATTCCAGGCTTCCCACACCGACTGATTGAGCTTGGTCTTGATCATTCCAGGACACACGGTGTTTACCCTCACCTCGTAGGGGGCAAAGTCCTTGGCCGCGCACTGTGCGAAGTTGATCAACCCAGCCTTGGAAGCACTGTACGGAGGGTCGGTCTGGGAACCGATCTGCCCCGCGACTGAGGATATGAACAGCAGCGTGCCTCGGCGTGCCGCGACGAAGTAGGGGGCAAAAGCGTGGGCCACATTGACCGCTCCCACGAGGTTAACCTCCAACACGCGTGTCCAGTCTTGCGGTTTCAGATTCCAGAACGGGAATCCGTACTTACCGGAACCGACCGCCGCCGCGTACACGACATGATCGCAGCGGCCGAACTTCGCCAAAACCAGCTCCGCGGTCGCTTGCACGCCCTCGAAGTTCACGACATCGGCGACGATCCCCAGAGCAGGCCGGCCCGTGCGCTCTTCCAGCTGCAAAGCCACGGAGGGCGTTCGAGGGTCTTGATCTAGGATCGCCACGCGGGCACCTTCATCGGCGAAAACCGACGCGATGGCCCACCCAATACCACTCGCGCCGCCCACGACGATGGCTACATCATCGGCTAATTCCAGATTCACTTGAACTCTCTCAAGGGGTTTCACTGAAGCCGGGCTACTCGATGAAGATCATACCCCGGCGGCTGGGCCGACCAAATCGAAACAATGGGTGCGATTACGGATTCCGGCGGTCAGACGGCCTGGGACCAGTAGGTTTCCCATTGGTCGTTGTACAGCAGGGCACAGAGGCCGGCCATTCGGTCAGCACGCTCGACCCGCCAGCGAGCCCCGGTTTGCTTCAGCCGGCGGCCGATGAAGTGCTTACACGCACCCTCGACTTGTCCGCTGCCAATCGAACGCCCCTCCGTTAGACGTTCGGCATAGTTGAGGTGGGAACTGTGCGCGCGAAGGTAACTTTCGAGTGCTGTCAGACTGTTCCGCTGTGCAGCTCGGACCGCATTGGGCCGGGTTTCCTGAATCAGGTTCTGGATACCAGTCCAGCCCCGGGCAAGGAGTGCTTCCCGGCGCGATCCGTCCAGGCACGTGTCTCGGCCGCCCCTTCGCCGTAGAGCACTTTGCCGGTCGCCGCCACGTGCTCCAAGGCATGATAGATGTCGAGCGTTCCGGTGGCCTGCGACCAGTAGAAGCTGACGCGTTCCCAAATCCATTTCGCCCCGTCGGCCAAGACGTCGATGCGTTGCCGAGCGCGAATCCCCAGCCGTCCGGCCACTGTCGGCCAGCGTGCGGCAAACGTTTCGCTGGATTCGATTGCTGCAAACACATAGCGCGCCTGCGTCGGTGGCAACTCGCGTTTGCCCCATTCGTCGGGCAAGGCCGGTTCTGCCAGCGGACGTTTGGCAAACAGGCCGATCCGCATTTCTCGCCAGCCGGTGGTCGTGTTGACGCACGTACCATCGGTGAAAAACTCGATTTCGCCCGTTGCCTGGCGGTATTTTGCATGCGCCGCGGGAGCGTCGATTTGCCAGCCGGCCGTTTGCTTGGCTTCGGCATCGCAGACCTTACGAACCGTGCCGGGTGCGACACGTAGGCCGCAGAATTCACGCAAGTGCGTGCTGGCTGCGGCGAAAGACCAACTGGTCCCCGCCAAGCATAACAGACGCTGCGCTTGACGCGTTTGAGAGCCGATCACGCCGAGCCGACCGTCGGCAACATACTCGCCCGACAAGCAAGCGTTACAGACGAAGTAGACCCGCCGAAGTTGTACATGACCGGCCGCCGTCAGGACCGTGCGCGGCGACGCGCCTTTGTGTCTCCGTCGACGCCCGCAGTTGCATGGGCGGCGCGGAGAAGTTTTTTTTCGACGTCCTCGACCTCACGCTGCAAGGCTCCTTCCAGCGCCTGCCGCGTGAACTCCCGACCGCGCTCCACGGCCAACGTCTCCAACCGATTCAGAACCTGCCCGTCGGGAGCGGCGTTGCCGGCAGCTTCCAATTGCTGGGCCATCGTCAGAGCCTGTTCCATCAGCAAACGTTCCAAAGGCGTCCGCGCATACAAAGCGACTGGTTCCATCCCACACCTCCGTAAAATTGCATTGGACCGAAAAATCCAATGCCCAGTTTATCTATTTCACGCAGATGGCGCCAGAGGTTTTGAACGCGCCCGAAACAATCCATTTCTTTACCGGGAGAATCTATGCTCACCGCAATTGACTCAACCACCGTCCACCAGACCGGCACTGCCGCCCGCCGGCTGCGCACCACGATGGCCGCCGTCCGGCTGAGTTTTACGTGGTTCGGTGTCCGGAAGTCGTTATCCGCCGAGCAGAAAGCCGAAGCGGCCGATTCGTTCGGTGCCGAGGGTGCGTACCTGTCGGCCGCGAAAAAGCTGCTCGACACCAAGCACCCTGCCTTCAAGGCCGTGACCGGCGTCCGTGGACAGGCCATTTCCCTATGGAAGGGACTGAGCCTGCCGTACCCTGAGCCCGGGATCCGCTTGATCCGCCAGGACGACATCAGCTTATTCGACGTGCAGATGACGACGCTCCGGACCGAACTGGCTGAGGCGGTCAGCCGGCTCGACGAACACTTCTCCGAATTGAAGTCGGCAGCCCGCCAACGGCTGGGCCGGCTCTACTCGGCGGGCGACTACCCCGAGACGCTATGGGGCTTGTTCAAGATGGAGCACGACTTCCCTAGCGTCGAACCGCCCGATTACCTGCGCGAGCTGAGTCCCGAGCTGTTTCGCTAGGAACAAGCCCGTGCCGCGGCTCGATTCGAGGAAGCGGTCCGGCTCGCCGAAGATGCCTTTGTCAACGAATTGGGCAGCCTGGTTTCGCATCTGACCGAACGGCTGAGCGGCAGCGAAGATGGCAAGCCTAAGGTATTCCGCGACAGCGCCGTCGAGAACCTGGCCGAGTTCTTTCAGCGATTCCGCACGCTGAACATCGGCAGTAGCGCTCAACTCGACGAACTGGTCGAACAAGCCCAGCGAATCACCCGCGGCGTCGAGCCGCAGCAACTGCGCGAGAACTCCGGCCTGCGGCAGCAGTTGGCGACCCAGTTGGCCGGCGTTCAGTCGGTGCTCGACGGTCTGATGGTTGATCGCCCGCGTCGGCGGATCATCCGTAGCGGCGTTCAGCCGGTGGTGTCGTGATGGACCTGGTCATCATGCCGACCGGCGAAGTGCGATGCATCTACGATGAAAAGATTGACCTACACCAGATCGGCTCGCTGACCATCCGCCGGGCCAGCCACGTCGAGCCCACAGCGGACGGGCTTTGGACTGCTGACCTCTCGCCGGTCGGCGGTCCTGTGCTGGGGCCATTTGCACGCCGCGGATTGGCGTTAGCCGCCGAACAAGCGTGGTTCAATGCGAACTGGCTAGCTCCCCGGGGCTAATCGAGCCGTAAGCCTCCGCCGTCATGTGGACTGCGGATTCCCTTCTTCTTTCCCAGGCTGAACTGCGCGTGCGCGGCAGCCATTTCTGTTGTCACGAAAGGATTGCAGCATGACCCAACGAGAATTGGAACGCGAACTGGCTCTGGCTACCGGCGAATCGCTGTCCACCATTCGCGGTCGCGGTTTCAGCGTCGTCGAGCCGCCGGACCTCGAACCGTTGACCGTGGACTGGGATGAGGTGCAGCAAATCGACGCGCCTCGCCTCTCGCACATGTATCGGCGGCGTGGTGTGCGCCAAGCCGCCTGAGCTTCACCGTCTGTCCGGTCACGATCCCCACGCCGCTCGTCTCCGGCTTGGGGACGGGCGGCGTGGGCTCATTCACAAAGGAGCTTTGCATTGATCTCGATTCCCTGTTCCGTCCTTCATACCTTCCGCAGCCTGATCCGTCGCGACGGTCTGCACAAGCGGCATGGTGCCGAACCGTGCTTTTCAGTCATTGCCGGCCCAGACGGATACCGTATCCGTGCGGCATCGACCGAAGTGGCCATCGAATTCCAGCATCCCGGGCAGTTCGACGGCGAGACCATACTGCTGCCCGTAAAGGCCCTGGACGCCTGGGACGGCCGCGACAATGAACAAGTGACTCTCGAACAACGCCCCCAGCATCGCGCCCTGGCATCCTGGTCCGATCGGGGCGTCCCGCGGCAGGCAGAATTCCGTGTCGATGCCAAGGTTACGGTCAACTTCCCCGAGCCACCGACGACGTTCATGCCGAACGAGCCAGGCCTTTGGCCAGCGTTGCGCAGCGCGGCAGCAGCGAGCAAAGACAACTCAACGCGGTACGCATTGAGCTGCCTGCATTTTCGGGGCTCGCTGGGCCAGATCGACGCCACCGATGGCCGGCAGATTCTGTCACAGACCGGATTCACCTTCGGCTTTGAAGATTCTGTGCTGGTGCCGGCCTTGCCCATTCTCGGCTGTCGGGAACTGGACCTCGGCGAGCAGGTGGCCGTGGGCCGCGCCGGGGATTGGATCGGCTTCGGCGTGGGCCACTGGCTGGTCCTGCTGCGTATCAACAAAGATGGCCGGTTTCCCCAGGTCGATGACATCTTACCCAACCACGAATTTGCCCGTTCGCGTCTGGAGCTGTCGGCATCCGATGCCGAGTTCCTGGGTCAATTGCTGCCACAGTTGGCGGTAGGCAGTGACCATGACGAGCCGATCACGCTGGACCTAAACGGCCGAGTATTGATCCGCAGCCGCGAATCCGAAGAGTCTCGGTCCACCGAAGTCGAACTGACGTCATCCCGGCTTACCGGCGAGCCGGTGGCCGTCAGCATGAACCGCCGGTACATCGAGCGGGCCATGAAGCTCGGCTTTCGCGATGTGTTTGTCTATGGGGCCGAGTCACCCTTGCTGTGCCGGGACGAGCGTCGCCGGTTTCTATGGGCTTTGCTTGATCCCACGAGCGTCGTGCCGCGCGGCGATGATCCGATCCGGATCGAGTCGCCGCTTGCAACTACACCTTTTTCCACCACACCTCGACCTACGAAGGAGTCCAAGATGACCGCGTCCGAATCCACGGCCCCGGCGGCAAGTACGCCGGTGCAATCCACCCAGCACCGAACTCGGACCAAGCGAGCTCGGCCGGCCGCAACCGGCTCATCAATTGAGCAGGCAATTGCCTTGCGCGACGCGCTACTCGTCGCAATGCGACAAGCCAACGAGCTGGCCCGCACATTGAAACGGCAGCGACGACAGGAGCGGATCGTCGCCAACACGCTGGCATCGCTCAAGGTGCTGCAGTAAGTGGTGGGATAACGGTTACTTGTTGCGGCCGGTGAGTAACGGTTCCAACGCCGCCGCCCGGATGTCGTCGCTGAAGCCTGTACCGGACCAGGCCTCCGTTACGGAGCCTTGCAGCTGCCTTTGGACTTGTTCGTCATTCAAATGCGGCGCGAGACGGGCCAGGGCATCGAGCAGGTCCGCGTTAACTTGGTCGATCTTGGGCCGTAACTCCGTCGCCAGGTCGGGCAGGGGCTCGTCCTGGGGCGGTGGCTGCGTCTGCCATGCATCCATATCTTGCTGTTGCATCAGTTTACCTGCGGTGATCTGGGCCGTCATGAAATGCGACCGCCAACCCCTTATCCAGGCCTAGCTCATGCGCCCTCTGTTCGGTTCGCTCCAGCAACGCGGCCTCCCGCGCTGCATCGGTAATCGGCTGGTGATGATGCCATTTCCAGCGGGCAACCTCGTGCATGACGAGTAGTCGCTGACGCATCAGGTCGAGCAAATGCTCGATGTCGGCAGTCACGCTGGCGTCCAGCGCACTCCCGTGGCTAACAACGGTCGGAGTCGCCGTGGGCGAGCAACCGACCGTAAGCAAGACCGCCAAGGCCATGATGCCGGCAATAAGCGTGCGCGGCAAACCAACTACGGCGGGGCATGGAGCGTTCATGGGAACATAGTAACGAACAACGCTTTGAAAGGAAGAACATGCTCAAGCTCAACGTGGGCTTCACCAAGAAAGTCGGTGAAGCGAACTACGGCTCGCGCGGTGCGAGTGTCAATGTGGAGCTGGAATACGACTCTGCCATGGCAAGCGATCCCGAGCGGCTCAAAGAGCGCATTCGCTTCTTGTTTGGGCTGGCCAAGGCATCGGTCGAGGAAGAGTTAAACGGACAGGCAGCGCCGGCCAACAACGGCCATTCATCCAATGGCAACGGTCATCGCCGCAGCAACGGTCGGCGTGCCACGGCATCTCAGGTTCGCGCCCTCCATGCGATTGCCGACCGACAGCACCTTGACCTGGCCAATGTACTCCAAGATCCTCGCTGGGTAGCCAGCTCGATTTCGCGACGTCGCCACGGATTTCCTCGGCCGGATAGATCTTCGTCAGCCCCGACTTCCACGTGGTATTGTCGGCAATCCAACCACCGGAAGCTGGGATGGCAGCCAACTGCACTGGCCCGGCGCGGATCGCGGCCGGCCGGGTATCGCCGGCGGACAACCGCGTCGAGCATGGGCAGTGCGAGTAGGCTGATCGTCAGGATCGTCTGCGTGGCCGCGATGTTGTACAGCGGCTTGAGCAACGGCAATTCTCTAGCCAAATCGAATGCGGTAGCGATGTCCATGGCCGGAGTCTTTAGGGTGAATCATCCGCACATTGGCGTTTCTCGCTAGTCCGCATTGTCCCGCCAAAACAACACGTGGCGCGCCGGGCAGTTAGCCGGGACCTGTCGGGGAAAAATCCAGGAATTGACTCTCCGCTTTATTGGCCAAGTCGCTTCTTTTTTGCGGCTATCCAGAAGGCGGCACAAAACCCGACGCAGCCCGCAGTGATGTCCGCAACTTGGACTTCAAGGTTGGTGGCGCGAGATCCTTGCCACACCAAGTAAGTACAAAAGACGGCTCCTATAATTTGCCAATGCAGCGGTTGCAATGAATGCCGTTTTATCTTCTTGTCGCGTTTCCGGCTCATGGCTCGCACCTTTTTTCTTCGTCCGCTGTTCGTTCATGCCAGCCACCGTAACAGGCGCGGCACGTCTATGGGCAGCAAGGTGCCGGCTGATCCGCGACAGATATGTTGACCTTAGCCAGCCACACCACCCGCAGCCGATGGACGTTGGCGAGTGAATACCGGATGCCGTACTTTCGATTATTGCGATCGGATGCCGCTTTCAACGTCAAGTGGCCGCGGGCGTCGGGGCAGTCGAACACGGCGAATACTTCTTCCTCGCCGACTGCCGACTGCCGGCCGTCGGCCGTGCATCTGCACCAGTGCCAAGCCATGTCCGCCATGGCGCCGTGCGCGGTCCAGCCAGCGGTAAACGGATCGTTCGGTAACGCCTGCATCCCCAGCAGCGTCCGGTGACCGTCTCGCTGTCTTCAACCGCGGCCACCGCTTGCTTACGGATTTCCCAGAGCTGTAAGTCGAGGGGCGAATGGGACATTGCGAGTCGCCTGGTTTCGTGCCCTTTTTCTCGAATCTCGTCACGGTAAAATCGGGCTCCCACGAGCCTACGCCAACACGGAGGGCATGTCCATGTCCGGCGACGACTTGACCCGCGACCGGGTCCAGAAAATCGGTGCGGCCCTGCACCCGTCGCTCGGATACCTGAGCCGGCTGCTGGCCCGCATGGAGCAAGAGTTTCCGGCGAACGATCCGTTGTTGGCCCGAGTGCGCGCTCCTCGGAACGCGATGCAGGATCTGACGACGGCGCTGCACTACCAAGGATGTTCCGGCGTTGGTCGGCAGGGTAAATCGTAGTTGCAGATGCTTGGCCAGCCTTTGTTGACGGCCCCCTTTCAGCGGGTTGTAATACCGACACCCTCACCCTCCGAGCTGCGACGCTGGTTTGCCATGGGCAAGATCTTTATTTGTTATCGGCGGGACGACAGCCAGCACCAAGCCGGCCGAATCTACGATCGGCTGGCGGCCAAATTCGGCGAGGGGAACGTTTTCTTCGACGTCGATGCGATCCCCTTCGCTGTAAAGTTCCCGGAGAGAATCCAAACCGCAATTGCCGAATGCGACGTGTTACTGGCGTTGATCGGGGAACATTGGCTCGACGCGCATGACAATATTGGCAATCGCCGACTGGAGAATCCGGACGACTACGTCCGGCTGGAAATCGAAGAGGCCCTGCGCCAGGGAGTGGCGACGGTGCCGGTGCTCTTGGACCGTGCGTCGATGCCATCGAAGGATGACCTGCCACCAGCATGTCGTGTACTAGCGGACGTCAATGCGCCGCCGGTTCGCGCCGGTTCCGATTTCAAACACGATGTCGATCGGCTGCTTGAATCAATTGGGATCGTAATTGTTGCGAGAGAAGGTCAACGGGCGGAAGAGCAAGGTCGCCTCGACCGCGAGCGAAAGTCCCGTGAGCAAGCTGAGCGCCAGCGGCAACATAATGAGAATCGCCAATTGCGAGAGCTTGAGGCGGCGCAGCGGGCCGGCAGAAGGCGAGCCGCGGTGGCCCGGGTAATTGCAGGGCTGCGGTCAAAGTTCTCGAACAAGTTGCTGGTCGTGGCGCTGGCCGTGGTCGCGATCGTGGCTCTGATTTATACCGAATTGCCAGAACCCAAACCGCAGCCGCCGCCAAGCACTCCGGTGCGTGTCCCATCGGCGCCTGTGCCTGCCGCACGCACGGTGGGCGAAAATACCATCACCAACAGCATTGGGATGGCGCTTACACTAATCCCGGCTGGCGAATTCATGATGGGGTCGCCGGAGAGCGAACTGGCGCTTGGGGGCAAGCATGACGACACCGAATCACCGCAGCATCGAGTCACGGTCACCCGGCCGTTTTACCTGGGGACGACCGAGGTGACGCAAAGCCAATGGGAAGCGGTCATGCGAACAAGCCCATGGCATGGGCAGGAAAACGTCAAGGAGGGTCCGGACTATCCGGCGACGTATGTGAACTGGGACGACGCGGGTGCTTTTTGCCAGGAAATGAGCCGACTGGAAGCGCAGACCTACCGGCTGCCGACGGAAGCGGAGTGGGAGTATGCGTGCCGGGCTGGCACCACGACCTGCTACAGTTTTGGCGACGACCCGTCAAAGCTGGGCGATTTCGACTGGTGCGAAGCAAACGCTTGGGATGTGGACGAGAAATATGCTCACCGTGTCGGTCAGAAGTTGGCCAATCCATTTGGACTGTATGATATGCACGGCAATGTGTGGGAGTGGTGTTCGGATTGGTATGCGGAAGACTACTACGCGAGATCTCTGCCAACGGACCCATTCGGCCCATCTTCGGGCTCCAATCGCGTGATCCGAGGCGGTAGCTGGAGCACCCGCCGATCCGTTGCCGTTCGGCGTGTCGCAGCCTCCGCGCGCCGGTCGATCGTTACGACTACGGCGGTTTCCGGGTGTTGCGAGTGCGGTAGTGTTTCTGCGCTCTCCCAGTCGTCCGCATTCCTCTACGATGGTGCTCTGAACTCTACCACCGAACCGAGGGTGTCGGGGCTACTTCGCCCGCTTCTGCAGTCGCCGCTTCTCTGCTGGCGTGAGCATGTCGTGCAGTCCGCTGATGCCCGTCAGGATTGCTGCCCGGGTGAGCGTGGCCGCTTTGCTGACGCCCAACTTGGCCATCGCGTGCGCCTTGAAATTGTCGACCGTTGCTGCGGCCAGCCCCAGAATCTTGGCGGTTTCGTAGATCGTACACCCGAGCGAGAGCAGGCGGACGACCTCGGATTCTCGTTCGGTAAGAGGCTCTTTCAGAACACGTCGCTTCGGCGAGAGTGACGCCAACGAACCATTTCTCGAAGGCGATCTTCTTGTCGGCACACCGGACCTCCATTTAGAACAGTCAAACTTAGCCGCTACCGTCGCCCTGGCTATTACACGGCGCCGCGAATGTGAAAGCAACAGCGATGCCTGCGCCGACATTGGCATCCAGCTAACATCTCGGCCGGCCGTGAGCATCGAAGGTAAGACTGGCTACTGAGCACGCCGCCCGCGTCCGAGGCAGTCGGGCGAAGATGGCCCAAAACTGCCAATCGTATCGATTGTATCGACGGGATTCTCTTGGAATTCAGCAAGCCAGACACTCCAAGTCGAATAATTGCGAGGGATTGGGCCGGGCATGTTGTCGGTCGGCATATCGCAATTCCGCAAAGCGGCTGCGGGCACCAACCAGTGTGCGGCGAGCGATGAAGAAGATCATTGGCTTCTGTGCGACCGTGGTTGTCGTCATGGGCACGCGCGGTGCTCTGGCAGCCGAACTCGACGCCGACCTTGAGCCCCAATTGGTCAGCGACGTCCAATCTATCCCAGCCGGCGAGACTCCGCCGGCCGCGGCTCGCGCAACCCTCCTATGCTGCGAGATCGATTGCCCCGAAGCGATTTACGGTCGCGAAACCAGCTGCGTTCCCCAGCTGGCTTTGACCGTGGACGCATGGTTCATGCATAACCAGGATAGATGGGAAGCTCATTCCTTTTGCTGACGGAGAAACCGGGGCGACTCTGCCAGACGCCTTGCAACTCAGTTTCGGCAATCAGGCGGCGATCACAAGCAGCGTGGCCTGGAATTGCACCGAGAATTATGGCCCCGAACTCCGCTACATGTGGATGGGTGATGCGACTGCCAGCGCAAAAGACGCCGCGCCACATGCCACGGGTTGGGAGGGCCAATGGAGTTACCAATCCAACTCACAGATTACCGAACTCAATATCCAGCAAGCACTTCGATTGGTTCGGCAACCAGGCCGGATTCCTTCCGCGAATCCCAAAGAGCAATTGAGCGGCGTGCAATCGCGTCCATGCGAACCATCGACAACAGCCTGGATCGCGCAGAACAACCTTCCCTGGGCTCCAACCGAGGGTGCGGCAAGCGGGGAATTTGTGGCAAGTCCGCAGGAAACTGACTTCGAGAGTTCGGGAAACCCCGTCTCATTCAATCCCTTCGACTTCGCAAATGCATCACTCCAACTCACGCCCCACATCGCCTTGCGAGGTGGTTACAAGATGTTGTGGTTGGATGGAGTTGCGGTCAGCCGGCAGGCAGGTTCCGACGACAGGGAACTTTAATTTCGTGGGGCAGGCAACCGCCCATGTTGATTCGGCTAGAGCGATTATCAACCAGTGTGCAAAGCCAGGCCTTGAGGTGACCTGGTAGTCAGATTTCGCGAGGTAAAAAAGGGCCTTCGATGGCCCCTAATTCATCCGTGCGCTCCGCCGCTGCTTACGGGTCGAGCCGCACTTCGGTCCACTTTCCGGTCAGTGAGTGCCAGGTTTTAAGATGATGGTGCTCGGGTGGCTTCTCAGTCACGCGATAATCGTCTGCGGTACTGCCCGCTCACTGGCCCGCTCGAATTTCCTCAGTGCCAGAGCACGACCGCCCTTCCAGGGTACCCGATCCCTGTTGAGCCTCGGGCCGGCAGGTGCGAGACCGGCTAAAGCGACAGCCCAGGAGCGTTTGCGGGGTGTGCGAGCGGTGGCCAGCACGCGGGTGGCGAACCGCCGATCAGAGAAATAAGAGTCACACAGCTTCCACGTAAGTCGTGACGACAGACTCGGCCAGCGCGCGTCAAAAATGGGTCGTCATTCGCGATTCCGAAAAAACGATCGAGTTGGCGGGAATTTCAAGCGTTCAGCTTTAATCGCTTGTCCAGCCGGGATCCGACAGGATGAAGTCGATCGCGGCAGCCATGTGAACCGTGTCGTTGGTGCCGTTCTGCTTATTGGCCGTCACGCTGCCGAACTTGTTGATCGTCAGGCTGCCCGAGCGCGGTGGTCAGCGTGGCCGTGCTGCCGCTGGCCGTCAGGGCGTTGTTGCCCGGGGAGTCGTAGATCGTCAGCCGTGTCGGTGCCGTTGCCCTTGCCGGTCACGACGATCTGGCCGGGCACGGCCACGATCTGCCCGCTGAAGACGAAGTACGTGTTCACCGTGATCGTGCTGGTGCCGACGGTGAGCGTGCTGGCCGTTGAGGTGCCGAAGAAGCTGCCGTTGCCCGGGCTGGTCAGGTTGGCCACGTCGGTGCCCGAGCCCGACTCGAAGACCGAAACCGAATTGAAGCCCAACGCCTGGCTGACGAAGTTGACGCTCGAGCCGGCGACGTTCGTCGTGCTGCCGCCCAGCGAACTGGTGCCGGGCGTGCCGGTGAACGTGTTGCTCGGGTAGCTGTAGAACACGGCCGTATCGCCGCTGCCGGCGGCCTGCGCCGTGACGTTGGCGGCATACAAGGCTCCCAGCAGGAAGTTCGTGCCGCTCGACGTGCCGCTGACGTAGCTGAAGCCGGGACTGCTGACGAACGTGCCGCCCGACGAATCGAGCGTCACGCTGTCGGTGCCGTCGGCAGCGCCGACGACATACACCTGCGGGAAGTTGCTCAACGTGCTGGTCACGCCGCCCACGGTGAACGTCGTTTGCGTGGGGCTGGCGACGGTCGAGGCGTGCGACGTCGAATAGATGTAGGCGTACGTCGTGCCGGCCGAGCCGGTGACCGTCTCGGAGCCGAAGCCCGAGAGTTCGCTGTAGGCGCCGGTCCCGGGATCGGCGATGTAGCTGTAATTGCTGCTCGGTATCGACGACGAAGAAATTGCTGCTGCTCGATCCGCCGTTGTCGACGTTGACCGTGGCCGTGGAACCCGGGCCGCCATACAGATACAGGTTCGCGGCTCCGTTGGCCTGGAACTGAAAGCCGCCATGGCTGATCGTCGTCGATGCCGAGCGATTGGTTGGCCGTTAATCGCGCCGTCTGGGATCGTCGAAGACAAACTCGGAGAAGGTGCCTCGGTCGGGGCGTTGTAGACGACCTGATTGAAAGTTCGACGTGGAGTAGGTCGTAGTCGTCGTGCCGCCGGAACCGACGCTCGAACTGATTCGCGCCGGTGAACGTGATGTCGACGTCGTCGTTCGAGTTGTTCGTGCCGGTGATCATCAGCACCGTCGGGACGTCGATGGCGCTGCGTGACGGCCGACGTCAGCCCACTGGACGAGAGTTGCAGCGTGTAGCCGCTTGCCAGGCATGTTCAGCGACAGCCCGCTGAAAGCTGGCGACGCCGGCCACGGCATTCAGCGATGAGCGTGCCGCCGAGCGATGCTGCTGCCCGGATTATGCGCCAAGGCGACGGTCACGCTGCCGTTGAAGCCAGTGGCGATGTTCCCTTCGGCATCTTCGGCTGCCACGGTGAATGCGAAACCGCTGCCGGCCGTGACGGTCGCGGGAGGTTGCGCCGTAATGAGCAACTGCGTAGCCGCACCCGGACTCACTGTGACCACGTTACTTGTGCCGACGATCGAGTCAGTCGAGTCGGTGGCCGTGATTGCCTGCGTACCGGCGACGTCGAGCGTGGCGGTGGCGGTGGCCATCCCGCCCGAGAACGAGACCACGGGATCGGCCAGACATACTTACTCCGCTCAGCGAGTCGGACAGTGTGAGGGAGTCAGTGAAGTTCAAGACCAGATTGTTGAACGCATCTTCGGCCGTGATCGTAATGCCCGCGGTGCTGCCGGCGGTCAGGTTAACTGGGGTCGCCGATAAGGCGAAGCTGGTCGCCGCGCGGGCGCGATCGAGATGGCACTGCTGGTGACCGCAGTGAGCGTGCCGCTGGCAACGGTCAGCGAATAACCAGCCCCGGATTTGTTCAACATCCAGACTGGAGAACACGCCGATCCCACTGGTCGCAGGAATTGTCAATGTTCCGCCCAGCGTGCTCGTGCCTGGGTTACCGGCCAAGGCAACGGTCTCGCTGCCGGTAAAGCCCGTGGCCACGTTTCCCAGCGAGTCTTCGGCCATGACCGTAAATCCAAACTCGCTGCCGGCGGTAACCGTTGAGGGCGGTTGTGTCGCGATGAGCAGTTGCGTGGCCGCGCCGGGCATGACCGAGATGGCGCTGCTCGAAACGGAACTGAGTGTGCTGCTACTAACCGCGAGCGTGTAGCCGCTGTCGACTAGATTCAAGGTCAGGTTTGAGAACGTCGCCACGCCGCGAACGGCCGAAATGGTCAGCGTGCCGCCCAGCGTGCTACTGCCTGGATTGCTGGCGAGAGCGACAGTCTCGCTGCCGTTGAAGCCGGTGGCCACATTGCCTTCGGCATCTACGGCCGTAACCGTAAACCCGAACGTGCTGCCGGCGGTAACCGTTGAGGTTGGTGGGGTCGTGATCAGCAATTGCGTAGCCGTACCCGGCGTAACCGAGATGGCGCTGCTCCGTGGCCGAACTCAGCGTACCACTGATGACGGCCAGTAAATACCCGCTGCCGACCTTGCTCAGCGTCAGGCCTGGGAAACTGGCTACACCGCTGGTGGCCGAGACAGTGAGCGTGCCGCCCAGCGTTCTACTGCCTGGATTATTGGCTAGCGCGACTGTCTCACTGCCCGTGAAGCCGGTGGCCACATTGCCTTCAGCATCTTCGGCCGTAACGGTCAAGCCAAACCCACTGCCCGTCGTGATGGTCGTCGGCGGCTGGCCGGTAATAAGCAACTGCGTGGCCGCGGCCGGCGTAACGGTGACCGGGCCGCTGGTGCCGGCGATCGTGGCCGTTGGATCAGTGGCCGTGATCGTTTGTGAGCCGGCCGTGTCGAGTGTGGCCGTCGCAGTGGCCACCCCATTGGTGAACGAGAATGTCGAGAACGTTCTGCCGCCCAGGCTGTCTGCAAGCGTCACCGAGTCGCTAAATCCCGTGACGACGTTGTTGTAATGATCCTCGGCCGTGATGGAAACGCTGCTCGTGCTGCCGGCCGAAAGACTGCCGGACGAAGCGGACACGAGCAGTATGTTGGCGCGGCCGGCGAGACTGTGACCGCACTGGATGTGGCCGTGAACGTGCCGGCACTGGTGCTGACGCCCAAATCGATCGTCTCGGCCTTGTCATACGATAGGCCGCTGAACGCGGCCACGCCGGAGGACAAGGTCACCGTGGTCGTCCCCTGAAGATTGGCGGTGCCTGTGCTGGTCACTGCCACAGTATTCGCATTGTCGTTGGTGATCACATTGCCGAAGCGATCCTCTTCCTTGATCACCGGTTGGGTCGCGAATGCTACGCCGCCCGTCGCCGTGCTCGACGGCTGCGTCGTAATCACCAACTGGCTGGCCGCAGCCGATGAGACCGAAATCAGCGCTGTTGCCGGAGATCGTGGCCAATGTGTCGGTGGCCGCGATCGATTGCGCCGGCAATATCCAGGGTGGCCGTGGCCAACCCGCCGCTGAACGTTATGCTGCCGAATGTCGCTCCACCGACGGAGTCGCTCAGTGTCACGGTGTCGGAAAAGCCGGTCGCCACGTTGCCTTGCGAGTCTTCGGCCGTGATGGTGAAGGCGAACCCGCTGCCGGCGATGACTGTCGAGGGCGGCTGCGAAGCGAGGATGAAATGCGTGGCAGGGCCGGCAACATTCGTCAGCACCAGGTCGTTGCCGTCACCGCCCTGGTAGTTGGCCGTGAAGTAATAGGGTGTCGCGTTGTAGCTCAGCGTAATTGTTCCGCCTTGCGCGACATTGGAAAACGCGCCGCTGACCAGGTTGCTGCCCGCGGGCGTGGCTGTGTTGTTGATGACCGTGAGCTGGGTGCCGATCGTCGGGGCAAAGCCCAGCGACAGATTGAGCGGTCCGCTGGCCGACAATCCGTTCGTGGCCAACGGTGTGCCGATGGCATACAGTGTGGTCTGAATGCCGCCGGTGCCGGCTGTAAGAGTCAATGTTCCACCACTGCCATTCAAAGCCGTTCCGCCCGAGCTATCGTCCAAGATGATCGCGCCGGTGCCGGCGGTGTCTTCCATAACATAGAGTTGCGTTGCCGTGGTGGTGGGCGTAGCTGATTTGAATGTAATTGTACCGGCCTGCAAGGGTTCGCCGATCGTAAGGCTGCCGCCCGAGGCTGGTTGAATCTGCGCCAACTCGGCCGACGTGAGATTGATTCCTGCGATGGGCGAGCTAATTGTGCCGCCGATCAGCATCGGCCGCGATTCGACCGAAGATCGGATTACGACACCCCCTTCCGGAGGCGGAACTGCGAGCAGGAATTCCGAGACCGTGCTGAATTGTTCGCTGGCTACGAATAGATTTCCGCCCGGGCTGAACGCCAAGGCCGAGGGGCCGGAGAGTCCAAGTAGCAATGTGCTCGCCGTAGTAGCGCTGGCGCGAATTCGCTCACCGTCGAGCCGTCTCCGTTGGCGACGTACAGATTGCCGTGGGAATCGAATGCCAGGGCGGAGGGCGCGTTAGCCACGGTGAGGAAAACGGTAGGGGTGGTGGCGCCGGCGAGAATTCCGGCACCGTAGTTTCATAGTTCAATGTGCTTCCTACGAACAGGTCGCCGTTGGCGTTCAGCACCAGAGCGCGTAGGATCCGGGCGCCGGAAAGGGTCGCGCTGGAAGTGGTGCGCGCCGATGCGAATTTGCTCACCGTGCCGTTGAAGGAATTTGCGACATAAAGATTGCCGCTGGAGTCAACGGCCAGCGCATCGGGTTGGTTCAACCCGTTCAGTATCACGCTGGCGGTCGTGGCGCCCGGCGCAAATTCGCTCACGGTGTTTATACCCTCGTTCGCCACGTACAGCTTCCCTGTCGGGTCAAAGGCCAGGGCGACCGGGTCACTCACCCCGGTCAACGCGGAACTGGCCGTGGTGGCTCCTGGCGCGAAGACGCTAACCGTATCGCCGCCTGCGTTGGCCACATAGAGATTGCCGTGCGAATCAAAAGCCAGCGCGTTGGGATCGTTGAGTCCAGTGAGCACTGCGTTGGCCGAGATGGCTCCTGGCGCGAATACGCTCACGGCGTTGGCGTCGTAGTTGGCCACGTACATGTTCCCGCTGGAATCGAACGCCAGCGCTGCGGGGGTATTGAACAAACTGCTAAGCGTGGCGGTGGGCGTGGTCGCGCCGGCCGCAAATTTGCTAACGTAGGTGCTCCCACTGGACACGTACAAGTTGCCAACCGAGTCAAGCACGATGGGGCCGGTCGCGCTCAGGCCGGCGAACGTCGTACTGGCAGTCGTGGCTCCCAGCGCGAATTCGCTCACCGTCGTACTCCCCAAGTTCTCCACGTACAGATTGCCGTGCGAGTCGAAGGTCATCGGGCCGGGCTCATCCAGCCCGGTAAGCGTCAGGCTGGCCGTGACAGCGCCCGGCGCGAATTCGCTGATCGTATTGGAGAAATACTCGGCCACATATAAATTGCCGCTCGAATCGATCGCGATGTTGTACGACCCTAGCCCGGTAAGCGTGGCGCTGGCGGTGGTTGCTCCGGGGGCAAACTCGCTGATTGTTGGCGCCGGGCCAAACAGAGCGTATGAGCTATTTACATATACGTTCCCGCTCGGATCGATCGCCAGTGCATTGGGCAGCATCACTCCTGTGAGTACGGAGCTGGTTATGGTAGCGCCGGGTGTGAATTTGCTCACCGTGTCGCCGAAGTAATTTGCCACGTACAGATTGCCGCCGGAGTCGATCGCCAAGGCATCCGGATAGCTCAGGCCGGAAAGAGTGATGGTGGCCGTGATTGCTCCGGGCGTAAACCTGCTCACCGTATTGTTACCGAGGTTGGCCACATACAGGTTGCCGCTGGAGTCGAATGTCAACGCATCCGGTTCGTCGAGACCGACCAGCGTGGCCGTGGGCAACGTAGCACCGGGCGCGAATTCGCTTACGCTATTGGACGTTTCATTGGCGACGAACAGGTCTCCGCTCGAGTCGACAGCCAAAGCATTCGTACCGCTCATCCCGGCAATGGTTGCGCCGAGCACCGGCGAAATGACTCGTTGCGTACTGACCACGGCATGGTTACTGCTGGTATCAATGTTGACTTCCGCGCCACGGAGTGTGACGGCGTTGGCCGAAGAGTTGGCCGACGTCACCGTCGCTCCCGAACTAATGGAGAGCGTGCCGATGCCGTTGTCGCCAATCTCGGCCGCAGTCAAATCGGCCCCCAGGCTAAGCGTGCTAGTGCCGCTATTGATTGTGGCGCCAGCGCTAATCGCCAGGTTCGTCCGGGCCGTGACGTCGATCATCGCATTGCCCGAACCGCCCAAGATGCTGCCGAGCGTCAGGCTTCCCAGGCCGTCGAGGTAGACGCTGCTAGGCTGGGTCGTCGTCGAACCAACAGAGACGACTTGCTGGGCCGTGTTCGCGTCGTCGCCAAACTGAATGCGGTTGGTACTTGTGCCGATCGGGCCGGTCGTGAGCAGCGTCACCCTTGCGCCGGTCGTAGCAATCTCGGCCGAGTTGTTGCTGGCCGCTAGCGCCACGATCCCGCCAGTTCCGGCCGTCAGGCTGATCGAGCCGCCATTGCCATTGAGCGCCGTGGCGGTTCCCGCGCCATCATCGAGAATGATCTGGCTTGTGCTGGTTACGTCTTGTACGACGTCTAATGTGGCCCCGGCTGTAGTGGTCGGTGTCGCCGTCGTGATCGTGATATTGCCGATTTGTGACGAGCTGCCGATGGTCAAAGTGCCGCTCGCCGTCGTGACAATCTGGTCCAATTCTGCCGCTGTGAGATCAATGCCACTGGCGACCGGGTTGTTCGGGCCGCCAATCTGGATTGGCTGCGAACCGGTCGACGACTGAATCATGACGCCACCGACGACGTCTGGATTCTCGTTATAGGTGACGGCGGGAGTGGCACTGCCCGGCGGGTATTCGCCGACGGAAGAATTGCCACTATCGGCAACGAACAAGTCGCCGCTGGCATCCAGTGCCAAAGCGTCAGAACGCGACACGCCGGCCAGAGATTTGATTTCACGGTTACTGCCTGCAGAAAACTCAGCGACGGAGAACTCGCCGGCGACATACAGATTGCCGCTGTCGTCGAGCGCCAAGGCGGTCGGATTCTCGTCGTAAAACACGGCGCTTGTCTGGTTACTTCCCTGCGCAAATCTTTCGACGTCGCCGTTGGAAAAATTGGCGACGTACAAGTTGCCGCTGGAATCGACGGCTAGGGCCTGCGGGTCATCCATGTCTTCCGAATACTGCGCGACGACATTGGTCGTGCCGGTCCGGAACTCGACAACCGAATTGAGATAGGAGCTGCCGACATACAGGTTGCCACTGGAATCGATGGCCAAGGTGCTCGGGTCATCCAATGCGCTATAGGTGGCGCTCGCAATCGTGCTTCCGGGCGCGAACTTGTAAACTGCGTCCGACGCAACGACGTACAGATTGCCGCTGGCGTCGACAGCTAGCGCGCTAGGATAGAATAGGTTGTTCGAGTACGTGGCACTGGCCGTGCTAGTTCCCGGAGCAAACTTGACTACGGTATTGTTACCGGAGTTGGCAACGTATAAGTTGCCGCTCAAGTCGACGGCCAAAGCATCAGGATCGGATAAGCCGGCGGAGTACGTGACGCTCGCCGTACTGGCTCCCGGCGCAACTTGCTCACCGTATCGTTGCCGTAATTGGCCACGTAAAGGTTGCCGCTCGAGTCGACGACCAGGGCATCGGGGTCAGACAAGGCCGCGTCGTACGTAACACCGACCGGGGCCTGTTGCTCAATCGTGGCCGGGTTGTTGCTGGTGTCGATGCTGATGTTCGCTCCGCTGAGCGTGATCGAACTTGTCGAGGAATTCGCCGAGATCACCGTAGCGCCTGGGGCAATCGAAAGGGTGCCGATCCCGTCTGCCACCGCGCCGTAACCATTAGCGTCGGCGCTCAACGTCAGGCTGCCGGCGCCGCTATTGATCATAACACCTTCGTCGACCGTTACGTTGCCCGTGGCCCCCAGATCGAGCGAGCCGCTTTGGCTCAGTACGTTGCCACCGATGGACAGCGTGGAATTCGTCCCCAGGGAATTAAGCGTAAGCGAGCCGTTGACGGTTGTAAGGCTGCCCGGCCCGATGGTAATCGAGCCAGGAAGGTCCGCGTAGATTCCATTTACCCCCGTGAATGCTGAAGAACCGTTAAAGGCCAGATTGTCCGACGTTTTCGACAGCGAGAGATCGAAATCGTTGAGATATGCGGCTGTTCCGCTGTCGGCGAATATTACCGAGTTACCGCCGCTGCCGCCGGCATCGGAGATCTGTATGGAACTTGTGAACGCGCTGATGCCGGCACTGGTCACCGTCAGAGTGCTCGATCCGCTGCCGGTCAGGTTCGCATCGTTTGTGCCGCCCCACAGGCCCGAGACCAGTGTGAATTGATACGACGTGCCGGTGGTGCTGATGGCCACCTGCGCGTTGGTGTTCAGCGTTATACTCAACGATGGGCTGTTATCAATGAACGTGGCCGCGGCCGGGGTAACGGAGAAAGCGCTGCTGGTAGCAGAAGTGAGCGTGCCGCTGGTGACTTGCAGCGCATAGCCGCTGCCGGGGTTATTCAACGTCAAGCCGGAGAAACTGGCCAAGCCGTTGCTGGCCCCGACAACGGACGAGCCTTCCAAGGTGCTGGAGTAGGGATTATTGGCCAACGCCACGGTCACGAAACCGTTAAACCCAGAGAGGACATTCCCTCCCGCATCTTCCGCGGTGACGGTCAGGCCGAAGCTGCTGCCGGCAACGGTCGTCGAAGGCGGTTCGCCGGAAATCAATAGCTGCATGGCCGTGCCCGGTGCAACCGAGATACCGCTGCTGGTGGCCGAAGTGAGCGTGCCACTAGTGACAGCCAGCGTGTAGCCGCCGCCCACCTTGTTCAAAGTCAGACCAGAGAATACGGCCACGCCGCCCACGGCAGTCACGGTAAGCGTACCGCCCAGCGTGCTGTTGCCCGGATTATTGGCCAAAGCAACGGTCACGCTGCCGGCAAAACTGGTGGCCACGTTTCCCTGGGTGTCTTCGGCCGTGACCGTGAATCCGAACCCACTATCTGCCGTGACGGTCGCAGGGGATTGCGAGGTCACGATGAGTTGTGTGACCGGTCCAGCAACATTCGTCAACACCAGGTCGTTGCCATCGCCCCCCTGGTAATTGGCTTGGAAATAGTAGGGTGTACCCAGATAGCTGGTCGCGTAGGTCCCCTCCTGCGATAGATCACTGAAAGTGCCGCTGATCAGGTTGCTGGCCGCGGGCGTCGCCGTATTGTTAACAACAGTAAACTGCGTCCCTAAGGTTGGCGCGACGCCCAACGCCAGGTTGATCGACTTGCCGCTGGCCGAAAAACCGTTCGTGGCCAGCAGCGTTCCGGTGGCATAGAGCGTCGTTTGGATGCTGCCGGTGCCCGGCATCAGCGTGACCGTACCGCCGTTACCGTTCAGCACCGTGCCGGAACCCGAAGCGCTGTCGAGGATGATTTGGCCGGCGCCGGACGTCGACTGCAGCACGTTCAGCGCCGCGCCGACCGCGGTAGCCGGCGTGGCGGTTGAGAACGTGATGTTGCCGGTTTGGGCCGTGTCGCCAATCGTGACTGTGCCGTTTGCCGTGGTGACGATTCGGGCTAGTTCGGCCGATGTGAGGTTGATGCCGGCGACGGGCGAGCTATTGGTGCCGCCGATCAACATTGGCCGCGATTCGACCGACGATTGAATCGTCACGCCTCCGGCCGTGGGTGTGATGCTGAACTTACTCACCCCAACATTGCCGGACTGGTTGGCCACATAGAGGTTGCCGAATAAGTCGAAAACCAGGGCGTCGGGCTGGTCCAATCCTGAGGAGTATGTTGCGATCGGCACGGTATTTCCCGGTGCGAACTCGCTGACGGTGCCAGCCTCGCTGACCACGTACAGGTTGCCGCTGGAATCAAAGGCCAGAGCCTCGGGATCCGACAAACCGGTGGAATAGGTGGCGCTGAGCTGTGGTGATCCCCGGCGCAAACTTCTTCACCGTGCTGTTGCCAAGATTAGCCACGTACAGATTGCCGCTGGAGTCGATGGCCAAGGCGACGGGCTCGTCCACGCCGGCGAAATACGTGGCGCTGGCCACGGTGCTCCCCGGAGAGAACTTGCGCACTGTGTTGTTCCCAGTGTTGCCCACGTACAGGTTGCCGCTGGAGTCAAACGCCAAGGCCTCGGCGTCGTCCACGCCGGTGAGCGTCGCGCTGACTGTGGTGCTCCCCGGCGCGAACTCGGTCACAGTAGTGCCGTTGTAGTTGGCCACGTATAGGTTGCCGCTGGAGTCGAACGCCAGGGCGTTGGGCTCCGACAGGCCAGCGGAATATGTGGCGCTGGCCGTGGTGCTCCCTGGCGCGAACTTGCTCACGGTATCTCCGGTTTCATTGGCCACGTACAGGTTGCCGCTGGAGTCGAACGCCAGGGCACCCGGACCGATCACGGGAGCGTCCGGGCCATTGAAATCGGCGGAGTAGATGGCGCTGGCCGTGGTGCTCCCCGGCGCGAACTTACTCACCGTGTTGCCGGTCTGGTTGGCCACGTACAGGTTGCCGCTGGAGTCGATCGCCAGGGCTCGCGGTTCTGACAAACCAACGCCGTACACGGCGCCGCTCGATGTCGTGCTCCACGGCGCGAACTTACTCACCGTGTTGCCGGTCTGGTTGGCCACGTACAGATTGCCGCTGGAGTCGATCGCCAAAGCGTCCGAACCGCTCAGGCCGGCGGCATAGAAGACGGGCGTGGGCGTGGCGCTCCCCGGTACGAACCTGCTCACCGTAGAGCTGCCCTTATTGGCCACATACAGAATGCCGCTGGAACCGAAAATGAGCGATTCGGGCTCGGCCCCGGTGAAGTACGTCGCACTGGCCGTGGTGCTCCCCGGTGCGAACTTGCTCACGTCATTGCCGCCGAGGTTGGCCACGTACAGGTTGCCGCTGGAGTCGAACGTCAGAGCGTAGGGTAGGCTCAGGCCGGTGAGCGTGGCGCTGACCGTGGTGCTCCCCGGCGCGAACTTGCTCACTGTGTTGTTCCCAGAGTTGGCCACGTACAGGTTGCCGCTGGAGTCAAACGCCAAGGCGTCGGCGTCGTCCGCGCCGGTAAGCGTCGCGCTGACTGTGGTGCTCCCCGGCGCAAACTCAGTCACACTGGTGCCGTTGTAGTTGGTCACGTATAGGTTGCCGCTGGAGTCGAACGCCACGGCGTGGGGCTCAGACAGGCCAGCGGAATATGTGACGCTGGTCGTGGTGCTCCCCGGCGCGAACTTGCTCACCGTGTTGTTACCAGAATTGGCCACGTACAAGTTGCCGCTGGAGTCGAAGGCGACGGCAAAGGGCTGCGACAAACCGGCGGAATACGTGGCGTTGGCCGTACTGCTTCCCGGCGCGAACTTGCTTACAGTGTTGTTGCCCTCGTTGGCCACGTACAGATTTCCGCCAGAGTCGAAAGCCAGGGCGATGGGGGCGGACAAACCGCCGGAGTACGTGGCGCTGGCTGTGATGCTCCCCGTCGGGAACTTGTTCACCGTAGAGTTGAATTCACTGGCCACGTACAGGTTGCCGCTGGAGTCGAACGCCAGGGCATCCGGACCATCTATACCTGCGGAGTATGTGACGCTAGGCACCGTGGTCCCCGGAGCGAACTCATTCACGCCGCCACCCTGGTTGGCCACATACAGGTCGCCGCTGAAGTCGACGGCCAGGGCCTGGGGGTTCGACATCTCGACGTTGTACGTGGTGTTGGCCGTGGTGCTCCCCGGCGCGAACTTCTTCACCGTATTGGCGTTATAGTTGGACACGTACAGGTTGCCGCTGGGGTCGACGGCCAGGGCCAGCAGGAAGGGAGAGGACGAACCGACGGAATACGTGGCGCTGGCTGTGGTGCTCCCCGGCGCGAACTTGAGCACCGTATAGTTGAATAGGTTGGCCACGTACAAGTTGCCGCTGGAGTCGAAGGCCAGGGCGTCCGGACCGTCTAGGCCCGCGGAGTACGTGGCGCTGGCTGTGGTGCTCCCCGGCGCGAACTTGAGCACCGTGCTATTCCCATTGGCCACGTACAAGTTGCCGCTAGAGTCAAAGGCCAGGGCGGCGGGATCACTCAAACCAGCGCCGTACGAGGCGCTGGCCGTAGTGCTCCCCGGAGCAAACTTGATCACCGCATTGGCGCCACCGTTGAATTTGTTGGCCACGTATAGATTGCCGCTGGAGTCGACCGCCACGGCGTCCGGACCGTTTATATTAGCGGAGTACGTGGCGCTAGCCACGGTGCTCCCCGGGGCGAACTTGCTCACCGTGTTGTTGCCCTCGTTGGCCACAAACAGGTCGCCGCTGGAGTCGATCGCCAAGGCAGCGGGTTCCGACAAACCGGATAGAGAGATGGCGCTGGGCGTGCTGCCCAACTGGCTACTCGCGGCCCCGACTCCCGCTGGATTACTACCGGTGGCAATGTTGACAGCCGCGCCGCGGAGCGCAATGGCGCTGGCCGAGGAGTTGCTCGACGTGACCGTCGCCCCCGAGCCAATCGAGAGCGTTCCCAGGCCGTCGTCGCCGGTGTCGCCCGCCGTAACATCAGCAGCCAAAGTCAAGTTGCCCGATCCGCTGTTGATCGTCACGCCCGAGTTAACCGTGACGTTTCCCGTAGCCTGCAGCGTGATGGCTCCGCCATTGCTAAGCACGTTGCCGCTGGCCGTGAGCGCGGTATTCGTTCCCATTGACACGAGGGTAATAGCCCCGCCGGCGGTGCTCACGACGGCGCCCGAATTGATGGCGATTCCACCGCTGGTTGTGGCGCTAAGCACCGAACTGCCGGCGAAAGATGAGTTTCCGGTGAAGGACAGGCTCGGAGTTGAACTCGTCAAATCGATGGAGAAATTGTTTGCGTAACCACTCGATAAGCTATTGCTAAACGAGACTCCATCGCCGCCCGTGCTCCCCATGTCGGTAATGTTGATCGCGGTGGTGAACTCGCCGATGCCCGCGCTGGAGACCGTCAAGGTGCTGGAGCTGTTGCCGCTGACGTTCGAGTCGTTGGTGCCAGTCCACGCGCTTGAGGCCAGCGTGAGCTGGTACGTCGAGCCGGTGCTGACGATGGCCACGTTTTCGTTGGTGACCAATCCCAGGTTCAACGTCGTTCCAGAATCGCTGAACGTAGCCAGCAGGTACCGCGATTCAAGCAACTCGATTCTCAGCCGGTGCGAGAACTTGGGACGATGGCGTTGCCGGTCGTCGAGAGCGCGCGAGGGACGGCGACGCTTCTTCTGTCGCCAGAACCGCCAATCGAACAACAGCATGCCAAGCCCTATAATTGCATCCTCGGGAATGGGGAAATTCGCGGATTGTCCCCGCATTACGCTGGCGAGGCGCCATGCCCTGCGCACTTTCAGAACAATTCAAGCGATTCATCCGCTTCAGTGCGGCCATGGCGTCGGCTTTCAGGCACCGGTTGAAAATCGCGCTTATAGCGAGACTCATCCCCCAGCTGCTGGTTGTGTCCAGTCGGCTCCATTGTACTCCTCAAGGTAAATCGCAAGGGAAGAAACTCTAGAAAAACCCTCTGTTTTGCTGGGGGTTAGAGATGCTCCAGATAGGGGAATTCAGTGTCGGTTCAGGCCTCGCCTTGACGAGCCGAGTGCGACAATTTGTCATACATAGAGTCGAAATCGAATACAGCCCAGACCACGTGATCTTTTCTGCCGGCGCAAGCTGCCAGTCGAAGAACCCTCAAAAGCAAGACGACTTATTCGATGAGGCATTAGTGTCCTGAGTTGTTAATTCGTTTACAAACCTTTTTAACGCGGGCGAGGATCAAATCAGCGTCGGCGGTCCAGACGAACGGCCGTGCTTTGCGGTTGTGGTGGTCCAGGTATCCTTCGATCGCCTTGCGAAGGGCTTGCACGCTACGGAACGCGCCGCGACGAATGCGTTTCTCCGTGATTTCAGCAAAGAATCGCTCGACCTGATTCAGCCACGATGAACTCGTGGGAATGAAATGCACATGATAACGCGGACGCCGAGCGAACCAACGTTTGACCTTGGGCGTTTTGTGCGTGGCGTAGTTGTCCATGACCAAGTGAATTTCAATCCCAGGCACTTCCGGAATCTGCTCGTCGATCAGTTCCAGGAACTTGATGAACTCCTGATGCCGATGCTGTTGTTGACAGTTACCGATCACCTTTCCGGTCGCAACTTCCAAAGCCGCAAACAACGAGGTAGTTCCATAGCGAACGTAGTCGTGCGTATGCCGTTCCACTTGCCCAGAACTCATCGGCAGCAGCGGTTGGCTGCGATCCAAAGCCTGCACTTGGCTCTTTTCGTCGACGCACAAGACGATGGCCCGGTCGGGCGGATTCATGTACAAGCCGACGACATCGCGGACTTTTTCGATGAATTGCGGGTCGGTCGACAGCTTGAACGTTTCGGTGCGGTGCGGTTGAAGGTTGAAAGCTCGCCAAATCCGGGAGATCGCCGTCTGGCTCAGGCCCGTGGCCTTCGCCATGCCGCGAGTGCTCCAGTGGGTCGCGTGCTGCGGCTTCGTTTCCAACGTTTTGGTGATCACTTTTTCAACCTGTTCGTCGCTAATCGTGCGCGGCGTGCCCGGCCGTGGTTCATCCAACAACCCGTCCAAACGCCGCGCCACGAAGCGAGCTCGCCACTTGCCCACGGTCGGCATGCTGATCCGCAACTCTTTGGCCACTTGCTGGTTCGTGCGACCGTCACCACAACTCAATACAATTCGCGACCTCAGCGCCAGTTGCTGACTGCTCTTCGGCCGCCGCGCCCAGCGTTCCAGCGATTGCCGCTCCTCGTCGCTCAAAACCAACTCCGCTTTCGGTCGTCCCATAGCCATCGGCTTTCTCCTTTCGAGAAAGCCTACACGGCCCGCGGCCAGGGCGCAAGACTATTTCATCGGATTTATAACTCAGGACACTAGAGATGAGGTACGAACATCGGCGCTACGGTAGTACCTTCGCAATGAATCCAATAGGAGGCCGCAACTTCCTTGACGGTGATTCCATTCGCCGGTCCGCTGTTGACCGCGGTGTCGATGATGGCCGTGGGCGACGCCGAGACTTCGGCCAGAATGCGGTGGTACTTCTCACGGCTTTTCTTGGTGCCGTGGCGGCCCAAGTAGTGGCGTTGGCCTTGGATCTGAACGAACGCTGGGCCGCTGCCGCGGTGGTGCCGATACTTCGGAATCCGAGCGCTGACGGGCGGCATGACAGTACGTACTTTCGAGCTGAAAGGGGTAGTACCACCCCTTTTCGCTCTGACCGAATGGTCGCACTGCCGCCGAATGATCGCACTGCCGCAACGTCGGCAGGTAGCTTAAGAATAAGCTCTGGCGAGACTTCTACTCAGCTCCCCGACAAGGGCTCGAACCTTGGACCTAGCGGTTAACAGCCGCTCGCTCTACCGACTGAGCTATCGGGGATCGAAGTTATTTATACTACTCAAAGCTCTCCGGCCGATCAAGGCGTCTGATATCCCGCCAGAAAGCAGCGAAAATAACTCTGCCGACCCTGCGCCAGCGTCACACGCCGCCGTGCGGCATAACCCGATGAACGCTTTTGGGGGTGGTACCGCGCTCGTACTTCGCCAAAGTCACGCCGGATGCCGTTCGAGCGTTCTCTGCTCGCCGCATTTTGCTATCATCTTCGCTGCAGGAATCGCAATGCCATGGACCGGCGCCCGTCCCGATGCGCGCGGCTTGTGGTCTTTGCCCCTGGGGGCCCGAAAGCGTCAATTTCGAAGGATCTGCCTAGCCATGAATATCCAGCCTATCTCGACCAAGGCCGCCGAGACCGACGCCGACGCCATCGTGGTCGGCATTTATTCCAAACGCCCGCTGACCGGCGCGGCCGCCGAGATCGACGCCGCCACGGGCGGCCTCATCCGCCGCCTTGTCGAGCGGCAGGAGATCGTCGGCAAGCCGTATGAACTGACGCCGCTCCATGGACCGTCGGGAGTGCGGGCGCCGCTGGTGTTGATCGTCGGCTGCGGCGAAACCGAAGGCTTTGACCGCGGCATGGCGTATCGCGTGTCGGCAGCAGCCGCCCGGCAACTGGCCGCCAGGCGACGGAATCGGGTTGCCTTCTACCTCGACCTGCCGGCCCAGCCCCAGCTCCTCGAAGCGGCCGTGGCCGGCGCGATCGTCGGTTCGCAGGGGGCGGATCTCTACCGGGCTGAAAAGAATCGTCATCCGTTCGGCACGCTCCTCTGGGCTTCGGCCGCCAGTGGGCCGTTGGAATCGGGCCGGATCATGGGCGAGAGCATCAACCTGACGCGCGAGTTGGTGAACCAGCCGCCGGACGATATGTATCCCGAGTCGTTTGCCGCCCGGGCGGCGAGCGTGGGCCTGGAAGCCGGTTTGCAGACCGAGATTTGGGATTTGGCACGGCTGCAAACCGAGCGTTGCGGCTCGCTTTTGGCCGTGGCCAAAGGCTCGTCGCGCGAGCCGCGGCTGGTGATCCTGCGCTATCGAGGCGGCCCAACCGATCAGGCGCCGTTGGCCCTGGTCGGGAAAGGTGTGACGTTCGACTCAGGCGGCCTGTCGATCAAGCCGAGCGACGGCATGTTGTACATGAAATGCGACATGGCCGGCGCGGCCACGGTGTTGGGCGCGATGCAGGCCATTGCGCGGCTGAAGCTGCCGCTGAACGTGATCGGCCTGGCCGGCCTGGTTGAAAACATGACCGGTCCGGCGGCGATGAAGCTGGGCGACGTGCTGCGGGCTCGCAACGACCGCACCATCGAAGTACACAATACCGACGCTGAAGGGCGGCTCGTTTTGGCCGACGTCTTGAGCGTGGCCGTCGATGCCGGGGCGTCACGCATCGTCGACCTGGCGACGCTCACCGGCGCCTGCGTCGTGGCGCTCGGCAACGACGTGGCCGGCATGATGACCAACGACGAAGCCTGGTGCAGCGAGATTGCCGGCGCCGCGCGGGCTTGCGGCGAATTCGCCTGGCAATTGCCGATGTATCCCTTCTACCGCGATCAGATCAACAGCGAAGTGGCCGACATCAAGAACATGGGCGACGGCCGTGCGGGCGGGGCGATCACGGCGGCGAAGTTCCTCGAGGAGTTCGTGGCCGGCAAGCCTTGGACGCACATCGACATCGCCGGTCCGGCGTTTCTGGAAAAGCCAAAGCCCTGGCAGGATGCCGGCGGCACGGGCGCCTTTGTGCGGACGCTGGTTGAACTGGCCCGCGTGGTGGCGAAAACGCCGGCGTGAGCTTGAATCGGCACCTGCCTCGACGGGAAAAGAAAGCGCCCCGCAAGCGCGGCGGCGAAATCGGCGGGTTGCCGCGCGAGGCGGCCGTTCTTACGCCAGCAGCTCCTTCACCACGCGCCCCTCGACGTCCGTCAATCGGTAGGGACGGCCGGCGTGGAGGAACGTTAGCCGTTCGTGGTCGATGCCCAGCAGGTGCAAGACCGTGGCGTGCAGGTCGTGCATGTGGACTTTGTTCTCGACCGCTCGATGGCCGAACTCGTCCGTCGCGCCGTGCGAGTATCCGGCTTTGACGCCGCCGCCAGCCAGCCAAACGGTAAAGCCGTTGGGGTCGTGATCGCGGCCCGTGCCGTTGCGTTCGGCGTAAGGATTGCGGCCGAATTCGCCGCCCCACCAGACGAGCGTGTCTTCCAGCAGGCCGCGACGCTTGAGGTCGGCCAGCAGCGCGCCGACCGGTTGATCGACCGCCTTGGCGTGGTCGGCGTGCTTGGGCATGTTCGAATGCTGGTCCCAGGCCGGGTTGTTGCTGTTGTCGGAGTAGTTCACTTGGATGAAACGCACGCCCTGCTCGGCCAGCCGGCGCGCCATCAGGCATTGGCGGCCGAAATTGTCGGTCGCCTTCTCGCCGACTCCGTACATCGCCAACGTCTCGGCTGTTTCGCCCTGCAGGTCCAGCACCTGCGGCGCGGCATGCTGCATCCGGAACGCCAGCTCGTACGATTCAATCACCGCTTCCAGTTCGTGGTCCGTGCCGCGGCGTCCGAGCTGCTCCTTGTTCAAGGCCTGCACCAGGTCGAATTGCTGTTGCTGATCGACGGCAGAAGTGTCGGTATTGATCAGGTTGCGAATCTGGGCGTCGCGCGTGGGCACGGCGGCGCGGCCAATCGCCGTGCCTTGATACACGGCCGGCAGGAAGGCATTGCCATAGTTGCGCGGGCCGCCGTTGCCGAGCGATGGGCAAAGCGAAACGAAGGCCGGCAGGTTCTGGTTCTCCGAGCCGAGGCCATACGTGACCCAACTCCCCATTGATGGGCGGATCTGGTTGGTCGAGCCGGTGTGCAGGAACAGGGTCGCCGGCCCGTGAGCCACGCCCTCGGTGTGCATGCTGTGGATGAAACACAGGTCGTCAACGTGTTGGGCCATGTGCGGGAACAGGTCCGAAGCCCAATGACCGCACTCGCCGTACTGTTGGAATTTCCACAGCGGCTTCATGATGCGGTGCTTGGTGGGCGGCTCGCCGTGCGCCTGCTTGCGGGCGTCGACGAATTCGACCATTTGGTTGTCGAGCCGGTCGAGGTTGGGCTTGTAGTCGAACGAATCAACCTGGCTGACGCCGCCGGCCATGAACAAGAAGATGACGCGTTTGGCCCGCGGGGCGTGATGCATGAGCTGCGTCGCCGCGGCGAGTTTGTCGGCCGACAGACCAGCCAAGGCCAACGAGCCAAAGCCGCAGGCTGCCGTTTGCAAAGCCTGCCGACGGGTGAAACGCATCGCGGGATGGGGGTGTGTCATGCGAGCCGCCTTGCCTTGAGGGTGGGTCAACTCTTAATCCAGATACCGAAAATCCAAACAACCAAAGAGCGCCTGATAAACGTGCCGCCAGGCCTCGCGGCGCTCGTCGGTGTTGTCTTGTTCTACAGCTTCGACGACGGCCAGCATCAAGCGACGTTCGTCGTCGCGCGGGGGCCGGCCGAGGGTCGCTAAGAACGCGGCGTCGACGCGCGGGCCATTGTCAATTGTTTTACTCAACGCCTCGTCGGCCGCGTGCCGGGCTTGTTCCAGCACGAACGGGCTGTTCAACAAGTACAAGGCCTGCGGAGCCACGATGCTCGCCGATCGCTGGCCAACGACGCTGTTCGGGTCGGCAAAGTCAAACGCTTCGAAGATCTCCAGCAGCCGGTTGCGAAGCACGGGCATGTACACGCTGCGACGGTTATCGTTGCTAACCGATCCGCTCTCCGAGTACTTGCTTTCCGCGTCCCCCTTTTTGCTCCCTTTCATCGTCGGGCCGCCGAAAGATAGATCAAGCTGGCCACTCGCGGACAGAATTGCGTCTCGCAACGATTCCGCATCAAGGCGTCGCCGGTTCATGCGTCCCAGCAGCCGATTGTCGATGTCGATGGCGGCCAATTCGGCCCGCGCAGCGCTCGACTGGCGATAGGTTCGCGACAGCACCAGCCGCCGTACGAGCTTCTTGATCGACCAGTCTTGCTGGCGGAACTCAATGGCCAGGGAGTCGAGCAACTCGGGATGCGACGGAGCTTCGCCCGTGCGGCCGAAATTGTCGACCGTGCGTACCAGGCCCGCGCCGAACAAGTGGGCCCAGACGCGATTGACGATCACGCGCGCGGTGAGCGGGTTTTCAGGCGAGATAATCCAGGCGGCCAATTCGCGGCGGCCGCTCTCGGTCGAAGGCACGGAGATCGGCTTGCGCGTCGAGGCAACCTGCAAGAACCCGCGCGGCACGACGTCGCCGGGTTGGTGTACATTTCCGCGGACGCAGATCGGGCAGTCGCCGACCGTCTTGCTGTCTTCGACCGAGATCACCTGGGGCCTCGCGGCAACCCGCTCTTCCAGCTCCTTGAGCTGTTTTTCCAAGGGGGCCAACTCCGGCGCCGCCTCGGCCAGTCTTTTAGCTTCGGCCTTCTTCTCGGCACTGGTTTTCTTCTCGGGCGTCCCGGCCTTCGCGACTTCGACCGGCGTGTTGCTGACGGGCAGGAATTGCACGGCGTCGACGACGACCGATCCTTCCGTCTCTTCGTTTGAAATACGCACGTACCACTGGTTCGTGGAGTCGAAGCGGAATCGGCCGACCGAAACGAAATGCCCGTCGATGGGCGGAATCAGCCGCTGGTCAACGTACGACGTATGTTCGCCGTCGAGATCGAGAATCTCCACCGGCACCTTGGCGGCCCGATTCTCGTGCGCCGTGTAGGCCAGGCGAACTTCGTACAGCCCAGCAGTGGGGAACTCGGGCGTGAAGGTGATCGTCTTGCTCCCCTTGGCCGTGTCGCCGTCGAAGACGTAGCCCGTGCCGACGTACGAACGGACGGTCATCGATTCGACCCATTCGCCGATCCGTTTGCCGGCGGGGTCGTCCAGCACGATGCCGGGCAAACTCGCCACGGGGACAATGCCCTTGGGGAAGCCGGCCGACTGCTTCAACTTCTTGATCTGCTTCTCCAGATCGGCGATCGCCGCCTGGTCGGCATCCCATTGCTGCACTTCGGGCGTTGGCAAGGGAATCGGCCGTTCGAACCAACGGGCGACGTTGTCGGTCTTGTTCACCAGCGCCCGCGTGCTGCGCATGATGCCGGCCAGGGCGTAATAGTCGCGCGTCGGGATGGGATCGAACTTGTGATCGTGGCAGCGGGCACAGCCCAGCGTCATGCCCAGCAACGAGCGACCGAGCGTGTCGAGTTGCTCGTCGACGATGTCCATCTCCAAGGCCTGCTTGTCCTGCTCCTCGTAGTTGTTCGCTCCCAACAGCAAGAAGGCAGTCGCTACGAGCTGATCCTGCGATTGCTCGACGTTCGCGCTCGGCAGCAGGTCGCCGGCCAATTGTTCGGTGACGAAGCGGTCGAACGGCTTGTCGGCATTGATCGAGCGGATCACGTAATCGCGATAGCGCCAGGCCTCGCCGAAAACCACCGAGCGCCCGCCGCCGGTCGATTCGGAAAACCTCGCAACGTCGAGCCAGTAACGCCCCCAACGCTCGCCGAAATGCGGCGAAGCCAGCAGCCGATCGACAACGCGGGCCAACGCGTCCGGCAAATTTCCGGACTTGGCCACGTCGCGCTCGAAGGCGTCGATCTCCGCCGGCGTCGGCGGCAAGCCAATCAGGTCGAACGTCACGCGCCGCAGCAGCGTCAAGGCGTCGGCGTCGGGACTGGGAGATTGTTTTTGCGCTTCGAGCCTGGCGAGGATGAAGCGGTCAACGTTGTCGCGAGGCCAGGAAGCGTCGTGTACAGCAGGAGCAGGTTGTTTGCGGGGCGGCACGAAGGACCAGAATTTGCGGCCGGCTTCCAG
Source organism: uncultured Planctomycetales bacterium (assembly GCA_963710365.1). Classification (GTDB taxonomy): domain Bacteria; phylum Planctomycetota; class Planctomycetia; order Pirellulales; family PNKZ01; genus CAVQAC01. Next base: position 136,141 of record CAVQAC010000003.1, read on the forward strand.
GTCGATGCCCTCGCGACGCACGACCGGCGCTTGCACGCGTGGATCGACCGCGCCGGCCCGAACCCAGGCTTCGAAGTCGGAAATGATCTGATCGCCTAACTTGCCGGCCGGCGGCATCTCATAGCCGTCCTGGCGCAAGGCCTGAATGAGCGGGCTGTCGTCGGGCTTGCCGGCTATGACGGCCGGCCCCGAGTCGCCACCGCGCAACACTCCCTCGCGGCTGTCGAGGTACAAGCCCCCCTTGAGTTTCTTGGCCTTGGCCGAGTGGCACTCGTAGCAATGCTGAACGAGCACCGGCCGGATGCGCTGCTCGAAGAACTCAACGCTGCCCGCCGAACCGGGAACCGGGGTGGCCGCCACGGCCAGGCTGGGCACGAGCGCGACGAGTCCAACGAGAATCGGTCCAACCAGGATTGCTGAGTGACGGCTCATGTCTGGGGCCAGGCGTCCGTGTCGGGCTGGGGGTGAGAACGACGCAACTCGCAGACGGTGGGGGCAGGCATGTATTGCGACCCCGGGGGGCGAACCGGGACGGGCTCGGTTTCGCTACCCAGGGTGGTGTTCGGCTGGAACCTAAATCATAGTGCCGTGGACGGGTTTTTTGGACTCGAAAAATTCGAAAAATTCCGTAAACCATCAGACGCGAAGCAACTTGCGTCGCAGGCCAAGGCCGCCGATGATCGCCCGAGGCCTCGCGCGATTGTCCAATTCCGAGCCTGGGGGCTCTATAGCAAGTGGAAGCGGGCCTGGATCTGTTGAATTTGCATGTCGACCCCTGCCGAAGAGCCTGTGCCCTCGCCCTCCGACGCGGCCGCGCCCGACGCCCGGGTCGACGCCTATGTGCGTGTTGTTGAGCCAGAACCAGCGCCGGGTCACGCTGTACGTGCTTTCTCTAGTGCCGAGATGGAACGATGCCGAGGAGATCATTCAGGAAACGAACCTGGTGCTATGGCGCGAATTCGACCGGTTCGAGCCGGGGACGAACTTCGCCGCCTGGGCCTGCAAGGTCGCCTTTCACCAGGTCTTGGCCTGGCAGAAACGGCGCGGGCGCGACCGGCTGCGTTTCACGCCCGAGTTTCTCGAAGCCGTGGCCGGCGATGCAGCGGCTGCCGCCGACCGGCTCGACCAGCGAGGCCGCTTGCTCGACGGCTGCATCCGCAAGCTGCCCGATGGCCAGCGAGAACTGCTGCGGCTCAGGTACGTGGAGAATTGTTCGATCGACGAGGTCGCCCGGCGGGTCGACCGTACGGCGACGGCCGTCTACAGGGCCTTGAGCCGAATTCGCCAGACACTTCATCAATGCGTTACGCGAACCCTTGCCAAAGAAGCCTGAAGCATGACCCGTCAACCTGCTGATTGGATGGATGAGCTGGTTTCGCTTTGCGACGCCCAAGTCGAGGGCTCGATGAGCGACAGCCAGCGTGCGCGGTTGGAGCAACTGGTGCTGGCCAACGCCGAGGCGCGAAGCGTCTACGTCGAGTTGATGCATCAGCACGCCTCGCTGTCGTGGTCGCTGGTCGAGCCGGGAGCTTTGAAGGATTCGCAGGAATCAGACGCGGCGCAAATCGCAGAAACGGTGCCCTACGAAGCGACCCGTCGCGGCGGCGCCTGGCGACGTCGGGCCGTGTATGCCCTGTCGACGGCGGCGGCCCTGTTGGTCGGGGTTTGGTTCGGCTGGTCGAATCTGCCTCGCACGGGCGTGCCCTCGGTAGCAACGCTCGTCGAAGCCCACGATTGCACCTGGAAGAGCGGTGCGCTGCCAACCGAAGCCGGGGCGCAGCTCGCGCCCGGCCGATTGCAACTCGCCGGTGGTCTGGCTCACCTGCGTTTTGCGCAAGGGGCCGAAGTCTCGCTCGAAGCTCCGGCCGATTTGGAACTCGTTTCGGCCTCGCGCTGCGTGCTGCACGCTGGGCGATTGGTGGCCAAGGTGCCGCCACAGGCGATTGGTTTCGTCGTCGAAACGCGGGAGGCCATCCTTCGCGACCTGGGGACGGAATTCGGCGTCAGCGTTTCGGGCTCCGGCACGGCCGACGTGCAGGTGTTCGACGGCCTGGTCGACGTCGAACCGCGACCGGCAGGAACCACGCGCCGCATCACCGCCGGACATGGGCTGCAGATTGATCGCTCGGGGATGCGTGAATATGGCGCCAGCGAAGAACCCGCCCCGCCGGCTTCCGTCGTACCGGCCGGCGATGCCGAGTTGGTGCAAATTACCACCACCGTGGGCCGGGGCAAGGAGAGCTGCGTGCAGTCCACCTGGCCGCCGAGGCATACCTCGGATGTCTTGATGCTGGTAAAGAACGAGGCCAAACCGACCAGCGAGTTCCAGCGGAAGGGCTACTTGGGCTTCGACCTGGCCGCGTTGCGTGGCCGCAAGATTGCCGACGCGCAGCTCAAGCTCTCGTTCGAGCCGACAATGATGGGCTACGCCTCACGCTATCCCCGGGCGACGTTCGCCGTGTACGGGCTGATTGACGAATCGCTCGATGGTTGGGAAGAGTCGACGATCCGCTGGGAAAACGCTCCGGCTAACGGCCCCGGAGGCGCGGGCATCGAAGCCAGCAAGGTCATATTGTTGGGGCGTTTCATTGTCGAGCCCACCGGGCAGCACGCGGTGAAGACCGTCTCAGGGGCGCCGCTGGCCGATTTTCTCAATCGCGACACCAACGGCCTGGCCACGCTCATCGTATTGCGCGAGACGGTTTACGACGGCAAGGACTCGCTCGTACACGGGTTTGCCAATCGCCGGAATCCCGAGGCCCCTGGGCCGACGTTGAATCTCAAGCTGGCCGATCCGGTGCGGTAAGAACGCGTCCATCGCGTGAGGGTCTAGTCCGCAGGGTGATCTGCGAGCACCGATCGACAGCGGCTGAACGCCGAGCCGCCGTTTTTTTCGATCGAGCCTGCATGGACGGTGCTCACAGAGCACCCTACGGTTTCTCCGTGACGCGTTTCCAAACGTAGATCAATGGCGGCTTACGATCACTGTCGAGCACGCCCCAGATTTCGTACATCGTGTCGCCGTCTAGCTTGTAAATGAACGACCTTGAACCCGGAATCTGGGCGCCGAGGTTTGGGCCGGCCGTCACGACAAAGTTGGAAAACGTGAAGGTGCGGACGTTGCCGTCGAGAGTCAGTTTGAATGTGGCGGTGTGCGAGTAGATCGTGTTCCCATTAGCGTCGAGTTCAGCGACCGTATCGCGGTTCCCGTCGATCGTCTTTTCGTTGCGGAACACCGCACCCTGACGATTGGTGTATTCGCGTGTCCAGCGGCCTTGCATGGCTTGCAGGTCGGCAGCCGTTTTGTCGGCCGGAACTACTGCCCCAGGTTTCTCCGCCGGTCGATCGGCGGCCGGCAATGCTGAACCTAGAGCGACATACAGGGCGGCGATCAAAAACAGAGATTGACGCATACGAGCCAATTCCAGGCCGGTTTCGTTCAGGGGGGGCGGCGGCCAATCCGAGGAGTCTATCGCGCCCAAGGCCCACCGGAAAGACGACCATTTCCCCCGATCACGCCGGTTCTCACCCGCCGCGATGGAGTATGCTATAGTCGATGCTTGGCCCCCCGGACGGGCCTGGGTTAAATTGCGTCGACGGCGGGTATTTCCACGTGCGGCAAGGGTGGTCGATGACACGAATTATCCAGGGCGTATTCAACTTTCAGCGACGCGTATTCGGTGCGAAACGCGACCTGTTCGAGCAATTACACGGCGGGCAGCGCCCGTTGGCGCTGTTCATCACTTGTTCCGACTCGCGGATCAATCCGAACCTGCTGACTCAGACCGAACCGGGTGAACTGTTCGTGCTGCGTAACGCGGGGAACCTCGTGCCCCCGGACGGTTCGCCTCCCAGCGGCGAGGCCGGGACAATCGAATACGCCGTCCATCATCTGCACATCCGCGACATCATTTTGTGTGGTCACTCCCAATGCGGAGCCATGCAGGGACTGATCCAGCCTCAGGCCACGGCCGACATGCCGGCCGTGACCAGTTGGCTGGCGATGGCCGGGCCGGTCGTCGAGAGGGCCAAGACGCGCGTGGCACGATCGTCGGGTGCTTCATTGCTCCAGGCCGTGATCGAAGAGAATGTGCTGGTTCAGATGGAACATCTTCAAACCCATCCGGCCGTGCGCGATGCGGCCGCCGCCGGTCGGCTGCGATTGCACGCCTGGGTCTACGCATTCGAACGGGGCGAAGTAACCGCCTACGATCCGCAACAAAAGCGTTTCGTCCCGCTGTCCGATTCGGCGCGTCACAAGCTGTTGGTGCCCGTCGCCGAGGTGGATTCGACGCCCGTTGACCGCAACATGTAGGCCGCAGCAATGGCCGAGGGGCATGCCCGGCAGGTTAAGGTTGATGCTTTCTTGGCCACGAATGCAGGAATGAACCTTGTGGAGCAAATCAAACCCAACACGTCCGATTGCCTGAAGAGCCAGGAGATCGAACTGCTGGTGGCCGGCCAGTTGACCGGCAAGTACCTGGACCGCATCGTGGAGCACCTGGCCGATTGCCAGGTTTGCCGCAATGCGGTCAGCGGCGCTCGGACGAGCGGCGTGACGGCGACGATCGTTGCCTCGCAGTCCCCGCCGGCCGACACCGGCATCGGCGAAGCCTCGGCTGCGAAGCGATCCGATCTTCCAACCACCGAAGTGACCAAGCTCGACCCCGCGGCCGGCCAACCCAAACCGGTTTCCCTTATGTTCGAATTCCTGGCTCCTCCGGAATTACCTGACGAGATTGGCCGGCTGGGCGGACATCGCATCCTGCGCGTGATCGGCCAAGGGGGCATGGGCGTGGTCTTCGAGGCGGAAGATCTGCAACTGCAACGTCGCGTGGCGATCAAAGTGCTGAAGCCGCACGGGCTGGAAGACACCACCCGCGAGCGGTTTCTACAAGAGGCGCGGCTGGCCGCATCGCTAGTCAGCCCGCGGATCGTCACTGTCCATCAAATTGGCGAGGACCGTGGCTGCCCGTTCATTGTCATGGAACTCTTGCATGGCGAGACGCTCGACGAGCTATTGAAGCGCCGGCAGACGCTGCCGGTGTCCGAGGCGCTGCGGATCACGCGCGAAGTGGCCGAAGGGCTCGATCTGGCACACGATAAAGGCTTGATTCATCGCGATATCAAGCCGGCCAACATCTGGCTGGAAGAAGCCCGCTCGGGCGATGGGCAGCCGCACGTCAAGCTGCTCGATTTCGGCATCGCCCGCTTGATGGAGTCGCAGACGCGTCTGACGGACGAAGGCCGGATCGTCGGCACGCCCAGCTACCTTTGCCCGGAACAGGCCTACAACGAGCCGCTCGACGGGCGAAGCGATTTGTTTTCGCTCGGTTGCGTGTTGTACGCCATGTTGGCGGGGAGTTCGCCTTTCGATCGCGGCAACACGCTCATGTCGGTTCGGGCTGTCGTCGACGACGAACCGCGGCCGCTATCGGCGGACGTACCGCGGCCGGTTGCAGCGCTCGGTCGGGTCGGTTGCTGAGCAAGAGTCCGCAAGATCGGCCCGCCAGCGCTCGGCAGGTGGTCGATGAGATCCGTCACCTGGAGATGACGATTCCAAACTCCGACCTGCTGCGGCGGACGCTGCCGACGGCCGTTCGCGGCCGGCCCGAGGTCGTGCGCCGTGGGGTTGGGGATCACCGGCTGGGCGGGCGCGGGGGCCGTGGCCCTGGCAATCGTCGTCGGCACCTGGACTCAATACCATCGATTCTTCAACGACCGCGAGCCGCAGGTTGCGGCTGAATTGGCAGGTGATTCAGCGGGGAAGGGGAGCGCGAAGTCGGGTCAGAAAGCGGCGAAGCCGGCCGGGCCTGCCTCGGCCGTGATCGAATTGCCGACGATCAAGGTGGGTATCGTTCAGTCGCTTTCCGGGCCCATGGCCGCCAGCGAACGGCCGCTCGTCGATGCCTGGCAATTTGCGATCGACGAGATCAACGCGTCGGGAGGCGTGCTTGGCGGACGTAAGATCGAGCCGATCGTGCGCGACGGCAAGTCGTACGACGACGTGTTTGCCCAGCAGGCGAAAGCCTTGATCGTCGAACAGCGGGTGGCGACGCTGTTTGGCGGCTGGCGTTCGTCGTGCCGTAAGAGCGTCGAGGAAGTATGTCGCAAATACGATCATTTGCTGGTCTATCCAGTAGCCTACGAAGGGCTGGAAGAATCGCCGTACGTGATCTACATGGGCGGTGCGCCGAATCAGCAAGTCCTCCCCTCGGTGAAATGGGCCTATGCCGAGAAAAACAAGCGGAAGTTCTTTCTGATCGGCACCGACGGCGTGTACTCACGCGGCACGCACGAGATCATCAAGGACGAAGTCGCCGAATTGGGCGGGAAAATCGTGGGCAACGAATACCGCATGCTGGGCGACAACGACTTCGCCCCGATCGCCACTCAGGTGTTGGCTTCGGGCGCCGACGTGGTGGTGAACACCGTGGTTGGCACGGGCAATATCTCGCTCTTCGCTCGCCTTCGCAAGGCCGGCGTTCGCCCCGACAAGATCCCGGTGATTTCCATGAATGTCACCGAGGAGGAATTGCGCACGCTGTCAGCCCGCGGCCGCGATTTGGCGGGCGACTATGCAGCCTGGAGCTATTTTCAGAGTTTGCCGACCAAGGCGAACGAGGATTTCCTGGCTCGGTTCCACAAGCGTTTTGGACCCACGCGAGTGGTCAACGATCCGATGGTGGCGGCTTACGTCGGCATGCATTTGTGGGCGCTGGCCGTCGACGCTTCGCACAGCGATCGAGTGGCCGACATTCGGGCCGCCTTCGTCAAGCAGAAGCTCGATTCGCCCGAGGGACCGGTGAAGATCAACGAGCAGAACCGCCATGCCTGGCGGATGGCGCTGATTGGCCAGGTGACTGATGATTTTCATTTCGAGGTGGTTTACAACAGCCCCCGCCCGCTCGACCCGCAGCCATTTCCGCCCTATCGTACGCGGCAGCAATGGGAAGAATTCGTAGCAGGCATGTATAAGAATTGGGGAAATCATTGGGGCCCTGAACCGACCGCATCTCAGCCGGCGCCCTGATTTTCCCTCGCCGCTGCTCGCCCAGTGTCCGTCGCGGACGTTATCCAAGGTAAGCTGCTCGTGATCGAATACGAACGAACCAGTTGGTGGCGGACTGTTTTCAGGTTTCACGGCACGGTGCTTCCTTGCGTGCTGGGACGCGTGGGGCTGTTGACCGGGATGAGCCTGGCGTTGTGCCTGGTCGACGATCTGGTGCTCGAACCTCACGGCATGGCGCTGCCGGCGCTCGATCAACTCGGTCACTCGGTGCTCGGCGTCGCACTGAGCATGCTGATCGTCTTTCGCACCAACTCGTCGAATGGCCGTTATTGGGATGGTCGGGCGTGTTGGGGCGGCCTGGTCAACGGATCGCGAAACCTGGCCCGAATGGGCGCCGTCTACTCGCCGCCGGCCCAGCCGCTGGCCAACCTGATCACGGCCTATGCCGTCAGCGTCCGGGAAACGTTGCGCGGCCATCGCGACTTCAAATCGCTCTCAACGCTGATCCCGGCTGAGCTCGTCGAGCGGATGACGACTGCGAACAATCCGCCCACCGTGCTCGCAGCCTCGATCAGCCAATGGATCAATCAATGCCGGCTCGAGGGGCGTATCGATACCCGGCAGCAGACGGCGATGGAGCAAGTTCTATCGAGCATGGTCGACAGTCAGGGGGGCTGCGAACGCATTCAGCGTACGCCGCTGCCGTTCGTCTATGCGGCGCTGATTAAGCAGATTTTGCTGCTGTATCTGGCATCGCTGCCGCTGGTGCTGGTGAACAAGATGGGGTTCGCCGCTCCCTTGGTCGTGGCCGTCGTATCGTTCGGCATGTTGGGTATCGAGGAAGCGGGAATCGAGATCGAGAACCCGTTCGACACTGATCCCAACAGTTTGCCGCTGGAACAGATTTGCATTACGATCGCCCGCGACACGGCCACGCTCTGCGGCGCCGATTCCAACCCAGCCCTTTAAACGCCGCCATCGATCGCACGCCGTTCAAACGTCAATTCGGCGGAGCGTTGGATGTTTCAATCACCCGCCGGCGTGCCAGGTCGAACTGTTCACCGCTTTCGAGAAAGTAGTAGGGCTCGCCGTCCGCCGGCGGCTGATAGCCGGGATCGTAAATTGCGACTTGGCCGGTGCCGATTACCCGCAACGTGTCGCCGCGGACGACGATCGCCGTTTGCTCGTCGATGCCGATGCCGAGTAGTTGCGGATGTTTCGCAATGACCGCGAGCAGATCCCGCTCACGGTGGCGAGTCAGCAGGTGCTGGTCGATGGCCACTTGGCGCAAATAGCCGAAGCCCTGTTCGTGACCGGGCGACATCATGATCGCGTTGTCCTGGGGCGAGCCACGCACCAGGTACGATCCTTGGATCGTAGCGCCGGCCGACGAGCCGCCGATCACGCCGCCCCGATCGAGCACCGCACGCAGCGCGCGCTCGGTTCGCGTGGCCAGGTAAACATCGGCCAGCCGCCATTGCCGGCCGCCGGTAATCCAGACGGCCCGGGCTGATTCCAACACCCGCACAAATTTGGGCGTGTCGGCTTCGGCCCGGTCGCGCGTGTGCAGTAGCGTGATGTACTGAAAGCCGGCATTGATCCAAGGTTTGAGCCCCGGCCAGTCGTCGGGATACTCGTCCTCGTCGCCTGCAGTTGGAATCACAACCAGCGGAGCATTGACGCCGCCGGTCAATTTGACGAATCGCGACATGAATTCCTTGGTCAACTTGCCGCCGCCATGAACGACGAGCGTGCCGCGCGGCGGACCGACTTTGGTTTGCGGCGATTCTTGGTCTGCGGCCGCGCTCGCCAGACGGATGACCGACATTAGCAGGGCCACAGCGAACGCAGGGCGAATGACGAAGGACGAATGTCGAAAGAAGGACGAATGTCGAAGCACGAATTCTCGCAAAAGATGAAAACCGGCGAGTCCTGGCTTCGTCATTAGGCATTGGTCCTTCGTCATTCGTTTTTCTCTTCAGGTTCGATCCCCAGCAGCTCGTAGATTCGCGTGTCGGATAGGCTGTCCGCCACCAGCGTGGCGCGAGCGAAGTCGTGTCTGCGGCTATGACCTCCGGGCACGGCCACGGCGATTGTCCCGGCGGCTGCCGCAGCAAGACAGCCGTTCTGGCTGTCCTCGAGCACCAGGATTTCGCCCGGTTCGAGGCCCAATCGCCGAGCGGCCGTCCGATAAATCTCCGGATGGGGCTTGCCTTGGACGACGTCTTCGGCCGTCAGCGTGAACTGAAAACGCGGTTCCAGGTTGAATCGCGCCAGCACGTTCTGCAAGAACCGCCGGCGACTGCTGGTGGCAATCGCCTTCGGTAGCCCGGCCTGCTCCAGGGCCGCGAGCAATTCCGGCAGACCGGGCATCATCTCCAGCCGCCCGTCGAGAATGCCGGCGAAGATCTCGTCGGTTTCATCGGCCAGTTGCTCGACCGTGTCGGTGAGCTGATGCCAATCGATCATGATCTGCAAGGCGACGCGGCTAGGCCGGCCCATCATCTGGTCCAGCAACTCACCGGTAAACACGTGGCCGCGACGACGCAACAGCTCGCCGCCGACGTCCTGGTAGAGTTCCTCGGTGTTGAACATCAGGCCGTCGAGATCGAAGACGACGGCCCGCACACGGCGGTCGGTTGTGTTGAGCATTGGGGAACGCTGGGGGGTGAAGTGCAGCAATGAGCCCAAAAACCGGCTCCAGACGGCAAATCTAACCGATTCGGGCCGCGATGTGCCAGCCCGCAATCAAAGGGCGGAACCGCCGCGTGTGGAGCCCGGGGCTTTGAGCGACGCGTGCGAGGAGGTAGATGATTCACTCTCCATCCCCCGGACAATCGCCGATCTCCCGGACAATCGCCACGAGTTCGGCGAGGATCATGCTCGTGGCGCCCCAAATCCGGTGGCGGCCCCACAGATAGTGCGGCGCCTTGATCGCCACGCCACGCTGCCGGCGCGCATGGCTGCCCATGTGCGCCGGATCGACCAGATGCTCGAGCGGAACCTCCAACAGTTCAGTCACTTCGTCTGGGCTGGGTCGAAAATCAGGCCGTCGCCGGGCTGCCGCCACCCAAGGCAGCACGATGAAGTTGCTGCCGAACAAGTACAACGAGGAGAGCTGCCCCAACACCTCAACGCCGTCGCGCGCAATTCCGAGTTCTTCTTGCAATTCGCGCATCACGGCGGCTTCGGGCGTCTCGCCCGACTCGACGCGCCCGCCGGGCAGGCTGATCTGACCGGCGTGAACGACCATCGTCGCCGGACGCGTGGTCAGCGGCACGAACCATCGGCCTTCCATCGGATACAGCAGCACCAGCACGGCCGCCGGCCTGGCGTCGGCGGCGGGCGGCCCAAAATGCCGGCCGAAGCTCAATTCGGGTTCGAAACTCACCTGCGCCGCGCGGCCTGGCAGCGGCCGTTTGAGCCGGGCAGCCAATCGCGACGGAAAGTCAGCATCCATATCAAGTCGCCGAACCGTTACCAGCGGGCAATCGTTTGGGACAAGTCGAAACCGAACTGGCAGCCGCGCGGGCTCGGACCGCGCCCGCACATTCGTTACGACCAATCCCGATCCCTACCGTGAGAATAAGGCAAACCGGACAAATTCGCTACCGACCGCTCACGGCCGGCGAATTGAACGCGGACAAATCAAGGAACGCGACCCATGCGGTCTGCCGGGCGAGCTATGCTTTGGTGACGAAGGGATTTACCGGCGTTTGCGCACAGGCGCACCGACATCCCCAGACTGACGCCAGCGATATGGCCACCTTTATCATTCCCGCCTTTCGAGATTGGACGAACGTCCGTCGGCGCTTCGGCTTGCAGAAGGCCGTGGCGGGGCTGGCGTATCGGACGATGAAACGGCTGGTGAAGCTGCGCATCAACGTATTGATGTCGCGCCCGATCGCCGGAATCGACGCGCTCGGTATCCAGTCCACGGTCGAGGGCCTTGAGTTTCGCGCACTCGCCTCGGCCGAGGTGCGGGCCTTTGCTGCCGACAAAATCTATGAGCTGAACGACACCATGGCCGACCGCATCGACGCCGGCCACGACTGGTGCTTTGCCTCGCTGGCCGGCGACCGGCTGGTGAACTATAGCTGGTATGCGCTGGGTTCGATCGAAAGCCTGCACTGCCATGTGTCCCTTTCGTTCCCGGCCGACGCCGTCTACATGTACAAGGTTTTCACTCATCCCGATTTTCGTGGGGCCGGAGTACACCAGGCCACGTTCATCCATGCGAGCCGATTACTGGCTACGCTGGGTTTGCAACGGATTGTGATGTTCGTCGAATATGCGAATTGGGATTCTTTACGCAGTCACGTGCGACTTGGCTTTCGCACGCTGGGCCTGGTCATCACCGCCGGCAGCGGCCGCTGGTACTTCGAGCGGCACCCGCGCGTTGACAAGCAACTTGGCCTCAGATTCGGAGCCCAAGCAGACTTATCGAACCGCACGGCTGCATGCGACGAGCGGTCACATTCCGAGCCACCGTGTGCAGTTCAGCAGGTTCGCAAAACGGGCTTCGCTCGGCTGAACGAGGTCGGGCATTGCCCTGCGGGAGCGTTGTCGCCCCGCCAGAATTGCTGCAACGATCTGCAGGGAACGGCCGGCTGAATCGGGCCTGACCTCGACACTGGTCCGGAAAACGTGGCGTTCGGGCAGTAGGCAGCCAGTCGATGTGCCGACACCGATAGCCGAGGCCCGGTTGCTCTGGCCTGGACGGCTTGCCAGGCTATACTTGAAGGGGCCGGTCGTGCCCGCCGCGGCCGCTGCACTCGGGAATGTGCTGCCCCCACCTGAGTTGTTTGACGGCGGAAGGGAAACCGGAGGCAACCCCCACCCGTGACTGAAATCAACCGCGTCGGTGGCGTGGTCAGCGAAGCTGCGGTGCTCGTAGGCGTCGTCCTGGACGCACGCCAGGTGTCGGGCGACCCGCTGGACGAGTTGGCCGGTCTGGCAGAAACGGCTGGTGCCCGCGTCGTGGGCCGGCTGACCCAACGCCGCCCAACGCCGGACATGACCACGTACCTCGGCAAAGGCAAAGTCGACGAGCTGCGCGTACTGTGCGAAGCGTACGACGCCGATGTGGTGATCTTCGACAACGACCTCTATCCCAGCCAGACCCGCAACCTGGAAAAAGCCACGAACTGCAAAGTTCTGGATCGGACGGAGTTGATCCTCGACATCTTTGCCAATCGGGCCCAGACCCACCAGGCTCGCCTTTCGGTTGAGCTGGCCCAACTGCAATACTCTCTGCCGCGACTCAAGCGGATGTGGACCCACTTGTCGCGTATCAAGGCCGGCATCGGCATGCGCGGGCCGGGTGAAAAGCAGTTGGAAGTCGACCGCCGATTGGTCGAGAAGCGGATCCACGATCTGCAAGACGAGCTGGCGGTCATCGAGCGTCGCAAGCAGCGCGAAGTCGCTGCCCGCGCCGATCGCATGACCGTTTCGCTGGCCGGCTACACCAACGCGGGCAAGAGCACGTTGCTGAACACGCTGACCGGCGCTGACGTGCTGGCCCAGGACAAGTTGTTCGCCACGCTCGACACGCGAACTCGCCGCTGGCAGTTGCCCGGTTGGGGGCCTGTGCTGTTGAGCGATACGGTGGGTTTCATCCGCGATTTGCCCCACCATTTGATCGACAGCTTCAAAGCCACGCTCGAAGAGACCCGCCAGGCCAACTTGCTGTTGCACGTCGCCGACGCCAGCAATCCGGCCGTGTACGAACAGATCGCCGCCGTCTACAAGGTATTTGAAGAGCTGGGCATCCTGGCCAAGGATACGATGTTGGTGCTCAATAAGATCGACGAATTGCCAGATCGAGCCCAACTCGATGGGCTGCTCAGCCGATACCCTAACGCAATCCCCATTAGTGCGCAAGCGGATGGGCTTGGAGCAACTGGCCGGCGCGGTGAGCGAGGCCTTGAGCCGTGCGTTTCTCGACGTCGACGTCGAGATGGGCGTCGACAACGGCCGGTTGCTGGCCTGGCTGGCCAGCCAGGGTGAGATCTTGTCGAAGCAATACTCCGAAAATCGCGTTGTCGTGCATTGCCGCTTGCCGGAGAAGCACCTTCGCCAGATCAATCCCAGCGAAGCGACCATCCGCCGGCATATTTCCGACCCCAGCATTCCGCCGCTGGCGGTCTGGCCTGCGTCGGTCGAGCCGCTGGCCGATCGTATTATCGACAAGCACGCTTCCTGAACCTCTCGCGGCCCCGCACCTCGTCATGGCGCGACGCACATTGCAAGGAAGCCGGGTAGTCATCACCGGCGCTTCGAGCGGCATTGGCCGCGAGCTGGCCCGAGCGCTGCGCGCGATGGCGCAGCACTATTGCTGGTCGCCCGTCGCGAAGACCGGCTGCAGCAATTGGCCGACGAACTGACGGGCAGGGGAGCCCGCGTCGAAATTGTCGCGGGCGACGTGACCGATCCCGAATCGAGGCAAACGATCTGCCGGCGCGTGACTTCAGCCTTCGGCGGTCTCGACGTGCTGGTGAACAATGCGGGCGTCGGCGCGTTGGGACGGTTCGAAGAAGCCACGTCCGAGCGGCTGCGCCAGGTGCTGGAGGTCAACTTTTTCGCCCTGGTCGAAATGACTCGCCTGGCCTTGCCGCTATTGGTCGGCGGCCGCAACCCGCTCATCGTCAATATCAGCTCGATCCTGGGGCATCGCGGCATCCCGCTGATGAGCGAGTACAGCGCCAGCAAATTCGCCGTGCAAGGCTTCAGCGAATCACTTCGAGCCGAATTGGCCGCCCGGGGCATCGACGTGCTCGTGGCCAGCCCCGGCACGACCGAGACCGAATTCTTCACCAGTCAGGTGGACAGCCCGGGAACGGCTCCCTGGTCGGGTCGCCGCGGCGTGCCGGCCGACGTCGTGGCGCGGCGAATCGTGCGGGCCATGCAGCGGGGTCAGCACGAAGTGATTCCCAGCTTCGAAGGCCGGCTTCTCGTCTGGCTCAATCGCCTGTCGCCCAGGTTCGTCGACCTGATCATGCGGCGGATGACGCCGCCGCAGTGAGATCTCCTGGGGCGTCGGAATCAGCGGGTATGTAGGTCAAGCACTCCTGTGCGTGACATTTGCGGCCTGCTCCAGCTGATCAGTCAGGCACGGAGTGACTGACCTACGAGGGCTATGCACATGCCACGGGCATCACGAATCGCTCGCCGTCAGGCTGAACTCATGTCGCCGGGCGGTTTCGAGTTCGTCTTCCAAGCGGGCCACGCGCTGAGCCACGGCATTGAATTCGGCGGCGAATTCCTGCCAGTAATCCCCGTCGCGGAATTCGAGCGGCTCGACTCGCTGACCTTCTCCAAGCCGTCGCAATTCGCGTCGCAGCCGGTTCAAAGGGCCGATCACGCGATTGGTCAAGACGCCAATATCGTACAGGATCAGCGGCAGCACGAGCAGCGAAGCAACCAGCACCAGCTTCATGAAGTACCAATACTGTCCCACCAGAGCGAAGTCGCTTTGAGCCAGAAAGCTCGTCATGCCCAGGATCGTCGCAGTGGCGCCGTGCCCAGAATCCAGGCGGCGAAGTAAATGGTCACTCTCAGCAGAAAGGCGCCCTGCACGTGCGGGTCGACGAACAGTTGCTGACGTTTCAGTCGGGGCATTGGTAAATCTCGCAGCCGGCCTGACGGGCCTGTAACGATTGGTCGGAAGGATCCAGGGGGCGAGGGCGGCAACGGTCCAGCCCACGGTTATAAAAGCCTAGCTCATTCCCGCGGCGCACGACGCCCGCAAAGGAGATCGTCAAGCAGTGTAACACTTTATGCGATCAATCCGGCTTGCGAAGTCGACCGAAATCATCGTGAAAGTTTGTTAGGAATACATAAGCAACCCTGGCTATCGGTCCCCTTGCCGGATCGCGCCCGACGGCCAAAAAAACATGCAATGCGGCGGAATGAGCGGCGTTCCGCGAAACAGGGGTCGCCCTACTTTCTCACGGAAGCCCGAGTGGTATGATGCTCGTAGTCGCACAGGGCGCAACCCTCCCACATTAGCCACGTTGGCCATCCCGTTTGGGGTTTTGTATGGTCGCTGATTCTGCATTCACCAGCAGGCGGCTGCGCGTTCTTGTCGTCGACGACAACCGGGATTTCGGCTACCTGTTGCTGATGCTGCTACGCTCCCTTGGGCACGAGGGGCGCCATGTGTACGACTCCCCGTCTGCCTTGGCCACGGCGATCGACTTTCGGCCCCAACTGATTCTGCTCGATCTGGCGATGCCTAACAAAGACGGCCTGTCGGTGATTCGCGACCTGCGTGCCGAAGCATGTTTTGAAAAAGTCCCGATCATCGCCGTGACCGGATACGCCGACGCCCACCACCGCGAACTGGCGGCAGAAGCCGGCTTCAACGCCTATCTGGTGAAGCCTTGTAAAGTAGACGACCTGCAGCAAGTCATCCAGTCGGTCGAAGATTCAGATGGCGAGAGGCTGAGCACCTCGGCCTAGCAGAACGCCCGGGTATTACACGGCCGCCAACGGCAATCCTACGGCCGGCTGCCGACGACTCGCCGATCCCCCCGACCATTCGGCGGAAATTCGCTGCGCCTGCAGGCCAGTCTCTAATTCAGCCGGACGGTCACCGTCTTCGATTCGGTGTAGGTTTCCAAGGCCGCTTCTCCGAAGTCGCGCCCCTGCCCCGACATCTTGAAGCCGCCGAACGGAGTCGAAGCGTCGATGGCGTGGTAGCAATTGACCCACACCGTTCCGGCCTGGGCACGCTTGGCAAACAGATGGGCCTTGTCGATGTCCTTGGTCCAGATGGCCGCGGCCAGCCCGTAGGTCGTGTTGTTGGCCCGCCGCGTAACTTCGTCCATGTCCTTGAACGGCAGCACGCTGACTACCGGGCCGAAGATTTCGTCCTTGGCGATGGTCATGTCGTCCTTGACGTTGTCGAAGATCGTCGGTTCGACGAAGAAACCTTGATCGCCAAACCGATGCCCGCCGGTCACCAGCTTCGCGCCCTTGTTTCTGGCCCAGGTCGATGTAGCCCAGGATCTTGTCGAGTTGTTCCTTCGAAACCTGCGGCCCTTGCTGGGTCTCGGGGTTGAGCGGATCGCCGAGCTTACGCTGCCGTGGCTTTTTCAGCCAACCGCTCAACGAACTCGGCGTGGATCTTCTTCTCGATGAACAGCCGGCTGCCGGCCGTGCAGCACTGGCCGCCGTGGAAATAAATGGCGTGAAACGCACCGGCCACGGCGTCGTCCAGGTTGGCGTCGGCGAAGATCACGTTCGGGCTCTTGCCGCCCAACTCGAACGTCGTTCGCTTGAGCGTCTCGGAGCGTGCTTCTGGATGATCTTGGCCGTGTCGACGTGGCCGGTGAAAGCGATCTTGTCGACGCCGGGATGAACGCACATCGCATCGCCAGCCGTTTCGCCAAAGCCATTGATGATGTTGATCACGCCCGGCGGGAAACCGGCTTCGATGGCCAGCTCGCCCATGCGCAAGGCGGTCAACGGAGTTTGCTCCGCCGGCTTGATCACGATCGTGTTGCCGCAGGCCAGCGCCGGGCCCCATTTGCCGGCCAGCATCAACAGCGGGAAGTTCCAGGGAATGATCTGCCCACGACGCCCACGGGCTGCCGCAGCGTGTAGCACAGGAAGTTGCCGCGCATTGGAACGGTGCGGCCCTCGATCTTGTCGGCCCAGCCGGCAAAATAGCTTGAGCACGTTGACCGACTCCCTGCATGTCGCCCATGGCGTCGGTGATCGTCTTGCCCGAATTGAGCGATTCGAGCAGGGCCAACTCGCGCGGCGTTCTTCTCGACGAGTCGGCCAGCCGCAACAGCAAGTTGCCGCGTTCGGCCGCGTCCATCGTGGCCCAAGGGCCGTCTTCCAACGCGCGGCGTGCGGCCTTGACCGCTTTGTCGACATCGGCTGCCGTGCCGGCCGCCACCTGGGCAATGACTTCGCCCGTGGCCGGGTTGAGCGTCTCCAGCATCTGGCCTTCGACCGGGTCAACCCAGCGGTTGTCGATCATCAGCTTGGTCTGACGGATTTTGACGGGCGAGGGCGAGGCGATCGTGGCCATGGCGTGGGAGTCCTTGGGAAAAAGAAATTCGAATGACGAAAGAGCGAAACTCGAATGAAATCCGAATGCTCAAATGTCGAATGCCGCCGCTTCGAGCTTGGTCATTCGTGCTTCATTCGAATTTCGTACTTCGAATTTCGTCATTCTGGCGTTCAATATCTCTCGACGGTCAATTCAGCTTCACGGTAACGGTCTTCATCTCCGTATAGTGGTCCAACGCGGCCTCGCCGTTTTCGCGGCCCTGGCCCGACATCTTGAACCCGCCGAAGGGCGTCGTGGTGTCGACGATGTGGTAGCAGTTGACCCACACCGTGCCGGACTTGACTTCCTTGGCGAACAAATGGGCCTTGTCGATGTCCTTGGTCCAGATGGCCGCGGCCAGCCCGTAGGTCGTGCGGTTGGCCCGCTCGATCACCTCGTCGACTCCCTTGAACGGCAGCACGCTGACCACAGGTCCGAAGATTTCGTCCTTGGCAATGGCCATCTCATCCTTGACGTTGTCGAAGATCGTGGGCTCGACGAAGTAGCCGCGATCGCCGACCCGTTTGCCGCCGGCGAGCAGTTTGGCTCCTTGCTTCTGGCCCAAGTCGACGTAGCCCAGGATCTTGTCGAGCTGTTCCTGCGAAACCTGCGGACCCTGCTGGGTCTTCGGGTCGAGCGGGTCGCCGATCTTGCGCTCCGCGGCTTTGGCCGCCAGGCGCGAGACGAACTCGCCGCGAATCTTCTCCTCGACGAACAGCCGGCTGCCGGCCGTGCAGCATTGGCCACCATGGAAGTAGATGGCGTGAAAGGCCCCTTCGACGGCGGCGTCCATATCGCAGTCGGCGAAGATCACGTTGGGGCTCTTGCCGCCCAATTCGAAGGTGGTCCGCTTGAGCGTGTCGGCGCAGGCTTTCTGAATGATCTTGGCCGTGTCGACGTGGCCGGTGAAGGCGATCTTGTCGATCTCGGGATGCGTACACATCGCGGCGCCAGCCGTTTCGCCAAAGCCGTTGATGATGTTGACCACGCCCGCCGGGAAACCGGCTTCGATGGCCAATTCGCCGACGCGCAGCGCCGTCAATGGCGTTTGCTCGGCCGGTTTGAGCACGATCGTATTGCCGCAGGCCAGGGCCGGGCCCCATTTCCAGGCCATCATCAGTAGCGGGAAGTTCCAGGGGATGATCTGTCCGACCACGCCCACCGGCTGCCGTAGCGTGTACGACAGGAAGCTGCCGCGGACGGGCACGGTGCGGCCTTCGATCTTGTCGGCCCAGCCGGCGTAATAGCGGAGCGTGTTGACGACGCCTTGAATGTCGCCCTGAGCGTCGGTAATGGTCTTGCCGCAATTGATGGATTCGAGTGTTGCCAGTTCCTTGGCGTTTTCAGCCACCAGGTCGGCCAGCCGGAACAGCAGGTTGCCGCGATCGGCGGCGTCCATCGTCTTCCAGGGGCCCTTGTCCAAAGCCCGCCGGGCCGCCTTGACGGCCTTGTCGACGTCGGCCGCGGTGCCGGCAGCCACCTGGGCGATGGGCTCGCCGGTGGCGGGGTTCAAGGTTTCGAACGATCCGCCTTCGACCGGATCAACCCAGCGGTTGTCGATCAATAGTTTGGTCTGGCGGATTTTCACTGGCGCGGAAGGTGCGAGCGTGGAAGCCATAGTCGATGAACCTCAAAAAGTAAAAGAACGTGGCTGTGCGGGGTTCGAGTGAGCAGTCCCGCCAGGCGTGAATCGGCAACCGCAGAATAGCTGACAGTTTCGGGGAGCGCCGGCGGTCTGTCAAGAAACTCGTTGCCAGCATCCCGAACGGTGGGCACTGCCCACCATGAGCCGCGAAACGAGACAATTGGAAGGAGATGCCCGCCCCGCTTGGCCCCCGAATCCGCGGGTTCCCGCCTTCATTCGCGGCTCGATCAATCTTCGCGCCATTGTAGGGGGCCGCGGATTTTCGCAAATGATCGCGGATTAGATCAGCAGACCGGGCTAAAGAATCGGCATGTACAGGAGGAACTGCAGCCAAATCAATGCCGCGATTAGCAAGCCAGCCAGCAGGCCTGTCAATAACTGGTCGAATAAAGCGCCGATCGCGGCGCCGATACAAGGCAGAAACACTGGGTTGACGAGGACATCGCTGGCCGCGGACAGCGTGAACAGTTCTCCGTTTGAGTTACGCAGTGACCAATAGGCCGAAACCAGTGCAAGCCCCAGAAACTCGGCGGCTACTATTAAGCAAACGCGCCGGTCAATTCGTTCGTCTTTGCCGTCCCATTCCATGCCCACGATTCTACCACGGTCGATCGCCGCCTGGAAAACATTCACCTGCGATTCCAAATCTGGCTGTACCCGCGTTTATCCGCGGCTCGATATAGCATCGCTGATTAAAAGGCCGCGGATTTACGCAGATGAGCGCGGATCGGACAGAACGAGGACTTCAGAGAAGCCGGCCGCTATTGAGGCCGCGCTTATGAGGCCGCGCTTATACCGCCACCATCGGGCCGGTGAGCGGCAGGCCGTGGTCCAGGCCGCCAATGCCTGCGGGACGCGTTGCGCTGGCTTTCGCCGGCGCCGGACGCCGATGTCCGAAGAACCCGCGGCGGCGAATCACGTCGGCCACTTCCACTGGCACGTGGTCGGTCCAAGTGGGATCGCCGGCTTGTATCTGTCGAATCACGTCGCGCGAGAAGATCGACAGGTACGCCGGGTTGTAATTGTTCAACTGCTCGATGCAACCCTTCTCGACCAGGTACTCGTACAGCTTCCGCAGTTCGGGGGAAACTTGCAGATTCTCTACGGTGGTCAACTCGCCCGTCTTGCGGTCTCGTAGCGGGTAGATGTACAGCTTCAGATCGTTCTTGAACAACCGGCCGAACGATTCCAGAATGCCGCCGTCGAGCTGGGTGTAGTACTTCTCGTCGAACAGATCGCACAGGCTGCCGGCTCCCATCGTGATGCCGATCTTCTTCTTGGTGTAACGGGCCAGGTAGGCAGCCAGCCGGTAGTATTCGAAGTAGTCGGAGATCAGCACCGTCTTGCCGCAGGCGGCCAGCACGTCGGCCCGGGCCAGGAAATCGCGCAGGTCGATGTCGCCGTTGGCCTGCAGGTTGTGCATCGTGATTTCCATCAACGACACGACCGGTTCGTCGGCCACTTCGGGTTCGCTCTGGAATCGTTCCTGGGCCGAACGGAGCATGTCGACGTTGACGTGCGTCACGGGGCGGAAGCTGCCGCGCTCGACGAGGATCGGCTTCTTGTACAGCACCTCGGAGGGTTGCAGCACTTCGCCCTTGGCCGAGAACATGGCCGCGTTGCTCAGGCCCAATTGCACCAGCCGCAGGCTCATCACCCGGTTGTCGACGTGCCGGAAGGCGATGCCCGAGAATTCGATCATGTCGATCTCGATGCGGCGCGTGTTCAGGTTGTCGAGCAGCGACTCGATGAGCTGTTCGGGCTCGTGGTTCAGAAAGAAGGCGCCGTAGAGCAGGTTCACGCCGACGATGCCCAGGGCTTCCTGCTGCAAGGCGTTTTCCGTGTCGAGCATCCGCACGTGCATGATGATCTGGCTGTCCTGGTCGCGGGGATGGGCCTGGAACCGCACGCCCATCCAGCCGTGGCATTCGTTGGTCCCTTGGAAGTTCCGGGCCGAAACCGTGTCGGCGAAGACGAAGAAGGCCGTCGCGTCGCCGCGGCTCTCGCGCAATCGGCTGAGATTCAGTGCATGCTCGTGGTCGAGCATGGCTTCCAGCCGCGGCCGGCAGACATAGCGGTCGCATTCGCCGTAGATGGCGTCGCTGACCGCCATATCGTAGGCCGACATGCTCTTGGCGATCGTGCCGGCGGCCCCGCCCACGCGGAAGAACCACCGCACCACCTCCTGGCCGGCGCCGATCTCGGCGAACGTGCCGTAGCGGCGTTGATCGAGATTGATGGCCAACGCTTTGCGTTCGGTGGTGTTGGGACGCTCGTTCGGCATGGCAGGCAATTGCTCCCCTCGGGGCGGAGGCCCAACAAGTTGGGATATCGGGCCTCATGGTAGCTGGTATCGGTTGGGCAGATGAGAAAGAGCAGTCAATGCCTGCCGGCTGCGTCGAGGTTGACGATTCCGGCCCGTTACATCCGTTAGCCGCGGCACAACACTTCCCTCGTAACAACCGGCCACGCTCTACGCCTGGGATTCTTGGTGCAACATCCGGGGTATCTTCCCCGGGCCCGAGAATTCAACACGCGGGGAGCCCGCACCAGCTTTCTCCGTTTCCATCGCGGGACGACCTCCTGCAGAAAAGGTGCTGCCATGAGTGAGCGAGCAAGTTCGGCCAACTGTCCCACCGTCGTCCAGTGCTATGCGGTGTTGGAAAAGTTCTTTCGCAATAGCGGGATCTTCGACTACACCGAAGGGATGTACCACGGAGATCCGCAGCTCAGCTACGAGCAGGCCCAGCGAAATCAACTGAACTACCTGTTGGACGAGGTGGGCTGCGGGCCGGGGGTGCGCGTTCTCGACGTCGGCTGCGGAGCCGGCACGCTCTTGGAAATGGTTCGCGAGCGCGGCGGTCTCGGCGTTGGCATCACCATCTCGCCCGAGCAACAGCGCCGGTGCCAATCGCGCGGGCTCGATGTGCGGCTGATCAACTACGTCGAACTCGGGCGCGAGTTCGACGGCCGGTTCGACGCCGTAATAGCCAACGGTTCGATCGAGCATTTCGTGCAACCGGCCGATGCCCTGGCCGGCCAGGCAGAGGTCATGTACACACGGTTGTTCCGCATTCTGCATCGCGTGCTCGATCCAGTTTCGCCCTTGCGACGCGTGGCGACGACCGTGATCCACTTCGTCCGCCGCCCCAGTTCGCGGGCGCTGGTGAGTTCGCCGCGGCAGTATGTCCGCGGTTCCGACAACTACCATTATTCGCTGCTCGCCCGCAGTATGGGCGGCTGCTATCCGACGCTCGGGCAACTCGAACGCTGCGCCCATGGATTCTTTTCGTCGGCCCGCGCGGTCGACGGCACCGAAGATTACCGCCTGACGAGCGAAGAGTGGCTGCGCCGCGTGCGGGCGACGCTTCGCAGCCGGCGTGGCCTGAAGATCCTGGCCGAGGCGTTGCCTTTCATCGTGCGTCATCCGATGCAATTTGCCACGATGATCAATTGCGTATTGTGGGCCGAATCGTGGAACTGGCAGTTCCGTGGTCCGAACCCGCCCACGCGGCTGCTGCGTCATACCTGGCAGTATTGCCCTCACGCCAACCGGCGGACCAAATGCGAGCTCGCCCCCACGCTCACATATCGGCCGTTCTCCGACACGACGAAACAGGCCAGTTATGCAAAAAGCTGATTTCACCCGGCGAACACAAGCCCGACGCGCCAGCGAGGGACCGTAACGCAAGGCACCCTTGCTGGCGCTGCGTTCCTCGTTCGTATGGCGGTCCACTTAGCGTTGGGCTGTTTCCGTCTGTCCGATCTTGTAGAGCGGCAGATGGCGGTAGTACACCTCGAGAGACAGGGCGGCCAGGCTCGTGGCCATCAGCCGGCCGCCGGCGTCGGCCACGTGTCCCCGGCCCGAAACCAGATCCGGGCTCCAACTGCCGGCGGCGCAGCCCTCCTTCGTTTGGGTTTCGACGAGCACGCGGCGCATGGCACGGTTCCAGGCATCCCATTCGGGGCCCGACATGTTGTGCATGGCCTGCGTGGCATAGTACCAGTAGTAAATGTCCGGCTGCTGACGCGAAGGGAGGCTTCGCAGCAGGGCGGTGGTCGACTCGATCATGGCCGGATCGTTGCGCTCCAGGCCCACGTATTGATTGCACAGCATGCCCACGGCCGTCATCGAGATCCGGCCGGCTTTGTCGTCCGGCATGTAGCTGAACACGCCGCCGAAGCGGCCAGCCACTGAAGCCCGTTGCAAGTACCGCTTCACGCCGGCCAGCGTTTCGGGGCTCACCGCCAGCCCGGCCAATTGAGCGCTTTTGACCGCCATCACCTGCCAACCGACGACCGACGTATCGCCCGGTACGGCCCCCGGCGTATAGCGCCAACCTCCGTCCTCTTTGTTCTGAGCCCGTTCGATGAATCGCACGGCCGCCTGTGCGGCGTCGCCCAACCGCTGGTCGCTGTTCATGGCGTAGGCCTCGCAAAGCGTTATCGTCGCCAAACCGTGCGTGTACATCACATGAGGGCCATCGGCCAGGTTGCCGTCTTCGCGCTGCTGGCCAACGAGCCAGGCCAGACCCTGAGCGACCGTGCGCGAGTAGTCCCAGTTCTTGCGTCGAAAGACGACGATCGATTTGCTGCTGGACGTGATGCCGGCGGCCAAGAACGGCAGCAGCGCCAACGAAGTCGCTGCCGCGTCGCTCTTGACCGATCCGATGTGCGTACACGAACTGTCGTGACAGCGCGTCGTCGGGTCCAGGCGCCACGACCCGTCGGCCCGTTGATGGCGGATGAGCCAGTTCAATGCCGAGGCTACGCTCCGCTCGGTCGCTTTGGTGATGCCGGTTCCGGGATCTTTCTTGCGATCGAATCGGTCTTTGATATCGTCGCCGTCAATTCCAGTGCGAAGGGCGCTGCCATCGCCTGGTCCGCGTGGATTCGACCCCAAAATACCGACGGAGAAGTTACCGGCCGTCATGCCTGCTGGGCGTGCGAACGGATCGACAGCGAAATCGCCCGCGTCGACCGACGCCATCGCGTTCGAGGACTCGTCCGCATTTGCAACCACCAGCGGTTCGGCTTCCAGAATGAGCGGGTTGAGTTCCGGAATCACTTCGGGATCGGTTGGCGGTGGCGTAAGTATGCAGAGGGTTTCAGGCGGGACTGGGTCCAGCGTGGTCTGGAAGACGGGCTGCTCTAGGATGGTGCGCGCTACGTGGACGCTCCCCCATACCAGGGCCAGCACGATGAGCAGGATCAAATGGCCGGCAATGCTCGCCGCCCAGAACGGACCGACGGAAACGAGCCAGCGCTTGAAGCGGCTGGCCGGCGTGAGCCCAGGCGCGCACGAAATCGCAGCATGAGACATGGCAACTCCCCTTCAATGGCGGTATCTGTTCCGGCAAAGACCGCACGCGCGTAGGCATGCTCCGCAAGCCCTCGGAGACGGCGGTTTCCGCTGCGCGTCCTAATCAATTACGCGGCAGCCGGCCGTTTATTAGCAACCGATCGAAGAAGTGCGCGAAGAAAACCGCGGAACGCTGGGAAGCTTTCAGCCGCTGCATGCAAACACAAGCCCGTCGCGCCAGCGAGGGATTCTGCGGGAGTTGCAGATTGCACTCCCTCGCTCGCGCGTTGGGCTTGTGTTTCCCAACTTGCAAAACGGATCGGTGTGGGAGTGGGCGTGCCCGGCGAACTTCGCCACGCGTTTTGTGGCTAGGATCTCCGCAATACATGCCGCGCTAGAATCGGATTAGTAGATTAATAAATGCCGATTCCGATTGCCGGGCCACGACGGTAGCCGCGGTAACCATAACCAAACCCGACGCCGACGGCCGGCCCCGGATAATAGCCGTAGGGATAGGCCGGCCCGTAATAGCCGGGGTAGCCGTAAGCAGGCCCACCATAGACCGGCGGAGGATATGCCGGCGGAGGAGCATAATACGTCGTGCCGCTCGCCATGGGCATGCCGCCGGCCGGGGCGCCGTAGGTCGCTCCGCCAGCGGGCGGGCGCTGTTCGTGGGAGCACTGCTAACCGACGGGCCACTGCTCGGAGGTCCGCCATTTGGAGGCATGCCATTGCTCGGCGGAGCGTTTGAGCCTGATTGGTTGTAGCTGACCCAGCGGCCATTCGATAAATAGGCCCACTGGTTGTTCTGCTGGTAATACCACCACACGCCGCCGCGCTGCACGTAGCGCCATGACTCGGCGCCGGGCGGTTGCGGGGCCGAGGCAGGGTTGGGATTCGAAAGCGACGGTGCGGCTGTAGCGCCGGCCGGATCGGCCAGCGAATCGGGGCCCTGGGGAGCGCCGCCAGTGATGGGGGCATTCGCCGTGCGCGGCAGCGGCAAAGATTCTGAATCGTAAGGGCTCGGCGGCGGACCCTGAGCCGTGGCTTGTTGGGCCAGCATGACCACCAGGCCGGCCAAGGTCAGAAAAAACTGAGGGCGCATCGATCCTTCTCCTACGATTCAACTAGCCCCAGCCCAACGCGAAAACATCCCTGTCGCGATTGGCGGGCATTCTAATCGAAGGCGTTGCTCGCCGGATAGGCGTTTTCCGGCTGCTGGCGCATCCGCTCCCGGCCTATAGGTTCTCCGACCGGACTTCGGATAGTGGGAGAAATGCTTGCTTCCGGCCAGGTTCTGAGTTCAAATAGCACTCGGCGGCGAAATGGACAAAGGACGGTCTCATCCCATTTTCATGAGGGTTCCGGCAGTGAAATCGCATGTCGCACGTGGTTTGATGGTACTGCTGGCAGTCGGTGTGTTGGCCAACGTGTTCGCCAATATTGTCTGGGCTCAGAACCAAACCGGCCGGCGGAACCGCGGCAACAACGCGGCCGCCGACAAGACGCCCACGGTCAAGCTCCCCGAGGATCCTCGCTTGCTGGAGTTGCACAAAGCTCTGGTGCGCGATGCTGAAAAGTTGGCACTGGAATACCAGAAGTCGAAGCAACTCGACAAAGCCCGCGTCGTGTATGGAGAAATCATCCGCTTCGTTCCCACCTACGGCAAAGCGGCCAATGCCTTGCAGCAGATCCATGGGACCGAAGCCACCGCCGAACGGAAGGTATTCGAGGTCGCCGCCAACAAGGGTTGGCAGGACACCGGCATTGATGTCGTCGAAGGTCGGCCCATGGTGTTCCGCGTGTTCGAGGGGAAATGGCACCTGTTGATGGACTACCCGGTGGGCCCCGACGGTATCGAGATTCCCAAGGAATTGCGGCAGTTCAACCTGGGCTCGCTCATCGGCATCATTACGCCGCCGGGCCACAAGCCGGGTGAAGAACCTCAAGCCGCGCCTCCTTCGGCGGATGCCAGCGGTACCGCGCCAGCCGAAAACGCTCCGGCCGCGGAAGCCGCGCCGCCGGCCGAAGGCGAGCCCGCCAACAAAGACTCGGCCAGTAGCGAGTCAGCCAGTCAGGAGAAGAAGGAAGAAGCCCAAGGTCCAAAGCCCTTTTTGATCGGCTCGAAGCTCGATCTGCTGGCTCCGCTTTCGGGCCGGCTCTATGTGCGGATGTACGATGCCCAACCGGATGACAACACCGGCAAGCTGAAGGTGACCATCACCGGCACCTTCGCGCCGCCTCCCACGTACTCCGGGTCCAAAGAAGGCTCGACGCTGGGGCAGAAGTAAGCCGCAGCTCAATCGAGCATCGCCGGAATGCTGCGTCTACGGATCGCCATGTGAATCCGTAGGGTGTTGTCGAGCTTTGCGCTGGCGCAGCCGAATTGTGGGCAAAACGCAGAATACGGTGCGCGCAGCGCAAAGCTCGACGGCACCCTACAGGTTGTAGGTCCATCCGCCGTCATTCGGCTTTGACGAACTTCACGCACACCGGCTTCGCGACTTCGATCGACGAACCAGTCGGCGTGAGTTGGCCCGATTGCGGGTCGATGCGAAACACGACCAGGCTGTCGCCGTCCTGGTTGGCGACGATCAGAAACTTGCCGGTCGGATCGATGCTGAAGTTCCGCGGCACCTTGATGCCGGCGCCTTGGTGCCCAGCAGGCGTCAGCTTTCCGTTGGCCGGATCGATCGCTGAAGATCGCAATGCTGTTGTGGCCGCGGTTCGAGCCGTACAGGAACTTGCCGGACGGATGCACCTGCAACTCGGCCGTCGAGTTGCCGGGCGTCGGAGCGGGGAGCGTGGAAAGCGTCTGCGTTGCAGTCAGCTTGCCGGCGGCCGGATCGTAGTCGAAGCCCGTCACGGTCGACGCCATTTCATTGATGACGTACGCGTGACGACCGTCGGGATGGAAGGCAAAATGCCGTGGGCCGGAGCCCGGAGCGACGCTCGCCGACGGCGGATCGTTCGGCTCGAGCGTGCCGGCAGTCGGATCGAAGCGGTAGATCATCACTTTGTCGAGCCCCAGGTCGGCGACGAAGGCGAAGCGATTGGCGGCGTCGAGGTTGATCGAATGCGCGTGCGGTTCGCGCTGCCGCCCAGGATCGACGCTCGAACCATGATGTTGAACAAAGCTCGTCACGCGGGCTCAATCGGCCGTCTTCCGTAATTGGCAACACGGCCGCACTGCCGCCGCCATAGCTGGCGACCAGCACGTTTTTGCCCGCGCGATCGACGTTGATGTGGCATAGCCCCGGGCCACCGGTCGATTGGTCGTTCAGCGGTTGCAAATCGCCACTGGCAGAATCTATGGCAAAGGCCCGCACGCCGCCGGTCTTTGCGCCCTTGGGCATCGTTCGTTTCGCTGACCGCGTACAGAAATCGACGGCTGGGATGGATGGCCAGGAACGAAGGGTTGATCGCTTCGCCCGCCAGGACCGGTGGGCTCAATTGCCCGGATTTCAGATTCAGCGTCGAGCGGTAAATGCCTCGGCTGGCGTTCGGACCCGTGTACGTGCCGATGTAAACCCGCAGCGAATCGGGACCGGCGTCGGAGGGCGTACTGGCCAAGGTCAGCAACCGATCTTCAGGAAACGTTTCCAGCCGCAGGTTCTTGAAACTGCACTTCCTGCGGCACTTTGTTGGAGTGCAATTGCAGCCCGATGGGGGCTTCGTGAATCCGGTCGGGTTCGGGCTCGCGCCAATCAGAGACCAGCGTGCCGTTGAGCACGAAGCGGATGCGATTTCCCTGGGCCAGAATCTCGACCCGGTTCCAATCGTGCTGCTTGCCGACCTTGCGGGCCACGTCGGCGTTCTTGTGGATCATACTGCGGCCGTAGAGATCCCAGAAGCCATAGCCCGAGGGGAACATCACCAGATGACCGGCGTACGTGAACGGATCGCCCTTGTCCGGCGCGATGCGTCCCCACAGTGCGATTCCAGAGTGCATCTCCGACTCGACGAGACGGAAGTCGCATACCAGCCGAAAGTCGCTGAACGAGCGCTCGGTGAGCAGGTACGTGCTGACCGGCACCGGCTCGGTGTTTTTGCCGACGATCACCCCGTCCTGAACCGACCAGTATTTAGCGTCGCCTTTCCAACCTGTGAGATCTCGGCCGTTGAAAAGTTCGATGGTCTCGCGCGTTCCCATTGCGCGGCGGCACATTGGGTGGCTCGCCCGCAGGCGGTTCAGCGGCGAGGCTCAGGGCCGTCGCACTTCCCAGCAGAATGGCGAATACGAACCCAAGCGAGCGTGCAGTGACAAGGTGCGGATGCATATCGAGGACTCCAACTTGAACCGGGGGCGGGGCGATGACGGGCGTGTGGTTCCCATTGAAATCGAGTTTCGCGTCGACCGCCACACCCCCGTGGCGAATTTTGCCGTCTCGGTTTCCATTTGGCATCGCGAGGCCCGCATCGCGCAGGAAAATTCGAGCCGCGGCGGCCCGGCCGCGGTTGCGGCCCTGGATCGGTCGCAACCCCCAGCTATGGTGGATCGGCCAGCGTTACAACTTTGTCATCATTACGAACTGTTTTTGACTTTTTGGTGCGATTTCGATACAAGGATAAAGAGAGTCCTACCTGTAATCTTCCCTCAAATTCGTTCCCTTCACGAACCGCGCCCCGCCACAAAATGGGTGTCGAAAAGGAGCCGCCGATGCGTATCAATTGCTTAGTGCGTCCTGCCGCGATGGCAATTCTGACGGCTGCGATCCTTGGCGGCTTTGCAGTGACTCCGGCAGCGGCTCAGCGGCGGATGAGTTCGGCACAGATGAAGCAGATGCAACAGATGCAGCAGCAACAGCAACAGAACCAGTATGGCCTGCAGCTCGTGCTGCAAAAGCGGCAAAAAGAAATCTATGCCAAGTACGATTTGAATGGCGACGGCAAGCTCGATGCCAAAGAAAAGGCGCCGTTTGAAAAATACAAGCGTGAAGTCACGTTGGGCAAGCAGCCCAACCCGCTCGATCCTACCTCCGTGACGCAGCAGGAAATCGACGCAGCATTGAAATCTGCCCAGCCTGCGGCCCAGGCAGGTCAGCCGGGAAATAAACCGGCAACGAAGAAGCCGAACACCAATACGAACACCAATTAACCGTCACGACCGGCTTCTCGCCCGGAAGTGGTCGCTCGCGTTCATAGCCGCTGGGAGAGTTTCTCCCGGCGGCTTTTTTGTTAGTGCGCATGCCATCATCGACGCCTTACCACGCTCCTCGCCGCGTCCTATACTTGAAGCAGCCCGCCCGATTGGCTGGTTGCTCGTAAAGCTTTCAGTTCGTCGTCTTTACGTCGCCTTTCCCGAGTTTTCGATTCGACGGGTTTTGGTCTCCAGGGGTAGAGTGATGAAGTCATTCGCGTCAACTCGGAGTTTCCTTCAGACCAGGGCGTCCCGTCAGGAGAGATTCTGGTCATTGCTGTTGGCAGTCAGCCTGCTTGCCGGGCCGGCCGCCGTAGTCGCAGCCGAACCGAGGACAACGCTCGAGTTTGCCGGCAGAACCCAACCGGCGCAAGGTCGACAAGCCCTGCTGACGAGCATCGTGCTGCACCCGATCATCGGCGTGTATGCGGCGCCGGGCGACCGGGTGAAGGCCGGCCAGAAGCTGATCGAGATGGACCGTGACGAACCCGAAGCCGAGGTCCGTTCGAGGAAAGCCGAAGTTGTCGAGTTGGAAGCTTCACTGGCTCGTATCAAGGCCATGCCCCGCGCCGAGGAACGTGCTCAAGCAAAAGCCGAATTGGAAGCCGCCCGTGCGACGAAGACCGGTGCCAACGAACAGTTGGCTCGGCTCACGCCGCTGCTCAACAGCGGATCTCTGGCTCCGGGCCAGCAGTTGAACGCCCGTACGGCAGCCCAGCACGCCGAGGCTAGCGAGCGAGCCGCCGCTGCCCATCTCGACTACCTGCTCAAGTTGCCGATCCCCCAGGAGATTGCCGAAATCGAAGCTCGCCTGGCCACCGCCAAGGCCGATCTCGAGGCCAGCCAGGCCGAACTCGAACACTACACACTCTTCGCACCGATCGATGGCACCATTGCCTGGATGGAAGCGCCGCTGGGTCGTGCCAATCGCCCCGGCACCACCGTGTGGGGCCAGATTGTCGACCTGCACGAGATCGAAGTTCGTTGCGACGTAACGCCCGAGCAGGCTGATCAGATCACCGCTGAGACTCCGGCCGAGTTGGATTGGCCTGCCAAGAACGGCGAACAATGGACCGGACGCGTGGTCTATGTCGGCCCAGTTGCCGACTTCAAAACGGGACTGGTGCCGGTCGTCGCACGGTTCGCCAACCCCAAGGAACGTTTGCGGGCCAATATCAGCGTCAATGTCCGCTTGCTCCTGCCCTCGCCCAACCCTTCGGTTGCCCGCCCCCCGCAATCCGACGGCCGTGTTTCGGGGAATTGACCCGGCAAGAGGCTGGGGCGGCACCATTAAGCAGCCTGGCAGGCAAAACCGCCACGCAGGATTCCCTGGGAATTAGTTCCAAACACCTCGATTTCCAGATTATAATCGACTGAATTAAACGGCCTGTTCTATTGCGAGCAACCTGCGGCCAATGTTTCAGCGCACACGATTCCTTACGCTCGTATTTGCCGTGAGTGTGGCGACGACCCACTTCAACTGCATTGCGCATTCGGCGCAAGGCGCGGGGGCTTTGGCCGAATCATTCCGTCTGGCGGCGGCCGGACAGAACATTCCGATGCAGGGCGACCTGCTGCATTGCCCGAACGAATCGGGCTGCATCTGCCGCGGCGCGGTGCTGACGCTGGCGGTGGTTGCCCCGGCCCTGGACCTCGGGGTCTGGGATTTCTCGTGCCTGCCGCCTTCCGTCGGCAGGACGGTCGTTGATCGAGCGCTGAGCGAATTGGCGCTGCCGAACGACGCTTGCAGATCGCGCACGCCAATTTCCGGGAAGATACTGCGCACCTTGATCGGCTCATTGCTCTGCTGAGCGCATCGTCGCACTCTTGTCGATCGTTTCCGGGCGCAATCGTTTGTCAGCCCGTTTGGTCGGATCGGTGACAGCGGATTGATTTCCCTGCGAGGAGTCGAATGGTGTTGAAGTTTTTGCGCCTGCGCGGAGTACTACTGGGCAAGCGTCGCTGCGTCGACCGGCGCCTTGGCTGCTGCTGTGGGGCGGCGGCATGCTGGCTCTTACGGCCGTTGCGCTGATGCTGTGGCTGCTGCGCGCCTCGAGCGATAAGGCCGATGCCGGCGCACCGAAGCCGGTGCCGCCGTTACGCCTAGCGACTCCGTCGTCCATCTGGTGCCGGCCAAGCTCGAAGCTGCCGGTATGCATACTTCGCCTGTCGTGCGCCAGGCAATTCAGGAGACTCGCCGCGTGCCGGGCCGCATCGGCTACAACCCCGCGCGGAGATTGGAACTGAAGGTGCCCGTCGCCGGAGTGGTCAAGCAAGTGCTGGCCGGCCCGGGCCAGCCGATCCATGGCGGAGATCGCCTGGCCGTGCTGACCAGCGTCGAAGTGGGACTGGCGCGTGACGCCGTGATCAAGTCCGAGGCCGACGTGCAACTGGCCCAGAAAGACAGCTCCTGGGCCGACCAGATCTCCGACAACCTGGCCGACCTGCTCAAGCTGCTCGATACGAACCCGACGATGCCTTACGCCGAATCGCACTTCCGCGACGGCTGCTGGGCGACCACCGCGACAAAGTCTTCTCGGCCTATTCCAAATACGTGCTGGCGCTGCGAGTTTCGGAAGATACCGACGCACTGGCCAAAAACGGTTCACTCAGCCAGCGCCTGGTGCAAGAACGCACCAGCGCGCGCGAAGTGGCGACCGCTTACTTCAAGAGCGTTTGCGAGCAATCGCGTTTCGACGCGTTGCAGCAGCAGCGCCGCAAGCGCGCCGAACTCGAACATGCCCAGCGCGTGCTGGCCGTCGACCGGCAGAAGCTGCAATTGCTGCTCGGGCCATTCGCCGAGATTTCCGCCGAAACGCAGGACAAGACGATCTGCGAGTTGGTTCTGCGGTCGCCGCTGGCCGGCGTGGTCGAAGACCGGTTCGTGGCCGAAGGGGCCCAGTTCAGTCGCTTCGCAGAACTTGTTCTCCGTGGTCAACACGGAAACGCTGTGGGTTTCGGCCCAGATCTACGAGCGCGAATGGGCCGCGCTGGCCGATCTCCAGGCACGCGAAATCCTGGTTGAAACTCCCGCCCTGCCCGGTCGTCGCCTCCCGGCCCGGGTGCAATTCACAGGCGTCAGCATGGCTGCCGATACGCGGGCGATTCCGCTGGTCGCCGAGTTGACCAACGTCGACGGCCATCTCAAGCCCGGCATGTTCGCTTGGATTACGATCCCCATCGGCAAGATGCACGATGGTCTCGTCGTGCCGGCCGGCGCCGTGATGCGGCAGGAACAAGAAACGTACGTCTTCGTTCAAGAGGCCCCGGCCACCTATCGCAAAGTCGACGTTACGCTGGGGCTCGATACGCCCGAAATGGCCGAAATCACGCATGGCCTCAAGCCCGGCCAGATGGTCGTCGATCAGGGCGCCTTTTTCCTGAAGAGCGAACTGCTGTTGTCGCTGGAAAAGGACGAGGAATAAGCCATGCTCTCGGCCCTGATCGACTTCTCGCTGGAAAACCGTTTCCTGGTTCTGGCGTTGGTGCTGCTGATGGCGCTGGCCGGCGTGTACTCGGCAGTCAGTATTCCCATCGATGCCGTGCCGGACATGACCAATGTCCAGGTGCAAGTGGTCACCAAGGCCGGTTCGCTCTCGCCGCTCGAAGTCGAGCGCTACGTGACCTACCCGGTCGAGACCACGATGAACGGCTTGCCGAACGTGCGAGGAAATTCGCAGCCTGTCGAAATTCGGCCTGTCGCTGGTGACGATCATGTTTCACGAAGGAACCGATATTTATCGTGCGCGGCAACTGGTCGTCGAGCGGTTGCCCAACGCGCAGGAGCGCATGATCCGCGGCTACGGCAGCCCGCAAATCGGCGTGCTCGCCACGGCCCTGGGCGAAATCCTGCAATTCGAAGTCAAAGGCCCGGGCTATACGTCGATGGAGTTGCGGACGCTGCTGGAATGGGAAATCGCCCCGCAACTGCGCCAGGTGCCGGGCGTGATCGAAATCAATTCGCACGGCGGTTTCTACAAGACGTTCCAGGTGACGGTCGATCCCGATCGGATGGCCACGCAAGGCATCGCCTTGAGCGAACTGTTCGACGCCTTGAACCTGAACAACGCCAGCACCGGCGGCGGTTACATCGAGCATTACGGCGAGCAGCGGTTCATTCGCGGCCAGGCTTTGCTGAAGAACGTGGCCGACATCGAGCGCGTCGTGGTCCGCAAGCGGCCGGGCGGCGTGCCGCTGCTGGTGCGCGACGTGGCGGCGGTTTCGATCGAGCCCATGACGCGCCAGGGAGCCGTCACTCGCGACGGCCGCGGCGAAGCCGTCACCGGCATGGTGATGATGCTCATCGGCGAGAACTCGCGGACCGTCGTCCATGCTGCCAAGCAGCGGCTCCAGGAGATCGAAAAGACGCTGCCCAATGGCGTCAGGTTGGAAGTGATCTACGACCGGGCTCATTTGATCGAGCGGACCCTGGATACCGTATTGCACAACCTGGTCGAAGGCGGCGTGCTGGTGATCGTGATCCTGCTGCTGCTGTTGGGCAGCATCCGCGCCGGCATGATCGTGGCCCTGGCCATTCCGCTTTCGATGCTGTTCGCCACGAACGTCATGTCGGCCACCGGCATCACGGCCAGCCTGATGAGTCTGGGCGCCATCGATTTCGGCCTGATCGTCGACAGTTCGGTCATCATGATCGAGAACTGCATGCGGCGGCTGTCGCATCCAGCGGTCGGAAAAACGCACGACCAGATCGTGCGCGACGCGGCCATCGAGGTCCGCAAGCCAACCATGTTCGGCGAGTTGATCATCGCCGTGGTGTATCTGCCGATCCTGGCCCTGCAAGGCATGGAAGGCAAACTCTTCAAGCCCATGGCGCTGACCGTGCTGTTTGCGCTGGCCGGCTCGCTGGTCTTGTCGCTGACCTTGATGCCGGTACTGGCCGCGATGTTCCTGCCCAAGCAGATGGACGAGAAAGAACCCTGGCTGATTCGCCGGTTCAAAACGCTGTATCAGCCGATCGTCGAACGCGCCGTGCGTTTTCCCGTGCGGACGAGCTGCGCAGCGTTGGCCGTGCTTGCTCTGAGCGTGCCGGTGGCCATGTACCGCGGGGCTGAGTTCATGCCGCGGCTGGACGAAGGAGACATTCTGATCGAAGTGCTGCGGCTGCCCAGCGCTACGCTGGAAGGCTCGCTGGCCATGTCGACTCAGATCGAGACGTTGATCAAGACGATGCCCGAAGTGCGGACGGTCTTTTGCCGCACCGGCCGGCCGGAAATCGCCAACGATGTGATGGGCGTCCACCAGACCGACGTGTGGGTCATGCTCAAGCCGATCGGCGATTGGCCGCGACTTCAAGAGCCGCGACGAAATGCTGGCCGAAATGACCGATTTGCTGAACAGCAACGTGCCCGGCATCAAATTCGGTTTCAGCCAACCGATCGAAATGCGGGTCAAAGAATTGGTCGCCGGGGTGAAGTCCGACGTCGCGGTGTTGCTGTACGGCGACGACCTCGAGGTTCTCAAAAACAAGTCCAAGGAAATCGAGGCCGTGCTGGCGACGATTCCTGGCGCCAAGGACGTGAAGAGCGAGACGCAGGCTAATATTCCCACGCTGCGCATCGAGGCCCGGCCCGACCGGCTGGCCATGTACGACCTTGACGCTGAAGATGTTCTCAATACCGTCTCGGTCACCGGCGGCCACGAAGCCGGCCAGGTTCTCGAAGGGCGGGCTCGTTTTCCGATCATCGTCCGCTACCCCAAGAGCTTGCGCGAGAACGAACAGCTCTTGGAGCAGATTCCGGTCGGCGATGCCCGAGCCCGGCAGGTGCCGCTGGGCGAAGTGGCCGACGTCATCCTGGAAGAATCGCCGCCGATGATCGAGCACGAAGCAACCCGGCGCCGCACGCATGTGGCCTGCAACGTGCGCGGCCGCGACGTGGCTGGCTTCGTGGCCGAGGCCGAGCGCGTCATCAAGCGAAAGGTCAAGCTGCCGACCGGCTACACGATTCGCTGGGGGGGCGACTTCGAGAACCTGCAAACCGCCTCGCTGCGGCTGACCCTGATCACGCCCGTGGTGTTGCTCGTAATCTTTCTGTTGCTCTACACCACGTTCAAGTCGGCCCGGCTGGCGCTGTTGATCTTCCTGGCCGTGCCGATCGCGGCTTCGGGCGGAATCTACGCGCTCTGGCTGCGCGGCATGCCGTTCAGCATCTCGGCCGGGGTGGGCTTCATCGCCTTGTTTGGCGTGGCCGTGCTCAACGGTCTGGTCTGGGTCAGCGCCGCCGAACAACTGCGGCAGATGGGGATCGAAGTTCACGCCGCGGCCGCTGAAACGGCGCTGGTCCGAATTCGGCCGGTGCTGATGACGGCGCTGGTCGCCAGCTTCGGGTTCCTGCCCATGGCGTTGTCGACGACCGCGGGCGCCGAGATCCAGCGTCCCTTGGCCAGCGTCGTGATCGGCGGCCTGATCACGTCGACGCTCTTGACGGCCCTGGTCATCCCGGCGATCTACCCCTGGTTCGTGACGGAACGCAGTGAGGAGTGATAAGTGATAAGTGATAAGTGATAAGTGATAAGTGATAAGTGATAAGTGATAAGTGAAGAACGGGCGTTCGCTGCCGCACTCATCACTCATCACTCATCACTTCTTTTCCTCCGGCCGCAGCAGCATGTCGGCGGCGCGCGTCGTGGCTTCGTCGTCGTTGTCCCACAACTCGGCCAGATTGCGGCGGATTCGCCGCGCGGCAGTCAACAGGTAGTAACGGCCGATTTCCAATCCGTCGCGGCGTTCCTCTTCCGTGGTGTGATGGTCGCGCACCAGCGCGTCGAGCCGGTTCAGCACGCACGACGAGACGTACAACTCGATGGCCGAATCGGCCACGCGGCCCAGTAGATACTGCCGCTCGAGAACGGCTTCGCGATAACGCCGTAGCAGGGCTTCGACCTCGGCGCCGAATTTGCCCAGCAACTTGCCCAAGGCCGCTGCGTCGTCGAATAACGCCGGGCTGCGCACTTCGACTGACGGCGAGCTCAATAGCGCGCCAACATGACGCGACGCGAAGCTGCCGAGTTTTCCGAAATTGCCCAACGGATTCATGATGGCGTCCAACACGGCCTTCAATTCCAGGCCCACGTCGCGCGATCCAACCAGGGCGATGAAGCCCCGCAGCACGTCGTTGGCTCCTTCGCCGATCTGATTGATCCGAGCGTCGCGCAGCATCCGTTCGTAGGGCTCGTCGGTGAAGTATGCCTTGCCGCCATAGATCTGGAACGTGTCGTTGATGATCTTCCACAGGGTTTCGGTGGCGAAAACCTTGAGCATGGCCGTTTCCAGCATGTAGTCGTCAGCGCCGGTGTCGATCAGCGCGGCGGTCTGGTACGTGGCCGATTCCATGGCGAACATGCCGGCATGCATGTAGGCCAGCTTTTCCTTGACCATCTCGAACGACGAGAGCGTCTGGCCGAACTGCACCCGCGCTTGGGCGTGCCGCACGGCAGCGGCCACGCACGTCTTGGCCGCGCCGGTGCAGCTGGCGCCGAACGTGGTGCGGCCGAAATCGAGCACCGTCAGGGCCACCTTGAGTCCCTTGCCCAGTTGGCCGAGGATGTTTTCCTTGGGCACGAACATGTCGTGAAACGCCAGCCGCGCCGTGGCCGTGCCGCGCACGCCCATTTTCGGCATCCGCTTTTCGACCACCTCGAAGCCCGGCATGTCGGGAGTGACGAGGAAGGCCGTGATCTTGGTTTCTTTTTGTCCAGGCACGGGTGTGCGTGCCATCAGCGTCAGGATTTGCGAGATGCCGCCGTTGGTGATCCAGCGCTTCTGGCCATTGATCACGTAGCCTCGCCCGTCGGGCGACGGCACGGCTTGCGTCTGTACATTGGCCGCATCGCTGCCGGCCTCGGGCTCGGTCAGCGCGAAGGCACTAATCCATTTGCCGCTGGCCAGGTTCGGCAGCCATTGAGTTTGTTGCGCGGCGGTGCCGAAGAGCACCAAGGCCCGGGGGCCGATCGAATGGTGGGCGTTGACGAACAGGGCCGTGCTCGCGCAATGTCCGCCCAGCACTTCGAGTAGCCGGCAGTAGGCTGCCTGGCTCCATTGCAGTCCACCGCAGCTTTTCGGCAGGCATGCTCCCAGCACCCCCAGCTTGCCGAGCCCGTCGATGACCGATTGCGGGATTTCAGCATCCCGATCGATCGCGACCGGGTCGATCGACTCCGCGCAGGAACTTGCGCAAGTCGCTCACCAGCGCAGGCACCTCGGCCGGAACATGCAGCGGGTACTCCGGCAGCCGGTCGCTCAAGTGGCGGCCAAAGAACAGGCCCTTGGCAAAGGCGACGCGCTGTAACGCATCGCCCAACATTTCCTCGGCATCGGCAATTTGCTTTTCGCGATTCACCATGGAAGCAACTCGTGGTCTTTCTTTGGTCAACGTTGCTGTGCTCTGGGGGTGCCATGGCCACGCTTGCGTGGCCTTGCTCAATCCAGAGCAGCCTGCTCACGCTTGCGTGAGCATGGCACCCAGTTCATGGGCTCGTGGTTCGTGGCCGGCGGCTGGAGGTCATCTCCGCGTCGAGTTTTGCGTCGCTGAACGACGCAGTTTGGACCTCGTTGTCGATCTTGGCGGGTGCCGGATGAGCGACCAGCGAGGGGTGTTCGTCAAGTGGCTGCCAACCGCCCCGGGGTAGTCCTCTGGCAAATTGTAGGGCCTTGGTCGAGGCCTGATCAATTCGGGCTTGCCCACAACCGGAACAAACGTCCTCGACAATGTACTTATAGCCGAGTTTCTTCACCGTCACCGGACGCCGGCAGAGCTTCGACCGGCAAAAAACCGGTCCGGCTGTCGGCACCCAGACCTTTTCGCAAGGCGATTTCGGCGCCTTGCCACAGTCGGTCGTGGGTTCGCACTCGGGCGAGGGCTCGACGGCCAGGCAGTGGCTGCGGCCTGGAACGCAGAACGTTTCCGACCGTGTGAAATACTCGTACGTCGTCACCAGTTGCACGTCGGGAACAACGCGGCAGACTCTCCGTGGCGGTTGCGGACACCCGCAGTCGGGGCACGTATGCAACGGGCCGCCGTATACTGCGGCGGCCGTTAATGCCAGGGCGACGATCGCCAGGAATCGCTGCACGTTCACGTTCGTTCTCTCCCCGGAAATGATGTCGTCATCGCTCGCGACCGCCCATTCGAGCGCACGGCGGCAGGAAGCGGCCCTATTTGCTGTATCGGCCGCACGACCGCTACAAATGATGCGATCGGTACAGTTTGCGAGCCATGGGCTTGCCGAGATTGCCCTGCTTTACCGACCTGGGTAACACAAGCCCGACGCGCCAGCGAGGGTGTCCCTTGTAGGTTTCCCTTGCTAGCGCGTCGGGCTAGTATTTCCGGGACGGCCAGAAAGCTTCGCCGTCCTAGCCCCGAGCGGCCCGGGGCAGGGGTCGACTTTGGACGGCCCCGCTATTACCATCGGGGACAATGCTGGCAGCTAGCGACCGCCGGCGAGGAAGCTCGAATCAATCCACACGGCAAAATTGTCCATGACATCGGCAGAACGGCCCTTGGTCGGCATCATCATGGGGAGCAAGTCGGACTGGGAGACCATGCGCGCCGCCGACGAGATCCTCACGCAATTTGCGGTGCCGCACGAAACCCAGATCGTCTCGGCCCATCGCACGCCCGACTGGTTGCACGAGTACGCGTCGACGGCCGAGGCCCGCGGCCTAAAGGTGATCATTGCCGGCGCCGGCGGGGCTGCCCATTTGCCGGGGATGGCCGCGGCTCAAACGCTCCTGCCGGTGCTCGGCGTTCCGGTTCAAAGCCATGCCTTGCAAGGCCTCGATTCGCTGCTATCGATCGTGCAGATGCCCGGTGGCGTACCGGTCGGCACCATGGCAATTGGCCGAGCGGGAGCCACGAACGCGGCCCTGTTGGCCGTGAGCATTCTGGCGCTGGAGCGGCCCGAACTGCGAGAGAAGTTACGGCAGTTCCGTGTCGAGCAGACCGAGCGCGTGCGGGGAGAATCGCTCCCGTGAGCCGAACTGTATTGCCCGGCAGCACGGTGGGAGTTTTGGGCAGCGGCCAGTTGGGCCGTATGTTCGCCATCGCCGCGCGGCGAATGGGCTACCGCGTGCATACCTTGTCCCCCGCCGACGATACGCCCACGGGCCAGGTGGCCGACGTCGAAATCAACGCCGCCTACGACGACCTCGACGCCGTGCGCCGCTTCGCCGAGAACGTCGACGTGCTCACGTTCGAGTTCGAAAACATTTCAGCCGCTGCCGCCGAAACGGCCGAACGCTATTGCCCCGTGCGTCCTAGCGGCCGAGTGCTCCACACCACACAGCACCGCTTGCGTGAAAAGACGTTCTTACGATCGTCCGGCTTTCCGGTCACGCCCTTTGAAACCGTGCGATCGCTGGCGGATCTTGAGCGGGCCTTGGCCGGCCTCGGTTGCCCGGCCGTGCTCAAGACGGCCGGTTGGGGCTACGACGGCAAGGGGCAGGTCAAGATCACCAGCCCGGCCGAAGCTGCCGCGGCCTGGCAATCGATGCAAGGCCAGGAAGCCGTGCTCGAAGCTTGGGTGAACTTCGAGCAAGAGGTGTCGGTCGTCGCGGCCCGAGGCATCGACGGTTCGCAGGCTGATTATGGCGTGATTGCCAACGAACATCACCACCACATTCTCGACATTTCGACCGCGCCGGCCGTGGTGAGCGCGGCCGTGTGGCGCGAAGCCCTGGAGATTGCCCACGCCATCC
Source organism: uncultured Planctomycetales bacterium (assembly GCA_963710365.1). Classification (GTDB taxonomy): domain Bacteria; phylum Planctomycetota; class Planctomycetia; order Pirellulales; family PNKZ01; genus CAVQAC01. The sequence goes on from CAVQAC010000003.1 coordinate 176,020, forward strand.
TGGAGACACTCGACGTGGTGGGCGTGTTGTGCGTCGAGTTCTTCCTCGCCAGCGACGGTCGGCTGTTGGTCAACGAGCTCGCGCCGCGGCCGCACAACTCCGGGCACCTGACCTTCGACGCCGCGATTACCAGCCAATTCGAACAACAGTTGCGGGCCATTTGTGGGCTGCCGCTGGGTTCGACGGAACTGTTGCGCCCGGCGGCAATGGCCAATTTGCTCGGCGACGGCTGGCAACAGGGCGAACCAGATTGGGCGCGGGCCTGCGCCGCTCCGCACGTCAAGCTGCATTTGTACGGCAAGACCGAGGCTCGACCGGGTCGCAAAATGGGTCACCTGACGGCCCTGGCGGCCGACGTGGCGACCGCCCGCCGCGAAGTGCTGGCGGCCCGTGCTGCCCTGTGGCCGATGGCAGTGGCCGACCGTGCGGGGGAAGTATAATATAGGTTGATTGCTGCCGCCCTTCGGTCGCCCGTCACACATCCCAGATCACATCTTTTATTCCCGTCTGCTACCTGTTTTTATTTCGCCATGGCCAAGCCTCCCCGACACATTGATTCAATTCTTCGTGAATGGGAGTACGAGCCCGGCGAGGTCAGTGCCCGCCGGGTCCGCGCCAGCGACGGCCGCGAAGTGCTGCAGATGCGGATCGACCTGGGAGTGCTGCAACTCGAAGTCGACCACCGGCCAGACGGTCAGCGGCCCGGCGGAGCCGAAACGTATTTCGACTACCTGCTGGGCCTGGCCGTCCACCAGGGGGACGATTTTCTACTCTCTGAAGAGCAATGTGCCGAGGCGGACCGGGAGTTCGTCCAGTTCTACCAGCGGCGGATCTGTTGGCTGGCCCTGCGCGACTTTCGCCGCGCCATCCGCGACGCCGACCACAGTCTGGCCTTGATGGATTTCGTGCGCACCTGTTCGCCCAGCGACGATTGGCTCAATTCGCACGAGCAGTACCGGCCGTTCATCCTGTTCCATCGCACGCAGGCCGCGGCGCTGGCCGAACTCGAAGATACGAACGCCGAAGTGGCGATCGAGGAGATCAACAAGGGCCTGGAACGCATCCGCCAGCTCTACATCGACATCGAGGCCGAAGACCAGTTCGACGAAGACGAACTGGTTGTGCGGCTGAACCAGTTGCGCGAATCGCTCCGCGACTACTACCACGTGGGCCGCACGCTCAACGAGCAACTGGCGGAAGCCGTGGCCAAGGAAGACTACGAGCTGGCAGCGCGCTTGCGTGACGAGATCACCCGCCGCACCCGCAATTGATCTTCGAAGAGCGCATTACGGGGTTCGGGGTGCCATGGCCATGTAGAACCTGTTGAGCCGTAAACACAAGCCCGACGCGCCAGCGAGGGTGTGAACCAACAGACTCCCTCGCTGGCGCGTTGGGCTTGTATTCCAGCGCCACATCTTGCGCAGCCGGCAAATCCTTTCGCCGACGGCTTCGTGTGCGGCACATGCGGCGCCGGCAGCAGTCAAGATGCTGCGCAGCGAAGCTACTCCGGCATGGGGGCTGTCCGATTTGTATCGTTTGCAACAGGGTTTGTAAACGTTAGTACAGGTAGCGCGTTCAGCAACGAGCCAAACCGGGCTCATGTTTTCGCTAACTCCCGGGCCGATTCCCGGTTGCGATGGGCCCGAAAAGAATTCGCATCGCTTTGGCACGGGCTCTGCTTATGGACTCTATCCAACGGAGACGGGTGACAAACGGTGGATAGCAGATAGCAATCGCAAAGGAGTGTGGCCATGTTAGTGCTGACGCGGAAGACGGAACAGAAGATTCAAATCGGCGACCAGATCACGATCACCATCCTGCAGGTCAAAGGGCAGGCCGTGAAGATCGGCATCCAGGCGCCCAAGGATATACGAGTGTTGCGGAGCGAGGTCAAGGCGTTCGACGATCCGATCGAATCGGCGCCGGTCACTAAGGGCGCCGCAGTGCAGCCCGCGGTGATGCAAAGTTATACCGACGCCGTACACAATACCGCCAACGACCGCGGCCATGCCGAAGCCGCCTTTCCCGAAGCGCGGAAGTCGGCCACGGTCGGCTTGTTCTCGCACCTGCGACGCCGGGCTCCGAACGCCGTCCCGCTCAGCCCGGCCGATCGGCTTCGCGATCGTCTGGGACCAGCGCCCTGGAGCAGCGCCGACGCGCTGCATGCAAAGCAATAGAGGCTCGCTACGAACCGGTTTCTCGATTGCTTGACCACGGGAGCGACCAGGTCACACACCGCTCACGTCTCTGCTCGGGGGACCCCTGGCTGATTTCGCGCACTAGGATGACGCGCGGCTGCCGGGGTGTCCCCCGCTCTTTTTTGCCGAAGGTTGCATGGCAAACCATCGCGGGCCTGCATCACCAAGCGCGACGCAGCAGCGAGGGTGTGATGCGCTGAACCTTCATCTTGCACACCCTCGCTGGCGCGTCGGGCTCGTGTTTTTTGCGACCTGGACCACCGAACTGCCGGGCCGGTGGCTTGTTGGGCCCCTTGTGTGTGCATAATTCGTATGCTACGATCCATTGCAGATCTACGAGGCGCTTGCCGCAGGTTTCGATGGAAACAGCGAGTGTCTTCCGCAGCGGCTGCCTGATTGGCAAGTCCTGAGCACCGGGCAGGTTTCTGTCCTTGCACAGGTAAGATGTCCCTTCACGGGGACGTGGTCCGCTTGCTTGATTGGCCGATTGCCTGACGATCGGCGAAACGATGGTTCGCCCTCGGCAGGGGCTCTAGTGCGCAATGTTGCGCCTCGCTCCTGGAGACGCGTCAACGAGCGTCGAGTGGGCGATGTTGCAGACGCCAGCCTTCGAAGCAAAAGAACTTCGGAGCGCGGCGGCGGAACTTCGCGGCCCATTGTTGCACGGGCAGCAGACGCGAACGTTCGCCAGACGATCGCCTGCCGGGATGAACGACAAGTCCGGAAATATCGGAGCCGAAACCGGCGAAATACTTTCGGCGACGGCGGTTTTTGTGAAATTCAGATATGATTCTGCCGAACCCATTCACATCGGACTCTTTGCCCGCGACGCTCGGTCAGCGTGGCAACAGCAACAGCGCCGCGGCACGGCCGTTGGGCTCGCGCGGGTCACGGTTCGCCGCTCCGCGTGGGCAACGTTCGCGGCAGCCCGAAAGGGGCTTCGTTCGAGTCGACCATCGACGGCGCACTGGCGTGGGCGTCGCTCCGGCGAGCGAGTTCTCGATAGTGCCGAATCACAAGATGGCGCCGGACCTCAAAGTGGTGCCCAGTCTGAAGGTTTTGATCTCCAATTTTTTTCTGGTCAAGGCGGCTCCTGGCTCGCCAGGCCTGCAATGTATCAAGGTTTTTTGAGTTATGCGTACGAAGAGTGCTGAACCGACAACCCGTCCCAAGACCCGCAAGCCGCGTGCGACGACCGTTCGTCGTCGTGCCGTGGCGGCAGAAATCAGGGAGGAGCCGACACCGGCTCCCGCTATGAAAATTCATTTCGAACATCAATCCGACGTCAGCAAGCATTGGGAAGGGGAAGTGCCCACCATGCGCATGGTGGGTAGTTCCATCCGCGGTCCGCAAGACCGCGAAGTCGCCATGTACCAGGCCGGCACCTTTCGCACCGCCAGCGACCGCTTCAAATGGGTCGACATCCAGAGCCCTGTGCGCATTGAAGTGCAGAACGGCGACGGCGAGACGACCTTCGTGGGCGTCTTCGAAAACCTCCGGCTGGCCGATGGTGTTTTACGGGCCGCCAACGACCCGTCGAACTACGTGGCCCGTTTTGAGCAGCCGACTCGTTCGTGGCGGTTGCGTCACGACCTGTCGCTGTGGAACACCCTGGTGTTCTCGCCCGTCGAAGACCAGGCATAGCAGAAGTAAATTCGAAACTCGAATGTAGTGGTTAGGCATTTCCCCGGTTCCGCCGCCACGATTATGATGGCGGTGTTGCCACGCGGACGGAATTGGTCCGCTTCGATTCCGTTGCCGGGGGATAAATGCCGATGGGGCGGTTGATCCTTGCGATCGTGATCGGTGCGTGTTGCCTGTTGACCGTCACTGGCCGGGCAGCCGCCCAGGCCGACGTCAATCCGACCGCGGATCCGAAACTCGTGCCCGAGCGCGTGCTGGCGATCGACACCGGCGGCCACACGGGCGGAGTCTACAAGCTGATCCCCAACGCCTACGGCGATCAACTGATCAGCGTCAGCCTGGACAAGACAATCCGCGTCTGGGACTTGAAAACCGGCGAGTCCCTTCGCGTCTTGCGTCCGCCCATCGACCGTGGCGTGCTTGGCCACCTGAATGCGGCCGCGCTCCACCCCGACGGCGACTTGCTGGCTGTTGCGGGCTATCGGGCGCTCACGCCCGTGTTCGACCATCGCATTCGCTTGATCTCGCTCGCCAGCGGCGAAACCGTGCGATTGCTCAAAGGGCACTTCTATTCGGTGTTCGACGTGGCCTTCTCGCCCGACGGCAAGCGGCTGGCATCGTGCAGCCTGGATAGCACGGCGCGGATCTGGGACGTCGCGACGGGCGAAACCTTGCAGGTGCTCAAGGGGCACACCAACGGCGTGCATGGCCTGGGCTGGAGCGCCGACGGCAAACACCTGGCCACCGCGTCGATGGACGGCACGGGACGCATCTGGAACACGGAGACCGGCGCCAGCGAAGCGGAACTAACCGGCCACCAAGGGCCGGCCATGACCGCGGCCTGGAGCCCCGACGGCCGCACCGTGGCCACTGGCTGCAACGACAAAGTCGTGCGGCTGTTCGAGCCCAGCGGGAAGTCTCGCTATGCCTGGCCTCCGCGGCCCAACGAAGTCGAATCGATCGCCTTCTCGCCTGACTCGTCGCAGATCCTCTACACCTTCGCCGGCAATCAGCAGGGGACATTTGGCGCCGGCGTGTTGAGCATGGCCGATGGCCGCGAAATCTCGCGCTTCACCGGCCATCAAAATGGCGTCATCACCTGCACGTTTCTCCGCGACGGCAAGACGGCCGTAACGGGCGACGCGTTGGGCACCATCTGCCTGTGGGATGCCGATACTGGCCGTCTCGTGCGCCGCTTGCAAGGCGCAGGGCGCAGCGTGTTTTCCGTCGGCTGGAGCCCGGACGGTAAGCGGATTGCCTGGGGCAACACCAACGGATACTCGACCATTACGGAACTGGCCGCCTTGGAACGCACGTTCTCGCTCGGGGCGCTCGATTTCGCTTCGCCTCCCGACGGCAGCTACGTGCGAGCGCAGCACAGCCTGGGCCCGCTCAGAATGGAGAAGTCGTCGCCGCGCGTGGCCACCGTCAGCCGTAACGGTGTCGTCGCTTCCAGCTTCAGCATTCCGGATCCGTACGACCGGATTCATTCGCGAACATTGCTGTCTGGCGATCGGGCCGCTTTGGGCGGTCACGCTCAAATCTACCTGTTTGACACCAACACGGGGCAACTCCAGGGCCAATTCATCGACAATAGCGAAGTCATTTGGGCTTTGGCTCCGTCTCCGGATTTCCGCTACCTGCTCTCAGGCAGTGCCGATCAGATCATCCGCGTCTGGAGTCCCGAGCGACAGGAGCTGTTGCTGTCGCTGTTCGTGGCCGGCGAAGAATGGATCGTCTGGACGCCGCAAGGCTACTACGCGGCCTCGCTGGGTGGCGAAAACCTGATGGGCTGGCACATCAATCACGGCTTGGAGCCGATGGCTTCGTTCTATCCGGCTGCTCGCTTCCACAATTCGCTCTACCGGCCCGACATCATCCGCCGCCTGATTCAGACCGGCAACCTGCAAGAAGCTCACGCCCAGGCCGACGTGGCCGCCGCGCGCGTTACGAAACCGATCATCATCACGGCTGCGATGCCGCCGCGGGTAAAGGTCGCCGTCAATTTTGTTGCCAAGCAGTCGACGAGCGACGATTCGACTTCGACCGTCGAAGTGCAGGCCACGGCCACGCCGTCGGGCGAAGACCCCATTCAGTCACTGCAACTACTGGTCGATGGCCGTCCCAACGGTCCGCCGCAGACTGTCGCCGACGAAGCGGGCAATGCGAAAGCCGTGGCCGAACAGCAGCAGAAGTGGACGGTCGACTTGCCGCCGGGCAAGCATCGCGTCGCTGTGCGGGCCGATACCGACAAGAGCTACGGGCTGGGCGAATCCGAGGTCGAGATCGAATCTCCGAGCAAGCAGGCGAAGGGAAATCTATATGTGTTGGCCGTCGGCATCTCGGCCTACCAGGATCCGACGTTGCGATTGCCCTTGGCCGCATCCGAAGCGCAAACAATTGCAGACACCTTTCAAAAGCTGGGTCAGCCGCTTTTCGAAAAGGTCGAGATCAAAGTGCTGACCGACGCGCAGGCGACGCGCACGGCGCTATTGCAAGGGCTGGCCTGGCTGCAGGGCGAGATGACGCTCTCGGACGTGGGCGTCGTCTTCTTTGCCGGTCAGGCCGCGCTCGACGGTCAGAGGAATGCGCAACTGCTGGCCGTCAATGCTAAGCCGTCGAGCGCATCGCCCGCGGTTTCGGCCACGGAGTTGAAACAGTCGCTGGCCGCGGCGCATGGCAAGCTCGTATTGCTGATCGATGCCCATTCGCCGGCGAAGTTGCGCCGTCGAGCGACGATCACCCGCACGGCCCGCTGGATGCCCTGGTCCGCAGCTTGCTGGCCGACGATTGCGGCGTGAGCGTGCTGACTTCGACCAGTCGACGCGAGGAGTCAATCAGCCTGTCCACGACGGGCCACGATGCCTTTGCCGAAGCGTTGCTCGCCGGCCTACAAGGCGCCGCCGACGCGGACCACGATCGACTGGTCCATCTCAACGAATTGGGCGCCTACGTGGTGCAGCGCGTGCCAGCGCTCGCTCAGGATCGGCAGCATGCCACGTTCCGACTGCCGGCCATGGTGCGTTCGTTCCCGCTGGTTCAATTCGCAGTCGCCGGCCGCGAAATAGCATTCCTCTCGCCGCGCTTTCGGCAAAGTCGGCACAACCGGTCGCCGCCTCGGGCATTCCCCATTCCCCATTCCGCACTCCCCATTGCGCAAACCTATACCTTGAATATCCCCGCGTCGCTGTTCCTGGAAAACTCTCCCCGTGCAAACGGCCTCAGAAAACGTCCGCTCCTCGTGGCTCTGGCACGTCGTGGCCTGGCCGGCGATGTTCGCCGCGATCGTAGCCGGCCTGGCTCGGTTGCCGGGCGTCGAGCATTTCGCGCCGGACTATATCCAATTCTGGTCGGCCAGCAACATCCTGCTCGAGGGCGGCAATCCGTACGACCCGCAATTGCAAGCTCGCTGCAACGCCGAGCAAGGTTGGGACAAGGACCAGCAAGGACTCGGCCGGTACGCGTTTCTTCCGTACTACTATCCGCCCTGGGTGGCTCTAGCTCTAACGCCCTTGGTGCCGTTGGGCTATGCCTGGGCCAAGCTCGTGTGGTTGGCCCTGCTGATCGAGGCCGTGATCGCCAGCGCTACTTGCTGCGAAATGGCGTGCCCGGCATGAACCCGCTGGCGACGATGACCGTCTGCCTGGGATTCGGCGTGTGGTGGGTGACATTGCCGATCGGCCAGATCGCGCCGCTGGTCGTATTGCTGCTGGTCGTCAGCTGGCGGTTGCTCGCCTCGGAGCACGATCGCGCGGCTGGCTGGGCGTTGGCCTGGTTGACGATCAAACCGCAATTGACGATTTGCGTCGTGGCCGCCGTGATCGTGTGGGCTATCCGTCAGCGCCGCTGGCAGGTGTTGCAAGGCATCACCATGGCCGGCACGTTTCTGGCACTGATCTCGACCTGCGTGTTTCCCGGCTGGTTGCCGGCCATGCTCGACGCTCCTCGGCAAACGCCGATGGTGATTGTCGACCGACCTTGGCTGGCCTCGAGCTGGTGGGCCTTGCTGCGCACGCTCGGCCTCTCGGGCGGCCCGCTGCTGGCCATGTACCTGGCACTGGCCGGCCCGGTGTTGGGCTTGGTGCTAAGAGCAGCCTGGAACCGTCACACGCCGGCGTTGCGTCTGATGGCTCTGAGTACGCTGGCCAGCCTGGCGCTGGTTCCTTACGTGCGATACTACGATTTCCCAGTATTGCTGCTGCCGCTGGTCGAGTTGCTCGGCCGGCCGCTTTCCGGCTCGACGCGCGGGCTGCTGGCCGCCTCGTTCATGATCGTGCCGTTGGCGTTGTGGCGGGTGATCGTCGGCGAGCCCTCGGTGCTGGTGGGCCAATTGCAAGGGCTGTGGATGATCGCGGCCCTGGTCGGCACCTGGATTTGGGCCGGCAGGCAGCATCAGTTCGGCAATGTCGAACCATTGTCGATTGTGAGCCGAGCCCTGCGCGGCGGTTGATCAACACCGAGCCGATCGTCGGCTTCAAGACGCAAGTGGTCTACCACAAAGGAGAGACGCCATATTGGTCGAAGATCGTGTCTCGACTGACGACGGACACATTTTCCATCAGGGACTGCGCGATGAGCAATCGGTCGAACGGATCGCGGTGGTGTCCTGGCAAGCTGGCCTGGAAGGCAGCGTAGTCGACCGTGATGGGCATTACGCCAATAGCCAGGTCGGCCATGGCTTGTGTCACCCACTGCCCGTAGGGTTGTGAAAGAGTTAGCTTGCTAACGCCAACCTTGATCGCAATTTCCCAAATGGTTCCAGCGCTTAGAAAGAGTTCATTGCTTGGGCTGGTGAGTGCAACGTGAGCCGTTCGGCTGAGCAGATGATCCTGGTCGACTTACCAAATCAGCGCGTGGCTGTCGAGCAGGATCCTCATTCCGAGTATTCCTCGAAATCCTCCAAGGGAGCATCAAAGTCAGGCGCCATGTACAGGACGGTTCCGCGAAGCGTTCCTGGAACCCGCGGCTTCAAATGTGGCTCGCTCGCGGCCGCAACCAACCGGGCCACGGGTTGATTGTTGTCGGTGATCACCAACTCGCCGCCAGGTAGCAGTCCGCGGATCAGATCGCCCAAATGGGCCTGGGCTTCTTGGATCGAAACGCTTACCATAAACGGCACCCCACAATTCTGCGCCGGACGATCAGGCGTCGCCACGCCTATTTATTTTAGCCTTCGCGATAAGCCTGGCAAATACGTTCAAGAGCACGAATCGCCGCGATGCGGGCGCAACGGGATGGCTTGCCGGATTCTCGCTGACCTCATGCCGACAAATGTGCCCTTGCTGGCGCCCGTACGCTGATATGGGCCTGGTTTTAGTTGAATTGCTTTGGAGATCTGTTCCGGTGAGTCTCGACCAAATTCGTGTGGCCATTGAGCCGTCGCGGCAAACGCTGTTGCATCATCCAATCTATGGCATGCTCGACAGCCCGGCGGCGTTGCGGACCTTCATGGAACAACATGTGTTCGCCGTGTGGGACTTCATGTCGCTGCTCAAGACGCTGCAGCAGCGAGTGTGTTGCGTCTCCGTTCCCTGGTTGCCGCCGGCCGATTTCACGGCCGCCCGGCTGATTAACGAAATCGTGCTGGGCGAAGAAAGTGACGCCGATGGCCGGGAAGGTTTCGCCAGCCACTTCGACTTGTACCATCAGTCAATGCGCAGCTTCGGCGCCAACACCGCGCGAATCGACCGGTTCCTGATCCTGCTTCGGCAAGGCCGTGCGGTTTCGGCCGCACTGCAGTTGGCCGAAGCTGGCGAGCCGGTCGAGCGACTTCGTCGGCCACACGTTCGAGGAGATTGCCGGCGGCGATCTGTGTCGCCTGGCGTCGGCCTTCACGTTCGGCCGCGAAGACCTGTTGCCCGAGGTGTTCCAGAAAATCGTCGACCGGCTCGATGAACAGACCGGCGGCGGGCTGGCCGAGTTCAAGTATTACCTGCTGCGGCACGTCGAACTCGACGGCGACGAGCACGGGCCGATGGCGTCGAGACTCGTCGCCAATCTTTGCGGGCAGGATCAGGCTCGCTGGGACGCGGCCGCGGAAGCCGCGGTCGCGGCCTTGCAGGCCCGGATCGATTTCTGGAACGCAATTCACGCCACGTTGGGGAGTAAGCGACCGGCATGAGCCGGACAGTCGGCTTCGGAATCGCAAGCCGTGATAAAACTGGATTGAACAGAAGGCCGCGAAGGACGCGAAGGTAGGCGACGAATTCCCTTCGCGTTCTTTGCGGCCTTCTGTTCCAGATGGATTTCGTCGCAGTCTCCTGTGCTGTTCGGTCGCATTCACTTCAGCGGGTGCTTCTGAAAGAACTCCCACATCAGGTCGTTCGCCGAAATTGTCTGGACCGATTTCCCGATGAACGACACGGGCGGCTGCTCGCCCGGCCAAGTGTGGCCTCCGTCTTCGATGACGATCAGCACGACCTCGGACCCTTGTTTGCCCCCCGCGTAGGTTTTGCGGATCACTTTCATCTCGTCGCCGTCTTGGGACAGAGTTTCGATCTTCGGTTCCGCGGCGCAGCCATTCAGCTTCACCCAGGTTTGGATCGTGTCGTCGAGGCTTTTGAACCTGACGAAACGCTGCGCCTTCTCAGGCATGGCTCCGAACGGGATGAACGTGTCCTTCGTGCCGTGAAAGTGGATCACCGGCACGGGCCGCTTCGGTTTGCTCTCTTCGATGGCAATCGTTCCGGCCACGGGGGCGATGGCTGCGATTCGCTCGGAGAGTTCGGCTGCCAGTCGATAGCTCATCATGCCGCCGTTGCTCATGCCGCAGGCATAAACCCGCTTCTCGTCCACCGTGACCACGGTCGCGAGATCATCGAGCAACTTGTCAATGAAGGCCACGTCGTCGGGCTGAACCGCGGTCGATTTGCGCTGGTAGCCGCCGGCGTTCCAGAACAAAAAGGGGCCGGTGCCGGTGCCGCTGGGATAGACGGCGATGAAGCCGGCTTCGTCGGATTTCTTGTTCAAGCCGGAGAATGACATCATCGCGGGCCCCGACATGAGAGCCCCGTGCAAGGCCAGCACGACCGGCGTAGGGACTTTCGGATCGTAGTTTTTCGGCACGTGGACGACGTACGTCCGTTTCAGTTCGCCCACCGTCAGGAAACGCGTGTGATTGCCAGGGCCGAGCGCGGCCGGTTGCGATGGCGCCGCGGCGGGCGACTCTTTCGCCGTGCTCGCCTGGCCCAGCGAAACCTGCGGCGTCAACACGCCAAGAAGCAGCACCATCGCAATGCGGAAGGGGCCAGATTGTTTCATCGTCGGTCCTAAAGTCATCAACGAGATTTGCTGACGGCCACCTCGCACAGCGGCGGGCTGTTGGTCGGCTCGGCCAGCACTTCGGCCAGCGTCGTGTCTCGAAACGCTGCTTCGACCGTCGCCAAGGCATTATCCATCCGCCGGTGCAAAGGGCAAAGACGCACCCCGTGCGTCTTCAAGCCCAACGGGCAAGTGCGAATGCGGGCAATCGGTTCCACGGCATTGACGACGTCGAGAATCGTCAACTCCGAGGGGGATTTCACCAGCGCAATTCCGCCGCCGATGCCGCGCTTCGAATGCACGATGTTTGCCCGGACAAGGCCTTGGATCACCTTCGACAGATAGGGTTTGGGAACCAACGTCGCCGCGGCGATCTGGTCAGTCGTCCGCGGGGCGGGGGATTGGTCTGCCAAATGAACAATGGCCCGCAAGGCGTACTCCACGGTCTGCGAAAACATGCGTTTGTCCCTGGAACCCTTAAAGTGGACCTTGACATCCATATTTGCCGATACTATGTTTGCTTGAAATTGGATGGCGGTGTCCTATTATCCGTCACCGCACGCCCTACGTCAATCCAAGGAGTCTTCGAGTCATGATCCGCATCGATGAAAAACGCCTGGAGTCCGACCTCGGCTACCGTTTTCAGTACCTTGCCGAATTCATCGGATTTGGCCCGGACGACGTGGCCGCGATTCATGGCGCCGCGCCGGCGATGGCCCCGCTCGTGCCCGCGATGGTCGACGCCGTTTACAACAAGCTGCACCGCTACGATGCCACCTGGCGGCACTTTCTGCCGCGGCAGTCGGGCTACGCAGGGGCGGTGGCCAAGCGTCTCGAAGACGTTACGCTCGACCACGAGATGATTCGCTACCGCAAAGAGCACCTGGCTCGTTACCTGGCCGCGCTGGTCACGAAGCCCTACGATGGCAAGATGGTCTCCTACCTCAACATGGTCGGCAAAATGCACACGCCCAAGGCCGGGAGCGAAGAACTTAACGTGCCGCTGGTGCAGATGAACGCCTTGCTCGGCTTCGTTTCCGACGCACTGACCAGCACGATCCTGGGCCTGGGCCTGGGCCTGGAGCGAGCCGTCCAAGTTCAGACGCTGCGAGCCTTCAACAAGCTGCTCTGGTTGCAAAACGATCTGATCAACCGTCATTATCAGGAGGCTACCCGCAGCTACTTGATTTATTCACCCAGCTTTCAAGCTCTCCCGTCCGAGGCCCGGCAGTACGTGTTCCGGCGGTTGTGGGAGATTCTCCGTGGGCAGGATCAAACCAAACCGTTTTCACACCTGACGCCGGCCGACCACCAGGCCATTTTGGAAATCGTGCGCGAGACGGTTCCCGACCTGCCCGATTCGTGGCGCGTGGCGCCAACCGTGGCCCAGTGATTGCTAGTTCCACGTTCGAGGGGCGTTGCCCGACGCCGGCCCTTGATCGATTGGAGCGGGCATGTTCAAGTTCTGCGGTTCACGATTTCTTCCAGTTCGTCCAGTAGCGCGATCTGCCCGGCATTGATCTTCTTTCTCGCAACGACCAGGTCAAAGAACCCAACTCGATCGATTTCCGGAAACTGCATCTGCCGCCCCGACCGAGGCGGCCATTCCATTGTGAAGGTGTTGCTCACGAGGGCCTCGGGATCGCAGTCTCCCTCGAACGCCCAGGCGTGAACCACCTTCCCTCCTTTTTGCTTCACCGGCGCCAGGGCGGTAAAAGGGCCGGTGGGCGTGAAGCCGGTCTCTTTCAAAAAACTCCCGCTGGGCGGCGATCAGCAAATCTTCGCTCGGCTCGACTTCGCCTTTGGGAATCGACCATGCGCCGTCGTCCTTGTTGCGGAAGAACGGTCCGTCGGGATGGGCCAGCAGAACTTGCAACGTGCCGTCCACCAGGCGGTACATCAGCAATCCGGCGCTGATTCGCGACATCGGCACCATCCTGACTTGCAGCCGTTCGAGTGCGTTCTCATGCTTGGATCGCCTGTCGATCCACGTGTTCCCGCAAAGATTATACACCCGCCCCGTCCGGTTCCTCGGTAGGGCAAAGATTTCACCGCAGAACGCAGACGAACGCGGAGAAGAGTGGGGAACTGGGTGCCTTGTGGGAACATGCCGCGCTCACAAAGGTGTGCGGTCGCAGGGCGTTCAGTACTTTTCCGTTTGCCTTACATCTGCGTGCTCGGCGGTCCATCGTCTTGGGCCGATCCCGCTTAGATACTCGAAACCGGACAGTCGAACCACCACGACGCCACGGGCACCACGCGGGAATAAGAAAAGCCGTGCGTCGGCGAAAGCCTCGCCGTCATTTTGTTTTCTTCTTCGTCTTCTTCATCGTGGTGTTCGTGGTGGTTTATCTTTTTGCTCATGCAACACTCGGTTTCATTCGGCAGACGTACGAGCGGGTAGCCGCTTGCCGCGCTCGTCCCGGCCCCGAGCCACTGATCGTGTAGGAAATGTTGCTTGCCATTCAGGCAAGCCGTAGCCGTAGGGTGCTCTGCGAGCACCTTCCCTTCCGCAACATATTTTCGACGTGGGCTGTTTGCCATCGAGGCGTTAAACGCATGGTGCTCGCAGAGCACCCACAATTTGTACATAATTTTATTTGTAACTCAGGCCACCGATTTGCTATGCTCTTGCTTAGCAGGGCAGACAGGGAGGCCGCACCAGGTGCCAATCCGGCGTCGTGAGTCCATTCTTGAGCTCATGGCGCCGGCAATCGCAAGATTGTGCCTGGGGCCGCCATTGTTCCCGTCCGTTCGATTGCGGAATGCGCATCGCAATCGGGAGTGCGGATTGCAGGGCTAAGCCCGGCTGCCTGGACGACCGCCTAACCGTTTGTCTCCCCGGAACCCGGGTTACCTGGAACTTCGGGATTAGCAGGCAGACGGCACACTGCGGATGAGTAACCCAGTGCCCCATGAAGGCCCAAAGGCCGGTAGTAAGCGGGTGACAAACTCCCCTCGTTGCTCAAAAGGCGCGAGCTGGAACCCCGAGTACGAAAGCTGAAGGCCGGAGACACCTCGTCGGCCTAGTCCGACTTCATAAGTCGTACACTTTTAATCAGGAAACGCCTCCGGCCAAGGGCCCAGTGGCTGCACGAACGGTGCGCAAGCCGAAGTCGGCAGCGCGCAGGGCACGTCCCTGCGCGCTGGCCGATGACGGGAGGAAGAAGTAGGCCGTAGGCAGAGGGCGGTAGGCAGACAGAGAACGGCGAACTTCGAAATGCTGAAATCCGAAGGAATGACCAACGTACCAATGGCCAGACTGGCGGTCTCTGGCGGACAGCAATCTTGGCCTCGCCCAGGGGCACGAAAAAACCTGCTTACGCCGGCGGGTGGATGCTGTTCTAATGAAACCGAGGAGCAAGATAGAAATGAACTGGCAAGACCGAATCAGCGTGGACCCGAAGGTGTTGGTTGGCAAACCTGTCATCAAGGGCACCCGAATCGCCGTAGAGTTCCTTGTGGAGTTGTTGGCGAACGGGTGGACTTTGGAACAGATTCTCAAGAATTACCCGCAATTGACGGCGGACGATATCCACGCAGCCCTCCACTATGCGACCGAGACGCTGAAGCAAGAGCACGTGTACCCGTTGCCTACGTAAAACATGGCGAACTTTCTGGCGAATGAGAATGTGCCTGGAGAAGTCGTCAATGCGGTGCGCCGAGCCGGGCACGATATGACATGGATGAGCGAATTGTCGCCGGGTGCCGCTGACGACGATGTGCTGGCCATGTCGCTGGCCGAGAGCCGGGTTCTGGTGACGTTTGACAAGGACTTCGGCGAAATGGTCTTTCGTCGAGGGCAAAAGGCTACGTGCGGCGTGGTTCTCCCTCGCCCACGGCTTCAGTCTCCCGATCATCTTTGTCGGTTTACTGTCGCGGTCCTCGGCCAAGGACTCGCTTGGACCGACCATTTCGCAGTAGCCCATGAAGGACGGCTTCGCATGATTCCGCTGCCTGGCTGACATATTGAGGTGTTCGTTCGACCATTCCGATTCATAGGCCTGTAGGTCAGGGCTTGCCGTGACCTACTTGCAGCGGCAGTTGAGTAGGTCACGCACCCCGTGCGTGACGCCACTGCATGTTGCGGGCACTGTCACGCACGGGGCGCGTGACCTACGTTTTGCGTTCTGACAGCAATCCTGGTCTCACCCAGCGGCATGAAAAAACCCTGCGTACGCTGGAAGCGTAAACAGGGCTGGATGTGGAGACGAAGGGGATCGAACCCTCAACCCCTGCCTTGCAAAGGCAGTGCTCTCCCAATTGAGCTACGTCCCCAAATATGGAAGTGATGAGTGATAAGTGTTTTTCAATTCAGCACTTATCACTCATCAATTATCACTTCCCGAAGTGGGCACACCAAGATTCGAACTTGGGACCTCAGCCTTATCAGGGCTGCGCTCTAACCAACTGAGCTATGTGCCCGACGAACCCTAAGACGTAATAAGGGTAGCACCGGTTCGGCCCCCCGGCCGACGCCGTGGGACCACGGCCGAGAACACGCCATTTTAAGAGCCGCCGGCCGCCTGTCAAATCAATGGAAAGCCAAACCCGGAAGGATTTTCCGGTCATGCGGACTGGTACACGATCGGCAAAGAAAGCGGAGGGGCCGGAAATGGTCACAAATGAACGAAAGTGTGCGGGAGCTATCGGTGCCGTTCTGCCCGGGCTTGGCCTAACTCTTGCACCTGGCACTATTTCCGATTATTCGCGTTCATTTCCGGCCAATCATTGCCTGCTCCCATTAACCAGCCGCCGCTCGGTACACGACCAAAGCCGCGCGGCCGCATAACCCGAAAAATCGTTAACCTTTGCTCACGTTACCCTGCTTGGCAGGCCGATTCTTACCGACGCGTCGACGGCGGACGGCGGCGATATCGATCTACTTTTTGAAAGCACGAAGGAGCGTTCGATGCGTTTTGTCGCACGTAGCCCATGGTTCAGCCGGACTTTAGGTCTGCTTTTGGCCTCGACGGCCGGAAGCGCGTGGGCCTCAACTCCCACGGCTTCCGACGCGTTGAAGCTATCACCGGTGCAGCGCGACGTCGAATACGACATTCCCAAGCCGGCTGACATCGCCGGCTGCGCCATCAAGGCCGAGCAGTTCGGCGGCCACACGGGCTGGGTCGTTCGCAGCCCGAACGGCCAGATCTTGCGACGCTTCGTCGACACCAACGGCGACAACGTCGTCGACCAGTGGAGCTATTTCACCGGCGGGCTCGAGGTCTACCGCGACATCGATCGCAACTTCAACGGCAAAGCCGATGAATATCGTTGGCTGAACACGGCCGGAAGTCGCTGGGGAATCGACCAAAACGAAGACGGCAAGATCGATACCTGGAAGGTGATTTCGGCCGAAGAGGTGAGCGCCGAAGTCGTCCGCGCCGTTGCCGATCGCGACAGCAGCCGATTTGCCCGGCTGTTGGTCACGGACGACGAAATGAAATCGCTGGGGCTGAGCACGGCTCAAATCGATAAGCTGTCGCAGAAAATCAAAGACGCCCCGGACCGTTTTCAAAGCTTTCTGGCGACGTCCAAAAGCGGCACGGGCGTGCAGCAAGTTTCCGAGTCGAAGCCCAAGTGGGTGAATTTCGGCGGCTCGCTGCCGGGCCTCGTGCCCGAGGGAACCAATGGCTCGACGAAAGACATGTTGGTTTATGAAAACGTCATGGCCATGGTCGAACGGGGAGAAAAGCACGATCAGATTCCCATCGGCACGATGGTGCAAGTCGGCATGACCTGGCGGCTGATCGATGCGCCGCGCAAGCCGGTCGAGGGGCAGGAAGTGGCGGCCAACGACGGCTTCTTCTTTCCCTCGCCGCTGCCCAAGGGGAGCGAAGCTGGTTCGGCCGGCGATTCCTCGCCCGACGGCAAGCTGCAAAGCATGATGGCCGATCTGGAGAAACTCGACGAGCAATTGCGCAAGGCCGACCGCTCTCAACAGGCTGCATTGCAGGCCAAGCGGGCCGACCTGGTCGAACAGGTAGCCGATGCCAATACGGGCGACAATCGCGAAATGTGGCTGCGGCAGATGGCCGACACGATCATGGCCTCGGTGCAGTCGGGTGATTATCCCGACGGCGTGCAACGGCTGGCTCAATTGAAAGACAAGCTGGCCAAGAACAGCGCCGACGAAGCATTGGTCGGTTACGTCGAGTTCCGCCAATTGCAGGCCGATTACGGCCAGCAACTGAACGCACCGAAGCCCAACTTCGAGACTATTCAGAAGTGGTGGCTGGAAAGCCTGGAAAAGTACGTCACGGCGCATCCTCGGGGAGACGACACGGTCGAAGCCCTGATGCAGTTGGGCATCGCCCAGGAGTTTGCCGGCGACGAGGACGCGGCCAAGAAATGGTACGGCAAGATCGTCACCGGTTTCCCGCAGGCCCCGGCTGCCAAGAAAGCGGCCGGCGCCGTCACGCGGCTCGACTGCGTGGGGAAGCCGATCGCACTCTCGGGCACCACGCCCGAAGGCAAGACGGTCAATCTCACTCAATACCGGGGCAAGATCGTCGTGATTCAATACTGGGCTACGACTTCCGGCCCTTGCACGAACGACATGGCTCAGCTCAAGGAGCTGCTGGCTAAGTACAAGAAGGACGGGTTGGAGATCATTGGCATCAGCCTCGACGGGCAGAAATCCGAGTTGGTCTCCTTCCTGCAATCGCACCGCGTGCCTTGGCCGAACTTGTATGAGCCGGGTGGGCTCGACAGCCGACTGGCCAACTCGCTGGGCGTGCTAACGCTGCCGACCATGCTGCTCGTTGACAAGCAGGGCAAGGTCGTCAACCGAAACGTGAACATCGTCGAGCTGGATCGCGAGATCGGCGCGCTGGTGCGATAAGGGAATTGGGCGGAAGGCGGAGGGGCGTTAGGCGGAATGCAATATGTAGCGGGCGGCTACGAAAGCCGTGGCCTCCGTCCGGTTTTGCCGGCCGGAGGTCGCGGCTGTTTGCACACGCTTTGTAGAAAGTGCAAATCGGCGTGGCGCCAGCAGGTCGCTTGCCGTGCCAGCAAGCCTTGAGCGGCGTCGTGGACACTTGGGCGGCGGTGATGACCTCGAAGTGGCTTAAGTCTTTGAAGTGTCATGAGATGGCGGTATTGGCGCAGACCGGAGAGGTAACTTCGACCAGGCAATTTTCGAATCGTGGCACGTAAATCGCTCTGGGGCCCGCACTCGGAGACGACAGGATGTCGCTCCGCCAGGCCAGCGCAGGATGCGCGGCCGCGACGCGTGGAAGGGAATCCCAGGAGCGTACGCATGCTGGAGTTTGGCCCCAATATGTCCATGTGGTGCCTGTTGAGCGTTCAGATTGTTGGGCTGGCCAGTGCCTGGCTCGCCCGGATTGGTGAGGATTCGAAGCACCAGGTTTCGTATCAACTAGCGTTTTTCATTTGCCTGGGGGGGGTAGGTCTGGCCACGATTCGCGCGCTGTTTCACAGCCCGGGCTCGTGCGTCATGACCGGCGCCACGTTGTCGGTGATGGTGCTGGCCGCGACGTGGGACTTCTCGGCCTCGAAGCGCCCTGCGGCGTAAACACGAGCCCGAAACGCAAGCGAGTGATTCCGCGGGAGTTGCAGATTACACTCCCTCGTTGGCGCGTCGATCTTGTGTTTTTCAAATTGCAGAATTGTTCGGCCGCGGCATTTTCACCCGCGGCCATGCTCCGCGGGAGCCACGGGCGTTATAATCTCCGGCTTTCCCAAACGCCGGAGCTCGTGGCATGACACATCCCGTGGACAGTTCGGTCGGCCTGTCGAAGCCGCGTGAATTGCAGGTGGCCGAAGCGGCGGCCCAGGCTGGCTCCGAGATCATCCGTCGTTACTACCGTGACGGCGTGACGATGCGCAGCAAGCAGTCGTTCAATCTGGTCTCCGACGCCGATCTGGAATCGGAACGGGCGATCGTCGAGATCATTCGGCAATCGTTTCCCGA
This sequence comes from uncultured Planctomycetales bacterium, assembly GCA_963710365.1. Taxonomy (GTDB): domain Bacteria; phylum Planctomycetota; class Planctomycetia; order Pirellulales; family PNKZ01; genus CAVQAC01. The sequence goes on from CAVQAC010000003.1 coordinate 195,058, forward strand.
CCATGCCGTGCTGGGCGAAGAGTTGCACCGGGCGGCCGCCGATTCCGAGCATTTGTGGGTCATCGACCCCTTGGACGGCACGAACAACTTCGCGCACCATGTGCCGCATTTCGCCGTGTCGATTGCCTATTGCCAGCGCGGGGAGCCGATCTGCGGCGTCGTGACCGACCCGATCCAGGACGACTGGTACGTGGCGGCGAAGGGGCAGGGGGCCTGGCACAATGGAAAGCGGGCCCAGGTTGCCACGCATAGCAGGTTGGACGAAGCCTTGATCGGCGTCGGTTTCTATTACGATCGCGACCGGATCATGGAAGCCACGCTGAACGCCATTCGCGATTTGTTCCAGCAGCAGATCCACGGCATCCGCCGCTTTGGCGCCGCCGCACTGGATCTGTGCTACGTCGGCATGGGATCGTTCGGAGCCTTCTTCGAATATGAACTGGCGCCTTGGGACTATGCGGCCGGGCAGTTGTTCGTTGTCGAGGCCGGCGGTCAGATGACGACCTGCCGGGGCGAGCCCTTGCAGTTGGCCAAAGGGGGCGTGCTGGCTTCGAACGGCCCGCTGCACGAGGCCGTGCTTGCGATCGTCCGGGAGCATTCGCCGGCCGGGAAGCCTAAGGAGCAAGGTTAGAGACGTTCCACGTCGCTGATTTTGGGTGCCATGCCCACGCAAGCGTGGGTATGGCACCCAAATGCGAAGATCTAACCGGGGCAGAACTCTACGGGCATATCTCGGCGTCGTGGCCTGCGAAACCATGGCAACCGGCCTGGGCGGGGATTATGATGGGACGAGCGCGTCGGCGACCTTGGGCATTCCATGAGCCGTGTCGCCGACTTTGCCCCCGTATCCTGCCACTCGACAAGGACCATTCCGATGAGCGTCTGCGCCGCCGTTTCCTGGCCTGTTCCGCTGGTTTTGCATCTGCTGCCGTTTTGGGGCGGCCCTTGGCGGCCTGGGCTCGTGCTGCATCGGATGCCGGCTTGAACCTCGGCATCCAGATGTATTCCTTGCGGGGCTACCCGGTTGACGAAGCCATTCAGCACGCCTACGACGTCGGATTCCGCTACCTGGAGTTCTATTCGGGCATGTACCCGCTGAACTCGACGCCCGAACAGATCCAGGCCATGAACGACAAGCTCAAGGCCAAGGATCTGCATCTGACGGCCCACGGCGTCAACCGCTTCACCAAGGACCACGACGCCAATCGGAAGGTCTTCGAATTCGCCAAGGCAGCCGGATTCCGCAATCTTTCGGCCGATCCTGATCCGGAAAGCTTCGACAGCCTGGACAAGCTCGTGGCCGAATACGACGTCCGCATTGCGATTCACAACCACGGCCCCCGGCATCGCTACAACAAGGTGGTCGACGTGCTCAACGCCGTGCGCGATCATCACGCGTTGATCGGGGCCTGCGCCGATCTGGGGCACTACATCCGTTCGGGCGAAGACCCGGTGACCGTGATCCGATCGCTGGGCGATCGGCTGTTCGGCGTTCACCTGAAGGACTTTGCCGAGCAAAAGGACAAGACGAAGGGAGTGATCCTGGGTCAAGGATTCTTGAATTGCGAAACCGTGTTCGCCGCCTTGAAGCAGGTGAATTTCCCGGCCGACGGGGCCCTGTCGCTGGAGTACGAAGAGAACCCTAAGGATCCGCTCGCCGATATTCGTCAATGCTACGCGGTCGCTTCGGCTGCCAAGCAAAAGGTCGAAGGGGCGGGCTGAGAACCAATGGTCGGCCGGAGGATTCAGGCAGGATGGCATCGTGATTTCTTGTCGAGCGCAGAATCTTGTAATCTTGCCTTCGCTTGTTGGCGGTCACGGCCGTAACGACAACGGGTAGCGATGTTTCTCGCCTGAGTGCGGAGAACTTCGCTATACATCGCACGCCAAACAATTCTCGGCGGATCGAGCAAGTTGCGACGGTCCGCTGCGCGTGGTGAGTAGTCGCTCGCAAAGAATGTGAGTCCACGCGCAGACTCTCTGCGCATTTTGAAGCTTGGCGTTTCTTCCACCAATCCCCTGCCGAGGTTAAATCCTGTATGGACCCGAGCAGGATTCTCCATGCGATTTCGGAGAACCTCCTGCCCCCGATTCCCTTGTGCTTTGCCCAGGGGATTTTCTGCAAGCTAATCCACGGGGGGATCAAGATTCCGAAGGATTTGTACTACACGATTGCCATCTTCTTGCTGATGTCGATCGGTTTCATGGGCGGGCTCGAACTGGCTCACATGTATTATCAATACGGGTGGGGGACGCGTGGCGTACCCGCCGCTAGCAACGTTATTTCTGGGGTGCTTCACGCCCATTTCGGCTATAGCATCCTGCGATACATCGGGCGGATGTCGTTCACCGACTCCGCCGGCATTGCCAAGCCAACTCAGGTTGCGCCGGCATTTGGGCCATCTGGTAATAGATGGGAATTGCGAAGCTGAATCGGATTGCCACGCACTGCGGGTATCGACTTCGAACACAAGTACTATCCTTGCTCGGAGGGTTAGCTTTCCATCCCAATGCAGGCGCTCAAGCTGGTCACGATCATCGCCGAAGAGCTGTTGAAAGAGCGGATTTGCAAGAAGACCCTGGACTTGGCAGCGACCGGCTTCACGTGTGTGCGGTGTGAAGGCGAAGGCGCCCGCGGCGTACGGGATGAAACCGTGGAGGGGTCGAACGTTAAAATCCAGGTTGTCTGCTCCGCCGCCGTCGCCGAAGCGATCATGACCTACGTGGCGGAGAAGTTCTTCGAGAATTTCGCGGTCATTGCCTGGGTGAGCGAAGTGTCGGTGATTCGCGGTGCGCACTATGTAAAGAAGTAGGGACGGCCTGCGCCGAGTCGGAGAGGTAGTTGAGACGCGGCCCTCGGACGCAGCGCCGATCGACCTGATCTTGACAGCCTGCCAGCACTGGCCTAGAAGCAGCAGCCTCGGCGCGATGCCCGAGCGCGGCGATGCTAGCGTCGCGACGTTTCACGGAGGAGATAGGCCCCATGGATTCGGCGGCATGCCGCGCGGCGGCCCGGCGGCTTCGTCCGGTTCGGGCCTTGGCATGTGGCGGGAAGTGGAAGTCGGCCTGCTGGTGCTCCTTTGCCTGGGTGTGTATTTCACACGGTTGACGACGCTGACCATTCGCGGCGAAGAGAGTCGTTGGGCCCAGGTGGCCTACGAGATGCGCCAGACGGGCGACCTCATCGTGCCGCGACAGCAGGGGCAACCATTTCCCGATCGGCCTCCGCTAAATAGCTGGGCCATGATCCTGGTCAGCGCCGTGCTGGGCGAATGGAATCTGGCCGCGGTTCGTCTGCCTGCGGTGCTGGCTACGACGGCCACGACGCTACTGGTCTATTGGTACACGCGGCAATTCCTGACTCGCACCGCTGCCTTGGCGGCCGGGGCAGCGTATGCCACGATGGCCCAAGTGTTGCAACTGGGGCGATTGGCCGAGAGCGACGCGCTACTGACCCTGTGCGTCAGTGCTTCGCTGCTGGTCTGGCACGCGGGCTACATGCGACGCTGGCCAATCGCCGCCACCTGGGCGGCCGGCTATGCGCTGGCAGCCCTGGCCGGACTCGCCAAGGGTCCGCAAGGGCCGGTTTACTTCGTCGGTGCGACGTGGCTGTACCTAATGGCAAATCGCGACTGGCGCACGCTATTGAACGTCAGGCATTTGGTCGGTTGGCTGGCCTTCGCCCTGGTGCTGGGCAGTTGGCAGGTGCCGTTCCTGCTCACGGCCGACTGGCAGGACGTGAAAGCCGTGTGGAGCGAGGGTTCGGCATTCGGATCGCGGTTTCATTATTCCGATCTCGCCGCCGTCGCCGGGCACTTCTTTGGCTATCCGCTGGAAGTTCTGGGCTGCATGCTCCCTTGGTCGTTCATGCTGGCCGTGTTCGCCAGCCGGCAATGTCGTGCGACGTTGGGAGCAGCGCGGCCCTATGCCGGCTTCCTGCTCATCGCGTGCCTGGTGGCCTTTCCCACCTGTTGGCTGCCGGCCGATTCGCGGCCCCGTTACTTCATGTCGCTATACCCGTGCGTGGCGGCGCTGGTAGGCCTGGCCTGTCAGCGTTCGTGGGAGATCGGCAAGGCTGGTTGGTGGCAAGCCGTATGGAAACGGTTCCTCGGCTGCAATGCCTTGGCAATGCTCGCTCTGGCTGGACTGTTGGCGGCAGCCCATGTCTTGCCCACGGAGCAACTCGACCTCGTGCGTCAGGGCACCGCATTCACGGTTGCGTTCGTCGCAGTCTCGTGCGCGCTGGCGGCCACAGCCTGGTGGGCTCGGGGCGGGATCGAACTGGCACGTCTGCGGATCGGCGTGTTGACCGTAGCGGCCTTTGCAGGCCTGGCCTTCACGGGCGTGGCTGTCAACGCACTCGTCAAAACCAGCAATCAAACTGCCGCGCAGGTGGCAGCTTTGAAGCAACGGCTTGGGCTCGGCGCGCGCCTGGTCAGCTTCGGCCAGGTGCATCACGTATTTGCCTACTATTACCACGACCCGATCGAATTCCACCCCTGGCCGAAAGCCAACAGCGGCGACGATTCATCCGCTCAGGTCGAATACTTCTGCTTCGACCAGTCGGCCGTGAGACCGACGAAGCCTTTGCCGTTCGCATGGGAACCGGTGGCGATCGTAAGTTGCGACCGCATGCTCCGCTCCACGCCGAACGACGCGGTCGTGATCGGCCGCCGCATCAGTAGCCAGGCGGTGAGACAGAGGGCAGTAGGCGGTAGGCAGTAGGCAGAGAGTAGGGGGCAGGGGGCAGTCGCGCTTGCTTACTTCTGCGCTTCTGGCATCAGCCTCATGCGACTCACGATTTGCATGTTCTGCATGAACTTGTTGCCTTGCAGCGAAATCTGCAATTGCAGCTTGCTCGTGGCGTCGCTCTGCACGAGATAGCCGGCGGCGTTATCGAAATAGACCGCGCCGGTGGTGTCCTGCTCCTTGATTTCGACCGCGGTCGCCTGCTTTTCGTCCGGCGTGAACTTCATGATCACGGTCAGATCGAGCTTCTCCAGGTCGCGGCCATCCTTGGTTTCGTTGCCGGCGTAGGTGTAGGTCGTATCGATATCCTCCTTGCCGACGCCGGGCGGATTCAGTTCCGAATGCCGCTGCCACGTTTTGCCTGCCACAACGGCCTCTTCGGGCAGGGCCATGATATCGAGCAACTGTTTCATGCCCTGCTCGGAAAGCAACGTTCCCATCTGGCCGCCGCCGGGCAATTGCTTCATCTTCTCCAACACCTCGGCCGGGAAGTTGAATTCCAGCACCTCGCCGCGAGAGTTGACCTTCGTCGCGATCGATTGGTTGACCAGCAGACCGAAGAACGAGGCGAGGACTTTGACCTGCCCCTGAGGCTCTTCCTTGGCGGCCGAATCGTATTCCACGGCCGGCTGCCCAGACGGTTCGACCTTGATGCGGACTCGATCGATCGTCTGCGAAAACGTCGTCGCGCCATCGGCGTCGACGGCTTCGACTTGCCAGCGCACGTCGAGTTGTTGTGTGACCGTCATCTTTACCGGCTGACCATTCGATTCGAAGTTCGACGTGACGTCCTGGCCAATGCTGTAGCGCAGCGTCTGGTTCGGCTGGAGTTTCCACCGCAACAGGGTCTGGGCATGCGCCGTGTTCAAGCTCGACATCAACAACGCCAGCGCCACACAGGCCGGACGCAGAAACAAGTGCATGGCATTTCTCCCCAGAGGGCGATCGTTTCAAAGTTCTTCGCATTTGCCGTAGCGATGCTCGAAGCCATTAACCTACGAAGCGGAATGTCTGCCGGCAACGGGCTAATTGCAGGAAAATCGACCGCGGGCGCCGACCCACGCCCAAGCCGAGGAGGGGGTCGGCATCGCCGAGACCGACCTTCTCAATCCTGGCGGTATGCGGCTCTTCACGCCACGGCCGCCGGCAGCGGCAACGATTGCACCCGGATGCCGTCGTGGTAGTGGGTGCGGTTGCGTCCGGCCTGCTTGGCGCTTCGCAACGCCGCTTCGACAGCCTTGATGGCCGACACGGGATCGCTCCACTGGCTGGCCTCGATCACGCCGATGCTGACGCTAATTTGCAGTTCCGTCCCTTCGGCGGCGCAACTTGGCAGCCCGCGTGGCGCGGCGGATGCGCTCGGCAATCAACAGGCCTTCGCCCAACGGCGTTTCCGCCAGAACGGCTGCCAGCTTCGGTCCTTCGTAGCGCGACACCACATCGAAATGCAGCCGCGTGGCGGCGCGCAGCAACTGGGCGACCGTTCGCAGCACGACGTCGCCGGCCAATTGGCCACGGTCGTCGTTCAATTCGTGCAAGTGGTCCACGTCGATGGCCAGCAGGCACATCGAAGCCTTGCGAATGCGGTGATCGGACAAGCGAGTTCGCAGTCCTTCGAAAAAACCGCGCCGGTTCAACAATCCCGTCAACGCGTCGGTGTAGGCGTCCGGTGTCGCCGGGTCGACTTTGCCCAAGGCTCGCTGCAGTTCGCGCTCGCGATGTTCCAGGTCGTCGGGCAGGTTTACAGTTTCGACGCGGGCCTCGAACGGCCGGCATCGCCCCTGTTGGTTGACGTGAGCGCAGCCGCCGCCCGCGGCTTGCGCCGAGGCCAGGGCCTCGGCGCGTACGTTTGAACAGCGAGCGGGCGTCGTCGCTCGGACTGGCTTCGGCGACCCCTTCGGTAACCGTCAATTGCAGCCGGGCGTTGCCGACGAACATGTCGTGAGCCGCGACGGCCTGGCGAGCGCGCTCCGCGGCTTGCTGAGCGTCTTCCAACCTGGTGCCAGGCAGCAGCACGGCAAACTGGTCTTCGGCATAACGCGCGACCAGATCCATGGCCCGCACGGTTTCGGTCAGCAGCGATGCCACGCGCAGTCAGGACTTCGTCGGCTGCTTGCTTGCCATGTTCGGCGTGCAGTTGCGAGAGGTTGTCGAGATCCACCAGCACGATCGACAGCGGCGTCTCCTGCTGCTGATACTGGGCAAATCGTCGCGCCAGTTCGTCATCGAAGCTCTTTCGATTTGGCAATCCGGTTACCAGGTCCGTCATGGCTGCCGCGGCCTGGGCGCGGATGGTTTCGGCTTGCTCATCGAGTTGCAGCCGAGCCTCGGCCAGCTCCCGCGTCAGGTCTTCGTTGATTACCACGATTTCGGTCACGGCATCGATCACCGCGCGGTCCTTGGGCTGCTTGCAAGTCGCCCGCATTGTGACCAGTTCACGGCTGACCTCTTCGATGCGGCCCATGTGCCGGCCGACGCGCGTGGCAACGTCGTCCGTCAGGTCGTGCAAACGCTTGAGCCCTTGCAGCGCCTGACGTGCATGAGCGCGGCGTTCGATGAACCCGGCGGCGGCCCCGCGGGTCGACCACCCCAGCGCGAAGCCGAGCGCAAATCGAGCACGACCAGCGCCACGGCGTAACAGAGAAACGCAGTCGAGGTGAGCACGCGGTAAGGATCCCGTCCGCCTTGGGTTTGCCGCAACCGTCCGGACGCATCGGCTGTCCAGACGCCACCCATAGCTCGCCGGCCCCAGCGGGCTGTGACCACAATTTGCCACCCTAAAGTTACTTAGTTCGTAGCGCGGGATTGTCAACCGCGGCAGCAGCGAGCGGAACGCTTCGGAGCTGGACAAACTCGCAAGCGCGCCGATTCTGCCAGCGGTTCTAAAGATTCACGCCCTGACCGTGGCCCACGAACAGCCGCGCACGCTTTAGCTGTAAAGCGGGGAGATGACTTCGCCAGCGTTGAGTTGGTGAGGGCGCCCGAGGCGATCGATCACCTGGCTCGAGGGTGGAATGCCCAGGGCCGAGTAAATGGTCGCGCCCAGATCGGCAGGGTACCAGCCGCGCGTGAGCGGATAGCCGGCCTGCGAATCGCTCTCGCCGACGGCTTGACCCCCGCGAATGCCGGCGCCGGCAAAGACCGCGGAGAAGACGTTCGACCAATGGTCGCGGCCGCCGTTGCGATCGTTGATCAGTGGTGTCCGCCCGAATTCGCCGCTCACCACCACCAGCGTTTCGTCCAGCAGCCCTCGTTCGTCAAGGTCGCCGAGCAAGGCGGCCAGCCCCTGATCGAACGGCGGGAGCAGCGTGTTTTTGAGCGTGACGAAATTCGACGCGTGCGTGTCCCACTGGTTCATCCGGCCCATGTTGGCCTGCACGACCGGCATGCCGGCCTCGACCAGCCGACGGGCCAGCAGCAGCGACTGGCCGAATGCGTGGCGGCCGTAACGATCCCGCATGGCGGGCGTTTCGCGATCGAGATCGAAGGCTTCGCGGAATTTTCCTCCTTGAATTAACAGGTTGAAGGCCTCGCCCATCCGCTGCGACATGTCATGCACGGCAACCGACGCTTCCAGGTCGCGACGCTGACGATCAATTCCGGCCAGCAGATCGCGCCGCGCGGCAACCCGATCGACCGATAGTCCAGGCAGAGGGCTCAACTCATCCAGCTTGAAGTCCGCGGCATTGGGATCGCGGGTCAATTGCCAGGGGTCGTACTTGCTGCCGAGGAAGCCGCCGTTCTGACCGCAAAAGCCGTAGCCGTTGTGCAGGTAGGTCGGCAGCATCACGCCGCTGGGCAACCCATCGCCGCGCGGCGCACGTAGTCGACGCCCGAGGCGTAGCACGGCCAGTCGTTCCGGCTGGCCATGTGGGTCGAGCCGGGCGGATTCTGGTTGATGCCCGTCAGCAGGTAGTGGGTGCCATGCTCGTGGCTGGGGAGCTTGTGCGTCATCGACCGCACGATGGCATACTTGTGCGCCAGTTTTGCCAGCCGCGGGATATGCTCGCCAACCAGCACGCCGGGAGCGCTGGATTCGATCGGCTTGTATTCGCCGCGCGACTCGGCCGGAGCGTCGGGCTTGAGATCCCAAATGTCCTGGTGTGCGGGCGCCCGGTGCAGAAAACGAAGATCACACTCTTGGCCTTGGGCGGACGGGCCGGAGAATTCGACGCTGCGCTCGCGCGGCGCGCGGCCAGCAACTCAGCCAAACTCAATCCGATGAACCCGGAGAATCCAACCTGCAGGAATTCGTGGCGGTTCATGGGCGGAAGTCTCCTGCGCGCGGGAGAGAAATCGGAGCGGCACAGCGGCGGGTTCGGTACCAGGCGGGGATGCTATAAGCATAGCGTTTCGCCGCAGAAGCATCAAGGATCAGTCATGCGATGTCAGGTCTGATTGGTTCGCAAACTGCGAAGATTTCGGTCGGTTCTTACGGACACAAGCCCGACGCGCAAGCGAGGGATTCTGCGAGAGTTGCAGATTACACTCCCTCGCTTGCGCATCGGGCTTGTGTTTTCCAGCTCGATACACTGGGCTGATCGCATGCGTCGTGGCTGGTCATCCCTTAACCTTGTAGCCCAACTCCCGAAGCACGCTACGAACTCGATCGAGTTGCTGCCCCTGGATTTCGATCACGTCGTCCTTCAATGCGCCGCCGGCTCCGCAGGCTGCTTTGAGTTTCGCCAACAGGCTCGGTAGATCGTTGTCGGTCGCTGCCAACCCACGCACGGCTGTCACCCAGCGTTTGCCGGGCCGTTTCTCAGTCGCCAGCCGCGCGGTTTGCTTGTCGGGCGCCACATACGTCGGCGCCTTAGCCAGTGGCGGACATGTGCAGTCCTGCTCCAACTTGCCACAGCGCTCGCACGTTGGCGGGCGGTCCCACGGCGTTCCAGCGAACACTCGCACGCCCATCGTTTCTCTCGAGGTTACGACCAACCTTACGATTTGCCAGCTCGCAACGCTTCCAACTCTTCCCAACGGGCATAGAGCGCTTCGACCTCGGCCGTGGCCTCGGCCAACTCGCCGCTCTTGATCTTGAGCAGTTTGTAGTCGCCGCTGGCGGCCAGTTCGGCGACGACGTCGTGCAATTGAGACATAGCAGCTTCAGCCGTGGCAATGCGCTGCTGAATTCCATCCAGTTCGCGTTGCTGTTGATAGGAAAGCTTGACCGGCTTCGTTGCACTGGCGGCGGCTGGTTTCTTCGGCGCCGCCGGCGTGGGCTCGTCGGCCGCCGTCTCCGGCTGTTTTTCTTGCCCGGCCAGCCATTGCGAATAATCCGCGTACAAATGCCCGCTGCCATCCGCGTCGAAGCCGAGGATGGTGGTCGTCAGCCGATCGAGCAGATAGCGATCGTGCGTGATCAGCACGATGGCCCCGGGAAATTGCAGCAGACTCTCTTCGAGAACTTCCAGCGAGGAAATATCGAGATCGTTCGTCGGTTCGTCGAGCAGCAGAATATCGGCCGGCTTGAGCATCAGGTTCGCGATCAGGATTCGCGCCTGTTCGCCTCCGGAGAGGCGTCCCACGGGCGTGTCGAGCTGCTCGACGCGAAACAGGAACCGCTTGGCCCAGGCGGTGATGTGAACCGATTGACCGCGGAAATTGACCGTCTCGCCCTGTGGCCCCAGCGCGTCGCGGAGCGTTTGCGTGCGATCCAACTGCTCGCGATTTTGATCGAACCACACGACCGACAAGTTGCGGGCTGGCTTGATCGTGCCCTGCTGCGGCTGCAACTGACCGGTCAATAGCCGCATCAGCGTGGTCTTGCCGCTGCCGTTGGCGCCCAGCAGGCCCAGCCGATCGCCCGGCGCGAGCACGAAGCTGACGTCGTGAAATAGTTGCCGATCGCCGAAGCCGAATTGCACCTCTTCGGCCACCAGCAGCTTGTTGGCCGTGCGGCCCGTATCCGTGAACTTGATATCGACCGATCGGATCTGAGAGTTTCGTTCGCTGAGTCCACGCAGATCGGACATCATCTGCCCCGCGCGATCGATGCGCGATTGGCTCTTCGTGGTGCGCGCTGCCGGACCGCGGCGGAGCCATTCGATTTCGCGCCGCACCAGATTGGCCAAGGTCTCCTGCTGCCGGGCTTGCGCGGCCAGGTATTCTTCGCGCTTGACGAGAAATTCGCTGTAGTTGCCCGAAGTGCGAAAATATCCGTCCGGATAAACGCGGTTCAATTCGACCACGCGATTGGTCACGTTCTCCAGCAAATAGCGGTCGTGGCTGACCACCACGAACGCAAAGGGGGCGTTGCGCAGCAGCTTTTCCAACCACAGAATGCCCGCCAGGTCGAGATGGTTCGTCGGTTCGTCGAGCAGCAACAGTTCGGGCTGTTGAATCAACTCTCGCGCCAAGGCCAGCCGCTTGCGCCAGCCGCCGGAGAGCGTGTCGGCAGGTTGCTGGCGATCGGCAAAGTCGAACTTTCCCAGGGCGATGCTCACCTGGGTTTCGCGCTCGTACTCTTCCAGCGGATGATCTGCCAGAGCCAGGTGCAAAACCTGCTCGACCGTCGCACCTTCGGGGAACTGATCTTCCTGCGGCAAGTAGCCCACGCGCGTGTTGCGCCGCCGCGTACACTTGCCCTGATCGGGCTCAAGCCGGCCGGCCAGGATGCGCAGCAGCGTGCTCTTGCCCGAACCGTTGGGGCCGATCAGCCCCAGGCGTTCTCCTTCGATCACATCGAGTGAGATTCCGTCGAACAGCGAGCTGGCGACAAACGACTTGCTGAGTGACTGACTACTGATCAACAGCGACATTATGCCTCGGGCAGGGCCAAGAGATCACGCGGTTCCCATCTTTCGATGAACCAGGTGGGTTCAATCATACCCGAAGTGCGGCACGCGGTTCAGGGCGGTCTGGGCAGCAGGCCCGCCGCACGGCCATCCAGCCTTTACCAAAAGCCATCGGCCGCCTACGATTACGGCCCAGGATCTGCGAATCGACCGAGGTATCATGGCTGTACTGCTGCAAATCAAGAACGCTCAAAAAAGTTACGGCGACCAGGTGCTGCTCGACGGCGCCGAGGCGACGATGATCGATAACGTCAAGTTGGGGTTCGTCGGCCGCAACGGCGCCGGCAAGAGCACGCTGCTGCGCATTTTGCTCGGCGAGGAAGAACTCGACCGCGGCGAGGTGATTCGCCACCCCAAGCTGCGGCTGGGCTATTTGCGGCAGCACGATCCGTTTCTGCCCGGCGAATCGGCGCTCGAATTTCTGATGCGCGACAGCGGCCAGCCCGACTGGAAGTGCGGCGAAGTTGCCGGCCAATTCGAACTGAAGGGGGCCTACCTCGAAGGCCCGGTCGCGAAGCTCTCCGGCGGTTGGCAGACGCGGTTGAAGCTGGCGGCCCTGCTGCTGCACGAGCCGAATCTGCTGTTGCTCGACGAGCCCACGAACTTCCTCGACTTGCGCACGCAGATTCTGCTGGAGCACTTTCTGCGCGGCATTCCGCGAAGGCCTGTCTGATCGTCTCCCACGATCGGGCCTTCCTGGCCGCCACCTGCGATCACACGCTCGACCTGTCGCGTGGCAAGCTGACGATGTTCCCGGCAAGATCGACGCGTTCCTGGAATATCAACAAACGAAGCGCGAAACACGACGAGCGCACGAACGCCTCCATGCTGGCCAAACGTCGCCAGCTGGAAGAGTTCATCGCCAAGAACAAGGCCCGAGCCAGCACCGCCACGCGGGCCAAGTCGAAGAGCAAACAGCTCGAACGCCTGGAAGTCACAGAGATCGCCAGCGACGAACCGACGGCCAGGATTCGCGCGCCGCGTGGTCGAGCCGCGCAAAGGGCCGGCCCTGCGTTGCCGCGGGCTGGCGATCGGTTATCCCGAGCGCCAGCATCGCCAGCGGCATCGACCTGGAAATCGAACACGGCTCGCGGCCGCGATCGTCGGCGACAACGGCCAGGGAAAAACCACGTTCCTGCGTTCGATCGTCGAGTCGCTCGAAGCCGCTCGCGGGCGAAGTCCGTTGGGGCTACGGCTGCCAGATCGGCGTCTATGCCCAGCACGTCTACACGAGCCTGCCCGAAGCAGAAGCGGTGCTCGAATACCTGGAATACATGGCGGCGCCGGGGCACGAAGGACCAGGACGATTCTCGACCTGGCCGGCGCCCTGCTGTTCCGCGGCGAGCACGTGAAGAAGCCGATCTCCGTGCTCTCCGGCGGCGAGCGCGCCCGGCTGTGCATGGCCGGCTTGTTGCTCAGCCAGTACAACGTGCTGGTGCTGGACGAACCGGGCAACCACTTGGACGTCGACACCGTGGAGGCGCTGGCCGAGGCCTTGCTCGAATACAAGGGGACCGTGATCTTCACCAGCCACGACCGGCATTTCATGAAGCGCGTCGCCACCTGCATCATCGAAGTGCGCGACGGCCGGGTGACGAATTACCGCGGCGATTACGAGGCTTATCTGTATTCGGTCAACAAGGAAATCGACGACGGCGAGCGCGAGCAGGCCGCCAAGACGGCTTCCGCGACTCCGGAAGCTGTCTAAGCCGGCCAAAGCTGCGACGCCGGTTAAACCGCGCCGCAACGAGCGTGAGATTCAAAAAGAGATGCGGGCCCTGGAACGCTCGATCGCCGCGCTCGACGACCAGAAGCGTCAGGCCAGCGCCAAGCTTCTCGAATCGACCGATCCGGCCGAGGCCCTGCGATTGCACAACGAGGTGACCGCATTGACTCCGCAACTAGCCGACCTGGAAGAGTTGTGGTGCCGATTGCAGGCAGAACTCGAAGGGAATTCGTAGGGTGGGCATCGCCCACCATGACTTGGCTCGCGGCTCATGGTGGGCGATGCCCACCCTACGTTTTTGACGGTGCGTGAAAACGCACGCCGGGCATGATCGGCCAATCGCAGGACAATGGAAGAGATTGGCCGGAAATGCACGGGAATACACGGAAATATGCAGAGAAGTCGGCCTGCATCCGCGGCGTCTCGAACGTTCAGCAGGGTCATCTGATTCGCGTGCATTCGCGTGTATTTCCGGCCCCCAATTCCGGCCACTTCCGCTGCCAGGGAATTCACGGCCAGTTGCATCGCGCGGATTGGCAATCGAGAATACCCACTCGGTTTGAACAAAGCGCACAGGTCTACCGAGGAGCCAAACCATGATCCGCACCATGCCCATTTGCCTTGTCTGGCTGCTGCTTGCTTCCACCACACCAGCTGCCGAGCCGCTGCGCCCCTCGCAACGTACGGCCGTTGAACTGGTCGATACGCTCAGCGACGAACTGCGGGCGGTCAATAAGGACCTTTGGGACTATGCCGAATTGGGGCTCGAAGAACATCGCTCCGCCGCGCTGCTGGTCGATAAGCTGCGATCTGCGGGCTTCGAGGTTCGTACGGGCGTGGCCCACATGCCGACGGCCTTCGTGGCCAGCTTTGGGCACGGCAAGCCCATTATCGGCATCCTGGCCGAATACGATGCCTTGCCTGGCATGAGCCAGAAGGTCGAACCCCAGCGCGATCCGATTACGCCGGGCGCACCGGGACATGCCTGTGGCCATTCGGGCTTGGGCACCGGCGCGTTGGCGCCGGCGCTGGCTGTCAAGGCGGCCATGGAAAAACACAAGCTGCCGGGCACCATTCGGCTCTACGGCACGCCGGCCGAAGAAACCGTCATCGGCAAGGTGTATATGACCCTGGATGGGCAGTTCGACGACTTGGACGTTTGCCTGCATTGGCACCCGGCCGATCGCAACGAGGCCGCGTCGATCAGTTCCAAGGCCAACATCACGGCGAAGTTCACGTTCGACGGCACGGCGGCCCATGCCTCGGTCAGCCCCGAGAGCGGCCGCAGCGCTGGACGCCGTCGAACTGATGAACGTGGGGGCCAACTTCATGCGCGAGCATTTGAAGGAAGACGCCCGAGTGCATTACGTCGTCACCGACGGCGGCGGGGCGCCGAACGTCGTCCCGGCCAAGGCCACGGTCTGGTATTTCACGCGGTCCGACGACCACGCCGACGCGGAACGCAATTTCGCCTGGCTGCAGGACATTGCCCGCGGAGCCGCCTTGATGACCCAGACCAAAATGACGATGCACGTCGACACGGACTGTCACGAGATCATCCCCAACGGTCCGCTGGCCGAACTGCTGACGCGCAATCTGGAGTCGGTGGGGGCGCCGAAGTTCGACGAAGTGGAGCGGGAGTTCGCCCGGCGGCTGCAAGCCCCCTGGCTGCGACGTTCGGCACAAAGTTCACGCGAACCGCTGGACGAAGAGATTCATCGCGTGGCCAAAGTGCCCAAGGCCGATAAGGGCTCGACCGACGTGGGCGACATCAGTTGGCGTGTGCCGACCGGCGGTCTGAAGACGGCCTGCTTCGCCATGGACAGCCCGGGGCACAGTTGGCAGAACGTGGCGGCCATCGGTTCTTCGATCGGCGAGAAGGGGACGCTCTACGCAGCCAAGGTGCTGGCCTGCACGGCGCTCGACCTGATGGAGAAGCCGGCAGAAGTCGCCCGCGCCAAGGCCGATTGGCAGCAGCGGATGAAGGGACGCAAGTACGTCAGCCTGATCCCCGCAGGACAGCAGCGCCGGCCCAGATTCGCTGAGCGTCCGCCTTCACCGTTTTGGCAAACCCCACGCGGCAACCGACCGCTTGCCGTGGCCAGTACCGTTCGGCGGCGCGGTTGTAAAAAAGCAACATCGCGTGGCAAGCTCGCGTCGTGGTCGTTCGGAGTTGGCTCGACCGCCGGGGCCGTCGGTTTCAGCGTAAGTCCAGAGGGCGTGGCTAGTCACCGGAGTGAGCATCGTGATCGCAGGCCGTAAGAATGCCCTGGCCCGCTGGGGCAACGTGCGACCCCTGCAATATGTCGGCAAGCTGTCCTACAGCTTGTACCTGGTTCATATTCCGATCGGACAGACGATTTTAGACTGCGGATATACGTGGAACGGCGAGTCGGTCGCTACGGCCCTGCTGTGGATCCCGTTGGCATGCTTGGGCAGCCTGGTGGCGGCCCAAGCCTTGTACTTCTTGGTTGAAGCGCCAGCGTTCGTTGGTCGAAATCGTTCCGACCCGGCCTTCGCCCGGCTCCCGCGGCAAACTCGGCGGGCGTGCTCCAGGCCGGATGGCTGACCGGGATTGGCGCGGGACGAAGAACGGAGAATTCGATTTCGCAGCCCGTTTGGGGGTGAGGCGATCGGCCGATGGCCCATCGATCTACGCTTTGCATCGAACTCACCAGGTTCGCACGGTTACAAATCTGTAATGAGGTTGCGAACTCGCTGGAAGCGTGTAATATCGGCTTAGCTCGCTTCGGCGAGTGACTGGCCTCGACAGGTTCCTGCCCCACCTGTCGGGGCTTTTTTTATGCGCTGATGGCGCAGCAACGATCAAGCGCCGAGAGCGCGGCGCCGGCGTCTACTCAGGCCGGCTGGTGGGGATCGGCACGTGGCGGAAGACGATCTCCACGTCGCGCTGCGAGCGGATTCGCGGATAGATGAACTTCAACGTCTTGGGCACGCTCTCGCCGCTTTCGCCCAGGAAGCTGAGTTTCAATTTCGCGCCGGCTTCCGTCAGGCTGTTGGTCTGACCCTGGCGGCGGTAGGGGCGTCCTTGCTCGTCGATGAGTTCGACTTCGTTCTCCTGGAAGAGCACTTCCTGCGGATCGGGAATCACCAGTTCACGCGTGAACGACAGCTCGACCTCGCAACGTCCGCCGGTCTGTCGCTGGACGCTGTCGACGATCAGTTCGACGTCGTCCTGAAAATGGGGCTGCGGTCCGGCCACGGCCGCCACTTCCAAGGTCGCCAGGTCGCTGACGGCGATCAGGCCCCAGCGCAGTTTGAGCGTGTCGAGCTCCTTGGCGGCCGTCGGCGGCGGCTGCAAGCGCAGGGTTGTCGTCACCTGTCGCGAGCCGCTGCTGACGACGTTCCAGGCGCTGGCCGAGGTTTGCGTGGCGGCCAGGTTCAGGCCGGTGTCGGTCGTGGCCGAAATCAGCTCGGGCTGCGAGCGATAGGCCACGGCCTGGAAGCGGTCTTCCCACATCATCTGCAGGCCCAATTGAAACGTGTGCTGACGTTCGGCGGCCAGGGTTTCATAGTCCAGGTCTTCGCTGAAGACGCGCCGGGCGTTCATCACCTGGCCGCGAATCGGGCCCGAATAGGCCAGCGGATACTTGCTCGGTTTGGCGGCGATTACGACCAGGCCGGGCTGGCGGCTGTCGTAATTGGGCCGCACGCGATTGCCGCTGGCCTGGCAGATTTCGTCCATGGCCTGCCCAGAAGCTCAGTTGCCCGTGCTTCCAGGGCAGAACTTGCTCGTGAAACGCGCCGTATTGGTCGCCCGTCAGAATGCGATTGCCGGTCTGCTCGGCCAGGGCCGCCAGCAGCTTCGAGGCGGGCTGATCGCCCGCCGTAAACTTCGCCTGCCGCGCTGCCCAAAGCTCCTGCAACTTCAGCCGCCGCAGCAGTTCCTTGGCTTCCAGACGGACTTCGGGGTCGGCGTCGTGCGTGGCCCGTTCCAATTCAGCACGGGCCTGGAGTCCAAGCTGGTCGAGCGCGTCGGTTGCCTGCTGACGTTCGGCGTAATCGTCGGCGCCGAGTTGCTTGACGAGCCGGGCGATGCGAATCTCGCCCGCGGGCTCTTGGCTGCAGACGCTTCCGGCAGCGAACGCGGCCAGCAGGGCGGTGGCAAACGCCGCACTGGGCGGCGCGTGAAGAGATGACGCATGGCCGATCCCCGTTCGGTTGGTCATCCATGACCGCGCACGCGTCGCGGACGGAGTGATCTCTGGTTTTGCACGTCTCGCAGCACGGGGCTGGAACGCCCAGCCCGAGGCTGCTAGAAACAAATGCTTGCGGGTCGCGAGGCGGCTCGTCCTTGAGCCCTCCGAGTCCCAGGGTCGGGACGCTACGAAAACCGCACCAGCCGGTCAAGGCCGGTCCGGCGTGCTGGCATGCGGAATCCCTGCCGCTTCGCAGGAAATCGGAGGGATCGCAATGCCTGCTGTCAATCCGTCGTTTCGCACGCTAGAGAGCGTCTTATGTCGTTGGATTGTTTGAGCGTCGGCGTGTTGGTGGCTGATCATCTGTGCGAGCCGATCGCCCGGCTCCCCGAGGCCGGCGAACTCGGTGCTCAGCGATCGACTGCAACTCAATATCGGCGGCTGTGCCTCGAACGCTGCCATGGACATGGCCCGCGTGGGAGTGCAGGTGGCAGTCGTGGGCTGCGTCGGCGACGACGTCTTCGGCCAGTTCGTGGTCGACACGCTCCGCACCGGCGGCGTCGAAACCAGTTCGATCAAACGCCTGGCGGGCATCGGCACCGCGGGATCGCTGATCGTCAACGTGGCCGGCCAAGACCGGCGATTCATCCATTCCATCGGCGCCAACGCCCGATTGACGGCGGCCGATATTCCGCTGGAGCGCGTGCGGCAGGCCAAGGTGCTGTACGTGGGGGGCTACTTCATCACGCCGGGATTGGAGCAGGACGCGTTGGCCGAAGTGTTCCGCCAGGCGCGCCGCTGCGGGCGTGACGACTGTGCTCGACGTCGTGCTGCCCGGCCGCGAGGGCTATTGGCCGCAGCTTGTCCGGCTGCTGGCGGAGACCGATGTCTTTCTGCCGAACCCGACGAAGGCCGAATCATCACCGGCCTGGAAGATCCTCGCAGCCAGGCGCTGACAGTTTCTCGACGCGGGAGTGCGGACGGTCGTGATTACCTGCGGCGGCGAAGGAACCGTGTTGGTGAGCGACGGCTTGCGCGTGCAGGCCGCGGCGCACCGGGTGGCGTATGTCGGCGGCACGGGCGCGGGCGACGCTTTCGACGCCGGATACATTGCCGGGCTGGTGGCCGGAGCCGACGCGCTCGAGTCGCTCGCCTGGGGCAGCGCGCTGGGGGCCAGTTGCGTCCGCTCGATCAGCGCCACCGACAGCGTCTTTACCCGCCACGAGGCCCAGGCCTTCATGCGCGAAAACCCGCTGCGAATTACGAATTGGTAGCGCGTCTGAATTTAGCTTCGTCGCTTGCGACAGTGTTCGATTCCCAAAGTTAGAATCTTGTTACGGCTTCTGTCTCGAACGGACTTGCGGCGCGAACCCTTGGCGGGCTGATCGACTCAGGGTTATACTGCCGCCACAAGTTTTGTAATGCTTGCGGCGATTGCCGCGCGCTGAGCTCGACCGGGGAACGGGAAGACGACATGATTCGGGTTGCCATTCTGGGTGCCACGGGCTATTCGGCCCTGGAACTGTTCAAGATTCTGCTGCGGCATCCCGAGGTGGAGATCACCTGCGCCACCAGCCGCCAGGAAGGCAATCCGCCGCTGGGTACGGTACATCCGTCGCTGGCCGGCCGGCTCGATCTGCGGCTGGAAGATCTGCCCCCTGCGGCCGTCGCCGCCCGGGCCGATTGCGTCTTCGGCTGCCTGCCGCACGGCGTAACGGCCGCGATCATGCCCGAACTGCTTGCCGGCAAGACCAAGGTCATCGACTTGAGCGCCGATTACCGGCTCAAGAGTCCTGCGGTTTACGAGCAGTGGTACAACCAGAAGCATGCCGATCCGGAGCGTCTGGCGACGGCCGTGTATGGCTTGCCGGAGCTGTTTCGCGAAGAGATCGTGCCGGCCCAACTGATCGCCAACCCGGGCTGCTACCCGACGTCGGCCATTCTGGCCTTGGCGCCGCTGCTGAAGCGGGGCGTCATCAAGGCCGACGGGATCATCATCGACAGCAAGAGCGGCGTCTCGGGAGCCGGCCGCACGCCGAAGCTCAACTTCGCATTTCCCGGAATGCAACGAAAGCGTTTCGGCCTACAACGTCGGCCGGCATCGGCACACGCCGGAAATCGAGCAGGTTCTGAGCACGGCGAGCGGGTCGGACGTGCAACTGATCTTCACGCCGCACCTGATTCCGATGGATCGCGGCATGTTGTCGACGACCTATTCCTGCCCGAAGCAGCCGATCAGCGAAGAGAAACTGCTGGAAACGCTCCGCGAGTTCTACGCCGACGAGCCGTTCGTGCGGCGTGGTCGACCACTTGCCCGCGACCAAGGACTACCGTCGGCAGCAACTTTTGCAACGTCACGGCCCGCGTCGTTCGCGATCGGATCGTGACGGTCAGTTGTCTCGACAACCTGATCAAAGGCGCTGCGGGCGCCGCCGTGCAGAACATGAATTTGATGTTCGGTCTGAAAGAGACCACAGCGCTGCTGTAAAAAATCCGAATGACGAAATTCGAATGACGAATCAAGTTCAAATGACGAAATTCGAACATTCGAGCTTCGAGTTTCATTCGTCATTCGAATTTCGTCTTTCGGGTTTTCCTTCTTGCAAGGGCTAACATTGCCTATGTTTCCAAAAGTCCCCCAGGGTTATCGGCTCGCCGGCGTCTATGCCGGGTTGAAGCGCAATCCCAATAAGCTCGACGTGGCGCTGATCGTTTCCGACCGGCCGGCTGCGGCGGCCGGCGTCTATACGCAGAACCTGGTGTTCGCTGCCCCGGTCGGGCTCGACCGCCAGCGAACGCCCAGCGCCGCGGTGCGCGCGATCGCCATCAATTCGGGCAACGCCAACGCCTGCACCGGCGAGCGGGGCGATCGCGACGCCGCCCGCATGGCCGAGTTGGCTGCCGCAGGCTTGCGGGGCGAAACCGGAACAGGCGCTGGTTTTGTCGACCGGCGTCATCGGCGAATTCCTGCCGATGGAAAAGATCGAAGCCGGTATCCGGCGCGGCCAAGGAACTGTTGGCCAACGACGAAAATGCCCTGATCGCCGCGGCCCGGGGCATGCTGACCACCGACACCACGCACAAGCTGGCCGGTCGGACGCTCTCGCTCGGCGGACGCACGGTGCAGATCACCGGCATGGCCAAAGGGGCGGCAATGATCGGTCCGAATATGGCCACGATGCTCGGCGTGGTGCTGACCGACGCGGCGCTGGCTCCCGAGGTGGCCCAAGCTGCTCTGTCGCGAGGCCGTCGAGGACAGCTTCAATTGCATCAGCGTCGACGGCCACATGAGCACCAACGACACGGTGCTGCTGTTGGCCAACGGCGCGGCCGGCACTCCGCCGCTGGCCGGGGCGGATCTGGCGACGTTCCAGCAGGCGCTGAACGATGTTTGCCAGGAGCTGGCCCGGGCGATTCCGGCCGACGGCGAAGGGGCCACGCATCTGGTGACCATCGACATTGCCGGTTGTGCCAGCCGGGACGATGCGCGGAAGATTGCCAAGACCGTGGCCGAAAGTGCCCTGGTCAAGACGGCCATTGCCGGGGCCGATCCGAACTGGGGCCGAATCGTTTCGGCGGCCGGTTACGCCGGCGTAACCGTTTCGTCCGACCGGCGTCAGCCTGTGGGTCAATGGCCTGTTGCTTTACGACCATGGGGTGCCGGTGCGGTTCGATGCCGCGGCGGTCAGCAGCCTCGATCCGCGACAATCGCGATACGGCGGTCAAGCTGCAATTCGAGGAAGGCCAGGCCGGCATCCGCTTCTGGACCACCGACCTGACGGCCGAGTACGTCCGGCTGAACGCCGACTATCACACGTAGCCGTCAGAGAGCGAATCCGAGCCCGAGGCGTGAGCCCCCGGACTCCCCTGCCTGCGCTCGGTGTGCCACGGGCCCCGGGGCGATCGGCAGGGTCGCAACGGTTTTCCGGCGGCATTTCAATTTTCGTTCGTTCCCCTCCTGGAACGGGCCGTCGATACCCTCTAGGATTAGAGCTTCGGCTCTCGAGGGGGGAGCCCAATTCGGTCCCGATGTTCGGCGGTTTGGTGCGGAATCTGCGCCCCGTCGCAGTCTGCCTGCCGCTCTCTTAGCCTACTGTCTACTTCTACCCAGGTGCAGCATGCACAATATCATCGCGTTGGTTCTCGGTGGCGGTCGCGGTACGCGGCTTTTTCCGCTCACGCAGGTGCGTTCCAAGCCGGCGGTGCCGCTGGCCGGCAAGTACCGGCTGATCGATATTCCGCTGTCGAACTGCTTGAACTCCGGGCTGAACCAGATCTACGTGCTCACGCAGTTCAACAGCGTGAGCCTGCACCGCCACATCCGCCGCACGTACACGTTCGACGCCTTCGGCGGCGGCTTCGTCGAATGCTCGCCGCGCAGCAGACCATGGACAACACCGACTGGTACCAGGGCACGGCCGACGCCGTGCGGCAGAACATCCGCCAGCTGCAAGCGGCCCGGCATCGAATACGTTCTGATCCTGTCGGGCGACCAGCTCTACCGGATGAACTACAACGACATGCTCGCCACGCACGTCAAGAACAAGGCCGACGTGACGATTGGCGCGTTGCCTTGCAGCCGCGAGGACGCCGCCGGCTTCGGCATCATGCGATTGGACGACTCGGGCCGCGTCATGGGCTTCTTGGAAAAACCCAAAACCGAGGCCGACCTGGCGCTGGTGCGGACCGATCCAGCTTGGATCGACGCCCGGGGCATTGCCAGCCGCGGACGCGATTGCCTGGCCAGCATGGGCATCTACCTGTTCAACCGCGACAAGCTGGTCGACCTGCTCACCAAGACCGACTACCACGATTTCGGCAAGGAGATCTTTCCGGCGTCGATCCGCACGCACCGCGTGCAGGTTCACATGTTCGACGGCTATTGGGAAGACATCGGCACGATCAAGTCGTTTTATCAGTGCAACCTCGATCTGGCCCGGACGCGATCCGCCGTTCGATTTGAGTTCGGCCGAGTCGCCGATCTACACGCGTTCGCGGTTCCTGCCCCCTTCGCAGTTCGACGGGGCCACGGTCACGCGCAGCCTGATTTCCGACGGCTCGACGATTGCCGAAGGGAGCCGGATCGAGAACAGCGTGATCGGTCTGCGGTGCCGCATCGGCAAGAACGTGACGATCCGCAATTCGATCGTGATGGGCTGCGACTTCTACCAGACGCCTGACGAAATCGCCGCCGACAAGGCGGCCGGCAGTCCGCTGATGGCGATCGGCGACGGCACGTTGATCGACAAGGCGATCATCGACAAGAACTGCCGCATCGGCAGCAACGTGCGGATCACCAACGAACGTTGTCTGGAAAATGCGCCACGGCGACGACGCCTTGGTGATGATCCGCGACGGGATTGTCGTCGTGCCGAAGGAAACGACGTTGCCGGACAACTGGCGGCTGTAAACGTTCGTGCGACGGCCGGCGAGCGGCAGGCGCGAGCCTGCCGGTCGGTAGAACGGCGCCAACGTGCAACCGACTAATCGACTCTCATGACCAATTCGCAGGGCGATTCGCGACCGGCGCAGGAGTTCTTTCCGATGGTGGGCTTTCGCTGCACTGTCGGTCGTCGGAATGTGCGCGGTGACTGCGTTCCTGCTCTTGCTGATTGATACCGGCACGCGTACCCCCAGTCGCAGGACCATTTGCGTGAACAACATGCGAGGCTTAGGCCAGGCGTTATTGCTCTACGCCAATTCGCATCAAGGTAACCTGCCGCCGGCATTCATCGCCGGCAAGAACGGCAAGCCCATCAATAGCTGGCACGTGATGCTCCTGCGAGAGCTCGATCAGCCCGATCTGGCCGCCGCCTATGACCTTACCGAAACTTGGGACAGTCCAAATCACATCAAATTGCAAATGACTGGCTATCTCCCGTACATCTGCGTTTGCCCGTCGGTCTCGGAGCTTCCGACCGGCGTGACGAATTACCTGGCCGTCACTGGCCCGGGGACGCTCTTTCCGGGCGAAAAGCAAGCGAATCTGAACGACGTAAAGGACGGTCTTGAGAATACGATTCTGCTAGTCGAAGTCGCCGATTCGAACATCAATTGGATGGAACCCCGCGATCTGACGATCGACGAAGCACTGCAAGGAATCAACGCCACGATCGATGGAAAGCACGCCAAGGGAATGTCTATTTCGAGCTACCATCCGGGCGGCGCCAACGTCATGCTCGCCGACGGGAACCTGAGGTTCTTGCCGGACGGCACCAGCCCTGCGCTGCTCAAAGCCCTGCTGACGATTGACGGCGGAGAAGATATGAAAGCGCTGGGGTGGAAGTGACGCGCTCGTTCCGCACCTTGCAAAGCAAGTTCGGCGGCCGTGCAGAATGCCCCGCCAAACACGAGATTATGCGGCCCGAAGTTGAGCCGCGGATTTGCGCTGATGAACGCGGATCCGCGAAAATCGGCGGCAATCCGCGGCTGATTTTCCGTCCGCGGCTGTTGGCCGTCTAGGATTCGTCGAGAACTGAGTTAATTGGGTTTGCCTACCGGCAAGCTCGCGTTTGCCGCTCGCCTCGCTATTCCGGTAAATGCGCCGGGGAGATGCCGATCAACTCCAGCGACTTTCGGGCCACGTCGTACGCTGCCCGGGGAGTGCCCAGATCGGCGGGCCGCGGCTTGCATCGCCAACAGCCGGTCGCGGCTTTCCAGAAGTGCGTTCAGCTTGCGGCACAGGCTGGAAGGGTGATTGGCCTTCACGGCGGCGCCGTTTTCCAACAGGTAGTCGCTGTTGCAATCCTCCTGGCCGGGGATCGGGTTGACGATCACCATCGCCAATCCGCGGGCCAGAATCTCGCTGCTCGTCAGCCCGCCCGGCTTCGAGACCACGATGTCGGCACAGCCCATCAGTTGGTCCATCTCCGTGGTGAAGCCCAGGATGTACACCCGGTGCCGCTCGGGCACGGGCAGGGCCGTCAGCGCCGTCTTGAGCCTGGCATTGCGGCCGCAGACCACGACCAGATCCAGGGGCGTGTTCGCTTCGAGCAGGCTTTCGAAGACGCCCTCGACCGGGCCGACGCCGAACCCGCCGCACATCTGCAACACGATTGGTCTGTCACCGACCAGGTTGAATCGCTGCAAGCACGCCTCGCGGTTGGCCGGGCGACTGAAGGCCGGATCGACCGGAATGCCCGTGATCTCAATGTCGGCCGCGGGCACCCCCCAATGAACGAGATGATCAGCCCCCTCGTCGGATGCAACGAAATAACGGTCGCAGGGCTGGTTGACCCACAGGCGATGAGTGTCGAAGTCGGTGCAGACGGTCGCCTGCGGGCGCGAGAAGTGGCCCCTTATGCGCCGGCGGGCAATCCGCTCGGCCGGCAGGAAATGGGTGTTGATGACCAGATCGAATTTGCCTGCGAGCAGCCAATCTTCAAAGGGCTTCAGGTTGAGCTTGTCGACGGCCTGGAGCAGGCGATCGCTCAGGCGGTTGCCCGAGCGGCTTTCGCTGTCCATGTGGTCATAGATAAAGCCGACCAGGTGCGGGGCCCTGTTCACCAGGTCGAGGTAGGCCTTGCCGTAAACGCGGCGAAAGAGTGGGTTGGTAAATTCGAGCACGTCGCGGTTGTCGACATGGGCCTGGGGCACGAGCTCGCGAACGGCTGCGGCCACGGCGTCGGCCGCCCGCATGTGCCCGGCGCCAACGCTGGCTGAAAGGACGAGAACCCGCGGATTCATCGGTGCAGATCTCGATGGATCGAGAAGAGTTGCCAGGGCAGATTGTAGCGTGTCCGCAGGCGGTTCCCAGGAAAACGGCCATGCCCGAACGGTTTTTGCACTCGGATTGAGGAGGGAGCGAAGGTTTCGCTGGAAATGAACGCCAGTGCATGGAAATTGGAGAGTGGCGTCACTCGCTGGGGAGTTTGTTGCGCAACCGATCGGATTGTTTCTAATTCGCGTGAATTCACGTTCATTTCCGGCCTTTTCTTCTTTTCGCCGTATTGCGCGGCCTGGAGATTTTGCCAGCGAGGAATCCGACGTGCAGCTTGCAAAGGCTCGGAATCTCCGTTACTTGTATGGGTCTCCCCTGAAGCCGCACGTATAGCCACAAAAGGTTGACGACGCATGGTCGACGACAAGGACACGCCCGAGACCGAAGAGAAAAAGCCCTCGGGCAAGAAGCGAATCTTACTGGTCGACGATGACTACGAGATCATCGAATCGATGAAAATGGCGCTGGAGTCGCGGGGCTATCAGATCCTGGTGGCGCGCGACGGCAACCAGGGGCTGGCCATGGCCGAACGCGAAGATCCGGACCTGATGATCCTCGACATGATGATGCCCAAGCGGAGCGGCTTCCTGGTGCTGGAGAAACTGCGCCGCAGCCGGCCGGTGCCGTTGCGGGTGATCATGATCACGGCCAACGAAGGGAGCCGGCACAAGGTCTATGCCGAGATGCTCGGCGTGGACGAGTATCTGCGAAAGCCCTTTGCCATGGACCGGCTGTTGGAGAGCGTCGCCAAATTGCTGGCTTGAGCCGCTGTCCGCTGGGCTGGGATGGATTAAGCGGGCCATCTGGCTCGCGTATCTGCTCTCCCGACGGATTTCCCGGCGTTCTCGGTCGGGTTCTTGCTGCTGGCGGCAATGTGCCCTCCGCCGCGCTGCGACACGGTAGGCAAAGATTGAGTAGCAGTCGAGCAGCCTGCACCGCTGGCGTGTCGCCGCGGCATGTCCTAGAGAAATTTTTTGCTTTGCGCCGATTTTCCCGGGCTATTCGAAACTCTTGATTGGTAAACGCTTTGCTTGTGAGAAGCTAGCGAAAGAATCGGCACGAAACGTGCATGTGGCTTGAAGTCGATATTGCCGCCGAATGCATTCGAGGCAATACTTGCAATAGATAGGGGTGTGACTGGTGACGGTATAGAGACCCAACACCTTCTCCGGCGAGCGCTAGAACGACAACCACCTGCC
The DNA here is from genome assembly GCA_963710365.1 of uncultured Planctomycetales bacterium. Classification (GTDB taxonomy): domain Bacteria; phylum Planctomycetota; class Planctomycetia; order Pirellulales; family PNKZ01; genus CAVQAC01. The sequence goes on from CAVQAC010000003.1 coordinate 221,409, forward strand.
CGCGTTTGTGCTTCGCCGCCATTTCGGCCGCTCTTTTCCAAGTTTTCGACTAGGTCGCTTCTGCGAGCCCCCCACGGCTCCTGCGCGGTCGGAAAATCGCCCTCGCGCGAATCCATTCGATGGATGACGCGAGGCATCTTCGGCCAACGCCGGAACGTGCCGCGCACGGCATTCCGTGAGTTCCGGTTCGACGTTGCGACCCAGGCATGAGACCGCTGGAACAGGGCTCCGTCGGCAGACGAAGCAACGACTGTGGCAGTTGGATTGAACGAACCAGCAACACTTGCAGGGAAACACCCCAATCTACGGGGCAAACCGGGAGGATCGAGACTTTTTAACAGATTTTAGATCTGTGGGGAGATAGCCTCCAATGAGTGAAGGACGCTCAATTATTTCTCTGGTGGCGGAACGCCAGGATCTCGAACAGTTCAGGAAAAAGAACTGGATGGGATCGTTCGAGGCTTACCTCGACCTGGTGCGCGACAATCCCCAAGTGACCCGCAATGCCTTCGAGCGGGTCTACGACATGATCCTCTCGTACGGCACCGAGACGATCGAAAAACTGCGGGAAAAGCATCTCCGCTACCGCTTTTTCGACGATCCGGACCAGCATGGCGAAGACGCCGTCTTCGGACTGGATGGCACACTTGGCGCGCTAGTGAACGCCTTCAAGAGCGCCGCCAAAGGCTATGGAATCGAAAAACGCGTGCTGCTGTTGCACGGCCCCGTGGGGAGCAGCAAGAGCACCGTGGCCCGGCTCGTCAAGAAGGGTCTGGAACGCTACTCAGGCAACGACCACGGCGCTCTCTATACCTTGGGTTGGGTCGACCTGCAGGACGCATCCAGCATTCATTGGTGCCCGATGCACGAAGAACCGTTGCATCTGATTCCGCATCGGTTCCGGCCTGACGTGGTCAACAAACTAAACGCCGGCCGGCAGCCTGAACGATTACCACGCGCGGATCGTGGGCGAGTTGTGCCCCTTCTGCCGCTACGTCTACAGCGAACGCTTGCGGCATTACAACGGCGATTGGACTCGCGTCGTCGAGGACGTGCGCGTGAAGCGGCTGATCCTCAGCGAGAAAGACCGTATCGGCATCGGCACGTTCCAGCCCAAGGACGAAAAGAATCAGGACTCGACCGAGCTGACCGGCGATATCAACTACCGCAAGATCGCCGAGTATGGCAGCGACAGCGATCCGCGGGCCTTCAACTTCGACGGCGAATTCAACGTCGCGAACCGTGGCGTGATTGAGTTTGTCGAGGTTCTGAAGCTCGACGTGGCGTTCCTGTACGACCTATTGGGGGCCAGCCAGGAGCACAAGGTCAAGCCGAAGAAGTTCGCTCAGACCGATATCGACGAAGTGATCCTGGGGCACACCAACGAGCCCGAGTATCGCCGGCTGCAGAACAACGAGTTCATGGAAGCCTTGCGCGATCGGACCGTGAAGATCGACGTCCCTTACGTCACGACGTTGGCCGACGAGATCCGGATTTACGAGAAGGACTACAACCGCAACAAGGTCCGCGGAAAGCACATTGCGCCGCACACCATCGAGATGGCCGCCATGTGGGCCATTCTCACCCGGTTGGAACAACCCAAGAACGCCAACCTGTCGCTACTGCAGAAGCTCAAGCTGTACAACGGCAAGAGCCTGCCGGGCTTCACCGAAGACAACATCAAGGAGCTCCGCGAACAGGCCACGAGCGAGGGCATGCTGGGGATCTCGCCACGCTACGTGCAGGACAAGATTTCCAACGCCCTGGTGGCTCACCCCGACGCTTCGTCGATCAACCCCTTCATGGTGCTCAACGAACTGGAGTCGGGCCTCAAGCATCACAGCCTGATCACCAGCGACGAAACGAAAGGCCACTACCGCGAACTGTTGGGCGTGGTCAAGGAAGAGTACGAAAACATCGTCAAGAACGAAGTGCAGCGGGCGATCGCGGCTGACGAAGACGCCTTGAAGCGGCTGTGCGGCAACTACATCGACAACGTCAAGGCCTACACACAGCGCGAGAAAGTCCGCAATAAGTTCACCGGCCAATACGAAGAACCCAATGAAGGGCTGATGCGGTCGATCGAAACGAAGATCGACATTCCGGAAAGCCGGAAGGACGACTTCCGGCGCGAGATCATGAACTACATCGGCGCCTTGTCGATTGACGGCCGATCGTTCGATTACAAGACCAACGAACGGCTTTACAGGGCCTTGGAGTTGAAGCTATTTGAAGACCAGAAGGACACGATCAAGTTGACTAGCCTGGTTTCGAACGTCGTTGACGCCGACACCCAGGCCAAGATCGACGTAGTCAAGAGCAGGCTGATACGCGATTACGGTTATGACGAGGAAAGCGCCACGGACGTGTTGCACTACGTGGCGAGCATCTTTGCTCGTGGCGATACAAAGCATGGTTAGCAGAGGATGAGGATGGCGGGCCCGGGGAAACCGGGGCAGCGGGATGTTCATAGGCGGCTCGGCGGCTGCGACCAAAAAACTGAACGACTCGCAGGGAATTGGAAGTCCCTGAGGATGGCATGGTGATGGACCACCCAAGTCTGCAATCAACCATGGCGCCTCGGGCTTGACTTGCCGAATGGTTCGACATGTCAGGATGCGGAGCACTGTAGAACCACCCCGACCCATGAAGGGGGCGGCCATGGCTATGAAAATCGAACACGATTATTCGCGATTCAAGCAGATCGTGCGCGGCAAAATTCGAGCGAACCTGCGTAAGTACGTGACGCATGGCGAAATGATCGGCCGCAAGGGGCGCGACCTGGTCAGCATTCCGCTCCCTTCGTTGGACGTTCCCCACTTCCGCTACGGCAAGAATGGCGGCGGCGGCGTGGGCCAGGGGGAAGGCGAAGAAGGTTCGCCGGTCGCCCCGGGCGACGGCGAGCAAGGGGGAGCGGGCAAAGCCGGCGGCGATCCGGGAGCCCATGTCCTCGAAGTTGAAGTTTCGCTCGAAGAGTTGGCCCAGATCATGGCTGACGAACTGCAACTTCCCCGCATCGAGCCCAAGGGCAAGAAGAATATCAGCCAGGAAAAGGCCCGCTATACCAGCATCCGCCGCTCGGGGCCGGAATCGTTGCGGCATTTCAAGCGCACGTACATGGAAGCCTTGCGCCGGCAGATTTCATCTCGGTCGTACAATGCCGACCGGCCGTACGTGGTGCCCATTCGCGAAGACAAACGTTACCGGGCCTGGAACACGACGGAACTGCCCGAAGCCAACGCCGTCGTGATCTACATGATGGATGTTTCCGGCTCGATGACCGACGACCAGAAGCAGATCGTCCGCACCGAAGCCTTTTGGATCGACACCTGGCTCAAGAGCCAGTACGGCGGGCTGGAGGTTCGCTACATCATTCACGACGCGGCCGCCAAGGTGGTCGACGAAGAGACTTTCTACCATACCCGCGAGAGCGGCGGCACGCGGATCAGTTCGGCCTACAAGGTTTGCACCGACGTACTGACCAAGGAGTTTCCGCCCTCGGATTGGAACATTTATTGCTTCCAATTCTCCGACGGCGACAACTGGGGCGAGGATAACCAGACCAGCCTGCAGATCCTGCGTGAGAATATCCTGCCGCATGCCAACCTGTTCTGCTACGGACAGGTCGAAAGCCCTTACGGCAGCGGCGAGTATTTGCGGGCCCTGCGCGACCGCTTGGTTTCCTCGGTCGACAACCTGCTGTTGTCGGAGATTCGCGACAAAGACGGGATCTATGACTCGATCAAAACATTCTTAGGGAAGGGAAAATGATGGCTAATGTGGAATGTGGAATGGGGAATGGGGAATACTCGCCGCGCGAGGCCGCCGGCGACATTCTTGCCTTCTTCATTCCCCATTCCGCATTCCCCATTCCCCGTTGATTTCCTATGGCTATCCACGAACTGCACACGCTGCCGCCGCATCTGGTCGAGATCCAAGGCCAGATGGAGCAGCACGCCCGGAATTACGGTCTGGATTTCTTTCCGACCATCTTCGAACTGGTTGACGCCGATCAGCTCAACGCCATCGCCGCCTATGGCGGATTTCCGACGCGCTATCCTCACTGGCGCTTCGGTATGGAATACGAGCAGCTCTCCAAGGGCTACACCTACGGCCTGCAGAAGATCTACGAGTTGGTGATCAACAACAATCCCTGCTACGCCTACCTGATGAACTCCAACGAGCTGACGGACCAGAAGCTCGTGATGGCGCATGTCTACGGGCACTGCGACTTCTTCAAGAACAACCTGTGGTTCGCCCACACGGACCGGAAGATGATGGATCGCATGGCCAACGACGGCAACCGCATCCGTCGTTACATGGACCGTTTCGGCGTCGAAGAGGTTGAAGAGTTCATCGACGCTTGCCTGAGCGTCGAAGACCTGATCGACGTTCACTCGACGTTCATCAAGCGGGCCGACCCGCGCCCGTCGCGCCCCTGGACACGACCCGCGAAGATGACGAGCAGGTGCGAGAGACAGGCCGGTTCCAGGCCAAGGACTACATGGAACAGTACGTCAATCCGCCCAAGGCCATGCAGGCCGAAGTCGATCGGCAAAAGGCCTTGCACGCGAAGGAATCGCGTTTTCCGCCGGAACCGGTTCGCGACGTGATGCTGTTCGTCCTGGAAAACGCTCCGCTGAAAAACTGGCAACTCGACGTGCTGTCGATCGTCCGCGACGAAGCCTATTACTTCGCCCCCCAGGCTCAGACCAAGATCATGAACGAGGGCTGGGCCAGCTATTGGCACTCGACCATCATGACCCGCCAGGGCCTTACGGCCGCCGACCTGGTCTGCTACTGCGACCACCATTCGGGGACCATGGCCAGCAGCCCCGGCCGGCTGAACCCCTACAAGATGGGAATCGAGCTGTTCCGCGATATCGAAGAGCGCTGGAACAAGGGGCGGTTCGGCAAGGAGTACGAAGAGTGCGACGACCTGGACGCGAAACGCAACTGGGATACGGGAGCGGGGTTAGGTCGCCAGAAGATCTTCGAGGTGCGTAAGATTCACAATGACCTGACGTTCATTGATACGTTCCTGACGTTGGATTTTTGCCGACAGCACAAGTTGTTCTCGTTTGGCTACAACCCGGGAACCGATTATTACGAGATAGAGAGCCGCGAGTTTCCCAAGATCAAGCAGCGCTTGCTATTCAGCCTGACCAACCGCGGCCAGCCGATGATTTCGGTGCGCGACGGCAACTACAAGAACCGGGGCGAACTGTACCTGGAGCACGATTTCAACGGGGTCGAGTTGCAGTTGGGCTATGCCCGCGACACGCTCACGAACATGCACCGGCTGTGGACTCGCCCGGTGCATATCGAAACCACGCTCGACGGCGTCAAAACAGTACTTTCTTATGACGGTTCGGAGCATACTTCGGAACAAAACAAGGCTTCGAAAGCGTAGAACTCAGAGGAGTCGAGATTAGGAGGGCGTCCTATGGCACTCATCGATCAGGTTCAGGCAGCCTTGGCGGGCCTCGCTTCGCCCACCCAAGCGCCGCAGCAACTCTCCGTGCAGGATGCCGATAAGAGCTTTCAATCGCAATTGACCGGGTTGGATTCGCTCGGTTGTGCGTTCACCGAATTTGAGCTGACGATTGGCAAGCTGAGCGCGGCGCCGATCGACCAACTGAAACGAGTGGCCGAGGCCCTGAGTTCGCGGCTCACCTACCTGCTCGAGCCGATTCGGCCGATCGAAGTTGACCACGACCAATGCGTCGTGCAAATGCGATCGTCGCCGCCCCAGAAGGATGACAACGGCACCAGCTACTACGAGTTGCTGGTTGGCCGCGGCGGCCGATTGAGCCTGAGTCGCTATAGCCGGCCCGTTGGCCAGGCCGAGCGGGAAGCCGTTGCGGCGCACGTTACGCGCGAGGTCTTCCTGCGCCTGGTTCGCGATTTTGCGGCAGTAGCGTAGGAATTGCGTGCGAAACCGGCGAGTGCCAGCTTGCCGGTATTCCGATCAGCCGCTCGGGCTGGTTTCCCCCCAGTCGGCTCCCAGCCGGCTTTGTTTCTCAATCGGGGTCTGGCAAAACGACCGCCGTCAGCGTAGATTCGTTTTGCCGCCATTCCCGGTAGGCGGGTCCGGGGAGACGGTGCGCACCTATCTCTCCTCATGGACGGACCGATCGCATGACGTCCCCATTACCCGACCACGCCGGCCCGGCATTAGCCGCCGCTGGCGCTGTAGAGTTGCCGCACGCCGCCTCATCCATGGGCGCTGCGACCCACGCCCCCGCCGCCCATCATTCCAGCTTCTGGATCTGGGTGATGTGTTTGACGGGCGTCGATTATTTCAGCACGTTGGGCTACCAGCCTTCGATCGCTTTCGAGTCGGCCGGCGGGCTGGCGCCGTTGTCGACGATTGTCCTGGTGCTGGTCACGTTGCTGGGGGCGCTACCGGTTTATGCCCACGTGGCGCAAAGTTCTCCCAGTGGTCAAGGCTCGATTGCCATGCTCGAGCGGCTCGTGCGGGGCTGGTCTGGCAAGACCATGGTCCTGGCGTTATTGGGTTTCGCCGCCACCGATTTCGTCATCACCAAGACTCTCTCGGCCGCCGACGCCGCTGAACACTTGCTGCACAACCCGTTGTGGCGTTTCGCTCCCGGCTTCATGCACGCCCTGAGCGAAGATCATCAACGGATTGTGCTGACCATGTTTCTGTTGGTGCTGTTCGGCGCCACTTTCATGCGCGGCTTCAAAGAAGTGATTGGCCTAGCCGCGATCATTGTCGGCGTCTATTTGCTGCTGAATCTGATTGTCATCGTCAGTGGGCTGGTGTTCATTGCGGCGCATCCGGCCCGGCTCACGGCCTGGTTCGCGAACCTGGCCAGCGGCAACTGGCACTTGAAAGAACCTCTGTTCGAAAGCACGAGTTGGTGGGCGATCCTGGCCTTGAGCGTGCTCTATTTTCCTAAACTGGCACTGGGGCTCAGCGGCTTCGAGACCGGCGTCGCCGTCATGCCATTGATCCGCGGCGATGTTGGGGATGATCCGCACCAGCCAGCCGGACGAATCCGCAACACGCGCAAGCTGCTGCTGACGGCGGCCGTGATCATGTCGGTTTATCTGCTCGGCTCGGCCATTGTGACGGTCACGCTGATTCCGCCTGAACTGTTGCGCGAGCCGGGGCCGGCTTCGAACCGGGCGTTGGCCTTCCTGGCTCATGGCGAAGCGGCCGACATGCTCAATCCGTTGTTCGGTGAGGCCTTCGGCACGATCTACGATATCAGCACGGTCGTGATCCTTACGTTCGCCGGCTTGAGCGCCATGGCCGGGTTGTTGAATCTCGTGCCGCAATACCTGCCCCGCTACGGCATGGCGCCTGAATGGTCGCGGGCCGTTCGCCCGTTGGTGATTCTTTGCACGGCGATCAACCTGCTGGTGACGTGGCTGTTCAAAGCCGACGTCGTGGCTCAAGGGGGGGCCTACGCGACGGGCGTGTTGGTGCTGATGTCGAGCGCCGCCGTGGCCACGGTCATCGATCTCTGGCACGAACGGCGCGGCAAGTGGCTGGCGCGTGTGCCTTGGGCCTACGTGCTGATTGCCATTGTCTTCGCCTATACGACCATCGCCAACATGATCGAGCGCCCGGACGGCTTGAAGATCGCCAGTTGGTTCATCCTGGCCATCGTGATTTCGTCGTTCGGCTCGCGGATGAGGCGCAGTACCGAGTTGCGTTTCAAGGCCTTCGAGTTCGTCGACGACCAATCGCGATTTCTTTGGGATACGGTCAAGTTCCTGGGGTTCCCGGTGCTCGTTCCGCATCGACCCGGCCGGCGCGATCTGGCCGACAAGGAAGCCGACATTCGCCGCCGGCATCGACTGGCCGACGACGTGCCGATCGTGTTCGTCGAGGCCGAAGTGGGCGATCCCAGCGAGTTCCAGCAAAGCCCGTTGATGCAGATCAAAGCGGAAGGCGAGCGGTTCATCATCCACGTGGAGCGCTGCGTCTCGGTGGCCCACGTGCTGGCTGCGCTGGCGTTGGAACTGTCGCAGGTCGGTCCGCCGCCGGAGATTCATTTTGGCTGGTCGGACGAGAACCCGCTGGGCGCCGCGATCGGCTTCTTCCTGTTCGGCGAAGGGAATGTCCCCTGGCGCGTGCGCGAGCTGATCCGCAAGGCCGAACCGAATCCAGAACGTCACCCGCGGGTGATCATCGGCTAAAACTGGTGGCGGTGCCAGGCGGGCTGGTATAATTGGGATGGCAACCGATTCAGGAGCGGAAATCATGCACGCCGAACTAATCCATGACCGCGGACGCGGCCCGGAGATCGTTGGCACGCGCATCACTATTTACAATCTATTGCCCGACTTGCTCGATCCAATCGCGACCGAGGCCTATATTTGCAAGGCATATAAGATAACGCCTGAACAAGTGGCGGCAGCCCGCGCGTACGTTTTGAGAAATCCAGACACGATTCTGGCGGAACACCTCCAAATTGAAGCGCGGATGGCCGTCGGGAATCCTCCTGAGGTGATCGAGCAAGCGAAACGGACGCATGCAATCTTCCTGCAATTCAAGGAGTGGCTTGTTCAACGTGGACGCGCCGACGCTCAATCGCTTGCGAACGGCCCGCCGCCCGCCTCGCTGCACTCGGTTCCGTCGTTTCGCGAATGGCTCGCGGAACAAGACTCGCAGCCGCACTCGGGCGTTTGAGAATGCGAGGGCTGCTGGCGGACGCGAACGTCGAAGGGCATGTGATTTACCTTCGCATATTGCTCAAAAAGCTGGGGCTCGAACAGATCCTGATCGAGCAAGGAGTTGAGTTTCTTGTATTCGCGGATGTGAGCATCCGGCCGGATATCAACGATCGCCTGCTTTGGAGTCATTGTCAGCAGCAGGGGCTCGTGTTATTTACCGATAACCGGAATCGCGAGGATGCCGATTCGCTCCAAGCGACGCTCGACGACTCTTGGCGGCCGGGGCACCTCCCCGTTCTCACGCTGGCAAATAGATCACGTTTCGCGACGGAGCCCAATTATGCCCTGCGAACGGCGAACGATGTTGCGGAGTTATCATTCGACATCTTCGATGGAAAATTCTGCGACCGTCCCAGGATCTTTGTACCGCTGAGCCAATAATGCCGGTCGACGCGGGTTGCCCCACGGAGTTGAGCCCAGCTCTGACCGTCACCCGTGGGTAATCATTGGCTAATAGCCGAAAGCGGAGCGGTAATACTGCCGGTTTGCGACGCGCTTACGGTGTGGTATCATCGCTCGCTGTTGCCGTTCTGCCTACTGCCCTCTGCCTACTGGCTACTCCCATGAGCACCGCACCCACCAGTCATCACGCCCACGCCCAACCCGCTGCCAGCCAGGAAGTTTCGCTGCAACCGCTCGAAGGTTGGCACTGCCGCCACATGTATTACCGCTTTCGCCCTGCGGTGCTCCGCACGCTGAGCGGCGACCAGTTGGCCGGAGGGGCCGACGAGTTGATCGAGATCCTCAATCCCAGCGGCGAATTGGCTCCGGCCCGGCTCCAGACCTCGGCCGTCAGCGGTCAGAAGGCCGACTTCGGGCTGATGCTCTTGGATGCCGACCCGCTCAAGCTCGACAGCGTGCATCACCGCTTGATGGCCAGCACGCTGGGGCCTGCGCTCGAACCAATGTATTCGTTCATCTCGCTGACCGAAGTATCAGAGTACGTGCCCAGCGTTGAGCAATACGGAAAGCGGCTGGTCGAGGAGGGTGAAGATCCGAGCGGCCCGTCGTACAAGGCCAAGCTCAAAGCCTATGAATCACGGGAAGAGATGATGCGCCGGCAGCGGCTGACGCCCGACTTGCCCCCCTGGCCGACCACGTGCTTTTATCCGATGAACAAGAAGCGCAAGGTCGGCGAGAACTGGTTCCTGCTCCCCGTCGAAGAGCGGAACAAGCTGATGGCCGAGCACGGACGTAGTGGGATGAAGTTCGGCGGACGCGTGACGCAGTTGATCACGGCCAGCGTAGGTTTCGACGACTGGGAATGGGGCGTCACGCTATGGGCCCGCAATCCGCAGTTCCTCAAGGACATCGTCTATACGATGCGATTCGACGAGGCCAGCGCCCGGTACGCCGAGTTCGGGCCATTTTTTACCAGCTACGTGATGACGCCAGCCGAGATGCTGCGCCATTGCCGCGTGATTGGGTAGTAGGATTGCCGTGGACCGCAGCCGCGGCCGATCCTACCCGGAGTCGACAAGCAGTTTTTCTAACCCTTCAAGCGTTCCGTGCCGCCGTGCCCAAGCGCGCATGTAGTCCTGGTCCAGTCGCCCTTGCGTAAACAGCACGTCCCCGATGTCGGCAATATCCCGTGGCCGTGCGGCCAGTAGTTTCAACAGAATTAGGTCTTCGGGACTGACCATCCAGACTTTGCCGCCATCGATTTCGACTTCTCGTCGCCGAGCGAGCAATTCTTTCTGAAAATCGCACTCGGCCAGAAACAGGTCGACATCGATACCCCTTTCATCGATATAACGGCGCAGTTTTACCACCGGCATACCCGCAACACGGTCGACCCAGCCGGTCAAATACGGTTCGGCGACGGTATACCCCAATGAAATTGCGGCCTTATAGAACTCGCCCAATCGCTCTCGGGGGAGTGCTACAGTGAAGTCGACATCATAGGTTGGGCGGGGAATTCCATAGGCCCGCACGGCAAGGCCGCCCATCACGGCATACGGCAAACCAAGCCGCTCGAAGACGCCGACGAAATCGCGCATCGAAGCAGCGAGGCTCATGGCTGCGAGTCCCGCGCGCAGCGCCAACCCTTCCAGCATGCGGCGATTACGCTCGTCATTTTGGCGGCGCAGCAACTCAAACCGTCGCTCGACCACTTCGGGCGGCCCCTCGATAAGGGCTTTTTCTGCCTCGTCGCACATTTCCAGCACCAGCTTCAAACGCTCGGAGAGCGTCATGCGGCGGTACATTTCCAGCGTTTCGCGGCTCAGCATATGCGATTCCCCGAGGGTTGGCTTGATTCTCAGGCGCGGAGCGGTCTGCGACAAGGGGTGTTCCCATTGTATCGTCGGCTGGCGGCATTTGCTCTAATCCAAGTCGTCGCAGGCGACTTACACGAACCTCGCATCTCCAGGAGCGGGCATTTTGGAAACACCGCTGGCAGCGCTCGAAAAGCATTTTGGCTTCACGGCTTTTCGTCCGGGCCAACAGCAAGTGGTCGAGCGTTTGTTGGCAGGCCATTCGGCTGTGGCTGTCTTTCCGACCGGCGCCGGCAAGTCGCTCTGTTACCAGTTGCCTTCGCTGCTGCTCCCCGGCTTGACGCTGGTTGTTTCGCCGCTCATTGCCCTGATGAAGGATCAGACCGACGCTCTGGCGGCGCGTGGTGTTCCGGCTGAGCGACTCGACTCCACGCTCGACGCTCAGCAATATCGCTCGATCATGGAGCAGGTGCGTAGCGGCCGGCTGCGCCTGCTATACGTGTCTCCCGAGCGATTCAACAACGAGCGGTTCCGCGAAGCGATGCGGCAGGTCCGCGTGTCGCTCATCGCGATCGACGAGGTGCATTGCATTTCCGAATGGGGGCACAACTTCCGGCCGGATTATCTCAAACTGGCTCGCTATGCCGAACAATTCCGCGCCGAACGAGTGCTAGGACTGACTGCCACGGCGACGCCGGAAGTGCTGCCCGGACATTTGCCGGCTGTTCCAGATTCCGCCTGAGGGAGCCGTGCGTACCGGCTTCTACCGGCCGAATCTCACGCTGCTCACGACTCCGGTCGACGACCGCGACCGCGACGCGCTGCTGCTAGAGCGGCTGCGTACCCGTCCGGCCGGCGCCACGATCGTCTACGTCACTTTGCAGCGGACGGCTGAGATCGTAGCCCATCGTCTGCACCAGGAGGGCTTCGACGCCCGGGCTTATCACGCCGGCATGGACGACGACAAGCGAACCTCGGTGCAGGATTGGTTCCTGAAGTCGGCCTCGGGAGTGGTGGTCGCGACGATTGCCTTCGGCATGGGGGTCGACAAGCCCGACATTCGCTACGTCTACCATTACAACCACTCCAAGAGCCTGGAGAGCTTTTCGCAGGAAATCGGCCGCGCGGGCCGTGACGCTCAGCCGAGCATCTGCGAAACGTTGGTTTGCCCGGACGACATCAACGTGCTGGAGAATTTCGTTTATGGCGACACGCCCTCGGCCGATGCCGTTGCGGGATTGGTCACCGAAGTGTTTGCCGCGTCGGACGAATTCGACGCCAGTGTCCACGAGTTGTCGAGCCAGCACGATATTCGGTTACTCGTCGTGCAGACACTGCTCACCTATCTGGAATTGCTGGGCTACCTGGAAGGGGGCACACCCTTCTATGCCAGTTACAAGTTCAAGCCGGCCCTGCCGTCACGCGACATCCTGGCAAAGTTTGACGATGAGCGGCGCGAGTTTCTAACCCAGGTGTTTCGACAGGCCAGGCCGGGCGCACCTGGCTCAATCTCGATGTGCACCAGGCTGCGGCCACGATCGGCAGCCCACGGGAGCGAATTGTGCGGGCCTTGGAATACCTGGCCGAGCAGGAGCTAATCGAACTTCAAACGACGGGCGTCCGGCTGCGTTATCGCCGCGTCAAAATGCCCCCCGATGTCCGAGCCTTGGCCCAAACGCTTTATGAGCGCATGCAGCAACGCGAAGTCCGCGAAGTGGCTCGGCTGCACCGCGTACTTGAGTTTGTCGCTCACGAGGGCTGCCAGGTTTCGTCGCTGGGGGCCTATTTCGGCGAGTCGCGTGCGGAACCTTGTGGGCATTGCACCTGGTGCCTGAATGGTCGGCAGGCCGTATCGCTGCCCGAGAGGCCACGACCCGTGATCGACGACGGGCTCTGGCGGCAGGCGTTGCAAGTGCGGCGCTCGCAGGCCGAAGCACTGGCCGAACCGCGATCGTTGGCCCGGTTTTTATGCGGCGTCAGTTCGCCGCGTTTGAGCCGCGCCAAGCTGTCGGGCCATTCGCTATTTGGAGCACTTGGTCATGTGCCGTTCCAGCAGGTGCTGGACCGGGCTCGTCAGCAAGGGCATGAAAGTTGAATTGCCTTACGGCTTCGCCTGCGGCTCTTCGGCAGCGGCCGGGACAAACGCGTCGGCCTTGGGGTCGCCGCCGCGATCGGCTTCCAGCCCCTTGAGCTTGGGGGTGAGCACGATGGTTACGTTCGTTCCCTTGGGCGGGATGCGTTCGGTCATGGCCTCGAACAGCAGCGCGCTGTTGGCCTGGCTGCTCTCGATAGGCAGGTCGAGCATGGCGCTGGAGAAGTTCGAGACGCAGATGAAGTCTCCTTCTTCCGCCTGGTAGTGCCGTTGCTTGGTGGTGTCGTCGACCCAGAACGCGCTGCCGGCGAACACCCACGGCTGATCGAGCGGCTTGTTGGTTCGCATGTTACGCAGCCAGTCCTGGGCTTTCGATTCGTGCCGCTGCCCCTTCTCGTCGGTCCAATAGAGCGTAATGCCGATTTCCGTACCCCGGGCCGGTTCGTACTTCGGCAGGAAACGGGCCGGATTGCCCGGCTCGGCCCCTACGGCCATCAAGCCTGCATGGACGACGAAGGCCTCGGTCGGCACGGCCAGGACCGATTCGTGCTCCTTGGTGTTCTTCAAGCAGGCGAACATCTCCATTTGCCCCTCGCGCAGGCAAACCTGCCCGACCATCACCACGCGCTTATTCTTCTTGTCGACCCAAACGTCATGGTCGGGCGACAGCCGCACGAGTCCCGGCGGATCAGGCCGTGGATTGCGGGCCGGCTCGGCCGGTTTGGCACCGTCTTCCGCGGCGTGCAACCCGGCGCCGAAGACTCCCGCCGCAATGCAGGTCAGAACGAGCCCCCAGAAAAGCCAAGAACGGTGCATAAACACATGCTCCCCAATGACGAAGCACGAAGGTCGCACTTCGATCGTTCGAGTTTTCAAGTTTGCCAATCGAGGGTGGCCTCCCTACTGCCCACGCGCCTCCCCCTTTGTTAAGATACTCGCTCGTTGAATTCGAGACCAGGAAGTATCCACATCATGTCCGCGACTACCAGCGTTGAGTCCCGTCCGTCGGCCCCGTCAGGACTGCTCGCCGATGGCCGTTTGCTTTGGCATAAATCGGCCCCTGAGGCGGTCCGATCGGCAGTCGATTGGCGTGACGAAACGGGTGGTTGGCAGACCTGGCAAAAGCATCTGAAGCGCCGAAAACGCCCGCAGCCCATCGAGCAATTGCTCGGCGCGCAGGTCAATCCGTTGCTGTGGGCCATGCCCGCCGATTCGGATTCGGAAAGTTTCGGCGGCGGCGAGCTTCGGGCGCTGATCGAGAAGCTTCAGCCTCGCGGTGGAAAGAGCCGCCGGCCATCCATCGACCTCGAAGGTGAGGCCGCGGCCTGGTTGGCCGAAACCGAAGGTTGTTTGGCAACGGTTGAACTGGGCTTGGAAGCGCTCGCCTGGACCTATGCCCTGCCGCAACTGGCGACAAACCTGCCGGCCAATGGCTGGTGGGAATTGCTGGGACGACTGCTCGAATTGGCCACGGCAGCTCCAGGAAGTGCGACGGTCGGCGGCGCAGTGTCCAGCAGCGCAACGGGCGATCCTTGGGCTTGGCAATTGCTCGCCGCCGAGTTGCCTCTGGCGTTGGCCTATACACTGCCGGAGATCAACGCCTGCCGCGAGTTGGCGGTTGCCGGCAGCGAAGCGGTTGCGACCGGCATGGACGAATTGCTCGATGCCGAAGGGCTGCCGAAGTTCTACAACTTTGCCCGCTTGGGACCGCTGTTGGCTTGCTGGACCCGTACACGGGCCTTGGCCGACGGGCTCAAGAATGCCGGCTGGAAAAAAGCGACTTGCAAGAAGTATGCCCTGTTGGTGCGGCAGGCCATGCGACTCGCGCGACACGACGGAACGCAGGTGTTCGCACGGCAATCTGCCGATCCGGCGGCCGACAAGGAGCTGTGCGTTGCGGCCGTACTGTGGTCTAGGAACGGAAAGAACGAGCGGATTGCCGCCGCGATATTCAAAAAAACCAAGCGTGCGAATCGGCTCGTGAGCAAAGGCGGCAAGTCCAAGCTTCCCTCGCCGGCCACGCATTCCGAATGGTCGGCGTTTGGGCTGTTGCGTTCCGACTGGTCGGCGACCAGCCCGCGGCTTGCGGTCGGCTATAGCGGCCGGCGAATTGCGACCGAGTTGACCAGCGGCCGCGAGACTATCTGGAGCGGCATTTGCCAGCCTCAGGTTCGCTTCCAGGGACAACCGCTGCAAGCCACCAGCGATTGGGAGGAAGTTTGCTGGTTGTCGGACAAGGATGTCGATTACCTGGAGCTGGAAATTGCCCTGGGCCCGAACGTACGCGTCGAGCGGCACATGATGCTGGCGCGAGAAGACAATTTTCTTTTCTGGGCAGACGCCATCCTGGCCAATGAGCCGGGCAACATCGACTACCGGTTGGCATTGCCGCTCGGCGAGCAGACTCGTTTCGAGCCAGCCGAGGAAACGCGTGAAGGATTCCTGCACGGAAGTGAGCGTCGTGGCTGGGTTCTGCCGTTGGCGCTCCCCGAATGGCGGATTGACCCGCGCTTCGGCAGTTGCGAAGCGGCCGACGACGGCCTCGTATTGCGGCAATCGGCCGTTCAGGCCCGTGGGTTGTTCGTGCCGATGTTCGTCGATTTGAACCGCAATCGGTTTGATCGGCCGATGACCTGGCGACAATTGACCGTGGCTGAGAATCGACAGAACCAACCGTCCGACTTGGCCGTGGGCTATCGGGTGCAGATCGGGCGCGAACAGTGGCTGATTTACCGCTCGCTCACGCCCGGTGCGAGCCGGACGGTGCTGAGCCATCACCTGCTGACGCAGTTCCTGGTCGGCCGATTCACGCCCAAGGGCACGGTACAAGTGTTGGTGGAAATCGAGTGATCGGAAGCGAATTGTCGCGGCGGCGCGCCAGGTTGCCGTGATCGATCGAGTTGCGTAGGGTGCTCTATGAGCACCTTCTTTAGCGCAGGGTTTGGGGCAAGTGGCGCTCTTGATGCGAGTTTTTAGAAGGTGCTCGCAGAGCACCCTACGTGAATAGGTTCCCGAAAACGGCCTGGATCAACTTCCGACGAGCATTGAGTTACAGATCGATGAATCCATGATCGATCGAGTGGCGGAAAATCTGGCCGGAGTCCGCGAGCGGATTGCCGTGGCTGCCCAGGCCAGCGGGCGGCAGCCCGAAGACGTCACGCTCATCGCCGTGACGAAGTACGTCGCGGCTGATGTTGCCGCGGCGCTGGTTGCCGCGGGCTGTGGCGATTTGGGCGAGAGCCGACCTCAGGAGCTTTGGAAGAAAGCGGCGGCCTTAGCCAATTCCGACGTGCGTTGGCATCTGATTGGCCATTTGCAGCGCAATAAGATCGACCGAACGTTGCCGCTGGTGGCGCTGGTGCATTCGGCCGATAGCCTGCGGCTGATCCAGGCTCTCGAAGCCGCGGCCGAGGTCCAGGGCCGGCGCGTGCCAGTTCTGCTCGAAGTGAACGTCTCCGGCGATGCTGCGAAACATGGCTTCCGGCCCGAAGAACTCGAACCACAGTTAGAAACGTTAGCCGGCTTCCGGAATGTCGAAATCCGCGGACTGATGGCCATGGCCGGGCGCGAAGGAGATCTTGAATCGGCCCGCCGCGAGTTTGCGTCGCTGCGTCAGTTGCGGGATCGCCTGGCTCAGGCCTCGGCAGGCGGCCTGACGCTGGGGGAGCTGTCGATGGGCATGAGCGGCGATTACGAAGTTGCCATCGCCGAAGGGGCGACGCTGGTGCGCGTCGGCTCGGCGCTCGTCGAGGGCATTGCATGAACCTGGCTCTGGAACTGCACGCGCGCGGGACTATTGTGCCGGTGCGGGCACAGCCCGGGGCTCGCCGCAACGGAATTCGCGGATGCCAAGAGGGCGCGTTGAAAGTCTCGGTCACGCAGGTTGCCGAGAAGGGGAAGGCCAACGCGGCGCTGGTCAAGGTCCTGGCGAAAGAACTCGGCTTGCGCAAGAGCCAGATTCATCTGCTCTCTGGCGAGACGTCGGCCCAGAAGCGGTTTTTGATTGAGCTGCCGCCGAATCTGATGGAACTGTCGGCGCGGATCGCAGCCGTACTGCACGAACTCGGTCAAGTCGACGACGAACGTTAGCCGCGTCGCTTGCGATGCGAGCGAGCGTGCCGCTCAGTCGACGAAGTCGATTTTCAGGATCTCGAACTTCATCGTGCCGGCGGGGACTTCAATCTCCACCCGGTCGCCGACCTTCTTGCCAACCAGTCCCTGGGCCAGCGGGCTGGTGATCAGGATCTTGCCGCTGTCGTAGTCTTCGTCGCCGGCGCCGACCAGCACGAAGGTTTCTTCGTCGCCGAAATCGAGATCCTTGACGACCACGGTCGAACCGAACGCGACTTCATCCTTGGGAAGCGTGGAGGTGTCGACGATGCGAGCCCGGCTGAGCTTGTCGCGCAGCATGTTGATCTTGGCTTGCAGCAGGCCTTGCGATTCGCGGGCGCCGTGGTATTCGGCATTTTCCTTGAGGTCGCCGGCGCCGCGGGCTTCGGCAATACGCACGGCGATGGCCGGCATATCGACGTCTTCCATCTGCTTCAACTCGGCCATGAGTTTTTCGTAGCCGTGGCGGCTCATGGGAACCGATTCCATCGCATCATTCTCCGGCAGACACACAAAAAAACGCGGCCCCCACAGGCGGGACCGCGACCAGTCTCGATATTGTCACTTGCGGCCGGCCGGATGTAAAGATCCGCCCTAGCACGCCATTTTGTCATGTTCTTCGAAGCTGCGGCGGCCCCCCATCTGGAAGCCCACGAATCAGGCCCGGAGCAGCCCTCGATTGCGGCTCGTGGTTTGCCAGCGACCAGTTCGTCAGCGACCAGCTTGCCGGCCCGATCAACTGGGGCGGTTCTTGCTCGGGGTGCGGTCTTCGGGCAGGTAGAGCAGCCGGCCGCAATTGGCGCAGAAGACGATTTTATCCATCAACATCGAGCTGAACATATTGGCCGTGATGTTCTGGTAGCAACCGCCGCAGTTTTCGCCCTCGATGGGGCCATGGCGTCGGAGCCCTTGCTTTTGACGATCCGCTGATAAGCGTCGCGGAAATCAGCCGGCAGGGCCTTCTCGGCCTCTTTCAACTCGCCTTCGAGACGCTGCACGTCGACCATCAGCGGCCTTCCTGGTCGCGGACTTGCTGCTGGGACTTGGCCACTTCGTCCTTGGCCTTGAGAACCGTCTGCTCGGCTTCGGCGGCGATCTTTTGCAGCTCGTCGATCTTTTCCAGGCCTTCGAGAATTTCATCGGCCAGGACGCTATTGGCCATTTCATCGGCGGCGATCTGGTCGCGGAACGCCTGGTATTCGCGGTTGCTTTGGGCCGCGTTGAGCTTGGCCTTCAAGTCGGAGATCTTCGATTCGCCGGACGGAGCAGCAACTGCTTCTGGTCGGCGTGCAATCGCGGCCGCCTTGATGTCGTTCTTGAGACTGGGTCCATTCGCGCTTCGAGGCGGGCCAGGTTGGCTTCTCGGGCTTTGACTTGCTTCGGACCGCGGTTGAGCCGTTCGCGCAGATCGCTCAACTGCTGATGGATGCGATGGAGTTGTCGTAAGGCTGCCGCGGCGAGCTTGCATCGGTACGGGCCTGTTCGTCTGATCGGTCAACCGCTGGAATAAAAAAAACCGCTGGTCTTGCGACCAGCGGTTGTGATCACCCAGACCTGTTAGCTGGCGATTCCTTCAAGGAATCCTTCAAGCTGTTTGCTGCGGACGGGATGCTGCAGCTTGCGGACCGCTTTGGCCTCGATCTGCCGCACCCGCTCGCGGGTCACTTTGAAGATCCGGCCGACTTCCTCAAGTGTATACGTATACCCGTCGCCCAGGCCATACCGCAAGCGGATGATCTCCCGTTCCCGGTAGGTCAGGGTCTTGAGCAGATTCTCGATCTTTTCGCGCAACATGGCCTGCGCAGGCCGCACTAAGCGGGCTTTGCGAGCCACTGTCTTCGATGAATTCACCGAAGGCCGTGTCTTCGCTTTCCCCCACCGGCCGGTCCAGGCTCACCGGATGCCGCCCGATGTTCAGCACGCGCCGGGTTTCCTCGACGCTGATCTCGCGCCGCCCGGGCCGTTTCCTCAGTTGTCGGCTCCCGACCCAGTTCTTGCAAGAGGTTCTTCGAGACATTTCGCAGCCGCGAGAGCACGTCGATCATGTGCACCGGGATGCGGATCGTGCGGGCCTGATCGGCGATGGCCCGGGTAATGGCCTGACGAATCCACCAGGTGGCATAGGTCGAGAACTTGTAGCCGCGGCGATACTCGTACTTGTCGACCGCCCGCATCAGCCCGGTGTTGCCTTCCTGGATCAGGTCCAGGAAGCTCAAGCCCGCGGTTGCGGTACTTCTTGGCGATCGACACCACCAGCCGCAGGTTGCCGCCCGACAGCTCGCGCTTGGCCTTTTCGTACTCCTGGTACTGGATCCGCATCTTCTCGCAGCGGCGGCTGCAGGGTGGCCGGGCCCTCCAGCGTCAGCATCATCGCGTCACGCAGCTCCTTGCGGAGATTGGCGCGCTCGTCCTTGGCGGCCGTATCGTTGTCCAACTGCGCAATGCGGGCTTGCGACCTGGAGCATCCGATCGCGAGATGTCTTCCAACTGCTGAATCAGCGGCTGCACGCGGCGCGTGCGCAGGCTCAATTCCTCGACCAGCGTCAACGCTTTCTGACGACGCTTCAGGAACCGGTCGCGGGCCGCGCGGCGATCGGCCAGCGGCAAGCTGCGGGCGATCATGCGGCGGAAGTCCAGGCGGTTGCCCTTGAGCAGATGTTCGAGCGTCCGCAGGTTGTGCGGCATCCGCGCCATGATCTGCTCTTTGGTCAACTGCTCGGTCAGCGACACCTTGATCGTGCGATCGAAGGGGAGCGAGCCGTCGTGTACTTTGGTCAGCGTCTCGATCGTGGACTCGCATGGCCAGGTCGCAGGCCAGCAGGGTGCGGCGGAAGCGTTTGCGGGTAACCTCGATCTTCTTGGCCAGCGCGATTTCTTCATCGCGCGAGAGCAGCGGAATCTCGGCCATCTGCGTCAGATACATCCGGACCGGGTCGTCGCTCCAACGAGCCGTGTCGTCCGGAGAGCCGCAGCCGCGGGGCTTCGACCGGCGCCTCGTCTTCCGAGCGGCATACGGGGCGAAGGGCGGTCGTCGCCCGAATCGCTCACTTCCGCCAGGCGCGCCGAAGTCCACTTCCGGCGGCTCGTTCACCAATTCGATGCCCTGATCTTCCAAGGCCATCAACAGATTGTCGAGTTTGTCAGGATTGACCGCTTCGTCGGGCAGGTATTCGTTGACCTGGTCGTAGGTCAAATACCCTTGGGCCTTGCCGGTCGCGACCAATTCCTGCAGGTCTTTGTCAGCCTGGTCCACGTACAACTCCCTCCGGCGCCGAACGGCGCTCTGAGACAATACGATTATGGTCAGGAGGCGCGGCCAAATCAAGCAGCCACTTGCCCAAGACCTACCGGTCAAGGCATCCTTACCCATCCGTGGGCCGGGAAATACCCTGTCGGCTTCTCTCGCTGCTCGACCAGGTTCAGCAAAGATTCCAGGTCGAGCTCGTTTCGCGGTTGCGGGACCGCCTCGCGAAACGCCTTCAACAAATCACGTAGATCCTTCTTCAAATCACCACGCGGCACCGATCGCCGCTCATTGTCGTCAAGTTCGCTGACCAGGTTCTTCATCCCCAGGTCGTCGAACTCCAGCATCAACCGTTCGAACGTGGGCGAAACTCCTGCCTCGGCCAGCGCACGCACGCTCGCAAAAAAATCTCCCGGCGCCGAGGACAGCGAAATTGTTCGGGGGTGATTTTCCGGCGAATCTCGTCTAGGCAATCCGGCGCCTGGAGCAATATCTGTAGCAACCACTTTTCGGCCAAGACCAGTTTTCCAACTTCTTTGGTTGGCGGCGGCAACGGGGCAGAGGAGCTGGCACTTCTGGGCGTCGCTGCTTTCGTGCCCGAATCGGCGCAGTTCGGTCAATCGTTCGCGAAGACGGCCTTCTTTCAGGCCGCTGCGCAGCGCCAGGCGATTGAGGATCTGATCCTCTTTGAGCCGCATGGCGCTGGTCGTCGTGGCTTGTCAATCGGGGCGCTTTCGCCAGCTTCGCCAGCACGCCTTCGACAGCAGCATTCGTCTCGTGCGTGCCGCTGGCGGACGTGATCGACGCCATCTGCCGATCGAACTCATGGTCCAACGCCTCGACTGCTTGCTCGACCAGCCCGGCGAAGGCCGGCGCCGCGCTGGAGCAGGAAATCGCAGGGGTCCAGCTCATCGGGGAGCGTCAGGATTCGCAAATCCATCTGCTCGGCGACGAACAGTTCGAGAATCTGATCGGTCCGCTTCCGGCCGGCTTCGTCGCCATCGAGCACTAGCACGATCCGGTCGACGAACCGCCGCAAGAGCTTGATGTGCCGCTCGCCCAAGGCGGTGCCCAACACGGCCAACGCATTGCCGAAGCCATGCTGCTGGGCGATCAGGCAATCGGTATAGCCTTCCATGACCAGCGCCGTACGACCTTTAGCCAACGTATCTTTGGCGTGGTCCAGGCCGTACAGCAGGTTGCTCTTGGAGAACAGCGGCGTCTCGGGTGAATTGACGTATTTGGCGGCCTGCACGTCGGTCGACCCCGGCAGAACTCGCCCTCCGACGCCTACCGGGCGCCCCTGCGGATCGCGGATCGAGAACAGCACGCGGCCCTTGAAGCGGTCGTAGTAGCCTTGTCCGCTGCGTCGCTGGCCCACGAGCCCCACGGTTTCCAGCACCTTCGGCCCGAAACGCGTTCCGCGGGCACGTTCCAGCAGCCAATCCCAACGGTCGGGCGCATAGCCCAGGTGGTATTTGTTCCAATTCTCGGGTTCGATGTGACGGTCGACGAGATAGTTGCGTGCGGCTTCGCCTTCGGGCGAGAGCAGGCAGGCATGGAACTGCTCTTCGGCCCAGGCCATGGCCTGGTACAAGAGCCGCTTTTCGTCGTGCCCCTGTCCTGCGGAGTTCGTAAGGGGGATGCCGGCCCGATCGGCCAGCATTTGCAGCGCCTCGGGAAAGGTGACCTTGTCGTGCTGCATGACGAAACTGAAGACGTCGCCGCCGATATTGCAGACCCAACAGCGAAACGTTTGCCGCTCGGGATTGACCTGCAGGCTGGGCTTCGAGTCGTCGTGCCAGGGGCAAAGAGCCTTGTAGCCGCGCCCTTCGCGACGTAGCTGCAGATAGTCGCCTACCAGGTCGACGATGTCGATCGCTTGTCGCACCCGATCCTTGGCGTCCGACGCCAATCCACTCGACACGGGCGACTCCTGCCGCTAAGGCAATGCGCAAAAAAACGATCCAACGGAAATGAATTGCGATGCGTGCCGCGGAGGGGATCAAGACGGGCCCGCCGCGCCCTGGAGCGCCCGAGCCGGGCTGCCGTGTAACCCGTACGGGCGAAAAACCAAGCCCGATTATAGTCCTGATTTTCTGGCGCGGTCAAGCGAGCGCAGGCCAGCGAGTCGTCGCAAGCACGTTTCGTGCCATGTTGTTATGGCGAGGCGGTCGCCTTACGGAGTCGCTCGAGTGGGGTGGGAAATCGCGTCGCGAGCGACGCGGCGAAATGGGCCCCGCGGTTGGACGTTCGTCAGCGGCGTTAAGAGCCGTCAATATCGACGGAGCCGGCTTTTCGTTTTTGGCGCTGGTTGCGCAATTCTTGCATCATGAAGCTGATGGCATGGCAATCGGCGCGAACCGCCGCAGCATAATCGTTGCGAGCGGTTGATGCTTTAGCTTCGGAGCAGAAGCCGTTGAACCGCTCCCAATCGATGTCCCATTTCTGCTGCGACGCCTCCTCGCGCAGCGGCTCGATCACCCGAGCCAATTGGTCGACGAATTCAGGACTGGCGTTGCAGACGTACGATCGATGGGGGCCTTTGCCCAGCCGGCCTGAAAAACGTGCGCATCGACGCGGTGCCCGTGGCAAACCGCTGCCAAAAGATCACTACGCCCACCATTAGGCCCGCAACGGCCGCGGCGCCGGCTGCCACGTGCTGATTGACGAAGAACAGCATCACGGCCGCCAGCAGCAACACGCCGAACACAACCCACAGAATCGGGTTGATGCTTTGGCCGCTTTGGCCGCCTGGGTGTTGCACATGGTTAATTCCGCCCGAGGCAATCGCGGCCAGTCCATGGACGCGAGCCACGAGCACCGTGATATTGTCCGGACCGCCACGAAGATTGGCCAGGTCGACCAAAGTCCGCACGGCCTCGTGTGGCGGAAGCGTGCCCAGGATCGTTCCCAATTCCTCGTCGGTCATCTGGCCGCTCAGGCCGTCGCTGCACAGCAGGAAACAGTCTCCTTCGACGAGCGGAAATGGCCCTTCGAGATCGACCTGCACCTTTTCGCTGGGGCCGAGCGAACGGGTGATGATGTTCTTGGGGATGTAGCCTGGGATCTCCCGCTCCGACAAATTGTTGCCGGCGGACATTTCCCAGACCAGGCTGTGGTCGAATGAAAGTTGTTCCAACCGATTGCCGCGCAGACGATAGACCCGACTGTCGCCGACATGGGCCACGACGGCTCCCTCGGGCAGGATCAGCAGGGCGCTGGTGGTGGTGCCCATGCCCTTAAAATCGGGGTTGGCCTGTCCGCGTGAGTGGATGCTGGCGTTGGCTTCTTCGACGGCCTTGCGGAGAGCATCGGCCGGCGAGTGGTCCGCCAGCTTGTAATAGGAATGCGTGATCGTATCGACCGACATCTTGCTGGCAAGTTCGCCGGCCGCGTGGGCGCCCATGCCATCGGCCACGATGAACAAATGGCCGCGACGCAGCCATTGCTCTTCGCTGCTGGCCAGCACGCGGCCAAAGGAGTCCTGATTGTTCGAGCGCCGCAGTCCGACGTCGCTAAGTTCAGCGGTCTCAAGGAATTTCTGCCAGACAGGCGCGCTCGAATCCATGTTGCAACCGAAAGGTTTGTGCCGCAGACCATTTGCAGCTTATGCCAAGTGCCCAAGATCCTAATCTTAACTCAGGCGATTTTGCGACAACAGCCCCCGCCAAACACTTCGATTTCGGCGCTCTGCCGACAAGCGGCCTTGACCCCTTTACATGGTCCTGTTATTGAAAGCATCCCAAACTTTAAGTTTTCTTGGTGCTTGGTCCGGTTTTTTTAAGGGCTCCGACCCTGAGCAACGTTCTGCGAACCGCCGGCTTGAGCTGGTCTGTCGTGCTGCTACTGGCTGCGCCAGTCTTGGGCCAGCGCGTCATTTTCCCCACGACCGTCCAGCCAGAAACGCCGATCTACTCGACCAGCCAGGCTCCATCGCCCTATGTGAGCCCGACGGCGCCGTATAACTCGATGCCGGCGGCTCCGCCTGGGGCGGTTCCCCCTGGCGCGACGCTCAACGGCACGATCCAGCCGACGGGGCCTGCTTTCGATCCCTACGCCCCAGGCGGTGCCACCGTGGCCCCGCCCATGGCTCCCGCGTCGCCCTACGTGGCGTCGCCCTATGCGTGTGCTCCGGCCTGTCCACCACAGCAAGGCTTCCTCCCGCAGGCCACGCGGTTTCTGCAGGAAGTGCAGATCTCAGATACGTTCATTCCACGGTCGATTGGCAACAACGGTTTTGGCATCGACGACCTGGTGAGCAACGCCACGTTTGCGTTCCCGATGCCTTATAACCAAGCCCCGTTGCTGATCACGCCAGGCTTCAACACGCACTTTTTGAATGGGCCGGATTCGATACCCGGTCAGACGATCGACCTGCCGGCGCGGGTCTACGACGCGTACCTGGGCGCCGCCTGGCGTCCGCAGTTCTCCCAGCGATTCGGGGCCGACCTGGCCGTGAGCGCGGGCGTTTACAGCGACTTCCAAGTGGTCAATTGGGACAGCTTGCGCGTGCTGGGGCGTGCTTTGGGCGTGTTCACGCTCTCACCGCAGTGGAAGTTCGAAGCGGGCGTCGTCTATCTCGACCGGTTGAGCGTCAAGCTGTTGCCGGCGGGCGGTGTCATCTGGACTCCCAATCCCGACGTCAAATTTGATATTGTGTTCCCCTATCCGAAATTGGCTCAGCGGCTGACGACCGTCGGCAACACCGACGTGTGGGGCTACATTGCCGGTGAATACGGCGGTGGACAATGGTCGATCGTCCACAACAACGGCGTGGAAGACGTCGTCAATTACAACGATCTGCGCATCATGGCCGGCCTGGAATGGTTTGGCATGAACCGCTGGCGCGGCAACGTCGAGATCGGCTACGTCTTCGACCGCCATATTCTTTATCGTAGCGGGCCCGAATACAGTCCGGGCAGCACGATGATGTTCCGCGGCGCGCTGGCGTTCTAAAAGCGGCGTTGGTTCGCGGCCACTTCATTTCGTGCTTCGTCCTCGCCGCTCGGCGCGGCCGTCGTGGGGTCTTCCGGCCAGGCGTGCTTGGGATACCGGCGACGCAATTCTTTTCTGACTTCCGCGTAGGTGTTCTTCCAGAAACTTTCCAGGTCGTCGGTGATTTGCTGCGGCCGGTAGTTCGGGCCCAGCAGGTGCAGCAACACCCGCACCCGTCCGCCGGCAATCCGCGGCGTCTGTTTCAGTCCGAAGATCTCCTGGATTCGCACGGCCAGCACCGGCGGTTTACCTGGCTCATACGCAAGCGCAATCGAGCTGCCGCTGGGCACTTGCAATCGTTCGGGCGCCTCGCGCTCGAGCGCCGAGCGTTGAATTGGCGAGAGCAGTGACTTCCAAATCGGCACCAGGGGCACGCGCCGCAAGTCGGCAAACGAACTGCAACCAGCGCAAAGCGTGGGCAGCAACTCGCCCAGGTTCTCGCGCCGCACGTCCGGGAGTTCCAGTTCTGGCATCCAGCCGCGCAACGACTGTAGCCGGGCCAGAAAGCCGGCCTCGGCATCGCTGAACTGGAACACTTCGTCCAGCCGGGCGGCCGCTTCGCGGGCCAGCAGCGGCGCGGCGTCATATCCCGGTGGCACGCTGGTCACGGCTTCGTCGAGCACCAGATCCTCGTAGCGCGTTCGTCGCAGGGCGATGACGCGCTGGCGCTGCGAATCGAACTCCACGTCGATCGTGGTTTGCAACCGCTCGGGGTCGATCCACTCGCGCCGTACGAGCGAGGCCTGACGTACGAGCGATTCGGCCTGCCCCTGCTCAGCCAGATCGACGCACACGAACAACTCCGGCTCAGTGACGCCGCTTTCGTCAGCTAACCTCACTCCTCGCCCCCCGACCATCACGCCGCGACGGCTGCGGGGCTCGCGACGCCGGGCCAGCCGATCGGAAAATGCCGCCAGCAGGGCTCGCAACAGAGCCTCGTCGGCGTCAGCGACTGATTCGTTCGCCGGAGCAGGGTCTTGCGCGAGTAGCCGGACGAGCTGATCGCGAGCGCGCAGGATGAACCGGGCAGCGCCCGAATCGATCGGTTGCGCTGCGGCATGCCTGCGCCCAGGCATCGAGAATTGTTCCAAGGCATGCAATCGATCCAGCACGTCTGAATCGGAACCATGCCCCGGCTCGCGCGAGCGATCGTTCCGGCCCCGGTGCAGAAGCGGATCTCGCTCAGACAACAAGGCCGCCAGCAAGGCCGCGCGCTCGGGATGGCCCAGGTCGCGCCCAGCGACAAGTAAACGTCCGATCCGCGGCTGAACAGGAAGCCGGTTCATGCGCCGGCCGAGCCCTGTTACGCTGCGTCCGTCAACCGCCCCCAGCCTCGCGAGCAACTCATGGGCTCGGTCGATGGCGGCTGCCGGAGGCGGGTCGAACCAGGGAAAGGCTGGCCAGTCGGGCTCGCCCCAGCAGAGCAATTGCAACGCGGCTCCCGAGAGGTCCACACGCTGGATCTCCGGCGTTTCCACGTCGCGCAGGGCGTGCTGCTCACGCTGGGTCCAAAGCCGCCAGCACAGACCAGGGCCTGTGCGTCCAGCTCTTCCGGCCCGCTGTTCGGCCGAAGCCTGGGAGATGCGCTCCACAACGAGCCGATTTAAGCTCAGGGCAGTGTCGAATCGCAGCACGCGCACCAATCCCGAATCGATGACGGCCGTAATGCCTTCGATTGTCACCGACGACTCGGCAACGTTCGTCGACAGCACTACCTTGCGGAACTGACCGCGGCGGAGCACGGCCTGTTGCTCTTCCAGGGGCAGATCGCCATACAGCTCGCATAACGTAAGACTTCGCTCGCGGGCCAGCGGTTCCAAATCGACTCGCACGCGGCGAATCTCGCCCACGCCTGGCAGAAAGACGAGCAGGTCGCCGGCTGTTTGGTCGAGCACTTGGCAACATGCGCGGTTACCAGCGGAGCCAGCGGACCCTGCGGCTCATGACGCAGGTAGCGAACGTCGACTGGAAACAATCGGCCCTCGCTCTCGATCGTCGGGCAGTTGCCTAGAAACGCGGCCAAGGGGCCCGGATCGAGCGTGGCTGACATGACGACGATCTTCAATTCAGGCCGCACTTCGGCCTGCACGCGCCGCGCCATGGCGCAATGCCAGGTCGCTATCCAAGTTGCGCTCGTGGAATTCATCGAATACGACGGCGCCCACATTTTCCAACAGCGGATCGTCCTGCAACAGGCCCAGAAAGATCCCTTCGGTGACGACCAAGACGCGCGTCGCGCGGCCGGCGCAGGCATCGAAACGAACCTGGTAGCCGATCTCGTCTCCCAACCGCCCGTTGCGCTCGGCGGCGATGCGGGTGGCCGCAGCCCGGGCCGCCAAACGCCGCGGCTCGAGCATCACAATCTGCTTGTCGCCTGCCAGGCCTGCGTCGAGGATGGCCGGCGGAACTCGGGTCGTTTTGCCGGCGCCTGGCGGAGCTCGCAATACCACGGCCGAGCTGGCCGCGAGCGCAGCGATCAGACCTGGCAGCACCGTATCAATCGGCAAAGGTTCGTGCATCAGAATCACGTGAAAGGAGCCGTTCGCCGGCCCACTTGGGTTCTTTCTTACAACATCAAACCATCGGGCACATCTCTGCATGGTACGATAGTAACAGTCGTTTGCATCGTGGCCATTTTTGGGGGAGTTAACATCATGGGTTGGTTGCCATTTTCACAGCCGCGTCGCAGTTGGGGACTGATATTGCTGGCCATTTGGCTGATTCTGACCGGCCTGCAGGCGTTCACTGCAATTCCGGTCGGCTCGCTCGATAAGATCCTGCCTGGGTTGGCCATCGCCAGCGGCGTGCTGATTCTGCTGAATCGCTAGAGTTTCCGGCCGGCCGCCCGTACAATCGCAAATTCAAAAGATCTCCCTGGACCGGCCGGCCATCCGGCTTTCTGCATGCCGCTTTGCTTTGAATATCGTGCGTCATCGACGGTGCCGATCGAGGTCGCGGGGCTCGTTCCGTCTGCGTTGCGCGAGAAATCGCTGGCAGAAATCGAACGCCTGCCGCTCTGGCAGGGCAATCGGCAGCAGCCGCTGGCCGAGTTCTTCCGCGTCAGCGGCAGCGCCTTCGACAATTGCCTCGAATTCGTGGGCGACCTGTCGAGCGTACATCGGCTAGGGACGGGAATGACCGAGGGGAGCCTTCGCATTGAGGGTTCAGCCGGCCGGCACCTGGGGGCCGAGATGCGCGGCGGCCGGATCGACGTCGGCGGCGATGCCGGCGACTGGCTGGGGGCCGAGTTGCACGGCGGGACGATCCACGTGCGCGGCAACGCCGGCGACCTGGTCGGAGCTGCTTATCGTGGCAGCCCTCGGGGCATGACCGGCGGCACGATTCTGGTAGGAGGCAACGCGGGGCAGGAAACGGCCCATTCCATGCGGCGCGGGTTGATTGCCGTGGGCGGTTCGACGGGCGAATTCGCTGCCACGAACATGATCGCTGGAAGCCTGCTGGTGTTTGGCGGCTGTGGGCCTCGGCCGGGGGCAGGCATGCGACGCGGGACGCTGGCACTTCTCGGCGGCCAAGTGCCGGAACCGCTGGTGACGTTTCGTCCCGGGAGTATTTGCCGGCCGCAATTCATGAGGCTCTTGCTGCGTTGGCTCGCCGAGCACGACTTTCCTGTGCCCGGGGGATTGCTCGATGCCGATTACCGGATCTATCACGGCGATCAGTTGGCAGTCGGACGCGGTGAGATTCTGGTACGGACGTGAGTCGTTCAATAACGACTGGGCGGATAAGCCGGCGGCTGGTCGTCGACCGGGGGGAGCGGTTGGATGCCGCTGCCCTGGTTGCGTTGTGCCCAATAGTCGGAGATGTTGTCAGGCGTGGGAGGCAGCCGGCTGATGGCAGGATTGCTGCCTGGGGCTCGACGTGTTTCCTGGAACCGTGGGCCGTCGCCCGTACCCTGCGGGTCGACGCGCGTGGGCGTACCCAGCGGAAGTTGCTCGGGCGAGCCACGCAATGCCGGCCCGGAAGACGGAGCGTCTGGGGATGGGTTGGTTTCCCCAAGAATCACCGCCGCATTGCCGCCGGGCGGGTCCGACTGCGGAGCCCTGAGGAGCGGAGCCGCCGCCGAGTGAGGGGCCGGACGAAGTGTTACCCATCGAAGCCGGAGAACGGACGACTGCCGCGGGTTGCACCGTCGCCGGGTTCCCAAGTTCGGCCGAAAGCTTGACGACCCATTGCTGGGCTGCTTCGAAGTTGTGATCGCTGGCAACTGCCAGGCGAAATTGCCCGAGCGTTTCCTGTTTCTTCCCGCGCCGGTTCAGTAGGAAGCCGACGTTGTAATGGGCAACTGTCTTGCCATGGACCGCTGCGAGCGACTCGTAGGCTTCGTCAACTCGTCCCAATTCGACCAGCACCGTGGCCAGGTTGTTGCGGTACAGGACTTTGTCAGGCTGCAATTCGACGGCTTTCCGCAGGTTCTCGGCGGAATCCTCGTAATGCTTCTGCCGGGCCAGGCAGAGCCCAAGATCATTGAACGCCGATGGCTCATTGGGATGGTACTTCGTCGCCTGGCGATAGTATTTCGTAGCGTCCTTCAACTCTCCCTGGCGATCGTACAAGCGAGCCAATGCGAGCAGCGCGCCGAGGTGTTTCGGATCGATCTCGAGGGCTCGCTGGCATTGCGCGGTGGCCGATTTGAGATCATTGGATCGTTCCTCCATCCTGGCGACCGACACGTAGAAGTCGGCACTGGGATTCACAGGTTTTGAACTGAGCGCCACCGGATCGTCAGGCGCAACGACTTTATCCTTGTCCGACCTCTGCGAAGCTGGCTGGAAGGCGCTCTTCACTTTCTTGCCGGCATTCGAAAAGCTGGTGGAGATTTTCTCCATCATGGTGGGCGGTTTGGGATTGCCGAAGGCGTCGCGAGCAGGGGCAGCAGGCGCAGCGTCACGGGAACGCCCGGCCCGGAATTCTTGCTGAACCAGGACGAAACCGAACTGGTCGTGGGGCTGGAAGACGGATCGGATGGGTCTGCCGCCAGCGCGAGGATGCCTCGAGCAACACCAGGAACAGGGCCGGTGTCAGCGAGTAGATCAGCACGTTGGAAGCACGCATCGGGCGCTCGACGTTCGTCGGGCGAGTTGCGTTGCCGAGCCAGCGCATCATCCAGGATCTCCTGCAAGCCGGATCACCGGAGTCCGGGAATCCGGGGTGGCGACGTAGGCCGGCCGCTGAAAATGGTTTGTATTACTGGTAATCGTCGCTGGAAGCACAAATGCTACAGTCAGATTTTCCGGTTGCAACGAACAGGGCATGCTGTCCTTGCTGGGCGGGCAATGCTGGCGCTAACGCAAAATGCGAAGATGAAGTTTCGAACGGGTGCATCGACGGCACGCTGCACTACGATGCCATCGCACCGCAACGAGTTCGCGCAGGCAGGGAACCGTGAGAAAGGTCCATAAAACCCAAGAACCCCCTTGGCCTGGTTCGCTCGGCGGTTAAGCCGGCACGTGGCCAAGAGGGTCGGTTTGAATCGTTTGGCGGCGATTAGCTGCCGCTACCGGAACTCGTGGCGCCTCGCGTGCCCGCTGGCAGGCGCGGCGGCGGAGTCGATTCGCGGAAGCTGCGATCGACATCGACGATGTAATAGGCCGGCGTCGATCGGGGTTCGATATTCGTGTCCAGGATCGGCGCCACCTCCCCGGGGGGAAGGACGTGCGTGGCGGCTTCTTGAACGGTCGCCATCCGCATCGAGGTAATTTCAGGCGTCGCACCACGCAGCACGAAGACCGTGCGGTAGGCGGGAGGCGTGTACACGAGGATCGATTGGACGCGCAGCGCCGCCAGCTTCGTTGAGGCGGCCCGTCTCGTCGTCGAAGTGGTAATCGACGAGCGTGTTCTGGGCTCGCCAGCCGTTGGCAACACAGGTCGCAAACGGGGCCCGAGCGGCGTAGCGATCGGCCGGGATGAATGCCTCGGGCCAGGCATTGTTTCGGTGCGTGGCGGCCCAGAAGTCGTGCCAACTGTCCGAGAACCAGTTTTCGGCCTGGCCGGAGCGGCCCATTGCCAGCGCCAGCAAACATCCGGCTACAATCGCAGAGCGTCGCATGATGGCACGTTCTCCCGGAGGGATCGGAGCCGCTCGGAGACCGGCGGCCAGTGGAGCGGAATTCCGAGCCCAGAAGTTGCTATCGGCATTCGGCCGGTGAATCTGGACCCGAGACCCCAGGGGCGTGGAATCGGCAGCGAAAATGCCAGCGATGCTTACAGCGAGATGTAGCTGCCGAGCCCCGGACGTCAGTCCGGGGATTCTCTGCTGCTATGAGGTTGAGAACCTGGTGCGAGCCGCGGGATAATCCTCGGACTAACGTCCGAGGCTCGGGTGAGGCTCGGCGATTTCCGAGAGGCGCTGAGCGGTTGAGGTTGATGTTCCAGCCGAGGCTGCTTAGCCGCCCATGGCTGGGAACATCTCGCGCATCATGGTGATGGCCGCGGGCCCCACCAGCACTACGAAAATGCCAGGGAAGATGAAGATCACCAGCGGGAAGATCAGCTTCACGGCCGTTTTCGCCGCCTTTTCTTCGGCCAATTGGCGGCGGCGAGTTCGCATGGCTTCGCTCTGCACGCGCAAGGCTTGAGCCACGCTGGAACCGAATTTGTCGGCCTGAATCAGAATCGACGCCAGACAACGGAGGTCTTCGACCCCCGTGCGGATGCCCAGTTCGTGCAACACCTCGGCGCGGGCGCGTCCCATTTGCAACTGAAAATTCGCCAGGCCGAATTCTTCGGAGATGACCTTGTAGGTCTCTTTCATTTCCTCAGAGACCTTGCGCATGGCCTGGTCCAAACCCAAGCCGGCTTCCACGCAGACCACCAGCAGGTCCAACGCATCGGGCAGGCCCAGAAAGATACTCTGCTTGCGCTGGCTGGAAATCAGCACCAAGGCGATATCCGGCAGATAGAAGAGTCCCCCGGCAAATGAGATGGCAGTGAAGATGCTTCTCTGATCCCATTGCCACAGGGCCACGAGCGTGATCCCGCTGGTGACCAGCCCGAACATCAGCCCGGCAAATTTGAGAGACAAGAACATCGGGCTGGCGGCTTCGCTGCGGAAACCGGCATTCGCCAGTCGTAACTTGAGCTTGCTCTGTTCCAACTCGGTTTTGGGTTGGAGCGGCTTGGCCAGCGTGGGCGAAGCCTTGGCCAAGACGCGTGTCATGGCGTCGGATTTCTTGCCGGCCTTGTCTTCTTCCAGTAGTCGCTTCTTGCGCAATTGGGGATTCTTGATCTCTTCGAGCCGTTCGTGGGATCGCGGTCGGCCGCTGGCCATCGAGTTCAGGGCCAGCCAGGCCAGCGCAGCGAACAGCCCGAAAATGGCGAACGGCAAGAGCTGCTCGAAATTCAACAACCTGGCAGCGGCGAGGAGCATGACTTCAGACCTTGATATTGACGATTTTACGAATGAGCAAGGCGCCGAGCACCTGCATGACGATGGCGCCGAACAGCATCTGCTTGCCCATCGGATCAGTGAACAGCAGCATGATGTAGCCGGGATTCATCCGGTAGACGACCACGAACAGCACCGGCGGCAGCGCCAGCAGCACCACGCCCGAGAGCCGGCCTTCGCCGGTTAGCGCGGCGATCTGTCCGAAGATCTTGAATCGTTCGCGGATCAAGTGACCGATCTTATCGAGGATTTCCGCCAGGTCGCCGCCGGTCTGGCGCTGCAGGATCACGGCGGTCGAAAAGAACTTCAGGTCCAGGTTGGGAACGCGATCGGACAGGTTGCGCAGGGCTTCCTCCAACGGGATGCCGAGGTTCTGTTCCTCGAACACTCGCCCGAATTCGACGCTGATGGGCGCCGACATTTCGTCCTGAACCAGGTTGAAGCCGGCCGCCAGGCTGTGACCGGAACGCAGGGCTCGGCTGATGAGCTCCAGGGCGTCGGACAATTGTGCGCCGAATTTTTTCAGGCGTCGCTTTTTTCGCCACAGCAGCCACAGCAAGGGGACAGCCCCCAGTGTGACGCCTGCCAAGGGCACGAGATAAAACTTCACGCCGCCAAACCCGGCCAGCACCATGCCGCTCAGTCCCAGGCCGGCGGAGATGCCAAAGAACTTCCCCGTCGTGAGGTTCGTATCGGCCTGCTCGAACAACAGCCGTGTACGGCCGAAGCGTTGCAGAATCGCTTCCAGGATGCCCGGCATCGCGTCCAGCGGCTGATGCAGGATGCTGTCGCGGATGCTCGATACTTTGCTGGAAGTGGAATTCTTGCCGCCGGTGAGCACCGACAACCGGTCTTCGACCTTGTTGTCCGACTCGCCGCGAAACATCATCGCTACGGCGCCGACCAGGGCCGTGACGCAGACGAACGCCGCAATGGAAATAACGAGAGGGCTCATGATAAGTGATTAGTGATTAGTGATGAGTGGTGAATGTAAACGCCGGGTATTTGGCGCTTATCATTTAGCACCTGGTATTTCCTAACATTGCATCATGACTCGTTGGCGGAACGCGCTGGCCGGCAGGCGGACGCCGGCCGTTTCCAGGCGATCCATGAATTTCGGCCGAATGCCCGTAGCACTCGAATTGTCCGTAGGCTTTGCCGTTTTCGTCGATGCCTTGCTGAATGAACTTGTAAATGTCCTGCATGACGATGGTGTCTTGTTCCATGCCGCAGATTTCGGTGATATGCGTGATCTTACGCGGTCCGCCCTGCAAGCGATTGGCCTGAATGATGATATTCACGCCGCTGGCAACCTGTTGCCGCATAGCCTTGAGCGGCAACTCGAAGCCAGCCATGGTGATCATCGTCTCGATACGGGCCAGGGCGTTGCGCGGGGTGTTGGCGTGGAGCGTGGTCATCGAGCCCTCGTGGCCGGTGTTCATGGCCTGCAGCATGTCGAGCGTTTCGGCTCCGCGGCATTCGCCGATGATGACGCGTTCGGGACGCATACGCAGGGCGTTGCGCACCAGGTCCGTGGCGGTCACCGCTCCCTTGCCTTCGATATTGGGGGGCCGCGTTTCCAGCCGCACGACGTGCTCCTGCTGAAGTTGCAATTCCGCGGCGTCCTCGATGGTCACGATGCGGTCGGTGTTCGAGATGAAGCTGGAGAGCGTATTCAAGCAGCGTCGTTTTGCCGGAACCCGTGCCGCCGGAAATGATGATGTTCAGCCGGGCCTTGATGGCCCCTTCCAGCAGCATCACCATCTCGGGCGTGAAGGCTTTGTAGTTGAGCAGGTCTTCGAGCTTCAGCGGGTTGGAGCCGAAGCGGCGAATGGAGACGGCGGCGCCGTCCAACGCCAAGCGGCGGAATGATCGCGTTGACGCGCGAACCATCTTGCAAGCGGGCGTCGACCATCGGGCAAGTTTCGTCGACGCGCCGGCCGACCTTCGACACGATACGGTCGATGATCTGCATCAAGTGCTGATTGTCGCGGAACGTGACGGTGGTCTTTTCCATCTTGCCGCGGCGCTCGACGTAGATGTGCTTCGGACCGTTGATCATGATGTCGCTGATCGTCGGGTCTTTGAGCAATAGTTCGAGCGGACCGAGGCCGAACGTTTCGTCCAGCACCTCGTCGATCAGCCGCTCGCGCTCCGAGCGGTTGAGCAGCGTATCCTCGGCGTCGCTTAGGTGCTCGACGACCATGCGGATTTCACGCCGCAGGACGTCGCCCTCGAGCTCGCCGACGCGCGTCAGGTCGAGCTTGTCGACCAGCTTGCTGTGGATGCGGCGCTTGAGTTCTTCGAAGTCGGTTTCGGACGACTTGTCGCCCGGACGGCCCATCGTGGGAAGCGGAGGTCTAGCCATCGTGCTGTCCTCGTACGATCAACGCGGTTGTGAGGAGGGAAAGTTATTGCCTGAGTGCGAGCGGGCTTTGCCGCGCCGCAACGTGCCAGGCAATGTCGGTGTATAAACGCATCAAGCAGTGAGGAAAGCCAACCGAGGGCGTTCCTAAAAAAAGCATAGCTCACGCTTAAGGAGAGGCGGGCCGCGGCAGTGGGCGGCAGGCAGAGACAGGGCCGCCGCACCTACATGCTGGGAAATTAGAGACGCTCGGTGCAAGCTGGCAATTCTCAGAACGGCACCGGCGAAGCCAGTGGCGACCAAGACGCCCCCAGGCACTCAAACGGCATGCGCCGCGAATGCTACTTCTTGGCGCCCACAAGCCGCCCAGCAGTCGGCTCTTGGCCGGCTTAACCGGTTCGGCCTCGGGCGCGTCGGTCTTAGGAGTGCCGCTCAGGGCCTGGCCCAGGCCGATGATGGCCTGGGTGATGGCCGCCTTGGGGGCCTGCTCGATCAGGGGTACGCCATTGTTGCGCACCTCGACCATCGTGCGGTAATCGTTGGGCAATTGCCAATAGATTTCTCGCCCGATCGTGTCCTGGGCCTTTTTCAGACCGATGTTGCCCACGTCGAGTCCGACGCGGTTGCAGACGATTTTGACCTTGTCGCCCACGTCTTTCATCTCGCCGAACGACATGAGCAGCCGGACGACGTTGCGCAGGCAGGGCAGGTCGAGCTGCGTCACCAGCAACACGTGGTTGCTCATCTGCAAGGCCATCAAGTCCAGCGCCGAATAGCCTTTCGACAGGTCGAGCACCAGGTGCGTGAACGTCGCTTTTAACAGGCCGATGACGCGTTGCAGATCGTCAACGGTGATTAGAGCCATGTCCTCCATCTGCACCGGACGAGGCAGCAGGAACAAGCCCGAGGAATGTTTGGTCAAGGAACGCTTGAGAAGCGTGAAGTCGAGTCGCGATACATTCTGGGCGACGTCGACCAGCGAATAATCGGGAATCGTGTCCAAGAACACGTCGGCGTCGCCCAGGCACAGGTCCAGGTCGACCAAGGCTACGGAGTTCTTCGGATCCTGGGCCAGCACGCAGCCCAGGTTGACGGCCAGGCTGGTCGTGCCCACGCCGCCGGTGGCGCCGCAGACGGCGATTACCGTGCAGGCTCGGTTGCGGGTTTCGCCGCGTCCGAAACGCCGTTCGGCAATGCGACCCAGGGCGTCGACCAATTCTTGCAGCTTGACCGGCTGCGTCAGAAACTCCTTGGCGCCAGCCCGCATGGCCCGCAAAATCAACCGGCCATCGGTCGAAGAGCTGGTGACCAGGATGTTGCAATCCTGGGAAGCTTCATTGAGCTTGGCGACCAGTTCGAGCGCTTTCTCGGGATCCTTGTCGAGGCTCACCAACCCGATATCCGGCTTGGTCTGGCTGACCACGTCGGCAAAGAATTCGTAGCGCGAGCATTCGGCCTCGAGCCAGACGGACTCCATGCCCATCAACATCGACTTCACGGCATCGCGCGTGGAATCATTGGGGTCGACAATCGCGAGACGAAGAACGTTGCTCATGGCCGGGATTACTCGAACGTGTCCTAATTTCACCCATCGGTGCCGGCCGAGCGACCGCTAATCTTTTCGAGAAGCGAAAGCTCCACACGGCTACTTTACTTTAGGACATCGTATCCCGTCGCGCCGATGAATCCGGGCAACGTTCCATCCGTGGTCGGTGCCGGCAAGGTCTGAGCCTGCGCCTTGGGAGGATTGTAGGACTTGGTCCGGTCGTAGCCGACGCTATTGGCCGGCAACTGCCCTGACGGCGCTTGCGGCGTGACCCGCACGCCTACGGGCCGAGTACGAGTCGACCGCGAAGCCGAATCGGGCGGAACTGGAGGAGAATCACCGGACGACTGGGCTGCGGGGGGCAGGACGGTCGGCATCGACGGGCCCGGAGCTGGAGCCGGGTTTGGAGCCGGAGTGCCCGGGGGAACGATATTGCCCGGGGGAGGCAGCGACTCCCCGCGCATCCCCGGGGGGCCGCCATCATAGACGTCGCCCAATCCGGGGCCAGCGCCGGGATTGGGTCCGCCCATCATGGGCGGACCACCATTGGGCCCGCCAATGATCGGCGGACCTGCTTGCGGCCCGCCTGGCAAGCACAGGTTGGGAACTTCGATGTAACCCTTGCCGTAGAGTTCGAGATCGGTCGGGTTGGTGGTGTTCAGGCCGGGGCCGCAGAGCGGAACTTCGTTTGGATCCATGGCCTCGATTAATTGCGGCGTGACCATGATCAGCAATTCCACTTCGTTGATCTGATCGGTGACCTTGCGGAACGCAGCGCCGATATAGGGCAAGTCCATCAACCAGGGAATGCCGTTCTTGGTCGATTCGACCTGGTTCTGCACGAGCCCGGCGATGGCCAGCGTTTGGCCGGCTCGCATTTCGACCCCGGTGTCGACTTCACGCACCACGAGCGCGGGCACCGTCGTGCCGTTGAACGTAACGCTGTGGGTATAGTCGAGCTGGCTGATGCGCGGACGGACTTCGAGGCGAATGTAGCCGTTGCCCAAGACAATCGGGACGAAGTCGACCTGCGTGCCATAGGGTCGATATTGCGTCGAGACCGTGCCCAAGCTTTGCGGAACGATGATGGGAATTTCACCACCTTCGTTGAAATAGGCCGGACCGGCCGCTGACGGTTACCAGGTTCGGTTCGGCCAGGATCTTCGCCAGTTGCTCCTGCCGCAAGGCTTCGATGAAGCCGAAAAACGTGTTGTTCGCGTCCACAATGCCGAAAGAGAAGGTTTCCGCGCCGAACTGACGGCCGAACTGGCGAGCTGCGTGGACGCCGGCCCGGTAGTCGCCGCCGTCTTGGTAATGGTCGGCACCGAGGCCATCTTCAGCAGTCCGCTGACGCCCGAAGCCGCGAAGCCGCCGCTGCCGTTGGAAACATTGGCAAAGTCCACGCCTAATTCACGAAGCTTGGTGCGTGATACTTCCATCAGCCGCACCTGCAGCATTACCTGCTGCCCGCCACCGACTTTGACGTGGTTGTGGACCTTGGGGTAATAATCCTCGGCGACGGCGATGATCTGGTTGACCATCGTGGGGTCGTCAACGTAGCCGGAGATGATCACGCTGGTGCTATTGTTGACGGGCATGACTTTAAGCGCGGCCCTGGGGAATTGCGAGCGAAGCAGCATGGCCAGTTCGCGAGCATCGCCTGTGACCAGCACGTCGATGGTATAGATCTGCTTGTCTTCACTCCAGATGTTGATCTGCGTAACGCCGGCCTTTTTGGCCGAGACCTGGATCTCGGTAGGCGAAAGAGGCGTCAGCGCAAGGATCTCGGGATTGTTGACCTGGACCTGGGGAATCTTGCGATCGAGGCTGATGATGCGGCTGGAGTTGACCAGCATTTCCAACCGCTCGGTGGTCGATTGGATGCGATGTATGACCGGCTGGGGTCCCAATTGGGACTGAGCGACGGCGAGTTGTGAACTCGCTGGCAGAACAAGTCCTGCGATCAGTGCAGCCTGCAGAGCACCTAGAAATCGTGCCTTTGCGACCGGCCAATGCCTCGAAATAAACATCCGTGCACTTCCTTGCGATTGCCGAAAGCTGGTTGTTCCATCCTTGTCGCCGCGCTCGTCGTGGGGACGAGCGCTCCGTTAACCTGCTACGTGCCACTCCCGGTCGGTACATCAGTCTGCCCGGAGCCGGTGGGAGCGTTCTGGTCGGGATTCGTGGGCATATTCTGTTGTGGAACGGGTGGTGAATTGTCGGACGTCGGTGTTGAATTGTCGTTGGCGGCTGGCACCGGATGTCCGTCTTCGAAGTCCACCTCGCGGACGTCTTCGGGGCCCAGCAGCATCTTCATCGTGAAATGTTCACGATTGTCGGGCGGAGGCGGCTCTTCAACCTTGGGCTGCACCGGCGCGGGGGGCGGCGGTGCGGTTGGCGTCGGAACCGGCGTCAACAAACGCGACGTAGCCGACGCCACGGCGGGCTCGAGGCCCGGCAGGTCCGTAGGAGTGCTTCCTGGCGTCTCACTCTTGTCTTCGTCGCTGGCGCTGCGACATTACCAATCGCAGGGTGCCCAGTTCCGAGGCCATGGTCACCAGTTCCGCTTGCGTCGGAGTCACCAACAGCGAGATGGTCTTGGCCGCCACGGTCTGTCCGCCGTCGTTTTCGCGACGAAAGACGTCATCGACGGCGAACACTTTGACGTGTTGCAGGAAAGTCTTGGTGGTCGTCTTCGTGATGCCGCGGCTGGAATTCTCCTGCAAGTGGACGAGCACGTCGACCCGGTCGCCTGGCTTGATCAGGCTGGCCGCACCGCTCACGGCATCGACGCGAATCGACACCACCCGAAACCCTTTGGGGATCATGGTGGCGGCGTCGGCGACGTCTTCGCCCTTGGCCAGCAGCTTGGCTTCGATGATCGGCTCGCCCGGATAGATCTTGGTGCGAGTGCGCCGTTCGATGGTGTCTTCCAATTTTGTCAGGGCGCCGGCCGGTATCTTGTCAATCGGCCAGGCTTCGAGCTTTAGCACCTCGGGCTTCAACGAGTCGCCCATGGCGATTTCCGTCTTGGCAACGAAAATTTCGGCCGACTCCGACGGGATATGCTCCACGTTCGGACGGCTCATCGCCTGGTTGATGCCGATCGAGGCTACCAGCCCGCAACCCGCCGCGAGCACCAGCAGCATTAGTGACTTAGGACGCATCGAAAACCTGAGTGGATAGGCAAATCGGTGTCGGACTTGAAAGCCGCATTTTCCGCATTAACGGCCACCTCGTTGCCCATGACGTGCCGGGCAACTTGCTTCCAGACGCTATTACCGTCCCGTCTTAAACATTGGCCGCATAAGCAAGTTAACTTGAT
Organism: uncultured Planctomycetales bacterium; assembly: GCA_963710365.1. Classification (GTDB taxonomy): domain Bacteria; phylum Planctomycetota; class Planctomycetia; order Pirellulales; family PNKZ01; genus CAVQAC01. Next base: position 261,422 of record CAVQAC010000003.1, read on the forward strand.
ACAAACGTGCATGACCCTCATCGCCGAAAAGAGCGCCACAGCTTCCATGATCGTTCGAAGGCCCTGTAGCCGCTAAAGTCGCATGGTTGGCCGCCGGAACGCCAAAGGCCCCGAATCAGCCAATTCCAGGACGACCCACATCGTATCCTTCGGTAGAACCGTTAGGGTTTCTCCAATTGGAAGCCCCGCAATCTTTGCGCAGACCGGAAAACCTTGCTCCATCTTTCCCCAAAGGTGGGAATGCCGCACCTTGGTTTCATTCCGCAACGAATCTGAAGCGGAATGCACGGACCCGCCCAGAGGCAAGCTTGCGCCAGCTTAGGGCAGTAGCATTCCGGTGCAGGCAAAGTACAGGATTGTTCCCAGGGCGATCGGAATCCCATAGGGCAGCAACAGCATCGAACTCTTCCGCTCGGCGGCCAGCGTCGACAGCTGCACGGGATCGCGAATGGTTGAAACTTCATCCAGGATCATCACGAATTGCTGGCTGTGTTTTTGCCATCCGCGGCGGTAGGCGACCATCAGCAAGGCAATGACCCCGCCGATGACGGCCGACAGGCAGAATGAATATAGGGTTACGGTGCCCCACACCCAGGCGCCTACGCCGGCCAGCAGCTTGACGTCGCCTGCGCCCATTCCGCCAATCGCGTACAGGGGGAGCAGCAATCCTAGCCCGATGGCCGTGCCTGCCAGGCTCCAACCCAATCCGCTCATGCCATAGAACCAGGTGCTATAGACCCAGCCGCTGACGATCATCGGAATGGTAATCCAGTTGGGCACCTTGAGTTTCCAGCCGTCAATGACCGCTGCCACGACGAGAGTTGCCGTCACCAGCCAAATGGGCCAATGTTCTTCGAGACCTGCTGTAATCGTTGCCAGTTCCACCGTATCGCTCCGCTAGTACTGAGGATAAATTGGGCAAGTCGCTGTTTCTGCCGAGCGTTAACCGCGGCCGAAGAGCAGCCATTGAACGACAAGCGTTATCACGGCGGCAATCGCCATCAGCGCTTGCGCTGTGGCGTGCAGCCCTTCGAATTGCAGAATTGAGTACATGGTTATGACCTCGTTGATTGCGCGGCCCTATGGCCGGGAGGAAACCGCCCTCCAACCCAACCATAGGTCAGAAAAGCAAGGTCGGTACGAGCAATCGGTTTCTGGTATCGCCACAGGCTTCAATTGCCCCGCAATGCTGGCCTGCAAATCACGCACGATCGGAAAAATCGGACCGAAAACACGTCGCAGGTTGTTTTTACGAGACGTTATCCTTGCGGTGATGTACTTTTAGGCGGTGTCCTTTTAAGGCGACCGGCCGTCCGCGCCGGATAATCGCCACTTTTCATTCCCGCCGAACATTCTCCCTTCACACTGAGCTGCGCCTGCAATGATCCGCTTTGCGTTGACCATCTTCTTGAGCGCCTTTCTGCTATTCCAAGTTCAGCCGATGATCGGCAAATACATCCTGCCCTGGTTTGGCGGCACGCCCAGCGTATGGACGACGTGCATGCTGATGTTCCAGGTGCTGCTGCTAGTGGGCTACGCGTACGCCCATGCCGTGGCCGCCTGGCTGCGCCCCCGGCAGCAGGCCATCGTGCATATAGTGCTGCTGGCCGTTTCATTGGCATGTCTGCCGATTGCGCCCAGTACGAGTTGGAAGCCTGGCGGGAGCGAGGCTCCCACCTGGCGACATCCTGGCCTTGCTGGCCACGACGATCGGGCTCCCCTATTTCGCCCTCTCGTCAACGACGCCTTTGGTGCAGAGCTGGTTCAGCCGCGCGGCCCCGGGCCGCTCGCCCTATCGGTTGTACGCGCTATCGAATGCCGGCTCGCTGTTGGCCCTGTTGAGCTACCCGTTCGTGGTCGAGCCTGCCTGGTCGTTGGCCACGCAGACCTGGGGATGGTCGATTGCCTACGTCGGCTTCGTGGTATTGTGCAGTTGGTGCGCCTTGAGCTCGTGGGGAGCGCGCGAACAGGACTCCGAGCAGGCGTCCCTGGCGGCCGAGACGGGTGCGGCCGGCGAACCTGCCCCCGATGAACCGTCGATCGTTCTCTGGCTGGTGTTGTCGGCGTGTGGTTCGTTGTTGCTGCTGGCCACGACGAACCAGATGTGCCAGGAAGTGGCCGTGGTGCCGTTCCTGTGGATCCTGCCGCTGGCTATTTATCTGCTGTCGTTCATTCTCTGCTTCGAAAGCCAGCGCTGGTACCGGCGCGAGGTATTTGGCTTGTTGCTGGCAGGCAGTATCGTGGCGGCGATCTATGCGCTGGATCAGGGCCCCTTGCTGCCGATCGAATTGCAGGTCGGCATCTACGCGGCCGTGTTGTTCGTGGGCTGCATGGTTTGCCACGGTGAACTGGCCAATTCCAAGCCGGCTCCTCGCCATCAGACGCTGTTCTACCTGCTGATCGCCACGGGCAGCGCGCTGGGCGGCATCTTCGTCGCACTGCTGGCGCCGGTGGTTTTCACCGGCTATTGGGAGTACCAGTTCTCGCTGGCATCGTGCTGCGCCCTGATGGTCTTGGTGATCATGGTCAAGCGCACCCGCGCCATCCGCAAGAACCCATCGACCGTCAAGCGGCTGAACATCGGTTGGCGTTTCCTGGGCGTGTGCTATTGCGTTCTTGTGGTGTCGTTGGTACGGCAGGCCGTGAACTTTGAACGTGACACCATCGTTCGCTCGCGCAATTTCTACGGCGTATTGCGAATCAAGGTGCTGCCCGACGAAGTCAGCCCGCGAATCGTTTTGTCGCATGGCCGGATCGAGCACGGCTTTCAGTTCTCCGATCCGGACAAGCATCGTTGGCCGACGTCGTATTACGGACGGGAAAGCGGCATCGGTCTGGCCCTGACGCATCACCCTCGGCGTTCGGCCGACAAACCAGAGGATCAAGGTCTGCAAATCGGCATGGTGGGGCTGGGAACCGGCACGATTGCCTGTTACGCCGGCGAGCACGATCGGATGTGTTTCTACGAGATTAATCCGCAGGTGGTGCGGATGGCCAATGCCTTCTTTACGTTTCTCAAAGATGCGCCGACGCGGCCGGAAATCGTAGTCGGCGACGGGCGCATCCAACTCGAACGCGAACTGGCCATTGGACCCTTGCAACTGTTCGACGTGTTGGGTATCGACGCCTTTTCGAGCGATGCTATCCCGCTGCACCTGCTGACGCGCGAAGCGTTCCAGATTTATTGGAAACATCTACAGCCCGATGGCCTGCTGGTCATCAACATCTCCAATCGGCATGTCGACCTGCGGCCGGTCATTCGTGGCCTGGCCGACGAGATCGGCAAGCAGACCCTGCAGTTGTCATCGGCCGGAGATGAAGAGCAGGGCACCAACGCTGCCGATTGGCTGATCGTGACTTCGAATCGCGCTTTCATCGACAATCCTGCGATTCAAGAAGCCGTCGAGGAATGGTCGGCCGATTCGCGCACGCCGTTCGTCTGGACGGACGATCATGCCAGCCTGTGGCAAGCGCTGAACCATTGATCGCTGAATGGCGCCGCTGAATCCGCAGGCACAAATCGCCCGCCAACCGCAGCCGACAGCCGCGGCAATCGGTCGCGTTGTCAGCTCAATGGCAGCCGAATCAATGAGGCTCCCCGGATCAATACCGGTTTCCCCAGCGTAATTGCCTGGGCCACGGAACTGGCACGAATGCATCGTTTGCAGTTTGAGCCATCACCCAAAAAAATTTCCCCCGGCATCTGCTTGCGCGGATGCCGGGGGAGGGCGATGGGTGGACTATTTCGTGCCGGCCTGGCGAAGGGACGGCGACGTGCCGATCACTACGAAGCCGATTGCAGCGACGTGGCGACCTTGGTGAACGTGGTGTTCGCGTTGGTGCCGATCGACTGAATCGCAGTCAAGCAGACGATCACGATCAGGGCCAACATCACGGCGTATTCAACCGCGGTGGGGCCGTCTTCCGAAACCATGAAACGCTTAATCTTCAGGGCGAACTTATTCATCGCAAGCTTCTCCAAATCTGGGTCGGCGTTATTACGCGGCGATTACTTAGGCCGTGTGTTGCACCGACAACTATTGTTTTCTGAAACCTCAAAAACCAGGGCTCCCCCGGGTGCACTGCCGTTGGGCCTGCGAAGGCCCTGGGCAATGCACCTAGGAATACCCTACGTTGCGTTTGTCACCTTGCATCCAGGTTAGCCAGGGGGACGGATCAGCCGAGCTTTGACGTCTGCTCGGCCGAAGGTCCACTGTTTGGGGCGGCGGCGTCCACCGAAGTGGAATTCCGACGCCCACACTCATCCCTTCGGCAGCCAGGCTTCCAACCGGACGAATCCGCTTGGCCCACGGCTTTGCGCCCCGGCCTCACGGCCGGTTTGCCCTTATCGAGGATGTCGAGGCGGCAGGCTCCTGCCCAAACAGCGCAGCACCTCCTGGAAGAACGAGAAAGTTCGTCGTCGGAGAACTCCGCTTTAGACAGGCAACCCTACGCGAACCCGGCCGAAGCCAGGCCCCAGAAGTCACTCACGACGAATGCGTGCGTGTCTCTGTACTGGAAACCTAGTGCGCTCCGGCCCGCAGTCAAATTGTCGCGGCAAAATTTTTGGAATTCGTTAAAGTCGGATGCATTCGCGTCCGACGCGTTTCCAAAACGCCTCATTCCCGGGCCGAGTGGCCGAATTCGCACGCGGCCGGCAACCTGATCTAATGAGTCGGGCCTTGTCAGGATATAATTCCGGCGGATAGCGATGCCCTCTCCATTCTTGAAGCGTGATCGATGAGTTGGCTGGAAACAACGCTCGACGAACTCGAGAACGAAGCCCGCTGGGGCTATCGCACCGGGGCGCCGCCAGCCACCGAGCCTGCGGCGCTGGCCGCGCTCGCTCTGTCTGGCCACGGTCGCCCCGCGGCTGCGGCCCGCGTGTGCCGCTGGCTCGCCGATCGGCAGAACGAGGACGGCAGCCTGGGCATCTTTGCCCAGGACCACGCGCCGCACTGGACGACGGCCCTGGCGATCCTGGCCTGGTGCGCCGCGGATCTCGGGCACGCACGGCGCGCCCGATCCGCTGCCAGTCGACGATCGCAGCCCGACGACTCGGGCCATTCGCTGGCTGCTCAGCATCAGCGGGGAAGTATCGCCTCGCAACCTCGACTTAGGGCACGACACGACCTTGAAGGGCTGGCCTTGGGTCGAAGGAACGCATTCCTGGATCGAGCCGACGGCGTTCTCGCTGCTCGCGCTCAAGGCCGTGGGCCAGGGAGCTCATCCGCGAGCGCGCGAAGCGGTCCGGTTGCTGATCGATCGGATTCTGCCCGAAGGCGGCTGCAACTATGGCAACACTTCGGTGCTGGGGCAAATGTTGCGACCGCACCTCGAGCCGACCGGTGTCACGCTGCTGGCTTTGGCAGGCGAAGAAGATCCGGACGGCCGTATCAGCCGCTCGCTGGATTACGCGCTCGGCGCCGTCGGGCCTGAGACCACGGCTGCATCGTTGGGTTATGGCCTGATCGGTTTGGCCGCCCACGGCCGCGTGCCGAAGCAGCTTGACGATTGGTTGGCGCAGGCTGCCGAGCGAACGCGGCGCCGCGAGACTCCCTGGCCGCGGCTATCGTTGTTGGCCTTGGCGGCCCTGGGCGATTCGTGCCCACTGGTCCGATTGGCCCGACAAGGCGCGAAATCATGAAATCAACTGAGCAGCCTCAGCACACGGAAACGACTGATCGCTTTGATCGGCGTGCGCTGTTGGTGGGAACCGGCGCCGCAGCCTTGGGCGCCTTGAGCGTTCCGCTATTGGGTCGGCTGTCGGGCGGGCGCGCCGCCGTGTTCCTGGCTTCGGGCCAGCGCTACGATGGACCGCTGGTCGAGACGATTCGGGAAGGGCTGCTGGCCACCGGCTTTGACAAGGACTGGGTCCACGGCCGCAACGTACTGTTGAAGCCGAACATGGTCGAGCCGGCTCGCAAGTGTCCGCAGATGACGACCAATCCTGCGATCGTGCGCGCGGTGGCGGAAGTTTTTCGCCGCTGGGACGCGCGGGTCAGAGTGGGCGAAGCTCCGGGACACGTCCGCGACACGGAGATGGCCCTGGTCGAATCGAGTTTGGGCGAAGCGCTCGACGCCGACAAGATCCCGTTTGCCGATCTGAACTACGAAGAAGTTCGCTGGGTCAAGAACGAATCACGCGTTTCACCGCTGCAGGGCCTGTACTTCCCCCGCGCCATCATGGAAGCCGACCTGGTCGTTTCGCTTCCCAAGCTCAAAACGCACCATTGGGTGGGAATGACCTGCTCGCTGAAGAATTTGTACGGCACGCTTCCCGGCATCATGTACGGGTGGCCGAAGAACGTGCTGCATCACGCCGGCATTCCCGAAACGGTCGTCGATATCAATGCTTCACTCACCAAGACCATCTCCATTGTCGACGGCATTGAGTGCATGGAAGGCGACGGGCCGATCATGGGCACGCCGAAGCACTTGGGGCTGCTGGCCATCGGAACCAATCTCACGGCGGTCGATGCCACCTGCGCTCGGGTGATGGGATTCGATCCGGCCGAGATCAGCTATTTGCAATTGGCGGCCGGCCGGCTGGGGCCGATCCGCGAGGCGCTGATCGAGCAGCGGGGAGCGGGATGGGAATCGCTCGTTTCGCCGTTCACTATAATTGACCGCCCGCACCTGCGGCGGATTCAGGTTCGCCAGCCGGGCATGCTGACTTCGTAGCCGAGGAAGCGCCGCTCCTGGATCAGGCTGGCCGCTGCCGCTTGATCAAAGACCGCAACGCCGTATTGACGGCCTTATCGGTTGGGAAGGCCGCCCGCACGTCGGACGCCAGCAAGGCAAGATTATTTCGAGCGCGGTACCGAGCCAGATACTTACCTCGGACGCCGCCCTTAAGCCTGCCCAAATCGTACTCTGGCCTGATGTCGTCCTCGCCTGCTTTAGATTTGGCCTTTTTCATAATCCGTCCTTTCTCGGCGTGTCTCGCAGAAGAAACGGCGGCTCAATTCTCGAAAGGGAACACTCGCTTCCAATCGTTCTTCATGCTGATGACGTTCCAGCCCTTCGCCTTTGCCTGGTCGTAAAGAGCCTGCGTGAAGGTTCCCACCTTGGTGTCGGGCAAGCCAGCCGCAGGACCGTAGGCATACTCGCGCTTCGCATCGTCGTGCAGCACCAGCATCATCAGCCGTGCGCCGCCACCAGCCTGCGTGTACTCCAGCATCTGCTGGTCGCCCGTTGAATTGCCGAATGCGGCATGAGGCCGGCGGCCAGTGAACAGGTAAATGTCCTGCGGCTTGCCGGAAAAGTTGTCGTTGAGCAACAGTTTTGGGGGCCGCATCAGCATGGCCTTCCCATTGTCTGCGAATTTGAACTCCGTTTCGATCGCCGAGCCAATGATTTGGTCCGGCGGAATACCATAGACTTGCTGGGCGTATGCGCGGACGAACTCTTGCCCACCGCCGGTCACGACGTACGTCTTATATCCGTTGGCCCGCAGATAGCCCATCAACTCCAGCATGGGCTGATAGACCAATTCGGTATAGGGGCGGTTCCAGCGAGGTTGCTTGGCCTTCGCGAGCCAGATTGAGACACTTGCGCGGAACTCTTCGACGTCCATTCCGGTCGAGGTCGCGACCAGGATTTGTTCGAGATCCTTCAAGCTGAACTTTGCAATTGCCGCTTTGTCGCCAGCGAGCACAGTCTTGAAGGCGCCGTCGTCTTCCACTCTGGGTGCTGTGGGGCCAGCGCGACGACCTGGTCGAGCGTGAAGATCATCTGCGAGTACATCGGGTGCTCGACCCACAGCGTGCCATCCTGGTCGAAGGCGGCAATACGTTCCTCGGGCGGAACGAATTTTGGGCTGGCGCGGTCGGTCGTCACCCGCACGAAATCGAGGACCGACTTCTTGGCCGGTCCGTCGCTCCAGGAGGCCAACGGGTCGGTGTTCGCCGGCTGCGCCAGCAAATGTCCCGGTGAGAACAGAAAAGAAACAATCGCCAAAACGATCGTCGTTGGGTTGCGTCGACTGGACATAGGCGCCTTTCCGGTTTCCCGACGTTTGCGATGGCCAAGGGGCTTTTAGCGACCCGGTGCTCACCACTGGCCAAAACTCTAGTCCATCCAGCGGAGGCGTCAATCCGTTCCGACGGAGTAGTCAATGAAAATGCTGTCGCGGGCGATCATTCGTTGGCGGCACCTTTTCGGTGCGGCGAAAGCCACCTACAATGACGCCGCGCTGTGTGAACCAATCGGCCTGCGGTCGTAGGTTGATCCATATCCTGTGAGAACCGCCGTGAGCGACGTCCCAAACAGCGGCCGTTGGCCGCTTTTATCCGTCATGTTTCTGACCCGCGGCCAGGCCGGTCTGCTTCTCGCCGGCTGCATGGCACTGGCCATGTTCATCGCGGTCGGCTGCCACCGCACGCCGCCGGCGAAGACCGCTCCGCCCAAGCCGGTGGTCACGGTCAGCCAGCCGATCCAGCGTCAGGTCACCGATTTCGCCGACTTCACCGGCCGAACGGATGCCGTGCAATCGGTTGACGTGCGGGCGCGAGTGACCGGCTACCTGGTCAAGATGCCCTTCAAGGAAGGAGACGAAGTCAAAATAAACGATCTTCTGTTTGAGATTGACCCGCGACCGTACCAGGCCGCGGCCGATCAGGCGGCGTCCAACGTGCAATCGGCCCAGGCGCAGTTGAACCTGGCAACGATCACGTACGAACGTTATAAGCGACTGGCCCAGACGCCCAATGCCGTCAGCCAGCAGGATCTCGATCAGTACAAGGCCAACGTTGATTTGGCCAAGGCGGCGCTATCGGGCCGCTCAGGCCGCCGACCGCACGGCCCAACTCAACCTGGGATTTACGCAGCGTCGTTTCCCCCATTGACGGCCAGGTCAGCCGTTATTACCTGACATTGGGCAACCTCGTAACGCAGGATCAGACGCTGCTGACGACGGTCGTTTCGCTCGACCCGATGTACGCCTATTTCGACATCGACGAAGGCACCGTGCTCGAGGTTCGCCGGCGGATCAATACCGGCGAAATCAAGCCTCGCAGCGAAAGGAAGGATATTCCAGTGCTGATGGGCTTACAGGGAGAGAATGGCTTCCCCCACCAGGGGCTCGTGAACTTCGTCAACAACAAGGTCGACCCCTCGACCGGCACGATCATGGTTCGCGGCGTGTTCGACAATCCCAAGCCTGAACACGGTACCCGCATACTCTCGCCGGGGATGTTCGTGCGGATCCGGCTGCCGATCGGCGTGGCGCATCCCTGCGCTGCTGGTCGCCGACGAGGCGATCAACACGGACCAAGGGCAGAAGTTCTTGTACCTGGTCGACGCCCAGAACAAGGTCGTATACCGCGAAGTCAAGCTAGGGCCGTTGCAGGAAGACGGGCTGCGAGTTGTTTCCGACGGTTTAAAGCCCGACGAGTGGGTCGTGACCAGCGGCTTACAGCAGATTCAACCGAACATGACGGTCGACGCCACGCGCCAGCCGATGCAGGTTCCCGCGGGGAGCGAGCCGAGCGCCGCTCCGGAGAAGACCACCGCTCCCGAGAAGGCCGCGCCGGAAAAACCAGCTAAGTGACGGGAGAAATGGGGAGTGTGGAATGGGGAATGGGGAATGTTGAGAATGCAGACGTTGGAACTTGGGCCGTCGTTCGATTCATTGACTTCGTCATTCCACATTCCCCACTCCGCATTCCCCATTTATTAAATCGATGATTTCCCACTTCTTCATCGATCGCCCGATCTTCGCCACGGTGCTGTCGATCGTGATCACGCTGACCGGCTCGATTGCGGCCGTGTCGCTGCCGATCACGCAATACCCGAGCATTACGCCGCCCACGGTGCAGGTGGCCGTGAACTATCCCGGCGCCAGCGCCAAGGTCGTTGCCGACACGGTTGGCGCCCCGATCGAGCAGCAGGTCAACGGCGTCGAAAACATGCTCTATATGTCGAGCCAGTCGGGAAACGACGGCTCGTACAACCTGACCGTGACGTTCGATCTGGGGACCGACCTGAACACGGCCCTGGTGATGGTGCAAAACCGGGTCACGCTGGCCATCCCGCAGTTGCCCACTCAGGTGCAACAGCAGGGTCTGACAATCAAGAAGAAAGCCGGCAACGTGTTGCTGGTCGTCAGTTTCTTTTCGCCCAACCGGCGGTACGACGACCTGTACCTGAGCAACTTCGCCACGCTCTATGTCCGCGACGAGCTGTTCCGCCTGGAAGGCGTTTCAGACATCACGTATCTTGGCCAACGCGACTACAGCATTCGAGCGTGGCTCGATCCGCAAAAGCTGGCCTCGCGCAACATGAACGCCGGCGACGTCGTGGCGGCCATCCAGTCGCAGAGCCTGGCGCTGGCCGCCGGCAAGATGAATCAAGAGCCCGCCTCGCAGGTGCGGGCGTTCCAGGAGCCACTCGACGCCTTGGGCCGGCTCAGCACTCCCGAGCAATTTGCCGAAATCATCGTCAAGGTCGCGCCGCCGGTTGTCATGCCGCAACCAACGGCCGCCGCCACGCCGCCGTCCCAAGGCAATTCGTCCGGCGGTTCGTCGAATTCCAGTGGTCCGCCAGCGGCCCAACCCGTGACGCCGCCGCCGATCTTTGGCACGGCTTCGAGCGGCACGGCCTCGGCCGATCCCACGGCGACTCCCGGCATCAGCCGCTGCCCAGCGTTAATCCTGGAATCGTCAACCCGCCGCAGGTGGTCACGCCGGCTCCCTTTGTCACGACGAGCACCACCAGCGGTTCTTCCGCCTCAGCTTCCAGTTCGACTCCGATCGTCACGGCGGCTCCCAGCAGCGTGACGAACTCCACGGGCAGTGCTTCGGGCAATTCAACGCCGAGCGGCTCGTCCGCCGCGCCGAATCCAGCTTCGCAAAACAGCTCCTCGATGCTGAACGATTCGTCGGGGTTGATCGTCGCGCCCAGCGCCGGCTCGCTGCCGTCGGACAGCCAGTACACGTCGACCAGCACTCTTGGAACGAGTACCACCCCCAACCCTTCGGCGGCTGTCGTGCGGCTACGCGACGTGGGTCGGGTCGAGATGGGAGCAACGAACTACAATCTTAGCTGCACATACAACATGCAGCCTTCGGTTGGTCTGGCCGTGTTTCAGTTGCCCGGCGCCAATGCCCTGGACACGGCCGATCGCATTCGTGAGAAGATGGACGAGTTGAAAGCCCACTTTCCCGAAGGCGTCGACTATGCCATCGGACACGACATCACGCCGTTCATCCGCGAATCGGTCAAGGACGTGGTTCGCACGCTGCTCGAAGCCATCGTGCTGGTGGCCATCGTCGTGCTGGTGTTCTTGCAGAACTGGCGGGCCGCGCTGATCCCGCTGATGGCCGTGCCGGTGGCCATCATCGGCACGTTTGCCGTGATGTTGCCGCTGGGCTTCAGCCTGAACAACATTTCGCTCTTCGGCCTGGTGCTGGCCATCGGCATCGTGGTCGACGACGCGATCGTCGTCGTCGAGAATGTCGAACGTTGGCTCGAACAAGGCCTGTCGCCGCGCGAAGCCGCGCGCAAAGCCATGGACGAAGTCACCGGCCCCGTGATCGCCGTGGCCCTGGTGCTGTGTGCCGTGTTCGTGCCGTGTGCGTTCATCAGCGGAATCACGGGCCAGTTCTTCCGCCAATTCGCCGATCACGATCGCCGTGTCGACGGTGATCTCGGCCGTCAATTCGCTGACGCTGAGTCCGGCGCTGGCAGCGATCCTGCTGAAGCCGCCGCAGGCCCGTCGCGACGTGCTGGGCCGGCTGCTGAACTTGACGCTGGGCTGGTTCTTCCGGCTGTTCAACCGGGCCTTCGCGTTCAGCACGAACCTCTACACGCGGACCGTCGGCGGACTGCTGCGTGTCAGCCCGTGGTGCTGCGTGGTCTACGGCGGGTTGTTGGCGCTGACATACTGGCTGATGGCGCGCACCCCGCTGGGCTTCATTCCGCAGCAGGACCAGGGCTAGCTGCTCGTCAACGTGCAATTGCCCGATTCGGCCAGCTGCGGCGCACGCAGGAAGTGATGGATCGAGTCGAGCGGCTGCGCGCATACCGTTCCCGGCGTGGAGCACACCGTCTGCGTGTCGGGCTTGTCGTTCTTGCTGAGTGCGAACAGCTCGAACTTCGGCTCGATGTTCGTGATTCTTGAGCCGTTCGACCAGCGGCGCGGCCACGGTCTGAGTGCCGACGCGATCATGGTCAGGCTGCGACGGCTATGTGCCGAGAAGGTTCCCGAAGCGATCGTGACGTGTTCGGTGCCCCGCCGGTGCCCGGCATCGGCGTGGCCGGCGGTTTCAAGATGATGGTCGAAGATCGCGGTCGCAGGCGTCGACGTTCTGCAGCAGCAAACCAACGCCTTCATCGGGCGATGTCGAAGCTGCCGGGCGTGGCCGGCGCTGACGATCGCGTTCGCGCGACGCCGCAACTGTACATGGACATCGATCGCACCAAGGTCAAGTCGATGGGCATCTCGCTCACCGACGTCAATCAGACGTTGCAATCTATCTGGGCTCGACCTACGTCAACAATTTCAACGCGTTCGGCCGCTATTGGCAGGTGAATCTCAGGCCGACGGCAGGTTCCGCGACCGCGTCGAAGAAGCTCAACAGTTCAAGGTGCGCAACAACCAGGGCAAGATGGTGCCGCTTGGGAGCGTTGGCCGACATGCGCGAGATCACCGGCCCGGTGCTGGTGATCCGCTACAACCTGTATTCGGCCGTGCCGGTCAACGGCAACCTGTTTCCGCCGGCGAGCACCGGCGACGGCCATCGACGACATCGACGCACTCGGCCGGCATACGCTGCCGCGCACGATGACCACGGAATGGACCGAACTGATGTTCATGCAGATCCGGGCCGGCAATACGGCCATGTATGTGTTCGGCCTGGCCGTGGTGTTCGTGTTTCTGGTGCTGGCGGCGCTGTACGAAAGCTGGTCGCTGCCGCTGGCCGTGATCCTGGTCGTGCCGATGTGCCTGCTCGTCGTCGGTAACAGGCGTGGCCATGGCCCGGATCGGAATCAATATCTTCGTGCAGATCGGTTTCGTGGTGCTGGTCGGCCTGGCCTGCAAGAACGCCATTCTGATCGTCGAGTTCGCCAAGCAATTGCGGCACGAAGGCAAGCCGCTGGCCGAGGCCACGCGCGAAGCGTCCGCGGCTGCGATTGCGGCCGATCCTGATGACCTCGTTCGCGTTCATCCTGGGCGTGGTGCCGATGGTCGTGGCCGAAGGGGCCGGGGCCGAAATGCGCCGGTCGCTGGGTACCGCCGTGTTCTGCGGCATGTTCGGCGTCACGCTGTTCGGCATCTTTCTGACGCCGGTCTTCTTTTATGTCATCGAAGGGTTGGGCGAAAGCCGGCTGTTCGCGTCGGCCACGGTACGCTGGTACGGCTCGTTGCTGGTCGGCGCCGCTGGCGGGCTTGGGGCTGGGATTCCTGCTCTGGAAGGCCGGCTTCGGCAACCGCATTGTGTCTCTCTCCGTCGGCGTCATGCTGGGCATCCTCGCGGCCTTCGTGGTCCTGCGTTTGAAGCTGCGTCCGAAATCGCATGAGCACCAGAAATGAATCCATCATCCGCGTGTCTTCGTCATTCCTCATTCCGCATTCCGGAGACCCCATTAACCGCGTGATCTCGCATTTCTTCATCGATCGGCCGATCTTTGCCGCCGTGTTGTCGATCATCGTCGTGCTGGCGGGAGCCGTGGCCGTGGTCCACGCTGCCGGTGGCTCAATATCCGGACGTCACGCCGCCGACCGTGCTGGTGACGGCCAGGTATCCCGGCGCCAACGCCGACACGGTGCGCGACACCGTGGCCGCTCCGATCGAGCAGCAGGTCACCGGCGTCGAGAACATGCTGTACATGTCGAGCCAGTGCACCAACGACGGCACCTACACGTTGACGGTGACGTTCAAGCTGGGCATGGATTCGGACATGGCCCAGGTGCTGGTGCAGAACCGCGTTCGCTGGCGCTGCCGGTCATTCCCGACCTCGTGCAGCGCGAAGGCATCAACGTCAAGAAGATGTCGCCCAGCACGATGATGATCGTGAACCTGATTTCCAAAGTCGACCCAGCCCGACCAACGCCTACGACGACATCTTTCTGAGCAATTACGCCACGATCCAGATCAAGGACGAACTGGGCCGGCTGCCAGGCGTGGCCAACATCGACTATCTGGGCCAGCGCGATTACAGCATGCGGGCCTGGCTCGATCCCGACAAGATGGCCTCGCTCGGACTGGCGCCCACCGACGTCGTCAACGCCATCAACGCGCAAAACATGCAGGTCGCCGCCGGCCAGATCGGCCAGCAGCCGGTGCCGCGCGGCCAGCAATTCCAGCTCACCATCAACACGCTCGGCCGCCTGGTCGATCCCGAGCAATTCGGCGACATCATCGTCAAGGTCGGGCCAGCCGGCCAAACCTCGACCTTAGCGGGAAGTGCGGCCTCGAGCACCTCGGCCAGCCCGGACAACGCGTCCAGTTCGTCGGCCGAAAATTCCTCCCAGCCCCCGGTGACGGCCAGCATTGTGCGGCTCAAGGACATCGCCCGCATCGAACTGGGGAGCCAGCAGTACGACCAGTCGTGCACGCTCGATGGCAAGCCGTCGGTGGCCTTGTCGATCTACCAGTTGCCCGGCTCGAACGCCCTGCAGACCGCCCGCGGCGTGTACGAGAAGATGGACGAGCTGGAGCAGCGTTTCCCCGAAGGGCTCGAATACAAGATCGTCTACGACACGACGCCGTTCATCCACGAATCGATCATCGAGGTCTTCAAGACCCTGCGCGACGCCATCATCCTGGTGGCCATCGTCGTGCTGGTGTTCTTGCAGAACTGGCGGGCGGCATTGATTCCGCTGGTGGCCGTGCCCGTGGCCATCATCGGCACGTTCGCCGTCATGGCGGCGCTCGGTTTCAGCCTCAACAACATCTCGCTGTTCGGCCTGGTGCTGGCCATCGGCATCGTCGTCGACGACGCGATCGTCGTGGTCGAAAACGTCGAGCGCTGGCTGGAGCATGGCCTGGCGCCGCGCGATGCGGCGCGCAAGGCCATGGACGAAGTGACCGGCCCGGTGATCGCCGTGGCCCTGGTGCTGTGCGCGGTGTTCGTGCCCTGCGCGTTCATCAGCGGCATCACCGGCCAATTCTTCCGCCAGTTCGCCGTGACGATCGCCGTCTCGACGGTGATCTCGGCGTTCAACTCGCTGACGCTCAGCCCGGCCATGGCCGCCATCCTGCTCAAGCCGCACGGCGCCAAACGCGATCCGCTCACCTGGCTGCTCGACGTCTGCTTGGGCTGGTTCTTCCGGCTGTTCAATTGGCCGTTCAACGCCGGCACGACGCTGTACGTGAGCATCGTCGCGGGGCTGCTGCGCGGTCAGCTTCTTGGTGCTGTTGGTCTACGGCGGGTTGCTGGTGCTGACCTAGTGGGAATTCACCCACGCGCCGACCGGCTTCATTCCCGAGCAGGACAAGGGCTATTTGCTGCTGAACGTGCAATTGCCCGACTCGGCTTCCGTGGAACGCACTCGCAAGGTGATGGCCCAGATCGAAACGATGGCTCGACGACAGCCGGGCGTCGACCACACGGTCGGCATCTCCGGCCAATCGCTGTTGCTGAGCGCCAACGCCCCGAATCTCGGCTCGATGTACGTGATGCTCAAGGAATTTGCCGACCGCCGCTCGCTGCCGGCCGGACGAAATCGCTGCGACGCTTGCAGGCCGAATGCCAGAAGAAATTCGCGACGCCCTGGTCAGCGATCTTCGGCGCTCCGCCAATCGAGGGCTTGGGCACGACCGGCGGCTTCAAGATGATCGTCGAGGATCGCGGCAACCTGGGCCTGGCAGCGCTTGCAGAAGGCCAGCGACAGATCGTCGCCGAGGGCAATGCCACGCCCGGCCTGGAAGGACTGTTCAACAGCTCGCGGGCCAACACGCCCTGGCTCTATCTCGACATCGACCGCACCAAGTGCATGACGCTGGGATTGTCGATGAGCGACGTGTTCACCACCTTGCAGGTTTATCTGGGCTCGTACTACGTCAATAACTTCAACGATTTCGGCCGCTCGTGGCAGGTGAACGTGATGGCCGACCGGCGAATTTCGCGATCGCATTTCGAAAATCGAGCAGCTCAAGGTCCGCAATAACCAGGGAAATGGTTCCGCTGGGCACGGCCGTTACGATCCGCGACACGAGCGGACCGGCCATGATCATGCGCTACAACATGTACTCGGCCACGGCGATCACCGGCAACATGGCGCCCGGCACTAGCTCCGGCACGGCGGTCGGACTGATGGAGAATATCGCCGGCCGCGTGTTGCCGCCGTCGATGGCCTACGACTGGACCGAACTGACGTACATGCAACTGGCAGGCCGGCAACACGGCTATGTTTGTCTTCGCGCTGGCCGTGGTCTTCGTGTTCCTGGTGCTGGCCGCGCAATACGAAAGCTGGAAACTGCCGCTGGCGGTGATTCTGGTCGTGCCGATGTGCTTGCTGTGCTCGGTCGTCGGCGTCGAGATGGCCCACATGGACGTGAATATCTTCACGCAGATCGGCTTCGTCGTGCTGGTAGGCCTGGCGAGCAAGAACGCCATCTTGATCGTGGAGTTTGCCAAGCAGCAGCAGGAGGCCGGAAAGGATCGCCGCGAAGCTACGTTGGATGCCTGCCGGCTGCGGCTGCGGCCGATTCTGATGACCACCTTCGCTTTCATTCTGGGCGTCGTGCCGCTGGTCATTGCCGAGGGGGCTGGCGCCGAAATGCGACGCACGCTGGGCCTGGCCGTGTTCAGCGGCATGCTGGGCGTTACGGCCTTCGGCATTTTCCTGACGCCGGTCTTCTACTACGTCCTGCAAGCCTTTGGCCGCCCGCCGGCGAGAGTCGCGACCGAACCAGCGCATGACACAACCGGTTCACCGTCCACTTCCGGACCGAGCGAAACTTCCCATTGAATCATCGAGACACCATCATGGTGCGACTCATCGCAAAACTCTCGGTCCTGATGCTTCTCGTTGCGCCCTGGTCAGTTGGACTCGTTTATGCCGACCGCCAGCCGGAAGCGCCAAGCCAACCGCGCACAGCGTGCAACTCCTGGAAGGCTGGATCGTCCATATTGACCAGCGGCTCCTGGAGGGCCCCGATAGAGAACTCGGCGACAACGCGGTGCGACTGTTGGCCAGTCGCCTTGACGACGTCAAACGCGTTCTTTCAGCCGACAAGGCTGCGCGGCTGCAACGGGTGCCCATTTGGCTCGATCGCACCCACGGCAAGCTGACGTCGGCTCAATATCATCCCAGCACCGCGTGGCTCGAGGACCATGGCTACGCTCCGGAGATGGCCCGCTGCGTACACATTCCGGACGCGGCCGCATACACCAGTCCGCGGCATCAATCGATTCAACCCTGGTCGATCTTGCATGAGTTGGCTCATGCCTATCATGATCAGGAGCTGGGATTCGAGAACGCGGAAATTAAAGCCGCCTGGCAGAAATTCAGCGACAGCGGCAAATACAAGAGCGTGCTCTACATCGAGGGGAACCACCGCGAGCATTACGGCCTGACGAATGCCCAGGAGTTTTTCGCCGAAATGACCGAGGCATTCCTGGGCACGAACGACTTTTTCCCATTTAACCGCGGCGAACTCCGGCACGAAGAGCCCGAGATTTACGAACTGCTCAAGAAGGTTTGGGGTGGGAGCCCTAGCGGTTCTTAGGGCGACCGGATTACTTTTTCGTTATTTTCGCCTTTTCTTTGACACCTTTTGGTGATTTCGATACAAGTAATCATGTTAGCTCCCACCTGATACGCAGCCCACCCCCGAACGGAAGACCTACCCGAGTTAAGAGGAGGCGGAACATGAGGTTTGACAGCACGCTTCGATTTGTCTGCATGGTGACCTTGGCCACGGCGTTCGTTGTTGGTTTGCTGGCTTCTCCGGCGGCCGCCCGGCGGGGCATTAGCCAGGCCCAGATCAAGGCCTTGCAGCAGAAAATGCAGCAACAGCAGCAAATGCAGCAGGGTTTGGCGAAGGTGCAAGCCCAGAAGGACCAAGAGACGATTTCGAAGTACGACCTGAACAGCAACGGCAAGATCGACGCCAACGAAAAGCCGGCCTGGGACAAATACTGGCGCGAGGTGAGAAGTGGCAAGGAGCCACATCCTTATGACTCAATTACGCAGGCGGACGTCACCAAAGCCGCCAACCCGCAAACTTCCAAAACGGCCGCCAAGAAGAAATAGTCCGTAAGCTGACTCAGTCGCCAAACCGCAGGCAGTAAATCGGCGGCAGGTTTTGCGACAAGCACTGCCATGAGTCGCCGGCGTCGTCGCTTGCCCACAAGCCTCCGGTGGTCGATCCAAACGCTAGGCTCTCACCGCGATCGTCGACGTCGAGCGCATGGCGAAACACAATGTCGTAGGCATTTTCCTGCGGCAAGCCGTTGCCTAGCACCTCGAAGGAATCGCCGCCGTCGCGGGTGCGCGATACCACCAGCCGCCCGTCGACCGGCACCCGGCACTGATCATCGGCCGCGGGCACGAACCACGCAGTCTGCGGATCACGTGGGTGGGCTGCGACTGCGAAGCCGAAATTTGCAGGTCGCGGCGTGGTCAATTCGCGCCACGACCGGCCGCCATCGCGCGAGAGAAAGACGCCGTTGTGATGCTGCATCCAGACCGTCGCCGGGTCGTCGGTGCAGCAAGCGATTCGATGCGGGTCTTGAGCCACCGGATCGCTCGCCAACTCCGGAGGCATGTATTCGGCCCGCAGCCCAGTGGTGTTGCCATCCCAGGACGCTCCGCCATCACTCGAACACCACACGCCGCCGGAGGAAACACCGATGGTAAGCCTTCGGTTATCGCCAGGATCGACGCAAACGGAATGAATGCCTGGATCATCTTTGCCGCCGCCGAACCAGCGCCAGCGCTCGGGCCGGTTCCAGAGTGGCTCGTTCAATTGCCACGATTGGCCGCCGTCTGATGAGAGAAACAAGCCGCCGGGAATCGTTCCCGCCCAGAGCACGCCCGGTTCGTCGGCTCCGCCTGCCTCGAGCGACCAGATTTCGGTCAGGCTCGCGGGCTTGGTCTTCGGCGGCGCGTCGCCCGTGGGGGGGCCGGCGTTCACCTCGGCACCGGCCGGATAGACCGGCGTGTTGCATTCCTCCCACGCTGTTGCGTCTGGAAGCAGGCGACGTAGCTTGACGCCGAAATGGCCCAGCGTGAGCGATGCGTACAACGTGCCATCGCGCGGATCGGGCAGGAGCATCGTCACCGGCTCGCCGAGAAAATGGACCTTGTCCAAACCCCAGCCCGCCGGGCCGCGCGACCAGACAAACAAACCCTTGCGAGTGCCGACGCAGAGTCGCTGATTCATCTGCTTCCCTTTGAATCTGTCGAACATATCTCGTACCTGTTTTCAGTTGCCATGCGATGTTCGCGAGACTCAACCGCCCGAAAGCGCCTGCATCACGTAAATCTCGCTCGTCGAGGCCACCTGGTCGGTCAATCGTTCGCGGTCGTTCAGCGGACGATTATCGACGAAGATCATGACATGCTGCCGCACGCGGTTTTGATCGTCGAGCAAGTAGCCGCGCAGGTTCGGTTCGCGCTCGAAGACTGCGGCCAGGGCTTCGGCGACCGTTTGTCCGGCCACTTCGGTCGGCTCGCAAGTCAGGTGTTTTCGCAGGTGGGGAGTGAAGACAACTCGCGGCATCGGTACGAATCTCGCTATTCAGGATCCCGAAATGCCAGTAACGGAACCGGTGGAATTGCCACTCTCGACCAGCCGCGCCAGTTCCTGGCCCAGTCGTTGGAAAACGCTGCTCCAATCGCCCACGGTCGGTTGCCGGAACAGCCGTAGCGTAGGATACCAGGGACTGTCTTCGCGTTCGAGCAGCCACCGCCAATCGGGCGAGAAGTGCAGCGGCACCCAAGTGCGCACGCCCAAAGCCCCGGCCAGATGCGCCGGCGCCGAATCGCAGCTAATCAGCAGATCCAACTGCTGCACGGCAGCGGCGGTGTCGGCGAAGTCGTGCAGGTCAGGCGCCAAATCTTCGATACCCCAACGCTTGGACGCGCCGGCCAATTGTTCGCGGCCGGCGCCCTTTTGCAGGCTGTAGTAGCGCACGCCGGGCATGGCGATCTGTTCCGCCAGTTCTTCCAGCCTGAAGGATCGATAGCGATCGCCCTGGTGGTGCGTGCTTCCCTGCCAAACCAGTCCGACCTTGAGCCCGTCGCCCGCGAGCCGTCGGCGCCAGATGTCGGCCAACTCATGATCGGTGGACAAGTACGGTATCTCGGCTGGAATCGTGGCCAGGTCGATTTTGAGCAACCGGGCGACGCTCAGTAGCGGCGATTGGAAGTCATAGCGCGGCAGCGGGTCGCCGCGCGGAATCACTTCAGCAACGCCCGGGCAACTGCGTAACAGCCTGGCCAGCGGCGAGTGACATTCCAGCACGACGCAGACGCACCAAACGTTCGAGCATGGGAATGAAGCGTGCGAACTGCAACGAATCGCCCAATCCCTGCTCGTCGTAGACCAGGATGGTTTTGCCCTGGAGCGACGAGCCGTCCAGCACAGCGCAGACGAATTCCCGCTCGGAGAGCACTTTCAGATCGGGACGCGATTCATAGTGTTCCCAGCCGTGAATGAAATCGCCTGCAAGCAGATGGGAATAGGCCAGGCCTAACTGGGCGGACGCGAAATTCGGATCCTGGGCGACCGCCTGGCGCGCAAGTTCCAGCGACTCGTCCCAATGCCCGGCCTGTCGCAGGGCCGTCGCCAGGTTGGATCGCGTTTCGACACGCCGCGGAGCAAGGAGCAAGCTTTCACGCAGATTTGCAATCGCCTCGCGTACGTTTCCTTGCCCGAGCAGCGCTGCACCGAGATTGCTGAAGGACTCGGCCGACTTCGGCTGCATTTGCAAGGCCAGCCGGCAATAACGCACGGCCTCGTCGTAGCGACCTTGCTGTCGCAGCACATTGCCCAGATTGAAGTAACCGTCAGATAGTTTGGGATCCAACCGTAGGGCGTGTTCAAATTGCATTTGGGCTTCGGCCCATCGCCCCATGGCCTGCAGCGTCGCGCCCAGATTATTATGGGCTTCGGCATAATCCGGGTTCAAACGGATCGCTTCGCGGCAACTATCGGCGGACTCGGCAAGCTGTCCTTTTTGACGCAGAGCCGAGGCGAGATTGTAATACGCCGGAGCAAAATTCGACCTCTGTTGCAGCGCCTGCCGAAAGCAGGCAATGGCTTCATCCACTTCACCGGCTTCGAGATGCACGCCGCCCAGGTTGAGATGATATCCTTCGCAGCGCGGATTCAACACGATCGCCTGTCGGATCAAGTCGATCGCCTGTTCGCTGCGGCCGGTTTGATGCGCGACGACCCCCAGCAGGTGCAGGGCGTCGGCGTGGTTTGGGACAACGTCGAGGATTTGCCGATAGAGTTGTTCGGCTTCGGCCAGGCGTCCAGCCTGGTGCCGAGCGAGGGCAGCTTGCAGAGTTTCGTCAACCGTGGCCACGTTCAATTTCCTCGTAATCTTCCAGCCCGACTTCTAGCTCGACGTTTGAGACGTGTCGCGCTGCAAATCTCGGGTGCCATGTCCGTGCTTGCGTGACTATGCTTGTGGTGACGGCTCATGTCCACGCAAGCGTGGGCATGGCTCCTTGCGAATAACGAGGTGTTGGCTGTCCAGGTTATTCTTCCAACAGTTTTCGCACATCGTCGACGAGCCGTCGTTTGACGTCGGTCCAATCACCCAGCACCTTTTGCCTCAGCAACCGCATGGTCGGATACCACGGCGAATCTTCGCGGCCGTACATCCAGCGCCAATCGGCCGTGGCCGGCAGCGGCACCCACACCTTCCGACCCAGGCGCGCCGGCCAGGTGGGCCGGGGCCGAGTCGCAACAAATAATCAAATCGAGGTTGACCATCGCTGCGGCCGTGTCGGCGAAATCGTCGATCCGTGGTCCCAGGTCGACAATCGGCACGTCGCCCATCGCGACCAGCGGCTGTTTCGTTTCGCCGACTTGCAAACTGTATAAACGAACGCCTTTGATCGCCGCCAGAGGAGCAAACATGGCCGGAGGCAGCGATCGGACGCGGTCGCGCCCGTGTTTCGGGTTGCCCTGCCAACTAATGCCGATCTTCAATCCGCCTGGCGGGCCCAACCGGTCCCGCCAGCGAGCCACCAGGTCATCCGGCGGAAACAGATACGGCACCTCGGCCGGTACGGTTGACAATTCGGTCTGAAAAATGGCCGGCAGGTTCAGCAACGGAGCGTGGAGATCGAACTCGGGTAGCGGATTACCCGTGGCCACGATCTGGTCCAAGCCACGGCAGCTTTGGAGCAATCGGACCAATGGCTCTTGGCAATCCAGCACGACCTTGCCGCCGCGCTGGCGAACCAGGGACGCATAGCGCACGAATTGCAATGTGTCGCCCATGCCTTGTTCGAAGTGTAGCAGCAACGTGCGGCCGGAAAAATCTTCGCCTTGCCAAAGGGGCTGGCTGATCGCACGGGGCGGCATGCTGCGGCGCTGCCAACGCAAGTTGTATTCGGGCCAACCGCGCGAAATCGCCCGATCGCAGCCAGTACAATGCCCGGTTCCAATGCGTTTCGGCATCGCCCGGATTCAACGCCAGCGCTCGATCGAAACACGGTCCCGCCGAGGCGAAGTCGCCCAATTCCTGGAGCATGATCCCCAGGTTGTAATGCGCCGCAGGGCTGGTGGGCTGCAATTCGACCACGCGAACCATGTGCTGATAGGCCTCGGGCAAGCGAACTTTCTCGCGCAGGCAAAGGCCCAGCAGGTTATGGGCCTCGACGTTGTTGGGCTCCAACTCCAAGGCCCGGCGGCAACTGGCTTCCGATTCGTCGAACCGGCCTAAGAAACGCAATGTGTCTCCCAAGCCGCAATGGGCCAGCACTTGTCGCGGATCGAGCTCGACGGCGCGTTGATACTGCCCAACGGCCTGACTGATTTGTGACTGGTCCTTGAGGGCTTGCCCCCAGTGTACGTAGGCCAAAACGAAGCTCGGATCCAATTCGAGCGCCCGCTGGCAACTGGCGATGGCTTCGTCAAACCGGCGCTCGTTGATCAGCACCACGGCGAGATTGGCCAGCACTTCGACATTTTGCGGATCGAGGCGGAGTGCGGTCTCGAAGGCCTCGCGCGCCGGACCGAGGCGGCCCAAGGCCTGGAGCACAGCCCCCAGGTTCGATCGCGCCGCCGCCGATTGCGGCTGCAATTCGACGGCTCGCTCGCAAAGGGGCAGGGCCTCCTTGGGCCGGCCCGTCTGCCGCAGCAGGTTGCCCAGGTTGAAATGCGCGTCGGCCAGATCCGGCTTCAACTCCATGGCGCGCTCGAACTGCGCCCGGGCCTCGTCTCGTTGCCCAAGCTCTTGCAGCGCCGTCCCGAGGTTGTTGAACGCTTCGGCATAGGACGGATTCAGACGAATGGCCTCGCGGCAACTGGCAACCGCCTCGGCCAACCGCCGGCGCAAACGCAGGGCTATGCCGAGATTGTAATGGACCTCGGCGAAGTCGGGCTGTAACCGGAGTGCGTCATGGTAGCAGACAATGGCCTCGTCCAATCGTTTCAGATCGAGAAGCACTCCCCCTAGATTCAAGTGATATGTTGCATACGAAGGGTTGAGCGCGATCGCCCGGCGGATGTAATCGATCGCTTCGGCACTGTGGCCCGACTGATGGGCCAGCAACCCCAGCAGATGCTGGCTGTCGGCGTGCTGCGGAGTGGCACTGAGAATCTGCCGATAGATCTGCTCAGCTTGCGGCAGTCGCCCCGCCTGATGGTGCTCCATCGCAAGCCGAAATGCCTGGTCAATCGTGGTCGTCGTCGTTGCCATCCAATTCCTCGATCAGCATTTATCTTGAATAAGCCGGCACAACCGGTCGGCGATCCGCTGGAACAGCTCGGTCCAATCACCCAGCGACCGCTGACGAATCAACCGCATGGTCGGGTACCACGGAGAATCTTCACGTCCGAGCATCCAACGCCAGTCGGGCCCTTGCGGCAAAGCGGTCCAGACCGGTACGCCCAGCGCGCCGGCCAGGTGTACCGGCGCCGAGTCGCAGCCGATGACCAGATCCAGATTCCGCATGATGGCCGCCGTGTCCTGGAAGTTGCCGATGCGGTCAGCCAGATCGATCACGCGATCCGACGCGGAAAACTTCGGCAATTGCTCGTGCCCGGCGCCGAATTGCAGGGCGTACAACTGCATGCCGGGAATCGCCGCCAACGGCGCGAAATGCTCTAGCGGGATCGAGCGCTTGCGGTCGTCACGATGCAAGGGGCTTCCTTGCCAGATAATCCCGACCTTCAATGGCCCGCCCGGCGGCAATTCGCGCTTCCAGGCGCGGACCAGGTTCTCCGCGGGCCAAAGATACGGAACGGTCGCAGGAATCGTCTCCAAGCTGGTCTGGAAAATGCCAGGCAGGCTCAATAGCGGAGCTTGCACATCGAACGGCGGGAGCGGTTGGTCGCGGGACGCTGCGAGATCCACACCCGGGCAACTCTTCAGCAACTCGACCTGCGCCGCCGGACACTCCAACAGCACCGTGCCCACGCGGCGCTTGACCAGGGCCGCGTAGCGGACGAATTGCAGCGTGTCGCCTTGGCCTTGCTCGCCGTAGAGCAGAATGGTTTTATCGGGCAGCTTTGCGCCGTCCCAAGTCGGTTGCGACGACTTCGGCCTGGGCTTCACGCCCTTCATTTGCCAGCGAGATTCATAGTACGGCCAACCGGCCGGCAGATCCCCCTGCACGAGATGCCACAAGGCCTTGTTGAAGCGGGTTTCCGGATGATCGGGCGAGCGGCGCAAGGCGTGCTCGAAATGTTCCCGCGCCTCGTCAAGCCGGCCCATGTTGCGCAGCGCGTCGCTGAGCGAGCAACGAGCATCGACTGAATTCGGATCAAGCTCGATTGCAGCCCGATAGCAGGAAATCGCTTCGTCGAGGCGTCCCAAAGACTGGTGGCTGGTGCCGAGATTGACGTGCGCAGGCACGAAGTTGGGTTGAATCTCCAGCGCCTGTCGGCAGCAGGCAATTGCATCCTCCGTTTGCTGGCGAACGAGTTCGAGATCCGTGTCTTCGACGATCTGCAAGACCACGGCCAGGTTCGACAAGGCTTCGACATTCCGCGGATTTAATCGCAGCGATTCTCGCAAGCTGCGCCGCGCTTCATCGATCCGGCCGAGTCCTTGCAGGGCTGCTCCCAGGTTCGACCAGGCCTGCGATGATTGCGGTTGCAAACGGCAAGACTGCTCGCACCACGGAACCGCTTCGTCGAACCGCCGCTGCAAGCGGAGCACGTTGCCCAGGTTGAAGGACGCATCGGCCAAATCCGGCTTGAGCCGCAGGGCCTGCTCGAATTGCGATTCGGCCTCGACCAAATGGCCTTGCTCCTGCAACGCCGCGCCCAACGCGTTGTGTGCTTCGGGATAGCCCGGGCTCAGTCGCAACGCTTCGCGACCGCAACGGACCGCTTCGTCGAGCTGGCCGGTCATGCGCCAGGCGTTGGCCAGGTTGTAGTAAGCCGGGGCCAGGTCCGGCCGAATTGCCAAGGCTTTTTGGAAACTATCGATGGCCTCGTGGTACCGGCTCATATCGAGATAGACGCCGCCCAAGTTGAGGTAATAGACCTCAAAATTGGGGTTCATGGCGATCGCCTGGCGGATGTAATCAACCGCCGTGTCGCTGCGGCCAGAAGTATGTTCGACCAGCCCCAAGAGGTGCCGGGCGTCAGAATGACGGGCGCAACCGCCAGAATCTGTTTATAGAGTTGCTCGGCCCGGGGAAGACGTCCAGCCTGGTGCTCCGCCAGTGCCAAGCGGAAGGCTTCTTCGATCGTCGCCACTGGAGCACCCGGTAAATGCTGACTTGCAAGTCGTTCTTTTAGCGCAGCAACCGAGGCCCCCCCGTCGCATTGCGCCCTGCCACGCTTCCTGGCGGAAGCAGTCGTTAAAACTCTATACTACTCGCACATGCAGGCTTCGGCGAGTCCTTCCGCGATTGCCTCGCCAGCCCCGCTAAACGCTCGGTAATTGCGGCAAAAACCGTAGCCCAATCGCCCAAGGCCGGTTGGCGAAACAGCCGCAACGTGGGGTACCAGGGGCTGTCTTCCCGCCCGATCATCCAACGCCAGTCGGCCGAGAACGGCAAAGCGGCCCAGACGTCGACGCCCACGCCCCCGGCCAGGTGAACGGGGGCCGAATCGCAACTGACCACCAAATCCAGATTTCGCATGATGGCCGCCGTGTCCTGGAAGCTCTCGATATGGTCGGCCAGGTCAATCACTCGATCGGCCGCCGAGAATGTCCGTAGCTCCTCGTTCGCGCGCCGATTTGCAGACTGTAGAGCTGTACGCCCTCGATTGCCGCCAGCGGAGCAAAGCACTCCAAAGGAATCGATCGCCGGCGATCGCGGCGATGCTGCGGGCTGCCACGCCAAACCACACCCACCTTGAGCGGTCCGCTGGCAGGAAGTTCTTCGCGCCACCGGCTCACCAACACCTCCGGCGGCCAGACGTAGGGCACCGACCCAGGAATGGTGTCCAGTTCGGTTTGAAAGATCCCGGGCAGGCTCAGCAGCGGGACGTGGTAGTCGAACTTGGGCACCGGTTCTCCCGAGACGTAGACGGAATCCACGCCCGGGCAGGTTTTCATCAATGCGGCCAACGACCGCCGGCAATGCAGCAGTACGGTGGCGCCCAGGCGTTTGACCAGTGGCGCGTAGCGGATGAATTGCAGGGTGTCGCCGTCGCCCTGTTCGTGGCGGAGCAGAATCGTGCGGCCCGCGAGGGGCTCGCCGTTCCAGATCGGCTGGGGAAAGGAGTGCGGGTCGAGGTTGTTCGCCTCCCAGCGCGATTGGTATTCGGCCCAGCCCTGGCGAAAATCGCCCACGGTGAGCTGGCACAAGGCCAGACCGAAATGGGCCGTCGCATCGCCAGCGTCGAGCTCAATTGCTCGTCGAAAGCTGGCTTCGGCGGCTGCATAATCGGCTATTTCTTGCATACCGGCGGCCAGGCCGGTGTGAGCCGGTGCTGAATTGGGATCGATTGCCAGAGCTTCACGAACCCGCGTCAGTGCTTCGTCGATTTCTCCCAGGCCTTGCAGCGTCAGCGACAAGTTGACCAGTGTTCCGACCGACCGCGGATTGAGCCGCAGCGCCTGTTCCAGTTGCTCTCGCGATTCCTCGAACCGGTGTTGGTCATAAAACAAGGCTCCCAGGTTCGCATACGCTTCGGCAAAATCCGGATCCAGCCTTTGAGCTTCGCGGCAATGGAACTCGGCTGGTTCGAACTTCCTCTGCAATCGGAGCACATTGCCCAGGTTGAAGTGCGCATTGGCCAACTCGGGCGCAAGCCGCACCGCTTGCTCCAATTGGACCTGTGCCTCGCCGAAACGTTTCTGATCCTGCAATGCAATGCCCAGTGTGTTGTACGCCGGGGCAAAATCGGGCTGCAACTCCAGGGCTCGTCGGCAACTGGCCACCGCTTCGTCGAACTTTCCTTGCAGTCGCAAAGCGCTGGCCAGGTTGCGGTGGGCTTCCGCCGAATCGGGTTTCAATCGCACCGCGACGCGATACGAAGCAATCGCCTCGTCAAAGTTCTTCAAGTCGCCCCAAGTCGCCGCGAGCTGCGTCTGCACGTCAAAACTATAGGGGTCGATCTCCACGGCCCGGCGGCATGCCGCCAGAGCCTCGTCCAATTGGTTCACCGACCGCAGCGCCGTGGCCAATCCGCAATGCGCGGTGATCGTTCGCGGCTGTGTTTGGATCGCCCGGCGATAGGCCTCAATAGCCTCGACGTGCTGGCCTTGGGATTCCAACGCATCGCCCAGGTTGACCCAAGCCGGCGCGTAACTCGAATTCTGGTTCAGTGCGCTCCGGATGAATTCGATGGCTTCGCTGGCGCGGCCGGACAACCTGAGCACGACGGCCAGATTGTTGAGCGCTTCGACATTTCCCGGATCAAGTTCAATGGCGCGCTGGAAAGCGGCAATCGCCTCGTCCGGTTGTCGATCGGCCTGCAAGGCAGCGCCCAGATTCGTGTAGGCTGCCGACCACCGAGGAGTTAGCCGCACGGCTTCGCGGCAATGGCCGACCGCGTCCGTGGCATGACCTGTCAGACGCAGCACGTTCCCCAGGTTGAAATGGGCCACGGCCAGATCGGGCTGAAACCTCAGGGCTTGAGCGAATTGCAACTGTGCTTCGTGCAACTCCCCTCGGTCCTGGAATACGGTTCCCAGGTTCACGCATGCCTCGGCATAGCCCGGCAACAGCCGCAAAGCCTCGCGGCAACTGGCTTCGGCATCGTCCATGCGCCCGACCAGGCGATAGGCCTTTCCCAGGTTGGCATGAGCTTCGGCATAATTGGCTTTCAGCCGCAGCGCTTCGGCGAAACTGCCGATTGCCTCTTCTACGTGTCCGGCGTCGATCAGGACGTTGCCCAGGTTGAGGTGATAGATTTCGCAGTTCGGATTGAGGGCAATGGCTGCGCGTATGTTCTCGACGGCCGCCTCGACCTGGCCGGTCTGATGGGAGAGCACGCCCAGCAAGTGCCGGCAGTCGGCATGATCCGGAACGGCGTGCAGAATCTGCCGGTAGATCGGCTCGGCTTGCGGCAGCCGGCCGGCCTGGTGATGCTGCAAGGCGATCTGAAATGCTTCGGCAATCGTGGCCACAGAACTTCTCGGAGGACTCGCCCGAAACGGACTTTATTCCAGCATATCATGCAGATGCGGCAATCCACTCCCGGGACGGCCAAAATGTCGGGGTTCCGACCTTTGTCGGCAAGATTCTCATCAGGCGTCAGGGCCGCGTGCCACTGGCTTCGCCAGTGTTTTGTCCGGAGCCCTTGGCTTGCCGTTGAAGTCTCTGCCAGTCTTTAAACACGCCGCTGGTCATCATCCTGGCCCGCCACGTGCGAATGAACCGGTCAATTAGATTTTTTCGCACACGGCACTGAACCGCTGCAGAAATAAATGACCTTGATGCAGCGGTCGGTGCTGCAGGCCAAGGGCTGAAGAAAGCCAGGGCAGAGCCTGCGGCACCCGCCATCAGGACGATGGTGGCCGCGCGGCACTGCTGGCGTCAGCCGCGCCGCAGTGCAAGCCCGGAAAGCCATGCGCACCACTCGTTGGCACGCCGCGGCCAGGTGTACTGCGTTTGGACGAAACTCACCTGCTCGCGAATTCGCTTTTCCAAGCGACCATGTTCGGCCGGATCGTTTTGCTCCTCGAAGCCACGCATCATGGCGGCGAGAAACCGCTCATTGTACGAATCCCAATCTCCGGGGCTTCGTGTCGGGATCAGCGTGGCGAAACCGGCCGTCGTTTCGGGCAGCGCCGCCAGATCGCTGGTGATGATGCGGCAGCCAGCGGCCATGGCTTCCATCACGGCGATCGACGACGTCTCGGCATACGTGTTGGGATACGCGAGCACGCTGACGTCGCGCAATCGCGTCGCCAGTTCGGCCTGCGATACCGAACCTGCGTATTCGACACCGTCGGTCGTTCGCGAGCGCTCGTACAATTTGGCGAAATGCGAAGCCTCTTCGGCTGCCGCCATTTGGTAAACCTG
This sequence comes from uncultured Planctomycetales bacterium, assembly GCA_963710365.1. Classification (GTDB taxonomy): domain Bacteria; phylum Planctomycetota; class Planctomycetia; order Pirellulales; family PNKZ01; genus CAVQAC01. Next base: position 290,997 of record CAVQAC010000003.1, read on the forward strand.
CATACTGGAAAAGACGCGCAGCTCGACGCCCGGTACGCGCCGCGCGAATTCGCGGAAACAGTCTCCAGCAGTCGATCGAGCCCACGGTAGGGCGTGCTGGTGTAGGCCAGCACGCGGGGGCCGACGCTTGGCGGCCAGAATTGGAATCCGCCGGCGAAAACATTTCCAAGAACCACGGCGCTACCGCATTGCGCATCACCGCGACACGCCGCGGGTCCAGCCCAAAGACGCGGCCCGCCAGTTCGGCCAGCCAACGGCTCGACGCAGGCCCAGCCGTCGTAAGCATCGCGCACCCAATTCTTTTTCAGTGATTCGAGCACTGGTTGATCGGGCAGCCTGGTGGATCCAGAGCACCAGTTTGGTTTGCCACCCGACCGCGCCGCGTAGAGCCGCGCCATGTTCCGCGGCATTCAGCACCACCACGGCATCCAGTGGCAGCAAATCGTGCAGTAGCGCAGGTGTAAGCGGCAGCGCCGCGCACGCGTCCGTGCCAGCGCGGTGGATCGGTTCCCTTGAGAAAGTACACTTCGTGCCCGGCCTGGCTCAGGGACTTCGTCAAATGACAAAGCGCCGACTCCGAGCCACCCAACGGAATTCGGCCGGGAGAGTCGAGATCGTAGAGGAGCGGACCAGGATCGACGAAGGCCAGACGCATCGGAGAACCGGCGACCGGGAGGACGAAAGCTACTGATCGAGAATGATATCGGCCGATCATCATACACTCCGCAGTCGCCCATCTGCCTGCTTGCCGGCGGCTCAACTGCCGGCATTCGCCGGTGCCGGCAGCGGCAGTGACTGCATGGGCTGCAGAGCGGCACGGGAGCCGTGCCCGAGATCGTGGGCAGCCAAGGCGGCGCCGCGATGCCGGTCGGCTGGCTGATCTGCGGCGGTGGGACGATAGCCTTCGGTCCGGCTGCCGCGGCGCAGGTTCTCAGCCCGGCTCAGCAACTGCTCGGTCGGCACGATCACCTGCGGCAGACAATTGGAAGTCGAGCGTCCGCTGGTCGCGAATTTCGTACCGGTACGATGTTCTCGGCCACGAAGTCGAGCGGAAAGATCTGGTACCAGGGAGGCGGGATCCATTGCTTGACGTTCAGCGTCTCGAACCCGTCCTTGATGATGCGAATCTTCCGCGTGCCGTAGTAGACATAGTCGGTCGATACGGGCGTCGTGCCGAGTTCGTAATTATCGACGAACACCAGGGCGCCCGGCGGATTCGAGCGAATCGTCAGCCGGCGCTGCACGCAGCCCAGCCCAGCGGTCGCCACCAGCAACAGCAGTAGCCAGCCGGCTCCGCAGACCGGTCGACGCCGAGGCCAGAAGGTGGGCTTCTCAAACAGCACGCGGCTTTGCTTCTCCGGATAATCCATTGGCCATCGCGCCTGGCGCGCAGCACGACGCTTGCCGCGGGGCGATCACGATCTGAACAGACCAAAGGAAAGGACTGGGAGTATAGCGATGTCCCCCACGCCGCTCCAGAGCGATTGAGCGGATCCTACGGCCTGCTAGCCGTCGGCCTGAACACCCGAATTCCCGGGCGTAAGTTGCCCGTAGGCAAGTGGTTTGCCTCGTCTGCCTCGAAACGCTACTATAGCAAGCACCGATCCCCCCGGCGCCGGACGCCCGGCACTTTCGGACGTTCTATAAGGAGAGAACGAGCATGACGCAGGAACAAGTTGTCGATTTGCAGCAGCGGAAGCAGCAGATCCGCGAGCAGGCCCACGCCAACCGCAAAGCCCAGGAAAACAAGGACGAGCTCAGCCGCATCATTTGCGAGAAGTTCGTGTCCCTGCCCGCCTATACAGCAGCTCGGACGGTGATGTACTACGTCGACGTTCGCACCGAGGTCCGCACGCGTCATTATCTGCCCACCGCCCTGGAGCACGGCAAGCGAATCGTCGTTCCCTGGTGCCTCGACGGCGAACTCGAACTGTTCCACCTGGAGAACATGGATGAGTTGGCCGTGGGGATGTACAAAATCCTGGAGCCCCGCGAAGATCTGCGACAATTGCCCGCCAAGCAAGTCCCTATCGAAGAGCTCGACCTGGTGATGGTTCCCGGCGTGGCCTTCGACCGTCGTGGCGCGCGGATGGGCCACGGCATGGGCTATTACGACAAGCTGCTCGAACACGCCCGGCCCGATACGCCGCTGGTGGCTTTGGCCTTCGAGTGCCAGCTCTTTCCGGAAATACCCGTGCAAGAACACGACATCTTCATGGACCAGATCATCACCGAGCAGGCCGATTATCCAGGCCAGGGACGCTAACGGCCGTGGCCACGACTAACTTCTCTGGCGGCACGTCGGTGGTGGCGGCTCCGGTTGACGATACCTACGCCGAAGCCTTTCGCAGCATCTATGCCGAAATCCTGGTGACCGCGCGCGATCGGCGCTGGCTGGCACAGGCCGTGGCCCACGCCACGGGCAACGCTTCGAGCACGATTCTCTGCGATTGCGAAGCCGGGCTCGATCGCTACGTCGGACCGGGCGGCGACGAGAGCTTTCCCACGCCCGACGGCCGGCCCGGCGCAATCCTGCAATTCCACGTGCCACGGTTTCGCTCCGATCGCGTCACCGCCTTGGAACGCTCGCTGTTGGTGCGCATCAGCCAGAACGTGCTGACCTGCCCCACGACGGCCTGCTTCAACCTGCTCGATACGGATCCCTACTTCAAGCTGGGGCGCAAGATCGCCTTTTTCGGCGACGGCTACCAGTTCCGCGACCAGCGCCACGGCCGCAAGGTTTGGGTGATTCCGATCCTGGGGGGCGAGTTCGTCCTCGACCGCCGCTTCGGCTTTCGCGACGGGCTGATGGGGGGCAATCTCTGGTTCTTCGGCGGTTCCATCGACTCAGCCCTCGAAGCTGCTGAGCGTGCGTATCCGGCGGTAGAAGCGACGCCCGGCGTCATCATGCCGTTTCCCGGGGGCGTCGCGGCCAGCGGTTCGAAGGCCGGCAGCCGGTACAAGTTCAGCATCGCCAGCACCTACGAAGCCTATTGCCCCACGCCTGCGCGAGAAGCTGGGCGAGGCCTCGAAGCTGCCGCCGGGCGTGGCCTCGGTCATGGAGATCATCATCAACGGCCGCGACCTGGCCACGATTTGCCAGGCCACGCAGGCCGCGATTCGTGCGTCGGTCGAGACGCCTGGACTGGTCAAGATTTCGGCCGGCAACTACGGCGGCCGGCTCGGCAAGAGTTTTATCTACTTGAATCCTGAGCGGCAGCCCAAGTAGGTGCCGAATGACGAAACTTGGGCGTGTCTTTCATGGCTGCTGAATTCGACCTCGACCTGCTTCGAGCCGCCGGCCAGGTCGACCACGTCGAACACCATCCGACACTCACCTCGACCAACGATTACGCGCGTGATGCCGCGGCACGATTAGATCGCCATGAAACGTTGCTGGTCATTGCCGACGAGCAAACAGGCGGTCGCGGGCGCGGCTCGAACCGCTGGTGGACCGGCTCCGGCAGCCTGGCTTTCAGCCTGTTGTTCGACCCTGCGGCGCTGGGCATCGCCCGGCAACATAGTGCGATGGTTTCACTGGCCGCAGCGCTCGCCATCGTCGAGGCGGTGAACTCGCGGATCGCGCCCGAATCGGCCGGCATTCATTGGCCGAACGACATCTACGTTGGCCGACGGAAGTTGGCCGGAATCCTGGTCGAAGCCCTGCCCGATGGTCGGCATATCCTGGGCATCGGAATCAACGTCAACAACTCGCTCGACGACGCTCCGGAAGAACTCGCCAACCTGGTGGCCACGTTGCGAAATTTCTCGCACCCGTGGCACGATCGCGGCGAATTGCTCGTGGATCTGCTCGGTCATCTACGCCCGCGGCTCGAGCAATTGGCCGCCACACCAGATTCGATCGGTCGCGAAGCGAACGAAGTCTGCTTGCAGCACGGCCGGCCTATTTGTGTGCAACAGGGCTCGCAGGAGATTCGCGGCCGGTGCATCGGCATCGGCCTGGACGGTGCGCTGGTGCTGGATACGGCCGAAGGCCGTCGCAACGTCTACGCCGGCTTTTTGAAGCCGGTTGACGACGTGTGACACCACGCCGATCGTTCGCAATGGGGTGCCATGCCCCACGCTTGCCGCGGGCATGCTTTGTTATGGCGAACGCGGCCGAGTAAATGCGTCAGGCTCGCCAAACGAATCGTCGCACGACAACGTAAGCGACCGCGAGCGCCGCCGCCAGGAGCACACCGTTGGTTATTGTGCTCGATATTTGCATGTCGGTAATAGGCGTTCGCGTGGATCCCGCCAAATCGCGTTCGGAGCATTCGCCGGCAACCCTAATGCATTCGGCTGATTGAAGCCCGTCCGGCCACTCGCCTTGCAAGAGATACTTATAGCCCGTTGCTACGCTCCAGCCCGACAGTTTCAAAGAGTTTACCAGATCCTGATGTCGATCGATTTCGAACACGTATTTCGGCTCCCCCGCGTTATTCATCCAGGCGTGTAGCAGTTTATTGACCTGTGGCTGCACCTCCGGAGCGTGGAACGCCTCGCAGATAATCTTGGCATCGCCACCTGCCGGCGGAGTTGCCGGTCCACTGAAGTAGTTCGGCGAGGAATCGTACCGGTCGAGTTCTTTTCCTGATGCGTAGAGGCGGTAATAAAGCACGTCATCGTCATGAACCATGACCGCCAAAGAAACGCACTTGAATTTTTCAGCCAGATATTCCGCCAGGCGATAAATGGTTTCGTCCTGTGCTTCGCTAGCGCAATCCCAAACGACGGTCATTTCGCTGCGCGTCGGCGACACGATGGCCCGGCAGCCCATTGATTCCAAGCTCGAAGCGATATCGCGCTGTGGCGGGCCGAGAAGAGTAATGTTCGTATAGAAATTGCCCATGATCGCCCGTGTGCGAAGTTTGCCCGCCGTAGTCTGGAGGTTGAGTCAAGCTCGGAGTTTAGCCGAGCAATCGGGGTGTTGCAGACCCCGCGATTAATAATTTCCGTGCATTCCCGTGTATTTCCGGCCAATCCGCCTTTGAATTCGCCGTCCCGCTCGGCAAGTGTGGGGCCCACACTCACATTGGGCATGCGTTTCCACGGCGGACATGGCCAAGCAAGCGTGGCCATGGCACCGAATTGGCGGCTGCTCCGTGAAGTCGTTCATTTCTGCATCGCCGCGACGCAAACTTCCTGCCGGTTGTATTGCAATTGCCGAGCACGCACCTTGTCGTAGCCCCAGGAGCGGACTCGCGCCAAGTACTCCGGCAATTCGTCCGCCAAAAGCCAATCGGGCAGTTTGAGCGTGAGCAGCAGTCCGCGGACATTCACCTGCGGGTACGTGACAATCGCCTCGACGGTGTCGAGCGTGTAGCTTGGGGCGACGTTCATGTCGGCCGTCAGCCACTTTGTCTTGCGGAACTCGCGTCGCCGCACTTCACTGCCCCGTTTGCGGATCTGTGTGAAACTTGGATGTTTGAGTACCAGTGGGTCGACCTCGGCCGGATCGACGCCCACCACCGTTAGCCCGCGGCGCAGCAACGCCTGGCACGACCCGCCTGGGGCGCAGCCGATTTCGGCGCATTCATCGCCGCGTCGGATCGGCAACTGCGACCAGCGCACGCTCTCTTCCATTTTTAGCCAGGCCCGCGACACGGCCTTTTCAGGCATCTTCAGGTTGAGCATCCCGCCAGGGTATCGCGTGGCGAACTCGCCGGCCCGATGCCAGCCGATCCACCATTCCGCCGGTTTGACGAGCACGCAATCGAGCACCGTTTCGCCCACGCGAGCCACGCTCGACGCATCTGTGGCATTCAAGCGGTCGCCCAATGCCGCACGAATTTGTTCGGCGGCAGCCGTTGCCCCGTCGGTCGCGCCGGGTTGATAGCCATGTTCGCCAGGCGGATACTCGTCTCGCGACCAGGCGTGCAACCGATCGAACGATTGCCCCTCGGTCAGCTTCGCCACTTGCGGGGCCAGATCCTCGCCGGTCGCCTTGCCCAACGAAAAGCCGTACGCCCGAGCGAAGACGGATTCGAGTTCGAACGGGTCGGTCGTTTTGAAATAGTACGGCAATTTGAAGGTCAGAAAGCCGGGGCGCGAATAAGAGAAACGAAAGGCCGGCCAGCGCCGCGCAAGCTCCGCTTTGACGGCCGGCTCGGCCCCGATCTGGCAAGTGACGAATAGAAAGCTACTACCGGTTTTCATCAAGCGCTTCGGCAAGCGCGGGCTTGCCGGTACGTTCCTTTCAGGGACACGGCTATGGGTTACTTGGGCGCCTGCCGGAGCGTGTAATACGCTTCGGCGGGAAATAATTGTTTGCCGGGCGCCAACGCCGCGTGCAACTGAAACTCGTAGACAAACCCCGGCCGTAGTGCATCGAGAACCAACCGCACTTGCTGGCGGTCGGGCGAAACTTCGACCGCGCGAATCTTCGCCGGCTGCTCGTCGACGTCCACGCCGCCATAGGCCGGCGTCGGAATGCGCCGGAACGAAACCACGGAATAGCTCTTTGCCTTTTGAGCCTCTTCCGCCACGACCGGCTGCGTGAAGTGCAGCGTAAAGCCGTCCGCGTTGGCTCGCACTTCGGCCAGACCACAAGGCAATTCGCCCGCCGGCCGCAACCGCACGATCGAGCCGGTATTGCGTCCCGCGCCCCAGGCGCTATCGCGCAAGTTGCCGACGTAGATGTCGCCATCGGGCGCGATCGCGCAGCAAATCGGACCTTCGAACGTCGGCTCGCCGGCAGCCGGCTCACGGCTCAACGGGTACACGGCTCCCTGGTACGTATCGCCGATTTTCTCCAGGCTCATGCGCAATAGTTGCAGCGTAGTGTATTCGCAGGCCAGCACCTGCCCTTCGAACGGCCCGAATAAATCGCGGCCGGTTTTCTTGCGAACCTCGTCCGGCGTGTCGAGGAAGCAAATGCCGTTGACGCTACGGGCCCAAGGATGCGGAATATCGACTGCCGCCGGCTGAAACGGCGGTGAAAAGCCGGGCCGCACTTCCAGCTTATTGATGAACCCGTAACGCTTGCCGGCAACCAGGTGGTTCAATTCGTTGAACGGCGTGTAGTTCCCCTGGTTGTCACTGGCAAACAGATCGCCTTGGCGATTGAGGGCCAGGCCCATCGGGAAACGCAGCCCCGCGGCCAGCGGTTCGATCGTGAATGCCTGAGAATCATCCGGCGTTGGCTCGCGTGGTTTCAGCTTGAGCGCCATGCCGCGCAGGTGCGCTGCGGCCTGGCTACGATCGTCTTGTTGGCAGGGTAGGGCAACGTAGTAATTCCCATCGCGATCGCACGGCAGACCAACTGCCCAGTCGTGATAGTCGGCGGTGTAGCCCCAACCATTGGCGGCGACCCATGTCATGTCAGCGAGGTCGTCATGATTGGTGTCTTCAAGCTGCAATAGGGCGTATTTGTTGATGACATAGATCGCATCGCCGCGGCATGCTACGCCGTAGGGCGCCGCCAGATCGTCGCTGAATGGAATCGTCTTATCTTCCAAGCCATCGCCATTGGTATCACGGGCCAAGACCACGCGGCCCTTGAGCGACGAGAACAAAAGTGTTCCGTCGGGCCGCCAGGCCAGGCCGGTCGGCATTTCATCCGTGGGAAGCGGCAACACGGTTGCCTCGTAGCCTGGGACAACCTTGAGCTGCGACGGTACAAATTCCAGCGACATCGGCGGCGGAGGCACGTATTCATCAACTGGAAGATCAATGCGATATTCGTAAGCCGTCCCTTGGCCACGCGGAATCCGCAGCAGACCATCGACCACTATTGCATTGCTGGCGGGTGATACAAGAGTCGCCCTTGGATGGCCAGGCATTCCAGACGCGGTGCAGGTATTCCCTTCCCATTTCGTTTCCCCTGGCAGGAGGAGCAAGAAGGTATCGATTTCTTTGGGTGCGAACACGGAGATTTCGCGGTAAAACCCAGTTCCCGTTGCCCGTGCAGGATCGAGCGCCTCGAACGACTGAGCGACGAGAACCTTTTGATCATTGCTCAACTGCAACGAATACGAGAATGCGACACCGCCGGCTGTATGTTGGAATGCACGCAGTTCGGTCGCAAACTGCCCCATTGCAACTACATCGAGCTGCTTGCCGCCGCTGCGAAAAATGAATTCCCCTTTGTCGGGCTCGAGCGGAATCAGGCTCGACGCGCCCGATTCCCAGAACCAACTCTTGCCGCGCGTGCGCTCGCGAGCCGTGTCCCCCAGCCACCATGCCGCTAGCCGGCCGGTTTCGAAGTCGAACAGCACGTTGTGACGATTCGGCAAACCGATGACGATCGGCTTGAGGAATACCGTCGATCCGACTTCCATCACGTCGGTCAGAATCGAGGCCGGTTCTTTGCTGCCCGCCAGATTTGTCGACCGCACCGTTCGCACCGGGTTCGGCAGCGGTGGATTGAAACCGGGCGTGTTGACCGCCTGCCAGATCGCAGACAATTGCTCGCCCAGGTTCGAGTGCAGCACGCCCGGCACAGGCTGCTGAACGGCCGGCATTTCCATTCGTGGCACGATCCGCGCCGGGTTGCGAACCCAACGTTCGTACCACGGAGTGCGGATTCGTTCGCCTACCAGCGTCAGATCGGTGCCATGCGCGGCCGGCGCCACGGCGATTGGCTCCGAGTTGCCGATTTTGTGGCAACTCGTGCAACCAAACCCGTCGGCCGTCACGAGCCGGCTGCCCGCCAGCATCTTTACTGCTGCGTCTTCTGTGCTCTCCGGTCCCTTTGTGGAAGAGGGGCCGGGAGTTGTGGGGCCTGTTTGCGCGGCTAACGCTGGCACGTCCGGCATTCGATCGCGATCGACAAAATGCCCCACCAGCGCCTGCATCTCGGGCTGCATGAGCGGAAATTTTGGCATGCGGATGGCTAGCCACGGACGCAGTCGCGGCTTCTTCAGCAATACTGCATCTTCGAGCGCCACGTCGAGCAATTTGTCCCCCACGCCGATTAGGGCGGGCGGCACGAGCGCCGGCAACAACGGCGCCAGGCTCGGCTTGTCGGCCGTTAGCGCGGCGAGTGACGCGGCAATTCCCGGCGACGAGCTGCGGGCGTGACAGCCCAAGCAGTTGCGCTCGGCCAACACAAATTGGCCGTCGATGACTGCCGGCTTCTGATCACGCGTGGCCCGCAGCGAGGTCAGATAGGTTTTGACGGCCTGCGCGCTGGACGGCGGTTAATGCATATCCTGGCCGGTGCTGGCGACCATCCGGCGCATCGAGACAACTCGCGTCCCAATGGCTCGCCGCGGTCAGCCGTGTCTTGCGAACCGGCTCGGCCCCGGTTGCTCCCGGAAGCTGATGGCAGGCGCCGCAGCGATGCGTCGCCACCAATTCTCGGCCGCGGGCAAGCATGGCCGCGGCGGTTGGCAACGCATCTTTACCAGCGTCCGATCCCGCCTTGCCGACATGCAAGTCGGATAAATACAGCGCGAGATCGGCCCGCTCCAACGACTCTAGTGCGAAGACCGGCATCCGGTGGGCCGGGTTGATCTTTTCGGGATCGGCCAGCCAACGACTGAAGAAGTCGGCGGGGCGCTTATCGGCCACGGCCGAGAGATTGCCGCCGCCAAACAGGGCCTGGCTGCCGCGCTTTTCGACGCGATGGCAGGTCAGACAGCCGATCGTATCGACCAGCATCTCGCCCTCGGCAGCGCTCGGCTCGGTTCGTGCCTTGGGCTTCTTCGTCACCTTTTTCTGGTTCTTGTTCCGGCCACTGTTGTTGGCTGCGCCAGCTGGCTTTTCTTCGGCAGTCTTCTCAGGTTTCTTGATTGCAGGATTACGCACAGACTCGACGGGCGGCGCAGGTTCGGAAGCATCGAACAAGTACGCGGCAATTGCCTGGGCGTCATTTGCCTCCAACGCCAGATGCGGCATCCGGCGGGGAACGAAGCCGAGGGGCTGATCCGGCGGCGCGACCGGCGGAGATTGCTGCAGCCAGTCGATCACCCACTGGGGCGAAAGGTTGCCGCGCAACCGCGGCAGAGCAGGGGCCGTTAACGCGGCTTGTTCGCCCGGCAGTTCATGGCAGGCTGCGCAGCGCAGCGCCCGGGCGAGCAACTGCCCTTGCTCGAAGCCTTCATCGGGCGACTGCTGCGGATCGTGGAACAGATGGCGATCGGGAACCGGTTCGAGCTGAAACTTCTCGCCCGACCAATACAGCCCGAATCGCGCCGATCCGGGCTTGCTGCGGTACTCGATGACCAGCGGATGGTAGCCGTAATCGAGAGTGACCGGCTCGGCCTTCATCCAGGTCGGCGTGTCGTTGGCTGAATGCAAAAGGACTTTGCCATTGATGGAAAGCTGCACCTCGCCTGCCGCGTAGCATTGCAGCACATATCGCCCGGGCGAGGTTGCGAACAGCCGCCCTTGCCAGCGCACGGAAAACGGACCGGATGCCAACCGGCGATCGGGCGGGGCGTCGCGCCAATTGAAGTGCAGGTCGCGATCGAGGCGGCTGATCTTCGTGCCGTCGGCCGCTTCGTAATGCCCAACGACGCCCGGCCGAACCTTGGGAACGTCTTCGTCTTCCTCCTCCTGGGCCAGGCCTACGCTGGCGAACACAAGGGCAGAAAGGAGAACCAAGGTAAATGTCATGCGTGCGCGTAGGCGGTAAAGAGTTAACAGAAGGACGCAAAGTTCGCGAAGAAGAGACGAAAGGATTGAGGGAGAACGATCAGCACAATAAGGAAAACAAATAGGTGGGACTTCGACCTTGCATTCATTTACCTTCGCGTTCTTGGCGTCCTTTTGTTTCATTTCCTTCGATCCAGATTCAGAGTTGTGATTGATTTTGCGAACGCCCGCCGGTTGAGAAGGCGGGATCATTTCGACACCGGTCGCAGGCGAACGCTCTTGAGATCGAACAACGCGCCATGCAGTTTGCCGGCCGGCTTGACGAGCACGCGCTGCTGGCCGGCATCGAGTTCGACGCGTCCCACCGACACGGACCGATAGGTGTCCCAAGTGCCGGTGCCACTCACGCGGCCGCTCTTCTTGTTGGGGCCGGCATAGAAAGTGTACTCGTTCCCAGCGTCGTCGTCCGCGCAGGCATATTCGAGCCAAACGTCGAATTCGCTGGATTTGGGCACGACCATCGACCAGGCGGCATAGTCGTTGTCGCTCCGCCAGTAGCCCAGATTGTCGTAACGGTCTTCCAATACCAGCGTGCTGCCGTAGATCTCGGCGTTTTCCGGCAGCAGGTAGAACTCGCCCCGCAAGGCTTCGGGCTGGACCAGCTCGGGCCGATTGCCGCGAACGTCTTGCGTGGGGTCGCCGACTGGGCGATGAGCACGAATAAATCGGCCAGATCCTGCGGCTGCAAGTCCTTTTCGAGCCCTTCGGGCATCAACGACTTGCTGGAACTGGCCAGCGTTTCCAACTCGCTGCGAATGAGCGGAATTTCTTTCCCCTCGGCGGCCAGCAGCGTCACGCCGCTGTCGGTCTCGGCGGCCAGCAGCCCGGTGTGCGTCAGGCCGGACGCCGTGACGGCGGTATAACTGATGAACTTGGCCTCGACGGCCTTGTTCGGATCGAGGATTGCCGTCAGCAGACTCGACGTCGATTTATCGGTCAACGCCGTCAGATCGGGGCCGATCGCATGTCCGACCGTGCCCAGCTTGTGGCACGAGGCGCAACGCTTTTTGAATACTTCGGCTCCGCGTGTCGCGTCGCCGGTGAGCCCGAGCGTCTCGCGGTACTGAGCTACAACCTTCTGTCGATCCGGATTTGAGCTGGCGCCCAGCAGCTTGACGGCCCGCGAACGCAGCGCTGGATCTTTACTATCCAATAGCCGCTGGGCTCGCGCGGCGTCAATCTCGGCGGCGGCAATCTCGCCGTGTTCGACGCTATCCGATCAGCGCCGTGCTCCAGGCCGGCCGAGCGAGCACAGCGTCGAGCACCTGGCCACGCAACTCTGGCCCCATGGTTTTCCAGGCGGCCAGCAGAATTTGCGGGCTGCGAGCCTCGGGCAGCCCAGCGAGGGCTGCGATGGTCGCGGATTGAATTTGCCGAGGCGTTTGCGGCGCAAGCAGTTCGGCCAGCAAGCTAATGTCGCGATCGCGATCGCGCAAGTCCCGTCCCAACAATCCGACCGCAGTCACACGATCAGCGAGCGCCACAGGTTCGTCGCGGCACAAGCGGCGTGCATCGACGAAGATCGGCCGCAGATGATCGATGGCTGCCGCGATTTCCGGACTGGCATCGGCCTGCCATCCGGCCAGCGACTGGCTGCGCCGGCTCGAGCGCGTCGAGCAATCCTCGCAAGGCGGCCCGTTGCCAGGGGGCGTAATGATTATCGTGCGTTCGACCGATGGCTGCCAGTGCGGCGGTAACCGCTGCGTCTTTCTTGAAGGCAATCGCCTGGGATACGAGCCGCTCGACGAGATTTGGCGGCGGCCCGAGTTCGGCTTTGACGTCGAGAACGGTTTGCATCACCGCGGCGAGGTTGTCGGCCCGCAACGAACTGAGCACGGCGGTCGTGATAAACAGGTCTTGGCTGCTGGCCAGGGCCAGGTTGCCCAACGCCTGGCCGGCCTGCGGGTCGTGCCACTGGCCGAGCGAGTAGGCGACTTGTAGCCGGACCATCGCATCGCCGTCGACGACGAGAGATACGACCTTCGCTGCTAGTTCTGGAGTTTTTTCGAGCCACGGTTCCGATAGCCGTACGGCATGGCGCCGAACTCCAGGATGGCTGTCGCTGAGCGCGATCGAGAGCGTGCGCTGGTCCAAGGCCTCCAGCCCATCGAGTGAGCACAGTGCTTGCAGCCGGGTTTGCGGCCGGTCGGCCTTGGCCACGAGTTTGCGTAGTGGTGCAACCGAGGCCGTGTCTTGCCGTTCGACGAGCCTCTGTTGGACAAGGTCGCGGACGGTTCCGCTGGGATGATCGAGCGCGGAAGCGAGCGCGGCGGCGTCGAGCTTGTCGATGCGTGGGATGGCGCGGGGTCGGTGGCCCTGGGGAAAAATGCGGTAGATACGACCTCGATCATGGCCGGCTCGCACGTCGATCCGCTGCTGCCACTCCTTGGGAATCCATTCCGGATGTTCGATGACCAGCCGGTACATGTCGGCGACCCACAAGGCGCCGTCCGGACCGCTACGGGCCATTACGGGGCGCGACCAATTGTCGGTCGAGGCCAGGAATTCGGATTTCAATTCGTCGGCCGCCCGGCGGCTGGTGAACGTGACGCCCTGCGGCGCGAGGATTTCGCGATGAACCAGGTTATGGACCGGTTCGCAGACGAATGAATTGCCGACAAACTCTGGTCCGAACAACTCATCGCGGTAGATCGCTTCGCCGCAAGCCGAGGTGAAGCGGTTGACTTTGTTCAGGTCGTTGAATCGCACGACCGGAGCGCTGCGCGGATAGATCGGCGCGGCGCCGGGGACGCTGGGCACTTCGACCCAGGATTGAATGGCCGGCAGGTGCGGATTGCGGCGCAGGTATTCGTCGGCCAAAACATAGTGGAGTAGGGGCTGGCTGTTCTTCGTCCCGAACCAGTTGCCCCAATCGTCGCAGACTCGCGAAAACTGCGTGAGCCCGGTCTGCGGCTCGATCAGGCCGGCATCGGGTCGGATGCGAAAATCGCGGCCGCCGATGTTGATCTTGGCTCCCGAGGTCTTGGATTCGATGGCGCCGCCGCTGTCGCCGTTGCCGCAGTGGATCCAGTTATCCAGGCCCCAGCGGAATCCGTTGACGCGGTGCTGCTGGTTGCCTTCGGTGAAGCCGACATAGAGCGTGCGGCGCAGATCGGCCCGTCCGTCGCCATTCGTGTCTTCGGCGTAGAATATTTCCGGGGCGGCCGAAACGAGCACGCCCGATCGCCAGGGCATGACTCCATTGGGGAATCCCAGGCCGTCGAGAAACACGGTCGACCGATCGTAACGGCCGTCGCCGTCGGTATCTTGGAGAAAGCGGATCTTGCCGCCGAACTTGCCTCGGCCGTCAACGCCCAAGGGATAATCGCCCATCTCGGCGACCCAAAGCTTGCCGTCAGGGCCCCAAGCAAACGAGACCGGGTCTTCGACCAACGGCTCGGCCGCCATGAGCTCGACCTCGAAGCCCAAGCGGGCGATCATCGTCGTCAGAGCCTTGTCGGCCGGCGTCGGTCCGGGCATTTCGCCGCCGGTGGCCAAGGGAAGGCCGAGCAGGCAGCAGGCAGCAGGCAGCAGGCAGCAGCAAATTTGAAACGCGATCCGAGCCGGCGGCGTAAGCCCTCGGATACGAGCCTCCGGGAAAGAGAAAACGGGCCGAAGCATGGGGGCAAGACCTAGTGCGTGCAGGCGGGGAGGGGAGCGCGGCAGGTGCCTATTGTAACCCGCCCGCTGCACGAAGCCAAAAGGTCGCCAAGAGCCTCGACGGGGTGTGGTTCGCGTCCCGCAGTTCGGCACGAAGGCCGTTCCTGCGGCAGAATGGCGCCGCAGGACGCCGTTTCCAGCATCACGTGACTGGATTATGCGGCTCGCCTTTGGCGGGGGAGCGCTGCGCCGGTTCGATCAGTTCGGCGATCACGCCTTGCTTGAGACCGAAATACGAGTGCGTGATGTGGGCATGGTCACGGAACTCGCGGTCTCGCATTAGCACCTGGTGCAGGCGGCCGAGATTGCGGCCGGGGACTGACGGAAACATGTGATGCTCGATGTGGTAGTTGATGTTGAGCGGCGCGACGAAGAACCGCTCCCAAGCCCGGGGAATGACCGTCCGTGCAGCGTTCAGCTCATGGGTGGCAGGCATCATCACGTGTTCGGCCGTGGCTCGCATGCGGTTGGTGATGTTGAGCACCGTGAAGGCCGGCAATACCCAGAGGAGCAATGCCGGCAGAACAATGCCGGACTTGATGACCACTGCCCAAACGACAATCGACGAGGCGACGAACAGCACGCGAGCCCGTAGCGGATAGGCGGGCGTGATCGGATCGAACAGGTGATTGCCGGGAGCCCACACCATGGCCGCCTTGGCCGCGCTGAGCAGGTTGAGCCCAAACACGCAACGGAAAAACAGCGTCAACGCTTCGCGTCGCGTCTTGGGCCAACGCCAGTCCGGATCCTGCCGCTGGAGCACGAGATCGGGATCGTTCTCGGTATTGGTGAAGCGATGGTGCCAGAAATGGGTCGATCGGTAGAGCGTGGTGCTAATGCTGATCGGGAAACCGCAACAAAGGTCGCTGACAATATCGTTGACAGTGCGGTTGCTGAAAAGCAGATAGTGCGTGGCATCGTGAACCAGGATGCCCAGCGCTTGTTGCCGGCTGGCGATTATTACGGCGGCCAGCAGATAGGCGGCCCAATGGCCCGACCAAACTGCCAGCGTGCCAACGGAGAGGATGATTGCCCACTGTAGAGAAATAGTCAGGGCCGAACGCCAGTTGCTGACCACCGAAAGGCGGCGGATTTCAGGCGTAATGGCGGCGCGGGGATAGCGTCCGACACCAACCTCGAACGTGGGGTTATCGTCGCGCCCGGCCAATTCGGCCTCACTCACGCCGCCTGTGCCCGTGCATCCTGGATTTGCAGGCATGGCACTGGCCGAAATCTGGCGATCGCTCTTCAGCCCATCCATTGCCGCTAATCCTCCCTCATGGAAAACTGCCCTCCGACCCGCCATGCATGAATTTTACCATCTGGAATTAGGTACGGCGGCGATGCCGAGAAGGCAAAAAAGCGTTGACCGCTAATTCAGAGATCATCGCCATTAGGGATCGAAATCTTCCTTAACGTGTTGCGAGATAATGCCTTCTGGTGGGAATCGTGCGATTTGGGCTCTGCGCTGGCCAATTACCAAATTCCATGCGCACCCTGTGTTGGGGAACAAATCAGTTCGGCCAGGCATGCTGCACCCGCTGCACCCCGGGGTAAGGCTTGGCGGGCTTGTCACTTGCGGTTTTCATGGTAAATTTACGCCCTTTGACTGTTCGAGTCTTGTCGCGAGCTTGGCCACGACCAAATAATTCGGGTTGTGCAGGTGTCAAAACTGGTGTCACCAGTATGATACGCAACAGACCGAAACGGTCGAGAAAGCCCACAGAACGTGGGCGTTGGCGGCGTAGCTCAGCTGGTTAGAGCAGCGGAATCATAATCCGCGTGTCCGGGGTTCGAATCCCTGCGCCGCCATCTGACGGTATTGATAAATAAGGACTTACGCTAAAAAGTGCAGCGGATACCAGATCCGCTGCACTTTTTCAGGTCGAGACTTATAGAGATCGAGGAAGCGGCCGCGCTGGCAGGCTTATTCCTGCAATTCCAACTCGGTCCAGTACGACCAATCCCAGGCGCCGTTGCGACCAGCGCATTGGTCGTACGTAAAATTGCCGTGCCCTCGGTATGGCCCGGTAGCCGCGATGTCGAAGGACTGTTCTCCCCGGTCGGCAGGCCGAGCTTTCGGGTCGAGTTCTCGTTGGAAGAGCATGGTTTTCTTACCATCGCTCGTGACGCACTCAATGACGAAGAGCACTCCATCGGTCTCGCCGGGCTTTTCATAGGCCTCGTGCATAATCCCGAACTTGCCGGTAATCTTTCGATGCTTGTCCGACAGTCGATAAGTTACGGTGCCTTCGGCATGGGCTAGGAGAACGGGCCTCCCCTCCTCGACCTTCGGGGCGACGTCAGCGGCTTCCACCTTGAGAGGAGGCGATTTAAACATTGGATACTGCGCGCCCTTGAGCGACTCGCGCAGTTCCGCGGCATCTGCCTCGGGAAGTTTGTGGGTATCAGGAAGCGGGTACTCGCGTATCGTTACGCTCGCTTCTGGCTGGAAGTCCAGACCATGACCGCGGTCATCCAGCGCGATTGAAATAACTCGCTTCTCCGGCTTGTCTTGATAGATCGCAATGAAATCCGCGACGTCCTCGCAAAGCGGGTTCAACAGGAATTCGTTTCGCGCCATTCCAGGGATGAAACGATAGTCGCGATCTCCATGGCGCTCGGTGCCGATCCTGACTGCGCATCCGAGGGGCCCGGTAGACGGAAGTTCGCAATTTGCCCCAGGCACTCGGCTGAACATCGATGGTGATCGTCTGAAATTTTCCCTGCGCACTCGGTTGATATGGTCTCTTCAAGCTTGATGCGCTTTTGCAGGGTTATCGTTCCGGTCGGCCGGGGCGTGTCGTTCTGCGACACTCGTTCCAACAGCAGCCAGGACCGTTCGAACACGACCGGCCGATAGCGTTCAATCAATTCGAGCAAGGCGCTGCCGTCCTCGAGTGTTGGCCAACGACCGTCAATTGGCGTCAGATGCAACATAACGAAGCTCGGGGCATTGGCACCACGAAAATGCGCTGCGTTGATCTCGATCAACTCTGGAGTGTAGGCGGTATAGCTTTGAAAAACGGGACGCGGATACCAATTCAAGCCGTTGGCAAACAGGGCCCCTTGTTCGTACGAGATCAGATCGATCGTTTTGTCCTTCACTCGCGCGAATCTTCGGCAAATCCAAGATCTTGGATTCTCGTTCCTGCGCCTGCAACGACTCGGCGTAGACAGACGCAGGACTAAAGACGGCGTCAAAATGGGATTGGAACCGCTTGGCCAGCATTTCCGGTGCGGGCCGCATGAATGGAGCGACGGACGTAGCCACATAGAATCCAATTAGGCTCAATAACACGGCGCTGCCAAGCAATGCCTGCCTCAGGACCTGACGGCGCTCAGACTTAGCAACCACCAGCACGGCAAAGGCCAACAGGGCCACCGTTTCGAAGAAATGCAGAACGTGCAAATCCTGGCGGACAAACCCGTGCTTGAAACTCTTGAATACGGCCAAGGCAATAATCAGGAGCCCGGCGAGATTGTGCGGGCGGACGATGTCCGCAAAGCCGAAGGTGGCCACGGCTGCACCAAAAAGCAACAGAATCGCGATTCCCAGATATAACTCGATGTGTGAACCCGCCTGGGCCATGGCTTCGCTGTAACCACGGACAATCTCGGACATGGAGTGGAAGAACGCCGGTATATTTTCCAACCGTTGGCCCAGCAGAACCCAACCGATGAGAAATGAGACAACGAACAGCGTCAAGGGGACGACTGCCTTCCACCGCCGGCCTTCGTACCAGGATAGCGCGGCCAGTGTGCCCAACGTCGCACACGCCATAGGGAAATTCGTGAACTTCATTAGAGCCAAGACTGCAAAGAACGGCGGCGCCACCATCAGGCCTGCAACTTGCCATCGTGACTCCTGCCGCAGCAAAAGTCCCAGGGCGACGACGGATAGAATGTAGGAGTCTTCGGTGAAGGTGGGCCAAATTGTGATCGTCAATGCCAGGAAGATGTATCCTGCAAACCTGGGACGCATCTCGCGGGCCAGTAGCACCAAAACAACGGCGCTAAACGCTTTGAGGACCAGTTCCCACACGTAACGCTGCCAAAAAAGCTCCGGGATGATTGTCGCGGTTTCCAGGTAATTGAGTGGCCCGAAGGTGAAAATGTAATCGACGCCAGCTTGAGCGCCGTGCAAACTCAACTCATTGAGGCCCGCCAACCATGACTCAAGCCCGTGCCGACGCCTCGCGGCACGTGAACCGTCGCAAAATACAACGCGATCCCAAGACCCACGAAGATCGCCGTCTGGGCGTACGCTGAAACTCTTTTCCATACAGCCACCTTTGTTGTAGACCGCTCGGCGGTCGACGTATCTGATGGATCGACGAAACGATCGAAAGTTGCTCGCGTTGACAAAGCGTTCTGGGGCATGAATCAGCTTCCTCGCGGAGAGAGTCGCCTGCGGTACCGCAGCAAGTCGGGCTTTTACTTTGCGCCGTCACCGAAGCTGGTGACGGCGCAACATCCTCAATGCAACGCATCCGGGTCATGCAATGGCGTCTGCCAAGCTCAAGAAAAGCGAAATAATTCGGGGGTGGGAGCAGAAAGCCCACGGTGCAAATTCGTAACCGCGATGCGGTTAATTGGCTCGAAGGGAATCGACCCGCACAAATCAGCCTGGCCCGTAGCATGCTGGAGTCGTGCCGAGTGTACACCGTCCGGAATGTCCTTGGATAATAGTGCGGCCAAATCCTCCAGTGCCGGAGCGATCGGCCGGTTCTTGAGTGCCCGTACTTCCTTTTGGAGAAGGCTTAACTTTTCCGGAATCCAATCCCAGGTTCTCTCGAGTTCGTGGACATATGCGGGGTTCTCAAACAACGTCAGATTCCAGAACCGATCGCGCCACTCTCGTCGCCGCAAATCCTCGTGCAAACGGCGCTGGAATTCGTCCTCATCGTGCGGCCTTTTTCCGCGTTTTGCTCTCTTCGTGAATGGCACGCACCGCAGGATTGAACAGGCAGCGATACCCCGCTTCGCCCAGCCGCACCCAAAGATCGACGTCGTTGTAACTCGTCGGGTAGCGATCGGCATCGAAGCCGCCGATGCTCTTGAAGGCCGACTTACGCATGATCATCAGAGCTGCGGTCACGCCTGATACTTCTTGCAGGGCGCGGCTGCGACCGAAATAGCCGGCAGTGCTGCCCGGTTGCTGGCAATCGGCATGTCCGGCCAGGCCACCCCACGAGCCAATGACCATTCCGGCGTGCTGGATGGTTCTGTCCGGATAGAACAACTTGGCGCCCACTCCGGCGATCGATTCATCGATCTCGATCGTCGCCACCAACTGCTCCAGCCAGTCACGGCTGAATTCGTAGATGTCGTTATTCATCAACACGATCAACTCGGAATCAATCTCCGCGATGGCCACGTTGTGCATGTCTGAATGATTGAAGGGCTTGTCGTAGTTGATGACGCGACCACGACCAGAGCTCTCGAGTTGCGACAGGTACCAAGCCAACTGCACGTTGTCGGACTGGTTGTCGATGACGACGATTTCGTAGTTTGGGTACGAGGTGCTGGCTGTCAGCGACTCGATGCATCGCTTTACCAGTTCTGTTCCATTTCGAGTGGGAATAACGATCGTCACCTTCGGCGTGGTTCGTGGCTGTAGATTCAACTGAAAGCGCGTGCTGCGATCGGGGTCGGGAGTGATTCGGCACAACAACCGACGTCGTTGCGCGGCTTCGACGACGGCCTCATAAGCGGCGTGGCCAGCCACCGGCCCCGCTGCCGGTCGAGTTCGCAGTCGGCCGAGTGTTCTCCCGCGAAAAATACAAAACGTGCGGAATGTGCGTTACCTCGCTGGGCTCCACACACTCGGAGATCCTTAAAGCCAGATCATGATCCTCGGCTCCGCTGAACTGCGCACGGAGGCCGCCCACGTCTTCCAGTAGATTCCTGTCGTAGACGCTGAAATGGCAGGTAAACATGACCGACAACAGGTATTCCCAGGAAAACGCGGGTTTGCGATGAAATCTCCCCGCGTAATTTCCGTCGGGTTCGAGCGTTGCTTCGTCGGAATAGAACCAACGGCTGCGGGGATCGCGGTTGTGAGCGACTACCATCCACAACAACGCGTCGGGCGTCAGCTCGTCCTTACAATCGAGAAAGCCTGCGAACTGTCCGCGAGCTTGCGAGATGCCGTAGTTCGTGGCGCCGGCAACGCCTCGATTCTCCGACAGCTTGAAGACTCGGATGCGTTCGTCGCGTCGAGCCCATTGTTCGAGTTCCGCGGTCAAAGCAGGCGTCTGCGAGCCATCATCGACCAGGATCAGTTCCCAGTTGGTGTACAACTGCCTTTGCACCGAGGCAATACAAAGCCGCAAGAGCTTGAGGTCGGGCGAAAAACTGGAACGATCAAAGAGTAGAGCGGTTGCGATCGACAGACGTCCAGTACGGACTTCACGTCAAGAGCTTTGTAAGCACCAAAGTTCCGCGATTTCCGGCGCCGCAGCGCAGCCGCATTCCGGCGGCGACGAATCGTCTGTTCGACCTTACGAACGGGCATCAATAGCCATTTCATATCGGATTCCTGCGGGAACGTGAATTCTGTTTGTAAGGTTCGCTTTTTAGCGCCGTGGGAAACGTAGCGTAGACAAGGAATTACACGCTGGTCGAAGGGTCAGGCCGGAATTGCCCTGCGTAGCGAGTGAATGTCGTGATGCCGCAACTCGTCATTGTAAATGATCGTTGTGCCGTCATTGTCGAACTCAACGGGGTACTCCGGCAGCGAATGCAGGGCGGTACGCAACCGGGCTTGTTGCTCTTCAGGAACGTAGAACAGCAGGAACCCGCTACCGCCGGCACCTAGCAGCTTGCCGCCGCTGGCACCATTGCGGAGCGCGACGTCGTAGAGGTGTTCAATCCGATCGTTGGAGATTCCGCGGGCAAGCTGCTTCTTGTGGCACCAGCCTTCGTGCATGATCTCGCCCAGCGCGTCGATTTCGCCGGAACGAAACGCAGTTCGTAAGTCTTCGGCGAGCCTGACCATCTTTTTCAGGTTGTCGATTTTGTTTGCATCAGCCGCGATATTCTGCTGCTGCTCCTTGAGCACCGCGCTGGCGGACCGCGTTGTGCCCAGATAAAACATCCGCAAGTTGCCCTGTAATCGTTGACCCGTTGTCTTGTCGAGCTTCAGAGGCTCAACCTGCACGTTGCCGTCGGGAAGGAAGCGAATGAAATTCAGGCCGCCGATCGCCGCAGCATATTGATCCTGCTTGCCGATCGGTTCGCAGAGCTGTTCGATCTCAACTTCGCACGCGCTCTCGGCGATTCGCGATCGGTGCATCACGCGATCGGTGTATGCATTGCACAGGTTGATCAAGCCGACGGTGAAGGCCGAAGACGAACCCAGGCCGGTGCCCGCCGGCACGTCCGCGCTGGAATTGAAGTCCACGCCCTGGATACCGTACTGCTCGAATACGGCGCGGATGATGCGGTGACGGATCTCGCTCACCGATCCAACCAGCTCATTCTCCGAATACTTGAGCAGGATCTTCTGATCCTCGAAGAATGGGTGCATCGAAAGATAGACGAATTTCCGGACCGCAGCACTCAACACGGCGCCTTCGTGCCGCGTGTAGAATTCCCGGATGTCGCTTCCGCCGCCGATGAAGCTGATGCGGAGAGGGGTTCGAGAGATAATCATGCTGCCACCTTGCTCCATGAACCTTCGGCCGGCTGCACGATTCGACGGACAGCAGCGAGCAGATCAGTCGTCGAATCGTCAGCCCAATCTGAAGGCGGACCAGCTTGCAAGTGCGTGGCGCGGCATCCAACCCGCTTTCCGGCAATCAGATCGGTCTCATGGTCGCCGATAATCCAGGAAGCGCTAAGATCAATATTCAAGTCGGCGGCGGCCTGAAGCAGCATGCCAGAACGTGGTTTCCGGCATTCGCAGGCAATCTTCAATTCCGCGACTTCACCGACAAAACCCGACTGCGGGTGATGGGGGCAATAGTAAACGGCGTCAAGATACGCATGCTCCCGGCCCAGCAACGTCTCCATCCTGGCATGAATGCGGCGCAATTCTTCAACCGTCATGAATCCTTTGGCGATCATCGGCTGATTGGTGACGAGCACGGCCAGATGCTCGCTGCGATTGATCTCGCGCAATGCGGCCCCTGCTTGCGGCGCCAATTCGAACTGATCGAGCCGCGACAGGTTGTCGACGAATTTGGCGATCACGCCATCGCGATCGAGAAACACGGCCCGCCGCCGGTTCGAACGGTTGAGCCGGCCAATACGACCGCTGGAATACGCCTGGCTGATTTCCTGCAACCGGTCGGGCGTGCCCATGTCCTTGATGAACTCGGGCGTTGAATACGCTTGCAACGTGCCACCGGCACGCAGCACGGCGGGGAAAATGTCGCGGCCGAAATCCGTCGCCCGGTCGGTGGGCACGTAGCGGAAGATTTCCGGCGACAGCACGTAGACTCCGGCGTTCACCAGATTGCCATGCTCCGCTTCGGGGGCGTGCGGCTTCGCATGCCAGGCGCGGACATGGTGTGCTGAATCGACCTCGAGCAAATCGCTATCGTAGGGATGATCGTTAGGATGAACGACCAGCGTGCCGAGGCTGGCGTCTGGCTTGTCGAATGCCAGCAACTGCCCAACGTCCATGTCCAGCATGACGTCGCCATAGAACAACAGAAATCGTTCGTCGAGCACATGCCGCAGCAGGCCAACGCTGCCAGCGGTTCCAAGCGGATGGGGCTCGACGATGTGGGTGATCCGCAGGCCGTAATCGCTACCATCCTGAAAATGGTCGTAAATCACCGAAGCCAGGTGACCCGCTACGATATAGACATCGCGAATGCCATATTGCCGGGCCAATAGCAACTGATGCTCGAGCACGGTCTTGTCGCCGATGTTGACCATCGGCTTCGGGACGTCGCTACGACCAAGCCGAGTCCCCTTGCCACCGGCGATAATGACCAGCTTCATGCCGCCATCTCCAAAATGGCGCGAACCGCCGTGCGGACGGCTTCGTCCGAAGAGCGGCGGGCTCGCCAGCCGAGGGCATGCAATCTGTCCAGCCGATAGGTAACCTGCGGCACGTCGCCGACCCAGCCTCGTTTGCCGCTCCCATAAACAATCTGTGGCTGCAGACCCATTTCTTCGGCGATGATTCGCACCATTTGCTTGACGTTGGTCCGTGACTCAACGCCGATGTTGAACAGGTTCACGGGTTCGGTAGCCGTCGTCCAAATGAAGACTAGGGCCTCGACCAAATCTCGGACATACAAGTAGGGCTTCGTCTGCTCGCCATCGCCCAGCACCGCGAGCCGGCTTGGATCGGCACGCAACCTGCCAATGAAGTCGAACACGGCGCCATGGGTGGCCCGTTCGCCGACGACGTTGGGGAACCGGGCGATCCAGGCCTGAATGCCGTAATTGGCACAAAAGCTGGAGATCAAGGCCTCGCTGGCAAGCTTCGCCGCGCCGTAATGCGACACCGGCAAGAGCGGCCCGAAGCTCTCGTCGAGTTCCTGCGTCGAATCGCCATACACGGCCGACGTCGAAGCAAACACCAACTGCTTGATACCCTGGGTGCGCATGGCTTGCAGCACCGTGTACGTCGTGCGGAGCGTGTTGTCGAAGTCCACAGCCGGATCATCGTGGCTGCGAGCAATGTCCGAGTTCGCAGCCAAATGAAAGATGCAATCGAACCGGTTACGCTTGAACAACATTTCGAACGCGGCCTCGTCGAGCACGTCCATGACCTGCAGTCGGAAGTTGGGCCAGCTCAACAGGTGCGATATGTTGTCGCGGCACCCCAGGCTGAGGTTATCGACGACGGTGACCTGGTGACCGAGGCCGACCAATGAATCGGCGACGTGGCTGCCAATGAATCCGGCTCCGCCGGTAATCAAGATCTGCATAAGGCTCCCTCGTCCTACTAACTTGCGCGGCTAATGGGCATGAAGCCCGGAAGCGTCATGGGGGCATCATTGCTGACGGCTGTCTCACTGTTCGCGCTGAATGCCGCCAGGAACCGCTCGGCGCCGTCGCCCTCGGGCAGCATACCGAGCCGAGCCTTTCCGGCACGCAGCAGGGAAATGAGACGCACGCGGTCAACTAACAGCGACTCAATCGCCCGCAGAATGCTGCCTGCCTCGAGTGGGACGCGTACGATTCCTTGGCTGGCCTCGAATCCGTACGAGTCGTGAGATTCGCCGCTTTCGACGGCAATGACGGGACAACCAACGGCCAGCACGTCGCAGACCCACGACGGCAGCGATTCGCCGTCGGAGGCAAGGGCCACGCAGATGGGGTGCTCGGCCAGCAGTTTCCTAAAACTCGCTCCGCGGAGCGAGCCGACGGTCTGGCGAGGAAAAGTATCGCTCCCCTCGCGCGTCGCAATCGATCCGCAAAATGTGATCGGCAGCTTGGGATTAACTCTGTGGAGCTCCTCCAAAGCGATCCTTACCTCTTGCCACAGCGGCTCAGGAATGCTCTCGCTTCCACCAACGAGGATCGACTTGGGTTCGTAAACGGCGGTGCCCGTCATCTCGGAGCGACGGTTGCGGCTTAGAGGCAGCACAGAAAGCTCGACCTGGTGATGTCGCCCGACGTCTCGCGCCACGGCATCATCAAAGGCAAACAAGCGGTGCCCAAGCTGCAGACTCTCGGCAAAACGCTCGTAGGGCGCATCGCCGGCAGTCTGTTGACCCTCGTCGTCCTGCACCCAATAAGCCAGGCGTTTCGCGCGGTGCTGAAATCGCTTGGAAATATGCGCCGTCGCAGTATCCGTAGCCACCAGGATGTCGCAACATGGCACGTCGCCGCCGATTTGGACGGTCAAGTCATGGCCGGGAAAGTACTCGTTCAGCAACTGGTGCGCTGCGTGGGCGCTCAACTCCTGGTTTTGATTACTGCCACGCGATTGAATGGTCACGCCTGCACCGCAACGCACCAAATCGACTGCGAAATCGAGCGCGGGATCCCGGTCTTGCAGGGCCTGCGGCAGATCGCTGCACAGCACGACGACTGTTGGAGCATCTTCTGCGACGACCAAACGAGCCCGATGGTGCGCGAGAATTTGTCGATAGGCAGCGACCGCATGCCGGGCGATTGCCTCGGGCGAGTATTTCTGCACGGCATGTTGATAGGCATTTTCTCCCATCCGCTGCCGCAATACCGGATCGATAATTAGCGATCGCAGGGCGTCGTACCACTCGTCTTCCGTGGTGGCCAACATGCCGTTTTCGCCGTGCTTGATCGAAGCTACGAAAACTTGCGTCGGACTGGCGACACTCGGAATCTTCAACACGCCGGCTTCGTAATACTTGAGGTTACTCTTGCCCTCGGTGAATTCATTGATCTCCAACGGGATCATGTTGATGTCAACTCGGGCAATCTCAGCAGGCAATAACCACCAATCGACGAAAGGCCTAGACTGGACACGCCTGGCGAACGGCTGAAACTCGGAAAACTCAGCCAGGTCGAAATCGCCAGCCACGACCAACTCCAGCGATGAAAACTCTTCGAGCAAGCGCACCAGCGTCGGAGCGATCAGCCTAAAATCGTCCTGATGTGTGCGAGTCCCGCTGAAGTAACCCAACCGCAGGACTTTTCCGACCTTGGCCGAACTGGCTTCTTCGCGAACTCTCTGCGACAAGTCGATTTGCAGCTGCGTTCAAACCATTGGGTATCTCCAGACAGAGCTTGCCTGCTTCCTCCGCGTACTTGACGATATGCGGAGTCGAGGCCGTGCAGTAATCGCTCCGTTCCAATACGCCAATCATTTGCCGCAAACGCCCACTTTCATCCAGGGGGAGCCCCTGCGAGACGGCAACATGCGCAATGATTCTTTCATCGAACAGCAGGTCATCGAAGTCGCAAACAACCGGCACTCCCATCTCCCGGGCACGGTCGAACAGCAAGGTGGTATTCGGCGTGATGCAGCGGCGAACGAGCACCACCAGGTCGTAGGAAATGACTTCGTCGAGACGATCCGGAATGTGGCATTCGTCCAGGTGAGCAGCCTCGATGCCGACGGATTGCAGTGCTTCGATCACGTTGTACCCGCAATATCGCATCGACGCCGCATCATAGACCCCGGGACGAACAACGAACAACACGCGGAACATTGCCAGCGAAGGGACGCGGGGCCGGCCGGCCTGGCTCATGGAACGTGACGACCAGGTTCGACCGGGGGCCTTGCGGTTTCTATTGACAGGCAACTGGACGGTCGATGGCGAACCTTCCTGGTTTAGTGCGGCGGGACGCACAGCGTCCAATTGGAACCCAGCCGCGATTCGCTTCTGCACTTCCTGGGGCAGTTCGCCGAGCGACTTCCAGAGTGTGTGGTCGCGAAGTTTCGCGTCCGCCCAGGTGGAATTCCAAAAATCCATCGTGCTGTTGGCGAACTGCTGGCGAACCGCGGCCCCGTGTGTTGCTTCGACCGCTTGCAGCATTTCCCAAGTCAACCAGGCGAATACATGCGCTGGGTTAAAGTTCGGAGTCACGCAGACTTGCACATTTTCAAAGTCGCGGAACCAGTGCCGCAAACCGTATTCGGTTGTCGGATAGAAGTGGTAGGGAGCTTCATGCACCGGCTGCAAATACGCCGTCTGCAAGATCAACCGCCCGCCTGGCTTGAGGACGCGAAAAATCTCCTTCGCAGCTCGATTCGGATCGTAGAGGTGTTCGAATGTATTGAACGTGACAACCGCGTCGAACACTCCATCGCCGAAAGGCAGCCAATGGGCATCTGCCGCGACGTCGGTGTGGCGGAAGATCGAATACTCGAGCTCCACACAGTTCGTCAGCTTGATCGTCGTTCCACCGGCACCCAAGTTGAGCACCCACCCATCGAGCTGCCGTATATAGTCTATGGACTCGCTCGACGGCTGATTGCTGATGTGCTCTTCGGGCATGACGCCGCACGTCGACGTCGGCGCTGATGAAAGACGGCACGACCCTGCAGCGTACGGTAGTTGGCATAGCACGACGTACATGCCAGTGCCGTCCCCTGCAGGCGCAACGGGCTGCGGCAGCCTGGACAAGCCAGCAGGGGCAGAATCGACTGCAACCGAGATGACAGTTCGGTCATAGTATCCCGAGAAAAAAGGGCTGTTTGAAACTGGCTTGAGATGCTCGACGCCAGCCTGTTGCGGCAGCTATTTGAACTCCCTGCGATTACCTTCCGACTGGCGAGCGTCGCGCCATCCAGGTCGCCTTCGCCGCGAAAGGCGCCCTGAAATCCTGTTCGACTCTCAAACCCGAATCATGACCGCGGTATTCACTTCCGAACTCGTTTCGGAATTGGTGGCCTTCAGTGCCGCGTTTGCACCGCTACGATCAACGGTTGGGCGAAAACTTCCGCAGGTTCTTCCGCATCCGTTCCAACCGGCGGCGCAGCATGGCCCGAACCCCATTGTCTTTCCATAACTTCACTTCGCGCGCTACGATCCCAGCGAACCGACCACGACGACTGCCGGTCGGCGCAAGCAAAGCGCGGATTCCAAGTTGGTACTGAAGTTCATCGACCCGGTGCCGCAACGCCGCCGCTTCGTCGGCGCCGCCTGCGCCGATCGCTTATGGTCTTCCAATTCCTTCGAGATGGGCCAGTCGGGAAAGGCCTTGATCAGCTCCACATCGACGTTCGTCGCCTGCACGCGCGCCAGGTTTTCGGCATTCAACAACTCCAATACATGGTGGTTGCCCGTGAATTGTTGCCGCAAGCGCAAGATGACATCCTCGGCGTGAGGATGGTCTTTGCTTGCAACAATTGCCATGCGGCTGGCCACCAGAACCTCGCCTGACTCCCGCATTAGCCACAAACGGTTTGGGCCGCTTGTGCGACACAGCGAGACCAGGGCCTCGACAGCCGGGCATTCACCGGCTCGGCCGAGATTGAATACCACGAACATCGCGCCAGGCAGGGCAACCAGCCAGTCTTGAATCAACCGATCGAACGACTGACCGTCGACCCATTGCGCGTCGACCAGAATTACCTGGGGGCCGCGGAACGGACGCTTACCGAGCAGCTCAGCCCGCGGAACGATTCCCAATCCGGTCCGCTTCGCCCAGCGCTCCGCGGCAAACCCTTCGAGCGCTGCAAACACCCGCTCGGAAGCTTCCTGACCCGGATCCGATGCAGCCAGAACCTGGCCGACACGCGGATGCAACAGCCCAATCAAGCTCGTGGCCCCGCCACTGGATACAGCCGCCAGATCAACCACCGTCGGCAGGCCAGGGAGCGAGTCCAGGGCCAAATATGCCAGGAACGCGTCCAGTGGATTGACGAACTCCTTGAGGCTTGCGTCTTCGCCATAGGGCTGATAGGCGTTCCAATAACCCTCCAGCGGCTGCAAGGTTGAATAGATGGATGGTAGCCGGGGACGCTCCTTGAAGCCAGCCGCAGACATGGTTAAGTGCTCCGGGTGCTGAAATTCGTAATTGCGTTTGTTGCCCGGTCCGGACAACCGAAACATCAACCGCTCATTATCGTGCCGAGCCGTAAACGTGCAGTTATCGCGACGCTCGGCTCAGATGTATCCAAGACTGGGAAAATAACGCAAATGAGTCGTGTTCAAGGGAGCATTCGCGCGTACCTTGAGCTGGTCAAATACCCGATCGAGCCTGAGCTTGCCGTTCTGAGCCTTCTGCACATCGCGGCTCATCGCATTCGAGGCCAGAATGTAGTAGTACCCCAGCACGACGGGCACGAAGACGATCTTTCGCCCGTTGGTTGCCATGTGCAGCCACATCTCCTGGTCTTCCAGGACATCCAACGACGCGCTGTAGCCGCCGATATCCAGAATCTGACGGCGATCAACCACGGAGAAGGCATCCATGTAATATTCGCCGGAGAAGATTCGCCCTTGAAAACTCTCGTTGCTCAGGACATTGAACGCGTAATTGGAAGTTACGGACCGATAGAGCAAGTTCCCATAAGCCGCGGCAGCTTCTGTTTCCTGCAAGGGCGCAGGAAAATTGGCAGGTTCTCGGGAATCAACTCGTTGTCGGCATCGCAAAACGCAACGTACCGATATCGGCCGTGCGCCAAAGCTTGATTTCGGGTCACCGCCAGGCGCTCGGTGTCGGCGAAGGCCAGCACGCGTAAGCCCTGGTCGTAATATTGCGCCTCGAGTTGACGCAACAAGGTCAGCGATCCGTCACGCGACCCTTCATCAATGACCAGAACCTCGCCCGGCACGCCCTGATCCCGCAATATCTGCAGAGACCTCAACGCCGACTGGATCGCGCGGCAATACGAGCTCGTGGTTCCAGTTGGGTATGGCGATCGTTACTCCGAGATTTCCAGCAACCACACAGCCCTCCCCTGACTTGGCTTTAAACCGGCTCGCCGCCAACCTTGCGTGAAAAACGCCAACCTGTCGCCCTAATCCAAGAATCTCGATGTCACGCAGCCCGCCTCACGCTTTCGTGCGACTCGACCACCCGCGCACTACTCGCCGGCAGTCCGAAAACTCTCGCCAATTCGCCGACCAGCGTTGGCCTCGCCCGCCAGTCGCTCCAGAACCTTCGACGCACCTGCGTGAACGATTGCATCCGCATGTGGCGAACCGCTTCCCCGGCCTCCATGAGCAGATACGAGAAGGGACTCGCCGCCGGCGTCTGCTTCGACGAGAACACAACCTTCATCGGCAGTCCGCCGCTGAGCAGAGACGCACGAAACCGCTCGGGCTCTAGATAGAAGTGATCATGATGCGAACACCAAACCTGGTACTTCGTTCGCTGCAAGACCCGCTCGAACTGCTCCTGATTCAGATGCGGCGAACCCTTTTCCGTATAGGGAACCGGGCGCGGCATGTAGACGAAGCCACTCGGATCGACCTGCTGGACGAGCAAATCGACCAACGCGGCGCGATATGGCGTGACATGCCCGACGAAGGCCCAAGGAATCGCCCGGTCGCCATCATGCCTTGCGACCGTGTCGAGCGAAGCCAACTCCGACGGCGTCAGGCCCGAAAACACGAAATGATACAGCGATCGGCAGACCGGATCGAGAAACTCGCTCTGGTCATGCAAGCCGAGATCCAAGACGACGTCCACACCGCAGCGACGACTCAAATCGTCTGCTCGCCGGTACCAGTCCGTGCGCGCAATCAATCGCACAAGCCGCCAGAATCCGGCTGCGGCGCCGCAACGAGCCCACCTCGGCCAAGCCACGCGCTTCATCGCCGGCCGCGTGCAAAACTTCTGACAGGTTCGTGATGATGCATAGGTCGTAGTTCGCCTCGGGCGGAACCTCCGGAAGCGTCCGGATCGTCACATCTTGACCAAGTGCCCGCAGCGCCTCGCCGACACGCGCGCCGCACTGGTTATAGAAATAATTGACCGAACCCGGAATCACGATTAGCACGTGATTTGGGCGAGTACCGTCCAAATGGGGAAGCATCCTTGCCTCACGAATCGCTCAGCGACACCGCCGCACCCGGTGCCTTGCTTACGTACGAAGCCACACTGCCGCCGAATGTTCAACTAAAAGCCAACTGCCGTTCCGCCCAGCGACTGGCGGAACGTCAATGATCCCGTGCCGTAGCATGGTTCTTTTCGATCAAAACCCGAGGCCTTCGCTACCGCTCGCCGAAATCTGTAAACTACGATGGGCAAATATGATCTGCTTCAAAACTTTTTGCTCGTTTGAGTCCCGGATTTGACAAGCCAGCAGGCAGCCATTTCCCTCGACCCGAGTTTCGGCGGACTATAACGAGGGAGGGTGGTACTGTAAAGGTCACTCTCGCTTCGCCACACCGTTGCTGGCTTCGGAAAACCTCGACGCCAACGAGCGATGCCCTCCTAAGGCAACCGTTCTTGATCGCGAGCCATGGGCGAAGTCGATTCCGCCGACACGGCCGAATTGCCCGGCGTCGTCTGGTTCGAGTTCAGCCACCAGCCGAGCGCGAACGGAATACCGAGTACGAGTGCCACCAAAATTAGCAGCTTGCTGGCCGAATGCGGCAAGACATGCCGGGCCAGCTTCGCCTCGGGCGAGTAGTAGCCCGCCTCGCGCTTGATGCTTCGCTTCTCATTCCCCCACCAGCGGAAGGGCCGAAGCAGAGCCGTAATGCCCAGTTCACGCTTGATTCGTTTTTCTTCCGCGGTAATGCCGAGCGCCGTCCGTACCGAGGTACGGCGGTATCGAATCGGGGACATGGTGACTCCTCGTTCTCGGGGCGGTTCTGGAGTGACTCGTTTCGGACCTAAGACTCGCGCCGAAAGCCTTATACGTGAAACCGCAGAACGAAAGAACGGCAACTCGACGACTATCATGGCTGGGGGTGCAGCCTGCCATTTGCGTGCTGGCGGAAGTAGGGAAGAAGGGTGGCCGCTTATTTGGGCGTTGATTTTGGATTTCAGCGTGAAGCTGGGGACTTCGAGGAGCCAAGGATGGCAACAGGCAAGCGGATTCAGGCGCGAATCCAAGCAATGGCCTTGGAGTTAGGGCAGGCCTCGGTTGAGATCTACAGCCGGATGCACTCGCGCGACAGAAATCTAGATTTCATTTCGCAACCACGCCCCGCTCGACCCGTTCGGCGACTGAGGGAGGCCAATTGCGATGACGGCGAGTTGCCCATCGGGCGCCATCGCCAGCGAACCTCCCCAGATAGGTAGTGCATTGACCGCTGTGCATACCCGGTCGACAGGGACGCTCTGTCCCTTAGTCTCGAAATTGGGAGGGCGGTAGTAACTGTCCAGGTCGGCCATGGGAGCGGGTGTCGCTGACACCTCATAGGCCCACTTTCCGCCTACTTGTGACAGTTGCTTATGAGCGGCCGAAACCCAGTAAACCCCATGAAAATAGGGCTATGGCGCCAGTTTAGAGGGAAAGAGCGGCCAGCGGCTTTTCGATGATGATTCCGCTGCTCTAACCAGCTGAGCTACGCCGCCAAGTCATTTTGCAATAACGACTTGCGACTGGCATGCCGAGGTCGATGCGAGAATGTAAGCCGATCGAGCGGCGGTTTCAAAGCCGCTCCTGCGAATCGCTTGCAAAAGCTGTTCACCAAAGTTGCCAGTCAGAAGGTTTGAATCTATCGGGAAAGCCCCCGCCGGCAAGTCCTGTCGACCTGCCTAGCAGGCAGCCACGGAATGAATCCCGTAAAACTCCAGATTGACCATCGAAAATTATGTTGTAGTATGGAGTTATGCCAACGCACGGGGGTGCGATCTGTGAGGCGGGACGACCTGAGGGACGGCACGGCGAGCACACGAATCGACAGCGGCTGATATTCTCCGCGGAAGTCGTTCGTTTGCGTGCTAGCTCTGATCGTTATGCCGATCGCTCAACGCGCAATGAATTGTGTTGGGCAAGCGTCGCTGGTCAGCGATTACGTCCGGAACGGAACATTTCAGGGCGGGCTTGATTTCGGATACTAGATCCGGACAACGGGCCACGCCGGGGGGGGTGACAAGGTTGTCGCTCATAGCCAGGCCGAGTTCGCGGCACCAATCGTGCGCTTTCCAAGGCCGGTCGCGTCCTTGCTGTGGGCCAATCCGCCCGTGCTCGGAATGCTCAGATACACAAGGCTGCCTCGGGCAAACACGGCCGCATTGGGGCACACCACGCTTCCACCCAACCTGGGGTGCGGTGAAAACGGCCGAAAATGGTAAATTGCAAAAGTGAAATTCGGTGGCGGTAAATTCCAGTTGCTCGCGAGTATCAGGCGGACGGGTTGGAGCGGTGTTGGACCTGATGAGAGCGGTTCGACGTAGGGTATTAGAGAACTCCTGGACCAGAGCGAGCGTAGGTTGATCATGCAGCCGTTGCACGCGCCACCTCCGCCGGGAAACCCCTATCGCGCGCCGGGGCTGCGCAACCCGTCCCGCTCGGTTCCGCCGCGCCGGCCGGACAAGAATACGGCCTGGCGCCAGCCTCAACCATCCGTCGCCCGCAGTCTGAATTTCTCCCCAAAGTAATTTGGGATCAGGCCAAGGAAGGCGCTACGGCCTATGGGCGAAGCATGGGCCGGTTCTACATGCTCAGCATGTTGGCGCATATTTTTGCCATCGCCTTGATCGCCATCCTGGCCGGCAAGTTCACAATGTCGAAGCCCGATAAGGCCTTTACGTTCGACACGGCGATCAGCGACCCGCTGACGCGTCAACCGATCGTTCGCTTCATTGCCCCGCCGCCTTTGAACACGAGCATTCTTGACGACACCGTGCTGCGCCAGAAAGAAGTGCAGCCGCTGGCGAAAATCGAACAGTTCAATGACAACTCCAAAGACTTCCTGCTGGATGGTGGAGGGTCGAAGAACGTTGAAGACGGCAAATCGTTCGGCGGATTGGGCGGGTTCAACGTCAAAGGGCTCATGGTCGACGGGGCATCGGTAAAGGGCGCAGGCGGCGTCGGCGTCAGCCCCGGCGAGGGAGCCAGCATCGGCAAGGGGGGCAGCCACTCCGGCTTTGGCGACCGCGGCAAGGGCCGGCAACAGGGAGCGCCAGGGCGCTACGTTCGAATCGGAGTTGGCCGTCACGGCCGCCTTGAACTGGATCTCGCGACATCAAAACCCCAACGGCAGTTGGAGCCTCGACGGCTTCAACCATCAATGCGCGGCGAACGACAAATCTTGCACCGGCCCGGGCGACATCGACAGCGACGCTGCCGCCACGGCCATGGGGCTGCTTCCCTTTTTGGCCGCCGGCGAAACGCACATGTCGGATTGCCTGTACAAAAAGAACATCTACAAAGGCCTGCAATTCCTGGTCAGCAATCAGCAAGCCGATGGCAACCTGGCTGGCCGCGGGGCCTTCAGCCTGATGTACACCCACGGTCTGGCCACGATCGCGCTGTGCGAAGCCTTTGGCATGACGCACGACTCGCGCATGGGCGCGGCACGCGCAACGGGCCATCCACTTCATTGAAATGGCCCAGGATCCTGAAGGCGGCGGTTGGCGATACACGCCCCATCAACCCGGCGACACGTCCGTTACCGGCTGGCAGATCATGGCGCTCAAGAGCGGGCAGATGGCCGGACTGAAGGTCGATCCGGAAACCATGCGTGCCGCCAAGAGCTTCCTCAAGAGCGTGGCGATTGGTCAATATGGCAACGAGTTTTGTTATCTCAAGGGCGACCCGCCGACCCCGACGATGACGGCTGTCGGCCTGCTCGGCACACAATACCTGGGCGCCGCACGGACCGATCCGGCGATCGTCAAGGGCGTGGGCAGCCTGCTGCGCAATCCCCCCATCGAAATCCTGCCCGACTGTTACTATTGGTATTACGCCACGCAAGTAATGCACAACGTACCCGGGCCGGAGTGGGACAAATGGAACCGGCAAATGCGGCGCGTGCTGATCGAAACACAGACGCACGAAGGCTGCGCATCGGGGAGTTGGGATCCGAACGATCCGAAGCAAGATCCTTGGGGCCGGATCGGTGGCCGGCTGATGCAAACCAGCCTGTCTTGCCTGACGCTCGAGGTCTACTACCGCTATCTGCCGCTCTACAAGCTTGAAAATCCATCGAAAACACCGGCCGCCAAGCCGCCGGCGACTGCTTCGCTCGAGGCGCCCAAGAATGCGGAGCAGCCGAAAAAGGAGTAATCGCACGCGCATGGCTCGTCGAGAATGCAGCACCGGAGGTTGCGACGAACGGCCTCGACCTCTTGTTGTCGCGGCGCGAATCGATGTCCGCGGTTCATGTTGGCGTTTGTTACCTGCGCTGGTCTTCACGTTGCTGGCCTTGTTCACCCGGCCAGGTCTGGCTGCGGAGCCCTACCAGGACTTTCTGCGTGGGCTGTGGGACCGCGGCTATGGCGAAGAATCGCTGGCCTATCTGACGCAGATCCACCAGCGGTCGGATCTGCCGACCGCGATGCGGGAAACTTTCGATCTGTCGCTAGCCCGCAGTCTGCCGCGTCGCCGCCGATGAGGCGGAAAGCCCCGACGTTGCCGCCCAGCG
This sequence comes from uncultured Planctomycetales bacterium, assembly GCA_963710365.1. Lineage (GTDB taxonomy): Bacteria > Planctomycetota > Planctomycetia > Pirellulales > PNKZ01 > CAVQAC01. The sequence goes on from CAVQAC010000003.1 coordinate 326,156, forward strand.
TCTGGCCTCGGCCCGATCGTATCTCGACAAATTTTTGCGTGAGCATCCAAATCATGCCGAAGTGCCGACCGCCGACGTGCTGGCCGGCGAATTGTCGATGGCCAGCGGCGACGAATTGCTCAAACAAGCCAAGGCGATCGACGAAGCCGGCAAGCGAGGCGAAAAACTTGCCGAAGCACGCTCGGCATTCGTCGCGGCCCGTCCGCATTTCGAGCAAGCGGCGGAACAATATGCCAAGATTCTGGCCCCGCTCGTCGAGAAAGAGCAAGCCGCCTTGGCCGAGAAGGCGCGGGCCGAAGCGAAGCTGGCCGCTGAAAAAAGCAAGCGACCTCCGCGCAAGACGGGGCCGGGTTCATCGGGCGATTTGGTCAGCGAGCCCGACGTAAAACCTCAATCCGTGCCCAGCGAGCGGGCACGGGTCGAAGAGCAATGGGCCGACGCCCGCTTCAAGGCAGTGCTGATCGACTACCAGATTTCGCAAACGTATTCAGATCCCGAAGACTCGCGGCGGTTCGACGCGCTGCGCTCGGCGTCCGACGGCTTTGACGAAATCTTTCAGTTGCACCGCGACGATCAAATCGGCATGGTCGCACACTTCTGGCAAGGTCGGATGCTCGAGGAGCTGAACGACCTCGGTACGGCGCAGGACGTATTCGACGAGGTGCTGGCCCGCGCTTCGGCCGGGCTCGGCGATTTGCCGCCGGCTGTGGTGGATTTGCTGTGCGATGCCGAAAGTCACCGGCTGCACGTGCTCGAGAAACGCAAGAAACTCGACCTGGCGATCGCCGATGCCCAGCGCTGGCTGGCTCTGAAAGGCGCCGAACGCCATCCTCAGGCCAACATGGGCATCCAGATGCAATTGGCCAGGCTGCAACTTGCCAAGAGCAAGCAATCGTCGGCCGATCAGGCGGCCGCGCTCCGCACCTCGGCCAATTCCGCGCTCATGAAAGTCGCCGCCGTGCCAGGCAAGTATCAACGCGAGGCGCTGCTGCTCATGCGCGAGCAGCCTGGCCAGGCAAATGCGGCCATGAACATCCAGCAAGCGTTGAGCGTCGCCTCGGCAGCGGCCGGTAACGGATTGTGGGACGAAGCGATCTCTGGCTATCGCCGGGCCATCGATCTGGGCCTGGAGCCGCGCGATCACGACCGGCTCATGACCGCGCGCTTCGAGTTGGCCCGCGTGCAGCTCGCCGCCGGCAAGGCCCAGGACGCGTTGGACACCGCCGAGCGGCTAGCCGGCGATACACGCGTCGGCGAAACGGGGCCCCAAGCGGGCATGCTGGCCTTGAGCGCCGCCTTCAGCTTGTTCAACGATGCCCCGGCGGCAGATCGGGCTGCGGCCGATCGGCGCGTGCAGCAGGCGGCCGACAAAGTCATTGCACGCTGGCCTGGCCGCGTCCAAGCCGACGACGCCCGGCTGGCTTTGGCCAAACTCAAGTTGGTGCAGGACGATTATGCGGCTGCGATTCCTTGGCTCGAAGCCGTGAAAGCTTCGTCGGCGCGCTACAGTACGGCCTTGTATTTGCAGGCACAAACGTATTGGCGTCTGTATTTGGACGAATCTCGCCAGCCAACGCCGAACCAGCCCGTAGCGGCTCGGAATAAGGACAAGGCCGTCCGCGCGCTCGAAACGTTGACCGAGCACGAGCGCAAAGGTCAGACGGCCGGCGCGGCGCCGACCGAGAGCCAGCGCGATGCGATCATGCTCTTGGCCGAGATGTACCTCGAGGCGGACGAAACCGCCAAGGTCGGGCCCTTGCTGGAGCCGCTGCTGGCCAGCGTTCAGGGTTCGCAGGTCGCGGCAATCGATCCGTCGACGCTACGGGTTTTGGCCCTGGCGATGCGAGCCTACCTGGCTGAAAAACAGAACGACAAAGCCGAGAATGCTGCCAAAATGCTGCTGGAATTCGGTCCGGATGATCGCCAGGTCAACGGCGCGCTCGTCGATTATGCCCGCTCTTTGCGCAAGCAATCTGCCGGACAAGGGGGCGCCGCGGCAGCTTTTACTGCGCTGGCGGGGAAGCTGGCCAGCCGCAAGGAATACTCGCTGGGCGAGCGAATCTTCTTGGGCTCGGTCTACCGCGATCTCGGGCGTCGGACCGATGCCGCGAAGTTCTTTCGCGCCGCATTGGACCAGGCAGATCAGGAGCCGACCCGGCCCTCGAAGCAAATGGCCGAAGTGTTGACGCAGGTTCGACTGGTGATGATCGACATGCTGCGAGAGCAGGAGGATTTCAGAGCCGCCAGCGAGGAAGCCGATCGCCTGATTCAGGACAACCCGCGACTGCTGGAGGCGATGATCAAAAAGGCCGAAGCCCTACAAGGCTGGTCGACTTTGGACCCTGAGAAGCTGGACGCAGCGGCAGGCCAATGGATTCGCGTCCGCTCTGCGCTTCAATCGGCCCACGCACCGCCGGCGGTCTATTACAATGCCGTCTACAACACGGCCGATTGCCTGTATCGGCTTGGGCTGCAGACCAAGCACTCCGCCAAGATCGTCGACGCGGAAAAGATTCTCAAAGCCACGCTGATCACAAACCAGAGCCTGGACGGACCGGCGACCGTCGCGCGCTTCCAAACGCTGTTGAAAAAGATCGAAGCTGCATTGCCGGCAGCGAAGCCCGCCGCCAAGTGAGTCGCGTTAAGAATGTCGAATGCCGAATGTCTAAAGAAATCCGAATGACGAAGGTCTGAGATTCGTCTTTCGTCACTAGACATTCGTCATTTGACCTCTTGCACCGGCCCAACCTCTCCCTTCTTCCCGCCTTCGTAGGCCAGCAGCACCTGCGTGGCGCCGCTCGAGCGAATCTCGACCAGGACATCGAGCACTTGTTGGTAGACCAGCGTGCGATCGGCGCGCAGTAGCACGCTTCGTTGGTCAATGTTTTCCAGCAGGCCGGCCAATCTCGACTTCAAAGCCTGGCGATCGACTGGCACGTCGTTAAGAAACAATTCGCCCTGGGCGTTGATCGCCACGACCAGCGGCTTGGTGGGGTTCTTCTGCTCGGCAGCCGAGGCCGGCAAATTCAATCGCACCGAGGACGCTACGAGCGACGCACTCAGCAGGAAGATCATGAACAATTGCAGCAGCGTATCGATCATTGGCGTCATATCGATCTGCGCATCGATCCGCCTGCGTCGATAAAGGTCCATAACGCACACTCACCGATCGAACGTTTGCGCCGCTTAATCTAAGGACTCGTTCCGCAAGCACGCGAGTCTAGCTACTGCCTACTGCCTACTCTCCACATACTCGTGCAACGGCAGATCCTCGTCGTTGTCCGGCTTTTGCATCGCAGCATCGCGACACCATTGGTCCAGATACGACGTCAACACGTCCAACTGGCGGGCAATCGTATCGACGCGTCCTTCAAGAAGCTGATAAAAGGCCGAACAGGGGATGGCGATCATCAGGCCATACATCGTCGTCAACAGGGCTTCCCAAATGGCGCTGGAAAAACTGGCCGGCTGCATGGTGCCGGAGATTTCACCCTGTTCGAAACGGACGATCATCACATGGAACGTGGCCAACAGCCCTAGCAGCGTGCTTACCTGGGCCAGCACGGCCAGCCACCGCAGTCCGCGGTCCAAATGGGCGAGGACCAGCAGCCCTTCGCGGCGCACCAGATCTTCGCGAATTTCCTTGGATTCCTGCCGATAGCGCAAATAAACTCCCGCCACGCGCGAGAGCGGACCGCGGCGCCGGCACCAGCTCTCGGCTTCGTCCCACGCGCCGCGGCGCACCAAAGGCCCCAATGCTTTGACCACGCGCGGGAACCGCTGATACCACCAGGCGAAGGCAATGACTCGATCCAGGATCACCGCCAGCCCGAGGAACGAGGCGATCGAGAGGGGCCACATGACGGGGCCGCCCAATTGAAACATTTCCCATAGCGGACGGTTCACGGCATATTCCTCGCGGAGCGGAGGGAGTTGGCCAGGCGGGCAAGTGCAGGGGGCGGGCAACAGTTCGATGGTCAGACAATCGTCATTCAGACAATTATCATAATGTCAGAGCCGTCGCGAGGAAAGATCCCCGGACGCTCTTATGGCCCCCAATGTCGTGTGGGTCAGCCGTTCATGCGCTTGCTGTACACTTCCATGTGGTCGCCGTCGGCGTAGTAATCGCTCAGCCGGCAGGCGTGCTGGTAACCGTGCTTCAGATAGAACCGCCGCGTCTGGCTGTAATGTTCCAACGACGACGTCTCGATGAGCAGAATCCTTCCGTTGGCGTGATGGATGTCCTCCTCAAGCCACTTCAGCATTTCGCCCCCCAAACCTCGGGCATGCACCTGCTTGCTGACCGCGATCCAATACAAATACCAGGTGCGATCTGTCATGGACGCCGGGGCGTAGTAGGCGAAACCGACAATCGCCTCGTCGCGCAGGCTGGTGATGCAGCGATGGCCCAAGGCCTGGTTATGCGATTGCCAGTCGGCCAGCACTTCGCCCAAGGCCACGATTTCAGCCGGCTTGAAAGCTCCGGTCGCCTCGGCCAGGGGAATCAGCGTGGTAAAATCGGCGGGGACTGTGCAACGAATCATCTTGGCTTCTCGTTTTCTGGCACGGCGAACGCCCGGTGGCGGATTGCCAGCGGAGACAAGCACGCTAAGCTGTTCAGCAGCCATTCCGCCCCCATGGACCGCCCGCGAGACTATAACATGGCCGCACGAGGCTGGAAACAATTGCTCGGCGATCTCGACCGGTTCCGCGCCCCCGGCCGGTTCCCAATCCAGGCCTATTCCGAGTTCATGCCCCCGCCGCGTTTGGGATGCAAGCCCTACGGCTGGGTCGATCCGACATTGTTCTGCGACGACGACCCTTGGGGTTGGCACGTCAGCGAGTTCGAAGAGGCCTACGAGCTCCAGCCCGGCATGTCGCATCTGGCCCAGCAAATCCTTCATGCGCTGGTGGCGCTGGGCGCGGCGATCCGGCCCATGGTATCGCGCGGAACAAGCTGACAGGCAATCCCTACTGGCCGGCCGCGTTGGTCAAAGCGGCCGGCACGCTCGGGCATGAACGCTATGTGCTATTACTGCCGATGGCTCTGGCCAAAACGCAGGACGATAAAGGCCGCGTCCGCTGGACGTTGTTGGGTTCCAGCGAACAGGGACCGGCGAGGGCCTTCTGGCGAGGTTTTTTCACCGCACCCGGCCAGGAAGTTCCCGCCGACGAGGCGCTGGATTTCTTCCGCGAATTGCTGCGAACCGTCTACGGCCAGAGCGAGGCGGCCATTGCCGATCTGTACGCCGCCGGCTTCCGCGTTCTGCCGCAAGATGAGGAGTCCAGTTCTCCCTGGGCCGACGGTCCTCGGCCGTCGTGGACCGAGAAGTATCTGCTGCGGCCATCGGAGCGGACGGGCAGCGTGAAGTATCTGCTTACGTTTCGACCTTTCGGCGAGTTGCCGCCGGCCGTGCGCACGGCGTATCTGGCCGGCGAACTGCACCTGCTGCCCTTCCCCGGTAGCTTATTGTTTTGGGGAACCCCGACCTACTTGCAGTTGCAGAGTGAGCTCCCGTTTGCGATGCAGATTCCGCTGTTGCACGTCGTGGCCCGGCATGGCGATCCCTATGGAATTCGCGTGCCCCAATCGGGCTGGATGCACGAGCCGCGAGGATCGAAGTCTTCGGCGCCGGAATCTCATTTTGGTCCCTATCGCAACACCTACCGCCGCACGCATCGTTGGCAGAAGATGCATCGCGACGAAACGGTTGCCGCCGAGTTGGCGCACGAAGACAAAGTGGCTCACGTTTTGTTCAGCACCCAGTCGGAAGACCTCGGTCTGTACGGCAAGCCCATGGCCCGCAACGTGCAGCTTTGGACTCGCGACTTTCATCTGCTGCTCGACGGGCCTGCGCCGAAGCGGAGCGATCTTGAAAAGGCATTTGCGGCCATTAGCCAAGGGGGCTTGTTCGGCTACCGCTTCCAGTTCCCGCCCATGCAGGTCGGGCTGCACCAGGTTTATTGGCATCGACCGCTGGCAGCCTTTTGGTCCGACGCAGAGAAGCGGGCCGCGCTGCTCGATCATGCCGCCGCTCGGCTATCTGACCGCCTATCCGCTGTCGAAACCGCGGCTCGATCGGCCCATCGAGCTTTGGCCGCGATTGCTCAATCGCCCCGAATTCCTGGCGGCCATGAAGCTGGGCGTTCACCCGGAAACAACACCCGGTGGCGGCTCCGCATCGGCCGTCACTCACAACCATCGACCCCACGCCGCAACACGCAACGCCCGGTTCCTGTTGCAAACACAGCAACTCCGCGGCGGGCAGCCGCTCGAGCCCTCATTTGCCCGGTCTCTGTTGTCGCTCCCCAAAAAGGATTCTCTCGACGACTGGTTCGCCTCGCTTCCGAAGCAGGCCAACGATGCGGCATTGACGGCCGCTTTGACGGAGCACCTGCATACTTGCATTGCCCCGCCCGCGTCGCGCCCGCGGAAGCGGCCTGAGCCGTCGCTGACGTTTCGCCACACATCGCGCCGCAAGTTCGAAGTCGACTATTGGAACATGATTGCGGCTTTGAGCACCGGCCAGTACGTCAACAAGGATAATGCCGATTGTGTTCGCGACCCGGTGACGCAGTCCTTGCTCGTGCATCCGCATCGCGACTTGGAAGCGCTGGGCGACTATGTGCTCGACTATTACCGCGGCGTCGTCAAGCAAGCCGGCATGACGCGCACGGCGCTGGTCGGCGATTTGCCGTTCAAATGGCAGACCGATTTCGACTTTGCCTGGTCGGGCGGTTGGCTGCAGAACTATCGGCGACAAACCGAAGAACGCGACCTGGTCGTCGTCATTCCCGGCCGCGATCGACGCCGGGCGGTCATCATGGCCGATCACTATGACACGGCCTATATGGAGAATGTCTATGAGCGCGAACGCGGTGGCAGCGGCGCCCGTCTGGCTGCCGCCGGCGCCGACGACAATCACTCGGCAACCGCGGCGCTGATGCTCGCCGCGCCGATCTTTCTCGAAATGAGCAAGGCCGGCCAACTCGATTGCGACGTCTGGCTCGTCCATCTGACGGGCGAAGAGTTTCCGTCCGATTGCATGGGCGCCCGGGCCCTGTGCCAGCAGATCGTCGAGGGAACGCTCAAAATCCGCTTGGGCAAGGACCGCTGGCGCGATTTGTCGAAAGTGCAAATCCAGGGCGTTTACGTCTCGGACATGATCGCCCATAACAAGGACCACGATCAGGACGTGTTCCAGATCGCTCCTGGCACCAGCGACGCGTCGCTGTGGCTGGCCTACCAGGCTCACCGGGCCACGGAGATTTGGAACCAGGGAGTCGCTGTCTGGAACAAACGCCCGGAGCGTCGCGGCCGGGTGCGGGGTAAGCGCTGCACCGACGGCCATACCATCCCTGACATTGCTCGCCATCCGACACTCTCGGGCGAAGTCCGGCTTCCCTACAACCCCCACAGTACGCTCTATAACACCGACGGCCAGATCTTCTCCGACGCCGGCGTGCCGGTCGTATTGTTCATGGAGAACTACGACATCAATCGCCAGGGCTACCACGACACCCATGACACGCTGGAAAACATCGATCTCGATTACGGCGCTGCCCTCGCGGCGATCGTGATCGAATCCGTGGCCCGAGCAGCGACGCGGAGTAGTGGCCAGTAAGCAGTGGTTAGTGGTCAGTTGCTAAAGTCCAGCCGAGGGACATGATCTGCGTATAATGTTTGATGACCGAATTGCGACGGCATTGCGAACCCCGAAGCCCTCTAGGGTTGTCAGGGTTATGGCACCTGTTCACTAGCCACTGACCACTAACTACCAGTCACTGCTCCCATCCGTGCTCCATTCTCAAATCGACGAGGCCTTGCAGGCAGACCGCTATCGTTTGCGGCGCCAATTGCGGGCCCTTGAGCAGGCCCAGCAAGCCGGCAAGCCTTCGGAGCACAATCTGCGGCGGTTCAACGACGAACTGGCCCGCTCGCGGGCTTTGCGCTTGGCACGCATCGGCGGTCGTCCGCGGGTCACGTTTGCGGAAGAACTGCCAATCTCGGCCCGCCGCGACGAAATTGCCACGGCCATCGAGCGGCACCAGGTGATCGTCGTTTGTGGCGAAACGGGCAGCGGCAAGAGCACGCAATTGCCGAAGATCTGCCTCGACTTAGGGCGAGGGCTGGAAGGCGTCATCGGCCACACGCAGCCGCGGCGCATTGCCGCCCGTAGCGTGGCCGCCCGAATTGCCGAGGAACTCGGTTCGCCTCTGGGAAGCGACGTGGGTTTCAAGATTCGATTCACCGACGCCACCAACCCGCGCACCTATGTTAAGCTGATGACCGACGGCATTCTGCTGGCCGAATCTCAGGCTGACCGGTTCCTGAATCAATACGATACGATCATTATCGACGAAGCCCACGAGCGGTCGTTGAATATCGACTTCCTGTTCGGCTTTCTCACGCGTCTGTTGCCGAGCCGGCCCGAGTTGAAGCTGATCATCACTTCGGCCACGATCGACGCCGAGCGTTTCAGCCGGCATTTCGCCACGGTCGCGGGCGAGGTGCCGGTGATTGAAGTCTCGGGCCGAACCTACCCGGTCGAAGTTCGCTACCGGCCGCTGGAACTCGACCCCGACGCGGTCGAGCCCGACTTGCAACGCGGCGTGTTGCGCGCAGTCGATGAATTGGCGCAAATCGACCGCGGCGACATGCTGATCTTCATGCCGAGTGAGCGGGAAATTCACGCCACGTCCAAGGCCCTGCGCGGTCATAAGATTCCCGGCGACCGTCCGGGCAGCCCAACGCAGATTGTCCCGCTCTATGCCCGGCTGTCAGCCGCCGAACAGAACAAGGTTTTTGCGGCCCATTCGGCGCGGCGAATCGTGATCGCCACGAACGTCGCCGAATCGTCCCTGACCGTGCCGGGCATCCGTTTCGTCATCGATCCGGGCACGGCCCGCATCAGCCGGTATTCGAGCCGGCTGAAAGTCCAACGGCTGCCGATCGAGCCCGTCTCGCAAGCTTCGGCCGATCAGCGCAAAGGGCGCTGCGGGCGCGTCGGGCCAGGTATTTGTATCCGGCTCTATGACGAGGAAGACTTCCAGGCCCGCGAGCGCTTCACGTCGCCCGAGATTCAACGCAGCAACCTGGCCGCCGTCATCCTGCAGGCCAAGGCGTTGCGATTCGGCAATGTCGACGATTTCCCGTTTCTCGATCCGCCGCGGCCCGAAGCAGTTCGTGACGGCTACAAAACGTTGTTCGAACTGGGAGCAATCGACGACGAGCAAGAGTTGACCGATCTGGGCCGGGCGTTGGCACGGCTGCCGGTCGACCCACGCATCGGCCGGATGATCCTGGCCGGCGACGCGGAGAATTGCCTGCACGAGATTCTGATCATCGCTTCGGGGCTGTCGATGCAAGACCCGCGCGACCGGCCACTCGACAAACAACAAGCAGCCGATCAGTGCCACGCCCAGTTCGCCGACGAAGAATCCGATTTCCTCAGCTATCTGAAGCTCTGGGACTTCTACCACGAACGAAAGGAGCACCTGTCGCAAAACCAGTTGCGTAAAACCTGCCGCGATCATTTCCTGTCGTACAATCGGCTGCGCGAATGGCTCGACGTGCATCGCCAGTTGGAAAAGTTGATGGCCCAGGCTGGATTCAGGCCACGTGCGCGGCAGAACGACTCGAAGGCGATCCATCGGGCTTTGCTGCCTGGGTTTCTGTCGAGCATTGCCCATCGCGACGATCGGAACGATTATCGCGTGGCGGGCGGCCAACGGGCCGTGATTTGGCCGGGCTCGGCCGCGATCGAAGCGCGCCCCAAGTGGATCGTGGCCGGCGAGGTCGTCGAGACGAGTCGGCGGTATCTGCGCACCGTGGCTCGGATCAACCCGAATTGGATCGAGCCGTTGGCCCAGCACTTGCTCGAACGCACCTACAGCGATCCGCATTGGGATCCGGTCGCCGGATCGCCGATGATCTTCGAGCGCGTCACGCTGTTCGGACTGGCCATTGTGCCGCGCCGCCCGGTGCGCTGGGGGACCATTGATCAGGTGGCAGCCCGAGAGATGTTCATCCTCACGGGGCTCGTCCGCGGCGGCTACACAACGCGGGCGAAATTCCTGGGGCAGAACGTCGATCTGATCAAAGAATTGGAACGGCTGGGGCGCAAATCGCGGCGCCAGGACTTCATGCGCGGCGAGGATGCGCGATATGCCTTCTACGACCAGCGGATTCCGCCGGACGTCTGTGACGGGGCCAGCTTTGAACGCTGGCGACGGACGGCCGAACGCGAGCAGCCCCGTTTGCTGTGCATGTCGGAAGAAGACCTGGTCGTGCCGGGAAGCGAGGTCGTCGACGGCGCGGCCTATCCCGACGCCATCACTGTGCGGCAGATGCGGCTGCCGCTCGACTATCGCTATTCGCCGGGCACCCAGCAGGACGGCATCACGATCACCGTGCCGCAGGAGGGATTTCATCAACTCGATCCCAACCGCTTGGATTGGCTCGTCCCGGGGCTGGTCGAAGACAAGGTGGTGGCGCTGATCAAGTCGCTCCCCAAGCCGATCCGGCGTAACTTCGTGCCGGTGCCCGATGCGGCCAAGCGCGTGCTGGCCGACTTGCGATTTGGCGAGGGCTCGCTGGCCGCCGCCGTGGCTCATGCCCTGACGCGCTTGGCCGGGCAGCAGGTGCGGGTCGACGATTTTCGCTCGGAGAACGTGCCCGAGCATTTGCGGATGCGAATTCGCATTGCCGACAGCGCTGGCCGGACCGTGGCCGAAGGCCGCGACTTGGGCGAGATTCGCCGCACACTGCTCGACGCCGCGGCTTGGGACACATCCAGCGTGGGCGATCACCGCTGGAATCGGACGGGGATCACTACCTGGGATTTCGGCGAACTGCCGGTCGAGTTGCAGATCAAGAGAGACGGTTTGCAGTTGACGGGCTATCCGGCCATTGTCGACGAGGGCGAATCGGTCGCGCTGTCGCCTAATGACCACGGCCCTGGGGGCGTCGCGTGATACCCGCCCGGCATTCGGCGGCTGTACACTTTGGCCTACCAGCGGGAATTGACGACGCAAGTCGACTGGCTCCCCAAGCTGCCGCAGTTGTTGTTGCTCGGCTCGGGCTTGAGTGGAACGTCCGACTTGAAGCGGCAGATCGCAGAACTGTTCGCCGATCGGGCATTTCTTCGCGAAGACGAACTTCCCCGCACCGCCGAGGCATTTGCCGCCCGTCGAAGCGACGCTGCCGAGCGGATTGCCGGAGCGGTGCAGGATGTGTTGCAGATCCTGACGCCGCTGTTCACGGCCTATCACCAGGCTCGATTGGCCGTGGAAGGCGCGACCAACCCGCAGTGGGCCTATGCCGTGGCCGACATCAAAAGCCAGCTCGAACAGCTCACGGCCGGGCGGTTTTTACTCACCACGCCGTGGCCCTGGCTGGGGCATTTGCCACGCTACCTGCGGGCGATCCAGGCCCGGCTCGAAAAGCTCTCATCCGGCGGGCTGGCGCCGACGAGCAAAACTTCGCGTTGCTCATGCCTCGCTGGCATTCCTACTTGACGCTCGCCCGGCAATACGCTGACGAAGGAGTGTTCGACCCGCAATTGGAGCGACTGCGCTGGATGGTGGAAGAGTATCGCGTGTCGCTGTTTGCCCAGCAGTTGGGAACCATCTTTCCGGTTTCCGACAAACGGCTCGACGAGCAATGGGCCCTGGTGGGGCAACAACAGTAGACAGTAGATAACAACACACGGCCGGCAATTGCGCGCTTGCCGGTAAGATATCAATCTTTCGGCGGTGGCAATTCTTCTTCCAGCTTTTTCTTGGCGGCTTCGATCTGCTGGTTTCTCTCGTCTGAAAGGCGAGGGAATTCCAGGTTGAGGGATCGAACCTCGCTGGCAATGATGTGGGACACCAGCGCTCGCGTAACCCACTTATGGTCGGCCGGTACGATATGCCAAGGCGCCCATTTGGTGCTGGTCTCCGTCAGACACGCTTCGTAGGCTTCGATGTAATCATCCCAAAAAGGGCGTTCATCCATGTCGGCCAACGAGAACTTCCAGTGTTTCTCCTTTCGGCTGGCCCGCTCCAACAGACGCCGCGTTTGCTCTTCGCGGGAGACGTTCAGGAAGATCTTGATGATCTTGGTCGCATTGCGCGTGAGATGATGTTCGAAGTTGTTGATGTCTTCGTAGCGATGCTCCCAGAGCTTCTTTCCATGTTCACGACCCGACAAACGTTGCTTCTCGATCAATTCGGGATGCACTCGGGTTACCAGCACCTCTTCATAGTAGGAGCGGTTGAAAATGCCGATGCGGCCCCGCCCGGGCAGCACCTTGGAGCACCGCCAAAGAAAATCGTGCTCCAACTCTTCGGCCGAGGGCTGCTTGAAGCTGTGAACTTCGCAGCCTTGTGGATTCAGGCCCGACATGACGTGCTTGATCGTGCTGTCTTTGCCGGCCGCATCCATGGCTTGCAGGACAATCAGCACGTTCCAACTGTCCGAGGCGTAGAGAAGATCCTGGGTGTCGGCGAGCATGGCCGCATTCTCAAGCAGCGTCTTTTCGGCCTGCTCGTGACGCTCGGCTTTGGGCGTATTCTTGTCGCCGGCCCAGGCAGGATCGTAATCGCGCAGCCGGACCTTCGTTCCCGGCGGCACCAGGCAGTTTTCCAGAAACTTTTCCAACGAAGCCATGATGTGCCGCCTTGTTTGGTGTGCCGCCTTGTCTGCGGTTACCTGGTTGCCATCCTGCTTTGTTAGCCGATTGCCATGACAGCAGCCAGCCCCCGCGGGGCGAAAAACCGACTCCAAGCCCGTGCGCTTTGCCGCTGCTCGTCGCCGCAGGGCCAACTGGCCTTGGCCAATCGCCGGCCGGCACGTAAAACCAATGGGCGTACAGAGTAGGGGGGCGCCGCCGCGAACGACCACGGTCACGGAAGTCCGAAGTATGACGACGATGCATCGACGCACGGAAACGCTTGCGGAGCAGGAATCAGCGACGCTCACAGCCAGCCCAATCCGACCGCCGCTGAAAAAGCTTTCGGTGCTGATGCCGGTGTACAACGAGCGCTGGACGATTGAAGAGATCGTCAGTCGCGTACTCGACGTCTGCGTGCCGCTGGATTTGGAACTGATCATCGTCGACGACGGCTCGACCGACGGCTCGTGGGAAGTGATCGAAGCTCTGGCTGCCGATGACCCGCGGATTACGGCCGTGCGCCACGACCGCAATCGTGGCAAAGGCGCGGCCGTTCGCACGGCCATCGAGCATGCCAACGGCGACGTCGTCGTCATCCAGGACGCTGATCTGGAATACAATCCCCGCGATTTCGCCGCCATGCTGGAGCCGATTACCAGCGGCCGGGCCGATGCCGTGTTCGGATCGCGGTTCTCAGGCCGGGCCCGCCGCGTGCTCTTCTTCTGGCACAGCGTCGGCAACCGCTTCCTGACGTTGGTGGCCAACATGCTCACCGACCTGAATCTGAGCGACATGGAAACCGGCTACAAAATGGTGCGGACCGACGTCCTCCGCCAACTGCGGCTGCAGAGCAACACGTTCACCATCGAACCTGAGCTGACCAGCCGGCTGGCGCAATGGGGCGCTCGCATCTATGAAGTGCCGATCAGCTATGCCGGCCGGACGTATCAGGAGGGGAAGAAGATCCGTGCCCGCGATGGGCTGAAAGCCATCGGCCAACTTCTGCGCACCCATCTGTGGGACACGCAGTTCACCTCGCACGTGGGCTTCTACGTGCTCAGTTCGATGTCGAAAGCCACCCGGTTCAACAGTTGGCTGCTGGAACAGGTGCGACCGTTCTTGGGCGACCGCCTGCTCGAAGCTGGAGCCGGCATCGGCAACCTGAGCGGATTGCTGCTCAACCGCGGGCGGCTGGTGGTGTTGGAACGCGAGCCGATCTACGTGGCGCGATTGGCGCGGCGGTTTGAAGGCCGGCGCAACGTCCGCGTTGTCGAAGCAGACTTGGCCGACGGCACGAGCTATGCTGATCTGGCTGATGAAGAACTCGACACCATCTGGTGCTCGAACGTTCTGGAACACATTGGCCCCGATGAAGACGTGCTGGCCAGTTTCGCCCGGCTGGTCGTCGAACGCGGCCATTGCATCATCGTGGTGCCGGCCGGCCGGCGATGGTTCAACCGCTTGGACGCGGCGCTGGAGCACGTGCGGCGCTATGAAGCGGACGAACTTCGACACAAGCTGGAAAACGCCGGATTCGAAGTCGTGCTCTTGAAGCGGTTCAATCGCATGGGAGCGGTAGGCTGGCTCGTCTCAGGCTGGCTTGGACGGCGAGAATTGAGCCCGGCGCAAATGATCTGGTTCGATCGGCTGCTGCCGTTGGCCCGGCTCTGCGAGCGCCTTCTTCCGATTCCTGGGTTGTCTTTGATTGCCGTGGGGCGGAAACGTGCTCGTCCGGCAACCGCGGCCGCCTTGCCGGCAGCGATCGTACGGCCTCGCTAATCTGCGATTGCGCGGCAAAATGTATCACTTTGATACTCGCACCCGGCGCCCTTCCACGCGCAGTCGACCGGCGGCGAAGAGCCGCAACGCTTCGGGATAGGCTTCGCACTCGGCCTGGAAGATGCGTGCGGCCAGCGTATCGGGCGTGTCGTCGTCGAGCACCGGCACGACGCGTTGCAGGATGATTGGCCCGTGATCGTACTGGTTGTCGACGAAATGGACCGTGCAACCGCTGATCTTGGCCCCGTAGTCGAGCACGGCCTGGTGAACGTGATGGCCGTAAAATCCGGCGCCGCAAAACGCCGGAATCAAACCCGGGTGGATGTTCACCACACGGTGCTCAAAGTCGGCCGGAATGGGCACGAATTTCAAGAAGCCCCCCATCACGACCAGGTGCGGCGCCACGCGGCGGCAGGCGTCGAACACAGCCTGGCCATAAGCCTCGATCGAAGCGAATTGCTTCTGCTCCAACACGAGCTGCGGAATGCCTGCGGCCGCGGCGATTTCCAGCCCGCGCCGCGGATTGCTGGAGACGACCAACTCGACGCGTGCATCGAGCTGGCCGGCTTCGATCTTGTGCAACAGGTTTGCGAGCGTGGTGCCGCCGCCCGAGAGGAGCACGACCAAGCGCAGCGGTGAGACCGGGGTGATAAGCGTCACGGCTGCGACCCTGGCCCTGCGGCGGGGAGCCGCTTGACGTACAGCTTCAGCGGGGCGCCGGCAATGGAAAGCTCGACAGCTTCGGCATCTTCGAGGCTCCCCAAGCGCAGATCATGGCCGAGCGTCTCCGCGCAGATATAGTCGCGATGATCGCGAACCGCCCGCTCGATTTCTTCCGCCTGGCTATCAACTCCCACCGCGATGCGGTCAGTATAGTCGCATTCCAAATCCTTGCGGCGATTCTGAATCGCATGGACCAACTCGCGAGCCCAGCCTTCCGTAACTAGTTCCGGCGTCAACTCGGTCGAGAGCACCACGACGGCGGCAGGCCCATGCGCGGCAGCCCAGCCTTCCTTGGCTTGCAGGCGGATTTGCAGGTCTTGCGAGTCGAGATCGACCGAGCCTTCGGAGAGCGCGCAGCGTGACTTTTCCGCGCAGTTCGAGTTCGGCCATTAGCCGGACGGCATCGGCTGCGGCCAGCGCCTTGCGCAACTCGGGCAATCGCTTGCCGAGGCGTGGGCCCAGCAGCTTCAGGTCGGGCAGGATGGTATAGGTGATGTATTGATCGGCGCGCGGGACAAATTCGACCTGCTTGACGTTCAACTCCTCGCGAATCAAGCGCCGCGTGCGATTCGATCCAGGCCTGATACTGTGGTTTGGCCAGGATGACTTCGACTTTGGCCAGCGGTTGGCGAACCTTCAGCTTGGCGACCATGCGGGCGTTGCGCCCCAGCGAGACGATCTCGCGCACCATGGCCATCTGCTCGGACAGCGGTTCATCAACCGTTTCCAACTCGCCGCTGGGAAAATCGGCCAGGTGAACGCTGGCCAGCGCCCGATTGCCCGTCCCGGCCACGGCCAGGTTTTGCCATAACGTCTCGGCCAGGAAAGGGACGAACGGCGCGACGATCCGCGCGGTCGTCAGCAGGCATTCGTAGAGCGTCCAGTAGGCGTCGACCTTGTCGGCAGTCCACTCGCTGGCCCAGAAGCGGTCGCGGCTGCGGCGCAGGTACCAGTTGCTCAAGGCGTCGACGAAACTGGTGATCGCCGCGCAGGCTGCGAAGTTGTCGTACTCGTCCATCCGTGCCATCACCGTGGCGGCCGTGCGATTCAGCTCGCTCAGAATCCAGCGGTCGAGCTCGCCGCGCTGGTTGACCCGCCGATGCTCGCCCGAATCCGCCAGCACTTCGGCCGAGAGCGAACCGCAATCCTCGGGCAGCGACGCCGCGGGGTCGAAGCCGTCGATGTTGGCGTAGATCACAAAGAAGCTGTACACATTCCACAGCCGCAGCAGGAACTCGGGAATGCTGTCCTTGATCGCCTGCTCGCTATAGCGGATCGAAGTCCAAGGGGGCTGGTTGGCGAAGAAGTACCAACGCAGGGCGTCGGCACCGTACTTGTCGAAGATCTCGCTCGGCTCGCGGTAGTTCCGCTTGCTCTTGCTCATCTTCTGGCCGTCTTCGCCCAGCATCAGCCCCAGCACGATGCAGTTGCGGAACGGATGCGGAAAGTCGCGATGCGGATGCGCCTGCGGGCAGCAGTTCGTTCTCGCGACCGAACAGCAGCGTGCTGATCGCCAGTTGGCTGTAGAACCAGCCGCGGGTCTGATCGATGGCTTCGCTGATGAAATCGGCCGGGAACTGTTGCCGGAATTGCTCGGCTCCCTGGTGTGGCCAGCCCCACTGGGCGAAGGGCATCGCGCCGGAGTCGAACCAGCAGTCGATCACTTCGCTGACGCGGCGCATCCGCTTGCCCGGAGCCTTGGGCGAGGCATACGTCACCGCGTCGATGTAGGGCTTGTGAACTTTCAGATGCTCGGAAAGCTGCGGATTCTTCGCCTTGGCAGCGGCCCAGACTTCGGTCCCTTGCACGTCGGTTCTTGGCGAGCAGTTCGTCGTAGCTGGCCACGGCCTCCATGTGGCCGGTAGCTTCGCAGACCCAGATCGGCAGCGGCGTGCCCCAGTAGCGCTCGCGCGACAGGGCCCAATCGACGTTCGATTCGAGGAAGTTGCCGAACCGTCCGTCGCGGATGTGTTCCGGCAGCCAGTTGATTTCGGCGTTGTTGCGAAGCAATTGCTCGCGGAAGTCGGTCGTGCGGACGAACCAGCTCTTGCGGGGATACTGAATCAGCGGATCTTCGTCCGCCCGCCAGCAGAACGGGTATTCGTGCAGATACTGCTCTTGATGAAACAACAGGCCGCGTCGGCGCAGCTCGCGCGAGATGTCCTTGTCGGCCTCTTTGACCCAACGGCCTGAGTAGTCGGGCGCTTCGGCGGTGAACTTGCCGTCGGGCCCGACGGCGCAGATCAACTCCGGGCCTTGGCTCGGCTCGAAGGCTAGCTGCTCCGATTGCAGCACTTCAAAGTCGACCTCGCCGAAGGCCGGCGCCTGGTGGACAACGCCTGTGCCGCTGTCGACGGTGACGAACTCGGCCGGTACGACGCGCCAGGCAAGATGTTGCTGGCCGCCGATGCGGAGCGGACCCTGCTGGTCGCCGAGTGTCTTGTAGTAGTAGTCGAACGGCGGCCGATAGCGCAGGCCGACGAGATCGGCGCCCTTGAGGGACGACTCGCTGAGCTAGCGTGCGGCCCAGCTTCGACTCGATGGTTTCGCGCAGAGCGCTGGCCAGGATGATTCTCTCGCCGGTCTCGGCGTCGCTGGCGACGGCTGTAGTCGAGCGTCGGGTGCACGGCTGCAAATTGATTGCTCGGGCAGTGTCCAAGGCGTGGTGGTCCAGACGAGCAGGCTGGTTTGGTCGTCGAGGCCGGTTCTTGGCCTGATCGTCAACCACGATCGGGAACTTGACGTACACGCTCGGGTCGGCGACTTCGCGGTAGCCTTGGCCGACTTCGCCGGCGCTGAGCGCCGTGCCGCCTTGGGCCCACCACCAGACGATCTTGTGCCCTTGGTAGAGCAGGCCGCGGTCGAACAGGTTTTTCAGCGACCACCAGACGCTCTCGACGTAGCTCTGGTGGTACGTGACGTAGGCCTGCTCCAGGTCGACCCAAAAGCCGATCCGCTCGGTCAGCCGTTCCCACTGCTGCATGTAGCGCCAGACGCTTTCCTGGCACTTATGGATGAACGGCTCGACGCCGTAGGCTTCGATCTCTTCCTTGGAGTGGATGCCCAGCTCTTTGCAGACTTCGACCTCGACCGGCAGGCCGTGCGTGTCCCAGCCGGCCTTGCGGTCGCAGCGGAAGCCGCGCATGGTGCGGTAGCGAGGGAAAACGTCCTTGATGGCCCGCGTCAGGCAGTGGCCGGGATGGGGCATGCCGTTGGCCGTGGGGGGGCCTTCGTAGAAGATGAACGGGCCGTTAGGAGCCGGCCGCTCCAAAGAACGTTGATAGATTCGTTCCTCGCGCCAGAACTTGCCGATTTCGGCTTCCAGCGTGGGGAAATGGACCGAGCCTTCGACGGGTCGAAACATAAGGGGTGCGGTTCAGCACTTGGTACGGACCGATGAAACGGGTCAGTAGACCAAGACGCCCGCCATTTTTCAATTGTTCGCGCGGGCTGAAACGTCCTAATTTGAAGGCCCTTCGCGGCGAGCCAACTCAGCGCAAGCAGCGTCCCGACTGTGTTTCCATGACCTTCGGGACTTTGCGGGCTTGACCCACAATTCCATTTTCGTGCAGGCAATGATCCAGTCTCGAAGTTGTTCGACGGACATGTCGCGAACATCTCGCCCGCGTAGTGCCTGTTGGCTCCTAGAAAGAGGCTCACCCATGACATCACGAAGCCGGTTCGCGCACCACGGGTTCACGCACCAATTGCTGAATCAATTGGTCCATTTCCAGCTCTCGGCCGGCCGAGTAACCGACCCAGGTGCCGCGGATCTTGCCGTTGCGGTCGAGCACGAGTGTCGTCGGGTAACCGCGGAAACCAACGGTCGCCCTTACGGCCTGACGCGTGTGGCCGCCGGGATCGAGATACACCGGCAAATCAGCCTTCTGCGCGGCCAGGAAGGCGGCGGTTTCGTCGCGCAATGACTTTAAATCGCCAGTGTCGCTGCCGCCGCTGCAGGAAACCGCGAGGACTACCACGCCCTGCGTCCGGCCCCATTTGTGATACAGCTCGACGATGTGCGGAAACTCTTCGCGGCAGGGCGGGCACCAGGTGCCCCAGAAGTTCAACAGTGCCACTTTGCCTCGCAGATCGGCGATTGAAACATCGTGAGCCGGGGTGCCGGATGCGGTTGTAAGCGGCACCAGGTGGACCTCGCCGAGAGAGAGCTCTTTGGGTTTGGCCAGGCTCCAAACCAACACGGCCGCAGCCACCAGAAGCAGCCCTACCCATACGTTGACGGACGATTTCACGGATTGACTCCCCGATGGCCCAAGTTTCGGGCGGCACGATTCTCCATCCCGCTCGACAGTCTACAACTCACGACTGTAGTTCATATTACGTCATTTTTAAGACCGCGGCGAGAGGCCGGGAGAAGACGCACTGGCCTGAGGGGACCATGACCGCCAGCCTTTGGGTCGCTACAATACCCACGCTGTTGGCCAACATGCGGGCGCGGACGCCCGAAGTCCGCAGCACGACGAGGAGATTCGGGCTGTTCACCCCGTCGGCCGCGGCAAATTCGTGCCCGGAGTACTTCCGAGGAGAGTAATGAACCTTACAGGTTGGATCATCATTCTGTCGATGATCGGTTTGAATGCGTTTTTCGCCGCTTACGAAATCGCACTGGCCAGCATTTCGACCGGCCGTCTCAAGGCTTTGGCCGACGAACATCGTATCGGGGCCAAGGCGGCCCTGCTGATGAAGCAGAACGTCGAGGCCAGTTTGGCCGTGGTGCAACTTGGCCTGACGCTTTGCACCGCCATCGCCGCGGCCACGGGGGGGTCGCGGGCCGAAGAGATTCTCTCTCCCATGCTGCACGAAAAGTTCGGCCTTTCGAGCGGTATGGCCGACTTCGTCGCAGTTGCGGTAGTGGTCATTCCGCTTAGCGCGCTGACGCTCGTCGTCGGCGAATTGTTTCCCAAGGTGTATGCGCTCAAGAACAAAGAGCTCGTTTGCCTGAAGCTTTCACCGGCCATGAGCGTCTTGTCGCGGGTCGCCTTTCCGGCCGTGTGGGTGCTGGAGCAAACCTGTAGCCTGATGCTCGACTGGTGGGACCGACGCTGGGCTGCTCGCATCGGCGGGCACAAGGCCGAAGTGACCGAGATGCAAGAGCTGCGGGCGGTCGTGGCCTTGGCGCGGACATCGCGATTGATCGGCGGCCAGGAGGAAAGGATCATCCTCGGCGCCGCCCGCATGTCCACCCGTTTGATCTCGGAGATCATGATTCCGATCACCGACGTGATCACGCTCGACTTGCAACATTCGATGGCCGAAAGCCTGGTGTTGGCTCATGCCGACATGCACACGCGGTTCCCGGTATGTGCCGAACCGGGCGATCAACAATCCATTTGCGGCTACGTGAATTTCAAGGATATCGTCTCCGAACTGCGGCTGGTGCCCAACCAGCCGTCGCTGCGCGGTATCATGCGGGCGATTCCCGAAGTGCCTCACGACATGTCGATCGCCACGACCTTGCAGCGCATGATTCGCGAGCACGTTCACATTTCGCTGCGTGCGCGGCGCCGACCGCGCCATCGTCGGCATGGTGACGCTGGAAGACATCCTCGAAGAGCTCGTCGGTGAGATCGAGGACGAATACGATCGGGCGCCGAGCCATGTCGCCGAAGGCGGAGCCGGTTGGGTCATGGGGGGCGGCGTGCCGCTGGAGCGGCTGGAACAACTCACGGGCGTAAACCTCGATCGGCAGACGTTACCGCCCAATTGCCGTACGCTGCACGACTGGGTCCGGTCGCATCTCAACCGGCCAGTCCGTGGCGGAGACATCGTACGCGACAACGGGCTCCGCGTGCTGGTGCGCAAAGTGCGGCGGCAGCACGTACTCGAAGCCCAAGTGGCCCGCGATGAAGTGTCGCGTCCCGGCTCGTTTGCGGCCGAGCAGCGGGCGGGAAGCTAGGGGGGAAGTAGTCGGTAGTCGGTAGTCAGTAGTCGGTAGTCAGTAGTCGGTAGTCAGTAGTCAGTAGTCGGTAGTCAGTAGTCGGTAGTCGGTAGTCAGTAGTCAGTAGTCAGTAGTCAGCGACGGGTGATCAGAATCGGTAGTAAAGACAATTGCGGGGTTGTTAGGTGACAAAGCATTGAGTTTCACGCGATAACCACTGACTACTGACAACCGAATACTGACTACTGCTTCCCCCATGCATTTCGAAGTCGAACAAAAGTTCTGCGTTCGCGAGCCGGCTGCCTTGCTGGCCAGACTCGAAGCACGCCAGGTGCGGCTGGGCGAATCGGAAGTGCAGGTCGACCGCTATTACGCGCACCCAGCCCGTGATTTCGCCCACTCGGACGAGGCCCTGCGCATCCGCCGCATCGGTCAGGCGAACTTCGTCACTTACAAAGGGCCGAAGCTCGACGCGACCACCAAAACCCGCCGGGAGCTGGAATTGCCGCTCGAGCCCGGTGATGCGGGTGCTGCCGGATTTGCCGATTTGCTCGAAGCGCTTGGCTTCCGGCCCGTGACCGAAGTCCGCAAACGGCGGCGGCACGGGCAAATTTCCTGGCAAGGCCGGTCGGTGGAGTTGGCTTTGGACGAAGTCGATGAGGTGGGCTCGTTCGCCGAGTTGGAAATCCTGGCCGACGCGGCCAATCTAGAGGCCGCCAAGGCTTGCCTGGCCTCGCTCGCCGGCGAGCTAGACTTAAGAGACGGCGAGCGACGCAGCTATCTGGAACTCCTGCTGGCCTCGCGCGCCGCGAAGTAGACGCGCTCGTTCGGCCCACCAGGAATTCGTCATCATGCCCGGCTTTTGCCTGATTCGCCCCGGCTATGTGCTGCTGGTTGTTTGCGCCCTGGGCTCAGTGGCACGGGCCGATGATCCCCAGGGGCCTGCCGCGGCTTTGGGAGGCCCTGGCGGACCAGTCATGCGTGGGCTGGTAAAGCAGTTCGATCACAACGGCGACGGCCAACTCGATACGAACGAGCGTCAGGCGGCAGCGGCCGACATGACCAAGCGGTTCGACCGTAACCGTAACGGCCGGCTCGACCCCGATGAGCAAACCGCGGCACTCATCGAACTAGGCGCGGCGCCCCAGCACCACGCGGACGGTACAGCCATCGCTCCAGAGCCGGCTCGTCGAACGCTTCGACGAAGACCGTGACGGAGAACTGGACGAGTCGGAACGAAAACGGGCTCTGAAGCAATTGAGCCATGCCGCGACGGATCGGGCCACGAATCGTCTGCGGATCGAATTGCTCCGCCGCCTCGACGCCAACGACAACGGGCGGCTCGACCGTGACGAACTCGACGGCTTCGTCGATCCGCCGGCGGACGACACGCCAGGGGGCCAGAAGAATGCCCGGAACGAGCGTCCGGATGCTTCAACGGCATCCGACCGCGGAAATTAGCCTCGTTGACGCCGTCGGTTGCTTTCGAGGGCGATGCTAGCCGCGAGACCTGTGCAGGTCGCCCCCGTGTGGGTTGCTTTACAGGTTGGGGTCGATTTTGGATACTGTCGACCTGCGCATCGGAATGGCGGACGCTTGAGTTGCTCGCCGCCTGGTAAGAAGGAGCTGCTGAGATGCCGCGTCTGTCGATGAACGAGATGACGACCTACCGCTGGTCGTTCGAGGAAGACGTTGCCCGATACACGGCGGCCGGCATTGGGGCCATCGGCGTCTGGCGGCAGAAGCTCTCCGACTTCGGCGAAGATAAAGGCGTCGAACTGCTGGCGGAAAGTGGTCTGCAAGTCTCCAATCTGCTGTGGGCCGGGGGGTTTACCGGCAGCGACGGCCGATCGTTGCGTGATAGCATCGATGATGCGCTCGAGGCGGTGCGCCTGGCTGCGGAAATGAAGGCCGGATGCCTGATCGTCTATAGCGGGGCCCGTGCCGGGCATACGCACGGCCACGCCCGGCGATTGGTGCGCGACGCATTGGCGCAGGTCTTGCCGCTGGCTGCCGAATTGCACGTGACGCTGGCCATCGAGCCGATGCATCCCGAGTGCGCAGGACTGGACGTTTTTGACCTGCCTCAAGGACACGCTGGACCTGGTCGGCACGGTGAACAGTCCGCAGTTGAAGCTGGCGTTCGATACCTACCACTTGGGATGGGATAGCACGATCTTCGATCGGCTGGGCGAGATCACGCCGCAGATTGCCATTGTCCACCTGGGCGACGGTCAGCGACCCCGTGACCGCGACCAGAACCGCTGCCGCCTAGGCTCGGGCTCGATTCCGCTCAAGGAACTCGTCACCGCCTTGGAAACCGGCGGCTACCGAGGCTATTACGACGTCGAGTTGATCGGCGAAGAGATCGAAGCCACGGACTACCAGGATCTGCTGACCCAATCCAAGCAGGCCTTCGCCGAGCTGCTCCCGGCGTGAGTCTCGAACCGACATAGCGTGCCCTGTGAGCACCATGCGTCAGATGTGGGACTACCACAGTCGTGCAACGTTATAAGCGTCGAATCGCTGATCGGAACTGGCGAGCGGAACCTGTTCCGAAATTGCCTGCGCAATCAGCAAGCGGTCGAACGGGTCACGGTGATGAAGCGCGAGCGACGTTAGCGGGGCAGCATGCGCGGGGGTGATCGGAAGCACGACCAGCCGGAGCTTGACAACAAGGCCCGCAATGAAATCAAGGAACGGAGTGGTCAAGGTAAGTTTGCCGACACTAATCTTGATCGCTACCTCCCAGTAGGTCGCCGGGCTGAGGAGCAACTCGTTGTCAGGATCGGTGATGAGCTGTCGGGCGGTGGCGCTTAAGCTTGGATGATTCCATGCGAACCATAGAAGGGCGTGCGTATCCAGCAGTAGCCTCACTCTGCGTACTCCTCGAAATCTTTTAGCGGGGCATCAAAATCGTCCGCCATGTACGCAATTTGGTCGCGGGCGATGCCGGGAGTCCGCGGTTCGTGGCCTTTGACCACCGGGGCCACCAAGCGGGCAACTGGCTGCTCGTCCCGAGTGATGACAATCTCCTCACCGAGGGAGAGCCTTTCGATTAGTTCCAGCAGGCCATGCTGCGCCTGTTCGACGCTGACGATCATCGCATAAGCTCCTTTCGCCAGCCCCCCCGTAATGTCAAGGTACCAGCCTAGCTCAATTGTACCCTTCGACGGTATTCCGAGCCAACGCACGGCCGCGCCACCGCCAACCTCTGCATGAAGTGAATTTCCTACGGATTCCGTGACGGAATCAAATCCAGGCACACCAGCCGGTCGTGGCCGCGAACGTAGAGCAAACCGTGCGACAGGATCGGCGCGGACCAGCACGGGTATTTCAGCAGCTTGCTCGGCTCAACTTCCGCTGCTCCAGCGGCTGGTTCGCGCAAGACAATTTGACCTTCGACGGTAAACTTTTCGCTCGTCGCTGCCAGCAACAGCAGGTCGCCGTATTCGGTCAGGCATAGGAAATGGCCATCGACGTAGAGCAGGCTCGAACGCGTGAGCTGCGGCTGGCTCCACATTACCTTTCCGGTCTTCCATTCCAGGCAACGCAGTTCGGCGTTCTCGGTGTGGCGGCCGCTCGAGCCATAAACATAGCCATCATGATAGATCGGCGTGTTCCAGTGACATTGCAGGTGTTTTTGCCGCGAGCGAGGCTCGTCCTTCCAGACCACGTCGTAGCCGCCAGGCCGTACTTTCAATAGTGCCGCACCAGGCCCGTACGTTTCGGAAATGAGCACCAGATCATCGACCACGACCGGCGTGCTGGCGTTGACGCTTTCCATGATCGACGCCCGCCAGGGGAAATGAAAATCGAGCTTGCCGCTGGCCGGCTCGAAGCCCAACAGCCCACCTCGGGCAAACACGAAGCACCACCTGCGCCCGGCAATCGTGGCCAGCTTGGGGCTGGCATAGCTGGCCAACTCATCGCTGAACTGGTATTTGACTTCGCCGGTGAGCTTGTCGAACGCCACCACGCCCGAGCCGTTGCCATGCACCAAATCGAGCTGGCCTGGCGGAATCTGCTTGTCGTCGGCTGGGCTGCCGCCCAGATTGGCGATCAACAAGTTGCCCTCAATGACCGGCGTGCTGCCGACGCCGAAGAAGTTCTGGATCACGCCGAATTTGCGTCGCCGTATCGACCTTCCAAATCACCCGGCCGTCTTCGGCCCCCAGGCAGTGCAGCATTCCTTCGACGCCGAGAATGTAAACTCGATCTCCGTCGACGATCGGCGACGAGCGCGGTCCGTTGTCGTAGCCGTACAGGTCTTCGTAATCGGTCGGGTATTCGAACTGCCAGAGCAATTCGCCCGTCTCGCTGCGCAGGCACATCAGCCGGGCCTGGTCGCGAACGCGCGTGAATTGATACAGTCGACCGCGGCTGATGACCGGCATGCCGTAGCCCGTGCCTAATCGCTGCTGCCAGACGACACGCGGACCCTCCTTGGGCCAATCGATGCGTAGCCCTGTTTCGGGCGATTTGTTGTCGCCAGTTGGGCCCAGGAATGAAGGCCAATCGCTGCCGGCGGTTCGCGTGCCCAGATCACCACGCGGCGGCGTGGCCGGATCAGCCAGGGCTTGCCCTGCGGCTGCCGCACCGGCGAGGATCACGATAAAGGCCAAAACTATCGGCTTTCGTGCCAAACGCATGTCGTAAATCTCGCGTGGGAACGTCGAGGCTCGCCATGTACTATACTCATGGAAATGGGGAATGTGGAATGGGGAATGAGACTGGAGAAAAGCCGTCGCTGCTGCGCGTCATTCCCCATTCCGCATTCCACATTCCCCATTGGTTCAATTCCCCGTAGAGTGGGTTTCATATCGATTCAGTTTTTGATTCCGCATCATGCTAATAATCAACTCTCGCCTGAAGATCCCGCTCGACGAAATCGAGTTCACCTACACGCGCAGCTCGGGGCCGGGTGGCCAGAACGTCAATAAAGTGAACAGCAAGGCGATCCTTCGCTGGGGGGCGATGCAAAGCCCGAGCATGCCGGCTGACATCCGCAACCGTTTCCTGGCCCGCTTCAAGAGCAAGCTGACCAACGAGGGCGAGCTGATCTTGTCGTCGCAAGAATATCGCGACCAGGGGCGCAACGTGGCCGAATGCCTGGAGAAGCTGCGTGCCATGCTGTTGGCCGTGGCCGTGGCGCCAAAGACTCGCCGCAAGACTAAGCCCGGTCGCGGAGCGGTCGAGCGCCGCCTGCGCGAAAAAAGCTCGCCAGCCGTAAAAAAACCGATCGCGGCGGTTGGAACTCGGACTGAAGCTACCGGCGACAAGCGTCGCAAGCAGCTCGGCTAACGAGTTACTTTTTTGCAGCCGCGTTTTTCGGCCGCTTCGGGGCGGCCTGCTTCACGCCGCGCCAAATATCGACCGCAACGTCGTTCGTCTGCGAAGCGCCGGGCGTGCTACGGCCGTCGGCGACGTACTTTTCCAGCAACTTCGTGAGCTGCGCGACAATGTCGGCGTGCTGGCCTTCGACGTTCTGCTTCTCGCCGACGTCATCGATCATGTCGTAGAGTTGCACGGGCGGCAGCTTGCTGGTGTCGTCTTTGCCGGGTCGCGGATAACTCCAGCCGGACGAACCAGGGCAAAGAGCCAGTTTCCAACGCCCTTGCCGGATGGCAAAGCCGCCGTTAGCCGAGTGATGAACGACCGCCTCGTGCAGCGGTTTTGTCGCCGTTCCCAACAGCGCCGGCATGATGCTGACGCTGTCCTCACCCGCGTTTTCAGGCAGCTTGGCGCCGACGATTTCCGCACACGTGGCCATTAGATCGGAATGGCAGATGAGTTGATCGCTCGTCGAGCCGGCTTTGATCTTGGCAGGCCAACGGGCGATGAAAGGGAGCCGATGGCCGCCGTCGTAGATGTCGGCCTTGTGGCCGCGGAAGCGGTAGCTGGGGGTGTGCCCCTTGGCGACCAGTTCGTCGAAGCCGCCCGCCGGAGCACAGCCATTGTCGCTGGTCAGAATGACAAGCGTGTCCTGGGCCAGGCCTGCCCGTTCGAGTGCATCGAGCACCTCGCCAATACAATGGTCGTTCTGCATCACGAAATCGGCATACGCATTCAGCCCGCTCTTGCCTTGCCAGGGGCTGGTGGGCACGACCGGGGTGTGCGGCGAAGCAAATGGCAAGTACAGGAAGAAAGGCCGGTCGGGCTTTTGCCGGGCAATGAATTCCGTTGCCTGGCGGGTGAACTCCGGCAGCACTTCCTCGAATTGAAAACCCTCGGCGATGGGCCCCGCGCCAGAGACGCGGCGCGGGGCTGTTTTCTACCTTGCCCGTGAGCGGGGCGGTAATCGTTTCATTCTTGATGAACACGTAAGGCGGCATGTCGAGCGAAGCGGCAATGCCGAAGAATTCGTCGAAACCGACGGAGTTTGGTCCATAGGTCAAAGGCTTGGCATAATCCGTCTCTTGCTGTCCGATGCCCAAGTGCCACTTGCCGACGGCGGCGGTTGCGTAACCTTGCTGCTTGAGTAGCGAAGCCACGGTCATGCGACCGGGTTCAACCAGCAGCGGCGAATACCCTTGCAATACGCCTTGTTGCAATTTCGTGCGCCAGCAGTAGCGGCCCGTCATGATGCCGTAACGCGTGGGCGTACAGACCGACGAACCGGAATGAGCGTCGGTGAAGATCATGCCCTCGTGCGCCAGCCGGTCGATCTGCGGCGTGCGAATCTTGCCCTGCGGGTTGAGGCAACTCACGTCACCATATCCCAAATCGTCGCAGAGAATGTAGACCACGTTGGGTCGGTTCTCGGCAGCGTACGCACTCGCCGAGAAACTGACGGTTAGCAATAGGGCGACGAATGAGATCGAGCGCAGTTCATGGGTGGGCATCCGATATTCTGGGCGTGGAATCAACTACCGACCGTAATTGAGACTACTTCTGCGGCGCGGCGGGCGTTGGTTGCGGCTCCGCGGTGGCGGCCGATTGAGTCGCCGGCACCTTCAGATAGTCGTCGTTCAACTTGTCGCAGGCCCACAGCAAGCCGCGCGTCACCAGATCGAGATAGCGAGGGTCGGCCACCGTGTCATTGGTGTGTCCCAGCGTGGTGCTGAAGACCCGCGTCGAGCCGTATTGATTGGTCCAGGCGACAATATAGTCGTCGATCTGCTTGCCGGTATCTTGCCGGCCGCGGCCCAACGGATGGGCTGAGCTGAAGACTTCCAAGTTGTTGTACAGCTCTTCGTCAACGGTGGTCCAATTTTCCAGCGGCTTGGTGATCGGATGCTCTCGGTCGATGAACTCCACCGCGATCGGCTTCTTCGGTCCGTGGCGAGCCGACTGAATACCGCAGAATTGGAACCAATCGGGCGTGCCCGTCCGGTAGCAATGCATGGCGCAGTGCAGGTTCACGGCCGGCACACCTTGCTTATGGGCGTTGAGGATGTTCTGCACATAGGGCATCTCTTTCACGTCCGAGGTGCATTCGTCGTGAATCACCACGTCGTAGCCTTTGGCCCAATCGGCGTTTTCATAGATCTCGAAGCGAGCCTTGGTAGTTTTGTCGTCGGTATGAACCATCGTGACTTCGGCCTGGGCTCGGGCCTCAATCCCGGATTTCAGGAGCAGCCGTTGCTTGGCGTAATCGTGACAACAGCCGCCGGTGATCAGCAAAACCTTGAGTGGCTTGACGGCCGCGTCTTTGCTCTGGGCGACGGCTTGTTGTGCGGCCCACGAGGGCAACAGGAGTGCGAACGTAAACAAAGCGAACAGGCAATTGCGAGCGTTCATTGGATGGATCGATTGGGGATGGAGGATGGTTGGTGGGGAGGACGCATGGGGCGGTCTTTCGACCCTCCCTAGTTTGCGCCGCGGCAGGCCGCCGGCAAGTCTGCCGACGGTAATTTCTATCGGGTTTTGGCAGGCCTTGGGATTGCAGTGTATCTAGTACGAATTGACGACCTGCTTCTCGTCGGCCGTCATCTGCCGGGCCATCGTCCAATGGTGGTAATGCATGGCGCATTTGACCAGGTAAATGAACAGCACGGCCGGATCGGGCCGCTGCGCGCAATAGCCGGCCCAGCCGGCGGCGATATTCGCGTCGCAATTGCGGGTCCTTGAACGCCGCGCATCAATAGCCAATACAAGCCCGCAGAACGCGCCAGGAACAAAGTCTGAGCCTTGAGCCAGGTCCAGGGATGCCGGTGCCAATAGGTCGTACACGTCTGGCCGAAACGGAACCGGTCATGGAGATAGAGTTGTTCGACCTTGTCGAAAAATGCCGTCGGCTCGTACAGTTCACGCATCACGCGGATGTAGCCGTCGCGTAGCTCGGCCCTGGTCATGCGGGCTGGAATCACGTTCGTGCCGAACTCGGGGTCATCGCTTTCGTCGAGCCGGCCCTCGGCCGCGAGCCGGTCATAGAGCGGAGTTTTCGGGATGGCCGATAACATGCCGACCATGGCGTGCTGGATTCGCGCCTCGCGCAAAAACTCGACTTGGGCCGTCGAACACGCTGGCGTCGTCGTGATCGAAGCCCAGGATCATCCCGGACCAGACTTCCAGCCCGGCGTTTTGGATCGCGTGGACGCGCTCGACGAGCGTGCCGCCAGCGCGAACGTTCTGGAACTTCTTGGTCTCGCGTAACGACTCTTCGTTGGTGCTTTCGATACCGACGAAAACGCATTGGATATTGGCGTCGACCATCAATTGCATCAGCTCCGCGTCTTCTGCCAGGTCGAGCGAAGCCTCGGTAAAGAAGGTCAGCGGATAGCCTCGTCGCCGTTGCCAGGCGGCCACGTCGCGCAGCACGTGCTTGATCTCCCGCTTGTTGCCGATCAGGTTGTCGTCGACGATGAAGGCGATCTCCACCCCTTGCTCGCGCAGCGCCTCCAGTTCGCGGATCACCTGGTCCGACGTCTTGAGCCGCGGCCGGCGGCCGAAGGTGACGATGATGTCGCAGAACTCGCATTGAAACGGGCAGCCGCGCGAAATCTGCAAGCTGCCGAACAGATATTCGCGTGTCTTCAGCAGATCGAATCGCGGCACGGGCACCCGCGTCATGTCGGTCCGTTCCGACTGCTCATAGCGCCGCTGATATTTTCCTTGCTGCCATTCGAGCAGGAACCGGGGCCAGGTATCTTCGGCTTCGCCGATGAAGATCACGTCCGCCAGACCCGTCGAAGTAGTCTTCGTTGACGGTCACCCACGGACCGCCGACGACGGTGAACACGCCGCGGCGGTTGAGCTCTTCGAGGATTTCGCGCATCCGCTTGCGTTGCACGCTCATGCCGGTCAGCCCGACGATGTCGGCCCGCGCCAGTCGATCGAAATCGATCTCTTCGACGTTTTCGTCCACCAGCGTCACGCAGTGCTCGCGCGGGCGTGAGCGCAGCGAGCAATGGCAGGCAGGCCGTCGGCAGATTGGCACCGCTTGCCCATCAATGGCAGGGCGTGCTCCAGGCCCCAGTAGGAGACATTGAATCGCGGGTTGACCAGCACAATATCGGACAATCGCTTAGCCCTTGGCCTGCAGCCGGCTGAATTGTCGTTCAGGAAGAAATGAACTTAAAAGATCGCATCCTTGCCGCCGCAGCAGAAGTCGCTGCCCAAACGCATGCTCGATTCTACGCCGGCCGAACGAGAAACGGAACGGCCGCCCGGAACTAGCTGGCTCGCCAGCGTGCTCGCCCGGCGAAGGCGTGGTATGATGTCGGCAAACCCACGACGATCTGGCTACGCAAAGAGCCTGTCAATTTCGGTCCAACGTTTCATTCGGCGCCCGATGAAGCTCGTCATTCACCCGGCTGTTGAGCCCGAGCGGCTGGAAAAGATCGTCGTGGCGGCGAGCCCGATGCAAGTTGCCAATGTGGCCGATGCAGCTCTGGCCCAACGCGAAATCATCGATGCCGATGCCTTTTTCGGCAAACTGACGCCACCGCTGCTGGCCGCCGGTCGGCGGCTCCGCTGGGTGCAGGCCCCTACGGCGAGCCTGGAACACTACATTTTTCCAGAATTGGTCGACCATCCTTGCCTGCTGACCAACATGCGGGGAATCTTCTCCGACGTGATCGCCGACCAGGTGCTGGGCTATCTGCTTTGCTTCGCCCGCAACTTGCACCTCTATATCCGCCGGCAAGCCTCCGGGCGTTGGGATCCCGCCGGTGGCGAAGCGGCTCGGATGAACTTCGCGGCCGGGCCGGGCGTCGTCAATGCCATCGATCTGGCTCATCGGCAATTGGCCGGCGCAACGCTGGGCATCGTCGGCTTAGGGCAGATTGGCGCCGAGATTGCCCGCCGTGCCAGCGCTTTTGGGATGCGGATCGTTGCCGTCGACCCCCAGCCGCGTGCGATTCCGGGAATCGACGTCGACTGCTGGAACGTCGACGCCTTGCCGCGGCTGCTGGCGGAGAGCGATTATGTGGTAATTGCCGCACCGCACACCCCCCAGACCGCCAAACTGTTTCGCCGCCGCGAGCTGCAAGCCATGAAGCGGACGGCCTACCTGGTCAACATCGGGCGGGGGGCGATCGTTGACCTGGCCGACCTGGTCGCGGCCCTGCAGGCTGGTGAAATTGCCGGCGCCGCACTCGACGTCTTCGAAACCGAACCGCTTCCTGCCGAGCACCCGCTTTGGCAAATGGAAAACGTGATCCTTACGCCGCATGTGGCCGGGTTTGCCCCCTGCATCGCCGCCCGCCACCTCGGGGTGCTGCTGGAAAACATCCGTCGCTTTGGGCGTGGCGACCCTCTGGAGAACGTCGTCAACAAGGCCGCCTGGTTCTAGGGATTCTCGGTTCCATGATTTTGCTCGACGTCCAGGATCTGACGAAACGCTTCGGTCCCGAACCGGTGCTGGAGCAGGTTTCGTTCGAGGTTCGGCCAGGCGACAAGCTGGGACTGGTCGGCCCCAACGGGGCCGGCAAAACGACGCTATTGAAGATTCTCGCCGGGCAGTTGGAGGCCGATTCTGGCAAAGTCGAATTGCACGCCTCGGCCCGGCTTGAATACCTCGAGCAGCAGCCGGAATTCACGCCTGGTCGTACACTGTGGGAAGAGGCCGAGAGTGCGTTGGACGACCTGGTCTCGCTGGGGCTCGAGGCCGAACGCGTGGCCCAGGCCTTGGCGGGAGCGACCGATCCGACCGATCGCGAGCGGTTGGGCCGGCGTTTCGATCGCTTGCAGCACGAACTGGCGCATCGTGACGCGTACAACCTGAAGCACAAGATCGAACGCGTCCTCGACGGACTTGGCTTTCCACGCGAAGCCTTCTCGCGAATGGTCGAGGTTCTCAGCGGCGGTCAGCAGAACCGACTGTTACTGGCCAAGCTGCTGCTGCGCGAGCCCGACCTGCTGCTGCTCGATGAACCGTCGAACCATCTCGATATCGAAGCCACCGGCTGGCTCGAAGGCTTTCTGGCCGAGAGCGACCAGGCCATGGTCATCGTCAGCCACGATCGTTACTTTCTCGACAAGGTGGCCAACGGCATCTTGGAGCTGTATCGCGCCGAGATCGACGAGTATCCCGGCAACTTCTCGGCTTACTGGAACCAGAAGGCCGAGCGGATCAAGGTGCAAGGACGGACGTACGAAAAGCAGCAGGCGATGATCTCCAAGACGGAAGATTTCATCCGCCGCAATCATTATGGGCAGAAGCATACGCAGGCCGAGGATCGCCGCAAAAAGCTGGAGCGCGTCGAACGCGTCAAAGCGCCGCGCGAGATCGTCGGCCCGGCCATGGGCTTTCCGCCGGCCGATCGCACTGGCGATATCGTGCTCCGCGTCGAATCGTTGGCCAAGGGCTACGACCGGTCCTTGTTCTCCAACCTGTCGTTCGACGTGCTACGCGGTCAGCGGTGGGGAATCCTCGGCGCCAATGGCACCGGTAAGACGACTTTGCTGCGCTGCATCGTGGGCCAGGAGCGGGCTGACGCGGGGAGCATTTCACACGGAGCCGGCGTGCGCAGCGGGTATTACGATCAGTTGCTCAGCGGTTTGGACGCGGAACTGCCGGTCGTCGATGCAATTCGGCCGGCAGCCAAGGAGTTTCACGAGCCGCAGCGGAGGAGCCTGTTGGCCCGTTTCGGACTTACGGGCGAGGCCGTGTTCCAGCCGGTGGGAAGCCTCAGCGGCGGCGAACGCAGCCGGGCGGCGCTGGCACAATTGGCTGCCAGCGACGCCAATTTCCTGGTCTTGGACGAACCGACGAATCATCTCGACGTGTGGGCCTGCGACGCGCTGGAGCGTTCGCTCATCGAATTCGCAGGCACGCTGCTGTTCGTGAGCCACGACCGCTACTTTCTCAACCGCGTGGCCGATCACTTGTTAGTGGTCGAGGGAGACCGGTTTCGCGTAATCGAAGGCAATTACGAGACGTATTTATATTCCCAGAGAACTGCCACGGCCGAAACAGCGGCTGAGAAATCCGAGCGCAAGGAGGAAAAGGCGGCGGCGGCCAAGAAGGCAGGGCGTGAGAAGCCAGCACGGCCGAAACGCAAGTTCCCCTATCGCAAAGTGCCCGACATCGAAGCTGAAATCTTTCAGCGAGAAAGCCGGCTCGAAGAGTTGCAGGCCGCGATGAACACGCCCGAAGTCTTGCGCGACGGTCGGCGAGTCAAGCAGTTGCAGTCCGAAATCGCCGAGCAGCAAACTCTGCTGCGCACGCTTTATGAGCACTGGGAAGAAGCCAGCGAATTGAATTGAGCGTACGTATGGCGAGTCTGCGCATCACGCGTCTTTCTTTACTCCGCTGCGTCCGCGTCCGCCTGCGAGCTTGATGAGCGTACGCAACGCGTCGTTGACGGCGTCCGAGTCGGGAAAGACCTTGGCCACGTCGGGCGATAGTACCACAACGTTCGTTCCCGCCGCGAACCGATCGGCATACTTTCCTCGTTGGCCGCCGCGAAAATTGTACTCAGGCAATGGATCGTTGCCGGCGCGCTGTTTAGGGACCTTCTTCATAGTCTCTCCGTTCCTTTGTAGTCGCCTTTCGCGCGCTTACGATGCGTATTCTGTCGGCCCTGTCGGTGAATATAACCACGATTAGCCGGTTGTGCCGCGATCGGCCCAACATGACGAACCGGTCCTCCTCGTCGGAGTGCAGCAGATCAGCAATGGTCAGTCCAAACGGATCGCCAAACGCCGAGACAGCTTCCTCAAATGAGACGCCGTGCTTCCGAAGATTACGGTTAGCCTTACGCGGATCCCACTCAAATTCAATCGCCATGATGCTGATTGAACGATGGCGTCGCGTCTGCGTCAATTATATCTTGAAATGTTTACCACGGCGACCCCGACAATTGCGACTTCCGCTGTAGCTTCGAAAGATACGGTTTTTCGGCAGCAGCTAGCCGCTTAGTCGCTGCTTCACTAAACTTCAGATGCCGGTTCTCGATCAAGGCTTGCACCTCGACTTCGGTAACTGAGTTCAACCGCAGCGCGTTATGGCAACCAACCTCACTCCTCAATACCACAAGGCCGAAGAGCAATACCGCCGCGCAACGACCACAGAAGACGAGCTCAAATGGCTCGAGGTCATGCTGCGCGAGATGCCGAAGCACAAGGCCTCGGAGAAGCTGCAGTCGGAACTCAAACAGAAGATCAGCCGGACGAAGAAAGATCTCGAAACCGAACGCAAGAGCGGCGCCAAGGGGCACAGCGTCCGCCTGCCGCGCCAGGGAGCGGGCACGGCCATCCTGCTCGGCGGGCCCAACGCCGGCAAGAGCCGACTGCTGGCCGCGCTGACGCGGGCTACGCCTGAAGTGGCGCCCTATCCGTTCACTACTCGCACGCCGCTGCCCGGCATGATGCCTTGGCACGACGTGATGGTGCAACTCATCGACACGCCGCCGATCACCGAGGATTTCCTGGAGCCCTACTTGCAGGGCATGATCCGCGGGGCCGACGTGGTGCTGTTGCTGGTGGATCTGGGGAGCGATGAAGGAATCGAGCAATGCCAGGCCGTGCTCGATAAGCTCGCGGGCACCAAGACGCGGCTGGCCCGTTCGTCGCACTTGGACGACGAGGACGTGGGCCTGTCGTTCACGCAGACGCTCGTCGTGCCAAACAAGATTGACGAGCCCGATGCCGCCCAGCGCTTGGAGATGTTTCACGAGCTGTGCCCCGTGGATTTTACCGAGCACGTGATTTCCGCCGAGCATGGCACCGGGCTCGAGCCGCTCAAGGACGCCATCTTCCAGGCGTTGGACGTGATCCGTGTATATACGAAGCTGCCCAAGGCCAAAGATCCCGACTACGAGCGGCCTTTCACGGTGCGCCGCGGCAGCACGCTACTGGACATGGCCGGGTTGGTCCACAAGGACTTCATCGAGCAGTTGAAGTTTGCCCGCATCTGGGGCACCGGCGTCCACGACGCCAGCGTCGTCAAGGGGGACCACGTTTTGCATGACCGCGACGTGGTCGAACTGCACATGTAAGAGGCGAGCGGTCAGCAGGCAGCGGGCAGTAAGCATCTGAGGTATGCGTAATGAATAACACGGAAATCGCCGACGTATTCGACGAAATCGGCGACCTGCTCGAATTCACCGATGCCAATCCGTTTCGCGTGCGGGCGTATCGCAACGCGGCGCGCACGATTCGCGATCTGACCGAGCCGCTCTCGACGATTGCACAGCGATCCCGAGCGATCGTTGACCAATATCCAGGGGATCGGCAAGGATCTGGCCGAAAAGATCGTCACGCTGTTGGAGACAGGCGACGTGCCCCAGCGCCAGGAACTCCGCAGCCAGGTGCCGGCGTCGGTGTTGGAATTGTTGCGGGTGCCGGGCTTGGGACCGAAGAAAGCCGCCACGCTTTGGAAGGAATTGAACATCTCGTCGCTCGATGAATTGCGCGCGGCGGCCGAAGGCCATCGCATCCAGGCCTTGAAGGGTTTTGGCGCCAAAACCGAAGAGGCCATTCTGGCCGGCCTGCCGCTTGCGGCCGCAGCGAACGAACGCATCTATTGGGCCGAAGCCGACGATCACGTGCGATCGCTCAAAGAGCATTTGCGAGATTGTCCTGGCATGACCGCAATCGAGGCGGCTGGCAGCTATCGGCGTGGGCGTGAAACGATTGGCGATATTGACCTGGTCGTGGCCGCCAACGACCCGCAGCCACCGATGGACCGCCTGGCGGCGTACCCTGGCGTGGCCGAAGTGATTGCCCGCGGCGAGACGAAGACGTCGGTGCGCTTGAGCTCCGGGTCTGCAGGTCGATTTGCGCGTCGTGCCGGAAGAGAGCTTTGGCGCGGCGCATGCAATATTTCACCGGCTCGAAGCAGCATAATGTCGTCCTGCGCGGCATGGCCAAGGGGCGTGGACTGAAGATCAACGAATATGGCGTGTTCCGCGGTGACAAATACGTGGCCGGCCGCACGGAAGAAGACGTGTATGCCGCACTTGGACCTGCCCTGCTTTCCGCCGGAGATCCGCGAAGCACGTTTCGAATTCGAGTGGGCCGCCGCCGGTCCGCTGCCGCGGCTCGTCGAAGTCGACGACATGGTCGGCGATCTGCACATGCATACCGTGGCCACGGACGGCAAGGCAACGTTGGAGGAAATGGTCGAAGCCGCTCAGGCCCGCGGGCTGAAGTACATCGCCATCACCGACCATTCCAAACGCGTGACCATGGCCAACGGCTTGGACGCCAAGCGGCTGCGGGCCCAATGGAAGCAGATCGACAAGCTGAACGACAAGCTCCATGGGCATCACGGTGCTCAAGGGGGTCGAAGTCGACATTCTCGAACGTGGCGGCCTCGACCTTGCCCGACGACGTGCTGGCCGAAGCCGATTGGGTGGTCGCCAGCGTCCATTACGGCCAGAAACAGCCGCGCGAGCAGATCACCGAGCGAATCGTCGAGGCGCTGGAGAACCCCCATGTCTCGGCGATTGCCCATCCCACGGGCCGGATCATCAATCGCCGGGCCGCGTACGATGTCGACATGGAAACAGTGTTTCGCGTGGCGGCAGCCAACGGCAAGCTGATGGAATTGAACGCCAATCCGGCCCGGCTGGACCTGGACGACGTGGGCTGCATGGCCGCCAAGAGCCATGGCATTCCGATCGTCATTTCGACCGATGCCCACAGCGTGGTCGATCTGGAAAAAATGCGATATGGCATTCTGCAAGCCCGCCGGGCCGGGCTTACCAAGGCCGACGTGGCCAACACGCGGTCCTGGGCACAAATGAAAAAGCTCATTGGTAAGCGGCGATGAGTGAAATCCCCCATTGGCCGCCCCTATCCGACCGGTCGGATGCCGCGTATCTTGGCGAGGACGCAAATAAAGACGGTCGAATGAAACACGGAGACGTAGAGACACGGAGAAGAAAAAAATAGGAGAAAAAAATGAAAATCGGAAGAAACAAAGTCGAAGGACGCCCGCGTTTGAAATCTTGTGTGCGCTTTCGAATCCGCTGCTCGTTTTATCCCCTCCATGTCTCTGTGCCTCCGTGTTATTCCTTCCTGAAGCGGCTCGCTTTGCAGGTAGCCGAAGAAATGGAGAAACTGTAATGGCCCCGGAAATTGTCACCCTGCGGGATGCCCAAACCGGTTCTAGTGCCAAGGTGTTGGTTGGCTTCGGTTTCAATTGCTATAGTTTCGCGGCCCGTGTGGCTGACGACCCGATCGAGTTGCTGTGGGCGACGCCCAGTTTCGAGGCTGGCACTCAGCGACCCAGTGGCAGCGGTATTCCGGTGCTGTTTCCCTTTCCCGGCCGATTGCACGGTCGACAGCTCCATTATCACGGGCATAGCTACGACATCGGCGACCAGGAAGACCAGCATGGCAACGCCATTCACGGCTATGTGTTCAATCGGCCCTGGAAAGTGATTGAAGTGCAGCCGCAGCGCGTGGTCGGTGAGTTTCATGCCGGCAGCCAGGCTCCCGAGTTGCTGAAGAAATGGCCGGCCGATTTCCGCCTGACGATGTCCTACGAACTGCGCGGCAATACGTTGCGGTCGGAAATCACGGTCTCGAATCCGGACGACAAACCTTTACCGTTCGGTTTGGGTACGCATCCCTACTTCCGCCTGCCGTTCGGCGCGGGAGGCGTGGCCGACGACTGCCGCGTCGAAGTGCCGGCCCGCGAGTACTGGGTCATGGACCAGATGCTGCCGACGGGCGAACGCCGACCGGCCGACGGCGATTTGGACATTGCGGGTGGCCTGCCTTTCAGCCGCACCTCGTTGGACCACGTGTTCGGTGGCTTGCAGGCCAGCGGCGACATGATTCGAACTTCGATTGCCGACCCTTCCTCGGGCCGCACATTGACGCAAACGTTCGACCGGTCATTTGCGGCCTGCGTCGTCTACAATCCGCCGCATCGCCAGGCCATTTGCATCGAGCCCTACAGTTGCATTCCCGATACCTACGCGCTGACCAGCCGCGGCCAGGACGCAGGATTGCGGACCCTGGCTCCCGGCGCGTTCGCACCGGGCCACGATCGAGATCGCCTTGGAGTGAAGCGGCGCGCGCGGGGCGGCGCGATACGAGGTAACGATGTTGGGTGCCATGTGCCACGCTTGCGTGGTTATGCTCTCAAACCGCCGAACATAGCCACGCAAGCGTGGCGCATGGCACCCATTCAGATTGTGCGCAAAGCAGGCACCGCGAAAAAAAAACCGGGCCGGCCACGCGTGGCCGGCCCGATGATTTTGGCGAGCTATTTCACGCCGGTCGGCGAACGACCGGACGATCTCTAGCTTTGTGTCTACTTCGTGAGCGGCAACGTGCCGTCCTTGATCAGATCGCCGAAGGTCTTGCCGTCGCCGGCGGACTCGGCCGCGGCTTTATCCAACGCGGCACCGATCGCGTCCGGATCCTTCACGTTCTTGGCGCCCAGCGACTTGCCGACGGCGGCGCCGTAGTCGTTACGCATCTTCTTGTCCGCGCCCTTGTGGCAATAAGCACACTTGGCCGTGGCGTCGACCTTGAAGTCGGGGTACTTCGCGGCGAAGGCCTTGAAGTATTGCGGACGGGCCTGGGCTTGGTCACTGAGCTGGACGAGCGAAACGATCGCCAAAACTCCGGCCAGCAACGTGAAGCCAGCCTGCAAACAGGTTTTTTTCATGCAGAGTTCTCCCTAATGCGGGTTCAAAGCAGATCGCGGTGTTCCATGGGGGCTCGGGTTGTTCGCGACGTGCGAACGCTCTAGGTGGGACGGAATAACCGATTTTGGAACCAACCGCCAGGTACAAGTAAAGCCCGCTGGCTGGCACGTGTCAAGCTTTCGTTGCCCTAAGCCGGCCGGCATTTCCTGGGAGTGTTGCGCACGACCTCACAAATCCTTGACAAATCGTGAGATATCTATATCTTCGTTCACCCTGGTAGAGGACGCGAAGACTCCACGGATTCGGCCCTTGCACGAGTCCGACGCGCAAGCGAGGGTGCCGAACGAGTGACAATCTCGCTTGCGCGTCGGGCTCGTGTAAAGAACGCCAGCCACGGCCCCCCGAACACGTCAGCGCAATTGGGCGGCCGAAGGCGCGGACCGGTTTGTCCTCGGCCAGCGGAGGCAGCAGAGCGGCGTAGGCGCCGACGTCGCGGCCATCGCTGGCGCCTTCGCGGGCCAGATTGCCCTTGGTCTCATCGGCCAGGGCATAATCGTCGGGGGTTCTGGCATGCATCGGGCGATCGGCCGGCGGGAGATGTTTCCAGGCGATCTCGCCCCAGGTGGGCAGGCACTCCTGTTGCTGGCCCCAATGCGAAATCCAATCCAGGAACGAAAGCCGTTCGCTTTCCTCCGGATCGTTCTGATCGATGATGCGCCAGAACGCATCCGCGTCGAACCCTTGGTAGAAATTCCGATCGCCGTGCCAGGCGAATTGCCGCTGGAACGTGCCCGCGCCGTCGACGCCTTCCTGTTCCACCAGCGGCGCCGAAGCAGTCGAAAGCAAGATACTGTCGGTGCATTCGATCGTGGTGTCACGCAGGTACGGAGCGTCAAAGCTGTTGGTCAATTGGCAAAAGCCGGCGCCGACGACTGCCGTCAGGTGCCGCAGTGCCAGGCGTACGTGGTGCCCATGGCGCGGAGCAACGGGCCCGCTGCCGACAACCATGAATCGCTCGGTCGTCGCCGCCAGGCCATTGTCCCAGGAGAACGTGACCGGCTCCAGGTCACTGGTGCGCAGCATTACGCCTTCGCCGCGGGCGATGCAATTCTCCAGGTGAATCGAAACCGGCTCGTCGGGCATCATGTCGTCCGAGGCCATCATCGAGTCGGCCCCGGCGGCCACCTCGACATGAAAGAAGTTTGCCTGGTCGGTTCGATTGCGAATCGTCAGCGCAGCACGATTGCAACTCGACCGACTCGGGACGCTGCAGGGCAAACATCGACCAACTGTCGGCCGGCACGTCCTCCGGCGGCGGTAAATCGAGTTCAATCGCCACTCCCAATAGCGTCAGGCGTCCGCCGGCAACAGTGATCATGCTCCGCGCATAGTGCAACGGATCGATGTTGTCTGGATGGAAGACGATCGTTGGCTGATAGCCTTCACCCGCGCGAATTGTGAAGCGGAGATTGTTCAATAAGATCGGCCGCTCCGGCTGCCGGCCGTCGTAGCGAAGCTCGATCACGTCGCCGCTTTTGGCGGCACTGCACGCAGCCCGCAGGCTGGCGAATCGCTGCGGACCTTGGGGCGACCGGCTGACGACCAGCAGACCAGGGCGCAAAGGCTCCTCGTCATTTGGTGCGACCGGCGTTTTGCCGCTCGACGCGGCTGCCATTCTCGCTTCCTCGGCGCCGCCTCGATCGGCCGCGCTGGCCGGACCGGCTTCTGTGGCCAGGCTTGCCGGCGAGCCGGCAACGGTCGCCGACGTTTCAACTCCCGGTTGCGTATTGACCGCAGATTTGCGCCGCCCGCGGCCGTAACCGTCGTCGCACCAGCGGTTGGCTCGCCAGTAGTGGTTGCGGATTTGCCCGTGGCCGTTTCATCGACAGGCGCAGACCCGGCACGGGTCGGCGTTGAAACGGCCGAGGGCGTCGAGGTGCTCGTTGAGTCGGGGGTGTTTGTTCCTGGCACCAAAGTGGGTGAAATCGGCGAAGGTTGGTCCGATGCCGAGGGGCGCGACAGCACGTCGATGGCAATCACTGCGGCCAGCAGGAGCGTCACCGGCACGACCCAGGGCAAATGCCGCTCGACGAGCGAAACCTCGGCGACCGGCTGCGTTGCAGCGGTTCCCGGCCATCCCCAGGCGGCGGCGGACAGGCCGGTCTGCTCGGCCAGCGCCAGCAAGTCGCCCATCAATTCGCCAGGAGTCTGATAGCGCCGCCGCGGGTTCTTGGCGAGCATCCGCCGCACCACGTCCGATACCTGGACCGGCAATTCGGCATTGAACTCGCGCGGATCCGGCGGCTCGTCGCTGTTGTGTTGCAACAGCTTCTGCAACACGGTTCCCTCGGGGAAAGGGGGCCGGCCCGTGAGCATGAAATACACCGTGCAACCAAGCGAATAAATATCGCTGCGCACGTCGGCGCTGCGCGGATCGCGAGCCTGTTCGGGCGAAATATAGTCGAACGTGCCCAGCGTAACGCCGCTGGCCGTGAGGTCGGCGCCGGGCGCATTCATCTGGTGCAATCGCGCCAGTCCCATGTCGACCAGCTTGGCCTTGCCATCGGACGTGATCAGCACGTTCGAAGGCTTGATGTCGCGGTGGACCACATCGCGGCTGCTGGCGTGGTCCAGGGCCTTGGCGATCTGCATCGCGTAGCTCAAGGCCTCGGCCAGCGGCAGCGGGCCCTTTTGTTCGACATGGTCGCGAAGATTGATCCCTTCGATGAATTCGAAGACGATGTAGTTCAGTCCGCGGTCTTCGCCGACGTAATAAACCCGGGCGATGTTCTCGTGGTCGAGCCGAGCGGCCGATTGGGCCTCGTTCTGAAATCGTCGCCGCGTCTCGTCGTCGGCTCCCTGATCGCGAGAAAGCACCTTCAAGGCCACTTCGCGGCCGAGCATCGTATCGCGAGCCCGAAAGACGGCTCCCATGCCGCCGCCGCCGACGTACTCCATCAGTTCAAAGTGGTTCAGACGTTCCCCGGCCAGCATCCTGCCCAATTCGAGCGGACCGTTGGCGCGCGGGGCTCCCGAGCCACTGCCAGGCGGATTGCGGGTGATGACGGTCGGCTCATCGAAATTGACGTTCGGGCGTGGCGGCAGATTGGGTGCCGGCGGTCCCGCTGTGGGCGGCGACGAACCAGGGTTCGGTAGTGGGTGAGTTGATCCCATCGTTACCTAAGCGTCTCAATCCCAACGTGCCAGAAGTCCAATAGCATCCTCGCCCTCCTGCCTTGGTCGCCGGACCAGGCAGTGAACCACGCACACCCGCTTCACCACGGTTTTGGACGAACGTCCGTTAAGATTTGCGCCACCGGTGAACTCAACCTATCATATTTGGCCCTCCGCCAGCCGTCAATAAAGTTAGCTGCCACAGGCACTTAGATTCCACCGCGCAACTGCGCGATTCGCGCTGGTGAACCGTCGAAATCGGGCCTTGGCGCGCTCGCCAGGCATCGCGCGGTGCGGACAGCAAGTCGATGTCTGCCAGTAGGTTAGCCTTCAGCGCTTTTTCTGCTCGGCCGACGCGGCAGCGAGCATGGTTTGCTCCGTGAGAGGTACTCCGGGATGGCACTGCGCCGCCTGCGCGACATCGGCCCAGAACAACAGCCGGTCCCCCGCGTCATAATGGGTGAACGTACGGCAATCGAGCCAGGCCAGGCAGTCGGCCAGGATGGGGCTCCCTGTCTCGGCGGTTGTGTTCTCGACGCCAGCCAGTTTGTCGTGCGTTCGTCCGGAACCGAGGCCGAAACGCCAGACGTGGTCGATCTGCTCGATGGAGATCAAGTGCAGCGCGAAGGCCCGGCTGGCCAGGACTAGTTCCGTCGTGTGGTGGTGCGGCGCCAGGGCGACCATCACGGTCGGCTTTCGGGGGTCGAGCGAGACCTGGGCGACCCAGGTGGCCGCCAGCCCTCCTCGTCGCGGTCCGGCGGCCGCGGTTACGATCCACAACGGCCGATCCACGAGGCGCAGGATTCGATCGATGGCGGAATAATCTGCTTCGGACATCAGCACACCATGGAAAAAGCAGGATCGGAGCCAAGCGGGTGGTTATTGTATCCTGCTCTCGGCGTCGGTAAAAACTTACTCGCAGCCCGCCAATCCGCTCGTTACACTAGGGGTCGATCGGAGACCGGTCTTGCCGCGCCCCGCCCCGGGGCGACTGGTACCTCGGTCCATCCTGCCTTAGCTCCCCGCTTGCACTACCTGCCCCTTGGGGCCATCACGCCTTACCGTTTACCGCGGAGAACCTTTCATGGCTCAGCAATCGAATCGTCGTCAGTTCATCAAACAAACCGGTCTGGCCGGCGTTGGCTTTTGGGTCGCTGCCGGGCGTGCAGGCCGAGGAAAGCAAATCGGCCAACGAACGCGTTGCGATCGCCTGCATCGGCGTGGGCGGCAAGGGTTCGAAGCGATAGCGACCATGCCGGCGAAGTCGGCGACGTCGTCGCCATTT
Organism: uncultured Planctomycetales bacterium; assembly: GCA_963710365.1. Taxonomy (GTDB): domain Bacteria; phylum Planctomycetota; class Planctomycetia; order Pirellulales; family PNKZ01; genus CAVQAC01. Next base: position 369,674 of record CAVQAC010000003.1, read on the forward strand.
GCGATATCAACGAGAAGAACCTGAACGCCAAGGGCAAGAAGTATCCCAAGGCGAAAAAGTTTTTCGACTTCCGCCAGATGCTGGACGAGATGGGCTCTTCGATCGACGCCGTGACCGTCAGCACGGCCGACCATTCGCATGCCCCGGCCGCAGTGATGGCCATGAAGCTGGGCAAGCACGTCTACTGCCAGAAGCCGCTCACGCATACCGTCCACGAAGCCCGCGTGATGCGCGAGACCGCCGCGAAGATGAAGGTCGTCACGCAGATGGGCAACCAAGGCACCGCCGAAGACGGCGTGCGGCGGGCAGCCGAAATCATTCGCGCCGGCGTGCTCGGCAAAGTGACCGAAGTCCACGTCTGGACCAATCGGCCGATCTGGCCGCAAGGCCCTGAGGCAATCCTGAAGACCGAAGCGGGCCGCGCCGCCGCGCTGGCCGCGCTGCACGGCAAGCTGCTTACGGAACTGCCCGCCCCGGAGATTCCGGCGAACATCCAGTGGGACTTGTTCCTGGGCCCGGCGCCCGAGCGGCCTTACGACCCGATCTACCCGGCGTTCGCCTGGCGTGGTTGGTGGGACTTTGGCACCGGTGCCTTGGGCGACATGGGCTGCCACACGGCCAACATGGCCTTCATGGCCCTGCAATTGACGGCTCCCGTGCAGATCGAAGCCAAATCCGCCGAGATGAATCCGGAAACATTCCCCACTTGGGCCGTGATCGACTTCAAGTACCCGGCCCGCGACGGCCGCGGCCCGGTCAAGTTCGTTTGGTACGAAGGCCAGGAGAAGGGCAAGAAGAAGCTTCCGCCCGACTCGGCTGCTGTACGGCGAGAAGCCCAGCGACAGCGGTTCGTTGCTGGTCGGCGAAAAAGGCATTCTCTTCTCGCCCAACGACTATGGCGCCAAGTTCAAGTTCCTCGGACAAGAATGCCGAGGAGTTGCAGGCCGCGGCCAAGGCCGTGCCGGTGACGCTGCCGCGCAACGGCGAGGGCGACATGGGAATGAAGGAGGAATGGGTCGCGGCATCAAGGGTGGCCCGGCGGCGTTCTCGAACTTCGACTATGCCGGCACGCTCACCGAGGCGATGCTGCTGGGCAACGTGGCCATCCGCTCCGGCAAGAAGATGGAATACGATCCAGCCACCGGCACGATCACCAACGATTCCGAAGCTAATCTGCTGCTGAACCCTGCGTATCGCCAAGGCTGGTCACTGTAAAGAGCCGGCCGCACTTGCGGAGAAACGTGTGCCCATGAAACGTCGAGAATTTCTGGCCGCCAGCGCCGGCATGGCGGCCGCGTGCGCGTACGGATCTGCTGGCCGGTTGCAGTCTGGCCGCCGAGCCGGAACCGCTGTTCAAGATCTCGCTTGCCGAGTGGTCGCTGCACCGGGCGCTATTCGCCAAGCAGATGGACCATCTCGACTTCGCCGCAATGGCACGGAAGCAGTTCGACATCGAGGGCGTCGAGTACGTCAATCAGTTCTTCAAGGACAAGGCCCAGGACCAGAAGTACCTGGCCGAAATGCAGCGCCGGGCCACAGATTCCGGCGTCCGCAGCCTGTTGATCATGATCGACGGCGAAGGCGCCCTAGGCGATGCCGACGAAGCCAAGCGGACCAAGGCGGTCGAGAATCATTACCGCTGGATCGAAGCCGCCAAAACGCTCGGCTGCCATTCGATTCGCGTCAACGCCCAGAGCCGCGGCACGCCCGAAGAGCAGCGCAAGCTGGCTGCCGACGGGCTGCGCCGGCTATCGGAATACGCCGCCGGCCATCAGATGAACGTGTTGGTCGAGAATCACGGTGGCCTGTCGTCCAACGGGGCGTGGCTGGCCGCGGTGATCAAGGATGTGGGATTGTCCAATTGCGGCACGCTTCCCGACTTCGGCAATTTCCGGCTCTCTAAAACCGAGACCTACGACCGTTACCAGGGAGTCGCCGAACTGATGCCTGCGGCCAAAGCCGTTAGCGCCAAGAGCTACGACTTTGACGACCAGGGCAACGACACGCAGATCGATTACCGGCGTATGATGAAAATCGTTCTGGACGCCGGCTATCACGGCTTCGTCGGCATCGAATACGAAGGCAAGCAACTCAGCGAGCCGGAAGGCATTCGCGCTACCAAGAAGCTGCTGGAGCGAGTGCGTCGGGAGCTGGCCTGAGCCGCCGGGAGCTGGCCTGAGCCGCTCAGCGTGCTCGACTTGTCGGAATGATCAGCTCGTCGGAGCAATTAACTGGCGGCGCGGCTGCTGCGTAATTTTTCCATGGTGACGCAGTTGCCGCACTCGTTGAATTCGACGCGCGACATGTAAGCCCGCATCAGCATCACGCCACGACCGCTGGCGGTTTGCAGATTGTCCGAGGCGGTACAGTCCGGCAGCACCTCGGGATTGAAACCCGTTCCTTCGTCACGAATCTCGATCCAGATTCGCTCCGGCGACAGGTTGCAGCGCAAGAAATACGCGCTTGCTGGCATCCAAGCCGTTGCCATGCTTGATGGCATTCATCAAGCCTTCTTCCAACGCCAAGTGGACGCCGAAGATTTCTTCGCGCGACCAACCGTGCGTGCGCAGCTTGTTGAGCACTTCGTGGATGATCTTCCGGCTTGCGCCGGACTTGCTGGGCACGGTTCTTTCCGTCTTCCAACTCCAACCGTTTATATGCATGGATGTGGCGATGATGTTGGGCTCTGCTACCCCCGAGAGCCGCAAAAAAGGCTTCGCTGTTCAGGCAGATTTCATTTCTACACAAATTCCATTTCTACGCTGCCTGCGGCAGAAAACGTGGCGATATCGGGAGAGCGACAACTGCTATTGGAAGGCGACCAAAGCGGCCGCCTCGTCGTCACGAATATCAAACAGCTTGTTGAGTTTGGTGATGGCGAAAACCTCGTAGATGTCGGGCTGAATGTTGCTCAGCTTGAGCATTCCACCGTGTGACTTGACCTTCTTGTCTAGTGTAATCAGCTTTCCCAATGCTGCACTGGAAAGAAAGTCCACCGACGTGAAATTCAACAGAATCTTGTTTCGCTTCTGCTCCTCGACCAGTTGGAACAGTTCTTGTCCCATATCCTGGATGTTCGATTCATCGAGGATCTTGCGATCGACAAAGCGGACGACCGTAACATCGCCCACCTCAGCCACTTCCAGACGCCGATGCACAGCCATGCAGCCAACTCCCTCTGAGCGTTTGATAGGCCAAGGCGGGACTATTGGCGGTCCAGCCTTGTCAAAATCTCGGGCCAACAAGCCGAGGCGGAAAACAGCTACCCGTTCTCACTCGGTACCCTTACATCGCGAAATCGCCGTTTCCAGCGCTTCCGAGGGCAGGGCGCGAACGTAAATCGGTCGTCGTTATGATATTCCGTACGTGGGGGGTGTCAAGGCAGACCGGTTCACCCGCCCGGCGAAACGGCAGTTTCATAAGACTGCGAACTCACGGAATTCGGCAAGTGCGGCATTTTGGCCGGCCTGTCTTCACGCCACCGCCAAGCCGACGTCCAATTCCGTCCACGAGCGTTTTCACGATTTGATGCCGTTTTGCCACTCGAATGTTGACGCGTGTCGACAAGTTGCCTGCGGTTGACAGGCAAGCCCGGCCCCATTTGCACATCTCAAGGCCTTACAGGCGTGGATGTTCTGCACATCCGGCGTTGCCGCCGCACCATCGACGGCACGTCGCTTGCTTTGGTCAGGCCTCGTTCGCGGCGGTGACCGTGGCGGATTTCAATCATGGGTCGAGTTCATGCTCTGTTGCCTGCTGCTTCTTCTCTTCACCAGCCCACGCGCTCGCAAGGTCATCGGTCTGCTTGCGTTTTTGCTGGCCGTGCTGGCCGGAGCCCCGCTCGAAGCTGCGGAAACGGTCACGATCGAACTCATCGGTGGCCGCAACTTCACGGGCCTGGTCGATCCTCGAACCAGCGATGAGCAATTGTGGTTGCGGTTCTACAAGGGAAAAATCGTCATTCGCCGGCCGTTTGCGTGGGATCAACTGGCTGGCGCCGAAATGAAAGGCGAGGCGCTTTCGACGCAGGAATTACGAGGGCGACTCGTCGGCGATCAAGCTGTGACGACGGAGCCAGTGCCGGCTCCCGTTGCTGAGTCGCCTCAGCTCCCGCCGAGCCCCGAACCGCAGGCCGAACGCGAGATCACCTCGAGAGTCCCGCAACCCGAGCCCTTGGGCCCGGTCTGTTCGATCAATTTCGAAGCCTCGGTCGCCAACTGGGACCAGGACGTCGAAAACGATGGGCTGCTGGTCTATGTTTACCCGCTCGATTGCACCGGGAATCTGGTGCCCGCCGCGGGAACGCTCGAGGTCGAACTGGTCGGCGGCGGTGCGGGCAACCCATCTCTGCCGGAAACGTTTCCGACGCTTGGGCGCTGGGTGCAAGTAGTTACGCCCCAAGATCTCACGCCGCGCGGCTACGCATTTCGGTTGCCCTTTCAGGCCATCCATCCGGAGTTCAATTTGCAAGTCGGCCCGGTGGGGCTGGCTCACGCCCGGTTGGCCGTGCCCGGAATGGGCGTCTTTGAAGCGACGACGAACACGATCAGCGTGCGACCGGTGAACCCCATGCGCGATCGGCTTCAAGTGCAGCAGGGCTCGCGATTTCTGCCCAACGAGCGTACCGGCCAGAGCATTCAGCCGGCGACTGTGCAGCCCTAGCCGCAGCCGGGAGCGAATTTCCGGCAAGCTGCGCTTGCCGCTCGCCCGCACTATCCGCCGGGCTTGGGCATGGCCAGACTGTGCAGGATCAGCACCGTGCCAATCGACATCATGGCCCAGCCCAGCCACTCGGGCGGAGCAATGACTTTGCGCGGCGTGGGGCCGACCGAGGGAAGGAACTGAGCGGTCGCCGTCGAGGCCGTTCGAGAGGCGATGAATTTGCTCACTCGATCGTTCAGTGAATACGATTCGACCAGCCGGAACTGAACGCCCAGGCAGAGGATAAACAGGCCAACCATGAAGTAATGGTTGCGATTGAGTTCCATGGCTCGCATCCGATGGAGATGATTTGTGGCTGGCGTGGCTTGTGCAGCCGTTCGCCGTCCTTTATCTCTATCGAGCCATTGCTGGCGTCGACTTCACGATCGGTCGAAGCGTAGCGGATATCAAGAGTGGGGAATGTGCGCAGGGGCGATAGCCGGAGTTTCTGCCCGGCGTCAACCCCTCGACACCGGCGGCGAATTTGCCGGTTGTGCTGATCGTAAGACCCGGGAGTAATTCACCAGCACTAGCTATTGCTGGGGACGACGCCCCCGATGCGCTGGGGGGAGAGCATCAACCGCCGGGGTTGGCCTCGTTGTACTCTTTGAGCAGGCTGGTCACGCCTTCGTGCGACGTATCGACCGTCGCCTCTTCGAAGATCGCGTCCTTCTTGGCCCGCACGATCGCCGCTACGATGGTCTTGTGCCGAGCCCAGTCGCCGGCGCCGAAATTCCGCACGTCGATATAGGTCTCGTGGAACGTTGCCGACAGCTTCGGTACCACCTGCACGCCTTCTTCAGTGCGCAAGAAATGGTACGACAAACTTCCGAACACCAGCGATCCGCCGACGGCGGCGCCACTCATAAATGTTCCCAGACTCATGGCAGCGGGTCTCCTTACCAGCTTCGTGGGCAAACTGCGGCGGCCATCTAACTCGGTTTTAACGTTTCGATCAAGGCGAAAAAATGGCTCCCTCCGACTCTGCTGGCAGGCAACGCCCCTTCGACAAACCAGCCGTCGGGTCCGCGGTGATCATCGTCCTGGCCCTGTTGCCATTCGCGCTGAAGGCCGCGGCGCTGGCCTGGTTTTCATCGAATTATCTGGCTCAATCAGCCTATAAGCTGCTGCAATTTGCCGTACCGGTTGCCTGGCGGCGACGGGTTGATCGGGCCACCGGATGGCGCTCGGTCTGGCCCGTCGATGAGCCCTTGCCGGCGGCCACGACCTGGTTGGTGGCCGTCGTGCTGGCGCTCGTGACCATCGCGTTGGCCGCCGTGTTGATTCCTTGGGCCGCCGGTCGCTCGGGTATCGACCCCCACGAATTGCGCCGGCATTTCGACGCTCGTTACGCGCTGAATCCGTGGCGCCCGCGGCCGTGGTCGCGTACCTGGCGACGTTCAATGCCGGTTTGGAAGAGTTGCACTTTCGGGCCTGGCTCGATCGTGAATTATCCGCCCGCTGGGGCTCGTTGGCTGGCGTCGGAACCAGCGCGGCGGCTTTCGCCGGCATGCATACTTTCATTTTCGCGGGCTTTGGCGGTCCCGGGAGCTTGATCCTGCCGACGGTGTTCCTGGCGCTGGCGGTGATGGGCGTGGCTTGGAGTTGCCTGGCACGGTTGCCTGGCGGCATCCACGCCGCGTGGCTGGCCCACGGCCTGACGGACGCCGGCTTTCTCACCTGGGGTCTGTTCTGGCTCGGCTATTTTTCCGGCTGACGTGCGAGAAATCTCGCCGGCGTTCGGTTGCATCGCAGCCGCTTCTGCCGCCTTAGACCTACCTGGAAGCCGTCCGGCGCAGTATGTTTAGCCTTCTCTTGCCGGGGGGCGAGACCCCGCGCCACGGCGAAGAAACCGTCGTAGCGAGCTTGGAATCGGATATTTTCAGAGGGCTGACGCCGTGGAGAATCGCGAAGCGAACCCGATGATTCTGCCGCGATTGATGCTGCGCAATTGCCGTCGAGCCCGAAAACGCATCAAGACTGTGGATTCGACCGGAGCGCAGTTGACCGGCAGCGGGCTGTTGTTGAAAGCGTTCATCGTACGGCGGCTGCTGGAGCAGCACGTGCTGTCCGCGGACGAGCGGAACGTCGGGGTCTTGTTGCCGCCCTCGGTCGGCGGCGTCGTGGTGAACGCTGCTTTGACGCTTTTGCGCCGCGTGGCGGTGAACCTCAATTACACGACCTCTTCGGACGTCATGAACTCGTGCATCCGGCAAGCCGGAATTCGTCACGTGCTCACCAGCCGCAAGGTCATGCAGAAGCTCAAGCTTGAGATCGAGGCCAAACTGGTCTACCTCGAGGATCTGCCGGGCAAGCTCACGATTGCCGATAAGCTGCTGGCTGCCGTCGAAGCCTATGTCCTGCCCGTCGGCATGCTCGAGCGAAAGTGGAAGCTGACCGAAGTTCGGCCCGACGATCTCATAACGATCATCTTCACGTCCGGCTCGACAGGCGAGCCCAAGGGCGTAACGCTGAGCTACGACAACATCGCCTCGAACGTCACGGCCATCGACAAGATCGTCAAGTTGCGTGAAGACAACGTGCTGTTGGGCGTGCTGCCGTTTTTCCATGCGTTTGGCTACACGGTCACGCTGTGGACGGTTCTCACGCTCGATCCGATGGGAGCTTATCATTTCAGCCCGCTGGATGCCCACACGGTCGGCAAGCTGGTCCGCGAGCATCGGGGCACGATCCTGATCGGCACGCCGACGTTCTTGCGAACCTACTTGAAACGCTGCGAGCCGCAGGATTTCGCCACGCTCGACGTGGTTGTGGCAGGCGCGGAAAAAATGCCCTTGGAACTCACCGCGGCTTTCGAGCGGAAGTTCGGCGTCAGGCCGGTCGAAGGCTACGGAGCGACCGAACTGTCGCCGCTGGTGAGCGTGAACATCCCGGCCAGCCGTACGAGCGAGCCGCCGCGAGCCGTAGCCCGAGAAGGCACGGTTGGGCGGCCCGTGCCGGGCGTCGAGGCGCGGGTGGTCGATCTCGACTCGGGCCGGGTTCTGTCGGCCAACCAACCCGGCATGCTTTGGATCCGCGGCCCGAACGTAATGCAAGGCTACCTGCACCATCCGGAGAAAACGGCCCAGGTCGTCGTCGATGGCTGGTACATGACCGGCGACGTGGCACTGATCGACGGCGACGGATTCATCACGATCACAGGGCGCGAAAGCCGATTTTCGAAGATCGGCGGCGAAATGGTGCCGCATCTCAAGATCGAAGAGACGCTCTCGCGGCTGCTCTCGCCGGACGAAGAGGAATTAAAGGCGGTCGTCACGGCCGTGCCCGATGCCCGCCGCGGCGAACGGCTAGTGGTGCTTCACACGCAGTTGGACCGCACGCCGGACGAATTGATCAAGCAACTGCAACAAGCCGGTTTGCCGAATCTCTGGATTCCCTCGGCCGACAGTTTTTGCCAGGTCGACGAGATTCCCGTGCTGGGCACCGGCAAGCTGGACTTGCGCGCCCTGAAGCAACGGGCCCTGGAGAAATTCGGCGACGGCAAATCCTAGTCACTGACTACTAACCGCTGACCACTAGCCCCTAGCCACTACTCATGGACACGCCTCAGCCCACCGCCGGAAAGACGCCGCCCCGCTGGCAGCCGGTTTCGGCCCTCGATCGCCGCGTCTTGGGCGTGTTGATCGAAAAAGCCAAAACGACGCCCGATGCTTATCCGATGTCGGTCAATGCCATCGCAACCGGCGCCAACCAGAAGAACAATCGCTACCCGCTGATGCAGTTGGAAGTGGACGACGTGCAGGAATCGCTCGACCGGCTGCGCGAGTTGGGGGCGATCGCCGAGGTGCAAGGCGGCGGCCGCGTTCCCCGCTTCCGCCACTACATGTACGATTGGCTGGGCGTCGACAAGGTCGAACTGGCCGTGATGGCCGAGTTGCTGCTGCGCGGAGCACAGACGGAAGGCGAACTCCGTGGCCGAGCTGCGAGAATGGAACCGATTGCCGATCTGAACGCCCTGCGCGTGGTCCTCGATTCGCTCAAGACGAAGCAACTGGTGATTCCGCTCACGCCCGCAGGGCGGGGGCATGTCATCACGCACAATCTGTACCAACCCCGCGAGCTGGACAAATTGCGGAACGAACATGCCGCGATCGGCGCATCGACGGCGGACGATTCGCCTGACGAAGTCGAAACGCCTGCCCGGGTTGAGCCGGCACGTGGTGCTTCGGCTTCACTGACGTCGTCAACGGCTCCGCGAGCGTCGGTTCCGGACGACGCCCTGGCTGCCTTGCGCAGTGACATTGCCGCCCTGCGCCGCGAATTGGAAGAGCTGCGTCAGGAGTTTCAAACAACGCAAAACGAATTCCGCGATTTGCGAAATCAGCTTGGCTGACATGGCTGCCGGCAACTGACATCGCCGCCGGCAACGCTTCTTCGCAGGGACGGCTGGCTTCATGCTTGCCAATGCGCAACCTGGCCGCTACGGTAGGCCCGGTTGCCCAGGTGGGCGCCGGTCACGGCGCTGACGCCAACCTCGGCCGGAGCGTTCGGCTTCTGTCGGCTGCGAATGCATTCGATCCAGTTGGTGAGGTGCAACAGCTCGCCGTCGGGCTGGTCGAAAAAATCCGACCCGCGCGGCTGGCTCCCTAGCACCATCTCGCTGTAGGCCAGCTTGCTCTTCCGCTCGGGAATGATTTCGTAGCGGCCGCGGTCGAGGTACAGCGTCCCCTCGCTTCCCATGAATTCGAGCATGGCTGCGTTGCGGGCGTTGACGAACGTGCCCTCGAAATAGATCTGCACTTTTTGTTCAGGAAACTGCAGCAACGTCTGGATGGTGTCGGGCGTTTGCCACAGGTCGGCAGTTTGAAAGTTGTCGCCGATCGTCGTGGCAATCGCCGGATGGTCGAGATCCAGGTACCAATGGGCGATGTCGATGAAGTGGACCATCAGGTCAGTGAGGATGCCGCCGCCAAAATCCCAGAACCAGCGCCAATTCCGCATCCGGTAGGGATCGAACGGCTGATCGGGGGCGTTGCCGAGGAAGGCCTTCCAATCGACGCTCTTGGGATCGACCTCGAGCTTGCTCAGCTTGTGCCGCGCCTGGTTGCGGTTCCAGGTAAGGTGAACCTTGTGAATCTCGCCCAATTGACCGCTCTTGACGATCTCCAAGCCCTTCTGAAATTGCGGCATACTGCGTTGCTGAGTGCCGACCTGCACGATGCGGCGCTGCCGGTTTTGGGCTTCGATCACCGCCGTGCCTTCGGCCACATTGTGCGTGAGCGGTTTCTCGACGTACACGTCTTTGCCAGCAGCACAGGCATCGACCGTCATCGGCACGTGCCAATGGTCGGGCGAGCCGATCAACACGGCGTCAATATCCTTGCGGTCCAGCAGTTCATGATAGTTCTTGGTGGCCAAGGCCTGAGGTTCGGCCAGTTGCTTGCCCATTTCCAGGTGCGTGTCCCAAACGTCGCACACCGCAGCGATTTGCACGCCGGGAATTCTTTGCAACGTCTCCATCAGCCGGCGGCAACGATTGCCAGTGCCAATGCAGCCGACCGTCAGCTTTTCGTTGGCGGCGTAACCGCGGGCCGTGGCCGAATAGCCAGCCGTCAATATCCCGGCGGCGCCGGCACTCAAAGTTTGCAGGAATTGGCGGCGTGTGGGCATGGGCAGGCACATGGGATAAAGGGCCGAGGAGCAGTAAACGAAGAGACAGCAGACGTTTGAGAAGCAGCGGAACTCTCAGCAATCCGAGTGTGTATTGTGCATCTATAACGAACGAGGTTCAATACTCGGCGTACCGGCCATTAGCAGGCCGGCCAGCGGCATTTTCCCGAGCAATTTTGCTCTCCAATCTGACCCGGTCTAAGACGCCCGGCCTACCTGCCGGGTCAGCGGTCCCGCTCCCCGCCGTTTAATCCCAACTCAGGGGGTGCAAGAATTTCTCAATTTGCTTGCCAAGTGCTAGCAGATTCTTTAGGCTGTCGAGGAAATCGTTCGCTACTGCCGTACTTCGGAAGAAGATTGTGGTCGAAATCGATCGCAAAAAGGCAGCCGGTGCTAGGGGGTCTGGAAAGTGGGTAGCAGCCTTGCGCCGAGGCAAATGCGGCGGACGCGACCGTTACGTCTACGTCGTGTGCCTTTGATGTGTGCGGCAGCGGCACTGTGACTGGCTACACACGCCAGTCTCAGTAACTTCCAGAGTCGTGTGTGAAGGAGTGGTAAGAATGTCGACGGGTACGATTAAGAAGCTGGTCCAAGACAAGGGCTTTGGGTTCATTCAAGGGACCGACGGAGCGGACGTGTTCTTCCACCATTCCAGTGTTGCCGATCAGCAGTTCGACAACCTGACGGAAGGCCAAAAGGTGGAATACACCGTCGAGCAGTCCGGCTCACCCAAGGGCAAGGGACCGCGTGCCGCCAGCGTCAAGCCGCTGTAGGCCGTTTGTAAGAGTTCTGCTGTCCGTTATCGTTTGAACCCGCACACTGGGGGCGGCCCCGGCAATCGGTTGCGCGCCGCCCCACTTCAATTCCGACTGCGGGTCGTGGGGGGCTTCGTCTGCACTCTGCCCAAGGCTCCTGCCTGGGTCAAGCAGAACGGTACTTGAGCTTCGCCAACTCAATTCTTTCCATTCTCTCGGTTCGCAAACGGCAGTTCCCATCTGCGTTTAGCGATGGCCACAGCAACCAATCGCTAGCAGTATCTCGATCTCGCGCAGCGAGCCAAGCTGCTGTGGCCGCGATTCGGCGAGCCCATTACAATCCCGACCCATTTCCGATGCCGCTCCGCTAGCAAGTGCTGGCCCGGAGCTGCTGCCCAGGAATCGTAATCGGGATCACTCTGATGGATCGCAATCAATCGTTCGTTTGCCGGATCGCTATCTCGACCTGGATCAGACCAGTGCGAGGATGGGCAGTGCTGGCGACGGTCGCGTTACTCGTGCTCTGCAATTCCAGCGCGTCGGGCGCAGCCGTCGCCCTCGCTGGTGCCGGCCGGTGTGGCGCTTAAGGCCGATGATCTTCAATCGGCCATGAACCAGGCCCAGCAGGACGCCAACCTGCCGGCCGACGTCAAAGCCAAGGTCGTCGATCTCTACAAGCAGGCGCTGGACGAACTGCACATGGCGGACGAATGGGCCGCCAAGGGCAACGCCTACAAGAAGGCTGCCGACGAAGCGCCTCGAACTCTCGACCAGATCAAATCCCAGTTGGACGATCCGGCTGCCGATCCTACGGAGAAGTCGCTGGCAGAAAGCAGTCTCGACAAGCTCAAGCTTGGTTTGACCCAGGCCGAGGTCGCTCGCAACGACCTGCAGACGCAATTGACCGAGTTGCAATCGGCCGTGCGGCGGCGCAGCGACCGGGTGGACGAAGTCCGCGTATTGGATACCGCGGCCAAGCAGCGGCTCGAAGATATCGACCGCCAATTGTCGTCATTCGTCGGGCCGTCGGAAAATCTGTTGCCATTGGATCGGCGCAGCGCCGTCTGCTGTTGTGCGCAAGGCCAAAGTGCTGGCCGAGCGTGGCAGCTACGAGCAGGAGTTGCCCAGTTATGAGGCAACGCGGGAACTCTTGCGGGCCCGGCTCGATCTGGCCACGCATCGGCTGAACCAGGCCGAAAAAACGGAAAAGACCTGGCAGGACTGGGTCGCGCGGCGAAGCACGGAAGACGCCGAGGCCAAGGCCCGCAGCGCGCGCTGGGCCGTGGTGACCGCGCCCGGAAGTTCTACCGCTGGCACAAAAGAACGAGCGGCTGGCCGAATTGCGAAAGAGTCCCGACGGTCCGGTCGCCAGGCTCAAAATCGTGCAGGACCAATTGGCCGTGGTCATGGCCGAACGGCAGAAGCTGGAAAGCCTGGCTTCGCACATCAAGAAGATTGCCGACCTGCCCGACTCGATGGGGTTGTTCCTGCAGCAGCAACGTGAAAAGCTGCCCGACCTGCGCCATCATTGCAAGGAAATCGCCGCCCGCCGCGACGAAATCTCTCAGGTCAAACTCGAACTCTTCGAACTGGATGCGAACCGCTCGGACCTGGCCGACACCGATCCAGACGTTGCTGCCGACGCCGATCCCGAGATCGCCGCGGTGATGAATGCCATTCAGGCGATGCCTTCGGACATCGACAAGCAAGAACTCAAGAGTGCCGTGCGCGAATTGCTGGAAACGCAGCGGGATTATCTGGATGCCCTGATTGCCGACTACAACAAGTACTTCGACGCCCTGGTTCTCGATCTCGACAGGAACCAGCGCGAACTGATCCGGGAAACAGAGCAATACTCCGACTATGTCAACGAACGAATTTTCTGGATTCGCAATACTCCGCCATTGGGCCGCGACGAACTGGCCCGCACCGGGCAGGCCCTGACCTGGTTGGGGAATTCGGCTCGTTGGCGGGACGTCGTGGATACTTTGGCGGCCGATTTATGCAAAACGCCCGAGTTGTACGTACTGGCCGGCTTGATCATGACGACGATGCTGCTGACCGAGCGCCGCATGCGACGCCGGATTCAGACCATCGGCCAGCAGATTACCTCCGATTACACGGACAGCATCGCGCCGACGGTCGAGGTCATCGCGCACAGCGTGTTGTTGGCGCTGCTTTGGCCCGGTGTGTTCTGGTTCGTGGCCTGGCGTTTGGGCAGCGCTTGGGACGCCCCCGAATTCGCCAAGGAAACCGGATATGCCCTGCATGTGACGGCGCTGGTTTACCTGTCGACAGAACTGTTCCGGCAGTTCTGGCGGCGCGACGGACTGGCCGAAGCGCACTTCGGCTGGCCCGTAGCCGGCGTCGCGCTGTTGCGGCAAAATCTGCGCTGGTTGCTGCTGGTGGGCTTGCCGCTTACGTTCCTGGTGAGTTTGCTCCAGCATCATTACGGCTCGCCCCACGATTCGTCGTTGGGCCGCCTGGCGTTCATCGCCGGGCTGGTATGCCTGGCGCTGTTTGCGGCCCGAGCGCTGCGGCCGATTGATCCGACGGCACGCAATCCGCTGATCCAGCAGCGCGCCAAATTGGTGCAACGATTCCACGCCTACTGGTATCCCGTGGCCATCGCCATTCCGCTCGTGTTGGCCGGAATCGCGGCCTGGGGCTATTACTACACGGCGCTGCAACTCACCTGGCGGCTACAAGCCACAATCTGGCTCGTCATGGGATTGCTGATCGTCCATTCGTTTCTGTTGCGTTGCGTGCTGGTAGGCCGCCGGCGGCTGGCGATCCAACATGCCCGGCGGTTGCGCGAACATTCCCAAGCCGTCCACTTGCACGGTGAAATGGACGACGATCAGTCCGCGCCTCACGAAGCCCATGCTGCAGTCGAGGCGGACGCCGATTCGAAGATCGACCTCGTGGCCATCGACACCCAGAACCGCCGACTGGTCCGCACCGGCTGTATGGTTGCCTTGGTGGTCGGCTCCTGGTTGATTTGGGTCGACGTTTTGCCGGCGCTCAAATTTCTCGATGAATGGCAGCTGTGGCAGAGCAGCGAAAGCATTGCACAAACCACTGGCGGCGACGGCCAGGCCGCGGCCTCGATCGTGGTGACGCCCCGATGGATTACGGTGGGCGATCTGGTTTCGTCGATCGTGATCGTGCTGCTGACGGTCGTGGCCAGCCGCAATCTGCCCGGTCTATTGGAAATCGCCTGTCTCCGTCGGCTACCACTCGACGCGGGCGGGCGCTATGCGATCACCAGCGTGGCGCGGTACGTGATCACCGTCGTGGGCCTGGTGTCGGGCTGTAGTTCGATCGGCATTGGCTGGCAGAACGTGCAATGGCTGGCCGCGGCCATGACCGTCGGTTTGGGCTTCGGTTTGCAGGAGATCTTCGCCAATTTCGTTTCAGGTCTGATCATCCTGTTCGAGCGGCCGGTGCGAGTGGGCGATACCGTCACCATCTGCGGCATCTCCGGAACCGTAACGCGGATTCGTGCCCGGGCCACGACCATCAGCGACGCCGACCGTAAAGAGTTGATCGTGCCGAACAAGGAATTCATCACCGGGCAACTGGTGAACTGGACGCTCACCGATCCAGTGCAGCGGATGGTGATCAAGATCGGCGTGGCCTACGGGTCGGATCCCGCGCAGGTGACGCAGCTCTTGTTGAAGGCGGCCCACGATCAGCCCGACGTGCTCCAGGATCCGGCTCCGTCAGCGTGTTTCGTCGATTTTGGCAGCAGCAATCTCGATTTCGAACTGCGGATGTATCTGGCCGGACTCGACAAATTCTCCAAGGTCCGACACAACGTCAACATGGCGATTGAACTGCTGTTTCGTGAGGCGGGCATTGAAATGGCCTTCCCGCAGCAGGACATTCACATTCGAACGCTGCCGCCGGCCATGGCGCTAAGCGACGTGCCGCGGCTGCTCGCGGGTCAGCACGATATGGAGCCGCTCCAGTCGAAGTCAGCGTGATGCCGCTTATGTTGCTTTGGTCGCCCCCGGTTATGGTCCCAAACGCTACCAGATGCGAACAGGGCGGGGCAAAACGGGCGTCCGCCTGCTCGGCTGTGGGCCGCCCGACGATGCGGGCGGCGTTTTCGTTGGGGTCCGGGCTGTGCTGGGTGTCGTGGGGTATGTGGGTATTCTGATCACCGGCATGCCCATCGGCCAATCGGTAGAGTGAACCAACCAGCGGCATCGGCTAGAATGGCGAGCGTAGGCACTGGGCAATTTGGACGCGTAGCCACTTGCTGAACGACATTTTAATGGCACCTATACTTGCACAGTACGCTCCAGTTGGGGCCGGCCTTTGGCCGCTCGTCGCGATGGCCATTTCCGCCGTCGCCACGCTTATTGTTGTGACGGTAATGTGCGTTTCAAATTGCGTTACGTCGTCGCAATGGTCCCGCTCGAAGTTTTTATTTTCCATCGCCTGTTGCTTGCAATTCGCCGCCGTGCCGTTTGTTCTAATGGCGATGGGGACAGACTGCTTTATTAAGTATGCCGATCCAGTCGCGACGGCTTCTATTCTGACGCTAGGGATTGGTTTGCTCGCGATGATGATTTGGCCTAACAGACCTTACGACTAACCGGCCAATCTGGCGCCGCCGAGAAATTGGGCAATTCTCAAATCGAGAGTGAACCAGCACCGCGAAACGGGTGTTTTGTCTCATCATGAACGACTTGGTACAATGTAGTTATGAATTCCTCGATCAAGAGCGTTTCTGAACTGCCGATCGCCGCCCGGGGCGTGCTGGAGTCATTGGTTGGCCAGTCGCTAGACGACCAGCAGCATGTCTTCATTGTCGTGGCCGATCCCGATACTCCGGCATTCAGGACTCGTCGCCAGCAATCTCGGCAAAGGCTTGAAGAAGTGCTGCGCCAGTTCCATGCCGCGGCACAGGCCTCAGGAATACCCGCCGACACGGTTGAGCGGACCATCGACGAGGTCTGTGACGAGGTACGGTACGGCTCCAAATAATGCGAATCGTACTCGACACGAACGTGCTGGTGCGGGCAGCGCTTTCGCCGACAGGTCCAGCCGCCGCAGTCCTCAGGCTGCTTGTCCCGCCTCACGTATTTGTTTGCTCAAGCTCAATTCTAAGCGAAGTCGCCGACGTACTGCGACGTGATCGCCTGCGGAGAATCCACCACCGTGACGACGCCGCTATCGAGTGCTACGTGGATGAGTTGCGGGCACTTGCCGCGACGTTTGTGTACGAGACAGCGGGTCCGCGTGTCGTTCCCGACGATCCTGCAGATGATCATATCGTCACGACAGCGGTCTTGGGAAACGCGGACGTGCTGGCGACGCTCGATCTGCGCATGCAACACTCCCAAGTGCGCGAGTATTGTCGCCAAAATGGAATCCGCGTACTCACGGACGCGGAATTACTCGCCGAGTTACGTTGAAATTTAGAATGATCTACCTCGCACTCTTCGCATTGGTTCTGGCGCTCATCGTTGGCTGGTTGCTGACGCTGTTCAGCCTGCCGGGCAATTGGCTCATCGTGTCTGCACTGGCGCTGTTCGTATTCTTTGTCCACGATGCCGACCATTGGCACGTCACGTGGACGCTGGTGATCATCGAAGCCGCGCTGGCCGTACTGGCTGAAATACTGGAACTGGTCGCCGGAGCCTTGGGCGCGCATCGTCACGGCGGCAGCAAACGCGGCGCGGTGTTGGCGCTGGTGGGCTCGCTCGTCGGCGCCGTGGTCTGCGCCGGACTGGGGCTGCCCATCCCGGTGGTAGGCTCGATCGCCGGCGTCATCCTGGGGGCGAGCTGCGGCGCGCTGGCCGGAGCGATGATCGGCGAGTCGTGGAAAGGACGCGCCTGGGGCGAACGCTGGCAAATCGGCCAGGCCGCATTCTGGGGACGAATGCTCGGCTCGATTGCCAAGCTGGCGCTCTCCTCGCTGATGGTCGTACTCGCGCTGGGCGCACTCGTTTCGAGCCGTTTTTAAGTCACGCCCGAGCGGCTTACCGCAACGAGACGATCCGGTTTCGCGACTCGTCGACGTTGATCTTGTCCTCGCGCCAACCAACCCAAAGCCTGCATGACCAGGTCGCGCGGAGCCTCGATCTCTTTGACCAGTTTCGCGGTGCTCAGCGGGCCTTTTTCGTCCAATGCCCGCCATACGGCGCCCGCGGCATCGCCAATCTGTGCAACGCACCCCTCGGTTGCCATTGCCATCTGGATCCCTCCTCGTCGAAATTGTCCTGGGCTTGCTAATCTGGATAGCGCTCTTCCGGATAGCGCGTATACGGCTCGCTCTGTCCCGCCCCCCTTCGGCCATTTCACACTTGCGGCTCGGAGCAGGGGGGGGGCGAACTCGCGGCGAAATTATACCCCAACGATCGCAGAACGCTCAAGTCAATCCAACTCAGAGCGGCTTGCGCGTTGGGTTCGCCATGGGACGGTCAATGAAAAAGGCCGGGTTGGTTTGCGGGAAAACCAACCCGGCCTTGAACCGTGAAAAACTGACCGGCCCGGTTTGACGGGCGTTTCGCGCGGGATGAATTCTCAACCGGCGAAGTTGGACTAAGATTCACGGCCCTTGTAGTTCAAGACGCTGTGGCCGGAGAGTTGCGGGTTCTCTCCAACCGACTGGATCGGGCGGACAGCGTCTTGTCGCAATCGTTGTAAAGCGAACGGCGTGCCAAAACCATGCAGAGATCGCGCTCGCGGCCCGTGGTCTGGCCTAACTCCTTGCCTCGGAAAGCGTACGGCAGACCGTTCTGAAATGGCCCGCACCGACAGATCCTGCCGCGATCCCCACAGGGTTGTAGGAATTACAAAGCTTTGGCGGAAAGTTCAGGCGTGAACAAGCTCATGGTAATGGCCTCGAAGACTGGCCCAGCCTCTGCAAGCTCCCTATCATCCGCCTGGCAGAACAACAGATAGGTAGCCTCGGACGTGGCGAAGCTCGCGCGATGGCCGTATTGGTCAAATCGAGGCAATAGAAGTTCATTTCGCAGCCCACGATCTCTTGGTCGCCGAAGAGCTCGTCCAAGGGCTCGGCATCGAGCTCATCGTATTCTTGCCGCATGGCTTTGACGGCTGCATCGACCAGATCCTGTGGGTCGAGCCCGGCCGGATGCACGATCACCGACCAGAAGGCCCCGTTGGGGCTGAAGACTGAAACGCTGTTGTTGCCATCGAGCATCTCGCTCTCATCGAGCGTCCAGTTGTCGGGGAATTGAAAGCGAAACCCCAACTTGTCGTACACGGCAGGCATGCTAGCACCTCGCGAATGAGGCTATGGTGAGAGGGGAGCGAATAAACAGATATTAGCGTAGGTTGGTCCGGCGAAAGCTGGCGCGGGTTCCCTGACCTTGGAGGTGCCAGCTTGACGATCAGAGATGCATGGCAAGACCGCCGGAATTGTAGCAGACCCGCGTTGCCGAGGCCAAACGGTTGGACGGTAGATTTTGTCGTAGCTCGGTTCACAACAAGATCTTGCGAAAAAAATGGACTTTCAGTAGCATGCCGCCGCTTTTTGTCGATGACGTCGCCTACGGGCACGTCCATTGATCCGGTGGCGAGTTTTCCGGCCTAGCGCCGCGTCGATTCCTCGTCCTGTAGTCCCGGCCAAGGCCCATGGCAACGATGCCCGCAACTGCTTTTTGGTGGCGCCGCGGCGGCGGTCGCTTGAGCGTCGCGCGGCAACGGTTGTCGGCCTTCATCGTCTTGGGCGCGATCCTGGCCGGTGGCTGCCACTTACCGAGTCGCGACGGACCGGTGCCGCGTTCGTTGGCCACCTGCCGCCAATTGTCTCAGCGCGGAGTCAGTGCCGAAGAACGCGAAGACTGGGCCTCGGCCGAAACGCTCTTCAGCCAGGCGGTTCAGACTTGTGGCGTCGATCCCGAGGCACGGCGGCACTTCGCCGAAGCACTATGGCACCAAGGGCAGCAGCGTAAGGCCATCGAACAATTGGACGAGGCCATTCGGCTGGCGCCGGATGACGAGCAATTGTTCGTGCGCGCGGCGGAAATGCGCCTGGCGATGGGAGACATTCGGGCGCGAGCGAGAAGGTGGGGACGGCGATCGACTTGAATCCGCAATCGGCCTCCGCCTGGGAATTGCAGGGACAGATTCTCCGCCAGCGGAACCAGCCGCGCGAAGCGCTGGCCGCTTACTATCGGGCCCTGGGCAGTGCGCCGGAAAACCGCGAGGTCCTGATGGCGCTGGCCGAAACGTATCGGGTGATGAACGATCCCGAGCGAGCCCTGCTGAAGTTGCAAACCCTGGCCGATACCTACCAGGCGGGCGATGAGCCGCAAAAAGTGCTGTACTTGCAAGGCCTGGCCCTGTCGGCGCTGGGACGCCCGGCCGACGCCGCGTCGACGCTGCTGGCGGTGCGCGATCGTGGTCCGGCCAATCCCGAACTTCTCTTCCATCTGGCCGAAGCCGAGATGCAGGCCGGCCAACTCATCGCTGCTCGTCAGAGCGTCGAGCAGGTTCTGGCGCTCGAGCCGCGTCATCAGCAGGCGCGGACCATGCTCGACCGGTTGAATGTGGCCCAAGGCCAGCCCATCGCCGCCGGATTTCGTTGACCGCGCAATTCCACGGCTGTAGCAGCGGCCGGCCCAGGGCCGCAAACTCGTTACAATCGTCGCGCGCCGGTTGCACGGCCTGAAGCGGCAGTACGGCCTGAGCCACGCGGCCCGTGTTGTTCCTCCCGATCGCAGCCTGGCTTCGCCCGGATGTTCTTTGACCTGTTCCAGGTCGCGTAGTACGGTTTCATGGCACCAAGCTCTGCGCTCTGGAACCTGCGACGAGCGCACCCGCCGCGATCCGCTTCACACAAGGAACCTGCCATGCCGATGGCCGTCGAACTGCCCGATCTCAAACCGTTCATCGATCGCCGCAACGCGGAACCCGCGCACGGTTCGCCCAACCGCGAGCGGCGGCAATTTGCCGACGCCCATACGGCCCTGTCCTACGAGGCCAAGGAACTCGCCACGGCCATCGACCAGTACAAGCTGGTCCATCGCCGGCGGTTCATCACCTACGAAGAAATGCTGGGCGTGATTCAATCGCTGGGCTACAGCCGGTAGTCAGCCGCGGTGCTTGCCCAGCGCGTTTCGGCAGTAATCAGTCCATGCTGCCGATCGCTTCGTCATTCGTCGCTCGGCGGACGGGCCGTAGCCACGTCGAACTCGTGGATCGCCGGAATCAATAGGGCCGCGGCGGTGAATCCATACGCCGCCACCAGCACCAGGAATACGGCCAGCGTGTAGCCCAGCAGAAAGCTGGTCAACACGTAGAGCGTCGCCAACGGACAGAAGAAGGCGGCCGCCGTGATGGCCGGCGACGGGTTTCTTGCGCCCAGGGCCAGATACAGGCCCACAAAGCCCCCCAGCATCGCGGCCAGGAACGGTTGCAACTGGAATGAGAACGAGCCGCTGAATGCGACCATGATTCGCATGCACGTGGCCACGCCGATGAACAGAAAAAACAGCGTGCCCAGGCTGGCGGAGACCGCGGCGCGCGAACCGGCATACGCCATGCCCGCATGAATTCCCAGGATGCCGGCGAACGCCGTCAGCGTCAGCCATCCCACGAGCATGTAGGCCGAGTTCTCCAGGCTCATCGTGCCCGTCACTCCCAGGTACTGCGCTCAAGGCCGCCGGAAGCAGGATCATCTCTTTGGAGTTGTAGAGCACGCCCAGGAGCTTGCCATACACGAACTCCTTGGGCGTGAGGTCCGTGACCAGCAACAGGTCGAGCGAGTGCGCATCGCGTTCGCTGGTGACGCTGGTTACGGCTTGGGTATTGATCAACAGCAAGCTGAGCACAAACAGCGGCACCAGACGCATGGCTGCGTCCTCGCGCGAAAAAGCAAGCGGCCTGGAACTCATGTCGCCGAGCGTGTAGGCCACAAATCCGAAGAGCAGCAAGAATGCCAGTCGAATCGCGAGTACTTTCCTACCATAAGCCCAAGTGCAGACTTCGCGCCACAGAATCGGATTGGACCATACCGTGCGGCGTGCGAACGGCGAGCCGCGGCGTTGCACGGGCATCAGCCGCAACCGCCGCTTCCGAGGCATCGGCCGCAGTCGGCCGCTGATGCACTTCAGGGGCTGAGTTCCAAGTCCGCACTCGTACCATCGCCACGACGTTGAGCAAGATGCTGGCCACGGCCGAAACGAGCAAGAACTCGCCGGTGGTGCCCGCCCAGTTGGCAGCAGTGCCAGTCTCGCCACCGGGCCAAGGCCGTGCGGCCTGCAAGATGGCATGCCAGGGACTGAAACGCCGCGGCCCAGTCGGCTGTCGGAATGCCGCTCCATGCCGCGCCGCCAAGGCCCCGTGCCGCAAGTTCCCAAGCGGCAGTCCAAAAAATCAGAACGAGCGTGGTGATGGCCAGGGTTTGATAGGTCTTTTCGCGCCAGAACGCCAGCGTCGAACCGAGACTCCCGCAGGCCAGCACGCTCATCAACATCACGGCCACGCTCCGGCCAATTTGCACCAGCGAAATCCCGCCCAACAGCGACAGGAGCAGCAGGAATGGAATGGCCGCCACGACCAGCAATAGCACGCTCAGAATGCCGGCGAGCAGTTCGCCCAGCACCAGTTCGGCGCCCGACAGATCGCTCAGCAGCAGCAGGACGAGGGTATGGCGGTCTTTCTCCTGGGCCACGGTCAAGGCTGACGAAACGGCCGCCAGAAAAACGCAGACGACGAGCTCCAGCGGAACCAGAATCTGAAAAACCAGCGCGCCGAAACGGGCCAGGTCGCCCAGGTTACGGATCAGTTGCGTGCCGGTAAGCACCTGCCAAGCGGTGCTCAGCAGCACGAGCAGCGCAGAGACGTAAGCCGCTCGAGAGAAATACAGCCGCGGCCGACGAGGCGCCGAACGGACCTCGCGAAAAAAAACCGGCCCAGCGAACAAAGCGAGTCTCCGGCTGTCGAGAACTTCTCCCGGCGAGCCGCACGCACGCGCGTGCCGTCAATTCCGGCTCCCAGTCGCAACTCCCTTACGGCTATCATACGCTGGCCGGCACATGGAGCCAACGTCGGCGGGGAGCAAAACAATAGCCCGACGCGCACGCAACGGAGCGGAAGAGGCGACTTCTCGCGAATTCCTCGCGTGTGCATCGGGCTGGTATTTCCGCGCTGCGACGGAACGCTTCCCTGCTTTTGTGCGGCCGACAGGATTGCAACCTCGTGCGCTCCGGCGTGCGCGCGAACGCAATTCGAATTCGCCGTGGAAACGCTCACGGCCGAATCGCTATTTGCCGTCGGGAGACGTGGACGTGGTGCTCGTTGGCGGGGCGGCGGGCTTTTTCTTTCCTTCGGCGCCCTTGGCCTTGGATTCGGCAATCAGCGTCGCCAACTTCTGTCGTTGCTCGTCCGTCAGTACCGCGGCAATCTCTGCATCGCGTTTATCTTCGACCGCGTCTAGTTGCTTCTGCAACTCGTCGATCTGCGGACTGAACTGCTCCTGGATCTTGTAGATCGCAGCCCGCTGTTCCTTGTCAACCACTTTGCTGTAGAACGGCGGCAGCCTGCCGCGCGGCTTGCCCTTCTCCTTGGATTCTTTCTCTTTCGTTTCCTTGGCCTCCGGCGGATTGTCGCCGCGAGCCAGCGGACTATTCATGGACAACGTCATACAGCACGCCAACACACCACATCCCAAAGCCTGCAGCCTCTTGTGCCGATTCATGTTTGTGTACCCCTGTGTAGCAAGATACAAGAAAGTAAAACGACGCCACGAAGTTTTGCTATCGTAGCCGTCGCGCTTTGGCAAAGCCAAGAAAAATCTGCGCGGTTTTACGTCTCGAATTGCGCAGGCACGAAAAGACGCCGTGCTCTGAGAGTAAAGACACTACGTGCCGAAGCAGCACGCAGTCTTTCAGGGCGATGAGCGTAAGCGAAAAGAAGAAGAAGCGAGTGTCTGTGGGGAAACACACTACGTGCCGGAACGCTGCGCATAAAAAAAGGTCATGGTAATTCGATCCGTCGATTTACCATGACCTCTATCCTGAAACGGGACCCGGTCGTCCCGTCCTCCCGGCAAAGGTCTTGTCTGGGTATCGGCGGCGCCGAGCATCGCGACTCAATCCAAAACCAAAAACGTTCGTCTGCGCGGGACGCGGAAAGCGAGCCCTGCGCGTCAGCCGGCGACGGTCGCGAGTCGTTACGGTGGCCAACGGCCCCGTCAAAAGGCGTGATTCGCTATCACTTACCATCGGCGATAGAGTTGTTGAACCCTTGGTAGCGAATGGCTTAGAATCGAACGGCAGGGTGACTTTGCACGGAAAGATCAAGGGCGAGTGGACGAACTGCCGGTCGTGAGTTGGGAGCACATTGCCCCACATGCCCCCCCGTTCGGGTTCGCCGGTAAGGGAAGTTCTTTGGCCTACGAGCTATGCAAACCTATTGCCGCTCAGCAACCGGGGCTGGCGGCGGGCGTCGCGTCGCGTCTCCTCGCGTCCCAGGCGGCTGCACATTGAAGGGCTCGAAGACCGGTTGATGTTGACCGGTCCGACGGCGGTCGGAGCCGAGTTTCTTGTCAACGGCTACACCGGGGGCGTCAGGACGAGGCCGCCGTGGCTTTGGATTCGGCGGGCGACTTTGTCGCAGTTTGGGAGGGGGCCGGCGCGGGCGGATATGGAATTTATGCGCAGCGCGATACAGCGCAACCGGCGCGGCCCAGGGAAGCCAGTTCCAGGTGAACTCAAGCCTCTTGGAGGGTACCGACCCGGCTCCCAAGGTGGCGATGGATTCGGCCGGTGATTTCGTGGTTGCCTGGGGAAGCTACTCGGACGGCAGCGGCGACGGCAATTTCGGCCAGCGATTCGATGCCGCTGGCGCGACGCAAGGCAGCCAGTTCCAGGTCAACAGTTATACAACGGGCAACCAGGTCGACCCGGCAATCGCGATGGACGCAACGGGCGACTTCGTCGTTGCCTGGGACAATGACACGACGCTGGGCGTGAGTCTGACGCGCCGCGGCCCAGCGTTACAATGCTGCGGGCGTGCCCCAGGGAGTCAATTCAGCGTCAGCACCACGTCGACCGGCATTCAATCGCAGCCCGCCGTGGCGATGGATTCGGCCGGCGACTTTGTCCTGGCGTGGGACTACAACGATCAGAAGGGGGATCTGGGCGTTGGCGCGGAGCGCTACAACTCGGCGGGCATGGCCCAAGGAAGTCAGTTTATCGTCACGTCGCCGTCGGCAGCGCCGCTGAATAATCCTGCCGTGGCGATGGATTCGGCCGGCGACTTTGTGATCACGACCTCCGGCTACGACGGCAGCGACTACGGTATCTATGCCGATCGCTACAACTCATCGGGCGCGGCCCAGGGAAGCACGTTTCTGGTCAATACCTATACGACGGGCGATCAGGGTACGCCTACGGTGGGCTCTTCGGTGGCCATGGATTCAGCGGGCGACTTTGTCGTAACTTGGGAGAGCGAGGGCCAGGACGGCAGTAGCTATGGCATCTACGCGCAAGCCTACAACTCGTCGGGCGCAGCCTTCGGAAGCGAGTACCGCGTCAACACGTTCACCACTGGTCCGCAGATTGCCCCGATCGTGGCGATGGATTCGGCTGGCGATTTCGTCGTGGCCTGGAATAGCCTCGACCAGGACGGCAGCAACTACGGCGTCTACGCCCAGCTTTACAGCTCGAATACGGTCACCATCAATGGCACGAGCACGAGCAACGTCGTGACGGTCGCATTCAGCGATGCGTCGGATTTCACCGTCACGCTCAACGGCGGCACTCCCGCCGCCTACTCGACGGCCAGCGTTTCGAAGCTCATCTACAACGGCCCCTCCGGCCAGTTTTCAAAGCTCATCTTCGACGATCCGTTCAACGCGTACGCGGCCACGCAGTCGTTCACCGCGACGGACCTCGTCACCAGCGGTTTTGAGTTCGACGCTAATAACGTGGTCAATCTTTATACCTATGTGACCAATGCGGCATCGACGGCCACCGTGACCGTCGGCGCCGGCACCGACAGCAATTTCTTCGTTGACGTTCCCGGCAGCAACTACAGCTATATTGGCGATCCGGCCACCGGCGCCTTCAGCGAGCTGTCGGGCTTTGCCACGGAGACCGTGAACGGCTCGGGCGGTTCGACCTACGCGTACTTCTATTCGACTTCGCACGCCACGGTCGTCGGCAGTGCAACGGGCAGTTCGGCCACTGTCAGCGGTCACACGTCGACATTCGGTGATTTTTCGCAATTGTATGTGGTCGGCGCGTCCGACGGCACCGATTCGGTGACGTTGGACTCTCTGGGCGGCACGTTCGTCGGCACGCCCGGCTTCAGCTATGTCAGTGGAACCTCAGGCGGATCGAGCTTTCTAATCGGCGCCTGTATGCTGAATCGGTGACCGCCCAGGCCGCCGGTTCGGCCGACACGGCCATCTTCTACAGTTACGCCAACAATACGTTCAGCGGGGCTCCGAGCAGCAGCTTCCTTACCGGCAGCACGACCAATGCGAACGGTTCGAGCTACAACTTTGTCACCACGGCCAATGGTTACGACGCGGCGACCGTGTTCGAATCGGGCGCCGGCACCGACGTCGCCAATCTCTCGTCGCCGGGCAGCGGCAATTTCATCGGCACTTCGACCGTGAGTACGCTCACCGTCGGTTCGAGCACGATCACCGTGAACACGTATTTCGAGAACAGCAATTCTCAGATCGTGGCGGTTCCCAGCCAGGTGGCCGTCACCGGGGCGGGGAACGGCACGGACTCGGCCAGCATTTATGACGCGGCGGGCACGAACGCCCTGGTTGCCTCGGGCAGCACGGCAACGTTGACGACGTCGATCGACACGATCGCCATCAACAAGTTCGGCAGTGTCACAGCCTACCAGCAGAATGGATCCAACGACACGGTCAGCAAGGCGGCGATCGACTTCACGCTCTCAACCATCGGCAATTGGACGAGCGTGTGATGCAAGGCCAGAACACATCTCGCGGAGCGAAATGCCTACGATGTTGAACTGCCGTAGAATGTTAGTTTTGCAGCGGCTTCGGGGTGAGTGCCATCGGCTGCTGCGCGGAAACCGGAGTCGCATAGCTTGCTGCCGGCTGGGGCTGGGCTCCGCCTGGCTGGCAGGTGGGGCAGCCGGCTGAACCGAATCCGTAGGCGCTCCCGTTGGGCGTCTTGGGCACTCCGCAATACGAGGTGTGCCAGGTGCAGGCGTCGCCGCGATACCCGTCCCAAACGTGCATTCGCCAGTTCGCGGGAATCTCGCAGCAACCTCGTTGCGCCGAGCAGAAAGGCGCATTGGGCCCGTAACCGCCCCCGCCATAGCCGTAGCCATACCCGCCCGGCACCGGCGCGTTATAGCCTGGTCCGTAGCCGAAGCCCATTGCCTGGGCGAAATCCATGGCCTGCGCCGCGGGGGTACTGCTCAGGCCGAGCATCCCGACCAACGCCCAGGCCGCCACCGACTTGCTCCGTATCATTTCCAGAACTCCTTTCAACCGGCTACGTTCCTTGTGCCAGACGTACATCGAACTCGACTTGCTGCAGCCGCCCAAGCTTTCGGCGACCCAATCAGATTGCATCGATGTATCCAAGGCGCGACGCGAACGAGACGATGCTCGACAAGGGTGCGCCTGTGGCAAGCATTACCTCGGATTCGGTGCTAAGCAAATCGGAAACTGTTCTTTCACCTTGGCCTGGGGGTGCCTGCAGCGCGGCACTTTGCCGTTCGGGCAAGTTGACCGGGCCCGCTGTCGAACGCCTCGGGCCCTGGCGGCTAACCAAGGCGCCACGTAGTACAATGGCACGGCCGACCTAAAGGCCTTTGTATTACTTCGACTTGCTCCCGAGCGCGGAACAACGTCGAGACCGGTCGATTTTCATCCTTCACCCTGCCAACACGGGGCTATAGCCCGACCTTGACGTTTTTAGCGATCAATCTGTCCTGGACCGCGTCGCTTTCGGGCTGGTCGGCTGTAGCATGCGCCGGAATGCTGGCGTTGGTCGGCGTAGTGTTTTTGATCCAGGGGCGATCACGGATTTCCGGCACCACGTTGACGGCTCCTTGGGGCTGGGCATTCGTCAGCCTGGCGTCGCAGGCCGTGGCTCTGGGGGGCCAGGCTTGGGGGGCGCCGGGTGCGTGGAATGCGCCGCTGGGCTACGCGGCGGCGATCACCAGCTTCGGACCGGTGGTGGCGGTCCTCGGCGCCAAGCGGCCGCAGGATCGAGCCTGGCAATGGATCGTGCTCACGCTGTTGATCGTGTTGGCCCTGCCCAGCGGCGAATTCTTGCTGCTGCGCCGCGGCACTCCCTTTACGCTGCATGCGGCTCGGGCCTGGTTTTTGACCATTCTGGCCGTCGTCGGTTGGTGCAACTATTTACCAACCCGCCATTGGCTGGCGGCGACATGCTACTTTCTGGCCCAGATTTGCCAGCTCGCAGCCTACCTGCCTTGGTTGCAGTGGCCGCGGCCCGAGTGGCAGGCCTGGTTCGGGCTGGGCCTAGGCGCGGCATCGGCCGGGCTGGCGTGCGCCGCCCGACCGCGACTCGCCTCGGCGCCTTGGGATCGGCTGTGGATCGACTTCCGCGACACGTTTGGCGCCGTGTGGGGATTGCGCGTGATGGAGCGCTTCAACGCTGCCATGCGTGCGAGCGATTGTCCGGCACAACTCACCTGGCACGGTCTCTGTGATGTGCCACCTCTTGATCCAGGCAGCATGCCGGATTCTGCGATCGGTGCGCCGGCTCCCTTCGATGCGGATACGATGGCCGCAGTCGCCAGGAATCTGAAACCGCTGCTGCGGCGATTCGTTTCCGATTCGTGGATCGTGGTTCGCTTAGGCGAGCACGCCAGTGTAACCGTTAACGAATGAACCGAGAGATTTGGTCTCCCCTGGTTCACGAATAAAAAAACCCCGGACTGATACCCGGGGTTTGGATGGTCGCAAAACTGGAAGCAGCGATGGCTTAGTTGCCGGCCGGTTGGGAATAGCGATCGCCGATGAGATTCGCGGGCGAGGCCGCGGATGGCGAGCTCAGGGTGGCAGGCGCGGTGGGCGAGGCCGAACCGGTCATCGAGCTGGGCGGCGTGGCCGGCATGCTCATCGTCAAAGGCTCGGTGGCGCTCGCTTGCGTAACGGTGGCGCTGGGCGCTGAGGCCGGCGTCGTGTAGCTGGCCGCTTGCACCATGCCCGTGGGCGAGCTCAGGCCAGAGGTGCCGGACGATGGCACATAGTCCTTCGTGCCGCCCGGCCGATAACCGCCTGACGAAGAGGACGAAGAAGGCGTTGCCGAGGGGGACGTGCTGTACGGTGCGGCGGGTGATTGATATGAAGGCACGCCTGGCGGGGTATAGCCGGTTGTGCCTGGCGTGTAGCTTGTCGCGCCCGGTGTATAGCTTGTCGCACCTGGCGTGTAATTGTTCGTGCCCGGCGTATAGCTGGCGGGAGTTGCCCCTCCAGGCGCGCTCGACGGATAGCTGGTGCCGGAGTTGGCACTGGGCGACGTCGAACTCGGATAGCTGGACGGAGACGTCGGATACGCTGAAGGTGACGTTTGGCCCCAACTGCTGGCGGGAGTGGCGGCTCCCCCCGAACTCGCCGGGCTCGTGCTGCCGTCATACCCCGAACCGGAGCCATACCGCGGCGCTTTGAGCCGTGTACGCCGTAGCGGCACCGCCGGCCGGCGCGGTCGGATAGCTCGACGCTCCACCGGCAGTGTCGACATAACGCGGAGACGATGCTGCTCCGTACGATGGCGTAGCAGCGCTCGGCGGTGCCGAACTGTCGCGCCATACGGCGCGGCGGTTGAAGTCGCAGCAGGCGGGTAGCTGCCCGCGGTCTGGCCGTAGCCAGTTGCCGGAGGCGTGCTTCCCGGGTAGGTGGTCGGATAATAGCCCGACTGCGGCGCTGTGGAGCCGGTTGCGGCAGCGGTTGCGCCGTTCGGAGGCATCGCGTGCGCACCGGATGCCGAATTGGGATAGCTTGGGTAGGGCGTCGTGGCGGCGTACGCAGGCATCAACGCGCCGGGCGTTGCGCTGGCTCCTGGAGCAGTCGACGCAGAACCGCCGACGATGTTGGGCGTCGCGCCGGCCGAAGGCAGCGAAGGATAGGTGGGCGGAGTCGTGTTTGCGGCGTACGGTGGCGGCGTAGCGGTCTTCTTGGCGAACGGCCAAGCCCAGCCGTCGCTCTTGCAACCGGCCATTCCCGTGATCAGCACACCGGCGACGGTTAGGCGGCAAAGTTTTCCACGCATCGCTCACAGATCCTTCGATATGTGCCCGAAGGGGGAGCGACCGGTGGCGCGACATCCATGTCGCGCACTATAGCCCGTCTTCTTCCCTGAGGGCTGCAACGCCTGACTCAACGGCTTCCCCAGCGGGTCCAAGACCTGAAGGGAAAGATTGTTTCGAAAGAATCTATCGGCAGCAAACGCCGAGTAGCTTCACCTAATCCGGAAATCCCACATCATCCTCACAACCGGAAGGCTACAAGCGGGCGGATTATAGAGAGCCGCGCCGCGGCGTCAACGCCAGTCGGCATAGCGGGCAGCAAGAATCCGTGAAGAAGATCACGAAACGGGCAGACCCGAGCCGTTTCAAGGGGGGGCTCGGGTCTGCTGGTGTCGCTAGTCCATGGTCGCAGTCAATCCGGGCCGATGCCAGCAAATGCATGACGTCTGCGCGGCTGGTACTCTGCAGGCCTGGTTGGCCTACTTCAAGGCTGCAGCATAGCGTTCCGCCACGCCCTTCCAGTTAATGACGTTGAAGAAGGCGGCCAGGTAATCGGGCCGACGGTTTTGATAGTTCAGGTAATAGGCGTGCTCCCAGACATCGACGCCAAGGATCGGCGTGTTGCCGTGCATCAATGGGCTATCCTGATTGGGCGTGCTTTCGACGACGAGCTTCTTGTTGCGATCGACGCTCAACCACCCCCAGCCGCTGCCGAAGCGTCCGGGGCCGCCTTGGCAGGGCTTCTTTGAAGGCCGCAAAGCCGCCCAATTGCGACGTGATGGCCGCGGCCAGATCACCGCTCGGTTCGCCGCCGGCGCCCGGAGCCATGATCGTCCAGAACAGCGAATGATTTGCGTGGCCGCCGCCGTTGTTGCGGACCACGGTGCGGATGTTTTCCGGAACCTTGTCGATGGCTGCCACGAGCGACTCAATCGACTGGTTCCCCAGATCCGTTCCTTGGATCGCATTGTTCAAGTTGGTGATATACGCCTGGTGATGTTTGCCATGATGGATTTCCATCGTTCGTGCATCGATATGCGGCTCGAGGGCATTGAACGCGTACGGCAAAGCAGGCAAGGTGTAGGCCATGGTCCGATTCTCCTTGGCAATTAAGCAATGGTTAGGCAGAGGGCAGTAGACAGATTCTGAAATTCAGAGGTAGTTCGAGCAAACGTCCTGGCGCCGCCGGGGGCGTCGGAGCTCGCTGAGCCGAGAATGCCCAGCGCCGCCGAAGCATAACCGATCGTCCGTAGAGTGGCAATCAGCCGCGATCGCTCCAAAAACCAGCGGCGCAGCGCGTCTGGATCGCCGCCCGACCAGGTTGCTTCGTAGAAGTCCAGGAGCGAATTCCACGGGTTCCGGGCAATCGGACTGCTGGCGAGCTGGCGCCTGCCGCCGGGAAGGCTAGGAGCGTGTTCCTTTTACAACCGGTCGTCGACCGGCTGGCCGCTATTGGAGTTGCCGAAGAACGGTAGGAATCGCCAAAGTCCCCCGCCGTCCTTGCTGGGGACAGGGTCGGTGTCGGCCTCGACTTTGGGAGCTAATTCCGTGGCCATCAGATAGGCGCGGAGACTAATCAACAAGTTTCTCGCTCGAGCCAGTGCGTCGCCATGCCGGCGGTCGCGCCCCTTGAGGGTGTTGATTTCGACGTGGATCTTGGTTCGCGCAGGGTGGTGCGGCGGTCGCTGGTCGGCGAGGCCCGGTCCTCTTCAAACTGCAAGTCCATCGACAGGCGAATCTGCCGCTCTCCCTGACGCCGGAAGAACGAGCCGTCGCCTCCAAGCTTGATCCGCACGTGCTGCGCGTCGATCGATGATATATCGCCGTGCTGGTCGGCAATGAAGCCGCGCAGCTTCTCGATGGTTCGCTCGACCGGTGAATCGGTTACCAGATCCTGGATGATCAGGCCTGGCCGACGGGGCCGCGTTTTGCGCATTCGGCGGCATCTGGCAGATTGCCTCCGCCGTCGCCGCCGGAGCCCAATTGCGTGACGCGGTTGCGGCCAGTCTGCTTGCTCATCATCAAGGCACGATCGGCGCGGCGGAGCATCGGTATCGGTGGAATCGCCCGGCTGGATTTCAGTGACGCCAAAACTGGCCGAAGCCGAATTGCCCTCCAGCGCGTGCCTGGCGGGTCTCGCTCAGTTGCAGCCTGGTTTCTTCGGCGCGGCGGGCAGCCGTGGTGTTGTCGCAGTCGGCGCACAACATGACGAATTCCTCGCCGCCGTAGCGAGCCACCAGGTCGCCTGGGTGGCAGGCATTCTGGAGCAATCGGGCGAACGTCTGGATCACAGCGTCGCCGGCCTGGTGGCCATAGGTGTCGTTGATCTTCTTGAAGCGGTCGATGTCGGCCATGATCAGCGCGCACGGCCGGTTGCTCTCGCGATGCGCGGCGACGAACAGTTCGTGGACACGGTCGAACTCGGCGCGATTGGCGACTTGCGTCAGCGGATCCTTCGTCGCCAGTTCGTGGAGGCTGCGGCAGCGCTGCTCGAGCGATATTTCCGGCGAGACGTCGTGCATCAACAACGTCAGGCCGTGGATCATGGCGTCGCTGCCGACGACCGGCACGGCATGGGCATTGACCGATACTTCCCGCCCGCCGCGACCCGCTACCACGAAGCGGCGGATCCATTGCACGCCGGTGTGGATGGCCGACGTTACCGGGCACTCGTCGTCCCGCACGGTTCGGCCGTGTTCGTCCTGCATCTTGACCAGGCTGGGCTGCCACAATTGCTGATTGACGCTATGGGCCGAGATGCCGGTCAATCGCTCGGCGCCGCGGTTCCAAAGCATGATCCGGCCGGTGTTGTCGAGAAACACCACGGCGTCCGACATGTTGTCCAGCAACTTTTGCTGGAACAACCAGTCGGGGCCCCGTGTGGTGGAGTTTGTCCAGCCAGGCTTGTCGCTGCGCCGCCAGTGCGAGTTGACCGTCTCGGGGTCGAGTTCCTGCAACCAGCGCCGGGCCACGGTCTGCATGTTCAGTTGTTCGCCCTCGAACAACCGGATGAAGAGCACCACCAACTGCGGGTCGAATTGCGTGCCGTTATGACGATAAAGTTCGTGATAGGCGCGCTCCAGCGACAGCGCCGGCGGTAAACGTGATCGGAAAGCATGGCGTCGAACGCGTCGACGATCGCCAACATCCGGGCTCCCAGCGGCATCTCTTCGCCGACCAGCTCCTGCCGGTGCCGGGTTCCGTCGAACCAACTGCGGGCATGCACGACAATCGCCAGCACTTCGGGCAGGGCACAACTGGCACGCAGAATGTCCAAGCCAGTTTGCCAATGGCTGTCCATCATCTCCATCTGTTGCGGCGTGAGCGAACCCGGCTTCCAGAGAATCTCGTCCGGGACGCCAATCTTGCCGATGTCGTGCAACAGCGCGGCCAACTCCAACTCATCGCGCTGGTGGTCCGACAGGCCGATCTTGTCCGCCCAGGCCGAGCAGGCCAGTGCCACGCGCAGGCAATGCTGTGCCGTGGCCTCGTGCTTGCCTCGCAAGGCCGCAAACAGGCTACTGGCAATTCCCAATCGCACTTGAACCAACTGGTTCTCCTGCGAACGCGTCTGCGGTGCCACGGCGCAGTCGCCAGCCGGCGGCGTATCGCTCGCGATTTCCAATAGCGAGCTGATCGCGTCCAAACGGTCGGTTGCGGTCGCCGACTCTTTGCGGACGTGGCTGTCCGTCGGCGGAACGGATTCAGGCGTAATTGGACCTTCCATTGATCGTTTTTCTGTTGAAGGACATCGCAAACCGTCCCGCCACGCACGGCGTCTCGCAGTGAATCGGCCCGATGCCTGCCACTGCGAAACCCACGACTTGGGAGTTATTCAGTCGCTTTGATCCAGTTGCGCGGGGGCTGGTGCCTCTCGCGTCCGAAGAAGAAACTGCCTAACGAGATGTGAAAACGTAGTTTGAGGATATTTCGGGGTCAAACTTCTCCACACGGGTCTGGCGGCGATCTGCCGGCAATCGATCGCTACATCTGGATCAATCCTTTCAGACGCCGCATTCGCGACCGTTGGCCGACGCTTGTCGCGCTCCGGCCGATTGTCTAAGTTGTCGAGGGGCCGCGAGACGCCGGTCTCTGTCGGCCGCGGTTCGCAGGCATGACCGTATGTTCGAGATTTTCTGCTGGGGGCGAATATGAGGTTAGTGACGTACCAGGATGCATCCGGGCCACGCACGGCTTGCGCTCGCGACAATGGCTATGTCGATCTCAACCGGGCGGATCCGACCATCCCGACGTCGCTCAAAGCCTTGCTGGCTGGCGGCCAGTCGATGCTGCACCGTGTGGCTGCCGCAGCCGCCAGCGGCCCGCGCATGGATCCGACCGGCCTGAAGCTCCTGGCCCCGATTCCCGATCCCCAGAAGATCCTCTGCATTGGGCTGAACTACGCCGACCACGCGCGTGAAAGCGGCCAGCAGCCCCCCGCGGAGCCGGTGCTGTTCTGCAAATTTCCCACGGCCGTATTGGCGCCGGGGAGCCGATCGTGTTGCCAGCCGTGAGCAAGGAGGTCGACTACGAAGCCGAATTGGTCGTCATCATCGGGCTGGGAGGCCGCAATATCCCGCTCGCCGAGGCACGCCGCCATATTGCGGGCTATTGCCCGGGCCACGATGTTTCGGCTCGCGATTGGCAGTTGCGCAAGCCCGGCGGCCAATGGCTGCTAGGCAAATCGTTCGATACATTTGCGCATTTTTGGCCCGGCGCTGGTCACCCGCGACGAGATCGACGACCCGGGGCAGTTGCGTATCGAGCTTCGCCTGAACGGCCGCACGATGCAGAACTCAAGCACGCGGCAATTGATTTTCGGAGTCGACCACCTGGTAAGTTACATCTCGCAGGTATGTACGCTTTCTCCGGGCGACGTCATCTTCACTGGCACGCCGCCGGGCGTGGGCCGTGCGCAAGCCGCCCGTGTTTCTGCAGCCCGGCGATGTGGTGGAAATCGAAATCGAGAAGCTCGGTCTATTGCGAATCCTGTGGTTGCGGCACCGGCATGAATACGCCGTAGGCGTAGAGTGCGCTTCGCGCACCATCTTTTGTAGTCTCGCCACGGTTCTAATCGCTGAACCATTGCAAACCCGGTCGTCGGCAGTGCTTTCGAGCGATGTACCTCGCCCAGCGGGTTCTATCTTGCCCCGACAATTTGCCAGGGCTGCGAACGTGAACTAGGGTTCTGATGCGACGCGTTCAACGCTGTTCGGCCGGTTCACCGGCTGCAGCGATCCCTTCTGGAACGCCGCATCCGCAGCTCCTAAGCGAACTCGCATCTTTGATCCGGCACCATCCCCAGGGGGCGATAGCCTATGTTTGGCCGTGCGCAGCGTTCTCGTTCCCGCAAGTCTGCGGCGATTCGCCATCGTGTCCTGCGTAGCGAATGGTTGGAGCCGCGCATGATGCTGAGCGCAACGCCGCCGACGATTGCCCACGCGATCAGCGTCAGCGGCGGCACGACAATCACCGGCACGACGGCTTCGCTCTCGGTGCTCGGGAACGACGCCGCGGCGCATCGAAACTCGTCTACGATTGGTCGATCACCAGCGCCCCGGCCGGCGGGAAAGTGACCTTCAGTCCCAGCGGCACTAATGCGGCCCAGAACACGTCGCTGATTTTTAACAAGGCTGGCACCTACGGCGTGAGCGTGAAGATTGTCGACTCGAGTGGCCTGTCGGTGAGCACCAGCCAGACTCTGACCGTGACTCCGACGCTGACCGGCATCAAGGTCAGCACTCCCAGCGGCGCCGTCGTGAGCTCTACCACGTCGCTGCAGGTGTCGGCGGTGAGCCAGTCGCTGCTGGCCCAGGGGTTGGACCAGTTCGGGAATGTTTTGGCCACGCAGCCCGCGTTCAAATGGTCGACGTCAACGGTTCCCAGCGGCGCACCGACGCCGACATCAGCGCCAGCGGGAGCACCGAAAACTTCACATTCAGCAAGGTCGGGTCTTACGGCGAGTCCGTCACGGCTACTGCCACGGGCGGCGCGTCGATCACGAGCAAAGGCCACGCTGCTGGTCGTTGCGAAGCCCAGCTACATCACGGTCACACAAGTTGGAGGCGCGTCGACGGTTACCGGCACCACGGCGCAATTCTCCGTGAGCCAATTCCAGGATCAATTTCATAACTTCGATTCCCGAAACGACCAGCGTCACCTGGGTGGCCACGACGCGACCAAGCGGAGCGGCAGCGCCGACATTTCCTCCGTCAGTGGGACTACAGCACGGTAACGTTCAAGGCGGCCGGCCAATATATGCTGACGGCGACGGAAAACGATAGTGCCGGCAATGCGATCTCGCAGGCATTGACCGTGACGGTTGCGTCAGCAGGCCACCAGCGTGGCAAGCAATGCGGACATTCGATGTACTGTCACCGGGACCAGCGAGTCGCTAAGCGTACCGACGATTGTCGATCAGTTCGGAAATGCCATGGCCACGCAGCCGGCGCTGACGTGGTCGGCAACGACGCTCCCCAGCGGCGCGACCGCACCCAGCTTCAGCACTGCCGGTGGCGTCAACCACGGTCACCTTCGCCAACGGGCGGCTCATATACCTTGACAGTCAAAGATGCCAGCGCGACAAGCATCTGGAGCACCACGACGGCCAACGTGTGACTCCAGACTCTGACCAGCATCGTCGTGACGCCGGGCACACCGACCGTCACGGCCGGGCAGCACCGAACAATTCGTGGCGCTAGGCCATGGACCAGTTCGGCAACGCCATGGCGACCAAGCCGGCGATTGCCTGGAGCGCCAGCGGCGGCTCGATCAGCACCGCAGGGACTGTTCACCGCTCCTGGCACTGCCGGCACCGATACGATCACCGCCAAGAACGGCTCCGTGACCGGCAGCGCAACGGTCAGCGTAACTGCCGAGGCAACTTCCTGCGACCTGCAAAACGCCACATGGCAAGCTCGCCCAAGAGCCTGGATGCTGACGGCTCGATCAGCCGCAATGACATGCTGCAGATCCTCGATGCCGTGGCGGCCAACGGTGCCGTCACCGCCTCGGAATTGGCGATCTGAAAACGATCGTCAATAGCGACGCCTACGAAGCTCGATATGCCCAGCTACGTGCAAGTGCTAGCCAGCGACGTGGTCGACGGCAACACGGCCAACGCCACCTACCTGGCAAGACGCTGGGCAATCTGGCCGCCGGCAGCTCGGCCACGCAGCTCGACGATCTCGTCGGCAAGTGGTTTCTCGGCACCGATCTGCCGACGCTCACCGACTTCGTCGCTGGTTTACAAGACCGTGCCGGTTCGCTGTTCCCGACGACTCCGTCGATGGCCAACGAATTCCAGGGCGAGTTGGGCGATTGCTACTTCATCTCGTCGCTGGGCACCATCGCCAACGAGGATCCGGCGGCGATCGAGGACATGTTCATCAACAACGGGGATGGAACCTACACCGTCCGTTTCTACACCGGAAACTACGGATCCTCGTACAACTCCAGACCGGCACTTATAGCGATGGCTTCACCAGCGGCACCGGCACGGCCGACTACGTGACGGTCAACTCGCTCGCTCCCGACCGACGGCCTCGGGCATGCTGGTTTACGCCGATTACGGTGCCAGCTACACCAACGCCAACAACTCCCTGTGGATTCCGCTTGCCGGAAAAGGCCTACGCCGAGTGGAACCAGACCGGCAAGGAAGGCCGCGACGGAACAGGACTCTTACGCCGGCATCGAGGGCGGATGGATGGCCACGGTCGACGCGCAGGTGCTCGGCCACAACGCCACCGACTACATGATGGGCAATTCGGACACCGAGCAGCAATTGGTCAGCGCCTTGGCCAGCGGCGATGCCGTGACGATCGGCACCAACGCGGCCGACATGGACGGCCTGTACGGATCGCATGCCTACGCAGTCACTGCCTACAACGCCTCGACCAACACGTTCACGCTCTACAATCCTTGGGGTTTCGATCAACCGGGCCAGCTCAGCTGGAGCCAACTCGAGACAGCGTGCGAGGGTTTCGTTGCGGTGAACGCCGCCGGTGCGACAGCCATCAGCGGCGCCGTGCTCAAGGCCGGCAGCATCGGTTACTTCGCACACGACTCGGTCAACCCCGCGACGGATGCGGCCGATGTCGGTGCGTCGAACGACGCAGTAAGCGATTCGTGGTTTGATCACAGCGGGGACGTTGTCGGCACGAACGAAGCGCAAGTCCCTTCGGCGAATGGCGCGGCCAATTCCGCAGGAAACACGACTGCCGGTCAGGCGACTAGCAACGCCCCTTCTGGCGACTATGCTTCGCTCGACGACGGAGCGGAGAGCCAGCTTTCAAGCCTGGCGTTCGAGGGCTTTGATGCCGGCCATCTGGCAGATCCAATCGCAGCACAAGCCGATATGTTCTACGCTGCCTGGGCGCGGTGTGACGGGGATGACGCGCTCAGTGCCGTCACTCTGGTGCCACGGTCACCAACTCTTGCGAGACGGCTTCGATCTCGGCGTCGCTGATCGTTTTTCGGTCTTCCGCAAAACCGATCAACAGCGACAGGTCGCAAAGCCGGTTAATTCGCCGCGGCCAGCCTCGGGTCAGCCGATGAATGGCTTCCACCGCGATCGGCGTAAAGATCGGCTGCTTGGCTCCGGCCAGCGTCAACCGATGTTGCACGTAGCTCATGGTTTCTTCGACCGTCAAGGCGCCGAGCAAGCACTTGACGCTCAAACGCTCGTCGAGCTGCGGCAAGCGTTCCACGATCGGCAACAATCCCGTCTGTCCGACGAGTAAGAGCGTCAGCCCGGGTCGCGATCCGGTCTCGAAATTCATCAGTAGCCGCAAGGCCTCGAACGTCCTTTGGCCTTCCAGCAAGTGAGCTTCATCGACGGCCAGCACGGCATGCCTGCCCGAGGCAGCGTTCGCCGCCAGCCGGTGGGCGATGCGGTGGATACTCTCGTCCACCGTATAGCGCAAACGCGTGGAGGGCAGATGCGAGGTCGAGGACGTTGCCGCGCTGCCGCCGCCCTCGTCGGCCCCCAGCTCGCCGGCCAGGTAGGACAGCAGTTCGCCGGTCGACATCTGGGGAAAGACCAGGTGGACGAACGGCGTGAATTGTGGCGGCAACCGTTCCGCCAGCAGTCGCACCAGCAGAGTTTTGCCTGCTCCCGATCCGCCGGCCAGCAGCGCCCCGCCATTGCGGCTTTCGATCGCATACCGCAGCTTCAGCAACGCAGCCTGATGGCCTTCGCTGGGATAATAGCTTGCGGTTTCGGCGCCGCACTCGAACGGCTTTTTCTGTAGCTGCCAGTAGGATTCGTACATGGCCGGGTTCGCCTGGGGGAAGCGCTGGGACGTTGCTGAATGACGTTTATGCCGGGATGCGCACGAAGTTTTCGGCCAGATCCCAACGCCGCAGACGTGCGGCCATCAGCCGCTTGCCGACGGCTCGCAATTGGGCGTCCTTCGGTTTCATGAGTACATACGACCAACGTGTCGTCGATCGGATCATCGCCGAGCACCGTGGCCAGTTCGATCGCCGCCGCATCGCTGTCGAGCGGGCCGGCGTCGACGAGAACCAAATCGAAATCATTTCGCAAATCGGCCAGCGCGGCACTCCAGCGGCGTTGCGATTCGATCGCCGCGGATTCAGCCGCCGGCCGCACCAGGGGCAGCAGCGTCAGTCCCTCGCTGGGCGATTCGATCAGCGCTTCGCCCAGCGGCATCGCTCGATCGAAAATCTCTTCGCTACCGACTTCGGGCGCGAGGCCCAACTGCGCGGCCAGGTCAGGATGTCGGAAGTCCAAATCGACGAGCACAACCCGCAGGCCTCGCAAGCCGGCCACGTGCGCGAGCGTCAGCAGCAGCGTAGTCCGCCCTTCGCCTCGGGCACTCCCGGTAACCAGCAGCGATCGCCGGCCCTGCTGGCTGCGCGCCGCCAACAGTCCAACCGTGGATTGTAATTCGGTCTGGGCTTGCGCAACCAACGAGCCCACCAACTGCGGCCAAATGAAATGTCGCACCTCGAAGACTGGCCGGATTGCCGGGCGTGGCGTGGAGTTCGATCGTGGCGGCTCGGCGATGGGTGCAGGGGGCGTAGCCGGAGCGACCGACTTGGTTTCGAATCGGGCGTGAGGCGGCGGCACAATCGCATGCGACGCAGCGTCGGCAGCGCGTAAGGCATCGGCAGCGCGCAAGCTGTTGGCTTGCGAGCCCGCCTCGGGCGAATAGCTGTGCTTACCGGCCTGGCCCTTGCGGTAGGCCTTAATAAAGGCTTCGTCGAGCGTGCTCATGCGTCGGTTCCACCGGAGGCTTGGAGATGGTGCCTTTGAGCCGGGCCAGGCTTTTGGGCCTGGCGCCGATCGCGTCGGGCCGCGGCGCGGCGAGCGTTGGCCCAACAGCCGGATCGCTTACCTTGGCGGGCGTATTGCTGGCAGCCTGATTCGACGTAGGTTCATTTGCTTTGGGTTGGCTCGGCCAGCTTTCCCATGGCGGAACGTCGCGCGGCTCGGTCGTCGTTCCAGTCTCCGGCATTGATGGCGGACCGGAAGGATCAACCGGCTCGGTCGATTTGATGATCGGGGCTGTCGAAATTGGTGGCCCAACTGTCTCGCCAGCACGCGGCAAGGTAGGAAACTCAGGCGTAATGATCGGCGATTGCACCGGAACCGGGGGCGCCGAGGCTGCCACTGGCGGCTCTGCGGTTGGCACAGCGGGAGCTGCGTCCGGCGAGGTTCGCCAGGCGAACTGGATGGCGATCTGCAGGAGCAGTGCCCCCGCCAAAACCAGCAGTAGTTCGGCGCGGCGCTGGACCAACCCGATTGCCTGGCTGATCAAGGGGTGCTTTGCGGCAGGCCGAGCCCGGTCCGTGCCTGTGCTCGCAGATTCGAGGGGCTTGCGTCCCCAATGGGGGCCTTCGAGCTTCGCAGGCGGTCGTTCGAGCGGTATCGCCGAAAACGTAATCCCCGAGAACTCGGCCGGCTGAGTATGCGGTGCATCAATGGCAACAACGAGCGTCGGAGCGAGTGTCGGAGCGGCGGCTTTCGGCGTCCGTAGATCCGGCAAACGGACGATCACTTGCGGCGCACCGCCAACCGGCGGCCAGCTTGCCCCCGGCGCGGATTGACTGGCGATCGTTGTGTGGTCGGTCCCGCGAGACATGGGCGCTGCCTTCCCTGGCCGCAAACTGCTATCGGGCGTACATTGAGAGAATCACTCTTTCACAGTCATCGGGTTCCGGCTGTATCAATCTTGAGTCTTGGCGCGATTTCGGTGTTTGGATGGTTTGCGGAGAGCTTGCCGGTGGCGTAGCTCTAAGGGCCGGCTGCGACTCGTATTGCATCGCCCTGGCGAGGTTGTCATAATTCACGGCGGATTTTCTCAAACTCTTTGATGGCAAGGTCTTTAGGTTCTTCAGCGTGCCCCGAGGCGTAGCGCAATGGCTGTAGCCAATCGTCCTGAGACCCATACCCTGTTGGAACCGCTGCTGGCTCAGCGGGTGTTGATCCTTGACGGGGCCATGGGCACCATGATCCAGG
Source organism: uncultured Planctomycetales bacterium (assembly GCA_963710365.1). Lineage (GTDB taxonomy): Bacteria > Planctomycetota > Planctomycetia > Pirellulales > PNKZ01 > CAVQAC01. Next base: position 410,450 of record CAVQAC010000003.1, read on the forward strand.
CCCACAGTTTTACCGAGCAGGACTATCGGGGGGTGGAGTTCGCCGACCATCCGCACGATCTCAAAGGCTGCAACGATCTGCTGGCCATCACGCAGGCTGAAGCGATCGAGAGCATCCACCGCCAGTACTTCGAGGCCGGCGCTGACATCGTCGAGACCAATACGTTCAATTCCACGACGATCTCCATGGCCGACTACGGCCTGGAGTCGCAGGTCCGGCAGATCAATCTGGCCGCGGCGGGCTGTGCCCGACGCGCGGCCGACGCGGCCATGCTGGCGGAGCCCAAACGGCCGCGGTTCGTCGCCGGCTCGATCGGCCCCACCAATCGCACCGCTTCGCTCTCGCCGGACGTCAACGACCCGGGCTTTCGGGCAGTGACCTACGATCAGCTCGTCGAAGCCTACTACGAACAGGTCTCCGCGCTGGTCGAAGGGGGCGTCGACCTGCTGATGCCCGAGACGACGTTCGACACCTTGAATCTCAAGGCTTGCCTGTTCGCCATCGAGAAGTTCTTCGAAGACTCGGGCCTGCGTCTGCCGGTGATGGTCTCGGTGACGATCACCGACCGCAGCGGACGAACGCTCTCCGGGCCAGACGCTCGAAGCCTTTTGGATTTCGATCGCCCACTTCCCCATGTTGAGCATCGGCATCAACTGCGCCTTCGGGCCGGAATTGATGCGGCCCTATGTCGAGGAGCTGTCGCGGATCGCGCCGGTCTACTTGAGTTGCCATCCGAATGCCGGCTTGCCGAACGCCTTTGGCGGCTACGACGAGACGCCCGATCAAATGGGCCGCACGCTGGCCGATTTCGCCGATCGCGGTTGGCTGAATATCGTCGGCGGTTGTTGCGGCACGACGCCGAAGCACATTGCGGCCATTGCGGCGGCGGTTGCCGGCAAGAAGCCCCGCAAGCGGCCCGAGCCCGAGCGCGCTCACGCGGCTCAGCGGCTTGGAGCCGCTGATCATCCGCCCGGACAGCAACTTCATCATGATCGGCGAGCGGACCAACGTCACCGGCTCGAAGAAGTTCGCCCGGCTGATCCTCAACGGCCAGTTCGACGAAGGGCGTGGCAATTGCCCGCGACCAGGTGGCCAGCGGCGCCAACGTCATCGACATCAACATGGACGAGGCGCTGCTCAATGGCGAGGAGTCGATGGCGCCGGTTCCTCAACCTGCTGGCCGCCGAGCCCGACGTCTGCCGCGTGCCGTTCATGATCGACAGCTCGAAGTGGTCGGTCATCGAAGCCGGCTTGAAATGCGTGCAGGGCAAGCCGATCGTCAATTCGATCAGCCTCAAGGAAGGCGAAGCCCAGTTCCTGCACTACGCCCGGCTGGTCCGGCGCTACGGCGCCGCGGTCGTCGTCATGGCCTTCGACGAGCAGGGGCAGGCCACGACGGTCGAGGACAAGGTGCGGATCTGCCAGCGCGCGTACAACCTGCTGGTCGACGAGGTCGGCTTTCTCGCCGACGGACGTGATCTTCGATCCGAACATCCTGACCGTGGCCACGGGCATCGAAGAGCACAACCGCTACGCGATCAACTTCATCGAGGCCACGCGGCAAATCAAGAAGGTCTGCCCGGGGGCCAAGATCTCCGGCGGCGTCAGCAACATTTCGTTTTCGTTCCGCGGCAACGAGGTCATGCGCGCAGGCGATCCACGCCGCGTTTCTGTATCACGCCATTCGCGCCGGGCTGGACATGGGCATCGTCAACGCCGGCCAGCTGATGGTTTACGAGGACATTCCGCCCGAGTTGCTGGAGCGCGTGGAAGACGTGCTGTTCGATCGTCGGCCGGATGCCACCGAGCGGCTGGTGGAGTTTGCTGAAACGGTCAAACACCAGGCCAGCGGCAAGACCGGACGTGGCCGAATCTGGCCTGGCGCGACGGCAGCCGTCGAAGAGCGGCTCAAGCATGCCCTGGTGCGCGGCATCGTCGAATTCATCGACGCCGACGTGGAAGAGGCCCGGCAGACATTCCCGTCGGGCTTGGCGATCATCGAAGGGCCGCTGATGGCCGGCATGCAGGTTGTCGGCGATTTGTTCGGCGCCGGCAAAATGTTTCTGCCGCAGGTGGTGAAAAGCGCCGGGTGATGAAGAAGGCCGTGGCCTACCTGCTGCCGTTCATGGAAGCCGAAAAGCTCGCCAGCGGAGAAGCCCAGACGCAGCGCGGCACCGTCGTGTTGGCCACGGTCAAGGGGGACGTCCACGATATCGGCAAGAACATTGTCGGCGTGGTGCTGGGCTGCAACAACTATCGCATCATCGACCTGGGCGTGATGGTCTCCTGCGAAAAGATCCTGGCCACGGCCAAGGCCGAGAATGCGTCGACATGATCGGCCTCAGCGGGCTGATCACGCCCAGCCTCGACGAAATGGTCCATGTCGCCAAGGAAATGGAGCGGCAAGGATTCGACGTGCCGCTGCTGATCGGCGGCGCCACGACCAGCGCCAAGCACACGGCCGTGAAGATTGCCCCGGCCTATCACCATGCGACGGTCCACGTGCTCGACGCTTCGCGCTCGGTCAACGTCGTCGAGCAGTTGCTCAATCCCCAAGCGCGAGATCAGTTCGACGCGGCCAATCGCGTGCAGCAGGCCAAGCTGGTGGAGTCGTATAAGAATCGACAGGAAGCGACGCTGGTGCCGTATGCCGAAGCGGTCGCCCGCCGCTTTGCGACCGATTGGAGCAGTGTGCGGATCGACAAGCCGGCAAAACTCGGGCAGCAAGTTCTGGCCGATTTCCCATTGCCGGACCTGCTTCCCTACATTGATTGGTCGCCGTTCTTCCAGGCCTGGGAGCTGCGAGGCAAATACCCGGCCATCTTTCGCGACCCCGACGTCGGCGTCGAGGCAAAGAAGTTGTTCGACGACGCCCAGCGATTGCTGGCGGAGATCGTCCGCGACAAGCTTCTCGAAGCCCGCGCCGTCTACGGCTTCTGGCCGGCCGCCTCGACCGGCGACGACATTATTCTATATACCGACGACACGCGAGCCGCGGAGCTCACTCGCTTCCACACGCTGCGCCAGCAGTGGGAGCGAAAAGGGCAGAAGTGTTTTCACGCGCTGGCGGATTTCATCGCCCCCGTCGACAGCGGTCGTCACGATTACCTGGGGGCCTTCGCCGTCACCACAGGGCAGGGGGTGGAAGCAATCGTCCAGCGGTTCGAGCAGGACCACGACGATTATCATGCCATCATGGCCAAGGCGCTGGCCGACCGATTGGCCGAGGCCTTTGCCGAACTGTTGCACAAGCGAGTCCGCGGACGAGTGGGGTTATGGCCGCGAGGAGCAGCTTTCGCACGAGCAGTTGATCCACGAAGAGTATCGCGGCATCCGTCCAGCGCCGGGTTATCCCGGCCTGCCCCGATCATACGGAAAAGCGGATCCTCTTCGACCTGCTCGACGCGGAACAGCACACCGGGATCACGCTCACCGAGAACTTCGCCATGTACCCGGCGGCCAGCGTGAGCGGGCTGTATTTCGCCCATCCCGAGGCCCGTTACTTCGCCGTCGATCGTCTGACGCGCGACCAGGTGGAAGACTACGCTCGGCGCAAAGGAATGCCGCTGGCCGAGGTCGAGCGTTGGCTGTCGCCGAATTTGGGGTACGACGCTGGTTGAGCAGCGCGTAGGTTCGGGTTCAGCCCCTCCAGTTGATTGAGGCGAACACGCCGCAGATCGTGGCCAGCGCGATTGAGAGTCCGATGCCGACGACGATATAGGCGACACCGCGGGGTTCGCCCGCTTTCGCCCGAATAGTTCGCCGGCAGCAAACATGGCATGTTGGGGATCCACTGACCGACGACCGGGCTCAAGATCACGATGGCGAATATCGTGACGTCGCCAATCCGCGGCGCTCTGCCGTCAATCCAGGGGAAAATGACAAATATGAGTACGGCCGCGGTGCCCATGCGCCCAGTCGCGTCGAGTCATCCACAGTCGTTTCGGCTTCCCGTGCATGTGGCCATTTTAGCATGGTGCGACGCCGGAGCCAAAACCACGGCTCGGCCTGAGCCGTGCTTGCCGCTGAGACGTGCGCGGGTGTACACTGTCGACCGGGTTGGGCTTGTTGTCCAACGAATTGTTCTGTTTGCCGCCTACATTCAACGGACGAGGAGCTCCGCCATGTCACGCTTGTGGAACGTTTTTGTGCTGCTTGGCCTGGTGCTCTCGCCATGTTGTGCCGTGCAGGCTGCCGATGATGCGGCGGCCAAGAAGATCGATCCCCAAGCAGAAACCGTGCTGCGAGCTGCGGCCAGCTACTTGCAAGGATTGCAATCCTTCACGACCGATCTGAAATCGTCGCTCCATGTCAAAGCACCGGTGGCCACCCAGGAGATGGTTGCCGCGTTTTCGCTGGCTGTCGAAAAGCCCAATCGCCTGTCCATCGAACTGAAGGAAGGCAACATGGGGGCGACAGTCGTCTGTAACGGCAAAGAGCTGACCATCTACGTGCCACGGGCCAACAAGTACTCGGTCGAAGAGGCGCCTCAGACGCTTTCCGAAGTGATCCACGGCCCCGGCCTCATGGCCCAGATGGTCCACAGCATCTCGTTCTCCGGCCTGTTCATGTTACTGGATCCGCCCAAGGAACTGCTCGATGACGTGGACGCCGCCCAGTACTTAGGCGAGGAGAAGCTCGGCGAGCAAACCGTTCACCATTTGAAGATTTCATCGCAGGCGACCGACTTCGAGTACTGGATCGCCACGGGCGACAAGCCGCTGGTGCTGAAGATTGTGCCCAATATGGCCAAGGCCCTGGAACGCTCCGGGCGCGCAATTGCCCGAGGGCGTGACGCTCGAAATGACGGCCTTGTTCAGCAACTGGAAGACGGATTCGCAGCTCGGGGCCGAACAGTTCGCATTCAGCCCGCCCAAAGGCGCCGAGAAGGTGGATTCGCTGTTTGGTCCTGGCGCCAGCCCCAAGCGCCATCCGCTGTTGGGCAAGGACGCGCCGGTGTTCGAACTCGACACGTTGGCCGGCAAGCTGGTGAAGCTGGCCGACCTCAAAGAAAAAGAAATCATCATTCTCGACTTCTGGGCCACCTGGTGCGGCCCCTGCGTCAAGGCCCTGCCGACGATCACCGAAGTGGCTTCGGCCTACAAGGCCAAGGGGGTCGTGTTCTACGCCGTGAACGTAGGTGAAGACGCCGAAACGGTTAGCGCGTTCCTCAAAGAGAAAGAGCTCGATGTCCCGGTGCTGCTCGATAAAGAGGGCAAAGTCGCGGGACTCTACGGAGCAGAAGGCATTCCGCAGACGGTGCTGATCGGCAAGGACGGCATTGTGCAGGTAGTTCACGTGGGCCTTTCGGCCGACCTCAAAGTGAAGCTCTCCCACGAGCTCGACGAGTTGCTCGCCGGCAAAAAGCTGGCCGAGGCAGGGGAAAAGCCGGCGGATGATGAAAAGCCCGATGCCAAGTGAACCATGCGTTGTTTGCATTCATTTTTCAGCGTACACCTTTTCGTGGCGCTGTTGGGCTTGACGCTCGTGTCACCGGTCGTCGCCGGCGACGGCGCGTCGCTCTCGACGGAATCGTTGGCCGAGCGCGGCTATCGGTTGCTGACAACCAGGCCTTACCTGCCCCCCGATTTCGACCAGGAAGTCTTCGACGAACTGTGGAAGACTTGGGAACAGCCGCTGCGCTCGCAGGCGGCCGCAGCCTCGCCTGAAGAGCGGCGGCGGTTGACCTTTGCCCGTTACGGCCTGACAGATGCCCCGGGCCGCACGAGCGGCGTCGCCTGGCAATACGTCGACGATGGCCAGGGCGGTTGGGTGATGAACTGCCTGGCCTGCCACGGTGGAAAGGTTGCTGGACGTGTAATTCCCGGCGTCCCTAATTCGCTCTACGACTTGCAAACGCTTACCGAGGATGCGCGAGCCACCAAGCTGCGGCTGAAAAAGAAACTCGGGCACATGGACAAGGGCTCGTTGGCCATGCCCTTGAGCGGCTCAATCGGCACGACCAACGCCGTGATGTTCGGCAAGCTGTTGCTGGCCTATCGCGATGCCGAACTGAACATGGTCCACGATCGCCCCGCGCCTCAGATGACGCACCACGACTGCGACGCGCCGGCCTGGTGGCACATGAAGCGCAAGACGCACATCTATATAGACGGCTTTGCTCCCAAGGGGCACCGCGCCCTGATGCAGTTCCTGTTGATTCCGGTCAACGGGCCCAAGGAATTTCAGGCTTGGGAAGACGATTATCGCGCGGTGCTGGCCTGGATCGAATCGCTGGAGCCGCCACCCTATCCCTGGCCGGTCGACCGAGCGCTGGCCGACGAAGGCGAGATCGCGTTCCGTCGCGTTTGTGCCGATTGTCACGGCACGTATGGCCCAGGAGGCCGGTATCCGGAGAAGATGGTCGAGCTGAGTGTTGTCGGCACCGATCCGGTCCGCCATCGGGCTTTGGGCGTCGACGGGCGTCGCGTTTATTCCGAAAGCTGGTTTGTCGGCGAAACCAGCCAGCCGGCAGTCGTCGAGCCAGCCGGTTATGTCGCTCCGCCGCTCGATGGCATCTGGGCCACGGCCCCCTATCTGCACAATGGCTCGGTGCCGACGCTCTGGCACCTGCTGCACCCCGACGCGCGACCGGTGGTTTGGAAACGCACGCCCGACGGCTACGATCAGCAGCGGGTAGGCCTGGAAGTGGCGACGTTCGATCGTTTTCCCGATGGCGTGCGATCGGCTTCCGAGCGTCGACGGATCTTCGACACTCGGATGTTCGGCAAGGCGTCGGTCGGACATTCCTTTCCCGACGAGCTGACCGAAGCGGAAAAGCGGGCCGTGCTCGAGTATTTGAAAACATTGTAGCAGCCAACACTTGCGCCGGCTGCCCGCGGTCGCCGGTTCATTGACAATGCCTCCTGCCGCGTTAGGATAACCGTCGGTTATCCTTGTCGGTGAGCGTGCTTTGCGCCCGATTACGCTCGGAGGATCGCCGGCGCGACGCGTCATCATTTCATTTACATCCGGGAATCGACTATGACCCAAATCGAACAGGCTCGCGCAGGCACGATCACCCCCGAGATGGAGTACGTCGCCAAGCGCGAGCAGCTCGATCCTGAATTGGTCCGCAGTGAAGTGGCCCGCGGGTCGGATGGTCATTCCGGCCAACAAGGTGCATCTGACCAAGAAGCTGGAGCCGATGTGCATCGGCATTGCCAGCTCGACGAAGATCAACGCCAACATCGGCAATTCGGCCGTCACCAGCAACATCGAAGGCGAGCTGGCGAAGCTGCATACGGCCGTCCACTTCGGCTCCGACACGGTCATGGACCTGTCGACCGGCAAGGATATCGACAACATTCGCCAGGCGATCATCGACGCCTCGCCCGTGCCGATCGGCACCGTGCCGATTTACCAGATGCTGGAAGAACTGGGCGGCAACATCGAGGACATGAAGCCGCAGCATTTCCTGGACATGGTCGAACACCAGGCGAAGCAGGGCGTCGATTACATGACCGTCCATGCCGGCGTGCTTTGCGAATCGTTGCCGCTGACGATGAACCGCATCACCGGCATCGTCAGCCGCGGCGGCTCGCTGATCGCCAAGTGGATGATGGCTCATCGGCAGCAAAACCCGCTCTATACGCACTTCGAAGACCTGTGCGACATCATGCACCAGTACGACGTCACCTGGAGCCTGGGCGATGGGCTGCGGCCCGGCTCGATTGCCGACGCCAGCGACACGCCCAGTTTGCCGAACTCAAAGTGCTGGGCGAATTGACCGAGCGCGGCTGGAAGAAGAACACGCAGGTGATGATCGAAGGTCCGGGCCATATTCCCATGGACCAGATCGACATGAACGTCAAGAAGCAGATGGAAGTCTGCCACGAAGCGCCGTTCTACGTGCTCGGTCCGCTGGTGACCGACATCGCTCCGGGCTACGACCACATCACCAGCGCCATCGGCGCGGCCTTGGCCGGCTGGAGCGGCGCGGCCATGCTCTGCTACGTCACGCCCAAGGAGCACTTGGGCCTGCCGGACAACGAGGATGTCAAGCAAGGGGTGATTGCCTACAAGATCGCCGCCCACGCGGCCGACCTGGCCCGCCATCGCAAGGGAGCCCGCGACCGCGACGACGCCTTGAGCCGGGCTCGCTTCGCCTTCGACTGGAACGAGCAGTTCCGCCTGTCGCTCGACCCTGAGACGGCCCGACGGATGCACGACGAAACGCTGCCGCAGGACACGTTCAAGAGCGCCCACTTTTGCAGCATGTGCGGGCCGAAGTACTGCTCGATGAAGATCACCGAAGAAATCCGCGAAATGGCCCGTCAGCAGCCGCTGGTCGAGTTGCAGGCCGTGGCGAAGCCGTAGTCACGAGCGGCGGTGTGGGCAATTCCACCTCGTGGTTCGTTATTCCGCTTCGTGGTTTAGCCGCGTCGGCGCCAATTGCGTGTCGCGGGCCAGGTGCTTGGCGCCGAGCAGCCAGAAGACGCCGCTGACCAGGATGGCCAGCGAGACCACCACGAAACCGGCGTTCATGTTGCCGCCGTACATGCCGGTGATCATGCCCATCAACGGCGGCGAAATCGCGTCGCCCAGCAGATGGATCACCAGGATGTTCATGGCGTAGCCGCTGGCGCGGATGGCCGGATGCGTCACGTTGGCCAGGATGGTGTTCGTCGGCCCGGTGTTCAGGAACAAGCAAAACTCGGCCACGAAGATCAACGCCCAGGCTGCCGGGAACGGCGCGACGAGCACCAGCAGGAAGCAGGGAAAGCCGATCAACATGCCGACGGCGGAAACCAGGAAATATGCTCCCGGAAATCGTCGCGAGAGCTTGTCACCCAGCCAACCGCCCAGCGGCGTGGCGAGCATGCCGGCCAGTGCCGTGAGTCCGCCGAACATCAGGCCCACATGGGCGAGGTCGTTCTGGCCACGGTAGACGTTGATATAGCGGGGCATCCAGAAGCTCACTCCACCCAATGCGAATGTCATGGCCGTCATGCCGAGCGTGTTGAACACGTAGCTGGGGGTGCGCAGCAGCGTTAGATAGTCTTGCCAGCGGGCCGTATGCGTCGTGCGCCCGCTTCTTCGGAAGCACCGCGTTGCGGGTCGCGCATCAGCAGGCACAAAACGCCCAGCAGCACGCCGGGAGGCACCACGACAAAGAACGCCATCCGCCAGCCCCAATGCGGCAGTGACCAGGCCGCCCAAGCCGTAGCCGAGCGCACTGCCGACCGGAATGGCTGCGTAAAACCACGACAGAACCGAGCCACGGCGGCTCACCGGGTACAGATCGGCGATGATCGTCGGAGCCGTGGGGCCGTAGCCCGCTTCGCCGATGCCGACGAACAGCCGGGTGGCGAACAGGATGGCGAACGTCGCGGCCAATCCCGAGGCGCCCGAGGCCAGGCTCCAAACGAATCACTGCTGCGCCGACGATCGTCCAACGGCTGGTCCGATCGGCCAACCAGCCGAACAATCGGGGCGGCGAACATATACGAGACCAGAAAGGCGGTCGGCAGCAGTCCCATCCAGAAATCGGCGTCGTGGGCCCCCTTGGCAAAAAACTCATCCCTGAATGCGCGGTTCCGCCGCCGCCAGCACGTAGCGATCGATGTAGTTGAACAGATTGATCGCCAGCAGCAACCCGACGGCCCGGCGCGGCCCATGCGGAGGAACCAGACATTGCGGCGGGCGAACTCATGGTTTGCGTCGTTTTTAGTCGCCGCCCGGAGGTGCGGTGCGGGGGGACAAAGCCGGCGAATTCTCGGCGGTTACGTCGATATTTGCAAGCACAAGCTGGGCACGCATTCTTGGCCGCGAAACGTACGATTCGCCTAAGCCAGAATCTCGCTTTCAAAAAAGGCCGCGGATCGCCGCTGATTTACGCGGATCCGTGTTAATCGGCCTAAATCCTGCGGCTCTCTTGATCCATTCGTGTTGTGTCGAAATGCAGGCGGCGGGCATACTGCGAGCTTGCATCGTTTTGAGGGGCCGATATACTGGTGGTTTCGAATTTTGGTCGCGGTTTCGATAGGTGCGGAGGGTGTCATGGCTCGCTCGTGTGAGGTTTGCGGCAAGGGACCGGTGATGGGCAACTCGGTTACCACCCGCGGTAAGGCAAAGTACCTGGGCGGCGTCGGCACCAAGGTCACCGGGATCACCAAGCGGCAGTTCAAGCCGAATTTGCAACGCGTCCGCGTTACCGTTCGCGGTACGAACAAGAGCATGCGGGTTTGCACGCAGTGCATCCGCTCGGGGGCCATCACCAAGCTGGTCAAGGCCGCCCCGTTCAAGCTTCCGCCCGTGGAAGGTGTTGCCGCAGCGAAGGCCGCACCAAAAAAGAAGTGACCAAAGAAAATGATAAATGATAAATGCTAAGTGATAAATGAAGATCACGAAGCACGCCTCGTTTATCACTTATCATTTAGCACTTAGCATTTCCCATGAGTTTGTCGCGCGAACAGGTGGAAAAAGTCTCGCTGCTGGCTCGCCTGCGGCTGACCCCCGACGAGCTGGAGCGGATGACGACTCAGTTGGGCCAGATCGTCGGCTACGTCGAGCAGTTGGCCGAATTGAATACCGACGACGTCGCGCCGATGTCGCATCCGCTCGACATGGCCAATGTATTCCGGCCTGATGAATTGCGGCCCAGTTTGGACCGGGCCAAGATGCTGGCCAACTCGCCGCATTCCGATGGCGAATACTATCTTGTGCCCGCCGTGCTCGGTGATTGAGCTATGTCGCTGGTCGAGTTGAGCGCTACTCAGTTACTGGCCGAGATGCAATCCGGCCGGCTCACGTCGCTGGAAATCACCCACGCGTTTCTCGATCAGTATCGGCGTCACGACGCACAGGTCGGCGCTTTCCTTCGGCTCGACGCCGACGCCGCACTCGCGCAGGCGGAAGCCGTCGACCGCAAACGCAAGGCCGGCAAGCCGGTCGGCAAGCTGGCCGGGCTGCCCGTGGCGGTCAAAGATCTGCTGTGCAGCGAGGGCGAACTGACCACCTGCGCTTCGCGGATGTTGGAGAACTTCCGGGCCCCGTACGACTCGACGGTCGTGGCCCGCTTGAAGCAGGCCGACGCCGTGCTGTTCGGCCGCACGAACCTCGACGAGTTCGCCATGGGCGGCTCGACCGAGAACTCCGCCTTCCAAAAAACGCGCAATCCCTGGGATCTGGCTCGCACTCCCGGCGGATCCAGCGGCGGGGCGGCCGCCTGCGTCGCCGCGTCGATGGCGCCCTTGTCGATCGGCACCGATACCGGCGGCTCGATCCGCCAGCCGGCGGCACTGTGCGGCGTCACCGGCATGAAGCCCACCTACGGGCGCGTCAGCCGCTTTGGCCTGGTGGCCTTTGCCAGCAGCCTGGACCAGATCGGCCCGTTGGCCGCACAGCCGGGAAGATGCGGCGCTGCTGCTGGAAGTGATTGCCGGCCACGATCCGCTCGATTCGACGTCGGTCGATCGGCCGGTGCCTGCGTATACGGCCAGCGTCGGCCAGCCGCTCCAGGGCCTGCGGCTCGGGCTGGTGCGCGAGCATTTTGCCGCCGGTTTGGATCCTGAAGTCGAGCGGGCGATTCGCGAAGCGGTGAAGGTCTACGAGTCGCTGGGGGCCAAGGTCAAGGAGGTTTCGCTGCCGCACAGCAAGTACGGCATCGCCGCCTATTACCTCGTCGCCGCCATGCGAGGCTTCGAGCAATCTGGCCCGCTACGACGGCGTGCATTACGGCCATCGCACCGACGAACAGCGGATGCAGGCCGAAGCTGGCTGCCGATCGGACGCGAAGTCAGGCGACAGCGAACGGCCGTGGACAGTCCGTTGGTGCGAAATGTACCGCCGCAGCCGGGCGGAAGGTTTTGGGCCCGAGGTGAAACGCCGCATCATGCTGGGCACCTACGCCCTGAGCGCCGGCTACTACGATGCCTATTATCTCAAGGCCTTGAAGGTCCGCCGGCTGATCCGCCAGGACTTCGACCAGGCGCTTTCCAGAGGTCGATCTGATCCTGGGCCCCGTCACGACGTCGCCGGCCTTCAAGATCGGCGAAAAGGTCGACGATCCGCTGGCCATGTACTTGATGGACTTGTACACCGTGACGGCCAACCTGGCCGGCATCGGCGGCATTGCCTTTCCCTGCGGATTCAGCTCCAGCGGGCTGCCGATCGGCCTGCAACTGCAGGCTCCGCCGTTCGAGGAAGAGCGGTTGCTGCGCGGGGCAGCAATGTACCAACAAGCCACGGATTGGCACCAGCGGCGTCCAAAACTCTAGCGAAAGCGGAGAGCGGAAAGCCGAAAGCGGAAGATACTGACAACTGACTACTGAATACTGCCTACTGCTTCACGTGACCGAACTCTACACCATCATCATCGGCCTGGAAGTCCACGTCCAATTGCAGACGCGGACCAAGCTGTTTTGCGGTTGCAGCACCAAGTTCGGCGCACCGCCGAACACGCAGACCTGCCCGATCTGCATCGGCATGCCCGGCACGCTGCCGGTGATGAATCGCCGAAGCGTTTGAGCTGGCGCTGCGGACGGCCCTGGCCCTGAACTGCCAGATCGCGCCGTTTACCAAGTGGGATCGCAAGCAGTATTACTACCCCGACCTGCCCAAGGGCTATCAGATCAGCCAGTACGATCTGCCCTTCAGCCACGACGGCTACGCTGGCGATCAGCGATCCCAAGGGCCGCATTCGAGCCCAAGCGAGATCGGCATCATTCGGGCCCATCTGGAAGAAGACGCCGGCAAGAGCATGCACGACGAGTTGGCCGGCCAGGCCGACAGCCGCATCGATCTGAATCGCGCCGGCACGCCGCTGTTGGAAATCGTCTCCCAGCCCGACATGCGTTCGCCGGCCGAGGCCAAGGCCTATCTCACCGAGTTGAAGCTGTTGCTCGACTATCTGGGCGTCTCCGACTGCAACATGCAGGAAGGGAGCCTGCGCGTCGACGCCAACGTCAATCTGCACATCCACGACTGCCGGAGGCGAGCGAATCGCCACGCCGATCGTCGAAATCAAGAACATGAACAGCTTCCGCGCCGTCGAGCGGGCGATGGACCTACGAGGCCGAGCGGCAGTGGGAAGTCTGGCAGCGAGACCGGCCAGAAGCTGGGCGACGTGCCGAAGCAGACTCGCGGCTGGGACGACGTCGAGAACATCACCCGCGGCCAGCGGCACAAGGAAGAATCGAGCGATTATCGTTACTTCCCCGATCCCGATCTCGTGCCGGTCACCGTCTCGGCCGAGAAAGGTCGACGAGGTCCGCGCCGGCTTGGGCGAACTGCCGGCGGCATTGCGGGCGCGATTGGAAGCGACCTATGGCATCACGCCCTACGACAGCGACGTGCTCGTCAACCTGGGTCAGCCGACGGTCGACTATTACCTGGCCGTGGCCGAAGCGACGCGGCGACGGCAAGCTGGCCAGCAATTGGCTGCAGCAAGACGTTTTGCGGCTCCTCAAGGAGAAGAACCTCGCGATCGAGAGCTTCCCCGTCCGGCCGGCAGGCCTGGTCGACCTTTTGAAACGGATACGCTCGGGCGACCTCGATACAACACGTGGTCGCGAAGTGCTTACAGACATGGTCGAGAACGGCCAGTTCGGTGGCCGAGGCCATGCAATCGTTGGGCATTGAGAAGGTCGATGAGAGTGCCTTGGTCGACCTGTGCCGCGAACTGGTGGCGGCCAATCCCAAGCTCGTCGCCGACGTCAAGGCGGGCAAGCTTCAAGCCGCCGGGGCTTTCGTCGGCCAGGCGAAGAAGAAAAACCCCAATGTCAATCCGGGCCGCGTTCGCGAGATCTGCCTGGAGTTGATCGGGCAGTTGGGCTAGAGCGGCCGATGCTTCGGTCGCAGCCTGCGACGCCGCAATTCGTTCAGGTTTGGCAGTGAGCTTTCGTTCCTGCGCGATCAGCAACCCACAGTTTTTGCTGCGCTCGCTTTGCGCTTACAACGCGGCGCTTCGGCGCGCCTGCGAATTGCGCGCATTTTTCATTCGATTTCCGTCAATCGGCGCTGCAGCCAATTGACGCCCCTCATCGACTGGTTAAAGTCTCGTAAGCAACGTTATCGTTGCATCTTTACTAATCGTTATTTTTTGACAATGGGGAGAATCACATGATGAAGCGTTGGAGGGCGCACTTGGCGCGGCTCCTGATGCTTGGCTTGCCTATGGGCATGCCTGGCATCACGCAGTCGGCCGAGCCTTGCGCACCATGCACCAGTCCGGGGGGTACTGCCTCCTGTGCTGATGCGGGGCCGCAGTACGTCGAACGGACGGTCCTTGTACCGATGAAGGTGACTGAGACCCGCAAGGTCCAGAGCACCGAGTACAAGCCCGAGGTTCGCGAGTGGAAGATGACCATCCTAGAGCGGGTTCCGGAGAAGAAGACGGTGACCAAAGAGATCACCGTCATGACGCCGCAGACCCGCAGCCGGACGGAGACCTACACGGTCAGCAAGCCGGTGACGAAGGACGTGACGCAGACCTACACGGTCAACGTTCCGTACCAGGAAACACGTCAGGCGACGCGTTCGGTCTCGAAGCCGGTTACCGAGAACGTCACGGAGACCTACACGGTCAACGTGCCGTATGAGGAAACCCGCCAGGCGACACGCACCGTATGCAAGCCGGTCACCAAGAACGTCACGGAGACCTACACGGTCAACGTGCCGTACGAGGAAACCCGACAAGCGACGCGCAACGTGTGCAAGCCGGTTACCAAGAACGTGACGGAGACCTACACGGTCAATGTTCCGTACGAGGAAACCCGCCAGGCCACGCGCACCGTGTGCAAGCCGGTCACCAAGGAGGTGACTCAGCAGTACACCGTTTGTATTCCTGAGCAAGTGACCCGTCAGGGTACGCGAACGGTTTGCAAAGTGGTGCCGAAGCAGGTGACCGAGACGTACGCCGTCCAAGTGCCGGTGACGGAAACGAAGCAGGGAGTTCGTAATGTCTGCCACATGGTTCCTGTGACCGTGATGCAGACGGTTTGCGAGTTCCAGCCCGCTGCCGCACCAGCGCCCACTGCGCCGTCGTCGCCTTGCGAGCCTTGTGCTCCCTGCGCCCCGTGTGCGCCGTCGGCCTGCGCTCCCAGCGCACCTTGCGGCACGTGGGTCAAGAAGCAGGTGCCAGTGACGGTCATGCGACCGCAATTCGTGCAGGAGCCTTATTCCTACACGGTTACGGTTTGCAAGCCTGAGACCCGCACTCGCACCGTGACCGTGTCGCAAAACGTCACCGAGCAGGTGCCGTACACGTACACGGAAACCGTGAACCGGAACGAGACGCGCACCCGCACCGTCCCAGTGACGGAAATGGTGCAGTCGCAAGAGCCATACAGCTACAAGGTGTCGCTGTGCAAGGCTGAAACCCGTACGCGTACTGTGCCGGTGACGGAAATGGTCCCGTCTCAGGAGACCTATAGCTACAAGGTAGCGTTGTGCAAGGCAGAAACCCGCACGCGTACCGTGCCGGTGACGGAAATGGTGCCGACGCAAGAGCCGTATAGCTACAAGGTGTCGCTGTGCAAGGCAGAAACCCGCACGCGCAGCGTGCCGGTGACGAAAATGGTTTCGTCGACCGAGACCTACAACTACGTGGTCTCGCTGTGCCGCCCGGAAACTCGGACGCGCACGGTGAAGGTGACCGAGACGGTTTGCGAACAGCGAACCCGCGAAGTCCCCTATACGGTCTGCGTGCCGGAGAAGAAGACGGTGAGCTACGACGTGACGGTCTGCAAGACCGTGCCGGTCGAAAAGGTTCAACGTTGCACCGTCATGGTGCCGTACCAGGTCGAGAAGGAAGTTCAAGTGCAGGTCTGCAAGATGGTTCCGCAAACCGTCAAGGTGCTCGTCAACAGCGGTTGCGCCCCTAGCCGCTGCAACGGTTGCCGCTAAGCAATAGATTCTGCCAGTTCCCAGGCAATATCCGGGCCGGACGCAAGTCCGGCCCGGTTTTTTGTGCCAGGGCAACTTGCGGCTGGGCCGCAAACAAGTCGCTGGCGCAGGGTCGCCGCCCACGCTTCGATTTGGCGAAGGGCCTGGCCGAACAACACGCCATTTTGGCCGACCCAGCCCAGGCCCCGGTTACGGCCGATTTGCGATCACGCTTGCTGGCAAATCAGCGGGCTCATGAAACCCGCGGGCCGACGGCCAGTCCTGAAACACGGCGGTCGCCCGGCGGTTAATCCTAGGGCGGCGGCCGTCGGCCTCGGGCCTGGTTCGACCTTGCGAGTGTGCGCCGGGCCAGCACCAGAATAAGAAGAGGGTCGCAAATCGCCTGGACCGGCGTTACAATCGATACCCGACGTCCGGCGTCGACGTCACCCCACCCGACATCCCTTCCGTCGGCAATGATGACGCCCCGCACAGAAAGCGAGCTCGTTATGACGCAGGCTCTGATTCTCTGCTTGGCAGTGGCGCTGCCCGCCGCCGATGGGGATACTATCCTTCAGCCCGGCACGCAAGTGGTCTATCGCGGCGGCGTCAGCGAAGTGCGTCGCGATGGTCCTGCGGCCGCGCAGCCCAGCAAGAGCTTCGACCTGACGCTGATGGTGATCGCTAGCGACGATACCGGCACCCAGTTGTATTGGCTCGTCGAAGAGCGGGGTCAGGGAGCGTGGCCTTGGTGGGAGCGATTCGGCCGGCTGGCGCTCGACGCGAATTTCCGGCCGGTCGGTTCTCAAGGTCCGGCCTTGCTCTACGACTACGGCTCCGGCCGCAGCCCCATCCCGCTGTTGGCGCCATTTTTCGAGCGTTTGAAAGACCAGCCGCTCGATGCCAATAGCAAATGGGAAGAGGACGGCTGGCGGTTCGAGGTCGAAGGGGCCAAGCAAGTCGCGGAACGAGCAACCTGGCAAATCTCCGTCGAGAACGATCAGGGCCCCAAGCGAACACTATGGGTCGACCGCGAAGTTCCGCTTCTGGTGAGCTACAACGAACGTGTGTTCATGGACAAGGGATCCGAGTATCAACTCGAAATGCGATTGGTCGGAACCGACCGCCTGACCGACGACGAATTTCGGGCCAACTCGCGCAGCTTCGACACGCTCATCGCGCTCCGAGCCCGATTGAAGCGCCCGCCGCGCTCGCAGAGCGACGAAGTTTCTGCCGATGAACGGACCGTGTTGCTCGCCGAACTCCCCAAGGTGGCCGCCTCGATTACCAGCGGCCCGTTGGTCAAACTGGTCCGCTCAGCGGCGCAGGAACTCGAACTGCAACAGGGGCGCACCGATGCCCTTGCCAAACTCAGCAGCAAACACATCGGCCAGCCGGTCGACAGATTCACGCTCGAAAGCCTGGGCTCCGAAGAACTCTCCGATGCCGATCTCCGTGGCCAGGTGACGGTGCTCCACTTCTGGGAGTATCGAGACGATCCGCTCAAGGAGCCCTACGGCCAGGTCGGCTATCTGGAGTTCCTGCACAATCGTCGCCGGGCCGACGGACTGAAGGTCTATGGCATCGCCGTCAACGGCCGCTTGCAACAGGAGCGAACTCGCAAGGCCGCCCTGGCCAGCGTTCGTAAGCTGAAGACATTCATGAATCTTACGTATCCGATACTGCTGGACGACGGCAAGATCTTAAAGCAATTCGACGACCCGCGAATCCTCGGAGCGCCGCTGCCGCTGGTCGTGGTCATCAATCCCGAAGGCAAGATCGTGCATTATCACGTCGGCTTCTACGCCGTCGATCGTCAGGACGGCCTGAAGGAGCTCGACGCCGTCGTGGCCGGGCTGCTCGAGGACAAAGGGCAGTAGGCGGAGGCAGTAGGCAGAGGGCAGCGATTGATGCTGCCAGCGTGGGCGTACTGCCAGCGTTCCGCTGGTGCAGTCGCTGACGCAAACTTTCTGTTTGCATTCATGCCAGCAGGCTGTCGCCGCCGATAATACGTCGGCAAATCAGGTCGCTGAAAATCTGCGCCAATTCCGGCGCAGCATCCTCGGGAATAGGAGCTTCTGGCGTGCGTCAATATCGACAAGGCTCAAATCCTGATGTCGACGGGCTCGATACGCGCCAAGCCTGTGGCCGGTCGAAGGCTCAGCCGGTAGGGCCGCGGTTGCTGCGAATGGAATGGCTCGAAGCGCGGCAGATGCTTACTACCTTGACGCTTTCCGGCTCGGCCAACGATAACGTGAGCATCCAGTTTACCGATGCCACGGATTTCACCGTGACCATCAACGGCGCCGCGCCGACGGCCTACAGCACCACGAACATCGACAAGGTCGTCTACAACGGCCCTTCCGGCGCGGCGTCGAACGTCGTCTTCTCCGATAGCATCACGACCGACGAATACACAGCGGCCCAGACGTTTGCCTCGACTACGCTGACCCGTGGTGGCGGCATTTCCTTCGAGTTCGACGCCAACAACGTCACCACTCTTTATGTCTATGTCGCCGATACGAGTTCGACCGCCACGGTGAACGTGGCCGGCGGAACCGGCGCCAATTATTTCGTCGACGCCGCCAACGCCGGCTACAGCTACATCGTCGATCCGGTCCAAGGCATCTACAGCGAACTGTCTGGATTTGAAGGCGATACAACAGGATTTTCCGGCGACGCGACGGGGACGATCGTCACCGGCACGGGCGACTCGACCTATGCCTACGTGTACTTGGGCTCGAACGGCTCGGCGGTAGGAAACCCGGTGACGGGCACCAGGGTTTGGGTCAACACCTACTCGGGGTTCAACGATCCGACGTCGGTTTTGACCGGCATTCCCCAGGTGTACATTGTCGGCGCACCGACCAGTCCGATCACGGCGTGACTCTCTCTGCCGACGGTGGAACTTTCGTAGCGACGCCCAACTACAGCTATGTCGATGGAACCGCGAACGGCTCGAATTTCTTCATCGGGGCGATGTACTGCACTCGGTCATGGCCGGCGGAGATAACTTGGACGATGGCTCCGCGGTGTTCTACAGTAGCGCGGGGGACACATTCGCCACGGTGCCTGCTCCAACCGGCGGCATGTTGTCGGGCACGACGAACGGCGCTACGGGAGCGTCTTACCAGTTCCTTATCGATGGCGGCGGCTTCGGCGCCGTCAGTGTTTTTGAAGCGGGTGGCGACTCCGTGAACCTGACGACTCCGAGCACCACCGGCTACAGCGAAACGTTTGTCGGCACGCCAACCGTCAGCACGTTGACCGTCAGCAACCCGAGCAGTGGAGTCAGCAACTCGATCATCATCAACACCTATGCGAACAGCAACGGAACGCTCGTGCCGATCGCTAGTTCCATCACGGTGACCGGCAATGAAGGCACCAGCGACACTGCGGACATTTACGACGCGCCGGGCAGCAACTCCCTGGTCGCCCAAGGCAACTCGGCCACGCTAACCACGCCGGCCAGCACGTTTAGCGTCTCGCAATTCGGCAGCGTGAACGCCTTTCAGACGCAGGGCTCCGACGACACGGTCCATCAACAGTCGCTTGATTACGCCTTGCAGACCGTCGGCAATTGGACGAGTGATTGACGCTATGACGTGGCAGCGAACCGCCGCGTCACGGCCAGCACTTCTTCCAGCACGCGGCCGTTCGTGGCCACGGCTTCGGGCGAGTGGATCGTCGGCGTCCCTTGCCAGTCGGTGAACGTGCCGCCAGCTTCTTCGATGATTGGTTGCAGCGCGGCGTTGTCCCAGAGGTTCATCTTCGGGTCGACCATCGCCTCGCACCGGCCGGTGGCCACCAACAGGTAGCCGTAGCAGTCGCCCCAGGTGCGCGTGAGCCAGGCCTGGGTTTGCAATTCCTCGAAGGCCGGCAATCGCCCGGTTTGCACGAACGTCTTGATCTCGGACGTGCAGAACAGACCTTGGTTCAGATGCTGCTTCGTGGAAACGGCGGCCCGACTCGGCGGACCGTCGTTGCGAGTGTACCAGGCGCCGTGCCCCACGGCGGCGTAGACGCACTCATTCAGGGCCGGAATGCGAATCACGCCCACGAGGCTGCGCCGCTCGTGCTCGACGCCGATCAGCGTGCCGTAGAGCGGCACGCCCGAAACGAACGACTTCGTGCCGTCGATGGGATCGAGAATCCAGCGAAAGCCGGACGAGCCCGGCTGCTCGCCGAATTCCTCGCCCAGGATGCCGTCGGCAGGAAACGCGGCGGCGATGCGCGCCCGCAGGTGCTGCTCGGCCTGCCGATCGGCAATCGTAACCGGCGAAGCGTCCTGCTTCCATTCCACGCTGAAGGTGTCGTGGCAGAAGTATTCGAGCGTGATTAGACCGGCCTCGCGGGCCATGTCGAGGGCCAGTTGCTGGCGCGGCAAGAGTTGGTCGGCGTTCATACGGCTTAGCGTAGCCGCGCAGTGCGAACCTGCCAAGCGAGCACGCGGCTAATGCACGGCCCATCAGTTCTCGAAGCTGGGAAGATTTCGGCCGCAACGTGCAAACACGAGCCCGACGCGCCAGCGAGGGTGTCAAACGAAGGGCACCCTCGCTGGCGCGTCGGGCTTGTGTTCTCCATCATAGGAAACTGATCGGCCGTGGCTGCTAATGATTTTGGCCCGTGGCCTCGGCCGACGCCCCGTGATCCGGCGCGGAAAGATGGCGCTCCAGACGATGATCGCCGCCCCGCACACCAGCAGGCTATCGGCGATGTTGAAGTTCGGCCATCTCCAATCACCGATAGGCGCACAGAATCCAATCCCGCACGGCGTGGTAATCGAGGTCGATCGCTCCGGGAGCGGCCCAAAGTCCAAGCCGGTCGTAGAGGTTTCCCAGAATGCCGGCCATGATCGCCCCCAGGGCGACGGTGAGCCAACCGTCGCGAACGCCGCCAGCCAGGAACAGCCAGTAGAGAATGCCTGCGGCCGCGACGAACGACAGGCTGGCAAACAGCCAGACTTGCCCCTGGCCCAAGCCGAACAGCGCCCCTCGATTGAGGCTCGTCTGGAACCCGACGTAGTTTTCCCAGATCCACATCGTTCGCCCGCCGGGCATTCCCAGCTTGGCAAAAATCCAGCTCTTGGTTGCCAGGTCGGCTGCGCAACCACCCACAGCGAGGCTGAAGAACAGTAGATAGCGACTCACCGGAACGGCCGCATGGCGGCTTCCAGATGCAAGTAGTTCATGGCTTGAGGGCACGGCGGTCAATTCCGTTTGCTCCGCTGGCACACCCGTCAACCGCTTAGCGCCGTTCTAGTTGCTCGGCGCACTTAACGCAGGTCGGGGCATGGGGAATCGCGTTGAGACGAGCTTTGGGAATCTTCACTCCGCACTCGTCGCATTGACCATACGTTCCGTCCTCGATTCGCTCCAAGGCCAATTCGATGGCCTCGAGCGTGCCTTCATCGTTTTCCATGAGGCTGAGCGTGAACTCTTGCTCGTAGTTGTCGCTTCCCAGGTCAGCCATGTGGATTGGCATGGTCGATTGTTCCGACCCCTGGTCGAGACGGCTTTTCTTCAAAGCGGCGTCTGCCATTTGGCTTACGTCGCCGCGAAGCCGTGCGCGAAGTGCCAGAAGTCGTTCCTTATAGACTTTCATCTCGACCTTTTTCATCACGTGCTTCTCCGCAAGGTTGCCCTACGAGCCAGCTCGGTGGTAGTTACAGACCCTCCATGGTAAAAGGCGCGCTGCAAGAATGTCAAACGGCCGGATGCCCTGCGGCGTGCTGTCGCCACGGCCGAAGGCCTTTGGTATTATGTACATGCGATCTTGCTCCGACTACTGGCCGCGACTTCAGGGCCGCCGGGCAAGACACCCGCGGGCGGCAGGCCGAATCTTGCCGCTGGCGGACGCCTGTCGTAGACTGTCGGGGCCTATCGTAGGCTGCTGGCGAAACAGCCAGTGCGTGTGCCGGAACTTCTGGGAGGGATTGCAATTAGCGCGACGAGCACCACCCCCTTGGCCTTCCAGAAGTGCATCTTGCCGCGGTGCGGTGCGACCTACGGGATCGACGAAATCCTCGTCGCCTGCAAGGCCTGCGGCAGCCTGCTCGACATTGCCTACGACTGGTCCCGGCTGCGCCCGCCGACGAGCTGGAAGTTCTTTGAGGACAAGTGGTCCCGACGCTACGAGCCCCTTTGTTTCAGCGGCGTCTGGCGGTTCCACGAGCTGCTCCCGTTTGCCCCCCCGGACAAGGTTGTCACCATCGGCGAAGGCCAGACCCTGCTCCAGGCTGCCAACGCGCGTGGGCAAATACGTGGGCCTCGATCCCGGCTGCCTGTACCTGCAATACGAGGGGATGAACCCTTCGGGCAGCTTCAAGGACAACGGCATGTCGGCCGCCTTTACCCACGCCCGCATGATCGGCGCCGCACGGGCGGCCTGCGCTTCGACCGGCAATACCAGCGCCTCGCTGGCTCTTTATTGCTCGGTCACGAAGTTGATGAAGGCCGTGATTTTTGTCGGGTCGGGCAAGATCGCTTACGGCAAGCTGGCCCAGGCCCTCGACTACGGCGCGCTCACCGTGCAGATTGCCGGCGACTTCGACGACGCCATGGCGCGGGTCATGGACGTATCGCGCGAGCTGGGAATCTATCTGGTCAACAGCGTCAATCCGTTCCGGCTCGAAGGCCAGAAGACGATCATGTTCCGCGTGATCGAGGCCTTGCGCTGGGAAGTGCCGGATTGGATCGTCGTCCCCGGCGGCAACTTGGGCAATTCCAGCGCTTTCGGCAAGGCATTCATCGAACTGCACGAACTGGGGCTGATCAAGCGCGTTCCGCGGCTGGCCGTGATCAATGCGGCCGGCGCGAACACGCTGTACGAACTGTACGAACGGCGCGGCTTGCGCTGGAACGGCGGCGAATTCGAAGCGGCCAAGGCGACGGGCTATTACCGAGAGCTCGATCAGGGCCAACGCCGCGCTTCGACCATTGCCAGCGCCATTGAGATCAACCGCCCGGTCAACCTGGACAAGTGCCTCCGAGCGCTGGATTTCTGCCACGGCGTGGTGCGCGAGGTGAGCGATCAGGAGATCATGGACGCCAAGGCCCAGGTCGGCGCCGGAGGCTTGGGCTGCGAGCCGGCCAGCGCGGCCAGCGTCGCCGGCGCCAAGTTGCTGCGAGCCGAGGGCGTGATCGGTCCCGACGAGCGCGTCGTGTGCATCCTGACCGGCCATCAGCTCAAAGACCCGACCGCCACGGTCGCCTACCACACCACCGACCAGGACAAGTTCAACGAAGTGCTCGGCAGCCGCGGCGTGAAGCGGGCGGCCTTCGCCAATCGGGCCGTCGCCGTTCCGAACGAGTTGGACGAGATCATCAAGGCGATCAAGCTCTATAGCTAGCGGGCGGCCGGCGAGCCAGCCGCATGAGCGTGGGGGTGACGTCAGATCTGAATTCGGCCTGTTCCTTTGGAGATCAACGATGACTCGAACACGCATTGCCATTCACGGCGCCGCTGGCCGAATGGGGCAACGCCTGGTCGCTTTGGGCTCGGCCGATCCGGTCATTGCAGATCGTGGCCGCGCTCGAGCGGCCCGGCCATCCGCGGCTTGGGCGACGACGCCGGATCGATCGCCGGTGTCGGCATCTTGGCGTGCCGCTGGCTGATAAGCTCTCGGTGCCGGTCGATGTCGGTGATCGACTTCTCGGTTCCCGCCGGCAGCATCTCGGCGTTGGAGAAATGCCAGGCCGCAGGGCGTGCCGCTGGTGCTGGCCACGACCGGCTTCACCGCCGAACAGGCCGAGCGGATTCGAGCGGCCGTCGAAGGATCTGGCCTTGCTCTGGGCGCCGAGCATGAGCCTGGCGGTCAACCTGGCCATGAAGCTCACGGCCGTGGCGGCCGAAGCGTTGAAGGACATCCGTCGGGCGCCGACGTCGAGATCATCGAGCGGCATCATCGCTTCAAGGAGGATTCGCCCAGCGGCACGGCCTTGAAGTTCGGCGAAATCGTCGCCGAGCGATGGGCCAGACCGAAGCCGTCACGGCCGCGAAGGCCGTCCCGGTGCACGGCCGCACGGCGAGATCGGCTACCACGCCGTGCGCACCGGCGACAATCCGGGCGAGCACACGATCATCTTCGGCTTGCTGGGCGAAAGCCTGGAGATCAACGTCCGCGCCACCAATCGCGACTGCTACGCCCACGGCGCGCTGGCCGCCGCCAAGTTCCTGGCCGGCAAGCCCGCGGGGCTGTACGGCATGAACGACGTGCTAGGACTGGAGAAATGTTAGGTGCTAGGAAATGATAAATGCTAAATGATAAGTGATAAATGCAGGCAGCCTCATTTAGAATTTATCACTTATCATTTAGCATTTTTGCCTGCACTTCCGGCAACGGGTATTCCAGGATCGTCAATTCCTGCCCTTGGATCTCGCGCAGCCGGCGCCAACCGCGGGTGACAAGCCGCTGCTGGTCGCGCACGTAGGCCGGATCGAGTTGCCGCTTGTCGAACGCCCCTTCGACGACGACCGGTTCGAATTCGTCGTCGACGATGAACTGCGCCAGCGTCGGATTGCAGCGGATATGGCGCTCGCGGGTCGTGTGCAGCGTCTCCGGATCGACCAGGCCAATCACGTAGCGCAAGTAGAGATCGCTATCGACCATCTCCTCGACGTCGCCGCCGCAGACGTCGCACAAGTAACCTTCTTCGCATTTGGCCATAGAGAGAAATGATAAATGCTAAGTGCTAAAGGATAAATGGAAGGCGATCTGCATTTATCACTTATCATTTAGCATTTTCGCCAGTGCCAGTGCCCCATGCACGACCATCTCTTCGCCTAGTTGCGCCGGCACGATGACGAACGTGCCGAGAAACGGCGGGAACACGTAGCGATCGACGGCCGCGCGCAAGCGGATTGAAGAACAACGGCTCGCCCATCAGCGAAACGCCGCCGCCGATCACGACGGCCGCCGGCGCCAGCAGCGTGATCATCTGGGCGATGCCCCAGCCCAGCACTTGCCAGGAGTGGTGCAGCACGTCCAGGGCAATCGCGTTCCCGTCGGCGGCCGCTTGAGCCACGATCTTGGCCGTGAGCTTGTCGATCTCGCCGTCGCAACGTTCTAGCAGATCGGCTGCGTATTCTTCGCTGGCCTCTTCCGCGGCAATCAAATGCTGCCGCACGACCTCGGGCTTTCGGGCGGCCGATTGCCCGACATGAACGGCTTGAGCCGATGCGTGACCGGTTCGGCCAGTTGGGCCTGCGCCGCGGCGGCAATTCCCCAACCGCTGGCGGCCGCTTCGATCGTCTCGTCGGGCCGATCGGCGCTCAAGCCCGGGCGCAGGTGCCCAATCTCCGCCGCTCCCAGCCCGCTGC
This sequence comes from uncultured Planctomycetales bacterium, assembly GCA_963710365.1. GTDB lineage: Bacteria > Planctomycetota > Planctomycetia > Pirellulales > PNKZ01 > CAVQAC01. The sequence goes on from CAVQAC010000003.1 coordinate 435,599, forward strand.
CGCGGTAGATCTGGCCGTCGACGATCAGCCCGCCGCCGATGCCGGTGCCGACGGTGATGTAAAACACCGGGTTGCTTCCCTTGCCGGCGCCCAGGCGGGCTTCGGCCAGTCCGGCCACATCGGCGTCGTTGCCCAAGGCAACCGGCAGCCCGAAGGTGTTTCGCAACCAATCCGCCAATGCGAAGTTGGCCCAGCCCTCGATCTGATGGCTTTTCAGCACCAGGCCTCGCGCCGCATCGACCGGCCCGCCAAAGCCGACGCCGATGGCTTGCACGCGATGCCGCGCCACCAGTCGCGCTGCCGACGGCTTCGATCTGGCCAGGATGCCGCTGGCTCCGCGAGCCGGGTCGACGTCCAAGCGCTCCAGCGCCACCAGCGGCGAGCCATCGCCGCGGCCGACTCCCAGTTGCAGCTTCGTGCCGCCGATTTCAATGCCGAGAAACATGAGAAGTAGCCAGTATTCAGTAGTCGGCGGTGCTTTAGTCGACGGTCCAGCGAGTTCACCAGGCCGTGAATGAGGCGGCCGACTTCGCGCTGCCGCCATCGAGGATGGGTGTCGAGTGATCAGGTTTGAACAGATCCAGCCGCTCGGCAATCAGTAGTTTGGGTTTCCAACTCCGCCCGCGACCCTTGAGCAATTGTAAGGAAGTGGGCGAAGTCCGGTTAGAGCGCCGACTCTGCCCCTCGGCAGATATTGGAGGGGATGGAAACAGCGGCCCGTCGCAATTGGCTCATCAGCCCATACCGCTCTTCAGTTGGGAAACACGCTGTAGCGCGATAGACCAGCTCGACCAGATCCATCGCCCGCTGCCATGCCAGCAAATCTTGGTAGTCTTTTCCGCCCATAGATCGAGCCGCGCAATCAAATCCGTCTTCCTCTACTGACTACCGACTACTGGCTACTTGCTCCCCTACTTCCCCGCATGCCGTCCTTCCGCATTGATCCGGGCGTAGACGTCGTTCAGCACCCAGTGGAACAGGCATAGATGAATGCTCTCGACCATGCCCATGTCGTTCAGCGGGACGTGCAGGCCGGCCTGCTGCATCTGCTGCAGCTTGCCGCCTTCGAAGCCGGTCAGGCCGAAGGTTTTCAGGCCATGGCGATTGGCCCAATCGACGGCGGCCAGGACGTTGGGGCTGTTGCCCGAGCCGCTGATGGCGATCACCACGTCGCCGGCGCTGCCGTAGTTCATCAACTGCTGCACGAAGATCTGGTCGTAGCCGACGTCGTTGCCGACGGCCAGAATCCAGCCCAGGTTGTCGGTCAGGCTCATGACCTTGAGCCGTTTCTTGGTCTCGTCCTTCAGATCGCGTTCGCGCGAGCGAGCTTTTGCCGAGATCTTCGGACATGTGGGTGGCCGTGGTGCCGGAGCCGCCGTTGCCGAAGATGTAGACGAACTTTTCCTCTTGCCAGGCCTGGAAGATCAGATCGGCCATCGTACGCATTTCCTGCGGATTGACGCGGTCGATTTCCTGGTGCAAGCGGGCAATGTAGGGAGCGATGTCGAGCGTGGCGCCGAGCATGAATGGGTTCTCCGAAAGCAATTGAATCGCGTGGGACAGACCCTCATTTTAGCGGGCCATGGCCGTCCGAGCCAGCCGCCCGAAGTCGATATGGCGACACCGTTATCTGTTGGAAATTACCGGCAAGCTCGCGCTTGCCGCTCGCTCGAGTTGGCGTCAATGCACTAGCGCGCGGTACGCGGATCCGCGCGCGCGCTGCGGTTGTGCCGCAACGTGCTCGGGGCGAGCGAGGACGATGAACTCCGTCGAGCGGCAACGGACCGGCAATCGCTCCTGGGCAACCGATTGCCAGCCTAGCCGACTGGCTTCGCCGACCAGGATCTTGACCGCGCCGGGCAGGAGTTCTTTGCGATGGATGATGAACAGGTCCGGATTGGTGTCGGTCAGCCAGAGGGCGACCGATGGTGGCGGTCCGTAGAACGGGACGCTGATGCCCTGGCACTGGGCAAAATAGCCGACCAGGTTCAAGTGGCCGGCGAACGCCACGCGACGGTTCGCGCCGTATTCATCTTTCATCCAGCGGCCGAGTGCGGCTTCGCGCTCGCGGCCCGGTTCGTGTGCCGTCAGAGCATCGATCCAGCCTCCCATCGTCACCAAGAGCATCACCCCGGCGAAGACGTAGGCCAGCGCCGCTTGACGCTTGGTGAGCCAATGAAACAGCCAACGCACACCTCGACAAATCGTGAGCAGTCCGACCGCCGGATAAGGCATCGCCGCCAGTGCCAATGGCAAGGCGTAGCGGCTGCTGCTGCCGTAGACCTGGGTCAGATGGATCCACATCCCGAGCATGACTGCCATGGTAATCAGGAACAGCGGGAGGAAATCGCGACGGATCCAAACGTAGCGCCAATTCCACCAGCCGATGAGCAGGCATAGACCGAAGACTGCGTCGACGCCGCGATATAAGGTGCGAAATAGCATCCCGAACGCCTTTCGCGGCGGGAGCAATTCGTACACGCCCGTGGCCGTATAGTGCGGATAAACTTCGGACCAGAGTTTGGAATCCGACTCGGCTGCGGCCTCTTGTCCTGACGGCGGTGAGGAAGCGCCAGGCTGTGTCGCCGCCGGCTGTGATGACGGCGTTGCGGCGGGCGATGCGGCCGATGATGGCGCAGCGGCCGATGCTATTTGCGGTGCGGAGTCCGGCTTGGCCACCAAGGATTTCAGCCAGTTCTGCACGTACACCACTCGGTGCATGCTGCCCCAAGGCTGGTTCGCGCTCGCTTGGGGCCAGATCAGTTGGGCCCCCACGATCAGCGCTGGGCAGATGCTGAGACAACCCGCGAAGCCTATCAGCAACCGGCCCCGCTGTTCGGTTAATGCCAGCCAGCGCCAGCCCGACCAGAGCACGATAGGGATCAGCAGGAACCAGCCTTCGAACCGCGTGTGGACGGCCAAGGTCAGCACTAGACCTGCCGCCAGATAGTGCCCAATGCGCACTTCGGTGACTGCGCGAAAGCCGTGGTACAAGGTTATCACGGTCAGGAACCAGAATGTTCCGTCGCGCACCAATTCCGGGCTCCATTCAATGAAGGTGGGATGGGCCGCGTAGAACAACGATGAGATGGTCGCCACGCGGTCGTCGGTTTGGCGTCGCAGCCAACCGAACAAGGGCAAGACTGTCAACGTGGCCAGCGTCACTCCCCAGAGCTTGCCGGCCAGTGGCCAGTCGAGTCCCAGGTGGTGCAGGCCGGCCAATGCAAACGGAAAGGTGTTGATCGGCATTTGCTGAAAGGCGGCAGCATAATCGCCCCGCTCCAGCAACGACGCGACCTGCATGTAGAACGTCCCGTCCGGGCACGGCACGTCGAGTTGTGCGGCCCGCCACGCGCGCGGGAGCAAACACAGCACCAGCAGCACGGCAATCAGCCGCCAGGACGCAGGGCGAAGCGGCTGCCGTGGAACGCCGGTCTCGAGCAACCGCGGCGGATCGCACACCGGTTGATCCAGTTCGTTGACGAACTGGTCGAGGCCGAAGCTCTGCAGGATTCGAGAATGGGAATCGGCCAACACGATGGTGGTACCAGATTGCTAGCAGGGTTCCGGTTCGCAGCGAGGGGGCGTATTGAATCAGGCAGCGCCGAGAGTGTCAATTGCGATCCGGCGGGCTGCCGAAATCGGCCCTTTCGAAGCTGGCGAGGGAGCGCATCCCCCCTCTTTCGCGTCCATGCCAGCGGCTCGTTGGATTGGTTGATCTGGCAAACTCCAGGTGTTTTAGCTACACCACTGCTACTCACGTACTGCTCACGAAATCAAATTCCAATTCAGATTCGTCGATGGCGGTTCGACGGTCAGCAGGATTCCGTCCTTGATCGTGCATCATTACTATCCGGTGGGCACCGAGAACATCGGCGATCGGCTCGTCGCCCAGGCCATTCGACATGCGGTGCGAAATCATTTCGGCCCTGCCGAATTCGTTGACGTGCCCAGTCAACGACTTCAGTCCATCGACGGCCGGCCCGATCGGCCTGGTCGACGATAACGTCGATCGCACGAATGCCGAAGCCGACCTGGTGGTCGTGGGCGGTTCGAATCTGCTGGAGCCGCGAGCAAACTCGCGCGGCACGGCCGCGCAGCAATGGGGCGTGCTGACTGATCTGGTTTCGATCCATCGACTGACTCGCCCGCTCTTGCTGTTGGGTATGGGAACGGGCAGCGGCTTCGCCAAATCGATTCGCGGCTGGTCGCCGCGAGCCCGTGAGGAAATTCGCCTGTTGCACGCCCACTCGTTCGCCTCGGCCGTGCGTGACCGGATCACGGTTGACCGGTTGGCCGCGATTGGCGTCGCAACTTCGAGCGTGGGCTGTCCGGTGACGTTTCTCACGGATCGCCCCGTGCAATCGGCCGACGCCTGCTTGCCGCTGATCGTCTCGTTTCCACCGGCGCGGATTCTGAAATCCTTCCTGGGCAAAGCGGTCATGGCCGCCACGATGCGTTACGTTCAGGATCTGATCCGCTCGGGCGTGCCGGTCGTGGTTACGTTGCACGCGGCCAGCGATCTGGCAATCACGCGCAGTTGGGTGCCGTCGAATGTCGAACTGTTTTACACCGAAGATGCCGACAAGCTCATCGCGCGCTACGAGGCCAGTCGCGGAGTGATCGGCTTCCGACTGCATGCGGCGCTCTTGGGCCTGGGTCTGGGCAAGCCGGTCATCCCGGTCGGTATCGACTGGCGCAGGACTGGGGTTCATCCAGACGTTCGGGCTCGAAGAATATTCCGTTCGGCCGATCCGCCTCGGCCAATTCCGCAAGCTGCGGCAATTGACCGACCGGTTGCTTTCGGACGACAGGCGTTTGCTCAAGACGCTCGATCAGGCGAAATCACAATTTCGATTGCGTTTCGAGGCCTTTCTCAGCCAGGCAGCCGTCCGCTTTTACAGCCCGAACCTGGAAGACAAATTGCCGTGCCTTGCGACGAACTGCGGGGTGGTCCAGTTTCAAGATCCGGCCCAAAGCGGCGAGAAGAGAGCCGCGTAACCGGCCTTTGCCCAGCATCGGCCAGCCTCGCTCGATCTGCCAACCGCGGGCGGCTAGTAATCGGCGAAACTCGTCCAGCGTCGGCTTGTAGATCCAGCCGGGGTGATAGCTTTCCGGTTGCCGATAGCGTTGGCACTCGAAGTTGATGATGCTCACCAGCATGCGGCCTGCGGGGCCGACAACCTGGTGGCAGGCGTCGAGCAGTGCCTGCGGTCGCTCCAGGTATTCCAGCACTCCGCCGACGTGGATCACGTTGATGCCGCGGCCGTCGAAGTGAGTCAGGTCACAGGTGTGGTTGAAGTCGAGCTGTTGGAAATGATCGGGCGCGAGAACACTGGCGGCGTGGTCGGTCACGTCGCAGCCGTAATAGTCGAAGTCCGCAGGCAGCATCTGTTTCAGCCGGGCGGTCGAGCAGCCGACGTCCAACAGCCGCCGCTGGGGCAGGGCGGCGAGCAGCCTCGCCATCATCACGAGACGCGGGTGCGCCCGATCGTAGAGCTGCGATTCCACCTGCCAATCGACAGATGCTCCAGTCGCCGAGCTGGTCCCCGATGATCGCTGGAAAACATCGAGATGCCGGATCGTGGCCACGCGGCGGAAGCCGGCACGGCCTGCCATTCGCTCGGAAATTGCCCGCTCGACGCCCGGAAACTTGCCCCCGGCCGCATCGTCGAACACGATCCAACCGCCTGGCACAACGTGCGGCACGAAGGCGTCGATATCCTGCCGCACGGCTTCGTAGTCGTGCGATCCATCGATCCAGAGCATCGCGATCGGCCGGTTCCAGTTGCGACCGGCGTCCTGCGAAGTGCGGCGCTCGATTGTCAGTCCACGACGCACGAGGTCGAAGTGCCGTACGGTGGCATTGTATTCTTCCCAACTGCCGCGTTCGTGCGGGTCGATGCTGACTACTTCGGTCGGCTGCGATCGGCGGCCGGCGCCTTCGACGAGCCAGGCGGTGGATTTACCTTTCCAGGCGCCGATTTCGACGATCGCCTCGCCGAAGGGCGCTTGAGCAGCCAGGTAGGCCAGCAAGCGGCACTCGTGGGCCGCCGACATGCCGGGGATGGCGTCGAGTTGAGCGGCGCGATCTGCGCGAACCAACATCGCACGGCCCGTCGGGCCTGACGTTCCAGTTCGAATTCGGTACTGCACAGCCGAGCCACGGTCGTCGCCGTTCGTCGGGGAAATCGGGCCAGGTTTTCCACGACCCGGGCTAGGCCGTGCCGCTTTCTGCGGCGCTGACTGCAGGTCGGCGTTTGCATGCTTCCCTGTTCTCCTCACGACCGGAACCTCGGCTCGCACAAACGGTGCCAGAAGCGTTCCTCTTAAGTTTCCCTGGAGAGTGCGTCTATAGCGTCGGAGATAGCGTCGATGATTGATTGCTCTTGGTTTGAATGGGAGCCAATCGTCGCGATTCCAGCACCAGCGCTCGTGGTGGCGGCGAGGTCTTGAGTTGCTTGAAGAGTTCCAAGTGGCGGGCAGCTACCGAGGGCCAGCGATAGGCTTCGGCAATTTGCCGCGCGCCCGCACCCAAGCGTTCTCGCTCGGCTCGATCCGCCAGCAACCCTTCCATGGCCCTGGCCAACTCGGCAGGCGAATCGGCCGGCACCAGCGAGCCCGTTACGCCTGGGTGAATTAGATCCTGCAAGCCGGCGATGTCGGTGCCGATGACGGGCTTGCCGGCAGCGTAGCTCTCCAGCACGACCAAGGGAAAGGCTTCCCAACGTCGGGAAGGAATAACGACTCCGAGCGCGTTCTGCAGCAGCCAGGTTTTCGTGGTGCCCGACACGGCGCCGGCGAAGCAAACTCGATGGGCAATTCCCAGCCGCTGCGCCTGCATCGCCAGCGCCTGACGCTCCTGGCCATCGCCGGCGACCACGAACATCGTCTCGGTTGCAATGCGGAGTCGCGCCTGTGCTTCGAGTAATACGTCGACCCCCTTGCAGGCATGCAAGCGGCCGAGGAACAGCATGTACTCTCCGCCACGGACGCGAGGATCGAGTTCTTCCGGCCGAGCGACGGGCGTGGTCAAGTCATCGAAATTGACGCCGTTGGGAATTTCCACGACTCTGCGCGCTGGCTCAGCCGCGCGAAGCCTTCGGCGGTCGAGCGGCTGATGGCAATCGCGGCGTCGGCGCTTTCAAGCGCCAGCACCGACCGCTGCCACAGGCCCGGCTTGCTCAGCCGCGTACTGTTGCTGCGGACGTCGCTGCCATGACTGGTGATCACCAACGAGGCGGCGAGTCGATCTTTGCACAGCGTTCCCAGGTAGCCACACGGATGCAAACTGTGGCAGTGCAACACGTCGAAGGGGAACTTGCGGTGGAGCGCCGTGAGGAAGTGCCGGTACCAGCCGATCCAACGCCAGGTGGAGATGAACCGTGGGTGCCGCACCACGCGATAGGGAAGCTCGTGGTCCTCGATTACCAACGGGCGGCGCGGATACTGGGCCAGCACGACCACCTCGTGCCCTTGGGCCATGAATTCGCGCGCGAAGGCATCGACGACCAACTCCTGGCCCCCGATCTTCGGGAGTGCCGTCTCCGTGTACAGACAGATTCGCATCCTGGTTTCACCTGCGAGGCGCGTGGCCGTACGATTCAAAACGCGGAGGAGTATGAGACCGCTTTTCGTAGATCGCGGCAAGTCCAGCCTGCCAGGCGCGCGGCCGATCGCCGGCCAGGGGCTGCTGGCTCAGAGCAGTTTTTCGGGCGACCGAGACTGAATCAGCCGGCGATTGGCAACTCCTAGCAATGACAGCAGTCGGCGGAAGGGCTTACGTTTTGTCTCCCAGCGATAGCGACGCGTCACCGCGAAGCTGGGGCGTGAATGTTGCGGCGAGGGGGAATCGCTCGCCAACTGCGGCAGTTCGGGCTCGTAGCCGTTGAGCTGATTGTATTCGGCGAATTCTCGCTCCAACCAGCGCCAATCGTCCGCCGCGACGAGTGTCGACCCGGAGTCGTGTTCGCTTTGACGACGGAGAGTTTCTTCAAGTGAATTGGCCCGCGAGCGGAGGAACGTCGCGTTCCCGCCCTGCTGGTCGCCGAGGTCCTCCAGCCGTTTCGGCCAGGTGAGCATGCCCTGGTCCCATTCCAAGCTCAGATCGTCGCAGGCCCGGCGCAGCGTCGCTTCGGGTTCTGAGACCAGACGCTCGAATTGCACGATGGGCAGATCGTGCGCGCGGAAGTGCTGCCAATCGGCCAGGAACCGTCGGAAGCGCAGCCGCAAGGGCGGATCTTCGGCCGTGGTGCCGTTACGTCCGTAGGGCTTGCTGATCAACGACGCCCATGCCTTGCGCACGTCGCGCACGACCAGCAGGGGTCGCACTTCCCAGCCAGAATCGGCGTAATGCTCAGCCAACTCGACGAGTCGGAAGCAAGCGATGGTCGTCTTGTACCAGGCGATTTGACCTGCCCGCTTCGCGGACAGAGAGGGAACCAGATCAAACGTGGCGTCCAGCACTCCGCGCATGTCTGCACGTTGCAGGAAGCACCACGAGACGAGCGTCGATCCGCTCCCCTGGAGTCCACCGCAGAGGTAGAAGACGGGTTTTGCCAATCGGCAGTTTCGGGGCACGCTACCGACGGTCGTTTGCGTATCCATGCAACGGCTCTCGCTCTCGAGCGTGTTCACGATAGCTCGTGCATTCCTTCGTAGGTGCTCATCGCACCAGGGAAGGCAGCCCATCGCGATCCGCCAGCGGCTAGAGTCGCAAAACGTGATGTTTGCGTCAACTCCGTCAATTCGTCGTTGGGCGGTAGGCCTCGTGTCGCGCGGCCGCAGCCGACGCTGAGTCGGCTTGCAAGTTGATTGCTGCTAGCGGCGAACTTGGATCTGCCACCACGATGGCGTCCGACACGGCAATCACGCCCGACACATTGCGCGCCCGCGTGTGGGCCAATTGCTTTTCGTAATAGCTGCGCACCCGGCCGCTCAACAGAACGACCCCTCCCTGCGCGTCGATGTGCAGCGAGCGTAGGGCAGGGATGTGCAATGCGCTCAACGTATCGACGACGCGACGTTCGAGCAGCGAATCCGCAGCAGATTTGGGAGTGGAATTGAGAGCAGTACGCATATCGTTGTCATCCTGATTGCTGAGAGGGGATCACGTGCTGCATTCCCGACGTAAGCCAATTCGCTGGCACGAATCTACCCACTTCGAGAAGGATAGCACGCTGTGGCGGAAACTGTGTGCCGCAGAACGCATACGTTGCGCCGCGGTCTAACCGCCAGGACACAATCGAGATGCCCAAGCCATGGTGTTGTACGGAAATTCTCGTCGTGCCGCCTGTGGTCTGCACAGGCAACGTCGTAATGGAATCGCTGTAACCATGGGCTCACACGCCTGGCCGCGAACGGCCAGGCCCGGCAACGTCTCTAGTGACGGATAACCATTGATTACTAATATCGTCAACAAAATGATGTTTGTCAAGCTTCGTTCGCAATTTCCCACAAATCGTCGTTACGGCCTAGAGCAAAAATAACTTCTGGAAATCGCTCTTTCGTGGGTTCTAAGTCATTGTCCGCCGCACTGTTGCAAGAGCTTGGCAACTAGGGCAGTCCAGCCAGTCTGATGGCTGGCGCCCAGGCCGCTGCCGTTATCTCCGTGGAAGTACTCGTAAAACGGGATGTAGTCGCGCCATTGAGGATCGGATTGAAAGTACTCGCAGCCACCCAGCACAGGCCGCCGCCCTCCTTCGTTCGCGGAGCGGAGAAAAATGGCCGTCAAGCGACGCGAGAGATCATGAGAGACCTCGTTCAGCGTGAGCTGTTTTCCTGAAAACCGCGGGTATTCGGCCATCAGCGAGCGACCGTAGTAGTGGTCGTACTTTTGCAAGGCTTCGATCAGCAGGAAGTTCACCGGAAACCAGACCGGCCCGCGCCAGTTTGAATTGCCGCCGAACATGTAACTATTCGATTCGGCCGGCTCGTAGGCAACCGTAAGCTGCTGGCCGTCGCATTGGAACGTGTACGGTTCCCGCTGATAGCCGCGCGACATCGATCGTACGCCGTAGTCGGACAGGAACTGGGCCGGATCGAACACTCGAGGCAGGATTCGTTCGAGCTTCTCGCGGCCGGCCAGCGCGAGCATCCGTCGCCCATCTTCGCGTGGCGTGGTGAGGGATTCGATGTCGGCGACCAGTCCCGGCCGATAGCGGATAAACCATTCCATGCGCCGACGGAAGTGGGGCAACATCTCCAGCACCTGCGGTTCGATGGTCTCGACAGCGAACAGCGGAATCAGCCCTACGATCGAGCGAAGCCGCAAGGGCTGCGAATGCCCGTCGGGCATTCGCAATCGATCGTAATAGAAACCATCGATCGGATCCCATAGTCCGGAGTCGCCATGCTCGGCATTGATGGCTTCGGCGATGTGGATGAAATGTTCGAAGAACTTCGTGGCCACGGCTTCGTAGGCCGGCCGCGTTTGTGCCAGCTCCAGCGCAATGGCCATCATGTTCAGGCAGTACATGCCCATCCAGGCCGTGCCGTCGGCTTGTTCCAACATGCCGTTGCCAGGCAGGGGCTTGCTGCGGTCGAAGACGCCGATGTTGTCCAGGCCGAGAAACCCGCCCTGGAAGATGTTCTGGCCGCTCAAGTCCTTGCGGTTGACCCACCAGGTGAAATTCAGCAGCAGTTTATGAAAGACTTCTTCCAGGAATTCGGTGTCGGCGTGCCCGGTCACGTTACGGGCGATCTTGTACACGCGCCAGCAGGCCCAGGCGTGGACCGGCGGATTGACGTCGCTGAAGTTCCACTCGTAGGCCGGGATCATCCCGCCTGGGTGCATGTACCATTCCCGCAACAGCAGGATTAACTGCCGCTTGGCCCATTCAGGATCGACCAGGGCGATGGGCAGCGTGTGGAAGGCCAGATCCCAGGCGGCGTACCAGGGATACTCCCACTTGTCGGGCATCGACAGCACGTCGAGGTTGTACAATTGCGTCCAGTTGTGGTTGCGCCCGGCCTGCGCACCGGTGGCGGCGGAGGGCCAGCCGGGTCTCCTTCGAGCCAGAGTTCGACGCTGTAATGATAGAACTGTTTGCTCCACAACAACCCTGCAAAGGCCTGACGCTGCACTAGCCGCTCGTCGGCCGTCAATTGCGACCGCTGCACGTGGGCGTAGAACTCATCGGCCTCGGCGATGCGCGTCTTCATCAACGTTTCCGCGTCGGCCAGCGGTTGGGGATGCGGCGTCGGCGAGAAACGGGTCCATACGGTGTACGATTCGCCCGGCTGGAGAACACGCCGGAAATGGGCCGCCGCTTTCGATCCTTGACCGGCCGGGTTGACGGCCTCGGCTCGGCCGTGAACGATCGCCTCGTGAAAGGCGTCCTTGACGTAGGGCGTGGCATTGGGCGTTTTGAATAGCCGCAAGTCGTTGGTGTCGTTTTCGGTGAAGAGGAACGCCGGCGCGGTCGAACCGTCGCCGGCATACCAGTAGCGATCGCCCAAGTGCGCATTCGTGGTTTGTGCCGCGCCGGGACCGAATTGCCGAATTACCGGCCGCTGGGGCTTGTAGCCCCAACTCCAGGTGTTGCGATACCACAGGTGCGCCAGCAGGTGCAGCGGCGCCGGAGCAGGCCCCCGGTTCACGGCCGTGACGCGGCAAATCATGTCCTCTTCGTCGACCTTGGCGTATTCAATCACGATATCGAAATAGCGCTGCTGGTGAAACACGTCGGCCAGCAGGTCGATCAGCTCCAACTCGCCTACGTCCCGTCCGCGGCGGCGATTCTCTTCGACCAGCCGGGCGTAGGGGAACTCGACCTGCGGATACTTATAGAGCATCTTGCAGTACGAATGGGTCGGCGTGCTGTCGAGGTAGAAGTAATACTCCTTGACGTCTTCGCCGTGGTTGCCTTCAGGGCCGCTCACGCCGAACAGCCGCTCTTTGAGAAACGGGTCGTGCTCGTTCCAGAACGCCCAAGCCAGGCAGATGTTTTGGAACCGGTTGCAGAAGCCGCCCAAGCCGTCTTCATTCCAACGGTAGGCGCGGCTGCGGGCATGATCATGGGGAAAATAATCCCACGCATCGCCATTGGCGCTGATAGTCTTCGCGCACCGTGCCCCAGGCCCGTTCGGCGACGTATGGCCCCCACTGCTTCCAGTCGGCTTGCCGGGCTTCTGAGTCCGCCAGACGTTGATGCTCTATTGTGGGAGGCTTGGTCATGGTGGTGTCAGGCATCACTTCCCCGGTAGCTCCCAGGCGCTTTGAAAGTCGGTGGATTCGCTCACGAGTTGATTGACGCTTCGCGAGAGCAGCAACAAGGCTGGCCCGTCGTTCGGAAATGCGGCCAGCAAGTTGCTGAGGATCTTGGCCGCCTGGCGGAATTCCCGCTGTTCGAATTGCTTCAAACCTTCTTCATACAACTGGCAGAGGGCCCGCCAACTGGGATTCTCGTCGGTCGCCACTTCGTACAATTCGACCGGCTCGGAAATGTTGACCACGCGAACTTTGCAGATCTGCCGCACGGCAAATCCGGCCGGCAGCTTGGCGGCGTGGCGCCGGTGATGAGCAGGTCGGTCTTCAGGTACTTGGTTGCCCCCTGCACACGGCTGGCCAGGTTGACCGTGTTGCCCAACGGTCCGTACTTGAACTTGCGATTGGTGCCGATGTTGCCCACCCGGGCAATGCCCGTGTTGACGCCGATGCCCAGGCCGAACATGCAGCCCAGCTTCTCCTGCCAGCGCCGGCTCAGTTCGGGGAGCACGCGCATGATATCGATGGCCGCGGCGCAGGCCAATTCGGCATGGTCTTCCTGCTTGCTGGTGCGCGCCCACATCGCGATCAACTCATCGCCGATGTAGTCGACCAGCACGCCCTTGCGGTTGAGCACGCAGTCGGACATGACGCTCATCACGTCGCCGATCCATTCCACCGTGCCGGCCGGGCCCAACCGCTCGCTGACGCGGCTGAAGCCACGAATGTCGCAAAACAACAGGCTGACCTCGGCGTCGCGCCCCTTCAGCAGGTCGGGTTCGAGAGCCAATTGCCGCGACAGCTCGGGCGTGAAGAATTGCTCGAATTGGATTTGAGCCGCCAGGGCTGCATGTTCCTGCTCGAGCCGGGCCAGACCCGCGGCCACGCCGCAGGCCAGCGTCTCGGCGAGCATGGCGTCGAGCTTGGTGATTTGCGGGAGAGAGCCTCGCGACAGGTCGTGCAATCGGTCGCCGTACAACGCGCCGATCACTTCGCCATGGCCGTCGAGGATCGGCGCCGTGACCACGGCCTGAACTCCCGCCAGGCTGGCCGTGCTTGCGACGCTCTGGCTGGGCGATTGCCAAAAGGTTCGCTTCTCGCTTCGCATCCTGTTCAGAATCTGATGGCTCGGCTTCCAGGCCGGCTGTTCGCCCTTGTCCTCGTGACGCCGTTTGAGCGCCGCCATTTCCCAGATGCCGGCCTTGCAAAGCAGCACGCCCCCCGAATCGAGACCGACGATGTCGATCATTCCCTGGGCGGCCCGCTGGAAAAAATCGTTCGAGCCGGCGGCGCTTTGCAGGACGCCGATCACGGTCTGCAGCCAACGCACGATCGATTCGCGGTCGGCGTCAGGGAGCAGGTCGAGAACGGGCGTGAACGGTTCGCTGCCGCGGCGGTCGATCGTCTCGGGCTGCACCGTCGGCGCAATCAGGCTCTGGTAGCCGGCGTCTTCGTCTTCTTCGACCCATTCCGCCCGAATGGCCTTGTCGCCGATGCTGAGGACGAAAGGCACGAACAGTTCGCGCGACGCGCCGGCGGCAATCGAATCGCCGGTGGAAAGGAACACCGGATTCTTGCCGCTATGATTCTCGATCTGGATCACCTGGCCGTCGCTGGGCCGCAGGCGAACGTGCGTTCGCGAGACGCCGGTCTCATTGAGCCGGGCAATGGCCAGCCGCCATTGGTCGCCGTCGCGGAGCTTGGTCCACAGCGGCTCGGCGGGCGTCCGCTGCCGGCCCAGATCAACCGGCTGGTCGAAGGCATCGCTGTAGATGAGCTGTCGCTCTTGGTAGATTTGGAGCTTGAATTTCTTGGTCAAGGGCGGGCCTCGCCAGTTCGTGCGTGCGGCCGATCGATGCGTGGAACGATTACCTGTCGATCGATGCAGGCGATTCTACGCCGAAACGCCGGTAATGGGCAGAGGGCGGCAAGAGAAGGAATGCTAAATGCTAAAGGAATGCTAAATGCTAAATGCTAAATGCTAAATGATAAGTGGAAGGCATCTTCATTTAGCATTTATCACTTATCATTTAGCATTTCTTCGTCCCTCTGCCGGCGTGTGCGCAGGGAATCCTGCCTGCGCGCCGCCGACTTCGGAAGAGGCGCCGTTCGCGCTGCTGCCTGCAACTCCGGGATACGGAGGCTTTGGGTACTTGGGCGGCACGCCCGCAAGCGGCCGCAAAAAAATGATTCACCGCCTCCGCCCCTCGGCCGTCGCGCGGCGTTCCGTTGACGTGCTTCGCAAAAGACACGCTCCGCGTGCCTCCGCATTCTCAATTGGAGGATGTGCGAAGTCGGATCAAGGTGAATCGACGCCTACGGTCAAGAGCCTTTTGAGCTGCAGGGGGCCCTGGGTTACGTCCACTCTCACTCTTCGTCGGCGTCTGGCCGCGCGGTCGCGGGGCGGCAGTGCCCGGCAGGAAAAACGGGCGACCGTCTCCGCCGGGGATAACGCCCAAAGGCTTTGCGGGAAGATCCCTCGCGCTCGTAACCAGCGCGCGAGGCGTTTCCGACGAGTCAGGAAGAGCTATCAGCCAGGTCTGGGCTTTACCCGTCGATCCGCACTCACGGCCACCCGCACTCTGGATTAGTGGTCGCGCGGACGAGTTGGCAATTGCCAGGCACAACACTTGGTTGCAACACGAAGCGCCTGTACCAAGTTTTCGGCTCATCATGTTGTTCGCACCCGGAACGTCCACTCTGCCCTAGCTGCCTGGGTGGGATTCTATCGCGCGAGTGGCCTACTTGTAAACATAATTCTGTTCATAATGTAGGGTGCTCTGCGAGCACCATTTGTCGGCGTTATGCTCGCGAGGAAGTTGGTTGTGAATTGCCGTCGAAGGAAAGGTGCTCGCAGAGCACCCTACGTCAAAAAACTCGAACGGTACGCAGTTGCGGCGGGAATTGGCTTGTCTCTCGCCCGCGGAGGAGTATTCTAAACCCCGGCAGGCTTGTCGCGAACGTGCCGGGCAGAAACGTCGCAAAGGGTTGCTCAATTCGTGCGGAAACGCCGGTATTCACCACCGGGGAAATGGGATCGTGATGACAACGCCATCGAGGGGCCGTTTGTTTGGAATCGTTCTACTGCTGGCAAATTCCGTCGGCGTCTTGGCAGCGGCTGCCGATGCTCCAGCCGAATGGCCATCGAACGGGAGCATGGCCGGCGGACTGCAGCCTTTCCTCGATAATCATAGGCATCGCCGGCGCGGTCGTCGTGGTTACCGACAAGGACCGCGTGCTCGATCTGGAAACGATGGGCTATTCCAACCTGCCGGCCGGGAAGCCGATGCAGCCGTCGGACCTGTTCTACATCGCCTCGATGACCAAGTGCTTTACCGCCACGGCGCTGATGATGATGGTCGACGAGGGCAAGGTAAACATCGACGACCCGGTGGAGAAATACCTGCCCGAATTCAAGGGCCAGATGGTCGAAGAGGCGGAAAACAAGGGCCACCCGCACTTGCCGCAGCATCCGATCACGATCAAGGAAGTGATGAGTCACACGGCCGGCATTGCAGGGAGATCCCAAGCCTCGAATGCTTCTCGCTGGAAGACGAGGTCAAAGCGTTCGCCCAACAACGCGCTGCATTGGGAGCCGGGCACGAAGATCAAGTACAGCCCGGGGCCCGAGATCGGAGGGCGGATTGTCGAGGTGGTCAGCGGCATTCCGTATTGCCAATTCATTCAAGAGCGGCTGCTCGATCCGCTGGGGATGAAGGACACGACTTTCTGGCCCAATGCCGAACAGGCTTCGCACCTGGCTTTGACCCACGACTACAATCCCACAGACCAAGACGCTGGAGCCACTTCACCACAATTCCGAGCTGGTCAGCGATCCGAAAAAGTGCGGGACCGTGCCGCCGATCATTTTGTCGCAGTTTCCGGCCAGCATGATTCCACTCCTATGCGCAGCACTTTGCCAGGCCGGCAGGCAGCTTGTTCTCCACGGCCCCCGACATGGCAAAGTTCTGCCAGATGCTGCTCGGGGGCGGCGCCTACCAGGGGAAGCAATACATTTCCCCGGCCGCATTCAAGCAGATGACTTCGATTACAGACGGGCGATTTGCTGGTAGGCAACGGCGTGCAAGGGTACGGGATCGGTTTCTTCGTGCAGAGGAAGTCGAAACCGGGCGGAGTCCAGCGTCGGCAGCTTTGGCCATCATGGATCGCGCAAGACCCAGATGTGGATCGATCCCGAGAACCAGATCGCGATGGTCTTGATGGTGCAGAATTCGGATCTTAACAGCAAGCAACTGCAAGAGCTTTACCTGGCCTATCAAAAGCAAGCCGTGGCCCGGTTTAGCAAGGCCGGGAAGCAAGGCACTGCTGCGAACTAAACAGGGTGCAACAAAAAAGGGCCGGTCCATTGAGCGTGCGGTGGGAGTACAAAATCGTCAAGATGAGAGCGGACCTGTGGACGGACACGGGCTTGCCCGACGATATCAACCTTAAATTCGACGAGTATGGCGCCGAGGGCTGGGAACTGGTTGGCACCGACACCATTCAACGAGCAACCGTAATTCCAATGGGCGGATCCAAGACCGTGACGCTCGTCGCGTACTTCAAACGCCGCGTCCGCACGTAGCCAGTAGGTCAGGCCAGTAGGTCAGTCACTCCGTGCCTGACGTTTTGGCTTAATACGCGATTCCAAGTCAGGCACGGGGTGACTGACCTGCCGGACTACGAGGCGTTCAATCGGCGACTTGCGTCAACCCTTCGCCTGCAGTGCTTTGAGCAAGGCCTGGAAGTCGGCCCGCGACGCGCAGGCTCTTCAGGCCGCTGTCGCGCTCCAGCAGACCGATGTTCGTGAACCCGGCGTCGATGGACTTCTGCAACGACTGCATGGCCCCGTCGGCATTGCCGCCCAGGGCCCGCAGCACGGCTTGCTGGTAAAGATCGTCGGGATCTGAATCGCGGGACTTCTGCAACTCGTCGACACGGGCCTGGCCCGCATGAATCGCGGCGGGCAATTCTGCCGGCTTCCGCTCGGCGGCCCAACGGGCCCGATTCACCAGCGCGCTGGCCAGCCCGCTCATTAGAAAGACGTCTCCCTCGTTGCCCCGCACCAATTCGCGGCTGTTATTGTACGCTTCTTCGTACGGATCGTAGGCCGCTTGCGTTTCGCCCTTCGACAACAGCAATTCGGTCAGCAAGTTGCAGGTCGAGACCAGGTCGCTGCGGCAGTCGGTGTTGCCCGGCTTCTGCCCGACTAGGTCTTCTTGCAGTTCGCGGGCTTCGCTCAACGCAGCCAGCGCACAGTCGACCGTGGCCTTGCCGCCGCAGGGCGGCTCGGCGCGCAACGGGCTGTCGACGTCGATCCGGCTGAATACGTTAGCCGTGTTCTGATAGCTGGCGCCAGTTCGAAGCGGGCGTCCCAGTTGTCGGGCTGTTCGTTGACCAGTTCGCGACGAATCCGCTCGGCTTCGCCGTAGGCCTGAATTGCGTCCTTGGTGTACAGCAGTTCGAGCTGCACGTCGCCGATGTAGCCATAACTGCGGGCGAGCGCCGCCCTGTAGCGCGGTTCGCGTGAGCGAGCGACGATCGCCCGCCGGATTTGCACGCCCTCGGTGTATTCACGCAAGGCGGCGTCGTTCTGCTTGTGGACGTCCAGCAGGCGGCCGAGATTGTGATGGGCTTCGGCTAGTTGGTTTTGATAATCGAGGTTGTCGGGAGCCTGGCGAACCACGGCAGCCAACTCGGAAATCGCCTGGCGGAACTGGTCTCGCCCGGAATCCCAGCGACCGAAATCGCTCAGCAATCGTCCATAGGCAATGTGGTTCTGAGCCAGCCGGCTGCGCAGTTCGACCTTCTGCGGCGAGGCGTCGAGGAGTTTCTCATAGATTTGCTGAGCTGCCTGGTAATCGGTTTCGGCCTCGCGCTTGTTGCCGATGGTGCGCGTCACGGCGGCCATCCGCTCATAGATCGACGCGGTCTCGGCCTGCAACTGCGGGTTGCTCTTGGTCTGGCTGAGATAGTCGAGGTAATAATCCTTGAGTTTGCGGCGCAAATCCTGCAACTCGGGCTTCTCGCGCAATTCGCCGCTGGTGAGCGTACTGAAGACGTCGTTCAGCGCCACGCGCGCTTCGTCGAAGTTCCGCTGGGCCAGGGCGCGGGCTGCTTCGACTTCGGCGTTGAGTTTCTGCAACTCCCCGTTCATGCGGTCTTCGTCGCGGACATGCTGCTCGGCGGAACGCAGCCGCTCGTTGGCGACGATGGCCACGGTCAGGCAGATGCCCAAGGCGGTGAACGCCACGAACGCGGCAATCGTGGCGCGCACGTGCCGGCGCATGAACCGCGATCCGCGCTCGCGCAACCGTCTCGCCGCAGCGCCGGTCACGGGCTCGTCGGCCAGCCACTGCTCAAGATCGTGACGCAACTCGCGGGCCGACGCATAGCGATCCTCGGGCAGCAGCGACATGGCCTTGAGACAAACGGCTTCGAGCCCGCGGGAAACCTCCGGCCTCACCTGCCGCGGTTTCGGGAAGTCGCCCGATTCCACTTTGCGCAGCACCTCGCCAACGGCCAGCTTGGGAAACGGCGAGTGGCCCGTCAGCAGGCAATAGAGCGTGGCCCCCAGGCTATAGATGTCGCTGCGCGCGTCGACCTGGTCGAGCTGGCCGCGAGCTTGTTCCGGACTCATGTATTGCGGCGTGCCAACGGCCGATCCCATTTGCGTCGGCACCGTACTGCCGCTGCCGCTGGAGAGCAGTGGCTCCTCGTCCGTTGCCGGCGGTGGGTCGCCCTTGCCGGCCGGCTGCGCACGCTCGGCACGCGTCACGGGCGCGTCGTGCGACTTGGCCAGCCCCCAATCCACCAGCAGCGTCTCGCCGTACTTGCCGATCATCACATTGTCGGGCTTCAAATCGCGGTGCAGCACCCCACGGCTATGGGCGTACTCCAACGCGTGGCAGACATCGATCAAATGACGCAGCAGTTTCTGCAATTCGACGCGGTCGAACTTGCGCGTGCGGTCGGGCGGGGCGTTTTCGCGATGGAACCAGGCGATGGCTTCGGCCAGGCTGCGGCCGCGAATGAATTGCATGGCATAGTACGGCCGGCCGTCGCGGTGATAGCCGAGCGTGTAGACCGGCACGATCGACGGATGCTCCAGGCCGCCGGTGATCTCGGCTTCGAGGATGAAGCGAGCCCGGCTCTCGGGGTTGTCGGCATGCGCCTCGTTGATCTGCTTCAGCGCAACCTCGCGGTGCAGCTCCTGGTCGAGGGCAACGTAGACTTCTCCCAAGCCGCCTTTGGCCAGCGGGCGAAGAATGCGATAACGGTCGCCGTCGCGTGCGGTCCCGGCCATCTGCGCTGCCGGCCCGTCGCAGGCCGGAAGTTTGATCGTCATCGCGGCCAAACGCTGTTCGATTTCCGGATCGGTAAACCTGGTCATTTCGACGGCCCGCAGGCCGTTGCCGCCGGCCGCCGCCAGGCTCTTGCAAGCATCGTTGTCGTGTTGCTTGAGGTGCTCGCGCACGAGCTGTTCCAGCAATTCCAGGCGGTTTTGCGTGAGCACGCCCTGGTCGCGCAGGATTTCGCCCAACGAACGCTGCTTATCGACCGCCCAGGCGTTCATGGCCGTGACCAGGGCGTCGCGGCTGACGAAGTCCATTTGCAAGGCCACGACGCCGAACAGCAGGTTCCAATCGGTATGCGAGTCGGACATGGCTGCGCGCTTGTCGTTGGAAGTGGGGACGGGCGTGGCGACGTGGCTGATCAATTTTACACCCTGCCTGCCTGTTGGAGCCATCCGGTTCCAATGGACCAAGCGAGGAAGCCTGTGGACGAAAGTGGCGCAGCTGGTTCGCGGCCGGCCAGGGTGGCACGCCGCCGTGGCTGTTTCGCAGGCCGACGGACAGTATTATGCTAGGAGTCGTCATAGGTTGGCCGTTGGAGTTCGCCCCAGTATGCCCAGGCATGTTTTGTTCCAAATTCTCTTTTTTGCCGTCGGAATCCTGACTGGCTGTGCGAAAACGCCGACACAAGCGATTGCTCCGCCAACGACGGGCGTAACGATTTTCGCGGCTGCCAGCACTAAGGACGCGGTCGAGCAGCTTGCCAACAGCTTCCAGCGTAAGCAACAGATCGTTGTTACAGTGATTCCCGGTCCATCTTCGGGCCTGGCTCGGCAGATCGACCAGGGAGCCGATGCCGATCTGTTCCTATCGGCCGACCTGGCGTCGGTCGATTTCCTGGCCGGCCGAGGGCTGGTTGCCCGCCGCCGCAATTTGCTGACGAACCGGCTGGTGGTGATCGTGCCGGCCGACAGCGAGTTGAAGATCGGCGAATTGGCCGATCTGGCCGCGCCGGCCATCAAGCGATTGGCCGTGGCCGAAGCCAAAGTTCCGGCCGGTGAGTATGCCGCGATGCGCTCCGCAAGACCGGAATGCTCGAGCGTGTGGCGTCGCGGTTCATTGGAGGCGTTGACGTGCGGCAGACGCTCCTGTTCGTCGCCCGCGGCGAGGCCGAAGCCGGCTTTGTTTATCTGACCGACACGATCGGCAATGCCCGCGTGCGTGTGGCCTACGAAGTTCCGGCCGACTTGCACCGGCCGATCGAATACCCGCTGGTCGTACTTCAGCAAGGTGCGAGCAATCCGGCCGCCGTCGAATTCGGCGAGTATCTGGCTTCGCCTTCGGCAGCCGAGGTTTTTCGCGCCGCGAAGTTTGGGCTGGCGAAGTGAATTTGATCGAATTCAACTGTCGGCTGCGTTACGCGTCGGGCTTTGTCGTCGAGGCCGAGTTTACGACCGACGCCCGCATCACGGCGCTGGTCGGCCCGTCGGGCAGTGGCAAGACGAGCATTCTGTCGATGATCGCCGGGTTGCGTCGGCCCGACGTCGGCCGGATCACGCTCGCCGGCCGGCGGCTCGACGACACGGCGGCCCGTGTTCATGTCGCTCCCGAGGCGCGGCGGATGGGCTACGTCTTCCAGGGGCACTTGCTGTTTCCGCATTTGAGCGTCCGCCAGAATCTGCTCTACGGCTGGAAGCGCCGCGCGGCCACGGCCCGCCCGGCGGAGTTCGACCATGTCGTTGCGGTGCTCGAACTCGAACCGCTCCTGGAGCGGCTGCCGCACACGCTCTCGGGCGGCGAGCGGCAGCGCGTGGCCTTGGGCCGGGCGCTGATGTGCGGTCCGGAACTGCTGTTGCTTGACGAGCCGCTCTCGTCGATCGACGATCCGCTCAAGCGCGGGTGCTCGATTACGTCGAGCGCGTGCTGCGCGAGTGGCAAATCCCGGCCATCTACGTCTCGCACGACATGGGCGAAGTGCGGCGGATGGCGCAACACGTGGTGCAGGTCGAATCAGGCCGCGTGCGCTGATCCTCGCCCGCAGCCGGTCCAGGTACGGCGATTTTCCGAAATATTTCCACCGTTTTGGCCGGCATGGGAAAATAATTCATCCTGCCCAAGCATCTAACCTGCGGTGGGGAAACCGTTATTGCAAGGCGGGAAGGAAAGCCTCGGGCGTTGTTGCCGTCGCGGCCCTTTTCAATTACGGGGAAATACGATGACACGACTCGCTTCAGCGGCACTTTGGCTAGGGGCCATGTTTTGCGGTACCGCGGCCATTGCGGCCCCTGCCGAGAAGCCCAACGTCCTGCTCATCTATGCCGACGATATGGGCTACAACGAGCTGAGCTGCTACGGCGGCAAGCACGTGCCGACGCCGAACATCGACTCGCCTGGCCAGCGGCGGCCTGCGTTTCACGCAAGGCTATGTGTCGGCGCCGCTGTGCTCGCCTTCGCGGGCCGGACTGATGACCGGTCGCTATCCAACCCGCTTCGGCCACGAGAACAACTCAATGGCCCCCGGCGGATTGCCGCTCACTGAAACCACGTTGGCCAATCGTATGAAGACCCTCGGCTACGCCACCTGCGCCGTTGGCAAATGGCACTTGGGCAACGCGGCCGACCGCCTGCCGATGGCGCCGTGGCTTCGACGAATACTACGGCGTGACAGGTAATCCCGGCTCGTATTTCAAGCCCGGTGGGTTTATTGATTCTCGCGTCTCGACCGACGTGCAGAGCGTCGATCGATCCGAACTTCTACACCACCGACGCCTTTGCGGCCCGCGCGGCCGACTGGATCGAGCAGCACAAGGACAGCCCCTGGTTCTTGTACCTGCCCTTCAACGCCATCCACGGGCCGCGCGAAGCCACGGAGAAATACCTGAAGCGCTTCGCCGATGTTTCCGAACGTGCAGGATCGCACGCTGTTTGCCATGACCTCGGCCATGGACGACGCGGTAGGCCTGGTGCTCGACAAGATCCGCGCGTCTGGGCCAGGAGAATAACACGCTGATCTTCTTCATCAGCGACAACGGCGCGCCCAGGCATCACCGATGGCAACGGCGTGCTGCGCGGCCAGAAACATACCACCTGGGAAGGCGGCATCCGCTTGCCGTTCATTGCCCAGTGGAAGGGCCATCTGCCGGCCGGCAAGGTCTACGAGCAGCCCGTCGTGCAGCTCGACGTGATGCCCACCTGCGTCGCCGCGGCAGGCGGCGCGGTCGATCCGGCCTGGAAGCTCGACGGCGTCAACCTGCTGCCGTATCTCACCGGCGAAAACTCCGCACGACCGCATCAGACGTTGTACTGGCGGATCGACGGCATGTGGGCCATCCGTCATGGCGACTGGAAACTGGTGCATGGCCAAGCCGGCGAGCGACGCTCCCGAATTGTTCGACCTGGCGGCCGACATCGGCGAGCAACACGACCTGGCCGTCGGAGCAATCGGCGAAGGTGCAAGAACTCAAGTCGCTGTGGGACGGCTGGAACGCGGAACAGGCTTCGCCGCAAAAGGCCAAGAACAAGGCCGCCAGGAAGGGCAAGGCTGGCAGGAAGAAAGCCCAACGCAAATCGACGCCCACCACCTGACCCTCGCATGAATCGTCGTTCCGGTAACGCATTCCCGCATTTGGCCGGCCTGCTATTTGTCGGGTCGATGCTGGCCTTGGTCTCGGCGGCAACGGCCGCGGCGCCGCGGTTCGAAACCGTGTGCGTGTTTCCGATCACGGAGAAGAACAAGCCCAACTATCGCATCCCGTCCATCCTCCGGGCGCCCAATGGCGATCTGCTGATCTTTGCCGAGAAACGCAACGACGGGATCGGCGACGTCGGCAACCACGACATCGTGCTCAAGCGTAGCGGCGATCAGGGCCGCACTTGGAGCGCCGAGCAGGTCGTCTTTGACGACGACGATCGGACCTGCACCGACATTACCGTCGGGCTGGATCGCACCAACGGCAAGATCTGGCTGTTCTTTTTGCGCGACAAGAAAAAGTTCACCTGCCTTACGAGCAACGATAGCGGCGTCACGTGGAACGGGCCGGTGTCGGTCCACGAGCAGGTGACGAAGCCCGAGTGGGACAAGCTGGCAGGCAAGAGCGACGACGTGCCGACGCAGACGGGCAGCCGCATGGCGATGTGGGAAAGGGGCTGGGTGCAACGTTACGGCGTCGGCCCTGGAAATGCGATCGTGCAACTTCAATCGGGCAGCAAGGCCGGGCGGCTCATCGTTCCCGGCCGCCACCGCGAGGATACCGGCAAGGGCCGGCTGCGCAGCTTTTCGCACACGTTTCATAGCGACGACCACGGAGCAACCTGGTCGCTCGGCGGCACCGTCGGGCTGCATACCAGCGAATGCCAACTCGTCGAACTCTCGGGCGGTGATGTGATGGTCGTCGCTCGCAACGAAAGTGCCGAAGACTGCGCCGGATAATCTGCGGCATCTGGTTGCCATCAGTCGCGACGGCGGCGAAACCTGGGGGCCGGTGCGTCGCCAGGAGGAACTGATCACGCCGCGTTGCCACGGCAGCACCGAGCGATTCACGCTCAGCCCGCAGCACGACCGCAACCGCTTGCTGTTCTCCAGCCCTGCGTCACCATTCCGGCAGAGCGAGCATCCCTACGGCCGGTACAACCTTACCATTCGCCTCAGCTATGATGAAGGAGCGACGTGGACAGCCGGCCGAACCATCTGGCCGCATCCCGGATCGTATTCCGACATGACCGTGCTTGACGACATGACGATCGGCTACGTTTACGAGCGCGGCGACAAGGGGAGCACGCACTACTGGGACGAAATCCACTTCGCCCGCTTCAATCTCGAATGGTTGACCGACGGCCGAGACTCGATTGCCCGGCCAGGTGAATCGAAATGATCAACTCTCGTCACCAAAGCGAACGACTTTCGCGAAGCTTCTGGCCCCGAATATTCTGGGGCTTGCTGGCGATCGTGCTCGGGCCTGCAACCGTACGGGCCGACGTCACACTGCCGGCGATTTTCTCTGACCACATGGTCGTGCAGGCCGAGACGCTTGTGCCGGTCTGGGGCTGGGCCGAGCCGGGCGAGGCGGTCACGGTCTCGCTGGCCGGCGAATCGAAGTCGACCCAAGCTGGCGCCGATCGCAAATGGATGGTCAAGCTGGGCCGCATGCGCCGACGGCCGAACCGCAAACCCTCACAGTCGCCGGAAAGAACACCCTCACAGTTCAAGACGTGCTGGTGGGCGAGGTGTGGTTGTGCTCGGGGCAATCCAATATGGAAATGCAGATCCGTGGGCTGCACGGACAGGTGGATCGGGCTGAGGAAGAAATCGCCGCGGCGAACTTTCCGCAAATCAGGATGTTTGTCCACCACGACGTGTACAGCATCGACGCTTTGCCCGCTCCGCCGGCTGAACCATTGCTGGATCGTGCCGGTGCCTGGTCGGTCTGTTCGCCGCAGAGCGTGGCCAGCTTTTCGGCGATCGGGTATTTCTTCGCACGAACGTTGCACGAGCAACTCGGCGTGCCGGTCGGCATCGTCAGCGCCGCGGTCGGGGGCACGCCCATCGAAGCCTGGACGAGTCTCACGGCGCAAGAAGCCGAACCGGGCCTTCAGCCGGTGCTCGACGACTGGCGTCAACGGACCTCGCAGTTCGACCCCCAGCGTGCGCAGCAGGAATTTACGATCGCCAAGGGTGTGTGGTTGAAGCAACGGGCCGCCGCGCGGGCTGCGGGTCAGCCCGATCCCAAAGCTCCGGCCCGGTTCCGGAATCTTCAAGTGATGGCACCGGGCAGGCTGTTCAACGGCGTGATCGCGCCGCTGGTGCCGTACTCGGTGCGCGGTGTGCTGTGGTATCAAGGCGAACGCAACGCCGCCGGGCCGCTGACTAAGTATTATGGCGTGCAATTGAAGACGCTCGTCAACGATTGGCGCGCCCGCTGGGGCGAGCCGCTCTATTTCGCCTGGGTGCAGTTGCCGAGGATTCAGAAAGAGCAGCGGCGCCGAGCGAGCCCAACGGTTGGGGAGTCGCAGTTCGTGACGGAATGCGCAAGACGCTCAGTCTGCCGCGCACCGGCATGGCAATCACCATCGACTATGGCGGCGTGACGGACGGACATCCGGCGAACAAGGCCGACTTCGCCGCGCGGTTGTCGCGATTGGCGCTGCACGATGTCTATGGCAAGCCCTTCGAGTTGTGGACCGGCCCCTTGTTCCGCTCGGCCCAGCGCGACGGCGGCAAGTTGGTGCTCACGTTCGATCAAGCCGCCGGCCTAAAGGCATCCTCAGGCGCGCTGCATGGTTTTGCGATTGCCGGCAGCGACCAAAAGTTCGTGTGGGCCGAAGCCCGGATCGAGGGGGACAAGGTGATCGTCTGGAGCGAAAGCGTCCTGGAACCAACGGCCGTGCGATACGGCTGGGCCGCCAACCCCAAGGGCAATCTGTTGAATGCCGCCAATCTGCCGGCCTCGCCCTTTCGCACGGACGATTGGGAGTGATGCTTGCCCCCCTGGTGCAACAGCCGGGTCGTCAGGCGCACGGCAATTCGGTTTTTCACGTTGGGAAATACCAGGCGGGACGCGCCACAGCATTATGCAGATGCTGGCGCGTTCGAGGTTGCGGCTTCGTGACGGCAGCCCCGCAGGGGCGAAAGCATATAGCCAGGGGTGTGAACCTCTGGACCTCGGTCCGCCGCACGCCAAACCAGCCCCGTCCGGGGCGAAAGCTTGTAGCCAGGCGGCGTGAGCCCCTGGGGACGATGCCATCCGAGATTCTCGTCAGCCCCGAAGGGGCGGCAGCGAGGTGCAGGGAGCTCACGCTCCGGGCTAAACGGGATTTGCCGAGTGGCCTAGTTCGAGCATAGACAGCCTGCCTTTTCAGGCGTAATTTATGGATTGCTGATTCGTTGGCGGTGCAGCCCACGGTTGCTGAACGAATCAGGCAGAGAATTGCAGGGTATCAATCGGGGCTCGGCCATCACGGTCCGAGTATTCGTAGGGCCCGTCGTCCGCGAGCGCTTTTCCAAGCGTTTGCGAATGGCGGGCCCTTTTTTGTTTGTCCAGGGGCGAGGAGGGATCGAGTGATGAACGACAACCGTTTCAAGAATTTCAGTGATGGCAGCGAGTCAACGCCAAGCGAATCGTGGTTATTCGCGCAAGAACTACTAGGCAGGCTAGTCCCTACTCAGCCGCAGTTGCCGGCCGAGAAGCGCCAGCCCTGCGCAGAGTTCGCGAGTTTGTCGAATCGATCACGGATCACACCCGCACGCGACCGTCCTCCGCACCGGCATTAGTTAGCAAACCAATTCATCATTCTCCACGTCCCACCGAAACAGCGGCCGAGCAAGAACTCCGCGAATGGGTCGAGTCGATCGCGGATGTGCACGAAGTAAGCTGGGATTCGTCAAAACATCCGCGTGGCGGATTTCCAGAGAACCCCGGCTGGTTCTCGCCAGGCGGCGGAGGTAGCAGCGGTAGCCGCGTGGGTTCGCTCAGCAGTTCCCGTGGACCGAACCCAAAACGCACTGCCCCATTCCCACGGCCGTCGTTGACACAGCCAACGCACCAATCTGCAACCGATGGCAAGTATCCTTTACCGGCCGCTGGTCGCGAGCCACACGGAAGCCAAATTGAGCCGCGACCAACACAATCGCCCCAACGCGAGCCCAAGCCAGCACAGCAAGAAAGGCAACGCGACTTGCTGGCACAGAACACCCCGCCGGCGGCGCAGGAGATAGTACCGTTGTATCGCACAGAAGTGCCCGAGGGCGGCGGCAAAGTACCCGACTCGGACATCGAGGTCAAAGCGTATAAAGATGTCTCGGTGGGCCAAAAAGTCGACGGGGTTTTTCAGAAGCATGACGATGGACAATTACGGACAGCCGAACTTACAATCCAGCTTGAGGCGGAGTCGCCAGACGCTAGTGTCCTGAGTTATAAATCCGCTGAAATAGTCTTGCGCCCTGGCCGCGGGCCGTGTAGGCTTTCTCGAAAGGAGAAAGCCGATGGCTATGGGACGACCGAAAGCGGAGTTGGTTTTGAGCGACGAGGAGCGGCAAGCGCTGGAACGCTGGGCGCGGCGGCCGAAGAGCAGTCAGCAACTGGCGCTGAGGTCGCGAATTGTATTGAGTTGTGGTGACGGTCGCACGAACCAGCAAGTGGCCAAAGAGTTGCGGATCAGCATGCCGACCGTGGGCAAGTGGCGAGCTCGCTTCGTGGCGCGGCGTTTGGACGGGTTGTTGGATGAACCACGGCCGGGCACGCCGCGCACGATTAGCGACGAACAGGTTGAAAAAGTGATCACCAAAACGTTGGAAACGAAGCCGCAGCACGCGACGCACTGGAGCACTCGCGGCATGGCGAAGGCCACGGGCCTGAGCCAGACGGCGATCTCCCGGATTTGGCGAGCTTTCAACCTTCAACCGCACCGCACCGAAACGTTCAAGCTGTCGACCGACCCGCAATTCATCGAAAAAGTCCGCGATGTCGTCGGCTTGTACATGAATCCGCCCGACCGGGCCATCGTCTTGTGCGTCGACGAAAAGAGCCAAGTGCAGGCTTTGGATCGCAGCCAACCGCTGCTGCCGATGAGTTCTGGGCAAGTGGAACGGCATACGCACGACTACGTTCGCTATGGAACTACCTCGTTGTTTGCGGCTTTGGAAGTTGCGACCGGAAAGGTGATCGGTAACTGTCAACAACAGCATCGGCATCAGGAGTTCATCAAGTTCCTGGAACTGATCGACGAGCAGATTCCGGAAGTGCCTGGGATTGAAATTCACTTGGTCATGGACAACTACGCCACGCACAAAACGCCCAAGGTCAAACGTTGGTTCGCTCGGCGTCCGCGTTATCATGTGCATTTCATTCCCACGAGTTCATCGTGGCTGAATCAGGTCGAGCGATTCTTTGCTGAAATCACGGAGAAACGCATTCGTCGCGGCGCGTTCCGTAGCGTGCAAGCCCTTCGCAAGGCGATCGAAGGATACCTGGACCACCACAACCGCAAAGCACGGCCGTTCGTCTGGACCGCCGACGCTGATTTGATTCTCGCCCGCGTTAAAAAGGTTTGTAAACGGATTAACAACTCAGGACACTAGGATGGGCGATGCACGAAGCGAAAAAAGTGCGGCGAGAGCGAACAGCGGTCGAGACGTTGCACAAGATGGGTGCTGGGCGTCTAATGAATTCTCCGGCCTGGAATCAGAATGGTCCGGCTTAGAATTGCTGATGAAGATGCTTGGGGACGAGGTGTCCTTAAAGGTGATTCACTTAGACTGTAGCTATTCGGAAATAGCGGACGGTGGACTAGTATCTGTCCAACGGCTGACGGACCTCCGGCAATTGAACCTTCTATGAACGCGGGTAGCTGATGCCGGATTGGTTCATCTGAGGGAAATGACCCGGTTTGAATTGGTGAATCTCGGAAACACGCAAGTCTCGAATTCCGGAGCGCAAGAACTCAGAAAGGCGCTGTCGAACTGTGAGATTCGTCGGTGAGATGAACGCCCACCTGCATCCTATGACGACCACGAACCCTATCCCGACCTTCCGACTGCGCACTCTGTTCGTGGCGGTCGCGGTGGCGACCATGCTAGCGGCCGCATGGCTACATCATTCGCTCAACTGGATTAGACAGCGTCACGAGGCGATGGACACCTACTGCGTGTTCCCGGTCTGGCAGCCGATCCATGCTCCAGGCGGTCTTGGGTTGCTCGGCGAGACCGGAAAAAGCACAGTGCCGATCAGCGTCGATGACGAAGCCGAATTCGCACGGCTAAAGGCACTTTTCCCGGAATCAACAGGGAT
Organism: uncultured Planctomycetales bacterium; assembly: GCA_963710365.1. Classification (GTDB taxonomy): domain Bacteria; phylum Planctomycetota; class Planctomycetia; order Pirellulales; family PNKZ01; genus CAVQAC01. Next base: position 464,884 of record CAVQAC010000003.1, read on the forward strand.
AACACTTGTGACGCGGAAATGATTGCAGCGCTGGTCAAGGCGCCGCGAAACTCAACATCCCTGAGTTTGTGGTGCCCCAAGAAAACTAGAAAGAAAAGTAGACGCCTTTGACCGTCCCTCCACACCGCTGGTTCGCCTTCCGACTGCGGACGCTGTTCGTGGCGTTGGCGGTTTTGGCCGTGCCGCTGGGTTGGGTAGCTTACTCGTTGAATTGGATCAGGCAGCGGCGCGAAGTGATTCGCACAACGGATTTTTTTCAAAGGGGCCCGATCCCTAAGGTGGACGCCCCCGCAGCCTTGTGGTTCTTCGGAGAAGAAGGGGTGTACTCTATTCCCCGGAACACGCCGAAGTCAGTCAAGCATCTGACGGTCGGCGAGTTGCAAGAGCTTTTTCCAGAGTCGGAGATCTGGGACCGCTCCGAAAATGGAGAGCTTATTACTTACGGCCCGATTATTGTACGGCCACGAAAACCGGCCAATCCGCTCCGTTAAGCAAGTCTCATCAGCAACACAGACTTCGCCCAGAGCCTGGGAGCGGCCTTCGCGATGTTCGTTGCGTGGTATAGCTGCTGCTCGCAGACGGAAGCCCGGCATCAGTGGGAAGCTACCGCCGACTGGGGCGATGATGGACGGACTGCCCTGACACGTCCGCAGCTATTACAAGTTATAACGTCGTTCTGTTGCTGCAAGCGGCTATGCCGGGCGGAAGGGTCGGCCGCCTTTTCATGCACCGGCGGGTAATATGAGGTAATGCGACCGATGAAGGGACATCCCATTCGCCTCACTCTCATAACGTTATTTGGCGCGGGGGTGGGCTGGGTAGCAATCGCCGACTACATCTTCACAAGAACCTACGGCTACCACCACGGCATGGGCGAGGGCTGGTGGTGTGACGCGGCCGGAACGTTTATCGGCACAGCGATCGGACTGGCGTCTGAGGCGGTGATTCGTATCTTCGATGCGGCCCGCAAGCCATGATTTCGGACCAGCTCAGCCACCTCCTCGGCAACACTGAGCGTCAACTGCCAGACGGCCTCATGATCTCTTTGGGCAGCGAAAGCTGCTGCACACGCCCATCAATGATCCTAAATCGAAAAACCTGACTCCCAAGGGAAGCCGTAGGCGGAAACAAGGTGTCGTACTGGTAATGCACGTCCATATAGAACGGCCGTGACACTTCGAGAGGCTCTGGCGGCAAGTCATCCGGCGGATAGCCTTGTTTTGCGTAGGCCGGAACTTCCCCATAGACTAATTCTGGAGGAACGGGCGGGCCGGGGCTCCGTAAATCAAACATCCAGCTGCTTTTGCTCGCTCCCTCTTGCCAAAATACAAATATCGACAAGTAGTTGATGCGGTCATTCTTCTTGAATCGAAATGCGGGACGGCCGTACGGATTGAGCGTAGCAGATACTTCGATTCGGGGCCGTGGGAAAGCACAGGCCAGTGACCACAGCACGACTGCACCAACCAGAGCTATACAAAAGACGATTAGGATAGTAGCCATCTTGGAACGTGCCAGACCTTTCATGACCTTTCCTCATGTTGGAGCTTTCGCACCGCTTGCCGCTACTTTGGGATACAGCAGGGTCAGCGCAGTTCAAGCCACTTCGACTCGCAATGCGATCTGGTCGCGCACCTGCTGATTGTAGCATCGGCGCACCAGCGAGTTTACGAGCGCCGGCGTAAGAAGTTGTCCTAAGGTCCCGGTTGGCCGTGGCGCTCGATCCATGCTCTGGTCCAGGGGTCGAGGATCCCTGTCGAGGCCTCGGGGAAAAGCGGCGCGTCCCCGTCGATCGCACTCTGCTTGGTGCCGGGCGTGAGGAAAACGTCGGAATAGCTGCGCCTCACCGAAGAGTCGCAGGCTGAAACTGCCGCTGTCGTCCGGCCCAAAGTACACTAGCTCCGTATGATCTCGCAGAAAAGTCTGCCTCTGCCGGATCCAGTTCAGCGTGTAACCGGCCCACGCCAGCGGCGGCGCAGCAGCGCCACCACGACCAGTAGCGTTCGCAGACGGAAGGCGAACCAGCGATGTTTCGGCGTCTCGTGCATACTGGGATTGTAGCGAGTGGGCGATGCAAATCGCAGGTTATTGCCAGACCGGCAAAAACCGCCCAAGATGAACGGATATCAATATCAAGAGTGCCCCACGGAGCATTTCGGTTAAAATCCAGCAGATCAGACTGGCCAACGCACGAGGCGCGGCGGGATTCTGCTGCACGACAAAGGATCGCCCATGAATGCCCGCAGTTTTTGGTTCCCCAGGCTCGTCTCGATCGGAGCTTTTGCCTTCATCGTAGCGCTGAGCGTCCGAGCGAGCTCACAGTCTTCCCCAGCGAAGCCGGAGCCTGACCGAGCCGCGTTCACGGTGAAGCTTGCCCAGGTTTCCTTCGAAGATAAGGCGGAGCGTGTGCTTCGCCTCCTCGGACCGCCCGACGATATTCGTCGGGCCCCGGATCCTGTGCCGTATCCAACGGACGAAATCTGGTGCTATGGCACGAACGGGCATAATTCGTTGGCCACTCTCGGTGAAGTGTGTCTTCGGCAAGGAGGCGTGATCTGGGTGGCAGGGGGGCATGGCGTTTCGCCCTTGCAGAGCGTGATTGGTGAAGACGAACTGCGCGGGGATGCGCTACCTCCATCCTGGTCCGGCGCATGCCGGCTACAATGATCCACTGCACCTGATTCGAGTGACCAACTATCTCCAGCCGCTCGGCAAAGAAAAGGCCCTGGCGATCGTTGGTGAGTACGCACGCATCCATGATGTTGGTGTCGATGAGACATGGCTTTTTCTTCTCCTACGCACCCTGTTCGATATCCCTAAAGAACCTGGCTACATGCCCGATCTGTATATCGGAGCGATGAGACCCCAGCCGCCGCGTGACCGGACTCGCGTCCCAAGATTTCCCATCGTCATCGTCGATGATGTTCCGTTTTCGCTGCTGCACGGAGTAACGCTCCTTGGCCAAGCGGGATCAGTCACCTCGCATGTCGAATACTTCCGCAATCATGGGGCAATTCGCGGCGGAAAGCACTGTCCGCCTCGCGACCCATATCAGTCGTTCCAGAAATTGCTTCGCTCCAGCGAATGGAAGGAGATGGCGAAGGACGATTCGGATTCGACTTCCTGCCACTGCTGGACGTCTTGCTTCAGGTTCTGGCGCTCGGACGAACGGCATACGATCCGCCGGAAGCAAGGCAACCACACGCCTACCTAAAGGTCTCTGATTTCGAGCAGTACCGTGAAGGCTTTTTGGATACGGGCGGCACGCTGGGACGACGCTCAGCAGATGTACGTCCGCCGCGACGGTTCGCATGGCGAGGTCGGGCACCTGGCAAACATATATGCTAAATGATTCGCCAGGCTCGATTACGATGGAATCGTATTCGCCGCGAGAAGCCAAAGAAACGATAATCCCGGAACGGCCGAGACCCCAAAGAGCCGAAGCAAATGCCGTGGCGCTTGCGCCGCATGTTTCGACCTGCCTTGAGATTTCTGTGCAAGCTGCATGCACTTATCTCGGTGGCGATGATGATCTTCGCCACAATGGTCGTCAGCACACTTTTTTCGATCACGTTTCCGAAGAGGTGGTCTCTCGCCGTAACCGGCGCTGGAAACCTGGCTATGCTCGGGCAGGTCGTCGTCGTTGCCGTCAGCCTAGTCCTGATTGCGACTTGCATTGCGGTTCGCGAACCCGTTCCATCGAGGCTCGCGACGACCACGCTGTTCGCAGTCATGGTGCTAGCGATTACCTTCGTACTATTGCCAGCGCACTGAAGGCGATCCAGGCTACAATTCCGAAATGACCGAGAATCCTAAGCGCCACTGGCTGAAATTTCGCGGGTATGGGCTGTTGCTGCTGATGAACGCAGCCACCGCGCCGCTTGGATGTGGAATGTCGCCCTGGCCCGAAGTCGAGTTTGTACTGCCCGTGGGCTTTCGTGGCCAGTTCGCGATCGTCGAATCACCGGATGGGTTGAAACCGCGCGAACACAGAGGTAAGACCGTGATTCCGGTCCAAGCTCCGCTAACGAAACTAGCGACGCTGCAACCGCTGGAAGCGCTGCATCGAGAGACCGTGACGTTCGCAGACGGTAAGCGCAGCTACCATTGGCCCGCATGCTGGACCTGACATTGGCAAAAACGTGCTGGCGCTGAGACATTGCGGAACACGAGGTTGGGGAGGGATTGAACGCAGTGCTACCTGCTACGTTTTTGGAACTCAAGCGGACGCCAAAGCATTCGATTATGAAGCGATCCGAAAAGCGATAGAGAATCTCAAATGAAGCGATTGTGCTTTGTGAGTTCGTGCGCCTTGATCGGCATTTTGCCGGCGCTGTGTTCGCCCCAAATCATCGAGCCTCTTCATCGCTTCTTTGGCACGACGAGGACCGCCGTGAGTTTTATTCGCGTTCTCATTGCGATAGGGATGGTCGCTGGGATCGCGGTACCCTGCAAAGCCGTGCCCAATGTCGTGTCGTTGAACGATCTCATCACTTCCATCGACGGAACCGATCACCTGGCAGCATCGTTGGCCATGATTGCCGTTGGGCAGCGCGAATGGACGGCCGCCGAAGCCCGCCTCCTGGCCGACCACCTGGTGCCTGCACTGGACGATCGACTGACACGATGCTCGGCAGCCTCGGCGATCAGCGACTTGGCTAGGGCGCATCCAAATGCATTGCCGCGCGCCGTCAATGCACTGGTTGACGCCATTCAATGGCCGGCGAGACGATCTGACACCAGCGAAACCGACCTGTGCCGGCTTGTCATGGCCGTGGGGCGACTGGGAGATCAAGCCGCGCGTGCAGCACCGGCGCTTCAGAAGATCATGCGGTACGAGGAGCGGCTGGGCTACGCCAGCATTTGGGCTGCATCGGCACTGGCCAGAATTCAGACGAATGACGCTACGCGCATCGACTGGCTGGCCGCTCGTCTGAATACGGAAAAGCGGGTTGTCGTTCTCGCCGCTCTGGGGCGTGTCGGCCCTCGCGCCAAGCCGCTGGTGCCCCAATTACGGCCGTTTCTCAATAGCTCCTTCCCCGCGACGCGCGTCGTCGCGGCGTCCGCGCTGTGGCGCATTGAAGGCTTCGCGTCGGCCAAGGTGCTAGATGTGCTCTGTGCAGCAATTACGGAGACTCCGGTCGATTTTGCCCTGCGGCCCTGGGGGCCAAGTCCGCCGGGCAACTCCCATTCAGCGTATGCTGCCGGGTCACTCGCCAGCATGGGGCCACTGGCCGCTCCCATGGTTCCGGTGCTGGTGTTGATCGAACTCACCGGCATGGAGGATCAAAAGCAGCTTGCTACCATGGCGCTGTCAAGAACCCGCTAGGCGGGCGATTCTGGAGAACTAGCCGCTGTGTTCCTCTCGCTCCACGAGAGGGAACACATGACGCGGAGCGTGATGAGTACGTGGCAAGCCGGCCATTGCTGATCTCGCGGCGGGTGTTGCCCCCAGGACTTCACTCCCGGCTCTCTTCGCGGCGTGGCTTCACGTCGGCGGGAATATCCTCGGGTTGCACCGATTTCCATTCCACGCTGAACGCGCCGTGGTAGCCAAACAATGGCCCCCAGTGCCGGTTGGTCACTCGGACTTCGATGCGAAACTTCTCAAGCGTGTCGTCATACCACTCGCAAACATCGGCTGTTCCAGAGAAGAACCGTGGAAAACGGAAGCCAACGAACCCTTCGTAAAACCGCTGGTCTCCTGAGTGCAACCGCAGCCCACCTCGTTCATCGACCGAGAGGTCAATATCGACCGCTAGGTGCTGGTGTGTTCCCAGATAGTCCACAATCTTACCGCGCTCGTGGCTGTGGATCATGTAAGCATCGAACCGGCGAGGACGCCGGGTTTGGAAGCTGCGAACCCAAGTCACCGTTTCCCGGCCGAAACTGTCCCGGTAGGCGTAGTTCTGGATGGTAAATGGGACGTTCGTGCCACGCTCGGGAAACATGATCCCACGCCAGGTGCCCAAGTAAAGGAACGGCAGCGTGTAGAACCGCCCGTGCCACAGCTCGTCCATGACGCCAGTTCCGATTGCGGCCCGTCCATCGGTGCTGCTGAAACCGAAGCGTTGCTGGATTTGCGGATGCAGTCGATCAAATTCCGAGCCGAGCACTTCCTGGTAGATCGACGTCACGATTTTCCCTCCGGCTGCTTGCGCAGAACGGGAAAAAGAACGGGAAAAAGGGGAACGGGAAAAAGGGACATCACTGATATCTACGAGCCGCAGCGGTAATCAGGGGCCGGGAAAAAGGGCCGGGAAAACGGGAAAAAGAACGGGAAAAAGAGAACGGGAAAAAGGGACATCACTGATATTGTACGAGCCGCAGCGGTAATCAGTGATGTCCCCATATCCGCCCCCCCATATCCGCCCCCCCATATCCGCCCCCCCATATCCGCCCCCAGCAAAAAGGACTGCGGGTCCTTCCAGTATGGAAGCTCAGCGACCACCGCATGGCGTCCGAGTCAGCGGAGATTGGCGGACGGTACAATCCTGCTAGAGGAGAGATCTATCTCCCAGTCAATATGAACGACGGAAGTCCAAATCCCAATCCAGAGCGGAACGCCCGGCATGAGTTTGGGCATGGGTTTGGGCACCTGACGAACGGTTCGACTACCCCAGAATATCGCCAAGCGTATTGGGACGACCTGACAGCCGCAGGGACTGATTTGCGCGACAAACGCCTAGACCATTACGTGCCTGGAGGTGTAGGGCAGCCGATGACTGGCAGAGAACGCTGGAATAATACGGGCGGACCGTATGACCCGAGAAAGATCAAAGCAGAGCAAGAAGCATATGCCGAGGCTTTTGCAGCGGCGACGGAAGAACAAGGTGAAGACGGCCAGCCGAAGAATGACGCCGACCGTGCGAAACCGTTCCGAGAAACGTTCCCGCGAACCATTGCTCACGTCAAAAAACAGATCAAAGATTACGGGAAGTAAGTAGGAGCCGGCCCCGCAAACTGTTGGGGGTTTCGCACTAGCGTCAATCCATCATGTGATATCGCCATTGTATCTTTTGCACGGGAATACGAAAATCGGCGTATGGTTGAGCCCGGCGGGCGACATAGATTCCGGTTCCGACTTCGGTCGCTACTTCTGCTGATTGCAGTCGTAGCTTTGCCGGTTGCGCGGATGTCGGAACAGGCGCGAAGACAAAGGGAGGCCGCGGCGGAAATCGACTGGCGCTACGGCGGCGTCGGCTACAAGAGACCTACCGAATGGTCGGTCTGCGGCGCAATCCAAGCGGCGATTGCACAACTGCTGGGCGACGATTACGCGTATCGAGTCGTCGACGTGTGGCTGAATGTTGACAACACAGACGATTTCAATGCGCTGAATCGGCTGCCTGGTATTACGTCGGCTGCGGTTGGAGGCGACAAGCTCAATGGTCCATTGCTTGTTGACATCTTAAGCCGAATGCCAGAGCTGACAGAACTGGTCGTTTTCGAAGACCATTCACTCACACCAGCCGACATTTCGTACGTACAGCGGGCGCCCAAATTAAGAAAAGTGGCGCTGGTTTTTGACAACAATCGGATCTGTGAAGAGTTCGTCTGTGAGACGGCTCGCCTTGGCAACCTACGATCATTGGAACTAATATGCCCTTGCCTGACCGAGATTATGGTGGGGCACCTCTCCAAAGCGACGCAGATGCAGACGATCCTTATTTCCCCGAGATATCAGAATGCTCCCGCGAAAGTTCAATCGCTGCAAACGGCTCTTCCGCATTGCAGAATATACGAACAGCAAGCCCGCATGTTTTAAGGCTCAGGCGTCAACGTCGGACGAATTCGAATTTAGCGGGAGTTAGACCTGGCCCATTTAACACTCTTCCGGTCAGGAATTGCCTGCTAGTCTCCGTTTGCAGAGAATGACCGGATGGGGGACGGAAGTTCGACATGGCGCCAGATCGGGTTGCGGTACGGCCTGAAGGCAATGCTAACAGGAATTGGGCTGTTGGCATTTATCGCGGCCTGGGTGTCCCACCGCGCGCATCGGCAGCATCTGGCCGTTCAACGACTCTAAAAAAATGGGTCAGAACTATTTTATTAAATAGTTCTGACCCGAATGGCACTGCCGCCTGCGAGGTTTAGACTTGCGCGCTGTGGTTGGCCAGCAGTTTCGCACGCGCGTCGGCGCGAGGTTCCGTGAGGAGGTCGTGTGGCTTCGGCCGGCGTTTGATGGCACGGGGTTCGATACGATTCGGTCGCTTTCCGATGGCGTGACTGGCGATGTGCTTGAGACGAAGCTCCATCAACAACGGCGCATGGTCGTCGGCGATGATGGTCACCAGACCCGTAGGTCATGCACCCCGTGCGTGACTCCCCGTCGTCCTCGCCGTTCGTGTCACGCATGGAATGCATGACCTACGGGAAAAGCCGCAAGAATCCGCCGGGAGCAAGAAAAAAGCCCACCTACGATTTTCGTAAGTGGGCTTCAAGGTGGAGGATACGAGTCTGGCCTGGCGGTGGTCGTAACCGCATAAAAAGCCTTGTTTTACGGCATTTCGGGTAAGCCCGAATTGGCCCAAATCTGATACAAAATCTGATACCAAGCCGATTCTGGAGAACTTGCTGAAAACCGGCTCGCCCTAGTTCGAGGATGATGGACCGAGTTTTGATTGATCGTCGTCGGCCAGCATCAAATTTCGTATCAGATTTGTCCGCCGCTCGCTCTTCCCGTCTGACCGCTCTAGGATCATTAGCCGCTTTGGCGTCGTTTTTTGGCTCGTAAGGGAGGTTGCTATGGGTGAATCGGCGGTACGGGCCGAGAGGATTGCTGCGATTCGTCAGCAGGAGCAACTTCTCAAAGCTGAGATGGAATCCGAGAACAAACGCTATCAAGTTCAAACTGCAATGTTGACCGCCGAATTGGCGACAGTGAAAACAGAATTAGGCATCAAAAGCAGGATTCGCTGACGAACGGCCTTTTTCAAGCGCCTATGTGATGCTACTCACTCAATTCCTTGATGGCATGCGCCATTTTAATCAGGTTGTCGAGTCCGCCAACTGATTCGGCAAATTCTCTGACGCTCTTTAGCTTCGACAAGTCCATCAATTCGCCATTGGCAGCCAGATACTTCCTTTTCACGGCGGCCACCAATGTTTCAGTCACGAGGATTTTGCAACCGACGAGATACTTGACCACTTCGGCGTTGCTGGCGTCCGGGTGCTTTTTCAGGTACTGACGAATTTCTTCCGACTTGTTGGCTTTCACGTTCAACCCTTCAACCTCGTTAGCTCTTCGATGGCCACGCATCGTGGCTCCATAATCAGAAGCTCAACGACAAGCGAACCAATCGCCTGATTGCGTCTGTCGGCAGCATCGGCCAGGGCCGGAGGCCCGCCGATCAAGAGACTAAACGAAAAGCCCGCCGACAATGGCCGGGGTTTTTTCGAGCCAGTAGCCTGGTAAAATGCAGCATTCAAAGGTGCGTCGTAATCCGTCTTGCCGCCGCCGTCGTGAGGAAGCTGATTGAGTGGATTCTTGTCCGTCTGATTAGAGCACTTCTTGCCCGATTGGAGGCCACGATGAAACAGATCATCAACCGAATCGTGATTGCGGTAATTGGAGCAGCCTGGGCGGGGAGTTGGACTTGGTTAGTCCGCTTCTAAAGCTCGTCTGGCTTTTGCCATGACAAGCGGCGAGACGGTCGACGGTGCCAGGCGTAACGGGTTCAATTCCCGGCTCCCCTCATTGCCCTGCCAATCTTCGGATCGGCGGGGCTTTTTCATGCGCCGGCCGATTCAGTCACCGAAATCCAGCCCAGGTAAATTCTTACAGCAAATTAACTCGCCTCTCATATTCACTGGCTATGCTCGCCAACGGAGCCGCAAATGATACCGATTTAACCAGACTTGCTGCACCCCGCCTCGGACCTTAACGCTCTTCCGGCTGAATGAGCGTTTTAGACCCTTTTTTTACTAAGGAGATGCTATGCGCAGAGCGATGGAGGTGTGCCTTCGACAGCTAACGATGGAGGGAACGAACCCAGACCGGCTGGCGGTTTGCGTGGGGCGGCGTCTCGCCGCCCCACGCAAATCCGATCCAGTGATCCAGCCCCCCCTCTTTGAGCGGATGAAGGGGTTGGATGAACACCTTTAACAAGGAAGGCTGATACGATGTATCAATCAGAAATTGCTCGCCTTGTATTAGAGGCGGCAGCAGTAATCGTCCACGTAATCCCCGGTGAGCACACCCATATCGGGTTGGTAGTCTCATTGACGCTTTTGTGCTGGGGAATTGCCCGGTTTTATGCAATCAGCAAAGACCAGTCAACCAAAACGGAGAAAAAACACATTGGTTGAACTATCGAGTCGTCCTAACAATTTGCTAGCGCCTCGAAAGATGCGAGTTCTAAGTCGCATCAATATACAGAGCCCGAGTCAGATGAAAACCCCTCTCTCTATTTGAGAGGGGTTTTCTATTTCTGCTCCGACACTGTTGAATCTCGTCCAGATGCCGCCCGTCGAAAAAAAAGCCCCCGGCCCGTTCTCACGGGCCGGGGGCTTTTCTCACTCGCCAACTGGCCTACAACTTCGCCTTGAATGCTTTCAGCTTCTCGATCAGGCTTTCAGCGTGAACCAGTCCGCCGACCTTCTGGACGAAATCGAAGGCGTGATCCAGCGCCGCATGAGCAGCAACAGGGGCTTTTCCGTTCGGACCCCGCTTGCCCTTCTTTTTCTTGCCGGATTTGTTCAACGCTTGATAGACGTTGTTGTAGGTCGTCTTGATTGCGTCGGCGATTTCTTGCGTCGTCGCCTTTGGGTTTGCCTTGTGGTATTCCCTTGCGAGCGCCGCAGTTGATTTCTTGGCCGGCTTGGCTTCTTTCGTGGCTGCTGGTTTCTTGGCCATTGCGTTGGCTCCAAATGGGAAATCGGTGCTCATCTTATACCCCTGACCACAACAATAGCATTCGGTATTGGCTTCAGCAACGATCTTATACGTTGATCGGCCATAATCAATCGGCTTCCCGCAACCGGCCCTCGTTCAACTCGGGCCATTGCTCGTCGCTATGCATTGCGGCGAACAGATTCCATCCGATTTGCGACTGCGGCAAACTACGAGTCTTCATCGTAGATCAAGCAAATTCCAACGCCAAAATGAGGATTCCACGGCACCGTGCCATTAGTATTGAAAAATGGGTGTACGTTGCGGATTAGGTGCTGTTCCAACTCATACGGCTCTCCGACCCGGATAATGTCAATCTGTCGATACGGAAACCACGCTTCGTCGGGCCTACCTCTGCGGCAAGCCATTTGCGGGCCGGGTGGGGCATTTACCTTATGATTATAATCTGTCATTCGGTAGCCGAAGGCGTACTTGTTTGGGTCTGTCTTCCCGATGTAGCGGATGACAGAATACCTTTCGCTATCATCCAGCGGCTCGTCAATCCAGTTGTCGGTGGTGCAAAAGTCAACAAACAAATAGATACCGCTCGCATTTCTCCAACCGGATTGTTTGTTGAATCTTCTCGTTTCTTTAGCCGTCCAGCCGTGGTGCCATACTCGCTCGATGACAAGCGGCTCTGTCAGTATGTCGGGGTTCGCAGTTTTGAACTCTTCTACGAGGGCCAGGATATGGTCATGTCGTTTCATGCTGCGCACCTAAGCGGCCTTATTGTTTCCGTTTCTTGTTTCGCTTCTTGCGATCTAGCTTTTTCTGCTGAATCTTCATTGCCGTCTTCATGTGGTTGATAATCTCTTTTCGATCTTTGTCGGACAACTCTGATACCGGTGGCGACGTTGAACCCTGCGGCAGAAACAGCGATTCAACTCCGCCGTTCGACGTGAGCACGTAACCGGGGTCGCCCTCGATTACTAAAACGTTAATCGTCGTCCCGCAATCCTCGCAGACGCTCTCCAGTTTATCGACGACTTTCATAGCACCGCCTTTTTTGGCATAACCGTAGCCGGCAACTTTATTTGGCGTAATCGGTGCGTTTCCGCCGCAGTTGCATTTGACGTTGAAAACGGTGTCTGCTTCCAAGGCTCCGCCAGCAACCATCGTGTATAGGGGTTCTTTCGCCATCGGTGCTGCCTTTAATTGTGGTTTCATGTCGCAAACCAAAGGCCGCATTCTACCCTGTAGATACGCCAATGAAACGAGGCAGACCCCCAAAGCCCACAACCCTGCGTTGGCTTGCAGGCGATCTCAGCAAGAATCGACGCCACACGGTCGAACCCCAAGCAATCGAGCTTCCGAAAGCTCCCGATACGTTGGACGCTGTTGCGACTGCTGAATGTTGTTGACGACTGCCGATTCGTCGGATAGTCTTATCTGCATCGGAGGGAACTCCGATGCGTGTGATGCGTTATTGTCTCTGGCGTTGCTAGGGACTGGTTGATCTGAGTGGCCATCTTTGGCCAACGGTCGGCGGAATATCCGACCGAAAGCGGTTCGTTTGATTGCGAATTGGCATCTGTCCCCAGGCGATTGTTTCCCTGGATCAGTCAGAGCCGAAGGTCTATCCCTGCGCTGCGGGGAAGGAGAACCAATGTCCGTGCCTATCAATCGTTGCGGCGGCTTTTATGACAAACCCACAAATGGAGCAGTCGTGATGACTCTCGACGACCGAAACAAGAAGGCCAACGAAGAACTTCAGGCCCGCTACGAAAAGCTGAACCAATTCTACGAGGGTGCCGAACAGATTTTCAAAGACATGAAGCTCGCACTTGAGGCATCCCACACATACTGGATCGATTACGACGATGAGAGCCGGAACGATCCAGAAGAAGAGGGCACAGCGTTTTGCATCGGCTTTGTAAAATACGACGGGACTTGGCAACTGTGCCACGGCATATATCGAACCCACGTTTCCTACGATAGAGAGACAACGTGGAAACCGATCCGTGAAGCGTCAATTGAGCAGCGGGTGGCAGCCGCTCCGCATCTGGAAAAACTGCGAGAGGCTCTAGTTACCGCCAAGGAAAAGTTCGTTCCAAAGGTAGACAAAGCAATCGAAGCGATTCAGGAGTTTATCGAACGGGACTTGGGATTAGTGCAGTAGCTCAATCGCCTTTCAGCCCCGCACGTCCATAGTGGACGTGCGGGGCTTTTCATTCTTGCTTTCCGCAATCGGCCAGTGGCCGTCACAACTTTTTTCGCCTGGAAAAAGCTTTATCTTCTTTTTCAGCCATTTCGGCGAGACGTAGCAATCTCGGATGTAGTGGCTCGCCACCGAGAATGTTCAGCGCCTCGTCCTGGTTTTCGGGCATGCAGTATTCATCGGCTTTGAGAATCCGATCAACGCCAGTAGTCGCTGATTTCCATTCGTCGTTTTCGTAGCTGTGCTTCGTTGAGATTTGGCAAACGCAGTAGTCCCTGCCCGTCGCCGGCGTCATTAGCGCCACCCATGCCGCAGCCTTGATCGGCGAGTCAAAGCGAGGGTGCGCAGACCAATTTAATTGCGTCAAATCGGTCGTTGCCGCAACAGCAACTCCATATCCCTTCCAGCCTGTTGTCTGTTCTTCGTCTGCCATCTCGATGCCTTTTCTGTCGTTTGCTCGAAGCAGAATATCTATGGCGCAGGCAGAGCATTTGCTTCGAGAAAAAGCACGAAGGTCGGACGAAATGCCCAACGTGGTCTTTGGTCGGGAGCAATGCGAACTACAACGGTGGCGCTGAATTTGCAAAATCGACTGCGAATAAAAAACGGGTGGATGAGGATGGAAGGCCACCCCGCTCTTGGTACCAACCCCCCAGGGAAACGTTGATTATTTAATGACCTTGGAAAAATGATACAAGATTTGACGTGATTCGTGGATCGACGTTCAATCAGGCCGCCACCGTTTGGCGATACCTTGCAGCGTTTGGGCCTGCTATGTATGCGACTGCTGCACGCCCCGTGTGGATCACTCGAAGAACACCGTCCCTCACCATCTGTGCCAGGACTTCTTCCATTCGATTCCGATAGCCAGAAGCTGCGTCTCGTGGTGAATACTCCAGCCAGCGTCGTCGGTATATTCCGAGATCGGCCGATCCAGTAGGGCGGCCGAGACGATCTACCACCTGCAAGATACTGGCGTAGTCCTTGGCCTGCGAGGAGGAGAACGTGGGCTGGGCAACTTTCACGGGGTTGGGTGTTCGAGCAACCTGCCGCCTTCGATTCGTTGCAATAACTGGAACAAGTAATGATTGCCCGACGATTCGGCGTAGTCCTTGATGGTCTGGGTAATTACCTGTCGGCCGACCCTGGTTTTCCGATCCCCAAATTGTTGGCGCTGTTCAGCCGTTCGTTGTCCGGCAATGATGGCGTAGAAAAGGGCGACCAGTGGGAGCCCGTAAGCCTTCTCCTTCCGACGAAGGAGCAGCTTTATGTCGTTGACCAATTCTGCGAGACCAGCATGAGAATCCGGTCGACTTGCGATCTGATCGGGCGACATTGTACCCGGCATGTTGTCTCTACCTTGGCCAATTGATACCGTGCCTTTTGGTTTGGTGTTCAGCAACCTGGGGATTCTCCCACTGGCGATGTTGCGAATGGCGTTGCCCACGGCGGTCTTGAATCGAGCTTCCAACGGATTTCCTTCGGTGCCGTAAGCCCGGTCGGCATCGAAACTGCCGAACACCGTGGCTTTTGGCTCACCAGTAGTTTTCTTATCGAGCATCATCGTCTGATAGACGTAGCTAAGAGCGTCGTCGATGTCGGCTTGGCGATGAATGCCATGTCGCACCAGGGCGGAGAGAATATAGTCGGTGAATGACCGGCACTGCCCTCGTGCATCCTTGATCGGACAGTTCAGCATCGCTTGAAATTTCTCTCGCAATACGGAATCTCGGACCTTGCCCAAAAGTTGAACAAGGGCCTGCCTGAAGCCTTGCTCGTAACCGTCGAGCACTTCCTGCGGCACAAGCTCCTGCCGCCGTTCATTGACCAGCCAATCGAGAAACGTTTCCATGCCCTATGTAGGGCAGCAGGCGAGGATTCTGGTCGGTCAGTTGAAGAGCCTCGATTTCGGCGGGCCGCACCACGGTTAATCAGGACGGCGATGACGAGATTAAGGGGGATTTGACGGCAAATCGCAAAGTATCGAGCGAAAAGAACTTGCGATGCCACACCTTCCCTTTGGGGGTGCTACAATCGGGGCTCTATTTCCGCCGACCGGAATCCGCCGATGGCCCTTGATCTCGAAACCGTTGTCAAGCAACTCACCGACTCGGGCATCATTGCTGCCGAGATTCTGAAGGACTTCATTCCGCCCAAGGCTGATCCCAAGACCTCCGAAGCACTCGTTCAGGCACTTGTGAAGAGTGAAAAGCTGACAAACTTCCAGGGCCAGCAGGTCAAGGGGGGCAAGAGCAAGGCGTTGAAGCTGGGGGCCTACACGCTGTTGGACAAAATCGGTGCCGGTGGCATGGGCCAGGTGTTCAAGGCCGAGCACCGCAAGATGCACCGCCTCGTGGCGATCAAGATGCTACCTCCGGCGATGATGAAGGATGCGGCAGCCATTGCCCGATTCGAGCGAGAGGTTACGGCTGCGGCCAAATTACGTCATCCCAACATCGTGGCTGCGGACGATGCTGCCGAGGCCAATGGCGCTCACTTCCTCGTGATGGAATACGTCGAGGGAAAAGACCTGTCGGCCCTAGTGAAGAAGAACGGGCCCTTTCCTATCGCCAAGGCCGTGAACTGCGTCCTGCAAGCCGCCAAGGGCCTGGAGTTCGCTCACAAGAAGGGCGTTGTCCATCGAGACATCAAACCTGCCAATCTGCTTCTGGATAACGAGGGGACCGTGAAGATTCTCGATATGGGCTTGGCTCGCTTGGACAGTAGCGGCGAAGCAGGTCCGCAAGACGAACTTACATCGACCGGCACGATCATGGGCACCGTCGATTACATGAGTCCCGAGCAGGCCCTCAACACGAAGTACGCCGATCACCGTGCCGACATTTATAGTCTCGGCTGCTCGCTGTATTACCTAGTCGCCGGGAAGGCTGCTTACAGCGGCGAAACGGCGATGGAAAAGCTAATGGCCCATCAGAATCAGTCGATTCCCTCGCTACGAGGCGTGAAGGCCGAAGCTCCCGAACAAGTGCAAATCGTCTTCAAAAAGATGGTGGCGAAGAAGCTCGAAGATCGCTACCAGTCGATGACCGAGGTGATTGCCGAATTGGAGAAATGCCAAGCCACTCTGAATGCTGCGGCAAGCAGTTCTACCGGCGTTTGGCAGGCCCCGGCCACCAACAAGGAATCGGACATGTCGATTGCCTTTGCCCACCAGAGGCTCGCCCGCATCGACAACAGTGACGATCCGTTTGCTGCGCCGAAACCGCAGCGGAAGCCGGGGTTGAAAGGGCCGCCCTGGAAGAACACCAAGCTGCTGATCGGTGCTGGTGCGGCGGGGTTCTTGATCGTGCTGCTGGGCGTGATCGTGATCGTCCGCAACAAGGACGGTAAGGAAGTCGCTCGGCTCGAAGTGCCCGATGGCAATTCAGTCGAGATACAGCCGACGACGCTGAACGTCACTCCGGTCACATCCGGTGCCGGTCAGCCGAACCAGCCGTGGAACACGCCCGCCTTCCAGCAATGGATGAAAACTGTCGCCGCTATGCCTGCCGAGAAGCAGGTGGAAGCCGTCAGCAAAAGATTGATTGAACTCAATCCTGGCTTTCATGGGAAGGTGACAGGGACCGATGGAAAAGGCACACCCAAGATCGAGAACGGCGTGGTCACGGAGTTAGTTTTCGTCCACGACGCCAACGTGACCGACCTTTCGCCGGTCAGGGCGTTGCCCGGACTGAAGACTCTTTTGTGCAACGGCAGCAAGCAGTCCGACCTGTCATGGATGAAAGGGATGAAACTGACGAGTTTGAATTGTAACAACTCCAAGGTATCCGATCTATCACCACTCCACGGGATGCCGCTGACGTTCCTGAATTTCGACAGCACGCTCATTTCCGACCTGTCGCCGCTGCAAGGGATGCCTCTGACTAAACTCGTTTTCCCACGTACACCAGTATCCGACCTTTCGCCGCTGAAAGGAATGCCGCTGACTTCGCTGCTGTGCGATAGTACATCAGTATCTGACCTGTCGCCGTTGGCCGAATGTAGGAGCCTGACACTTCTGAGGGTCAAAGGCACCAAAGTCACCCCCGCCGCCGTCGCCGCCCTGCAAAAAGCCCTGCCTAACTGCAAGATCGAGTGGGACGATCCGGCCAAGGCAGTTGCCGGTCAGCCTAACCAGCCGTGGAACACGTCTGCCTTTCAGGCATGGATGAAGGACGTAGCTGCCTTGCCGGGCGAGCAGCAGGTGGAAGCCGTCGCCAAAAAATTGGTTGAACTTAATCCTGGCTTTGATGGGATGGTAGCGGGGGCCGATGGGAAAGGCACGCCTAAGATTGAGAACGGTGTGGTCACAGAGTTGGGGTTCGCCACCGACAATGTGACCGACATTTCGCCCGTGCGGGCATTGGTGGGATTGAAGACGCTGTATTGTATTGGGAGCGGTAGGGGCAAGAGCAAGTTATCCGATCTGTCGCCGCTCGAAGGAATGAAACTGACGAAGCTTCATTGCTACCAAGCCCAGGTCTCCGACCTTTCGCCGCTGCTAGGCATGCCCCTGACAAATTTGGACATGGCCTACTGCGACAAAGTGCAGGACCTGACGCCGCTACGAGGAATGAAGCTCAATTCTTTAGTCCTTAGCCGCTGCCAGGTGCGGGACCTGACGCCCTTGCAAGGGATGCCCCTCACGTCGGTGTCACTATGGAGCTGCGGCGAGATCAGGGACCTCACGCCGCTGGAAGGGATGAAGCTCACTTCGTTGCAAGTTGGCCAGTGCCGGCAAGTGCGGGATCTGACGCCACTGAAGGGGATGCCGCTGACGTACCTGCATTGCGAAGGCACGCAAGTGTCCGACCTGTCGCCGCTTGCAGGGACGAGCTTGGCGGACTTTCAATTCACCCCCAAGAACATCACGCAGGGGCACGAGATAGTTCGCCAAATGAATAGCCTCAAGATCCTTGGTATTGGCGACGGAAAGCTATTCCCGCCCGAGGAGTTCTGGAAGAAATACGACGCTGGCGAGTTCGGCAAGCCTGCCCCCGCCAAGCCCATCACCAACATCAACACGCCCGCCTTCCAGCAATGGATGAAAACCGTTGCCGCTCTGCCTACTGAGAAGCAGGTGGAAGCCGTGGCGAAGAAGTTGGTTGAACTTAATCCTGGCTTTGATGGGAAGGTGACAAGCGCCGATGGGAAAAGCACGCCCAAGATCGAGAATGGCGTGGTCACGGTGTTTCAGTTTGTCGCTGACAACATTACCGACATTTCGCCGGTCCGGGCGTTGGTGGGATTGAAGTACCTTTATTGCGGTGGCAGCGGCAAAGGGAAGGGACAATTGTTCGACCTGTCGGCTCTGCAAGGGATGAAACTGATTCTCTTGAGTTGTGGCAGAACGCAGGTGTCCGACCTATCACCACTCCACGGGATGCCGCTAACGACCCTTAATTGCGACGGAACGTTCATTTCCGACCTGTCGCCGTTGAAAGGGATGCCTTTGGCTAACTTCGTTTGCCAAAACACGCCTGTATCCGATCTGTCGCCCCTGCGGGGAATGCCTCTGACGTTTCTCCTTTGCGGCAATACGAAGGTGTCCGACCTGATGCCACTGCAAGACTGTAAGGAATTGGCTGAACTTTTCTTCACGCCCCAGAACATCACCAAGGGCCTGGAGGTAATCCGGCAGATGAAGAGCCTCAAGAGCCTCGGGCGTATCAATATACCCTCCGAGACGTTCCCGCCCGACGAGTTCTGGAAGAAATACGACGCTGGCGAGTTCGGCAAACTCATCGCCGCCAACAAGCCCATCACCAACATCAACGACCCGGCCTTCCAAGCATGGATGAAGACCGTCGCCGCCATGCCTGCCGAGAAGCAGGTGGAAGCCGTCAGCAAGAAGTTGGTTGAACTTAATCCTGGCTTTGATGGGAAGGTAGCGGGGGCCGAAGGGAGAGCCACGCCCAAGATCGAAAGGGGCGTGGTCACGGAGATTGGGTTCGTCACCGACAGCGTGACCGATATTTCGCCGCTGAGGGCGTTTGTAGGATTGCAGGCTCTGAATTGTCCGGGCAGCGGTTCAGGCAGGGGTGAGTTGTCTGATCTTTCGCCGTTACGAGGGATGCCGCTCATTACCTTGCATTGCTATCACACCCAGGTATCTGACCTGTCACCGCTGAAAGGAATGCCTCTAAAGAGCCTATACTTCAGCTTCACGCACGTTTTCGACTTGTCACCGCTCGAAGGGATGAAACTGACGTACCTGCGGTTTGAACATACACAGGTCTCCGACATTTTTCCTCTGAAAGAAATGAAACTGACGCAACTTGGTTGCAACGAAACGAACATTTCTGACATTTCACCGCTCAAGGGAATGCCCCTGACGACCCTGATTTGTGGCGGTACAGCAGTCTCGGATTTTTCGGCCCTAGAAGGTTGCAATACCCTGACATCGCTGTTCGTTCGCCGTACGAAAGTCACCCCAGCCGGTGTCGCCGCTCTGCGAAAAGCCCTGCCCAACTGCAAGATCGAATGGGACGATCCGGCGAATCCAAAGACGCCCGAGCCTGCCGCCTCCGGCAGCAAGTAGATTTTGAACTGCTCAGGACCGTCTAGCTCTGGGCCGAGCAACACGACCTTCCTACTTCTGGAGGTAGTGCCGAAGCATGAGTTCGCTGCACGTCGCCCGATCTCGGCATCGGGCCTGGTCCAGGTACTCCTTGTCAGATGGCGTCACGTAGTAAGGCGAGGGAGGGTTCGGCAGATAGTAGCCTCCGGCTCCGAATCCGTAACGTCCATATCCGTAGGCTGGCACCCCAGGATAGAACTGCGGCTGGTACTGCGAATAGAACGACAGAGCGGGCGGTTGAGCGTAAGCCGGGTAAATCGGGTACTGCCCCCAAGCAGTCGTTCCGCACAGACTCAACAGCAATACCAACAATACACGGATCATTTCAGCCACCAGTCCTTTCCCAAAATGCTGCCGACGATTTGATCGTTCTGCCAAGCCTGTTGCTCCGAGGGCAACAGCGACCGATATTTCTGGAGCATGGCTTGGCGGAAGCGGATTTTGTCGGACTCGCTCATGGCACGGAATTGGGCCAGCCCGTCCAGCCGTTGCAAATCCTTGCCAACAATGATCTGAACGACAGCATCTCGCTTCCATCCTTCCCGGTCGTGAGCGCCGAGGTTGAGATAATCGTTCATTAGCCCGGCTCGAACAGCGGCCTTGTCTGAATCGCTCATGCCCAGATATTGCCGGAACATTTGCTGCTTGATGCCATCAAGCCTTTTCAGGCGACCCTGCGCTTCTCGAATTTGGCCGATGATGGCCTGCTGTTGTTGTTGGAAAATCTGCTGGGTCAGGAACGCCTGCTGCTGATAAAGTTGCTGCGAATAGTTGAACGGGCCGTAACCGTACCAGCCATAACCGGCGTAGGGACCATATCCATATCCTCCGTAGGAACCATACCCACCGTAGCCGTAATCGCCGGAAATTCCGACGTAGGGGAGTTGGGCTTCGGCTGCTGGTGGCTTGAGTGCAAACGCCACAATGGAAAAGACGATTGTGATGGCACGGGTCATGGTTTATTCCTCCCATCTCCGGTTGGATTATCAATAGCTCAGGCGTTCCGTCGCCTCGGCCAACTGGTCAGATGATCGCTGCGAATACCGGCTCGTCGTGTTCAGCGACTCATGCCCAAGAATCTGTGCCAAGCTGACGAGATCGTTCTGATTGTCGGCCAAGAACTGTTTCGCCATCGTATGCCGGAACAGATGTGGGTGCAGCTTGACGCCGATGATCGCTGAATACTTGTCGCACATTGCTCGGAATCCCCGGTCTGTCAGCGGTCCTCGTTCGCCGACGAACAACTTGATTGCGTTTGCACAGGTGGCCGAGCTATCCAGATACTCTTGCAAGGCACGACGGGCAGGAAGTAGGCAAAGGCACAGTCCGCTGCTTGTTCCCCTTGCCATGCCGGAACACGACCGTGCCGCTTCGATCACTCAAGCAGCAGGTCATGCAGTTCCAGGTTCACGAGATCCCCGACCCGACAGCCGGAGTACAGCATCAGTTGGAAGATGGCATTGGCCCTGGTGTCCTGCCGAAGCTCGATCTCCCTCAGCAGTCGGCGCACCTGACTTCGATCCAGGCCCTTGGGGGCGAGTAGCTGCCGCCGCAGTTCCTTCACGGGCTTCGCTGGGTTCGATGGCAGGTGTCCCTGCTCAACCAACCAGCCCAAGAATCGCCGAAGGGTGACCAGGGCACGATTCACGGTCGCCACGGCTTGGCCTTGCTCCCGGCGCAGGTGATCCCGGAAGTCGGTGATGTCCCTGGTCGTGACTCGGCTGATGACAAGTCGCTCCTTGTTGGCAGTTGAGAACCATCGGGCAAACTTCCGCACGTCCTGGGTGAAGGCACGGCGGGTGTCGGCCGAGAAGTCATGGGCATCGAGGAACTGGCCGAAGAGGACGGCCCTCTTCGGCTCCGACCGGCAGCCCATCGAAAACATTATCGCCCGAATTCTTCACGCTTATCTCCACAAAGTAGACAGTAATCAGACAGTTCCAGGGCCTAACTGGGCTGATAAGGTGCAATTATCGCCCGACATTATCTCCGGTGTCCCGGCGCTTCAAATGGACGAAAACGGCCCGGATGATCTCGCCCTGGTCGGTGTTGGTCGTCCCCATCGGGAACAGTTGCTTGATCGCTTCAGCCGACCTGGGCCGAGGTCGTCATCAGTCCGAGTGATCGAACCGCATCGACGAGTTCGGCGTGAAGATCGACCTTGGCAGTGTCGTTGTGGCCTTCCTCGTGCGTGGCGACACCGTGACAGATGGGTTTGCCATCGTCGTGCGTAGAACATCACCGGCTTGCCATCGATCCCGCAGTTTCTCCGTCGCACTTCGAGGCAGAGTTGCTGTTGCTCTTCGTTGAAATGCGGTCGCCGAGTGAAGATGTCGTAGAGCGGACATGGGAACGCCGAGCCGATCAATTGATAGAACCTGGCTCGGCTCAGCCCGACCATCCTCGCCATCTCGGCTGACGGTCACGATGCTCTTGGTTTCGACAGACATTGAACAGAACTCCGACAAGAATCAGACGGCTTGTTGACGGATGCTAGACACGTGCTGGTGTCCAAGTGCAGTCAGTTGGCGACGGCCTTGATCGTCCTTGGTGAGCAGGCCCGACACGAATCAAGAAACGGCTCAGTGACTTCGGCCACCGTCCTCGATGGCAGGCCCAGCACCGAAGCCAACACGTTCAACCGAGTTGAACCTTCGGCCAACAACGAAAGGTACTTCTGCTCAGTTGGCCCAAGGCCAAGAGCGTCGATCTGCTCCAAGTCGCATGCACGAAGAAGATGCTCCGAGGTGATCTCGTTATCGCCAGTTGGCACGGCAGACACGATGGCACGATTGAAGCAGTCGCAAGGCCAATCGAGGTGTCCCTCGTGATCGCTGGGCGATTTGGCCGAAGACTTCTTCATCGGCTGGCCACAGCAACGCTCGACTTCGATGCCGAACCATTTCGGCAAGATCATCAGCGAAATAGAAGTCAAACCGCAACGTCAGCCGCATCCGATCACGAAGAGGTTGCAGCAGGCAGTATTCATCCGTCGTGCTCAGAGCAGCAGCGTGAAGTCAGCGATGGGAATGCTCTGCGGCGTCCGACCTTTGCCACTTGCTATTCAGGAGGATCTTCCGCTGATCGACGGCCAAGTACAGCGCCGTCTGAAACTCTTTGTTCAATTCGTGGCATTCGTCGATATGGACGACATCCTTGTCCTTGGCCGACAGCAGCAAGGCATTGAGTGCGCCGGTGTCGGTGATCGACTGCCCAGAACTTCGTGCAAGCTCGGTCGCCATCTCGGCAGCGATCGACACGAGCCAAGGGCACTCTTGCCGACGCCTGGCGGGCCGACGAGCAAGGCCGAGTCCATTTTCTTGTCCATCGGCAAAGGCCGCATCGAGGGCCACGCTCACCTGATCGATCACGCCACGTTGGCCGATCAGGTGCGACAAGCTCGATGGTGCGATGTCGTTCATTTCCATGTTGCGTTCTCCAGAGAAACACTTCATTGGGCCAGCGTCCACTATGGTGTCAAGCGGCTGTCGCATCTGCGTGGCATTCGTGTGTCATTTGCGTGGCATCTGCTCGTCAGTAGCGTTTGGGGATCGGGAGCAGGCCGTGGTTCTGGAATGCGTTCGAGTTCCTCATGGCTGATTTCCCATTCCTCGGCGGCTCCACGTCCCACGGGCCGTTTTGTGGCGTTGATCCGTTGCAACCGGCACCACTCTCGAACCGTGTACGGGCTGCGGTGCAGCAGCTTCGCTGCCTCTCCGACCGAGTATGCCTTCTTGGTCGCTGTGGTGCGACGAGAAGCAGTAAGTAACTCGTCGAGCGTCCGCATCATGTGTCTCAGTGCGGCCTCGATCCGCTCCAGACTTTCCAATGCCGTGGAATCTTTCATTGAGGCGTCCCGTTTCGCTAGCCCTCAGTATTCGTCCGGCAAAAGGATCGTCGTTGCCGGTCGGTTGCCTTCGTCGTCCGTCGCTTCGGTGATAATCCAAATCTTGGTGCCCTTGGACGTGTGATAGGCCGACAGGATGCGACTGCCATCATTCAGAGCCTCGTCATTTAGCCGCTTGTCATCGTCGGACAGGTCGCCCCAGTCGCCCCGAACATGGAGGGCAAGGAACTTGCTGAGCGACTCGCCGCTCTGTTCGAGAGCTTCAATCGCACCTGGCGTAGCGACAATCTGACCGAGAGGGAATTTCATTTTGCTAACCTGGCTAGTGAGCATGGTGATTTCCTTTGGACGGGGCTTCCGATGCGGTACCTTCAGGGTTATGTCGTGGGTGGAGCAAAGTTTTAGGCCACGAGTGCTCTGGCCGTCTTATTTTCTGATCCGTAAGCCGGTGGTTGCAGGCTTCGGTTGCTTCGGCGGCCGGATCATTGCCGCCAACTCGGAAACGACTAGGCCGCAGTCGATGCTGATCGCAGAGGCCAGTGCCAAGTACCACGGAGCGCCGGTCATCGACTGGATGGTTGTCGAGCAATGGTGGACTGACAAAAAAAGCAACACCACTCCGACAATCCCTGCCGCATTAGAGACCTTGAATGCACGACGTTCCCGACACAGTTGAGCAATCCGCCCCATCAAAAACACCAAGGCCGGTACACTCAGGCCCATCGCCCAGGCTGAAATCAGATGTCCCTCACCGGAGTAATGAACGTTCGCTTCGCCATTGAGCCAGGCCGAGAAGCCGAGGGTAACTGCCACGGCCGTGTACGCAGTGATCTTCAAGGGGTCTCGTTTCGCAGGGCGTGGCCGCTTTTGGAAATCTCGCTTCGATTTAGGCCGCTGTTCCGCTCGCTCGATTGCCTTGCTAACGGCCAACGTCATGCGGTGCTCCTTGCCGATGGTCCAATTCGTCGTGGCGTTCTTCTTGCGGTATTAAGACAATAGTCGCATTTATGCGCTATTTAAGGTTTGGACGACGTTCGCACCCAAGCTGAAGGTCGCCGTAGAATCGCCGTTGAGCTTCGAGTGAAATGCCGAGTGCCGATTTAGTCAGCCAGGACTTCTTCGCCTTGCGACTGCTCAGCCGGTGCCCGACTAAAGGACAGCACGAAGTCAGTGGCTTTAGTGACTGCCCTTGAGCCCCTAATGCCGGGTGGTATGATAAATGCCTTCCTCGTTGATGCTAGCAGGTCGTTGAATGAAATCGAAAGCAGGTTCGGACCAACCAGAGGAAGGCGATATGATGGGGCCGAAAGAAATCGGCGAGTGGTTCCTTCCATTCCTTGAGCCAGCTTTCGCAACAGCAGCACTGGTGACAGGTGCTTTTGTTTACAAATCTTCAGAACCCGGTTTCGCTCCATACAAGCACTTGGCTTTGGCGCTTGTTGTTTTCTCTGGCGTATTGCTGCTCTATCGCTTCTTAGGTTGGGTATTGCGCAGTGCGAATACCGACCTAGCGAAAGCAAAAACGCCGTTCCCAGCACCGGGCGTTCCCGTTCAGGAGAACCCATCTCAGCCGACACCCGAACTTATTGCTCAAGCGAGCCCGTCTTCCCAGACGCCTACAACGCCTAGTACCAAATGGAATAGGATGAGACTGACGACTAGGCAAAACCGGGGCGGTCCTAGAATCCTGTGCAAACTATGGGTCACGATTGAGAATCGCTCGGGCGAGGATGTGCTGATTATTGCCAGAGGGGTTGAATACGTTGGCAATCCCATACGTGCGGCAGCTAATGCCGTGCTTCTGGCTGGCGAACGATTTAAGTTTACGTTTCAAATTGATCAGAGTGGCACGCACGACGTTCCCTACGTCATATTGAAACCGGGAGAATCCACCACAACATTTGCGCCCATAGACGAATCCCATTCCGTTGCGGATGTTGATCGATCAATCGCAGATCGAAATGTCGCAACTTTCCATTTTGGATGTTGCTGGTTGGGTGTCGACCGGGCTTACGAAGAGGTGTCTTACAAAACGTAACCCCTCACGTTTTTCTGCGATATACTTTGTGCTTGGGGGCGAGTCTAGACGCCGTTGTCAAGGCCGAGTGAGAGAAGACGGTTTTGCTCCTTCACGAGATGGGGCTGCTCGCTCGTGCCGGTGCCACCGCCCTCGAACTCTTCGGTGCGGCGTACACCCAATATCGAGCGTCTGCTGACGTAGTTGCCAAGACCGGCTCTGCGATCAAGACGACGTTTGGGTGCATCTAAGTGTCGCCTACTTCACCAGCATGAACACGGCCCTCCAACAGTGTCAGCGATTCCTAATCGAGTTCGGTCTGACGCCTGCTGCTCGCAGTCGTATGGCTCTCCCGAACAAGGCCAAGGCTGACGACAAGTGGATGAGATTGGTGGGCTAGGATTTCATCTTCCAGATTCCCACGCCGGACTTATTCCCCTCCATCTTGAAGGGGATATGGATTGGAACTACTCCATCTAGCGGAGCAATTCCAAGATGGATCGTAGCGTCAAACTCAGGTGGCTCTGGCGGTGACGACGGTTTAGAAAACGTCGCCTCAGCTTCGATTCGGAATTGTTCTGGCCCTCGTAGGCATACTTGCCCGTTCTCATAGGCGATTGTCGTAGAGTTGGTTCCGACCATGAATCGCACTTCGAGCGGCTTTGCCTCTGGTGGAATAAACGATAGCGATGCAGAGCTACGGTGCAGGGGAATGTAGATCGGGACGGGGCCTTGCGGCTCGACGTAGATCGTCGCCTTCAGTAACCACCGCATGTTCTCTGGATGGCGATTGATGTGGCGTTCGACCACTGCATTGATGATTTCGACCGAAGGAAGGCGAGAGAGCGGAACGAGAATCCGGAGCAGATCACTCCTAGTGGCCGAGCGTACCCTGTTCCCCTCACGCCACGGCACTTCGAGCGTAACAACTCCCTCACCAGTGCGCACGACATACGGGGCTCGATCTGTCTCGAAGTGCAGAACGTAAAGGGTCTTACCGTCGTAGGGGAGCGGGAAGTTTATCACCAAGTCAGGGAATACCGTCTCAAAGTTGCAGTTCACCTGCGGCCACCAATTCGCAAACTCCCGATCATCGACGCCTACGACTCCCCTCTTTTCATCGAGTCCGATAATCCAGGTAATAGATTCGCCTCTTGCCGCATTGGCGTGAGCGGCGATATGGCGTGCGGTCTTGCGATGATCGTCCAGCCATTCTGCTTTCAATTCGACCGTCGAATCCTCAACCTTTTTGTTATTCTTCACCCGGTCGATGATTTCGAGAACCTTGTATTCGAGTTCCGTTTTTCGCATAGCGAGTTTCCCTAGAGTTGTCCTACGGATGGATCCTGCCAGCCATCGCAATTGTGGCGGATGGGCCGGGAGCAGCTTCAAAGCCGTCAACAAGACATTGAACCGGCCTTTTTTCAACATACAGTTCGACGACGCCATCTGTAAGTTTTCTAACTGTTCTCGTAATCCTGTAACCGGAATGTGGAATAACTGCGGGACTTGCCATGCCACATCGAGTACACAGAAACACATCGAGTTGTTCGGTATACCAAGTTGTTACAGCATTCCTTTCAGCAATCTCGACGATTTTCTCTCTAGTGATGCCATGAAAGTCTTTTTGTGCTTCTCGGCATGTTTGCCAATACGCTCTAGATTTAGCAATACCTGGGTCAATGCCTGCCTCTAGCACATTCTGCGTCAATAGCTCCGTTCCAAGAACCGCATCCAAGTATTCTCGCCCTCTCGGTCCGTCATCGTTTACCGTGATACCAACCTCCATGCCACACACTGTGTCCGTTCGCAACCATCGAGGGTCTTGATTCAGAACTTCGTGAGGATGAGCGCATAGACTAAACCCAGGCGAATGAGCAATTGGTGCTCCTCCACCATTCAGAAAGGCACGAACATGGAGCTTGCCAGCGTGTCCTGGCACTGTTTGACATTGCCTTCCACCTGACATGTCCGCTCGCACCCGTATTCGCCCACTGGTCGCCAACTGTTGTGAGCTTTCAATCGTCGCCCTTCCTCGCTCGATGGGACCGTTATCTACGTCGAAAGATATGAAACTGTCCGTCTCGTGTAGCGGTGGTTCCACCGTCACGTCGACTACATGCAGTCCATTAGGCGACATGCTGTCGGGCAATGCAGCGTCTCGACTGACATGCCCAATCTGAACCCGTACTACGAAAACAAACGCTTCGACAACGAACGACTTATCCGCCGAATCTGAAGCCACGACACAGACTTTTGCGGGTAGTGCCCCTGCAGTGACTTCTCCTGTAACCGGGTTAATTCGGCATCCGTTCGTTTCGCCTGAAAATGACCAGATCGGCGATTCGATTGCGCCATCTTCAAAATGCGGGACGGACGTGTCCTCGTTATTGGCATTTATTGCCGGAGGGAAATAGACGATGTTCATGGCTTAGATCACGGAGAATAGGAAAACCGAAGCATGGTTTAAGATTTGCAGATCCAGCACATTTCGGTAAAGTGCTGGATTTCCGTCGCAACTATATCATCTCACCGTAGGGTTTCGGGGGAAGCGGTCGAGAATCCTAAACGGCACATCAGTCGAAATATATCCGCTGTATCCGTAGGATCAGCTTCAGGCCGTAGATGAAGATCTTTTCTACTCTCCGTTTCGGGCGAGGCTTCCGGCTGCACGTCGCCAGCGGATAAGCCGTTTACTACTTC
This sequence comes from uncultured Planctomycetales bacterium, assembly GCA_963710365.1. Lineage (GTDB taxonomy): Bacteria > Planctomycetota > Planctomycetia > Pirellulales > PNKZ01 > CAVQAC01. Next base: position 493,083 of record CAVQAC010000003.1, read on the forward strand.
TTACTCCCCACAAACCTGCCAGCCGCATCGTAGTACCTCGTCATGCCATCCGAGGTCTCGGCCCGTCCCGAATACTCCCCTTTGGAATCGTAGAAACGAGTCGTGTCGCCCGACGTTACGCTGCGCCCGCTCAGCGACCCCTTGCTGTCATAGAAGATGGTCGTGTTTCCCGAGGTTGACGAGCGACCGGCGAACGAGCCGCTGCGGTCATAAATCCTGGTCGAATCCTTCGACGTATCCACTCGTCCAGTCGAACGCCCTTGGCTGTCGTAGAGTTGGATGCTGTTGCCGCTGGAACTGCTGCGCCCGGAGAAACGTCCCTGGCCGTCGTAATAGATTCCCGATCCGCTGCTCGACGCCACTGGTTTGCCGTCGAGGATTTGGTGAGGCGATTTGTCTGCGGCGTGGAGGGTGCCGACGAGGGTGAGCAGGATAAGGGCGGCGGTGTTGAGCAGAATTCGGTTCATGGCTTCAACTCTCTCCCTGTGGCTGATCGTTCTCTCCATTCTATGGGAGTCTCCGACCCGTCCAAAACTCCCACTGGAACCACTATTACAGGGCTGATGACTGCGTTTCTCAGCCGTTCGCCAAAGGCGAGCATTGGGCTGGAGTTTTCCCCCTAACTCGTTGTATTTCAGTGGTTTGCCGACCGCATCCACGGCTGGTAAACTGGCGAGACCCCTCTCCAAAGGGGACCGAGATTTAATGAACCACGTTGATCTACGTGCCGGCTGGGCGGCATCGTCGGACAGGCGTGAGTGACCTTGCTGGAAGAAATAGAGAACACATGGCGAACAACAACACCGAGATCGAAAAACGGCTTTGGGACTCGGCTGACGAGCTTCGGGCGAACTCAAAGCTCAAGTCGTCGGAATACTCGGTGCCGGTGCTGGGGCTGATCTTTCTGCGCTACGCCGATCACAAATTCGCCCTTGCCGAAAAGGAACTGGCGGGCAAGGGATCGGGCCGTCGCAAAATCGGCAAGGAAGATTATCAGTCCAAGGGCGTCATGTACCTGCCGCCCCAGGCCCGTTTTTCGATGCTGCTGGACTTGCCCGAAGGTGAGAACATCGGCAAAGCAATAAACGAAGCGATGAAGGGAGTCGAGGCTGAGAACGAAGACCTGAAGGGCGTCCTGCCCAAGACCTTCAACAAGATTGAGAACTCAACGCTCGTCTCTCTGCTGAAAACCTTCTCGCAGATTCCGATGGAAGCCGAAGGAGACACGTTCGGCAAAATCTACGAATACTTCCTTGGAAATTTCGCCCGTGCCGAGGGGCAGAAGGGCGGCGAGTTCTTCACGCCAATCTCGTTGGTCAAGCTGATCGTCGAGATCATTGAACCCTACCACGGTCGCATCTTCGATCCGGCCTGCGGGTCGGGTGGAATGTTCGTCCAGAGTGCCGACTTCGTAAAGGCACACAAGAGCAATCCCAGCAAGGAGATTTCCGTGTACGGCCAGGAGCGTGTGGACGAAACTCGCCATCTATGCCTGATGAACCTCGCCGTCCATGCTTTGTCAGGTGATATTCGTGAGGGGAACAGCTACTACGAAGATTTGCACGGCAGCGTCGGTAAGTTCGACTTCGTGATGGCTAATCCGCCATTCAATGTGGACAAAGTGGACAAGGAAAAGATCAAGGACGATCCTCGCTACCCCTTCGGAATGCCGAAGACCGACAATGCCAACTATCTTTGGATACAAATCTTCTATAGTTCGTTGAACGCCAAAGGTCGAGCCGGGTTCGTCATGGCAAATTCGGCCGCCGATGCCCGGCAGTCGGAGCTAGAAATTCGCAAGAAACTGCTCCAGGCCGGAGCCGTCGATGTGATGATCTCCATTGGCCCGAAGTTCTTCTATACGGTGACTCTGCCTTGCACGCTTTGGTTTTTCGACAAAGGCAAGACAAAGACGGATCGCAAAGACAAGGTGCTGTTCATCGACGCTAGGCACATCTTCAATCAAGTGGATCGGGCGCACCGAGATTTTCTGCCCGAGCAAATGGAGTTCATCGCCAACATCGTGCGGCTCTATCGTGGCACAGAGCCCGAAAAGACGAAGGGGAGCAGCAAGCTGCTCAAGGAACATTTTGGAGACGGCAAGTACGCCGACGTGCCCGGACTCTGCAAGATCGCCACGGTGAAAGAAATCGAATCGCAAGGCTGGAGCTTGAATCCAGGTCGCTATGTCGGATTAGCAGAGAAGTCCGAAGACGATTTCGATTTTGCCGAACGGCTTGAGGAACTTAACGAAGAACTGGAGGTACTGAATAGCGAGGCACGGCAGCTTGAAGAGCGGATCGCTGAAAATGTGGCGACGTTGTTGGAGACAATCGGATGAATCGTGCCTGGACGACGAAGCGCATTGGCGATCTCGGTCGAGTCGTGACTGGAAAGACGCCTTCATCCTCTAGGCCAGAGTTCTTTGGGGCCGAGTATCCTTTCGTAACGCCAACCGACATGCACGACAAACGCTTCGCAACAACGACAGAGCGATATTTGTCTGAGAACGGAGCAGCCAATCAGCAAACATTGCTTGTTCCCGCTGGAAGCGTGGCGGTGTCCTGTATCGGATGGCAGATGGGTAAATCAATCATTACGTCTCGTCCCTCATTTACGAATCAACAATTGCATTCGATCATTCCATCACCGAACGTAGACCCATTGTTTCTCTACTACTCGCTCAGCACTAGACGAGAAGAGTTTCTTTCGCTTGGCTCAGCGGCAGGGGTACGGACGCCCATCATCAACAAGTCGGCATTCTGTGGCTTGACGCTCTCACTTCCCTGTCATCCCTTACAACTCAAGATCGCCTCGATCCTTTCCGCCTACGATGACCTGATCGAGAATAATACCCGCCGCATTGCCATTTTGGAGGCGATGGCCCAGGCAATCTATCGGGAGTGGTTCGTTCGGTTCCGCTTTCCCGGTCACGAACAGGTCAAAATGGTCGATTCGCCGTTGGGGAAAATTCCTGTTGGATGGAATGTGGTCAAAGTTGAGGACGCCGTATTCATCAATCCGAAGACTACTGTGCCAAAAGACGGAGATAAGCCGTTTGTTTCGATGGGTGCAGTTCCTCATAACACCATGCTGATCGACGTGGCTGAAGTCGAAATGCGAACGGGAAACAGCGGCTCGAAGTTCAAGAATAACGACACGCTCTTTGCTCGCATCACGCCATGTCTTGAAAACGGAAAGACGGCCTTCGTCAAGTTCTTGCCGTTTGATGACGACGTTGCATTCGGCTCGACGGAGTTCATCGTGCTACGATCACGAACTCTTTGCCCCGAGTTCGTCTACTTGCTCGCAAGATCGGACCCGTTCCGTGACAACGCTATCAAGAGCATGAGCGGAGCGACGGGGCGGCAACGTGTGCAGGAAAAGTGCTTTAATAGCTTCTTCTTTGCCCATCCCGATAAGAAGACACTCTCCGACTTTGCATCGCTAATGCAGCCCTTGTTTGAGAATATCTTCACTGTTGCCAAGAAGAACCGCAACCTCCGTACAACCCGTGATCTCCTTCTTCCTAAGTTGATCTCCGGTCAAGTCGACGTAGAAGACCTCGACATTGACGTAGGTGAACCATTGGCCGAGGCAGCCACATGAGCAAGACCGACTTCTCCGAGAACGCCTTGGTCGAGCAACCGGCTATCGCTTTATTCGGCGTACTCGGTTATGCCACGGCCAACTGCTTCAAAGAGCACGTCGGAACGGACAACTCCACGCTTGGCCGAGAAACCACCGCTGACGTGGTTCTGGTTCCGAGACTCCAGGCAGCGATCAAGAAGCTCAATCCGGGCATTGCAAGTGATGCCGTGCAGCTTGCCATCGACGAACTAACCAAAGACCGCAGTGCGATGAGCTTGGCGCAGGCCAACCGTGAAGTCTACAAGCTGCTCAAGGAGGGCGTCAAAGTTACGTCCCAGGACGACGACGGCAATCAAACCGACGAAACCCTAAGGGTGATCGACTGGAACGAACCCGAGAACAACGACTTCTTTTTGGCCTCGCAATTCTGGATTTCGGGTAGCATCTACAAACGACGTGGCGATCTGATCGGCTTCGTCAACGGCTTGCCCCTCATCTTTATCGAACTCAAGAAAACGCACAGCAAGGTCGAACACGCCTACAAAAACAATCTGCGGGACTATAAGCAGACCATACCGCAACTCTTCTGGTACAACGCCGTCATCATCTTGTCGAACGGTAGCCAGGCCAAGATCGGCAGTGTAACCGCAGGATGGGAGCATTTCTCGGATTGGAAGCGAATTAACAGCGAAGGCGAAAAGGGAGTGATCTCGCTGGAGACGTTGATTAGGGGGACATGCGAGAAGTCCCGTTTCCTCGATCTTGTCGAGAATTTCACGGTCTTCGATGACGCCAAGGGCGGACTTATCAAGATCGTCGCCAAAAACCATCAGTTCTTAGGCGTGAACAACTCGGTTGCTGCGCTGGCGCAGATTAAGGCCAATCAGGGGCGGCTGGGCGTGTTTTGGCACACGCAGGGGAGCGGCAAGAGCTTCTCGATGGTCTTCTTTTCGCAAAAAGTGCTGCGGACGGTTCCCGGCAACTGGACTTTCCTCGTCGTCACCGACCGAAACGATCTCGACAATCAAATCTACAAGAACTTTCGTAGCACCGGAGCCGTGAACGAAGAATGTCAGGCTGATAGCGGCGCACAATTGAAGCAACTGCTCATGGAAGACCACCGCTTCATCTTCACGCTGATCCAGAAATTCGGCACGAAGAAGGGGCAGCGCTTTCCGAAGCTGTCCGACCGGGCCGACATTATCGTGATGACCGACGAGGCCCACCGCAGCCAGTACGACACCCTGGCGCTCAATATGCGGAACGCTTTGCCTAAAGCGGCTTTCATCGGATTCACCGGCACGCCGTTGATGGTCGGAGAAGAAAAGACGAAGGAGGTGTTCGGCGATTACGTCAGCATCTACAACTTCCAGCAGTCGGTCGAGGATGGGGCAACCGTGCCTCTGTTCTACGAAAACCGCATCCCCGAACTGCAACTTGCCAATGAACACTTCAAAGAAGACCTCGAAGCCCTGATCGAGCAGGCCGAACTTGACGACGAGCAGGAGAAGAAGCTGGAGCGGGAGTTCGCACGGGAATACCACCTGATCACTCGGGAAGACCGGCTGGAGAAAGTTGCCGAAGATTTGGTAGCACACTTCATGGGCCGGGAGCAGGGTGGCAAGGGCATGGTCATCTGCATCGACAAGGCGACGGCCGTGAAGATGTACGACAAGGTGCGGAACCACTGGAAGGCGTACCTGGCTGACCTGAAAGCAGAGTTGCAGGTTGCTGACGCATTGAAGCGTCCGGCGCTGGCGGAACGCATCAAGTACATGGAAGAGGCGGACATGGCCGTAGTCGTGTCCCAAGAGCAGAATGAGGTCGAAGATTTCAAGGCAAAGGGCCTCGACATTGAGCCGCATCGCAAGCGAATGGTGAACGAAGACCTCGAAACCAAATTCAAGAATGCCGACGATCCGTTCCGGCTGGTTTTCGTGTGCGCCATGTGGCTTACGGGCTTCGATGCGCCCTGCGTGTCCACGATTTATCTGGACAAGCCGATGAAGAATCACACCCTGATGCAGACCATCGCCAGGGCAAATCGAGTTTTCGGAGAGAAGAACAACGGTCTGATCGTCGATTACGTCGGCGTCTTTCGTGATCTGCAAAAGGCTCTGGCGATCTACGGATCGTCGTCGGGCGGTGGCGTGGAGCCGGGTGAATGCCCGATTCAGAAGAAGGATGAATTGGTGCTGGCACTGGTCGAAGCGATTGGCGAGGCGAAGGAGTTTTGCGTCGAGCGTGGTGTGGAACTGGAAAGGATTCTCACGGCAGACGGTTTTCAGCGTATTGCGCACCTGGACGACGCTGCGGACTACCTCGTGGACAAGAAGCTGGTCGAAGCTGTCGATGATGCCGTTGAGAAGGTCATCCTGAACGATGAACTGAAAAAGCGATACCTTTCACTGGCTGCCCAGGTCGTCCGTCTCTACAAGGCGATCCTGCCCGATCCGAAGGCCAACGACTTTGCGCCGACCAAGAATTGCATCGCCGTATTGGCCGAGAAAATTCGGTCGTTTACGGAAGAGGCGGACATCGACGACCTCATGGAGAAAGTCGGGGAGTTGCTCGACGACTCCATTGCGACGGTCGGTTATGTGATTCATAGAACGGAAGAATCCTCGTTGATCGACCTGAGCCAGATCGACTTTGATGCTCTCAAGGCCCACTTCGAGAAAGGGCGCAAGCACATCGAGGCAGAAAAGCTCAAAGGCGCTATCAGTAAGAAGCTGACCCAGATGGTTCAGTTGAATAAGAGCCGAACGGACCTGCTGGAGAAGTTCAAGAAGCTAATCGACGAATACAACAAGGGCCTCGACGTGGAGGCATTCTTCGCAAAGCTCTTGTTATTTGCAAAAGGACTAACGGAGGAAGACAAGCGTGGCGTGTCGGAGCAGTTGAACGAAGAAGAACTGGCGATCTTTGACATTTTGACCAAACCAGAACTCGACATGACGCCAACCGAGCGAAAGCAGGTCAAGCAAGTGGCTCGCTCCCTCCTACAAACACTCAAAGAAGCCAAGCTCGTTCTTGATTGGCGCAAAAAGCTCCGCACTCGTGCCGACGTTTATGCCACGGTGAAGACCATTTTGGACAACCTGCCCCGTGTCTATACCCCAGAGCTTTTTCAGGACAAATGTGACTCGGTTTATCGCCACGTCTTCGATGCCTACCAGGGCGAAGGCCGTAGCGTATACGACCTCGCTTTGGGTCATTAACCTATCGTATCTCGCTGGCATTTATGAATAACTGCTCTGCGATTGAGGATATGAACGATGTTTGAATTAAAGCAGCTAATCAGCATCCTGAACTCCGGGCGTTGCATCGCTATTCTCGGATCAGGACCGTCGTGTGAGATGGGCTATCCGTCGTGGGGACAACTCGCAGCGAAGTGCATTGAACGTGCAAGATCAGAAAGGATACCAATAGATGAAGCTCTTTTTGCACGATTGATGGCGAAATATGACTATCCCAACGTATTCAAGTACCTTCAGTCGTACTTCACACGACCACAACTGGTTGCGTTTATTCACTCGCAGTTGGCTCCTTCACATCATGAAGGCAAAGCCTATGCAATCCTTGCAAAGTGGCCCTTTCGCATATACATGACGACCAACTGGGATTCAGCGATAGAAGACCATCTCTCACGCATCGGTCATCATTTTACAACGGTAAGTAACACGCCTCCAGAAATCACGCAGATAACTGACGACACGTCTAAGCAGATTGTCATGCTTCATGGGGTGCTTTCGGATATCGACAGCCTTGTACTCACGGAGGATGACTACCAGGAGTTCAAGGTTTCTGCTAAGCGAGCGTATTTTCGTGAAACGCTGAAATCCATCTTGCGCACGCTTCCAGCGGTCGTAATTGGACACAGCATGTCTGATCCCGACATACAGACAATCCTCGAAGCAGCAAAGACAATCGCTCCTTCTCACAGACCCATTTACATGATTGTCGGTGATCCGCAAAAAGAGGACATCGACACATTTTACAACAGATACAATATCTATCTTATTGGATTCCGAAAAGACCCGTTGTACACATCATTTTTCAAATTACTGAGCTTGATCGACAAATTCGTGGTCCCCCGCACTGGGAGCGTGGTGCGTCTGCTTGATCCACCGCCTCAGTATGAAGTCGAGGTTGCAACATCACTACTCGTGTTCAATTCATTGAGTCAGTCCCTGGACAGCCCCCACTTACTTGATCGGTTCGTTTACCCACAGATACTCCAGCAGCTAAAACGTAACACCTCACCGCTTCGGATGGGTGATGTCCTTGCTACGCTGATGCCGGAACCATTGCGCACATTGCCGTCAACCATTGAGCGACTCAAATCAGGATTCGAGCGACTCGACTTCGAGAAGCTCATTTCCGGGTCTGAATCAGATGGTTGGCAGCTTACGCCCGATGGTGACGACGTTGTGTCAGCCGCCACAAGTAAGCAGCGATTCGAGGACGACCAAGTTTATGGCTCCCTTATAAGCTACTTAAAAGCAGTTGGTGTCTCATCGGTTGATTGCGACAAGGCCGCTCTGTCACTCAGAAGTGCAATCTTGTCCGTGTTCCGAAAGCGAGGGATTGCGGCGGCTTCATTGGTATTCCGAGGACAGACGTTTGAGCCGATTGACATGGCCGAACTCTTTGAGTCGATAACTGCCTCGGTTGAATGGGCTGAGTCTTTCAGCCTGCGAGAGACTTTCATCGATTTCGCCGTCCGACTGTTCTCGCAGCCAACCCAGGAAGAGCGTAATTATCTGGCGAGAGTATCGCAAGGGCTTTTTGCAGTCCATGTATTTGGGATGGACCCGGTAACAGTAGATGCACGAACCCAGGTGTTCAAGGCGGTTTCTTGGTTCCTTGACTCGAATGTGCTAATCCACCTTCTTGCAACCGGCTCTGCTCTTAATGAAATGGCCTCTAGCATATGCGACAAATGCAAGCGCCTTGGTATTCGCCTGTATGCGTCCAATGGGGTCGTTGAGGAGTCGTTAAATTCTTTGGAGTGGGCGTCACGGATGTGTGAGGCACTTAAGCCACACGAAGAAATGCAATTCATCTATCAGGTGTTTAATGAAGAAGGTTATAGGCAGAATCCGTACATTGATGGTTTCGTTGCGTCTCATCAGAAGCAGGGCCATCGACGGTTTGCGGAATATCGAAAACAGATTGGCATTACAGATGTCGACACAATAAAATCTAAACTGGAAAGCGTTGGTGTCACTGTCGTTGGACTTGAGACCCTTCCCGCAGGCAGCACACGCAGAAAAGATTTCAAGGATTACAAGAATAAGATTCTTGTTGAGAGAGAACGACGACACACAGCAAGAGGCGGCCAATTTCAGGCGGATGTTGAAGCAGAAGTAATGTGCCTTATTTTGGCCGAGCGAGATAGGCAGCCGGCACCTAAGAACAGCCTTGAGAGTGCGTATTTTGTTAGTACAAGCCGACTTCTTGACCAAATGTTCGGAAATGAGCATGGTACGCTGACATGGTTTCCGGACGTTTTCTTCAAGCACTTGTCGCTAATCTCTCCTTCAGCGGGCGACACGGAAGCGCTTATAGAGGCGCTTGGAACTGAGCTTGCCGAGCTTGGTGTGACTTTAGTGGATCAGGATGCGTATCGGCAGTATTTTGATCCACTTATCAGTTCCTCACGGATGTCATTTGACCAAGAGCGAACCAAATTCGTTGAAGCTCTTCAGGACGAAAGTGGGGCGTCTGCGGAGGATTTGCAACGGGAGTTCGATGCTACGCCGGATATTGCCAAGCCACTCTTTATCGCTCAAATGCACTGGCGGGTTGAAGCCAAGGGTAGTGCGCAATTGCAGCATCAACTCAGCGAAGCGAGTCGGCAGAAGGAAGAACTGTCGGCAAAGCTGAAAGCCTCGGAGCATGATTGGCAAGAACGACAACAGGCCACTGTACGACATTACGAGAATCGTATTCGTAACCTGTCCGACCCCGTTCGTAGAGATAAGTTGAAGCGCAAGGCAAGAAACAAAGACAAGAAGCGGAGAAGAGGCAAGTAGTCGGTAACGTCCTGGTTGCCTATGGGCAATCAGTCTGCTCGACGATTAACAGAACACTTACCCGCTCCGAGGCAACCTTGGAGATCGTCCCGGCGAATGGGTTGGGCTTTGAAGGCGGGGTGTGGAAATTGTCTGCGAAGGGGCTAGGAATGACCGGGTGAGAAGGTTGGCGGGCGAGCGGAGAGGGAAATGAATGTACGACCTAATCGGCGATATTCACGGCTATGCCGATGAACTCGTGCAAGTGCTCGAAAACCTTGGCTACCAGAAAGCCAAGGGAGCCTACCGCCATCCCGAACGTCAGGTGATCTTTCTCGGCGATTTCATCGACCGTGGCCCGAAGATTCGGCAGGTACTTGAAATCGTGCGGCCGATGGTTGAAGAAAGGTCGGCCCTGGCTGTCATGGGCAACCACGAGTTGAACGCCTTGGCGTTTCATACCGAAGACTCAAATCGTGCGGGAACTTTTCTTCGGAAAAGAAGTATCAAGAACATTCGCCAGCACGGCCAGACGATTCTTCAACTCAACGATGAAGAACTGTCGAAATCGCTCGAATGGTTTCGGACCTTGCCGCTATGGCTGGACCTGGATGGCTTGCGGGTGGTCCACGCCTGTTGGGATGAACGAGAGATTGCTAAGATCACCGATGCGCTCGAAGGACGGTCAGAGATTACACCAGCCTTTTTGCAGGCTGCTTGCAAGAAGGGAAATCCCCTCTTTGCTGCGGTCGAGGTCGCCCTTAAGGGCAAAGAGGCGGCGCTGCCGGAAGGCTTCTTCTTTGAAGATGAAGGCGGTGCCGTTCGCACCGATATTCGCACACGCTGGTACTTGTCCCCCGAAGGTCAGACCTACCGAACGTATGCGTTCCAATCGGAAGAAATCACTTGCGATATGGAGATTGAGGAGTCGGTAATCAAAGAGGCCGCTGCGTACCCCACAACCGCCAAGCCGGTGTTCGTTGGGCATTACTGGCTTTCAGATGACCAGCCAGAAATCCTGGCCGACAACGTGGCGTGCCTGGACTACAGTGTGGCTAAGGGCGGTTTCCTATGTGCCTACCGCTGGCAGGGTGAGCAGAAGTTGAAGAACGATCACTTTGTTTGGGTTGCAGATGGCCAGCGGAAAAGATTATGAGGTGTTGCGGCGCTGACGACCCCATCAGGAATATCCAAGGCGTTGCCCCGGTTGACGTTTCAACAGGTTGCAGACCTCTTGAACGAACAGGGGCATACTACTCGGCGTGGTAAGCCCTGGAATGCATCGTAGCTTTTGAGGGTATTGAGGCGACTAGCCTAGAAAGGACGACCACTATGGCGCATCATTGTGAGAGCGGGCGATACGTCCTCACAGTCGAGACTACCGAGCCAATTATAGAGCCGGTCCATACATTCCTACGAACATCGCAATGGGGTAATTGGAGTCTCGAAAGCGGCGATGATTTGGTTCGGAGTTATCGCCGTGGATGCTGGACGAAAAGCTGGTTCAGTGAGAAGCTGGTGCCTTCTGACAAGGCGGATGGGGATACATATGATGGCTGGGTTGAGTCCGCTCCGAGCCCCGACACTCCATGTGAGTACCCAATTGCAATGTTGCTATCTGTGGCAGTACAGCCATTGCGAGAACGGTCTATTGCGACTCTTGACTATCAGGGATACCTTGCTGAACCGAAAGGGCTCGATGCTTGGGCCAGAGAATCCTTGCAATATATAGTTGACAAGGATATCTATAAGGAATGTTCCCCTAAGCACGGCTGGTACAAGGCTTGGGAATTTGTTCACGGACGCATGCGAGCGGAGACCGCCTCACTTGCTGGTTATCTAAAAGAGAAACTCGCCCTGAGCGCAGAGCCAACAATTTCTTGAACGCAACTGGTGCATGAAATGATCGGTCCAATTATCACAGCGATTATGGGTTTCATCGGTGTGCTGGTAGGCCAGCAGATTATTCAGGCAAGAGAGCGGCGACGTGTTTTTATGGAGGCCGTTGCTCGACTAATAAAGGGATCGCACGACTACGCAGACGTGTTTATGTTCCATCATTACCTGCGGCTAGGTCATGGAACGCACGAAGATAACTCGGAGAGGATGCTTGAAGCGGAACGAGAACGGCGGCAACTAAAATCACAATTGAAGGCTGACGTAGCAATCGTCGGAATGCTTTGTAGAAAATCCAGTACGCCGGTAATTAAGTCTGTCTTATCACTCTCTTCGGAGCAATACCCAGATCGTCCGTTGCCAACCTATGAAGAGTTGGATGACCGAATAGACAAGCTTGTAGCTGCGGTGATTGACCACGCACTAGGGCTTTATAAGCGCTCGGAGCCAATTGCCATGCACGACGATTGCAATGATGGCTCGTGCGCATGCTAGGGGGTATTCGGGCTGCTCCCAGACGATATACGGAACACGGCGAGCAGAACTTGAAGAACTATCACTTTGTTGGCAAGGCGACCGGGTAACGAGGGCCGCTAACATGGCGGACGTGAAGCATAACGTCGCTCCGAGAAAACATCAGCCATGACTTCCTCATTCAGCCACGACGACGTTTTTCCAGTCATTGAACGCCTGATCCACGAGCTTCACCGGGACAAACAAGATTTTGTTCCTCATAGTCGCTCAAGCGTCGGTGTCTATGTCTACGCCTACCGCAACTAGAAGTAAGCAGGTGCCTTGCTGTTGTGCAACATATTCAACAGATCATTCTTCTTGCGAGAGGCGTTTTTTCTTTTCTTCGAGCAGACTGGCGTATAACTCAAGGTTTTCGGCTTCGAGTGTGAGTACAAGTTGATTCGTGCGATGCCTCCACGGCATTCTAAATTCCTTGTCCGCAGATCTTGCCCTAAAAAGAAGTCGAGTACCCACTTTCGAGGCTTCCATGCAGGTTAGAGCGCCCAGGAACTCGCCAAGTGCCACTGCCTCTAGTGCCTTAGGAAGAGAGGCAGCCGGATGCGGCTTCCAACCATAGTTCTCCAAACGTCGTTGGAACTCTAAAATGAAATGCTCGGCTTGATTGACCTGAAGCGTCCCAAGATGTGGCACAACAGTCAGGGTCGCTATTCGCCCGGCGACGACGTCAAGAATCACACAGGCTGTAGGAGCACTTATGAGCGTGCGCTCGCTTTTGTCCTGTAGTTGCAATACGCATTCAACTGGATCCTTCACACTCAACAGTGTGTCTTCGAGTCGAGTGCTGTCGCGCAACTTGTATGTTGATTCCTTCCTAACACGTTCAATTGAGAATCCCAACCCGACAACTAAGCGGGGCAAATCTCTGCTAGATTGTTTCTTGTGTTCAACCGACACTCTTCCCCAGAACTTATGTATGTACTCGGCCGCCTTTTTTACTTCGTCGGCGAATGCCTTTCTCTTGGGAAGCAGAATCTGGAATTTCCGTTTTCTTCCCTTCTTATTGCGCTCAATGTCCTCGGTCACTTGATGCCTCGCTTTTGTATAAGCTGCAGATGCGCACGAATACGGGCATTCGTCATTGGATTGGACACAAGCGCACGAAAGACATCGACTACACGTTCCGCAAACTCAACTCTTCTATCATCCTCATAGAGTAAGCCATCTGTGATGCGCCACTCGACGATAAATGGCGGAACAGCGCCCCAGCAATGTGCAACAAATCCAAAATGTGGGGTAAGGAACCGCTCCATCGACCCAAGAACATGCTGTCGTAATCTTTCGGTGGTGCAACGAAGAAACAGGTGATAGAGACGGCGTTGAATATCTAGGAAAAAGCGAAAGTGTTGATCTGAAAGGCATTCCACAATGACATCAGCCTGCTCGTGTTTGGCCATCAGCTTCGCTGCAGTTTCCAAGTCGTTTGAATCAATGGCTCTATAAGCTAAGGTAATGCGTACTGGTAGCTTCCACTCATCCATACAGTCAAGCAAGCGCTTGACCCCATGTAATGAGGCGAACACCAGCGACGGATAAATGTCTCGGAAAATGACTGCATTTCCCGTTTCTAATGGCTGCCGAACACAGATAGCGAGCATTGGTCCCAGCCAACGCCATGAAGAAAAAGCCGTGGCAAGTTTCATACGATGACCTGCTTGCGTCGAAGCGAATGCCGCTGCTCCGGCCCAGAGCAGCACCTCCCTATTCACATAGGCGGTCGCATAACGTCCTGAAATCACCTTATTCCGGTCCAAAGTATCACGTATTCGCAGAATTTCTTCCGTTTCTGAAAGAACGTCGTTTATCTGCTCCCAGCATCCGGAATGCCCAGACCCGCTCATTCAATTCTATCCCTTAAGGCACTCATGCCACTCGGCTGGGTCTCGCGCTGTCGCCTTGAAATGAATAGAGGCCACATCCTGACCGAACGAAGGCTCCACGGCGATTCCATCTTTGGTTGACCTGAGCCGGATGATTGTCCTACGGCCGCCAATTGCATTCAATGTCCCATTCCGACCAGGGCTAAAGCGTTGGGATAAGATCGCTTTGAAAAACTGGGAATTGACGTTCCTTGAACCGATTCAGCATTTTGAACAACTTGGAGTCTTCAGGATTGCTGTCCGAGAGCAGCATTGTCTGTGCTAGCAATTGGTTCCAGCAATCGAACGCCGTGCAAATCAGGTCAATTGCGTTGATCGGAACGTCGTTGTCATCGGCGAAGACGTGGCCTTCCGCACTGACGATCTGAACCACATAAGGAATTGGATCGTCGCTCGGCACATGGATTTCAGCGACTTTCAGAGCACCGTCGTACCTGAATTGCACTGGTCCGTTTGGCGCAAGTTTCAACCCATTTAGCTTTGGAGAATGACCAGAACGGTTGCATCCGCCGCCGTGCTTTTTTGAGTCAATCAGATCCGCACAGACGCAAAGGGCTGTGTTGCTGGCAGCCAGATCCTCCAGGCTCGGCTCAACCTGCCGCCCAGTCGCTGAAAACCAACGACCAATTCGGTCCTTTAGATGCCAGACCATGCCGGCAAGGGTACAAATATCTTCGTGGATTCGCTCATATGACGTGGCATGCCGAATGCGAAACCGATTACCATCTGGGCGGCTTTCTACGAACTCCGGCGTAAACGGCATCTTCAACTCGTCGATCCGCCGCAGGATGCCTCGGAGTTCTTGCTTGATCTCGGTGGCGATTTTGATGGGGTCGGAGCGAATCCGCTTGTCGGTCCTATTTTTCTTTCTTTTGGACATGATCTCATCCTTCCCCTCCATGTATCTTAACGCCTTGCCGGCCGCCTGTCCAAGTGTATAGTGGCCATGCACTTGTATCGGCCACGGGATGCTTCCGTTAGCAAGTAAAAAGGCACTCTGATCGGCTGCTGCGATGGCAGCCTAGTCCAGATACGAGATCACCCAAACAAACAACCACGCAGCCCGTCCGCTTCAGATCCTACCCAACGGCACCCGAAGGCCGGCTTATCTCTCGGCCCCGACCGCACTCGACCGGCGAACGGCCCGATTCCCGAGGTAGTCGTTATTAACCCGCATTCGGCAAACTGCATCGGTTATTAAGCCCGCCATAGCCACGATCCAACCCGGCTTCCCCTAACGGCCGGCCAGGTTATTAAACTGCGGTCGCACGCATGCAGCCGATTGCGCCGTGATGCCGAACTGCCAAGCCAGGTTAATAACGCTCGTCGCCGGCTCTTCGATCAATGACGCCCTGGCGGGCCTTTTTCCGTGGACGTAACGTATCTCAGTTAAGGTCGTGGAGCTTGCGGTCAGCTAAAAGTTCCCTCGAAGAACATCGGCTACTTTGTATCCTGTGCCGGTTAGCTTGAAGTTCTCACCCTTGGAACCTACTGGCTCTACCAAGCCGTAGGAATGCAAATTGTCTAATGCCTCTTTCCAGGTCGCTTGGGTTCGAGGGTCTTTCCCACTGGTGTAATCCCTGCCGTTGGTCTCTAGATGCAACCCTGAACCCATCGTTTTGTATGATTTGATCGCACCACTGTTATCCTGCGATCCTTCTAGCAAAAGAGTGCGGGCTTCGGATGAGAGGCGATATCCTAAAAGTTGTTCCGTATCAGTCTCAATCAAGTCGCCCCTAGTCTCTTGATCTCCATCTGCCGCCGCAACGATCTGCTTCTCAATCTCAGGCCAATGAGTTTCAAATTGGGCTCTAAGCAGGTCGTCATGATGCGGAGAACTTAGTACCTTATTCAAGGAGAGCAGAAGGCGAACCGTATCGTCCTTAGTCGAAGCGGTTGCCATATAGTGCCCTAGTGGACCGTCTTTTAGAAGCGAGGGATTTATACCGACCAGATATGGGCAGATGCGAACGTCCTTAGAAAGTTGAACCGAGATTGCACCAGTTTCATAGTAAAGCCACGGCGACCGGACATTTTCCTTCGTTAGCACAACTACGCACAGTTTCGCCTGCTTCAGGAACCCTTGCAGTTCGTCGAACCATTTGGTCCCTTTAGCAATATCCTCGCTCGAAATCCAAGGCTTTATACCGGGCAACACTTTCGGCAGCC
Source organism: uncultured Planctomycetales bacterium (assembly GCA_963710365.1). Classification (GTDB taxonomy): domain Bacteria; phylum Planctomycetota; class Planctomycetia; order Pirellulales; family PNKZ01; genus CAVQAC01. The sequence goes on from CAVQAC010000003.1 coordinate 509,170, forward strand.
AATCGTAGAGGCATTTAGCAACTGCGTGGCTGATCGGCTTCGACCAGCTTATAAGAACATCCATCTGTTGCTCCTTAATTGCGACGGTAGTGCCTGAAGTTTTTTGGTCGCCGCTGAACAAGTTGTGCGAGAAGCGTAACTCTGGATCGCAAGTCCTCGACTATTTTTTGGGCACGTAACTCTATCGGATAGGAAATGTCGGCTGAATAGTTCTCTCCGGACTCGTATGCGACATCCGGCGAGATATATGCGAGGAGCAAGTATTTATAGAGCCGATCTGTCCATTGCTCGATACGATTAACTAAGAGAGGTAGTTGCTGACGGGATACATCCTGGGATTGAAGTACAAGAGCTTTTCCTTGATCGAGAAAGGTTGTCAACTCTTTACGCACCGCCGCCTCGTCATATCCATCCGAATACATAAGCACCTCAGCTACGCACTGTACCTATAGTGCATGCAGATAAAAGACCTAATCCGTGAACTCAATAGAGTCCCGGCCAGTGAACGTCGCCCGTCCCCAAATAATTGGAGGACTCATCCTACCACTCAGGACGCCGCCCTCAAAGCAATCCTGGCCAGAGTTGGCTGGGCTGACGCCTTCCTCGTGCGTGAAGGGCCCAAAGCCTAATGTTGGTCGTCGGCCACTTGCGAGCAGAGACTGCTCCGGATGCGCCCATCCGACCACCTGGCCGGAATCATAGCGATGAAGGCAGAGCGACAAAGGGCGAAAAGAAACAGGCCCAGGTGGAAAACTGAGAAAAGCGATAACGGGCGCATGAAAAACCCCGCCCAATCAAACACGATTCGAGGGGCGGGGGTTCAAAGTTCGGGGGAAAGTATTCCAAACCCGAACGTATCGACGATCAAACCTCGTTAGTATTTGCGTCGATCCATTGTGCTTTTGCTTGCACAACAGCGGCGGCCCGGCGAACCTCACGAACTGCAACGTTAAGACTCTTGCACGTTCGTAATTGTTGGGCATGTTCGCCACGCTGTCCGAACAACCACGTTTTGTAGCGCTGTTCGTGCGTCACCTGATTTAGCAGATAATCCCGCTTTTCAACAACTTCCGGTTCGATAACACCAATAGCGTGTTCTTCATCATCACCGTAAACTGACCAACCATCGCCAGTGTCTAATCTTCTACTTGTCTTTTTCTTAGCCATGATTCACCTCCTGCCATTCAACACCGTAAACCTCCTTGTCGAGGAATCGCAGCCGCTCCAAGTCGTCAGCGATATTCCGTCTACAATCCACGCTTAAGGGATCCGGATAATTCCAATGATTCAGCAGCTTTGCCAACACTTCCGGACAGATATATTGCTCCTGCATTAGCGTGGCCAACATTTCAGTTACTTTAGTGATCAGGTTTTCTAACTCCGCTTCATGCTCTGCGTATTCAGCGTCCAATCGCTCACATTCGGCAAGTTCAGCTTTTGATAACTTACTCATTCAATCACCTCGCTTCTATCAATCACGTTTATATTAACTGTCTTGTTACGTTTCTTGGCCGATCTAGCGACTTGCTGACGTATGATACGCAGCGCCTCGTCTTTGGTGGCCACACTCGTTCCGTCTGGAAATTCCAGACGGAACGAGCGATCACCTATTGTTAAGGTTATCGTTGGCTTCATTACAGCACCTCGCTTTCCGACTCAACCGGCCAAACTGGTTCAAGGCCGTCTTCGGTTTTCAATACGCCCAAATTGGTTGGATAATCTTCCGAGTTGGCGTCAACCTCTTTTGCTTCAGCAACTAATACCGAGCCCTGCGAAAGCTGGTGAGAATCCAAATCATAGCCGTTCTCGTCTTGCCAAGACGTTTCGTAGGTCAGGTCTGATTCAAACTGCTCATCGTTGAGCTTCTGAACCAAATACTCTTCTAACTGCTCGGGCGTCATATCGTCCGGCACTTCAACATTCAAATATGTCGTGGCGTTCATTGCCACGCTCGCTTGTAATTCAACTTGCATTTTTTTCATTACTAACTTCTCCATATAAAAAAAGCGGGCCGCAATCTCTCCAGCTAACTAAAGAGAATGCGGCCCGCTTGGACTTGTTTTCGTATCTTGTGTTAGCTGTTATACCTATATTATCGACACAACTGCTATCACCTCTACAACAAAAGTTTTGAAATCGCTCAACTTCCATGCAGCGATTGCCGCCGCACTTTGTTGAGCTTGTGATTCGGTATTACAACAATTGCGGGCAGGGTCCAAAGGTCGAGCGGCCAGCTTTGACGGTCTCAAATCGCCTTAGGATTGATTGCAATACTATTGTTCATCCGGTTTGCGCAGGAAAGTAGCAAATAGTCGAGTTGCTGAACTGGCAATCGCTCCAATACCTGACGTGCATTGTCTTCAACAAGTGCATACTCTCGGCCCGCACCAAATCTGAATATCGCAAAGTGCCGAAAGGGTTGGCCCACGAGCGAGAACGACTATCATAAGTTTGTTTGAAGAAACACATAAATATTCGTCGATATAACTATATTAGAGTACTGGTAAGCAGAACACCACTTACATATCAATGCGTTCTGCCGTGGAGATACCTTCCTGTGATGGGATAGCCGTACGCTGGCGAAAGGTATCAAGAGCGAGTGGCGATGACTGTGCTGGGGTGCAACCCAGCCTCGGTGAGTCTCGCAGGTTTAATACCAACAGTTCGTTTGCATGCAACGAACTCAATCTTCTTTCATTCGTTCCGGTTTAGGACATCTCGACGGCTAGCGAATCAAAACAAGTAGTGGGGCTAGCTCTACGAAATTCTGTGAAGGCTGGTGGCAGCCTGAACAAAAGTGAGGGCGAAGCCCACCCAATCTTAATGGTTGAATCACAGCACGGGCCACGGATGGCCCGTGCCAACCGACATGTGGTTTTGGCGGGCAGGATGACCGCCAAGGCCATATTGGAGCCGCAGGCTCCAATGGAACACCAATCGCATGCGTCGGCCGACATCCAGCCGCATACGGCTTGCGCAGTCAATATCCGGCTTGTATTGCCGACTTAATGGATAGTACGTTCATACAGTCACACAGGCCGAATGCAGGCTTGTTTCGGAGCTTTGCTCCGAATGGTACTCTGCATTGCACTGCACACCACAACGCATCCCTTACGGGATACGTAGTGTGCAATGCAATGTCGTGCAAAATACCTTCAGAGCCTTCGGCCTTCTTTGATTGGAGAAAGCTTACAATCTCAAGATGTCGGCCGGCATGACAGTCATCAAAGTCATCATAATAGTTAAACTTTAAGCCGGCAGATGTCGATACTATAGATATTCAGTTGGCAATCAGAGGCATGGAAGCCTGTGCAAGCCAAACGTCATAAGCAACAAAGCCCCGCCGTTCACACGTCGGGGCTTTTCGTTGCGCCTGCTTGTGCATGAAGTTGCCTGCAGGCTCTGTCATTAGTTGTAGAAACGTCTGCCCTCGTTCGCTTGTAGCTCACGAGGGCAGTTTCGTTTCTTGGATCTCCCCCAGGCAATCTCGAAACGTGAGTGGGGTAGCTTGTGAGGTGGTGTGGGTCGTGGGGCGGGTGTAGCGAGTCGTGCGGCGGGGCGGCGTAAATCGTCGTGCGGAAATTGGAAGTGTCTGATTGAGGCTTAGGATTAATTGAATAGTTAAATAATAAGCGAGTCCCGAACGAAGTGAGGGACGGAGATAAATGTCGCTGCCTATGATGACCTGATGCCAACACACAATCGCAACATGTAAAAAACCGCTCCGAACACGTTGCCGTGTTCGGGGCGGTTTTTTTATGCATAGTTCGGGGCGGTTTTTTTATGCATAAAGGTTTGCAATCGAACGGTGCGCACGACCCTGATAGGTTGCCGTCTTTTCAACTTATCAAGGGAGAGAACTCATGTTTTCATTTTGGCCGAAAAGCGTTCCGATTCAGTTTATTGAACCCCTGCGGCGACTAGGCGGCCGCAACTTACGTTTGGAGAATTTCAAGCGAATGATTGGCCGTCCACTTGGCGGGCGAAAGGCACTACAAGCCGACGTGCGATGGGACGGCAACTTGACATTGGCCGAACATCACGTAACGAAAATGGTCCTTCCCCCGGCAATTATGTCGTTAGCGCCCGTGTTAGCTAATGGGGTCAAGTTGTTCCGTATGCCGGATTCATTGGAAGTGTTGGAGGAAATCGAAATTCCCATTGCAGTCAAGGATATGGCGCTACCGTTTCCGGCTGTCGTCGTTGAACGAGCCAACGGCGAAGTTCATTTTGTCGGGAGGCATGGGCCGATGGTGCTTGCATCAACATTCTTGCCTGGCGGAATGGATTATATTGCCATGTTCGACCCGGAACAGGCAGTTGAACATTTTATGGTATCGCTTCCTGAAGACTTCAAAGGCGTACAGCCAATTATTGAAGACTTCAAACGCCATCGTTTCAGGGCCACGTTGAATTTCCTGCTGTTATGTTGCTGTGAGGGTATTTTCAGCGAGGGACATCTTGCGAAGCCAAAAAAGGTCCGCAAGAACCCTGCATACAAAGCAGCAAACCCTGAGGTATTCCGGCTGCAAAGTATCAAACTGTTCCATCCCCGCACTATTTCGGCCCTTGAGTCGGCGGCGTCGACGGGGAAAGGATCGAGCAAGCGCCCGCATCACCGGCGCGCCCATTGGCGACACGTCGCCACAGGCGTTGGCAGGGGCAATCGGGAATTGCGACTGATTCCAGCCACATTCATCAACAAGGACAAGCTGCTGAGCAGGGAGCCGGCAGAGGTTGAATACGTGGCCTCGATCTAATAGGGCAGGCAGGAGCACAACCGCCCCGCCAACATTTGGCGGGGTGGTTGTGTTGCGCCAGCGAGTGCGCCGCATGGGGATCGAATAGTGAAGCCAGGCCATGATCTTTTAGCATAAAAGAATCGCAATCGAACGGCGCAGCACACTGTTGGTAAGTTCTCTACTTTCAAGGGGCAATCAACAATGAACGAATGAGGTGCGATATGCAACCCTATACAGACAATCTGTACGATCAGCTAATGAACAACAAGATTGAACATTTGAAGAGAAAGCGAAAGAAAGCGCTGCGGGCACTACGAGAAGCAGTCGACGATGGAAACGATGATGCCCTTTTCGATACCATAGAGCATGTGCGGGGAACAACCAAAGAACTGACCCATGCGAAGACGCTATTATGGAATCATGTATACGGTCAGCGTAATAAGAGTCCCTGTGATCCTCAAATGGATGAACTGGTAACGTCGATTAAGTCACGCTCCGAGCTTGAGTCCGTCTGCCGCAAGATCGCAGTCGAGGAGCAAAGAAAAATTGGTGCGATTAAGGTATGGCGTGCATGGACGGGCGACGGCTTGAAAGAGGCTAAAGATGCCGTTGAAGAGTTGATGAGATAAAAACCGACCGCTAGGCCAAAACCCGCCGTGAGAACGGCGGGTTTTTTTATTGCTAAACTGCAATCGATTGACGCTACCATGTTCCGTATACTACCAAGACGACACGAGCGAGTAGCATAAGACGGACAATGCAGCCCGTACGCAGGGCTAGTGGAATTTGCTACCGAGTAAGGTTTGTTTTGTTGATTTAGTTTCCCGAAAGGGTGTGACACTCTACGATATGTGGGTTCGAATCCCGTCTCGCTCGCTAGTGAATGTGGTAGCCGGCTTGTTGCCGGAATGAAGGTGATTAACGTTGGTGTGCTTTCTAGAAGCAAGGGTGAGTTGTTAGGGCCGATTTCATGCCCTTTCTCCTTTCTTTAGCATCCTATCTACATCCTATTGCATTCATTACCAGCACCCCGCCAAGTGCTTGGCGGGGTGCTGTGTTTTTTCTTGCGTTCCCCCATACTCTCCAGGGCTGAAAGATAAGAAGGTGGCTCGCCAACAATCCCGAAAGTGTCGAAATTGTTGGATTTGGGGAACGAACCGCAACAAATGAATGCAACAGCCCAACAGAAGCTGCCACACGCCCGATAAAGCCACGCCAGGCCCTTTGGCGATCAATGGCCCATCCGGATCGTTAGGATTGATTTTTCGTTGTTTTGGAAACTGATTTATTTGCAAAAGCGAGAAAGCGGAAGAAGGAGCCCAATTCCAAACTTGTGCGAATCGCACAAGTTTGGAATTTGGGCAAAGGACGGCAATGGTTGCTTGGGAAGCTGCGGAGGTTTTTCCCGTTGTCCCGTAACGCATCAGACGGAAAAGCGAAAAGCCAGCAAACATCGAAAGACCGAAAGATTGAGGAAGGTGCAATTGGTGATCCCTCTGCAATTTGAACATGTCGCAATTGTTGATCCGAATTAACAAACGTGTCCAAGTGTGCATTCACGAAGGCCAACTACAACAGCAACAGTGGCGAGGAACGCTAGATTCCATCTATTCTGATTTGACTCCCTATGCGTCTGATTGGAAGTATCTGCAGCCGTCAGGCTCCCTGGAGCCGTAGGAGCGTGAGCGAACATGACGAAGAAGTAATCCTCGGTAATTGAATAAAAACGAATTTCGCAAATGGCTCCATTTCATTCTGTTTTCTCAAAGTCGGCTCCAAGGACCCCTTGTTCAGTAGCCGTACACCAAAAACCGAGCAGGTAAAATCTGGGCTACGCTCACGGCGGGTTAGGAACGGAGGCCACGGAGTCGGCAGACTACTTAGCCCGGACGCCGCCCGTGAGAAGCGGCGGCTGGAATTTTTGTGGCGGCCTCGGAAAGTCGGCAGAAACCTGTGCTAACCTCCGGCCGGGGAAACAAGGAAAGGAAAGAACATGGGTCGAAAAACTGGCATCAATTGGACAGACGGCACGTGGAACCCCTGGTGGGGGTGCCATCACCACGGCCCTGGCTGCCTCCACTGCTATATCGGAGACATCATGCGGCGAGCGGGCCTAGAGCCGTTTGGCGGCCCGATCCGGACCAAGCCTGATACGTGGGCTAATCCCGGCCGCTGGCAACGTGAGGCCGTCAGGACGGGGAAACGGATCAAAATCTTCTCCTGCTCTATGAGCGATTTTTTCCACGTTGGGGCGGACCAGTGGCGCGCCGAAGCCTGGGACGTGATACGGGCCTGCCCTGATCTCATCTGGCAAATACTCACCAAACGACACGACCGCATTGCAGACCATTTGCCAAGCGATTGGGGCGATGGTTGGCCGAACGTCTGGCTAGGAATCACGGTCGAGCGGCAGGACCGTATGGCCCGGCTCGATACGCTCCTGCAAATACCGGCCGTCGTGCGATGGGTGTCGGCCGAACCGCTCCTTGGCCCGCTGGATTTTTGCGGGCGACTCGGCCCGAACAAAGTGCAGTGGGTGATCGACGGATGCGAGCAAGCGGGAAAAAAGATTCGGCGGCCGATGGACCTAGCCTGGTGCCGCGCCATCCGAGATCAGTGCGAGGCGGCAGGAGTCGCATACTGGCACAAGCAGTATTACGCCGGCAATCAGATCATCGGCGACGGTCTGCTAGACGGGAAAAAATGCCAACACTTCCCAAACGTGGTCAAAGGAGAAAAATCAATGTCGATCATAACGATACAGCCGAACGAACCGGATGACCTGCATAGCCAGTTTGCGGCAGCTTTCGCCGAAGTGTGGGACGAGGCCGACACTCCAGACGAAGAGCCCGAAGAGGCAGAAGAGATTGAGGAGCCGAACCTCCTGCAAAATATCGCTAAGCGTCTCGACGTAATCAAGACAGGGGTGCAAGCGCTCATCGAACACTATACGCCAGCCCTGTTCGTCTATGGGCCGCCCGGCCATGGCAAAAGCCATGCGATCATGCGCACGCTGGATGCGATGCTCGGCCACAACAACTGGCAACAAGGAAAGTACATCACGGCGAAGCGGCTCGTGATGGAGCTAGCGGCCCATCCCGACAAGGTGCATTTTTTTGACGATACCCGGAACTTATTTCGGGACAGCCGGGGGCTGGATGTCCTCCTGCCAGCTTGTGGCGCGCCGAATGGTCGACCGCGCATGGTAAGCTGGAAGACGGCCCAAGAAAACATCACATTTCCATTTTCGGGAGGAATCATCTTCGCCGCCAACCATGACCTGCGGAAGGATTCTGGCCCAATGGGTGCGTTGGCCAGTCGGCTCATGCCGCTCGAATGGCGACTATCGAAAGCCGAGGTAGCGGCGATGATATGGGCGATTGCGGCGCAAGGCGGCATGGTGAAAGATCAATACGTCACGCCCGACGAGTGTATTCAAGTAGCCTCCTTTTTGTTCGGCCTACCGCCCGAACAGCAGACACAAATCGAGCTACGATTTTTCTGCGACCACGCTTTGCCCGCCTTTGCACAGTGGCGGCAGGGTCACAGCCTCGCACATTGGCAGGATGTGATACGGTCGAAGCTGCGATCTAAGCCCGTGGTCGAAAGCCGGGCGGATAGGCTTGCACGGGAGCGGCAAATAGCGGTAGAGGTGCGGCAGCAGGGCGGAACAATTGCGGAGCAGCTTGCCCGGTGGAAGGTCCGGACCGGCCTAAATAAGGACGCCTATTACGCTCGCCTGCGTGAGGCTGGCATGCGATGAAAAAGTCAGAAAGTCAGAATCGGGGTTTCTGACTTTCTGACTTTTTCTTGCGGAGGGCTTAGTGGCTTTGATCACCGGCGCGCCGGCTGCGCCGCCGCTGTTAGACAACTTGCACGGGCAGCCAAAAGATGTGGCGGGGCCGTGGTGCAATCATTTAGCCGTTTCCTCGCCTCGAAGTTCTTCGATGACTATTGGCAGGAGCCCCCGAACGGTCTGTACTCGATGACTGATATCCTTAACAAATTGAGCCCACGTATCTGCGCCGGTTTGGCTTTTTGTTCCACTGATAGAGTTTGCTTCAAGGCATTGAATGGCCTGTCTAATTTCATCTTGCTTGGTGAGCGGTTTCCAAGCGTCGTTCCATTTTCGTAGTTCTGTTAGGATGGCGTTCAAAACCGCATGCGGCACTTTAGTATTGTCAAACGTCGTCAAGCTGGCGTTTTGGGTTGTTAGTATTTCCAAGATCCGTTCGAGGTCATCGGCGGCTTCTCTTTGATGGCTGCTTATATCTGTTGCTTCGATAGTTACTCCAAGTTCTTGCGTTACGGTTCTGGCCTGAGCAAGACACGCTGCGGCGATGCGCCGATTGCTTTCTACTATTATCGGGTCATTGCTAAGCTGACCTTGCCGCACCTGGAAATCGGCCAGCGAAGTAAGCGCTTGTAGAAGGGCGGCTTTCCTTCCAACGTCGACCTGTTGGTGCAATGCCTGTTCTGCTTTTTGCTGTGCGTCTGCGCTTCGCTTCATCTGGTCACGGCTCATTCGAAGTTCTTTGCGTTGCAACTGAAGTTCTTTCCGTTGCAAGTAGGTCGCATAGATGACTCCTGCGAACGCAAGGCCCGAAAATAACGATGCAGGAAAGCCAGCGGCGCTTCCTGTATCTTTGGGGTCGCCCGCCCAGTTCATCCAATGCATCAGATACGGAAGGGAGGTAAGAACAAGCCAGAGGCAGCTAACGACGAGTAACACGGTCCAAAGGGATGGGATTCCTGCGCGCTTAGCCATATTCAATCTCGTCGAACACCAGTGCCAGACGTTCCGAAGCGACATACCGCCGAACTCCATCCAAGTCGTAAAAACTGGAGGACCATCCTACCACTCAAGGGGACGCCCTCAAGGGATTGGGGCGAAGTCGGCAGAGCGGAGCCTCTTCAGATCGGAGGTCTGAGGCTACCTGTCTTCCAGTCGAATTGGGCGTAGAATAGCGGGATATTGTAGAGAGAACGCAAATGCTTCAGGTAGTCGGCATCGTCCTGCGTCGGCGTGGGATCGCCAACAATCATCCACTTGTGGGCCTTCGATTCCGTGGCATAAGTCGAGTATTCGAAAAGTTGCCCGAGGGCGTTGCGAATGCAACGTTTGGCCGATGAGTCTGTCTTTATCTCAAAGAAGGTGACGGTGCCGCCTTCTGTAAGCTGCAAATCAACCCATTCGAGTTCGAGACGAACCGCATCCGGTCCATGCATTTCGCAGAGCCAGTCGTAAAGCTTATTCTGCAGCCTGGTATGTGCTGGGTCGACCGGCGTTCCTTTTTGAGCCGCACGAAGATATTGTAGCTCGCTACGTTTTTTTGGCGTCGGCGAGTGTTTGATGCTTGGAAGCTCGCCATCGTCGCCAAGAAGTAGCTCATAACGGTCTGTCGTCGTGGGTTTGCTGCCGGCTGGAAACTCCGGCATCGGCTCGTAGAGAACCACGTCTTCAGGCCGGAACCTTACATTGATAATGAGCCCAGGCTCGTTACCGGCGAGAGCGTCGACGTTGGTATCCCTCAAGGCGAGAACGTCCTCACGCATCTGCTCGAACCAACCATTTGCCTCGATCTGGCCGAACGCCGACGCTAATTCGTCGTCGTGGGGGACGTAGACCTTGCTGATGGTACCGGCCAGCAATCTATGGCCGCCCTTCTTTGTGTAGAGGATGATTGAGAACGTCTTGCCCTGATAGTTGGCGAGGCGTTTGGTGAATGGCTGCAAGAATCCATATTTGTAGCCGTCGATGCACCACTCGTAGTTGAACAGCCATTCTTCGTGACCGAAGCCATGCTGGGCGTAATATGAAGCCGTAACTTCGCCAGCCGAACCGTCTGGTTTTCGCCAGCCATTTGAGTTGTAGCAGATTCTGCAATAGCGGCGCTCAATTGAACCTGCTTCATCGTTAGGCCAGAATGGCTGAAGGGTTCCGGCGTCTGCAAGAATCTTATTGAAGTCATCTTCGAAGATCTCCAAACCGGGATGCCCGACTTTGTACTTAAAGCGCTCAGCATCCGGACTGCCCGTTTTTCGATAAAGCTGGACCGGCTTTTCGTAAAGCGTTGACTTGGTGACGACAAACACCTGTTTTGTCTTGCTGTATTTGCGTCTGTCTTCGTCAGTCGGTTCCTCGGGATGGTCGATGTCAAAATGACCGTAGGCTCGCCCTTTGTGGGAGAGGATGATTCTGTCCGCAAAAAATCGCTGGGAGTACCGATAACGGCCTTGAGATTCCTTAAAAATTCCCCCTGCGATATATGCTTTAATTTCGTCCGGGGTCTCAAAGCCCTCGGATGATGGATCGGAATTTCCGTAAATGCGGTAGGTCGTGGGCATTTGCGTAGCAACTAGGCCATGATTTTCTGGTTGATCGATTCCCAGAGCGGGTGCAGCGATTTAGGGGTCGCTTCTCTTCGCCGCCTTGTCGATCTTCTGCATCAGCTTTTGCATGTCGGCAGCGTAAGCCGTGCCGTGCTCTTTTTCGACGTGGACCGCTTCCACCAGTCTTTCGAGCGACTTCCGTATTGCTTCTGCCAATTCCAGACAGACTTCATCCGTTTGCGAATGCAGTCCGACGCTCAGGGCTTGGTGGAGAATGCTCAATGGATTTACTCCGTCTTTACGGAGAACGACGGGGAGCAAATCTTTAACAACCCAGATTTTTGTCTCCGCAACTTTGCTGTCCTTTAATTGTTCCAGCTTATCACGATAATCTGCTTGCTCCTGTCCGACGAGCAGATCGCCAATGTCATCCAGCAATTTTCCAATCATATTCTCAACGATTCGCCGGTAATATGCGAACGCAGCTATTCCATAGCTTTGCAGTTCGCAAAAGCGACCCTTACGATATATCTCCGCATCATCTCCGAGAGCTTTGGTAAGCGATGGTTCTAGAGACAGTGCCATACGAGGCCATTGCCCAACCTTCATAATATAGTTATTCGCCGCCGCAATACGGGCATTGACCAACGCAATGCCTACTGGGTCGGAGGGCGGCGATGATGGATTATCCGTTACTCGTTCGCCGGTAGCTCGTTCCGTTTGAATTGCAGAAACATAAACGAGATACGTAACCGCTGCCTGCCTGCATCCGTAACACACGAATGTAAATGCTGCCAATGAACCGTCTCGCAAGTACGCCAGTGGATGATTGATCGGCACTGTTTGCGAAACACCCACTCGATTCCTAACGGGCTTTACTTCGCTCCAGGTACGGACGCCCTGACAATTTGGACATTCGAGTTGAATCGCCGGTACTACAATGCCTCGTAGGTCCAATGTTGCCGTAAGCGGAAACGAGCACTTGCGATAGAGGCTGTAGCTCTCGAAGAACTCTGCGTCGATCATCGGTATGCCATTATCGGGTGATTGGGGGACGGGGATCAGGGATGCGTTTCCAAGAGCCAAACCGTGGAACTCTTTCCGAGTCCAAAAACTGGAGAACCATCCTACCACTCCGGGGGACCCCCTCAAGGGATTTGGGCGAAGTCGGGTGAGGGTCGAAGGGTCGGAACAAAACCGCCCGCCAAATCTCGGCGGGCGGTTTTGTTGGCCGAAGCTGAATTGGCGATCACGACTAGAACGGCTTTCGCAGAGCATCCCACAGCGGCTGCAACCGGTCGTGCATTTCGTCGATGGCCGTGAACAGCTTTGCAAAGGGACGATTGCTGTAGACCTCGGATAGATGATCCGTAGCAACCACCTGACCGTGGGCTAGGAAAATCCCTTGGACCTCGCCACCTGCAATGGATCGAATTAAATTTCCGGCAGTTTTGCGGAGATTCTTGGCCGGCAAATGTCGAAATGGCTTGTCGGTTTTGCGGACTCTCTCGATCAGATCATTCCAGAAGTTGGCGACCCGTGAGGTTTTATTTCCGCCTCGGGTCATGCCGACATAGGCGCGCCCTCATCGGTCAACATGAGTTCAGATCGCTTACCTGAAATTGGCACACCCTCCCGCACCTTCATCGCCCATTGAATCGCTTTGACCGTTTCAGGCCAAAGCAACCACTCACCATAAACGTTGCTCTTCAACCGAATGCGACGAATCCAACTTTGATCTTTGCTGGAGGTGAATCCGATCAGCTTTTCGTGAGGGTGCTTTTGGCGCAGATAGATCTGATTCAATTTCAGACTACCAAATTCGCCGGGACCAAAACCACAGTTCAATCCCAACAGCAAATAGGCGCGCTCTAGGTTCGTCGCAGTTAGATAAAGGGTTTTTAACTCTTCAACCGTCCAAGTGTCGACCTGTTCAATGTTGACGATGCGTTCTTTTTCGGCAGTCGTGCGAGGGATTTTCAACGAGATGCGATGAATGCCGTTGGGCGCACGCCACTGGTATTTGGACTCATCCAACCAATCGAAGAAATTCTTCAACTGCCAAACGTGGTGTTTTGCAGTCGTCCACCCGATGGGCTTTTCTTTCCCTTTAACGTTGGGGCGTGATTTCCAATGATCGGCCATACCTCGAATCGCTGGCAGGTCGATGCTCACAATGGGAACGTCGTCATGATGCTCTTTCAGCCGATCAATGTTCCCTAGCTGCCCGTGCCCATTGCTTTAATTCTCTGGTGTCCGGGTCGATTGAATCGGGCTTCGTCTTGATATGCTCAGCGTAGGCGTCCAGGCATTCGTGCAAGGTGGCACATTCACCAGAAATCGGGACAGACGTTGCCCCCGTGATTCTGGCGGTATTATCGATCACCGCTTGATAGGTGGCTGCGGCATGGCGTAAGGAACCAGCATGACCGCCGATCCATTCCTGAAGGCCAGTGCGCCCCGAGGTGAATGAATCACGATCATCGGGCAGAACCGTAATTATGCCGGCGCACAACTCGGCAAGCTGATTGACATGGAAAGCGTATGCGGCATCGCCAATCGATGCCTCACCGAAGCTGGGGGCATCGTCGACCTTTAGCTGGCCGAAATCGTGGGGAACGTGGTAGGTGCTGTCGCCAGAAGCAACAGCCAGAGCAACGGGCAGCGTAAATGCGTCCCATGTTCCTTTGTTGGTCGCCACGGCAGCCCAGAGGCGTTCGAGGCGGAGCTTCCGGAGTTCGGCGGCCGACTCGTCTTTGCCCAGGTAGAAGCGTTGCGGGCGGCCGTCAGATCGTCGGCCTAGATCACGCTGAAAGTTGCCCCGGCTGTCTTGAGAGAGCGTCTTCTTCCTGTAGGTCTTGGCCACGGCCAGATCCTCTTGCGGAGGTTCGAGTCTTCCGTATCAGATTTTTGCAAAATCTGATACAAACCGCAAGCAAATCTGATACAAAATCTGATACAGTCCCTGTTTTCACGCTCCTGGAAGAACTGTCGAACTTACTTAAGTCATTAAATAAAAGCAGCTTGCGATTTCTCGCAAGCTGAAACTTAGTGGAGGATACGAGACTCGAACTCGTGACCTCTTGCATGCCATGCAAGCGCTCTCCCAACTGAGCTAATCCCCCGCAGTTCGGGCAGGCAATCGGATCGGCACACGCAGACGGTAAAGCCTGCCGTGCGCGACGGCCGGTCGTGGCAATACGACGCGGCAACCTGTCGCGCCAGGCAATACCCCGAAATCCCCCCCGGCCGCAACACGGCCGGGCAACTGGGGTTGCCGTGACGAGCCGGAAAACTTATCACTGTTATCCGTGGCTGTCAAGGACGACTTGCCCAGGCCCCCGCCCACGCGGGGGTGGCGATGCAGGCCCCTCCCTTGCCCAGCCCCCGGCCCATTCGCCCTGGGGATCCGTGCTCCGCACGCGTCAGGTCGAGTTGCCGGCACATTTCGTGCGCTTTGACCGTTATCATGGCAATTACCACTCGTTGCCGGCTCATGGCAAGCCGACGCTTGCCGCCGGGCTCGAAGTGGACGGAGGATGCACGTTGAAGCCCTGGCTGATCAAGTTGTTGAAGTTCGGCATTTCGGCCGCCATCATCGCCTGGCTGGTGATCGACGCCCGCAACGATGAAACCTTCGCCACATTGGTCCAGCAGCCCAAGCATTGGGGACTGCTGGCCACGGCGTTCGGCGTTCTGCTTCACTTCCATCGTGATCACGATCCTGCGCTGGTACTTCCTGGTGCGGGCACTGGGACATGCCGTTCACGCTGCGCGATGCTTTCCGGCTGGGGTTCGTCGGCTACATGTTCAACTTCGTCTCGCTGGGCAACGTCGGCGGAGACCTGTTCAAAGCGATTTTCCTGGCCCGCGAACAAACGGGCCGCCGGGCCGAAGCCGTGGCTTCGGTCATGGCCGACCGGATCATCGGGCTGTACGCGTTGTTTCTGTTGGCTTCGGCGGTCATGTTCGGCTTCGGCCGATTCAATTCGCCCACGGAAGAAATGAGCGTGATATGCCAGGCCACGCTGGTGGGCACGCTGGTGGGCACGCTCGGGACTGGCGCGTGCTGTTGTGGCCGCATTTCACCGAAGGCAAGTTCGCGGCCGCGTTGCGACCGCCTGCCCCGCGTCGGGCCGACGGCCGACAAACTGCTGGGAGCCGTGCGGATTTACCGCGGCAAGCCGGGCGTGCTGGCCGCGGCGCTGGTGATGAGCCTGGCCGTGCATACGATCGCCACCATCGGGTTTTACCTGATCGCCTGTGGGTTGCCTGGCAATTCGCCCGACCTGGCCGATCATTTCATCATCGTGCCGCTGTCGATGGTGGCCGGGGCGCTGCCGCTGCCGCTCAACGGGCTGGGAGCCTTTGAGGGCGTGGTTGATTTTCTCTACCGCAACGTGCCGGAGAGTCTCGTGGTGCTCAAAGGCCAAGGGCTGATTGTCTCGATCGGTTATCGGGCCATCACGATCGCCATCGCCATGGTCGGCGTGTGGTTCTACCTGGGCCAACGTCGGGAGAGCGCCACGCACGCCGGTGCTGTCGCGACCTCGCGAGCGGCCAAGGACGGAAGCGAAACCGAAGGTCAATTCGCGGCGTTAGCAGTGCGGCCTCAAGGAATCGACTGGACCGGTTCGCCGTCGACCAGGATCCGGCCGCCGACGCGCACCAGCGGCGGGGCCGTGTTGTCCAGCAGTTGGCTCCCCGTGACACGCGTGTGCGACCAGGCTTCGGTCCGCAGTTGGGCCTCGCCGTTGTTGCCCAAGCAGCGAGCCGACCAGGTCGACCTGCGACGAGCCGGCCACGGTCAGGCCGGCGCGGCCGTTGCCGCGGCAGACGACATTCTGCAACCGGCAGTCTCGCACGCCGTCGAAGGCGTTGATGCCGTCGAGCTGAAAGCCCTGCACGGTCAGGTTCGTGATCACCACCCCGTGAACGTTGTAGAGCGTGATGCCGGTTTGAAATCCGGCATAGGCCAGGCGGTAGTCGCCCGGCAGCTTGCCGGCTTCGACTCGGAAGTAGATCCAGCCGGCGTGCAGGCTCCACTCCAGCGGCGCCAATTCGGGCAGCCGGCCATCGACGTCGGCCACGCGGCGCACCAGCGGCTTGCTGTCGAGAAACAATTGCTGAAAGGCCATGCGTGGCGGCCGGAACCGGAACACCGGCCCGTCGAACGCTTCCCAAGCCTTGACGGGCACTGGCTGTGAACCATCGAGCGTCGCGCCGCGGCCGTCGATCGTGAAGGGCTGGCCGGCGTCGCCGTTGTGCTGGCCTGAAGAGAGGCTGATCATTTCGCGGTACGGAACGCCCGAGTTGACCAGCACGATGCGGTCGCCGGGGCCGGCGAGCGACAATGCCTTGCCGACCGAACGCAGCGGTCCGGCATCGTTGTTGCCACGTTTCATACGCGCCGTTGCTGCTGTCGTTGCCGGCGACGTTATCAACGAACAGATCGCGGGCCATTGCGTCGTCGGCTGCAGAGCAAAGCCCAACCGGCAATCCAAATTCAAATTCGCATCGCGTGCTCCTGACGGCTGGTTGTTGCTCCGTGAAGAGAGCCGCGAACCGGCGGTTCGGTCGACGCCCAATTCTAGCACCGTGCTGCGGCGGCTGCCCGGTGCCAGCCCTACGGCCGTTACGACCGGTTTATTCGGGCAACGAAAAACGCTCGATGGTTCGCCGTTGCACATACCAGCCCAACGCGCCAGCGAGGGAGTCCCGCGTGCGATTCCCTCGCTCGCGCGTTGGGCTGGTGTGCTGGAGTTTATTCTCCCCGCGGGCTGCGGTATCTTGCTGGATCGGGGCTGCTGCCGAGCTTCGCGAATCAGGCCCACAGGTGCCGCCATGCGCGTGAACATCGACCAGCGGGTTCTCGAATTGCACGAGGGGGACATCACCGACCAGGCCGTCGACGCCATCGTCAACGCGGCCAACAGCCAACTGGCCGGGGGCGGCGGGGTCGATGGGGCCATCCATCGCCGCGGTGGGCCAGAGATCATGGCCGAAACCCGCCGCCGCTATCCGCAAGGCTGCCCGACGGGCTCGGCCGTGATCTCCGGCGGCGGGCATGTTGCCGGCCCGGCACGTGATCCACGCCGTCGGCCCGGTGTGGCGCGGAGGCCATGCCGGCGAGGCCGAGCAATTGGCATCGGCCTATCGCCGTTCGTTGGAATTGGCGGCCGAGAACGGTTGCCGCCAGATAGCGTTCCCTTCGCTCAGCACGGGAGCGTACGGCTATCCGATCGACCAGGCGAGCCGCGTAGCGCTGGCCACGGCCCAGAGTTTCCTGCAGATCGACCGGCGCGATCGAGCTCGTTCGGTTCGTGCTCTTCGGGGCCGGAGCGTACGGCGCGTTTGCCGCGGCGTTGGAAGAGATGAGCCGCGGTTAGCGGCGCGTCGCAGCATCCTTTTCGCACTTGGGTGCCATGTCCACGGCCGCCGTGGGCATGCATCGGCCCGGCGGGCATGGCCACACAATCGTCGGCCGTGGCACCCGGCGAACGTGGTGCATCAGCGCAAAGCTCGACGGTACCCTACGGCACACCCGGGGCCCGTCGTTTTCAAGGGGGCGTTTGCGATGCTAGCATTCGCTGCTCGCCGAGGGAAAGCAGCGACAGAAATCTCGGTCCGTTCGCTGCCGGTTCGTCGCCCACGGCCGTCGAAAATTTGCTGACGCGATCGTAATACTGCGATCGACCGGGGCGACAATCCAAGAGAATCGGGTTTACGTGGGTGAGGTTTGTGAAGTAGAGTGAACAGTAAGGAGCATTCCTGCTCCCCGACCGATCCTAGCGGGGCCCTGTGAAAGCCGCCGGGAACTTCGGACGCCCGCTAAGAATGCCGGGCGAAACATCATGGCCGAAAACTTGGACCGCGAACTGCGTCAGCTCAAGCAGGCGATTGTCGAGGTTGGAGCACTAGCCGAGGATTCGCTGGCCAAAGCGGTCTACGCATTGACCACGCGTGACGAACGCCTGGCTCGCGAGGTCATCTATGCGGACCGCGAGATCGACCGCCGGGAAGTGGCCGTCGAAGAGGATTGCCTGAAGATCCTGGCTCTCTATCAGCCGGTGGCTCTCGACCTGCGGTTCGTCGTGGCCGTGATCAAGATCAACAACGACGTCGAGCACATCGGCGACCTGGCGGCCAGCATCGCCAAACGCGTGGTCTACCTGGCCCGCGTGATGGAGGCCGCCATCCCGGTCGAATTCCGCGAGATGGCCGCGCTGGTGCAGACCATGGTCAAGCACAGCCTCGACGCGCTGGTGAACGCCGAACGGCGCGCTGGCCCACCAGGTGCGGGCGGAAGACGATTACGTCGACGCCCTGCGCGACCGGATCGGCGACGAGATCAATGCGCTCATCGCCGAACATCCCGAGCAGATGGAATGGTTCATGAAACTCAACTCCATCTCACGCCACCTCGAGCGCCTGGCCGACATGGCCGCCTGCATCGCCGAGGAGGTGATCTACATGGTCGAAGGCTCGATCGTTCGCCACCGGGCCGGGGCCTGACGTGGGCCGGGGCCTGACGCCAATCGACTCGCGATGACTCAGGCTGTAAGCACAGGCAGTTTTTCCGTAGCCCAGGCATTCATGCCTGGGTAAAAACGCAGTGGAAAAACTACAATTACTCAGCCCCTTCAGGGGCTGAAGCCCCGCGCACGATCTGATTGAGAAACGGGGGCGTCCGGCTTTCGATTCCCAGGCGTAAACGCCAGGGCTACGGAAAATACAATGCGTGCGTTTCCGGTTTGAGTGATGAGCCCACTTCGGGTGCGCTCGTCACTTTCTCTAGCCCATCACCTGGCCGTAATGTGCCCGCACGTATTCGTCGGCGACGTCGAGCGTGGTGAAGGTCTTGGCCTCGGTCATCGTTTCCGACCAGGCGTTGCCGGTCCACACCTGGTAGACCTCCGAGACCCGTTTCTTGGGGGCTCGGATGCTGGGGACTTCGCCCGCGACCCGATCCGAAGTGATGATGAACTCTTCGCCCGCTTGACGCGCCATGACGCCCATAGGATTTGCCGATCTTGCAGAAACTGCTTGCCGATGGTTCAGATACTCGCCGCCACTCGTATTCTATCGTCGCCACGCCACAGCGAGGCGAATATTAAGCCGGCCGCCTGAACTTCCGGGCCAACCATACCCTTACTTCCCGATCGTTGCCGGGGGGGACGACGCTTTATTGCTGTTGCGCGGGTTCCAAGGGCGGGGCGTGCTCCGAACCTCCAGTCGATCACCGCGCATCAAAACATCCCCCCACCGCCCCCCATCACGCCGCCGGCTCCGATTTGGGCACGCCGGTTTTTCACTTCGATGGAACGCAGGAAACGCTCGACCTCGTGCTGGACTTTGCGGGTTTGACGAACGAACACCGCGCCGTCGATGCTCTCGATCGAGCCCGTGCCCCCTTGGGCTTGCCAACTTTCTGGTTCGATGAGCTTGGGAATCACCCGGGCCAGGTCTTCAGCCAGTCCGCGGTTGGAAACGATCACGTTTTGCGGCCCCACAGCGAGCTTGCCCTTCACCGGTTTGCCATCTGTGCCGGCGATTTTCATGGGGGAATTTTCCGGCGGCGATTCCGGCGGCCCGTTGACCGAGATCTCGATGGCCGATCCATCGGTGGGCGACATCGCCGGGCCACGATACACCTCATTCACCGAGACCTCGACGGAAGAGCCGCCGCCCGCGGCGGGAGCAACCGCCACCTTATAGGGCCGCGGATGCGAAACGACGCGATACATTGCCACGAACAGCTTGTTCGGATCGCTCGCAGCCGCCGACTCTTTGGCCTGGGCGCGCTCCAGGGCACCCGCTTTCCGCAGGGCCACGAAGAAATCGCGAATCTGTTCGTGAACCTCCTCGGTTTGGGTCACGACCAGGTTTCCCTGGCCAGCCGACTTGATTGCACCGGCGCCTCCCACTTCGCTCCATGTCGTTGGCGCAACGGTCGTGGAAATCGTTTCGATCAATTCCTCGGGCGTCGGGGCGTCGACCGCATCGTCTGCCCCGTGATCGATCAGGTCGCCCACCGGGTAGACTCGGATCAGCATGATGGTTTCGGCCTGGGCCGCGGTGGTAACAAGCAGCACCTCGTCGCGGACAATGAACTTCAGGTCCAAGTCTCGCAAAACCATTTTGAGCCGACCGCAAGGAGACGTTCTTCAAACGACGCGTGATGGGCGTATCAAGTGCTACCCCCGCTTCTTCCAGGGCTTTGTTATCGATTTGGATATCGACGGCGTGTCTCTTCTTGAAGTAGTCGACGACGTCGGTCAACGGACATTCGGCGAATTCCAACTCGGTCGGCTCGTCGAGCCCTTTTTCAATTCGGACGTCGGCCGGCGTTTCACCGGCCAGAATGCCCGCCGAGACGTCGACGGCCGGAGCGCGGGCTTGTCCTCCGCGGATTTGGCGGGTTTGTCTTGCGGGGGCTTCCCGGCATGGGCCTGTTCGGCCACGAGGAGCAGGGACATTGCCGACACGGTAAGCAGCGCGATACGAAATGGGTTAGAGCTGTCCATGAGTGCCTCTCGCGTAAGAAGTGTGTGAGCGAGCGTGCGGTCGACGAATGTCTTCCCGCGAACCATGTTCCGTTCCGCATTCAGATTACCGATTTCCCAGGTCGAAAGGGAAGCAAATTCCGAGCGCGTGGGGGCAAAATGGCCGCGGCACGCCGGACAAAGCGCGGAGCAACTGGCCGGAAATGCACGGAAATACACGGAAATCCGCGGGGCGGGCGTGCCATCTCGTAGGTCACGCACTCCGTGCGTGACGCGCATGCAATTCGGCTCGCCCTTTGAGGCGACGTCAGGCACAGAGTGCCTGGCCTACAGCCCGCCGCGACCTTTGCGTCTTTCAGTTCGTTGGCCAGTCTTCTGTTGGTGGGTCATTTTGAAGGAGAGTAGGAGAGGGGACGGAATACCGCCGCCTCTCCCCTCATCAAACCGGACGTGCGGATTTCCCGCATCCGGCTTACCCGAAAGTTTCGACGCAGGCATGCGCATGGTGTCCTCGTTGTCGCTAAAGCAGCCGCAGGCCGAGGCGCTGCAACTGAGCGTAGTACGACACTCCTTCCGGCGGCCGGAAGGGACGTTGACTCCGACGTTGCAAATGGCGCGTCAGCGCGAGAACTGCGTACGAGTTCACCGCCCGAAACGCCATCCGCGGGTAGCCATACGAGAAGTATTGTTTCCAGCCGGTCAACAGCCGGTTGACCCGTCCGACGAGCGTCGGAATGGGCGTTACCGGGTTGGCGGCCAGCAACACGCGCAGCCGCTCGCGGAAACGGGCCACGGACTTGTGCGCCGGGAACACGTTCAGATACCGATGGCCGCGGCCTTGCAGGTCGCGGTAGTATCTGAAGGTAAAACCCAGAAACGACAAGCTCGCTCCTGCTTCCGTAAGCTTGACCACGCGGGTCTTCTCGCGGTTGATCGAGAGCTTGAAGCGGCCTTCCAGCGTCTGCTCCACCCAGTTTTGCAGGCGTTTCCCCTGGTATCGGGCCAGGATGACGAAGTCATCCGCGTACCGCACCAAGTGGGCTTTCGCCCAAGTGCCCGGGCCGTCCGGCCGATGAAACAGATGCTCGAACCAGTGCAGGTACACGTTCGCCAACAGGGGCGAGATGACTCCCCCTTGCGGCGAACCCTGCGTGGATCGATGGACCGTTGTGCGGCCCTGGTCGTCCGATTCGACGACCGGCGCTTCGCAGCCACGAGCGGATCAGACGCGAGCACCGAACGATCGGCGATTCGCGTCCGAAGCGCTTGAAGAAGCTGGTCGTGCGGGATCGTGTCGAAGTAACTCTTCAAGTCGGCGTCGTATACCTCCCGCTGGCCGCGAGTCAGATGTTCGCGAATCGCGCCGAGCGCCTGGTGGGCCGATTTTCCCGAGCGGAACCCATAAGAACACTCATGGAAATCGGCCTCGAAGATCGGCTCCAGGATCAACAGCGCCGCCGTCTGAACAATCCGGTCCTTGACGGTCGGAATGCCCAGCGGTCGCTGTCCGCCGTTGGCCTTGGGAATGTACACCCGCTTGACCGGTTGCGGCCGGTAACTTTTGCTGCGAAGCGCTTCTTGGAGATCTTCGAGGAACTTCGCTCCGCCAGGGCCGTTGATGATATCGTCGCACGACATCCCATCGACGCCCGGCGCGCCGTGATTGGCCAGCACCAGCCACCACGCCACCGTCAGCACGTCGAACCGATAGATTCGGTCATACAGGGCGTAAAACCGAAACCGCGGTTCCTGCTTGGCCTTTTGCCACAGCTTCCACCTCAGTTGAGACACGTTCAGGATAAACTTTACGCCGTGCCTGACCTCCGGTTGATCCGGCAGTTCGGTCCGACCATAAATGCTCACCTTGTCCGTAATGGGATGAGATTCATCCAAGCGGCGTTCTCCTCATCTTGTGGAAACACACTTTCGGCAGGGCTCCTTCGCTCCACCAGCGTTACCCGGCTTCACAGCTACTATGAGCCCCTCCGACTCCCGAACGGGTCGTCATGCGGTTATTTATTCCCGCATGGCGTTGGCCTTGGGCCTACGCGCCGTCGACCACCCGCACGGGTCTCTCAGGTTCCTGGTTGCTCTGTCGATGCCCGCTGTCCCCTTTCACCCCGGGGAGCCCGACCGTTGCGTATGTTCGTTGCTTCACGGTCGATTGTCAGGCTTCACCCCTTCTGGAGGGCTGGCCACTCCCAACTGCGTCACGAGGCCGAAACGGGTTCACTTGTATTACGGCTGGCATCTTTGCCTTCCGGGGCTTCGGACGGCGGATTACTCCGACGCCCGCCCGGTCAGCTACATGGTGAACGAACAACTTCCATGGTCAGTACCTTTCAACTAACAAGAGCAATCAGACTTCACCTAACGCACCAGAAGGCCGCAAAGATCGCGAAGGCAGCATTCGTTTCGGCGGACGGCCAATTAGCAGTGTCGTACTAAATAGAGTTGCACGATTCCGCCTGGCCTCAGCGGTTTTACGATAAGGAGGATTTTCAACAGAAGGTCGCGAAGGTCGCTAAGATTCCATGAAATGTCTTCCTCTTCTTCGCGTCCTTCTGTCGAATATCCGCTCGATGCTTGACTCTCAGAATCGCGAACGGTAATTCGGAACAGCCCACCGCAGTCTTTCAGGGCACTTCATCCGGTCGCAGTCCCATCTCTGCTCGCAGTTGCCGCCAGGCCTCCCAAGCATTCTTATGGTCAATGTCCGGGTACCCGCGGGCCTGCTCGATTGCTAGGGCTTCGTCGCGGCTGACGAAGCGGCAGAATTCGGTATTGCGCAGGTACAGCACTTCCTTCTCGGTGAGCGGGCGTCCCTCGCCGCGCTCGTACCGGCCGATCGTCTGCGCCAGCGGCGGCTCGTACACCAACACCTTGTCCTTGAAGTCCTCGGCCAGCTTGCGGAGGGCTTCTTGCTGATGTTCTAGGCCCATGGTTTTGACCTCGGCAGCGAGTTATGAGAGCTACAATCGCTCCATGTTTGAACACCCGAAGCAGGGACGCCAATCTCCGCTAATCTGCACTAATCAGAATTAGTGAAGATTAGCGTTCTTATCTTGTTCATATCCATTAATTATGTCGAGACCTGGAGTTTCTGGATTACCGGGAGGGAGCGTCGCTCTGCTCAGCCGAGTAGGTCACGCACCCCGTGCTTGACACGCGTGCAAGCGAGGC
The DNA here is from genome assembly GCA_963710365.1 of uncultured Planctomycetales bacterium. GTDB lineage: Bacteria > Planctomycetota > Planctomycetia > Pirellulales > PNKZ01 > CAVQAC01. Next base: position 532,934 of record CAVQAC010000003.1, read on the forward strand.
CATCCGCGTTTTCGGGGAACATTCTCTCGCGCCGTGTCATTCCCCGGCACCGTGCGGCAAGGACGCCATCGGCGCGGCGCCGGCCCAATGGATGGAATAATGACCTGCCCGCGCCCAGCGATGAAAGCTCGACCAGGGCCAATCGCGCGGCCGTTGAACGAGCCCGTGGTTTATCGGATTGTAGTGAATGTAATCGAAATGAGCCTCGAAGTCACTGTCGTCGCGAATCATGTGCTCCCAGAACCGTCGCTGCCATACGCCGCGCCGACGTTGCTGAACTCGCGACGTGGAGCGGCGTTGCTCGCCACCGCCTTCGGCCAGCCATTGGCGCGTGAATTCGCGTTTGATCCATCGCCAGCGCAGCGAGTAGCGGTCGTCGCCGGCCGGCAGCGTCCACAGCGTGTGCAAATGGTCAGGGAGCAGCACAACCGCCACGACCTCGAGTGGATAGCGAGCGAAGCAGGCGCGGAAAACCTCGCCGAGCAACTGCCGAGCGAGATTGTCGGAGAACAATCGGTCGCGGCGCATCGGTCACGACCGTGAAGAAATAACTTCCACCGGGCACGAAGTAGCGTCGATAATTCGACATCCGGTTCGTTATCCGTTGAAAAGTGCCAAGGCGAATGTCACGCACGGGGTGCGTGACCTACACAATCATTTACGTCCAAAAACTCCGATCCAGCATGCGGTAGTTAATCGCTTCGCTCAGATGCGCGAGGTGATCCGCTCGGAATTGTCCAGGTCGGCGATCGTGCGCGAACGCGCAGAATTTTGTCGTGCGCCCGGGCTGACAGGCCCAACTCCGTCATGCTGGCCTTGAGCAGGCTCATGCCGTCGGCGTCGACCGAACAGTAGGTGCGGATCTGCCGCGGGCCCATCTGGGCGTTGTAGCGGATGCGGGTTTTTTGAAACCGCTCGCGCTGGATCAAGCGGGCAGAAACCACCGCCTCGCGCATCTGGGCGCTCGACGTGCCCGGCGTCGTGCTCGATAGTTCGCGGAACGGCACGCCCGGCACTTCCAGGTGCAAGTCGATCCTGTCAAGAAGGGGGCCGGAAATCTTGGCCATGTACCGCTCCACCTGCGGCACCGTGCAGTGGCAATCGCGGCGCGGATCGTTACGGTATCCGCAAGGGCAGGGGTTCAAGGCCACGATCAACATGAACGCCGCGGGAAACTGCGTGCTCGCTACGCCCGACTGATCGTCACGGTGCCGTCTTCCAGCGGCTGACGCAGCACTTCCAGTGTGCGGCGATTGAACTCCGGCAATTCATCGAGGAACAACACGCCGTTGTGCGCCAGCGAAATCTCACCGGGCGTGGGCGTCGAACCGCCCCCGACCAGCCCCGCATCGGTATCGTTGCCAAAATCCGCAATGAGAATCACGATTCGCCACCCATTCACCACCCCCACCTTGGGTTAGGCCGGCAATCGTCAACTACAAGCCACCCATCCCGTTCGGCAGCGGCCTATTTTGTACGAGCATCCTGTCGCCGAACTGGCTTTGGCGATCCTAGATGCTACCCAAATAGGGATGCAAATCTTTGCCGTCTCAATCTCAAGGCGACCAGTAGAGCGTCGGCCGTCCTCGATGGACAGGGAGAGCGACTGACGGTTAGGTGGCATCTACCGACGCTGCTTCGCCGGCTTGGCGGCGACCTTCGTGCCACGTGTCTTCTCGACACGGCCTATTAGCTCGGATGCCGAAATTCTCATGGCATCGCAAAGGCGGAAGAGAACGTCGAGCGTCGGCGACTTCCTGTCGTTCTCCAGTAAGCTGACGTAGGACCGGTCGATCTCGGCCTCAAAGGCGAGCTTCTCCTGCGATAGACCGGCCTGTTCTCGGGCATTTTTGAGTTCCGCACCAAACATCCTCGAAGCGTATCTGTGCGACTGTCGGGCGTCTGTTGACTATAGTAAGCGCTTGGGCGAAAGTATGAGGATTGCAGGCGGCGGGAGACTCCGAAAAAGCGGCCAACCAAGCGCCGTTGACACCCGCAGAAACATTTTGAAGCAACCGTCACCATCCTGCCGCAGGCTTGTTCGCCCCCACTGCCACTATCCCTTGGGAGAACCCGCATGGCGAAATGGTTCTACAAAAGGAACGGCAATCAACTGGGACCAGTTGACTCGGCGCAATTAAAGCAACTGGCTCATTCAGGCCAACTCACTCCTGGTGATCTCATCCGCCGAGACGAGATGCAAAACTGGGTCTTAGCAAGCTCGGTTCAAGGGCTCTTCTCAACTGCGTCGGCTGCTGCCCCACCGCATGGTGCATCGCCTCCTGCTTCGACGACGGAACAGCACTCACCGACGCAATCGACCAACTCCACTCCTTCACCGGTCTATCCTCCCGCTCCCGTGCCAAGCTCGAACAAGTCCACCCACCCGACCACACCTGTTCAGAACCCGGCTGCGAATGAGACTCGGCAATGTCCGTATTGTGCGGAAACGATCAAGGTAAGTGCGAAGGTCTGCAAACACTGCCAGCGGACGTTGTGGGATTCTGCCCCCACAAGAGAAAAGTGGCGGATTTACGCAAGCAACATCATCGGAAGTCTATTTGGTTACATGATCCTGCTTGGTTTGATTGGCGCAGCGATTGGAGAATTCACCGGTATCGCAAGTGGTCTTGCGGCCATTGCAGTACCATTTTCACCCTTACGCAACGATGTTGCGATAGAGTTCGCATTGGTCGGTGCGCTTTTTGGCTTAATCTTCGGTCCAGCCTTGGGCATGGCGGCAGCAAGGAGACACATCTTGCGAGTCGAAGCGGCTGGGCAGACGACCGGTCGAGTACCCCTAACGCCGCCGCCATCAGCATCCGTTGCTCATTTGCCACACGCTAAAGCAGCGACGACCACAACGAATCACGAACGGAGCTTCATCCGTGCAACTAGCAAGGTTGTCAAACTTGTAGGATTCTCTGCCGTAGCTATCGCCATCGCTTTTGGTCTGGCGGTCGTCGCTTATCTTGGCAAGAACTCTTCACAGCGATCCATCGGCGGAGATTCCACCCAAACGTTGGTAACTGAGGTCACTTCGTCAGAGGAATCTAAAACCACCGGTGATGCAAAGCCAGCGCCGTCTACTCTCGACGACAAAATGGGGCAGCTACCGACCCAACCGGTTTCTAATACTCAGCCTCCTCTCTCGCTTGCGACCGGCCGCCCACGGATTACGGAGTTCATTCAGTATGTGTCTGAAAAAGAACAACTCACCGTTCCGACAATGGGAGCCGATGTCGTCGGGACAGCCTTTGATTGGGTGAACGATGCGCTGCGGCGCACGCTGTCGCATCTACATTACTGGCCGAGACAAATTCAACCAACATGTGTCGGCCGTTTTCGTGGAAAAGATAGATGACGAGCGGCTTTCGGCTGTTATTCTCGAAACGCCGCTCGACCCGCTTGCTGGAACACGCTTCGGCAACGATATAACATCGATGGACTCGTTTCTGCAAACCATCTTGCCGAGCGCTGATCTTCGCAAGATGTTTGGCCAAAATGCGACGACGCTGGCAGTTGGCGGTGATGCTACAGAGCAAATTGGTAAGGCGCTCTGGCTCTTAGCTTCAATCAATCGAAGAAGACGCTCACCGCCGTCATCACCGTGAAATCGGAAGAGGTTATCGAATCACGGGGCGCAACTGGCCTCCAACCAGTCAAAGAGTCCGACCCGAAGCATAAAACCAGGGGCATTGGTTCTCCAAATCAGCAGTCGGTTGCAGGAAGCGAACAAAAGCCAAGTGCTTCAACCTCCCCTACGTCGGATCATATCCCACCCCAGGATCGCAACCGACGCAATTTGGCGAAGCAACTGGAAGGAACCAAGTGGATCGACACTTGGAACAAGGATTTCGAGTGGAACGAGTCGGGCAACTTTCGGACGGGCGTTGGAGGAAAAAACTGGTGGAAGCCAACTTATCAGGTGCTTTCCGAGAACAAGATCGTTATCAACTACGGCCCAAATAACATCTGCACCGTCGTATTCGACAAAGACCTTCGGTCGTTCACACAGTACGACCAGCAAGGTAGAGCAATTACCACCGGACGCAGGACCAACTGACCGCTTGGTCGCTCTGCTGACAGCGGCTATGACTTCCATTCAGTCCGTTCCCTGAATGGAAGTGTTTCACATCCCAACGCATGGCTATCGTCAAACGAGTCGGGCGTGCTGATCCAATGAAGGGGCCTCGGTCTGTTCGTGGGGAGTCGGTCGAACTGACACCCGCCGGAGGCTTCGTTTCCTCCTCAACCACGGGTGTCTTCATGGGCTATGATCCTGACCGAAGCCGGCACGACCAGATCATCGACGGCCCAGTCGTCGAATACCTCGGCTGCCAGCCGGCTCGTAATGACCAGTTCGTCCTGGCCGTCCTCTCGTTCCGGTTTTTCCCGGCGACTTCGTTCGCCTGCCGAAACTTCTCTCTGACCCAAGCTCAGATTCTCAGGCTTCGAGACGACCTCCATTCGTTGCTCACGACCCCTGGCTCTTGGCTCTTCATCGAGAAGGAGTAGTCAATGACCAGCGACCGTGGCACACGCACCTCACGACTGGCAATGGTCGGAACATTATTCGCAATCGTCTGGGGTGCGATCTATGCCGGCATCACCTTCCTGGGGCTGCTCGGATTCGTCATTGGAACCTTCACGGCCTTGATCGGCACAATGGGCGGCGTTGGGCTCGTCGTGCTGTTCGGCTGGTTCGTGGTCAATCTCTTTTCAGATGCCATGTACGGTCGCAGCAGGGACTATCAGGTCTTTCGGCAGAGCGGCGGCGATCCCTATTTCGACTGGACGTGGTTCTTTCCACTCAACACCGATTCCGACGAAACTCGCAATACTGGCGGAATGCTGATCGAGTGCCCAAACTGTGGTCAGTTTTCTCACCGTCATACGTGCCACAACTGCAATCAGAACGACCTGGACTATGTGCGGTGCAGTGGATGCCAGCGGTTCAGCTACGATCCAGGCAGGGCTTACGAAAGCCACTCGGGAATCATCTGTGCCCATTGTGGCGCTTGGCTGCGTGATCCGAATGTTCCTTGAAGGACAAGTTCATGAACGACAACTTCAGGATGCTTCTCCGACTAGTCGCCAGTTCTTTCGGCGACACCAATGCCGCCTTCGAGTTCGTCTTCCAGTTGCGGGATCACACGGATGATCTCGTAGCCCATTTGATCGAGGCCCTGGACGACGACGACCATGCGGTGCAAGCCGCTGCGGCGTTCAGCTTGGGCCATCTTTGGTATGCCTGCTGGCCCGAAGAGATCGACGCATCATCTTCTATCGCTAGGCTGATGACCCTGATCGAGAACGACGATCCACGTGTGGCTTATGAAGCCACACGAGCCGTTGCCGTACTGCAAGTCGGCGGGACGACTCGACTGACTGAGGTTGAGATCGTCGCTTCGTACTTGCGGTGCTTGGAAAGCACCGATTCGTCCTTGAAGGTCGAGGCTGCCAGTCAATTGCTCACCGTCGCCCCGGAGGCCGTCACCGAACTTGGCGGGATGCTCGACGCTGGACTGCTTCATGAGGCCCTTGGAGACGCTCAACAGAGACCGGTGCGTTGGGTCTCGAATTGATCGCTGTTTCAGGGATTCTGTTTCATTTGGACCTCACAGCCGGTGCTGCGGCGGCCCAATTCGAGATGTCTGATTTTTCCGGTTTTTTGGGGACGTTGGCGGCGACTACCAAGTCTTTTCACCCTTCGGCTTTCGACAGCTTTGCCACCCAATTCGGGGGCAGCTATACTCAAAGCTCACTTTCCGGTGATCGGGATTCCGCCGATGGCTCTCCCCCTCGAACAAGTCGTCAAGCAACTCGCCGACTCGGGCATCATTGCCCCCGGCAAGCTCGAAAACTTCGTCCCGCCCAAAGCTCATCCCAACGAGCGTCGAAGAACTCGTGGCCGAGTTGGTCAAGAATAACCATCTGACGCCGTTTCAGGCGCAGCAGGTAAAGGCGGGCAAAGCCAAGTCGCTGATCCTTGGTGAGTACACCATCCTCGACAAGATCGGGGCTGGCGGCATGGGGCAAGTCTTCAAGGCCCAGCATCGCCGAATGGAGCGCATCGTGGCAATCAAGATGTTGCCGCCGGCCATGACGAAAGATGCGGCCTCGATGGCTCGCTTCGAGCGAGAAGTCAGGGCCGCGGCCAAGCTCCGCCACCCCAACATCGTCGCTGCTGACGATGCTGGTCAGGCCGGCGACGCTCACTTCCTGGTCATGGAGTACGTGGACGGCAAAGACCTGTCGGCAATGGTCAAGAAGGATGGGCCGTTTCCGGTCAACAAGGCCGTCAACTACATCCTGCAAGCTGCTCGTGGCTTGGAGTTCGCCCACGGCGAAGGGCGTGGTTCACCGAGACATCAAGCCCGCCAACTTGCTGCTCGACAACGAAGGCAGTCGTCAAGATTCTCGACATGGGCTTGGCCCGTATCGAGTCAGATGGTGGCCCTGCCCAAACCGAACTGACCGGCACCGGCACGATCATGGGCACCGTCGATTACATGAGCCCCGAGCAGGCCCTCAACACCAAGCATGCCGATCAGCGGGCCGACATTTATAGCCTGGGCATCTCGCTCTATTACCTGCTGGCCGGCAAAGCTGCCTACGGCGGCGAAACGGCGATGGAAAAGCTGATGGCCCATCGAGAAGCAGCCGATTCCCTCGTTGCAAGAAGTTCAGACCACGGTATCCAAGCAACTCGAAGCCGTCTTCAAAAAGATGGTGGCGAAGAAGATCGAAGATCGCTACCAGACGATGAGCGAAGTGATCGAGGCGTTGGAAGGCCTTGGGTACGGCGGTTCGAGCACCGGCCGCAAAGGTGACGTGGCGAGCACCATCGACCTTTCTTCCGCCGACAGGAAGAAGCTGGCTGCCAAGGCGAAGAAAAAGCCGTTGGGTTCGATCACCGAGGTCGTGGCTTCGGAGAAGACGAAGCATTTGGTTGCTCAAGATCGTCGGCGGGGCATTCGGCACGATCATCGCCCCGATCCTGGTGTTTTATCTGATTCGGCATTTGGAGAAGGAGGACAAGCCTGCCGCATCCGCCTGCGGCCATTGCACCCGCAGCGACCGTGCTGCCTGTGGTTGTGGCGACGAATACCACGACGCAACCGCCTGCTCATGTTTTGGATGATGGCTCCCCCAAGCCGCTCGTCGCTCCCTTCGATACCAAGCAAGCTCACGCTGGACAAGCCGCCTGGGCCAAGCATCTGGGCACGAAGGTCGAGACGATCAACAGCGTCGGCATGCGGATGACGCTGATCCCGCCCGGCGAGTTCCTGATGGGCAGCACGCCGGAGCAAAACGCCATCGGTCGAAAGATGGGTGAAGACGACAAGATCAAGCCGGATGACGCCTACTTTGCAGCGGCTTCCCGAAGAAATGCCGCAACACAAGGTCACGATCAGCCAGCCGTTCTTGATGGGCAGCACCGAAGTCACGGTGGTGCAGTTCCGCAAGTTCGTCGAGGCGAGCAAGTACGTCACCGAGGCCGAGAAATACGGCTTCGGCAACTCGTGGCGAGAAGGCTCATCGACAAGGTCAAGGAAGCCGACAAGGGGAAGAACTGGAAGAACCCCGGTTATGCGATCACCGACGACACGGCGGTGACGCAAATCACTTGGAACGATGCGGTGGCCTATTGTGCGTGGCTCAGCGAACAAGAGCAGCGGCGGCCTTGGTATCGGCCCGATGGCAAAGGGGGCTGGCTGATTGCGGCCCATGCCGACGGCTACCGGCTGCCGACCGAAGCGGAGTGGGAATATGCCTGCCGAGCCGGGACGACGACGCAGTATTCGTTCGGCGACGACAAAGCACAGTTGGAGCAGTATGGCTGGTTCAATAAGAACGCCGGTGGCAAGGCTCAGCCGGTGGCCTTGAAGCTGCCGAATCCGTTCGGTTTGTTCGATATGCACGGCAACGCTCTAGGAATGGTGCCAGGATTGGTACGATGGGAAGTGGTACGAGAAGAGTTCGCCCAACGACCCAAATGGCCCATCTTCCGGCTCCGACCGTGTGATCCGTGGCGGCTACTGGAACAACAACGCTTCCCGCTGTCGCAGTGCGTCTCGCTACTCCAACTCGCCGTCGTACCGTTACAACTCAGCGGCTTTCGCTGCGTTCGAGTGCGGGCCGATGCGGCGGGTGACTCGCAACTTGCCACGGGAACAGCGACGCAGCCGACCGAAAGCGACGCTCACGCCTGCCTCCACCAGCCCAACCAGATCGCCTGGAACAGCGGCATGGGTGTCCGAGTAAGAATGGAGTAGTTCGCATCAATGACATGCCGTTTGGCGGCCCAGGCATCATCGACCGTCACCTAAGAAGCGTTATCGAGCTCTCATACGTCGGTTTTATCTGGAACGTGACGGTCACAGATCGAGAGAACGCGCTGAGTATTTGAGCAGGATTTCATAACGGGTATTCGGCGTTTGGACTTTCGCTTCGATGCGGGCGATGGCGGGATTGCCAGCGTGCTGTTATTTTTGAAGCTGCCCAAAAGACGAATCGAAGACCCTTTATCTATTCGAGACTAGATTCACCGCTGATGGCGGATGAAGCCTTGACGGGCCGGTCTTCCGAATTGCGAAGTCGAGTGGTCTTCGACCGTCACATTGCTGGTGCAGTGGTGTCGGCAGGCGGAACCGTGCAAATGACGATCAGGACATCGAAGCGACGATTCGCCGCGGGTTTCGCTTCCGCAAATCGAGCGTAGCATCAGGTTGCACCAAGGCCATTGATGTCTCCGGTACGAGTTGGACTACGATGGTGTTATTGACTCGGCTCGAAGCAGAAGCTGATGAATCCTCAAAGTCAGTCAAGCTCGACAACACGGTCATGTCAGCCGATCAAGTAGTTTGCCGACGTCTAGGCGAAAGAATGCCTGGCTTCAACAAATTTCACGCTGTGAAAGCCACCACACGAAAGTCACTGCTGCCGGCGTCGCCGCCCTGCAAAAAGCCCTGCCCAATTGCAAGATCGAATGGGACGATCCGGCAGAAGGCCTGGTCAGCCCGCCCCAGGAAGCTCGCCTACCTCGATCCGGCCTTCCAGCAATGGGTGAAAGCCACGCAAGCCCTGCCTGCCGAGAAGCAGATCGAAGCCGTCAGCAAGAAGCTGATGGAGTTGAATCCAGGGTTTGATGGGAAGGTGACGGGGTGATGCAAGGCACGCCCAAGATCGAGAACGGCGTGGTCACGGAATTTGGCGCTTATCACGGACGACGTGACGGACATTTCGCCGGTGCGGGCATTGACGGGTTTGACGGTTTTAGATTGCTTCGGAAGTCTCGGCACTCGTAGCGGTAAACTGTCCGACTTGTCACCGCTAGAAGGGATGAAGCTGACCGGCCTTAATTGCAATGCACGCAAGTCTCTGACCTGTCGCCGTTGAGGCAAATGCCTTTGTGGAGTCTGCGTCTGCCGACACAAAGGTTCAACGACTTGTCGCCACTGCAAGGGCTGAAGCTGGCCGTCTTGAATTGCAATAACACCGCTATCCGACCTGTCGCCGTTGCGAGGGATGCCTCTCGGCGTTCTGTATTGCTCGGGCACAAAGGTTTCCGACCTGTCGCCTCTGGAGAATTGTAAGCGTCTCGGCGATTTGAACGTCCGAAATACCAAAGTCACCCCCGCCTCAAGTCGCCGCCCTGCAAAAAGCCCTGCCCAACTGCAAGATCGAATGGGACGATCCGGCCAAGGCAGTCGCCGGTCAGCCGAACCAGCCTGGAACACACCCGCCTTCCAGCAATGGGTGAAAGCCACGCAAGCCCTGCCTGCCGAGAAGCAGATCGAAGCCGTCAGCAAGAAGCTGATGGAATTGAATCCGGGGTTTGATGGGAAGGTGACGGGTCTCGGATGGGAAAGGCACGCCCAAGATCGAGAACGGCGTGGTCACGGAGTTGGGTTTCTCACCGACAACGTGACGCGAATTTCGCCGGTGCGGGCGTTGGTGGGATTGAAGCGTCTAACTTGTTCGGCAGCGGCGTACGGCAAGGGCAAATTGTCCGACCTGTCGCCGTTGCAAGGAATGAAACTGACGACCTGAATTGCAGCTACACGCAGGTATCCGACCTGTCGCCGCTGCAAGGGATGCCGCTGACGTACCTGATATTGCGCGGCACGCAGGTATCCGACCTGTCGCCGCTGCAAGGGATGCAGCTGACGGAGCTTGTATTGCGCAACACGCAGGTATCCGACCTGTCGCCGCTGCGAGGGAATGCCGCTGACGACCCTGTATTGCTATCGACACGCAGGTGTCCGACCTGTCGCCGCTGCAAGGGATGAACTCTGACGACATTCGCCTTCACGCCCAAGAACATCACCAAGGGGCTGGACATAATCCGCCAGATGAAGAGCCTCAAGACCATCGGCATCGGCAGTAGCGAAAAAGACAAGTTCCCCCCCGCCGAGTTCTGGAAGAAATACGACGCTGGCGAATTCGGCAAGCCTGCCGCCCGCCAAGCTCGCCTACCTCGACCCCGCCTTCCAGCAATGGGTGAAAGCCACGCAAGCCCTGCCTGCCGAGAAGCAGATCGAAGCCGTCAGCAAGAAGCTGATGGAGTTGAATCCGGGGTTTGATGGGAAGGTGATGCCCAAGATCGAGAATGGCGTCGTGACATTCTTTTCCTTCGTCACGGACAACGTGACCGATATTTCGCCGGTGAGAGCCTTGGTCAAATTGGACGTTCTACGTTGCAACGGCAGTATTTCTGGAACATGGCAGTTCGCTGATCTGTCCCCGATTAAAGACATGCGACTGACGAGCCTGGATTGCCATTTTACGAAGGTATCCGACCTCTCGCCATTGCAAGGAATGCCTCTAACAAGCCTGGAATGCTACAACACAAACGTATCCGACCTTTCCCCACTGAGAGGCATGAAGCTGACGAAGTTGGGTTGCGACCACACCCGTATTTCCGATCTCCTGCCGTTGCGAGGGATGCCGCTTACGACTCTCTCGTGTCAGTACACGCCCATATCCAGCCTGTCGCCGCTCGAAGGGCTACCGCTGTCAAGCCTGCAATGCTTCGGCACGAAGGTGGCTGATTTGTCACCCCTTCAAGATTGCAAGAGCCTTACAAACTTGGAGATCAAAGCAACCAAAGTCACCGCAGCCCAAGTCGCCGCACTGCAAAAAGCTCTGCCCAACTGCAAGATCGAATGGGATGATCCGGCCAAGCCGAAGACGCCCGAGCCTGCCGCTTCCGGCACGAAGTAGATTTCGATCTGATCCAGCCGTCTTTGATCTGATCTAAGCCAGGGAAGTTCGGCGCATTCGTCCGAGCATAGATTTCGGCGGCGGATTTTTTCGAGATCGACTTTGTGCAGTAGCCTCGGGCGTGGGCAGAAAAAGTCGAGGGGACAAAACAAAAGAAACTGCGGCGTAGTCCTTGACACGCCGCCCCCCAGGGAGCCATCCCGAGACCTTTTCGTTCGAGTTTCTGGGTTTCCTTTTTTGCAGCACCTTCGACTTTTTCCGAAGACAACCCTGTTCCTCAACGGCAGCCATGCGGGTGTCAATCAGAGATCGACCTGCTTCATGCTCTCGTGGTACTTGGCTTCGAGTTCTCCGTCGAGAGCCACGTGCTGGTAGATCGCCAGCGTCTCACGACGGACATGACCCGTGATGAGTTGCAGTTCCGCATCGGCAAGTCCCGAATGCCGGGTCAGCCACGTGATCGCCTGATGCCGAAAGGTGTGGGGAGTCGCCCGAACCTCAGCAACTTCGGCGTAGTGTTTGACGATCTGTTGGACTCGTCGGGTGCTGAACCTCGTGGCCCGTTTAGTTTGGAAGAGCCATCGGTTCTGCTGATGAGCGGCGATGTGCGTGCGCAAGGCCGTGGCAAAGGTCTTGCCGAATAGGACGTACCGGTCTTTCGAGCCCTTGCCCTGGTTGATCCGAATCTTGCAGGCTTCGAGGTCCACATCGGCGACCTGCATCTTGCAGAGTTCGCTGACTCGAACGGCAGTGAAGAACATCAGGCGCAACATCAAGGCGTGCTGCACGTCGTCGGCCCGGTCCACTGTTTCATAGAATCTACGAAAATCGTCGGCGCTCAGAACCTTGGGCAGCTTGCGGCCCTTGGTCGCCGGCCGAAGCTCGCAAACCTGCCGTACCCGCTTGGTCACGTACCGCCAGCCATCGTAGTCGAGACCCGCCTTGCGGACGATTCGGGCGATCTGACTGACCAGTTTGGATTTCGGCTTTCCATTTTGAGATGCGCACAAGTGCGGGTTTTCCTGCTTGCGATTAGCCATTCGAGCCTCGTTTTGCCTGTTCAATTTCGTGATCGGCGTCTTTTGCGAAATTGGGCGACCACGCCCGATCTCGCCCGTCTCATGGATTTCTTGCGGGTGTCATCGTGTTGCCAGTAGGTCATAACCTAATTGGCGTCAGTTCCGACCCACGCAAAGGCCGGAAAACACGAGGGTTCTTGGGGGCGATTTCGTGGGAACCCTTTCTGTCACCTGCGGGTGTCGAGCGACATGGCTTGTCTCACGGCAGGATTGCGGGTGTCATTGATCCTGTGGGCAGTTCAACCAGGGAACGCAATCGGGAGATGGTCATGTTCCGAGTCGAGTACGCCGTTCATTTGAAGTATGCCAAGGGAACGACGACATTCCGCAGAGAGGAAGAGGTTCCGTTTGTCCCCTTCATCGGCATGGACATCCTCGACAACATGCTGGGCCAGTTCACGATTGAGCACGTGGCATGGTGCAACGAGCCTGCAATGCTTCTCTGCCAATCGAATGTGGGTCGGAGTCGCTGGACGTTGCAGCAGGCTTGCCGGTCGATGCGAAAGGAGGGATGGGAAGAAGACAAGCAATCCCGGCTTAAAAACGACGATTAGCGAGATCAGTAGCGTTTGGGAGTTGGTATGCCGGTGTCAAGAAACCGGAGCCGGCTCGCACAACCACGAGTCATGCGAGCCGACTCCGACAACGGAAACTATTCAGCTTGGAAATTGAAGTAGAATCGTGGGTTTGCCTGAAACATCAACGAGCCACGAACGCCGTCTGATCGGCGTCGGGCGACCACGTAGGGAGCGAGGAAGCCCTCGACCTGGAAGTCTTCCTGAAGCTGGGGCGTGTCCCAGACTTGTCCATGCTTGGCTTCGAGGTATTCACGGCTCCCCGGCTCGGCGTTGATCTCAACGAGTTGCTGGCGGCGGATGGTTTCAGTTGGGTCGGACATGACTGTTCCTTTCGTTGACGGTTGGTCATCACACCGATCTTGCGGGTGTCAGTATTCTTCTGGCAACAAGATCGTTGTGGCGCAGCGGCCGCCGTTCTCATCCGTCGCTTCGGTGATGATCCAAATCCGAGTGCCTTTGCTGGTCTGATACGCACTCATAAGCCGGCTGCCATCGACGAGGGCCTCTTGGTTCAAGGTCTTATCGCCGTCGCTCATTTCGCCCCAATCGCCAATTGCATGACGGCCAAGGAACTCAGCAGGCGTCTGTCCTGCCCCGGCCAACGCTTCGAGAGCACCTGGCGTGGCAAGAATCTTTCCCAAAGAAAACTTCCGGCTGGTCGAATTACTCATGGCGATCATCGCTCCTGTCCTGGGTGACTTGCTGAATGATCCGTGTGTGGGTGTCAGGCAACGGTGGCTTTCGGACCTGTTATGATCGTGGTGGGAATACTCCGCTGTTTGACGAGATCGCCGCTATGCAAATCCTGAAGATCGTCCTGCTTTGCATCCTGTCAGCCGTCGTCTACGGGATTCTTCACGACCAGGTGACGGCAAGGGTCTGCGTGGAGTATTTCACAGTCGGCCATCCGCCTATATTCCATACCCAGGTGCCCACGTTCCTTGCTTTTGGCTGGGGCGTGATTGCGACTTGGTGGATGGGCCTGATTCTTAGTGCCCCGGCAACGCTCGTGTGCCGAGTCGGATCGTGGCCGAAGTTGGACGCCGCCCAGTTGGTGCGACCAATCGCCGTCCTACTTTTAGTGATGGCATGTGCATCGTTGGCGGCGGGGATCACAGGGTATTACGAGGCCAACGCTGGACGGATTTCGCTAACCGGATACCTCGCATCACGAGTGCCAATAGCACGGCACAATCTATTCCTGGCGGACCTCTGGGCTCACCGGACTGCGTATGGAGTTGGTTTCTTCGGAGGGCTCGTGCTTTGCGTCTGGGTTTTGTTCAAACGCTGTACGGTAGCACGAACGGCTGGCAATTCCTGACCATGCGGGTGTCAGATGGGAATGACCTTGTACTCGGCCGACTCACCAGCAGCAATCTGGTCAATGGCTCCCAGAGCAGCGAGTTCCCGGCTCGGCGTCATGCGACACAGGGAATTCAGCTTGCTCGTGAATGCCAGGGCAACGGGATGATTGATGAGGTCGTCGCCAAAGATGCCCGCACTATGAAGGGCGAGCAGATGCCGATGGAAGCAGCCGACGACGGCCACGAGATTCACCGCATCTTGCACGGCAACAGCATCAGACGCAGCGTGGCGTTGAACGTCGTCGGCACCGGAGGCGGCGGCAGTTCGGATCGGCATGATGAGACTCGCAAGGGGCCGTGGTTGGTCACGACCGTTCTGCGGGTGTCATGCGATCAAGATTTGTTCCGGCGCAATTTCGCCAAGCGTTCCAGCCCCTTCGCTTCCAAATGTTCGAAGTTTGGGAAGCTTGTAATGGCCGATTCTAGTTTCGGGCCGATAGCCTCACGCAACTCGTTGGTGAAACCTGCGATGAACTCGTTCCATTCACCGACCTCTTGGACCAATGCCTTTACATCACGTTGCTCCCAGTAGCCGCCCTCGTCGCTAACTTCGACCGTTGCCAGCTTCGTGGCATTGATGAAGTCCAGAACTTTGATGACGCCCAAGTGACAACGAACGAAGTTCCGCACGCCTCCGCAATTTGGATCGCTGGCGTACTGGGTTTTGCAGAAGGAATGCCACGACCATCCCCGTAACTTCGTGGCGACCCGCTTGCCGTCGACAATCAGGTATGCGGGGTATTTGCAAAAACCGAAGTTGGCCGCCTCGCATCCCTCGCCCGGCCAAGTCGAAAAGGCAAAGGCATGTTTCGGAGGAACTCGATAGTGGCAGCCGTTGGCTTCGACGTGAGCGTCGGACTGAATCCGCAGCCAGCGAGCAGTGTCGTTCTCAGGGCTTGGGTCGTCGCCAGAAAACTCGATGATCTCACCGACATTCTCAAACGGCAGGTCGAGCGCAAATTGCCGAACAGCCTCGACCAGTTCGTGGACTTCGTTCGGCTTGCTTAGATCGCTCGTCAGGCTGTAATGAATCGTGAGTCCCAATGCGGCTTCCTTTCTGAAGAGTATGCTAACCGATACGTCGTCGGCTTCCAAATCACCACGATAGCTCGGCGGGTGTCACTCACCTTGCTCTTCTCGATGTCGGGAAAGGACACGGTAGAAAGTGGCCCGAGACTTGCCGGTTTCTCGGCACCAGAGGGCTTGCTGCAATTTCACGTCCTCGGGATGTTTCGCCAAAGCGGCCAGTAACGCTCGATGATCTTTGGTCTGGTTCTCAGCCCGCTTGTTCACGTCCTTCCTCTGGCCGAGGGCATGAAGCTGGGAAAGAACAAGCGGCTGCCAGTCGATTCCTTCGGAACGGGCATAGCCGAACTTTCTCATCGCCGGCCCAAGCAATCGCATTGAGATTTGCTTTTCGGTGCAATTAGCCTCGATAAAGTCGATCACCGACGCCGCATCGTCGGGTGTCATTCCGTTGAAGCCATTGGCCGAAATGGCTCGCATCGTTTCGAGGACTTCGGCGTTCGAGGCATCCAACTCGAAGATGTCGCAACGGCTCAACACCGCCTTGAAGGCGTCGTTCCGTTTCGGAATCACGTTCGCCGCAAAGAGGCACCGGCTCGTAAACTCAAAGCTCGCCGGCAAGTCGCCCGGAAGCTGTGAGCTTCCATAGGTGACGATCCGAGGGCTGCCCCAGAGTGCCGATCGTAGCAGACCCAAGTGGGCCATTGATGAAAACATGCTGTCCACATCGTCAAAGAAGATCACCCGTTCTTCACGGTGCAGGAACAGCGTTCCGTAAAGTGCCAATGGCGTGATGTGGCTGTTGATAAGCACAGGTTCGACCCCTTCCTCTTCAAGCGTGGCGAGGATCGTCCGTGTCTTCCCAAGGCCACCAGCAGCGCCAAAGATAAAGAGGCTGTGTGATAACTTCCTGGCGACCATGCGGACGTGGTGGGCCAGAAGTCTCTGCTTTTGCTCCAGTGAAGTGAGCGGCTTTTCGTTGAGTTCTTCATTCATCGCTTTGCTTCCAGGTTCGTGATCGTGGTGACGATCCACGTGCGGGTGTCAGCGGCAACCTCCATGTTGTCGCCACCACGCAGTTTTTCAGGCCAGTTCAAGCCGGGCGTAACCGAGTGCATCGAAGGCTTCGATCAGTTCCTCTTCCGAGGGCCAGCCGCCTTGATCGTCGGTGCTTTCGATGGCCGAACAGTTGTGGTCAGAAAGCCATGAAAATACCTCGCCTTCCCAACCATCCGGCAACTCGTAGTCATGCTTCAGTTTCCAGGCGGCAAGCGGCAGACACTCCAACGTGGCTTCGTATTCTCGGTTGGAGTAGTCCATCTCATCGAGCACAGGGTAGTTCGCCATTTGCTCTTCGAGTTCGTGGTAGACCTTGAATGCCTTGGTGATCCTGCCTCGCTTGAAGATACGGATGGAAAACCCATCGACGTGCCCGACCGCCCAGTGATCGTGGCTCTCCAAAACCACATCAGGATCATTGCCTTCGGTGAACGGCGTCAGTGCTCTAGCGATCACCGAGGCGTTGCTTTGGTCGAGCAAGCCGCTGTCTCGATTACTCGTGTAAAAGATGCCCCAACTGTTGGCGTCGGAAAGTTCCCTTTCCCTCCACCAGACAAAGCACTCGAATCGCTGCCAGTTGCCGGCAGATCCCTTCGCTGCATCTTCCAATTCCAATTCGCCGAGCCGCATGATCGTTGCTCCCGTTGATTGAAGTGATTCAGAACAATCGAATGGCGGGTGTCAAAAGAGCCAACCGGAAACGCCGCTGCTGATCGACATGGACTTCGTGGCCTTCGATGTGCAGACGATCTTCGTTGCTCGCCGGCCGGCCGAGCGAATGGAGTCGATCTGCATGAAAGGGTTGTGAAGCCGAAGCCGCTTGACGATCTGCGTGCAGCGATCCGGTTGGTCGTCCCGATCAGGACTTTGCATCTGCGGGTGTCACCGGCTTGCTCGCCTTCGAGGGCCGGGTAATCGACATCCTCGTCTCGGCGATGATGGCGATCTCGCAGGCGATCAATCCAAAGTCGATTGCCACCGCTTGGGGAAACGCTAGGCCAACTGAACAGCCTGTGAGGAGGCTGATGCTCTCCGAGCAGTGGTAGACACTGAGGAACAATAGCGCCAAGCCGCTGCCTCCGTTGAGGAAGGCGACCATCATCTGCTTCTTCCGAAACATGTCCCCGGCAACTTTGCCCAAGACGAGCACGATGATGGGCACGGCCATTCCCATGCCCCACCCAGCCCACTCGACCGAAGCGTGCTGGCCGTTGGCGTAGGCATTGAGCAGCGCCGACAAGGTGGCCATGAAGATGACACCGAAGCTCGCTGCAAGTTTTGTGACGTTGAGCTTCGAGGCGTTTCGTGTGGTTTCCCGTCTGATGACGGGCTTCGACTTGGATTTCGCCTTTGGCTTCGGTGGGACGGCGACGTTCTCGATTCGGTTTATCATACTTGGTGCTCCGAGGTTCATTGGATCGGGCCTGACGAAGCACCAGCGGGTGTCAGACTGATTAGTTCTAGATGTGCCCGGAACGTATTTGACGACATGTTTGCACAGTAGTACAAAGAACTCTTCTGCACGCCCAATTTCTGTCTCAGTGGCGAGATCGAGACCATGCCGGTCGCTTTTTCTAAGCCACGTTGGTATGCCTTCCGCCTTCGTACTTTATTCGGGCTAGTATTAGTCGTTTCCATGCCACTGGCATGGAAGGCAATTCATGCGGTGAAGCAGCGGGAGGCTATTGCTGAGATCAGGCGGCTTCGGGGACAGGTGCAATATGATTGGGAGACCACTTTTCCTCACGAATCCGGCACTCCAGCGTGGCAGCGACACTTATTCGGCGATGATTGGTTTTCGGAGGTACACAGTGTCTCTTTCGGCGACCAGATCGGTCGAATCGAATCAAGCGATTTCAAGTTTCTTGATTCGCTTCCAGCGATCAGGTACTTGATGCTCGGCCGTTCTGACGTAGTTGACGATACGCTCATTCGCATCAGAAATCGGCAAGGGCTTGTTTGGTTGCGACTCACGAACAGTTCAGTGACCGATGCTGGCCTAGCGCATGTGGCGACTCTGCCAAATCTCGAAAGCCTGGAGAGAGTAAATTCTCCATTCACAGACAAAGGACTTGAGCATTTGAAGCATTCCAAGCATCTCAAGTCGCTAATCCTTGGGTGGTCGCCAGGAGTGACCGATGCCGGCCTCGCTTACCTCGCTGGCTTGTCTCAGTTGGAGCAGTTGCATATCTCGGGGGCAGGGATCAGCGATGATGGCCTTTCGCATTTGCGTGAGCTTGTCAGCCTTAGTGACCTTGACCTTGCTGGTACCAAGATCAATGGTGACGGCTTCGCATCTTTGGCGAAGCTCCAGGGATAAGCGTACCTGCGGCTGGATGCGACTCTTGTGTCAGACGCAACCCTCGACCATTTCGCAGTTTTTACGAAGCTCTCCAATCTGTGGCTTTCGGGAACCAAGGTCACTGACCAAGGCGTTGCACAGCTTCAGCGGTCATTACCCGGATGCAAGATCGAGCATTAGCATCGTCCCGCCCGGCCAGTAGGGATATGACCTGTAACCAGCGGCGATTTAGTCCGCCAGGACTTCTTCTTGTGGCTGCTCAGTCGGTGTCCGACCGAAGCTCAGCACGAAATCGGCGGCTTTTGTCGCAGCCGTCGCACAACTGAAGATGAACTTGGGATCGTTCCGCAGAGCCTTGAGCCAACTTTCCAGATACGCATGGTGATTGCTCAGGTCGTCACTTTGTGGCACGCCCAACTCGGTGAGCATGTAGCACGCAGCAATCTCGGCCCTCAACTCGCCCTCGGCATACGAGCCGGTCCAGTTGGTTCTGACTTCACTCCAATGGGCGAGTTCGTGGAGGGCCGTGGCGTAGTATTCCTTCCGTTCGTGGAAGTGCGACTTGGGCGGCAACTGGATGTAGTCGCCATCGCCGCTCAGTGTCGGACGAGCGTAGAAGGCACGGTCGCCGCCGAAGCAGATATTGGCACCTGTCGCCATGATTGCCTCTTCGGCGGGCTCGAAGTCCACGAACTCGCTGGCGGGTGTCAGTTCACCGACTCGGAACTTGTCGAGGTGCTCGCCCTCAACTTGATCGGCATTGAACAAGCAGTAGGTTTTTAGCACGCCGAACTTCACCTCTTCTTCTTCGCCGGTGTCCTGATCGACCTCGATCTTCTTGATGGGCTTGAAGAACACGATGTTCGTTCCCCACTGGCCGGGCTTCACGTCATCGGGGCGCTTTTTGACCTTGCCGCCCAGGTCTTGCCATTGGCGGAACGTGGCCCAGAACTTGGAGGTGAAGCGGTGGCGCATCGAGGCCATCTGCAAGAGGATCGGGTTGATGCCGCTGTAGCGGTTCCTGCTAATGACGTTGGCGGGGAGGCCCGAGTTCTCGTGTTTTACCCACGGCCGTCGCCAGGGCGGGATGCCGCCGTTCTGAAGGGCTTCAATGATCTGGTCGGTGATTGCTTGCCGGATTTCGATTTGGGTTGCCATGTCGTCGTCTCCATGATTTGATTGACGACTTGGCTGCGGGTGTCAGAGGTTGGCCAGCCGAGCGGCGGCCGGTTCTCGTTGAGAATGAGACAAATGGTCGTTGTCGCAACTTGAAGTGTGCGACTGAGGCACTTGCTACGACGACGATGCAATCGTGCAACGACGACGGAAGCGCCGATCAGGTCAGGGGTTGGAGTGTCAGAAGTGACACCCGAATGTGCGCTGTCTCATTTCTCAGGCGAGACGCCCAAGCGGAGCACACGCTTCAATCACCGGACTTGATACCTGAGGACTCGGAGCCGGATGGTGCGACCAGTGGAACATTACACTGCCAACTGTGTGGTGACTGCGGCACGTACTGGGATCAAAACCGGGACAACGGCCAAGGCAGTTGGGTGACGCAGTGCCAAGCACCGACCTTGCCACCCGAATCGTCGGACTAGGAAGCAACGACGCCATCTCAGCGCAGAGAGCCAAGAAACTCAAACCCCCTTGCAGAAACATTCGCAAGAAAAGGCGAGGCGTGGCAACTATCTTGTGTTGAAATGGCAGTGGGGATTCAAACAAGTTCCATTTCCCCTCCTGATCTCGGGCTACCTCTGCGAGTTGGCTGCGAAGCGGTTAAGCTGGTGCGAATCGCACTTGGTCAAGACAAACTGGTCCTCGACCGCATTTTCCAGCGATGCCGACCGGGCTGAAGCCAAAACAGGCTCCGAGTCTTAGCGTGAAATTCGAGCACGGTCGTTGGTCTTGGGGGGCTCTTCGATGCTTTTGATTGCTGAAGGTTAGAAGCGGGCAAGATTTGAATCGAATCCGGTGAGATGGTTAGCAAGAAAGATTTGGAAATCCTTGAGCGGCTCTTACGAAAGGGACAGTTCGACATCGCCGTCAAAGTCTATCGAGGCATGATGGACTGCGACCGTCAGACGGCGGAAGACTTCTTACGGAAATTGTGCGCCGGGTTGAATATGCGGCCACCCCCAAAGAAAGAGTGGAAGGATTGACGCTCTGCTGTCCCTTTAAGAAGGACCATTGGTTGTCGAATGCGGCTCGGGCGAGTTAGGAGAATGCATGAGATCGACTTATAAACCGAATCTGGGATATTTGGCAAAGGTCCAGAATTATTGGGTCCAGCAACGGGATTTGCCTTTCAAAGCTCTGGTCGAGAGCAAATTAACGCATTTGCAAGCATTCATCGAGCAGTTGAAGCAGGAGACGAGTGGTCAGGACGAACTCAAGCGCCGGGTCGAGCTTTTTGGTGACTGCAAGCAAATGCCAGGTGAAACCACGGTGCAGTTCTACTCTAGGCTCCGTCGTTGGATGGACAGGGACATCGGAGAATAGGAACGACCGGTTGTACTCGAAGCAGCACGAGTCATTACTTGACTGCCACGCCCTGATAGACGTAACCATGCGTTCGAGGCGTTCTCTCCAAGTAGAACTCGGCGACTTCAACACTGGAAAACGGCTGACTCGAAACCAGCTCTCGCACATTCCGGTCAACGTTGCAGTTGTCCGCCAGATGCCGTCGAAGCCAATTCAACCGATGCTGCCTCTTCTCAAACTTCGGATCAGGGCTGAGTCCGTGTTCCAGAAAAAGGAAAACCCACCAGGTCGCAGCACCCTGTGGACCTCGCCAACGGCCCGGCGCACGTCCTCGATGCTGCACAAGGTAAACGTCGAGACGACGCAATCGAAGGTGCCGTCGTCGAACGGAAGCTGTTCTCCGCTGATGAGCCGATGGTTCACTTCGATGCCAGACTGCTCGATCCGCCTTTCGGCCTTACGGTGCATTCCGGGGTTCGGATCGACGACGGTGATCTTGCGAACCTGCTCAGGATAATGAGGAAGGTTCAGGCCCGTGCCGAAGCCGATCTCCAGAATCTCGCCGTTGGCTTGGCTTAGCAGTTCGTGGTGATGCTTTGCGACGAATGCCTGGTCCAGTGCCATTTCGCAGAGCCGAGGAAAGATCACCCGAGAATAGAAGCCCACGGATTTGATTCTCTTAATGTGGGACTCGGGCGTGCTCGTCAGCCTGCTTGATCCATTCGGATCAGGTACTTTGCGGCCTGCTGCGACCGATATTCGATCATGCGGTCGAAGACGAAGCCTAGCTTTTGCAGGACTCGGACCGACCGAACATTCTCGGGATCAACGAGCCCGAGAATCCGGGGCAGTCGAAGAGTGTGGAAGCCGTAGTCGATGCAAGCCCGTGACGCCTCCGTCGCCAATCCGAGGCCCCAATACTTTGGCAACAATCGGTAGCCGAGATCGACTTCCTGCCAATCGTCGAGGTATTTCAAGCCAGCCATGCCGATTAACTCGCCGGTTCTCTTGAAGATGACAGCCCAGCGTCCCAAGCCATGCTTTTGATAATCGAGTATGGGCCGGTCACAAAGGCCCTGCCGGACCTCCTCAACGGAATCGGGGCTCGGTTTCGCCGGTGTATTTCAAGACCTCGGGAATGCTGTTTAGCTCGAAGCACGCTTGAGCATCTTCAGGAACGAACTCCCGCAGCCGCAGCCGTTCGGTTTCGAAGATGTGCTTTGCTGGGGTTGGCATGTTCCGTAAGGTCGAATTGTCATTTCCCTTTCCCCTTAAACGCACTCTTGCCCAGGCTATGCCGGTGGGGAGCAGATTGCAAGTTTGTTGCTCCACCCGCCAAGGCCAGGGTATGCTGCCGGAGGTCCGACTGACTCACCGCCCATCCCGAGATGCAACCCATGAAGATCTCAGCCTGACGCTTGCCGCATTCCTCATTCTGTCGGTTTCCGCCTTCGCCGCTGATCGGTTGCGGAAATCGTTGTTCGACGGCACGACTATCGACGGTTGGGAGGTCAAGGGCGGCATGGCCGCCTATAAAGTCGAAGACGGCGTGATCGTCGGTACGACCGTCGAAGGAAGTCCGAACACGTTTCTCTGCAGGGTCCATTCAGCGACTTCGAATTGGAACTCGACGTTCTCTGTGACAAGCCGCTGAATTCCGGCATTCAAATTCGCAGCCACGTCTACGAAAAAGACACGCCCCAGGAATCGAAGCCCAAAGTGGTCCGCAAGGCGGGCATGGTTTACGGCTACCAATGTGAAACTGCTGCCGCCGAATCAGGCGTTTCTGGAAACTTTTGGGATGAAGCTCGCCGCACGAAATGGCTGGACGATTTTTCCAGCAAGCCCGAAGCCAAGAAGGCGTTCAAGAACGATGAGTGGAATCACTACCGGATCGTGGCCCAGGGCGACCACATTCGTTCCTGGGTGAACGGCGTTCCGTGTGCCGACTTCCACGACAAGACCGACGCCAGTGGCTTCATTGGTTTACAGGTCCACGGTGTCAAGAAAGGGACCGGGCCGTACAGCGTGCGGTGGAAGAATATCCGCATCCGAGAATTGAAGCCGGGTGAGCAGGTGGAATAACTGCTGCTGGCGAAGCCTTCCCATTGTCTTTCTGTCGAGGGCCATAGCGATTGCTCGATCTCGTGTCGGGGAATGAAGGCGGGCGAAATCGCACAGCAATGCTGAGCGGAATCGCCCGGCTCGGGCAGGCATGGATCGGCAAAGGCTATCCCTGAGAGCGAATTTTGCGAAGTTATGCCGTGCCGGAAGAACTGGCACACATCTTGCGTTCCCTTGTCGCCGCTAAGCCACGCTACGATCCATCACAAACACGGGGCCCAAACGGCTGTGGTCATGGAAACGTCTGAACATTCGATGCCTACTTCCGACGATACTACCGAATTCAAGCCTCGCTCCCCGCTCGTCATTCAAAGTTTCGGCCTCAGCGATCTGGGACAAAAACGGGATTCCAACGAGGATTGCTTCGTCATCGCAGAATTGGCGAGGACGCTCCAGGTTCTTCACACCAATCTGCCAAAATCCAAGACGAGCCTTAGTAATCATCGTGGCTACGTTTTTCTGATTGCTGACGGCGTGGGCGGACAAAATGCGGGAGAAATCGCCAGCGACCTCTGCGTGACCGCCATCGAGGATTTCTTGCTGAATACGCTCAAGCGATTTTCCAACCTGCAAGCCAGTGAGGAGCAAGGGGCCTTATTGGCGTTGCAGGAGGCTCTATTTCAGGCCGATTCTCGCATCTTTGAGGAAACGGCCAAGCATCCTGAATGGCAAGGCATGGCCACGACGCTAACGATGGCGTTTGCCGTCAATTGGCGGCTGTTCGTGGCCCACGCCGGCGATAGCCGTTGCTATTTGTATTCGGGTGAGAAGCTGCAACAGTTGACACAGGATCACACCATGACCGCTGAAATGGCCCGTCGTGGAATCATGTCAGCGGACCAAGCGGCACGGCATCCGTGGCGGCATGTCGTAACCAACATCCTTGGTGGAAAGGAGCGGGGAGTTCAAGTGGAATTGCACAGCCTCGATCTCCATCCCGACGACGTTCTGCTGCTATGTTCCGATGGTCTTACGGAGATGGTTTCTGAAGAACTAATCGCTACGCGTGCTTCAAGCAGAGCACGATCCGCAGCGAGCGTGCGAACGCCTGATTGCGGATGCCAATCGGCTGGGAGGCAAAGATAACATCACCGTCATTGTGACTCGCATAGGCCCGACAGGATCAGTCTCGGCTACCAACCTTCGGCATGTCCAGGCGACTGGTAAGGACTCAGAATCGGTTAGCATCGAGAGATCGTAATCTGCCGATACAACCGATTTTCAATTGCTCGCTAAACCGGCACGCAGAAGAGTCGAAGTCCTCGTATATGCCGCAAAGAAATGGTGGAAGCAATGGGGAGTGAAGACTGGCTCCACACCCGTAGGCATCGGCTCCGCCTCGGGCCGGGCTTACTGGCGGGCGATGGATGCCCGAACGAGACGAGTTGCCTAGGCCAATAGGTATTGCCGGAAGGAACCGGATAAGCCAGAACAGGCGTTTTCGGTTCCCTAATCGCAAGGAGGCTAGCATCATGGCTACCAAAATCTCGCTTCGTAAAAGTACGCTCAAAAAGGATGAAGGCGTTATTTCGCTGGAGATCGCTGGCCCAGCAACGGTCCCAAAGAAAAAGAGAACCAATTCAGAAGTGCGGGAATTGGTCGATCAGCTTCGGCATGCCGGCTATGCGGTCAAAGTGACGCAAAGCGGCAAAGAGATTTGGAAGCCCAAAGCCGCTCGACAACTCTACGAAAAAAGCCCGAGGCGGAATCCGTTCGCCTCGGGCTTTTCTTTTCCAAGTGTCCGATTATGGGGTCGATGATTTCAGCTAGAAGCAAGACGATCCGCTTAATTCTTGCCCCCCAACAGCGATGCCTGCGAGTCGATCCATTTTGCAATATCGTCAACGACCACCTTCGCCACGTTGCCGGGAGCAGAATACTCGGCAGGTGTGCTGTTATCTTTGCCTTCGATGAATAGGTGGTTGAGCTTGGGATAGGAAATGAACTCCACGTCCTTCCGTGATCCTAGTGCTTTCTTCCAACCGGCCAAATCCTCCATTGTCACCTGATAGTCCCGCTCGCCTTGCAAAAACAGCATTCGCTTCTGCAATTCGGTGGCTGCTGTGGCAGGATCATATTTTCGCAGATCGAGCCAATAGCTGGCGGGAATGCCCAGCGGCAATTCGCTCCTCGTGTTTTCTCGGAAAGCGTTGGCGATTTGACCCTCGCAACCTGCTGTCCGAGTTCCTTTAGCTTCTCCTGTTGTTCCTCAGACGGCTTCCCATTGAGCGACAGAACGTATCGGACTTGTTCCAACACAATATCTTCCAAAGGCCGTGTTGAACCAGCGAGGCAGATGAAGCCCGCAATGGCGTGATTGCCCTGACCAATTCTGGGAAGAACTGAACCGCCCAGGCTATGACCCAACACGAAGATTTTGCTCGTGTCAATCTTCTTCTCGGAAGACAAAGCCCCGACAGCGACGAGGGCATCGTCAACGGTTTCTTCCTTGACGGTATGCGAAAGGCTCTCACGACCAACGCAATGAATACCGCAACGATAGCGACTCCAAAAACAGTGTAACCAATCCTGAAGGCCAAAAAACGCCTGGACTGCCTGTTGGCTCGAATGAATCTCGAAAGCTGAACGCACAGAAAGCCGCAATCGCCAGCAACAGAATTGAACCGATCAAATTCAGGAGTAGCTTCCTGTTTGAACCGAGTTTTCACGATCTCGGCGGACCGTCATAGCACTCCAAGAGGAGCGAGCCGACCGCAGGCCGTACCGGTAGCTTTCCCGTGTCAGTTTCACCCGCCGAAATGGCAATCAAAGCGGCGATGATCCTTTTCTCTTCCGCATCGGGCTTAACCATGCCGCTTAGGTGCTTCTCGTGGTAATCATCCCAAGCCGCCGCAATGCTGGACCAAATGGCAACTTCGCTGTCCGGCCTCATATCCCTCATGAAGCCGATCTCGAACTGCTCCAGTTTCATGCCGAGATAACGGCCAAGTACGCCATAGATGGCCTCGATCCGTTCGAGCAATTCGGGTGATAAAGACTTGTGCAGGATCGGTCCAGATCGTAGTTTCTTTGCGTCAATCCGAGTTGGTTCGGGAGATTCCATGGTGGGCCTGTCGATGGTGCTTGTGGAACAAGAACCTAATTATAACTTGGACTCCGATGCTCACGCACCAGACTACTTCGGGATTTCGGTGGCGACGGCCCTGCATTTCGATCACGGCAATGAACCGCTAACTCTGCAATGATCTTCCGCCTTTCCCAAAAGCTGAACACGAAGATCAAAGCCGGGACATTGCCTACGTTGCCCCCGGACGAGAACCCGTTTGCCGACTGGTCGGCCCATTTGTTCGTCGCTGATCGGACGCAGTACATCCTGCTGAGCAATACGAAGTCACTCTACTCGACCGTGATGTACGCCAAAGAAATCAATGACGATAGCCGCTTCATCGAACGTGCCCTGAGCAACCTGAGGGAATTCATGGCCGACGACAGGCAGCAGTTCGTCTATCAACGGTTTATCGCCCCGGCCAGTGCGACGGTTCGTTTTGCCAAAGCATTGGATCGGACGGTCACAGGTTCAATGAACGAATTGATCGGTCATGCGACTGCGTGGCTGGAAGAAGGCGAACTTTCGCCCTACGACGTGGGCTTCAAGCTGAACGGCGTGCTGTTGTCGGCAATCGCACTGAGCAAGCCAGAAAAGTACAGCACGCCAATCGAAGCGTTTAAGGCGATGGCGAGCAGCATCGGCTCGGACTAGGCCGGCTGCCAATCACTCGCAAGCTGTGGAAGAGCGGTCAGGGAGACGTGAGGCGAGAATGCTAGACATCGCACCAGAATTGTAGGGAAAACGAACATGGCTCACCGTCGCATCTTGGTCAGTTTGGCGATTCTTGCCTCGTCTGTCCTTGGCTCGGGCGTTCTCGCCCAGGAAACGGGCCTTCAGGGACAAGCTCCCAAAATACCCGAGACGATCCGAGCCGAACTCGATCTGCCCTATGCCGGAACGGACAATCCTCGGCAAAAACTCGACCTCTATCTGCCGAAGACGCCCAAGAGCGAAAAGCCGTTGCCAGTCGTAGCTCATATTCACGGTGGCGGCTGGGAGGCGGGGGACAAGCGAGATGACTTTGGGACAGTTAGTTCTTTGGTTCGAAGCGGCGAGTACGCCGTAGCATCCATAGGCTATCGGCTGAGTAACGAGGCGATTTGGCCCGCTCAAATCCACGACTGCAAGGCTGCGATCCGATGGCTACGAGTCAATGCTACAAAATATAACCTCGATCCTAATCGCATTGGCGTCATGGGAGAATCAGCCGGAGGTCATTTGGCGGCGATGCTTGGCACCAGTGGTGGCGTTACCGCATTGGAAGGCAAGCTGGACAAGCACGTCGGTATCAGCAGCCGAGTGTCGTGTGTGGTCGATCAATTTGGGCCAACTGATTTCTTGATGGGAAGTGGTCTGTTCGATCTGATTGGATCTTCGCCCTTTGATAACTCGACATCGCCGGTGTTCAGACTTATCGGTGGTCCGTTGACTAAGAACAAGGATAAAGCCCGAGAAGCTTCGCCGATTACCTATGTCTCGAAGGATGATCCACCGTTCATGCTGGTCCACGGGACGCACGACCTAGTGGTTCCTTTTTTCCAATCGGTAGCCCTCACAGCAGCGTTGAAGAAAGGGGGCGTTGAAGCCATCCTGGTTTCGGTCGAAGGCGGCGGACATGGCGACGTCGGCCCCGAAGCTCTTCAGCGTATGCGGAAATTCTTCGATAAGCACTTGCTCGGTAAGGACGAGGCGATCTCCGCAGAGCCGATCAAGGCCGGAACCGCCCAACGCCCGACTGGCTGATACCCTCAATCCCCAGCATCTTGATTCTGATGTTCTTGTAGAACACGGTGCTGTTCGGATCATGGGCCTGGAGGGCGATCTGGCCGTGCGAGAGAAGTCGCCGCTACCTGCCCTTGGGGCGTTCAGGATTCTCCGGCTCGGTGTAGTCCACGGTCGTCTTCCCATTGACCTTCAAGACGATCCGCTTGCCCGAGACCAAGATGTCATACTCGAACCACTCATCGTCTTTCACCGGCGACGTGTCCATGATGTCTTGAAAGGCGACTAGCCCGCCCGGTCGCCGCTTGTCCTTGTGCGTGTTGCAGACCTGGGCCTCATAGCCCATCTTGAGTGTGCCGGTCTGCGGCTCCGTGTGGAAGAAGATGCCGCCATTTGAGCCGGGCCTGGTCATGACCTCCATCTTCAACTCGAAGTTTTTGAAGTCATGGTTGCCGACCGGCCCGACGTAGAACAGATGGGCCATCGGTCCACCACCGGCGACAATGGCACCGTCCTGCACCTTGAAGCACTCATCGTGGTCGGCCGCTTTCCAGCCATCGAGCGATTTGCCGTCGAACAGGCATTGCCATTGGCCGTCGTCAGCGATTGCCGGTGAGACGAGGAGCAGGAAAGCTAAGATAATCAATTCTTGCTGCGGCTTGCGGAATCGCATGTTGAATCGGTTGAATCGGTGGTAAAGGAGTATAGAGTTCAGGGGTACGTTCTGGACGGACGAAAACCGAAGGAGAGGTTACGGTCCGACGGCAAGAGGATGCTACGGTCGGCCGAGCGGACGTTCACTGGTTGACCGTTGAACGCCCCGCCACGCAACAGACGCCGTTCTCCATCGACAATCGAGCCCGTCGTGCTTGAATCTTCCGACACCTTGTCCGCTTTGTCTGGGTAACTTTGGTACGAACTATCGCACCACTCGTATGCATTCCCCAGCATGTCGAACAAACCCAGGTCATTCGGTTTCAGGCTCGAAACCGGCCAGGTTCGATTTTCCCCATCCTCCAGATACCAGGCGTAATTCGACAATAGGTTTTCGGTCTGCCCATAATAGCGGCTTGTTATGGTCCCTGTCCGACAGGCGAATTCCCATTCTGCTTCAGTAGGCAGGCGATAGCCTGTCAGTTCCAGGTATTTGTCCTTTCGTTTCACGCCAACGCCGTATTCTTCGTTTTCGAACAGCGTCACAGGCTCATAGCACCATTGATCTCGGGCGATCTTCTCCTGCTCGCTCAACCAATTGCAATACCAGGCCGCTTCGTACCACGTCATCCCTGTCTGCGGTGAGTCATCTGTCTTTACCCATTGCCGGGTATTCGTTCGGGCGACTTTCGATTGTGCGGCTTGGAACCGACCAAACTGTTCCTTCGTCACCTCGGTTGTGGAAATGGCGAATCGCCGCCCGATGTGGCAGCGGTGCAGAATCTCATCGTCCGAGCGGCCTGGCTCCGAAGGCGGCGATCCCATCTCGAAGTTGCCCGCTTCGACGCTCACGAATGTCTGTCCCTGCGTATTGACATACCATTGCCGCTTATCGGTCGCCTTGCGGGCCTGTAGCTGCTCTTCGTTCCTGCGAAGGTTCTTTTGCACAGCCTCCAGCCGTTCGCTTTGTCCCCACTTCTTCAATACCCACTCCACTGCACCGTGCATTCCGGCATCCGGCTCGTTCTCGAATACGTCTAGAAGTTTTAGCTGTTCGATAACGGCGGGCCGCTGAACAGCCGGCAGTTGCATTTCATTGAACTCGCCCAGAGCTAAAGCCAACGCTCGACGAACTGTCACGTCGGACTCGTTTTTCCATCTGTCGATAATGGCCTGCGGATCGCACCCTAATGGGCTCAGCCAGTGGATGATGTAGCTGCGAACTCGTGGATCGCCCGAAACCTCGGGATGAAACCCCAGGACGGGCCAGACCTTTTCGGGAACTCCCATTTTGACCATTGCTACAGCGGCATTCGCCTGTCGCTGGGCCAAGGTTTCCTTCTCAACGTCGCTGGCTTCTTTGGGGAGCGGTTTCGTCAGTTCGGCTTGGGCCAGAGCAATTGCCTTTTCTTTGTAGGCGGTCAACTTGCGGAACATCACGGGAAATTGAAACTGTTCGGCGGTGGCCAGCAGATTGAAAAGGTCGTCGGGCCGGTCGGCGACATAATCCGCCAGAGCCTCTGTGGCGTAGGTGCGGTTCTGTTCTCGTTGTGCCTTGTCCCCGTAGATTGAGACCAATGGCCCGATCAGTTTTCCCCCAGCCGGTTCAAGGACTTTTCGCCAGGCCAGGAAATCTGATGCTTGCTGCGAAACCAGATGACCGGCGACAAGTGAACTAATCCGATCCCAGCGTTCATCGTCTGGGGAATACGTCGCCAAGGCACAGGCAGCTTGGAAACGGTGTTGCGTTTCATGTTTTGAATCGAGGGCTGTTTCCCAAAGAGGACCGACTAGGTTCGCCAACAGAAAGCTCCGCAGATCCTGATCATTTTTCAAGGCGTCCCGCACGATGGGAAACTGCGACGGCGTAACGACGAGCAGTTGGTCCCGCAGATAATTCGCCTTACTCTCATCGACCGGCAGCAGGGCCAGGGCCGTGTGGAGCTTTTGCGAGGAACCTGGTTCTTCCCGATCAAAGTCTTGCTTGAGCAGCGGATCGGCCCAGCGACGGTAAGTGTCGAGTTTTTCCACAATGCCGGGGACTTGAACAATGTCGGCCTTGATGAGTTGCTCGACCAGTGAAGATGCCTGAAACCGGCCTGTAGTTTCCCAGTAGGCAAACATGCTGATGACGATCACCGCAGCGACGATCCCAGAACGAATACCATGCACTCGCTCCGCCCTTCGCATCGTATTCCGCTGAGGGTCGGTCCAATCCTTCTTTTCTGAGAGCAACCGAATGTTCAGGAACTCCCAAAGCGAGGGCAGGTGGCGATTCTCTGGTTTGTCGTTCCACGCCACTGACCGCTCGTCCAACCGCAATTCGGCCCGGCCCTTTCGAGTTTCTTGCTGCTTACTTCTCAGCCAATCCCGCAACGACGGGACAAGGTAGTCGTGCGTCAGTTGGTAGCGTTTGTCGCCATCGGCCGACTGCTTCGACTGGCCGTCGCTCGATTCAACGACGGGTTCGGTCGGTGTCACGAGCCGTAGCTTCTTGTCAAGAATCTCGATGAGTTGGTCAAACTCTTCTGGGCGACGGGCGTAACCAGACTTTTTCAGAAGTTCCTGCCTCGTTCGCATTGCTCCCTTGGTCGTCGTCCCAGGTTCCGGCAACCAAGCACCTAGAACTCGTTGTGCCGCTGCCCGATGGCGGCGTTGACCGTCGGGTGCGGTTTTTGCAACGAAAGAATCTTCAAGGAACGCTACGCCAACTCCTGTGGCACCGCCAACCTCCTTCAAAGTCGCAGGTTTCCATTCCTTTCCCTCGAACATCTGGGCGAACAAGGCCAGCCGCACGGAGATTACATGGTCTCCTTCGGCCAATTCTGAAACTGCCTGGTTGAGAAACGCATCCTGCTCCTTCGTCATGCGGCCCGAGTTGGGAAGACCTCCGTATGCCTGGCCCAGCAACGCCAAGACCTTCTTGGCATGGCGATTGTCGAATAGATCGACCAGGGTGAGGTTCCGATCTTCGTTCAACGGGATGTTAAGTCGGTTCATGAAGCGGTTGATGGGCGTCAGGAAGTCATCTCGCACCATCAGGATACATTGGAGTTTCCCACCGTCACATTCTCGCAATGCCTCGGCGAGTTCCTCTTGTTCATCTTCGGGCGTCGAGTGGAGATATTGCTCAAACTGATCCATTACGATGAGCACCTTCTTGTCGGCTGGTATTTTGTCCTTTCGGCCAAGAGCCGCTTTCAAGCTGGATTCCGAAGCAAGGTATAGGCAGTGCTTGTGCAAAGCGGCCAAAAGCCTGGCCTCGGTGTCCGTCGCTGTCGCCTCGACGTACACCACCGTCACATTCGGACTCAAACGTGGCAGCAATCCGGCTTTAACCAGTGACGATTTCCCACAACCGCTCGGGCCATAAATCAATCCAACTCGAAACGTACTCTCGGCGGCCGTCTCCTCGATGCGAGTCTTCCAAAAGCAGAGCTTTTCCGGCAGGCCATCGTTCTGGTAAGGACCAGGAAAA
>CAVQAC010000004.1:0-68832 GCA_963710365.1 uncultured Planctomycetales bacterium
GTCAGCGTCGTAGTTCGTCCCGCTCTGGGAGTTCGAAATACCGGTCATGATTCCGTAACCGTCCGAGCCGGTGTTGTTGAGGATGTCGTACAGGCTGCCGTTGGGTCCGGCGGAAAACACCAGCGGGATCAGGTTGTAGCCGCGTTCCGGAATCGTCTTCCGCAGCATCAGCGGGTTCGGATCGACTTCCAACGCGTCGAAGGCGTCGTGGTTGTTGTTGTAGTTGAACAGGCTCACGTAACGAACGGAGGCATAGCGCCCGTCGACTTCGACCGGAAAGTGCGTCAATACGTTATTGGGATTTTGTGGATCCGTGGGCAGGCCGGGCGGAAGCTGCTTGGCCCCCGGACTGCTCTGGGCGACGGAGTAAACCGGCTGCAAGTCCGAGACGAAGCCCGCCGGCCAGCGGACGAACGAAATCGGATTCCCCCAGGCATCGAGGAATTCAGGCATGCCGTCGTTGTCCGTGTCGCCCCAGTCGCTCGGCGTAAACGTCATTCCGTACAGATCCTGGTCGGTCGCGCCGACCGAAGTGACCATATACAAGCATTCCGCCGGACCATTGGTCGTCGCGAGCTTGCTGGAGATCAAGCCCGGCAGGTTGGTGGTTTGCGTCCCGAGCAGCGAAGCGATGCGCTGCATGTAGGCCAATCTCTGGTCCGAGATGCAGGGCTGCGTCTGCGGTTGGCCGTTCACGGTGACCACATTGATCAGCGACTGAGGAGTGAACATCAGGTCCGAATAACGGTCCGGAATCTCCATGCGAATCAGTTCCCGCATGGCCCACAGCCTGAACCACGCGACTGCTCGTCCGTAAATGCCCGCTTGCACGTACGGGTTCTGCGGGACCGTCTGCGGGAAGCCCGTGAGCGGCATATTGCTGCTGCTCGGCGGAGAGGGCACCGTAATCGGCAGGCGACGCGTTTGGAACGTTTCCCAACGCGGCATGATTTGCTCGTGAGTTTTGGCGATCAATTGCCGCGTGCGGATTCTTGCGCGCTTCCTTGGCCTGCGACAAGGCCGAAACCATGGCCGTGGCCAGGATGGCGATGATGGCCATCGTGGCCATCAACTCCACCAGCGTGAATCCGCGTCGGCGATGCGTCGTGCTCATGAATGACCTGCTGACTGCCCTCGAAGCCCCTTAGCCCTTCGGACTTCCTACTAACTTCCGGAACCAAAACTGTACGATCCACTAGCTTCCCGAACCACTATTGCCGCTGCTCGTGGCATTGGCCGGCTGGGTTCCTTGCTGCGACGTGGAGTCCTATCGATCGTCCCCTTGGTGAAATTCGTGATGTTGTCCAGCTCCTGCGAATCCCAGAAGGTCTGGCTCAAACTCGGCACCGACCAGGTCGCCCCGTAGGGAAAGCTGGGAATGCGGACGTTTGCGGTGCCGGGGTTTCCATACATCCCGTCGCCACCTGCCGAAATGATCTGGAACGTGGTGGGGTTGATCCACATTGCCATCGGAGGGCTGGCGCCGGAGTAATACCATTGGCAATACGGCACCGCATTGCCCCAGGCGGTCATCAACGATTGCATTTGAGTGTTCGGATCGCTGGGCCGGGGCATCGGGTAGCCGCAAAACGGAGGCGTCTTGCCGTTCCACACCTGGGTATAACTGCCGGCATCGAAATACACGTACGGCGGCGTCTTGCCGTTGGTCCCCTGCACGCTGCCGCGCGGGATGTACTCGTACCAGCCGTCCTGGTCCTGATCCACCAGCCGGGTCTCGTCGAAATCCAGCATCGGCGTCGTGCGATAGGCGATGTTCGTGCCGGTGCCCGAATCGAGCCGGAAGGGATTGGTGACGTCCGTATGGAAGCCGAACAGCTTTCGCGAAGCCAACGGCACCGGAGTGCCGCTCTGCGTGTAGGGAGTCGGGAACCCGCCCAGCCAGAAAACCAATGCCTCGGCCTGGTCCATGGTGTCGAGATTCAGCGGCTTCGAAGCGCCGCCGATGAGGTAGTTGTAGCCATAAGCCTTGGCGGTGTTGTTGAGGATGTAGCTCTTGAGTGAGCCATAGTTGATGCCGCAACGCGGGAACGCCAGGCTGATGTGATTCTGAAAGCGGGTATACCGGTAGACGTAGTTGATGTCGCTCAGGTCGGGCGGGTACTGCTTGTGGTCTGCCTTGTACGACTGCATGGCGGCGTTCAAGCTCTGAATGTCCAGGGCAATCGAGGCGTTGACCCCGGTTTCAATGGCCCGGAAGGCGGCGAAACTGCCCAGGCCTACCAGCATGCCGATGATCGTGATGACCATCAACAATTCAATCAGCGTGAATCCGGCCCGAGACCGGCCTTGGCGTCGCGGCAACATGGCAAACCTCCTGTAATACGGCGGTATTTCTAGGTCAGCTTTTCAATCAGGCTCACCAGCGGCAAGAACAGCGCGATCACGATGAAGCCGACCATCACGCCCAGGACGACGATCAACAGCGGTTCCAACAGGCTGATCAGGCTTTCCGTCAGCACCGCAACTTCTTCGTCGTAGTTGTCGGCCACTTTGTACAACATCGTGTCCAGTTCGCCGGTCTCTTCGCCGACGTCGACCATGTTCACCACCAGGTCGTCAACGATGCGCTTGTTCATCCGCATCAGGTACATGATCATGCCGATCGGTCCGGCGATGAACATGAACCAGAAGAAGGCCGCACATCGCATCGAACTTGGGCCGCGAATACTCGCGCATCGGCCGGGCAATCGACTCGCCCTCGCGGATCGATTCGTAAATCTTCTGGTACATGTACTCGAACATGGCGTTGCCGCTCGTCTCGCGGGTAATGTTCAAGGCCTCGAGAATCGGCACTCCGCTGGCCACCAGCGTGCCCAGCGTGCGCGTGGTGCGGGCCACGATGTTCTTCTCGATGATCTGGCCGAAGATCGGCATCTTGATCGTGAACAGATCCCAGCCCTTGCGGCCGGCTTTGAACTTGCGCACCAGCTTGACGAACAGCCAGATGCTGGTCGGAATGGCCGGGATCAGGAACCAGTAGTCGACGACCCAGTTCGAGATATTGATCAGCATCACCGTCATGGCCGGCAACTCGGCGTCGAAATCGGCGAAGATCTTCACGAACGACGGCACGATCTTGTACATGATGAACGTCAGAATGCCGACCGCGACCAGCACGACGACGATCGGGTAGACCATCGCCCCCTTGACCTTGCGCTTGAGCGACTGCGACTTTTCCTGGAACTCGGCCAGGCGGCGGAGAATGACTTCCAACGCACCGCCCGCCTCGCCGGCCTTGATCATGTTCACGTACAGCCGGTCGAAAGCCTTAGGGGCTTTGGACATCGCTTCCGACAGCGTCGAGCCCGATTCGATGTCTTCGCAGACGTCGATCAGGCTGTTCTTCAGCTTGCCGGGCTGCTGCTGCCCTTCCAGAATTCGCAGGCTGCGCAGGATCGGCAGGCCGGCGTCCTGCAAGATGGAAAGCTGCCGCGTGAAGGTCGTCAGCTGCTTGCGGACTGACGCCGCCGATCGTGAACGATTTGCCCTTGCCGCTTGCCGGACTTGGCCGCCGCTGCCTTGCGGTTCTTCTTGACGGCGATCTTCGTGACGAAGTAGCCCATCTGCTTGATGGTTTGTTGCGCTTCGTCTTCACTGGGGGCGTCGATGACGTCCTTGATCGCCTGTCCGCTGGCGTCCATGGCTTCGAATTGAAATGTCGGCATTGCGATGTTCCTGAATCGGAGCCCGAGGGCGGTTTCAGCCCCGCCCAAAATCAATGGTCAAAACTCGAATTACGAAATTCGAAGTCCGAATGAATGTTCGAAGCACGAATTTCGAATTTAGGTCATTGGAATTTCATTCGAATTTCGAGTTTCGTCATTCGAATTTCACCACTCTCCCCCGTCATCATTCCATGATCGTTTCGCGCACCACTTCTTCGATCGTAGTGATGCCGGCGTAAATGCCTTCGAGCCCCGCATCACGCAGGCTGACCATGCCGAAGTTCCGTGCCCGATCGCGCAGTTCGTCGGTCGAGGCATTGCGCATGATCATGTCGCGCAGCTCGTCATTGATGATCATCAACTCGTACAGCCCCATGCGGGCTTTGTAGCCGGTGTTGTTGCAGTGGTCGCAGCCGCTGCCGCGATAGAACTTCTTGCCGGCCACGTCCGGCGGCGTAAGCTGCAATTCGGCCAGCATGTCGACCGTGGGCTGGAACTCCTCCTTGCACTTGGTGCAGATCCGCCGCACCAGCCGCTGGGCCAGGATCGCCTCGATCGTGGCGGTGATCAGGAACGGCGGCACGCCCATGTCGCGCAAACGTGTAATCGTGCTCGGCGCGTCATTGGTGTGCAGCGTGCTGAACACCATGTGGCCGGTCAGCGAAGCCTGGATGGCAATTTCCGCCGTCTCCGGGTCGCGGATCTCGCCCACCAGGATCTTGTCCGGATCCTGCCGCAGGATGGCCCGCAGGCACTGCGCGAACGTGTTGCCGATCGACGCGTCGATCGGCACCTGGATGATGCCGTCGATGTCGTACTCGACCGGGTCTTCCGTCGTGATCAGCTTGTCGCTGATGTGGTTCAACTCACTCAAAGCCGAATACAGCGTCGTGGTCTTCCCCGAGCCCGTTGGGCCGGTTACCAGCACAATGCCGTTGGGCTTGTTGATCACCTTGCGGAAATCTCGCAAGGTTTCCGGATTCATGCCCACCGCTTCCAGGTCGAGCTTGACCACCGAGCGATCGAGCACCCGCATGACCACGGCTCTCGCCGAACATGGTCGGCAACACCGAAACGCGCAGATCGATCGGATGGCCGGCGACCGTCAACTCGATTCGCCCGTCCTGCGGCAACCGCCGTTCGGCGATGTCCAGATTGGCCATCACTTTGATGCGCGTGGTGACGGCAAAGGCCATGTGCTGCGGCGGAGGCACCATTTCGTACAATACGCCGTCGGCCTTGACCCGAATCTTGAACTCGTCCTCGAACGGCTCGAAGTGCATGTCGCTGGCGTGGTCCTTGATCGCCAGCAGCATGACCATGTTCAACAGCTTGCGAACCGGGGCGCTGTCGGCCAGGGCTTCGACGTTCGTCAGGTCGAACGCTCCCTCGCGGTTGGCGGCAGCCAGCGCCGATTTGAAGTCGCTGTCTCCCTCCATGTCGGAAATGATCGATTCGACGCTCTCGCTGCTCGAATAGTAACGATCCAGCGCCGCCTTGATCTCTTTCTCGCTGGCCACGACCGCGCGGATATCGTAGCCCAGGAAGTTCCGCAACTCGTCGAGCGTGGCCAGTTTCTGCGGATCGCACATGGCGACCGTCAGCGTGCCGTCGCGAAAAGCGATGGGAATGATCCGGTACAGGTTGGCCATCGGCTCGGTGACAAACGTCAACACCTCTTGCGAGATGACGATCTCGCTGAGGGTGATGGCCTGCATGCCCATCTGCTGGGCCAACGCCTGCGCCAGCTTTTCGTCGTTGAGCATGTCCAGATCGATGGCGATCTGGCCGATGAGCTCGCCGGGCCGCTTCTGCTGCTCTTCGAGCAGAGTCTCCAACTGGTCTTCGTCGATGAAGCCCAAATCGATGAAGATTTGGCCAATTTTCTTGATCGCCATGATGGAGAACTCGAGGCACGAAATTCAGAATTCAAATCAAATCCGAATGGCCGAAATCCAAGAATTCGAATTTCGCCACTCACTTCTAATT
Source organism: uncultured Planctomycetales bacterium (assembly GCA_963710365.1). Lineage (GTDB taxonomy): Bacteria > Planctomycetota > Planctomycetia > Pirellulales > PNKZ01 > CAVQAC01. Next base: position 5,676 of record CAVQAC010000004.1, read on the forward strand.
CCCGACCCTCTCAACCTGCCTCGCGTGCCATCCGCTCGCGGACTTGTTCGTCTTCGTCGGCCAAGCCGCGCTCGGACCGCCCAATGCGGTTGGCCAGGTCGTCCGGCATGTTGGCTTTGATCAGAATTTCTTCCTTGGCCACCACGCCGTCGCGCCACAGCCGGAACAAGTGATCGTCGAGCAATTGCATGCCCAACTTGGCCCCGGTCTGGATGGCTGAGTTGATGCGGAACGTCTTGTTCTCGCGGATCAGGTTGGCGATGGCCGGAGTGACCACCAGCATTTCGTGGGCGGCCACGCGGCCTCCCTTGATCCGCGGCAGCAGCGCCTGCGACATGATGCCGATGATCGACGTCGAAAGCTGCGTGCGGATCTGCTCCTGCTGGCTGGTCGGAAAGACGTCGATGATGCGGTTGACCGTGCCCTGGGCGCCGGTGGTGTGCAGCGTACCGAACACAACGTGCCCCGTTTCGGCCGCCGTGATGGCCGCCTCGATGGTCTCCAGATCGCGCATTTCGCCCACCAGGATCACGTCCGGATCCTGCCGCAGGGCGCGACGGATGGCCTCGGAAAAACTCCCCACGTCGACGCCGATCTCGCGCTGGTTGACCGTCGACATTTTGTGGGTGTGGTGGAACTCGATCGGGTCTTCGATCGTAATGATGTGGTGGTCGACGTTTTCATTGAGGTAATTGATCATCGACGCCAGGCTGGTGCTCTTGCCCGAGCCGGTCGGCCCGGTAACCAGGAACAGTCCGCGTGGCCGGATGATCAGATCCTTGCAGACCTTCGGCAGCCCCAGCTCTTCCATCGTCAGCAGCTTGTTGGGGATTTGCCGCAACACCAGGCCGATCACCGCCGCGCTGCTTGAAGACCGACACGCGGAAACGGGCCGCCGTGCCGAAGGCGAAGCCGAAGTCGGTTCCGCCTGCCTCCTGCAACTCCGTCTGGCAACGGTCGGGCGTAATGCTCTTCATCAGCGACACGGTGTCGTCCGACGTCAGCACCTTGGTTTCCAGCTTTCGCAGCCGGCCGTGCAGCCGCAGTACGGGCGGCTGTCCAACCGCAATGTGCAGGTCGCTGGCCCCCTGGCTCACCACCGTCTGCAACAAGTTTGTCGATCAGCACCGTACCCATGCATTGATCCCTTTGCCGAAAAATGGCCCCGGTGCAGCGCGCGAATGGTGCTGTGAATCCCCCCGTCACCCGGGATGATTATTCGCCAGCAAGTCCGCACGCTCAAGTAAACACACGAATCGCCCCGCCTTTGACGTCGCCCGACCTCGGCCGATCGCTGCGGATTGACGCCCAAGGCCCACGCTGCCTTCCGCCGCCCTCTCTGCCCGAGCCGTGCCGCGATGTCGGACGATCCTCGAACGTTTTCCATCCAACCCCACGATTGGCAGCTCCCTCGCTTGCCAGCCCATCGGAGTCCCACGCGTCTCAGTTCATTCCTCCGCCTTTTTGGCCACCCGGAACACTTCCTCCAGGGTCGTGATGCCGCGCAGCGCCTTCGAGATCCCGTCGTGGTAGAGCGAACGCATACCCTGTGCTAAAGCGGCTTTGCGCAATTCCTGCGTGCTCACGCTTTGAAACGAAAGCTCGCGAATTCGCGATGTCATGGGCATCAGTTCGTAAATACCCAACCGACCGCGGTAGCCCGTTTTATTGCAATTCGAGCAGCCTTTTCCTTTCATGAAAGTGGCCTTCGCGGCCAACTCCGGCGGGACGCCGGCGGCTTCCAAGACTGATTCCGACGGACGTGTGCGGCTGCTTGCACTTCAGGCAATTCACCCGCACCAAGCGCTGGGCCAGGATCGCAATCACACTGCTTGCCACCAGATAGGCGGGTACGCCCATGTCGACCATGCGCGTAACAGCTCCGGGCGCATCGTTCGTATGTAGAGTACTGAATACTAAGTGTCCCGTCAGAGATGCCTGGATTCCCATCTCGGCCGTCTCAGAGTCGCGCATTTCTCCGACCAGGATCACGTTAGGGGCTTGTCGCAGCATGGCCCGGATGATCCTCGCGAAATCCAGGCCAATGCTGTGCCGCACCTCGACCTGATTGATGCCCGGCAGGTAGTACTCCACCGGATCTTCAGCCGTAATGATTTTGCGGTCGGGCCGGTTTAATTCGTTGAGCGCGGCGTACAGCGTCGTGGTCTTGCCGGAGCCGGTGGGGCCGGTCACCAGAATGATGCCGTTGGGGCGACGGATCAGGTTATTGAGAGCTTTCAGAATCGTCGTCCGCCATGCCCAAGTGGCGCAGGCCGACCTTGATGTTGTCTTTGTCCAGCACCCGCATCACGACCGACTGGCCGTGGGTGGTCGGCAAAACGCTGACGCGCAGGTCGAGCTCCTTGGTCCCCACGGTCACTTTGATCCGCCCGTCCTGGGGGCGGCGACGCTCGGCGATGTCGATCTTGGCCAGAATCTTGATGCGAGAAAGTATCGGGACCGAGCAGCCGCTTGGGGGGGCTGTCGCGCTCGACCAGCACCCCGTCGATACGGTACCGAACTCGAACGCGATCCTCGAACGGCTCGACGTGGATGTCCGATGCGCGGGAAGTGACCGCCTCGGTGATGATCATCTGCACCAGGCGGATGATCGGGGCGCTCGACTCATCCATGTCGCCTTCGGCCCCGCCGTCGGCCGCATCGGTGAAGTCGATGGCTCCCTCGGAAAACTCGCTCAGCGCCTTCTCGGCCGCATTGCCCCCGTAATACCGGTTGATCGGCTGCCAGGATCGAGTCCTTCGGCGCCAGGGCGATGTCGATCTTGCGATTCAGTACGAACCGCAGCTTGTCCTGCAAGTCGAGATCGAGCGGATCGGAAACGATGACCTTCAGCGTGTCGCCGTCGTGCGACATCGGCAAAACCGCGTTGTCGCGGGCAATCGACTCGGGCATCAGCGCGATCACGTCCGGCGGGATCGAGAGTTCGGCTAGATTCACGTAGTCGAGGGAGTGCTCTTGGCCATGGCGCGGGCCACATGTCGGCCGAGCAGTGCCCGGCTTTCACCAGGGCGTCGCCGACGCTGATGTTCCCGGCCTTGGCGGCTTTCTGGGCGTCGCCAACTGCTTGGCGTCGATCAGTTTTTTGCGAAGCAGGATTTCGGTGTAATCCCCCCTTGGTGTCGGCGGCATTCCAACGCTCTCTCTAGCTTGCTAGAACCGGTGGCTCGTCGCCTTGCCCAATTGGCCGACACAACGGTCCAAGCGATACCGTGCGTGCCAAAAACGGCTTTTCGTCATGGGCAAAAAACGCTCATGACCGACGACGCGAAGGGGTTACAGGCCAGGCAGAAAAGGCGAATGCCAAGTATAGCGCAATGCCACCCCCCAGCTTGGTTCAGGCTAATGGCGTGAACCACGACTGTCAACTAATTAGCTCGCAATTTAACCGGTGCAGGGCGGCAATCTTCGCCGGACGAACGCAAAGCGCCGCTTATTCGGCTGGTGCTGTTGGCGAGCAATCACGAAGGAGAATCGCTGGCCGGAGCCCAGGCCCCCTCGGTGCGAGTGGGGCCGTAGTGACCGACTTCCACGTGATGACCGTCAGGGTCGCGAAAGAAGAGTTGCTTCACGCCCGTGCCCGCCTGGAAATTGACCCGGTACTCGATGCCGCGATCCTGGAGCGTGCGTTCAAAAGCCTCGATATCCGAGGTTTCGAAGGCCAGGTGGTTGTCGCGGGTTTGAATTGGCCCGGCGGCTTCGGCGGCTGCGTTGTCGACGATCAGGTGGATTTGCAGCCCGTAATTGTAGAGCCACGCTCCCGCGAAACTGAACGCCGGCCGCGGAATCTCGGCGAACCCCAACACGTCGCAATAAAAAGCCCGGCTGGCTTCCAGGCGCTTGGTGACCCGCGCAACATGGTGCAGACCGCGGAGTGCGAGCGAGGCGTTCATCGGATTAGGACTTTCCTGCAGCGGAATTCTCGGTGGGCCAGGCCATTATAAGCGGCCGGGCGTTACGTGAAAAACGCCCCCATCAGCCTGCCGACAGCACCTTGCAGTCACCGCTAGAAACCTGGCTGGAAGTTTGCGCCGACTCTACCGATTACGACGAATTTATCGAGTTTTCCGTCCCTGGGTGCCGATAAGACTTCCGGGCGAAGTCCTTTGAATTAATCAATGTCCTGGAAAAGGATGCCGGTACATGAAACGTGCATTTTTGGCCCTCTGCCTGGCAGGACTAGGGCTTTTGCAAAGCGGCTGTTGCACCTGCTGCCAGCAAACGCAGGATCCGATGCTGCAGCCCCAACCTAGCGACTCTCCAAGCTGTGGATGCAATAGCTGTGGCAACGGCTGCAGCGGTGGCTGCAAAAGCGGATTTCATCCATTACGCAGTTTGCTCTCCTGCAATGGTTGCGGACCGAGATACTGGTTCGACTGGTGGACCCTGCCGCCGAAGTGCGGCAGCTCGTGTGATACCTGCGGCAACTATCAGGGTCGTGGAGCCGGCATGGCGCCCGTTGGCGACAACCCGGGCTACTCGATGCAAGGCAGCGCACCGATGCAGGGCGGGGCGCCGGTGGGAGACGGCCAGGTGGTTCCCAACAGCTACCGGGAAGGCCCCGACACGGTGGTCGGCGGCGACAACGCCCCGCAGTATGTTCCAACGCCTGCGGCCAGCGGTTCGCGTCCCAAACGCCTGAGCACCTCGCAATAAGACATCCAGCAGGACGACGGTCCTGCTGGGCACGGCAAACCATTTACTCGCGACCGATGGACGCCATGGAGCGCGTCGATCGGTCGCGAGCTTGTTTGCGCAACACCACGAACCAAGGCTATCCTTCGACGAGCACCGTATCGGCGTGTTCGTAACCGGGCGCACAGCAGCACAGGAACTTCAGCTCTTCGCTGCCAGTGTTGATGATCTGATGCACCGCACCGGGCGGAATGGCAATCGCGTCGCCCGGTCCCACGTCGCGCGATTCGTCGGCGATGATCATTCGACCTTGGCCGGTGAGGATGTAATAGATTTCCTCGGCTAGCGGATGAAAATGCGGAGTCGTCTTTCCACCGCGGGCGATCCGCGCTTCGGCCAGGCTCTGAGCCCTGATGCAAGAGTTGCGATGCGCCAGCAATTCCCGTATCTCGGAGCCGTCCTTGGACGTGAAACTCGGCACGCGATCGATATTATGGACATCCATGGTCGCTCCCTGTTCGCATTTCTTTATCAGTCAGCAGTCTCAAGTTCTCAGAATGACAAACGGAGAGGAACGCTAATCTCCACTGATTTCCGCTAATTCGGATTAGCGTCGATTAGCGGAAATTAGTGTTCCCGCATCGGAGACTCTAAATTGAAACAACCGTCCGTGGTCATGCCCGCAGGATGCCGACGTGGGCCGGCGGATAGGCACGCACGTCCCACTCCTCGACCCTGGGCAACCGGCCAAAATCGAATCGTTCGTCGGCCTCGACGACCATCACGCTGCCCGCGGGACCGGCGTCCAGGATCGTGTTCAGCAGGGTCAGCATCTCATCGAGCCGGCTGACATAGAATTCGTACGGGGGCGAGCAGAACACCAGCCAAGGCATATCGTCCGGCGCTCGAAACGCGCCGGCATGCGGTCGGAACTGAATGAACGTGTTCGCCGGGATCACTTCGCACTGGTCTTCGACCCCCAAAGCCACGATATTCTCGCGGATGATGTCGGCCGTGGGGAAATGCTGCTCGAAGAATGTGACCCGGGCTGCGCCGCGGCTCAGGGCTTCAATGCCCAGGGCTCCCGTGCCGGCGAACAAGTCGAGAGCGTGCTGGCCCTTGACGTCAGGCCCCACCAGGTTGAACAGAGCCTCGCGAACGCGGTCCTTCATCGGTCGCGTTCGCAGGTCGCCGCTATAACGCAGCTTGCGGCCGCGCAAATGTCCGCCGATGATCCGTAATTCGGACGGCCGCGTCGGCTCTGGATCCGAGTCGGGACGCGGGCGGGTTGCCGCCACAGGCTGTGAGGATGGCTTGCGTTTTCGGGGCACGGCTGGATAACTGCAATAAGTTCAGGGAATAGTTAGTCAGGCCAAACAGCCGGATTTCGCCGGTTCGTTTGCGACGCCTGCGGGCAACTGGTAGTTCACTTCCGCCCGTGACGCTATAGTACGGGGGCCGCCCGTCGATTGCACGCGCCCGAAACGCGAATTGTCACCACGCATCAGGAAGCTTTTTCATGTCGTCACGCATTTTGTTCGCCTCGACGCTCTTGCTCGCAACCTGCATCTGGATCGGCGCCCAGCCGTTGGCCGGGCAGGAAACCAAGCCTGCCGCCCCGGCCCAGGACGCACCTGCCGCCTCGACACCTGCCGCCGCCGCTACGCCAGCCGCCACGGCGTTTCATAAGATCTTCGATCAGTGGACCGATCTGCTCAACCGGATGGAAAAGCTGCAAATCGAATATAAGAGCGTGAAACCCGAGGACCGCAAGGCCATCCGCGAGGCCTTCGATAAGCTGGTGGTCGAGGGGGAGAAGGTCGAACCGGAGTTGATCAAAGCGGCCGAAGCGGCCTATCGCGAGGCGCCGAACAAGGACCAGGACGTCACCGACGTGCTGGTGTCGATCGTCAGCCAGGATCTGCGCGACGACCGCTATGAACACGCCTTGCCGATTGCCAAGCTCCTGGTCGAGCAGAAGTTCAGCAATCCGCGAATCAACGACGAGGCCGGCATCGCCGCTTACGAAACCAACGACTACGACGGCCGCCGACAAGTACCTGCACGAAGCCGAAAAGGCGAACGCCCTGGATGAGATGGGCACGAACCTGCTGAAGGAGCTGCCCAAGAGCAAGGAAGCCTGGGCCAAAGAATAGGAGATTCGTGCTCAAAGAAGCCAAGGCCGACGACCTGCCACGCGTCGAACTGAAAACCACCAAGGGGACGATCGTTCTGGAATTGTTCGAAAACGAAGCCCCCAACAGCGTGGCCAACTTCATCAGTCTGGTCGAGAAGAAGTTCTACGACGGGCTCGCCTTCCACCGCGTGATCCCACACTTCGTAGCCCAGGGCGGCGACCCCAAAGGCGATGGCAGCGGCGGCCCCGGTTACTCGATCGCCTGCGAATGCTATAAGCCCAACCACCGGCTCCATTTCCGCGGCAGCCTGAGCATGGCCCATGCCGGCAGCGACTCGGGCGGTTCGCAATTCTTTCTGACGTTTGTCCGCACACCCCACCTGGACGGTTTGCATACCGTCTTTGGCCGCATCGTCGACGGCATGGACGTGCTTTCCGAATTGCAGCGTCGCGAACCCGACCCGCACGGCCACTCCCTTCCGCCGGCCGACAAGATCCTGGAAGCCCGCGTCCTGCGAAAGCGCAACCACGCCTACGACCCGGTCAAAATAGCCGATCCGGCAGCCAAGTAACGGGTGTCGTAAAGACACACCGCCGGATTCTCATGCGCCGCCAGCATGCCACGCTAGCAATCCCCCACCAGGGGTTAATTTTGTTTGCTAGCTATTCTTATCTGCTTTCCTCGATTTAACTTTTAATCGGGTGGGGTGGCCTTCCCCGGGCTCGCTATAAGTATTTCTGAAAATATCCTTGACGCCGACCATTACTAGTAATAGTCTGTCATGCTCCGGGCAAATACTATATTTCCATTTCATTTGGATTTCTCATCCCAGGATGGCTGTGCAGCTCAAGGCACTGAAGATCTTTTGCGATGTCGTCCGGCAACGCAGTTTTTCCCGAGCTGCGGACGAAAATGACATCTCCCAGTCCGGAGCCAGCCAGGTCGTTCACCAACTGGAAGAAGGGCTGGGAGTCAAACTGATTGACCGCTCCAAGCGGCCGTTCGTTCTCACGCCCGAGGGCGAGGTCTACTACGAGGGCTGCCGGTCCATCGTCGAGCGCTATTTCGTCCTGGAAGACAAGGTGCGGACTCTGCACCAGGAAGTCGTGGGCCGCGTCCGCGTGGCCTCGATTTACTCGGTCGGCCTGCATCACATGAACCGCTATTTGCAGGAGTTCCTGACCCAGTACCCCAAGGCCAACGTGCGGCTGGAATATCTCCATCCGGATCGGGTCTATCAGAGCGTCGAGGACGGGGTTTCCGATATCGGTCTGGTCAGCTATCCCAAGTCGTCGCGCACCATCCAGGCCATCGAATGGCGCGAAGAGCCGATGGTGCTGGTGTGTGCTCCCACCCATGAATTAGCCTCGCGCATCGCAGCATTCGACTGAGCGAACTCGACGGCCAGAAGATGGTCGGCTTCGATCATGAGTTGACGATCCGCGGCGAAATCGATCGCATGCTCGCCGTCCACGGGGCGGAAGTCCGCGTGGTGATGGAGTTCGACAACATCGAGACCATCAAGCGGGCCATCGAAATCGACGCCGGCATCGGCTTGCTGCCCGAGCCGACCGTCCTGCGCGAAGTGCAGGTCGGGTCTCTGGTCACGGTGCCGCTGGAAACCAACGAGCTGATTCGGCCGCTGGGTATCATCCATCGCCGTGGCAAGGAAATGAGCAGCACGTCGCAGCGGTTCGTCGAACTACTGCAGCGGGAAGGAAAGAAAATTCGTTCCGGAAGCTGCCAATCGCGCCGAAGGGCTGCCCGTCAACGGTGAGGGCCACAAGGCCAACGGTGACGGCACACGCAAAGACGCAGGCGACGCCGCCAGGCCGCATGGTGCGCTGGCCAAAGGAAGCGGAATCGGCAAGTCGTTGGCATTGGTCGGCGAATTGCCCCAGGACTCGAGCTTACGGTGAAACCAATGCGCGAATCTCATCCCCAGATTGCTTCGGCCCCTGAGCTGTCCGTTTCTTCGGCGGAACCGGACGGACTCTACGATCCGCTCAACGAGCACGACGCCTGCGGTGTCGGTTTTGTCGTCGACCTGCATGGTCGAAAGCAGCCATGACATTGTCCGCTCGGGCTTGCAGATCCTCGTCAATCTGACGCACCGCGGCGCTTGCGGCTGCGATCCGCTGACCGGCGACGGCGCCGGTATTCTGACGCAAATGCCGCACGAGTTCTTCGCCGTCAAGTGCCGCGAACTGGGCTTCGCTCTTCCCGCGCCGGGCGACTACGGAGCGGGCATGGTCTTTCTTCCCCAGGATGCCGGCGAGCGCCAGTGGTGCGAGCAGCGGTTCGAAGAACTGATCGCCGAAGAAGGTCAGCAACTGCTCGGCTGGCGCGACGTGCCGGTCGACAATTCGCATATCGGTCGAGACGGCCCGCGACGTCGAGCCCGTCTTCCGCCAGATCTTCATCGGTCGTGGCCGCAGAAACGGCCGGCCGACATGCTCGAATGGAAGCTGTACGTCATTCGCAAGCGGCTCGAGGCCGACGTTCGACGCAGCTCGCTGAAGCAGAAGAAATACTGCTACGTGCCGAGCCTGTCGACGCGGGTGATGATCTACAAGGGGCTGATGCTGGCCAACCAGGTCGAGATGTTCTACCTGGATCTGGCGGACACGCGTTTCACGTCGGCACTGGCCCTGGTCCATCAGCGATACAGCACCAACACCTTCCCGACCTGGGAACTGGCCCATCCGTTCCGCTACCTGGCACACAACGGCGAAATCAATACGGTCCGCGGCAACTCCAACTGGATGCACGCTCGCCAGAGCATGCTGGCCAGCGAGATCTACGGACCGGACCTGAAGAAGCTCGATCAGATCTGCACGCCCGGAGCGAGCGATTCGGCCACCTTCGACAATGTGCTGGAGTTGCTGGTTTTGACTGGCCGCTCGTTGCCCCGGGCCATGTCGATGCTCATTCCCGAGCCTTGGGCCGGGCACGAGAGCATGTCGGACGAGAAGAAGGCCTATTACGAATACCAGGCCTGCTTGATGGAGCCCTGGGACGGCCCGGCATCGGTCGCCTTTACCGACGGCACGTGCATCGGCGCCCTGCTCGACCGCAACGGCTTGCGCCCGAGCCGCTATTGGGAAACCCACGGCGGGCTGGTGATCATGGCCTCGGAAGCCGGCGTGCTCAACATTCCGCCCTCGGAAGTCAAATCGAAGGGCCGCTTGCGTCCCGGACGCATGTTCCTCGTCGATACGTCCGAAGGACGGATCATCGCCGACGAAGAAATCAAGGAATCGCTGGCCGAGCGGCATCCATACCGCCAGTGGCTCAACGAAAATCAGGTTCTGCTGCGCGACCTGCCTGATCCCGGCGCCATCAACGGCCACTTGGATCAGCCGTTGCTGCAACTCGAACGGGCCTTTGGCTACACGTTGGAAGACCTGCGCGTGCTGATGGCTCCCATGGCGGCCGACGGCTACGAAGCGCTCGGTTCGATGGGCAACGACACGCCGCTGGCCGTGCTCTCGGACAACCCGCAGTTGCTGTACAACTATTTCAAGCAGCTTTTCGCCCAGGTCACCAACCCGCCCTTGGATGCGATTCGCGAGGAGATCGTCACCTCGATCATCACGACCATCGGCTCGGAAGGCAACCTGCTGGTCGAAGAGCCCGAACAGTGTCGGCTGCTGCGTCTGGACCAGCCGATTCTGACGAATGCCGACCTGGAGCGAATCAAGGCCCTCGACCAGCCCGGCTTCAAGAGCCGCACGTTGTCGACCCTGTTCCGCCGCAGCGATGGCCCCACCGGGCTCAAGCAGCGAATGGACGAGTTGCGGGCTGAAGCCTCGGCCGCCATTGCCGATGGCGTCACGCTGCTTGATTCTCTCCGACCGCGGCGTCAACGCGCAGTGGGTGCCGATTCCCGCGCTGCTGGCCACCAGCGGCGTCCATCACCATCTGATTCGCGAAGAGACTCGCACGCATTGCGGTTTGATCATCGAGTCCGGCGAACCTCGCGAAGTACAGCACTTCGCCCTGCTCACCGGCTACGGCGCCGGCGCAATTAATCCCTACCTGGCCTTTGCCGTGCTGCGAGACATGCACGCGCAGAACTTCTTCCCCGAAAGCTACACGATTGAGAAGCTGGAGAAGAACTTCATCAAGGCCATCGGCAAGGGCCTGCTCAAGTGCATGTCCAAGATGGGCATTTCCACGCAGCAGAGCTATCGTGGGGCCCAGATCTTCGAGGCCGTCGGGCTCAACTCGAATTTCGTCGCCGAGTATTTCACCTGGACCGCCACGCGGATCGAAGGGATCGGCATCGAGACGATCGCCGAAGAATCGCTCCGTCTGCACGAGCATGCCTACCCGCGCAACGACGTGCCGCGTAACCTCGATCTGGACGTCGGCGGGCAGTATCAATGGCGCCGCAAGGGCGAGGCCCACGTCCTCAATCCCGAGGTCATCGCCAAGTTGCAACTCGCCACGCAAATCAACAGCCGCGCCGAGTTCCAGAAGTTCTGCGAACTGATCGACAAGCAGGAACGGCAAGCTGCTGACCCTGCGCGGACTGCTGGAATTCAAACCCGGGCAGCACAAGGTTCCGCTCGAAGAGGTCGAGTCGGCAGCCAGCATCGTCAAGCGGTTTGCCACCGGCGCCATGTCGTACGGCTCGATCTCAAAGGAAGCCCACGAGACGCTGGCCATCGCCATGAACCGCATGGGCGGCAAGAGCAACACGGGGGAAGGGGGCGAAGATCCTGCCCGCTACGTTCCCGACGCCAATGGCGACCGCCGCTCGAGCGCCATCAAGCAAGTGGCCAGCGGCCGCTTTGGCGTGACCAGCGAATACCTGACCAACGCCCAGGAACTGCAAATCAAGATGGCCCAGGGCGCGAAGCCCGGCGAAGGGGGCCAGCTACCGGGCCACAAGGTCGATCAAGAAATTGCCCGCATCCGCCATAGCACGGCCGGCGTGGGGCTGATTTCGCCGCCGCCGCACCACGACATCTATTCGATCGAAGATCTGGCCCAATTAATCCACGATCTGAAGAACTCCAACCGCCAGGCGCGGATCAGCGTAAAGCTGGTGGCCGAAGTCGGCGTGGGCACGGTCGCCGCCGGCGTCGCCAAGGGGAAATCCGACGTGGTGCTGATCAGCGGCTACGAAGGAGGCACCGGCGCCAGTCCGCTGACGTCGATCAAGCACGCCGGCATTCCTTGGGAACTCGGTCTGGCCGAAACGCACCAGGTGCTGGTGAAGAACAACCTCCGCAGCCGGATCATCGTCCAGACCGACGGCATGCTCCGCACGCCGCGCGACATCGCAATTGCCACGCTGTTGGGCGCCGAAGAATGGGGTATCGCCACCGGCGCCCTGGTAACGATCGGCTGCATCATGATGCGCAAGTGCCATCTGAATACCTGCCCGGTCGGCATCGCCACGCAAGATCCGGAACTTCGCAAGAAGTTCGCCGGCAAGCCCGAGTATGCGGTCAACTACTTCTTCCTCGTGGCCGAAGGGCTGCGAGAGATCATGGCCTCGCTCGGCTTCCGCACGGTCAACGAGATGGTCGGCCGCGTCGACCTGTTGGAAACGCGGCATGCCATCGACCATTGGAAGGCCCAGGGGCTCGACTTCGCGAAGATCCTGTTCAAGCCCAAGGACAAGCCGGGCGTCAAGACCTACTGTGCCGAGACGCAGGACCACGGCATCGATCAATCGCTCGACGTGCGATTGTTGCTGGAGCTTTGCAAGCCGGCGATCGAGCACGGCAAGCCCGTGAGCCTGGGCCTGCGGATTCAGAACACGAACCGCACCGTGGGCACGATTCTGTGCAGCGAGATCACCCGCCGGCACGGCGCGGCCGGCTTGCCCGAGGACACCATCGAACTTAACTTCCGCGGCACGGCGGGCCAGAGCATCATGGCCTTCGGCGTGCCGGGCGTGACGGTCCGCGTCGAAGGAGACGTGAACGACTACTGCGGCAAGGGCCTGTCGGGCGGCAAGGTCATCGTCTATCCCCGATCGCGACAGCACCTTCCCGGCCGAAGACAACATCATCGCCGGCAACGTTGTGCTGTACGGCGCGACCAGCGGCGAGGTTTACCTGCGCGGCATCGCGGGCGAGCGGTTCTGCGTTCGCAATAGCGGCGCGTCGGCCGTCGTCGAAGGGGTCGGCGACCACGGCTGCGAATACATGACCGGCGGCGTGGCCGTGGTGCTCGGCGAGACCGGACGCAATTTCGCGGCCGGCATGAGCGGCGGCATCGCCTACGTGCTCGACGAGCACGGCGGCTTCAAGAAGCTGGTGAACACGGAAATGGTCGAGTTCGAGGACATGAGCAATCCCGACGATCAGCAGCGGCTGTTCAAGCTGGTGAGCGACCACGTTCGCTACACCGGCAGCACTCGCGGCCAATACGTCCTCGACAATTGGGACCGGCTGCTGTCGAAGTTCGTCAAAATCATGCCTACCGACTACAAGCGTGCGATGGCCGAAATGAAAGCCGAGAAGATGAAGTTACAACAACCGGGAGTGCTGCAAGGGGTGGGACATGGGTGATGTGCGAGGGTTTCTCAAATTCGGCCGAGCGCATCACGACAATGAGCCGGTTGCGGAACGTCTGAAGCATTACAACGAGTTCCTGAAGGTTCTGCCCGAGGCCGAACTGCGCAAGCAGGGCGCGCGGTGCATGGACTGCGGAGTGCCGTTCTGCCACACGGGCTGCCCGCTGGGGAACATCATTCCGGACTGGAACGACCTGGTCTTTCGCGGTCAGTGGAAGAGCGCGCTCGATCGGCTGCACGCCACGAATAACTTTCCGGAGTTCACCGGGCGCGTTTGCCCGGCTCCGTGCGAAGCGGCTTGCGTGCTGGGGATCAATGAAGATCCGGTCGCGATCAAAGAAATCGAAATGACGATCGCCGACCGCGGCTTCGCCGAGGGTTGGATCGTCGCCGAGCCGCCACAAGTGCGCACCGGCAAGAGCGTAGCGGTCGTCGGCAGCGGGCCTGCGGGCATGGCTGCCGCTCAGCAACTCAATCGCGCCGGACATCGCGTCACGCTCTTCGAGCGTTCCGATCGCCCGGGCGGCCTGCTGATGTACGGCATTCCGGACTTCAAGCTGGAAAAGCATCGCGTCTGGCGGCGCATCAAGCAGATGGAAGCCGAAGGCGTCGAGATCCGCTGCAATGCGAACGTCGGCGGAAACGTCCCCGTGTCAGCAGTTGCGCGACGAATACGATGCCATCCTGCTGACCGGCGGTGCAACGCAACCGCGCGACCTGCCGATCCCCGGCCGCAATCTGCCGGGCGTTCATTTCGCCATGGAATTCCTGCCGCAGCAGAACCAGCGCAACCAGGGAGACACGATTCCGGCCGACGTTGCCATCACGGCCACCGGCAAGGATGTGATCATCATCGGCGGCGGCGACACCGGCAGCGACTGCACCGGCACGTCGAACCGGCAAGGCGCCCGCAGCGTGACGCAATTCGAGTTGCTGGCCAAGCCGCCCGATCTAGGGGCATTTCCCCCGCCGCGGCGATCGCCCGGACCAATCGCCTTGGCCCTACTGGACGATGATGCTCCGCACCAGCTCGTCGCACGAAGAGGGCTGCGATCGTCACTGGAGCGTTCTGACCAAGGAGTTCCGCGCGATGCCAAGGGCAATGTGGAAAGCCTGGTCACCGTGATGATCGAGTGGTACCACGACGCCAACGGGCGGCAGACGTTCCGCGAGGTCGAAGGAACCGAAAAAGTCTGGCCCTGCCAGTTGGTGCTTTTGGCGATGGGCTTTCTCGGCCCGGAGAAACGCGGAGCCATCCAGGAACTGGGCCTCGAACTCGACCAACGCAGCAACGTAAAGTGTGACGCCAATTACATGTCGAGCGTCGAGGGGGTGTTTGCGGCCGGTGACTTGCGCCGCGGGCAGTCGCTCGTAGTCTGGGCAATCCACGAAGGGCGTGAGGCTGCCAGGTCGATTGATCGCTTCCTGATGGGTGTAACGCATTTGCCGAGCGTGAATGCGGCCGATTTCGCCTCGAAATAATGGCCCGTGTCTGAACAGCTGTATAATACCTATACAGTCGGAAAGCCACGGTGCCATGAATACGACAAAACCTACCCCTGCGCGCTCCCTGTTCCGCACGACGCTCGTCGGCCTGCTGATCATTGGCCTGGCGATCGTGCCGTATGCCTGGTTCGCCCGGCGCGAGACGGACCGCATCGTGCGGGTTTACGATGCCCGAGCTGCTTGGGCCAAGGCGCTCGACGCAGAAGATCTACACCTCGCCGGGCAAATCACTCAATCCCTGCGACCGGTCGACGAGTACTTCGACCAGGTGGCGATCCCGCACATCGGCGATTTTCTGGCCGACTATTCCGGCCTGTTCTACGACACGCCGCGGTTTGCCTACAAATGGCTGGCCGATAAGACCGGACTGCGCGGCAATTCCAACCGCGTGCAAACGCAGGTCAAGGCATCGCTGGCTGAACATCTGGGCTTTCCCGATCAGTTCCAGGCCGGCGTGCGCGGCTCGATCGAACGGTTCCATGCCCTGCAGCAGCAGCAAGATGCCGAGCTGCGCGAGAAGGCCTACACGGTGCTGCATGGCGCCGGCGTGGATGTCGACAAACAGGCCTTGGACTCGCTCCTGAAGCAAGCCCACCAGGCCGCCGACCGCACGGCCTTCGAAACCCTGGCCCACGATTCGGCGGCGCAATTCGGCGGCGCCATGGCCGGCAAGGAAATTGCCGTCCTGGCCTTGCAAACCCTGGTTGTCGAACGGGCCATGGTGGCGATCGGCGCCCGCATGGGAATCGTGGCTGCCGGGGCCGGAGCGGCCGGCGCCACGGCCGGCGCAGGGACGGCCACCGGCGTCGGCGCATTGCCGGGCTGGGGGCTGGCTGCCGCTGAGATCGGCGTGACGCTGGTCGTCGACATGGCCGCCAGCTACTGGATGGAAGCCAAGGCCGAAGCGCAAATGCATGAGCAACTGAGCGGCGTGCGGACGGAAATCGACGCCCAACTGCGTCGCTACATGATGGAATCTGCGAAAGAGCTGCGCCGCGAGCGGCGCAAACTGGTAGACCAATTCGTCATTCAGTAGCTCCAAGGCTCTGGGTGACAAACGGAGAGGAACGCCAATCTCCGCTAATTCCAATTAGTGTCGATTAGCGCCGATTAGTGTTCCTGCAACCGAAACTAAAACTCACAACCACGATTGCTGACTGAACCTGCGAGGCCGGCGATGCTGAGAATTACCTTCCGAGTTTTCGTGATTGGATTGATGCTGGCCGCTGCCACCGCGGCTCAGGCCGGCGCCACCACGGAACTTGCCGAATGGATGATCAAGCAAGGAGCGAAGTTCTCGGACGACGTTGCCGGCAAGAGCAGCAAGGAACTGGCGGTTGAATTGGAAAAGCTTTCAACCCGCGCGGGCGGCAACGCCGTCGAACAGCTTGTGAAAAAGGGGGGGCCCGGCGTGCTGAAAACGGTCCGCGGCCTGGGCGATCGGGCGCCCGATGCAGTGCGGCTGATCTCCCGTTTCGGCGAAGCCGGCACGCTGGCTGTCGAGCAGAGTCCAGGCCTGGCCGTCGATGCCTTTCGTCAGTTCGGCGACGACGGCGTGCGGGTGCTCGTTCGCCAGGGGGCCGTCAAGGGTGGCGAAATGCTCTCCGTCTATGGCCGGCCGCTGGCCGAGGCTGCCGACCGGCTGTCGCCGCAAAGCCTGGCCGACTTGCGACACTGGCTGCCTGAGGTCGAAAAGGCGCCGACCGACTGGCGTAGTGCCTTTACGGGGAAGCTCAGCGCTGGCTCGGACGACTTTGTTGTGTGGGCCCATCACCGCTGGAAGGAGCTGGCGACGCTGGGCGGTCTGACCGTGGCGGGAATCACCGCCTACAAGGTCGGCGACGGCGTGGCCGACACCACGCACAAGGTCGGCGACGCGGTCGCTGCCGCAATGCCCAACCCGGCGGCAGATCCCGGCGGCTGGCTCGTGTGGTGGCTGCCGGCACTGGCGATCGTCGCCATGCTCTCCGGGGCCTGGGTCGCGCCGGCGCGCTCGTCGCGCGGCTCAAAACGCGCCCGCAGCACTGACGCAGCCAGCCAGTATCTGAAAGCCTCATTTTCGAAGGCGTTTCAACGTCTTGATTCCCGAGATTGCGATCTCGGAGCATTCCCGCCGGAGTATCCAGCAAAACACCGAGCATTCGAATGCGCGATGCAAAGAAAACCGTTTGCTAGCCGTTTGGTTCCACGCCTCCCAACGCCCACCTGCCAGCGCGCGTGACTAAACGAGTGCGGGTCATTTGGGGTATGGCACGGTCGTGATCGTCTGCGCGTGGCGGGGCGCGATTGCGTTGGCCGGGACTGCGCGTCGTATAGGTGAGATCGTCCAAGTAGAGGATGCTGAACTTTCCGCCGCGCCGAAAGCTCATCAAACCAAAACGGTCGAAAGTCGCGCCGGCCCTGCGCTGCTCGGCAGTGAGATCAAGCGTGAACGGTGGTTCGCCATCGAGCCCAACGGTGACGCGTCCAACGTTGCTGTTCGCCCCCGGATCGTAATCGAAGGTGAAGGTGCGGTGCGCGCGGGTGGGAAGAAAAACCCTGCCGGGAGTGCCTCGCGATAGCTCGGGCGTAACCGCCGTGCAGACGGGCATAAAGTACCAGCCAATCCGCGCCGGCCCGTCCACGACCACCCCAAGCGCGTTCGGCTGAGGCCAGCCCGTGCCGCCCTTGTTGGCCCGGTCCGGAGGAAGTATTCGCTTCTCGTCCTCCGCGCGAAAGAATCCGAAAAACATGCCGGCATCGGTCGAGCCTTCCAGAAAGCTCAATTTGCCTGAGAAATGAATCCGATCGTCGAGCGTCAGCCGCCCCACGTCGTCGGCGTAATAGCCATGCAGCGGATTAACAGGCTCGACGTTGTAAAACAGGCCTCCGATCTCACCCTTCGTGCCTCCGGCGAACTTCGTCTCCGAACTGTAGCCGAAGTTCTGGCGAACGAAATCGGGATCGGCAAATCGCACCCGATTGCCATGCCCCTGCCAATCTGGGTCTCGACTCAAGTCGACCGCTTTCCCGTTCACGGTCAGGTCGGAAATGTGAAAGTTCGCCTCCGCACCAGCGAGTTGCATGTTGAAGATGCCGAAACGATCCATCGCGACAGGTTGCTCGCGCATGTCCGCCGTCAGGTAACTGCGGAATTCCGGACCGTCGTCGATTTGCACAACAACTTCGCCTTTGAGTTCGTCCTTATCCTGTTTACGCAGCCAATACTCGGTACGGTGGCGAGCAAGATAGCTCACCAGCCCTTTTTGTAGCGCGGCTTGTAATCGCTCGACCAATCCTTCGCGCGTGAGTTCCGGCTCCTTCAGGTTGGCATTGGCGAGTATTTGATCGACGGTTTGCCGGCCGGTTGTAAGATAATCGCGCAGTCGAGTATCGCTCCATGGCTCGCGTGTGGCATCGGGATCATAGGTGAACCGCCAACGGTGCTCCGATCCGTCCGCCGGAAGCTGCAACTCCATTTCGGCCGCTCCAGCATTCCAAAGGCTCGACATATAGTCGGTGAAAACAAGCATGCGGCCCTTTTCGAGTTTCAACCGCATGACCATGCACGACCACGGGCGCCAGCCTTGACGCTCGTGGTTAAAGAACCCGAGATATGCCGTGCCTTCGCCTGGGTTGGTGGGTACAGAAATCTTGCCCGAGGCCGAGAACGAGTCTTTGAAAGACAGCGTCCGATCGAGCCGCATACCGTACCACGCTGGAGTGATCGATCGGCGTATCGTGCCCCCGATCCGCCCAGGGCTCCAGCCGAAATCTTGGGTCACCATCGGCGGGTCGGACGCCTCGACACGATTCATACTGTTGTCCCAGCCGGGATCCCGGTCGAAGGACTCCGTCTTGAGCCACGGGGCAGGCTCGGCAGCGATGCACCAGTTGCAAAGGACGAACAGGGCTACGACTACGGAGTTCGCTGGCTTCATTTCCAGACTCCAATGAACACGATTCGATTCTCACGGCAGCGCGGCGCGGTATCGGAGGCACTCGCCCTCAAGCACCGAGGGGCCGTATTGCGTCTCCCATCTTAAGCGACCTTTCGCGGCATAGCACCAGCTTCCCCGATTGCTTCAAGGCCACGCTGCCGCAAACGGGTACTTGATATCCCGGACATTCGAAATTGCGATCTCGGTTTATCCCCGACAGGCCATCCAACGAAGCACCGAGCGTTCGGATAGGCCGCGTCAAAACAAACCGTTTTTGACACCGCGTTCGACGCGGCTAAGATAGTGGCCTATGGAAATCGGCCGGATGCCAACAGCCGCAGCATCGCCCATCAACTGCGAAAGCGAATTTGCGATGACCAGGACTACAAGACGCGACCTCGCGGTTTTCACCGCCCTGATGCTAGCTCCATGGACCGTGCTCCAGGCCGGCGAGAATCCAGCCGCGCCGAGCGCGTCATCAACCTTTCCCTGCAAACCCGCAGCGAAGAGGAGACGCCGAAGCTCGTGCGCGAGTCATGGCCCACGAATGCAACCGCCATCATCGTGTGCGACATGTGGGATCTGCATCACTGCCACAATGCGGTCAAGCGCGAGGTCGAGATGGCGCCGCACATGAACGAGGTCATCGAGAAGGCGCGCGAGCAGGGCGTGTTCATCATTCACGCGCCGAGCAACTGCATGAAAACGTACGAAGGCCATCCGGCCCGCGAGCGCGCGAAGACGGCGCCGCCCGCCGCCTCATTGCCCGACAAAATCGGTGCCTGGTGCAAACAGCTCCCCGCCGAGCAGAAGGTCAAATACCCTCTCGACCAGACCGACGGCGGTGAGGACGACGATCCCGACGACCACGCCGCCTGGGCGAAACAGCTCTCGGCGAAGGGCCTTGACCCACGCGCACCGTGGACGCGGCAAATCGACCTGCTCCCCATCGCCGAGGACCAGGACGCCATCAGCGACTCCGGCGTCGAAATCTGGAACCTTCTCGAGGCGCGTGGCATCCAGAACGTCATCCTGATGGGCGTGCATTTGAACATGTGCGTCGCCGGCCGCCCGTTTGGCCTGCGCCAGATGGCAAAGAACGGCAAACACGTCGTGCTCATGCGCGACATGACCGACACCATGTACAACCCCGCGCGCTGGCCGAATGTGGATCACTTCCGCGGCACCGCGTTGTTCATCGAATACGTCGAGAAATATATCTGCCCGACGATCACCTCCGACCAACTCATCGGTGGCAAGCCGTTCGTGTTCAGCGGGACGACCCGGTGATGATCGTCCGCGTCATGAAACGACTCTTGCTACTCCTTCCGGCGCTGCTGCTCGCTCCGCACGCCCTGGCCGAGAGCGTTGATTCACTGGACGCGCTGGACAAGGCGATAGCCCGGTTGGCCCCCGGCGTCACGGTCGATGTGGCCGACGGCAGTTACAGGACGACAGGCCCGATCCGTATCGAGGGCAAACACGGCACCGAGGAGAAGCCGATCGTCTTTCGCGGAGCATCGTGGGAAGGCGGTGCTCAGCGGCAAAGCCGGATTTGTTTTGCGGGATTGCGAGCACCTCACGCTGGAGGGCTTTGTTTTTGAGAACGACGCCAATCAGCAGGCGGTGTTGCTGGAGAACTGCCGTCACGTCCGCATCGCTCGGAATGCCTTTCAACTCAACGAACAGGCAAAGCCGCGATGGATGCAACATTGGGTCTATGTGACGGGCAACCACAGCGGGAACAACCGGATCGACCATAATCTCTTTGGCAAGAAGGCGAATGGCGGCAGTCCGGTTTTCGTGCGGGGCGATGATGCCACGCTCACACCGTCGCAGTACGACCACATCGATCACAACCACTTCCGCGACGTGATCTATGCCGATGACAGCAACGGCCACGAGACCATCCGCACTGGCAGTAACGATATGGGCGCAAGTGGTCGGAGCACGTTCACCGTCATCGAGCACAACCTGTTGGAGCATTGCAGCGGCGAGCAGGAGATCATTTCGCTCAAGTCCTCGGACAACATCGTCCGCCACAATACGTTCATGAACTGCCGCGGCTCCGTCTGCCTGCGCCTGGGCAATCGCAACGTGGTGGCGGGCAACTTCATGCTCAATCCCGAAAACGCACCCGGCTGCGGCGGCGTGAAACTCTACGGCTTCGAACACCGCGTATTCAACAACTACTTCCAGGGCCTTACCGGCACCGGCCACGAGGCACCGCTGGCCTTGATCCCGGGCACCATGGACACGCCCAGCACCGATCAAATCGGCAAGAAATACCAGGATCTCACGTCGGTTCCCGCGACCCGCGCGTGGATTGCTTGGAACACCTGGCTCGATTGCGAGTCGCTGTTGATTGGCTCCGCAGGGGAAGACAAGCGGCGCACCCACGTGCCGCTGGAATGCACCTTCAGCAACAACCTCGTCGTCCGCACCAAATCGACGAATTCACCCCTGGTGAAAGAGGGGCGCGTGCGCGAATTGCGAGCCGCCGGCAATCTCGGGTTCTCAGGCAAGGCTGCCCCGACCGATCCCTGGGCGGCATGGTTCCGCTGGGATGATCCGCGCCTTCGCCGCTCGGAGACCGATTGCGGAATTTGGCTGCTGACAGACGCGAGCCCGGCCATCGACGCCGCGGTCGAAAGCTCCGTGACGATCGATACCGACGTGTTTGGTCGCGCGAGGAGTGGTCAACGCGACACGGGCGCCGAAGAGTTCAATAGCGGCGCCGTCGTGTATCGTCCCTTGACCCCCGAGGCCGTTGGCCCGGCTGCTCCTTGAATCTGACCGAAGCGCATTTTCGAACGATCGCGACGGCGAGTATTCACTCTCTAGCGCGTCGCGCTGCGGCCCTGAGAGGCAGCGTGCCCTCGATCACCGGCTGGCCAGGGCTCGGGCGGTCAGCTTCTTGACTACGGCCGAAAACTCTTCACGCACGGCTTTGAGCCCAGCAGGCGTCTTGGCTCCCGAACCGCGGACGTAGTCGAGCACGATCAGTTCGGCTGCCACGAACTCGGCGGCAATGTCGGCAATCGCGGCCGCAATCTTGATCGGCACGCTCGCCACGCCGTTGGCGTCGCCGTGCAGCAGGTCGCCCTGATGAACCACCAATCCGCCCACGCGGATGGGCTGGCCGACGTGCAGGATGTGGCAATAGGCGTGCGAACAGATCGTGCCGCCCGTGAAGACCGGATAGTCGAGTGCCCGCACCTGCTCCAGGTCGCGGCCGGCGCCCGAAGTAATCAGCCCGACCGAGCCGAAGCCCTTGTATACGCTGCACATCACCTCGCCAAACGTGGCTGCCACGGCCGGTTCATCGAGATCCTGAAACACGACCACGGCCGGACCGGGCAACTCGGCAAAACCGGCTACCTGCTGATCCATCGAGTTGTAGGCATCGCCGCCGCGGGGCGGAGCGTCGCTACGAAACGACGCAGTGCTGGCGAAACCAACCATCGGCGGCAAGGTCGGGAAGTTGCTCTTGATGCGACCGTCCATGTAACCGCGATTACGCGGCAGGACATCGAACAATTCGATAATGTTGCAAATGGTCGGCGTGTCGTATTTGGCCAGTTTGGCCAGGGTGTCAGGCGAGGTCATTGGGGATTAGTGGCTAGGGGTCGGTGGTAAGTGGTCAGTTGTTGGCGACAAGATTCCAGAACAAAAATGGCCCGTGAGCCGGGACTCACTATAACGTGAATCGCACTCACTTGCCACTGACCACTCACCACTATCCCCGCCCCTTACATATCAAAGTACAGGCAGAACTCGTACGGGTGCGGCCGCAACCGCATGGCGTCGACTTCCTTTTCCTTCTTGTACCAGATCCAGGTGTCGATCACGTCGGCCGTGAACACGTCGCCCCGCAGCAGGAACTCGTGGTTGCGGCGCAAGGCTTCGAGCGATTCTTCGAGCGAGCCGGGGGTCTTGGGAACTTCGGCTAGTTCTTCCGGAGCCAGGTCGTAGATGTCCTTGTCGAGCGGCTCGCCGGGGTGGATCTTGTTCTGGATGCCGTCGATCACCGCCATTAGCATGGCCGAGAATGCCAGGTACGGATTGCAACTCGGATCGGGGCAGCGGAACTCCACGCGCTTGGCCTTGGGGCTGGAACTGTACATCGGAATCCGGCAGCTCGCCGAGCGATTGCGCTGCGAGTAGGCCAGGTTGACCGGCGCTTCGTAGCCGGGAACCAGCCGCTTGTAGCTGTTGGTCGTCGGGTTGCTGAAGGCCAGAATCGAAGGGGCGTGCTTGAGCAGCCCGCCGATGGCGTGCAAGGCCATCTCGCTCAGGCCCGCGTAGCCGCTGCCGGCGAACAGAGGGTCGCCCCCCTTCCACAGTGAAATGTGCGTGTGCATGCCGGAGCCGTTGTCGCCGAACAACGGCTTGGGCATGAAGGTCACGGTCTTGTTATGCGCGTTTGGCCACGTTCTTGATGATGTACTTGTAGATCATCATCTGGTCGGCCATCTTCACCAGGTCGCAGAACCGCAGGTCGATCTCGCTCTGGCCGGCGGTGGCCACTTCGTGGTGCTGCGCTTCCACGTCGAGTCCGCAATCGATCAGCGTCTGCATCATCTCGTTGCGAATATTCATCAACTGGTCCGACGGCGGCACCGGGAAGTAGCCTTCCTTGTAGCGCAATTTGTAGCCCAGGTTGGGCATCTCTTCGCGGCCCCGGTTCCATTCGCCTTCGATGCTGTCGACGTGGTAGTAGCCTTCGTGCGCGTTCTGGTCGAAGCGCACGTCGTCGAAGATGAAGAACTCGGCTTCAGGGCCGATGTAGCACGTGTCGGCAATGCCCGTGCTCTTGAGGTAATTGACCGCCTTGCGGGCCACGTTGCGCGGATCGCGGCTGTAGTCTTCGCGCGTGATCGGATCCTGGATATTGCAAATCATCACCAGCGTGGCCAGATCGGTGAACGGATCGAGAAAGGCCGTGTCGGGCTGCGGCACGACGAGCATGTCGCTCTCGTTGATCGCCTGCCAGCCGCGGATGCTCGATCCGTCGAACCCCAACCCGTCTTCGAAAACATCCTCGTCGAGCTTGTTCACCGGAATGGTGAAATGCTGCCACAAGCCCGGAAAATCCATGAACCGCAAGTCGACCGCTTTGACGTCCTTTTCGCGGCAGAAGGCCAACACCTCTTTAGGCTTCATGATATTCCCTTTCCCAGTTGACCGGTTGAACTCCGCCAAAATCTCAACTCCCACTTGGGTCGACGGAAGGCCGCGCCAGCGTGGCGGGCGTTGAAAGCCAACTCCAGCCCGTCGTGGCGACTGCGCCGAGATCGGATTGCGCTATTTTGGGCAATCAAACGCCCTCGGGGCCGACCGCGATATGCCGAAGCCGCCATCATAGCGCATCGCTGGCCGGATACAATTCGCCCGCCGCGTGAAATTTTTGAAGAGTGGTTTCGAGTCATCCCCAGGCTGGCGGACGGTGCGCTCGGAACCGCGGTGACGATCCCCGAGCGAAGTGCAATCTTACAAGCGCGTGGCGGCGAATGAAAAAAGCCCCCGGCGAGTGTCGCCGGGGGCTTCGAAGCAGGTGCCTGGGGGGACAGGCTCTGTACTTATTCTTTGAGTAACTTACTTGATGAACAGCATTTCCCGGTAACGGGGCAACGGCCAGAGGTCGTCGGCGATCGTCTCCTCGAGCTGGTCGGAAACCTCGCGAATGGCCAGCATGGCCGGCAGCACCGCATCGCGGAAGTGCTTGGCTTCGGCCATCACGTCCTTGCCTCCATGGTGATCCATGGCGGCGGCCAGCTTGCTGATACGCTCTTCGAGCTGCGTGACCATGGTGCTGACCGTATCGAGCGTCGACGGAGCGGGCTTGCCCACGGCCTTCAAAGCTGCGGCGTCCTTGGCCAATTCAGCCTGGTAACGGCTGGCAGCCGGCAGGATCAACGTCTTGGCCATCGTCAGACACGTCAGGGCCTCGGTGTTCACGTCCTTGCAATACCGCTCCATGTAAATCTCGTAGCGGCTATGCACCTCGCGTTCCGAAAGCACGCCGTACTTCTCGAACAGCGCCGATACCTCGGGCTTGAGCAGCACGGGCAGGGCATCGACCGTGTTGCGCAGGTTCGGCAAGCCGCGTTTTTCGGCTTCGCGGTGCCATTCTTCCGAGTAGCCGTCGCCGTTGAAGACCACGGCCTTGTGGTCCTTGTAAACCCTGGCCAGCATCTTCTGCACGGCCGCATTCAGCTTGGACAGGTCGCCGCCCGTGGCGGTTTCGAGCTCAGTGGCGATGTGGTCGAGGCTCTCGGCCAGAATCGTGTTGAGCACCACCAACGGGCCGGAAATCGACTGACTCGAACCGACGGCGCGGAACTCGAACCGATTGCCGGTAAAAGCAAACGGGCTGGTGCGGTTGCGGTCGCCGGCGTGCTTCGGCAGCTTGGGCAGCGTGTCGACGCCAATGGTCATGGTCGTGCCGGCCTTGGCATTCTTCACGCCGCCCTTTTCGATCTGCTCGAAAATGTCGGCCAGTTGGTCGCCCAGGAAGATCGAAATGATCGCCGGCGGGGCTTCGTTGGCGCCCAGGCGATGGTCGTTGCCGCTGAAGGCCACGGCCATCCGCAGCATGTCCGCGTGCAGGTGGACGGCGCGAATCACGGCCGCGCAGATCACCAGGAATTGCATGTTCTCGTGCGGGTTGGCGCCGGGGTCCATCAAGTTCCCCATGGCTCCGCCCATCGACCAGTTCACGTGCTTGCCCGAGCCGTTGATGCCGGCAAACGGCTTTTCGTGCAGCAGGCAGGCCATGCCGTACTTCTGCGCGACGCGCTGCATCGTGATCATGATCAACTGCTGGTGGTCGGTCGCCAAGGTTCGCATTCTCATACAGCGGGAGCGAGTTCGAATTGGCCCGGGGCCACTTCGTTATGGCGAGTCTTGGCCGGCACGCCCGAGCTTGAACAACTCGCGCTCGACTTCGAGCATGAAGGCCAGCACGCGTTCGGGAATCGCTCCGAAATAATGATCTTCGAACTCCTGGCCCTTGGGCGGCTTGGCGCCGAACAGCGTTCGGCCGGTCGCCACCAGGTCGGGACGAGCGAAATAGAAATTGCGGTCGATCAGGAAGTACTCCTGCTCGGGGCCGGCCGATGCGGCCACGGGGGAGTTCGTGTCGTGACCAAACAGCTTCAGCACGCGATGCGCCTGCTTGTTCAGTGCCTGCATCGAACGCAGCAGCGGCGTCTTCTTGTCCAGCGCTTCGCCGGTCCAAGAGCAGAACGCCGTCGGAATCACCAGCGTGGTGCCGTTGGGGTTTTCCAGCAGGTAGGCCGGGCTGGTCGGATCCCAGGCCGTGTAACCGCGGGCTTCGAAGGTCGAACGGATGCCGCCCGAGGGGAAGCTCGACGCGTCGGGCTCGCCTTGCACCAACTCTTTGCCCGAAAACTCGAAGATCGCCTTGCCACCGGCAACGGGCGTCATGAAGCTGTCGTGCTTTTCGGCGGTGATGCCGGTCAGCGGGTAAAAGACGTGAGCATAGTGCGTGGCGCCTTTTTCCAGAGCCCATTCCTTCATCCCTTGGGCTACGGCGTCGGCAATGGACGGATCAAGCTGATCCCCAGGCCTTGATGGTCTTCTGCAGGGCCTTGTAGACCTCTTTCGGCAGCCGGGTCTTCATTACATCGTCGCTGAAGACGTTCGCTCCGAACGCTTCGGTGGCCGTCGGGGTCTTATAATCCCAAGTACTTCCGTTGGCCTTGTAATTGATCACGGCAGCAATGGCATCTTGGCGGGCGCTAGTCAAAGTGTTACTCCTAAAAAAAACGCGTGCGACAAAACCGAGCGCCGAGACGGCAACCCTTATGCCATGGCCTCGCTCGAATGGTGCGCGCAAAACCTAAGCAGATCGCATCTCGTATATTGCAGATCGCAGGGAATCAATGTCACAAGCCTGGCAATTGCTCGGCGCATGAGCACGCTTGCGCAATGCACAACCAACGCAGTACACCGCTAGTACGCAATGTGCCGCTAGCCCATTGTGCCACTCGCGCCGCTAGCCCATTGTGCCACTAGCGCCGCTAGCCCATTGTGCCACTAGCGCTAGCCCAGTGCCACTAGCTCAGTGGTGCCACGTCGGCAGACAATGCAACACTCGCGATGCAACGCGCGCAGTATGCCACGCTTATGGACAGTTCCGCTGACTAAACAAACCTACTGACGTTGTGTAAATCCGGCGGCGATGCGATGCGATGATAGAAGCCGAATTTACGGTGCGTTTTCTGAACCTAGCAGTCGCGCGACCGCTCGTCAACGGCCTACCGGACGATAGTTTCTCCCGTCCGGGATTTTGACCACGCTGGGGCCGGGACTCCCCGCAAACTCGGCCACCGGGTCGTCGGCGGCCGCTACTGTCGGGTGGTCGGTCCGGCGATAAAGCAGGGCCAAAAAGGCCGGCACCAGGATCGGCCGGACGACGAGCGTATCGAGCAGCACGCCCAGCGTCAGCGCAAAGCCCAATTCGAGCATGGCCCTTAGCGAGCCGGTCATCATCGAGACGAACGTGCCGGCCATGATCACGCCACAACTGGTAATGATCCCGCCGGTGCTCACCACCGCCCGCCGCAGGCCCTCGATGGCCCCCCAGCGCCGTTGTTCTTCGACTACGCGGGTCATCAGGAAGATGTTGTAGTCCTCGCCCACGGCGATCAGGATCACGAACAGGAAGATCGGCACTTTCCAATCCAGCCCCTGGAAGCCTGGGTCGAGAGCCTCGAAGACCAGTTGCGTGGCGCCGATCGTCACGTAATAGCTGAACAGCACCGAGGCAATCAGGTACAGGCACACCAGCGGCCTGCGCAGCACGACGAACAGAATGCCCAGCACGGCCAGCGTCACCAGCCGCTCGATCAGTCGCTGATCGCTCCGCGTCACCGCTTTCAGATCGCGGGTGCCGGCCGTCACGCCGACGAACTCGAACTGGGCCCCATGCCAGGGGCTCTCCGGATCCTGCGACTCGGCCTTCAATTGGTTGTCCAGCTTGTCCAGTGCCGCGGCAGCCTCGACGGAGAACGGGTCGTGCCCCAGCACCACCTGCAACTGCGTGACTTTGCCGGCCAGTTCGGGAACCTGCGATAGGAACGTAGCCTTGGTCCGCGGGTTGCGCAATGCTGCCAGCTTGCGGCGACCGGCCGGACTGAACGGGTTGAACTTGCCCGGCTTGTCGCCCAGCGGCTCGGCAATGCTGCGCACGCTCATCACGTCCGGCGCGTCGTACAAGGCCTTGGTCAACCGCGAGATATGTTGCTTGCCGGCCTCCTGCTCGAACTCGCCGTTGGGTTGATAGGCCACGACGGTTACGGGCCCCAACTCGCCGGCCGGGAAATGAGCCTGCAATATCCTGCGTTC
This sequence comes from uncultured Planctomycetales bacterium, assembly GCA_963710365.1. Lineage (GTDB taxonomy): Bacteria > Planctomycetota > Planctomycetia > Pirellulales > PNKZ01 > CAVQAC01. The sequence goes on from CAVQAC010000004.1 coordinate 33,806, forward strand.
CCACGACGCACGGGCGGTCCTGCTCCAAGTCGGACAACAGGTCGTAGCTAATGCGGATCGACGACCCGGCGTAAGCCAGCGGGCTCAACAGCGCCACGCTGGCCAGCAAGATCAGCCCGGGTCGGGCGATGATGCGCGCGGCGATCCACTCCCAGAAGCGTCCGGAAAGTGACACTTTGACGCGAGAAGAACGTGCCGCAATCAGCTGCGGATCGGCGGCCGGACTCGGGCCGACGCCAAAGGGCCAGAACACTCCCCGGCCGAACAGCCGCAGCAGAGCCGGGGCCAACGTCAGGCAGGCCACCAGCGCAACGAGCAGACACAGGCCGATGGCCGGGCCGCTGTTGCGAAACTTGCCAAAGTCGGCGAAGAACATCATCGACAGGCCGAAAATCGTCGTCATGGCGCTGGCCGTAATGGCTTCGCCCACCTGGCCCAAGGCCTGGGCCAACGCCTGCGGCGGAGCGAACCCTCGCGTCGATCTCCTCGCGATAACGCGAAATCAGAAACAGGCAGAAGTCAGTGCCTGCCCCGAACAGGATCGTGACGATGAAGATCTTCGTCGTTTTGAAGACCTTGAAATCGAACCACTCCATGCCGGGCAACTGCCCCACCTGGGTCAGTAGGGCCACGACGTCGGTCGACACCAGCACCGAAATCGCCAGCGTTACCAGCGGAATGATGACCAGCACCGGGGCCCGATAAACCACGCGCCAAAATGACCAGCACCATCAGCACGGTCATCAACTCGGTATGCTCGATGCTCTCCTTGGCCGAGGTCAGCACGTCGCCGCCAATCGCGGCCGAGCCCGAAACCGCCAGTTCCAGCCCGGCCGGCTTGTCAGGGCTGTGGCGCGCCTCGTCCAAGGTCACGTTGACGGCTTGCAACACGTCGAGGTTCTGGACCGCCAGGAACTCCGTGCTGAGCGTCAGCAGGGCCAATGCACAGCGGCGGTCGGGGCTAAGCAGCTTGGCGCCAATGATGTCGCTGGCCGGCGTCCAGATGTCGACGATCGGCAGCCCCTGCGGGTTGCCAATCTCGAACTTCCCTGCCAGCCGCACCAGAAAGCTCTTGTCCTCTTCGCTCAGCGGCTGGTCCTTGCGGACCGCCATCAGCACGATCTGGCTCTTGGCCTTGTCGTCGGGAAAGGCCTTGGACAGCAGCTGCTCGCCGCGGCACAGTGGTCATGCGATCCGGCAGGTAGGCCAGATCGCCGTCGTTGGCCACTTTGTCCCAATCGGGCGCCAGGCGATGAATTCCGACAGCCAGAGCGATCCACCCAAGGATCACCAGCAGCCAATGACGGGAAACAAAATCGCCGAGACGTTTGAACATCGAGCCGCGATAAGACCTCGAACCTGGGTCAGTCCTTCGCCATCAGGACGATCGGCTCGTGGAGCCGGCGCCACGGAAGGATATATGGGTGTCAGTCCCATGATCCTAACCCACGACGGGGTGCCCTTCCAAGACCCGCCCCTGCAAGACCCAACGTCTTGGGGGGGTGGCACGGCGAATTGCATGTCGCTAGCGGAGCTCTTACCGTGCGGCGGCGGTCTGACGGCGGGCTTCACGCACCGCCGCTTCCATCACCGCATCATTGCCCGCGACCACCGTGCCGTCTGCGTTTGGCTTCGCAGTTTGCTGCACCAGCAAGTCGGGCTGCACCCCCACCTGGCTATAAGGCAGGCCTCGGGGCGAATAGAACTTGGCCGTGGTCAATCGCAGCCCCGAGCTGGCCAGGTTCAGCGGGAAGATCCCCTGAACCGAGCCCTTGCCGTAGCTACGCGTGCCGATGATCACGCCGCGGCCATGGTCGCGAATCGCTCCGGCAAAGATTTCGCTGGCGCTGGCGCTTTCGCCGTCGATCAGCACGATCAAGGGCACCCGCCAGGTACCGGCCGAATGGGCCGTAGTAGTTGTAGTCTTCCTGCGGACTGCGGCCGCGGGTTGAAACAATCGTCCCCTTCTCGATGAACTTGTCGGCCACATCGACCGACGTGGTGAGCAAGCCGCCCGGATTGCCACGCAAATCCATGATCAGAGTCCGCATGCCTTCGCCGTGCAGTTTCCACAGAGCGGCGTCGAGATCACGCGAGGTCGTCTTCTGGAAGCAGGTCAGCTTGAGATAGGCGACGCCGTAGGTGCGATCGACAATGCGGACGCTGTCCACGCTGGGTACTTCCACCTGCTCACGTCGAACCTGCACGGTGCGGGGACGGTCGCCTTGCGACACGACCGACACCGACACGCTCGTCCCCTCTTTGCCTTGCAGCATGTTGGCTGCCTGGTCGGTCGACATTTCGCTGGTCGAGCGGCCGTCGACGCCCACGATCCGGTCGCCCCCCCGAATGCCAGCTCGCTCGGCAGGGCTGCCGGCAATGACCTTCACGATCAACAGCGAGCCGTCAGCACTCTTCAACTCGACACCCAGGCCGACGAAGTTGCCTTCGATCTGCGAATACACCTCGTTCAACTGGCCGGCCGTGAGGTAGGTCGAGTACGGGTCGAGCGCCGTGGTGGCTCCGGCCACATATTCCAGAGCGACGGCCGATTCGTTCAGGCCCAGTTGGTCGCGGCTGAGTTCGGCGGCCAAGGCGGCGACGTCGCGAGCTTCCTGCCGGCTGTCGACGCGGCGATCGGTGTTCCGCATGGCCAACTGCGGGCGCAGCTCGCGACGAAATCGTTCGATCTGAGCCGGCGCGATGTTGGGCAGGTTGCGTTCCACGAACACCGGATCGACCAGGGCCGCTTCCAGGGTTCGCGTGCCGTAATCGGAGAGCATGTTCCAATCAGGAACCTGCACGTAGTGCGAATTGATCTTGGCGAGCACTTCCGAATACAAATCCAGGGCGTCGCCCAGCGACAGCGTCCGCACGGCGTCGCGGAACGAATTGTCGTTGTACCGCCGGCCCAGATCGTAATGCATCCGCGACAGCGCAAATCGCTGTTCGAGTTGGACGTCTTTCGGATGAGCCCGGAGCGCCTCTTCGTACAAGGTCAGCGGCTTCACCCCAACGACGCTCGATTTCCAGCTTCTGACCGCGTGAGATCAGTTCGTCGACTTCCGAGAGCGGAGTCGCCAATTGGGGCGGATTTTCGACGAACGTGAGCTGTGCGCTGGCCACGAGCGGCAAGGCGAACAAGCCCAACACCGAAGCGAACAACGCAGACAGGCCGAGAGTGACCCAACGTCGCATGGATTGACATCCTGAGGTGGTGCGGATCTGCGGCATCCTGAACATCCGTGAATCGCAGTTGAGCGGCCATCCGATTGCCCCTCGAAGTTCTACAACCTCGAAGTCTCGGAGCGAAAGCCGCACTCTTGGGGGCGCCCTCGCGCTGGTTCGCAAGCTCAAGGCGGGCCGACGCCGTCGGACCACCGGTCCAGCACGTCTGCCGATTTGAATATAGGCCACGAATCAAGCCCGGTCAAAAAACTTGCGATCCGAGTACACCGCCCCAGCCGACCGCATTCGATACAGCCTGCAAGGCTGCCACTCCCCCCGGTACGGACATGACGCCCAGACAGCACCTGCCGGTGCTGAGGGGGCTAAGTCCACTGCGGAAAAGGCCGTCGGCAACGACTTTGCCATGTCGGCACTTGCCTGGCCCTGCGGCGCGGCCTACGGGTCCGTTTTACAGCGAAACCAGTTTCCGGCTGCGCACGGATTGCGTTTGCTTTTCACACAGGACAAGCGCGTCCAGGGCGAGATCCCCCCCAGGATCGGCGAACTCTGCCCTGACTTCACTGTCCGCACCACTTCGCTCAGTTCGGCGACGAACGAGTCCGGGGCCTTTAGCTTCGGCCGGGTCACCTTCCCTTTCGGCCCTAATACCGTAAGCGGCATGTTCGTGACCGCCTGGCCGTCGATCACGGCCGAGTCGTACATCACCGTGGCCTGCTCCAGATAGATCTCGAAGGCATGCGTAAACGACCGCCCCTGCTGGTTGACGACTCCGCCGGTGGCCGTCAGGGCCAACTCCCATCTGCCCTTGTGGGAGCGGCTTGCAGCGAGCGCAGTCGAGTTGGGCCGGGGGTGAGGGGGCTTAGCACCTCGTACAGGCTCAACTTCCGCATCCTCGAACAAAAACTGCGTGGTAAAGAATTCGACCACATCGCCCCGCATTCGTCCGCTGCTGAACACCGCCTGGGGCATGCCGCACAGCATACGGATGAAATGGGCGTCGTGAATGTGCAGGTCGACCACCGGTCCGCCCACCGCGCGGGGATCGAAAAAGTCCTTCAGCCAGCTCGGATCGGAAATGATCCGCTTAAAATGCCCCCCCAGCAAGCGTCCGTATTTTCCGCTTCGAACCATCTGCGCCGCAAACGCGTACTCAGGAACAAAGGGAAGCACGTGGCCGATCAGCAGCAACGTGCCGGCCCGTTCGGCAGCTTGCAGCATTCGCCGGGCGGTTGCCTGTTCGAGCGCGATCGGCTTTTCGACCAATGCATGCTTGCCGGCCTTGGCGGCCGCTATGGCCACCTCGCCGTGCAAGGCCGGCGGCAAGCAAATGTCGACCACATCGATCTCTGGATCTTCGAGCATTTCCCGCCAGTCTTCATACGGCTTCACCCCCTTCAAGTCCATCATCGTCCCTGGCGGGCCGAAGTTGCCCTGGATGCCTCGCCAATCGCCGGCCAGCTTCTTGCGGTCGCGGGAGCAGATTGCCGCGACCTTCGCCCCGCGCACCTTCTGGTACGCGAGGTAATGGATCATGCCCATGAAGCCAATGCCTACGATGCCGACGCGAATCATGGTTGATGTTCCAAGGGAGGCGGATGCGGAGACAGTGAAGGAAATGATAAATGCTAAATGATAAGTGATAAATGGAAGCCCGTGCATTTAGCATTTATCACTTATCAGTTAGCATTTCCCATTCTCTTTTAGTTCGATTTGGGGGGGGTGCTACAATCGAAGCCTCGTTTCCTCTTTGACTGGGAAATTGGCACGTGGCCCCCAATCTTGAAACCGTCGTCAAGCAGCTCAACGACTCGGGCATCATTGCGCCGGCAAGCTCAAAAACTTCATTCCTCCCAAAGCCGATCCCAAGACTGTCGAAGAGCTCGTTGCGGAGCTCGTCAAGAGCGAGAATCTGACCACGTTCCAGGGTCAGCAGGTCAAAGCCGGGAAAGTCAAATCGCTGATCCTCGGCGTCTATACGGTATCAACTACCTCGGCTTTCGCGTCGTGCGCACCGGTCGCCCCGTAGAAGCCCGAAACCGCCGCAGCGACGACGGCCAAGCCGAGTGCTTCACCGACCAAACCTACGAAGCCATGGGAAACTCCCGAGTTCCAGAAATGGATCACCGCCACGCAAGCCCTGCCGGCCGAGCAGCAGATCGAAGCCGTCCGCAAGAAACTGATGGAGTTGAATCCGGGGTTTGACGGGAAAATGGCTGGCGATGGGTTTGGTAATCCGAAGATCGAGAATGGCGTCGTTACGGAGTTTGGGATTTTGACGAACAAAGTGAGCGACGTTTCGCCCGTGCGGGCGCTGGCCGGCCTGAAGGTTCTGTTCTGCCCTGGTAGCGGTTCCGGGACGACCGGCAAAGGCAAACTGTCGGACATTTCGCCATTGAGCGGAATGAATCTCACGAAACTGAATTGTCGGTGGACGTCGGTCGACGACTTGTCTTGCCTGGAAGGCATGCCGCTGGTTGAGCTGATTTTCTATTCCACGCCCATTTCCGATCTGTCGCCGCTAGAAGACTGCAAGAACCTCACCCTGTTAAACGTAAAATCAACCAAAGTCACGCCCGCTTCGGTCGCGGCCCTGCAAAAAGCCCTACCCAACTGCAAGATCCAATGGGACGATCCGGCCCGCCCGAAGACGCCCGAGCCTGCCGCTTCCGGCAGCAAGTAGCTTCGCGGTGTGGGTCGCTCCGATTTCGCGGTCTCGTCCTTTCGTGCTTTCGTGTTCCAATCTCCTTTCCCTCTGTGTCTCTGTGCCCCTGTGGTTTTCCCTTCCCCTTGCCCGAGCACGACCGCCCATTGCGGAAAGCGGTGCGTCGCGACGCACCCTACAATATGTCCATAATTATGTTTACAAGTAAGCCACTCATCGGCTACACTCCCAGGCAGGCAGCTAGGGCAGAGTGGACGTTCCGGGTGCGAACAACATGACGAGCCGAAAACTTGGTACAGGCGCTTCGTGTTGCAACCAAGTGTTGTGCCTGGCAATTGCCAACTCGTCCGCGCGACCACTAATCCAGAGTGCGGGTGGCCGTGAGTGCGGATCGATGGGTACAGCCCAGACCTGGCTGATAGCTCTTCCTGACTCGTCGGAAACGCCTCGCGCGCTGGTTACGAGCGCGAGGGATCTTTCCGCAAAGCGTGGGGCGTTATTCCCGGCAGAAACGGTCGCCCGTTTTTCCTGCCGCGCACTGCCGCCCCGCGACCGCGCGGCCAGACGCCGACGAAGAGTGAGAGTGGACGTAACCCAGGGCCCCCTGCAGCTCAAAAGGCTCTTGACCGTAGGCGTCGATTCACCTTGATCCGACTTCGCTCGACTTCCAACTGAGGTTGCGGAGGCACGCGGAGCGTGTCTTTTGCGAAGCACGTCAACGAAACGCCGCGCGACGGCCGAGGGGCGGAGGCGGTGAATCATTTTTCTGCGGCCGCCTGCGGGCGTGCCGCCCAAGTACCCAAAGCCTCCGTATCCCGGAGTTGCAGGCAGCAGCGCGAACGGCGCCTCTTCCGAAGTCGGCGGCGCACAGGCAGGATTCCCTGCGCGCACGCCGGCAGAGGGACGGAAATAGTGATAAGTGATAAGTGCTGAGTGATAAGTGCTCTCAATTTCAACTCATCACTTATCACTTCGTTGCCGCCCGCGGATTTTCTCCAGCAACGCGCGGCATCTCTGCCAGCTTCTCGGGTTGCGAATCGGCCAGATTGTGCTCTTCGGCCAGGTCGCTGCTGAGATCAAAGAGTTGCGGCCCAACGGCGGGTTTCCGCAGCTCTGCCCCCGGGTAGGGACGGCCATTGAAACCACCGCCGGGCGAAATGTACTTCCAGTCGCCGGCCCGCAGCGCGAAGGGGCCCTTGATGCCGCCCGTGTGCGCCACGAAGTCCGCTCGGCCGGCTTGCGATTGCCCGACCAGCGCCGGCAGCACGTTCTGGCTATCGATGCACTGGTCCGCGGGAATCTTTTCACCCACCAAGGCCGCGAACGTCGCCGCCATATCAACGTGGGCCAGCAGAGCGGGCGAAGTCGATCCGGCCGGAATGTGCCCCGGCCAGCGAGCCAGCAGCGGCACGCGATGGCCACCTTCGTAGAGCGTTCCCTTGGTGCCGCGCAGTGGTGCGTTGGGCAAATAATCGAAGCTGCCGACGTCTTCGTATCCGTCGTCCATGACGCCGCCGTTGTCGCTGGTAAAGATGACCAACGTATTGTCGCTGATCCCCAGCCGATCCAAGGTGGCCAGCACCGTGCCGACAGAGTCGTCAAGTTCGTCGATGGCGTCGCCTCGAGTGCCGACGGAGCTCGTCCCTCGAAATCGCGGATGAGGGATGCGGGGCACGTGGATGTCGTGCGTGGCGAAGAACAAGAAGAACGGCTTTTCGCGACTCGTTTCGATGAACTCAACGGCATGCTTCGTGAATGTATCGGCCATGTCTTCGTCCACCCAGCGGGCCGACTTCCCGCCGGTCATCCAGCCGATCCGGCCCACGCCGTTGACGATCGTCATGTCGTGCCCGTGGGTGTGCTTGAGCTTGAGCAGGTCCGGGTTCTCGCTTCCGGTCGGTTCGTCGCCGATTTTCTGCTTGTAGTCGACGACGATCGGATCCTTGGGATCGAGGCCGACGACGCGATGGTTTTTCACGTACACGGTCGGCACGCGATCGCCCGTGGCGGCCATGATGAACGCCTCGTCGAAGCCGATCTCGAGCGGGCCGGGCTTGATGTCGGCATTCCAATCCGGGCCACCTTCAGGGCCCAGGCCGACGTGCCATTTGCCAACCACGCCCGTGCGGTAGCCGGCCGATTTGAGCAGCGAAGCCACTGTCGACGATCCCGGCGCGATCGACAGAGGCGCGTCTCCCGGTGCGATGCTCGAACCGGGCTTCTGTCGCCAGGAGTAGACACCGGTCAGAAACGCGCGCCGCGTGGGCGTGCAGGTCGACGCGGGCGAATGAGCATCCGTGAAGCGGCATCCCTGCGCCGCCAAGCGGTCGAGGTGCGGCGTTTGCACGTGCTTCGCTCCCTGGCAGGAGAGATCGGCGTAGCCGAGGTCATCCGCCAGGATGAAGATGATGTTCGGTCGACGCGTGGTTGCCGGCGAGTTCTCGGCCCCTGCGGGGCCAACCAACTGGAAGAAGCCAATTGCCACGACGATGAGCGTCGCAAAGCGTTGCAGCAAGCGGACGGACGCGAATCGGGAAGGCAGTGGGAGCGGCGAATGCATGGTTAATCTCATGGGGCCGGAACGGCGGGCGGGAGCATACTGGCGGCAATCAAGGCTTCAATATCCGCTCTGGCAGCAGGCGGGTCAACTTATTCCCCGAAATCAGCCAATGCCACAGCTTTGGATCTGGGCGAGGGCTTTGCATTTCCTGATCGGAGCCAGCTCGAATCCGGGAACTGGAAGATCACTTTTCAGCGCCGCGCAGATTGGCGAGGAACTCGACCAGGTCGCGCAGCTCGGTCGTCTCCAGCTTACGCGCCAGGTCTTCGGGCATCGACGACTTGCCGACCGCGCGCTCATCGATCTGCGAGACCGGAATCGTCAGCAGCTTGCCTTCGGGCGTGATCACGCGCAATTCGTCGGCCGTTTCGCTCCGGAGAACGCCAGAAATCGTGCGGCCGTCGTCGAGCAACAGCGAGACCGACTCGAAGCCCTTGGCAATCGACTGGTTGGGCTCGACGATCGCCGACAGCAGATACTCGCGTGGCTTCTCCTGGCCGATATTCGAAAGATCGGGCCCCACCTCGCCGCCAACTCCCCTCACGCGATGGCATCGGATGCAGGAAACTTCGGCCCGCTCCTGGAAGATCTTCCGGCCTCGCTCGGCGTCGCCCCCGGCGAGCGTCTCGCGATAACCGGCCAACGGGTCTCCCGGCTTTCGAGCGGCTTCATAGTCGGCCAATCGTCGCTTCAAGCCAGCGTCCTCGCGCTCACGTACGGCATTCAGCAGGTCGAGTTGCAACTCAGGCGGAACCTGGCCTGCCGTCAACCGCTGCATCCAATCGCTGAAAATCGCATCGACCTCCGGCTTCCGCAGCGTGGCCAGCGTGGCAAGTGCTGCTTGCCGTTCGATCTGCGAGCCGTTCGACCGATCATTCGTCGGGGCCAAGACCTGCTGGCAATATGCCAAAGCGCGATCGGGATCTCGCTGAGCGAGGATCTCTCCGGCTGCGGTGCGCAGGGCGGGCTCGCTGCCGGCCAGGGCTCGATCGACCGCTTCGCCCAGCCGCCGATCGTGCAAGGTCTCCAGTGCAGACAGGGCCTCGACACGCACATTGGCCGGCCGCTCGGGGTCGAGCGACAGATCGAACAGTTCCGGTCCAAGCTCCTGAAAACCGAGTTTGGCTGCCAGTTGGATGCCCAGCGGGCGGATCTTGTCCGACGCCGTCAGCAATTGAGCCAGCACAGGGCGCAGGGCATCGACGGCGATGTGCTCGTCGTGCGCGGCAGAGGATGCCAGGAGCCGAGCACGCGATCGCGCGGGCCGGGGTGCGACCAATGGCCGAGCATGTCAAGCGCTTCGATCTGCACGACTTCAGGCAATCCGTGACGCGTGCCGACCCGAGCCACGGCATCGGCTTGCGCCGCGCCGCCCAGGCTGAAATTCGCGGCCAGCACGCGACGCCAGGTCGATTCCGAAAGGTTCGTCCGCTCAGCCAGCGCGGCAAGTTGCGGCGTGGCAGCCGGAATCGGCAGATCATGAATCGCGCGGGCCGCTTCGTCGACCAGCCGCGGATCGGCGTCCCGCAAGAACAGAGCCACCTCGGGCGATGCGAGCCGGCGCAGGGCAAGCAGGATGGCGAGCCGCACGGCAGGGTCGGCATCCGCGGCATAGGTCAGCAGAGCGGCCGAATCGCCGCAGGCAGCCAGGCCCATGACGCCGGCATGACGCAGCATCGGATCGCGATCGGCATTATCCCTGACCAGCGCAACGAGCGGAGCGACGCTCGACCGGTCGCCGAATTTGGCCAGAGCCAAGGCCGCCATCATCCGCACGCGCGGGCTGTCGTCCTTCAACAGCGAGATGAGTTGGGGAACAGCGGAGGCGAGTTTGGCTTCGCCGACGACCCTGGCCATTTGCGCACGGACTTCCGCATCGGCATCGGCCAGCAGTGGCAACACCGGATCGAGCACCGCCGCGCGGCGACGCGCCACCTGGCCAAGCCCCCAGATTGCATGCACGCGACACAGATTGTTCGGTGCGGCGGGCAAACCGTTTTGAACAATTGTTACCAGGATGGCCAGCCGTTGCGGATCATCGACGGCCAATGCGAACTGGGCCTCCAACCGGACGTGCCGGTCGGCGTGGGCCAAGAGGGTTGCGAGTTGGGTCGTCTTGAACTCAGCGAAATCCTGAGCAAGAAGCTTCTTGCTGTCGAGCACTTTTGGATCACTGGCCGCGGTCGGATCGAAGATCCGATAGATGCGGCCGCGGCCGGTGTTATCCCAGCCTTCGAGCCAGTCGCTGACGTAGAGCGAGCCGTCGGCGGCGAACTCGCAATCGGTGGCCAGCAGCGACCAGACAAACTGTTCGGCATCGACGAGTTCGAAACTCGCTCCCTTGGCGCGCAGGGCGAACGAACGGACGCCGCTGTTGACGCTGCCACCGCGGAAGTCGCAGAGGAAGAAATGTTGACGATACTTCGCCGGCAGACCAACGCCCGGGTCGAAAGTCAGGCCCGATGGGCCATCGGCAATGTGAGCTACGGGCGGAACGATGTAGGCCGGCTGTTCGGCATGCGCGAGGTGCCAGAGCTTCTCGCGGTTCCACGGCCCGCGATCCGCCAGGTACTGGTAGTTCATCCGCCAGCCGCTATCTCCACCTTCGATGACGTGTACCCAGCGGGCCTTGTCGCCGCTGTCCGAGTTGTTGTCGCCGGTGAACAGGTTGCCGTAATCGTCGAAGGCCAGTTCCTGCGGGTTGCGCAGGCCGGTGGCGAAGACTTCGAGCCGCGAACCGTCGGGCTCGCAGCGAAAGACGGCGCCTCGATCGGGATACGCCAGGGTGCGCCCTCGGTTTCGATGTGGAATCCGCGATCGCCGATGCTGTAATAGAGCCGGCCGTCGGGCCCCCAGCAAAGGCCGTGCAGATCGTGGCCGTGGAACGCAACTCGCACGCCGTAGCCGGAGTGCAACGACGTGCGCTCGTCGGCGCGGCCGTCGGCGTCCGTATCGCGGAGCATCCAGAGATGTGGAATGCAGGCGACGTACACCTGGCCATTCCGCTCGAGCACGCCCGCGGCGGTGCCGTCGAGCAGGTCTTGAAAGCCGTCTGCAAAGACGGTCGAGTGATCAAACTTGCCGTCGCCGTCGCGATCTTCCAAGAGGCGAATACGTTCGGCGACCTTGCCATACGAATCGACGTCCTTACCCAGATGTCTGGCGAACATCCGGCGACGATCCTCGATCGTTTGCGAGGCCAGATCGTCATTGAGCCAACTCATGTGCCGGCGGTTGTCTTCGATTCCGGCGCTCTTGCGGAAAGTCTCGGCCAGGTAGATGCGGCCGCGGCGGTCGAAACAGAAGGCGACGGGGTTGGCCAGCAAGGAGTCGTCGGCCACGAGTTCGACCTTCAACCCTGGCGGCAGACGAAACTGGGCCATGGCCTGTTCCGCCGTGAGGATCTTGCTGGCCGCCTTGGGCTTCTTGCCATGCGCCGTGGGTTCGGCGGCTGCATACCCGGCGGCCCAGCACAGGAAACTCAGCAGGGCGGCAACGAACAGGGCGCTCCGGCGCAGGCGTCGATCGGGCATGACGTTGAACTCGATCCAAGGAAAACTGTGGACAGACGCCATGACATCGTGCCGGACGGCGACATGGACTCTACTTTAGTCCGGCAAGCCGAGTCAGACAACGAGCGACGCATCGATCGGCAAACGGTGATCTGATCCATGTCCCTCGAAGGTATCCAGCACCGTGGACCACAATTGCGGTCTTCCCTCGAAATCATCCGAAAATCGACGAATCGTAGACTCCCGACTTCGCGTTGGTTAGCATTACAACCTGTGGAATCTCGCTAATGCCGAACAGCAATGGATTCGGGCAACGCGGCGTTCGCGGCTGCCTCGTCATGACCGCGCGACCTTCGCAGACGGAACGAAGATGCCGCCATCGAGGGAGAACGTGTAATCACGTAGATCGACAGGACGAACAAAGTGAGGGGCTCACACCATGGGATGGAAAAATTGGTTCCGTAAGCACGGCCGATTGTCTGGACGGGACCAACAGAAATCGACTTTCCGTCGTCGCCAAATTCACTTGCGTTCGTTATCGCTGTATGAAGTGCTTGAGCAGCGGCTGATGCTCGCCTTCCAGCCGGACCTGACGGTCACGAACGTCCTTCTAGGATCCCCCACGGCGGTCGTCGGCAATGCCGACAACCTGTCCATTACTTGGACGGTGGAAAACCAAGGAACGTGGGCGCCCACTCAAAATTGGAACGACAGCTTCTATCTGTCCAACACGACGACGTACAACAGTAGCGCCGTGTTCGTCGGCAGCGTCTCTCGGGACGACAGTTTCCCGCTGCTGGCGGGAAGCAGCTACACCTCGACGACCACGCTCGCCATTCCCAACACGGCACTCCAGGGCAACCAGTATTTGCTGGTCGTGACCGATCCGACAAACACGATCAACGAATCGAATACCGCAAACAATGTCGGCGCCGCGGCCATCGATCTCACGGCGCCCAACGTTGACTTGGAGGTTTCCAATCCGTCGGTCACAACGGCCAGCCTGATCGCGGGCAACGGAAATTCAGTCAATGTTTCCTGGACCGTGACCAACGAAGGATCGGACAGCGCGAACACGGCTTGGAGCGACGGCCTGTACCTGGCGAGCGGCACCACCGTCGACGCGAACTCACAATTGCTGGGCACCTACACGGCCCCCAGCACGCTGGCGCCGGCGCCAGTTATACGCAGAGCGAAACGCTGATCGTGCCTGCGACGACGTTGCTGGGATCAGAAAACCTGCTGATCGAGGCCAACTCGAACAGTGTGCAGTCCGTGACCAGTACGCCAGACGATACGGCTGTGGTTCCGGTCACGGTCAGCACGCCGGCGAATGTCGACTTGCAAATCAGCGGCACGGCGCCCGCTTCGGCGACGTTGGGTAGCGAGGTTCCGCTCAGTTGGACTGTGACCAACGCAGGCGGCGGGCCCGCTTCCGCCGCCTGGACGGATGCCGTGTACGCCTCGCCAAGTTCAACCTTCAATTCAGCCACGGCCGTTCTCGTTGCCACTTCCCCGGCACTGTCGACTCTGGCCGCCGGCGCAAGCTACACCCAGGCGGAATCGGTTTCGCTTCCCGCCGCTGCATTGGGTGACGGCTACTTGCTGTTCGTAGCCAACAACGATGCGGCGCAGGCTGAAACCAATACGGCCAATGACGCATTCCCGCTGGCCATTTCGCTGCAGGCTCCCAGCCTCGCGGTGACGTCGGTCACAGCGCCGACGACTGCCAATCTGGGCGACACCGTGCCTGTTTCGTGGACCGTCACAAACAACGGCGCGGTGAGCACGGTGGCCGGTTGGACCGATGCGGTGTATTTGTCGGATTCGCCGACCCTGGACGGATCGTCAACGCTGGTCGGCAATTTCGCCGCGCCAGTGAACAGCGGACTGGCTGCGAGCGCCAGCTATACGCAGAATGAACAGGTCACGTTGCCGTACGCCATGACGGGCAGCGACTACCTGGTCGTGGTGGCCGATAGCAACGGCAGCCAGCCCCTGACGACTGGAAGTGCCACGGTAAGCAACGCTGCGGCAATCAACGTTTCGGCGCCCGACCTGGCAATCGCGGCCTCGGCGCCGTCCTCAGCGGTGTTGGACGAACCGTTCAATGTTTCGTGGACCGTCACGAACAGCGGTAGCGTGGCCGCCAATGCGAGTTGGGAAGATGCGGTGTTTGTTTCGAACTCGTCAACTTTCGACCCCCAGGCGGCAACGCCGTTGACGACCGTTGACGCGCCCTCCGCGCTGGCCGCGGGCGCCAGTTACACCTCGAACGCCACGGTGACGATAACGCATAACTTGCCGGCAGGGCAGTACTATCTCTATTTCGTTGCGGATCGGAACAATGACCAGGGACAGAGCAACGAGGCCGACAAGGTTTACCAAGTGCCTCTGACCGTCAGCGGTCCGGCATTGAGTGTGAACATCGACAGCGCGCCCGCATCGGCAGTTGCCGGCAGCGGCACGGAATTGGGCGTGTCGTGGACCGTGACCAATGATTCCAGTTCCGACGCCATGGGCACGTGGCACGACAACGTGTATCTCTCAACACAGCCGACGTTGAACCTCGCGGCGCCCGGCACGTACTGGTCTCTGGCCTCGGCCGCGGCCCCCTTGGCAGGGCCGCTTCCCAGTCAGAGCAGCTATACGCAGTCGCTCAACGTTGCGATCCCCAGTGTCCCGACCGCGGGAACGTATTACCTCGTCGTTGAAGCCAGCGCCGATGGCGGCCAGGCTGAGACAGACACCAGTCTTAGCGAAGCCTCGTCGTCGATTGTGCTGAGTCTGCCGGCCGTGAACCTGGAAGTCACCAGCGCGAACGTATCGAGTGCAACCGTCGTTGCGGGGAGCAGCGTGGCGCTGAACTACACGGTCACGAATCAGGGCACCGCCGCGACCAGCACGACTTGGAATGACGACGTCTACCTTTCGAACAGCCCGACGCTGAACGCGTCGTCAATGCTGATGACCAGTGCTTCGCCGACGACGCCGATTGCGGCCGGCGAAACCTACAACGAGTCGGTGAACGTGAGCGTGCCAAGCACGCTCAATGGTCCGGAGTACCTGCTGATCGTTCCCGACTCAGGCGAAACACAAGGAGAATCCGAACCCAGTGCGGTCGATGCGTTGCCAATCACAGTAACGCTGCCGGCGGTGGCGCTGGCAACGGCGATTACCGCGGCTCCTTCGACGGCCGAAAGCGGCAGCCCGATTTCTGTGTCGTGGAGCGTCACCAACGAGGGAACGGCGACGACGAGCGCTGTCCAATGGCAGGATGTCGTCTACCTGTCCACTTCGGCAACTAACATTTCGGCGGCCACGGAGTTGACGAATTTCTATCCCGGTACTTCGGCTTACGGCGAAACCCAGCTCCCCTTGCGCCCGGCGGCAGCTACTCGGCGACTGCAACCGCGACGTTGCCGGCCGGCCTGGCGGCAGGAACGTATTACCTGGTGGTTCAAGCTGACAGCGGCGACGGTCAGGCCGAAGCCGCCGGTTCTCCAAGCCTGGCGGCTGTGCCGCTGGTCATCGATGGCGCAGAGAATGTCAACCTGATCGTGTCGGCCGCGAGCGCGCCCGGTTCGGCAGCGGCCGGCGCGTCGGTCGCGGTCAGTTATACGGTCGAGAACGAAGGGACCGACATTGCCACGGCCGATTGGCAAGACGCCGTGTACCTGTCCAATTCGCCGACCGTCAATGCGTACTCGACGTTGCTCGACATAACCGACGAGACATCCCAGGCGCCGCTCAGCGGGGGCAACAGCTATACGGTGAACGAGAACGTCGATCTGTCTTCTTACTATCAATCTTCGAATGCCTCGATCAATCCGGGCAACCACTATCTAGTCTTCGTCGCCAACGGCCAAGGTGGGGTGAACAGCTACACAGGTAGCTCCTATGCCGTGCCCATCAGCATCACGGCGCCCGATCTGGCCGTGACCGCAGCCAGCTTCACGGGCTCATCGGTGGAAGGCGGAAGCATCAACGTTCACTGGACTGTGCAGAACTTGGGGACTGCGGACGCGACGGGCTCATGGTACGACACGGTTTACCTGTCGGATTCGCCGGTGTTGGGGGCGGCCTCGCAGATCGAACTGGGCACCAGCTATAACTATTCGGGGCTGGCGGCCGGCAGCACGTACACGGCAAATCAGACGTTTACAGTGCCTGCCATGACGATTGGCGACCGCTACCTGTTGGTGGTTGCCGACGACCCAACCTTCACGTATGGTCACGTTGCAGATTCGAACCCGACGAACAACGTCGAGGCCCTGCCGATCACCCTGACGGCTCCGAACCTGGCCGTTTCGAACGTCACGGTCCAGCCTGGGACGGCCGAGGTGGGCAATGCCGCCACGGTGACGGTAGGTTGGCAGGTCACGAACGATAGCTCGGTCAACGCCGTCAGTGGTTGGACGGACGCCGTCTATCTGTCGACCACGCCCGACTTCAGCTTGAACACGGCGACCTTGCTGACAACCGAGTCGAGCAAGTCGACCTTGGCGGCCGGAGCAAGTTACAGTTCGAGTGCCTCGAACCTGTCGATCCCCAATCTGGCTGCCGGGAGCTACTACATCCTGGTCGTGGCCAACGTCGGCTACGTCGACAAGTTGCTCGGACTGTACAGCTACTACGCCATGCAGCCGGAGTCGGCCTACGAAGACAACTTCGATTTGACGCCTCTTGCGCTCACCACTCCGGCCGTGAATCTGACGGTGAGTCAGCCGTCTGTGGCGTCGACGTCCCTGGTCATCAACCAGCCGGTGAATTACTCGTTCCATGTGAACAACCAAGGGAGCGAAACGGCGTCAGCCAATTGGTCGGACGCCATTTACATCTCGCAAAGCTCCACGTTCAGCCAATCGTCGGCCACGGAGATTACCACCCTTGGAAGCCAGGGGCCTCTGGCGGCCGGATCGAGCTACGTACAATCGGGCAGCTTCAGGTTCCCTGGGTATGAACTGGCAGGAACCTATTACGTTTACTTCGTGACCAACTATGGCCAGTACCAGGGAGAATCAGATTACGAAGACGATGTCTCGACGCCGCTGGAAGTGACGCTCAACGTGCCCAGCGTGTCGATCGCCGCCGACAACCCGCCGTCTACGGTGGCGTTGGGTCAAACCGTGCAACTATCCTGGACCGGAACCAATTCGAGTTCTTACCCGGCCTACGGGTACTGGTACGACTACGTCTATCTGTCGAGCACGCCGACCTACAGCTACGGAACGTCGACCTATTTGACCTACGCGTACGTGAATTATCAAAGCACGCCGCTCGCGGCCGGCGGGACGTACAGCGAGAGCCCCAACGTGAGCATTCCGAGCTTCGCGACGGGATCGGAATACCTGCTGTTCGTCGACGGATTTAACGGCAGCGTCGATGCCGTGCCCGTCACGGTCACGGCGCCCCATCTAACGATCTCCAGCGTCTCGGCAACACCCGCCGTTGTCGAGGCTGGAAACGGCGCCACGATGAATCTGTCCTGGACCGTGACGAATGACAGTACCGTGAATGCGACCGATACTTGGACGGACAGCGTCTACCTGTCGAGTTCGTCGATCTTCGATAATAGCGCGACGCTGCTAACCGAGGCCTACAGCCAGTCGCCGCTAGCGGCCGGGAGCAGCTATACGACAAACTTGTCCAACGTCGTCGTCCCCAACGAGCCGGCAGGGACATATTACGTCTACTTCCTGGCCGACGATCCTACGGACTATGACCACCAACCGGAAACGAACACGACCGGCAATCTGTCGTCGCCGGTGCAGATCACGCTGACGGCGCCGCAGGTTGAGCTGCAGATGACGCCCAGCGCGTCGAATCCGAACGATTTTTCGGCCGGTTCGTTCGTGCAAATGAGTTGGTCGGTGAAGAACGTCGGAACGGAAACCGCGAGCAGCACCTGGACGGACGACATCTATTGGTCAGCGCAGAGCACGTTCAACCTGGCGACGGCCACCGAATTGAGCGACTCGCCCGTGGGCCTGAACGCGCCCTTGGCCGCTGGTTCGAGCTACGCGAACTCGTCGTACATTTCGATTCCAAACAATGTCGCCCGGCACCTACTACCTCTACTTCGTGGCGAACGCCAACGGCGGTCAAAGCGAGTCGAGCAATGCTCTCGACGTGGCCGGCGTGCAGGTGACGCTGTTCGCGCCCGACCTGATCGTCGAAGGATCAGGCAGCGCCAATCCGCCCGTCGTTCCTGCCAGCGCGGTGCTTAATGGTAAGGTTTCGCTATCGTTCACGGTCGAAAACCAGAGTTCGTCTGCCGGAACGGCGAGCAGTTGGTTCGACGGCGTCTACCTGTCAACGAGCAGCACCTACAGCAATTCGGCCCAGTACTTGGGCTCGTTTGCCGACGTCAATAGCCTGGCCGCGCTCGCCAGCTACACGCAAAACGTGTCGGTAACGATCCCTAATGTCACGCCCGGCACCAACTACTACCTGATCTTCTATGCCGATTCCTCGCATCAAGTCGCGGAGTCGAATGAAAACAACAACTACATTGCCGTGCCGATTACATTGACGGCGCCGAATGTCAATCTGCAAGTCGTGCCGGGTTCGCTGACCGCGCCGGCGTCGGCTGCCATCGGCGGAGCGATCAGCGTGGGATGGTCGGTTCAGAATAGCGGCTCGGACGCCGCCGCCGGGAATTGGAATGACTCCGTCTATATCTCAGCGAACAGCACGTTCGACTCGTCCGCTACGCAAATCGGCGGCGTGTCTGCCCCCAATGGTTCGCCGACCTTGGCCGGCAACGCCAGCTACAACCAATCGACGAATGTTTACATTCCCTCGAATTTGGCCGCCGGCACGTATTACCTGTACGTCGTCACCGATGCCAATCAGGGGCAAAGCGAGACGAACACGGCCGACGACACATCGGCTGGCCTGGCGATCACGGTTACCGCCCCCAATCTCCAAGTGACTTCGGTGCAGGTGACGCCCACCTCGGCCGTCAACGGCGGCAGCGTTCAAGTGTCGTGGACCGTTACGAACGCGGGCACCGGCACCGCAGCAGGATACTGGGACGATGCCATCTACCTCTCCAGCAATCCTACGCTCACCGGAACCTATCAGAATCTGGGCACCTTCTACGAAAACCAGACTCTGGCCGCAGCCGGAAACTATAGCGACACCGAGAGTGTGAATCTGTCCGGCAACATCCCACTGGGCCAGGCCTATATCGTCGTCGTAGCCAACACTTATCGAACCCTGAGTGAATCGAGCTACAACGACAACTCGGGCGATACGCCGCTGACGCTTTCCGCTCCAGACCTGACCGTTACGACCGCCAGCGCGCCGCCGTCCGCGACGGTAGGCAGCACGGTTGGCGTCTCTTGGACCGTCTTGAACCAGGGCACGGTCGAGGCGCCGGTAATTGGCAAGACGCTATCTATATTTCGCCCGACGATGTGCTCGACTCGCACGCTCAACTCATTCAGGCATTTGAGGCTCCCGCCCCGCCGCTGGCCGCCAATGCCAGTTATACGCAGAACCAAAACATTCAAGTGCCAACGAATTTCAGTGGCGGGGGATACTTATTATTCGTGACCGATTCCAGCGAAGCCCAGCCGGAAACGAACGATAACAACAACGTCTACGCCGTGCCTTTCAACGTCACCACCGTCGATCTGCATGTCACATCGGTCACGGCCCCGAACAACATCACCGCCGGTCAGACGGCCAACGTTAGTTGGACCGTTCAGAATAGCGGCACGGGCACGGCCGGTTCGGATTGGACAGACGCCGTCTACTTGTCGACGAAGTCGACCCTGGACGATTCGGCCACGCTACTGACGACGGTCGATGTGGGGAACAATTCACCTTTGGCGGCTGGCGCCAGTTACACGCAGTCGACGCAGGTGACGATCCCGCTCGGGGCCACGACGGCCGTCGGCTCCTATTACATTCTGGTGAAGACCAATTTGAACGAATCGCAAGTCGAGACTAGCTATTCGAACGATCTGGCCGCGAGCTCTTCGACCTCGCTGGCCCTGCCGCCGCTCCCCGAGTTGGAAGTTACGAACATCTCGACGCCAACGACGGGGTTCAATGACCAGACCGTCAATATTACCTGGACCGACGTAAACGACGGCACCGCCGCGGCGACCGGCCCCTGGACCGACAAGATCTATTTGTCAACGTCAAGCAACGGTTCCGAGCCGACACTCGTGGGCGCCTTCACCTACACCGGTTCCTTGGCCGCCGGCGCCAGCCTGCAACGGACGCAGAGCATCCTGCTCCCTTCGACAGCTGGGGCTTATTACGTCGTCGTGATCGCCAATGCCGATGGCGGCGTGCAGGAAGGCCCGCTCAATCAGAATGGCACGACGATCAGCCCGACTCCGATCGAAGTCAGCCAGGCTGCATTGCCCGACCTGGTCGTGACCTCGATCACGCCGCCCGATAGCGGCGTCCTATCGGGAACGAGCGTGCCCATTTCGTTTACGGTTTTGAACCAAGGAGCCGCTCCGACCAGTGTGCCGGTCTGGACGGATTGGGTGATCCTGTCTCAGGATCCGACACTCGGCGCTTCATACCAGGGGCTGCCGGGCGGCCCAGGGCCGGGCACTGACCAGATATTGAACAACCAGCCGGTAATCGTGGGTTTTCAGAATCCAAGTTACCTTGGCGTCGGTGACAGCTACACCCAGACGGTCAATGTCACGCTCCCCATCTATGCCCAGGGGACATGGTATGTGTATATCGTTCCCGACGGCACCGGATACCACCATCCCTTCGCCATGCCCGAGGCCAGCCGCGCCGACAAGCTGGCGCTGAGCACCGGCTTTACCGTCGATCTGAACCCTCCCGCCGACCTGGCCGTGACCAACGTCCGAACGCCGGGGCAGGCGATCGCCGGCCAACCAATCACGCTAGACTGGGAAGTCGCCAATCAAGGCAGTGGACCGCCCAACGTCAGTGATTGGACCGACTCCGTCTACATGTCGACCAGTTCGACGTTCGATGCCAGCGCTACAGCGTGTAGGCACCTTTGCCGAAACGAATGAGCTGACGAACGGCTCTGAATACGGCGGCCAGGCAACTGTGATCCCGCCCGCCGGTATCAGCGGAGATTACTATTTCTTCGTCGTCACGAACTCGGACGGCGCAGTATTCGAGAATGGACTGACCGCCAATAATATCGGGGTCAGCTCGGTGGTGTTCGTCAATCCCGCCGTGCTTCCCCAATTGGACGTCACCTCGATAAACGTCCCGTCGGCCGCCCTGGCAAGCCATGCGCTGACGTTCAGCTATACGGTGGCAAATGTCGGAGCCGCGGGCGTGTCCGTCAACTCCTGGAGCGACGCCTACTATTTATCGCCGACGCCTGCTTTCAATGCGGCCACAGCGATTTCGCTCGGTTCGAAAGCAATAGACGCCGCCCTATCTGCCGGCAGCGGTTATAGCGAGGGCGTCAACGTCACCCTGCCCGATGGAATCAGCGGCACGTACTACTTGCTTGTCGAGACTGATAGCGGCAACGCCATTCTCCAACAAACCCGGGCGGATGATCTCGAGGCCAGCGGCAGTATTCAAATCTCGTCGCAACCGGCTGATTTGGCGGTCACTGCCGCTAGTGCGCCATCCATGGGCTCGGGCGGCAACGCGGCGCTCGTGACCTGGACGGTCGTCAATCAAGGCTCTGGCGACACCGCGATCAACACCTGGAACGACGCCGTTTACGGCAGCACCAGCCCGACATTTGACTCGAGCGCTGTCTTTCTGGAATCGTTCACGCACAACGGCCTGTTGGCGGTCGGCGGTTCGTACCAACAGTCGCAAATCGTAACACTCCCCTTTGGCGTCACCGGCAATTACTACCTGTTTGTCGTGACCAACCTCGTGGCGCCGGGCCAAAACGCGCCGGTCTACGAAGCAGGCGCCACGGCCAACAACGTATCCACAGCACTGCCGATCTCGATGGTGCAAAACCCGGCCGACCTGGAAGTGACGCAGGTCGGAGCCCCCACCACGGCCACGCCTGGCACCAGCGTCAATATCACTTGGACTGTGGCCGACGACGGCGCCGGGCCCACGAATGCCGGTTACTGGGACGACGACGTCTGGGTTTCGACCAACACCACGCTGGGTACTGGTGGCGACGACGTTTACCTGGGCACGCTCCTGCATAACACCCAGCTTTCGTCCGGTGGCAGTTACCAGGCTTCGCTGAACGTGACGCTGCCGGCGACGCTCGCCGGAGGAAACTATTACTTCATCGTCGCGACGAATCGGCCCGTCGCGCCCCCCAACGATCCTAACAACCAGGGTGTGGAAAACCTTTACGAGAGCAATTTCAGCAACAATGAAACGGCTACCTCCTCGACAACCGCGATCGCTGCGCTGGACCTTCCGCAGTTGTCTGTTTCGAATATCGTCTTGCCAGCCGCTGCGTACGCCGGTCAACCGCTCACCGTAAGCTGGACCGTGACCAACACCGGCGGGGCAGCTTACGAGTTCCTGAACAATAATAATTCGTATATCTGGAGCACCGTCTATCTCTCGCTCGATCAGGTGCTCGATCCTTCAGACCGGTTTCTGGGCTCGGACGCCGAGGCGCTGGTCGCCGACTCGAACAACGACATCCTGGCTCCGGGCGCCAGCTATACCGAGACGGTCACGTTCCAGGTGCCGGCCGGCGTGTCGGGGAGCTATTATGTCTTCGTCCAAGCCAATAGCAACGACCAGCTCCAGGAGTCGAATCCTGCCGATAGCGCCACCGAAAATCCTCAGCCGCTCGAAATCGGTTTGACGCCTCCGACAAACCTGGTCGCCGGCACGGTAACGACGAGCGTCCAATCTGCAGCCGCCGGTCAGTCAATCCTGGTCAACTATAACGTAGAAAACGACGGCAGCAGCCCGGCCGACGGCATTTGGACTGACGCCTTGTACCTGTCGCCGACGCCCACCTGGAACCTAAATGATCCGCTCTTGGCCGAGGTCGAGCAATCGCAGGATCTTGCCCCAGGGCACAGCTATCAGGACTCCACGCAGGTCAGTCTGCCTGGGGTTCTTCCTGGCAATTATTACGTGATTGTCCGCGCGAATATTCTCGACCAGCTACCGGAGACTTCGCTCGCCGATAACGAAAGCGCTTCGGCAGCGACGATCGCAGTCGGCGCGAATTCGCTCGCTCTCGGTGTACCGTCCACCTTCGATATCAATGCCGGCCAGTCCGCGTATTACCAGGTAACGGTCGCTGCCGGGCAGACGCTGCAATTCTTTCTCGAAGGCGGTGTTGCGGATAATGAGTTGTATGTCAGCTATGGAACGATGCCCACCCGATCGCAATTCGACTATCGATATACGCCTCCGGCAGAGCCCGATCTGACGATCACGATTCCCACCACTCAGGCCGGCACCTACTACGTTATGGCGTATGACGAGACCGTGCCCAGGTTCCCTGCGGCTTATACTCTCACCGCCACGGAGATTCCGTTCTCGGTCACATCGGCCGTGCCCAATTCAGTCGGCAATGCAGGCTCGGCCACTATCGAGATCGATGGCTCGCTGTTCGATCGTGCCACCACGTTCCAGTTGATCGCCTCGGGCGGGGCCGTCATCCAGGCCACTTCGACCAGCGTGCAGGACGCCACCACGGCCGACGCCACCTTCAATCTGGCGGGCGTGCCCACTGGTTCCTATACCGTGCAGGCCACGGAATCCGACGGCACGACCACGCAACTGGCCAGTGGCCTGACGATCACTGCCGGTGTCGGCGGCCAGTTCAACGCCTATTTCTCCGGTCCTGGCACGGTGCTTGTCAATCGCATCAGCTCATTCGCGTTCAACTACGAGAACACTGGCGATGCCGATATCGGCGCTCCACTGATCTATATCGAAAGCCCGTCAAACACGTTGACGGGCTTCTCGGCCGCGGGCGTGCAGTACGGCAACACGCCCGCTTTCTTAGCCATCAACAACAACGGGCCGGCCGGCTATTTGCCCCCCGGTTATCAATCGAATGAATCGATTTATTTTCAATCTTCGCCGGTCGCGAATGCTGCCAACGACTTCCAGTACCAGGTGATCGGGCCTGACAGTACGGCCCCGGTCCTTTGGAGCACCGTCCTCCCCTGGGTCGGACCGTCTTATCAACAATCCCCCGAATGGCCGGCGGCTGAGGCCTTATTGCAACAGTGGATTGGCGGAACGTGGGGCGGCCTGGTGCAACTCCTGGATAAGAATGCCGCGCTCGTATCAACCAGCACTGGATTCCAAAACACCCCGGGCTTCGTGTTTGACATTGCCGTGCAGAAAGCCATGGCCGCAGTGAGCACGTCGATTAGCGGCACTCTCCAGACGAGCGACCTGACGTTGCCGATCTCTGGTCAGAACCTGATCGCCCAAAACACCACCACCGGCGACACCTTCGCCACGCAAACCTTCAATGACGGATCGTTTGCCTTCTCGGATCTGACGGCAGGCAGCTATACTTTTGAGCTTTCCGGCGCGATCGTCGGCGCGATGTCTGCGGTGGCGGTGTCGCAAGGAGAGCAAGTGACCGGGGTCGACGTACCCCTCACTCTCGGCGACGTCATCAGCGGCAGCGTTCTGGCCAATGGCACGTCAACGGCCATTGCCGGCGCTACCGTCACGGCGATCGATCCCAGCGGTAACTCGTACACGGCCCAGACCGACGACGCCGGCAACTACACGATCACCGGCCTGCCGGATAACACCTACAGCGTTTACGTCAGCGCCAGCAATTCGGGCAGCGCCGTGGTGACGGGCGTCACGGTTACCTCGGCCGGCGCGGTCGAAAATTTCTCGCTGCTTCCAGGCGGAACAATCGCCGGCTCAATTGCCCCGTCTAATTCGGGGCCGGCGAACCCAAGCTTCAGTATCTTCGCCGAGGTAACCGGCAATACTGATCCCAATCAGGAATATTCGGTCCAAGTACTCGGCGGAGCGTTCAGCCTCAACGGGCTGCCCGCCGGCACCTACACGGTGACGATCAACGCCACGGGCTACGTGACGCAGACGATTTCGAACGTCATGGTATCAGCCGGGCAAACCGAAAACCTGGGAACCATCACGCCCTTCGTCGGCGCGACGATTTCCGGCCAGATCACGTCAACGGTCGCGATCTTGCCCGCCGCGGGAGCCACGGTTGACCTCTATCAAGGAACGACGCTCGTCGCCGCCGTATTCGCCGACGGTTCGGGCAACTTCGAGTTTACGGGACTAGCCGCCGGTCCGTATACGATCGAGTCCGGACAGCAATTCGTCGGCGTCTCAAACACCGTGCAAGAAACGGTCGTTGCCGCTCAGAACGTCAGCGGCGTTGAGATCAATATCTATCCCGGCGCCACGATCTCCGGTACAGCCACGGACACTTTGACGGGAGACGCCCTCGAGGTACCCGTAACCCTCGTCCTCCCCGACGGCTCGACGATTCAGACTGAGACGGATAGTTCCGGAGCCTATGAATTTACGGGCCTCGCGCCCGGCAACTACGCGGTTTCGCTGGAGATTCCCTCGGCCAACGCATACCAGGCCATCAGCGTTATCAGTCCCACCGCCACTTACACAGCCAATTTGACGTCCGCCTTTCCCGAAACACTGAGCGGCG
This sequence comes from uncultured Planctomycetales bacterium, assembly GCA_963710365.1. Classification (GTDB taxonomy): domain Bacteria; phylum Planctomycetota; class Planctomycetia; order Pirellulales; family PNKZ01; genus CAVQAC01. The sequence goes on from CAVQAC010000004.1 coordinate 59,320, forward strand.
TGCTGCTGGCCGCGGATGGAACTCCGATCTCGGGCGGCACGGTGTCTTTGTACCTGAATGGACAAGATGTTGCCGATACGTCGAGCGCCGCGGATGGGTCGTTTGGATTCCTGCTCGTGCAGCCTGGAACGTTCGATTTGCAGGCCACCGATGGCGGGATGACTTTCGCGGGCGTGACCGGAATCGTGGTCGGCACCGGCCAGGCAGTGACACAGAACCTGACCGCTGGCGACAACACCGTCAACGTGAATGTGAGCGGCTCGGGCACCAGCAGCGACTCGAACATTGTCGAGCTTTTCTATTTGCAAGAAGGAGCCTGGCAACCGGTGTCGTCTACCACCATCACCGGAAATAGCGATGTCAGTTTCACGGATCTTGCGCCGGGTCAATACCAGGTTCTGGCTTCCGGCCTGGGCAACCTGGCGACGATTGTCGGTACCACGTTGACCGAAGGCGTCGTAGACAACGTGAACGCCACCATGGTAGCTACCGGCGAAATCTCGGGCACCGTCACCGATTCGAACAATAACCCGCTGGCGAACGCGCAGATCTTCATTACCGAGCCGAGTGACCCTACATTCCTAGCGGTAGCCATGACGGCTGCGGACGGAACATACATCGCTCCCCAGTTGCCCGATGGCACCTTCGATATTTCCTTCGTGGTGAATGGCTATCTTACGTCGGTCCAGACATCGATCGTCGTCGCAGATGCCGACACGGCAACCGCCAACGCCGCTCTCCCTCTCAGCTCCACGAGCCTGACAGGCACGGTGCTCGACGCCTCGGGAAACCCGCTGGTCAATGCGAACATCGAAGTCGACGATGCGCAGGGGCATTTGCTCGGCGGAGCCACGACGGGCGCCGACGGCTCGTTCACCATCAACACGGCCGCGGGTTCGAACCTGAAGGTCGTCATTAGCCAAACCGCCTATGCGCCCTTGACCGAAAATGGCGTCAACGTCAGCGTCGGAGCGACGGTCAGCCTGGGAACATTAACTCCGACGGCGGTCGCCGACCCGCCCTCCGCACTCGCGGGCCTTAGTGAGGGCCTCGCTCTTGGCGGGTTCGCAGCGCAAATCCTCACCGCGTTCGCAACCTTTGCCGCACCGGTGGCCAATCCCTGGGTTAATCAAGTCAACCAGGAAATCGCGACCGCCAACGGCATTCTGGCCAAGGCGCAAGCACTCGCAAATTCCACATTGCCAACGCCCTCGTGCCCGCAGGCACAGCCGGCCTATGACAATGCGATAAACCAGCTCCAGACGCTTTCGGGGCTCCTCGGTCGGTTTAGTACAAGCATTGGCAATACTCAAGAACTGAATGTCGAGTTTGCGGTTGCCTACACCAAAGATTGGTCCAACATCCTCTCGCAGGTTGCGTCGCTTGCGTCGCCTGAGCTTGGTTTCTTCAAACTGGCGGTGCAGTTCCCGAAGTTTGCCAGTGCAATCAACGCCGTTCCGCTTCTGTTTGATGCGCTTTCCGCGGTGGTTAATTTTGCATCGGCCGCGAATACTCTTGCGACGCCAGGAAACTTCGGCCAGACCGTCGACGTGCAGTCCAATGTCAATAATGCTGCCCAAGCGCTCGCATCTACCCTCAACGTTGCACTGAACGGTCTAAGCGGCTTCGCTTCAAGTGGTCTGCTGGCGCTGAGTGGCAATTTGACACAACAGCAATTGATCCAGCAGCTCGGGTACACGGGATTAGGGAAGACCCTTTCTCGGCCTTCAGTTGCCCAGTACCTGAATTTTGCCAGTACCGCGGGATCAGTTGTTAGCGGATTTAGCCTCTTCGTCTCGTTTGCTACGGGCAAACTTTTCGCCAACAGTGACACCATTGGACCAGTACTCGACCGCGCGGAAGAGTTGATGGAAACTTTGCAGACGCAAGTGCAGATCCAGATGAATGTCACCCTCAAAGCGATCGCGAACTACTACGACAACTACGTCTTCACGAACTGCAATCCTCCTCCTCCTCCGCCTCCGCCGCCGCCGCAGCCCGTGGATCCACCCCCGGCATTCGATTGGATGGTCACCTCGAGAGCTCCCACGGATCCGAACAACATCATCGGGCCCAATGGCTTCAGCGAAGCCAATTACGTGGCCGCCAATCAGATCCTCCCCTACACCATCGACTTCGAGAATGAACCGACCGCCGGCCTGCCGGCCCAGCAGGTCACCGTCACCCAACAACTCGATCCGGGCTTGAACTGGCAATCGTTCCGCCTGGGGAGCTTCGGCTTCGGCGGGCAGACGTACACCGTGCCGGCCAACAGCGCTTTTTATCAAACCACCATCGACTTGAGTCAGACCGAAGGCTTTGACGTCGACGTGCTGGCCACGATCAACGTCGAGACCGGCGTGGCCACCTGGATCTTCACGACCATCGATCCCAGCACTGGCCAGATCCCCGTCGATCCGACGATTGGCTTCCTGCCGCCCGATGATTCCGCCGGCGTTGGCGAAGGATTTGTCAGCTATACAATCGACCCCAACACATCGGATTCGACCGGCACGGTGATCAACGCCCAGGCAACGGTGACCTTCCTCAGCCAGTCGCCGCTCAATACGCCGCAGATCTTCAACACCATCGACGATTCGCTCGATCTCACCAGCAGCATTGCGAACTTGCCGACTTACAGCCCGACGAACTTCACGGTCAGTTGGAGCGGCAGCGACGGCCCGGACGGCGCCGGCATCGCTGGGTACGACATTTACGTTTCCGACAACCATGGCCCTTACACGCTGTGGCTCCAGAATACTTCCTTGACTTCGGCGCCCTATGTCGGCCAGATCGGCCACACCTACGGCTTTTACAGCATCGCCCTGGACAATGTCGGCAACGTCCAAGCCGCGCTGGCCGTCGCTCAGCAAATGACGACGATCGTCTCCACCGTGGCGACTCAACTCGTCATCAGCGAATCGCCGTCGAGCCTGGCAGCAGGCGGAGCGATTACGCTGACGATTACGGCCGAAGACGCGAGCAACGACGTGGTCGCCGGTTTCAGCGACACGGTAATCTTGGCCGATTCGCTGGCAGGCGGAAGCTTCTCCGCCGTCACGTTCTCAGGCGGCGTGGCTACCGTTACGGCGACGCTCGATGCGGCTGGCAGCAGACGATTACGGCCAGCGACACGTCCATCGGCACGGTGAGCGCCGGTACGACCAGTGCGATCACTGTGACGCCGGCTGCTGTTTCGCAGTTGCTAATCTCGGCTTCGCCCAGCGCGCTCTCGGCTGGCAGCACAACCAGCGTCAGCATTACGGCCGAGGATCAGTTCAACAATGTCGTCACCGGCTTCAGCGATTCGGTCACATTGGCCGACAACCTGGCAGGCGCAACGTTCTCGTCCGTTTCGTTCAGTGGCGGCGTGGCGACAGTCACAGCCACGCTCGACACGGCGGGCACACAAACTATCACGGCCAGCGATCCAACCGCCACGATCTCCGCCTCCAGCGGCCCGGTCACGGTCGCACCAGTTGCGGCCAGCAAGTTGCTGGTCTCGGCTTCGCCCAACACGCTCTCGGCAGGCAGCACGACCAGCGTCAGCATCATTGTCGAGGATCAATACAATAACATTGTCACGGGATTCAGCGATTCCGTGACGCTCACAGATTCGCTGGGCGGCGCCCAGTTCGAGACGGTATCATTCAACGGCGGGCTGGCCACCGTTTCGGCCACCCTCGACACGGCGGGCACGCAAACAATCACAGCCAACGATGCCGCCGCCACGATCTCCGCCTCCAGCGGCCCAGTCACGGTCACGCCGGCTGCGGCCAGCAAGTTGCTGGTCTCGGCTTCGCCCAGCACGCTCTCGGCTGGCAGCACGACGAGTCTCAGCATCACGGCCGAGGATCAATTCAACAATGTCGTCACCGGCTTCAGCGATTCGGTCATATTGGCCGACAACCTGGCAGGCGCAACGTTCTCGTCCGTTTCGTTCAGCGGCGGCGTGGCGACAGTCACAGCGACGCTTGATACGGCCGGCATGCAGACGATAACAGCCAACGATGCGGCCGCCACGATTTCCGCCACCAGTGGCTCGATCACGGTCACGCCAGCCGCGACCAGCAAGTTGCTGGTGTCGACCTCGCCCAACAATCTCTCGGCAGGCGCCACCACCAGCATCAGCGTTACGGTCGAGGACCAATTCAACAACGTGGTCACAGGTTTCAGCGGTTCCGTGACACTAGCTGATAATCTTCCAGGCGCAACGTTTTCAACAGTCGCATTCACGGGCGGCAAGGCCACAGTCACAGCCACGCTCGATACGGCCGGCGTGCAGACGATAACAGCCAACGATGCCGCCGCCACGATCTCCGCCACCAGTGGCTCGATCACAGTCACGCCAGCCGTGGCCAGCAAGTTGCTGGTCTCGGCTTCGCCCAGCAACCTCTCGGCTGGCAGCACGACGAGTCTCAGCATCACGGCCGAGGATCAGTTCAACAATGTCGTCACCGGCTTCAGCGATTCGGTCATATTGGCCGACAACCTGGCAGGCGCAACGTTCTCGTCCGTTTCGTTCAGCGGCGGCGTGGCGACAGTCACAGCCACGCTTGATACGGCCGGCATGCAGACGATAACAGCCAACGATGCGGCCGCCACGATCTCCGCCACCAGTGGCTCGGTCACAGTCACGCCAGCCGCGACCAGCAAGTTGCTGGTGTCGACCTCGCCCAACAATCTCTCGGCCGGCAGCACGACCAGCGTCAGTATTACGGCCGAGGATCAATTCAACAATGTCGTCACCGGCTTCAGCGATTCGGTCACATTGGCCGACAACCTGGCAGGCGCAACGTTTTCGTCCGTTTCGTTCAGCGGCGGCGTGGCGACAGTCACAGCCATGCTTGATACGGCCGGCATGCAGGCGATAACGGCCAACGATGCGGCCGCCACGATCTCCGCCACCAGTGGCTCGGTCACAGTCACGCCAGCCGCGACCAGCAAGTTGCTGGTGTCGACCTCGCCCAACAATCTCTCGGCAGGCGCCATAACCAGCGTCAGCATTACGGTCGAGGACCAATTCAACAACGTGGTCACCGGATTCAGCGGTTCCGTGACACTGACCGATAGCGCGGCAGGCGCAACGTTTTCAACCGTCGCATTCACGGGCGGCAAGGCCACGGTCACAGCCACGCTTGATACGGCCGGCATGCAGACGATAACAGCCAACGATGCGGCCGCCACGATCTCCGCCACCGGTGGCTCGATCACGGTCACGCCGGCCGCGGCCAGTAAGTTGCTGGTTTCGGCTTCGCCCAGCAATCTCCCGGCAGGCGCCACCACCAGCATCAGCATTACGGTCGAGGACCAATTCAACAACGTGGTCACAGATTTCAGCGGTTCCGTGACACTAGCTGATAATCTTCCAGGCGCGACGTTTTCAACCGTCGCATTCACGGGCGGCAAGGCCACAGTCACAGCCACGGCAAGTGACTCTTGCAGTTGAGCGACTACAGGAACAAATCTTGAGTTCTTCTCCTCTTCATCCCTCTTCCGGTTGTACGTCTCCACAAAGGTTGGGTCAAGGCCTTTTACCGCATCGCGGAGCGCGGTGAGGTCTTTCGTATTCAGGAGCATCCAGTTAGCAATTACTTTGTTGATCTTCGCGGTTGCGATCAAGGCAGCACAAAGGACTTCATCGGCATTGGGCATTTCGTTCCCCCTGAGAGATGTGTGCGCTATCATAGCCCCATGAAGCCGTTGCCGGACACGCCGGAATTCGCCCGTTTTACGGCCGCGATGCGGAAGATTATGAAGGTGTCGAAAGTGGAGTGGACAGGCGGGTAGCGGCAGCGCACCGACCGCGGAAGCCTAAGACTTCGGTCTTCTTCCGCTTCCCCCGGCCCTGCCGCTTCATCCAGTGGCCCCGCTTCGCAAACGTAGCGTTACCGACCCTGCGTCCCTGCCACCTTGCCGGTCAGTTCTGCATAGGTCAGTCGCTTGCCTGAAATCTGCGATACCGCCAGCATGAACCTGTCCGCATCGTTCAGCGGATTGTCTTTGGTTCCCCGGTTGTTGTAGCGAAACACCTGCTCCCCCACATAGCGGTCCAGGTGGAACGGCTCGACACAGACGTAAGTGCCTTTCAACCCCCGTTTGAGCAAACTCCAGAAGTTCTCAATCCCCTGGGTGTGAACCTCGCCCCGAACGTACTCCATCGTGTGATCGACAACCTCGTGAACGTAGTCGGCAAGAACCTTGTCGTACCAGACGGCGTTATCGGTGTAGACCGTCGATCCGTGCTCGATCTCGTTGAAGATGTGAGTCTGCAAAGTCTCCCGCTTCACATTGGGAACGACTTTGGCGCGTACCTGGCGGGCATCCCGGTCCAGCATCCCCAGGACGGCAGTTTTGCCGGTGTGCGCGTTCCCACTCCCCATTCGCAGCGCGTTCCGCCGGTCACGGTGCATGAACTTCGGCGTACCTCCCACATAGGTCTCGTCCACTTCCGTTGGTCCGCCACTGGCTTCCCAGCTTCTTCCCATGACCCGTCAGCCATCGCCAACCGTATCCGATGCAGCATGAACCATGCCGACTTCTGCGTAACCTTCAGATCCCGCGCAATCTCATACGAACTCACGCCGTTCTTGCAGTTCACGACCAGCCACACAGCCATCAGCCACTTATCCAGCGGAATCGGTGAATCCTCAAAGATCGAACCGGACTTAACACTGAATTGCTTCTGACACTTCCGGCACTTCCATATCCGCCGCGTGGTCAGAAACGAGTGCTCTTTCCCCGAGCAATGCGGACACACAACCCCGTTCGGCCAGCGCATCGCCGCCACAAACTCCACACACACATCCTTGTCAGCGAACACCCGCGCCGCGTCTAACAGCGTCCCCGGTACCTTCAAACTCTCTCTGTCTCTCATAGCTCCACGACTCTAAATTGCAACCTCCCGGTGTGTCAACTATATTGTTGCCGTAAACTTTCGTAATGGGGGCAAAAAACTTGACAAGAAAACTTGTAGGCAGCCGGGAGCAGGGATTAGAGGTAGAAATCACAAAACACCTGGGTCCTGCTTGCGGTCTTTGGCGTATATAGGAGCGGATGGTTCGGTGGAAGCTGGAGATACGCGGTGGGTTCTACGATTTACGTGAAAGGGCCGGCATGAAAAGGCGGATTCAGATTCTGAGTGCAGTTTTGGGTTGTGGGGTTGTGGCAGGAGCGGTGCTGGCTCTGGCGTTGGGCGCGAACGCGCAGTTCACCTTCCACCATACGGTGCGGCGGGTGGTGGTGGATGTGGTGGTGACCGACAAAAAGGGCAACCCGGTCCACGGGCTCACGCGCAACGACTTCACCGTGTATGAAGACAATCAGATCCAGGAGGTGCGCTCGTTTGACGCCTTCAGCATGAACGACAACGCCTTCGTGCCTCCGCCACAACCGCAGCTGCCACCGGACACTTACATGAACGTGCCGGCGGAGCCGGAGCGGGGGCCGCTCTACATCATCGTGCTGGACGCGACGAATACGGGCATCACCGATCAGGAGTTCGCGCGCGCGCAGTTGGCAAAGTTTCTGCAATCGAAGCCAGAGGGCACGCGCTTTGAGCTGTACTACCTGGGAATGGATTTGCGGCTGGCGCAGGGCTTCACCACGGATAAGCAGAAGCTGCTGGACGCCTTCGATGTCAAGCGGAAGGATGGGCATGTTCCCTGGGTGTTTCTATACAGAGGGAATGCCGGAGGAAGCGATCCAGCGTGGGTTTTTGAGGTGTTGGGCTACATCGCGAAGAATGTGGAAGGTCTGCCGGGACGCAAGAACATCATTTGGCTGTCGTCGAATATGCCGGGGCCCGTGACGGACACCGGAGGGGTAGCGCAGCCGCTGGCGGTGCTGGCGGCGGGGCTGCATGGCACGCCCAGCTCGATGCGCGAGCTGGCCAGCGCCGACATGGATACGATCCAGCAGGAAGAGATCGTTCGGGAGGCGGTGGATTCGCTGAACTTTGCGCAGGCGTCGGTCTATCCGATTGACCTGCAGGGCCTGACCGGGCAAGCGTCGTGGGATGGGATGGATACGATCGCGAGACAATTGGCGTCTTCGACGGGCGGGCAGGCATATTACAACCGCAACGACGTGGTGCAGGAGATTGACGACGCGACGGAGAATGGCGGGAGCTACTACGAGATGACGTATGCGCCGCCGGCGCACGAATTCGACGGGAAGCAGCACACGATTAAGGTGACGGTAACGAATCCCAGCTATCAGCTGGAGTACCGGCCCTGCTACTTCGACGACGATCCGGACCAGCCGATGACCAATGCTGGGAAGCGGTTGGCGGCGGCGACGGCGAACGAGGTGGTCGCGCATAAACCTGGCGATTCGATGTTTGCGTACATGGCCCACGGAGCGCCGATGGCGCATGCCATCCTCTTCAAGGCGGAGATCCATGCAGGACGGACAGCCATGGCAACGCCGGCGCAGATGGCGGATTTGCAGGAGCAGCCCGCGTTCTTTGTGCTGCGCAGGCGCAAAAAGCCAACCAAGGTGCCGCCGCCCATTCCGCTGCGGCCGTATGCGATTGACTATCTGGTGCTCGACCAGACGGCGGGGCGGCCGGGCAGGCAGGTGCTGGAGTTTGCAGCCTGCGCGTACGATGCAGACGGCAAGATGCTGAACGGCCTCTCGCAATATGCGGCCAGCGCCTCCGGGGAGAATGTAAAGAAGGACGGAAAGCCGCTCTTCCGCGGGACGCAAGTGCTGGAAGTTCCCACGACAGCGCAGTGGCTGCGGGTAGCGGTGCGCGATGTGGCGACGGATAAGATCGGGAGCATCGAGGTGCGGCTCCCGCTGGCGGGCGAAGCGCGAGAAAGCGCGGAGGGGGCCGCGGGCACGAGCGGCAATGTCAGGCCGGTGGAGTAGGATTCGCTCGAAGGAACCTGGCTATTGCGGGAAGAGATCACCACAATTGTGCTTCCTGACCCGCCTCGTAGCGATATCAATCGAATAGCACCGCGATCTTTCATCCCGAACGAGTAGGGAGTCGGCCTCGAATTTCAGGTGAGTGATGTAAACCCACCGAACATCCTCCTCCATCCAGGGCCGGATGTGAGTATGGAACACCTTCACCCTCCACAGTTGATTGCCGATTGAAGCGTCCGTTGCAACAACGTATTGGTCTCTTCCGCTGCCGCTTGCTGCATAGATAACCCCACGAATTGTTACTGGAGCGACCGGCTTCGGGGGAACCCGCTTCGGGTACGCAGGTGGCGCGAACAACACGAAAAGAACCCCTGCAATGAAGAGGCATCCGCGAGAGAATCGCATCGTCCAGCCAGTTTATGGCTGCCCGGCGAGGATACAAGAGATTTCCGCAACCTGCTGAGCACTCGGGAGGAATCCGCCGCCTACAGCAGCCGCATGCTGTTGTAGCTCTGGCCGAGAGCGGAGCAGAGGGCTTCCACCACCAGTTCGTGGTCGGCGCGCTGGGGCAGGCCGGAGACGGTGACGGCGCCGATAAATCCGGCATGCCGGACCCGGAGCGGGAAGCTGCCACCGTGG
>CAVQAC010000005.1:0-174842 GCA_963710365.1 uncultured Planctomycetales bacterium
TAAAGCAGGGTTACAGCCGTCGAAAACATATCCTTTACGTATTCGGTTTACGGCAGATCGGTTCCAGCAGCGTTCGCAATGCCTGGCGAGCGCGATGAAGCCGGGTCTTCACGACGGACAGCGAGACCCCCAGTAACTCGGCTGTTTGTTGGGTATCCAATTCGTCGATATCGCGTAACAGCAGCACCGTGCGATAGGCATCGGGCAACTCGTTGATGCAGGCTCGCACTTGGTCGCGGAGCTCGGCTCGAACGAGTAGAGCGGTCGGGTCTTCGACCCACGGGACGATCGGATCGACTTGATGGTCCGTTCTGTCGAACCGTGGGCAGAGGGCTTCGATCGACACGACTGGGTGTCGGATGTCATAACGCAACTTCATCAGGCAGGCATTGACGAGGATGCGGTACAACCAGGTGCCCAGGCTGGAGTTGCCGTCGAAGCTGGAAATTGCCTGAAACGCAGACGCGAACGCCTCCTGGACGGCGTCGGCGCCATCCTGATCGTTTTTCAGAATCCTGCACGCTACGGCGAAGAGACGCGGAGCGTGGCCGCGCACCAGGATTTCAAACGCCTCGGGCCGCCGAGGCGCAGCCCTGCAATCAGCCGCGTCTCGTCGTCGAAAGTCGCTTCTCCTTCGCGGGGCGAGAACTTGCCACCTGAAGATAACTCCCTGGTCTGGTTCATCGCCGATCTCCTTCGAGCAGGGCGGCGACGTATCCGGAACTGGCGACGATCGTGAAATTAGCAGCAAGCAGGGAGCGTAATAATTCCGCCCCTTCGGCATCGACATAGGCCACGGCCGCAAGGTCCAACGCAGGGTATTCACCCGAGGAGTCGTTTATACCGCATTCTTGGGCCTCCACCTCGATCCACGGTCCCACCAGTCTCCCTTCCAGCTTGAGTGTGGGTCCAACATCCGCGCGATCGATTCGCGTGATACGAAGCATCAGGATTCTCCTCCGGTGAGTTTCGGAGAAGCCGCGAGAGCGAACAGCGTGCCGAAGTGCTGATCGGTACTGAATGGACGGTGAAAAGCTCGTCGGGCAAGCCGTTTACAGAACCGCTGCCAACTCAAAATGAAAAAGCTCCTCGCTGGCTGCAACGCTGATCCACGATATATCGTGGCGTCCCACGAAATGTCGTGGCTAGCGCGTAATGCCGAGCTTCTTCATGCGGCTGCGCAAGGTGTTGGGATGCAGGCCCAAGATCGCGGCCGCGCCACGACTTCCTTCGATCACGCCGCTGGTTTGCTCCAGCACGGCGCAAATGTGCTTTTTTTCGATCGCCGCCAAGGTTGTCTCTGGCAAGCTGTCCGATTCAGTTGCTGGAGCCTGTGTGGCAGGAAGCTCTTCGACAAGCAACATCGGGTCAATTTCAAGCATCGTCCCGCGAGAGAGACGGGAGAGAATGACGGCCCGCTCAATGACGTTTTCTAGCTCACGCACGTTGCCCGGCCACGAATAATCGAGCATTCGTTCCATCGATTCCTGACTGATCCCGTCCAGCCGTTTGCCAACCCGCATGGCGAACTTTTCCAATAAGAACTCCGCCGTGAGAGGAATATCCTCTCGACGCTGGCGTAATGGCGGAACCGTGACAGGAAACACGCTCAGGCGGTAGTACAAATCCTCGCGAAAGGTCTTTTCCCGCAGCGCTTTAACCAAGTCACGGTTCGTAGCGGCGATGACCCGTACGTCGGCCTGGATCGTATGTTCGGAGCCGACACGCTCGAATTCTCGCTCCTGCAGAACGCGCAACAGCTTGGCCTGCACGTCGAGCGGCAACTCGCCAATTTCATCCAGAAAGATCGTTCCTCCAGTCGCCAACTCGAAGCGACCAACGCGCCGCTGGATCGCGCCGGTGAATGCTCCCGGCTCGTGACCGAATAATTCGCTTTCCACCAGGCCAGTAGGCAATGCCGCGCAATTGACTTTGATCAAAGGCTTGTCGCGGCGGGAGCTAGTGGAATGAATTGCCCGCGCGATCAGCTCTTTGCCGGTGCCGGTCTCGCCTAAAATCAGCACGGAAGCGTCCGTCGCGCGACCATCCGGACTTTGTCAAGCACCAATGAGAGCGCCGGGCTGCGGCCGATAATCTCCTCAAAGTTGTGAACTGACTTGATCTCTTCGATCAAGTAAGCATTCTGTTGCTGCAGGCGGTTCCGTTCCTGTTCGGCGAGGACTCGATCGGTGATGTCCACAAACATCGTGCGGGTATACCGGCCATTGCATTCGGGCCGAGACCACCACTGAATCCAGATTGGCTGGCCGTTGTCGCGGCGGCGCAATTCGAGGACCGTGCCATGAGCGTCCTTGCCGCTTTCCAAGGACGCGAAGAGAAGTCTGATGTGGTTTTGAGTATCGGACGTTTCCGGAATGAATGACATGCCCACCGTGCCGGACACCTCTTCGGGCTTCAGGCCCAAGATGCGCATCGCAGCTCGATTGGCACTGAAGAACCGTGACTGGAGATCCTCTTGCACGTAAGCAATCGGAGCCTCCTCGTACAGATCGCGAAAGCGTCCTTCGCTCCCGCGCAGCATTTTTTCGATCCGCAAGCGTTCCAACTCGGCCGCGGCTCGTGCGGCAAATATCCGAAACATATATAGCCGCTTTGGTTCGGGCGGCATGGGCCGATCGTCGAATACGGCCAGATGCCCCAACGTATCGCCCCGTGCATCCAGGAGCGGAACGCCGAGATAACTCTCGATCTTCAGTTCGACTGCGTCCTGGTCGTTGGGAAATAGCCGCAGAACGTCCCGTGGGAAATGACATAGCGTCCCGCCGAGGACTTCCGCACACGGAGTGCCGGCTAATTCGAATTCCGCATTTTCACGGATATGATCGCGGCTCCAGTAGGCCAAGGTTCGGACGCGGGTGTTTGTGTCGGCAAATTCCGCGACAAAGGCGTACGAAACACCTACTGCGGCGGCCAGATGTCGCACCAGCGATTGGAAGAACTCCTCACCCGTATGCCGTATGGTTCCTTCCAAGATCGCTGTCAAGGCCGATAACTCACCGGCATCGCCAGCCAGCAGGGGCGATTTTTCTTCCTCCTCGCTAAAGGTTGCCGACTGCTGCGGCTCGGGCGTCATCGAGTGAACCTCGGTTCTGTTGCCCGCTCGGTGTTCAATCAACCATTGGCACCCGTGCAAGGCTCATCGACGGTCTAATCTAGCATCGGTTTCTAGCGGCTGCCACGGACTTTTCCCCCCGTAACCTTCGGACGGCCGTCGGCATCCAATAGAACGTGGACCGGTCCATTGCTTGGACAGAACCGGCTGCGCGTACCATGAACTGCCGGCATGCTCTTGAACTGCTTAGCGATTATGTGGATGGCGAATTGCCTCGAAATTCGCAGCGGGGATTACGGGCGCATCTGGCAAAATGCGAGAACTGTCGCCATTATCTCCACAGTTTTGAACAGGCAATAAGGTTGGCGCGCGGCTTCATGGGTCCAAGCCGATGGGTTCGGACGAGCAATTCCCGCATCGCTGATCGCGGCAATTCTAGATTCCTGCAAGGTTTAGAACGTGGCGACAATAACTTCGAATCGGAGAGCAGGGATCGAATCGGAATTCCGATTAATCGGCAGTTGCCGGATGATCGCGATCGCTGCGATCGCCTTGACGGCGACCGTGTGTGCAACCGAGCCATCGTCACCGGGTTCGACACAGCTGGCCGAATCGGCTGAGGCCACGCTCTACACGTTCTTGCTCCTGAACGATGCGGGAGTTCGCAAGGAGCTGCGGCTCACCCCGAAACAGTTGCAAACCGTCGAACAACTCTTGGTGGAAACAGAGTATCCATTTTTTCTCTTGCGTGATACGGGTATCGAGGAGCGCAACGCCAAGCTGGCTGCCATCCAAGCAACGCTTCGTCGAGGGTTTATCCAGACGTTTGAGCCATCACAGCGAGAGCGACTTGCGCAGCTGGTCTTCCAGGCTCGCGGGGCTCCAGCCATCGTTGCTCCCGAGCATCTTGTGGAGTTGCGACTGACCGAATCGCAGCTAGCTCGCATTCGCAGAATCCGCGAGAACGCGAAGCAGGACATCGAGCGGGTACAGAAGGAAAACGCCGCAGATCAAGCGTCGAATCAAACCTCTCTCCGCAATCGACGCCATCAAGAAGAGTTCACAAAGATCGCCGAGTTGCTCGACGACAAGCAACGCTCGGCCCTGAACGCTTTGATCGGCAAGCCCTACGATCTGTCGCAAATCAAATGGGTCGCCACGGTCGCGCCCGACTTTCGCAACATGGAGACCTGGATCAACTCCATGCCGCTTACCTGGAAGCAGTTGCGCGGCAAGGTCGTCGTGGTTCATTTCTGGGCATTTGGGTGCATCAATTGCATCCACAATCTGCCTTGTTATCAACGCTGGTACGACAAGTTTTCGGCCGATGAGTTGGTAATCATCGGCGTTCACACACCCGAAACCGAATCCGAGCGGAGCGTCGAGAACCTGCGCAACAAGGTGATCGAAAAGGGAATCTCCTATCCAGTTGCCTTCGACGCGGCGGGCGACAACTGGCGGGCCTGGGCAAACCATCTCTGGCCCAGCGTCTATCTGGTCGACAAGCAAGGGCGTGTGCGCCAATGGTGGTACGGTGAGCTAAATTGGCAGGGTGCCCAAGGCGAAGCATTGCTGAGCGCAAAGATTCAAGAGCTTTTAAAAGAGCAATAGTCCTTCCAAGGTGCGGCTGTCGGCATCAAATTCAAAACGAAGAGGTTCAATGCTCGGAAAGAACGGGGTTCGCGATACGACGACCACCCAGGCCTATCTGCAATAACTACTAAGCGGTCGCGATACGCAGACACCCTCCCAACACAGAGGAGACGAATAATGGAACGTATTACCCCCGTCGACCCTCAGACCGCCCAGGGCAAGGCCAAAGACCTGCTCGACGCCGTAAAGAGCAAACTCGGCATCGTCCCAAACATGACCCGCACGATGGCCGCATCGCCGGCCGTCCTCGAGGCTTACCTCAGCTTCAGCTGAGCACTCGGCCACGGCGTCCTCCGAAAGTGCGAGAGCAACTTGCCTTGGATGTGGGCGAGGTCAACCGCTGTGACTATTGTCTACTGGGCGATCCGGTTGGTACTTTCGGGTGTGGACGGAAGGTCAAATAGCGACGGGTCCGGTCTGGGAGCTAGAAGAACGCCCATGCCCGGAATGGACGGTGGCTCGTGCGAACCATCTCTGGCTGCACGACAAGAGCAACCTGCCCGATGCAGCACTCTTGGCAGCGTTGCCCCGTCTGGCGGCGAGTTGGCAAGAGATGCTGTTCCGTCGGCTGCAAAAGCTCCGGTGGCTAGACGATTCCCGTCGCTTGAACGGCCCTAATGAGGCTTGACGTTGATCCCAGTTTGCCAACGGAGGCTGACTTGTGCGCCGAGTTGGCGTCGAGGCCTACGCACGAAACAGGAACCTTGGCGGTTCATCGTCAGTTAGCACTAAGTCGACGGCAGACGCCCGATAGCCAGCTTGTCCACTAAGTAGGGTCGTCCCCAATTTGTCCCCAAGGGACCGTTTTCGCCGGAGTCATGCGTCGCGACCGATCGTCGTAACGCATGACCGCACAAATGGCTGTGCGAAATTCGGGCGGCGAAAAGAGAAGCTGGGGAACTAGGATTCGAATCTACATAACCCTTTACTGCAACAAAACTTGCGAACATTGCAAGTTGTGCTCCGGCAAAGGTTAACAGCGATTTCGCTGTGCTGCCGCGTTGCCTTATTGTGCTACCTACTTGGCGGCAAAGTGGACTATTTTTGGACTACGAAAACCGTCCAGCGACCATTCAGTTTCGGCTCGCTGGTTTCGCCATTCTTGCTGCCACTTTGATGCTCGATTGCGACCTGGGAAGACGAGAACGGCACAAAGCAATCGCTCTGGAAACTTGCTCGGCGTCGAATTCGAATGTCAGGCCAACTGCGCGGCGGCCCAAAGGTCATGCGGCACCAGTTCCAGCCCGGCCAAACTCTTTGCAGCGGGTTCCCGCTATACTTTCAGCTTGAACAAGTGGTCGCCCTTCGGAACAGATGCGAGAGTGGCGCCGTTAGTGAAGCTCATCGAGAGTGAATAATGCTGCAAATCACCGGCCCACAAAATCCAGCGAAGGTTGAGGAGGAGATGCGCCGCGTCGTTGCTGCGACGGGCGAGCGTCTTCAGCTTCCAGTGCATCCGAAGGACTGGTGGCTAGGTGGCGAGTTGGGGTTGATTGAATTGGCAATCACGTGGGCACGACGAACTGAAGAAAGCGTGTTGGTAACGCATGTCGGACCGGAGGAAGACCCGGCGCAACAATTGCGATCCATGTCCAGACGGATGTTCGGTTTCGTCGCGCTCATGATGGCGCACGAAATCCTGGACCGCGCCGAGACCCCGCAGCGCAGCCTCCGACGGTATGCATACGCACAGTGTCGTGAGGTTGTAGACATGATGTTTCAGCCGGTAGGACAATTCGCACTGGCGTGTAAAGTGTTCTTGTTGTGCGTCGACCACAGTACGAAATGGGAGATACCGTCGCTCTATGCCGATTCGGACAACGTCAAAGATCTGATCGCCTTCTCCACCTTAGCGCGAGAACTGCTAGATAAGACGCAGCATACACACCGAGGGTCTATCCCACCGCGATCAATCCGCGGCATTGGGGCGATTCTGCACGAACTTTTTGAAAATACTGACAAATTTGCAAAGACAGACGAGAAGAATGTGCCTTGGCGGCGTTCAGTCCGCGGATTATCAATTGAACGGCATAGTTGGTCTGAAGTCGAACTTGCGAAAGTCGGGAATGATAATGCGGCGCTGCAAGATTACTTTGATGCGATTAAGTCCACTAATCCAAATACGCAAAAGCGCTTTTTGGAAATGACGGTATTTGATAGCGGAATTGGGTTGGCACGGCGCTGGTTAAAGGACAAATGGACGCCGCAGTTGTCGGTTGGCGATGAGTACGCGGCATGCTTGGCTTGTCTTACGAAGAACTGCACGTCGTTGCCAAGTCGAGGGAAAGGGCTTGGGTTGGCAAAGGTGATGTCTACTCTAAACGAATTAAACGGGTTCTTTAAGATTCGAAGTGGCCGCCTATCGGTATATCGGGACTTTGTCACGGCACCATTGCGCTCTCCAGCGGATGTTGAACTTCGCGACTTCGCAACTTGCTCTACAACATTGAGCGAGTTGGCAGAGGTTTTTGGGACTCATTACCAGATCCTAATTCCAATCGACTAAAGCAGCAGGCGTCGGAGATGTACGGCTATTTTGTATTTGAGGTCCAGCCGAAAGACAGGCCGCATCGGGCCCTTGTCATCTTCTGCGCGACTCCCGATCCACGTGCGGATGCTGTAATTAGCGTCATCCGGAAGCATGGGAGGACAAAGCTGTCGCCTGACCGGATCATCTTACTTGGTCTGGCGTCAGAACAAGAGAAGTTAGATCCAATTGCGCCGAACGAACAAGTTCGAGATGAGTTGCCGCTTCACACGCGAAACGCGAATCCTCCGGCAATACAAGTTGCAACAATCCCGCGAGCTGGATTGGGCACGGATGAGATGGTTACGGACATTCCCTGGAAGGAGATTCGTTTTGCGGGCTTGGCAACGATCTTTAACACACGGAACGCGTTGCTCGTCGCTCCGGCGACCCATCATTTTGAGAAACAGTCAACGACTTCGACACGCCATTGCGAACGGTTCATTCGAGCGGCCAATGCGCTGGTGGATGGCGCTGAAATTACCTTCATCGCGGCAATGTGCCTTGGCTATGTGCCGGACAGTGTTCAGCATTTCTACTGTGATACCGGCGGCATCAGCGTCCTTGCTTTCGCAATCGACTCCCTGCGGCGACGGTTCGATCATGAAGTGTTAGCAGCTACAGTCAATACGTTTGCTTCATATGGCGGGCTTCAAACTTTTGAGTTTCGCGAGCCAGACGATGCGATTGTGTTGATTTCGGCTTCGACTTCGGGTGGGTTGGAGTCAGCAATTTCGAGAAGGGAGCGACGATTTCGGCCAAATCAGCTTATTACGGTATTTAGCCTTGGAATTCCTGGTTCCGGGTCACACGTGGTATTTGACCTGGAGGAAGAGCGAGCATTTCGAGAGTTGCTTGGCGACTTCACATCCTATGAGCATTCCAACTGTCCACTATGTGGTCGAGGGTCTATCGCTGTTCCTATGACGGGTGACCAGTTTCTTCCCGTTCGGTCGGAAACAAGGGCCGTGCTAGTTGTGAAAGACGATGCTCCAAAATGGCTGTCGCGTTGGTTGGAAATGACGGCAGGACAACGCTGGTTAAGAGCATTCTATCGTAGTCCGAATAGCCGACATGCGGCCAATGATGTGTTCATTGATTTAGAGAGCGCGCTTCAGAACGAGAACGCGGCGTTGGCTAAGCGGGTCACTCGGCTTGTTCTCCAGGTTGTTCCATCGGCTGTTCGGCGCATAATCCATTTGGACGATGCGGCTTCGCGAGCGCTTGCCGAAAAGATCGCCACTCAACACCGAGAGAGGCAAGGGGAAAGTATTGCCGTAGAACTGTGCTCAGCATCAGAAGCCGACCAACGGGGTCGGCTAAATGATGGGGCAAGTTTGGTAGTCGCCGCAGCCGTTGCAAGTGGACAGGCATTGTTGGCGACATCGCAAACTCTGCGCAACTTGCAAACTAATCATGCGATCACCTATTTAATCGGCTTGACGCGCATGGCGACTCATGCGGATGTAGAAAAGCTCGAAAAAGACCTTCGGATGGGTGAACTTGGTTCCGACTACGGCTTTGCGGTCGCGGAGCGAATAAACTTGCCCGTCGTTGGTCGCAACGCTGATTGCACTTGGGATGACGAATTGAGGCTGTTGCAAGAATGGGCGAATCCCGCAGAAGGGGAGCTACGAGAAACTCTGGAATGCCGAATCAATGTTCTTCGGCAGGCCGCGGACCCTGCGGAGCGCGGTTTGGTGGATGGACTATTCTGGGCCAGCGTAAACGGGCAAGAACTAAAGTTGACCGATGGATTTGTTTTCTTACCTAGAGCGGTGTCGCCCGCTGTAACGTCCCAGGGGGACGTATATTTCACAATCGCCTCCGTGCTGCATCACTTGCGGTACGGGAATCGTACCGATAGTACCCTCCGACAAACAGAATACGAAAGGCGAGTGATTTCGCCGCTCTGCTTCGACCGATTCAACGATGGTGTTGTGCAGGCCGCGCTGCTCCGAGCTGCAAAAATACCAGAATTAGATTACTCCAATTCGCAGGATGAGAGTCAACGCATGACTGGCATACTTCGGGCGATTATCGGGTCAGCAACGACGCAAAAAGGTGAGGCGAGTCGAGAATTCTTACTTTCGATGGCGCTTGGCAGACTTGTTCTTTCGCAGGCTGACATCCGATCATTGCATGTTGAGTTCGGTGGACAGAATCGCGATCCGGTATCGCAACTGATGTGGCGCATTATTGAGGCAAGATACCTGAGTTGATCTAGTCGACTGAGCGTTGCCCCGTCGCTTCCCGACGTAAATAAGGCATTTCTGGAAGTTACCTTCATGATCCTGGAACAAGCATTCTATGCATTACCAGAAGTTCTACATGGCAGCGGCTATCAACAACAAGATTATGAGGCGGGGCTCGTCAACGCATTTTCGCATGCAACATTGCAGGTGCTCAACGGACGAAACGCTCAGAACCCAATTGGTTGCATTCAAAATGAACGGCTATTTCGTACCGGCGGAATCTATCAAGGACTTGCAGAGCCGCGTTACTTGCGAGCTGATCTATTCATAAATACTTCAAGGCTTTTTGTTGCGAATCGGCGGTTAGCCCAGTATGGGTGGAGGCACAACAACTGGTTGGAAGCCAAATTCTTGCGAGGGCAAACTAATCTAGGTACCCAGCATTCAGGCAACAAAACCGCTCATGTTGCAGGGTATCTTGCTGATCTCGTAAGGATGGGAACACTTGTCGGAGAAGTGGCTGGTCAGCCAACGTCAAATGCCAGGTACTTCTTGCACGTGTATGACTCGGAGCCGAAATGGTATTTGACTTTTAGGAACCGACAGTGGTGCCGGTTGCTTTGTGAAGCTGGTGAACAGGAGTTTACTCTTGACGACCTCGATCAAGAACCTGCAACAGTCCGAAAGCTACTCGGCGATCTGCCTAATCTTTCACTTAAATGCAATGTGACGAACTTTTTGGCTCGCCCCTTAGATACAGAGCATCACCCGATCTACTGGTGCTATTTGACCCGGATTAACGCCGTTACTGTCACACTCGGTGAGGCGTCTTTTGAAGTGCGTAAAAACCGAACAGTTGTTTCCTCAAATAACAATGCAATCGAGGTGATTGCGCGGTTTGTTGCCGAACACCTTCATATTGAGCCTGATTCGACCGAGGCTGTGCCCCCCCCGGAGCCAGATCCGGTCCCAGATCCGCAGCCTGCACTACAAGTGGGAAACCCAGGCGGGCAATGACCCATCGAAGAATGTGCCGCCGCGAAGACCGCCCGCGTCGGTCTCGGCTCATTCAAAAAAGTGCTTTCTCGTGCCCGTCATCATGCTGAGGGTTGAAAGGTCACTCATTCCAATAACATAAAGTTGGACGGTGGGTGTCTCCATTTCCCCTTCGAAATAAGCAATAATGCCATCATTGTGGTAGGAATCTATGTGGCATTGTGCCTTTCTGCCATTATCAAATTCTACTTCGATTTTCCTGGGAATGCCCATTGCGCCCGGGTCTGCAAGCTGAATTGCAGCGAACCAGGGCGCAAAGCGTTCGTCGTACTGAAATTGGACAACGTGGGCAATTCCGTCATAACTCCGGCCATCGACATTAACTTTACAGTGTTTTTTCCATTCCTTCGTTTCCATAGGTTCTCCAGCGTTCGTCAGCGCCTCAAGTTTATGCCTCTTGCGTGGAATACATTCCCCTTGCGCTAGCGTTTTCCGAGATGTGCTGCGCATCCCGGGCGCGACGGGGTCGCCGCGTAGGCATCGGGAAGATGGTTGGTGAGGCCAAGCTAGCTTCCGTATATCGCATGCCGGTTTATCTTTGCGATAGCATACCGCACGCCCTAGACTGCTTCAACGCGAGCGGCAAACCCATAAGTGCGGCCTGCGGTTCTGAATATCGTTCACCGAGGCTTCCTGGGAGCCACGCCACCTATAAGGGGACTAGTGTTGATCTCTTCAGGTTTGCGATCACATTTCATGGGGTCGAACTTATCGGCCACTTGCTTTGCCCAGGCGAGGTGTCGAGCCAATTCGCTGCCGCTTTCGATGAACTCGGAACCTTCGCTAGCCGCGCTTCTGCGAGCTTCAATATAAGCGCGTAGCTGTTGGCAACGCCCCCAGGTCTCGGCCTCTGCGAACAGCGCTTGCATCCGGTCCTGTTCCTCTTTGAGACGTTGCTCTTCGAGACGCCGCTTCTCTTCTTCCTCACGGCGCTGACGAGCGATCTCCTCTTGCTGGCGAGCTTCTTCAGCACGAATCGCTGCCTGATGGCGCCAATGGTCTACGAGACGCAACATAGCTAATGGAACTTCGGCCAGCGAATCTTCGATTCGAAGTTTCTTGCCGTCCTTCCACGATTTCAAGCTCCAATGACCGCTGTGCATCAGTTCAAGTTGCAGCTTATCGGACAGCACATAGTCGAATTCTTTGACCGAGGATGAGCCTGGATATTTTTCCAGATGCTTCCGTTCCTCAGGCGTTGGCTCATGCTTTTGACGAACTGTGGGCTCGCGGAGTCGAAACTGAAGTTTCACGCCGAGTCCATCGACCAGCATTCCTCGACTCCATTGCGTCGTAGGGACCGAGATCTTATAGCCTCGTGCTTCCAATCCTTTGATGAGTGCATCCATGATTCGCATTGCACGATTTATCATCGGTTCGCCAACGTGGACATCTAGGCAGCACTGGTGGTCGGCGCGGGACGGCCATAACACCAAGTTGTTCCAATAGGTCCGCTGTTTGGAAGCCGCGATCAATCCCTCCTGGGTGCGCTTGACCAGTGGGTGAGGTGACCGCAGCAAATCGGCGACCCTGATTGGCTCGAACTCCTTCGCCTCCCTTTCTGCCAGTTTGCCGATCTCGGAATCGAAGAAGGTGCTCGCAAGCGGCCGTGGATTGTCCCGCGCATCGTCACGGCGCGACTGGACGACCGGATCAATGGTGATCGTCGCGAGTTTCGGATCATCAGATGGCGGCAGAGAGAGCTTCCGCACGATCTTGCCATTTGCCTTCTTGACCCAATAGCCGACTGGCGGCTTGGGTATATTGTGCCGCTTGCAAACCTTTGCCAACCCCACGTCAGAGATGCCAAACTCCTTGGCGAGGTGCCGGATCGGCTTTTTCCAGACAAGGTCGTATAGTGCCTCACGCGTCAGCGTCGTTTTGGCCGGACTGTCGTTCATCGTGATCTCCCGTCGCGATGGAGCTAACACGGTCAGAATGGGCAAATCGCGATTGTAATCTGGCGACAAGACGTGTCCCAGGCAGGCTAATCCAGTTGGATCGCTCCGCCTCGTGAACTACTGACACCAGTTCTGACGGTCAGCATTCTGCTGAACCAGATCCGCCAGGAGGACACCATGCCTGAACCCAAAATTGCCGATGTGCTCCTCGAAGTGCTTGAGCGACCCTACTTCGACGACCAGCCGTTCACGAACCTAGAACTGCTGGCGATTGTTCGGGCCGAGAAGCTGTTCGACAAGCCCTTGAGTGCAGCCAGCCTCGGCCTGCGCGTCAATCACCTTATCAAGGTCGGCAAAGTTATTCGGATCGATGCCGGGCACATCGTTGCCAAACGAGCCACCTGCCCACCTGGAGGTGCGCGATGACCGGCTACCTGCTCTACATGGCCGTGGCATTCTTCCTGTTTCGACTGGCAAGAGCCGTTGGCCTTTTTGGGTTCCGCTAGAAGCTCGACCAACGCATCGAATTGGAGAACAAATGACGCGAGCCTACACCGGCAAGACCCCACTCTATATCTGCCGCTACCGCTACTACTGGTATCTATTCGTCCTGATGTCGCCGATTATCTATGGGCTCACGGTCTACATGCCGACACCGGGGTTCTGGTATTGGCTCTGGATGCCATTGACGTGGTTTGTCACGACGAGCCTGATTCTAGGATACTTCAGCTTTCTGACGCCGCCGCTGTCTCGAATCCTGTGCAACCTTGGCAAGGACTCTGACTTCGACTGGTGGGTATCGGCTGGCGGGCATTCTTACTGGGACGGGAATACGTGGTGCAACTTCGACCGAGCCGTCGTTCGAGCGGCCATCGGTCGTCCGCCAGAGAACGACTACTGTGCAAACTGTGGGGCGGATCTCCGTGGCACGCTTAATCTTGGCGGCAACTTCGGCAACTGCTGCAACACCTGCGGTCTGTACAACGACACGTTCGATGCTGGCGATCCAGTGGCTTACGAGTTCGGCAGGAGGATCGGGGCCATACCCTGAAACCCTGGGCAGGGCCGAAAACTTTGGTCGGCGATTTTTTCGGGAACACGATCTTGAAAAGTCTTCGGGCGTGCGTGGAAAAATCGGCGTGCAGAAATAAGAAGAAAGGGTACGAAGGTCGTCGAGAGGCCGGGGGTAGGCACCCCGATCACTGGGGTTTTCGCTGAAATTGATCTATTCGCCGAACCTGAGCAAGGAATCTCCTATGATTTGGCTGCTCGGCACATCTGTAGCTTTGATTGCTCTGCCCGTCATGATTGGCTTCGTTCAAGGTTTGGCCGAAGCTCTTCGTCGTCCTCGACCACGACTTCGAGTCGTCTTCTTTGACGACTGAGAGAGAGGCCAGATCGCTCTCCCAGGCACGACAACCTGGAAGAGCGATCTGCTCCACGACTACCTCCTCACCCGCAAGCTCGGTGATGTGGCGGTCGGCTGCTTCGGCGTCTTCACCATCGCCGCCAGTTCGCTCACCACAAGGCCGCAGTCGATGCTGATGGCCGAAGCCACCGCCAAGTACCAGGGAGCACCCGTGATCTGCTGGATACTGGTCGAGCAATGATGAACCGACAAGAACAAAAGCACGATGCCGACGAACCCAGCGGCATTCGAGACTCGCACAGCTCTTCGCTCCCGGCAAAGCTGAGCCAACCGGCCCATCAAGAAGACCAAGGCAGGAACGCTGAGCCCCATCGCCCAAGCTGAGACGAGGTGTCCCTCTCCGGCATAGTGAGCATTCGCCTCGCCGTTCAGCCAGCCAGAAAAGCACAGGGTCAGGATGACGCCCGAGTAGGCGGTCGTCTTCAACGGATCTCGTCTTGGGCGACTCAGCCGTTGGGTTTTCGGTTTGCTCTTTGGCCGCTGCTCGATCCGTTCGACCGGCTTCGTTATCGTCATGGTCATGCTGAACTCCTTGTCGTTGTTCTCTCCGTTGCCCCACAACCAAGAAGCCGGTGTCCAACCAACTCCCCCAGGCACGATTGCCAAGGGGAGTCGGCCAGCACCAATCAGGCCACGGCGAAGAAGTCTTCATACATCAGCTTGAAGCGGCTGCGGAACTGGCTCACTGCCCCCGGCGTCACGTCCATTAACTCGGCGACTTCACTGGTCGTGAAGCCCGACGCCAAGAGCCGAGCCGTTTCCCGTTGCCGATCAGTCAATGTGTCGAAGAACCGAGGAACGTCAACCCGGAACGAAACCGCTTCGAGGACCGGCGTGCTCCGACCCATCAGATCATGCACGTCGATGTCCTCGGTAATCACTTCACCTCGACGACGCTTCTCAAGGGCGTCCCTTGCTGATGGGCAGCCCTGGATCGTTCGGCCGCACTTGGTCTGCTGGATCGAGTAGTAGAGAATCGACGTGAGCATTTGCTCAGCATCGGTGCGACCCTTGACGACCAACGCTCGGTACTGCTTCCAGGCGAGAGCGATGGTGTTCTGGGCAGCTTCCTCTTGGCGATCAGCATCAAGGTGTCGAAAGGCTGACTTGGCGATTCGCTGGAGTTCAGGCAGGCGAGCAACGAAAACGCTTTGGGACTTGTTACAAATCATCGAAACGACCTCGATCTTGGTGGGCCGCGGCACTCACTAGCGGTGCTGCGATGACCAAGATCGAGGTGTCCACTTCGCGTCTACTTTCGCTTCGCCTAGAGATCGACCTCCTTCATCGTCGCCTGATACTTGCTTTCAAGCTCGGCATCAAACGCGATGTGCTGGTAGACGGACAAGGTTTCCCGGCGCACATGGCCGGTGATGAGTTGGAGTTCGGCGTCGGCCAGCCCTGAGTTACGAGTCAACCACGTGATGGCCTGATGCCTGAACGTGTGGGGACTGGCCTTTACGCCTGCTTGCTCGGCATAAGCCTTGACGATCTGCTGTACTCGACGAGTCGAATACTTCCCATGCCGTTTGGTTTGGAACAACCAGCGGTTATTCGGGTGCGCGGCAACATGGGTCCGCAGAGCGGTGGCAAAGCTCTTGCCGAACAGGACGTAGCGATCTTTCGAGTTTTTCCCCTGCTCAATCCTAATCTTGCAGGCTTCGAGGTCCACTTCGGTGACCTGGATTCTGCATAGCTCCGAAACCCGGACGGCGGTATAGAACATCAGACGAAGCATCAATGCGTGCTGGATGTCGTCGGCCCGGTCCACGATCTGATAAAAGCGGCGGAACTCGTCCGCCGTCAAAACCTTGGGCAGCTTCCGGCCCTTGGTGGCTGGCCGCAGATCGCAGATCTGTCGAACGCGCTTGGCGACGTACCGCCAATCTTCGTAGGTCAGGCCAGCGCGCCGAACCAATCGGGTCATCTGGGTAACGAGTTGGGATTTCGCTTTTCCGTTTTGTGATCCGCAATCGGAGGGGATTTCGGGCATGTTGGCGACCTTTGGGGCCAGGAATGGCCCGTTTAATTTCGTGATCTGACTCTTCTGCGAAATTGCCGGTGTCGCAGTCACCGCGACTGCTGCTTCAGTTTGACGAACAAGGCCCGGATCACTTCGCCCTGGTCTATGCCGGTCACACCCGAGGGGAACAGTTGGTTCATCACAGCCCCAACTTGCTCCGACGTTGCCCATGCCAACCCTAGTGCCCGCACGGCAGCAACCAGGGCATCGTGGGTGTCCGGGCTGGTCGGCTGAGTCGGGGCTTTTCGCCTGATCGGTGAGGAGATCGCCGCGCGGCGCTGCCGGGCATAGAAGATCACCGGCTTGCCATCGACGCCAAGATGATTACGACGCACTTCCAGACAGGCATCTTGCTGTTCTTGGACGAACACCGGACGCCGTGTTCTGGTGTCATAGACGGGGAGCGGGAACGCGGTCCCCATTAGCTGGTAGAACCTTGCCCGGCTGAGCCCGACCATCTGGGCCATTTCCGTGACCGTGACAACCGCTTTCGTGGGACGACCCTGGTCAATCATTGGACAACAACTCCACAGGAATCAGGCTGCATATCGACGACAACTCCGCACGACTCAGACGACATCCTGGCGGCAACTGGACGCATGCTGGTGTCCGAGTCCTGTCAAACATCGCCGCCCCTGGTCGTCCTTGGTCAATAGTCCCGCCCGGACCAGGAAGGTCTCGGTGACCTCGGCCAGAGTCCTTGCAGGCAACCCCAGAATCGACGCCAAGACGTTCAAGCGGGTTGGACCTTCAGCCAGCAACGACAGGTATCGTTGCTCGGTCGGGCCGAGACCAAGCGAGTCGATCATTTCCAAGCCACAGGCACGAATCAGATGCTCGGCAGTGATCTCTTTTTCACCTGAGGCGCGGCAAACACGGTGGCATGACTGGAGCAACCGCAACGCAAGTCGAGGTGTCCCGCGTGACCGCAGGGCAATCCCAAACAGGACTTCTTCATCAATGGGCCACTCCAATGCTCGGCTCCGATGCCGAACCACTTCGGCGAGTTCATCGATCATGTAGAAATCGAACCGCAACGTCAGTCGCATCCGATCTCGAAGAGGCTGAAGCAGGCAATACTCGTCAGTGGTCGAGAGCAGCAACGTGAAGTCGGCAATCGAAATGCTTTGAGGTATGTGCCCCTTGCCTTTGCTGTTCAGGAAGATGCGGCGTTGATCGATGGCGAGGTACAACGAGGTCTGAAACTCCTTGTTGAGTTCGTGGGCCTCGTCGATGTGGACGATGTCTTTGCTCTTCGCTCCCAGTAGCAAGGCATTCAGATCGGCGGTGTCGGTGATCGACTGGCCAAGAACCTCATGAAGCTCCGTCGCCATTTCGGCAGCGATGACATGGGCCAGTGCCGACTTGCCCAGCCCCGGACCTCCGACGAGCAAAGCACTGTCCATTTCCTTATTGTCGGCCCATGCTGCCTCAAGCGCGACTGAGACCTGGTCAATCACGCCACGCTGACCGATCAGGTGGGACAGGCTCGATGGTGCTACGTCATCCATTTCCATTTGGGTTCTCCAAGAAAACTCTTCATTGGCCCAGGGATCAGGCCGGTGTCAAGCTGCTGTGGCAACTGCGTGTCATCCGTGTGGCATTTGCGTGGCATCTGCTCGTCAATAACGCCTGGGGATGGGCAACAGGCCGTGGTTCTGAATGCGTTCGATCTCTGCATGGCTGATTTCCCATTCCTGCTCGCACCCACGGCCAATCGGTCGCTTGGTCGCATTGATCCTGCCAAGCCTTGCCCACTCACGCACCGTATATGGAGCTTTCTGAAGAACCTTTGCGGCCTCGTTGATCGAGTATGCCTTCTTTGTCGCTGCCGTGCGGCGAGATGCAGTCAATAGTTCGTTGAGCATTTGCATCATCTGCCTCACCGCGGCTTCGATTCGCTCCAGGCTCTCCAATGCCTCGTACTCTTTCATTCGATGCTGTCCCTGTGTCCTGCTGGCGATTGTCGGCCGCCGAACGAAGCAGGACCAACTCGCACGGCCACGAGCCGTGCGAGCCGGTCCCACTGTGCCACGATCAGGCTGGAGAGAACGAAAAATAGTAGCGAGGGCTGTGTTGGAAGAAGAGGCTCCCCTTCACACCATCAGACCGACGCCGCACGACCACGACCGGAGCTGAGAACCCGATGACGTCGTAGTCATCGACGAGTTCCCCGGTGTCCCATACTTGGCCGTGCTGCACTTCGAGGGCCTCACGGCTGCCGGGCTGGGCATTGATCTCGGTAAGCAACTCACGACGCGCTGATTCAGTTGGGTCTGACATAGGTTCCTCCTAGTGGTGAAAAGTCCGATGAGCGTCTTCCGGGTGTCAGGCCTGGTCAGTATTCATCCGGCAGCAAGATCGTCGTGCAGCACCGATTGCCTTCGTCGTCAGCGGCCTCAGTGATGATCCAGATCTTCGTGCCCTTGGAGGGCTGGTAAGCCGACATGATTCGGCTGCCGTCGATCAGTGCTTCATCGTTGAGCTTTTTGTCGCTCTCGGACATGTCGCCCCAATCGCCACTGATGTGTCGCTTGAGGAACTTGGCCGGTGTCTCGCCGCTCTGTTCGAGGGCTTCTAGTGCTCCGGGCGTGGCAAGGCATTGTCCGAGCGGAAACTTCACGTCAAAGAAGAAGCCAGGGTGGATGGAGATCATGGTTTTCCTTTCACGGATAAGAATGCTGAGTGGTCAGTAGAGATATGTCGTGGAATCTGCGAGGATTTAGCTGGTTGCCTCAAATGCCGCCTTGGTTTCTCGCGACATCTGCTTCATCGGTGTCGTCGAGAACTCAGCAGCATGAACCAGATATTCCTGCCTATTCTCGTCATGCACAATCACAATGCCCTTTTCTTCTTCAGAGCAACCCTCGGAGTCCCAATCGACCAGCACGACGGCAACTTCGGGATCGTCGCAGTAGACTTCCTGCACCACCCCGCCTCTGACTTCGATGATGATCTTCATGTTGCTCCACTTGGTGTCAGGCGGCTCGTTCGTAGCCCAGGGCAACGAACGCGCTTTCGAGTTCCTCTTCGTCAGGCCAGCCGCCTTGGTCATCGACGTTCTCG
Source organism: uncultured Planctomycetales bacterium (assembly GCA_963710365.1). Taxonomy (GTDB): domain Bacteria; phylum Planctomycetota; class Planctomycetia; order Pirellulales; family PNKZ01; genus CAVQAC01. The sequence continues at coordinate 18,924 of CAVQAC010000005.1, forward strand.
ATAGCCGAGCAGTTGTGGTCAGACAGCCAGGAGTACACGTCGCCTTCCCACTGCTCAGGCAGCTTGAAGTTCTCCTTCAGTCGCCATGCAGCCAACGGGATGTTTTCCAACGTGGCCTCGTACTCACGGTTGCTGTAGTCGGTCTCATCGAGGATCGGATAGTCGGCCATCGCCTGGGCCAGTTCGTGGTAGAGCTTGAATGCTTCCGTGACCTGCCCACCTCGATAGACCCGCACGCTGAACCCATCGACGTGGCCGACGGCCCAATGGCTGTGGGACTCGAACACAACATCGGGATCGTCGGTGTCGGTGAAGGGCTCCAGTGCCTTGGCGATGACCTCGGCATTGCTTTGGTCGAGCAGCCCACTGTCCCGGTGATGGGTATAGATGACGGCCCATTTGTCGGGATCGGGGATGTCTCGCTCCCGCCACCACACGAAGCATCGAAACTCTTGCCAGTTGCCCGCCGCCTCTTTCGCAGCATCTTCGAGGTCGCGTTCGCCCAGTTGCATGGCTTGTCTCCGAGCTTGATACCCCACTGGCCGAGAGGTTGGTGTCGCTCTCGGCCAGCAGGTATATGACGAGAACCGAGCGAAGATTTAGTCCGCCAGGACTTCTTCTGGTTGCTCAGCCGTTGTCCGACTGAAGCTCAGCACGTAGTCGGCAGCTTGGGTCGCTGCCTTGGCACAGGAGAAGATGAACTTCGGGTCGTTCTTGAGTGCTTTGAGCCACGACTGGAGATAGGCGTGATGATTGCTCAGATCATCGCTTTGCGGCACGCACAGTTCGGTGAGACAGTAACAGGCTGAGATCTCGGCTCGCAATTCGCCCTCGGCGTATGAGCCGGTCCAGTTCGTTCGGACCTCGGACCAGTGGGCAAGCTCGTGTAGGGCAGTGGCGTAGAAGTCCTTCCGCTCGTGGAAGTGCGACTTCGGGGGCAACTGGATGTAGTCGCCGCCACCCGGCGTGGGCCGAACGTAGAACGCCTTATCTCCGCCGAAGCAGATCTCGACCTGTGTCGCCATGATCGCCTCTTCGGCCGGTTCGTAGTCGATGCCGTGCGAAGTCGCTTCGACCTCACCGACTCGGAACTTGTCCAGGTGATCGCCCTCGACCTGATCGACGCAGAAAACCGTGTAGGTCTTGAGCAAGCCGAACTTGACCTCTTCCTCTTCGCCGGTGTCATGATCGATCTCGGTCTTGGTGATCGGTTTGAAGAAGCAGATGTTCGTCCCCCATTGCCCTGGCGGAACATTATCGGGCCGCCTCTTGACCCTGCCGCCCAGGTCTTGCCACTGCTTGAACGTGCCCCAGAACTTCGAGGTGAAGCCATGCCGCATCGAGGCCATTTGCAGGAGGATCGGGTTGACGCCCGAGTACCGTCGCATGCTGATGACGTTGGTGGGCAGGCCAGAGTTCTCGTGGTTCAGCCACGGCCGTCGCCAGGGCGGGAGGCCGCCAGATTCGAGGGCCTCGATGATGCGGTCGGTGATCGTCTGACGGATTTCGGTCTGAGAAGCCATCTCGTTGTCTCCTTGAGGTTGGTGACGACGAAATGGGCGGTGTCGGCTGCTTGCTTGAGGCTGCAACCGTTTCTATTGAAGGCGAGGCTAGAGAGAGCCCCGAGGCTGTCGGTGAGGAGATCGGCAAAAGTAGATGATGACAGCGATAGCCCTGATGGACACCGACGAAATAAAGGGCTCGAACTGCCTCTGCGGCAGCATTAGCAGCTATTGCTCGGCTACCGCGTTTTCTGCGACACCGTCGGCAAGCAGGGCCAACTCGATGTTTTGCAGGGCGTCATGTACCTCTTGCTTGAGTTGGTTCGCTTCTTCCGTGATTGCATCCGCACCACTCCGAATCGCGCCAGCCTTGGTATTGATCGACCTAATGCGATTCATTGCATTGCGTATTAGTTCGACCTGCTGTTTCACCTTTTCTGGGTCCAGTTGAGAACAGGCTTGTGACTGTCGTAGCTGGAGATTGACCATCGCAAACCGCAGGGCTGTACGAAGATGCTCTAAGGTACAGGCCACGACGGGGCCGTGAACAGTTTGCAGTTCTGCCCAGTCTCCAATCTGCTGCGCCAAGCCATCAGGTGTTCGTGAAACGTAAATGCCAAAATCGGCGCTCCTCGTTTCGATTGCTCGACTCATCTGCTCCAGAATCGGTTTTCGCCCCAACGCCTGACCTCGATCCCTTGCCTCGATCACAATACGCGCCGAAATGGACTGGAGGCGGTCCGTGCTCAGCATGACCAGAACATCCCCCGGCAAATTGTCTGGTCCAACGTGGTCAATTTCGGCTCCGACGTTTGCAGCCCAAGGTTGAAGGTTTGCTACGAGATCGTCCTCGAAGGTCCTGCCCTTGGCCGTCGTTTCACCCAAGGCGGCTTCGACCTCTTGCTGTCCGCGCACCTCTTTCGCCAAGCGGTCCAATTCTTCTCGCAGAGTTTTGATTTCACCGTTCAGGGTTTTCTTGACGGCACCGATCAACGCACCGTCATCCTTCGACAAACCGTCAATTGCTCGCTCCACGCATTTCTGGACGGAGTCTTCGTACTTCGCATCCAATAGTCGGTTGATCGCCGCAATTGCGCGACCCAAAGTCGTTTCCGGTTTACGAGGGTCAATCTCTTCGTCGAGTAAACGCCGAACATCCGCAAGCCGCTGCGTGATCAGGACGTGGGTGCTTGCCACGGCCTGTTTGATCGGCGCAAGAACCTGACCATCTTCGGTGCCCATTCGCTTACGAAGCTCTTCCTCCAGCTTACCTGGAATCTTGGCGATCTCGCCGCTGACAGCGACGAGTTGCGTTTCCATCTGCTGCCGAACGAAATCAAGGTCGGCACTTGTATTAGCTCGCTCCAGGCAGAAGGCTCCCAACTCGATGGCTCGCCGCATGGTGGCGTCCCAGTCGTCCTGAGCTACTCCCTGAAAAAACGCCAAGACGCTTGGCTGCGTGATTTCCAGCCCGTCGATAACCAAGGATTCGTCCAAGACCTGAACATGCGACATGATTCGTTTTCCGATTGCTTTGGATTGAAGGTGTTACCGAGCATCTCCATTGCACGCTGCGTACCAAGCTAGGCCGGTACGCTGAATCCGGCTCCGAACCGTCCTGTACGATTGCTGCTGATCTGCTGAGCCCAGTGGTACTTATGACTTCATTCGCAGCTTGATCTTTGGGTGGGTGCCAGCTTGCAGGACAGCTGGCACCTGGTACAATTCCGTTTGTGAAAACCACAAACGGAATTATCCCGATGGCAAAAAAACGCATTCTTACAGCTTGGATCGGCAACAACGATCTGCGAGCGATGCTCCCCAGCCTTGCGGCCAAGCGGAAGGAAGAGGTTTTGGCGGCCATTGGCGGCGCGGAGCCGAAGTCGGGGGAAGCCGGTCCCATTCGCACGCTTGTCGAGGCAGAGTCGTTCGACGAAATGCTGTTGATGTCGAACTATCCTGCGGAATGGAATAAGGAATTCGTCAAATGGCTGGGACGAGATTGCTCTGTCGCTCGCGTTTCCCTCTCCGATCCAACCGACTATTCGGCGATCTTCCAGCTCGTGGATGGCGAGTTGAAGAAACTCAAGGATCGTCCAGACTGGGCAAACACCGAACTTTGCATCCACCTCAGCCCAGGCAGCCCAGCGATGACCGCCGTGTGGGTGTTGCTTGGCAAGAGTCGCTATCCGGCCACCTTTTATCAGACCTACAAGGGCCGAGCCTGGGTCACTGAGGTCCCATTTGATCTTGCGGTGGATTTCTTGCCAGAACTGCTGCGTGACCCGGATGCACATTTCCAGCACCTTGCTAGCCAATCTCCGAGCGAGGTCGCAGGATTTGAGGGGATTGCCGGGGACAGCAAGGCAATTCGCCTTGCTGTCGGTCGTGCAAAACGGGCCGCCATGCGCGGAGTTTCGATTCTGATTCTTGGTGAAAGCGGCACCGGAAAGGAGATGTTTGCGCGGGCCATCCACGATGCCAGCCCTCGCCGCGACAAGCCGTTTTACGCAATCAACTGTGCTGCAATCTCCCGTGATTTGCTCGAATCAGAGCTTTTCGGGCACAAGAAGGGAGCCTTCACCGGCGCCGTTTCTGAACGGAGAGGAGCCTTCGAGGAAGCGGACGGTGGCACGATCTTTCTTGATGAGGTGGGTGAGTGTGATTTGGCAATGCAGGCCAAACTTCTCCGCGTGCTACAACCTCTCCCCGACAAGAGGCCGTGTTGCCGACAATTTCGGCGGGTTGGAGAAGCCGAAGAGCGATCCTGTGATGTACGGCTTATTGCTGCGACAAATCGAGACTTGCTCACCGCCGTGGCGGAAGGCGAATTTCGTGAGGATCTCTTCTACAGATTGGCCGTCGTCACGCTGAAATTGCCCTCCCTGCGTGACCGTAGGGCGGACATTCCGAAGATCACTGAGCATCTCCTGAAGCAGATCAACGACATATTTCGGGCTGAAGAAAAGGGGTATCGGGACAAATCCCTTTCTGATGGTGCAACTGCATTTGTGAAGCGGCATCGCTGGCCGGGAAATGTTCGTCAGTTGCAGAACGCTCTTGTACAAGCCGCTGTGCTTGCGGAAGGCGAGGTCATCGACCGGCGAGACATTATGGACGCGGTTGCCGAACTGAGCGCCCGGATGCCGGGCTTGACGCAATCCTGAATCAGCCCATTGAAGACGGCTTTTCGCTTACGAGTTTCTTGGAAGACGTGCAGCGTAAGTATTTGCGACGGGCAATGATCGAGGCCGACGGCATCAAAACTCGCGCGGCCAGGCTCCTGGGTTACAGCAACTATCAGACGCTTGCTGCCCAATTAGAACGACTGGGAGTCAAAGAGACTTCGACGGAATAACCGGCTGACATTCCATGGCTTTTTCGTTCACAGGGCGAACTGGCACGCGCCTTGCTTTTACATCCCGCCATGCTCACTCAAGGTACCACCGAAGACATGAAGTCGATTAACTTCGAGTTCCTTCGCCTGAAATGGCCGGAACTGGCGGGTCTCGGTGGTTTTGCTGAGGCGTATGCCCATAGCGACCCGTCGAGCGCGCTGGCCAAGCTGCGCAGTTTCGGCGAGCAAATGGTGCTGGCGGTCTACCATGAGCTTCGAATCCCGAAACTTGTCCGCGCCAACCTGATCGACCTACTCGATGACACGACATTCCGAAACTCAGTACCCCCGGTCGTTGTTTCCAAGCTCCATGCACTCCGTCGAGAGGGCAACCGCGCCGTTCATGGCAATCAAGGAACTGCCAATACGGCCTTAGTTCTACTCCGCGAAGCATTCGATCTTGGTCGCTGGTTCTTTCTTACTTATAGGGCCGGAACTGCTGAGCAGATTCCGTCGTACACTGAACCGCCTCCGGGCGGAGTTGAGGGTGTTGAGAAACGACGTGAGAAGCGAGCCATCCTTGAGCGCATTGCTGCTCAGGAAGCTCAGATGCAGAAACTCCTAGCGGACCTGGAAGCTGCTCGTGAACAGGCATCGCGTGCTCAAGCCGCTGCCTCAGAGTTGGAGGAGCTTCGGGCTCAAGCACTCACTGTAGGCCGAGCAACAGCGGACGTCCTGTCTTTTGATGAACAAACCACGCGGCAGTTGCTCATCGACACGATGCTCACCGAAGCAGGCTGGAATGTGGGGGTGAACGGGGCAAACACCGAACAAGTCAAGCAAGAAGAGAAAGTCCTGCATCAGCCAACTACGACGACTGAAGGGGCCGCCGATTACGTGCTGTTCGACGAAAACGGCGATCCCATCGGTGTCATCGAGGCCAAGAAAACGGCTAAGAACGCTCGTGACGGGCAGACTCAGGCCAAGTGCTATGCCGATGGGATCGAACAGGAGAATGGCAAGCGTCCCATCATATTCTGCACCAATGGATATGATCTTTGGATTTGGGACGACCACCCGTCTAAGAACGAACCTGTTCGGCGAGTCTTCGGATTCCCTTCGCCGGACAGCCTGAAATATCTCATCTGGCAGCGCAGACAAACGTACATCGGTCGTGCGACAGGACATCAATATCGACATCACAAACCGCCCGTATCAAATCGAGGCGGTGAAGAAGGTATTGGAGAAGTTCGCCGAGAACAAACGGAAGGCCCTCATCGTCCTGGCCACGGGCACGGGCAAGACCCGAGTCGCCATTTCGTTGAGCGATGCGATGTCGAAAGCCAACTGGGCGCAACGGATTCTGTTCTTGTGCGACCGACGTGAACTGCGAAAGCAGGCTCACGATGCCTTCAAGGAGCACATGCCTGGCGCACCACGCACCTACGTCACAGCCGAAACGTCCCACGACCTCGACAAGCGTGTGTACTTGGCCACCTACCCAGCGATGATGAAATGCTTCATGAACTTTGATGTGGGCTTTTTCGACCTCATCATCGCTGATGAGTCGCACAGGACGATATACAACCGATACCGCGACCTCTTTCAGTATTTCGACGCCTTTCAGGTCGGACTGACGGCAACGCCTGTAGGGTTGGTTCACAAGAACACCTACGAGATGTTCATGTGCGAAGACCAGCATCCAACGGCCTATTACTCCTACGAAGAGGCCATCAACGCCCGTCCCGATCCCTACCTCGTGCCATTCCACGTCATGAAGGTCACGACACGGTTCTTGCGCGATGGGATCAGCTACGCCAGGATGTCTCCCCAGGAACGCATCGAACTTGAAGAGCAATTGGCCGATCCACAAACCGTCGAATACGACGCTGCCGAGGTGGACAAGAACATCTTCAACAAAGACACGAACCGCATGATTCTCCGTAATCTGATGGAAAACGGAATCAAGAATCGAGACGGTTCGCACGTCGGCAAGTCAATCATCTTTGCCAGAAATCACAACCATGCCGTGCTACTGCGGAACTTGTTTGAGGAGATGTATCCCCAGTTCGGCAGCACGTTTTGCTCGATCATCGACAACTATGACCCTCGGGCCGAAGATCTCATCGACGACTTGAAGGACATCAACAACCCGCTGACCATCGCCATCTCGGTGGACATGCTTGACACGGGCATCGACATCGAAGAACTCGTGAATCTCGTGTTCGCCAAGCCCGTCAAGTCCTATGTCAAATTCTGGCAGATGATCGGTCGTGGCACCCGATTGTGCCCAGACCTTTTTGGGCCGGGCGAGGACAAAACGGCATTTCAGATTTTCGACCACTGGGGCAACTTCGAGTGGTTCGATGAAAAGTACACCCCGACGGACGTGGCGCCGACAAAGTCGCTGATGCAACTGCTATTCGAGTCCCGAATGCAGCTCGCTGAGACGGCGCTGTGGCGAGCAGAACCGTGACGTGTTTGATCTGGCCACCGACCTGATCGCAAGAGACGTTGCGGCGTTGCCCGAAAAGAGCCTAGCCGTCCGTGAGAAGTGGCGGGAGGTTAAGATCGTCGGAAACCTCGATACCATTCGGCATTGGGAGGCCGCGACCAGGTCCGTCCTGCTGACGACGGTAGCCCCGCTCACACAATGGAGTTCGATTAGTGGCTTCGAGGAAGCCCACAAGTTCGACATTCTGGTCTGCAAATTGCAAATTGAGCATCTAAGACGTTCGAGCCGTTTCGACGATCTCAAGGCTCAGTTGCTTGACCAGGTCGTACAACTCCCGATCAACCTCTCCCAAGTACGCCCCTTGGTTCCTGTAATTGACCGAGTGAAGAGCCAGGCGTTCTGGGGCGATGTATCAGTCCCGGCGCTGGAACAAATCCGTAATGAACTACGGGGCGTCATCAAGTACCGACAGACTGGCGGCGTGGGCGGACGTTTGCCTCCTCGCGTAATCGATGTTAAGGAGGACCAATCGCTGGTCGAGCGCACCCCGCATAAGGTCAAGCTCGACGGCCTCGAACAGCTTGCCTATCGCAACCGCGTTCTCAAGGTCTTGACCGACCTCTTTGACAGCAATGACACGCTTCAGAAGATCAAGAACGGTCAGCCGGTCGGTGAAGCTGATCTACAATCGCTGGTGTCGTTGGTATTGACCCAAGATCCCCAACTCGATTTGCGTGACCTTGAAGAATACTACCCGGAAACGGCAGGCCATCTTGACCAGGCGATCCGGGGAATCATTGGGCGAGATGTCGAAGGAGTGGCCCAGCGATTCATGGAGTTCCTTCACCGACACACGGGACGGCTGAACTCGCATCAGGTCAAGTTTCTCGACCTGCTACAGAATCATATCGCCAAGTACGGAGCAATCGAAGTCGAACGGCTCTACGAGCCACCATTCACTTTGGTCCACAATGACGGCCTCGACGGTGTTTTCCCCGATGACACCTTAGCCACCGAATTACTCGACTTACTGCGGTCCTTCAAGCCGTAGCCCAGCAACAACTGAACCATCACGCCGAGAGGCGTCCAAATACAACGCAACCAGGAAGGTTAATCGGCAGCATGATAACTGGAACGATGAAACAGCAAATCGACAAGTTGTGGGAAGAGTTCTGGACGGGTGGGATTACTAATCCCTTGACCGTCATCGAACAGATCTCCTTCCTAGCTTTCGCGCGTTTGCTCGACATGCGTGAGAGCACGGAAGAGAAAAAGTGGAAGCGCACAAACCCCGGCAAGACCTTCCCTGGAGTTTTGTTTACTCCGAAACAGCAGCACCTTCGTTGGTCTAGTTTCAGCAAGGAGGGGGACGCTGTTGAGATGCTACGGATTGTTCGGGACGAAGTCTTCCCGCATTTCAAGACGTTGGGAGGCAAGGGCTCCACGTTTGGCGAATATATGGCCGACGCCGTTTGCATGGTAAATAAGCCCAGCCTGCTGGTCTCGGCGGTGAACATGATCGAGCAACTTCCACTTGGTAGGGCTGACACAAAGGGGGACGTGTATGAGTATTTGCTGAGCAAGCTCACTACAGCAGGCATCAATGGTCAATTTCGCACGCCTCGCCACATCATCAAGATGATGGTCGAACTTGTCATGCACGAAATGGACCACGGTGAACCGACCTGGGCTGTGGCTGACCCAGCCTGCGGTACAGGTGGCTTCCTTGTCGCGGTGCGAGAATATCTCAAGCACAAGTACACTTCTCCCGAAGGACGACTCGTAGAAAAGACGGCAGATGGTGAAGAAGTCACATATGCCGAAGACCTCTTAGAACCCTACCGAAAACATGTCGATACGAAAATGTTCACGGGGTTCGATTTTGACGTGACGATGCTCCGCATCTCGGCGATGAACCTGATGCTGCACGGGGTGGATAAACCAAACATCCACTACCAGGACACGCTCAGCAACGCATTCCCCGAAAAGTTCAAGCGGTACGCCTCGGATGCGTTTGACCTGATCCTAGCGAATCCGCCGTTCAAGGGGAGCCTAGACGAAGAAGATGTTCATTCCACACTGACCAGCAAAGTCAAGACCCGCAAGACGGAACTGCTGTTCTTGGTCTTGATGTTGCGGATGCTCAAGCTGGGCGGTCGGTGCGCGGTGATCGTACCGGACGGCGTGCTCTTCGGCTCATCGAACGCCCATGTTGAATTGCGGAAACTGATAGTCGAAGAAAACCAACTCGACGCGGTGGTGAAGCTCCCTGCTGGCGTGTTCCGCCCGTATGCAGGCGTCTCAACGGCAATTCTGCTTTTCACTAAGGGAGGTCGAACAACCGACGTTTGGTTTTACGATGTCCAGTCAGATGGCTTTTCGCTGGATGACAAGCGAACCAAGCTCGGCGCAGACGATGATTTTCAGGATGTGGACGATGTCCGCAAGCGTTGGTCCATCTGGAACAGCGGCAAGGGGAAGAAACACTTTGCCGACCGCAAAGCGAAAGCGTTCTATGTACCTAAAAGGGAGATCGCCGTCGCTAATTACGATTTATCACTCAATCGATATATGGAGATCGTTCATCAGGAAGTCGAGTACGACAGTCCGGCAGTGATCCTTACTCGGCTCAAGGACCTTGAGTCCGCAATCGCCACTGATTTGGCGGCTTTGGAGGCCATGCTGAAATGAGTACGGCACTGACAATCGGTTGGGCAAGGAAGCGTCTGGACGCGATCTCGGAAAGCATTGAATACGGTCTTACAGCGTCTGCGTCTCAATCGCCATCTGGTCCACGCTTTCTTCGAATTACGGACATTCAGAATGATTCGGTGGACTGGTCCACCGTCCCATTTTGTGATGCGCCAAATGTGGACACGGCTCGCTATACGCTCCGGTATGGCGATATTGTCTTCGCCCGAACTGGCGCCACGACCGGAAAGAGTTTTCTGATTCGAGAATGCCCTGACTCCGCAGTATTCGCGTCCTATTTAATCCGTGTGCGTCCAAATCGAGAGGTCGAGCCAAGATTTCTATCGCATTTTTTCCGAACGACGGACTATTGGGGCCAGATCGAAAAGAGCACACAGGGCGCGGGTCAGCCAGGAGTAAATGCTTCCAAGTTGAAAGACTTAACAGTTCCGCTGCCACCACTAGAAGAACAAACACGAATCGCAGACATCCTTGATAAAGCCGACTCTATCCGCCGCAAACACGAATATGGCTTAGCGCAGATTCGTGATTTGCCGCACGCCCTGTTCTTGTCTCTATTTGGCGCACCGCACGCACATCAAGATCGTTGGCCCATGATCCCGTTCACGGAAGTGTGCGAGTCTCGTTTGGGAAAAATGTTGGATGCTAAGCAACAGACGGGACAATGCGCGCGTCCGTACTTAAGGAACTTGAATGTCCAGTGGGGGCGGCTCGATCTAAACAATGTGTTTCAGATGGATTTTAACGAGAGTGATCGACGCGAGTTTCGTCTCGAACCCGGCGATGTTCTGATTTGTGAAGGTGGCGCGGGAGTCGGACAAACTGCAATTTGGCGTGGCGAGCTTCCGGAGTGTTATTTCCAAAAATCACTTCATCGGGTTCGCCCATTTGCGGGCAAGGCAGTTTCCGAATACATCGCACATCTCATTTGGATGCTAATGCGTTCCGGAAGCCTGATCGGGTCAATATCGTCCGCTACCATTCCTCACCTTACCGGCGTGCGACTAAAGGCACTCAAAATCCCCGTTCCACCAATTGAGCTACAGCGCGACTTCGCAAGGCAACTGGAGGCGCAGCAGACTTTATTGTGCAAGACGGCAAAAGCTGAATCCGAGAGCGTGTTGCTGTTCTCATCTCTGATCTCCCGAGCATTTCGTGGAGACCTTTGATGAACGCTTATTTTACGGACTGGTTCCAGGTTGCCCCCGACAAGCTGGAGGAATATGGGGCGTTTGACATCTCGCTTATCAATGACCTCCCACTTTTCATTGACCCCTTTCTGCTCTTCACGAGCGACAAACCAGAGTACCAGCAGCTCCATGCCCGGATCATAGATTACCTTAAGTTTCTACGAGATCAGTCAGTCGCGGGTAGCGTCAATAAGGGGCTCCTCAAAGCGTGGTACATGTTCCCCGAGGTGAAGCAACTGTGGCTCGGGTTTAGCCTGAAAGGAAATAGTGGTAGCGGCCTGGGGATCGACTTTGCGCGTGCCCTGCACGAGAACCTCCACGTCATCTTCACGAACTTTGGTAATGAACAAATCACACGGGGAAGCCATCTTGAGAAAGTCTGCCTGGTTCGAGAAGGGGTAGGCCGCGACAACGTCAGCGACTTTACAGCCAATCTCATCAAAGAGTATCTGCTGGAGTACACGCAAGCGTTCGCTCGGCAATACGTTCCGGCGCATTTGCGAAAAGTGGTGCCCGTTAGCAACGTGCGGTTCGACTATGACGTGCGGGTATGGCAGACTCGTCAGTACGAGTTGCCCTTTGTCCTCGGTGACTACGTGATCCTAACGCCGAAGGACATGCTCACAAAGGACGAGAACTGGATCAACCGGCATGACCTGATGGATCGATTCGAGCAAGTCGCCACGTCGGTGCCAGACGAACAGCTCCGGGCGCAGGTCAATCAGTACCTTCTCAGGCAACTCAGGCCAGGTTCTACCAACGACGACCGACAGCGAGCCTATTCTTCGCTGATTCGCCAGCACCCGCAACTCATCGAGTGGTACATCCGCACGAAGGAGGATCGCGGCGCCGAAGCTCAGCGTGTCAGCCAGGAACGGGTTGCGGATTCTGAAAAGCAGTTTGTGAACCAAGTCCGCGAGCTTATCGGAAAGCTGGTCACGGAAACGCGCTTTTACGAACACGGTATCGATACCCTAGCTGAATGCCGAGCCAGGGTCATGTTTCTCAAGGAAGAGATCGAAGACCGTGGAGCCTTTCGGCTGTTTTACCACGATGGCCAACCGATCCAGAGAGAGTCCGACCTACAAGTGTTGTTTCGCCTGACTTGGTTCGCCACGCCTTCCGATTTCAATAGCGAGGTGAACAATGGACGTGGCCCTGTTGATTTCGCCATCTCACGTGGTAGCAAGGATAAGGCAATCGTCGAGTTCAAGTTGGCGAAGAACAGCAAGCTGAAACAGAACCTGGAGCACCAGGTCCAAGTCTACGAGAAGGCCAACCGCACTAACAAGGCACTCAAGGTAATCTTCTGCTTCAACGGGACGGAGTACGCGAAAGTCCGCGGTATTCTGCGAGAGTTGAAGCTGGAGGATGATGACTCAATCATCTTGATCGACTGTGCTGCCGACAACAAAGAATCGGCGTCGAACGTGGTGTCACCTGGTGCTCAGCACCGCCGCAACGTGACCACCTCGCCCGAAGCCATCATGGGGGATGATGTCGCATGATAACGGGCATAACCGCTGAAAACTTCAAGGGAATCGGTCTACGACAAGAACTCATCATTCGCCCCCTGACGTTGTTATTCGGCGCGAATAGTGCGGGCAAGAGCACTTTTCTGCATGTGCTTCATTATGCCAGGGAAATCGTCGAACGGCATAACCTTGACGCAGACGTAACCGCATCAGGTGGCGAGTGTGTCGATCTAGGCGGCTACCTGAATCTGCTGCACCGCGAGGGCGCAGCAGACCTAAGCAAGGACCTTGTCTTGCGATTTGACCTCGATATGAGTTCCTCAAGCCTGCTGGAGCTTGTCCCGGTAGACGAGACTCTTTTTGCTCTAAAGCGCTCGGGTGAAGTAGGGGAAGATACCCTCGATCTTTCAACGATTGGTGATGATGTCGAGACGGCGTCCGTGGAGTTGACGATTGCGTGGAGTGCCCGGCGACAGATTCCTTATGTCAAACGCTACATGATTGGTCTGAATGGAGAGGACTTCGCAGAGATCGAAGCGAATGACCCCTGGAGCGATGCGAACATTGTTCACCATGTGAATGTGGCGCATCCGTTAATCGCTTGGAAGACCCCCAATGATGTCGAGCAGTTCGAGTCCAGTGGCATCCTCGACTCGCTGTATGCCCCACTAAGGAGTCCAATCCATGACCTCTACTTCACGAGAGGCCAGCCGGTAAGGCCCTCGTCCGGTGGCGATGGTGCAGCATCATTCATTATGGCTGTCGATGAAGTTGGGGATTTTGATGCAGAGACGACCCCGCTGTTCCAGCCAACGACGAAAATTCGTCGGTCGAGTTTTCGCTGCTTATTGGCAGACAATCGGAATCCAAGCAGTATGTCATCCGAGGCGCACGGTTCATGCGCGATTCATGGACCGAGCAAGCGGCGCGTTCAGCCTTCGACCGTGAGATAGAACGGGTAGGGAGGATTCAGGCAACGTTCATTCCATTGCTCGGGCTCACCGATGCCTTCCCGCCTTTGGATCATTCGCTCCCAATTGAATTGCGCCCATATGAAAGCGATACCCCGCCTCAAGAAAAATATCTGGTCGCCTTTCGGCAATTGATGGACCGTCTTTTGCGAGGCCCGGCACTTGTTCTCAAGCAGTCCTTAGAACGATTTCGATACCTTGGCCCTCTGAGGAGCGCAGTACCACGCAACTACTCGCCACCTCGGTTTCCTGATTCACGTCGCTGGCCGACCGGAGCCGCAGCGTGGGATGAATTGTGTCGTGACCCAGAGGATCTTTGCTACAACGTCAGCACATGGCTTTCCGAGGAGGACAAGCTCGACACAGGCTACAGCATCCGTGTAGACGAATACCGAGAGATCAGTATCGAAAGCCGACTGTGGGGCCTGTTACGAGCGGGGAGGCCATTTGACGATGTTGAACCAGACGAATTGATTGCAATGGTCAATTCACTCCGAGGTGGGAAGCGTCTGGTTCTCACTACCGCAAAGACCGGAACTGAAGGCCAAATGAAGGATGTGGGCGAAGGTCTGACGCAGATGATCCCGGTCGTGGTCGCGGTCCTCGATCCCGCGGGTGGGAAGAATCACCGCAAAGGCGGGCTTGTCGGGATTGAACAACCAGAGCTGCATCTCAATCCTCGACAACAGGCCGCCCTAGGAGATCTGCTGATCGCCGGGGCTTTGAAGATCCTCGCAATACGTTGATCGTGGAAACGCATAGTCAGCCACTTATCCTCAGGATTCTAAAACGGATGCGAGAAACGGCGGCGCCAGGTCAGCGCCCGGAGATCCCCGTGCAACCAACAGATATCTCGATTTGGTACGTCGATAACGAAGAGGGGCAAGCGGAACTGATCGAGATTCGTGTTGGCGACAAAGGTGAGTTTCTTCAGCAATGGCCGGACGATTTTTTCGACCAGGCGTTTCTTGAGAGGTTCGCCTGATGCTGCGGGAATTCGCACTATCACCTCATCTGTTTGATGAAGCCCACTTTGATGCCGACGATGACCGTTGGCTCAAGAATCTTGGCGACTTTATTAGAGTCGCAAAGCCATCGGACCAGGCTCACTTTATTGTCGTCTCAGATCTACGCGCGGGCGAGTGGTTCAAGGTGGTCGATCAGAACATCAATAAGGCATCTACGGACAGGAAAACCGCGTTGCTATCTTTGAAGGGTAAGCTCCAAGAAATGCTGGTGACTAGGCCAGATTGTCTTGCTGCTGCGGCAACCGAAGACGAGTGGCTCCACGAAGCGAGTGCGTCCCGCTCTACGGTCGCAATCGATAGAGTTGTTGGTTCATCAAAGTGGGACAATCCAAAGAAGCTGGCCGGAGTGAAGGTATTGGATGACGTTGGTCTCGTCAATTTTTGGCCAGATATGGCGCCATCTCGTTGTCCAAAAACAGAACTCGCGGATCAGCTTTCCGTTTTAGTGCCATTGACCACGCATTCAGAGTACATCGGCTTTTCGAGTGCCCAGCTCGACATACATGGCTCAAAAGACCTTGCCTTCGTCATTGGAATGATCCGCCAAGCGCGAAGTCGGCACCCCGGTTATTCAACATTTACTCAGTTAGACTTGCACACGAAAGGCGGTGGAATCGCTGATGCACAGCGACAACTACAAGCCGACCGGATGTACAACGAAATCAAACAAAAGCTAGGCCGCCCGCTCCCGAACGTCCGTATTTTCTTTTGGCCGTTGCTTGTTGAACGCGTCTTGCTTGCAGGAGGCGTATCCGCAGGGGCTGCCCCGAATGTTCGTTGGGTCACAGCAATGACTCACGTTGTCCGTCCCACTCTTGATCCACCAGACGGTGACCCGCCAACATGGACAATGCTCCCCCCGAAGCCAGCAGGAAAGTGGATAACCCGGTTCTATGCTGCATCAGCAAAACCCCTTGCGAAAAGCCCACACGTTTACGCAAGGATTCCATGAGGTCGCCGTTTACCGACGGTTGGGGGCATTATGCTGTGCGAATGATCTACATCCATCTCATTGAACAGACCACAATCCGGCATTCGGTGCCCCCGACGTGGAAGTGATCCATGCTGCCATTCCTGACCGCATACGATCCCCTGGGGGAAGCTCGGGCAGCATCGACCCCCTCGGTGCCCTGCAAGCCTACGGCTCTCTCGCCGATTTGCTGCTGCCCGGCGTGACAACCATCACGACCAGGTCTCGCTATCTGTCCATGCTGTGCGCCGCTCTCGCGAACGCAGAAAAGCACCGCAAGATCCTTCCAGGTGCTTCTGGGCTGGCGCAACGACGTAAGGCCGTCGAACCATTTGAGCGATTGTGGGCACTAGCCTGTGTCGCGGCCCGTGAAGCTGGCAGCGACGGTGCCGCTGATGGACTGCGCGGCATTTCCTATGCCGAGAAGAGCTACCACTACTTCTCCTCCAACGGCAAGAAGATCAACTGCGACTTCCCCCTGCTGAAGTACCAGTCCCGTACCGGAGCAGTTGGAACCTATTGGACGGCAATGGTTGGCGGTCAACTCGTTCATGCAGATAGTGGAGCGTTGGCGGTGGAAGGGACCGAACTCGCCGAGCAGTTCCCCGAACTGCCGCTCGAAAGCAAGGACCAGGCGAAATTCGCTGACCCTGAAAGTGCGCATCGAGTTTCTATGCCCCTGGAAGACCTGGTGGCTTGGAGCGAAGAGTGTCATCTGCAAGCGGCCAGTGGCAAAGAGCGCCAGCAGTTGGGCGAGGCCCTGACTGCCGATGATCGTCGTGAATGCATCGGTCGAGCGCTGGTGATGATGGGGAAAAAAATCCCAGACGAGTGGGACACAACGCGCCTTGAAACGTCTTGGCAAGACGCTGACCACTCTTCCACGGGCAGTTGAACTGGGCCTGCCGGTCGTCATCGACGCCATCGTGGTGACCGAGCAGTTTCACGAGGCGGTCCTGAGAGCCTTTGAGACGCTGTTGTGGTGGGGAACCCACAATGCTGGCAAGCCGATTTCGGATTTGGTTGGCGATAGCGATTTCCGTAAAGCGTCTGACCTGTGCCGGGAGACGGCCCAGGCACTCCGAGCATTCCGAGAAGGATGTGAGCGACTTGATGTTCGTGACGCCATTGAGAGTGTGGCGGGATTCTGCTTCCAAATCGACCGTTGCCGATCTGAACGCGAGCTATTAACCGAGTTGATGGATCGGCACCACCGAGTCCAGTCAGGAAAAGTCGATGGTGGAATGCCAAAGCGCGATTGGATTGGCTGGGATAGCGCCTCCTTGTTGCGGCCTTCTCCTCGTTTCCAACGAAAGGATCGGCCTGCAATCGCGGCTGGCCTGTCGCTTACGCATCCGTATCGGTTCGAGCCATTTGTCTACATGCTCCGTGAAAACGGCGTGCTTGCCCCGAACTAGCGACAAGAGCCAGTCAAAGCATGGAACGAAGCAACCACCTCATCGACTACTACCTGCCTCCTGGTGAGGGGTTCGTGCTGGAATCGCTGGTTGCCACTACCTACCAGGTCGATTTCGAGTTTGTCGAAGAAGAACTCTTGGCTGTCGCCTTCGGTGTCCGCTCGCCGATCAGCCGCCTCAAGGCATTTCGTTCGGAGTTAGAGCGAAAGCTGCAAAAGGCCCAGGTCTCGGTGCTGTATGACTTGAGCGGCTGCGAACGACTTGCGCGCCTGTCACCGCGGATTGATGCCATTCCCATCTCAGCCCGCAAGCTGCACTCGAAGATCTCCCTGCTGATGTGGGTTCGTGAAGATCGCACTGGTGGAGAACAACCTGATCGTCGAATGCGTGTGATCGTCGGGTCGGCGAATCTCACCAGGCAGGGGTTCCGGCATAACTACGAATGCGTCATGTCCGTTGACTTTGGTGGCAGAAACACGTCCTCCCGATCCCTCCTGACGACGGCCATTGGGCTTGTTCAGCAGATTGCCAGCGAGTCGAAGAGTCCGCAGCTTGCGAGTCAGCTTGCGGCATTCACGGCACAAGCAGCCCTTCTAACTGACGGAACGACCGGGGCAGATGATCCGGTGGCATTGGTGCAGCGCCCCCGAAGTGGTTCGTACCGTTCGTGACTCCTGGGCAGCAATCTCGACGAAAGCTCCAGAAACCGTGACGGTGGTTTCGCCATTCTGGGCTGAGGGGAGCACGGCAGCCGAGGCCCTCGCTGGGCTCTTTCAGCAGCTTGGTCCACCTGCCAACGTGGAGTTGGTGTGCCGTGGAGAGAAGTCACCGGATGGCAAGACCTGGCTTCCTGTGTTCGATTGTAGCGTGGCGGTTGAATTAAAGAACCGTCTCGGCAGCTGCCTGTGCCTTCGTGCGGCGTTACCGGACGCAGGGCTCCAATCGTCACCCCAGGGCTCTGACGAGATCGGTGACGAAACAGAAGAGAAGGAATTTGCGACCCGATTGGGCAACGGGAATCACAGTTCTTCGGAACTCCAACGAGCCCTGCACGCCAAGATGATCCTTGTGGACGGAACGGCAGGAAGCGTTTTGTATGCTGGTTCGTCGAATTGTACCTGCCGTGGGCTGGGCCTCGGTGGTCCTTCAAACTCCGAGGCAGGAGCCGTCTACCGCCTTACACCTCGCCAAAGGAAGCAACTCTGCGGGTTGCTGGAGTTTGCTGGCCCAGCAACCGAGGTTCACGCTGACAAGGTTCCAGCAACCGTGCAGCCAACCACCGAGGACGAGGCTTTTATTCCGACGTTTCTTGCGGAGGTCATTGCCGCGGGACCAATGGTCACGGTTCGCTTTCGAGATACGGTCCCTGCCGATCTAGTCCTACTAATGCCCGTACCTGCTAGGGCTGGCGATGCTGGCAACTGGCTCCTGTTTCAGGCAGACGGCCAAAATCAACCTGATGAAGTCACACTGGACCTAACGTCCTGCCAGAGATGCGACGACCATCTACAACCACTTGCAGTCGATCCAACCTGCCAGATTCAACCCCACGTGTTCGTCGAAGCTCGCTGGGAAGGTCATTCGGCGACCTTCCCCGTCAGGTTTGACGACAAGACACGACTGCCTCTGCTTCTCGTGGGTCGCAAGCCTACAGAAGGAGAACTCATCGAATACTTCCTGTTTGGCACTGAACCGGATGAATGGGATGATGGCGGCGGTGTGCCGGGTGATGGCAAACCAGGACTAAAGACAGACGCTCCGATTGATACCAGTCGAATCCTTGCCTACTTCATTCGCCGCTTAGTACAGGCAATCCCCGGCATTGAGGCCGAGATTCGCCGCGCAGGATACTCTCGAACGTCTCTGGACGCCGTGCTGCGAGGCCCCACAAGCCCACTGGAATTGGCGGAAAGGGCCTTCTCCAGCCTCAACCGACCACCAACCAGAGACGAGCCGCTGAAGACCGCGACTGCTGTTGGATTCCAGATAACCGAGATCCTCGCCGCGCTGCTGCGATGCCGGGCTGCTATTGCTGATGCCGAGTTGCAATCGTGCTTTGATCCAGTCATTGCCCGTTGCAAGGAAATGCTGAACACCCTTTCTGAGGAGGCGGAGCTACAAGCCGAGGGATTTCGGCTCTATCAGGCCCGTGTTCTGGGAGGCTCGCAATGAAACTGTCCCCAGAAATCGATCTCAGGCGTTCATTGCGTCAGGTCTTCGGCAATAACGGCGACTTCAGCGAGCAGATTAAACACGATTGTGCTCGGCAGTCCGAAACGGCCACTGCCATCCTTCGCCGGTTTTTTGGCGTCCAAGAACGTGACCGGCGCGAGTTGATGATCCTTGCCGACGAGGTTGGCCTGGGCAAGACCTATGTGGGGTTGGCGGTTGCGGTCTCGATTCTGGACGCTATCCGACGTGGCGAGTCACCAGATGGTCTTCCGGCTAATAAGCCCGTGGTGTTGGTGCTGACACCTACGAACGATGCCTTGTTCAACAAGTGGATGCGTGAAGCGGAGGCGTTCAAGAAGGATTGTGCCCGGCATGATGGTGCATTGGATTGGCTCCAGATTCGGTCCCCCATCGAAAACAGCAGCAAGTCTGGTAACACAGTGGACGTTACGATGCAAATGCGTGAAGCCACTCGCGCCAAGCCCATGCTGATTATTGCCAAGCAGAGTGTCTTCGGCGCGGCTCTCCATGACCGTGACCTATGGCGACGGCGCAGCATGGCGGCGGTATTCAGCCACTTCCACACCCTAGCGGACACGCGCCGATACTGGTGTCGGAAGGGCAAGGTGTTCGATAGTTTCGGTATCCCCGAACTGAATGAGCTACTCGACCTGCGGAGTTCAGGCCATCTGTGGGATGACTCCATCTCGCCGGCCTTGGAAAAAGCATTCTCAAGGGCACTTGCCCACCATCCTCGTGTCACGGAACGCCTGTCTTCTGCCCTAAACGGAACTGACGAAGGAACCCTTTCTGGTCTTCTCGACGATCTAGCCCGATACGCTCTGGTAGCCGATTGGCCTCTGTTTCCCCTCGTCATCATCGACGAGATCCACGGCCTCAAGAACCAGGTTCAGTCCAGACGCCACCTGGAGGCTTTTGCAAAGGGGAAAATCTGCCGCTTGATGGGCTTATCGGCCACGCCATTTCAGCTTCGCCACGATGAACTCTTGAGCTTGCTCAAGCTACGTGGGGTCTTGTCGCTGCCAAAAGAACGCTTCGGCCACCTTGATGAAGCCGAATCTGCCTTGCGCGCCGCTATGGAAGCTGCCCGCGATTCCGGCGAGATCTTCCGCAGACGATGGAAAGGGCTCCAACCCGTCGATCAAACCGTGGTTGCCGAGAACTGGGCAGCCATCATGAGCACAGCCGAGTCTGATCGACAGGAATTAGCTGCTCAGATTCGCCCCCCAAGAGTTTCCCATGCTATCGTCGCCGCTTTGGACCTCGAACGACGAAATGCAGCTTTACGTAAACACCTGCGCCCCTTTGTCATTCGCCACCAACACCCCCGTGGCTACCGAGAGCATTTTGTGGGGAATCAAGCCGCGTCCATCAACAGCCACGGTAGCCCGACCTTCAGTTGGTCGCCTGGGATGGAGATTCGTGGAGACGACGAACTCGCCCAATACCTGATGATGCGGGCCGTCGCCCTGGCTAAAGAGGAACGAGGGTTGCCCAGTTTGGTCGCAGAACTGACAGGAAGTTATCGACATCTGGTCGAAACTTCTGCTGTCTGGAAGAAGCTCGCCAACGCAAGCAATCCACTTCTTCGGGCTTACCGCGTCATCCTTGAAGAAATAATCGGGGAACGAACAGACGCGCACGATCCCGACGCTGAACACCGCAAAGTGCAAGCAACGGTCCACCGCGCTTTGGAGTTCTTCAAGCGAGGTCAGAAATCCCTGGTGTTCTGCGTCTACACCAAGACAGCCGAGACCATTCGCGATCAGCTTCAACTGGCAATCGACAACTACCTTGGCGAAATACGGGAAAACGTTTTTGGCGATGCTTCGGCATTTGAGAATTTTCGGCGGCGATTCTTCAATCGCCGTGAGGCGCTGTTTTCTCTGATTCAGGACCACCCGCTACTGGGGACACTTCGAGGTGATCGAGTCGGTGTGCCTTCGCAGGTTGCCTTGACGGTTGAGCATCTCCGACAGATTGGGCATTTGCTCGTCGAACAAGGGGAATTTGCCGACTCGGACAAGCCTGATCGGCGACTCATCATTGCCGCGACCGAGCAAATCGCGGTGAAATGGTGGTCCGAATTCGCGGAAGGAGAAGAATGGCTGGGAGAAGTCCTTCGGAATTGCCCTGAACTTGGGGATCGGATCGTCGAGCCCAGTTGGCTGGAAGCACGAGAACCACTTTCCCGCAGTGAGCGGGCCAGTCGCGCCAAGCGATCTGCGGACCCAGAAGCACGTGAACAGGTCCGCGATCCTCTCGAAGCTGAAGAGATGGACGTTGAAAGGCAGTCGGGGCAAACGAAAGACTCGACCGAAGATGCTGTCGAATCATGGGTTCGACGGCTTCGCGAGGATGCCATTGGAGAGATCGTTGCTCCATACTTTCGGCATGGCCTGATTGCGGCCAATGACGGTCATCAGCCGCTTTTGTCCGAACACCATCGGGATGTGCTGGCCGAGTTCGATCTTGAGACCAGGGCCGTCGCTGGGCAGGTATTTCGCCGAATCCTGATGGCCGATGAGTTTTTGCTTCGTTATCTGGCTCAAGTAGAGAAGGACAATACTACTCGCTGGGCTGGATACCTTGCAGAACGATATGTGAAGGCCCTTGACGGCCATCTGGAGTCGCTACGGGACCGCGTCAATGCCTATTTGGAAACCCTTGTACGCGCCCGCAAGAACAAGGCATTGCTGTCGGGTTACCATGCCGGGGCGGAAAATCGGAACGTCGTTCAGCTTGTGAAGGGCGACACGCAGAATCGAGACCGTTATTTCCTGGGATTCAACACGCCTTATCGACCTGAGATCCTCGTTTCCACGTCGGTTGGACAAGAGGGCATCGATCTGCATCGCGAGTGTCGTCATGTGATCCACCATGATCTTTGCTGGAATCCGGCGACCATCGAGCAGCGTACAGGCCGAGTTGATCGGATTGGCAGCAAGGTCGAGCGCGAACGGATGGGAGTCCACGGCGGCCAGGGGCCAACGCTGGAAATCGCCGTTCCTTACCTGGCAGCCACCTATGACGAACGCATGTTCGAGGAACTCTACCGGCGCGCCCAGCTTTTTGAAGTGACTCTTGGCGGCGATATGAGAGTCGAAGGCCGAATTGACCCGGAGAAGGTTGCATCAGAGACCAAACACCGTGAGAAGCTCGGCATCGGCACCGATGACGAGGACATTGGCGACGATTCTGACGAGACGGGCGTGGTGGATCTCCCAGCCGACATGATCGAGCGGCTTCGGGTGGATCTGGCTGTCTGGAAGCCATGAAGGGCGGGGGCCTCAACCTCTGATTCCCCTTTGACTCGCAAGAAAGACCAGCCGAGGCCGAACCAATGCGTCGCAACCGCGTCTGAGCAAAAGCCGCCGAAGCCCTACGTTGCGCCGACTCTGGCATGGCCTTGCTCCATTAAGTGCCTATTCAATTGGTGCAGCATCGTTTCACGTCTGCACAACGTTGCAGCCGTCGCGACTATCGAGGCGACATCCTCTTGAATAGCCTCTTTGAGTCGTGCGACGTAGTTCTCGATGTCAGTTTTAGATGCTCGCCTTTGGAGTTGGCGAACGTGAAAACGATTCTCACCGTTTTCTGATAAGCACGTGCAATAGCTGTCTCCGCCTGGCTCCTCCGTGCATAGAACCACTCGCGTTCCATAACGAGTGTAGTACAAGCCTTCCCTAATCTGATCGCGATACATTAGCCTTACCTCAGTAAATATTTTCAACGCTTCGCCCTTCGTTGACACCACAAGTGCTCATCTGGGATTCGCGCAATGACCAACGCGCCTGGGCCGGGCATAGCACAATTCACCGCAGCCACTTTTCGCGCTCGCTTTCCGCTTCCTCACGTATGACTTGACGCCCTGATATTCCAGCGGCCTTAGAATTCTAAACACCGCCACCTTCATTGCTCGGGGCATCCGACCCGGATTCGCCGAGCGCGCCGAAATTATCGTCAAGAAACTCCCAGAAATTACTGGGATCGCCGCCTTCATCCAGACGTTCAAGGGCAAGATCCACCAGCCCTTCGCTGAACCAGGCAGAAAGTACGTTCAGCTTTTCACTGAGGCCCCATTGCTTCTGAACGGCATAGCAATTGAACACGTCGCTTGCTGTCATAGCGTGCGCGTGTGGCGTGTGCTCCGGCCAGTCGCCCGTTCCCGCCGATTTCATCGGATCGTGGTTCTTGCAATCGCAATCGACGTGGTGTGGCTGACCGATCTCGGTGCCGCAGCCGGGGCAGATTGTGTTCATGATTAGACTCCCTTCAAGTTGACGGACGCCTGGGACCGCAGCAGTGGTCTTGCCTGCTGCGGGCACGGATTGCCCCTTTGGTCAGGTCTCGTCCTTGTGGTAGGCGATTGCATCTGGGCCCACTCTTCGCTCACGAGAGAGGCCCCACCTGTATCGCAGATCTGCCACTCGGAGGTCGAATTCCAACTCATCTCCAGGTTCGGCTGTGCTCCACGCCATTAGGTTGCGATTCGCCGCCTCGAAGCCATGCTGCCGGTAGAAGAACTCCTGGTCACCGATGGCCAGGAGCCCAAAGCGGCCAGGCAAGGCAGCCATATGTTCCCATAAACCACGAGACCGAAGCTCCTGTTCGATTCGTGCGCTGTCAAATACGTTCTTCATTTGCGAACCCCTTGTTGTAGTGAGATGACGATGCTCGCCTGTGACGAGCAAGCGGATGATTTATCGGTTGCTCATTGGTCGTTGACGGCGTTCCAAAGTGACGGCCCCAGGGATGCTGTTCACTATTCGTCGTCTGGGAAACTCCAGCAGTCACAGCATTCGGTCTCGGGCCACGTCGTGATTGTCAGCGCCGCCTGAGGGTACAACGCTTTGACTTCTGCCCACAACTGTATTGCATCGTCCTCCTCCCACATGTTGCAGCGGTTCCAGGCGTCACCCTCACGAGCAAAGCCGTGAACGATCAATAACTTTTGGCTCGCTTCGGTTTCTTCTGAATCAAAACTGATCTCTGTTGTTCTATAGCTCATGACCTGTTCCTCCAGGGGGCTGAATCGCATCGGCGCGTCCACACACGAACGCCCGAACCCGCCAACAGCGATGTCGGCAGCGGTGAGAACTATAGCGATCCGAAGTACAAATGGCACGGCGCATTCGAGGCGTCGAATTGGTCAAGCAAGGGAGAATCGAACGGGCCAGCGGTTCAAAGTGCATTTTGTGACACCACTCGGGTTGGCGTGAGTCAGCATCGCGCACTCAATATCCGCCAGAACACCCGCATAACACGGCCTGAAACGAGTGGTCAGAGGTTGGAACAGCGTACTGTACTGTTCTGGCTTGTTGCATGGACATGAGGATGCCTAATTCGACGCGGTACGGGCGCGTTTTGCGTTTTTGGCGATACCCTCACACTTACCGGAAAGTCGCGCTGGAGAGCTGCCACCGGCTCAATCGCGGATCGTGCGGCAGCTTGCCGAAGATCCGGCGGGCCTGGCGATGTTCATGCGCACGAGGCCGGCCAATTCGATGCCGAACGGTCAAATCTCGATCAGCATGATCTCGTCCGCTATCAATGCCGGGTTTCGGCGGCAAACGTCGCCGACTGGGCGGTGAGTGATCCGGGTTTGTGACGCAAAATACGCGGCTGCCCCGAAAGGGAATGTGGCGTGAGCCACTACAATAGGACGCAAGCCGTGGTGATCTGCTGGTCAAGGCTCGGCTTAGCGTCTGGTCAGTCCACGCCTCGTCCTCCCTGCTGCGTTGAGCCGTCTTAGCTCGCCCCGTAGCTCTTGACGGTCTAGCAAGTCCGACTCCGTGACATCATCGGCTCCTCGATGATCCTGGGAACCCTGGAACTTGTATTCCAACGCAGGACCGACCGAGTACCGTCGCGCTCTGCCCAGCCCCTTCACGTTATGGAACTGGCGATCCTCGACCATCACGATCCAACCTATGCGCCTCAATAGGTCCATCGTCTTGGCGACCTTACTGTGCTTCCGAATAGCTCCGACGCCATGCTGGGACAGGATCTCGGCCACCTTGTCCCTTGCTAAGACCCCATGACTGTGGATCGTCTCGATGATCTGTCTAATGATGGAGGTGACTTTGTCGCGGCCAACATTCAGGAGTGGCGCAAACTGTTCGAGCTGTTCGGTTTCTGAGTGATTGAACTCGATTCGACCCGTGGGGGTGGACAATAATATAGATCCCTGGTTCTGTATCTCAGCGGGAGAGAAGGGATTGAACCCTCTGGACCGCCATGCCTCGAACGTCAGGTCCAGCTTTCGACGCATACCCTCAGGCCATCCACCGTCGTAGCCGCTAAACGCAGTCCTAATAGCCTTTCGCACCTCTTTGGACACTGCACAGCGCTTCCCAGGAGTAAGCCGACTCGACGCGCCACTGGGCAATTGGTCCACCAACGCCTCAAGCCGTTCGATTGCCTCCCATTCATCCGTAAAGTAATAGGGGGCCATGATCGCTGTCTCGTGGATGGCAGTGTTCAGGCTGCCCGGAGGGCAGACCTCGCCGGACCAGTATCCTATTAGGAATTTCGCGAACCGACCCTTCATCGAGCCCACACGAGATCTATTCTGCGGCTGCGCGCCACTGCGACCGGATGTGGCGGCTAATAATTGCGATTCCCGGTTCGGTGTTGGATTGGCGGGTCGCTCTACCTCTATAAGTCGCTGCCGGACGAACTGGTACACGTCCGACTTGGCGGCATAGACAGGGTTCTTGACCCATCGGATATATCCCTCGACATCGACCACCTGTTGCTTGCCCCTCGTCACCTGGGCCAGCGGCTTGTCGAGATATAGGGTTCTGCCATTCCCGAAAGGGAGCCGAAACCCTCTCTGAGTGTCGGGGTAGACCTCCATCCCAGAGAACCGCTTCATCCCCGCCGCTTCGGCCCTTGAGGCCAGATCGGGGTGTTGCCGGTCAAGTTCTGTAAGAATCTGCCTGAGCCGTTGCCGCTCATGTTCTAGGCATCGGGCCTCATCGTACACTTGGATGAGATGTATACCTCGTGCCTCATGCTCCTTTAGTTCATAGTGCCAGCCATCTTTGCCGTGGAGGGTATCCAATAGAACCGAGAATTGTTCTAGGAACACGTCCCGGTCGCCATCATGTAGATCCAGATCAATGGCCGCGAACCGGGTGGAGTCATAGTGTCCACGGACCCCATAGTCCTCTTTTTGCGACACGTGGTCCTTGAGAAGTTCAGGCCGAAGCCGACCCATGCAGGTAACCCAGTCGGCGGAGCACCAAATATAGAACTGGCTGTGGCTATACTCGACGAAGTACCTCCAGAACTGCTTGATGGCGCGAGTTCTGGGGGTCGGGATTATGGGCCGGGTCTGAGATCTATTGTAGAGGGGGGCCACCACCTTCTGACTGACGACCCGCCAGCCGTCACCTATAGAGCCGCCATCACCATCATCGAAGGTCCGTGCCTTCTTTAGAACGCAAAACGAGACCACGGCCTGGAGTGTCTCGCCTTCGACCACGGCACGCTCATGATGCCAGTCCCATTGATTCTTGGTGGCATAGTCATGTGGGACATCCTGCCATCCATCGAATGCCTGTAGGCCATAGTATTCGCCAGCGTCCTTCATACAACTCCTTCCCGTGTTTGTTCTCGTCCCTAGATAGTGTGGCAGCTCCATCTTTTTTTCGACCGCAAAAATTGGAAGTGCGGCATATATACGTGCGTGGACTACTACGAGTATTTGAGATCTGATCTTTGGTCGCGAAAACGACAAGCCGTGATTCGACGCCAACATCATCGGTGCTGGGTCCGCGGTTGCGATGATACCATCGACGAGATCCACCACACGCCCCTAGGCTATAAGAATCTGTGCAGTGAATCTGTGAGCGATGATGGTGAGCAGACGCAACTAATCGGTTTGTGTCGCAAACATCATTCTTTGATCCACTCGCTCTCGTTCGCCGATGGGTGGCATGTCCTATTCTGAGCGCACCAAATGATTGAACAAATCGTACGAACGTGTTAGAACGCATTTGTCGGACGCATTGAGGCGTCTCACTTCTAAAAGAAAGGAATCTATCTATGCCAAACTATTGTGAATGGTGCATCACGGTTTTGGGGGACAAGCAGTCCCTAGAGGCAGTTGAAAAGCAAGTTCGGGCCGATAATCTAATCCTTCGGCCAGAAGGAAACCTCGATTTGTGGGCGGACTGGCAGGTGATCGATGAGCGATTTGGCTGGTGTGACCGGGAGGATCATGGGATCAATCCCGCCGAGGGGCCGAATATCCGTGATCGCTTCGAAAACCAGCCGGGACTAAGGCTCTGTGGTGTTAGTGCGTGGAGCCCGCCACAAAAGCTGCTCAACCTGCTGATCCAACAATGTCCTCAATGTGAATTCGTCGTGTCTTACACAGATCAGACCAACGATGTCTTCATCAGTTGGCGATTCAAAGACGGTGGGTGGCATATCGATGCGTTCACTGACTATGGCGAAAGGAGCGAGGAGCCAACGGATTACATTGTTGCGGGTGAGCCGGTCGGTTCCGACCAGTGGAACGACGGTCACTGGCACGGTGTCGAATTTTGGCTAGGGGACGATATAGCAGACGCGATCTATGCGTCGTTGCACGGCAAAGAGGCAGCAGAACTGTGGCGCGAGAGTCGCTGGCGAGCGATTGGGGAGGAGTTCGACGCCTCGCTGCGAGAGGCAGAGGCTGCAATGACAGACAAGCCCGTAACGACGGACGAGGCGTCCCTCGCCTCGCTGCGGGAACTCTCTCCCGACTCGGGGAAGAGTTCTATTTGGCACCAGTGAACAAAACTGGACGCAAGGCCCTCTTCATGGGCGGGTTGTTCTGTGGTTTCACGGAACCAGCGTAGACGTTGAGTCCCGGCCCCGAGGCACAAAGACCATGCCAAAGGGGCCGGGACGATTTTCAAGGAAGAACCTCAAACACAAGGAAGTGATCTATGAGTCAATGCGTTGTTACCACCGTCGTCGTCACCGGGCCACAGGATTCCCGTGACGCGCTAAAGCACCTCTTCGACGAATCGAAGATTGAAAAGCCCTGGGGCTACATCTGGGACATTATCCCGAAGGCAAACTTCGCTGCCGATACGGGTGCTACCCGCTGCATGCCGATGCCTGTGGAAGACGGCATCACGGTCACCCCGGAGAACACTACCATCCGGGGTGAATCCCAGTCGGACGCCATAGGTGCCGGGCCGTTTAGCCTGCTGATCTATCTGTCCGAAAGATTCGGAGACCTCGTTTTCGACGCGACGATGAATGATCTGTCGGCGAGTGTCTTCACGGATTGGCAATTTGTTCGCGGCGAGGGCAAGCTGATTGGCTGTGGGGACGACAGCACCATCTATATGGCGGAAGGCCAACAGTTGGAAGAGTTGCCGGATTGGGTGCCGGTCAATAATAGATCGATGCCTGCTGCCAACTGAAAGTCTTTTAGAACGCAAACCAAGAAAGGTGATGAACGCTAAGGAAGGCGTTCAACAGGCACAAAGCACAAGTAAGCGTCCGGTACAGCCCGTCTTGCTGGCGTTGGTAGTCTGAAGGCGTCTGACGGACGACCTTTGGGAGAGCAGCCATGCGGAAGAGACGTGGGCCGGGGCGTGATACGGCGAAAGAACGATTCTGGCGAGAGTTGGTGAACGGGTTCGATCCCGAGCGTGGGACCGTTCGCCAGTGGTGCGCCGAGCACGGCGTTTCAGAGCCATCGTTCTATGGCTGGCGGCGCGCGTTGCAGCACCGCGATCGTGAACGAGCGTCAAGGGCGCGCCCGAACCAACGTGTGGAACTGATACCAGTGAATATTTTGCCGTCGCCGGTTTCCGCGGCGGACGGGGCAAGAACGAGACTGATCGTTCGGCTGACCGGCGGCGTGCGGCTGTACGTCACGGTCGAGCAGTTGCCGGCCGTGCTCGATGTGCTGGAGGCGCGTCGATGCTGAGCGTGCCCAGCCAACTGAAGATCTTCTTGTGCGCCGAAGTGACCGACATGCGGAAGGGCTTCGATACGCTGGCCGGTCTGGTGCGCGACGCGCTCCAACTTGATCCGGTCTCTGGCCAGTTGTTCGTGTTTCGTAGCCGGCGTGGTGATCGCCTCAAGCTGTTGTATTGGGACGGCGACGGCTATGCGCTCTGGTACAAGCGTCTGGAAGAAGGTCGCTTTCGGTTTCCACCCGCTCGGGCAGGTCAAGCGAGCGTGACCATCTCGGCCGGCGATTTCCGGATGCTGCTCGACGGCGTGGATCTATCGAGCGTGCGTCGTGGCCGGCGTTACCAACGACCGGCCTGAACGGCCACGAACTTTTTAGCGTAACTTTTCCTGCCTGCCGATCAAAGATCGGTTATGAGCACGGACGCCCCGCTGAAAGTCGATCCCGACCAATTACCCAACGACACCGGCGTGTTGAAGTCGTTGGTGGTGCAGTTGGTCGAGTCGCTCCACGAGCGTGATCGACGGATTGCCAAGCTTGAGCACCACATGGATCTGCTGGTGCGAAAGGTGTATGGCCGCACGAGCGAGAAAGTCGATCCGCAGCAGTTGCCGCTGTTCGAGAAGCAAGGCGAGACGGCCGGCGACGAGGCGATCCGCGCGGCTCCGCCCGAATCCCAGCCACCCGTCGTGTCGGCCCAGAAGCGTGGCCACGGTCGCCGACCCAAGCCCGACACGCTTGAGCGCCGCGACGTGATCCACGATTTGAATGAAGCCGAGAAACAGGCTTTGGCCGGCAACGGTGAATTGGCGCTCATCGGCGAAGAGGTGACCGAGCAGTACGAGTGGGAGCCGTCGTGCCTGTATGTGCTGCGGCACGTGCAGAAGAAATACGTTCGTCGCCCGAGCCTCTCGGAAAGCGGCCAGGCCACCGAGAAGCAGGTAATCACGGCCGCCAAGCCGCCCCAGCCGATTGCCGGCGGCAGCGCCGGCCCGGGCTTGCTGGCCTACATGCTCACCAGCCGTTTCTGCGATCACTTGCCATATCATCGTCAGGAGCGGATCTTCCAGCGGCACGGCCTGCGCTTCTCGCGGCAGACAACCTGCGATTGGGCTCGGCAACTGGCGGACCTCTGCCAGCCGCTGTATCGGTTGATGATCGACGAGGTGCTGGCTTCGGGCCTGTTGCATTCGGACGACACACCGGTGAAGGTCCGCGATGCGCAGCAGAAGCGGCAATACACCGGCCGGTTCTGGAACTACGTTGGCGACGAGGAGCATCGCGCTGACGGTGTTCGCCTACACGCCAGATCGGCGCGCGACGGGCCAGCCAAGTTCTTGAAGAACTACCGCGGTTATCTGCAAGCCGACGCCTACGGCGGTTACGACCGCATCTTCGCCGACTCGCGCGGCGCGATCGTAGAAGTGGCCTGCTGGGCTCATGCGCGGCGGAACTTCTTCGAGGCGCGCGGCAGCGATCCGCTGCGCGCCAAACGGCGCTGGCGTACATCGGCCAGTTGTACGGCATCGAACGCGCGCTGCGCGAGCGCACCCAGAACGAGTGGCGCGAACTTCCGCGGCTGGAACGGGCGGCCAGGATCGCCCACCAGCGCCAGCAACAATCGCGGCCCGTGCTCCGGCAGTTCGCCGCCTGGCTTGATGCGGAGGCCCCGCGCTTGCTTCCCAAAGAACCGTTGCGACAGGCGATTGAGTACGTTCGCAATCAGTGGGCGGCCTTGAATTGTTACTGCGACGACGGCCGCCTGGACATCGACAACAACCAGGCCGAACGGGCCATTCGCGGGATTGCCCTGGGCCGAAAAAACTGGCTCTTCTGCGGTAGCGATCGAGGCGGCGAGACGGCGGCCGTACATTTCAGCCTGATCGCCAGTTGCCTGCGCCACGGACTCGATCCGTTCGCCTACTTGCGGGATCTCTTTACCCGCTTACCCGTGCTGCTCGCACGACGCCCCTCGCATCACGAACTACGCGTCCTCCTGCCCGACCACTGGGCCGCCCAGTGAGCAACGGGGCCTACCGGACGCTTACAAGCACAAGGAGGTGCTCAACATGATCCAACAATCGTCGCCACTAAAGTGGCATGGTGGAAAAAGCTACTTGGCCGACTGGATACTTTCGTTGGCGGCCCAGCACACCCACTGGGTCGAGGTCTACGGCGGAGGGCTGTCGGTGACGCTCGCCAAAGATCCCGCTGGGATTAGCGAAGTGGTCAACGACTCGTACTGGCAACTCCAGAACTTCTGGTGGGTTCTGCAAGATTCGAAACTGTTCGATGAGTTCCGGCGGCGCGTCGAAGCGACCCCATTTTCAGAGAACGAATGGACAACCGCGGACTGCATCAATCGGCCAGCGCCTGGCAGTGACCTACCCCCAGAGGATGTCGTCGAACGGGCGGTGGCATTTTTCATCGCTTGCCGCCAGAGCCGGGCTGGTCAGTTCCGTGAGTTTGCTACCCTTTCGCGGAATCGGACACGACGCGGGATGAACGAGCAGGCATCAGCATGGCTCACGGCAGTTGAGGGCCTGCCAGAAGTTCATGCGCGTCTAAAGCGAATCGTCATCCTGAATGACGACGCGCTGGAGGTCATCAAGTCACAGGATGGTGCCTCTACGCTGTTTTACCTTGACCCACCCTACGTGCCCGATGCACGCGCCGTCAAGGACATCTATGCCCACGAGATGACGCGAGAAGACCACAATCAGCTACTGAAGCTGTTGGGCACGATCCAGGGAAAGTTCATGCTGAGCGGCTATTCAAATGACCTCTATCTTGCCGCTGAGCGGGAATATGGCTGGCACCGGCATGAAAGGGAGATCCCAAATCATGCTGCTGGCGGCGCAACGAAGCGGATCATGACAGAGTGCGTGTGGACGAACTATGGGGTGGAGACCTCGACGGACGGAGGTCAGTAGAGGCGGTGGGTTCAGCCCGGCCCTGGCTCGTCGGTCGTTGTTGCGGGTCGTAGGAGGCCACTTGTAGTGGTCACCAAGGTTCGGCTGCGACGGGGTGTCATGCACTATGGCCCAACTGTTTTCCCCGCCCCCTCCCCGCCGCCAGCCGTGGCCCGCCTCGCCTCGTCGAGAAGCCTCATGTGCTGTCCCGGCAGTCGGCGCGCAGGAGCGAACGGATCAAGATCACTTCAACCGCCCCGCCTTGCGCCTCTGATGCGTTGGGAGTGCAACATCTGGAGGCGCTAGGACTTGGCAACGCAACTGTCGAGCCTGCATGAGCGTTGTTAGGCGGTAGAAGCATGCTATTGGTTACGCCGATGCTCGAAGCGTTCACTCCAGCCCTACGGCGTTGAATTAACTATGCTCCTGCTCCACTCCCAAGTCGAGGATACTACGGAACAAGACTGACGACGAGAATCAGTCAAAAATCTGCTGGAAGGCCGGGGATTATGACGTTTCGGCTCTTCGTCGGTCTGCGTCTCGAAATCGGCGAATCGGCGTTTGATCGCGTCTGACCTGTGCTTTTCGGGTCACTACGCTCGACCATAGGGTCTCATCGCAATTCCGATTCGGACAACTCCCACCTACGATCTTTTGTTCAGATCGAAGTTGCTGGTGAATGAAAGCCTCATACTAAACGCATCACAAGGCCCGCCTCGGGGTCGAACTATGTTCGGTGTTTCCTCAAGCCAGGCGCGCAAAACGGATCTCGATCACGGCCAATCCGTGATCTCCAAGTCCAGCGAATGTGGTTCCGGCGATTCAAGCCGCCTGCTCGCGGACATTGCCGAGAGCCTCCGAGTTCTATCGGGCCGGGTGGCCACACCCGTTGACCAAAGGCTTGACCGCATCGAGAAATTGCTGGCCGAGCTTCGCCCCGACACTCCCATCGTGAAAATGAAATTCACGGTAGGCGAAGCCATCGACCACATCAGGGCAGCCGGGGCCAAGCCACCGGCAGCATGGACGTTGCGAGACCGTTGCCGACAAGGGCTTGTTGAGGGGGCCGAGCGTACTGAGGCGGGCCATTACCTCTTACCTCTTTCCGTGGTGGAACGAATCGCCAACGAGGGCTTGCCACCGAAAACGAAAAAGCCCGCGAACATCGGCGAGCTTGGCCGGGGTCACCACGGCCCCAAGCTCATTCCCCCGAAAAGACTAGCGCAATAGCTGCCCGTTTCTCAGCGGGGAACAGGTGACGGTATCGCTTCCGCATCTCTTCGGTGGTGTGCCCGAGCCAACTATCAATCGTACTTTGCGCAATTCCACGGCGGGCACAATTGCTGGCGAAGCTGTGGCGGAGAACGTGGAAGCCTTCGACGACCTTCCATTTGCTGCCACGCAGCGCCCTCTTGAAAGCACCATCGGTCTCCTTCGGTGTCAAGAAGCTCTCCCCGTTGCTCGTGATGGTGGGGCCGTGCTCGCGGCCAGCCAACCACGTCTTCAGGATAGGCCGCAACTTCGGATGAAGGTCTACCTCTCGGTAGGTCAGCGATAGCTTGCGGCTCTTTTTTTTCTCTCGCATGCGGATGACCCCATCATCAAAGCGAACATCATCGACTTCACTGCGCATCATTTCGGAGCGTCGGCAGCCCGTGTAAGCGACTAGGGCAAGCATTGGATATACGTATGCACCGGCCGGGTCAGATTCGGCGTAATTCCTCACGTGCGTTAGCATGGCGGCAACTTCAGTCTCGTCCAAGAAAAGACAGCCCCAAAGGTCAGCAATCTGGCCTTTGGACAGGCCCGGTTGTTTGATCTTCTTGGCAATCTCCTTGAACGTCATGAAGGGCAACTTCTCTTCACTCTGTGGTCGGCGCGTTTCCCCGGCTGGATTTATGCCCGAGACATAGCCGCGGCCACGGGCGAATCCCCAAAGTTGCGAGAAAGTTGCGAGTTCCTTCTTGATGGTTTCAGCCCCAACTTTCCGACCACGCAACCCATCTTCCTTTTGACGTGCCTTGACGTAAGCGGCTAGTTCGGCAGCACCGATATCGGCGAAGTTGGCCCCCTTGCCGATCAGCCGGATGAAGTGCCTCTTATGAATCTGTTCGGTGGCCAGCGTATTGGCTTCCTTCGCCCCCTCTGGGAAGCTGTCGAAGTAGTCGTCGAACACAACCCCGAGGGGCTTGGTTTCGGCGAGCTTGGGCAAGCTGGCCGCCCGGCCACCTGAACGGAGAAACCGCCAAAGGTCCTCAGCGGAGACTTCGGCCCCTAGAGTCAGGGTGCCATCCTTGAGCAACCGGAGAGCCTTTTCGACTCGGCTTTTTTCCTCATGCGCTTCCTTGACCGAGTCCACCTCCAGCGCACGAAAGAAGCGTTGCCCATCGTAGCGAAATCGCAGATAGAATCGGCCACCGTTCTTGGTGACGATACTTGCCATTGCACCGGCCTCCGGTAGTCCATCCGTAGTCCAAGATGAGCGGTTGCCTTTATCACGGTGCTAACTCGTTATGCGCCAAGCGATCTTCAACCGAAATCGACGAGCACAACCACTAGCACAATTGGACTATATTTGGACTACGGATCAACCCCAGAAACGCAAAAAGCCCCGCAAATGCGGGGCTTTTCAAGCTGGGGAACTAGGATTCGAACCTAGACTAACTGCTCCAGAGGCAGTCGTGCTACCGTTACACTATTCCCCAAACGGATTTAGAGCCTTAAAACTACGGCCGAATGCCGTTTTCGTCAAGAGGAACCACCCGCCCCAGACGACTGCCCGACGCCGTTGGTTGACGCCACCGGTCGGTGAGCCCTAGAATCGGCCTCTGAGGGCGGCCGGCGCGCGTGCCACCCAACATGCTGTCGGGCGCGAGGAAGCGTGGTGCTTCCCGCGCTTCCATTAGCGTGCCGCCCTTGAGGTGCCATTCCAGCCATGGCTGTGTTGCAGGTCATCAAGGGATTGAATCCCGGGCAGCTATTTCCGCTGGAAGGCGAACGCAATATTCTCGGTCGCCATCCCGAGTGCGACATCGTCCTCGATATCGGCGCGGTCAGCCGCCAGCACGCCCAGGTTCTCTGCGTCGCCAACCAGTTCTACGTCGAAGACCTGAAGAGCCGCAACGGCACGTTCGTCAACGGCGAGATGATCCGCGGCCGCCACCCGTTGTACGACAACGATCAGGTCAAGATCTGCGACTTGCTATTCGCGTTCCATTCGGCCCAGCCCGGGAAAATCGACGCGGTCTTGCCGCCCCGCGCGGACCTGCACGACACGTCCGCCAACGGCGCGCTGCTGGTCGACGATCCGGATGGCGGCACGACGATCATGTCGACGCTCGACATCCAGCCCACCCGGGCCGGGCTGCAGATCGGCGCCAATGCGGAAACGAAACTCAAGGCGCTGTTGGAGATCACGCGCAACCTGGGAACGACCATCTCCATGGTCGAGGTGCTGGGCCGCGTGCTGGACAGCTTGTTCAAGATCTTCTTGCAAGCCGACCGTGGGTTCGTCGTGCTATGGGACAAAGATCGGCAG
This sequence comes from uncultured Planctomycetales bacterium, assembly GCA_963710365.1. Classification (GTDB taxonomy): domain Bacteria; phylum Planctomycetota; class Planctomycetia; order Pirellulales; family PNKZ01; genus CAVQAC01. The sequence continues at coordinate 54,556 of CAVQAC010000005.1, forward strand.
GCGCTGATGCCCAAGGCCGTCAAGCACCGTCGCCGCGATGCGGACGAGACCATCCGCATCAGCCGCACGATCGTCAACCAGGTGATGAAGTCGAAGGAAGCCATCCTCTCGGCCGACGCCGCCAGCGACACGCGCTTCGATTCCAGCCAAAGCGTGGCCGATTTCCGCATCCGCTCGATGATGTGCGCGCCGCTGGTCGACTCCAGCGGAACCGCCTTGGGCGTGATCCAGATCGACACGGTCGATCAACGCAGCCGCTTCTCGCAAGACGATCTCGACGTGCTGGCCAGCGTGGCCTGCCAGGCCGCGATTGCGGTCGAGAACGCCACCTTGCACGAAACGGCCTTGAAGACGCACGCCTTGGAACGCGACCTCGACCTGGCCCACAAGGTGCAGCAAGGCATTCTGCCCAGCGCGCCGCCGAAGATCGACGGTTACGAGTTCTTCGACTTTTACGATCCGGCCAGCCAGGTGGGCGGGGATTATTTCGATTACGTGCCGCTCCCCGGCGGTCGGCTGGCCGTGGTGCTGGCCGATGTGTCGGGCAAAGGCATGCCGGCGGCGCTGGTCGTGGCCCGGCTGTCGTCCGAAGCCCGGTATTGTCTGGCCAGCGAGGCCACTCCGGCCGAGGCGCTCGAACCGCCTGAACACCAGCTTCCTGCGTTCCGGATGGGAAGACCGCTTCGTAACGATGGTCTTGGCCGTGATCGATCTGGAAAAGCACGTGCTCACGGTGGCCAACGCCGGGCACATGGCGCCGCTGCTTCGTCACGGCGACAAATCACTCGATGCGATCGGCAGCCGAGGAAACCGGCGTGCCGCTGGGAGTCGATCCTGAGCCCAACTACGCCCAGACGAGCGTCCCCTTGGCGCCGGGCGATTGTTTCACCGTCTTCACCGACGGCATCAGCGAGGCCATGGATATCAACAACCAGTTGTATGGCCACGAGCGTCTGCGCAAGCAATTGATCACCGGCGCACCGAGCGTCTCGGCTCTTGGCAGCCGACTGCTCGAAGACGTGCGGCGCTTCGTCGGCACGCGTCCGCAAAGCGACGACATGTGCCTGATCTGCGTGGGGCGGAGTAAGTAGGCGGTAGGCAGCGGTCGGTAGGGAGCGATTCTCGGCAGCAGCCCCCCCGCAATCGGCAATGGCACTTGCCTGAGTGGTATGAGCCGCTGTTGCTTTCCGCAACGTTTTCCGACATTGGTGCGTGTGCGCTGACGGCTAGAAGGGCACGCCATCCGCTGGCGACGAGATCGAGTCGCGGACGACATCATGAACATCGGCAATTTCTGCACAGCGCGGTCGGGCGGGTCGTTTGCCATTGCCTTGGGATGCATTCTTGCCGCATCGGGCGCGGCTGAATCTGCTGATAACCCAGCAATCGTGGCCGGCCGCGTCATGACTAGCGCCGGCGAGTTTCTGCCTGGAGCGCGGGTACGAGCCTGGTTGCGTCCGGTACACGGCGGTCCATTCCGCCCGCGCGAGATATCGCCTACGGTCGAAACGCTGACTGATGATCAAGGCTGGTATTCCGCCACCCTACATCTCGAAGGTGCAGAACCGCAGCAAGTCTGGTTGGAAGCGAGCAAGCCCGGCTTTCAGCCAGCCGACGGTTTTTCACGCCGACTGCTTCGCCCGTATCTTGAACTGAAACCAGGAAAATCGACCGCCGCCTCGTTTGTCTTGCAGCCGGGCCTGTATGTGGCTGGGCAAGTTGTCGATTCCCAGGGCGAATCGGTGCAGGGCGCCACGGTATTGGGTGGCTGGACCGAGAAGGGCGGAGTGTACGACATTGTGCAGAGCGGGCCGGGCGGACGGTTCGAGATGTTTGGTATGCCGCTGGAGCCTGATGACAAGAACCCTCGGGGGAAGATCCGTTTCGAGCACACCGGCCTGCTGCACGCGGAAGTCGGAAATGTCTATGGAATGAGTGCGGCGGAGCGGACAGCCATCCGCGTCGTCATGCCGGCTGGCCGCGTCATCGAAGGGCAGGTAGTTGATGGGGCCGGTCAGCCGCTCGCTGGCGCATTGGTCGAGGCTCTGTTTGCGGACAATCGACTCCGCCAAGCCACGCTGAGCAGCCCTGATGGTCGTTTTCGGCTGTCGGGATTGCCCGATGCAGCCGCGACGCTCCGAACGCACGCCGCCGATTGGCATTGCAAGGGGAAGTTGGAACTACGAATCGATCGCGACCACCACGACCTGACGCTGACGCTTTCAAGCGTCAAGCGACCGAAGCCCTCGGCGACCTACGATTTGCTGGGGCTGACCGTGGCCGACAATTCTCCCGAGCTGCGCGAGTTTTACGATTTGCGAGATCATTCAGGAGTCGTCGTCCTGGGCCGCGAAGCGGGTTCGCCGTTCGAGCCACAAATCGACGAAGGCGTCTGGCTGGACTGTGCAGGTTCCATGGTGCGGACCGTCCGTGGAGTAGGAGAGCTGGTAGGGCAGATGATCCGGGAAATCGACCGCAATTCCGGCCGGATCACGGACCGCCCCACTGCATGATTCTTTATTTGGCGCGGTCGCCGACGGAGGACGACGTTAGAGGGGGCGACTTGGTGCTCAATGCCGGCGAGTTCGAAAGGCTGCAAAAACTCTACGCACAGTTGCAAGGCCGATGAAAATCACCAACCTATGCGTTTCTGCGATTATCGTGCTGTGCTGCGGCACGCTCGTGGCGGCCGAACCCGATGCGTCTGTCAAGGTGATCGGGCGCGTGATCGACGAGCAGGGGAACGTGCAGGCTGGGGCGATCGTCCGCGCCATTCCCGACAGTGGCTTTTTCCGCGCCGGCGATTCCCGTATTGTCGAGGGGAGGACCGACGAACAGGGCCGCTACGCGTTGCAGTTGCCGTGGGCGGGGGAGACGACCCTGGCCGTGGACGCTATGAAGCCGGGGTTTCGCTCGAGCTTCGGCATGTATCGAGCCTTGGGCCGCCGGCAATGGCGGTCGAAAGAAGTAAAGCCGGGGGCAACGTTCGAGATTTCCTTCGTGTTGGAGTCCGCGCTATATGTGGCCGGGACGGTGGTCAATGAAGCCGGCCGGCCGGTCCGAGGTGCTGATGCCTTGGCGTACTTGACGGACGGAAAAGGAGGTTGGGGTCACTCTCACTCAACGACCGACGACCAGGGGCGGTTTGAAATCTTTCAGCTCCCGTTGCGATCCGAGCGGGGTGAGAAAGGCCGCCTGGTTGTCGAGGGCGCGTCACTATTGCCAACCGTGGTGGAAGATGTCTATGCATTGCCGGCCGCTCAGCGAGAGAACCAGCGGATCGTGCTCAAGACCGGGACGCGAATATCCGGGCGCGTGAGCGATGCGCTGGGCAAGCCTGCGGTCGAAGCGCTGGTCGAGGCCCGTTTCGACAATGAACATTCCGACCGTCAAGCCACGCTCACCGATGCAGACGGTCGCTTTGCGCTTTCCGGCGTGCCACCGGGAAAGGCCACGCTCTTTGTGCAGGCGCTGGCCATCAAACAGCATTTGAAAGAGCCGCTCGCCTTCGACCATGACTTGATGGATCTGGAGTTGCGTCTGGAACCGTTAGGCCTGAAAGAACCGGCCGATACGATTGAGCTGTGGGGCATGAAACTGGCCAGCATCACGCCCGAGGTGAGGGCAGCGTATGCCTTGATGCCCGAGGCGCGCGGCGTGATCGTGCTTGCCCCCGGCCCGAACTCCGCGCGACTTAAGCTTGGGCAGATTCGCGAGGGGGATTACCTGGTTTCGGTGGGAACCGCGTACAGTCAAATCAAGACGGTGCAGCAGTTCGTCGAGCGGATGCGGGCCCTGGTCGCCGAGAAGCACGAACCGCCATTTCGAACCGACGTAGCTTATTCGTACAATCGTCCGCGGACGCAGGGCCAAGACACGCTGACGATCGAGCTGACGGCCGCCGACGCGCGACAACTCGACACGGCCGAGGCTGAATTGGCCGGTCGGCCAGCGGTTGATATTGGGCCGAGACAAGGATTTTTGGGCGTCTGGGTAGAAGACAATGCCGATCCAGGACTGGTTGGCGTGCGAGTCAATGGTATTCGCGAGGACACGCCTGCCGCCCGAGCCGGACTACGAATATCGGATGTTCTGGAACAGGTTGACGGCGTTAACATCCAGAGCCAGGCCCAACTCGTGGAACTGATCCGTGGGCACAAGCCTGGAGACAAGGTGACCCTCAAGTTCCGCACCCGCGTAGATGGCCGCCTGGTCGAAGTGCCGGTCGTTCTGGACGAACTCTGATCGACGCCTCAGTGGCTAGGAGGGGGCAGTTCCAGTAGGGTGCTCTGCGAGCACCTTCTTTGCACAAAAATATTTCCAACCAGCCAACCGTCAACCTGAAGCAGTGGTGCTCGCAGAGCACCCTACCGGCTACCGGCCTTGGCGTTCTTCTGTACCAGCGAGATCCTCCGCGCGTGCGGCGCTGTTCCGACGGCTATTTCCCCGCGGCGAACACGTGCCCTGTAGCTTGCATCGGGATCGTGTAGAGCGACGTACGGGCCGTGACGTACAGCGTCCGATTCTCGGGGCCGGCAAACGTCACGTTGGCCGGCTGCTCCGGCACGCTGATGATGCCCAGCAGCTTGCCTTGCGGATTGAATACCTGCAAACCCAGCGCGCTGGTGATGTACAAATTGCCGCTGGTGTCCACCGTCAGGCCGTCGCCCCCTTGGTTCGATTTCCCAGCGGCCTGTTCGAGCGTGCAAAACACGCGGGCGGCGCCGAGCTTGCCCGGAGCTTCCACCGGGTAGGCCATCATCTCAGCCTGCATGCTGGGAATGACATAGAGCGTCTTTTCGTCGGGCGACAGGATCACGCCGTTGGGAGCCTGTAGATTGTCGATCAAGCGCGTCACTTCCAGCTTAGGGCTGATGTAGTACACCGCCGGCACGCCCTGCGGCAACGGCTGCGGGGCCAGGAAATGCGGATCGGTGAAGTACACGCCTCCCTGGCGGTCGATGACCAGATCGTTGGGGGCGTTGAAGCGTTTGCCCTGGTAGGTTTCGGCCAGCGGGCGAACCTTCTTTCCATCCGGACTGACGGCCACCACGCGCCCCTGCATCTCGCAGGCTACCAGTTCACCCGCGGCGTTGACCATCAAGCCGTTGGAGTTGTTCGAGGGGTCGCGAAAGACGGAAAGCTTTCCTTGCCCGTCGATCTTGTACGTTTTGCTCGGCGGCACATCGCTGAAAAAGACGTTGCCCAGGCGGTCGCCGGCCGGACCTTCGGTAAATTGAAAGTCGCCGTGCAGCTTGGTCACGGGGCCGGTCGGGCCCAGGCCAGGAATCGGCTCCGAAGTTCCATCCGCCGCGAAAGCAGACGACAGGCTCGCCGCCATGCCGATCACGAACAGGTTCCAGATGAACAACCAGCGATAAGTCGACATGACGAACGTTCTCCTGATCGAAAAGCGGAAGCGCCTCCGCGGCACCGCAACGGTCGCAAATACTAGCCCGACGCGCGAGCGAGGGATTCCGCTGGAGTTACACACTCACTTCCCTCACTCGCGCGTCGGGCTAGTGTTTATCACCTTGAAACACCAGTTCGCCCTGCTGAGCTCCGGCCTACTGTACGGCCGGCCGACGCTCAATGCAAATGCCGCTTGCGCAGCTGGGCGATGGCAGCGAAAGCTGGCTTGGCGGCGTTGCCGACGTCGAACAGTCCGCCATGCGCGAACTCATGCGAGTCGGAATCGCACAGTTGGTTCCAGGTCACGCTCTGCACGTACGACTTGGCAAAGAACAGCGGCAAATACCGTTTGATCCATGCCGCCTGACCTTCGGGCGTCCACAGGCCCAGGCCGCCCTGCGGGGCCGAGGGGTTGCGGGCCTTGGGGTCGGCGTGCTCGCTGCTGGGCATCGTCAACATCAGGTGCAGCGGTAATCCCAAATAGCTCCACAGGTCGAGCATGCGGCTGAAGTCGAGGCGGTCGCGCGGCGGGGTGCCGGTAGGATAATAGCCCAGGTTGATCTCCAGGCCGATCCCGCCCAGTTGCAAGCCGGCCCGCACCAGGGCATCGGCAAAGTGTAGCGGCGAGAGGGCAAACTCCAGCCGCCGCAGGTATTCGCCCCAGGGCTGATCGAAACAAATCACCGCCGGAGTGTCAGGGTCGGCCTTGCGCGTCACCTCGAGCACGCGGACCGCCAGTTGCATCTTCTGTTCTTCTTGCAGGCCCAACATGTCGCCGACGTTCACGCGGCCGGCACATTGCCACATGCCAACTTTGCCCCGATAGCGGCTCACCACGGCGTTCACGTAGTCGCCGGCAAATTGCAGCAGGCCTTCGAAGTCGCCTTCCCACAGGCTAAGCCAATCGGGCAGGTCGCCGTTGTCGAACCGCAACAGCGGACCGGCGCAAACTTGAACGCCGTGCGACTGAAACCATTCGATCTGCTTATCGAAGACCTGCCATTGATACTCCCCCTCGACGGCTTCGACGTTGCGCCAGGTCAGCGGCACGGTCACGCTGTTGAAGGCCGTGAGCAGATGGGCAATGGCCGTCGCCGGCAACACGCCGCGCGTCGAGCCGCAATCCCAGCAGCGTCGGCAGCTTGCTCATTTGCCGGTGGCGTAGTGCGAGCGCCTGCTCGACGTAGCAATCGGCAATCAACTCGCCGACTTCGACCGTTGCGGCAATCGTTGCCCGGGCACGGTCGGCGGCCACAACAGGGTTTTCCTGCGACGTCACCGCTGCACTGAATTGCTCGATCACCCGTTGCACGGCGGCTTCGATTTGCGGCGTGACGACCAGGCCCATCGATTGCCACTCGGCCACCTGGTTGCGAACCTGGTTGAGCTTACCCCGCGCCAACTCAATCTCGAGCTGGTAAGGGCGCTTGCGCTGCATCAGCGTGCCGGTCGAGATCATCATCTCGCCGCGACCGTTGACGGGAAAGGGGATGTGCAGTTTGCCCGATTCGCTGACGCCCCGCTCGATCGCCAGCTCGTTGTCCTTGAGCCGGGTACGACAGGGCCAGGGAATTTGATCCAGTCCGGAGAGGTAGGCCCGGTCAGCGGCCTGGGGAGTGATGCCACTGGCGGAGTCGACCAGCATCCGCATCAACGCTATGGGCATACGGTCCTCAGCGCAAGAGTTCGGCTTCGCGCGAACTCGGACAACGGAAAGCCAACCCTGACCATGCTTTTCAGCCACGCGTAGCTGGTAGCGCGAGTCTAACTGAGGCGGGCCGGCGATTCAAGCTTTGCCCGACGTGGAGACAGGCGATTCAGTGTTTGAATCTGGGAAACACTAGCCCGACGCGCAAGCGAGGGAGTGGAGTTGGGAACTTCGGCAGAATCCCTCGCTTGCGCGTCGGGCTGGTATTTAGGAGCAACCCACTGCCTACTGCCCTCTGCCCGGCACGGTTGCTATACTCCGATCCGTGGGTCGCTTCCCGGTGGTCATGCTTCCGGAAGATGCGTCGGTTGGCGCCACGGGGAAATCCCCGGGCTAACGCCCGGGGCTCGGAGGGGCTCGGAAGGGCCCGGGGGATCTCAGGGGCTCGGAAATTCACGGACTGGACGCGGCGTTGGCCGCGATTGAATTCGTATGCCGCTCGTTCTGGAATCCTCGCTGGCTGGCCTGCCGGTACGGCGGGGAAAAGTCCGCGACATTTACGATCTGGGCGACCGGCTGTTGCTCGTGGCCACCGACCGGATCAGCGCCTTCGACTACGTCCTGCCCAGCGGAATTCCCGATAAAGGAAGCGTGCTGACGCAGCTCAAGCTCCTTCTGGTTCGAGCGGCTGGGCGAGCCCCACCACGTACTTTCTACGGACGTCAGCCAATTCGATCTCCCGCCCGGGGTCGATCGCCGAGCACTGGCCGGCCGGTCGACTCTGGTCCGCAAGACGCAAGTCGTACCGATCGAATGCGTGGTCCGCGGCTATTTATCGGGCTCGGGCTGGAAAGAGTATCGTCGCCAAGGCACGGTCTGCGGCAGCGCGCTCCCCCCCGGCCTTGTAGAAAGCGCCCGGCTGCGCGAGCCCATCTTTACCCCAGCGACGAAGGCCGAGAGCGGGCACGACGAGAACATTTCGTTCGAGGCCATGGCCTCGGCCATTGGGCTCGACCGGGCCCGAAGAGCTCCGAGATCGGAGCATGAAGGTCTACCAGTTGGGGGCCGAATATGCGGCCAGTCGCGGCATCATTATCGCCGATACCAAGTTTGAATGGGGCGAAATCGACGGCCAATTGATTCTGATCGACGAGGTGCTGACGCCCGACAGCTCCCGTTTCTGGCCGGCCAACCAATACAATCCGGGCCACGGTCAACCTTCGTTCGACAAGCAATTTGTGCGCGACTGGCTCGAGGCCAGTACCTGGGACAAGAACAGCCCGCCGCCCCCTTTGCCCCCCGAGGTCGTAGCCAAGACGCGCGAAAAGTATATCGAAGCCTACGAGCGGCTGACCGGCCGAACGTTTTCCCAGGCTGCCGCCGGAGCTTGATCCGGGATAACCGCGTCGCGAGCGATGTGGCTAAATACTGTTGTGGCAATCAGTTGTGATTCGACCGAACAGTGATGGCTGCACCCGCTGCGGACGGAGCGGCAGGCTTGATCTTGCCGGCCAAGGGGGGCCTCGCTACACTCCGCCCCTCTCTCTTCTTCTACCTACAACTCGTCGTAACTTCAGGCCGTGAGTGCGCTGGCGTTCGAGGCTGCTGCGCGGATCTATCGTAAGCCACTGGCACAACCGGCATTGAAACCGGCCGCCAATGGACCGATGCCGCCCGCGGCCGAGCTCCTGGCGTACCGGGGCATTTTTCTTGAATTGGGAAGGCGGGCTTTTAGAATGGATCTGAGAGCTACAATCTCCCACATCCCAACAGCTTCGGGTGAATTATGAAGGCTGCTGTGATTGGAGCTCTGCTAGGCGCGGGATTGGTAATTGCCATGACGGCCGGTGCGTCGGGAGTGCATGCCACGCCCCTGGCGCCAGGCATCGGCTCGGACCTGATAACCGTGTCCACGGCCCTGGGAGACCATCGCCAGCAGTTGACGGTGATCGATCCGAAGCTGCGGGTAATGGGCGTGTATCAGATCGATGGCACGACGGGTGAAATCGCACTCAAGAGCGTGCGCAACATTAGCTGGGACTTGCAGATGACCGAATTCAACGCGGCCAGCCCGTTGCCGCGTGAGATTCGATCGTTGCTCGAACAGCATTAAGCAAAACAGACATAACTCGAACTGCGACATACAAAACAGTAATCAGCAGAACCATTAACAGTCCGTCGGCGCCGAAGGGAGTTGGCACGGCCGCTGGACGACAATGCTGCCCGCGCTCTGGAGCGTGGGTCAACAAGCTCGGAGAACCGCATGGCCAGTAAGCTCCTTCCTTTGAACGACGCGGCAGCTCTGTTGGGAGTCACGCCCGAAGAGCTCACCGACATGCGACTCCGTCAGGAAATCTACGGTTACCGCGACGGCAGCAGTTGGAAGTTCAAGGTCGACGACCTCGAGCGGCTGAAGGAAGAGCGTGCCGTATCGCAATCGGGCCCGTTGACGGGCGATGACGATGGCGGCTTTGATGGCGGCTTGCCCGTCGATACCGGCGACAACTCGTCGGACGACGACAGCCTGCCGGTCGATATCAGCTTCGGCGGCGACGACGACGAAATCGTGCTGCTGAGCGAAGTCGAACTGGGGGCTTCGGGCGAGAGCACTTCGAGCACCATCATCGGCCAAGGCAAGGCGAAAGCATCGGCGGCCAGCGATAGCGACCTGAGACTCGGCGATAGCGCGATTTCCGGCTCCGAAGAGAGCGACGTGAAACTGGCGGCCGGCAGCGACATCAATGTGCTGGGGTCGGGGAGCGAATTGCCGCTCGGCTTGTCCGAAAGCGCAACCGTCGTCAAGAGCACGGCCAGCAGCGATCTGGGACTGCAAGACGACGTCGAGATCAGCGGGGGCGCCAGCGACACCGGATTGAGCAAGATGGGCGAAAGCGGCCTGTCGTTGTCTAGCGACAGCGGCTTGTCATTGGCCGACGACGACGATGAACTGGGACTGGCGGCCGAGCCGGAAATGAAGTCGGCCGGCGGTTCGGCCTTGGATTTGTCGGAAGACGACGACGTGCTCGGCGGCGGCGCTGGGTCTGGCAGCGACATTACGCACCGCCCCAGCGACAGCGGAATTCTGTTGATCGATCCGAGCGATAGCGGCCTGTCGTTGGACAAGCCTTTCGATCTGGGCGCAGGTAGCGACCCCTCGATGCAAACCAGCGACTACGTCGCCGATACCGGCGACTTGGGCGACTTGAAGGCCGACGACGACTTCCTGCTGACTCCCCTGGAAGAAGCCAGCGAAGACGAATCGGACAGCGGCTCGCAAGTCATCATGCTCGAAACCGAGGGCGAGTTCGACGATGCCACCGCCACGCTGCTGGCCAGCCAGGTTCCCGGACTGGGCGGCTCGATGCTCGAAGAAGAATCGCCGCTGGGCGGGTTGGGCGATTCGCCGGCGGGCATGGTGCGCACCCCCAGGGGCGCGGCGGGCGAAGTTCCGATGATGATGGTGCCAGGCAAAGCCGAAACGCCGTTCTCAGCGTTGCAGGTTTTGGGGCTGGCTGCTTGCACGGTCGCCGTGGCCATGTGCGGAATCATGCTCCACGACGTCGTCCGAAACATGTGGAGTTGGGATAGCTCGTACAGCGTTAACAGCTCCTTGATGAATACCTTTAAGTGGTGATCACTTTTCCTGCCGCTGCCAATGCTTTGTTGGCGCCGGGGATTCGAAAGGAATCGAATCATGTCTTCCGCGCGTTTCGCGCTGGGGCTGCTGGCCCTGGCGCTCACGGTGCCGGCTATCGGCTGTCAGCTCGTCAGCCGCAATCAATTGACCGCTTGCGAAGCGCAGAATCGCGAACTCAGCGAGCAGAGTAAGGCCCAACTGGCCGAAATCGCCAATCTCAAAGCGCATAACCGCACGGTCGAGAACCGCCTCATGAAGGCGGAAGAGGAGTTGGCCCTGCTCGACGAACGTGCCGGCGTCGACAAGCAAAAGCTTTCGAACTACGAGTACGAACGCGATCAGGTGGGGCAGGAACTCCAGGGCCTGGTGCAAACGGCTTCGTTTCATGGCGGCTCGGTCGATCCGCGCCTGCGCGATTTGTGCCGCCGCTGCCCGGACCTCAAACTCGATCCCAAATCGGGCTTGTGCAAGCTCAAATCCGACGTGCTGTTCACCAGCGGCGAGGCTTCGCTGCCTCCCGACGCGCGCCGTCAGCTCGACAAGCTGGCCCAGTTGCTCAAAGGCCCCGACGCACGCGATCTGCGCGTGATGGTCGTCGGCCATACCGACAGCCGCACGGTCGGCAAGCGGGGCACCCGCGACCATTACCCCGACAACTGGCATCTGAGCGCGGCGCGGGCTTTGAACGTCGCCGAGTATTTGCAGCGTGCCGGACTGCGTGAAGACCAGGTCGGCATTGCCGGCTATGGCCGGCACCAGCCGCTGGCGGCCAACGAAACCGATGCCGCCCGAATGCGCAATCGCCGGGTCGAGATCTTCATCACCGGCCCGGAAACGCCGATCGTCGGCTGGACCGAAACGGCGACGAATCTGTACCGCTAACGTACCCTTCCGCCTCTCGATGCGGCCCGATTTGGGCGTCAAGCTCCATGCTTGCGTGGGCAGGCGTGCCGGCGTACCGGCCGAAAAACATGCCCACCTCAGCGTGGCCATGGCAGCGAAATCCGCAGTCTCCCGGCGGCCGCGCGGCTGTTTTTTTCCGCGTTTGGCATTATAATCGACGGGTGGGCGAAACTCCCTACTCGCGAGCACCTTCGTATCCTGCCTGATGGTGTTCGTTGTGCCCCCGGCTGCCACACGACGAGTCGCTGGCTACGTCCCACGAGACGCACCGGGTTAAACTGACAACTTGTTTGCTGACGCCATTTTTTTCCCGCCCCTGGCCCCAACGCCGAGACAGCGCATGCTTTCGTCGCACGAACATCGGGCGGAATTGCCGGCTGAACCCTTGTCGAAAAAAACACACGTCGCAAGCGACGCGGCTAACTTGCTCATCACTCATCACTTATCACTTATCACTCTTCTCCGCCTGCTGCCCGCCGCCTGCTGCCTGCTTCTTATTGCCGGTTGCGGACCGAAAGACCAGATCCAGCGCTACACGGTGGACAAGCCGGAAAAGCTGGAAAAGCTGCACCATCTCACGCACCGAGTGCGAACGCCTGCCCAACCGGCGGTCGGTGGTCCGGCGCAAATGCTGGCGGCCATGATCCCGCTGGAAGAACGCGGCTGGTTCTTCAAAGTCAGCGGTCCGCCTGAATTGGTCGCGCCGCACGTTGCCGGATTCGACAAGTTCGTCCGCTCGATCAGCTTCGACACAACCGGCAAGCCGAGTTGGAAGCTGCCCGCGGAATGGAAAGAAGATGCCGGATCGAGCACTGCGCTTTGCCACCATTCGTCTGGGCACGGCTGATAAGCCTTTGGAAATGTCGGTCATCATGTTGCCGCGCAACGAAGACGACGAGGCAGCCTATGTGCTGGCGAACGTCAACCGCTGGCGAGGTCAGTTGCAATTGCCGCCGCTGGCGGCCGGCGATCTGGCTGCCGAGACCAAACGCGTCGAGCTGACCGGGGCGCATGCGATCGTCGTCGACATGCAGGGCGAATCGAGTGGCGACGCCATGGGCGCGGCGCCGTTCGCCGGCGGAGCGAATCGCGCACGGTCGCGACCGGAAACTCCGGCTTCGCCCCCACAGAACGCCGCCTTGGAATACAAGATGCCCGACGGCTGGAAATCTCAGCCCGCCGGTGGCATGCGTAAGGCCGCGTTCCTGGTCCAGGACGGCGATCAAAGAGCTGAAACCACCGTCATCGATCTCGATGCCGCGGCCGGCGACCTGCTGCCGAACATCAATCGCTGGCGCGGGCAACTACAACTTTCGCCCACGACCCAGGCCGATTTGGATCGCGAGCTAAAAAAGATCTCGATCGACGGCGTCGAAGGCCAGTACATCGAACTGCTGGGCCCAAAAGACGCTCAGCCGCCCAAGGCCATGCTGGGCGTGGTGGCCGTCACCGGAGGCAAAGCCTGGTTCTTCAAGTTCCTTGGCGACGCTCCGTTGGTGAAGCGTGAGCAGCAGCATTTCGAAGAGTTCGTTCGTAGCGTGAAGTTCCCGCAAGAATAAAGGCACGCAGCCCATGGCCACCAACGCACTCCCCGGCGAAATCCCGTCCGTCGGTCGCCGCACATCGGCCCACAATGCCAGCCTGGCGACAACGATCGAGGCGCTGCTGCGCCACTGGCTTCGCTGCGGCTGACCGTGGCCTTGTTCGCGATGGCCATCTTCATCATTTTCGCGGGCACGTTTGCCCAATGGCAAAAAGACATCTGGCAAGTGGTCGACGACTACTTCCGCACGCCGATCGCTTGGATCGATTTCCAGATCTTCTTTCCGCCTTCGTTCTTTCCCAGCCAGCCAAAAGTTCCCGGCGGGTTCTACTTCCCCGGCGGCTGGCTGATCGGCACGCTGATGGGCGTCAATCTGTTGGCCGCGCACGGCATTCGTTTCAAGCCGCAGGCCAGCGGCACGCGCTTGGCCATTGGCTTTGCGGTGATCGGTGTCGGGATGCTCATCACTTGGGCCGCCATTGCCACCGGCAACAACAAGGACGGAGTCCTCGAAGCCACTTGGATCAGTTGGCCCGCGCTCTGGACGATGTGCAAAGCCGGGCTGGCCGCGCTGTGGCTGGTCTGCGTCGCATCGCTGTTCCGGCTGGAGAAGGGCGCAAGATCGAATTCTGGACGCTGTCGATTTCCAGCCTGCTACTGGGCGTGCTGGTTGCCTGGCTCGTCTACGAGGGCGAGGCCGCGCGGCTCAACGACTCGGGCATGCGGATCCTTTGGCAATTGATCAAAGCCACGGGCGCTGCCCTGGTACTGCTGGCCGGCTGCGCGCTGGTCTTCAAGAAGCGGGCTGGCGTCGTCGTGCTGCACGGCGGCATTGGGCTGATGATGCTCAGCGAATTGCTCGTCGGCACCACGGCCATCGAAAGCCAGATGCAACTCAAGGAAGGCGAAGTCACCAACTTCGTCCACGACACACGATTCCTGGAACTGGCCGTCGTCGACAACAGCGACAAGGATACGGAAGACCAGGTCGTCGTGCCCGAATCGCTACTGCAGAACACCCCCATCATTCGAAACGACCAATTGCCGTTCGACGTGAAGCTGGTCAGCTTCATCAAGAACGCCGACATGGTTCCGATCAAGCAGGAACCCAAGGCCAGCAACCCGGCCACGACCGGCCTGGGGCGTGACTTCGTGGCCAAGGAAATGCCCGCCGCCGTCGGCACCGACATGGGGGGCGGCATCGACATGGCGGCCGCCTACGTCACGCTGCTGCGCAAGGGAACCCAGGAGCCGCTGGGCACCTGGCTGGTGAGCGTGCTGGCTGCTCTGCAGGATTTTCCTGAGAAGGTCACTGTCGACGGCAAGACCTACGATCTCTCGCTGCGGTTCAAACGCTTCTACAAGCCATACTCCGTGAGCCTGATCGACGTTCGCAAGGAAGACTACCTGGGCACCGACACGCCGCGGAATTATTCTTCCGACGTCCACTTGATCGACGAGAGCCGCAACGTCGATCGCAAGATTCATATCTGGATGAACAATCCGCTGCGATTTGCCGGCGAGACGTTCTATCAGAGCGGCTATCAGATGGATCCGGCCACGAAGGTTGAATCGACGACGCTCTCGGTCGTGACCAACACCGGTTGGATGATCCCCTACGTGGCCTGCATGATCGTGGCCGTGGGCATGTTGGCCCATTTCTCGATCACGCTCTCACGCTTCCTCAGCCGCCGGGCCGAAGGGCCAGCCGGCACTGCCACGCCATCGAAGACAGGCCGAAATGTTCAGCCTGCACAGACTGGCCTCGCCAGCGGCGCCCTGGCGACGTGGTTCCCGGTCGGCATGGCCCTGTTCGCGGTGATGCTGTTCGCCTACGAGGCCCGCGTGCCACACGCCCGCGAAGGCGAAATGGATCTTTACCAGTTCGGCAAGCTGCCGCTGGTTTATGAAGGCCGCGTCAAGCCGTTCGACACTTTGGCCCGCAACTCGCTGCGTGCCATGTCGGACCGGCAATCGTTCAAAGACAACGACGGCAAGACTCAGCCGGCCATCCGCTGGTTTCTCGACACGGCCACGGATCTGCCGGTCAGCCATGATTATCGCGTCCTGCGGATCGATCATCCCGAAGTGCTGGACCTGCTCGGCCTCGAGCGCCGCCCGAGCTACCTGTATTCGGTGGACGAGATCCGGCCCAAGGTCGAGGAGCTGGAAAAGCAGGTCGATCTGGTTCGAGACTTGGAAAAGAAGAAGGCCCCGCTGAGCGTCTTCCAGCAGCGCGTCATGGAGCTCGACCAACGGACGCGAGCGTTCACCATGATCCATGCATCGTTCGACGCCCTGCAGTTCCCGCCCTTCCCGAATGAAGAGGAATTCAAAGCGAATCGGGAAAAGGTCGAGGAGCAGGTGGCCCGGATCAAGGCCATGCTCAACGCCGCCATCGAACAAAAGGACCAGCTCAACCGATTCCTGGCGCCGCGTTCGGTTCCGGACCACGACGCCGAAGGGGGTTGGATCACGTATCCCTGGGCTGTCACCGAGGCCTATTTCAAATCAGTTCGCCAAGACAAGTTGAACCCGTCGACGGCCAACCTCGAAACCATCTTCGCCGCCTATGCTCGCCACGACGTTCCGGCCTTCAATGCGGCCGTGACCCGTTACCAGTCGGCGCTAGCGGCCAGCCCGCCCAAGGATTACGAGCCGACCAAGGTCGACTTCGAAGCCTTCTTCAATCACTTCGAACCGTTCTTCTGGGCAGCCTGGTCCTATTTGCTGGCCTTCGTGCTGGCGGCCATTGCCTGGCTGGGCTGGAGCAAACCGCTCAATCGCGCCGCCTTCTATCTGAACGCGGTCACGTTCGTCGTGCATACGTTCTCCCTCATCGGGCGGATCTACATTTCCGGCCGGCCGCCGGTGACGAATCTCTATTCGGCCGCGGTGTTCATCGGCTTCGCCTGCGTGCTGTTGGGGATCGTGCTCGAAAAGATCTACAAGCTCGGCATCGGCAACTTGCTGGCCGGCATCACGGGATTCGCCTCGCTATTCATCGCCCACCTGCTGGCGGCCAGCGGCGACACCTTCACGGTTTTGCAGGCCGTGCTCGACACGCAGTTCTGGCTGGCTACGCATGTCGTTTGCATCACGCTCGGCTACGCGACGACCTACCTGGCCGGAATTCTGGCCTTGCTGTACGTGCTGCTGGGCGTGTGTACGCCCTATCTGACCACGGAAAAGGCCAAAGATTTGACCCGCATGATTTACGGCGGATTGTGCTTCGCCATCTTCTTCAGCTTCGTGGGCACGGTGCTCGGCGGGCTGTGGGCCGACGATTCGTGGGGCCGCTTCTGGGGCTGGGATCCGAAAGAAAACGGGGCCTTGATGATCGTGCTTTGGAACGCCTTGGTGCTGCACGCCCGCTGGGGCGGCATGGTCAAAGACCGCGGGCTGGCCCTGCTGGCCATTGTCGGCAACATTATGGTGAGTTGGTCGTTCTTCGGCGTGAATCAGTTGGGAATCGGCCTGCACTCCTACGGCCGAACGCACGGCGTCGTCGAAGCGCTGGTGATCTTCGCGCTGTGCGCAGTTGCTGATCATCGGCGTCGGGCTGATCCCGCAGAATAAATGGCTCAGCTCCCGCGCGGCTCCCCGCCCAGCGTAGGACGGGCCGGAACACAAGCCCGACGCGCCAGCGAGGGTATCGAACACGAGACACCCTCGCTGGCGCGTCGGGCTGGTATGCGCCGAGTGCTACCGATCTCGATCTATCGCAAGCCGGGGTTCGCGCCGGGCAGCAACCTCGCCCGTGGCGGCGTTGCCAGACGATCGGGGCCGGCCGGCGAGCGAAGCGGCGGCAACGGCAGATGTCGCAGCAACCGCTCTGTGACCTCGCTGGCCGGAACTTGAATGTCGTTCTCGGGAGCCAGCGCCCGCACCAGATTCACCGCCGGTTGCGGCTGCAACGCCGGCTGAATCCACAGCGCCCGTTGCCCATCGTCCGATAGCAGCGTCCCGCGTTGCCGGGCCGGACAGCGGCCGATCAGCTTCAACCCTTGCGGGTCGAGGATGAAGTCGAAGGCCAGCCGCCGATAACGAACGATCAGATCCGGCGAGGCCATTTCCATTTCGGTGTCGAGATTCAAACACCGCATGCCGGCAGCCAGCAGCGAGCGGCTGACCGTGCCGCCGTCGCCGGTGACGGCGCCGACGGCCTCGACGATGCGCCCCTGTCGGAACCGGGCCCGTTCCAGTTGCACGTTCACGCTGCCGCTCAAGGTGTGCGGAAAATGCGAGGAGATCGCGGCGTCGAGATCCAGGTCCGACAACTTGCCGGTCAATTCACCTTCCCAGCCGTGGCTCGATTCCTGCGCCCACACGTAGCCGTGAAACGCAGCGCGGCTGCCCAGCCAGTCGACGCTCGACAACAGCGGCGCGAAGACCAGGCAGGGCAGGGGAGTGCTGCCGGTGTTGAGCGCCAACGCGGTCAACGGCTCTTCGCCGCCGCGCCGCACCACGCGAATCGTGGCCGGTTCCGGCATGTTGGTTCCCACGATTCGGAAGCTGAGCGTCGCTTCCATTCCTTGCGGGCCCGAACCCAGTTGGCCCAAGACGTCGGTGAACGTCTGCGCCCGTTCGGGGCCGTACCAGGTCAGGTTATCGGCCAGCAAACGCAGAGGGCCCGTCGCGCCGCCGGGCATCTGCCCGCGCAGCGTCCGCTCCAGCAGCCGCCAGACGTGCTCGACCGCGTCGGCGTGCAACTCCACGCCCGAGGCTTTGAACACGCGGAACGCGCCGCCGCTGGACGCTTCCAACTGCTGACACTTGAGCACCGACTCGCCCGTCTCGGGATCGGTCAATTCCAGATCATGGAACAGCAGCAGACTCGGTCGCGGGTGCGATACGTCGCGTAGTTTGACGCCCAGCCCCAACCGATCGCGCAATTCATCGACGCAAGCCACGGTATGACTTGGCATTCTACGGGCAACGCCAATCGCCAACACGGCCGCCGTCGGGCCCAAGCACAGGGCCACGAACGCCAGTTGGCAGATCTGTCGTCGGCTTTGTTCCCGCAATCGCATAAGCAGTAGTCGGTATTCAGTAGTCAGTAGTCAGTAGTCAGTTGCATGCATTCTTTGCTGACTACTGAATACTGGCTACTGACTACTTTCTCCCTACCGTTCCCGGGCCATTTTCTGAAACAAGTCCCAGCGCGCCCGCATCTCAACGAGGTTGTCGTTGCCGAACTTCTCCATCAGCGCTCGTGCAATTTCGAACGCGACCACGTTCTCCAGAATCACGCCGGCCGCCGGAACGGCGCAGACGTCGCTCCGCTCGTAGGCAGCCGCTTCGGTTTGCTTCGTCGCCAGGTTCACCGATTCCAGCGGCTTGCGCAACGTGCTGATCGGCTTCATGGCTGCCCGCACTACCAGCGGTTGGCCGTTGGTCATGCCGGCTTCGAGCCCGCCGGCGTTGTTCGTGGGCCGCGTGTAACCCAGGTTCAAACTGTCGGCCTGCGCCGGATCGTAATGGATCGGGTCGTGAACCTGCGAGCCTCGCAGACGGGCCGCTTCAAAACCCATCCCGATCTCGACTCCCTTGATCGCCTGCACGGCCATCACGGCCTGGGCCAACCGGCCATCGAGCTTCTGATCCCATTGAGCGTGAGTGCCCAGGCCGAAGGGCAAACCCTCGACGCGGATTTCCAGCACGCCGCCGAGCGTGTCGCCATCTTTGCCGCACTGATCGATCAGTTCGCGCACCTCGGCGTCGCGCTGGGGATTGAGCGAGTAGATGTCGCTGGCGTCGCGGACCGCGCGTTGTTCGGCCAGCGAGCCGGGAAGCGGATCGAGCCGGATGCCGCCCAATTCGAGCGTGTAGCCGAAGGCCGTGATGCCGAACTCGCGGAGGATCTGCTTGGTCAGGGCTCCGGCGGCAACCCGAGCGGCCGTCTCGCGGGCACTGGCCCGTTCGAGAATGCCGCGGATCGAACCCAGATATTTGATCGCTCCGGTCAAATCGCCATGGCCCGGTCGCGGCCGATCGAGATCGCCCAGCCGTTCGAGCTTGGCGTCCTTGTTCTCGACGACCAAGGCGATCGGGCTGCCGAGCGATCGACCTTGCCAGATGCCGCTGAGGATGTCGACCCGGTCGGTCTCAATGCGTTGCCGCCCGCCGCGACCATAACCACCTTGCCGGCGGCGGAGTTCGGCGTCGATTTCGTCGGTCTCGATGGCCACGCCGGCCGGAAAACCGTCGACCAAGGCCAGCAAGGCCTTGCCGTGCGATTCGCCAGCCGTCCAATAACGCAACATGTTTGCAACACTCGGGATAACGTACGCGCAGGAGACGCCCCTTGCCAATTCTACCTACAGCGCCGCAGTGCCGATAGGTCGGTTCGCCCCCCGGGCAATATGCCTGCTTCAAGCCGGCTGATCGGCGGTTGGCCCACCTTGGTTCGCCGCACGGCGTAAACTAGAATCGCAAGCTAAAGAGGTCCGACCCCGCCCGGATGACGCGCCGCTGCTCATGTTGAATGCCACCAGTTCGACCATCGGCGTGCTTGCCAGCGGCGGGCTTGATAGCTGCATTCTCATCGGCCACCAGCTCGCCGAAGGGCACCGCATTCAGCCGTTTTACATTCGTTCGGGCCTGTTCTGGGAGCCCGCCGAGCACCACGCTCTCGAACGCTTCCTGACTGCTATCGCCGCCCCGGGGCTCGAACGGCTGGTCACGCTCGAACTGCCGCTGGCCGACGTCTACGGCGAACATTGGAGCATTACCGGTCGCAATGTGCCGGGGGCCGAATCGCCCGACGACGCGGTCTTTCTCCCCGGCCGCAATGCGTTGCTGGTCATCAAGGCGGCGCTGTGGTGCCAGTTGCACGGCGTTGGTCAATTGGCGTTGGGGACGCTGGGGTCGAACCCGTTTCCGGACGCCACGAGCGGCTTCTTCGAGGCCATCGAATCGGCCTTGAACCGGGCCGTGCCGGCGCGCGTGCGGCTGGTGCGGCCGTTCGACGGCTTTGATAAACGCAGGGTCATGGAGTTGGGCCGCCGGCTGCCGCTGGAACTGACCTTATCGTGCATCGCCCCGCTCGACGGCCGGCATTGCGGTCGATGCAACAAATGCGCAGAGCGCCGAGCGGCCTTCCGACTGCTCCACGCCGACGATCCGACCGACTATGCCGCCGACGCTCCGGGCGCCGCGAGCCCGTTACACTGACACTTCATACGGACCCCGTTCGCTGAGCTATCGCCAGCCTGGCTCATTCACTGAACAAACCATCCGCCCCCCCGTGAGGCACGCATGTTCCGCGTTACCCGTGAAATCGACTTCTGCTACGGCCACCGGCTCTTGAACTACGACGGCAAGTGCAAGTACCTGCACGGGCATAACGGCCGGGCCATCATCGCCCTCGAGGCGCCGGAACTCGACGAGCGCGGCATGGTGCTTGATTTCTCGGACATCAAGAATGTGGTCAGCCGCTGGATCGACGAAAACCTCGACCATCGGATGATCCTGCACCGCGACGATCCGGCCGTGCCGATCCTGCGGCAGATGGGCGAGCCGGTGTTTCTGATCGACCAGAACCCGACGGCCGAGAACATTGCCCGACTGATCTACGAGTACACCGCGGCGCAAGGTTTTCCAATCGTGGAAGCCCGTCTGTGGGAAACGCCGCACTGCTTCGCGACGTACACGGGGCCAGGGCGGTAGCAATTCTGTAGGTCTGGCACCCCGTGCCTGACGCTTCGGCCCGGAACACGGTTCAAAGTCAGGCACGGAGTGACTGACCTACGCAGCTTAGCCCCGCGCGTTCGCCGGCGCCAGCCGGTAGAACGTGCCCGTGAAAACCCTGCGCCCCAGGGCGCCTTAGGGCTGCGGGCGCCATGGAATGTCATAGATATAATGATCGTGCTGCTCGGCGCCGTCGGTCGGGAGCTGACTGAAAACGTCCGCAGGTAACGCCGCGGCTGCTTCGGCAATGGCCTGCCACAACGGCTTACCTTCGGGAAGCACAACCGGGCCGTTTTCGTTTACGGTAATCATCATCGCGACTCTCTCGTAGCAGAACCGTCCGGCAAGACGATGCAATCAGGATACATCCACGTAGGCTGTTCTGCGAGCACCTTCCCATTCGGCCAAACATCGCTGTCGATCTCCGTTCCTGCCAACGAGCTGAGACAATGGTGCTCAAAGAGCACCCGACAGCGATGCAGCACGGATCCGCGTTTATCTGCGAAGATCCGCGGCTGCGCTCGTCCCGGTGGTGATCCAGCGCGACCCGCGGCTGACTGCTTCTGCGCGCCACGCATGCTTGCGCCGGCATTGCCGGCATAACCGGCACGGCCCGTAAGCAGAGTGTCGCCCTGCTGACGCAAAATCGCGACGCTCTTTGCAAAGTCAAAGGAGCGAGCGCGGCTGCTAAACCGGCTTCGCCACAATGAGTTCCATGCGTGTTGAAAAAGACTCCGATCGCCCGGCATGCCGGTTGCTCTTTCTGAGAGTCAGAAAACAACACGCGTCTGCGGCTCAAGCGTAAAGGTCGCGACGCTCACGGCAAGCGATGACCGCCCGCTATCGAACAGCACGGACGGTACACCTGCCGCTGGGACAGCAAACATTCTGGGAGGTGTACCATGTCTCGGTTGAAGAAATGGCTGATCGTGCCTGCGGTGATGATCGGGGCCTTGGCTTTCGGGGCCACGCGCGAAGCTCAGGCTCAGTGGGGAGTCTCGATCGGAGTTCCCGGAGCCTATGGGTACTACGGAGCCCCGGTCTACCGCGGCTCCGGTTCCGGCTTACGGTTACGGGTATCCAGGCTATGGCTATCCGCCGGGCTATGCCTATCCGGCCTACGGCGGCGGCATCTCGCTGGGAGTCGCACCGTACTTCGGCATTCGGCCGTACGGTGGCTATTACGGCGGCTACCATCACCATGGCCGCTGGTAAAATCGGCCGGAAACGGCTGGACCAGCTTGCCAGGCGAGAAGCCTGGCCGGCAGAGAAGAAGCTGAAGAGAAGAGGAAAATGAAACAGGCCGGGGATCCGCTAGGGACCGCACCGGCCTGTTCCCCTCCTGGGGATACGCTCGAAGATTCGTCAATCCGCCGGGATCAAAGCTGTCTACTCGAACGTTCCGCAGGCTCGACCATTGATTCGCCGCCAATCGCCACGAAGCCACGCGCGGCAGTTGCCCGGTGACGATGGCGCTGGGGGCGGCCACGCTCCTGAAAACCATGAAGTCGGTTCTCGCGTGGCGGCCGGACGCTTGGAAAAGGAGCCCCCCTTTACCTCGACGCCACAAAGGCAGGCGTCCTATCCGGCCAGAAGACTCTATCGGCTGCGCGATGCATCGGACTTTGGTCGCCGTTTCCGGTTAGGCAACCTTTTACACATACCAGCGGCGCCATGAATGCCCTGCTGGCACAGAACTCGAGCGTTCGCCACTGCGTACTGATACGGTGCAGGATGGTTGGTGGGTCACGTTCGACAAGCGAATGATTGGTGGTTGCGTGTTGGCACGCTCTCAACGCGCTGCCGGCACGCGCATCGCTGCTATCGCCGGGGCGTAATTTGTAACGCTTCCGTTGACTTTTCTTGCATAAGATGCAAGGGTTACGCCGATTGTCAGGACCGCGTGTTACTCTCGCGCGTGCTAGCACTGCGCAAACACGGTCAATAGAACGCGGTTCACCGCACTACTCGAGAAAGGAATCTCGCCGTGCGCAAGATTCGGCCGGTTAGTGATTGCGATCGCCCAGTCCTCATTGCTGTGGGGCTGCCTGGCGGCCATTGGGTTCTACACCCTGATCTTCCACAACATCCTTCCCTACAGCGAACATTTGCGCCGCTACACGAGCCGCGAATGGGCCGAGATCATCGAAACCACGTTCTTCTTCGTCGGCGCCGCTGAGCTCATGCTCAAGGGCTTCGACGTGGGCGAACAACGCAGCCGTCTGCACAAAGCGTGGTTGCTCGGAGGCACGGCCGCCGAGCCGCTGCCGCCGACCGAGGCCCGCCCGCTGCTCGATCATTTGGCCGCTTTGCCGGCGCGAACAGCAGGGGTACTATCCCCGCCGGCTGCGGGAGATCCTGGAAATCATCTGGCGCACGTCAAGCGCCGACGAACTCGAAGACGAACTCAAACACCTCTCGGCAACCGACGCCACGCGGTTGCACGACAGCTATGCCTTTAGTCGCATCGTCATCTGGGCCATCCCGATTTGGGGCTTCCTTGGCACGGTGTTGGGCATCACCGACGCCATCGCCAGCCTGAATCCTTCGACGATGGAAGGCACGCTGACCTCGGTCACGGCCAGCCTGGGCGGCGTGTTCGACACCACGGCTCTGGCGCTCGGGTTGTCGATTGCGCTGATGTTCTGCCAGTATTTCATCGACCGCACAGAGAACAGCCTGCTGACCGAAGTCGATGAGCGCACCATCCTGGAAATGCACGGCCGCTTCGAAAAGACCATGCAACATCACGATCCGCACGTGGCCGTCATCGAGCGGATGGCGCGGGCCGTGATCACCAGCACCGAACAGCTCGTCGAACGCCAGGCCGAGGTCTGGCAACACACCATCGATGCGGCCCATCGCCGCTGGAGCGAGCTGACCAGCAACGGGCAGCAACAAATCGAAGCCGCGCTCAGCAAGGCAATTACGCGCAGCATGGAAGCGCATGCCGAACAACTGACGGCAGCCGAAGCCGCAGCGGCCGATCGCAACCGCCGCCACTGGAACCGCGT
This sequence comes from uncultured Planctomycetales bacterium, assembly GCA_963710365.1. Taxonomy (GTDB): domain Bacteria; phylum Planctomycetota; class Planctomycetia; order Pirellulales; family PNKZ01; genus CAVQAC01. The sequence continues at coordinate 78,405 of CAVQAC010000005.1, forward strand.
TCACAAGGGCCTCGTCGCTTCGTCGCAAACGGCCCAGGCCCAACACGGCGAGCTGGTCAAGCAAACCGAAGTGCTGTTGCAGGTGGTCGAGGCCACGGGCCAAGTGACCAAGCTGGAAAACGCGCTCAATAACAACCTGTCGGCGCTGGCCGGTTCGCAACATCTGCAAGAAACCCTGCTCAGCCTGGCCGCCACGATTCAAATGCTCAACGCCCGGCTGGCGCAGCTTGGGCCCCGTGGTTCCCACGTCGAGATCAAAGATCACTCCGTGGGCAGGGCGGCATGAAACGCATCCGCAAACGTCCAAAGAAAGAGGCTGTGCGCATCCAGCTCTTTCCTTTCATGGACGTATTCTTGTGCATGATGGGTGGCGCTCATCCTCATGTTCATCATCATCGCCAACGGCTCCCGTGGGCTGGTGGCGACGGCGGCGCGAAGGCGCCGCCAAAGAGGACGACCTCAAAATCGATCGCGAGAATGCGGAGTGGAAAGTCAAGCACCTGCGCACCGCGCGCGACGAGACGGCCGCCGACCTGGAACAGAAGCGGCTCGAGCTGGGCCACTTGGAGGAGCATGCCTCGCGCGTCCGCGATCAACTCGCCGAGATGGATCGAGCTGGCCGCCGCATTGGAACGCAAAGCCACGGGCGAAGATCCGACCGCCGAAAAACTTCGCCAGCAGTTGGCCGAGGTCAATGCACAGCTCTTGAAAACCAAGGCCGACCTGAGTGAGGAAGACAAGAAGATCAAGCCGCAGACCGATTCGTTTGCCATCATTCCGTACGAAGGCCCCAACCAGATGCGCCGGCGGCCGATCTATATCGAGTGCCGCGGCGATGGCATCTTCCTGCAACCCGAAGGCGTGCAGCTCTCGCCCGACGACCTCACCGGGATATCGGGCCGAGAAGGAAACCCGCTGGCCTCGGCGCCTTGCGCGGCACGGGAGTACCTGGTGCGCAATCGCGTGGCCAATCCTGGCGACGACGGCGAGCCGTATCCCTTGTTGCTGGTCCGGCCCGACGGCGTGACCAACTACTACCTGGCCCGCGAGGCCATGCAATCCTGGGCCTCGGACTTCGGCTACGAGTTGATCGAAAAGGACTGGAAGGTTGCCTACAAGCCGGCTGATCCGACTTTGGCCCAAACGCTCAATCGGGCGGTGGCCGAGGCCCGACACCGACAGATCACGCTGGCTTTGGCGGCCCCCGGATTGTTGACTCCGGCCGAAAAGAAGAAATACAACGCCGCCTTGGAAGCCGTGCGCCGCGGCGAGAATCCCTACGCGAACATGGCCAGTAGCCCGCCGCCGGCGGGCGGCATCGACCCCATGAGTTCCCCGAGCCTCGGACGCCGTAGCGGGCGACCGCGACGCGGCGGGTACTCCAGCGCCAGCGCCGACGGAAGTGTCGACGGACCCGGCGGCACCACGCCCGGCGGCGGTACGGTCTACGATCCCAACGCTACGGCCGGCGGACCCGGCGGCGGAGTGTATGGCACGCCTGGTTCGGCTGCGGGATCGGGCGGAGGAGGACGCTACGCGAACGCAGGAGGTGCTGCCGGCGGTGGCGGCGGGAACGGTGTTCCCGGATCGGGAGGCCGTTATGACTCAACGGTCCCAGGCGCCAGCGGTCTGGCGGCAACCGGTGGCGCAAATCCCTACGAACAAGCGGCCAAGACTGTGTACGGCAGCGGTTTCGGCACCGGTGCCCCAGGCAACGGCGGAGTCCCAGGCGGCGGTGCTGGTTCCGGACCCGGCGGCGCATACCCAGGCGGAACCGGCAACGGGCTTGGCAGCGTTTATGCAGGCGGGAGCGGAACCGGCCCAGGTGGATCGGGCAATGGACCCGGCGGAAGTGGCCCGGGCGGAAGCGGACCCGGCGGAGTCGGAACCGGCAACGGACCCGGTGGCCTGGCGAGCGGCGGTGGGAGCGGAACCGGCTACGGGCCCGGCGGGAACGGACAGGGCACAGGCACCGCCGGCCTGGCCGGCGGAGGCGGCCCGCCCGGAATGGGCGGAGCAGCGGGCGGAGCAGGTGGACAACCCGGTAGTGGCGCACCCGGTGGAAACGGCGCCTGGGGCGGAACGAATTCCTCTTTGGCAACCAACAGCCCGAATCCCAATGGCTATGCTCCCGGCAGCATCGGCGGGAATGGTCAGGGTGGTCCGAACACCGGCCCCGGCGGGACGGGCAACGGTCAGGGCACAGGGTCGGGCTCTGGCTTTGTCGGTGATCGCTATGGTTCCGTTGGAAACGGTACTGGCTCCGGCGGAAACGGGAGCGGACCAGGCCTTGCGCCCGGTGGTCTTGCCAGTGCGGGCGGGCAGCAGCCCGGCAACCCCGGCTCGATGGGCAGCGGCGATCCAAATAGCATGCCCGGTGGAAGTGGCAACGGTCAGGGCACGGGGTCAGGCTCAGGCTTTGTTGGTGATCGCTACAGCACGGCCGGAAATGGCACGGGCTCTGGCGGCGGCAATGGACCAGGTTCTGGCGGCGGCAATGGACCAGGTTCCGGCCCGGGTGGAAGCGGAGGCGGACAAGGCCTCGCACCCGGTGGGCTTGCCAGCGCGGGCGGACAACAGCCCGGCAGCCCGGGCTCCATGGGTGGCGATCCAAATAGCATGCCCGGTGACGGTACAGGCGGCGGCACCGGCAGCACCATGGGCGGCTCCGGCGGCGGCAATCCTTATGCCACCGCAAATGGGAGCTTGAACGGCACCGGTTACGGCACCGGCGGCACAGGGCCGGGTGGCGTCGCGGCTAATGGCCCTGGCGGGGCTTATCCCGGAACGGGTAACGCGCCAGGCGGAACGGGAACCGGTCCGGGTGCGAACGGCTATGGCCCTGGCGGCCTCGATTCAACCGGCGCCGGTCCAGGCGGACTCGCCGGCCCTGCCGGTCCGAACGCGCCACCGGGCGGAACAAATCCTGGCGGAGCCGGCCCGGGGAACACCAATCCGAATGTCGCCGCGGCAGCCAACAATCCTGCTGGCAATCGCTATGCTCCCGGCAGCTTCACCTCAGCGCGCAACAACGCCGGCGGCAGCCCCGGCGGCGGACCTGGTGGATACTCGAGCGGAAGCGTGGCAGCCGCAGGGCAGGGGAATGGTCAGCCGGGCAATGGGCAGCCGGCCGGTGCGACCGACGGCACGGGCAACCCGCCCAACGGACCGGTTCTCGTCGACCCGTCGGCCGTCATGGCCAATGGCACCGGACCGACTAGCCCCGGCGGAGCCGGCAATGGGTCGAATAGCGGCGCGATGGCAGGAAGTTTCCAGCCCGGTTCGGCGAGCAGTTGGGGCTATGCCGACAACAGCAGCGGAGGCGGCGGCGGCGCTGCCGGCGGCAGCCCGGGCGGCCAGAACGCGTCGGGCAGCAACCAGCGGGCAAGGTGGTCCATCAAACGCGGCCCCCAGCAGTTCTGCCATGGCCGGCGGCCCCAGCCAGGGCGGCGGCGGAGGCAGTTCGGGCGGAGGAAGCTCCGGCTCAAGTGGAAGCCAGAGCGGCGGAGGTCAGAGTAGCGGCGGAGGAGGAGAGCGCTGGCGGAAATAATCCCTCGGCCGGCAGCCCTCCACAGTCGGCGAGCAATCAGGCTCAGGCCCAAGGCGGCGCCGGTAGCTCGTCGCCGTTCGGAATGGGCGGTGGCCAGCCCAATCAGGGCGCGGGCATGCCTTCGCCCAATTTGGTGTACGGCCAGGATAGTTCGAGTTCTTCGTCGGGCCAGAGCCAAAGCGGCGGATCGCCGCCGGACTCCGTGGCCAGCAGCGACTCGCCCTCGAGGATCACCCCGCAAGGGCCGCTCGATTCGCCGGGAAAATCGTACGCCTCGCCCAGTCAGAAGTCGGCCGGCGGAGGTTCGTCGGCCTACACCTACGACGACCAGCGCGTCGATAACGGCAGTTCCGACGACGGCAAGCCGAAAAAAAAGCGGCATAGAACCGCCGAGGAAGAGGCCGCGGCTCACGGTGCGACCCCGCTCACGCGGTCGATCCACGTGCAGTGCTATGTCGATCGAATCATCGTCGTGGCGGTCGCGCGACGACAAGCGTGGCAGCCGCATCATCTTGTTGAACCAGCACCCTCAAGCGGTGATCGAAGACCTGTTTGGTGAGGTATCGAAACGCGTCGAGGGTTGGGGCATTGCCGGTCGCGGCATGTATTGGCGACCCCGAATGGTTCTGGAAATTCAACCCGGCGGCGATGTACGCGGCGCGGAACTCCGCGACGTCCTGGTCTCGGGCGGCATGGATGCAGAAATCAAGCCCACGCCCTCGGGCGGCCCCGGAGCGCAGTATGTTGGCCGGAAACAATGACCGCCTGGATATTCAACCGGAAAACCTGAAAGCAGCGTCCTATGGCGAGTGAAGATACAGCATTCGGCAGTGACTCCTTCCTGGACGTCATGGCCAACATGGTCGGCATCCTGATCGTGCTCGTCATGATCGCCCTCATGCGTGCCAACGAGGTCAAGCACTCCAACAGCGCCGAAGTCGCTCAAATTGCCACCGATGTCAAGGCGATCGAGAAGGAGGCCGACAACCTGGAAGCAGAAACGCGACGACTGATCAGCGAGATCGACGTCGTCGATCAGGCCGCAGCCCGCGCACACACCGAGCGTGACTCGCTGGCCCTGATGGCCGCGGCCCACGAGCACGAACTCAACGAGCGTCGCCAAAAGCTCGACGGAAAAACTCGCGAAGAGTACGACCTGCGGCGCGCTTTGGCGACGGCCACCACCGATCTGGAGCAGGTGAAGTTCGCGCTCGATCAAAAGTCGAAGATCAAAGAAGTCAAAACCACCAAGATCAACACCTACCCCACGCCCATCAGCCGCACTGTCAACGGCCGGCAGCTTCACTTCCAACTCCGCCATAATCGGGTCTCGTACGTGCCCATGGAGGAGATGGTCAAGATGTTCGAAGACGATGCCAGGAACACCGTGCAGCGTCTGCGGGACGTCACCGACGTGGATGAAACGCTGGGCCCGATGAACGGCTTCCGCATGCGCTACCACCTGGAGCGCGAGGAGGTGCCGACAAGCATGAACGGGGGTCAGGGGCGCCCGTCGCGGATCTCGTTCGGATTCGTGCTGATCCCCGTCTCGGAAACGATGGGCGAGACGCTCGAGCAAGCGCTCGAGCAGCACTCGGAAATGCGCGACACGCTCCGCGATTACAACCCGAGTAAGATCACGGTCACTCTTTGGACCTATCCCGACAGCTTCGCTGCCTTTCGCGCCATGAAGCAGGAGCTCTACCTGCTCGGCTACTCGGTTGCGGGGCGTCCGCTACCCGAGGGCCAGCCGATCGGCGCTTCGTCCGAAGGCACCAAGTCGTCGGCCGAGTAGCCCGCCCCTTCCCGCAAGCAAGCCCCTTCCCACAGGCAAGGTAGCTCGGCGGCCAGGATGTCGGCGATCAGTGCGTGCCCGTCGGAACTGGGGTGAACACCGTCGGGAATCAACTCGCGGACCGCTTCCAGGGCCACGAACGGCCCGTGCAAGTCGACCCAGGGAAACTCCCCTTCTTCGGCCACGCTGCGCAGCGCCGCGACGTACGGACGCATGATTTCCTGCGGTTCACCGCCTTCGATCCGGCAGACCTGTCGTCCCCAGGCCGGAAACGCGGGCCAGGAGCCACCAACACCGGTCTCGCGCCGATCGCCAGGATCCGATCGACCAGGGCCAGCAGATTCGAGCGATAGTCCGTCGGGCTCGTGGCCGTTCGAGCACCGCTGGGCATTGCGTCGTTCAGTCCCAGCAGCACGACCACCCAATCCGGGTCGAGCGCCGTCACCATGCGGTCGAATCGCTTGAGCGCGTACGACGTATCAACGCCGTCCCAAGCGCTGGCGAACAACTCCGGCGGCGAAGGCTGCTCGGCCAATCGCGCCGACAGCAACTCCACGAAGCTCGACTTCCGAGCGTGTTCGCTCAGGCCGAAACCAGCGGTGACCGAGTCACCCAAAAACACCACGCGCATCCGTTGCACCGTCACGCCTCCGCTGCACAGGCAAACCGTTCACGCCGGAAAAACAATCCGTTGTGCGAGCACTCGTCGCAAGGCTTGCATTCTATCGGCTGCGTCCGAGCTTGTCACTCTCAGACTGCGGTTGCCCGCGTGACCTCGGCAATGCCGCGTTCGATCACCAGCAGCATCCGATCCAACTCGTCGATCGAGATGGCCAGCGGCGGCACGATCACGATCACGTTTCCCAGCGGACGCAGCAGGATGCCCTCGCGGCGTGCGAACTGGCAAACACGCGCGTCCCGCCTGAGCGTCCCAAGCATACGGCTCGCGCGTTTCGCGGTCCCGCACCAGCTCGATGCCTGCCAGCAATCCCTGCTGGCGCACATCGCCTACATTGTGCTGCTCGCCCAATTCGTTCGAGATGCTGGGAAAGCCGGGCAATCTTTGCCGGCAGTCGTGCCAGCACTTGCTCGTCGTCGAACACGTCCAGCGATGCCAGGGCCACGGCCGCTGCCAGCGGGTTGCCGCCGTAGGTGTGGCCATGGAAGAACTGCCGCAGCTCGGCCCCCGTGCCCAGGAAGGCATTCCAGATTTCGGTCTGCGCCAGCGTCGCCGCCATCGGCATGATAGCCGCCGGTCAGTCCCTTGGCCAGGCAGAGCAAATCGGGCGAAACCTGCTCCTGCTCGCAGGCGAACATCCGCCCCGTGCGGCCGAACCCGACTGCCACTTCGTCGGCCACCAGCAGCACGCCGTAGCGGCGGGTCAGTTCGCGGATGCCCCGCAAATAGCCGGGCGGATGCACGATCATGCCGGCAGCCGCCTGCACTAAAGGCTCGATCACGAAGGCCGCAATCCGCGCGTGGTGCTCGGCCAATAACGCCTCGGCCTGAGCCAGGTAATGGTCGCAGACTTGCTCGGGCGCCAGGCCAGGCGGCCGACGGTATAGCGTGGGCGTCGGCAACCGCAACACCTCGAACAACAGCGGCTCGAACAAAGCGTGAAAGCGGGCCACGCCGCCGACGCTGACGCTCCCCAGCGTGTCGCCGTGATAGGCATCGCCCAGGGCCACGTAGCAGGTCTTCTCAGGCCGCGGCTCCGGCCGTTGCCGCCAGTATTGGAAGGCCAGCTTGAGCGCCACTTCGACCGCCGTGGCGCCATCGTCGGAAAAGAAAACATGATTCAAGCCAGCGGGGGCCAATTGCGTCAACCGCCGCGCCAGCCGCACACCGACGGAGTTCGACGCCCCCAGCGAAGTTGTATGCGCGACCCGATCGAGCTGGGCCCTCAACGCGGCGTCGAGCTTCGGATGACGATGGCCGTGCAGGTTGCACCACAGGCTGCTGGTGCCGTCGAGATACGCCCGACCGTCGATGTCGAACAGCGTGCAGCCTTCGCCGCGCTCCAACAGCAGCGGCTCGTACTCGGCCATCTGCGTGAAGGCGTGCCAATAAATCTCGCGATCCCAGCGTTGGAGCTCGTCACGCGTTGGTTCGGGCATTCTAGATCCACTGAGTGTGCTGAAGTCGGGAACTCGTAGGGGGGGCGGCTGCCCGAACAAAAGGTGGGCGATGCCCGCTCTACATGATGAACGCAAGCCCCGTGTCAGCGCATTCTAACTACCAGGTCACCGTCACGGGCGTGCCGCGGCGGACGCCGAGCATCATGGCCGCGCTTTCCCCGACGATGGCCAGCTCCAGAGCAACCATTCGAACCGATCAGCGCCAACAGCGTCATGGCTGGCTGGTCGGCATAGGCTTTGAAGATTCCCAGCGTCTCGTGCTCGTCGCACTCGATCCGCACCCGTTCGTCGGTCGGCGCATCGGCGAGCATCTCGGCCGTAATGTCGGTGATCAGATTGCCGAACGAGTCGATCGCGCTGATCGTGCCTTGAATCTTTCCAGGCAAAATGCAAACCTCCGCCCAAGTGAGTCGAACCAAATCTCCAGCGGCGGCCCAAGCCGTGTCGGGTCGAGCCCCAAACTCAGGTGCGCCGCCACCGGCGCCATAATATCGCGCCCATGGAAGGTGCGGGATACCTCTGGCAGCCAGAATTGCGGGTCGCGAAGAGCGATTATTCTAAGGGGCGGCGAGCACGGGCCAAGCGGCTCAATAGCCCATTGTCGGGGGCGACAAAATGCCGCTCGCCGATCTGGGCGTACAGAATCTGCCGCTCGGAGCCCACGCCCGGGTCGACCACCGCCACATGGATCGAGCCGGCCGGGAACCGCTCGGCCACTTCGGCCAGCACCCAGGCCCCGTGACGGACGTCCTGCGCCGGGATGCAATGGCTCATGTCGACGATCGTGGCCTGCGGAGCAATCGACAGAATCACCCCCTTCATGGCCGCCACGTACGGGCTGCTCACGCCAAAATCAGTGGTCAGGGTGATCAGAGGCATGGCAGGAATGCGGAATTGCGAATGGGGAATGGGGAATGAAGACTGCGGTGTGAAGCGTGGTTCGAGTTGCTATTCCCTGTTCCCCATTCCGAATTCCCCTTTGCATCAATTCCACATCCCCCGTTTTCATCGATTCCCCAGTTCGCATTTGCTCACGGGCTGCCGGCCTCGAAGATCGGCTTGCCGAATTCTTGCGTTAACAAATCCATCACGCGTGGGTTTTTGCCCCCATAGACCAGCAGCAGTTTGTCGCTCTGAAACACGTTGGGCTTGCCCGCCGAACCTTCGTCGGGGGGCGTCTTGCGGGCTTCTTCGTTGGCGTCGGTCACGCTGGGGTATTCGTAAACCCGCGTGACTTCGCCGTTGATGGCCACCAGTCGCCCCTTGCCGCTGTAGGTCGGCTCGCTGGTCTCCGACTGAAGTTCAACCTTCAGTCCGCGGCCGCGCAGCCGCTCGGCCAGGCGATCGATCAGCGTTTCTTGCCCCAAAACCCGCACATGAAACACCTGCGCAGCCTGCAAGTTTCCCGGTTTCAGCACCTGCACGTTCAGGTCGTACACGCCGGCCTTCACGCCGGCCAGCTTCCACTGCAAGTAGCCCGTGTTCTGCTCGATCGTCAAACCCGGCAGCTTCCTTCCCACCAGCTTGAAGGTGAGCGGTTGGGCCGGCAGGTCGGGATCCTGAGCTTTGATCTGCAGGGTCATCAGGCTGTTGGCCCGCACCGTTTGGTCGGCGATCGATTCGAGCACGGGCGGTTGATGAACTTCTTCGACTACGACGATAAATTGCGATTGGGCCGTCCGCTCGAGTCGTCTTTGGCCACGCCGACGACGGTGATCGGAAAGCGTTTCCCGCCTGCCTCTTCGCCGGGCGTCCAACGGAATTCGCCCGTCGCCGCGTCCATCCGCGCCCCCTTCGGAGCGCCGCTGGCCAGGGCCAACCGCACTTCCTCACGCTTGAGTCCCACGACCGGAATCTTCACCCGCAATTCGGCCAGCTCCTTGGCATGCTGCCCGGCAACCGCACCGAGTTCCAGATGCTTGGATAACAGGATCTTCCAAGCGGCAAACCCCACGCCGCCGACAAACACCGCGACCGCCAACAGCATCGCCGGCACCAGCCAGCCGGGCGATTGGTTTCGGTTTTTCCGGCCTCGCCCTCGGCTCGGTCGACTGGGAGGAGTTGCCTGGTTATCGAAATCGAACGAACTTGCCATGGCCGTCAGCCCCTTTTAGATCGTGCGACAGGGGGTAATCCGATGGTTCATCCTGGGGGCTTCATTGTATAGTCTGGGCTTGGCCGGGGTAAACTTCCGGCTGCGATTTTCTCCGCGGTTCGAATTCGGCCTGACCCCATGCGAGGTGCCCCATGATTCTGCGACGAAATGGTTTCGCCAGCCTTGCCGTACTCCTCGGGCTCGTCCTGCCAGGCGGCGCCCTGCAAGCGGCCGATCCCGCGCCTCGCTCCGAACCAATCGCCCGCGGCGCGGCGTATCTTTTAGCCCAGCAGCGGGCCGACGGCAGTTGGGCCGACATCCCCGGCTTCCCCGGCGGCGTCAGTGCGCTCTGCACGCTGGCCCTGCTCGAATCGGGCACGCCCGCGGCCGACGCCAGGCTCACGACGGCCGTGGCCCATTTCGCGCACGCTCTCCGAGCCCAATCGCGTCTACACGACAGCCTTGCAAACGCTGGCTCTGGCCCGCGCCGAACCGAAGCAGGATCGAACGATTCTCGAGCGACAACGTCCGCTGGCTGGAAGCGAACCAGCACAAGAGCGACCGCATCTCGGGAGCCTGGGGCTACGGCATCGCCCGCGGCGTGGTCGACAATTCGAACACCCGCTTCGCGCTGCTCGGCTTGCAGGCGGCCGAACAGGCCGGCGTTGCGGTCGACCCGGCCACCTGGCGACGGGCCTTCGACTACTGGACCAGCACGCAGAACGAAGACGGTTCGTGGGGCTACACGCCGGGGCTGTTCGGCACCGGCAGCATGACCTGCTCAGGCATCGCCTCGCTCGTGGTAGCCAGCCACAAGGTCGAAGGCGCGCTGCGCACCGAGCGTAACAAGAAGGCCCTGGCTCGCGGTCTCGACTGGCTCGCGCAGCATTACACCACCGAGAACAACCCGAACGCCGCCGGCATCGAGTTGCCTTGGCTGCTGTATTACCTGGAAACGTTGGAAGACGCTGGCCGGCTGACGAAGGCCTCGAAGATCGGCGATCACGACTGGTTCGCGGAAGGCTCAGCCCGGTTGTTTTCGTATCAGGATCGCGATTCAGGCGCGTGGCAGGGTCACGGAAACCAGGGAGACAACAACGCACTGATCTCAACGAGTCTGGCGTTGTTATTTCTGACCGGCAAATCGCAGCCCCAGCCCGGCCCGCCGCCGTTGGAGAAGTGAGGGACGGGCGAGCGAGGGATGCAACTCGTACGAATTCACAACCCGCGTTGGAGGGCGCCTTTTTAGGCCGGGTCATAATGAACCGCGACCCCCTGTACAGAAGAATAATAGATGCGCTTGCCCAGCCGCTCGACGGGAATGCCTTCGAGCAGTGCGAAGCCGCAATTATCGGCAAAACGCATCCCAACCTCGCTCCAATGCCCGGTGGCAACGACGCTGGCATGGACGGCGCCTTTGAAGCGCCAGAGGGCCCGTATCCGCTCGTCTGCACGGTTCAATCCGACGTCATTGGAAATTTTCGAGAGAACATCTCGACCTACCTTGCCAAGCGTCAGGGCCCCAAGCTCGCAGTCGTGGCGACGTCTCAACACCTCTCAAACACAAGGAAGCGCAACCTCGAAGACGAAGCAGCGACACTGGGAGTTAGAATCACCAATATCTACGATGCCCCGTACTTTGCGGACCAGTTATATCGCGACGCCAAGTGGCGGCAGACGCTCCTCGGGATCTCAGGGGATCCGCCAGCCCTGTCGGCGCTGCCACGCACCGGCCGATTCGTGCAACCTGAAATTCTCGTCGGGCGAGACGAAGACCTTGCGTGGCTAAAACAGATTCAGGGCGACGCGCTGTTGGTAGGGCAGCCCGGTTCTGGCAAGACCTACCTCCACCAGCATCTGGCGAACCAGAACCTTTGCTCGTTTGCGGTTGATGATTCTTTGCAACGGCTCGCCGACGCCATCCGCGAGCAGAATCCGTCAATCGTCGTTGTAGACGATGCTCATGTCCATTTAGACCGGGTTGAGAGCCTTAAATGGCTGCGCAGTAGTTGGGGGCGACGTACCACATTCACCTCAATTGCTGGCCTCGACACGATGGCAAGGTCCAGCGAATCCTGAACATTCCTGACAATCGCGTACGGCGACTTCGACCGCTTCGGCAGCAAGAGATTTTCGAGCTAATCAAGCAAATGGGCATCAATGGCCCCGATTGGCTTCAGTACCTTCTCATTTCTCAAGCGGATGGGAAACCCGGTCTCGCCGTCGCATTGGCCGAGTCTTGTAAGGTCGACGGCGTCTCGCATATCTGGAGCGGGGAAGCGGCGGCTCGACAACTACTCAGCAACTTACGCTTGGTCAGAGAAGACCGAGACAGATCCGTCCTCGCAGCTTTCGCCATCGGAGGCGACCACGGAATGTCGTTTAGCCAAGTGTCAGAAGCACTCCAAATACCGCAACTCGATCTCCGCCAGATTACCGCCGCGTTGGGCTCTGGTGGGCTCGTTGAAGTAGTTGCGGAAGACCGCCTCCAGGTCAGGCCGCCTGCAATTCGCGCAGTGCTTGTCCGAGACGTGTTTTATAGCGGGCCAGACTCGCTGAAAATCGGTCCGTTGCTCCAGGGGACATGGTCCCTAGCAAGCACCGCAGTTGTCATGCTCGGTGCGCGGCAACGGGGTGCTATGATCGATCACGGACTCTTGGAAAATCTGTCAATCGCCGCAGACACCCCAAAGGTTTGGGATCATTTTGCTTGGGTCGACGCTCAATGCTCAAACGCAATCCTAGATAGACATTTGGAACAGGTGTGCCATGCTGCGCCGGGCTTGCTCAACTACGCGTCGAGCCGAGCGTTACATGCTCTCCTTGATGCCGATGAAGCCAATCGGGCGACATCAGCGACAGCCGTCGAACATCCACGTCGTAGGATTAGCGAGTGGCTGTTCCCAATCGATGTCGACGTAGCACCGGATGCTACGATCGAACGACGGCGTACCCTGCTAAGCGTCCTCGAAGAGCGTGTCCGTCAAAGTCGAGCCGGCAGCGGTGCATCGTTTGCATGGGCATTGAGCGAGGCTCTTCAAGCAACTATCGACACCACGAAACCGTCGCCGCGAAGCAACCGCGAGATTATCCGCGTGACCGGCGTTGCGTCGCACGCAATCATCGAACAGATTGTCGGTCTATGGCCTCGTCTTAAGATGCTGCTCTACCATGTTCCGAATAAGGCTGTCAGGACGCTCTTCGACCAGATCGAGAACTGGTGCCTACCACAACGGCTTTCGCTCGTCGGCACCATGTCCAAAGAGACATACGCCCTAGTGAGAGAGCATGGACGGCAGATGCTCTCCGACGCCCTCGCGGCGCCAAATTGTAATCGCACTTGGAAAACTCGGGCGGCATGGATAGCGAAATGGGGGAAGCTGGATTTGCAGATCGAGACCGACCAGACATTCGACGCACTTTACGCGGAACTTGATCACGCAGAAGACTGGGAGGAACAACAAAGAAGACGGGAGTCCGAGTTGCGGGCGATAGCCGATCGTTTAATCGAGCGCCCAATGGACGAGATTCTGCAGTATCTTGCAGACATCCGATCTGAAGCCGGTGAGTTTGGATACAGAAATGCCAACGGTTACCTCAGAGCCCTCTATGATCACATCGCAAAGAACTGCAAGAATCCGACGTACTGGCTCGAAGCGCTCATCGAACGGAACGCACCCACCGAATTCCTAATTCCTTTCATGCACCGCTTGTCATCCGGAGATGCCATCGAATACGAAGCAGCGCTAAATCAACTCCTTGACTGCGAGGAATACCAGCCGCTTGCAATTAACATGGTGCTGCGATTACCGACCGTAAATGAGGCCCTACTTTCAATCGCGCTCGCTCTTCTTGACGACCTCAGGGTTGCGGATGATCTTTGGCTTCGCGACTCCGGTGTTCAGATCCCGGTAATGGCGCGGCTGCTCGACCATCGTAACTCGAGCGTTCGCGCAGCAGCAGCTATCGGCGAGTGGCAACGTGATCCCGCCGGCACGATCCGCGATGAACTCGAAACTCACTGGCGCACCGCGATACGCGACGTAGATCCAAATCACTATGTACTAAAGAATATCTTCGAAAAGGACGCTGTCTTGGCATTTGAGTGGTTGCAATCGCGAATTCGATCCGGAGACGGGCGTCTCTCATTGCATGATTGCGCTCTTCATGATGCGGCCAAGGTTCTCGATCGGGAACAACGTGCTTGGTTACTCCGCCTCTTCGATCGTAAGAATTACAGCGACGACTGTTTCGACGCTGTGATCGGCGAGCACCTCGACCTCTTTGCCGAATGGCTGCAGCATCAAAGCGATGGATACCTCCGACTCAAACCATTGGACAGAGACGTCAGTCCTCACTGGGAACGCATGGCTCTTCTCGCGTTGGACGCGGGCGTTTCACCGGAAGAGTTGGGCGACCATTGCACTCCGAATCACTGGGGTGGTTCCGGCCCGCTCTCCCAGCATTTCGTTGAGCGTATTCCCATCTACGAGGCTTTAGCGAGCCATTCCGATGAGCGACTGCGCGTGGCGGGGAAGCGAGGGCTTGAAATCATGCGAAGCAGCGCTCAGCGCCACCTCGAACAAGAGCATCGTGAAGAGGTCTATGGAGATTAGAGAAAATGCGCCTCGGCGTGCAGTCCCGCTTCCAGACGCCTGGCTCGGCTGCACGACGTTTTGCAGAGGGTTTTATGAGCGAGTACTTAATTCGGCTGCAAATCGACCCCTTGGCTGAAGGCGGCTATGTCGCCATAAGCCCCGACCTATCGGGGTTGGTCGCAGAAGGCCGAAGGATTGTCGAAGCTGTGAAAGTCGCCCAGGGCTTGGCGAGAAAGATCGCTGAATCGTGCCTAGAGCACGGCGACCCGCTGCCGCGGTCGCTTTCACGCCCTGTCGATCGCGGCGCGAGCGACTTCATTATTCCTGTCGAAGTGCCGTAACAGTTCCATTGCTCCCACACCCCGCCACCGCCTGACACCCGCGATTGTCATGCACGGAGTGCATGACCTACGCGGATCGCTTTGGCCGATGAGATTACAGCGCCGCTTCGAGGCTGAGAACTTTGCGTTCGGGAAGGCCGGTTACGAGCGTTTGGGGCGGAACGTTCTGGGTGACGAAAGCCCGCATCGCGACGACCGCGTTCTCGCCCACGCTCACGCCGGATCGAACCGTGGCCTGGGCGCCGATCAAGGCGTTGCGGCCGATGTGGACCTTCCCCAACCGAATGTGCGTGTGCGTCACTTCGTGCGTCGACAGGTGCGAGTGCATGCCCAGAATGGCGCCGTCTTCGATGGTGATCAACTCGGGAAACTGAATGTCGAGCTGCACCATCGAGGCGATGAATACGTGCTGGCCGATCTTCACTCCGCTCCAACGCAGCAGCGCGTTCTTCAATCGGCCAGAATACATACTCTTGGTCACCGCCATCAGCGCGGCCTTCTTGAACATTGTCCAAGGGCTCGACTTGAGAAACTCGTGCCAATGCCGACTGGCATCCTCGTGCGACCCGTCGTAAGGGAGCACCAGCACTTGCTCGTCGCTGTCGATGAATTCCCGAACGAGCCGCTTGATGCTTTTCTTGTTGGGCATTTGCAAAACCTTCCCAAGTCTGAGGTGGATGGCCGGCCAAGAGCGCGCGGCGGCGGGGCACGGTGCACCCTGGAGCAGCGATTGCCAAGCGTGATATTCGCCCGGATTTTGCCGAAGGTGCCTGTTAAGACATAGCTTACCGGGGCGGCGAGTCAAATCCGGCGTCGATTACGGCTCGAAAACACCAGCCCGACGGGCCAGCGAGGGAATCGAATCATAACGCCGAACCGAATATCCCCTCGCTGGCGCGTCGGGCTCGTGTACGGCATGCGTAGCCTGCCATCACGTGAAAAACACTTCTTCGGCCGTGCGGCGCAAGAGCCACTGGCGGTCGTCGTCGGACAGGAAATCGAGCCGGTCGCGCACCAACTCGATCGAGGCGCGATAGGTGTGTCCCCCTTCGACCTGGAAGGGACTGTCGCTGGCCCACATCAATCGCTTCGCGCCGTAGGCCGCCAGCAACCGGCGTATCATCGGGCCCAGGTCGTCGTAGGGCTCCTTCTTCGCACCCAAGGCATAGAAGGCCGACGTCTTCACGAATAACTTAGGGAACCGGGCCATCGCGCACAACCGATCGAGGTCCGCTTCGCGAACCGGACCCGCCATGCCCAGCCGCGCGAAATGATCGATCACCACCCGCGTGTTCGGGTGCCGCTCGCACATCCGTTCGATTGCCGGCAGAACCTCGGGATTGATGAGCGGGCAGATCGCCAGGTTCTCTTCGGCCGCGCATTTCCACATCGCTTCCATGCCCGGGCTGCCGAGCCAGGCGTCGACCGGCATCTTGCCGGGCGTGACGCGAAAACCTGCGCACCCCCTCTTTCGCCAATTCGCGCATGCGGTTTTGCGGCCGGTCGTCCGAATCGACAATGGCGACGCCACGAAACACGCCAGGAAAGCGGCCGATCGTGTCGAGCATGTAGGAATTGTCGAATCGATAGAAGCTCATCTGGATCAGTACCACGCGCTCGACGCCGCAAGGGCGACAATGCGTGAAGAGCTGTTCGGGCGTGAAGCTGGGCGGACGCATGCCCTCGACGGTAAAGCCTGCGGCCAGCGGGTAGCGGGCCGTGTCGGGAGTCCAGACGTGGACATGGGCGTCGATGTAGCCAGCCTTCATCGGCGACGGTTCGGCCGCATCTACTTCGTGCGCTTGCAACGTCAAGGCCCAGGCCGCCCCAACGGCACCCGTCGCGAGTAACGTTCGACGAGAGATCGTCCCATCACGGAAACTGTTTGGAAGGTTCATGTCGTCAGTGGAAAAAAAGAACGAAGAAGGAAAACCACAGAGGCACAGAGACACCGAGGGAAAGGAGGAAGAGGAAGAGATTGTAGGAAGGAACGAAAAACAGCGCAGACCATAGCCACGTAACCGTGAAGAAGGTCAGACTGCACTTGCCATCGCTTCTTCGTCTCTGTGCCTCTGTAATTTCTTCTCTTATTCCCTCGGTGGTTCCCTCTCTTGTTTTTGTCAGATATCAAACAAACGGCGTGAGGCCGGGCATGGCGATCGACGATTTCGGCGCCGAACCCCAGGCGTACGCGGCCGGCGAGAGATCCTCTTTCGAATGCATGGCCTCGTCCCAGGTGATCTTGCGGCCCGTGTAGCTGGCCATGCGGCCCAGGATCGCCAGCATCGTGCTCTTGGTCATGAACTCGCCGTCGTTGATGATGTGCCCCGAGCGCAGCCCGGCGAACAATTCGTCGTGCTCGGTCTGGTGCATGATGTTCTTCTTGCCGGTGTAAGTCCACTGGGTCTCGCCGCTGCGGGCCACAATTTGCCCGCCCCGATTGCGAGGCCCTTCGATGTGGCAGGTGCCTTGGGTGCCGTAGACGTGGCTCGATACGTCGGCCGTCGTGCCAGGCTGTTGACGACAGGTGAAGAACACCTTGAGGCCGTTCGGATATTCGTAGGTCACGGCGTGATGATCGTAGATGTTGCCACGTTCTGCAGCTTGGCGGCATTGCAGGCCGCCCAACGACACGGCCGAAACTGGCGGCTGATCGTGCAGCACCCAGGCAATTTTGTCGATGCTGTGGACGGCCTGCTCGACGATATGGTCGCCCGACAGCCAGGTGAACCAGTACCAGTTGCGCATCTGCCATTCCATGTCGCTCCAGCCCTGTTCGCGAACCATGGGCCACTTCTTGCCGGGGAGCGAAGCGTTGTAGATGGCTTCCAGGGCCACGATCTCGCCGACGGCGCCGTCGTGAACCTGCTGCACCGCCGCCCGAGCGCCAAAATCGTAGCGCCAACACAGCCCTGAGACGACGGCCAGGTTCTTCTTCTTGGCTTCCTCGCAAGCCGCCAGCACGCGATGCACACCGGGCGCATCGACGGCCACCGGCTTTTCAGCAAACACATGCTTGCCGGCTTTGATGGCGGCTTCCAGATGCAGCGGCCGGAAATGCGGCGGAGCGGCCATCAGCACCACGTCGACGCCGCAATCGATCAGTTGTTGATACGAGTCGAAGCCGACGAAGCAGCGATCATCGGGTACGTCGACCCGGCTACCGTATTTCGGATGTTCTTTCAGCAGCGTGCGGCTACGTTGCAGTTGGTCGGAAAACGCATCGGCCAGTGCGACCAGCTTGACGTTCTGATCGGCCGTGAGCGCCTGCACGGCAGCGCCCGTGCCGCGTCCGCCGCAGCCAATCAGGCCGATGCGAATCACATCGCTGCCGGCGGCATGGGCGCTGCGGGCGACGCTCAACTCGGCGGCTCCGGCCAAGACGACGGCGCTGGATTGTTTGAGAAACGATCGACGGGTGGCAGGAGACGAGGGTTGCGAGCGCTCGGTCATGCGTGCGTTCTCCGCGAAGGGGGGGGTGAGGGGAATGCGGGCGGTATTGGTGGCGGGCGACCCATCAGGCCGTACGCATATCATCCCGGACCGGGGGGCGAATGTCAAAGAAAAGTTCCCGGTGGGCAAACACACGTGAGAGCGTCTGGATTGTGGGTGGAAAATCGGCCGGTTGGTAAACTGTTGGAGGTGGTTTGCCTATTTTCCGTTTAGGGAGGGTGGAGCGATGGGACGTCTGGGCTTCGCGCTTGAGGATTTGAACGAGGAGGAGCGGCGGCTTTACGAGCGTCTGGGGCCGCTATTTGAAGAACAACGTCTGCGGATGGCTCGTGGGCTTTCTTCCGGGCCGCTGTTCGGGAAAAAGGAATTTGAACTGCGCGACCAGGTGCATCGCCTGGGAGCCCAAGCCTTGGAAGCGGCCGCCGACGAGCGGCAAAAAAAGGGAGGGATACGAGGGAGCTAGCTTAGTCTGTCCGCACTGCGCCGCAGACGCCCGCTTCGTCGAGCGGCGGCCGAAGTGGTGTCAAAGCCTGCTGGGCACCATCCAGGTCGCGCGACCTTATTACCATTGTCGTCGTTGCCGGCGAGGCTGTGTCCCGTGGGATCGGGCGGCGGGGCTGGGTGTGGCCACGCTCACGCCGGCGGCCAGCGAGGTGGCCAGCATCGCCGGAGTCCAAACCAGCTTCGCGCAGTCCGCGGAAGTCACCTTGCAGAAGCTGTGCGGACTGCGGCTGAGTGAGTCGACCGTCCAACGCGTGACCGAAGCGGCCGGCGAACGATTGTCGGAACTGCAAAGAGAAAAGGTCAAGCTGGGAGCCGACCGAGTCTGGCCCTGGCAACGCGACGCGCATGGAAAAAGCTGCGCTTATGTGGGGCTTGATGCTACGGGCGTGCGTCAACAAGGTGTCGGGGGCGCGAAGGCCGAAGGGCGTATGGCCTATGTCGCCACGCTCTACAATCCGCGTAGCGCGCATGACCAGCGCAGGCCCGAGTCGCATCAAGTGCGGTTTTTAGCCGGATTTTATGGCCTGGACGAGTTGGGCTTGCAACTGCGTCGCCAAGCCGGACACGTGGGCTGGGACGAGGCTGAGCAGCAAATCGCGCTCTCCGACGGCGGCAACGGATTGGAAAACTTCTTTCGCAAGAACTTCCCCCGCGCCGAATGCATCCTCGATTTCTGGCACGCCAAAGAATACCTGGTTGAACTCGGCCAGGCTCTCTGGCCCGAAGATGAGGTTGGGCGTCAACAACGCGTGGGAGAGTGGTGCCATCGGCTGAAGCACGAAGGCGGTCTGAAGGTCATTCGCCTGCTGGAACAACTCAATGGGGCGACGCTGCCGGCCCCAGCCCGAGCGGCGCTGGACGACTGCCTGCGATACTTCAGAAACCACCAGCATCGCATGGACTATCCGCGCTACGTCGCCAACGGCTGGCAGATCGGGTCGGGACCGGTCGAGAGCGCCTGCAAAACCGTGGTCGCCAATCGACTGAAAGGCAGCGGCATGCGCTGGGGTGAGGGCGGCTCGGATGCCATCTGCCACCTGCGAGCCCTGTACCTCAGCGAGCCCGACCAATGGGAGTCATTTTGGCAAGATCACCCAAATTAGCCACAATCTTGATGCTCACACCAAACACACAAGCCCGACGCGCCAGCGAGGGTGCCTCACGTGAGACACCCTCGCTGGCGCGTCGGGCTCGTGTATTTTTAACTTAAAACGCTGAATCGCCTGCGGTTCCCTCTGTCCGCGACGGCCGAAGAATCCTGCGCCAGGTCCAGGCTCCCGGTTCGTCGACCGCCAGCAGCCAGACCACGCCCAACGTGCGGCTCAACCAGCCGAAGAGAAAGATCGCCTGATAGATCGTCAGGGACCCGACGCACGTTCGGTTCAGATCGCCCAGCAGGTTGAACAAATAGCCGCCGGCCACGGTGCTGGCGGCGTAACAGATACTCGTCGCAGCGAAGTAGGTGGCGACATACGGCGCACTGTTGCCGCCGGCCAGCTTGAGTGTGAGGTTCGGCTGACAGATGTTGATGCCGGCGTAAGCGGCCCACACGATCCACGCTCCGTAGAGCCAATTGGGGTGCGCGGGCGTGGCCAGCAGGAAGAACAATGGCCCCGTGGCCACCAGCAATTGACTGGCGATCAGCACCGGCCGGTTGCCGTAACGATCGCTGGCCGGGCCGGCCCAAAAGCTGACGCCCGCCTGGCCGAGTTGCATCAGCGTGCGCATCTCGGCCTGCTCGCGCAAGCCGACGTCGAGCACCCGCTTGGGATAAATGTTCTGCGCCTGCTGAGTCACGCCGTTGAAGAACGAGAACCAGCAGCCATAGCCCAGCCACCAACGGAAGCGAGCGTCGGCCAGTGGCGCGAGGAGCGATCGCCACGCCGGCGCAGCACGGAGCGGCACGATCCATCGGCCGCCGAGCGTCGCGGGCATTCTGGTGAGCGGAACGATCGAGGCCAGCAGGAATACGACGCCCACGCCGATCGGCCAGGCATAGCCCAGCAGATCACCCCGGCCATGTTCGGCGCGCCAACGATCGGCGAACACACCGCTCGTCCAGAGCGTCGGAATGAGCACGGCGAGTTGCCAGATCTGCCGCCGCGAGAAATACCGGCCGCGAATTCGCGGCGGCACCAATTCAGCCAACCACGACCACAGCGCGACCGTGCCAATGTATTCGAGCAACTGGTGTACGCAGATCAGTCCTACCATCGCGGCCAGCAGGTTTACGCCCGCCAACGAATCTCGAAGCACCAGCACCGGGGGCAGGATGGCCAGGATCATGTAACTGGCCGGGTACATTGCCAGGCAGGTGCGTTTGGCCGTGCCGAAACGCCGGATCAGCGCCGGCGAGAAGAGCCGCAATAACCCAACGAGCGAAGGGATGGCCAGCAATAAGCTGACGCCCAAACCATGAGCACCCAGGTCTTGCGCCAGGTAGATGATCAGGGTGCCAGTCGTCAGGCCGTTGCCGATCGACCACAGGGCGCCATTGAGATAGCCCCAGTTCATTGCCCGGCGGCGCGCGTCGATCGGCTTCATGCGAAACGGCGTCCGTGGTTCCGGAACGAGACCGGCGTTCGTCCGGCCCGAGACGGGGCATTTGTCCGGCCCGAGACGGTGCATTTGTCCGGCCCGACACGGGCCGGCTATGTAGGGGTCACTTCTTTTCGGGCGGTTTGTCGGCCGCTGGTTTGGCGTCCTTGACCTTGACCACGTTATCGACGGGGGCTTCATCGTCAGCGTGGGGCTTCGCGCCGGTATCGGCCAGCAAAAAGCCGGCCCAGAAAAACGGATGATCGGCCTTGGGGGGCGACTGCATGCCGGCCTTGTTGACGCGCGGCTCGAGCGTTGGGTTCAGCGGAGTTGCTGATTCCAGTAGCACGCTTCGCTGCCAGGCGTCGGCGGCCGTGGTGCGTGGCAACTCCTGGGCAAACTCACGCACCAGGTCGATGCTGTTCTGGCCGCCCGGCCGCCAACGGCTGATGAGCACGGTCCGCGCACCGGTCGACATCAACCCGCAGAGCGAATAGAACAGTTCGCTGCCATTGGACGAATGCTTCATGGAGTTCTCAGCCGGCGTGTGAAAGCCGGGGAGCATGATCTGGTCGGGGCCGCCCCAGGGAAGCGCGAACCAACTGGCCAGCGAACTGCCCGGCGAGTTGTGGTCGAGCGGCACCGGCGACCAGGCATAGGGCGAGTCGGCCGGCGTAATGTCGGAAATTACGATCATGCGATTGAACAGCGAGGCGTACAACCCCGAGGCGACCGACAGCCGGCCTTTGATGGCCACGGCCCCGGGCACGGATTGTTCGATTTGCTCAAAGGCCGCTTCGGCAACTTCGTCGTCATCGTTGGGAAACAGCCGGCCCAGGACCACGGCCGTGTTGCCGCCTTGCAATCGGGGGCGCGAGTCGGGAACGCCCAGGCCGACGGTCGGCGCGTAACGAATTCGCAACTTGGTAATGAGCGGCACCAGGCCATCTCCCTCGGCGACTTCCAAGGCTTCGAACGGCACGTACCACAGCGAGTTGTCCGGCACGACGACCAGCTCCTTGAAGCTGTAGGGGAGCGTGACCTTCGAGTCCTTCATCAGCATGTCGAGCAGGTCGTGCGATCGCTTCTGCCATTTGGATTCCTGCAAATCGGCCAGCCGCATTTCCTTGTTCTGCTCGAAATTGCCCAGGTCGCGAAGCAGACCGACAACCTGCTTCTGCACCATCGACGGGCTCGATAGCGGCCAATAGCCGTAGCGGGCACTGGTCATCAGAAAAGCGTGCGTTTGCAGCGTCGTGCAGTAGAAGGCCAGCAGGGCCGTTCCTTCCGGCAGGGCCTTTTGCATTTCCTGGGTGGTGCGGACCGGCGGAAACACCAGGTTGCAAGGCTCGCGCCGCAGCGCAATCTCGCGGAGGATGATTTCCTGGGCGGCACTGATTTCGCCCAATTCGGCCAGTTTCGACGTCTGAGTCTTGGCGATTTCGGCGTCTTCCGGCGCCAGCGGCATTCGCTCCAATTCGGTGCGCAGCTTGATGCGCCTTCTGCGAAAGCTGCTCGTAGCCCGCATACCGCAGCAGCAAATCCTGACGCTGCAGCAACGTGGCCTGATCGAGCAATTCGGGCGGCCCTTCCATGACCCAACGCAGGTTCGTCAACCGGCCGCCGAACTCCTGCGAACTGTTGAAACGATGGCGCTTGGCCAGATCGGAAATTTCCAAGGCGCGTTCGTATTCCTTGCGAACGATGGCCGCGTTGAACCAGTTCTCGTAGCTGATGGGGTGCGGAACGACGAGCGTCGACATCGACTCCATCGGGTCGCTCAGCCAATCGGCCGGCATCGGGTCGCGCAGCACGCTGCCATACAGATCAAGGGCCACGCGCGGCGTGAGCGGCGCGGCGGGGCTGTTGAGCAGCGCATCGACCAGCCCGATCTGGAAGATCCACAGCGAGCCGCCGCGTTGAAAACTCATGGCCGCGGTAAAGGCCGCATCGCCGCCGCCCATCTGGCCAGCCTGGTACAGAGCCAGGGCGTTGATGAAATTCAGCCGGGCACCAATCTTGGCGCGGGCCATGTCGCGGTTGCCGATGGCGATGCGAGCTTCGGCCACCCAATTCAGCGCGGTCTTGGTTTCGCCCAGTGCGCAGGCGTTCTCGGCCGTCATCGTGGCCAGCGAAACCATGAGCTGCCGCGAATCTTCGCGCTTGGCCCAAGTTTCGGCCAGCGCCAAGGGGGGATACATCCCCTTGTTGTTAGCGATCAGATGGTTCATGAATCCCAGCCGGAACGCTTCTTCCAGTACGCCGGGATCGTAGAAGTTCACGGCCGCGTAGGTGGCTTCGTCGAAGTACTTGGCGGCGGTGACGAAATCGCCCGCCGTCAAAGCAATGCGGCCCAATTCGAGCAGCACCATGCCGGTCAGCGGGTGATCGTACTCGCCCCCGGCGACAATGGCTCGTTCGAGCACGGTCTTGGCCTGCGCGTCGCGTCCGGCGCCGGCATAGGCCATGCCCAGTTGTACGTCGATCCAAGCCTCGGACCAGTGGTTGGCAACGCCCGGGCGGCGCGATAGCACAGCCACCAATTCGTTCGCTAGCGTGTCGTGCGGGCCGGCCGGCCCCAGCAACTCGCGCCGACGGCGCATGGCCAAGGCCGTGCAGCGAACGATCTCCTGCACATTGATGGGGAACAACACCGGCTGCTGCACCACGCCGCCGCGCATCACGGCCATGTTGTTGTTGATCTGGCCCTGGGCGATGAGCGTGGTGTCTTTGTACGAACCGAGGCGGAAGACTCGTTTCGAGCCGCCCCAGGGAACCATCTTGACCGAGCCGCGCCGGCCGGGCGTATCACCGGGTCGAACTGCACGCGCAGCATCCAGTTATTGAACGCCACGTACAGGTTCAGGGCATTGGTGTAATGGTTTAACGCCGGCCCATACTGCCCGAGCTGATAGTAGCTCTCGCCGGCCATGGTGTTGTAGCAGATCGAATCGATCCAACTGGTCTGGCCGTTCTTGATGCCGCCGCGTCCTTCGGAGAGGAAGTCGATCAGCGCGGCCCGATAGTCGCCGTCGTAGAAGACGCCCAGCGTGGCGAAATAGGTGCTGGTGGGAACGGTGCGGGTGAAGCCGCCTCCCATGGCGCCCATGGACCCAACCGCCTGGCCAGGAGCCGGAGCCGCCGATAGCAGCACCACGACGGCACAACAGCACGCCGCCAGCGACGCCCGCCAGGCGACGCGACTGCCCGGCAGAACCGCGGTGCTAGCCCTCATCTTTCTCGGCTCCTGATTTCCTAGGCTCATAGCACGTCACGCATCGAGTTCGGGTGCCATGCCCCACGCTCGCGTGGGCATGCATCAGCGCCGCAAACATGCCCACGCGAGTGTGGGACATGGCACCCCAATACGAGGATTCTCGCGTGAGCGTAAAATCGCGCCCATTTGCCTACACCTAATGATAGCCGACAAGTCGTTAAAAACTGCCATCCGGCATGCGCGCAACGACTGTTTTGCCGCGGCCTGCTAGCGACTCGGAGGGCTTGGGCAGACCGGCGGCAAAGAATTTCTCGATTCGGACAGAAGATATGACGACCATGCGGCCGATAACGAGTGTGACGATTTTGACGATCGTAGCGAAGGCCGCGGCGGATTGGCGGTCCAGAACTGTACATACGAGCAGTCTGGCCCCACGCATGGGAGAAAGTCAGATGAGCAAGTCGGCAAACACGCAGCGATGGGTGACGTTGGGCTTGGGAGTTGCCCTGCTGTCGGCAGCGACGGGCTGCCAGCTCGACGTGGGCGGCCAAACGCTGCCCAGTCCGCAATGGATGCTTGACGACGTGCAATACTTCCCGTCGGGCACGGAATTCAAACTCTCCCGCGAGGCGACGGCAATGCAGGCGGCCAAAGCCGACGCGGCCGCCGCCGGCGATCAGAACGGCCCCGCGCCCCCGGGCATTGCTCCGAATGCATTACCTGTTCCGCAAGGTGGGGGAGCCATCCCCATCGCTCCCGGCCCCGCGCCTGGCCCGTAATGAAAACATAGAGCCAAAGGATTTTGTCGCGCGCCGCGGCTAGCGGACGTCGACAGTCGCTCTTGGGAATCAGATCCCACAGCGACGCGTCGGCACCGCTCTCATGCGGCGTTGGGGGGGACGGCCCTTCGCTCCTGGCGTCCAAGTTGAAATCTCACGATCTTCACCTTGGGCGCCGGTTGCGAAGGCATTTTCCCGAACAGCCACTCGGGCCAGCCTGGAAAGGATTTTCGACGCATGGACCAGGCTCAGCTTAACGCCGAAATCCACAAGCTGGCCAACGAGGTGCTCGTCTGGATTGGCTTCGGCACGTTGGTGGGGCTTCTGGCCAAAGCCATCATGCCGGGGAGAGATCCGGGCGGAGCGGTGGCAACGCTCATCATGGGCATCGGCGGCAGCGTGCTCGGTTCGGGCGTGCTGATGTATTTCTGGGAAGGGCACCACGTCACGCCGCTTTCGCTCGAAGGATTTGGCGTATCGATTGCCGGCGCCTTCATGCTGTTGGCGTTCTATAAATTCATGCGCAAAGATAAGTATCTCGAAGGCGAACAGCCCATTCGCACTCCGTACTTCCGCCGGCGAGGACGAACGGTTCGCGAAGTCATCGTCGAAGAATGACGCTCTCCGGCTGAAGCCAGAATCAGCCGCGTCGCGTGCTGGGTGCCATGCTCACGCTTGCGTGGGCATGCCTCCGGGTAGCAAACATGGCCACGGCGAGCGTGGCCATGGCACCCCGTGCGGGCGTCCCTAACCCTCTCAGCCGGCAATTCCTTGCCAATAGCGCCGCACCCAACGGCCGGCACGCAGCACCTGGGCCTTGGGCACCGGGCCGAAATGCGTGTAGGTGTACGACGTTTCCAGCGTCGTAAGCCAATGACGCTTGGCATCCAGGTAGTCGGCTCCCAAGTCGAACAGCCGGTCCCCGCGGCGAAAGCTGTCTTCCAGCATGAGCGCCGTGAGCACGCTGCCCGCTCCCTCGTGGGCGGCGCTCGGATCGTAGCCCATTCTCAGCCCGGATACGTGCCCCTGGTAGTGGTAACAATAGGCGAAAGCCGCGGGCCGTGCATTGACGTACAGCAAGTTCATGTCCACGGCGCCGGCGTTGACGGCGGCCAGATGGGCGTCGCGCAGGTAGGCGCGGACGCTGGCATGGGAGAGGGTGTTGCCACTCCGGCTCGAACCTTGCCAACTCGCCGCGGCCAGTCGTTCGCAGATGTCGTACAAATCCCAACGCGGATGTGAATCGCCGCGGGCGATGCCGGCCGGTCGATAGCGCAGATAATCGATCTTGCCGCGTTCAGCCAGCCGGCGCCGCGAACGATCGACATTCTTGCGGAAATGCGTGTCGCGAGAGCTCCAATAGGCCGGCCAGTCGCCATCCATATCGATCGAAGCCGCCTTGGTACTCGGCACCTCGGCGGCTGGCAATTCGAGAGCCCCTAGCGCGTTGAGCGTACGGCCGAAGTCGACGGCGTCGCGGTTGACCCAGCGCAATTCGAGCAAGTCCCAATCGCGACGGCTGCTCCGAAGATGAGCCAAACCTGCCAGCAACGTGGCGGCCGGGTAGGGTCCGATCGGGCCGAAGAAAGATCCCCAACTGTCCAGCGGGTAGGTGAGCACACGGAGCGAGCCCAGCCTGGTTTGCTGAGGGCGGACCACCAGCGGCAGGATGCCCAACTGCCCTTCGGATCCAGAAACCATCAAAACCCGCAACTTTTGCTCGGCCCCATAATGACTCAGGTGAGGTTCCAGCCAATCCAGCGACTGAAAGAACGATGCCCGACGCGTCTCTCCCAAGAGCTTGCGCCATACCAGCCGAAAGCTGGCTAATTCTTCGAGGGCATTGATTTCCAGAACCTGAACCACGGCGGCAAATACTCCGGCCTGATGCGATCGAACCTCGGACAGAGACTGTGGTAGCAATCCCTATGCCCCGCCGCGCTCGCGGACCTGCAATTTCGAGGCTAAACCCGCCCTGACACGACGTTTAGCTCCCGGCTAAGATGCTCGCAGGGTCGCAGGGCCTACGCGGAAAATGTATATTTCCGGCAACATCGTGTTGCTTCTTCGCCACGGGCGGGGCGCGTATTGGAAACAAATCCGCGGGCAATATCCGCGAGGGCTTACGCCGCCGGCTTGAGACAACTCGGGACGCATCAACACTCGTGCGGACATGGTCGCCCATGTTCGCCGTGCGCACTGGCGATTAGAATACGTTGTTCTGCTGTGGCTTCTGTTCCGCCCGCTTGCCCGCGGGCCTCGTTTGGCCCCCCTGGCGAATTGCATGTCTACCACGACGCCTTCCTCGAGCCTGCCGCTGGCGCTGCCGATCCTGAGCCCGGCAGACCGGCCGCCCAAGCCGCCGCCGATCGCTTCGGCGCCGCTGCCGATGTCGCGGGCCGAAGCCCTGGCGCGAGGCTGGGACGAGATCGACGTCGTATTCGTCACCGGCGACGCCTATGTCGATCACCCGAGTTTTGCCATGGCCCTGCTGGGCCGGCTGCTCGAGGCCGAGGGCTTTCGCGTGGGTATCGTCAGCCAGCCCGATTGGAAGAACTGCGAGGCTTGGAAGACATTCGGCCGGCCGCGGCTGTTCTTCGCCATCAGCGCGGGGAACATGGACTCGATGATCAACCACTACACGGCCAATCGCAAAGTCCGCAACGACGACGCCTACAGTCCGGGCGGCCAGATCGGGCGGCGCCCCGACCGAGCCACGCTGGCCTATTGCCAGCGGCGCGCGAGGCCTATCGCGGCGTACCGGTGATTGCCGGCGGCGTCGAAGCCAGCCTGCGCCGCCTGGCGCATTACGACTATTGGAGCGACAAGGTCCGCCGGCCGATGATTCTCGACTGCAAGGCCGACCTGGTCGTCTACGGCATGGGCGAGCGTTCGATTGTCGAGATTGCCCGTCGCCTGGCCGCAGGTCAGACGGTCCGCGATCTGCGCGATTTGCGCGGCGTCGTGTACCGACTGGGGGCGAGCGAACAGCCCCCCACGGAAAATACGATCGAGCTCCCCAGTTGCCAGCAGGTGACGGCCGACAAGTGGGCCTTTGCCGAGATGACCAAGATCTCGCACAACGAAACCAATCCGTACAACGCCCGGCGCTTGGTGCAGCGCGACGGTCGTGAGGCAATCGTGGCCAACCCGCCGGCCTTTCCGCTCAACGAATCGGAAATGGACCACGTTTATGGGCTTCCCTACACGCGGCGTCCGCATCCGGCCTACGGCGACGAGCGGATCCCGGCCTTCGAAGTGGTGAAAGACTCGGTACAGATCATGCGCGGCTGCTTCGGCGGCTGCACGTTCTGCTCGATCACGGCCCACGAAGGACGCATCATCCAAAGCCGCAGCCCGCAGAGCGTGTTGGACGAAGTACGGCGGATGACCGACGACCCGAAATTCAGCGGCGTGATCAGCGACATCGGCGGCCCGACCGCCAACATGTATCAGATGCGTTGCCAGCGCCCCGAAGTCGAGGCCGTTTGCCGCCGGCTGAGCTGCGTTCATCCGACGATCTGCAAACTGCTGGGCACCGATCACGGCCCGCTGATTCAGTTGATGAAGACCGTGCGGCAAGAGCCGGGCGTGAAGCAGGTGTTCGTAGCCTCGGGCATTCGCATGGACCTGGCCCGCCGCAGCCCCGAGTACATGGACGAGCTCGTGAAGCACCACGTCGGCGGCTATTTGAAGGTCGCCCCCGAGCATACCGACCCGAGCGTTCTGGCGCTGATGAAGAAGCCCGACAAGGACGACTTCGTCGGTTTCGACCGCGAGTTCAAGCAGGCCTCGGCGCGGGCCGGCAAGAAGCAATATCTGGTTCCCTATTTCATCGCCAGCCATCCGGGCAGCGACCTGGACTCGATGATCGAGCTGGCCTTGTTTCTCAAGCGGAATCATTACCAGCCGGACCAGGTGCAGGACTTCATCCCCAGCCCGTTCGACATCGCAGCCTGCATGTACCATACGGGCCTCGATCCGTTCACCAAGAAGCCGGTCTACATCGCCAAGCATTTGCGCGATCGCAAACTGCAACGGGCTTTGCTGCAATTCTTCAAGCCGGACAACTACTTCGAAGTTCGCCGGGCACTCGAGCAGGCCGGCCGGCAAGACCTGATCGGCAGCGGTTGCGACTGTTTGATTCCGGAGCGTCCGCCCAAGGAAGCGCTCGACGCACGACGCAAAAGCGCCAACCGTGCTCTCGGCAAGGGAGCCGTCGGCAACCGCAAAGGCCGTGACGAGCGGAAAGAACCCTCGGCCGGCTACCGCCCGCATCGCAAAACCGCCACGCGACGACGGCGGAAATAAAGCCGCGACCGTCGGTCGCGAGGCGAGCGGCAAGCGCCAGCTTGCCGGTATCGCGAGATTTGTGCATCGCTTCGAGGTGGAATCAACTTCCAATCGTGTTCACCACCGACCAATACGAACTGCTCGACTTCGGTGGCGGTGCAAACTCGAACGCTTCGGCCCGCACGTGCTCGATCGCCCCTCGCCGGCGGCGGAGGGACTCCGGCCGGCTCGACCCGAACTATGGTCTGCCGCCACGGTGCGCTACGATCGCACCACCGGCGACCAGGGGCGCTGGCAGGCTGCGAGCCCGCTGGCCGAACCTTGGACACTCGCGCACAACGAGCTGGTGTTCGAGCTGAAGCGCACCGACTTCGGCCACGTAGGGCTGTTTCCCGAGCAGGTTGAGAATTGGGACTGGCTTGCCGAGCAGGTTCGTTCGTCCCCGGCGCCGTTGCGGGTTTTGAACCTGTTCGCTTACACCGGCGCGAGCACCTTGGCGGCCGCGGCCGCCGGCGCCGAGGTGACGCATGTCGACGCCGCAACGAACGTCGTCGCCTGGGCCCGCCGCAATGCCGAACTATCGGGCCTGGCCGCGGCCCCAATCCGCTGGATCGGCGAAGATGCGCCGACATTCGTCCGCCGCGAGCTGAAGCGCGGCCGGCACTATGACGGCATCATTCTCGATCCGCCCAGCTATGGACACGGACCCAAAGGACAAGTCTGGAAACTCGAACAGCACCTGCTCGACCTGCTACGCAGTTGCGTCGCACTCGCCGGCGGCCGGCCCCGGTTCCTGCTGCTCACCTGCCACACCGGCGGTTTTGGGCCGGGCAACCTGGCGTCGCTCGTCGGCGACGTTCTGGAAACGACGGTCGAAGGACGCGAATTGGCATTGGCCACCGCCGCGGGCAATCGCTTGCCGAGCGGAGCCTTGGCCCGTTGGCCCTGACCTTCTCGACTCATTGCCTACGACTTGCGCCAATACACGCCGCCCCAATCGACGGTTTGAATCTCGTCCACAATGCCGTTGGTCTGGCGGAAGTCGGTCACGGCCTGGTTACAGGCCTGGATGTTGTGGTAGTCGTCGACAATCAGAAAACCGCCCGGCGACAGCTTGTGGTACAGATTCTGTAAGCCGTCCATGGTCGATTCGTACATGTCGCCGTCGAGTCGAACCACGGCCAGCCGTTCGATCGGCGCCACCGGCAACGTGTCGCGGAACCAGCCTTTGAGGAACGTCACCTGCGAGTCGAGCAGATCGTAGGCATGGTAGTTGGCTTTGACGTTATCCAACGAAACGGCCAGTTGTTTCCACTCGTGAAAGGGAATGGTGTCTTGCGGAACCGACGGGTCCGGTGGTGGCAGGCCGGCGAAGGAATCGGCAACCCACACCCGGCGATCGGTGATGCCGTACGCTTCGAGAATGCCGCGCATCAAGATCGTCGCCCCGCCGCGCCAGACGCCGGTCTCGATGAAATCGCCCGGCACCTGACGACGCAGCACGTCTTCGACACAGAATCGTAGGTTTTGCAGCCGGCGCGTGCCGATCATCGTGTGCGCAACGTGCGGCCAATCGCGTCCCACGCGGCGAATCTCGGGGTCGTACTCCGCCTGCTTTTCGTGATCGAGCCAACCGGCATCGCCGTAGATCACGTTCGGCAAGCAGCGGGAGAGCAAGTCGATGTACCGCGTGCGCGGGGCATGAGGGTCGGGGATTGGAAACTCGGCGTTCTGGCATTGCGGCGCCTGGTCGGCAGTGCCATCCGCTTTCATCGCTTTGCGAATCCAGAGGCTGACCGGCTCGGGGCTTTGCGGCGGAATGTAGGTCTTGAAGGCAAACAGTTCCGTGACCGTGCGGCCCCATTTGGCGGTGAACTCGCGGGACACGAATTCATCACGCTCGTCCAGCGGCGCTGCCACCCACGTTTTACTGGCGGTTTTCTTGGTGTGACCAGGGTCGATGTTGTAGGTCGATTTTCCGCCGAAATGAAAGACGAACGAATTCTGCGGCACCACGCACTCGATGCCTTGCAGATGGGCCCGCAGCACGTAATCGCCATCTTCGCCGCCATTGCGGAAGCGCTCGTCGAGCGGGCCCAGCCGGCCGATGATTTCCGCCGGAATTCGCACGCAGGAGAACGAAGGAAACCAAACCCGTTCGACGCGTCGGCGGGTCAAAAGCTCCGGGGTCCGGTCGCAGAACTCACGCAGAGCCGCCTCGTGCTGGCGATAGAATTCGATGTCGAACGAGCGAGGCACCACGACCTTCGCCGCGGTCACGCTGGGGACATTGTGGTGATGCACCGGAGTGGCAAGGCAATTCCCCATCTGTTCCAGCGGCTCGCGCCAGCCGCGGGTGAAGAGCAGATCGTTGTTGCAGCAATAGGCCGCGGTGTGCTCTTGCAACGCCCGCCACAACACGACGTTGACGTTCTGCGCGAAGGTTTGCCCGTTCGTCCGCAGCACTTCAAGGCGTGCGTCGTTCGATTTGAAATCGCCGTCGTTATCGAGCACCAGCACCTGGTCGGCCGCCGACAAGGGCGTGTAGCGAAAGAAGCTCTCCAGCGTGACGGCGGTGTAAGCCGCCGAGTGTGAACAGTGCAGGAACGCAAAAATGGCCATTCGAACCCTAGGAGACTTCCGTAGGTCAGGCACTCCGTGCCTGACATTGACGATATGTCAGGCACGGGTTGCCTGACCTACACGAATCACAGACCGCCGCTCACTTGCCCGGCTCGTAGTTAATCCACAGCGGGCTGGCCCAGGCGATCTCGCCGTCGTCCTGCTGGATGCGGAAGTAGTAGTAGTTCAGCCCCTCTTTCGGCTCGCGATCGGTGTACTTGATCGACGACCTGCGATTTGAGCGGCGAAGTCGTGTAGACGTATTGATTGTTGCGGACCAGGTCGATTCGCGAAATCTTGTCGGTGGCCTGCACCTTCAGCTCCAATTCAGGCAGTTCGCCGGTCTTGAACTCGTCGCCCATGAAGTGGCCGTTGCCCCAAACTTCGACCACCAGGTTGTCGGTCGCCCCGTAGGTGTGCCGCTTGCGGATGGCGTCAATGATCGCGGCGCGATCGTTTTCCGGCGTGTAGACCAGGCTGTAGCTGATGTGCGTCGAACCGTGATCGCTCGACGACGTCATGCCGAGCCGATAGCCCTTGGCCAAGGCGTTCCAAACCATGCCGGCTGCTTGAAAGCCGCCCGGCGCCTGGTCGGGCCGCATGGTGCTGATGTCGTGGACGCGCGGGCCGCCCAGCACTTCGGAACTGTTGCGGGCTCCCTGGTAAATCTCGACGACCGGCTCGATCTCCGGGTCGTTGTCGCGCCAATCGGTCCCCATGTCGGTGGCCGACGTGTGCGAGATGGCTACGCCGCCGGTCTTTTTCAGATACTGGTAAAGCAGCTTGGTATCGTTCTCTAGAACGTTGTTCGCGCTGACGCCCGGGAAGACGCCCGCCTGATCGAGCTTGACCTGAAAGGTGAAGATCGGCACGCCGCGGTAGCTGTGCAACACATTGCGATGGCCGTTGGGATAGGAAACGCTCCGTTCGTATCCATACAGCGGCACGAAGCGCGGCGCCAGGTAGAACATGTCGGCCGATTTTTCGGTCAGCCACCAGTGATAGGCATAATGCCCGCCTCCCTGATGGTCAGTCAGAGCGCCGAAATCCATCGAGGCCACGTCGATCATGTAGCGGTAGAAATCGAGAATCGAGCCGTCGTTGCCCGGCCCGACGTCCCAACTCAATTCGGTATGGCGATGCAGATCGCCGCGAACGATTCGCAGCGACTTGCCGTCGATCGAAATCCGATGCGCACGGGCCGCCTCAACCTGGGCCTTTTCCCGCGCAGCGTCCCAGGTCTTGGCCTTCGGCGGCGGCTCGGGGGCCTCGTAGGCGGCCAACTCCGGGCACGCCCGGCCGCTCGTCGGGCTTGGCGACCACCGAGACCAACGCATGGTCGCGGATCGGCTGGTGGTAATTCGTGGCCTCGCGCTGATCGCCGGAATAGGCCACAGCCAGGCTGCCGTCGGCCAGCGGCAGGATGCGGCTGAAAACGCTGATCCGACCCGTGCTGCCGGGGAGCGACTGGCTCGGCTTCCAACCCTGGTCGGTCAGCGAAGTAACATCTTCGGTCCAATAGCGGGTGAACTGCCCTTTGGCCTTCGGCGGGCCGCGGTTCAAGCGGCGAAAGCGCGAGCCAAATGCGCCCGTCGTCCGCCAGCAGCCAAGGCAGGGAAGGCGGTCATCTTCGGGCCCTTCACGTCGGCCAAAGCGGCCATGAGATCGGGCCCGGCTTGTACTTTGCCGTCGGCATAGACGGCCACCTGCACGCTGCGATTGCTGCCCAGCGCCGTGCCGGCTCCGCCGCCGGTCGGATGATGCGCTGGCCACGCCGCGAGCGGCCAGGCCTGTCTTGCTTTGGCTGGCCCGGACCATTTTCTTCGCCGGCTTGGAATTTCAGCCAGTAGCCCTGATCTTTACCCCAGTTAAAGCCGGCCTGCTCCCAGGCAACCCAGACGCGGCCGTCCGGCGCGCAGGCCACGCTTGCGTGGGCTTCGTAGTAGCTTGCTCGTGGCAATCGGCACGATCTCGCCCACGCGGTCGCCATCGACGCTGGTCAGAAACACGTCGTAGTCGTCGTTGCGATAACTGTCGAAGGCGATCCAGACCTTGCCCTGGGCGTCGACGTCGGCTTGCGGAAACCAATCGCTCTCCGGGCCCGTAGTTACGGCCAGCGGCTTCGACCACTCCTCGCCATTGAAGCGGGCCAGCATCACGTCGCCCGTGTTGTCGGCGTGGCCTTGCCACACGACGTAGATGTTGCGTTTGGCATCGACCGTCACATATGGATTGATGTCGGGCTTGGGATGATCCGAGATCCGCACCAGCGGCCCCCAGGAGTCGTGGTTGAAACTACGGGCGTAAATGTCCCAGTTGCCGGTCGAGGTGCTCGTCTGACCGGTTTGCTCGCTCCAAATCACCCACACACGTCCCTGGGCATCGACGGCGATTTGCGGCATCCAAATATCGGCGCGGGCCTCGGCCAGCGGAACGTGCAGCCGCGTTGACCATTTGCCGCTGGGTAACCGTTTGTGCATTCGAATCTGATCGTGGCCGTCGAAGTACGCGGCATAGGCGGCATAGAGCGAGCCATCAGGAGCCTCAGCGACCGAGGCGAAATCGTCGTACGAATCGCCTGAAGATAGAAGCGGTACTCCGGCTTCGCTCGCGCTGGGCGGCGGCGGAGGGGTCGGCTCTTGAGCCGCTTGCGCTGCTTTGGCCGCTTGGGCGGCTGCCTGAGCACGGCCATTTTTCCGCTTGCCTGCGCCAGCTGGTTTGTCGGCGTCTTTGCCAGGCTTGTCAGTATCGATGCCGGCCTGGCCGGCGCGGGCCGCTGCTGGTTTCGTCGCCGGTTCTTCGGCCTCGGGCCCGAAGGCGGCCAACGAGAGGCCGGAGACCACAAGCAATATAGCCGCGGACAAGAAACGCTTCATGAGGGCGACTCCCGGAGGGCGAACGATGCTAAGGCGGGTAAACGGAACGGCCGCGAAAACGCTGGCAGCATTGTACCGTTCGCCACCGCAGGCTGCAAAACACCGGGTGCGAGGAGCACGGCCGATCAGTGATTGAAGCTAGGAAGACTTCGGCCGCCGCTTGCAAACACGAGCCCGACGCGCGAGCGAGGGGATTTACGGCAGGGTGGCACTGGCTTCGCCAGTGTTCTTTCGAGCCCTTGGCTTGCAGTTGAAGGCCCGGGCCATATCTAATCGTGCCGCCAGGCTGCGATTCTGCTCCGCCACGAGCGAACAGACCAGTTGGTTCAATCCATTCACAATCCGCACTGAAGAAACAAATGACGTCAATCCAGGGGTTCGTGCTGCAAGCCAAGGGCATCGGAAAGCACTGGCGGAGCCACAGTGGCACACGACCAAACAGGCCATCAGTGCCGATTCGAATCAATCGTTCGGCAACAAGCGCGAGAGATCCCAAACGTCCACGTGGTAACTCTCGCCTGTGGCGAGTCGTTGGTTGTCGGAACTGACTGCGAAGGCGTGGTCGTACCCTTCCGCGGGGCGCTCGAAGAATACGCGGCCGCTGCGGGCGTCCCAGGCAATCACCAAAGTCTCCGAAACGCCGGAAGCTGAAAACAATTTGCGACTGTCGGAACTGAAAGCCAGCCGATAGACGGTTTGGTCGCCATGACCCATGAAGCGGGTGATCGATTCGCCCGTGTCGGCATTCAGAACCGCCACACCGGGCTCGGCGCCGCTGGCCGCCAAGAGCTTCCCGTCGGGGCTGACCCGCAGTTGAAAAATGCTGCCGGACAATTGGGCAAACGCTTTCGGCTTGTCGCCCGCCGTGTCGTGAACCACGATCGCGCTCTTCGCGTCGACCGAATACAGCCGCTTGCCATCGGGATGGAACGCCAGGCAAAATATCTTTTCCTTGGACTCGATCGGCAAGCTGCGAATCATCGCCGCGGCTGCGAGATCCCAGAGCTCGACCGTCACCTTGTCTTTTGACTTGGAGATGGCGATTGTCTTGCCTTCGTGGTTGAAGGCCAGCGCATCAACCTGTTCGCTTTTCTTGAAAACGTCCTTTCCTGTCGTCAGGTCGAGAACTCCAAACTCGGAACTGCGGGTCCAGCCCAAGTAGTGTTGATCGGGGCTGAACTCGGCTCTCCAAAGGTTACTGCCACAGTCTGCGACTTGACGACCCTCGACGCCGTCGTCGAACGTCCACTCCTTGACCTTGCCATAATTGTCGATGAGGAACAGACCCTTGGCCTGCGGCATGAATTCAAAGTGAGTGAAATGCCCGAAATCGGACACATAGATTGGCAGCTTACCCACCGAGGCGCTCGTAGGCGTGGTATTGCGTGCTGGCCGCGGGGCCGACGGCTGCACAAGCCCGATGACCGCCAGGGCGAGCACGGCCCGCAGCCACACCGGCGGCCGCGAGCCGCTCCAGGCGAAGCAACCCATTAGCACCCAGTGCAAGCCCATGGCAATCGGGACCGCGTAGGCCAGCGCATATAAGGGGCCTTCCGAGCCGGCTGGTAACAATCCGAACGACCACTGCGGGTTCAATCCAACCAGGAACAAATAAACGAGCGGCACCCCCACGATCAACTTAAAGCCGGCCAACGCGCCGAAGGCGTTTCCCGAGCGGAATCGGCCGCCAGCATTGCCAGGCCTTTGGAAATCAACCAGGTGAGCAACGACAAGGCCAGAATTCCGGCCAGGACGACAAAGCCGGCGGCCGGGCCGTTCTCGCGCATGGCGGCCTTCGTGCCCAGCACCACCGCTACGACCACGACGATACGCACCAACTGAAAGATGAATCGCACCGGGCCGAGCCAAAACGGCGGGGACGATTCCGTCGGCTGCGATACGGCGGAGGGTTTGTTCAAACGAGATTCATCGGGACTGGTCATAGCTGCCCTTCTAAATGCCAGAGGATCTTTGTCGAATTAAACATCACGATACCCGGCGGGGTGCCATTTTCCAGTGCCGCGCCCAGCAAATCCGAGCTGTCGCCTGGGACTGGAACCGGGCCTTGGGCAGGCTCTGGCCGGTCGAGACGCCGCTTTTGTTTCTGCACCTCGTCAACTATGATGCAATGAGGACGGGAAAAGTTCAAAATCGCAGCCGGGGAATCCACCTCGATGAAGCTCGTCGTCGCCGTGATCCAGCCGACCAAGTTGACGGCCCTGCGCGAGGCCTTGGATAAAATCGGTGTGACGCGGATGACCGTTTGCGACGCCCAGGGCTACGCTCGACAACGCGGCCGCAGTGAGCTGTATCGCGGCAGCGAATACAAAACCAGCCTGCTGCGGAAGATCGAGTTGGAGATCCTGGTCAACGACGATTTCCTCGACCGAACGGTCGACACGATCCAGAGCCTGGCCCGCACCGGGCCTGAAGGAACCATCGGCGACGGTAAGATTTTCGTGTTGGCCGCCGAGCGCGTGATTCGCATCAGCGACGTCAAAGAAGGACCGGAAGGCGTTTGAACCGAACGACAAAATCCCCCACTCCCCATGCGGCATAATTCCTCATGTCCGCGTTATTTCTGACTTCTGACCTGGTGTTTGCCTCGAAGGTTGCCGGTGCCGCGTTGCGGCAGTCGGTGATCGTCGAAACGGCGCTCACGCCCAGCGCGCTGTTCGGCAAGTCCCAGGAACAATCGGCCCAAGGGCAGTCGCTCGACCTGGTGATCATCGACCTCTCGCTGCCGCAGTTGGACTTACGCGAGTTGATCGACCGTCTCCGGGCGTTGCCCAATCCGCCGCGAACGATCGTCGGCTTTGCCCCGCACGTCCACGAGGCCGCTTTGCAGGCAGCTCAGCAGGCTGGTTGCGACGTGGTCATGTCGCGTGGGCAATTCAACGCGCAGCTCGACGAACTATTGGGGCATTACGTCGTCCGCACGGCATAACGCGTCGGGACACACAAGCCCGACGCGCCAGCGAGGGTGTCCCGCGTACAATCCCCTCGCTGGCAATTCGCGCATGGTGTGTTCGCCCCATCGATTGCGCGTTGGGCTGCTCGACGTGATACTATTCCCTTGGTTCGCGAGTCACGAAAAACGTTCGTAAAATGCGTTCCATGGGCCAAGCGATGAGCCGGCCAAATGAGGAGCCGCTGCCAAAGCCACTGGCGTATTTTTTCACTTGGCATACCTATGGTACGTGGCTTCCAGGTGACGAGCGTGGCTGGGTCAAGTACCGCCGCGGGCACCAGCCGCCCGCTGAGCTGAAGAAACTCGATGCCATCGCGCGCATGCGCGAGGATGCCTTCCTTCTCGATCTTGAGCAACGGCACCTTGTCGAAGCTACGATTGCCGATCACTGTCGACTGCGTGGCTTGACGTTGCACGCGGTCAATTGTCGCTCCAACCACGTCCACGTCGTGTTGAGCGGCGACGATCCTCCGGATGTTGTCCGAAGCCAACTCAAAGCCTGGTGTACCCGGAAACTCAAAGATCTGGAGAGCTCGCGCGCCACGACAAATGCGGACGGAACACGGATAACTGGCCGCAAGTCCTGGTGGGGCGAGCGGGGCAGTCGGCGTTACATTAACGACGAAGATGCGCGTAGAGGCGGCGATTCTATACGTCCGCCACGCACAGGACCGCCCACATTAGCCCGAAGCGCCAGCGAGGATGTCTCGCGTATGACACCCTCGCTGGCGCGTCGGGCTTGTGTGGTTACTGCGAGTTGCCGTCCGAGGCATCTTCCGACGGAACCGTTGGCACGCCGACTGGGGCGGTCGTGAGAGGGACACCCTCGCTGGCGCTTCGGGCTTGTGTGGTTACTGCGAGTTGCCGTCCGAGGCATCTTCCGACGGAACCGTTGGCACTCCGACGGGGGCGGTCGTGAGAGGGACACCCTCGCTGGCGCTTCGGGCTTGTGTGGCTATTGCGAATTGCCGTCCGAGGCATCTTCCGACGGAACCGTTGGCACGCCGACTGGCGCGGTCGTATGTGGGACACCCTCGCTGGCGCGTCGGGCTTGTGTGGCTATTGCGAATTGCCGTCCGAGGCATCTTCCGACGGAACGACCGGCACGCCGGCCGGGTCGGTGGTGAGCGTCGGCAGGTTGTGCGTCGCGCTTCCCTCTTCGAGATATACTTCGTCGAGTTCCGTGCCGTCGACATGGTAGCGAAGCAGCAGGTAGATCGTCGTCGACGCGGTCCAGAAGTAGCCGTAGACGAAGCCGAGCGCGACGATTTGGACCAGCCCTGACCAGAAGCCAATCAGTTGGACGCCCCAACCGCCGACCGTGCTCAGGGGAACCGTTGCGTGCAGAACCTCATCGAGCCGCGCGTTGCTGCTGCCCCAACTGACCGCCCAGAATACGAGATGAACCACGGCGCTGGCAAAATAGTAGACCAGCAGTCCGCCCAGCAGACCCAAGAGACTGGCCACGACGGAATAGAACAAGTAATGGTAAGGCCGCTGATAGACATAGGAATACGACCGGCTGAGCGCGTCGAAGCTGTCGCTTCCTTCGGTGCTGATCGGCGCCCCACATCAGCGGCCAGCCGAAAAACAGGCCCAGCAGGAAGATGCCCATCAACAGGCCGCCGACCAGAGCCAGCGGCCAGACCAGCCCGGCCAGCAACAGCCCAAAGTCGGAGCGCATCAGCAGCCCGAGCAGAGCCGTCGGCACGGTCACCAGCAGCACGCCCACCAGCGGCAACAGCGGCGCCGAAAAGTAGGCCAGGAATTTTTGCCGGGCATGCTTCAGCGCCGGCCGCAGGCCGATCTGTTCTTCTCGGGCAATCTGCATGGCGGCGATACGCGTGATGGCGCCGCCGAAGTACGCCGCTCACGACCGTCACCCACAGCCCACAGAGCAGTACGAACGCCAGGCTCACGAACGTCAACTTTGAACTGAAAAGTTGACGGAACGGAGCACTCAACTGCCACCAGGCGTCGTAGTAAGGCGATTGCGGATACACGCCCAACTCAGGTGCCGACATCGGATCGTCGCGACGTTGCAAGGGGCTGGCCACAGCATCCAGCCGAATCGGTTCACTCTTCTGAACCGATTTCCAGGGGCAACTGCCGTACGCTTCGCGCCAGGCCACGATGGCCGGATCGTCGCTTCCCGAAAACAAATAGGCCACCCCGGCCCAACCGCCAATGGTCAGCAATACGGCCAGGGTCGCCAGGCAGAGCAATCGAGTCCGCATCGCCAGGCCCAGGGCCCGGACCAGAATCAGCCAGGGAAAGACTTCTTTCCAGGCGATATGACGCAGCGTAGCGTGGTCATTCGACATAGTTCAATGGCCCTGCTAACAAGCTTGCCCGGCATGTGCATTTCGCCCAGAAGCCCGGCATTATAGGTCTCTGAGACGATTCCGCAAGCCGGGGGTGGGATCGATGACTGAAGACCGAGGATGTAGACTTGGCCGCGCCGCTCAGTTCTCGCTGGAACCGTGATCCTGGGGCGGCTCGCCTTCGGGCGGTTCGCAAGGGACGCTGTTGGTCTCATCGAGCCAGCGGCCCAGATCGATCTGGCGACAGCGCGAACTGCAGAACGGCGGCGCCTTGGATTGCTCGATTTCGAACGCCCGGCCGCAAGTCGGGCAACGTACGACGGCCATGGGGGAAGAGACTGGTTAGTGACTAGTGGTCAGTGGCTCGTGACGAGTGAATAACACCGGCCGGTGCATTTCGCTCCGTTGCTGGCGACGGGATTCTGCTTGCTCAATCCTTGCTCGTTGCGCCCTTGCCTTTTTTCGGTTTCGAATCGGACGACTTTTCGCTCGGCTTGCTTTCGGCCGCCGGCTTCGACTCGCTGGTCGACTTGCTCTCACTCGCCGACTTGCTGTCTCCAGCCGGCTTGCTCTCACCGCTGGATGCGGTCTTATCGGCCGCGGCAGCCTTCTTGTACGACTCGCTACGATAATCGGTCTGATAGAAGCCCGAGCCCTTGAAGACAATCGCAGCGCCGGTGCCGAACAAGCGGCGCAATTTCTGCTTGCCGCACTTCGGGCACTTCTTGATCGGGTTGTCCTTCATCGACTGGACCAATTCGAATTCGTGGTCGCAGGCGTCGCACACATAGTCGTAGGTCGGCATGACTCGTCTCTCTGCTCACTGATCTCGTACTGGCCACATCAGCCCTGGGCGTCTGCCGGCGGGGCGGTCGACACGATCACCTGAGCCGGACGCAACACGCGGTCGTGCAACTGGTAGCCGTCCTGAGTGACCGTCAACACCGTATTCGGCGCAGCTCGTTGCTCGGCTGCTGCAAGATGGCCTGATGCTTGTGCGGATCGAATGCCTGGTGGAGTGCATCGATCTTAATGCAGGAATGCCGGGCCAGGACTTGCTCGAGCTGCTGGGCCACCATCTTGAAGCCGGCCACCACGGCCTTGGGATCAGTCGCCGTCTCGCCGGCCGTAATCGCGCGGCCCACGTTGTCGATCACCGGCAGCAGATCGGACAACAGCGGCAGATCGGCATAGCGACGCTCGTCTTCCAACTCGCGCCGCGCCCGTTTGCGGAAGTTCTCCAACTCGGCCGACGCCCGCAGCGCCCGGTCACGGGCCTCGGCCGCCTCGGCCCGCAGTTTTTCCATTTCCTCGCCGGCCGCGCCGAAGGCTTCGTCCTGAGCGGATTGTTCTTGATTGGTATCGGTCATGGGTTCAATTCTCGGGAAAACTCGTCGTCTACTGGGGATTGTAGGGTGGGCATTGCCCACCACGCGTAACTCGTTGGGCAAAAATGGTGAACGGTGCCCACCCTACGGCTCATGGGCTCGTTAAGTTGTCTCGCTCGAAGGGCTTTCGTCGGGTACGAAGTAATCGCGCAGTTTTTCAAAGAAGCTCTTGCGCTGCGGGCTGACGTTGAGGTGTTCTTCCTTGGCCAACTCGCGCAGCAATTGCTGCTGGCGTTCAGTAAGTGTTTTGGGAATCTCCAGGATCACTTGCACCAGCAGATCGCCAACGCCCCGCTGCCGCGGATCGGGCATGCCGCGACCGCGCAGACGGAAGACGTCGCCCGGCTGGGTGCCGGGCGGGATGATCAGCTCTTCTCGCCCGTCGAGCGTCGGCACTTCGACCGTAGCTCCCAGCGCGGCCTGCGAATAGGCGATCGGCAGTCGGCAAACCAGGTTCTGGCCGTCACGCTGAAAGAGCGGGTGATCTTGCACGCTGAGAAAGCAGTAGCAATCGCCCGGCCGGGCCGCCGTTGGGGCTGGGATCGCCTTCGCCGGCCAGCCGCAAGCGAGTCTGGCCATCGACGCCCGCCGGAATGTTGATCTCGCGCGAGACGCGTTCGCTGGTAAATCCCTGGGCATGGCACTTCGGGCAGGGATCCTTGATCAACGAACCGGCACCGCGGCACGACGGGCAGGTTGTCTGCACGCGGAAAATGCCCGACGATTGGATCACCTGTCCCTGGCCGCCGCAATAACGGCAAGGTTCGGGGCGCGAGCCGGGCTTGGCTCCGCTGCCGCCGCACTCGTCGCAGCGCTGATTGCGTTTGAACTTGACGGTCTTCGTGCAGCCGCGGGCGGCTTCCAGCAGGTTGAGCGCGACATCCGCGCGAACGTCGCCTCCCTTTTGCGTGCGGCGTCCGCGCCTGCCGCCGAAAATATCGCCGAACATCCCGTCGCCGAAGATGTCGCCGAAGGCCTGGAAAATGTCGTTGACATCGGTGAAGTGGGGCGAGCCGCCGGCCGGCCCATCGACGCCGGCATGGCCAAACCGATCGTACCGGCTCCGCTTGTCGGCGTCGCTCAGGACTTCGTAGGCTTCAGCCGCTTCCTTGAACTTGCGGACCGCTTCTTCATCGCCCGGATTCTTGTCCGGATGGTAAGCCAGGGCCAGCTTGCGGTACGCGACCGCAATCTCGCTGTCTACGGCCGTGCGGGCGACACTCAAAACTTCGTAGTAATCGCGTTTGGCTGCCATAGTTTCCATGGCCGTAATCGATCGAAACCTAAGCCGGACTATCTATCTTATATACTAGCGCGATTGGCCAGGATGCGCCACTTTCGTCTGGCAAAATGGGGAA
Organism: uncultured Planctomycetales bacterium; assembly: GCA_963710365.1. Lineage (GTDB taxonomy): Bacteria > Planctomycetota > Planctomycetia > Pirellulales > PNKZ01 > CAVQAC01. The sequence continues at coordinate 121,246 of CAVQAC010000005.1, forward strand.
TGGGGAATGTGGAATGGGGAATAAAAAGGACGACGAAAACGGCACCGCAAGGCTCCAATTCTCCTCGTTTTCAATTCCCAATTCCCCATTCGCAATTCCCCATTCGAAAAACGGGCCACCCCCCAAAGCGAGAGGTGGCCCGTATTAGAAACGCTACTTATTCATCCGCACGACCTACCGAACGCTTCCCTCGATGCGGACCTTGTCCTTGTCTTCCTTGTCGAGGTTCGTCACCAAGGCTTCGGTCGTGAGCATCAGCCCGGCAATGCTGGCTGCGTTGCCCAGGGCACTGCGGACCACCTTCAGCGGGTCGATGATGCCGGCCTTGAACATGTCGACGTACTCGCCCTTGTTGGCGTCGTAGCCGGTGTTCGTCGGCTTCTGGCTGACTTCGTCGGCGATCACCGAGCCGTCGATGCCGCAGTTGTCCGTGATCTGCTTGATCGGAGCCGACAGCGAATGCAGCACGATGCTGACGCCGATCTTCTCGTCACCCTTGGCCGAGCTGCGAGCCTTCTCGACAGCCTCGCGTGCAACGCAGCAGAGCCACGCCGCCACCGGGCAGAATGCCCTCTTCGACGGCCGCACGCGTGGCGTGCAGGGCGTCTTCGACGCGGGCCTTCTTCTGCTTCATTTCGGCTTCGCTATTCGCACCAACCGAAATGATCGCCACGCCGCCGGTCAGCTTGGCCAACCGCTCGTGGAACTTCTCCTTGTCGTATTCGCTCTCCGTGGCGTCGAGCTGGTTGCGGATCTGCTGGATGCGAGCCTTGATCTCGTCCGGCTTGCCCGCGCCCTGCACGATCGTGGTGTTGTTCTTGTCGACGGTGATCTGCTTGGCGCGGCCCAGGTGTTCGAGATCGAGATTTTCGAGCTTCAGTCCCAGGTCTTCGCTGATCATCGTGCCGCCGGTCAGAACGGCAATGTCGCCCAGCATGGCCTTGCGGCGATCGCCGAAGCCAGGGGCCTTGACGGCGCAGATGTTGAGCACGCCGCGGAGCTTGTTGACGACGAGCGTGGTGAGCGCTTCGCCTTCGACGTCTTCGGCGATGATCAACAGCGGCTTGGCCGTTTGAGCCGTCTTTTCCAGGATCGGAATCAACTCACGCAGGTTGGCGACCTTCTTCTCGTGGATCAGGATGTAGGCGTCGTCCAGCACGCAATCCATTTCCGCCGGGCGGTTGATGAAATAGGGCGACAGGTAGCCCTTGTCGAACTGCATGCCTTCGACCAGTTCCAGCGTGGTTTCGGTCGTCTTACCTTCTTCGACCGTGATCACGCCGTCCTTGCCGACCTTTTCCATGGCGTCGGCCAGCAGGTCGCCGATTTCGTGGTCGTTGTTGGCCGAGATGGCGCCGACCTGGGCAATTTCCTGCTTGCTGGAAACCGGCTTGGCGAGCGTCTTCAGATGGCCGATTGCCGCTTCGACGGCCTTCTCAATCCCACGGCGCACGGCCATCGGATTGCTGCCGGCCGCAATGTTGCGGGTGCCTTCCTTGAAGATCGCCCGGGCCAGCACCGTGGCCGTGGTCGTGCCGTCGCCAGCAATGTCCGACGTCTTCGAGGCCACTTCGTTCACGAGCTTGGCGCCCATGTTTTCAAAGCGGTCTTCCAGGTCGACTTCCTTGCTGACGGTGACGCCGTCCTTGGTGACGGTGGGGCCGCCGAACGACTTGTTGATGATCACGTTGCGGCCGGTCGGACCCATGGTCACGGCCACCGCATTGGCCAACTTTTCAACGCCCTTGAGCATCTTGGCTCGGGCCTGGTCTTCGAAGAGTAGTTGCTTAGCCACGTGGGCGGTTCCTTGAGAGAGTGAGTGTTATCGGTTGAAAGCAGCGGCCCGCTCGGAGCACGCGTCGCAAGCGACGCGGCTCACGGCCACACTAGCTCAATACTTTGGCCAGGATGTCCGACTCGCGCAGAATCTTGACGTCCTTGCCGTTGACCTCGATCTCGGTGCCTGAGTACTTGCCGTAAATGACCTGGTCACCCACGGAGACCGACAACTTGCCGCGCTCGCCGCTGTCGAGCAACTTGCCGGGACCGATCGAGACGACCGTCCCACGCTGCGGCTTTTCCTTGGCCGTGTCCGGCAGCACGATCCCGCCGGCAGTCGTCGTTTCGGCTTCGTGCGGTTCCACCACAACGCGATCATCGAGCGGACGGAGTTTTACATCTTTGCTCATGGCTTGGTATTCCTTACTGATTTGAAATTGGTTTTGAAGTTTTTGGTTTTCGAAGAGTGCTGAAAGCACGTCGCAAGCGACGCGGCGAAATGCGGTCGACGAACCCGTCGATTACATCATGCCGCCCATGCCGCCCATGCCACCCATCCCTCCCATGCCACCGCCCATGCCTCCCATTCCGCCCATGCCACCACCGCCGTGATCGTGGCCGGCGTGATCGTCTTCGCCACCTTCTTTGGGAATTTCAGTGACGAGCGATTCGGTGGTGAGCAGCAATGCGGCCACGCTGGCGGCGTTCTGCAACGCCGTTCGCACGACCTTGGCCGGGTCAATGACGCCGGCGGCGACCAGGTCGACGTAGGCGTCCTTGTCGGCGTCATAACCTTCGTTCTTGTTCTTGAGCTGGCGAACCCGATTAACGACCACCGCGCCGTCGTTGCCGGCGTTATTGGCGATGCATCGCAACGGATAGTCGAGCACGTTGCGGATGATCCGCACGCCATGCTCCTCGTCTCCCTTGACGTCCAGCTTGTCGAGCGCCTTTTCACAACGAATCAAGGCCACGCCGCCGCCGGGAACAATGCCTTCTTCCAAAGCCGCCTGGGTGGCGTTCTTGGCATCTTCCAGCAGGTACTTGCGCTCCTTCATCTCGGTTTCGGTCGCAGCACCGCAGTTGATCTGGGCCACGCCGCCGGCCAGCTTGGCCAACCGCTCTTGCAGCTTCTCGCGGTCGTATTCGCTGTCGGTAACCGTGATCTCGCGGCGGATCTGATCGGCGCGACCGTCGATCTCGGCCTTCTTGCCGGCTCCGCCGACGACCGTGGTGTTCTCGGCGCTGATGATCAGCTTCTTGGCCTTGCCGAGATCCGTGAGCTTCACGGCCTCGAGCGAAATGCCCAAGTCCTTGAAGATGGCGGTCCCAGCCGGTGAGAACGGCCAGGTCGCCCAGGATGGCCTTGCGGCGGTCGCCGTAGCCGGGAGCCTTGACGGCACAGACGTTCAAAATGCCACGCATCTTGTTGACGACCAACGTCGCCAGGGCCTCGCCCTCGATGTCTTCGGCGATGATCAGCAGCGGCTTGTTGGCCTTGCTGATGGCCTCGAGCAGCGGCACCAGGTTCTTGGCGCTGCTAGATCTTCTCTTCGTAGATCAGGATATAGCGTTTTCCAACTCGACGGTCTGCTCGTCCTGGTTGGTGACGAAGTGCGGCGAGAGATAGCCGCGGTCGAACTGCATGCCTTCGACGACCTCGACGGTCGTTTCCGACTGCTTGCCCTCTTCGACCGTGATCACGCCGTCTTTGCCGACCTTCAAGAAGGCTTCGGCCAGCACGTCGCCGATGCTGGGGTCGTTGTTGCCGGCGATCGTGGCGATTTGCTTGATCTCGGTGCGGTTCTTCTCGTTGATCGGCGTGGCCAACTTCTTGATGGCTTCGACCACGGCGACCGTGGCCTTGTTGATGCCACGCGACAGGGCCATCGGATCGGCCCCGGCGGAGATCATCTTCAGGCCTTCGCGGAAGATCGCTTCAGCCAGCACGGTGGCGGTCGTCGTGCCGTCGCCGGCCACGTCGTTCGTCTTGCTGGCGGCTTCCTTGACCAACTGGGCGCCGAGGTTCTCGTACGGATCATCGAGTTCGATGTCTTCCGCGACGGTGACCCCGTCCTTGGTGACCTTCGGGGCGCCCCAGCCCTTGTCGAGCACGGCATTGCGGCCACGGGGGCCCAGCGTGCTGCCAACGGCTCGGGCCAGCTTCGACACACCGGCCAGTAACGGCTGACGTGCTTCGTCATCAAAGACCATCTGTTTTGCCACAGCGGTTTCCTCCTGTTGCGGACCTTTTAATAATCTTCACGTACACGAGTGAGCCCGGACGTCTTTTGATATTCCCCACGCAGGGAATCGTCGTAAGCCTCGGGCTGTCTTGGTCGGTGGATCGCGATCGATCGGCTGGTCCGGTCGAACGCTTCGGCGGTCAGGGCCTGCCAACAGTGGCAGCCCGAACCGCGCGGTCGCCTTGTAACGCAAGCGGTGTGCCGAAACCCGGGACATTTATCGCAAGTACATATAATACAACGTTTTAAATTAGATACGCAGGGAGGCCGTTCTACCGCCTGCACTCACCACGAAGGAGCACCGGTGCCATTTTGGCAGCCGGCTGCAAATCGCCTGCCCAGGGTCGCGTAGCCTCCACATTACGGGGAAGCACAATGAGCGGTCTTGACCTGCTGGCGACATGCGGCCTAGCATCCGATCCCTCAATCACAACGCCTTGTTCTCTGCCGAGGAAAACTCCATGCGACTTTGCGTTGCGTTTACGCTTCTACTGACCGGCGTGTCGGCGGCCGCTGCGTTCGAGGTGGGCGACATGGTCGTGGCAATTCACGACGTGGAAGTGAAGGTCGACTACCGCATCGTCGACAAGGTCACGGCCGGCGCGACGCTCAAGATCGAAGCCCTCGACGGCGATCGAGTGCAGGTCAACGACGGCAGCCCCGGCTGGATCAACACCAGCGACGTCGTTCCACAGGCCAAGGCGATCGGGCATTTCGACGACACGATTTCCAAGAATCCCAAGGATGCCACGGCCTATCGGGCTCGCGGACGGGTCTGGCAAGACCGCAAAGAGCATGATCGGGCCATCGCCGACTACGACGAAGCCTTGCGGCTCGATCCGAAAAACGCCTGGGCCTATGCCTTGCGCGGTGAAGCCTGGAACAGCAAGCAGCAAACCAAGCAGGCGCTGGCCGATTTCGACGAGGCCCTGCAGCTCGACCCTGATCTTGCCTGGGCCTATTCCGCCCGCGGCGACGTGTTCGCCAAGCAAGGTGATTACGACAATGCCATCGCCGATTTCAGCGAAGCTTTGCAGATCGATCCCCACCAGGCCCAGGTCTTCGAGTCGCGCGGCAACGCCTGGTTCAAGAAGGGGGAGTACTATCGAGCCATCTACGATCTGAACGAAGTATTGCAGCGCAATCCGGACGATGCCTCGGCGCAGCGAAGTTCGTGGGACTGCCTGGTACATGAGCGGCGACTACGCCAAGGCGGCCGAAGACTTCAATCACGTCATCCGGCTCGAACCGAAATCGGCGAACGGCTACCTGCGGCGAGGCATGGCTCGGCGTTTGCAGGGGGATTACGAGCTCGCGGTGGCCGACTTGGACGAAGCCTTGCGGATCGATCCGAAAAACGCCGAAGCTCACAGCCTGCGCGGCGACGTCTGGCGACGCCAGGGCCAAATGGACCGGGCCTTGCAGGATTTGGACGAGGCCCTGCGGCTCGACCCCAAGCTATCGACGGCCTATGACTTTCGCGGCCGGCTCTGGCACCACAAGCACGATTCGGCGCGGCGCTGGCGGACTTCAGCGAAGCCTTGCGGCTGAATCCACAGGACGCCGAGGCTCATTTCGGCCGCGGAACGTTGCGGGCCGAACAGGGCCAGTTCGACGAGGCGCTGGCCGACTTCGACGACGCCCTGAGGATCGACCCCAACCTGGCCGCCGCGCACTATAGCCGTGGAATGCTGTGGAGTAAGAAAAAGGAACTGGATCGGGCGATCATCGATTTCGACGCTGCATTGCGTGTCGCTCCCGACGACCTCGATACCCTGCGGGCCCGAGCCCAAGCCTGCTTCGACAAGGGGGAATACGAGCCGGCCCTGCAGAGCGCTAGCGATGTCGTCCGGCTGGCGCCCGACATGGCCCGCAGTTACTTCAGCCGCGGAGCGATCTGGGGCGCCCGGGGAGACCACCAGCGCGCGATCGCCGATTTCAACGATGCCATCCGGCTCGATTCGACCCATGCGCAAGCCTTCGCCTACCGGGCCACGTGCTACTGCGCTCAGGGGCATTTCGACAAGGGGCTCAACGATTTCAACTCCGCGCTGCGGCTCGACCCTGGCGACGTCAGGGCGCGTATCCTCCTGCGCGGGTCTTCAATCGCAAAGGCGAGGCGGACAAAGCCCTGGCCGATCTGAACCAGGCCCTGCGGCTCGATCCGAAAAACGCCCTGGCGTTGCTCGAACGCGGGGGCACCTGGCAGTTCAAAGGCGAGTATCCGAAAGCAATCGCCGATTGGCAGGCGGCACTAGAGATCGATCCCAAGGATCCAACGACGCTCAACGCCCTGGCCTGGGTGTTGGCCACCACGCCCGAAGCTGCGCTGCGCGACGGCGCTCGGGCCGTCGACCTGGCCACGCAGGCTTGCGAATTGACGGGCGAGAAGAACGGTAGCCTCGTTGACACGCTGGCGGCAGCCTATGCCGAAGCCGGCAAATTCGAGGAAGCGGCCAAGTGGCAGGAGAAAGCCCTGGAATTGCTGAGCGACTCGCCGGAAAAGGCGGGCGTCCAAGCCCGATTGGAAATGTATCGGCAGGGCAAGCCGTATCGCGAAGAGCCTAACGAAAAGCCAAAAGCGGAAGACCGGAAAGCGGACGCACAAAAAGCGGAATTGAAGTAGACCGGGCACAGGGGTGCCCGACCTACGAAACAACAACACCAGCCCGACGCGCCAGCGAGGGAGTCCCTCGTGCGACTCCCTTGCTGGCGCTGCGGGCTTGTGTTCCGCCCTACGGCCGGAAATCGTCGTCGCGCTTGATCGAGCCGGCAAAGGCCGCTAACAGATCGGCCGCGGTGTCGATGTCGGAGAGTGAAATCATCTCGACCGGCGAGTGCATGTAACGATTGGGGATGCTCACTAGCCCGGTCGCCACACCGCCGCGGCTGACCTGAATGGCGTTGGCGTCGGTGCCCGTGCCGCGGCCGCTGGCGGCCAATTGATGCGCCAGCTGGCCGTCACGGGCCAATTGAATCAGCCGCTCGACCACCACCGGGTTCATGTTCGGACCGCGATAGATCACCGGGCCGCCCCCCAGCTTGATGTCTCCTTCCTGCTTCTTGTCGATCGTCGGGCAATCGGTGGCATGCGTCACGTCGACGGCGATGCCGACCTGAGCGTCGACGGAGTATGTGCTGGTCTGCGCGCCGCGCAGGCCGATCTCCTCCTGCACCGTCGAGACGACATACAGGGCGCAATCAAGCGGCCGCGAGCAGGCCCGACGAAAGGCTTCCAGCACGACCCACAGACCACACTTGTCGTCCATGGCCGGCGAGCAGGCGAAATCGTTGCGCAGCGACTGGTACTTCATCTCCAGCGTGATCGGGTCGCCGATGCGCACCACCGACAGCACGTCGTCGCGGTCTTTGGCCCCAATGTCGATCCACAAGTCCTTGAGCTTGGGAACCTGCTTGCGCTCTTCGTCGCTCAGCAAATGGATCGGTTTGCGGGCGATGATGCCCGGCACCGGCCCGCTCGACGTCCAAATGGTCATGCGTTGGCCGATGAGCACCTGCGCGTCCCAGCCCCCGATGGGCTGAGCGTAGATGAAACCTTCGCCGTCGATGTATTGCACCAGCATGCCGATCTGGTCGCAGTGTCCGGCCAGCATCACGCGCAGCATCGCGCCGGGGTTTTTGACGGCGATCACGTTGCCATGCAAATCCGTTCGCACTTCATCGGCAAATTCGGCCAGGTACTGACGCACGTGATTCTGGATCGGCCGTTCAAAGCCAGAAGGGCTGGGCGTATCCAAAAGTCGTTGCAAGAAGCTTAAGGGAGCCGCTTCCATCGTTTCGTATTCCTTCCCGTCCCGAGAGGTAATTGCCAAAGTCCACCGGCAATGGAATTGCGCAGCGTGGTTAAAGCGTAGGGGCACGGCAGCGGCGCATCAAGCCTGGGGCGAACCTGAACCGTTTGCATTTCGTCCGGAATATCCGGAATAGTTTGCCGAACCTGAACCTGATCGTTATGGACTGAATTCTGAGAACGACCCGGACGATCAGTAAAATAGGCACAAATAGCACGCTAGCAGATCGATCTACCTCGAACCATCGGCTCGGTTCCCCGGCCGCGGTGTGGTCGAAGCGTCTGCAAAGGAGGATGTTTCGTGGACGGAACGAGATTCTACCCGCAGGTGCAATGGTCCGTGGGCGGCGTTACCGCAAAGCCGACCGGCACGGTCGATGCCGCGCTCGTGAAACGCACCAAAGCCGCCTACGAAGTGGCGCGGACGCAGTTCGGTGGCTATGGCGAGTCCTGGTGGATCAAATTCGAACCCAAAAAGCAGGATTGCCACCAGGCGCTGACCGCCATCGACGACGCTCCGGCCGCGGCCTTGATGAGCAATCCGTGCAACACGGAACTTTATTGGGGGATGGATCACTGCCTGTGCCGCAGCTATCGCGAAATGCTACAGACACGTCCGGACTGTGCGGCCAAAGAAATCAGCCTGTTATGCGATTCGATTTTGCGCCTGGCCGAGGCCACCGGCGCAATCCGTCTCACGTATCCGGAAGGTGAGGACGATCGCAAGGCGCCCGTCGACATCGAAGCCACTCTGGCGGCGATCGAAAACCGAATCGGCGCCAAGATCGATTTCCCCAATCCGTTTGCCGACGAGTTCGGCATGCAGACGTCGCGAGGCATCGCCACGTTTCGTGCCGTGCAGGCAATCTACCAGGCCTGGCGGCTGCGAACGCTGGCCGACGTTTTCGGGAGGAAGATCCTGGAAATCGGCGGCGGAACAGGGCGCACGGCCTACTATGCTCGTCGCTTCGGCTTGACCGATTATACGATCATCGACCTGCCCATGACGAGCGTCGCCCAGGCGACATTCCTCGGCCGCACACTGGGGCCCGATTCCATCGCGCTGGCCGGAGAGAGTGCCAGCCGAGGCCAGGTGCGGATCGAGACTCCGAGCTGGTTTTTGAAAACGCACGAACGATTCGACATCGTCGTCAACGTCGACTCACTGACTGAAATGGATCAACACCACGCCGCTCGATACGCTCGGACGATCCTTGGCGCGGCGCTGCGCCTTCTTGTCGGTGAACCACGAGTTCAACGGATTCCGCGTGATCGACGTCGCACCGTTGAAAAGGACTCCGCGCGTGCGTTCGCCCTACTGGATGCGGTCGGGCTACGTCGAAGAGCTGTTCCTGCTCCACAAAACGGCCATGCTTCGGCCCGCCGATCTGCGCGAACGAGCGACATCGCTGCCCCGCGTCGTCCTGAATCAAGCCAGGCATCTGACGAACATTCTGAAATCGACCGCCTGGCCCTCAATGCGCAGTTTCGCTCGGCCGGGCAAGGCCTGACGCGTTTCAGTCGACCTGCGGTTTCGCATTATGTAAGCGCGCAAGTCGTCGCGGATGCCAGACATCATGCCGGCTTGGTGTCGACGTCGAATTGCCGCAATAGTGACGGGAACTGGGCCTTCATGACTTCGACCGTTGACTCATCTTCCTGCAGCTGGGCGTCGACGTCCGACCGATGGTCATAGTAATACTCCAAGGCTGCATCGACTTGAGCCCGCGAAATCTGCGGAAAGTCCCGCAGGATCTCTTCGGCTGACCGGCCTAGCCGCTCGTGCCAGATCATCACGTCTTGCACTCGGATTCGAGTTCCGTTGATTCGAGGTTTTCCCCCGCAAGTTCCCGGTGTCGCGACAATCGCGTGGTGGGCGGTTGCGGAGGTGCTTGAAGGATCGTCATGCGTGTCCATACTTTTATTCTAACTCGTAGCGGATCCGGGCGACAAAGTCGTTCTTCGGCCGCCTTGACGACCGGCGGCGGGCCAACCTACGATGGTTAGTTCGCGGGCCAGGGGGTTGGGTGAAGTTGTAGGGTGGGCACCGCCCACCATTTACCTGCTTACCTGCTCTACGGCGCGCATCCCGGTGGGTGCTTCGTGGTGGGCAGTGCCCACCCTACAGGTTGTCGAGCTTTCCTGGTGGGCGGTGCCCACCCTACCTGCGTTGCGGTTGGCTGCCATGGAAAAGACCAAAGTCGCGATTGTCGGGCTGGGGACCGTCGGGTCGGGCGTGGCCAAGTTGCTGCTCGATTACGGCGACCGCACTGGCCGCGCATGCCGGCCGCACGCTGTGGCTGGAAGCAAGTGGTCGTGCGCGACTTCAACAAGCCGCGCGAATGCGAACTGCCGGCCGGCATGCTGTCGGCCGACCTGAGCCGAATCACCGGCGATCCGCGAAATCGCGGCCGTGTGCCATTTGCTGGGCGGGCTCGAGCCGGCCCGAACGATCATGCTCAAGCTGCTGGAAAGCGGCAAAGACGTGGTCACGGCCAACAAGGCCCTGCTGGCCGAGCATGGGCCGGAGCTGTTCGATCGGGCCCGCGAGCTGGGGCGGTCGATCGCCTTCGAGGCGTCGGTCGCCGGCGGCATTCCGATCATCGCCAACATCAGCCAATGCCTGTCGGCCAATCAGATCGTGTCGCTCAACGCCATCCTCAACGGCACCAGCAACTTCATCCTGACGCAGATGGAAGAGCAGGGCGTCTCGTACGCCGAGGCCCTGGCGCGAAGCCCAGCGGCTGGGCTATGCCGAGACCGATCCGACGATGGACGTCGACGGCACCGACGCCGCCCAGAAGCTGGCCATCCTGGCGCACCTGGCGTTCGGCGCGCGCGTGCATTGGAGCGAGATTCCGCGGCGCGGCATCGACACGCTCGACGTGGCCGACATGCGCTACGCCCGTGAGCTGGGCTACCGCATCAAGCTGCTGGCCGTGGCCAACTGGTCGCCGGCGGACTGGAACTGCACGTTTCGCCGACGCTGGTGCGGGCCGGCACGCCGCTGGCCGAAGTGCGCGGCGCGTACAACGCGATCACCGTGCGTGGGCGATGCCGTGGGCCGGGTGTTCTTCCACGGCCTGGGCGCCGGCCAGATGCCGACCGCTTCGGCCGTCGTGGCCGATTTGATCGACACGGTCGTCGGCCGCACGGCCATCACGTTCCGCACGCTGGAGCTATGGTCGCAGCGCGAAAGCAGCTGTCCACGCCCGCGACCCGGACAGCAGTGACCGGCCGGTTCTACCTGCGTTTCCACGTCGACGATCGGCCGGGCGTGATGTCCGAGATCACCGGCGTGCTGGGGCGCAACGGCATTTCGATCGCCTCGGTCATTCAGCACGAGCCGCCTGAGGCCGAGGCCGCGTCGTGCCGCTGGTGATCATGACGCCATCCGAGCACCGAAGGGGATTACCGCGCCGCGCGGTGGAAGAAATCGACAGCTCGCCAGCGTACGGCCTGGCAGCGTGCGGATGCGAATCCGAGATTGAGAACCATGAAATACGCCATCATCATTCCCGACGGCTGCGCCGACGAGCCGCAAGAATCGCTGGGCGGCAAGCTCCGCTCGAGGCCGCGCGGGTGCCGAACATGGACGCCATCGCCGCGGCGGGCGTCGTCGGCCGGGCGAACAACGTGCCGGCCTCGCTGCCGGCCGGTTCGGACGTGGCCAACCTGAGCCTGTTCGGCTACGATCCGCTGGCGTATTTCACGGGCCGGGCTCCGCTGGAAGCGGCGGCACAAGGAATCGAGCTGGGAGCCGACGATTGGGCCATTCGCTGCAACCTGGTCACGGTCGAAGACCAGACGATGCGCGATTTCACGGCCGGCCACATCACGACCGAAGAAGCCAAGCAACTGCTGGTCGCCGCTCAGGAAGAGTCTGGGCAATGACAGACTGCAATTCTATCCGGGCGTGAGCTATCGGAACTTGCTGGTCTATCGCGGCGCCGGCCGGCAAGGCACCGTTTTCGGTCGACACGCGGGCCACGCCGCCGCACGATTTGACCGACAAGTCGGTGCTCGACGACTACCCCCGCGGGCCTGGCAGCGACCTGCTGAACCAATTGATGAGCGACAGCGTGGCCGTGTTTGCCGATCATCCGGTGAATCGTCGCGCGCGTGGCGCAAGGCAAATTGCCGGCCACGAACATCTGGCTGTGGGGCCAGGGGCGCGTGCCGGATCTGAAACCGTTCGCCGAAGTCTATGGGCACGCGGGGCGCGATGATCACGGCCGTCGATCTGCTGCGAGGATTGGCGGCGCTGGTCGGCTGGCGGCGGATCGAAGTGCCGGGAGCGACCGGCTACATCGATACCGACTATGCCGCCAAGGGGCGCGCGGCCATCGCGGCCTTGCCCGAGACCGACATGGTCTGCGTCCACGTCGAGGCCACGGACGAGGCTTCGCACGAAGGCGACTGCGCGGCAAAGATCAAGGCTTTGGAAGAAATCGACGCCAAGATCGTCGGCCCACTGCACGCGGCCCTTCGAAGCCCAGGGCGACTATCGCATCCTGGTCTCGCCCGACCATCCGACGCCGCTACGCACCAAGACGCACAGCCACGGCTTCGTGCCGTTTGCGATTTCCGGCACAGGCGTTACGCCGGATGGGAACGCCACGTACGACGACCGGGTCGCCGGCCGGTCTGAATTGGAATTCCCCGCCGGCTGGAAGCTGATGGCCTATTTTTTGAATAAATGACCAACGCTCGTCATTCCCCATTCCCCATTCCGAATTCCCCATTCGTTTCCAATGCCATTGATTGTTCAGAAATTCGGCGGCACCAGCGTGGCCGACAGCACAAAGATCCTGGCGGCGGCCCGCAAGGCAATTCGTGCCCAGCAGGCCGGCAACCAGGTGGTGATGGTCGTCAGCGCCATGGGACACAGCACCGACGTGCTGGTCGACCTGGCGAACCAGATCACGGACCATCCGCCGGCCCGCGAAATGGATATGCTGCTCTCGACCGGCGAGCAGGTCAGCGTGGCTCTGATGGCCATGGCCATCGAATCGCTGGGCTCGAAGGCCGTCAGCATGACCGGGGCTCAGATCGGCATCCGCACCGACAGCACGCATACCAAGGCCCGCATCCATTCAATCTCGACGGCCAGCATGCGGCGTGCGTTGGACGCCGGCAAGATCGTGATCGCCGCCGGCTTCCAGGGGATCGACGAAGAATTCAACATCACCACGCTGGGCCGCGGCGGCAGCGATACGACGGCCGTAGCCTTGGCCGCGGTGCTGGGCGCCGATGCCTGCGAGATTTACACCGACGTCGACGGCGTCTACACGACCGACCCGCGAATCCTGCCCGAAGCCCGCATGGTCCGCCAGGTCAGCTACGACGAAATGCTCGAACTGGCCAGCATGGGGGCCGGGGTGATGCACAGCCGGTCGATCGAGTTTGCCAAGAAGTTCGGCGTGCCGATCCACGTGCGCAATAGCTTCGCCGACATTCAGGGCACGATGATCGTGGCCGAGCCCGAGGCCCCCTCCGTGGCGGTCAGCGGGGCCACGCTGGTGAAGAATGAAGCTCGCGTCACGCTATTGGGCGTGCCCGACACGCCGGGCACGAGCCTGACCTTGTTTGCCAAGATCGCGGCCAAGAACATCTCGGTCGACATGATCGTGCAGAACGTCGGCGCCGATAGCAAGGCCGACATTTCGTTCACCGTCTTGCGCGACGACCTGAAGACGACGCTGGGCGCGGTGAAAGAGGCTGCCGCTGAATTGGGCGCCGAAGGCTACACGCACGACGACAACGTCTCGAAGGTTTCGGTGGTCGGCCTGGGCATGGCCGAGCAAACGGGCGTGGCCGAAAAGATGTTCCGCGCCCTGGCCGACGCTGGCGTGAACATCCTGATGATCACCACCAGCGAAATCAAGATTTCCGTGCTGGTGGCTCGCGACCAGGGTCTCACGGCCCTGCGAACCGTACACCGCGTGTTCGAGTTGGAGCAGCCGCCAGCCAAGACGGCGACCGCCATCGAACAAAGTCCGCAACCGCCGGTCACCGATCAGGCGTCGCAGCAGCGAGCCAAAGACGCCGTGGCCGTCGTGGCCCGATTGCAGGGAATGGAAGACCTGACGATCGACGACACGGCCCTGGACGACACTCAGGCCCGCGTTACGATCAGCGACGTGCCCGACTCACCGGGCCTCGCGGCGCAGGTGTTCGAACGGATCGCTGCGGGCGGAATCTTCGTCGACATGATCGTGCAGAGCTTCGGCCGTGAAGGCCGGGCCAACATGAGCTTCACGGTTCCCCGCTCGGAGTTGAGCAAGGCCGCCGAGGTGGCACGCTCGATTGCGAAAAGCCTGGGTTGCGGACCGGTGACCAGTGCGCCGCGGGTGGCGAAGCTGTCGGTTTCTGGAATCGGCATGCGCAGCCACACGGGCGTGGCCATCCGCATGTTCCGCTCCCTGGCCGAGGCCGGCATCAACGTCGAGATGATCAACACCAGCGAAGTGCGCGTGAACGTGGTCATCGACGGCGACAAGGGCCCCGCGGGGCTCGCCTGCTTGCAAAAGGCGTTCGCTGACGCGCAGAAGTAGTAGTCAGTAGTCGGTATGCAGCGGTCAGCAGAGAGAATTTCGCCGCGTCGATTGCCGACGCGTGTCTTGCAGCGAGCAAATCTTTGCATTTTTGCTCGCAGGTGCATAAATCTCGATCCCAGCGGCGTGGTATCTTTAGCGGCAGGATTGACCGCTGCCGGAACCATGGGAATTTGAGATGCCCCGCTCAGCATGGCTTGGCGCAATCTACGAACAGTTCCGGCGCGAACTGTTCGCGACTGCCTGGGCCGTGTTGCGCCGATCCGATCTGGCAGAAGACGCGGTGCATTCGGCATTTGCTCGGCTGATTCGGTTACCCAAGTTGCCGGCAGATCCGAAGCTGTACGTGTTCCGGTCAGTTCGCAACGCGGCCATCGACCTGGCCAAGACACGTTCGCGGCAGCGCGAACAGCCCTTGGCCAGCGATTGGGATGCGGCGGGTGCCGCCCCGGACTCGTCGTCGGCGGAACTGTCGGGGCTCGTGGCCGATGCTCTCGAGCGGCTGGCCGTCGAAAGCCGCGAGGTAATCGAACTCCATCTGCACGCGGGGCTGACGTTTCAAGAGATCGCCCAGATGCTGAATGAGCCGCTGCCCACGGTGACCGCTCGCTACTATCGGGCTTTGGACAAACTTGGCCAGGAAATCAAGGTTCGCCATGAATGAACTCGAACGGCTGATTGCCGCGCTGCCCCGGCCCGAGCCGGGCGAAAAACTGGACCAACGCATTGACGACCTGCTGGCTCGCCAGCCGGTTCGCCTGCCGGTTGCGCGGTGGAAAAGCACCGGGGCATGGATCGCCACGGCGGCTTGCATCGGAGTACTCAGTTTCTTTCTCGGCCGGCAAAGTGTTGCCGTATCGCCTGCGCAAGCAGCGGTGATTGCGGCGGCGCCGGCGGCGAATTTGCCGCTGCAAGTGGCTCCCGTTGCCACCCAAGTAACGAACATTCCGCTCAACGAGGATCAGCTTGCCGGTTTCCTGGCGCACCCCGCCGTGCGTGAAGGGATGTTCGGGCGCGGGCCCATGACGATCGAAATTTCTACAACCCACTGACCAAGGGTATTTGCCATGTTCCGTATATGGTTCGCCTTGGGGCCGGTCGTTTTGCTGGTTGGCGTGGCAGTTGGGCAAGAAGCGAATTCGCCCGTGGCCCCCAAGGTGGCTCCGGCGGCCATCCCACAAGGGTCGTCCGTTCCGGGTGCCAAAGAAGCCGATCCGGCCGCGGACGATCGAGTCGAATACATAATCGAGGTCAAGATTCTGGAGGGAAAGGGGCTTTTTTCAAACGACTCAGCTTGGGGCAACGTGGCCATGGGCGGCTCAGCCGTCGAGTTGCTGCGAAAGTCGGCACATCGCTCCGCGGAGAAGACAACGGCCGCCGGCGCCGCGCGAGATCGGGCGGATTCCAATGCGCTGCCCTTTCCACCATCGGCCATGCCTGACGCGCTGGGCCCTCTGGCAAACCCTCCAATGATGCACGCATATCAAGCAGAAACAGCTAAGGATTCCGGGGATGATGAATTATGGGCGGCCCGCGGTTTGGATGCCCTGGACGTCACGACGGTCGTTGTGCCGAAATTACGTTCTTTCGCCAAACAGTCGGTCACAATGCAGATGCAGACGTTTTCCGGCCTGCCTTATCTGGAGCCGTTGGGAGACGGTAAGTACCAGGCCAAATCTACCGTGGTTCAAGAACTGGGGATGAAGGTGATCGTGGCGGTGCAACCCATCGAAGGAGACGACGCATTCGTCGAATTGTCTCCATTAGAAATCCAGATCACGGCACTCGATGGACGCGAGCCGCTCGAAGGGTTGAATCTGGACGTCGGCAAGCCGATCATTTCCACGCGGTCGCTCAAGACCACCGCGAAGATGAAGCTGGGCGCCACGCGGATGATCGCGATGCCCTCAGGCCCGAAGACACAGGCCGCCATGCTGCTGCGGGTCAATCGAGCCAGTATCGTCGAGTTTGCTGGGCCTCCGAAGGCGGAGAAGTAACCCCCGTCGATTCGCACGGACGGCCGTGTCGGTGCGCGCCGTCAGCCGACGTGGCCGAAATATAGTTCGGTGTCGTACTCGAACCGCACGCGGCCATTTTCCTGATGTTCGTGGAAGATTCGTTCCAAAGCGACGATCATCGGTCCGTAGCGTGGATCGCCCGGCGGCGGAGTGTAGCTCGACGAGCAAAGCCGCCCGCGCAATCCGGCCAGATCGAAAACTTGCTCGTTTTCCAACACGCGCCGCTTGAATCGGCCGGAGCCGTAAAAGGCCTGCAATCGAGCCTGGTCGATGTTGCGATGGTCGACTTGCTGGTAATCAGTGGCGAACTTTTGTAACAGCATTTCGTACGCTCGCAGGAAGGGCGTCGTGTCGACGCGCCGCGTGTTCCAGACGAGCACGACCCAGCCCTGCGGACGCAGAATCCGCTGCGATTCTCGCCGCGTGGCTTCTGCGTCGAACCAATGGAAGGCTTGAGCCGCCACGACGTAGTCGACGCTGTGGTCCGGCAGGCTGGTCGCTTCGGCGGCGCCAACCACGCTGTGAAACTGTGGGTATTTCGCCAGCGCCGCTTCCGCTGCGGCCCGCATCTCGCGATTGGGCTCGACGGCGTACACGACGTTGCCGTGTGACAGGAACAATTCGGCTGAAATGCCCGTGCCCGAGCCTAGGTCGGCGATGCGCGAGTCAGTCGACAGCCCAGTTTCGGCTTGGAGCGTGGCGAGAACTTCCGCGGATAGTTCGGCCGATAGCGGACGTAGTCGGCGACGCGATCCGAAAAACGCTGGGTGGAATCGGAAGGAATCAATTGGGGAATGGCGAATGTGGAATGAAATTCGAATCACCAAACGCGAAATTCGAAGTAAATTCCAATGCTCGAATTTCGTCATTCCGACTTCATTCGAATTTCGAATTTCGTCATTCGAGTTTTTCCCGGCGCTATTGCTCGCCGAGCACGTCGTTGAGCACTTCTTCGGCCACGTAGATCGGCAGCGGAGGGTCGCAGGTCACGGCCACGGCGATGGCGTCCGACGGCCGGGCGTCGACTTCGATCATCTCGCCGTTCTGCTTGATCCGCAGCCGGGCGTAGTAGGTGTGGTCCTTCAACTCGCTGATGACCACGCTCTGGAACTCGCCCCCCAGGTTCTCGGCCACGCCCACCAGCAAGTCGTGCGTTAAGGGCCGCGGCGAGGGATAGCCCTTCACGCGGCGATCAATGCTCGTGGCTTCGAAAATCCCGATCAGAATCGGAAACGAACGCTTTCCGTCGACTTCCTTCAGGTAGATCACCTGCTGATCGTTGATTTCGCTGATGATGATCCGGGACAATTCCATTTGGACGGGCATGACCAACCCCTGGCTTGGGCAGCGCGATTCAAAGCGTTGATTATAAATCGCCGTTTGCATAAGCGGCTAGTGGTCTGTTGGGAGCTAGCCCGGGGGGAGAAAAGCCGGCAACCGGCGACGGGGCGAAAAAAGGCCTGCTGTAACGGGCTTTCGCTCCCGGTCCGAGCCACAGGAACAAAGTCGTAAAAATCTGCAGGGAACCGGAAACCCCGGCCCCGGCTCGGTCGTGAACGGCGCGTTTCTGGCTCTCATCGGCAAAGGTTGACCTATTGACGCAGACTCGTGACATGCAGGACTCCTGGCATTGATCGCCTCAGTAACAGGCACTCGCGCGCCGCCTGAACGTCTGAGCGGAGGCTGGACATAGGAAGACGATTGCAAGAATTGCCGGCTTTTTGGGCCTTCCTGGGTTGCAACTACGGGAGTGCCAGCAGTAAGGCATGCAATTTGCAATTGGGGGCAGTCACGCTGTCGCATTTTCATCCGGCGGCCTGCGACGCGAAAAGATTCCGTTCGCCCCTGACAACGCAAAAGGAGACCGCCCTGTGGAAATCGAAGAAAAGAAAAAGAAGAAAAAGAAGAAACTCCGGCTCGAAGAGGCGCCGGCCAACGGCAATGGCAACGGATATGCGAACGGTCACCACGACGAACTTCACCATCACGGCAATATCAAGGCCGAGGTGCGCAAGATCAAGAACGAGGTGTACGAGAAAGAGCTGGCCCGGCTGCAAATCGAACTGGTCAAACTGCAGGAATGGGTCAAGCACGAAAAATTGAAGGTCGTGTTGATCTTCGAAGGTCGCGACGCCGCCGGCAAGGGGGGCGTCATCAAGCGAATTACCGAGACCATGAATCCACGCATTTGCCGGGTCGTGGCCCTGGGCACCCCCACCGAACGTGAAAAGACGAGCTGGTATTTCCAGCGCTACGTCGCCCATCTGCCCTCCGCAGGGGAGATCGTGCTGTTCGATCGCAGTTGGTACAACCGCGCCGGCGTGGAACACGTGATGGGATTCTGCACCGACATGGAATACCAGGAGTTCATGCGCAGTTGCCCCGAGTTCGAGCAGATGCTGATCCGCTCGGGCACGATCCTGATCAAATACTGGTTCTCCGTCAGCGACGCGGTGCAAGAGGAGCGTTTTCAAGGCCGCATGAACGATCCGACGCGGAGTTGGAAGCTCAGCCCGATGGACGTCGAATCGCGCGCCAAGTGGATGGAATATTCCATGGCCAAGGACACCATGTTCTCGCATACCGACACCAAGCAGTCGCCGTGGTACGTCGTCAAGGCCGACAACAAGAAGCGTGCCGCGTTTGAACTGCATCCGACACTTCCTGACGAAAATTCCCTACCAGGATCTGACGCCGACTCCGCCGGAGTTGCCGCCTCGTCCGCCGGCGATCGACTACGTGCGTCCGCCGCTGGAAGGACAAACGTTCGTGCCCGAGGTGTGGTAAAATCATCGATAGCGGCAGCGCTGCCCCCGCCCGGGGGCAGCGCTGCGGTTCGTCGTTCGCCCGATCACAAGACCGACATCAAACCAGGATCCGTATGCGCAAATACATCATCATGGGCGTGCAGGGCTGCGGCAAAGGCACGCAGGCCAAGCTGCTGGCCAAGTCGTTCGACCTGGTTCACATCAGCGTCGGCGACATCTTCCGCTGGCACATTCAAAGCCATACCAAGCTGGCCGCGCGGATCAGCCGTTTGACGTCGGCCGGCGAATTGGTGCCCGATGACATTGTCGAAGAGATCGTGCGCGGCCGCATGGAGCAGCACGATTGGAACTTCGGCTTCATCCTCGATGGCTTTCCGCGCAATCGCCGGCAAGCGGAGTTCTTCCTGGAAAGCTACGACATCAACGCGGTCATTCAGATCGACGTGGCCGACGAGGTGGTGCTGGAACGGGTGATGAACCGGCGGCTGTGCAGCAAATGCGGCCTCGACTACAACCTGATCTTCCACCGGCCGGCTTCGGCCGACACCTGCGACGTCTGCGGCGGCGCACTCGTGGGACGTTCGGACGACACGCCGGAAGCGGTCAAGTCGCGTCTGCGGGACTATCACACCAAGACCGCGCCGATTCTCGAACTCTTCCGTAGCAAGGAGATGGTGGTGAATGTCGACGGAGATCGGCCCACCGATAAGATCCAGGCCGAAATCCGCGAGAAGTTGGGCCTAGTCAGCCCCGCGATCGCCGTCGCCGCCAACGGCAAGCAGCCGGCGATGGCACATTAAAGTTTGGTTACAAACACCAGCCCGAACGCGCGAGCGAGGGAGTCGAACGCTGCACTCCCTCGCTGGCGCGTCGGGCTAGTGAATGGCCGCAGGCCTGAGCAGCCGAAGCCCTAAGCCTTTTTCTTCAACTCGACCAACGTCGCTTCGATCGAGGCCAGCCGTTCGCGGGCTTCAACCAGTGATTGACGCTCCTTCTCGACCACGTCGGCCGGAGCACGCTGCACGAAGTTCGCGTTGGCGAGCTTGGCTTCCTTGGCCTGGATCCAGGCCGAAAGCTTCTCGCGTTCCTTCTCGTTGCGAGTGATTTCCGCTCCCACGTCGATCAACCCGGTCAGGTCAACGTAAATCTCGCGCGCCGCTGACGGCCATTTGAGCGCACGTGGCCGGCGGCTCGACGTTCGGCCCCCAAGCCGTGGCCTGGGCTCCGGCCATCGACTCGAAATATACCGCCATCGGCTGCAACAGCTCAACCGTCGCGGCGTCGCAGCGCACTGAAAACTCGATCGACGTCTTGGGCGGAATGTTCTGCCGGCTGCGAATCTCGCGCAAGCCCTTCAGCACTTCCTGGAAACGGGCAAAGCGGGCTTCGATCTGCCGGTCCTGCCGCGCGGCGTCGGCTGTCGGCCAATGGGCGATCATGATGCTCTCGCTCGCCACGGCCGGAGCGGCCAGCCCGCGCCTCGGAGCCGCCTGGCCCAGCAGTTGCCAGATCTCTTCGGTAATGAACGGAATCGCCGGGTGCAACAGCCGCAGCAGCGTGTCGAGCGTGTGGGCCAGCACGCGCTGTGCCAGCCGGCACGGTCGTCGGCCGATGCCAGCCGGCTCTTGACCATCTCCACGTAAAAGCTGCAAAACTCATCCCAGGCAAATTCGTAGGCAAATCGCATGGCGTCGGCGAAGCGGATACTGCTCCAAAGCCGTGGTCATTTCAGCCGTGACGGTCGACAGCCGGCTCAGAATCCAGCGGTCTTCGACCGCCAGTTGAGAGTCGAGAATCGGAGCCGGCGTGTAGCCTTCCAGGTTCATGAGCGTGAAGCGGGCCGCGTTCCACAGCTTGTTGCAAAAGTTGCGGGCCAGTTCGAAGCGCTCGCTCACCACCGCGCCGCGAGGCAGGGCCACGTCTTCCGGCTTGCTGGCCCATTGCGTGGAAAATTCTTTGCCGCATTGCTTGCAGGGAACTCGCGGCAGGACGCGGTTTTTCTTGGTCTGCTCGACCAGCGTTGCTGCAATGCGGACACTCGAAGTCGACCGGCATGCGAACGTCTTGCGTTTCGGTCGTCAGGTAGGCCAGGCCGAAACGCAGCGCATCGGCGCCGAACTTGTCCATCACGTCGATCGGGTCGACGCCGTTCCCCTTCGATTTCGACATTCCTTCGCCAAAGCTGTCGAGAATCTTGGGATGGATGAATACTTCGCGGAAAGGCACGTCGCCCAAGTTGTGCAGCCCCATCAGCACCATCCGGGCAACCCACAGCGTGATGATGTCGCGGCTGGTGACCAGCGCGCTGGTCGGATAGTAGTAGGCGACTTCCGGCGTAGCCTCGGGCCAGCCCAGCGTCGAATGCGGCCACAAGGCCGAGCTGAACCAGGTGTCGAGCACGTCGGGGTCTTGCGTGATCGTGTGGCCCGGAATGGCATCGTCGGGCAGGTCTTTTTCCAAGGCACAGATCAGGAATTGCCGAAGCTGATCGTCGTAGCGCCAGGTAACGTCGTCTCGCCCGGCGAAGGCTTTTTTCAGATCGGCTTCCTTGCAGGTCCGCGCGTACCAGATCGGAATGCGATGGCCCCACCAGAGTTGCCGGCTCACAGGCCAGTCGCGTTTTTCGCCCAGCCAATCCAAATAGCCGCGGGCGTAGCGCGACGGGAAAATCTTGACGCGTTCGTCGGTCACGGCGTCCATCGCCGATTGGGCCAGTTCGTCCATCTTCACGAACCACTGATCGGCCAGATAAGGCTCGATCGGCGTCTTCGAGCGGTCGGAATGGGCCTGCTCGATCTCGCGTTCCTCGACCCGTTCGAGCAAGCCGGCCGCTTCCAGATCGGCCACGACCTGCGCGCGCGCTTTGAGCATCAACAGCCCGCGATATGGGGCCGGCACCTGGTCGTTGAGCGTGCCATCGGGGTTCATGATGTTCTTCATGGCCAGCGACTGGCGCAGGGCGACCTCGTAGTCGTTCGGGTCGTGGGCCGGCGTGATCTTGACGCAGCCCGTGCCCAACTCGGGCTTGGCCCACACGTCGGCCACCAGCGGAATCTCGATATCCACCAGCGGCAACAGCACCTTGCGGCCGTCGCGGGCCATCTTGACCAAGCTGCTCCAGCAGCGGCAGCATCGTGCGCGCGCCGCTCGACCAGGTCGTCGATTTGCTTTTGGAGTTCGGCTTGCTGCTTCTCGGGCGCTGCGGCCAGACGCTGCCGCAACTCGGCCTCGGCATTGGCCAGCGCCGTGCGCCGGGTCGGGATGGACGGCCACGGCCATATCGCCCAGCATCGTTTCCGGACGCGTGGTGGCGATCGTCACATGCGTGGGCTCGCCCGGCAGCGGGTTGACGACCGGATATTTCAGATGCCAGAAGTTGCCGGCGATGGTCTCGTGAAAGACTTCGTCGTCGCTGACGGCCGTTTGCAATTGCGTGTCCCAATTCACCAGCCGCTTGCCGCGGTAGATCAGTCCTTCGGCGAAGAAGCGATAGAACGTATGGCGGACGGCCCGGGCGCACGTGTCATCGAGCGTGAAGCGCGTGCGCTGCCAGTCGCAACTGCAGCCCATCCGCTTCAACTGGCCGAGAATGCGCTGCTCGTATTCCTGTTTCCAGGCCCAGATGCGTTCGACGAGCTGTTCGCGCCCCAGGTCGTGGCGGGTCTTTTTTTCTTCCGTGAGCAAGCCGGCGTTCGACGACCGCCTGGGTGGCGATGCCGGCATGGTCGGTGCCGGGCATCCACAGGGCGTTGAAGCCCTGCATCCGCTTCCAGCGAATCAGAATGTCTTGCAGCGAGTTGTTGAGCGCGTGCCCCAGGTGCAGGGCGCCGGTGACGTTGGGGGGCGGGATGACGATCGTATAGGGCTTGCGCTGCGGATCGGGCTCGCTATGGAAATAGCCCCGCTCCAGCCAGAACTGGTACCAGCGGCGTTCCGGCTCGGCGTGGTGGTATTGTTTGGGAAGATCGGGGAGTGGGGAGGTGGTCATTGGCGCAGTCTGGCAAGGAAATGATAAATGCTGAAATCGATAAGTGCGAAATGTTACGGGACAGACGTTTGACCGCGGTTCGGAATTTATCATTTATCACTTATCATTTAGCATTTCCGTTCTGCTTCGTCTTTGCATAGCTTGTACTCGATGCTATCAATCAAGGCGATCCAACTTGCCTCGATCACATTCTCGCTGACGCCGATCGTGCCCCAGACTTCGTCGTCGTCGCGGCTTTCGATGACCACGCGCACGCCGGCGGCCGTGGCGGCCTCGGAGTTGATCACGCGGACTTTATAATCGACAAGGTGCATCTTGGCGAGGTTCGGGAAGGCGTGGGCCAGGGCTTTTCGCAAGCGCCGCATCCAGGGCGTTGACCGGGCCGTCCCCTTCGGCCACCTCGTGCCGCACCTCGCCGCCCACGCGCAGCTTGACCGTGGCTTCGGTGGTCAGCGTGCCCTGGAAATCGGCCTCGACGTTGACGTGGTAGTTCAGCCGCTCGAAATGGGGCTGGAATAGGCCGGCGCACTTCTTCACCAGCAGCTCGAACGAGCCTTCGGCCGCCTCGAATTGATAGCCTTCGTTCTCCAGCGCCACGACGCGGGCCAGGATCCGGTCCATCAGCTCGCGGTCGTGCTGCAGGTTGTGCTTGGTCGTCAGGGCCACGATGTTCGACCGGCCCGACAGCTCGCTGACCAGCACCCGGCGGGCGTTGCCGATCCGTTCGGGAGCGATGTGCTCGTAGCTGGCTGGCGGTGCGGTTGATGGCGTGGACGTGCATGCCGCCCTTGTGGGCGAAGGCGCTGGCGCCGACGAACGGCTGGTTGTTGCGATGGTTCAGGTTGGCCAGCTCATAGATATAGCGCGACAGCTCGGTCAAACGCTCGACGCTGCCGGGCCGCAGCACTTCGTAGCCCTGCTTCTTCAGCGCCAGGTTGGCGACGACCGTGATCAGGTCGGCATTGCCGCAGCGTTCGCCCAGGCCGTTGATCGTGCCCTGCACCTGGACGGCGCCGGCCTCGACGCGGCCAGCGAATTGGCCACGGCCAGCTCGCAATCGTTGTGGCAATGGATGCCGACCGGCACCGGCAACTCACCAATGACCGTGCGGGTCCAATGCGGCGATTTCGTCCGGCATGCTGCCGCCGTTGGTGTCGCACAGCACGATGATCTCGGCGCCGGCCTGGGCCGCGGCCTGCACGGTCTTGATGGCGTACCCGATTGGCTTTGCAGCCGTCGAAGAAATGTTCGGCGTCGTAGATCACGCGGCGGCCTTGCTGGCGGAAATAG
Organism: uncultured Planctomycetales bacterium; assembly: GCA_963710365.1. GTDB lineage: Bacteria > Planctomycetota > Planctomycetia > Pirellulales > PNKZ01 > CAVQAC01. Next base: position 145,703 of record CAVQAC010000005.1, read on the forward strand.
CCCACAGTGTCGGCGATCATGGCCAGGTTTTCTTCCAGCGACACGCGCAGGACTTCCGTGACATGGAAGTCCGAGGTCTTGCCGACGATCGTGATCGACGCCGGCCCCCGATTCGAGCAGGGCCTTCATGCCGGGATCGAGCTGCGGGCGGCGTGTCTTTGCGGCGGGTCATGCCGAAGGCGCAGACCTGGGCGTGCCGTCAGCGGCGCCTGCTGCGACGCGCTGGAAGAACTGGGCGTCCTTGTCGTTCGAGAGCGGATAGCCCCCTTCGATGAAGTCGAAGCCCAATTCGTCGAGCCGCTGGGCCACCAGGAGCTTGTCCTGCAGCGAGAAGCTGACGCCTTCGCCCTGGCTGCCGTCGCGGAGCGTGGTGTCGTAGATCTGGATGCGACGCATGGGAGTCCTCGGCTTGCTAAGCGGGTCAATGTACCAGGAGAGTCAACAAAAAAACCCCGTGGCCGGAGGGCCTGCGGGGCTAACGATGGATCGGTTCGTCCGGTCGGTGCCCGTCAAGGCCGAAGATCGGCCTCGGTAATCGCGATGATCGCAGACGCTACGAGCAGCGCAGGCCGGAAAGCCGGTCTGGGGCGAGCGGTGCTGCGGATAGTTCGCGACGGACATCGGACGGTTTTCACACGAAAAACGGAACCACTAAACGATACGCCGCAGCCGGTTGGCTGTCAATGCAAAGCTGGCGGCGGGCACGGCCGATCAGTGATTGAAGCTAGGAAGACTTCGGCCGCCGCTTGCAAACACGAGCCCGCATGCCAGCGAGGGATTCTGCGGGAGTTGCAGATCACACTCCCTCGCGGCGCGTTGGGCTCATGTTTCTCAACTTACAAAACTGATCGGCCGTGCGGCGGCGGGCGATGGCCCGCAGCTGAGAGTTGGCCGGAAATGAACGGGAATCCATGGAAATGAAGCGGCTCGCGCCCTGCGCGCCGAATCGTTCCCATTCGCGTGTATTCGCGTTCATTTCCGGCCCCTATTCTTCGTCTTCTTCCCCGGCTGGCCGCTTGACGCTGCCCCGCGCGGCGGTCGACAATCGGGGCTCGGTTTCGACCTCTTTGAATCTTCCCGCGAGCCGCCGTCCATGCACCCTTCGAGTTTCCACTTCCTGCCGCTGGGACCGCTGTTCTTCGCGATCCTGGCGCTGTTGTTCGGGGCGGCGGTAGCGCTGGTGGAAGTCGGCGTGTTCAATTACACGTACTCGAAAATGGGGATCGAGCGGCGGTATGTCTTTGCCCTGCTGCTGGCCAGCCTGGTGGGGAGCTATATCAACATTCCCATCGCCGAGTTGCCGGGCGAGAGCCGGCCGCGGACCGAAATCGTGTCGTGGTTCGGCGTCCGTTACGAAGTGCCGGTGATCGAGGATGCGCCGCAGATGGTGCTGGCCGTGAACGTCGGCGGGGCGGTGATCCCAACGATCGTCTCGATCTATCTGCTGGCCAGGAATCGGCTGTGGCTGCGCGGGGCCGTGGCCGTGACCGTGGTGACGCTGGTGGTCCACAGATCGCCGAACCGGTTCGCGGCGTGGGCATCGCCGTGCCGACGCTCATTCCGCCGGCCGTAGCCGCACTGGTGGCCGTGATCTTGTCGCGGCAATCAACGGCGCCGCTGGCCTATGTCGCCGGATCGATGGGCACACTGATCGGCGCCGACATCCTGAACCTGCACATCCTGCCGACGCTCGAGGCCTCGGTGGCCTCGATCGGCGGCGCGGGCACCTTCGACGGCGTCTTTCTGTCAGGCATCCTGGCCGTGCTGTTGGCGTGGTGAGCGAGAAATGATAAATGATAAGTGATAAATGGAAGGCCTCTTCTATTTAGCATTTAGCACTTATCATTTAGCATTCCCCCCTACATCCATCCCCGGCGTTTGAACCAGGCGATCATGCCCACGGCCGTGGCAATGCAGATCACCCAGAACGCCGGATACATCCAGGAATACTGGGCTTCGGGGATCTTCATGTTCATGCCGTAGACGCCGGCCAGGAACGTGAGCGGAATGAAGATCGTGCCCATGATCGTGAGCACCTTCATGATCTCGTTCATCCGCTGCGAGATGCTCGACATGTAGGTTTCCGTCAGGCTGGCGCTGAACTCGCGGTAGGTTTCTACCAGGTCGATGATCTGGATCGTATGGTCGTAGACGTCGCGGAGATAAGTGCGCGTGTTGTCGGACAGGCATTCGTGCGGCTCGCGCTGCAGCATGTGGATGGCGTCGCGCATGGGCCAGGCCGCGCGCCGCAGCAGCAGCAACTCGCGCTTGATGGTGTGTACCTGCTCGATCGTGTCGTGCGAAGGCTCGAGGAGCACCTGCTCTTCGAGGTCTTCCAAGCGGTCGGAGAAGTGCTCCAGAATGGGGAAGAACTGGTCAACCACGGCGTCGAGCAGCGTGTAGAGCAGGAAGCTGGTGTCGTTGACCCGCACGCGCGAGCCCGCGGTGTTGATCCGTTGCCGGATCGGATCCCAGACGTCGCCCGGCGTTTCCTGGAAGGTCAGCAGCGTGCTCCGCCCGACGAACATGCTGATCTGCTCGCTCGACAACCGCCCGTCGGTCAGCCGGAGCATGCGGGCGATGACGAACAACCGGGGTTGGTGCTCCTCGCAGCCCGGATAGTCTTCGACCTTCGGCCGTTGCGGGACGCGAACGACGTCTTCAATGGCCAGGGGGTGGAGATCGTATTTTTCCGCGAAGGCTTGCACGACCGTGGGGTTGCCGACGCCGTCGATATTGATCCACCGCACGACACTCCAAGGCGGCCGATGGTGCGCGAGAAATGTCGGCAGATCGGCGGTAACGTTCTGAACCTGCACCTGGCTGGGCGAATAGTCGATGCAGGTCACGACGACCGGCTGTTGATCGGCGGCAACTTGCCAGTGCTCGTCACGTTCGATGCCGGCAGCTTTGCCGTGCTCGCGGTTTTCGGGCGCCGGCAGGTTGCCGAAGCTGCGTGGCGGCGCGGCCCGGGGACTCTTGGCCGGTTGCTGCGTCGCGTCGTCCGAGGCGGCCGTCGCTTCGGGGCTGTTTAAGGGTTCGTCGGACATGGCCCCGATTATACGGCCCGAATCGCTGCATGCGTAGCCGGCATCGCTGGTGTTGCGCGGTGGCGGTGCTGGCCCTGCCGCCAACCGGATGGCCCGCCATTTTTGAAAGATTTGCTCTAGTAGGCGCGATAGGAATGCCGTATTTATTCGCCCCGCGTTCAGGGCCGGGAAATCTCTTGCGGGGGGATGGAAGGCCGAAAAGGAGTTTGCAGGATGCTAGGCAAATCGACGGCAGGCTGGTGGCACTTTGGCGGTTCGAAGAATACGGCAGTTGAGCCCCGGACCAAATCGCAGCGCCGACAGGGCCGGCGGTTGAGTTTCGAACGACTCGAAGACCGGGCCTTGTTGACGGCGGCGGCGCTGGATACGAGCTTCGGCACGTCCGGCGTGGTGCTGACGAGTATTCCCTCATCGAGCGATGATGAGATCCTGGCCTCGGTCATGCAGCCCAACGGCCAGGTCGTGACCGTCGGCGAAGCCACCGACAGCACGTCGGGCTTACTGGACATCGCCCTGGCGCGCTACAACAGCGACGGCTCGCTGGACACCACCTTCGGAACCGGCGAAACGGCCGGCACGAGCAACGCCAACGGCACGACGCTGTTGAACGTCAGCGGCGGCGACGACGTCGCGAACAGCGTGGCCCTGCAATCGAACGGCGATATCGTCGTGGGCGGTTACGCCGTGGTCAGCGGCATCCAGGAATTCCTGGTGGCCAGGTTCACTTCCACCGGCGTTTTGGACAGCACCTTCGGCAACGGCAACGGCTACGTCGAAACTCAGATCGGCGGCACGGCCGAAATCTCTGGCATCGCCATTCAGCCGAACGGCGATATTGTCGTGGCCGGCTACGGCACCGGCCCGTCGAACGAAGAGTTCGCCGTGGCCCGCTACAATACCGACGGTTCGCTCGATACCACCTTCGGCACGACGGGGATCGTGCTCACGCAGGTGGGCACCGGCGCCAATCATGCCACGAGCATGGCCTTGCAGTCGAACGGCGATATCGTGGCCGGCGGCTGGACCGACGACAGCACCAGCAGCAGTTCCAGCCCCGAACTGGCCCTGGTTCGCTACACGACCTCGGGCACCCTCGATACGACGTTCGCCAGCACGGGAATCGTCACCGCCGACCTGACCGGCAACGACGTGATCGATGCCATCGCCTTGCAGTCCAACGGCGAGATCGTCTTCGGCGGTGCGTCGGAAGTGAGCGGCGGCCAGCATTTCGTCGTCGGCCGCTACAACACCAACGGCACGCTGGACACGAGCTTCAACGGCATCGGGTACGAGTACACCGTGATGGGCGCCGATAAATGCGGTCAATGGAATCACCGTTGACCAGCAGAATCGGATCGTGGCTTTCGGCACCGTTTACGATGGCACCAACACCGATTTCGCGTTCGCGCGATACAACACCAACGGCGGCCTCGACACGGGCTTCAACGGCACCGGCATGGTGACGCTGCAGCCGGGGATCGGCAGCACCTACACGCAGGGCAGCTCCGTACTGATCGACGGCAACGATCGCATCATGGCCTTCGGAACGGCGGAAGATTCGAACAAGAATGCCGGATTTTGCGCATCGTGCGGGTGGGGCCCACGTTCGACCTTGAAAACAACACCTTGTACATCCACGGCACTTCCGGCAGCGACAGCCTGTTCCTGGATTTCAAGAACACCACGCAGTTCTACGCCATCCTCGACAACACCGAACAGACCTACACCATCGGCACGGGAAGCGGCCAGGTGAACAGCGTGGTCTACATTGGCGGCGCAGGGAAGCGACGGCGTCGTCATCGTCGACAATTACAATACCGACACCGTGACGCTCAATCCGGGAAGCCTGACGCTCACCAACTCGAGCATTCAGATCACCACCAGCGGCGCGGTGAATCAGTGCTTCTACGGCACCAGCGCCGACACGGCCCAAATGAACGACGCGTCGGGCAGCAATAGCCTGGGCATGACCACGGCCTTTACGATCTTCTCCGGCACCGGCTTCAACAACCAGGTGTTCGGCGTCGGGAACGTCACGGCCACCAGCGCCGCGGGCGCCTCGGACACTGCCTACGTCTACTCGGTCTCGCACGCCTCGGTCTACCTCTATCCCACGTCGGCCATGCTGACGACGGGCAGCGTGGCGCTGGCAGCCAACAATTTCAGCGACGTGCTGGCCGTGAGCGCGGGCGACGGCACCGATAGCGCAGAACTGTTCGGTTCCAACATTGGCGGCGACATCTTCTATAGCACGCCTTCAGGCACATTCATGACCGGCAGCACGCTGTCGGGCGCCACCTTCTGGAACTCGGTAATGGGCTTCCAGAATGTCGCCGGCTACGCCGAAGGCGGCAGCAACACGGCCTACCTCTACGACCAGGCCGGCACGACGAACACGTTTGTCGGCACTCAGGCCTACAGTTCCATGAGCGGCACCGGCTACTCGAACGTGGCGAACGGCTTCACGTCGGTGCTGGCCGTCGGTGCCTCGGGCAGCACCGATACTGCGTACCTGTACGATTCTGCCGGCGACAACAGCTTCTTTGCCTCGGCCGACAGCGGCTATTTGAGCACTCCGACGAATTCCATCGACGTGCTGGATATCGGCAGCGTGCTCGTGTTCGACCAGAACGGCAGCTACGACCAGAAGAGCGTGCAGAACCCAAGCTTCAGCACGCAGTTCTTCGGCACCTGGAACTAGCGGAGCGTCACGCGTCTACATTCGGGTGCCATGGTCACGCTTGCGCCGCCATGGCACCCAATTCGCAATAATCGCGTGACAATCGATGAGTCCCCAGCACTACGGCCGGGCAAACGTCAACCGCGCGTCGAGCACCTTGTGGATGCGATCGTGCGTCTCCAGCAGGTGGGCCCGCGTGTACGTGTCGAGCTTGGCGTCACTCTTGATGAGATTGTCGATCTGCTTCCAAAGCCCGACCAACTCGCCGTAGGCCAGGGTCTGGCAATCTTCCGGTGCGCCGCCGTACCCCAGAGCAACGTTGGCCAACCGCTTCAGATAGATGCGTTGCAAATTACGGCGCAGCGAGCTGATCGCCGGCTTGCGGTTGGTGTATTCGCCCGGAGCGAGCTTGGCCGTTTCGGTGAAGATCGCGCCGGTGAGCCTTGAGAACAATTCGGCGGTTGTGAACGCGTCCTTGTCCTTGGCCACGCGTAGCTCCGAATCGTGCAGCCGCTCCAAGGTCAGCGGCGAGAGCAACTGGTCGAGCACGCGATCCTGCCACATGGCAATGACTTCGTGTACGGCGTAATCGGGCCGCATCGGCAGTGCCATGCCCCAGTGCTCCCAGTGCGTCGAAGCCAACTGGTTATATAACTCGGGCGGGAAGGCAAACGGCTTGTCGCTGAACACCTGCTCTTCGAGGAGCTTCAAGGCCTCGCGTTGCTTTTCCGCGGTAACGACGATGAACGGCGACCGCTCTTTCGGATCGCCCTTGTGGTCGCGATTCATCCCAATACCGCCCACGTAGCGTGAAGCCAGGAACACGGCCTGCCCGTAACTGCCCAGCAGCACGCCGAAGGCCTGCCGCGAGCGCTGGTATCCGTCTCCGTCCTTAGTGACCTTATTGATGACGCTGGGAATCAGATCGGAAATCATCTGCGTCCGCGACTTGGCGTAGTCCAGCGGATCGCTTCCCAGATCGAAACGATTCGCGAGCGGGTCGGGGTCGATGCCGCGGGTGTCTTCATCCGTGGCGTAGTCCAAGCCCGGCTCGGCGCACCGCGAAGCGATCTTCTTCAACGCGGCGAGTTCGCCTTCGGTGCCGCCCGATTGCGGCGTATAGCCGTACTGAATGGCCCACACGTCGTACGGCCCGACGGTCGTCGAGTAGTAATCGCCCTGACGCGAGCCGCGGGGAACGATATTCGGCGGGGAATAGTCCATCACCGAGGCCACGATGCCGGTGTCTTTGGTCTTCTCCGGATCGTTCACGTCTTTCAAACTGAACAACGTGCTGCCTTTGAAATTGTGCCGCAGACCGAGCGTATGGCCCACCTCGTGCATGGTGACTTCTTTGAGCCCCTGGAGCAGCAGCTTCTCTTGCTCCTTGGCATTGACGGTTGCCGGCGCGGTCGCGGCCAGAACGGTCGAGCCGAAGGCCAACTCGCGGGCCATGCCCGTATGCAGTTCGCATTGGCACATGCGCATTTGCCGGTGCGTGGGGGGCAGCAATGCCAGGGCCCGCTCGTAGCTGGCCACGTCGAGCGGCCCGCCGGTCATGGCGGCGATGCTGGCCGGCGTGAAGTTCTCGTAGGTTTGCTTCCAATAGGTGACGAAATCGGCGTCGAAGATGATGTCGGCGTCGAGGATCTGGCCCGTCAGCGGGTTGACGCGGCTGGGCCCCATCGCAAAGCCGGCGCTGGCCGTGATCCAGCGGAAGGTGTTGTAATTGATATCTTCCGGATCCCAATCGGCGTTGTCGGGCTGCTGGCGGACTTCGATGGCGTTGACGAAGCCGGCCTCTTCGAAGGCCTTGTTCCAGGCCAGAATGCCGTCGCGAATCGCGGCCCGATAGGCAAACGGCACCGTCTTTTCAATCCAGAAAACGATCGGCTTCTTGGGGGGCGAACGCTCGGCCGTGGGGTCGGCCTTCTGCAAGTCCCAGCGGTTGACGTACCGCACAAAGCGGTCCTCGTCACCCTTCTTGGAGAAATCCTTGACAACGGTCAGGAAGTATCCCACCCGATCGTCGGCCTGCCGCGGCGTGTAACCAGTCTCGGGCAGCATGCTGATTGAGTAATGGATATTCAGCGAGACGCCGCGGCTGTCGGCCACGGTATCGAGGCTTTGCGTACCGCTCGAAGCGTACGTGGCGGCAACTTCCAACTCGACGTTGTCGCGAAAGGCCTTCTTGGCGGCCCAACTTGATTTGGATGACGAGAAGGCAAAGCCCGGCAGCACTTGCGAAATCTGCGGCAAGTCGCTCATGAAGATGTGCGACAGATCGATCACCACGCTGCCGCCCGGCCCAGTGGTCAGGATCGGCAAGGCAAACAACACGCTGTCGGTGTAGGCCAGGTGAACGGCCCGCTCTTCAGGGCTCCCCTTGGCCGCGCGGAACCGCACGTTGCGGCGCACCACCTGGATATTGTCGCCCACCTTGCGGAATTGCCAGAGCCAATCGTCGCCGAACCCCCAGGTCATGCCGCCCAGCAATTGCCCCTCACCGATGCCGCGGGCGATCGAAATCAGCACGATGAAATCGTGGTTTAGCTGGCCGCTCGATAACTCCGCATATAATTGGTTGTCTTTCTCGTGTAGCTTGATCAGCCCGTCGATCGGTTTGAAATCCTTCAGCAATTCGGCGTACGGCGGATACTTGGGCTTCGGCTCGGCGGACTTTGCAGCCGCCGCGTGCGTCTCTTCGGCCCGCGCAGCCGGGGCCAGAATGAACGTGATCGCAACGCACGCCAGCGCCAAAGTAGAGCGCCGCAGACAAGAGTGAAGTATCATGGGACTTTCTTCGCGAGGGATTGCGAGGCGTAGAAAATTCAAAATGGGCAGGGCCGACAATTTGTCCCGATTGTAGGGCAGAATCGTGCGCCGGTAAAATATAACCTATCCTACCCGATTTACGAACAAACCGGCCGCTTTGGTCGACCACAGGGCGTGCTCCCTGTGCGGAAGCTACCGGCAAAATGGCGCGTGCGACCGCGGATGACGGTCGTAGCGATTCTTATAAACAGCGAGCGCAACGTTGAGCAGCGAGCCCAACTATCGGCCCGTAATGGCTTTCTTTGGCCCAGACTGCCAACCGCAGCGCGTGAAGTTTCTGGCCACGGCCGACGGCTTTAGCGGCGCCCTATTCTGGCGGTTGCAATCGTCCCGCGGTCCACTCGGCCTGCGGCGCTGGCCCCAGGAGCATCCGTCCCGTAGTACAGTTGCCGCGGGTCCACACGAATCTTGCAGCATGTTTTTCACGCGGGCTTTCAGCTCTTGCCAGTGCCGCTACCGACGACCGCTGGGGCGAGCTTTGTCGACTACGACGACCATCTTTGGGAACTGACTCCCTGGCTGCCGGGCGAGACGAGTTATGCCCGCGCTCCGAGCGAGACGAAGCTGGTCCACGCCATGCAAGCCTTGGCTCAATTCCATCGTGCGGCCGAGAGCTTTTCAACACCCGGCCCCGCCGCTAGGCCCTTCGCCTGGCATTCGCATTCGGCACGAGCGCCTGCAATGGTGGGTGTCGACGGGGCTCAACCAACTCCGGGCGGCGATCTCTTCATTCCCCATTCCCCATTCCCCACTCCCCATTCACTCTGCTTCTCGCCTTTGCGACCTGTTCGACGCAGCCCGGCCGATCGTCGAGCCCAGCCTGGAGCAGGCGCTCGAACTGCGTGCCCCGATGCAGCCTTGCATTCGCGACATCTGGCACGAGAACGTGCTGTTCACGGGCGACGAGGTCAGCGGGCTGGTTGATTTCGGGGCCCTGGAATTTGATAACGTGGCTACGGACGTCGCCCGGCTGCTGGCGAGCCTGGCGAGCGACGACGCCGAGGGCTGGCGCACGGGCCTGGCCGCCTACGAATCGGTGCGGAAGCTGTCGGCAACCGAGGCGGTTCTCGTCGCCGCGTTCGACCGGGCCAACGTCTTGCTATCGGGGCTCAACTGGTGTCGTTGGCACTATCTCGAAGGGCGGCAGTTCGCTGACCGAGCCCGGATGCTGGCACGCGTCGACGAGCATCTTCTGCGGCTAACTCGGCTGGTGGCCCGAAGTTCGCCCGTCGGCTGATCCAGCGCTCCCCGGGATGCGCACGGCTGGCATTGCCAGTGGCGACGATCTGCGCGCCGCTTTGCCGATATGCTAATCTAAGAGGATATGTCGGGGGGCCTGGCGATGTCCGTCTTCTCGTCGTCGATTGTAGAACTCGAGGGTTTGCCACGATGTCCATGTTCCGATCACGCTGGGGTCTGCTGGCGCTTTGCGTCGTTGTAGCGTGGGGCTCCGCTTCGCCCCTGTTCGGCCAGGTGCTGGATGGGCTCCCCGGCCTTGACGGCGCCGCGGCCGAAGAGCCGATCAAGATTTCGGCCGAGTTCACCGTCCCCACGCCTGAGCGCGGAGCCCAGTTGTTCGTTACGGCCAAGGTCGCGCCCGACTGGCACACCTTCTCGGTAACCCAGCCGCCTGGCGGCCCGGTCCGCACGCGAATCGTGCTGGCTCCCAGCGAGCAATACAAGCTGGCCGGCGATTTCAAAAGCGTCGCGCCTCCTGATAAACATGCCGAGCCCGCCTTTGGCAATATTGTTGTCGAGACCCATACGGGCACGGTCGTCTGGTACGCTCCGCTCGAAATCGCCGTGGGCGTCGACCCAGGCTCGCTCACGATCTCCGGCAAGATCACCTTCCAGGCCTGCGCTGCCGACAAGTGCCTGCCGCCCAAAACCGTGGCCTTCGAAGCCAAACCGGGCCCCGGCGTCGAGCTTCCCAAGTCGACCGCCGCGATTGCTCCGCCTGGATGGTCGGCCCCCTCCAAGCCTGGCCCGTACAAGCCGGGCAACGCGCACGCCCAGCTTTCGGGCCGGATCGAGTCCGAGCCAGTCGCCCCGGGCGGCCAGGCACGGCTGGTGATCACGATCGAGCCCACCGAAGGCTATCACGTTTACCCTCTGCCGGGCGAAATTGCCGCGCACCAAACGAGCAAGCCGACGATCATCGCCTTCGAAAAGTCGGGCGGGCTCGTGCCGGGCAAGCCCGTGGCCGATCGCAAGCCGGAAGAAGTGACTTCGATCTTGGATGCCAGTCAGACAAACCGGCATCATGAACACGCCGTGAGTTTTACCGTTCCGCTCGAAGTGCCCAAGGACGCCAAGCCAGGCATTTACAAAGTGCAGGGACTGGTCGGCTTGCAGACCTGCATTGAAAGCCCGACGACCAGCGCCTGCGATGTGCCGGCTGGGGCTCGCTTCGAGGCCGAGATTCCGATCGGCGTTGCCGGAGTGCCAACCGTCCGCTTTGAGCCGGCCCGTTATGTTGAGGCGGCGAAGATCGCCGGCGGCGGCAAAACTGCAGCCGCTGCATCGCCGTCAAAGGCCGACGCGGCGCACACGATCGTTGCCGCGCCTGGAACAGGCGTCGCGCCGCCAGCCGCAACCTCTCTCACTTGGATGATCTTCTCGGCTCTGGCCGGCGGACTGCTCTTGAACCTGATGCCCTGCGTGCTGCCGGTGATCGGGCTGAAAGTGCTCTCCTTCGTCGAACAATCGCATCGCAGCCGTCGCTCGACTTTCTTATTGAACTTATGGTTTTCCGCTGGCTTGATGGCCGTTTTCCTGGTGCTCGCCACAGCGGCCTGCGGCGCGACGCTCGGCCTGGCGGATACGAACTTGGGCTGGGGACAGCAATTCCAATCGCCCACGTTCAACATCGTCATGGCCTCGATCGTGTTCATCATGGCCTCAGCTTTCTGGGCATCTGGGAGATTCCGATTCCGGGCTTCGTCGGCAGCGGCAAGACGAACGAGTTGGCAGCCCAGGAGGGTTTCTCCGGCGCGTTTTTCAAAGGCGTCGTCACCACGCTGCTGGCCACGCCCTGCAGCGGTCCGTTCCTGGGGGCGGTGTTCGGCTTCACGCTCTCGCAGCCGCCGCACATCACGTATCTGCTGTTCGGCTTGCATCGGCCTGGGAATGGCCGCTCCGTACTTGCTGATCGGCGCCTTTCCGGCGTTGGTGCGGTTCCTGCCCAGGCCAGGCGCGTGGATGGAGACCTTCAAGCAAGCCATGGGCTTCGTGCTGCTGGGGGGCGTGGTGTTCATCTTCACCTTCTTGAAGAGATGTGTACGTCGTGCCGACGTTCGCCCTGCTCATCGGCCTGTGGGCCGGTTGCTGGTGGATCGGCCGCACGCCGTTGTACGCCGGCGCCGCAAGTTGGTGCCGGCCTATCTGACGGGCATAGCATTGGCGGCCGCGGTCGGGTTCGTGGCATTCACGGTGCTCGTGCCCGGCACCAGCGTGTTGGCCTGGCAGCCGTATTCGCCCGAGCGGTTGAAGCAGTTGACCGCCCAGGGCAAGACCGTGATGGTCGATTTCACGGCCGAATGGTGCCTGACCTGCAAGTACGAACCTGAAGTTTGCCATCAATCAGCCAGAAGTCGCCCAGGCCGTCGCGGCTGGCGACGTGGTGCCGCTGCTGGCCGACTGGACCGATCCTTCGGACGAGATCACCAGTCGCACTGGCCGCGTTAGGAAGCAATTCGATTCCGCGTGCTCGCCATTTATCCGGCCAATCACCGGCTCAGCCGATCGTGCTGCGCGATCTGATCTTCAAGCAGCAAGTGCTGGAAGCCCTGGAAAAAGCCGGGCCCTCGAAACCGTCAGGCGCGACGCGGATCACGGCCGTCGGCAGCCCGTAATCTCCCTTTTCTAAATCCGTGCGCATCCGCGTTCATCCGCGGCTGCCTCGATCGCCGTGGCATTTCAGCGGCCGCGAATGTGTGCGGATCGGATCAGGAAAATGATCCGCTTCCTGGCGGCGCGCGGAAGTCTGAAACCGGCGCGTTGCACGATGGGGAAATTGAGCACCACGACACCAAGACACCACGAAAGATCCAGCTACGTTCTCCCCGGCCGGGATTTTTTCCCGCCCTTCTTTTTCTTTCGTGGTGTTCGTTGTGTCGTGGTGGTTCACCCAGCCGCTTCTTGGCCGCATATGCATGAAAACATGCTGCTGTGCGAGCTGGCGCTTTACTTTGCTGCCTGGGCTGCTTACTGTGAGCGGGAAGGGCAAGCCTTGCTGGTGCCCCCCCTGCGCGGCTTCAAGTATTTCCCTCTTCGGATTCGCCTGCCCAATCGGACCCCCTGATGAATTCTCATGGACTCTTGGCGTTCGCCTTGACGCTGCTCGGCGCTGCGCGAGCCTTGGCCGCCGATGCCCCGCCGTCTACAGCATTTGATTTGAAAGGCTGGAAGCTGCAGATCCCCGGCCCGCAGGATATCAAAAAGCTGGAGAACTACTCGTCCAAGTACTTTTATCTGGATGAGCACAAGCAAATGTGCTTCTCGCTGGATGCAGCCGACAAGGGGACGACCCCCGGCGCCAAATACGTGCGTTCGGAGCTGCGGCACTTGCCCAACTGGAAGGCGAGCGAAGACCACGCTCTGTCCGCCGAGTTCCACCTCGATTGCCATCTCCAACCAGATAAGGTGACGGTCATGCAAATCCACGGCATCACCGAGCAGAATAAGGAACGCACCCCTTTGCTGCGGATCGCCGTCAACAACGGAGACCTGGTGGCTGTCGTTCAGAACGGCGTGGATCGCCATGAGAACGATGCCACCGTGCTGAAGAAAAACCTCGGCAGCGAGCCCGTGACGATCGATGTGGTCGTAAAGGGGGAGCATCTGAAGATCAGCCTCAACGGCGAGGAGAAGTTCGACCGCAGTCTGGCGTTTTGGAAATTTCTCAACTACTTCAAAGCCGGCTGCTACCCACAAGCAAAGGAAGGAACAGGACTGGTGATGTTCCGCAAGCTGACGGTGAACTGAATTCCGACCTACCGCCTGCCTACCCCCGCACACTCTCCAACCCAAACGTGCATCCCATGCCTTCACAACATTTTTCGCCCGTCCGCAAACTGACCGCGTCACCTGCCCACCGGCGCCTTCGCTATTTCGTTGGGCCTTGTTCGCCTGGGTGCCAATCTTGTTCGCTGTCGTCGGCGCATCGGCGGCAAATCGGCCAGAAAAGCCAAATGTCGTGCTGATCGTCGCCGACGATCTGGGGGGCAGCGACCTGGGCTGCTACGGCAGCACGTTCTATAAGACGCCGAATCTCGATAAGCTCGCCCGCGAGGGCAAGCGCTTTACGCAAGGCTACGCGGCTTGCTGCGTGTGCTCGCCCACCCGCGCCGCGCTCATGACCGGCAAGCATCCGGCCCGTTTGCACATCACCGATTGGCTTCCCGGTCGCGCCGACATGCCTTCGCAGATGCTGGACCATCCGATCATCCGCCAGGAGTTGCCGTTGGAAGAAGTCACATTGGCCGAAGCACTCAAAACGGCCGGCTACGCCACGGGGCTGATCGGCAAATGGCATCTGGGCGGCGAAGGTTATGAACCCACGCGGCAAGGTTTTGATCTGAACATTGGCGGCTATCAGCACGGCGCGCCGGCCAGCTTCTTTGCCCGCTACGGACGCCCGGGCCCCGATATGCCAGGGCTGGCCGATGCGCCGCAAGGGCGAGTATCTCACCGATCGGCTGACTGCCGAAGCCGAACGCTTCATCACGGACCATCGCGCCGAGCCGTTCTTCTTGTACCTGGCCCATTACGCGCCGCATACACCGATGATGGCCAAGGAAGAGCTCGTGGCCCACTACCCGGCCTGGGACGGCACGCCGCACGGCCGGCAAGAGAACCCCATTTATGCCGCCATGGTCGAAAGCGTCGACCAAAGCGTGGGGCGCATGGTGGCCAAACTCGCCGAACTTGGGCTGCGCGAGCGGACGCTGATCATCTTCACCAGCGACAATGGCGGATTGGCCACCATCGAAGGGCCGCACACGCCCGCCACCATCAACACGCCGTACCGCGAAGGAAAAGGCTGGATGTACGAGGGGGGCACGCGCGAGCCCCTGATCGTCCATTGGCCAACGGCCATTTCTCCCGGCGACGTCGCCACGCCGGCCTGGAGCTGCGACGTGTTTCCAACCGTGCTCGAGTTATGCAGCGTGCCGTTGCCGGCGGCGGTCGATGGCACGAGCATCACCCCCTTGCTCACCGGCGGGGGCCAACTTCCGCCGCGCACCTTGTATTGGCATTACCCACACTATAGCAACCAGGGTGGCCGACCTGGCGGCGCGATCCGCGACGGCGATTGGAAGCTGATCGAGTTCTACGAAAACCAGCGTCACGAATTGTTCGATCTGGCGCACGACCCGCGCGAGTCGACGAATCTGGCCGACAAATACCCGGAGAAAGTTACCGCGCTGGCGGCCAAACTGGCCGCTTGGCGCAGCACGGTTGAAGCACAAATGCCGACGCCCAATCCGAGCTACGCTCCCAACCCTCAGGCTGCCAACGGCTCGATCACGCTGCCGGCGCGCACGGCTGAGGTCCAAGGCGTGATGCTGCGTTACGAGCCGCTGCCGCACAAGAACACGCTGGGCTACTGGACCCGCGCGGACGATTGGGCTCGCTGGGAGTTCGAAGTAAAAAAGCCGGGCAAGTTCCGCGTCGAGGCTTTGATCGGCTGCGGCAAGAACAGCGGCGGCAGCCAGGTGGAATTCCGGTTCGGCCCGCAGGTGATCGAACACACCGTAGCCGAAACGGGCGGCTTCCAGCAGTTTGTGCCCTGCGATTTGGGAAGTGTGACCATCGACCAGGCCGGTCGACATGTGTTGGAGGTTCGGCCGCGTACCAAGCCCGGCGGCGCGGTGATGGACCTGCGACAAGTGAAGCTGACGCCGCAGGAAGGCTGAATTAGCGTGCAGATTTGTAGGGTGGGCACCGCCCACCATGCCCCGCCGTGAACCCCATTTTTCGCTGCAAAAGGTGGGCAATGCCCACCCTACGAAGGAGTCGCAAAGTGAGCGCTGAGATCTATCGAAACTGGCGAATCGCCGTCCTGGCGCTATCGATCGTGGCCTCGGTCGCCACGGCTTTCGCAACCGAATCCGCTGACGACGAGGGATTTACGCCGCTGTTGGCTACCGATACGGCCGGCTGGGTGGAAGAGCAGCACGATTTTTTCCGCGCCAAGCACCCCAACGTCTCCACTTGGACCGTTCACCACGGCATCACGCGGGCCGACGGCTCGATGGGCAACTGCGGTTTTCTGCGGTACGACAAAAAACTCTGCGACTTCGTGCTACGACTGGAATATCGCACGCCCGGCAAGTGCAACAGCGGCATCGGCCTGCGTTCGCCCGTGCCTTACACCACGCTCAAGCCCAACACGCTCCCCTCGAACATCGGTTACGAATTCCAGATCATGGGCGATGCTGGCGAGGCCGCCGACATCAAGGGCACGGGTTCGTTTTACAATAAGCTCGCGCCGCGCGTGAATGCCGCCCAGCCCGCAGGCGTGTGGAACTCACTGGAGATTGAATGCCGGGGGCCGCGTATTCGGGCCACGCTCAACGGCCAGGTCGTGCAGGACATTGACCACACCCTGGTTCCCGAACTGAGCAGCCGCCCGGATTGCGGCTACCTCTCCTTGCAGAACCACGGGTCCAACATCGAATTCCGCCACCTACGCTTGAAAGAGCTGGGGCGCTGAACGAAAGGCGCCGCGAGGATTTCCGCTGCGCGTTTTCCGTAGTCCAGCCATTTATGGCTGGGAATTTGGAGCGGTTCAACGTATTTGCCAGTCCCGATTCGAGCCGTCCTGGGGCGGCTCGAATCGGGACTGGCAAGCGGTAAGGCGATCGATGAAGCCCCGGCCATCAATGGCTGGGCTACGGAAAGGTAACGGCGAACTCGGGACCGCTAGGAAAGTTTTGTCTTACATGTACGACGTGGTTTAGAGTGCTGTTGAACCGTTTACCGGCAAATGATTCACCCGAGACTGCTCGAACTGAAGATGGCCGAACCTCCTCGACAACAGCTGCGGGGTTACTTGATCGCCGTCGGAAGCCTGGCGGCGGCATGTGCCGTTTGGCTCTGCCTGACGCACCTGATCGGCAATCGAGTCTCCTCGTCGTTCATTCTGGTCGCCATCGCGGTCACCGGCCGTATTGCCGGCCCTGGCCCGTCCTGGTTTGCCCTGGCGCTCGGCGCGGTCGTGGTCGCTTGCATCCAATATCTGCGGCTCGGCGTCGACGGCCCGGCCTTTGCGACGATTATCATCGTCTATTTTGTGCTCGGCTCGATCATGGTGCTGGTGACGCAGTCGGAGCGGGCGGCACGCCAAAGAGCCGAGCAACATGCCGTCGACCTGGAAGCCGAACGGGAATTGCTGCGGCACGTCATCGAAACCCAGGAGCAGGACAAGAAGCTCATCTGCTACGAAATCCACGACGGCATGGTGCAAGACACCGCCGGGGCTCTCATGTTGCTCGAGGGATACCGGCACGCGCGGCCGCAGGCCGACGACTGCCAGGCGATTGATCGGGCCATCGAAGGCTTGCGCCGGGCCGTCGTGGAAGGCCGCCGGGTCATTCAGGGCGTTCGTCCGATCGTCTTGGACGACATGGGAATCGTGGCCGCCATCAAAGAACTGGCCCATCAATGCGCCGACTTCGGCATCGAAGCTCAGTTCGAATGCGACGAATCCATCGGGCGACTGCCGAAGAACCTCGAAACGGCCATCTACCGCGTTACGCAAGAAGCCCTGACCAACACCAAGAAACACAGCGGCAGCAACTCGGCGAGAATCGAATTGCGCCGCAGCGGCAACGAGATCGTGCTGCACGTTCAGGATTCCGGCCGGGGCTTCGACATCAACAGTCCTCGCAATGGGGCCTTCGGACTGCTGGGAATGACGGAAAGGGCGCGGCTGGTCGGCGGCAAATGTTTTATTCAAAGCCAGCAGGGATCTGGCACGCGGATCACAGCGAGATTCCCAATGCCGCGGGAATAACTCGCCGCAATCACCCTGGATGAGTCACCACAGGGGCACAGAGACACAGAGACACTGAGACACTGAGAAGACATTTAGACGCTACGTTCTCTCTATCGAGCCGTGGACCGCCCCATGCAGGAGAGGCCGACGTCATGCCGAAATCAGGCAGCCCAGTTCTACCCCAAGTAGGCCCGCACCTGGTCGGCACTGATCTCACCCGCCTGAAACGCGTCGGCCAGGGGTTGGGGTTGATTTGCGTGGCTCTCGTGCTGGAGGCTTGCGCGCCGCTGTCCTTCATTCTGTTGCTGTTCGAATCGGGATGGCCGGCGAAATTGTTTGGCGTAGTTTTCGGAACCCTGATGTCGGTCGCGCTGCTGGCACTCGCCGTTGGCGTATCACTCTGCCTGTTTGCTCCCTCCCAGGCACGTGCCTCGCGATTTGCAATGGCCACGATCGTGCTGGCCGTTGCCTGTTTCGTCGCGATCGGAACGACCGGCCCTTCGCCAAGGTCTTGGTGGGCAGAACGGTTGATTGGCGCGTGTTTTTTCGCAACCGCGGCCTGCTTCTTGTGGTACCTGCGCCGCCTGGCAATATTCATCGGCGAACGCAGCCATGCACGGCGAGCCGTTTACATCCTGGTCGCCTTAATCATCTGGTACGGATACGGATTCGTCGGGCCGTTTCCCAGAAAACTCGACGGCCCGTCACTACTAATTATTTTGGATGCAATGCGGGGCTTGGTAATCCTGGTTGCAGGCTTGTCCTACATCAGTTTGATTGCGAACCTCCGCCAGTCGGTGCGTCGCCTGACTGCGAGCGACATTACCTGAATTCATGCTCCAGGAACGAGCGAGCCATCAGTCCGCCGCTTCCAGATCCGCGTTTCTCCGCGCCGACCCGCGGCCCCCTTAGAATTGACGCGCCGCTCGAACCAGCCGCGGATCTGCGCGGATCGGATCAGAGGATTTGTCGACGTTTCGAAAAAGCACGCCGTCGTGGCTGAGCCCTTGTGCGGTCGGGAAAATGGAACCACCACGGCACCAAGGACACCACGAAAGAAGAGGAAAGTTGATGGGCAAAGATCCATTTCTATCCTCCCTTCTTTCCTGAATCGTGGTGTCCGTCGTGCCGTGGTGGTTAATTCTTTTGCTCATGACAGGCGCCGTTTCCGTCCGGCCAACCTACCGGCAAGCCGGCGCTTGCCGCCCGCCTCACTGACCACTAGCCACTAGCCACTAGCCACTTGGATTTTGTGCAGAATTTTACTAGCCCTACAGGCCAGTCCTTTGGCATACTCCCACGTAGCAGGGCAGACAGGGAGGCCGCTCCAGGTGCTAATCCGACGCCATGAGTGCATTCTTGAGCTCATGACATCGGCAATCGCAAGGTTGTGCCTGGGGCCGCCATTGTTCCCGTCCGTTCGATTGCGGAATGCGCATCGCAATCGGGAGTGCGGATTGCAGGGCTAAGCCCGGCTGCCTGGACGACCGCCTAACCGTTTGTCTCCCCGGAACCCGGGTTACCTGGAACTTCGGGACTAGCAGGCAGACGGCACACTGCGGATGAGTAACCCAGTGCCCCATGAAGGCCCAAAGGCCGGTAGTAAGCGGGCGACAAAACTCCCCTCGTTGCCCAAAAGGCGCGAGCTGGAGCCCCGGGTACGAAAGCTGAAGGCCGGAGACACCTCGTCGGCTTAGTCCGACTTCATAAGTCGTACACGTTTAATCAGGAAACGCCTCCGGCCAAGGGCCCAGTGGCATGCACGAACGGTGCGCAACCGAAGTCGGCAGCGCGCAGGGGGGAAGCTCCCTGCGCTGGCCGATGGAGGGCGGAGGAAATGCTAAATGATAAGTGATAAATGCTAAATGAAGAGTGCCTTCCATTTATCACTTATCATTTAGCATTTATCATTTCTCCTCTATCTTCCCAATCAAAAAGCTCTCCAGCCCGCAGTCGGAGAGTTGATGACGAATGCTGGCCGCGTAGTAGGGACTCACGACCAACACCAGGCCGATGCCCATGTTGAACACTCGCGCCATTTCGTCCGCTTCGACCTCGCCCAACCGCTGCAGCCAGGCGAAGACCGGCGGCACCGCCCAACTCCCCGGCTCGATCATCGCCTGCGTCCCCTCGGGTAGGATTCGTTCCAAGTTCTCGCGCAACCCACCGCCGGTAATGTGAGCGATGCCATGCACCACGCTCTTGACCCGGTAATTGGTGAGCAATTGGCGCACGGGCCGGGTATAGATTCGCGTGGGCGTGAGCAGGGCCTGGCCGACGGTCGTGCCCAGTTCTTCGATGTGGTCGTCAACCTTGTGGCCCGCAATATCGAATACAATCCTGCGCACCAGGCTGTAGCCGTTCGAGTGCAAGCCGCTCGAAGCGATGCCGATGAGCTGGTCGCCGGGAGTGATGGCCCGCCCGTCGATCACCCGCTTGCGCTCCACCACGCCGACGCAAAAGCCGGCCAGGTCGTAATCGCCCCGGGCGTACAGGTCGGGCATGATGGCCGTCTCGCCGCCGAGCAAGGCACAATCGCTTTCGATGCAGCCGGCCGAAATGCCCTCGACGATTTGCTCCAGCAAGGTCGGGTCGTCGTGCGACATGGCCACGTAGTCGAGAAAAAACAGCGGCTCAGCCCCGCAGCACAGGGCGTCGTTGACGCTCATGGCCACCAGGTCGATGCCAACCGTGTTATTCACGCCGGCGGCCGTGGCCACCTTGAGCTTCGTGCCGACGCCGTCGGTGCAGGAAACCAGCACCGGATCCTCGTAGCGTCGGGCAAAGAGCGGATTGGCGAAATCGAGCTGGAACAACCCGGCAAAGCCACCCTCCAATGGCAGCACGCGGGGCGTGTGCGTTCGGTGGAGCAGCCGCGGCAGCCGCGCCATCGACTCTTCGTAGACGTCGAGATTGACGCCTGCATCCTTGTAAGTGGCTTTGGCCATTGGATTTGCCCGCGAGAGCCCGGTCGGAGAAACCAGGATTGTAAGAGCCGTCTCGCGGGATTGTCAAACGGCCCAAGCTCCTTGACGGCGCTCTCCGTGCCGAGCACACTAGCCTCAGTCATTCAAGCGGAATCGGGAACGGCGGAAAAAAACACGGAGAGAAAGAAGGATGTAGGTCAGGCACCCCGTGCCTGACGAATGTTCGACTTCAAGCCCAAGAGTGTCTGGCACGGAGTGACTGACCTACACGACTCCGCGTTTCAATGATCTATCTGCATTAGTTAGCAACGAGGATTCACCGGTGAGCATGCTGCGTTGGGGAAGTTTGTTGGTCGTGGTGGTGGTCTCGCTGGTAGCGGCGGTGCGTCTGGCGGCCGATCCGCCGGCGTCGCCCAAGCTTTCAACGATCGTGCCGGCCGAACTCCTGGTCGCCCAGGTGCGGCAGTACGCTCAGGAGTTGGGCGAGTGCCTGGCCAGCGAAGAGCAATTCAAGAGTTCCGCCGACAAGCTCGGGAAGGGGGCCAACACGCTGGCCGTGCTGTGCCTGGTTCTGGCCCAGCATGATACTCCGACCGAACTGACCAAGGCAGCGCCGGCCCTACTGAAAGCTGCCCAGCAATTGGCCAAGGCCAAAGACTTTGCCGCGGCGAAGTTGGCGCAGGCGGCAATCGACGACGCACTGGCCGGGAAGGGGCCCAGCGAGCCTGCGCCGGCCTGGGCCAAAGTCGCCTCGCAGGGCAAAGTGATGAAAGAAGCCGCGGACATCAACACCAAGCTTCGCAATAGCCTGCGTCGATTCGATCTCAAGCGTCTGGATCAAAACGCTCGCGCGGCTGCCACCTTGGCCGCCGTCGCCGCGGCGACGATGTACGACACGCACGAAGTGAGCAATCCGGACCAACTCCCCAAGTGGTATGACTATTGTACTGAGTTTCGTAATGCCA
Organism: uncultured Planctomycetales bacterium; assembly: GCA_963710365.1. Classification (GTDB taxonomy): domain Bacteria; phylum Planctomycetota; class Planctomycetia; order Pirellulales; family PNKZ01; genus CAVQAC01. The sequence goes on from CAVQAC010000005.1 coordinate 167,164, forward strand.
CTGGCGAGCTCGTGGCCAAGATCAATGCCAAGGACAAGGCCGGATCCGCCGCCGCGCTGGACCGGGTGACCAAAAGCTGCGATGGTTGCCACTTTACATTTAATCCGATGGAGTGAGACGCCGATTGGATGACGCTCGCCAAAACGTGAGAAGGCTGGCAGCTGTGATCGCGTAGGTATCGATGGAATGGTGCCGGTTTTAACGAACTTCGCCAACGCACGGAAACGCTGCTACAAGTATCCGCTTTTTTTCGATCGAGAAATGCCGGTTTTAACGACCGTGAGGGTCTAAACCGGCCGCCTGCCTGAGAATCGCGCATTGCCAGTAGCCGAAGTCGCCATGTGCCATTCGCCCCGGGTCTTGAGGATCGCCCCGAGGACGAATGCAGGTGGTATGTTTCAAGGTTCCCTACCCTAAGGCGTTTTTGCGCGGATTTGAACGGATGTCGATTGCCCACCCAACGTTGCACTTCAGTCACCCGCTCCCCTACGGCACGATCCTGCATGAAGGCGGGGTGCAGTTCGTCATCTTCAGCCGTTCGGCGACCGGCATGCGGGTGCTGCTCTACGACCGGCCGACGGACCGCGAACCGTCGCATATCGTTCATTTCCATCCCGAATTGGACCGCTGGGGCGACATTTGGAGCGTCTTCGTTCCCGGCATCGGGCCCGGCCAGTTGTATCACTTCCAGGCCGACGGTCCGTTCGATCCAGTCCACGGCCAGCGCTTCGACAGCCGCGCTCGGCTGATCGATCCTTATGCCCGGGCCTTGGCCGGCAATTTTCTGCCGGCCGACGACGGCATCATTCGTCCGCCCAAGTGCGTGGTGGTCGACGACACGTTCGACTGGCAGGGGGATCGCCATCTGCGGCGGTCGCTGGCCGATTCGGTAATCTACGAGATGCACGTCCGCGGGTTTACGGCCTCGCCCTCATCGGGCGTCAAAGCACCGGGCACGTACCTGGGCGTCATCGAACAGATCCCGTATTTGAAATCGCTGGGCGTGACGGCCGTCGAACTGATGCCGGTCCACGAGTTCCCGATCAACCACTGGAACGGCAAGCCCGAGACCCGGCCCAACTACTGGGGCTACGATCCGATGGCCTTCTTCGCGCCGCACCGGGGCTATGCGGCCGATTCTGCAGCCGGGAGGCGCAGGTTGCCGAGTTCAAGCAAATGGTGCGAGCCCTGCACCAGGCCGGCATCGAAGTGATCCTGGACGTGGTTTTCAACCACACGGCCGAAGGCAACGAACGCGGGCCGACGCTCAGCTTCAAGGGGCTGGAAAACCGCGTCTACTACATGCTCGCCAACGGCGGCGCCACGTATAAGCAACTATTCGGGTTGCGGAAACACGGTCAACGGCAATCATCCGATCGTCCGCGAGATGATCTTCCTGTGCCTGCGGCATTGGGTGTTGAACTACCACGTCGACGGTTTCCGCTTCGACCTGGCCTCGATCCTCAGCCGCGATCGCAACGGCGATCTGGTGCCGAACCCGCCGCTGGTCGAGATGATTGCCGAAGATCCGCTGCTGGCCGACACCAAGATCATTGCCGAGGCCTGGGACGCGGCAGGGGCCTACCAGGTCGGCTCGTTTGCCAACAGCCGCTGGGCCGAATGGAACGGCCGCTACCGCGACGACGTCCGCCGGTTCTGGCGCGGCGATTCGGGCACGCTGGGCGCACTGGCCACGCGGCTGGCCGGTTCGAGCGACTTGTACGAAGCCGGCGGCCGCCATCCGTACCACAGCATCAACTTCATCACCTCGCACGACGGCTTCCCAGTGAACGACCTGGTAAGCTATACCGAAAAACACAACGAGGAGAACGGCGAACAGAACCGCGACGGCGACAACAACAACCTGAGCGCCAACTACGGCGTGGAAGGCCCCACGCGGCGGCAACGCATCGTGCAGATCCGCTCGCGACAGATGCGCAACATGCTGGCCACGCTGCTCTTGAGCCAGGGCGTGCCCATGCTGTTGGCCGGCGACGAAGTCCGCCGCACGCAACGCGGCAATAACAATGCCTACTGCCAGGACAATGCGATTTCCTGGTTCGATTGGACCCTGGTGGAAACCAACGCCGACCTGGTGCGGTTCGTCCAGGCTTTGATCGCCTTCCGCAAGTCGCAGCCCACGTTGCGGCATCCCGACTTCATGAAGGGCTACAGCCGTGCCGACGGCCAATCTGCCCGACGTGAGTTGGTTCAACGCGGACGGGGGGCCGGTCGATTGGAATCGCGACGACCATAGCCTGGTCTGCCTGATGGGAGCCGCGGCCTGCACGGGCCCGGCCCGCCTGGCCTGCGCGGCACGTGCTGTTGCTGATCCATGCCGGCTGGACGCCGCGGACATTCCTGCTGCCGCCGCCCGCGCGGGGCATCGAGTGGCGATTGTTCATCGACACCGGCGCCGAAAGCCCCCAGCGACATTTATCCGGCCGTCGACGGCCCGCGCGCCGCCGATCCACGGCCAGATCAACCTCGTCGATCATTCGCTGGTTTGCTATGTCTCGGCCGAATGACACGCTCGGTCTGCCGGCTGGGCCGCAACGGCCCCGATTGGGACCGCTCGATGTGCATCTTTGGTACGCGCAGCCGGACCGGTTGGCCGACCCGGCATTGCTTTCCCAGTATGCCAGCGCTGCTGTGCCCCGAAGAGCAGGCCCGGCATGCGCGTTACCGCATCGAGCGCGTCGGACCGAATTCCTGGTAACGCGGGCGCTGGTGCGAACGGTGTTGTCGCGATACACCGGCATCGACCCGGCCGAGTGGCGATTCACGACCAACGCCTATGGCAAGCCCGATACCGTCAGCCCGGCGTTGGCAGAACCGTTACGGTTCAACCTTTCGCACACGCGGGGATTGATCGTCTGCGCCGTGACGCGGCTGGAAGAGATCGGCGTCGACGTGGAGAACATCGACCGGCCACGCAACGGGGCCGAACCTGGCCCGGCGCTATTTTTCGGCGCTGGAAGTTGCGGATTTGCTCAAGCTACCACTTGAGCGACAGCAGGAGGTGTTCTTCGACTACTGGACGCTGAAAGAGGCCTACATCAAGGCCCGGGGCAAAGGACTGGCGATTCCGCTGGACCAGTTCTCCTTCGATCTGGCCAGCAGAGAATGCGTGCGGATTTCGTTCTCGCCGGAATTGGACGACGATCCATCGACCTGGCGATTTGCTCAGTTTAGCCCAACCAGCGAACATCGGGCTGCCCTGGCCGTGCGGTTGCGAACCGGCGCTGAACTTGCGATTACCGCCTACGAGACCCTGCCGTTGGCGGAGCTTTGAGGCGATTGCCTGGCCAATTTCGGGACCGGCGTTGGTTCGATTATCTCATTTTGGACACTGTTGTCGCACATCCGACGACGCCGCGCCGCGTTCGCGCTGGTCGAAAGCGAGCCAAAGGCTAGCCGGCGAGCATCCTGCAGCCATTCGATTAGTTTTGCTCGGTCCGGCATACAAGGTGCTGAATGGAACGGGGCGTGGAAGCACCCCGAGGCTCGTCGCTCCGGGTCGACGGAACCGATGTGAGCATTCTTCAAAAGGAATACGGCCATGGAACGCCCCAGGCAAAACCGCGAAGCAGGACGTGAAACCAAATACGCATTGAAGCAACTGGTGCGGTTGCTGGCCCGTACTCAGGCCGCGCGAACCGCGACAAGAACCGGTGTCCTAGTTCATAGAATCCGCCGCGCAGAACAGCGAGCGACCACGTCCGAACATTACGACAATTTCAGCAAACGCACGACAGGATATTTTGACGCCAGTTTGAACGACAATTTGACGATTAGGGGTGCAGACCCTCAACAGCAAGGACAGCGCATGAGGCCACCGCACTTCCGAAAGTTGTCGAAGCGGGCCAAGCGTTCGGCTCCGCCGTCCGGCCCCGAAGCCGCCGGCCGAAACCGAAGCGCGAGCACGAGCCGGCGAAGTGGTCATTCGGGCGGACAGGATCTTTCTGGGCTCGTCCTATCCCGCATCGCTTACGAGTCGTCTGTTTCGAAAGCCCGTCCGATAGCATTGCTTCCCGCGTTATAAAACCGACGGCAACGGCAGGACGCAAAGCCGTTTCGCTCGTTGACGCAATTGCCAGATCGATCGCGAGCTCATCAACTTACGGCATGGCTTGCGTTCAGGCCCTCGCCCTACAGCGTCCAGCCCCGGCGGAATTCGGGCTTGAGATACTGGTCCGCCTCCGGGACAGCCGACCGCTTTCATCGCCTCGGCATCCCAGACGATTTTCCGGCCGACGCGCAGGGCCACGTTCCCCAGCAAAACCGTTTCGGTCAGCAGGGCCGCATAGTCGAAGTGCGACATGGCCGCCGGGCCGCCCTTGGCGGCATCGATCCACTCCTGGTAATGGCCCGACGTACGCGGCAGCACGGGCTGGGGGGCTTGTAGCCGGCGAAGACTTCTTCCGGGAATAGCTTGTGATCGCCGCCGTAATCGGTCAGCACGAACATGGTCCCTTTGTCACCCACCAGCACGCGCGCCGCTGGCCGGAAGCCGGGGGGGCGGTTCACCCGGCCTTGGGCTTGGGCAGGATCTTGGCCAGCAGTTCGGGCGGCGGCAGCTTACCGCCGTCGTACCAGGTGAGCCGTACCGGCGGCAACGCGCCACGCTGCGGGAAGTCGTAGCGGATGATCGACCACTTCGGCGGACTCTCGTTGTTGACTTCCGACGATTCGGCCTCGACGCTGGTCGGATACGTCGAGCTTCAAGGCCATGAACGGCAGGTTGGCCGTGTGGCAGGCCATGTCGCCCAGCGCTCCGGTGCCAAAGTCCCACCAGCCGCGCCATTTGAACGGGAGATAGGCCGGATTGTAGGGCCGCACGGGCGCCGGCCCCAGCCACACGTCCCAATCCAGTTGCGCGGGCACGGGCGGCGTGTCCGTCGGCCGTGACTGGCCCTGCGGCCAGATCGGCCGGTTGGTCCAGACGTGCACTTCGCGGACCGGGCCGATGGCCCCGCTCTGCACCACCTCGACGCCCCGCCGCAGGCCGCTCGCTGGCCGTTCCCTGGTTGCCCATCTGCGTGGCCACCTTGTACCGGGCGGCCGTCTCGCGCATCACGCGGGCTTCGTACACCGAATGCGTCAGCGGCTTCTCGCAGTAGACATGCTTGCCCAGCTTCATGGCCATCACGCTGGCCACGGCGTGCGTATGGTCGGGCGTGCTGACCACCACGGCGTCGATGTCCTTCTGCTCGTCGAGCATCTTGCGGAAGTCGCGGTAGAACTCGGCCTGCGGGTACTTGTTGCGTGCTCCGCCGGCCATCCGCTCGTCGGCGTCGCAAAGTGCGACGATGTTCTGGCCTGCGCACGCCTGCGAGGTTCGCGGCCCCTTTGCCGCCGCAGCCGATCATGGCGATGTTGAGCTTCTCGCTGGGCGCGTCGTTCTGGGCCTGCGCGCTGGTGGCGGTCCAAACGCCAACGCCCGCAAGGGCCGATTGCCCGAGAAACCGGCGACGACTCGTCGACGCGTCATGACGCGACCCTCTCCGCAGCAACTCGGGAATCAGAGGCCGCCGCCCATGAGATGAGCCGACGGCAGAACCGTTTCAGTTCGCTGCGCCCTTGGCGTCGGTATCGAAGACGCGGACCTTGTCCCAGTTGTCCTTGTTCTCGGCGATGAACTGCAGGTGCAGCGGGGCTGTCTGGTAGGCGTCGTGCGCCGCGCCGGTCTTTGAAGATCACGTGCAGTCCGACTTGCCAGTCGCGATCGTTCACCGGCCGGTCGAGATCGGCCAGCGTGCCGGCAGCGAACAGCACCGTGCCCGGATGATTCGATAGATACTTCTGGCAAGCGGCGACCAGCTTCTGCTGCGACTGCGGGCGAAGTGTCCTTGAGCGTGAAGTAAACATTGTGAGCCACCATGGGTGCTGAACTCTCCTGGTTGCCGGCTCCGGCCACGACTCCCGCCGACCAGCCGATCCAAGCCACGGCCAGCATGACGGTCGCAACGACGAACAGCAGCGTGGTGTTTCGCAGGTTGGTCTTCATGGGAGTGCCTCTGTGTCTCAGGGTGTGAGCGTGCAACGATTTTGAAATTGCCAAGCGTGCGTGCGGCCCGGCGCGCATCTGCGCACGTATAAAAACCGCATGCTCGCGGCCCATTCTGCCAGCCGGCCCAGCCCCTGGCAAGCGGCGAGCACTCATGTCACAACCGCCGGCGGGGTCGATTTCGGCTGGGCCGCCAAGGCCGATCCGTTCGTGCTCTTCGGCTGGCCATTGCTGCGATGCACCCGATCGGCGGCAGGGCCGATCAGGGCTTCGATCTCGCGCTCTTCGAGAATCTCGCGCTCGACGAGTGCTTGCGCCAAACCGTCGAGCTTGTCGCGATACTGGCCCAAGCAGCTCCGTGGCCCGGGCGGCCGCCGTGCGCAGGATCGCCGCAACCTCCTCGTCGATCATCTGCGCCGTGTGCTCGCTGAACTCGCGATGCTCGATGATCTCCTTGCCCAGGAACGGATGCTCTTCGCTGGTGCGGTACGCCACCGGACCGATCTGTTCGCTCATGCCCCAATGCGCGACCATCCGCCGGGCAATCTGCGTGACCTGTTTCAAATCGTTCTCCGCGCCGGCGCTGTATTCGTCGAAGACCAGCTTCTCGGCCGCCCGACCGCCCAGCATGAACACCAACCGGGCTCGCAGCTCCTGCTCGCCAATGTTGAGCCGGTCCTCGTCGGGCAGCAGTTGCGTGACGCCCAGAGCACGGCCGCGGGGAATGATCGTCACCTTGTGCACGCGATCCGCGCCAGGCACGATCCAGGCCAGCAGCGCGTGGCCGGCCTCGTGATAGGCCGTCATTTCCTTTTCCTTGCCGGTCAGCACCTCTTCGCGCTTGGCCCCCATCAGCACCTTGTCGCGGGCTAGCTCGAAGTCCTGCATGTCGACTTTGTCTTTGCCTTCGCGCGTGGCAAACAGCGTGGCCTCGTTGACCAGGTTCTGAATGTCGGCGCCGGTCAGGCCCACGGTTCCGCTGGCCATCCGGTGAAGATCGACGTCGTCGGCCAACGGCACGTTCTTCGAGTGAACCTTGTAGATCGCTTCGCGGGCCTTGAGGTTCGGCCGGTCGACGGTCACGTGCCGATCGAAGCGGCCCGGACGCAGCAGCGCCGGATCGAGAACGTCGGGCCGGTTCGTGGCCGCCAGCACGATCACCGACTCGTTGGGGCTGAAACCGTCCATCTCGCTGAGGATCTGGTTGAGCGTCTGCTCGCGTTCGTCGTGTCCGCCCCCCAAGCCCTGCCGCGCACGCGTCCCACGGCGTCGATCTCGTCGATGAACAGGATGCAGGGAGCCGCTTCCTTGGCGTTCTTGAACATGTCGCGAACGCGGCTGGCGCCGACGCCCACGAACATCTGGATGAACTCCGAACCCGAGATGGAAAAGAACGGCACGCCCGCTTCGCCGGCCACGGCTTTGGCCAGCAGCGTCTTGCCCGTGCCCGGCGGGCCCATCAGCAGCGTCCCCTTGGGAATGCGGCCGCCCAGCCGTTGGAACTTCTCGGGGCTCTTCAGGAACTCGACGACTTCCGAAAGATCGTTCTTGACCCCTTCCAAGCCGGCCACGTCGGCGAACATGATCCGCTTGTTGTTCGACTCGTAGCGCTTGGCCGGGCTCTTGCTGAAGCCCGACAGGATTCCGCCGCCGCCCAGCAGCTGGTCGC
>CAVQAC010000006.1:0-52338 GCA_963710365.1 uncultured Planctomycetales bacterium
CACCCCGCTACGCCGGCCCTATTGATAGCCTTGCAACGGGCATTCGACGACGCGGATCCGTTCGTCGAGCGGCCGCGGCGCAAGGATTGGCCGTAAATCATGCGCCGGCAACGTTGCGCTGTTGCTGGCCTTGCTCGGTCGGGTGCCGGCGGACGAGGACCATCTGCGGCATGCCGTCCGGATCTCGCTCCGCGATCAACTGGCCGACGATCGAGTCCTGGCAACGGTCGACTTCTTGAAGTTCAGCCCCGCCGATCTCGCGCGCTGGTCGAAGTGCTCAAAGCCGGGCCGACGGCAACCGCGGCCGAACAACAACTCGCGATTCTGGAACGGACCGAGGCCTCGCAGGCCCAACTCGCCGAGCAACTGCGGAGTCTCGCCCGGCGGTTGCCGGCGGCACGGCATGCGGTGCTCGTCGATCTGGCCCGACGCCGCTTCCCCGATGATATTGAAACACCCGGCCCAATTGCTGCGTGGGCTGCTCGATGCCGACGCTCGGCGCGGCGCCAAGCTCGCCGCCGCACGCGCAGTTGGGCCGAGAGCACGGCCCGAGCCTACATTGCCGCCGTACAGGCCGATCGCACAGCGAAAAAGATCGCGGCACGGATGACGACGGCCGCGGAACTCGTGCGGAGGCTGGAACTGCCAGATGCTTCGCGTCGCTGGGAGAATTCCTCGTGGACAAGCGAGGCGATACCGATTCGCGGAGGCGCGCGGCCGAAGCGATCGTCGCGCTGACGCCAAACTCTATCGCGCCGGTCGTCGAGGTGTTGAATAACGCCGGTCGTTCCACGAGCGAACGGCAGCGGCTGGCAACGATCCTGGCCAAGGCCCGCACCCCGGCCGCCGAGACGGCGTTGGTCGAATCGCTGCAAAAAGCGGGGGCATCGCTCCGGCCGGGCTTCGCCTCGGCGCTGGCTGGCACGCCCGGCGGAGCGGAGAAACTGGTCGAGGCCTGTGCTGCGGGGCGCGTACCAGCCGCACTATTGCGCGATCGTGGCGTGGCGGATCTGTTGAAGGCTCGTCGTTCGCCGAAGCTGGATGAACGCGTCGCCGCTCTCACGGCCAAGTTGCCGCCAGCCAAGGCCGAGGCCGATGCCGCGATCACCGAACGGCGGACCGCACGAGGCTGGCAGAACCCGATGCAGACCGCGGCGCGGAACTGTCCGCCGAGCGCGCTCGGCCGTCATGCCGTGGGAGGCAAACGCGGGAACATCGCGCCGCAACTCGACGGCATCGGCACGCGAGGCGGCGAACGCTGATTGAAGACATCCTGGACCCGAACCGCAACGTCGACCGCGCAGTTTCGCAGCGCGGTGATCGTCACCAGCGACGGGCTCGTGGTGACGGGCCTGGTCCGTCGCCAGGAAGGAAAGCTACTGGTGCTGGCCGAATCGACCGGCAAGGAGCGGACGTTGTCGGTCGACGACGTCGAGTCCCGGGCCGACAGCGAAACCTCGATCATGCCGACAGGCTTCAACGACGCCGTACGAGGCGAAGATTTTTATCATCTGTTGGCGTTCCTTCTTACCACGAAGCCCCCAGCGCATTGAACTCGCAAAAGGCATGCAAACGCCAGCGGCGGCTGGAGAATGGCGGCCACCCGGGCGGCCTTTGTGCCACGCACCGCGCCAAAAGCCTGCCCAGGAACCCGCCTTATGAGTCTGCATTCCGTCACGTTTCGTGTCTGGTTGGCGGTGGCGATTTGCTCGTTGTCGTGGACCGTCGTAGCGGCCGAGCCCCCACCCCCGCGATGCGCAGCCCGCTCTCGCCGCAAGATGCGCTCAAGCAGTTCGTGCTGCCGCCGGGTTTGAAGATCGAGCTCGTGGCCTGCGAGCCGCAACTGGTCGATCCGGTGGCCATGCGGTTCGACGAACAGGGGCGGTTGTGGGTAGCCGAAATGCAGACTATCCCAATCCGCCCAGCCGGGCGAGCTTCCCAAGTCGCAAATCAAGCTGCTGGAAGATCGCGACGGCGACGGACGCTTCGAGACCATGCACGTGTTCGCCGATCATTTGCTGTTCGCCACCGGCATTCAACCCTGGCAGGGAGGCGTGCTGGCCACGATCTCCGGCCAGATCGTGTACTTCAAAGACACCGACGGCGACGGCAAGGCCGATGTCCAGCAGCCCTGGTTCACCGGCTTTGCCGAAAAGAATCCGCAGTTGCGCGTCAACCATCCGCGGTTCGCCTCGACAATCGAATCTACGCGGCCGGCGGATTGCAAGGGGGCGACGTGTGAGCGACTTCCATCCAAAATCGCCGGCCATCTCGCTGCGAAACAAGGACATCCGCTTCGATCCTCGCAACGAAACGGCCGAGGCCATTGCCGGCAATGGGCAGTTCTGCATGACGTTCGACGATTACAACCGTCGGTTCCTGTGCCATAACCGGCATCCGCTGATGCACGTCGTGCTGGAAGATCGCTACCTGGCTCACAACCCGTCGCTGGCCGTGCCGGCCGTGATCCATGACGTGGCGGCCGAAGGCGAACAGTCGCGGATTTATCCGATCAGCAAGCAATGGGCCACGTCGCATCTGCACACCGGCCAGTTCACGGCCGCCTGCGGAACGGATATTTACCGCGGCGATGCCTTGCCGGCCGAGTACCGCGGCAATTCGTTCAACTGCGAACCGACGGGCAACCTGGTGCATCGCGAAGTGCTCCGCCCGCTGGGCGCCACGTTCACCACCAAATCGCCCTATGAAGGCCGCGAATTCCTGGCCTCGCGCGATACCTGGTGCCGGCCGGTGGCCATCGAGAGCGGGCCCGACGGGGCGCTGTATGTCGTCGACATCTATCGGGCGGTGATCGAACATCCGCAGTTCATGCCCGAAGAATTGAAGAACCGGCCCGACCTGCGATACGGCGACGACCGCGGCCGGATCTATCGCATCGTCCCCACGAATCACGCGCACAAACGCGAAGTGCCGAATTTGGGCAAAGTGGCCAGCGCCGACCTGGTGCGGCTGTTCGAACACAGCAATGCCTGGTGGCGCGAGACGGCGGCCCGATTGCTCTACGAGCGGCAAGACAAGTCGGTCGTTGAGGAGTTGGAGAAACTATCGCGCAACGGGCGCGAGCCGGTGCCCGCGTGCATGCTCTTGGGCGCTTGAAGGGCTGAGCACCTTGACCAAGGCCACGATTCTCGCGGCGTTCTCCGACCCGCATCCCCGCGTCCGCGAACAGGCCATCGTGCTGGCCGAGCCGCAAATTGCGGCTGATGCCGAATTGCGCAAGGCGGTGATCGCGCAGGCAACCAATGCCAACGCGCGGGTTCGCTTTCAGCGGCGCTCACGTTGGGTTACGCGCCGGCGCGGATCTGACCGAACCGCTGGCAGCGATCGCCTTGGCTGGGGCCGATGACGTTTGGACTCGCCGGGCCGTCGAGACGGCCATGCCCGATCAGCCGGCCCCGTTGCTGAAAGCGGTTTGGAGCGATCTCGTGCAGCACAAGAACGGCGCAGGAGAATGAGAACTCCTTGATGCTGGTTGAAGAGTTGGCCAATCTGACCGGCAAGCGGCGCAACGTGGCCGAGGTTGCCGAACTGTTCCGCATGATCGGCCAGACGTCGGCTGACGCTCACAGCCAGCGGCTGGAGTTCGCCCTGCTCGACGGCCTGGCCCAAGGCATTCGCAGCCGAGGGACTTCGCTTGCCGATTTCGCCGCCCAGCCTGATGCCGCAAAGGCGGGCCTGAAGGCGGAAGTCGAGCGCTGGTTTGCCCACGCGGCGGAGATTGCCGGCGATGCCAAGACCGATCCCGTGCTGCGGAAAGAGGCGGCGCATTACTGGCCTTTGCTCCTTACAAGATTGCCGAGCCGGCACTGGTCGAACTGCTCGCGCAGCCGAACCAGGATCTGCGGCTGCTGGCCGTGGCGGCACTGGCGGCGCAGCGCGATCCGGCGGTGGGCCGGTTGCTGTTGGATAACCTGGCGAGGCAAACTCCCTCGGTGCGCGGGGCGATTCTCGACGCACTGCTGAATCAGCCGCAACGAATCAATCTGCTGTTGGACGACATGGCGGCCGGCAAAGTGAAGCCCACGGAGTTGGATACGCTGCGCTCGAACCGGCTGTTGGCCAGCCGCGACCCGGCGATCAAAGACCGGGCTCAGAAACTGCTCGCTTCGGCCATGCCGGCCGATCGAGCCAAGGCCTTGGAGCAATACCAGGCGGCGCTCGAACTAAAGGCCGACGCGCGGCGCGGCAAGGAGGTCTTCCGCAAGAATTGCAGCACCTGCCATAAGATCGACGACGTCGGTGTCGACGTCGGCCCGAGCATCGGCGACGCCCGCACCAAGACCCCCGCCATATTGCTGCTCGACATTTTGCAGCCGAGCAAAGCCATCGACAACAATTTCGTGAGTTACTCCGTGGTCTCGGACGACGGCAACTCCTACACCGGGCTGATCGTGGCGGAAACGCCGACGTCGATCACGCTCCGCATGCCCGAGGGGAAGACGGTCGTGCTGCTGCGGACCAATGTCGAAGAGATCCGCTCCAACGGCATCTCGCTGATGCCCGAAGGGCTGGAGCGCAACATCCCGCTTCAGCAGATGGCCGACGTGATCAGCTTCATCAAGAACTGGCGTTATCTCGACGGCCATGTGCCCGTGGGCGATGCAGGCGGGGCCACAAGTTCAAAGTGAACCTCTGACGTTGGAGGAAGAAGAATTCGGCCGGAAATGAACGCGAATGCGCAGAAATGAAAAAACGGAAGTACCGGTCGGTGTTCTCGGCTGGCAATCCACAAGATCGTTTCCTATTCGCTTGAATTCGCGTTCATTTCCGGCCCCCTCGTTCTCCCAGTACACGGCGCAACCCAAGGCCAATGGCGGGCGATGCCCATTCTACCGATTGCATGCCGTCCGTCGCGGCGTTACCCTTGGCACTGTAAGGGGATATGAAAACCATCCCTTTACTTCGCCTTTGACAGCCCTGCGCAATGCCGATTATAATTGCGAGACAGGTCGCGCCCCCGCCGCAGCCCGCAGAAGTTGCCCGGCTGCACCAAGTTCCAACCCTGACAATCGAGCTTGTCCGTAATGTATCGAACGCGGATTCTCTCATGCGCCGTGCTTGTGGTGGCCGGTCTCGTTGGAGCCGGGCGCCCTGCATTGGCTGCCCCCACGTCGGCCACGACCGAAGCCGAAGAGTTCTTCGAAAAGCAGGTTCGGCCCATGCTGGTGCAGAACTGCCTCAGTTGCCATGGGCCAAAGCTCGCAGAATCGGGGCTGCGGCTCGACTCGCGTGATCAAATGATGAAAGGGGCCGAAGGCCATCCGATCATCGTCCCCGGACACCCCGAGACCAGCCGGCTGATCAGCGTCACACGTTACGACGGCGACATTCAGATGCCGCCCGAGGGCAAGCTGCCGGAGAAAGATCTGGCCATGCTGGTGAAGTGGGTGAAGATGGGTGCCCCGTGGCCGGCCCAGACGACGCCGAGCGAACCGCCCGCTGCCGCCGCCGCGACAGGTCCAGACATGGAAGGCCGGTTTCGCCAGGCTCGCGCCAAGCACTGGGCCTTTCAGCCACTCGGTCGTCCGCCGCTGCCCAAGGTGCAGAATCCGGGTTGGTGCCAGACGCCGGTTGACAATTTCGTCCTGGCCCGTTTGGAACGAGAGAACATCAAGCCCTCGCCGGCCGTTGATCGACGCACGCTGCTGCGGCGCGTGACGTTCGACCTGCTAGGCTTGCCGCCTACGGCCGAAGAGGTCGCGGCCTTCGAACAAGACAAGTCTCCCAATGCGTATGCCAAGGCCGTCGATCGGCTGCTGGCCTCGCCGAAGTACGGCGAACGTTGGGCCCGCCACTGGCTCGACGTGGCCCGCTACGCCGACACCAAAGGCTACGTATTCACCGAGGACGGTCGTTACCCCTATGCATACACCTACCGCGATTACGTGGTGCGAGCGTTCAACGAAGACCTGCCCTACAACCGCTTCCTGCTTGAACAGTTGGCCGCCGATCAATTGCCGCTGGGCGACGACAACCGGGCCTTGGCGGCGATGGGCTTTCTGAGCGTCGGCCGCCGCTTCGGCAATAACCAGCAGGACATCATTGACGACCGCATCGACGTCGTGAGTCGTGGGCTGCTGGGGCTGACCGTAGCCTGCGCACGCTGTCACGATCACAAGTACGACCCGCTGCCGACCGAAGACTACTATTCGCTCTACGGCGTATTGGGCAGCTACGTCGAACCGGAAGATTTACCGCTGATCGGCAAACCGGACGACACGCCGGCCTATCGCGAGTATCTGGCTCAATTGGCCAAGCTCGAAGGCGAAGTCACCGCGTTCAAAACCGAAAAGGCCGCCGAGTATCAGGAAGAGGTCCGCAGCCACGTGGGCGACTACCTGGCCCAGATTCTGATCGAACGATACAAGAAAACGCCCAAGACGAAGAGTTCGATTTCATCTTCGCCAAGGGGCAGCCGCGCCCAGCCGTCGTGCGGCGCTGGACCGACTATCTGAACCGCCATGCTTCGAACAAGGGGGGCATCTTCGGACTCTGGCACCGTTACAGTGGCGTTCCGGACGATGAGTTCGCCGCCGCCACGGCCAAGATCGTCGACTCACTGGGCAAAGAACCGACAGGCAAACAGCCGCCCACCAACTCGCTGGTGCGCGAGGCCTTCATCAAAACGCCCCCCGCTTCGATGGAAGACGTCGTGCGGATCTACGATCGGCTGTTGGCCGACGTTCGCCAGCGTTGGCAAGAACAATCGGCCGCCGCGGCCAAACGAGGCAAGCCGATCGAGCGGCTGAGTGATCCGGCGGCCGAAGAGCTGCGGCTGGTGCTCTTTGGGCCCGATTCGCCCGCGGCCATCGACCTGGAGTTAGTCAAGGGACTGTTGGACCAGGGCGAATCTCAAAAGCTCAACCGATTGAAGGGCAAGGTCAACGCTTTGAAGGTCGACTCACCGGCCTCGCCGCCGCGGGCCATGGTCGTGCTCGATCCTCCGCAGCCGATGAATCCGCAGGTTTTCCTCCGCGGCAATCCAGGCCGGCGGGGCAAGTCGGTGCCGCGGCAATTCTTGCGAATCGTAGCTGGCGACGAGCGGCAGCCATTCAAAAAGGGGAGTGGGCGGCTCGAATTGGCCGAGGCCATCGTCAGGCCCGACAACCCGCTGACGGCGCGCGTGCTGGTCAACCGCATCTGGTTGCACCATTTCGGCGCAGGGCTGACCCGCCAGGCCAGCGATTTTGGCCTCCGCAGCGAACCGCCCAGCCATCCGGAATTGCTCGATTATCTGGCCTCGACATTCATCGAAGAAGGCTGGTCGATTAAGAAACTGCATCGCGTGATCGTGCTTTCGAGCACGTATCAGCAGGCCAGCGACGATCGACCCGAATTGGAGCAGGTCGATCCAGAAAATCGCCTGCTGGCGCGGATGAATCGCCACCGGCTGGAGTTCGAGGCTGTACGCGATTCGATCCTGGCCGTAGCGGGCACGCTCGACGCAACCGTCGGCGGCAAGCCTGTGAATCTGATCAAGCGCCCCTATTCGCTGCGGCGAACGATTTATGGACTAGTTGATCGGCAAGACTTGCCCGACATGTTCCAGGTGTTCGATTTCGCCAGCCCGGACGTGAGCACCGAGCAGCGAGCGCGGACGACGGTTCCGCAACAAGCATTGTTTGCCATGAACTCTCCGTTTGTTTTGGAGCAAGCGCAGAGACTCGCGGCCCGAGCGTTGGAAGGTTCGCCGCAGCAGCGAGTGCGAGCCTTGTACCGCCTGGCGCTGGAGCGCGATCCGGCTCCGGAAGAGATCGATTTTGGCGTGAAGTTCATCGCCAGCCAGCAGCAGGCCGTCGATGGGCTGGCGGCCAAAACACAGCCGCCACCCAAGGCCGTCGCGGCTACGCCCGTCAAACCAGGCAAGCCCGTCAAAGGCAAACAGCCAACGCCCCCGGCCCCGCCGCCTCCGCTTTCGCCTTGGGCCATGTACGCCCAGGTATTGTTGCTGACCAACGAGTTCATGTTCGTGGATTGAGAAATCGTGGTCGCAGGGTGGGCGCCGCCCACCTTCTTCCGCAAGAAAGACGTCCTGGTGGGCAATGCCCACCCTACGGATTCTGGAGAATCGAACCCCATGTCTGAACAACACGCCGACGGTTGTGGTTGCGGCCCGAGCTTGCCGCCAAGAATGCTTTCGCGGCGCGAAGCGTTGATGCGTTGCGGCGTCGGCTTTGGCATGCTCGGCCTGACCGATCTATTGGCCGGCGAAGGGCAACTGGGCTCGGCTGCAGCCGCCACGAGCGCCGCCTATCAAAACCCGATGACTCCGCGCGCCCCGCAGTTTCCGGGCAAGGCCAAGCACGTCATTCATCTGTTCATGAACGGCGGTCCAAGCCACGTCGATACGTTCGATCCCAAGCCGTCGTTGCAGAAATACGCCGGCAAGGAACTGCCCAGCGGCAATCTGCGCACCGAGCGCAAGACGGGCGCGGCGCTCCCTTCGCCGTTCAAGTTCCAGAAGTACGGTGCCAGCGGCATCGAGGTCAGCGAACTGTTTGCCCAAACAGCCCGGCACATCGACGACATTGCCATGATCCGTTCGATGCATGCCGACGTGCCGAACCACGAACCGTCGCTGATGCTGATGAACTGCGGCGAATCGCGGATGACGCGTCCCAGCCTGGGATCGTGGACCACGTTCGGCCTGGGCACCGAAAACCAGAACCTGCCCGGCTTCATCGCCATGTGCCCCGGCGGCTATCCGATCAAAGGGACCGAGAACTGGCGTTCGGCCTTTCTGCCCGGCGCGTACCAGGGAACCTACATCGACAGCCAGAACACGACCATCGAGAAGCTGATCGAGAACATCAAGAACGATCGCGTGTCGCGCGAGCAGCAGCGCGGCCAGCTCGATCTGCTCGACCAATTGAACCGCCGGCACCTGGAGCAAGCGCCCGCACGACGCGGCGCTGGAAGCCCGCATTCATTCGTTCGAGCTGGCCTATCGCATGCAGATGGAAGCCACCGACGCTTTCGACGTCGAGCAGGAACCGCAAGCCATCCGCGACATGTACGGCCCGGGCGTGCAAGCGCGGCAAATGCTCATTGCCCGGCGGCTCATCGAGCGGGGCGTCCGCTTCGTGCAACTCTGGCACGGCGAAGGTCAGCCCTGGGACAGTCACGACGATCTCGAAAAGAACCATCGCCGACTGGCCAAGCAGTGCGACCAGGGAATCGCGGCCCTGCTGATGGATCTGAAGCAGCGCGGGCTGCTGCGACGAAACGCTGGTGATTTGGGGCGGTGAATTCGGCCGCACGCCGGCCGTCGAGTTGCCGACGCCCGGCTCGAACGCCGGTAAGATCAACGGCCGCGACCATAACCATTACGGCTTCACCGTCTGGATGGCCGGCGGCGGCGTGCGCGGCGGGCAGGTCTACGGGGCCACCGACGAATTCGGCTTCCAGGCCGTGGAGAATCGCGTCCACGTCCACGACCTGCACGCTACGATCCTGCATCTGTTGGGCTTCGATCACACGAAGCTCACCTACCGTCATGCCGGCCGCGACTTCCGCCTGACCGACGTTGCCGGCAACGTCGTCCAGCGGCTGATTGCGTAACGCTATTGAGTTCCGGCCAGTCAGATAGACAAGCGCGTCGCAAGCGACGCGGCTGAATTCCGCAATTGCCATTATCAAGAGCGGGTATGGTGCACAACCTTATCGAAATACGGCAACACCCATGCGTTCGCTTTCATGAACGCCCATGATTCCATCATTGCAAGCGACACAAACGAAACCGGCCTCTTGGCCGTCGTGCGTTCCCCGGTGATCGTGGTCGCGCACGCAATCGGGCAATTCCAGGCGGGCTCGTATCGCGGCACGGTCGAGCCAGCAATTAAAATAGACCCACTCACGCCAGCTGGCCGACCACGGCTTTCCCCGGAACGTGATCGGAACGCCAGCGGCAATTAGCTCCGCCTCCAGCAACCTACGATGCGCCATACCATCCATGCAATCCTATCCGGCTGAAACAGCATCGAAAAGCTCGTCGACGCTCCTGGTGGCGATTTGACGCTCGGTCTGCGATAATCGGTTGGTAAGTTTTGCCCGCGTGGTAGGGGCTTTCACTCCGGTCGGAAATTTCTCAAGGAGAGGCGATGAGTCAGCGCTGGACTGCAATCATTGAGCGTGAGGAAGACGGTTACGTCGCCTTGTGCCCAGAGTTGGATATCGCCAGTCAGGGCGATACGATCGACGAAGCGCACGACGATCTCCGTGAGGCGCTGGAACTTTTCTTCGAGTGTGCTTCTGCCAACGAGGTAGCGCGGCGCATCCCGACGGAAATGTACATCACGCAGGTCGAGGTGTCGGGTGGGTAGATTGCGAGTCCTCTCGGGCCGCCAAGTGTGCGAGATCCTCGAGCGGCATGGGTTTGCGGAGGTGCGCCGCCGTGGAATCCATATCATCATGCAGCATATTGGCATAGGAACCACGACGACGGTCCCCGTGCCGAACCATCGAGAATTGAGATTAGGCACGTTGCGGTCAATCATCCGTCAAGCCGGCATCCCCCGGTCCGAGTTCGAAGAGTAGCCGTTGCCGAATAGAGATTCAACGTTCAAGAATCATAGACCACGTTCAAAGCTGTTGGAGGCGTCCTTTCCACCATGTGCCGAATTCCCTTGTGGCTAGCGTCGTCGGTTGTTATTGCCGCTCTTTGCGGTCGCCCAGGCCGAAGAATTCCCGCAACCTTATAACAGCGAGCCGGCCAGCGCGGGCGATCCCATGCCTGCCGAAAAAGCCGCCGCCGGTTTTCGCGTGCCCGACGGGTTCAAAGTGAACGTCTTCGCGGCCGAGCCCGAAGTGCGCAACCCAATCGCCATGACCTGGGACGGCCGCGGCCGGTTGTGGATCGCCGAGAATTACACCTACGCCGAACGGCCCAAGAAGCTCGACCTCGGGCTGCGCGATCGGATCGTCATTTTTTCCGACGAAGACGGCGATGGACGCAGTGACCGGCGGACGGTCTTTGCCGACGACGTGCAGACGCTGACCAGCATCGAGTGGGATCCGGCCGGCGTGTGGCTGATGTGTCCGCCGCAATTGCTGTTCATCCCCAACCGTGATGGCGACGACAAGCCCGACGGACCGGCTAAGGTCGTTCTCGATGGGTTCGATATTCCGACCGACAGTTTCCATAACTTCGCCAACGGCCTGCGGTGGGGGCCCGATGGCTGGCTGTACGGCCGCTGCGGAGCTTCGGCTCCGGGACAGATCGGTGCGCCGGCACGGTCGGCCGAAAAGCGAGTTCCGCTACGCGGCGGCATGTGGCGTTACCATCCCAAGCGCAAGAGCTTCGAAGCTCTCTGCCACGGAACGACGAATCCCTGGGGTCACGATTGGAACGAACACGGCGAAGCCTTCTTCATCAACACCGTCAACGGCCATCTCTGGCACATGATTCCCGGTGCGCATTTCGTTCGCCCCCATACGATCGATCCCAACCCGCGAGTATACGAAGCAATCGACATGCACGCCGATCATTGGCACTGGGACACGACCAAAGACTGGGCCGATTCTCGCAAAGTGACTGGCGAGCACGACCGCCGCGGCGGGGGCCACGCCCATACTGGCGCGATGATCTACCTGGCCGATCAGTGGCCCGCCAACTATTACGGTCGGCTGTTCACGCTCAATCTGCACGGGCGGCGCGTGAACGACGAACTGCTCGAACGCCACTGCAGCGGCTATGTGGCTCATCACGATCCCGACATGCTCTTCGCCGCTGATCCTTGGTTCCGCGGGATCGAACTGAGCTATGGTCCGGACGGCAGCGTCTTCATGCTCGATTGGAGCGATACGGGCGAATGCCACGAAGCCACGGGCGTGCATCGCAGCTCGGGCCGAATCTATCGCGTTACGCATGGCGAGCCGAAGCCGGTGGCGGCATTCGATTTGTCACAAAAGAGCCCTGCCGAGTTGGTCGAACTGCATCGGCACGCCAACGAGTGGTTCTCGCGCCAATCGCGCCGGCAACTCGTGGCCCGAGCGGCTGCGGGCGAAGATCTGACGGCGGCATGCCGTCAACTTGAAGAACTGTGCCGGCAAGATGACCCGGTCGTCGTGCGGTTGCGGGCCCTGTGGTCGCTGTTTGCGCTGGACCGGGCGGATGCGAAGCTGCTCGATTCGTTGCTAGCCGATCGCGACGAGCACGTGCGCAGCTATGGGCGATTCGGCTGCTGACCGATGCCTGGCCTCTCGATTCGATCATGGGCCCTCCCGCCGAGACCGCGCCGCCGGTCGACGAGAAGCTGCTGGCACGCCTGGCCGCCATGGGCCGAGAAGACGATTCGGGCCTGGTCCGCCTGACGTTGGGTTCGACGGTTCAGCGGTTGCCGGTCGGTGCAGCGCGCCGTGCTGGCCGCCGCCTTGGTGGGTCGTGCTGAAGACGCGGCGGATCAGAACCTGCCTCCGCTCGTTTGGTACGGTTTGATTCCGCTGGCCGAGCGTGATCTGCAAGCCCTGGTACCTCTGACCCAAGGGGCAAAGTGGCCCAAATTGCGAACCTGGATTGCCCGGCGACTTAGCCGAAGATCTGGCCACGCGGCCTGAGCCCCTGAACAAACTGCTCGAAGCGGCCGCCAAAGATTCATCCTCCGGCCTGCTCAGCGACACGTTGGCCGGAATGACCGCCGGGCTCGCCGGCTGGCACAAAGCACCGCAGCCGCCGGCCTGGGCTGAAGTGCAGCGGGTCGTTTCGCAAAGCCACGATGAACTGGCGGCGGTCGAAGTGCGCGACCTGAGCGTGTTGTTCGGCGATGGGCGAGCCTTGGATCAGGTGCGATCGATCGCCCTGGACAAGAACGCCGACATGAATCAGCGCCGCGTGGCGCTGGATACGTTGATTCAAAACCGTCCGGCCGATTTACGGCAGATTTGCGAGAAGCTGTTGAACGTGCGGTTTCTCAACGCCGTGGCGGCTCGCGGCCTGGCGCAGTTCAACGATCCGGCGATCGGCGTCAAGATGGCGCAAAGCTTCAAAACGTTCCACCAGTCGGAGCGCGGAGCCGTGATCGAAGCCCTGGTCTCGCGGCCGGCCTTTGCCGCCGCCCTGTTGGACGAAATGGCCAAGGGCAAAATCGCTCGCGACAATTTGTCGGCCTTTCAAGCCCGACAGATTCGCAGCTTTGGCGACCCAAAACTGACGCGCCGGTTAGTCGAAGTATGGGGCGAGATTCATGACAGTTCGCAGGACAAGACGCGTCTGATGGTGGAGCTCAAGGGGCGATTGACATTCGACGTCCTGTCCAAGGCAGACATCGGCCAAGGGCGCGTCGTCTTCAACGCCGTTTGCGCCAATTGCCACCGACTCTACGGCCATGGCGGCCAAATCGGCCCCGATCTGACCGGCGCCGGCCGCCAGAACATCGATTACCTGCTGTCGAATCTCGTCGATCCCAGCGCCATGGTCGCGGCCGACTTCCGCATGTCGGTCGTGGTACTGGCCGACGGACGCGTGCTCAACGGCATCATTCGCAGTAAGAACGACCGAACCATAACCCTGCAAACGGCCAAGGAGCAGGTGGTGATCGATCGGAGCGACATCGAGACGTCGGAAGTCTCAAGCCAGTCCCTCATGCCCGACGGCCTGCTGCAGCCGCTCAAGCCCGACCAGCTACGCGATCTGGTGGCGTACCTCATGACCCGCTCGCAGGTGGCGCTGCCCGAGGGTTCGCCCGCCACGGCCGAGGTCTCTCGAACCGGCCCCTGAGCAGGCCGATCGGTTGCGACCGTCGAATTGGAAGACCCCTCGAACTGGGGTTGGCGGCTCCGTCGGAATTGCGCTCGAAGACCGGAAGCCGAAATCCGCGGATTCCGCCGTCATGCGGTCGCGCGAGCAGCGCCGACTCCGCCAGACTTTCGGGCAGGGCGTGCTGTCACAGAATGCAGCCCGTCGCATCCGACCGCTGTTCGGCCAGCGCGAAAGAAAACATTCGCCGCATTCAAGCCGTTGAGCAGAAATACTTTCAGCATCCGCCGCGGGTACAGCAATGACGTTTGGGCACAAGACGTGCGTTGGGCGGGCCAGAGATGCGGCGTTGTGCGACAACTCCGTCAATCGCCGTTTCACCCTGGAGTAAGATCTCGGTGCATCACCAATGGTTGTTCATCGTGCTGGCCGTAATGGTCGGCATGCCGAATTGGTTCGGATTTGAGTCGCCGCACCGAGGCAAGTCTGATGCCGGGCAATCGTATGGCAAGCGTGCCGAAGGTTGCCCCGTTTTCCAAACAGCGCGTCGTATTGTCGCGAATTAGCAGTCCCGTGCGACCGGCATTCGGCCATTCCAAGTTTCAGGCTCTCGATGTTCGCGGGTTGCAATCAGGCTGCAATCAGAATTGTGCCGTGCCTTCTCCAATCCACGCTCCCTGGAAGTCTTCGCGATTGCTCACATTGCACGCTTCGCAAGTCAAATTGCAGATTTGATCTGTGTTTGACCTCTTGACCAACAGCGACGCAGGACCAGTTTGTAGGATCGGCTCTTCCCAGAACCCGCCCGGGCATGTGTTCGGTCCGTCAATAACGATCCTGCCGTTGCAACACTGTCCCTGGCGTTGGTCGGCGCGACTGTCGCGCCTTGTCTCGGCTAAGGCGCAACTGGCCGGACACGCACGCCTGCCGCTTGTGGGTCGACGTGCGCATGCATCTTGAAAAGTCCTTCTGTTCCAATCCGTTGAGGCTGAAAAATGAGAAAACAAACGAATCTAGGTTGCCCTGCAGTTTTGCTGTTGGTTGGCTTGCTGTTTCTAGGAGCACAGCCACGATCTGTTTTTGCTCAAGAAACGAACGACGTCGCCGGCAAGAAGCCGGACGTCCCCGCTGCGCCGGTTCATCAACTGGATCGTGGCGACAACGCCTGGATGCTCACCTCGTCGGCGCTGGTGTTGTTCATGACGACGCCGGGGTTGGCGATGTTCTACGGCGGATTGGTCCGCAAGAAGAACGTGGTAAGCGTGCTGATGCAATGCCTGTTCCTGATGGGGTTGATGACCGTACTGTGGGCCACCGTCGGATACTCGCTGGCATTCGGCGGCACGGGCGCATGGATCGGCAACTTGGATTACCTGTTCATGAACGGCGTGCAAGCCACCTGGGGCACCGGCGGCTCCGAAATACCGCTGCACGCCACGCTCAACATTCCCATGCTGACGCACATGCTCTTCCAGGGCATGTTCTTCATCATCACTCCGGGGCTGATATGCGGCGCCTTCGCCGAGCGGATGAAGTTCAGCACGATGGTCGTCTTCTCGACGATTTGGGGCCTGATCGTCTACTGTCCGCTGTGCCATTGGGTATGGGGCGGCGGGGCCCTGGCCTACGGCACGGAACACGGCGCCACCTGGTGCGCCGGAGGAGCCTTGGATTTTGCCGGCGGAACCGTCGTGCATATCAGTTCGGGCGTGTCGGCCTTGATCTGTGCGCTGGTGCTCGGCAAACGAACTGGCTTTCCGACGCAGCCCATGCCGCCGCACAATTTGACCTACACCGCATTGGGAGCGGGCATGCTGTGGGTGGGCTGGTTCGGTTTCAACGCCGGCAGCGCCTTGGCCGCCGATGCGATTGCCTCGAGCGCTTTTGCTGCGACTCATTTCTCGGCTGCCGCGGGGGCTGTGGCCTGGCCGTTGATGGAGTGGATCATGCGCGGCAAGCCGACGCTGCTCGGAGCCAGTTCAGGCGCCGTGGCCGGCCTGGTCTGCATTACGCCGGCTTCCGGTTTTGTGACCTGCATGCCTGCCTTGATCATGGGAGCCACGGCCGGCGTGTTCTGCTACTTCACCGTTTTCGTCATGAAGCCGAAATTCGGCTATGACGATTCGCTCGATGCCTTCGGCGTACACGGCATGGGTGGGACGTTGGGAGCAATCCTGACGGGCATCTTCGCAACCCGCGCCGTGTGGGACGTCGGGCAAGGCAAGCCCTTGGGGCTACTCGAAGGCGGACCGGTACTGACCGCGCAGATTATCGCCACGGTCATTAGCTGGGTCTTCGCTGGCGCCGTGTCGTTCGTCCTACTCAAGATTCTCGACGCTACGATGGGTTTGCGCGTCAGCGAAGAGCAGGAAATGGAAGGCTTGGACGTGAGCCTGCACGAAGAGGAAGGTTACATCTTCGGCTAAGATCTTACTGGCCTCCGCCTTGGCCAGAAGGACGCCGTGGCCTGGGTAGCGTGTCTACTCAGGCCACGGTTTTTTTTCAACGGGAACGTCACGTCCGGAATGTATAAAGGGAGCACAACGGCTCTTCGAACCCGCGGGACGCATTGGATCCAGCGGCTCAGACAGTCGTTTCCGACAAAATTTCGGCCAGCGTCTCCGGGGCCACCGGCTTGAGCAAGTGCAGCTCGAAACCCGCTTCCAGGCTGCGGCGTTGGTCTTCGGCCTGCCCGTAACCGCTGACGGCGATCAGTCGGATTCGCTCCAACCCTGGCAGCAAACGCAGTTCGTGGGCCAAACGATAGCCATCCATTCGCGGCAGGCTGATATTCGGACAATACGATCTCAGGTTTGAACGTTCGGGCTTGCTCCAACGCGGAGAAACCATCGTGGCAGATTTGCACGTCATGGTTCCAAATCGCCAGCACCCGGGCGACGCTCTGGGCCGAGATCTCGTTGTCATCGACCACCAGGATCCGCCGCCGCACGCCAGCGGCCGCCGGTCCCGCGACCTCGGCCGGCCGTTGTGGTGCGCCGGGTGACGATTCAATCGGTAGCCGAATGATGAACTCACTGCCCAGTCCAGGCCCAGGGCTGCGGGCCATGATCGTACCGCCGTGCATTTCGACCAGCCGTCTCGCCAGGGTTAGCCCGATGCCCAGTCCGCCCTGGGCGGTTTCGCGGGCCGTGTCGGCTTGCTCAAACAGGTCGAAGATCCGCGCCAGGTTCTCCGGAGCGATGCCGATACCTGTGTCGTGAACGCGGATCGTCACCGCGCCGGGTTCGCTGGCAGCCGCCAGCCAAATCCGGCCGCCTTTGTCGGTATAGCGAGAAGCGTTGTTCAGCAGGTTGGCCAAGGCTTGTGTCAGCCGCACGCGGTCGGCCTCGAGAAAGACCGGTTCCGGCGGCATCGAAACGCTTAGGTTCTGATTCTTCTCGTTGACCAGCGGCGCGGCAATCTCCCGCGCAGCGTCAATGATGTCCGAAAGCCGGATATTCTCTCGCCGCAAAGTAATCATGCCTCGCGTCATTCGCGAAACGTCGAGCAAGTCGTCCACCAGGCGAATCAAATGCTCCACCTGGCGGTGCATGATTTCCCCCACGGCAACCAGTTCAGGATCACTGACGCCGATGGATTCCAGAACATACAGTGCGTTGCGGATGGGCACGAGCGGATTCCGCAGTTCGTGCGAAAGCATGGCCAGGAATTCATCCTTGCGCACTTCGGCGTTCTTGGCGATGCGATACAGACGGGCGTTTTCGGCCGCCGCCTGCCGCAACGACCCGCTCAATAGCGATACGGCCGCGCCGAGGAGCACGGTGATCAGAATGTTGAGTTGGTTGCTGACCCCGTAAACGGTGAACAGCGCATAACGTGGTTGCACGAACAAAAAGGTGGCCACGATGGCCCCTGCGAGCACGTTGAATAGGGCGGGCCCAAATCCGTAGCGCCACGCCAGGTAAATGGTCCCCGCCATGTAGGGGCCGTGCGGCGCTACGTCGCCCATCAGCGGGTCAAGCAGGTGGCGCACGAACGTGGCCGCGGCCAGGCACACCACGGCAATCAGGTAAGGAACGTACCGGCGTTCCGTCGGTGGCCGATTCGCTTTCGCAATCAGCCAGGACATGACCCGATTCGAAATGGCACGTACCGATGACGTCCCCTCGACCGGGAGCGGGCGTATCGAATGGGCCTGAGGGCTCGCGTCGTGCGACATGATCGGATTGATACACTGTTGTTGACGATGGCGTTACGTCCGATCGGCACACTCAGAATAGTCTAGCCCGAATTCCCCGGGTCCAACATCCTTCCTGTAGATTCCGTGGCCGTTTCCCGGCCTGGTTTGGGTCTGGCTCAATGCAGGCCCGATCCACTGTCCATTGGGCCTGCCCACCCCCAAGCAGGGTCCGCGGCTGTCGATTAATCCCAGGAATAATTGACAGAAGTGTATCGGCGAACGGACAATCAACATGGACGGTATTTCCCGGATCCAACGGATCCGAAGCCCCCGTTGTGTACGGGTGCGGCAAATTGACGCAGTTCTATATCACGACGCACCACGGCTGGGCGTTGAAGGAGACCCGGTTGATACTTCGAACTCGAGCCAACTTTGCAATTGCGTTCGCACTGGCGGTTTCGCTCTGCGGAGCGTCACTGGTCAGTGCCGCGCCGGGCAAATTGGGAGAGCACGAGCGAAACGCCTTCACTGGCCGGCTGCGTGGCCCCAAGCCCGAGGCGCGCATGGAGGCGGTCAATGAACTGGCCAAATTCCCCGAGCCCGAAGCCGCCCGGTTGCTGTTCAAATTCGGTTTGAACGACGGCGACGATGAAATCCGCCGCACCGCTTATGCAGCGCTGCTCTCGTTCAAAGACCAGCCCGACGTATGCGAGTTTCTCATCGACCAGCTCAATCAAGAGATGCGCCACCAGCGTCACGACCCCAATACCCCCTTGCTGCTCGCGGTGCTGATGAGCAGCGAATTGACCGACGTACAGAAGGCGACCGATCGCTATTTTGAACGACTGGCGGCTGCCCGCGACGGTTCCGTCTTTGCCGCCGCCATGGCCGATCTGCTGGCCATGCACCGGCAGCGTGCTGACATCGAGCCGCTGCTCTACCTGGCTGGCTCGAAGCTCTCGCAGAAGTTCGCTGTTCGCCGGGCAATCGTTCGCGCCCTGACTCTGATCGACGACGCCGAAGCCATCGAGGCGCTGATCATCGTGGCGGCGAGTTTCGACGGCGAAGCGCTGGCCGACATCAACGAGTATCTGGCCTTGGTCACCAAGCAGCAGATCTCCGACCCTGCCGACTGGGCCGCCTGGTGGAAAGACAACAAGCCAACGTTCAAGTTTCCGCAGGGGCTGGTGCGGCCGGAAGTACGGAAGGTCGAGAACCTGGTCTACGGCACCGCTTCGCACTATTACGGCCTGCCATTGTACGCGCGTCGTTTGGTGTTCGTGATCGACACCTCGGGAAGCATGATGGATGAATCGTCGCTCGGTTCCGGCGTGTCGCGTTTGGCGGCCGCCAAACGCGAACTGGCAACCGCCATCACAGCTCTGAAGGACAACGTCTCCTTTGGAATCGTCGAATTCAATGGCGACGCGTCACACTGGCGACGCGAACTCGTCGAGGCCACCGACTCGAACAAAAGAATGGCCCTGCTGTACATCGACCACATGGGCGCGGGCGGCAACGGCACGAACACCTACGACGGACTGCAATCGGCCTTCATGTACGATGCCGAAGCCATGTATTTGCTGACCGATGGGGCGCCGACGACCGGAAAAATCGTCGGCCAGATCGACATCGTCGCTGCCATTACGGCACAAAACCGCACGCGGCGCGAATCGATCTACACGATCGGCGTCGGAGTCGGCACGGGGCTGCCCGAGCTTCCGCCCGAGCAGGCCGCCAAACTCGGCGTCGAGCAGGAGCGCAGCCCGTTCGAGATCTTCCTGCGTACGCTGGCCGAGCAGAACTATGGGCTGTTTCGCCGGGTCGATCAGTGAGCCCAGGGGCCCATGGCTTGCCCGCACGAATTGGGGCTTTCCAAGGAAATCGCCCGGCCTAAGCGCGTTGGTATATACTCCGCGCCGGTATTCTTGCGAAACCACGGTCCCTCGCTGGTGTTAAAAGGTCGGGCAGTTCCAGCGGTAGCGTTTCTTCGAACCCGCCCCCCCGCCTGTCGAACCACAGCATGATCCCGCGCTATACCCGCAGAATCTCTTGGAGAGAAGACCGAATGCAGCCGGGATTGAACTGTCGCGGGTTTCGGTGGTTCGCGGTCGTCGCCTGTTTCGTGGCGCTTGCCCAAGCAACGCGCGGGGCCGATCCGGCAGACTGGCCGATGTACAACCACGACCCGGCGGGCTGGCGGTGCAACCCTGCCGAGAAGACGCTCAGCCCCGCCAATGCCGGCAAGCTCATCGAAAAATGGCGATTCCCCAGCGGCAGACTCCCAGGAAACTATCGGCGTCGTTCATGCCACGCCCACCGTGGTCGCCGGGGAAGTGTACTTCGGCACCGCCACGCTCCCCGCGTTTTACAAACTCGCGCCCGACGGCAGGCTCCGCTGGGTCTACCATAACGCCGTGCGGAAGATTGCTGTGCCGTCAACGGACGGCGAGCCGGCCACAGAAAAACTGCGCGGCGCAGCCATTGGCGGAGGGATCTTCTCCTCGGCGCTCATGGCCGACGGCGCCGTGTACTTTGCCGACAACGGCGGTTGGATGTACTGTCTCGATGCCGCATCGGGGAAAGAGCGGTGGAAAGTCGATAGCCGAGCGACGAATTTTCCCGATGCCCATTTCAACAACATCCTGATGGCTTCGCCCGTCCTGGCCGACGGCAAAGTCGTGTTCGGCGGCGGCACCCTGGAACAACTATTTGCCGGCACCCCAAAGTATCCCGGCAGCACTGGACGCGGGTTTCTCGTCGCACTTGATCCCAAGTCCGGCGAAATCGTGTGGAAATACGACGTCGGCCCCAAGCCGGCCAAGCTCGATCCGCCGGTCGTCGTCAAAGACTCCTGGGGCGAACACCGCTGGGACCATGGCCCTGCGACGAGTAGCGTCTGGTCGACGCCTTCCTACGATTCCGAAACCAACTCGCTGTTCTTCGGCACCGACGTGAACACCTCCCCGCGACAGCCAACCTCGGACGATCCCAGGCTGTCCACCGAAGACTCGTGCGCGGTCGCGTGCCTGGATGCCGCCACCGGCAGGCGCAAGTGGAACACACAGATCAACCCGGGCGATCAGTGGAACAACACCATGCGCGCCTACGATCCCAAGACCGGGCTCTACAAGGATTGTTCGATCGGCGACACGCCAAAGATCGTTACGATCAACGTCGACGGAAACGCCCACGAAAGTCGTCGGGGTTGGTTGCAAGAATGGCGGCTTCTATGTGTTGCGGGCCGACAGCGGGACGCTCATTCGGCACACTCCCGTTTACACCGGCCCACCCACGAATCCTCCGGCCGAACACGACCCGCGCATGCTGGCCTCCCCAGCTCCATCGGCGGGCTGCAAACCGGCTGCGCCACCGACGGCCGAACGATCTTCACCAACGGCATCGATGCCATCGGGCTGGGCACGCAGGAAAACCCGCGCACACCGGTGCAAGGTCCGACCGGAGGACGGGTGACGGCCACTTCGGCCGACCTTGCCACGGAACGCTGGCGGCATGAGCGGCCCAAAGTCGCCGAGATGGGAGGGACACCGGGCAAGCCGAAGTTCACGAACGTGGGGGACATCGTCGGATCGGGGATCGCGGTGGGCAATGGCGTGGTGTACTTCACGGCCGTCGGCAGCGGCAAGCTGATCGCTCTCGACGCCGAGAGCGGCAGCTTGCTCAAGGAAATCGAGCCTGGGGCCGGTTTTCTGCGGGCCTTCGCTCTCGCGCGGCCGGGTGTATGTCGGCACCGGCAACACCCTGTGGGGCCCGAGAGAACACGAGAGCTTCTTTCCCAAGAAGTTCACCGGCAGCGTGCAGTGTTTCGGGCTGCCCGGTGAGGATGAGATCGACCGGATGAGAGCCGACGATAAATAACAATGCCTGTCAACTTATGGGAAACTCCAATGAATCGAATAATCCACCTTGCCGCGCTGTTTTCGATCGCACTTTCAACCTCCATGGCATTCGGCCCAACAGGGCAAGACTCGCGCCGAAGCTCTGGCTCAGTCGTACCCGCCGCTACCGGACGACGTCGAGCGGAAGCCGTCACCATTTGGAGCGATGGCACCCGGATGGCCGGAGACGTCTATCGACCGAAGAATTTGAAGCCCGATGACAAGCTTCCGGCGATTGTCTTCATTCACGGAACGGGCGGCGTTAAGAAAAGCGGGCTGGTCGATCAAGCTCGCAACTGCGTTCGCGCAGAATGGCTACATTTTCTTGAACTTCGACTACCGCGGCTGGGGCGAAAGCGAAAGCAAATTGTTGATGTTGGAAGAGATGCCTGCGCCCGATGCCAGCGGCGTGCTGACGGTCAAAGCACGCGCCATTCGCTGGCAGATGGACTTCGCCGATCAAACAACCGACATTCGCAACGCCATCGCCTTCATGACAGGCGAACCCAACGTAGATCGCGGAGCGGATCGGCATCTTCGGAACCAGCTACGGCGGCGGACTGACGACCTGGACGGCCGCGTACGACCCGCGCGTCAAGTGTGCTGCCGTGCAAGTGCCCGGCATGGGCGGCCAGCGCGGACTTCCGTTTTACAAAATGGCCTACGGGCTGATGACGCGCCAGGCTCGCGGCGAGGCCGAACCGGTGCCCTACGAAACTGGCGCGCCCCGGCGGAAAAATGGCTTCCTATGCGCACATGCGGCTACAACATCGCCAAGGACGTCGCCTACAACGTCATTGACGCGGCGAAAAGCGTGAAAATCCCAATGCTGATCATCGACGCTGGGAAAGAAGAGTTGATGGACACCAAGGCCAACGGCGGGCGAGTGGCCGAGATTCTGAAATCCAACGGCACGCCCGTGAAGTACCACGTCATCGAAGGCATCGGCCACTACGGAGTCTACGGCGACAAGTTACAAGAGGCGTTGGATATGGAACTGGAGTGGTTCAATCAGTACCTGAAAGCCGCCAAATGAACCGGCCCGTTCGACCTTCCGCTCAATGCGTCCCGGAGGGTCGATTCGAGAGTAGCTCAGCGATTCATCGCTGGGAACGCGAGCCGATGTTTCGCAAGTCAACACCTACTTCGCAGACCGCCGGCAAAGTTCGCGGTACAGATTGTGAATGAACGTGGCGTTGTCGCACTGCAAATAATGCATGGCCGCGCCCATGCGGGAAAAGCTTTTGCAGAACCGCAGATAGTACGCAGCGTTCGTTTTGGGGGGCTCGCCTTGGGTCCAATCCCAGCCACCGCCGTCTTGCAGATCGACGACGTAGATCGTATGCCCCTGGACGACCGGACGCCCGCTCTGCAATCGCAGATTGTTCACGCAGCTCAGGCTCTTCTCGAACACCTGCGGACCCATGATGGCCGAACCGACCGACAGCACCACGCCGTCGTCGAGCCCCTCGACCGATCCGCCGAAGAGCTTGAAATCCCATTCTGCGGCCCGGCCAATCGCGCCGCCGTTGAACACGGAATGATTGGAAATGATGTCGTAGCCGATGCCTGGATGAACTGTCAGCGGAACGCCGTGGCGATAGGCCTGGGCGATGATCGAAGCCTGCTTCCAACGGTGAATGACCTCGGTTGTGCCCTCGGGCCACGACTGCTCGATCATCGCCCGCAAAAGATCGGCCCGGGCCGCGGCCAGCAGGTGCGCGGGCTCGGCCGCAATCAGTCCGGCCAGCGACTCGCGTGCGGGGAGCGTCGCGCCGTCTTCAAAGATGAAGCGGCCCAGCGCGCGGCCGTATCCCAGGCCGTCGAGCGCACCGGCCATGATCGCCAGGTGGATGTTCGTGGCCGTTTCGTGCCAGGTGCCGAACGTGCCGCTGGCCACGTTCATCTCGACGCTTTCGGTCGAAGCCCCGAACCAGGCATATTCCCAATCGTGGATCGTGCCGGCACCGTTCGTGGCCAGGTGCGTCAGCCAGCCCCGGGCCATCATCCGCTCCAGGATCCGCGCGGTGCCGTTGCGCAGCAAGTGCGGCTCCATAAATCAGCATCACGGTGGACGCTCGCGCGCCGAGCCGCAAGGATCTTATCGGCCGAATCCTGCACGAGCCCCACCAACTGCTCGGGGCACGGCTTGGGTTCGCTGTCGGGATCGATCAGGATTTCGTCCGCCCGGGTCAGGCTCTTGCGTTCGGCCAGCGGGTAGACCTTCAACTTGCTGAGATCAAGGGGCTGCAACGGGACGGTCTCCTGCGAAGAGGCTGGTTTCAATCGCGAGCAGGCACACGGCGCGGTGCCAAGGATATGATTCTACAAGTAGATAGTGCAAGGGGAAACCGGGTGCCCTGACACCTGGCTTGTGCATCAATCAGTCCCGGCGCAATTGCTTCTCGTGCACTTTCGCCTCTTGGATCTTTGCATTCAATTCTTCGATCCGTTTCTTCTCCTCATCAATGGTCTGCCTCATCTGATCGAGCGGAACTTTGGCCGGCTCAGCCGGGGATGAATCTTTCGGCTCCTCGTCCGGTTTCTGTTCGTGGTCGTCAACCATACCTTGGCACTCCTCGCAGCCGATCAGTTCTTGAGGTTGGGCGGTCCATAGGATGTTGTCGAGCTTTGCGAGACGCACCAAGTCCAAAGCAGAACGCGGATAGCGGTGTGTCTCGCAAAGCTCGACAACACCCTACGGGTTAAAAACTGATCGACCACGCGGCATTCATCGGGACAATTCATCATCAACCCGCCGCGCTAGCCCGGCGTCCACTTCCAATTGCGAATTTCGGGCATGTCTTCGCCGTTGGCATAGATGTACTGCTTGTGTTCGATCAGCTTGTCGCGGCAGGCCTGTTTGACGTAGGCGGCCCGGCCGCCCAACTGCGGCAGCCGGTCGACCGTGTCCATGACCAAATGAAAACGGTCTAGATCGTTGAGTACGGCCATGTCGAAGGGCGTCGTGATCGTGCCTTCTTCCTTGTAGCCGCGAACGTGCAGGTTGGCGTGGTTCGCGCGACGATAGGTCAGCCGATGAATGAGCGTAGGATAGCCGTGGAAGGCGAAGATGATTGGCTTGTTACGCGTGAACAGCGTATCGAAGTCGCGGTCGCTCAGGCCGTGGGGGTGTTCGATTTCGGGTTGCAGTTTCATCAGATCCACCACGTTGACCATGCGGATCTTGAGATCGGGCAGGAATCCGCGCAACAGTTGTATGGCTGCCAGGATTTCGAGGGTGGGCACGTCGCCAGCCGCGGCCATTACGATGTCAGGGTCGCCCCCCATATCGTTGCTGGCCCAAGGCCAGATGCCGATGCCGGCCGTGCAATGCTTGACGGCGTCCGACATATTGAGCCATTGCGGGGCCGGGTGCTTGCCGGCCACGACCACGTTGACGTAATGGCGGCTTCTCAAGCAATGATCGCCGACCGAAAGCAGCGTGTTGGCGTCGGGCGGCAAGTAAACCCTGATGATCTCGGCCTTCTTGTTGACGACGTGATCGATGAAGCCTGGATCCTGGTGCGTAAAGCCGTTGTGATCCTGCCGCCAGACGTGTGAAGCCAGCAGGTAATTGAGCGAAGCAATCGGCCGTCGCCAGGCGATGTGACGCGTGACCTTCAACCACTTGGCGTGCTGATTGAACATCGAGTCGATGATGTGAATGAAGGCCTCGTACGAGTTGAGCAGCCCGTGACGGCCGGTGAGCAAATAGCCTTCCAACCAGCCTTCGCACTGGTGTTCGCTGAGGATCTCGACGACGCGACCGGTCGCCGCCAGGTGGTCGTCATTCTTCAACGTCTCGGCTTCCCATTGGCGATCGGTGACTTCGAACACGCTCTGCAGCCGGTTCGAGGCCGTCTCATCGGGTCCAAAGATGCGGAAGTTGCGAGACTCGGCGTTGAGCTGGATCACATCTCGCAGGAACTGTCCCAGCACGCGAGTGTCTTCGGCTTCAACGGCGCCAGGCTGCGGCACTTCGACCGCATAGGCCTGAAAATCAGGCAATCGCAGATCGCGCAGCAGCAAGCCGCCGTTGGCGTGCGGATTGGCTCCCATCCGCCGGGTGCCTTGCGGCGCAAGTGCCGCCAGTTCACTACGGAATCGACCCTGGGCGTCGAACAGTTCGTCGGGCCGGTAGCTGCGCAGCCATTGGTCCAGCAGCTTCAGGTGCTCGGGGTTCTTGCGCGGGTCGGCAAGCGGCACCTGGTGGGCGCGGAACGTGCCTTCGACCTGCTGGCCGTCGACGATCTTGGGCCCCGTCCAGCCCTTGGGGGTCGTGAGCACGATCATCGGCCAGCGCAGGCGCTGGCGCAGCGCCGCGCTCACGGGCGTCAATCTGAATGCGTTTGATCTCGGCGAAAACCTTATCGAGCGTTTCGGCCATCAACGGGTGCATGCGCGACGGATCGTCCCCCTCGACGAAATACGGCTCATAGCCATAGCCGCGCATGAGCTGCTCGAGCTCCTCGCGGCCGATGCGGGCCAGCACGGTGGGATTAGCAATCTTGTAGCCGTTCAAATGCAGAATCGGCAGGACGACGCCGTCGTGAACCGGGTCGAGGAACTTGTTGCCGTGCCAACTGGTGGCCAACGGACCGGTCTCGGCCTCGCCGTCGCCAATGACGCAGGCCACGACCAACCCCGGATTGTCGAACACAGCGCCAAAGGCATGGCTCAGGCTGTAACCCAACTCGCCCCCTTCGTGAATTGAGCCTGGCGTTTCAGGCGCGACGTGGCTGGGAATTCCGCCGGGAAACGAGAACTGTTTGAACAGCAACTTGAGCCCGGCTTCGTCCGGAGTGATGGCGGGGTAGAACTCGCTATAGGTTCCTTCCAGATAGGTGTTGGCCACCAGCGCCGGCCCGCCATGCCCCGGGCCGGAGATGTAGATCATGTCCAGGTCCAAGGCCTTGATGATTCGGTTGAGATGGACGTAGGCGAAGTTCTGGCCGGGCGTCGTGCCCCAGTGGCCAAGCAAACGCGGCTTGACGTGCTCGGCCGCGAGCGGCTCTCTCAGCAATGGATTGTCATACAGGTAGATCTGGCCGACTGACAGATAATTGGCCGCACGCCAATACGCGTCGAGCTTCCGCAGTTCGTCAGGAGCAAGAGTTCCAGCCATACGAATCCTCCCTGTTTCATTTTCGGGACAATACCCGTTTCACTTCGCGGGCGATAAAGGCTTCTTCATCAGTCTGAATAACACGCACGGTCGCCGCGCTCGCGTCATGGGAAATGACCGCCTCGCCAGCCGCGTTTCTAGCGGCGTCGAGCCGAACACCGAGATACTCTAGTTGGTCGCAAATCTTCGCCCGCACTTCGGGCGAATGGGCGCCGATGCCGGCGCTAAAGACCAGCGTGTCGAGTCCGCCCAATGCGGCGGCCATGGCCCCGATCCATTTCCGGGCCTGGTAACAAAACACGTTCACGGCTTCGGATGCACGCGAGTCGTCTGGGGCATGGGCCAGTAGATCGCGCATGTCGGCGCTCGTTTCCGAGATGCCCAACATGCCTGAACGGCGATTGACCAAATCATCGATCTGATCGACGCTCAAGCCCTCGCTTCGCATCAGGTAGATCAACACGCCAGGGTCAAGATCGCCGGTGCGCGTGGCCATGACCAGCCCGGCCGTGGGCGTCATGGCCATGGTGGTGTCGATCGAGCGGCCATCGCGCACTGCGGCCATGCTGGCCCCGGCGCCTAAGTGAGCCAGGACCACGCGTCCGTGCGCGGCCTCGGCCCCGGCAACGCGCCCGAGTTCTTCGAGCAGATAAGCGTACGACAAGCCATGAAAGCCATACCGCCGCACGCCACGCGCCTCATACTGCCGCGGCACTGGCAGGATCTTGGCCACACGCGGCAGGTCGCGATGAAACGCCGTATCGAAACAAGCCACCTGCGGCAGCCCCGGAAAGCGAGCGGCAAAGGCTTCGAGCAGCGCGATCTCGCCCGGCAGATGGGCCGGATCCAAGGGGCTCAAGCGTTTCAATTCGGCGACCATCGCAGCCGTGACGGGTTGAGAATCGACGAATCGTTCGCCGCCGTGAACGATCCGATGCCCGACGGCGTCGAGATTGTCGTTGCCCAAGTGTTGCTGCAGCCACTCGATCAACTGCTTGACCGCCTGTGCATGATCGGCGGCGGCAATCGGATTCTCACCCAAAGACTTGCCGGCGGCATCGCGGCGCTCAACGTGGGCTGTTGCTGGCCAGCGCCGATCCGCTCGATCTGGCCGGTCAACACGCGGCGCGGAGGCTCGCCCGGGGCAAACAGGGCGAACTTGATGCTCGAAGATCCACCATTGATCGTCAGCAGGCTTCCGGCCATAGGCGAATATCTCGCTCCATCCAATTGACCTCGAATCCGTGCCCCAATCTTAGGGCAAAGCATTGAGCCTGGAAACCCGCTGACGGAGCTTCAACCGCGAACAAGCTTGGAATTACGAAATACTAACCGCAGAGGTTTATCATTCCGCGCTGCCCTGCGGGTGAGCTTCGCAAAAACAAAAAAACCGGCCACCAGGAAACAGATCCCGATGGCCGGTTGATTCAGCTTTCGTGAGCGAGCGGTTAGAGGCTCGCGACGAATTCAATTTCTACGACTAGATCAGACAACTTGCGTTTGGCCGGGCACGGCGCACGACGGGACTGGCGGCGAGACATCCCAACCAAATTCGCTCGGCACCAGCGCGATTTGCGAGTTGAGCGCCTTCTCCATGGTGATCTCTTTGCCCGAATAGGTCGCCATGCGGCCGAGGATGGCCGTCATCGAGCTCATGGCGCCGTACTCGCCCTCGTTGAGCGGGTTGCCCGAGCGGATGCTGGCGAACAAGTCATCGTGCTCGACCTGGTACGGATCCTTGTACTTCTTGCTGCGGCTGCTGCGGCCGTAGGAAGTTTGCCAGGTTTCGTTGCCCTTCAGATCGGTGAACGCACCGCCGGCGATGTTGGCCTGGCCCTTGGTGCCGGTGGCGTACTCGGTCACGGAATTCCAGCAGCCGGGAATGTGGCGGCATTGGCTGAACATCCGCGTGCCGTCGTCGTATTCGAATTCGACGCAGTGATGATCGAACGTTTCGCCGTAGTCGGGGCCCTTACGGACTTCGCAGCCGCCCATGCCGTTGGCCTTGACCGGGGCCTTGCCCTTGAGCCAGTTGATCACGTCCAAGTTGTGGATGTGCTGCTCGACGATGTGATCGCCGCAGAGCCAGGTGAAGTAGTACCAGTTGCGCATCTGGTATTCCATGTCGGTCAGCTTGCGTCCCTCTTTCTTTTCGAGGTCTTCGCGCTTCTTGACCCAGGGGGTCGAGCCGTTCCAGTAGACGCGCGCCGCAAGAATGTCGCCGAGGGCGCCGTCCTGCAACTGCTTGATGGTTTCGATGTAGGCGGCATGATGGCGGCGCTGCAAGCCGACGCCCACGCCCAGCCCCTTCTCCTTGGCGACCTTGGTCGCAGCCAACACCTGGCGAACCCCGGCGGGGTCACTCGCGACGGGCTTCTCCATGAAAACGTGCTTACCGGCGTCGACGGCGGCCTTGAAATGAATCGGGCGGAAGCCCGGCGGCGTGGCCAGAATGACCAGGTCGACCCCCGAATCGAGCACCTTCTGATAGGCGTCGAAGCCGACGAACTGCCGCTCCTTGGGCACGTCGACGCGATCGCCTACCTGGTTCTGCAAGCCTTTCAGGCTTCCCTCGAGGCGATCGGCAAACGCATCGCCCACTGCAACCAACTTGACCTTTCCTTCGGTGCTGAGCGCCTGCTTGGCGGCGCCGCTCCCACGGCCGCCGCAGCCAATCAGGCCAATCTTGATCGTGTCGTCCCCAAATGCGTGGGCACTCCTGGCAATGCTCAGGTTGCTCAACAGGCTCGTGCCGGCGGCTACCGCGGCCGAGGCCTTGATGAACTCTCGGCGGCTGGGCAGCAGGCGGGAGGGCTGCGGAAGGTTATCGCTCATCATCAGTTCTCCGGTGAAAAGTTGCAGGAAAACGACCCGGGATCGGTCCATCGGGGCCGAGGGGGGGGAATCACATTATTTGCGCGTCGTGTCCTCCGCGCCGTATAACTTCTTTTGATCTTCGGTCGGCTCTTGCAGCGGACGCACCACGCGAAAACCGACGAACAACGCGTCCGTATAATACCAAACGCTCTGGGGCAATTGCGGATCTTGCTGCTTCCAGTCGGGAGTCGAAGCGCGCCGTGCGGCGCTGCGCAATGCGGCGGGATCGTCATCCCATGAACCGCCCCGCACCACGCATGGCTCGACCAACTTGGGTACGTTCAGCGGATTCACGGCCAACTTGCCGGCCAGTTTCTGATAAAAGTCGGGCGAGTACTGATCGGCGCACCATTCGGCCACGTTGCCGTGAATGTCATACAAGCCCCAGGGGTTGGGCTTCTTCTTGCCGATCGGATGCGTCGTCTCGTTGCTGTTGTCGTAGTCCCAGGCGTACTCGCCCAACTTGTCGGGCGAATCGCCGAATGAATAGGCGGTCTTCGTGCCGGCCCGGCAGGCATATTCCCATTCGGCTTCGGTCGGCAACCGGTAGAAGCGGCCCGTCTTGGCGCTGAGCCATTCGCAATATTTCTTCGCGGCGTACTGCGTCATGCAGATTGCCGGAAAGCCTTCCTTGCCCATGCCGAAGGTCATGTCCGTGTAGGGCTTCGTCGGCCGGCTCAACGCGTCAGCCGCTTTGTCCAATACCGAAGGCAGCCTCCTTGGTGACGGTTCGCCGCGCGATGTCGAGGTTGAACATGAAAATCTCGTACTCATCCCAACTGACTTCGTACTTGCCCATCCAGAAGGGACTGACCTCGACTTCGTGCTGCGGACTCTCGTCGGCATTGTGCCCCTTTTCGCTGTTCCCCTTCTCACTATCGGGGCTGCCCATCATGTATTTGCCTCCCTTGATCGGGAGCATCTGAAACGAGACCTGCGTGTTGGCGATCTTGTCGGTATAGGGCTTCATCTCGGCTTCGGACGCGGCCGCGGCATCGGGCACGTCCAGCACCGGCTTGACGGCCCAGGCCGGTGAAATGGTCACAAGCGAGCCGACGACGCCCGCCAAGGAAAGTACGGCCCGTCGAAAAGTGAACGGAAAAGATTGCGGACGCACGCCGCCGCGGATTAGCCTGAACATGGTCGTGATTCCTCGGACGCAAAAACCCAGGTGCGAATCTGTGTTGGTCATCGTTTTCGGATCGGCGGGTGGGAGCAGCGAGCGACGGCGGTTCGTCGGCATCGTCGCGCTGGTATGGGTGGGGATCTCCGTGGCACTGGGCCAAGCGGCTTACGCGGCGACGCCCGAAATCCAGCGCTACCGGTATTCCCAAATTCAAATGGGCGTACCGATGGAACTGGTATTGTACGCGGCCAATGAGTCCACCGCAAATAAGGGGGCCCAAGCGGCTTACGAACGCATCAAAGAACTCAATTCCGTCCTGAGCGACTACGATCCCCAGAGCGAATTGTCGCGGCTGAGCGACTCGGCGGGGCAGGGGAGGGCCGTACACGTCGGGCCGGATTTGTGGCTCGTCCTGAGCCGGTCGCAGCTTTTGGCCGAACGGACCGGCGGCGCGTTCGACGTTACGGTCGCCCCCTACGTTAAACTTTGGCGGCGGGCTCGCCG
The DNA here is from genome assembly GCA_963710365.1 of uncultured Planctomycetales bacterium. Taxonomy (GTDB): domain Bacteria; phylum Planctomycetota; class Planctomycetia; order Pirellulales; family PNKZ01; genus CAVQAC01. The sequence continues at coordinate 31,390 of CAVQAC010000006.1, forward strand.
GTCCAAGGAATTCCCGCCGGCCGACCGCATGGCCGAAGCCCGAGCGGCCGTTGGCTATCGGCACCTCCGATTGGACCCGCAGAACCACACGGCCACGCTCGTTCGACCCGGCATGCGGCTCGACCTGGGCGGAATTGCCATGGGCTACGCCTGCGACGAGGCACTACGGGTATTACGCGAATTGGGAATCGCCCAAGCCCTGATTGATGCCAGTGGCGACATCCTGGTGGGGGACGCCCCGCCAGGAGCCGAGGGCTGGAAGATCGGCATCGCGCCGCTCGACGCGAAGGACGGGCCGCCCAGCCGGTACGTGCTGGTGAAAAACGCCGCCGTGACCACGGCCGGCGATGCAGCTCAATTTGTCGAAATTGGCGGGAGGCGTTATTCGCACATCGTTGATCCACACACCGGGCTGGGCCTGTCGACGCATTCCAGCGTTACCGTTATTGCGCCCGACTGCATTACGGCCGACGCGCTCTGACACGGCCGCCAATGTGCTGGGGCCAACCGAGGGTTTGAAACTAATTGAGCAAACGCCCGGCGCGGCGGCGTTCATTGTCGAGATGGCCGATGGCCATAAGAAGACTTACGAATCGAGCCGGCTAGGAAAGTTTCTTACCAGCCGGGAATAGACGGTCGTGGCCTGCCATCCCTCGGCGAGTCGCCGCTGCCTTCTTGGCAGCCGCCCGCCGCTTGGCGAACCGGAGGGCCCTTTCGCCGCTGAGCTTCTGATCCTGAGCCGCTTTCTGGCCGCCGGACATCGTGTCGGGTTCTTCGTGACTCATCGTTCGCAGATTCTCTTGGTGGTGAAGGCTTTCCCATGGGCAATTGTCGTCGCTGTCGGAAGACGCGCGTTCCTGCCGCACTTAGAACAAACGCAAGGAACCGCCGCGAGCGCGCGCGAAAAACAATAAATTTATTTTCCGAGACGCGAACAGCGACGTGCCGAGGCCTGAATTGTCAAACAGCCCCCCGGGTGACTACAGCTTATCTGCGCCGACCGTCGACTGAGGCCGGACGTCGACGGCCGGGGGGGCTTCGAGGGTGAACACGACAGGAGGAAGATCGATCTGTCCGTTCCACTGACGTGGATGCCCAGCCTCGCCCGCGACGGTGAACTTGGCGCTGAAACTGGTATCGCCCGCGCCTCAGCGCCCACACATCAACCCAAGGCCGCTCGCCAATGACCGAGAGGACCGTCGTTGCTGGGTCGGATTCGAGGTTGATTTTGCCAGCGGAGTTGCAATCGAATCCCAATACGACGCCCTGCGGAATTGCGATCCGATCCATGATCGGTTGATTGTCGTCATCGTTCAGCGTGTCGGGGATGCTCGAAACGGCATGGCCTGGCGAGTCCAGCAGTTTCCATTCAATCTGAGGTTCGTGGACCACTTCGCATGAGGCGCCTTTGAGCAAGAGAGTAACGTCGAGGCGAGATTGCGAATCACCTGCTTCCGGAATTCTCTCGATCAGCAAACATCCTCGCAGACGGCTCTCGCCGTCCTCTCCGGCCGGCTTGGACCAGGCGCCGATTGCCGGGAGCGCGCAAAACTCCCGTTTCTTCAGATCGTCGATTGACGGCGGTTTACCTCCGGCCACCGGCGGCTTTCCGATAGTGATGGTCGTAGCGGGAAGATCCATGGTTCCCGCCCAGGCCGACGAGTCTCCAAGTTCCACCGCCTTCAGCGTGGCCGAAAGACTGTACTGTCCTGGTTTTACCCGCCAATCATTCCGCGAGGAAATTTCGCCGTCGTCCGGCAGCGTCAGCAATGAGGTCGATGAGTCCTGATGGCTGGACAGGCTGATCCGATAACTGAGACCGAGCATGCCGCCGGGCGGCGCCGACACCAATCTCTGCTCCAGACCCATTCCGCTGTGGTGCCGCCCAACGGCCGCGGGGCGTCGTGTCCCGCGCTATCGGTCAACTTCCAGATGACGTTAGGTCGGTTCCAAATTGCCAAGGGAAGATCGTTAAGCCCTTGCAGCAGAATCGTCAAATCCAAGGCCCGGTACTCATCGTCCTCGGGGTCCGGTAATTCGCCGATCACAATCCGACCTCGCGCCCCGTTCGATAAATTCGACCAGGCGCCGACAACCGTCTGCGCCTTCGGGACGTCGGCGTCCTGAGCCATCGCGGGGCGGCAAAAGCAAGTCACGACGACGGAGCAGACGACAACCCGAAGTAGGAAGAGCATAACGAGATCCTGTGCGGAAGTGGCCTAAACCGCGGCATGAGATAATTTCGAACCTCTCGACTATGAATTGCACAGTAATTTGTGAAGTTGATGGATCGACTCAAAGCGCCGGATCATGGGAGGTTCGAGCATTGCTTTATAGGCCATCCGCATTTGTGCGGCGCATTTGCTGGCGATCCTGCCGCCGACTCCGGATCCCAAGCCACAGCGCACCAAAAAATCAATCTCCCGTGTTCCGCGTCGTTTGTTGAAGTTTTCCACGGCCACCAGAATTGCTCGAAATGCGAGAAACGCATTGACGGTCGATGACACCGATTCGGGAACACGCGTTGCCGACCCGGCCGCCATTCGTCGTCCGGCTGGCAGTCTGACGTTCCAACTTGTGGATCGCTGGCCATCAAGGCACTCCCAACCGGGGGTTTGTGACTTGAGTGGCGACCACTCAACCGGCCAAAACTCCTGCTCGGGACCGCTACCGAGGGTGCCGTGGCGGGGCATAACAACGATGCCGGTCGGCCCCTTCGCGTGCGGCCTCGAGCGCTTCGTCTGAGGACTCGTGCGACTCGCAATAGTCCGCTTCACCGCAGCCCTGACAGGCCCAACTGGCATGGAAGCCACCCTTCGTCGGGCCAGCGGTCAATTCAAAGACGAGACCGTTGAGTTCGACTCGTTTGGTAATTGCGTCGTCATCGTCCATGTGCGAATTCTAGCAAGAGCGGACGAATGACAACATGTTTTTTGCGCAGGCGGCGACGAGCGGAAACCCAGCGTATGAATTGCGGCGAGAAGCACACTCCAGGATCGTCGCCGCAAAACACCGGTCGCGCCGCCAGGCGTCTCGGCCAAGCTACCCTCCGGGCTGAGCGAGGCCAGGGCTGCACCGAAGCTCATCAGCCTTTTCAACGTGCCGGTTACCGGCGTCCGCCACGAGATACCCAACCACGCGTAAGCCATTGACGGTGCTATCCTTTCGCCGGGCCCAATCGCTCGACGTGCCGGCCGAGCACCGACGAACCTTGCGGAAAAAGCAGGCGTTCCGAAAATCCGAACTTGACAGGATTTCCAATATATTGGATACTGGATCCATGAAGAAAGAAGCGACTTCTGACCTGAACGAATGCATCGCCGAGCGAGTGCGCACGCTGCGCGCCGAGCAAGCCCTATCGCTCGACGCGTTGGCCGACAAGAGCGGCGTGAGCCGGTCGATGATTTCACTCATCGAGCGTGGCGAAAGCAGCCCCACGGCGGTGGTGCTGGAGAAGCTGGCCATGGCTTTGAACGTAACACTCCACACGCTCTTCGCGGCACCGGCGGATGCAGTGCAACCGCTCAACGGCCCGCTGGCGCGGCGCTCGGACCAGCCGCAATGGCAAGACCCGGCCTCGGGCTACCAGCGGCGGAATGTCTCGCCTTCGGGCGTATCGCAGCCCATGCAGATCGTTGAAGTGCAGTTCCCGCCCGGCGCACGAGTGGCTTTCGAAAACGGTGGGCGCCATCCCCGCGTACACCAGCAGGTGTGGCTGCTGGCAGGCGTGATTGACATCACGCTGGACGGGGTGTGTCATCGATTGCGCAAAGGAGATTGCCTGGCTATGCAGCTCGACGTTCCCATCATGTTCCACAACCCTACGCGAAAGGCTGCGCGCTATGCCCTGGTCATCGCATCGGAGCCGCCCTCGCGGAGATCATGACCTGGTTCCTGCAACTGTCGAATAGCAACCGCAAACAACAGGCGCGAAACGGATAGGAAATAGATACGCAACGGATTGAATCATGAACAATATCCGATGTAACCGCGGCCATGCCGCGCAAATTCTCGCCATCTTCAACGAGTCCATCCAGAATAGCGCGGCCATGTGGGACTACGAGCCACGCACCATGTCCTCGATGGAAGCATGGTTCGATGCCAAGGAGCGTGGAGGATTTCCTGTCCTGGGCGTGACTGACGACGCCGAGAAGTTACTCGCTGTCGGCAGCTACGGTCCCTTCAGGGCCTGGCCAGCCTACAAGTACACCGTCGAGCACTCGCTCTACGTGGAGCGAGAAGCTCGAGGGCGGGGGCTCGGTCGCCACGTGCTGACGCGGCTCATCGCAGAGGCCGAGTCGCAAGGCTACCACACGATGATTGCCGCAATCGAATCCGAGAATGTGGCCAGTGTGGCCCTTCATCAATCTCTCGGTTTTGAGAAGTGCGGAGAGATCCGGCAGGCAGGGTTCAAATTCGGCAGATGGCTTAATCTTTCATTGTATCAACGGCTTTTAACTGGGCCCGTAAACCCAGTTGACGGAAACGCACGGTAAGGTTGCTGCACGCCAATCGCACGCAATCGGTTATTTGAAGGGAGTTGGAATATGCATTCTGAGATCAGGACAACAGACTGGAGATACGTCGGCCACTGCGTGGATGGGCAGCGATTCCTGATCGAGGGGGTCGACGTCTCAGATCACGCCTGGCGTCGTACCAACGAACCGCACGTCGAAGTCGAAGACCCTGTCCGTCATCAGCCGATGAAGCTCGATGTTTGGGAAGTCGAGACGGACGGGCGTCGAATCAGATTTGCCGCCGGTGAATCTTCGAACTGCGTCTGGGGCTTTTACCGCCGGGCATAACGAATTGGCAGGCTCGGCCCGCTCGCGCTCCGTCTTGAAGAATTCGCAATTATTGAAGAATTCGCTTCGCCAGAGTCGGGGCAATAATGAAAAAGAACCTGGTTCAAGACTTCTGTCCGTACCACAGAACAGAAGCCTGGAGACCAGGTCCATGAATGGCAGTAGCCGTTGTTGCCTTAGCTAAGGGTAGGCTAAGGCAACAACGGCACGCCAACTCTGAGACTACGCTAAATCGAACGTGCGGACATCGACAGACACAACCTCACGGGCTATGCCGTCGACAAGCCGCGCCGGCATCAAGTGGCACCGACCAGTTCCGGGAGCGGAACTGTGGCGATGGTCTCGAGAATCCGGCTGGCGATCTTGTACGGATCGCCTTGGGAGTTGGGCCGGCGGTCTTCCAGGTAGCCCTTCCAGCCTTTCTTCGGCATGCTGTTCGGGACGCGGATCGACGCGCCGCGATCCGACACTCCGTAGGTGAATTTGTCGATGGACTGGGTCTCATGCAGGCCGGTGAGACGCAAGTGGTTGTCCGGTCCATAGACGAGAATGTGCTCGGCTTTTGTATTTATCAAAGGCTGCCATCAGATCGTCGAAGTACTCCTTGCCGCCGACTTCGCGGAGATACTTGGTCGAGAAGTTGGAGTGCATGCCAGAGCCGTTCCAGTCGGTGTCGCCGAGCGGCTTGCAATGGTAGTTCACGTCCACGCCGTAGTTTTCGCATAGGCGATTGAGGAGGTAGCGGGCGACCCACATTTCGTCGGCGGCCTTTTTCGAGCCTTTGCCGAAGATTTGGAATTCCCACTGGCCTTTGGCCACTTCGGCGTTGATGCCTTCGTGGTTGATGCCGGCATCGAGGCAAAGGTCGAGATGCTTTTCGACAATCTCGCGGGCGATGTCGCCCATTTGGCTATAACCGACGCCGCAGTAGTATCTTCCCTGGCCTTCTTTGGGAAAGCCTTCCTTGGGGAAGCCGAGCGGGAGGCCGTCCTTGTAGAGGAAGTACTCCTGCTCGAAACCGAACCACGTGTCGGGGTCGTCAAGGATCGTGGCCCGGTCGTTGGTCGAGTGAGGCGTGAGGTCGGGATGAAGAACCTCGCAAAGAACGATCACGCCGTTGATGCGGGAGGAATCGTGATAACTGGCGACAGGTTTGAGGACACAATCCGAGGAGTGGCCCTCGGCCTGCCTGGTCGAACTGCCGTCGAAGCCCCAGTTGGGGAGCTCTTCCAGCGTCGGCTCGCTGTCGAAGTCTTTGACGAGGGTTTTACCTCGGAGGTTGGGCACGGGCTGATAACCATCGAGCCAAATGTATTCCAATTTGTACTTTGCCATAGATTTCTAGTCGTCCTTCCTTTCTGAGTAGTCTGCTACGGTTCGGCGAGGCGGGAACCATCGAAAAGCAAAGCTCATGCCGCTTTGGACGTTTTTCATCGCAGACCCGCCCAACGCTTGAATCGCCGGGAAATCTTGAGGAAATCTTGAAGAAAACTTCCCCCCGTTGTTGTCCGCCCGACCATTTACGCCCGATTTGCATGCGGTGATTGCTGAAATTACTGACAAATGGTGACTGAATCCGGACGCCGCTACCGAGGGCGCGATGATGTCCCCCGCAATTGCCGTCGCAAGGCGCTGTCCGACTCGATCGCACGCCTGGTCCCTGGGCCCATACTGCCCCCCATCCGCGGGCAAGCCTAAGTCAAGCAGGGCATCGTCATGGTGCGGCTCGACGCGTTTGCCCCAGAAGTGGGCGAATGATAATGATAGAAAGCCCTCATCGAAGTTTGCCATTTCGGCCCAATGAACACAGCGGCTGCTTCGATTGATTGTTGTTGCGGCCCAGATCCTGTGGCTGGCCAAGAAGAAGCGGCGGATCGAGCCTTCGCTACCTCGGCCCCCCCTCGCAAGCCTTGGCTTCTCGGCACCGTTCACCACGCAATTCGGCCTAGACCATGATCCAAGTCAACATTCTCAGCCAAGGTATGAGAATGTGGTCGGCCCCAGCGCGTTCCGAGAAATGGAGTGACTTTCCAACATCCCAAGAAACGCTGGCGTTTTTCTCTACACCCAGTTCAGGAAGACCTGGTCGATGAAGGCCGTATTGTCGCCGCCGTGAGGATCGAGGCCTAGAAGTTCGATGCTGTGCGCACCGGACGAAACCGTGAAGGTCGGCGTGTTGAACTCGGCGTAGCTCGCGCTCGTCGGCGTGATGCTGCTGATTGGAGTGCCGTCGACCAGCACCTCGATCGTTTGGCCCGCCTGGGCAACGTTAGCGCGCTGGGCCGCATCCAGCGAGACCGAATAGGCGCCGCCTGCGAGCGTCACCGATTGGCTCAACGAGCCGGTGATTTGAATGAAGGCCACTTGGCCGCCCTGCGGCGCGTTGGGACCGCCGGCCGTGAAGGCGCTGCCATTGCCTGCCACGCCCGCAAAACCGCTGAACACCCAGGGTGAACTCGTCGGATCGTACCGATAGGCCGTCGAACCCGTGCCTAGCGACGGCGCCTCGAAGCCCGGATCGAGTGGTTGATTCGGTTGTGCGACCACGATCGAAATCTGGTCGACGAAGGCCGTGTTGTCGCCACCGTGCGGGTTGAGCCCCAGGATTTCGATCGAATGCGTCCCGGCCGTCGCGGTGAAGGTTGTCGTCATATACAGTGCATAATTGGTGCTGGCGGGTGTGATACTGCTGACGGGCACGTTGTCGACTAGCACTTGAATCGTCTGGTTTGAAGGGCCGATGGCCCGCTGGGCCGCGTCGAGCAAAATCGAATAAGTGCCGGCCGCCAGCGTGACCGGCTGGCTCGCTGAGCCAGTCATTTGCAAGAAGGCGACTTGCCCGCCTTGGGGAGCGTTGGGATTCTCGGTCGTGAAGCTGCTGCCGTTGCCCGCCACACCTGCAAACCCGTTGAACGTCCAGGCCGAGCCGGTTGGATCGTACTGGTACGCCGCCGGGCCGGCACCCAGATCGGGGCTTTCGAAGCCGGGATCGATCGGCTGGTTGACCGTGATGTTCTGCACACACACCTCGTCGATAAAGGCCGTATTGTCGCCGCCCGCAGGGTCGAGGCCTTGGAACGTCAGCGTGTGCCTGCCCCCTATTCCAATCGCGAAGCTGCCGCTGGTGTACGAAGCATAGTTCGTGCCCGTAGGCGTGATGTTGCTGACCAGTTGCCCGTCGACGAGCACTTGGATTGTCTGCTCCGAGGGCCCGATGCCGCGTTGTGCGGCCAGCAAGTTCACGTCGTACACGCCCGGCGCGATGACGAACGACTGGCTCACCGAGCCGGTCATTTGCAGGAAGGCGACTTGCCCGCCTTGCAGCGCGTTGGGGTTTTCGGCCGTGAAGCCGCTGGCGTTGCCGGCCACGCCCGCATAACCGCTGAACGTCCAGGGCGAATTCGTCGGGTTGTATTGATAGGCCGCCGCCCCGGAGCCCAGCGAAGGCGATTCAAAGCCCGGATCGAATGGCTGGTTCGGCTGGCTGGCAGAAACCGTGACGGCGTCAATGAAGGCCGTGTCGTATTCACCACCGCGAGGATCGCCGCTGGGTGGCAATCCCTCGAACGTGAGCGTATGCAAGCCGGCCGTGGTGATCGCGAAACCTGGAGTCGAATACGATGCGTAGCTCGTCCCATTGGGCGTAATGCTGCCGACCACGCTGCCGTCAACGAGCACCTCTACTGTTTGGTTCGATGAGATGTTCTCGCGTTGGGCCGCCTCGAAGCTCACCATGTACGTGCCAGGCTGGAAACTGATGAACTGGCTCGCCGAGCCGGTGTTCTGCAAGAAGGCCACCTGCACGCCTTGCGGCGCATTCGGAGTCCCCGATGTGAACCCGCTGCCGTTGCCAGAGATACCCGCATGACCAACGAACGTCCATGACGAACCAGACGGATCGTATTGGAACGAAGCCATTCCGACGACGGGCGATTCGAACCCGCCATCGGGCACAGGTACGGAAGTAGCCGCGATATGGAGAGTAAACGATTGGGTGGCATTGCTGCCGATGCCGTTGCTGGCTGTGAACTCAATTGGATAGGATCCGACCGCCGTCGTAGCCGATGCGCTGAGCACGCCGGTGGTGCTGTTGAACGTAACGCCTGAGGGCAGCGTGCCGACTTCGCCCAAGGTGATCGGGGTCGGATAAGCGCTGGCCGTGACCGTGAATGCGCCTGTCGAGCCTGCAATGAACGTCTCGCTATTGCTGCTGGTAATAATCGCGGGCTGGTTGACGGTGATAGCATTCGAGATGGCCGCCGTGAGCCCCGGGCTGCTGACTTGGAGCGTGTATCCGCTATCGCCGCGGCTCAATGTCAAGCCGGAGAAGACTGCTACGCCGTTCGTGGCGGAAACTTCAACCGATCCGCCCAGCAGACTGCCGCCAGGATTGGCTAGCAGCGTGACGAGCTCGTCGCCATTGAAGTTCGTTGCCACATTGTCTTCCGCGTCTTCGGCCGTGACGGTCAGGCCGAACGTGCTGCCGGCCGTGACGGTCGACGGAGGTTGACCTGTAATCACAAGCTGCGTGACGGCGGCGGACGCGACGGTGACCGACCCGCTGGTGCCGGAGATATTGGCCGCCGAGTCCGTGGCCGTGATCGTTTGTCGGCCGACAGAATCCAGGGTTGCCGTCACGGTGGCCGTGCCGCCGTTGAACGACGGGCTCGAGAAGCCTGCGCCGCCCAAACTATCGGACAGCGAGACGGAATGGCTGTAGGTCGTGACGATGTTGTTGAACTGGTCCTCGGCCGTAATGGAAACGCTGGTCATGCCGCCAACCGAGAGCGTGCTGGGCGAAGCCGATACCAGCAACTTGCTGGCCGCGGTCGACGAGACCGAAATCGAGTTGCTGGTGCCGGCGATCGAGGCCGACGAGTCGCTGGCCGTGATGGTTTGCGTGCCGGATTTGTCCAGCGTGGCCGTGATCGTCGCCTTACCACTGGTGAACAAGACGCCGCCGAAGCTCCGCCGGCCAAGCTGTCTGAGAGCGTGACGGAATCGCTGAAACCGGTGACGACGTTGTTGAACTGGTCCTCAGCAGTAATGCTGACGCTAGTCGTGTTGCCGGCGGAGAGCGTGCTGGGCGAAGCCGATAGCAGCAACTTGCTGGCTGCGGCAGGCGTAACGACGATCGAGTTGCTGCTGCCGGAGATCGTGGCCGACGAGTCGCCGGCCGTGATTGTCTGCACACCGGCTGTGTCGAGCGTGGCTATGACCGTGGCCTTACCGCCCGTAAACGAAGCATTGCCGAAGCTCGCGCCGACCACACTGTCCGCGAGCGTGACGGAGTCGCTGAAACCGGTGACGACGTTGTTGAACTGGTCTTCGGCCGTGATGCTGACGCCGGTCGTGTTGCCGGCGGAGAGCGTGCTGGGCGAAGCCGAAACCAGAAGTTGGCTGGCCGCGGCAGGCGTAACGACGATCGAGTTGCTGCTGCCGGAGATCGTGGCCGACGAGTCGCTGGCCGTGATGGTTTGCGTACCGGATTTGTCCAGCGTGGCCGTGACCGTCGCCTTACCGCTGGTGAACAAGACGCCGCCGAAGCTCGCGCCGACCAAGCTGTCTGAGAGCGTGACGGAGTCGCTGAAACCGGTGACGACGTTGTTGAACTGGTCTTCGGCCGTGATGCTGACGCCGGCCGTGCTGCCAGCCGAGAGCGTGCTGGGCGAAGCCGAAACTAGCAGTTGGCTGGCTGCGGCAGGCGTAACGACGATCGAGTTGCTGCTGCCGGAGATCGTGGCCGACGAGTCGCCGGCCGTGATGGTTTGCGTGCCAGCTTTGTCGAGCGTGGCCGATACGGTAGCCTTACCACCCGTAAACAAGACGCCGCCGAAACTCGTGCCGGCTAAACTGTCGGAGAGCGTGACGGAGTCGCTGAAACCGGTGACGACGTTGTTGAACTGGTCTTCGGCCGTGATGCTGACGCTAGTCGTGCTGCCGGCCGAGAACGTGCTGGGCGAAGCCGAAACCAGCAGTTGGCTGGCCGCGGCCGACGAGACCGAAATCGAGTTGCTGGTGCCGGAGATCGTGGCCGCCGAATCGCTGGCCGTGATTGTCTGCGTACCGGCCTTGTCGAGTGTGGCCATGACCGTGGCCTTGCCATTGGCGAACAAGACGCTGCCGAAACTTGCGCCGGCGACGTCGTCGGAGAGCGTGACGGAGTCGCTGAAGCTGGTAACGACGTTGTTGAACTGGTCTTCGGCCGTGATGCTGACGCTGGTCGTGCTGCCGGCCGAGAACGTGCTGGGCGAAGCCGATACCAGCAGTTGGCTCGTCGCGGCCGGCGTCACTGTGATCGGACCGCTGGTGATGGAGATCGTGGCCGCCTGATCCAAGAACGTGATGGTTTGAGTTCCGGCCGTTTCGAGCGTGGCCGTGATCGTGGCCTGGCCGTTGGAGAACGAAATCGTTGAGAAGGTCGCGGCGTTCAGGTTGTCCGAAAGCGTGACGGAATCGCTGAAGCCCGTGATGAGGTTGTTGAACTGGTCCTCGGCCATGATTGTGACGCTTGTCGTGCCGCCGGCCGAGAGCGTGCTGAGCGAAGCCGAAACCTGCAGCTTGCTGGCTACAGTCGGCACGACGTACTCATTGGCGCCCAGGTCGGGAGGACTGGCACGAGGAACGCCGCGCTGGTCAATCACAATGCCGGTGCTGATAACGCCTGACCCGACAACCAGGCTGCTGGTGGATGTCAAAGCGACGGTTTTGGTCGGGCCGCCGTTGAACTGCAACCCACTGATGGCGAGGTTCGGGTCGCCGACGGCAATGCTCGTCCCTGTCAGTCCGGTTCCGTCGATTGGGTTATTGCTGACCAGGTCATTCTCGCTGCCGGTTAAGGTGGGAGCCGTGCCGCCGGCGCTGGAGTTCGCGACAAAATCGCTGACTGGGGCACTGGCCTGACCCAGGATGTCGTTGACCAGCATGGCCGAAGCCGTGCCGGTTCCGGGGCTGGTGTCGTTGCCGCCGTCGCTCCCGTCGCTGAGGACGTAGACGTCGTTGCGCGCCTTGGGCGGCGGTGTTGCTGGTGAAGGTGTCGAAGGTGGCAGTAAGGCTTCCATTGCGGGCGAAAACGGCGCCGCCCGAGCCCGCTCCCGGGGTGCCGGCGTAGCTGTTGCCGGCGCTGCCTCCGTTGCCGCCGATGGCTGAGTTGGCGGTGAAGGTGTCATTGGTCAGAGTGAGCGTGCCCTGATTGCTGAAGATGCCGCCACCGAGCCCAGCGCCGCCGCCGCCACCTCCGCCGTGGTCCGATGGCCGGGTAGTGCCGAAACCGCCATTTCCGCCGCCAAAACCTCCGGGATCCCCGGCATCGCTGTAATTTCCACCTCCCCCGCCACCACCGAAGCCGCCGCGGCCAGGGCCGTAAGAATCGCTGCTGCCGGCGCCGCCACCGCCGAAGCCGCCGAAGCCGTCAGCTCCGCCACCACCACCGCCGAAGCCGCCGGAGCTGCCGGCGCCGGTGCCGCCGTGGTATTGAAAGATTTCGCCCATTCCGCCGCTGCCACCGTTGACGCCGCCGCCGTTGCCGCCCGCTGGCCCGGCGCCGCTGCCTCCCGAAGAATTCGCCCCCATTCCGCCGCCGCCGCCAGCGACCGGGTCAGAGCTGGAAAACGAGCCGCCCGCGCCGCCTTGGGCCGTGTTGTTATTGAAGGTGCAGCCTACGGCGGTGAAACTGCCACCGTCGTCGAACACGGCGCCCCCCAGGCCTGCGCCGCCGCCGCCAGCGCCGTCGTGCCCGTTGCTGCCGCCCGTCCCGCCAGCGGCCAAACCATTTTCGACCGTCAGGTTCTCCAGCGACAGTGAGTCGGCCGAGGTCACAACAAACAACCGCACGGCATTTCCGCCATTAATCACCAGCCCTGGGGCGCCCGAGCCGTCGATCGTAATACTCGTGCCACTGCTGCCGTTGAGGAAGTACGCGGTGGGGCCGTACGCAGCGGCGGCAGAGTTTGTGTTGCCGCTCGCCAGCGCGATCGTGCTGCCCGTCAGGTTACTGCTGAAATCGATCGTGGCTGCGGTGTCGTTCGACGCAACGGCCGCCGAGATTTCATACCCCAGACTGCCGACGATCGCGGAACTGGCGCTATTATTCAGGACGGTGTACGCGCTCAGTACGATTCGATCTTCCAGCGACTCCAGTGCGAGACGTGTGCTGCATCGACGCTGCGAGCGCCGCGGGCGGTTGGTTTTATGCGCCCCGCGGAACAAAGGTTCGAGCCAGAAAGAGAACCGGGGGAAGGATGGCGTGATGAGTCTCCGGATCGTTCCAGGTTTCGCACCACGATGAACCGAGTCCGTACAATAAAACTGCAAACACTCGGAGGCGTCGCGAAGCGCGGTCAACAGGCGGCGATCTTTCACAGGTCAACTCGAGAAAACAGGTAGGAAATTTAGCGGAGGGCATGGCGGTGTAAGAGTTTACTGCCCGTTGCGACCACCGAGGGATGGTGATCTTCTTACCGATCTCACCAGGGAACCTTAGGCTCCTTACCGATCCCGCCATGAAAGAGTGTGATTCTCCTTACCCAAGCTTGAATCGAGCTGTGGCGGGCGTCATTTAAACCACTTGGGCTGATTGGCCGGGTTGCCAATTGCAACGATTGCGCAACGTGGTTCCTAACATCGGGATCGGCGGGGAGAGGGAACGCGGCCCGTGCCAGGCAAACAGCATGAGTTCGCCGTGCTTTGGCGCCGATTGCAGCCACAGTTGGCTGACGATTCTTGCAAGCCGCCATCGTCTGGCGATGGCGCCGATACGATTCAGCGGCGCCCGACTGCGCTGATTCGCGGCCGGCTTGACCTGGTTATTTCTTGGCCAGTCGAGGCTCGATAGGCGTGATAACCGGTGCCCGGTCCTTGACCGCCTGGGCCGCATCCAGCAGCGGATCCTCCCGGAAGCAGGCGCCGATGAGCTGTACGCCCTGGCGCAGTCCGTCGTCGCAACCGACGGGTAATGCGGCACGAGGGGAGTTTGAGGATGTTGACTGCTACGACCATCCGCATCGCCTATAGGCAATCTGCGTGACGCGAGAGTGGTCATCGTTGATGAGCCATGGGGGCTCGCAACAGACTGGAGACAGCACGACAGGATAGTCTCGGAAGAACCGATTCCACGCCGCGCTGTGCTGGTACACCTCAATCCAGGCCGCACGCTGCGCCGCCTGGTCGACGGGCTTGAACACCTCCTGTGCCAGGCAAGCCTGGACGAACCCGCGCTCGCCATCTCCGATAACCGGCTGCATGCTGGGCCACATTGCACCGACATCAGCCCAGATGGCGTCGAACCAGCTCCGCGCAACTTTGGTGATCTGCGGCAGCTCCGCGTCATGAACCTCATAGCCCGAGTTGGCCAGTCAGTTCGCGGCGCGGTCGACCCCGGCCCGCACGTGCGGCTCAATGCCGGCGTCGGCCGGGTTGCGTACGACGGCCACCCGGATCGGTTTGTTGAGAGCGGGGCCCTGCAGGGGCGCCGGCACTCAACGGAGATCGAGGGCATCAGGCGCGTTGATGATTCCCAGCGCCGGCTGCAAGTCGGCGACGCGGCGGGCCATCGGGCCGTGGCAGTTCGTCATTTGGAACGCGATCGGCTCCGGCCAGGATTGAGTCACGGCACTGTTGGCGATGCGCCCCCGCGACGGGCGGCACCGTTGCAATGCCGCACATCGGGGCCGGGATGCGTAATGAGCCGCCGAGGTCGTTGCCCAGGCCAGGCGGAGTCATGCCGCTCGCCAGCACCGCAGCCTCACCGCCCGACGTCCCGCCTGGTGTGCGGGTCGGATCTCAGGGGTTCAAGCTGCGACCAGCGTTGCTGCTCTCAATATCCCAGCGGACAGCGCAGTCCGGATTCCGGCGGAGAAAGCCCGGGAAAGTGAAGGGGGCTCCCGAACTGCGCTTTGGCACGTGCCAAAAAAGTTGGTTCGATGTTCATTGGCCGTTTTTCGAGAGGACCGTCGAAGGGTTGATTCCCTGGGAAACCACCGCTGCTACCGAGTGCCGCCCCGTAGTCAGTCTGCCCGTCCAAGTTGTGAGCCACGACTCGGAAGACGGCCGAGAAAGACCAGCGGCGGCTAATCTGCGTGTTTCAAGCGATTCAGGATGTCCAGCGATTCTTTTTCGATGATCTCGCCGGCCCGCGTGGTGAGGTAGGAGTGCTCTCCAAACCAGGTTTCGTACCCTCCGCCTTCAAATGCCTTGGCGGTGGGCACGTAGCCGTGAGCGCCGTTGGTCTGCTCCGCGACCATCGTGTGCTTGAAGGGCGAATGCTTCTTGATGCTCATCCCAATTCCGCAAAACAGTTCGTTGGGATTGGTCACAATCGCAAAATCATCGCCGATACGGATGCCGGTGATGAAGTACTGGTAGCTCGGCTTTTCTCTTAACTTCATCTCGTCAAACGTCCGCTTGTAATGATCGACTTGTTGAGGCCACTTAAGGGCAATGTCCTCTTCCTTGAGTTCCGGATGCTCTCTTCCTGGCATGGCCTCTTCTCGGCATTCAATCGAAAGCGACAGGCTTGACGATCGGTTCGAGTTGTCCAAGGCACCGCACGATTTCTTCGCCCAGTTTTTCGCCAAGGAGTTCCCTGCGCACGCTGTAATCCGGATTCACGTCGCCACAGGCGCCCGTGAGAAACAACGTCGGCACGTCATACCCCAAACGCTTCTGGACATTCTGTTGAACATCGCCGGGATAATCGGCGGAGACGACGAGTTCACGGGTATTGCCGGCATGACAGGCGAAGTTGTATAGGACCGCCTTGAATCGTCCCTCTTTGCCAATCACCGCCAGCACATCGAACTCCGGATCAGCCGGGCCTTCCGCCGGGTATTGCTTCGCTTCCGCAGGTGTCAACTGCCACCGGTTCCAGGCAGTGCCATTCTTGATCACCCTGCGGCATTCGCTCACGCCCTCCGCCTTGCCCTGCGAGGTTCCGAGCCGGCATGGTGTCAGATCACGCACGGCGAGCGCCACTGCCTCGGCAATGGGTGTTACCAGTTGGTCCTTATAATAGGACCACAGCGGGCCGCGGTGCGTGTGGGAAGCGCAGATGATGACATTGCTGGCCGGAATGCCAGTCGTCTTCTCGACCTGCTGGCGAGCCCTCAACCACATGTTCCACGGGATACTTCAACGTATCCAAGGTGACAATCGCCACCTTCTGCCCTCCAGCCGCCAAGACCAGAGCCTTCACATACAGGCGAGTGCTCACCGAGGATGACTTCAATCGAGTTGGCGACCCCGCCAGCACGACGGGCTCTGTGGGCGTGATGTCCACGATACCAACACCCGCATCAAGATAGCCGGAGGATGTCGCTGCTTCGGCAGCTCCCGCAATTTCGGAAGTAGCGAACCGAACCAGCACCACAACCGCAACCAATATCCTTCTCACGGGAAACCTCTGGGAACGACGTATTGGATCCATCAATCCCCATTGTAGTTTTGCGGAACACCGTGCCGCAAATGGTTCCTTTGTCTGGGCTCCCAACAGGGAAAGTACGCTGCGCAATTGGCAGCCGTGCGCCATCCCGAGAGTATCATGGTCTTTCTAGGCCGCCTGGACGGGTCGGTCAGGAACATGCCCTTCCGCAAGGCGCGAGCGGTGCCGCAATATGGTGGGTTGTCGAAGCGTCTCCGGAATCAACGAGGTTCGCATGAGTTTCTGCGACACCGCAGGCTCTGTGCGCCCAAACCCGGACTATGTGACAGCGAACTTCCGTGCCAACACCGAGGCGAGGGGTGCGACCTGATTTGTCGCAGGGACTGCTCGCTGGCACGAACCGTGTTCGTTACTGTTGGCCAGTCATTTCACCCGGCGCCATACAAGAAAAGAAACGTCCAATTCAAACTGCTCTTGGTTGGGAACGATCTTCAATTTCCCATCTTCAGCAGGAACGTGAATCTCTCCTCCTGCAATGGAGATTGTATTGCGTGCGGGTTCGTAACGTGCATGATGGCCGTGTATCCATCCGGGCGCCTCTCCAGTTGTTGCGATGGCTTCCATCTCCCAAGAGTCCAAATTCAACCGATAAACGGGAGTTCTGCCATTTTGCCTCTGTCGCTGATAACCGAGACCTCCGAGGATATAGATGCTGCGCGCACAGAGCGTAGCCGTATGGAAGTCCGTCGGAGGAAAGACGTCTCGTGGATAGCCGTAGATTTGAAAGTTGGCCTTGCCATCGTGAATTACAACATCGTTGTAGATAAAGAAGTCCGGGTCATAGTAGTCTTCGTGCTCGCCTCCGATCTGGACGAACCTCCCGTCTTCAAGCGGAGTGAGCGACGCCCCGAATCGATCATAGCACCAGACGGCTCCCGGTAGCCTGAATTCGGTGTCATTGAATTGCTTGCGAGCCGCGTATGCGTTCACGCCTGTTCTGACCATTTCTCTCCAAAACGGAAACTCCAGCCGCTCTGGATTGCGAACTCCATATCGAGGCGTTTTGTGCGCTTCATAATCGTTCCGCGCGCAACGGAACTCGCCCCCGGTTTCCATTCCCAATAGCTTCCGCTTCACCTCTTGTGGCGCAAGGTTCAAGTCGTCGCCGACTCGAAGTAATAGTTGCAGCACTGCCACGCTTTGGACTTCGCAGATCAATGGCCGTGTTGCCGGGTTCTGGCCAGTCTCTCGAATCGATTTCTGTGTCTCTTCAACTGATGCCTTCCACTCCGCCTCCGACACGACCTGTTTCAGTGGCTCGGGCATGGGGACATCGGGTAGTGGCACACCATAGGTGATCTTCTTCAGGGGATACTTCGGTTTGTATCCACGATCAACTCCCAGGCTGAGTAAAAATCGGACGCCGTCCTCAAAATCGTCTTCCACGGCATGGCCGAGAGCCGTTCGATTGAAGTCGTCTGTCAGTTCGGGATCCTGCGCCATGGCGAATAAGCAGCGTTGTCTTTGCCAAATCCTTCTTGGCAATCGCGAGCATCAGCGCGGTCATTCCGATGTGACCTGGAGCATTAATATCGGCGCCGTTCTTCAGTGCCGCTTCCAGTTCATCCAGATCGTCCTGCTCAACGATCCGATGAAAACGAACTGTGCTATCGCTGATGGGTTGTGTCGATCGAGGCATTTGCTTTACTTGCGATTCCCCACCGCCGCATCCTGCGGTGCTGAGAGTAATGAGCGCAATCAGGCACCGCTAACGGTTTGGCCAAGACAAAGTCATTAATCAAATCGCCACATGAATGACTGATGGACCAGGCTGAAACCGCACCGTCGCAATGAGCACTTGCTGTAGCGGTGGCAGTTGATTCATTTTATGGCGAAGCAACGTTGAGCGATAGAGCCATCTTTGGTATTGGATCCCGATCTCTACCCTCCGAGACACCGACGCGTTAGCCGATTCTGCGCGGCACTGAAGTAAACGGTCCGGAAAATGGCTCCTTTCCTGCCGCAAGTTGAGAACAGAGTAGCAAACCACAGTAGACATTCTCTATGCAGCCCACGACGTGCCGGTCAAAAGGCCCGGGCCTTCCTCGGAGCGTTGCACCGCGATCTTTTCCGAGCGGGTTCTTCACCGCCCAAGCCGCGTTTTAAACAGCCGAAGCACGGTTTTTGCAGCAATTGCCTCCCGGCGCTGCATAGCAACGCCACGACGTTTGGCATTGGCTGTCGATGCCGGTTAAAATCCAAGAGTTCAGCTACTCCTGTCAGCAGGGAAATCCCGCGATACATTCGAAAACAGTCAATTCAAACGTTTCGGCCGCAAACCGAAGGAGTTCCCGATGGCTCTGGCGAACAATCCAAACCCTGTCATTAGCACCGAACGGGTGTTATCGGTCAGCCCGCGAAACGTGTTTGCCGCGTTCGAACAGCCGGAACGACTCGCTCAATGGTGGGGACCGAACGGTTTCCGGAACACGTTCGAGCAGTTCGAGTTCACGCCCGGCGGTCGCTGGACCTTCGTGATGCACGGCCCGAATGGCGCCAATTATTCGAACGAAGCCGTCTTCCGAGAGATTCAGCCCGACGCCAAAATCGTCATTGATCACGTCTCCCCGCCGCGGTTTACACTGTCAATACTACTGACCGCTCACGGAGATAAAACCCACCTGGCATGGATCCAGGAATTTGAAAGCCCCGAAGTCGCTGCGCGGATGCGCCCGATTTGCGAGCCCGCCAACGAGCAAAATCTCGACCGGCTTCAGTCGCTCCTCGCGAGTGAAAGTTCCTGACGTTGAACCAGGCGCAGCCGTGGACCACGGCTGCAGGAATATCGGTACGGTGGCAGTGACCGCCGTTTATCAGGGCCTCGGGATCAAGAAAGAGAAACCGGCATGAAGAAGAGCGGGTCACAGACAAGCAAGACTCCTTCTCAGTTAATCGACGCTCGAATCAAAGAGCTCGGCGATTGGCGGGGCGAGATGCTCAGCCGGCTCCGTGCCCTGATCAAAGAAGCCGATCCCGAAGTCGTCGAGGAGTGGAAGTGGCGAGGGGTTCCGGTGTGGTACCACGACGGAATGATCTGCACAGGCGAGACTTACAAGAGCGTCGTGAAGATGACGTTCGCCCAAGGGGCCTCTCTGAAGGATCCTGCGGGCCTCTTCAATTCCAGTCTTGACGGGAACACGAGGCGCGCCATCGACTTCCACGAGGGGGAGACGATCGACGAGAAAGCGTTGAAAACGCTCATTCGCGCCGCCGTGACCCTGAACAAGTCCACAGCTCAAGACTAATTCACGGAATGGGGTAGAAGCCGTTGCAAAACCACGAATTCATCGGCAATGCTTTGAATTCAGGCGGTGACCTCGATCACTAGCGCCGGCAGCACCGCGGCTTCGAAATGCCTATCTGTGAACGCCGATTCGTAGCAGTCTTCCTCTGCGCCGCGGTACTGTGATCGCCAACGGCTGCGAACCCCTCGGTTTCAACGACCACATCTCCTAGCGCGTCGAAATACCGGCAGCGAGGGAGAACTGGGATGATTGTCGTCAGATCCCGGAATGGGGGTTTGACTGGGGAAACCGAGTTGACGCGACGACACATATCTCGGCGGTTGCACTATACGTACCACAGGGGTTGCTCTATACGTACCCGGCTTTGGGTAGCGCCAAGCATTTCCCCCCTCTGCCGTGCGGAGAGTGTTCGCCATGTCGCGACGTGCATCGAAGAAGAAGGTCTCGCAAAAGTCCCGCTTATTCGACCGGCTGCGGCACCAGTTCGGACTGTCCGCCGAGCCAGCGCCGAGCGCACGGCGATTGCAGTTCGAGAATCTCGAACCGCGTCAATTGCTTACCGCCAACCACATCGCCGCGGTCAAGGTCATCGATGCCGCCGGGATCGAGTTCCAGGCCAACACATTCACGGCCGGCAACCAACAAGATCCGAAGGTCGCCTCGGACGCCGCGGGAGATTACGTCGCCGTTTGGCAGAGTTACGGCCAGAACGGTACCGGTTTCGACATTTACGCCCAACTCTACAATGCCAGCGGTGCGACGTGCGGAAGCGAGTTTCTGGTCAATACTGCCACAATGGGCAACCAACAGAATCCCTCAGTGGCGATGGATTCCAATGGTGATTTCGTCGTGGCCTGGGAAACGTACGGCCAAGACGGCAGCGGTTACGGCATCTATGCCCAGCAATACAACGCGAACGGCGCAGCTTATGGGAGCCAATTCCAAGTAAACTCCTACACGACTGGAGTTCAGCAAAACCCGTCGGTGGCCATGAATTCGGCCGGCGACTTCGTCGTCGCCTGGAAGAGCTACAACGAGGATGCCAACTACGATTACGGCATCTACGCCCAACGTTACAACGCCAACGGCGCGGCGTCCGGGAGCGAACTCCAAGTCAATACCGCCACGGCGGGCAATCGGCAGGACGCGTCGGTCGCGATGGACTCGGCCGGCGACTTCGTCGTCGCCTGGAGCGGTTACGGAACAAATGGCTACGGCATCTATGCCCAGCAATACACTGATACGCCCCTCTGGGAGGCGAGTTTGAAGTCAATGCCTATACGACAGGCCAACAACTCGCTCCCTCGGTAGCCATGGATTCAACAGGCGATTTCGTCGTCGCTTGGAGCAGCTACGGTAATGATGGCAGCGGCTATGGCGTCTACGCTCAGCGTTTCGATTCGAGCGGCGGGTGCCAAGGAAGAACAACAGCGAAACTGAACCAAAAGCAAGGTTACAAAAG
>CAVQAC010000007.1:0-105984 GCA_963710365.1 uncultured Planctomycetales bacterium
ATGTATTGCTAAGTTGAACCTCGATGAATTGATCGAGCAGATTCGCCGCACCGTGGCCGAGCTGCACGAAGTGCCGGTCCAGGCGGTCGTGCTGATTCAGTCCGGCAGCATTCCCAAGACTTCGAGCGGCAAGATCCAGCGACAATCGTGCAAGCAGATGTTCCTGTCCGGTGACCTGCTGGTGCTGGCCCAGTGGCGAGCCGACGCCTTGGGCCCGGCTTCGACGGAGCCGGCAAACTTCGAACCTCCGCACCAGCAGCGAAGAACTGTTGGCAGGCTCGTGGAGCGAAGTGCTGGGCGTGGCTCAACCGGGCCGCCAGGATAACTTCTTCCAATACGGCGGGCATTCGTTGCTGGCCACGCAATTGCTGGCCCGCATCGGCCGCCGTGTGGGATGTTGAACTGCCGCTGGCCACGCTGTTCGAAGCCCCCACGCTGGCCGGCCTGGCGGCGCATCGACCTTGCGCAATCTCAATCCGCGGCAAACAGCGGGGATCTCGCGCATCCGGCTGCGGCGATCCGCCGCTGCTGGCCGTCAGCCGGCAGTTGCCCTTGCCGTTGTCGTTTGCCCAGCAGCGGTTGTGGTTCCTCGATCAATTGGAGCCCGGCAATCCGTTCTACAATCTCCCCACGGCTGCCCGGCTCAACGGTTCGTTGGACTCGAAGCGCTGCGGTTGAGCCTGGACGAAATCGTGCGGCGGCACGAATCGCTGCGGACGATTTTTCCGGTCGGCGCCGGCCAACCGCGGCAGGAGATCCTGCCGCCGGCTCCGTTGGCGCTGGACGACATCGACCTGCGGCGTTTGAGCCCCACGGCGCGCGAAGCCAACTGCGCCGGCAAATGCTCGCCGCCGCGGCGCTGCCGTTTGATCTGGCCCATGGTCCGCTGCTGCGAGCCACCTTGTTCCGCCTGGCCGACGACGAACACGTGTTGCTGCTGTGCATGCACCACATCATTGCCGATGGCTGGTCGCTGGGCGTGTTGGTCCGCGAGATTTCGGCCCTGTACGAAACGCTGCGGCAGGGTCGGCCGTCGCCGCTGGCCGAACCGGCCGTGCAATACGCCGACTTCGCCGCCTGGCAGCGGGCCTGGCTGGACGATGCCCGGCTCGAACCGCAACTCGCCTATTGGCAACAGCGACTGGCCGGCTGCCGCGGGCCTTGGAATTGCCGACCGATCATCCGCGGCCCGCGCAGCCGACGTATGCCGGGGCGATCGAATCGCGGTCCTGCCGGCCGACGTCAGCGGCCAGCTGCAATCGACCAGCCAGGCTGAAGGCGTGACGTTGTTCATGTTCCTGCTGGCAGCGCTTGATACGCTGCTGCATCGGTACACGGGCCAGGACGATCTGGTGGTGGCGTCACCAATCGCCGGCCGCGATCGCCAGCAGTTGGAGAACCTGGTCGGCTTCTTTGCCAACACGCTGGTGCTGCAAACGGATCTGGCGGGCGATCCGACGTTCCGCGAGCTGTTGGGCCGTGTCGGGCAAACCACGCTGGAAGCTTACACGCATCAGGTGTGCCGTTCGACAAACTGGTCGAGCGAGTGAGCCCGGCCGCAGCCGGCAGCGATCGCCGCTGTTCCAGGTTGCCCTCGTATTGGAAAACGCGCCGCTGTGCTCGATCTGGCCGGCACGACTGCGGATTCAGCCGCTGATGGTCGACAACGGCACGGCCAAGTACGACCTGACCATTTACTGCTGGCCGCGCGCGGGCGGCATCGAACTGGTGGCCGAATACAGCACCGAGTTGTTCGAACGCGCCACGATCGTGCGATTGCTGGCCGGGCTGGAGATGTTGCTGGTCGCCGCGGCCTCGCGCCCCGCCTTGCGGCTTTCGGAGATGCCGCTGGCGAGCGATGCCGATCGGCGCCAATTGCTGTTGGATTGGAACGACACCCGGCGGCCATTCCCGGAGCATCAAACGCTCAGCGAATTGCTGGCCGAGCAGGTCGCCCGCACGCCCGAGGCCGTGGCCGTTTGCGATGGCTGGGGTACGCTCACTTATGCCGAGCTCGATGATCGCGCCAATCAACTGCCGGCATTACTGCGGAACCTGGGCGTCGGCCCGAGAACGCTGGTCGGCCTGTGGGTCGATCGCTCGGCCGCATGCTTGTGGGCTGTTAGGAATCTTGAAGGCCGGCGGCGGCCTACGTGCCGCTCGACCCGGCTTTCCCGCCCGAACGCCTGGCAATTCATGCTTGACGACGCGGAGGTGCGCGTGCTGGTGACGCAGCAGAATCTCGTCAATCGATTGCCGCCGCATCGGGCTGAAGAAGTCTTGCTCGATGAACATTGGCCGGAGCAATCGCTCGCTACGATGCGACGCCGGCCGGCCACCGATCGCGGGAAATAGACCTGGCCTACACCATCTACACTTCCGGCTCGACCGGCCGGCCCAAGGGAGTCGAAATCCCGCATCGGGCGCTGGTGAATTTCCTCTGCGCATTCCGCGACGAACCGCAGCTCAACGTCAGGACGTGCTCGCCGCGGTTACCACCCTGTCTTTCGACATCGCCGGATTGGAGCTGTTCTTGCCGTTGTTGGCCGGAGCCGGGTCGTCGATCGCGCGCGCGAAATGGCCGTCGACGGTCAGGCCTTGGCGGCCTGCTCGAGCGAGTCGGTCACCGTCATGCAAGCGACGCCCAGCACTTGGCGGCTGCTCGTCGAAGCCGGCTGGCGCCCCGCTCGGCCGTTCAGGATTCTCTGTGGCGGCGAAGCGTTGGCGACGTCGCTGGCCCGCCAATTATTCGACCGCTGCCGACGGTTTGGAACGTGTATGGCCCGACCGAAACGACCATTTGGTCAACGCTCCGTCGAATTACAGCCGCAGACGCGACGAGCGGGCGACCGCTGCCGATCGGTCGGCCGATCGACAACACTCAAGTCTATGTGCTCGACGCGCGTTGCGCCCGGCGCCGCTGGGAGCGGCCGGCGAGTTGTGCATTGGCGGCGCCGGCCTGGCCCACGGCTATCGCAATTTGCCGGAGCTGACGGCTGAAAAGTTCATCGAGCATCCATTAGGCGACCGACCCGGCGCGCGACTCTATCGGACAGGCGACCAGGCCCGCTGGCTGGATGACGGCACGCTTGAATTTCTGGCCCGCGGCGATCGGCAAATCAAAATTCGTGGCTATCGCGTCGAGCTGGGCGAAATCGAGAGCGTGTTGCTGCGGAGCGAACAGGCGTGGGCGACGCCACCGTGCGTCTGGTCGATGCCGATTCGCCAGGCGAGGCCGGCTGGTCGCCTACGTTGTGCCGCGCGACGGGCAGGCCGCTGGACGTCGCCGCATTGCGCCGCTGACGCTGGAGCATGCTGCCGGACTACATGATGCCGGCGGCGATCGTGCCGCTCGACGCGCTGCCGCGACTGCCCAACGGCAAGCTGGACGCCCGCCATTGCCGGCTGCCCGCAAGCGGACAGCGCGCCGAGGCTCGGCGCATGTCGCTCCGGCAAGGGGCGCCGAACAGGCGCTCGCCGAGATGTGGCGCGAATTGCTCAACGTCAGCCCGATCGGTCGCCACGATCATTTCTTTGAACTGGGCGGCCACTCCCTGCTGGCCATGCAATTGGTGGCGCGGATCCGCGCGTTGTGGGAGATCGAGTTGCCGCTGCACACGGTGTTCGAGAGGCCCCGGCTTGTGATTTGGCCGGCAAATCGACGCCGCCGCAGCGAGATCGATTCGGCACGCCTCGCAACTGGCGCCCGCTGGTGCCGGTCGACCGCTGGGACTCGTTGCCGATATCGTTCGCCCAGCAGCGGCTGTGGTTTCTCGATCAGTACGGAGCCCGACAATCCGTTCTACAATCTGCCGACGGCGGCCCGGCTCGTCGGGCCGCTCGATCCGCCCGCGTCTGGAGCTGAGTCGAACCAGGTGATCGAGCGACACGAAGGCTTGCGGACTGTGTTCATTCGACACGGCGGGCAGTCCGCGACAACGAGTTCAGCGGCAGAAGCGATCTCTGGTCCGTCGTCGATTTGCGCACTCTGGACCGGGCTGGCCGGCAGCGAGAACTGCACCGCCAGATGACGGTCGAGGATCGCGCGGCCCGTTCGATCTCGATCGCGGGCCGCTGCTGCGAGCGACCTTGTTCCAGCTGAGGCCAGGAGCACGTGCTGCTATTGGCCATGCACCATATCGTGGCCGACGGCTGGTCACTGGGCGTTCTGGTGCGGGAAATCGCCGTCGTGTACGAAGCCTTGCGTCACGGCCGCACTTCGCCGCTGGCAGAGCTGACGGTTCAATACCCTGACTTTGCCGCCTGGCAACAGAAGTTCCTCGCTCGCGAAGAGCTAGGGCAACAGTTGGCCTGGTGGCGCGAACAATTGGCCGAATTGCCCGAACCACTCGATTTGCCAACTGACTTCCCTCGTCCGCGTACGCCCCAGTTTGAGGGCGGGCTGGTATCGCGCGAAGCTTTCCACCGACTTGCGCGAGCGGCTGCACGCGACCAGCCGCAGCGAAGGCGTGACCTTCTTCATGACGCTCGTCGCCGGCTTCGAGACGCTGTTGTGGCGCTACTCGGGCCAGGCGCAGTTCGCCATCGGCACGCCGATTGCCAATCGCACGCGCATCGAGACCGAACCGCTGGTTGGCTTCTTCGCCAACACGCTGGTATTACCGGCGCGAATGAGCGACAGCCTGACGTTCCGCGAGCTGCTCGGGCAAGTGAAACAGACGACGCTGGGGGCCTATGCCCATCAGGACGTGCCGTTCGAGAAGCTCGTCGAGGCACTTTCGCCCGAGCGCAGTCGGGCTCGCTCGCCGCTGTTCCAGGTAGCCTTGGTGCTGGAAAATGCTCCGTTGCCTTTGGATCAGCCCGGCGGATTGCGGATCGAACCGCTGGCGGTCGACAACGGCACGTCGAAATATGATCTGACGCTGTTTTGCTGGGAGCATCACGGCCGTCTGACGCTCACGGCCGAGTACAGCACGGAGCTGTTCCAGGCGTCGACGATCGGCCGGATGCTGCAGTCGCTCGAGAGCCTGCTGACCGCAGCCGCCGCAGACCCGACGCAGCGAGTGGCCGAATTGCCGCTGATTGCGGTTGCCGATCGGCGTCAACTACTGGTCGAGTTCAATCGCACCGAGGCCGACTTCCCCTCGCAGAGCACGCTGCACGAATTGTTCGCCGATGCAGTGCGGCAATCACCCACGGCCGAAGCGGTCGTGGGCGACGGCGTCTCGTTGAGCTATGAGCAACTGGAGCGCGCGCGCGAATCAATTGGCCCGTCATTTGCGCAGCTTGGGCGTGGGGCACGAGTCACGGGTTGGTCTGTGCATCGAGCGCAGCCCCGCCTTGATCGAATCGATTCTGGGCATTCTCAAGGCGGGGGCGGCTTACGTGCCGCTCGATCCGGCCTGGCCCGACGCACGGATTGCCCGGCTGCTTACCGATGCCCGCGTGACGGCCGTTATCGCCACGACTGCCGAGGCGGACCGATTGCCGAAACTCGATGTGCCGGTAGTGCTGTTGGATCGCGATGCGGCAGCCATTGCCTCGCGCAGTGAGACTCAGCCTGCACCCAGTGCCGGACCTGAGAGCCTGGCCTATGTGATCTACACCTCGGGTTCAACCGGGCAACCCAAGGGCGTCGAAGTCAGCCATCGGGCTTTGGTCAATCATGCCTGGCACCTGGCCGAACGATTTGGATTGCGGCCCGGCAGCCGCATGCTGCAATTCATTTCGGCCAGTTTCGACGCCTCGGCGGAAGAGATCTTCCCGGCCCTGGCCAGCGGTGCGACGCTCGTGCTCTATCCTCGCGGCGCCAATCCAGCCGGACGCGACCTGGCGGAATTCTGCCAGCGCGAGCGAGTCGACGTCTGGCACTTGCCGACGGCGGTTTGGAAGCAATTGGTCGACGAGTTGACCGTGCGCAGCGGGGCACTCATTGCACCGCCGCGTGTACTGCTGGTCGGCGGCGAATCGGTTTCGCGCCATACTTTCGAGGCTTGGCGCAAGTTGACCGGCGGCCAAGGCTTGTTCCTGCACGCCTATGGTCTGACCGAAGCAGCAATCACTTCGACGCTTTGGGAAACCACACTCGACCGGCCCTGCAACATTCTCGGCGACACGCTTCCCATTGGGCGGCCGATCGCCAATACCCGCGCCTGGTGCTCGATGCTCAAGGAGAGCCGACGCCGATCGGCGTGCCGGGCGAACTCTACCTGGCCGGCATGGGATTGGCGCGTGGATACCACCAGCAGCCGGAGTTATCGCAAGAGCGATTTGTCAGCGACGCGTGGCCCACGGGCATAGAGCACGAAGCTGGCAGCCGAATGTATCGCACGGGGGATCGGGCTCGCTGGTTGGCAGACGGCAATCTGGAATTCCTCGGCCGCAACGACGACCAAGTCAAGCTGCACGGGCTGAGGATCGAACCGGCCGAGGTCGAGTCCGTGCTCAAAGAGCACGCGGCCGTTCGTGAGGCCGTGGTGTTGGTGCGCGAAGACGAGCCGGGCCATAAACAACTCGTGGCCTACATCGTGCCGCGGAGCGATGCCACGCCCGCCTTTGGCGACGGGGCTGCTGACGAAGCCAAGAAGGCCGCCGACGAGCAGGTCAGCGCATTGGCACACGATCTTCGACGGCGCCTACGCCCGAGCCCAGGCTGATGCCGATCCAACGTTCAACATCCTCGGCTGGAACTCCAGCTACACCGGCCAGCCGATCCCGCGCGAGGAGATGCGTGAGTGGCTGGACCGCACGGCCGAACAGATTCAATCTTTGCGACCGAGCGGC
The DNA here is from genome assembly GCA_963710365.1 of uncultured Planctomycetales bacterium. GTDB lineage: Bacteria > Planctomycetota > Planctomycetia > Pirellulales > PNKZ01 > CAVQAC01. The sequence goes on from CAVQAC010000007.1 coordinate 6,745, forward strand.
TTCGATCGCGTGCTGGAGATCGGTTGCGGCACCGGGCTGGTGCTGTTCCGCATGGCGCCGCACTGCCGACAGTATTGGGCCACGGATTTTTCCGCTGCCTCGCTCAACTACGTCGAGCGGACGCTGACCTCTATGGCCGCCCCGCCGAGCAACGTCGTGTTGCGAAATCAACCGGCCGACGACTTTTCAGGTCTGCCCAAGGGCTCCTTCGACCTCGTGGTGCTGAATTCCGTCGCCCAGTATTTCCCCAGCGCCGAGTATCTGGTGCGCATGATCGCCGGAGCCATGCGGCTGATTAAGCCGGGGGGCGCGATCTTCCTGGGCGACATCCGCAGCTTTCCGCTGCTCGCGCCGCTGCACGCTTCGGTCGAGCTGGCGCACGCGGCCGACGATTTACCGCGCAGCGAACTCGAACAGCGTATTCGTCGCCGCATCGAGCAGGAGCAGGAATTGTGCGTCGATCCGGCACTGTTTGCCCGCCTGGCCGAGCAGGTGCCCGAGATCGGCCGCGTGGCCGTGCGGCTCAAACGTGCGGCGAACCATAATGAATTGACGCGATTCCGCTACGAAGTCGTGCTGTATGCCCAGCGCGGCAGCAGCGACAATGGCTGGATCGATAGCGAACCTCGGCCCAAGGCGCTGGCGAGCAGGTGAAGCAGAGGGCGTGGGCCGCTTGCACGAAAGACTTGCGTCCGAGCGGCCCAAGCGACTGGCAATCACCGGCGTGCCCAATGCCCGGGTGCTGACTGACTTGCAGACGTGGGAACTGGTGTGCGACGAGGCCGGCCCGGCAACGGCTGGTCAATTACGACGCCATCTGAAATTGCTGGCGACTGCGGGCATCGATCCCGAAGTCTTCTGGAAGCTGGGGGACGAACTCGGATATGACGTCGAAATTGGCTGGACCGGCTCGGGCGAACAAGGCGCTTCAACGCGACCTTCCGCCGCCGCGATCTGCGTTGCACCGAGCTCGAACTCGATTGCACCTGCACAACGGGCCAGTGCCGTTGCCATTGCGTCATGGCCGACGAGCCACGAGCATCGACGGCGATCAAGCCGAACCTGCGAAGCGCGGCGTGGCATCGCTATACGACCGACCCGCTCAAAGGGCTGTTGGCTCAATGGTTGGTGCCAGCCTTGCGCAAGCGCGTTGAAGAATCGTTGCCCCAGGCGTGGATGCCGTCGACGTTCTTGATGCTGGAGAGCCTGCCGCTGACCGCGGGCGGCAAGGTCGACCGCCGAGCGTTGCCCGCACAGACGCCGGCTCGGCCCGAATGGTCGGGCCCCTACGTCGCCCGCGCAATGAACTCAAAGCGCAGGTGGCAAGTATCTGGGAAGAGTTGCTGGGCGTACGTCCGGTGGGCGTGCATGATAGTTTCTTCGATTTGGGAGGCCATTCGCTGTTGGCTGTCAAGCTGCTGGCGAAGATCGAAGCCGATTGCGGCCGGCGGTTGCCGCTGAACGTGTTGTTCCAGCGGCCCACGGTGGCCCATTTGTCGGAGTTGCTGGCCCGGCCCGACGTGGCCGAACTGGCCTCCTCGTTGGTGCCCATTCAGCCACGCGGGGCTAAGACGCCGTTGTTCTGCATCCATCCGGCCGGTGGCACCGTGTTCTGCTACCGTGAGTTGGCCGCGGCATTGGGCGACGACCAGCCGTTCTACGGCTTGCAGGCTCAAGGGCTCGACGGCCGTCACGCTCCGCATTCACGACTCGAAGACATGGCCGCCCATTACATCGGCGCCCTGCGCGAAGTGCAGCCCGACGGGCCGTACAATTTGGCCGGCTGGTCGCTGGGCGGAAACATCGCCTACGAAATGGCCTGCCAGTTGCACGATCAAGGAGCGGAGGTCGGGCTGTTAGCCCTGCTCGATGCCGGCGCCGTGGCGCCCGATCAAAAGGCCACCGAAGCAGACTTCCTGACTATGCTGCTGGGCTTGTTCCCCGCCGATGCGCAATTGCCGCTCGAGAATCTACGCCAGCTCTCGCCGGCCGAACAGCTCGAATACTTCGTGGGACGGGCACAGCAGGCGCAGCTCGTGGCCCTGGATGGTGACATGGCGAACAGTGCGCGGCATGTGTTCGACGTGTTTCAGGCCGACGTGCAGGCCATCGTCGAGCATCGCCCGCGGCAGTTCGCCGGCCGGATCACGCTCATCAAGGCGGCCGAACAGGCCATGGACCTGGCCGGCGATGCAACGCTCGGTTGGAGTTCATACGCGGCCGGCGGCATCGACATCCACGTCATTCCGGGCGATCACGTCCACATGATCCGCGAGCCGAGCGTGCGGCACGTAGCGGCTTGCCTGCGGGAATGCCTGGCCGCCGCCTGTTTGGCAAATGGTGCTCACTCGCCGATTCGAGTTTGAGACGCTATCGCTAGCCGAAGGCAATCCCCGGGCTGACACCCGGGGCTCGGACCTCTTCAATCATCCGCGGTAACTCCGGGGAATGATTCGCCCGCAGCCGTGTAACACGCGGTGATGGTCCACGCTTCGTATGGGTAGACGGGAACGGGCCAACGCGGCCCACCCAAATGTTGACCAACCCATTCTTCAAGGAGCTGGACCATGAAAAAGTTGTTGCAAGCCATGATGTTAACGGGGCTCATGCTGATCGTTTGCGGGGCGTTGAATCCGACTTCGGCCGAAGCCCATGGGGGCGGCGGAATGGGGGGCGGGATGTCGCATTCGGGCAGTGGGATGGGTAGTGGGATGCACCACGGCGGTTACATCAATCCCTGGCTGCTGTATCCGCTGCCGTCGCAGACTCGGAAGCCACGCTATCTGACCGGCCCGTTCAGCGGTTTCCGCCGCTAAGCATGGACGCACAACACGCCGGGATGACCAAGGGGCGAAATCAAGCATTGCTGAGGACCGGAAGATGAAAGGGCTATCCAAGTTTGTCTCGGCGATCGAGTTGGCGCTGGCGGCCTGGAGCGCGCTTGCCGTCTCGGGAGCCATTCGTGTCTGGCCGACGCAGGCTCGCGTCTACCGAATCGCCCAATAGCGAATATCGTCGAACTGGCTCCGATCGAGCCCGTCCGACCTTGAAGGGCTCTCTCTTAGGCGCGTAGTGCGCGTAGAACGCAAAGAAGTTGACTGTCGCGGCGGGAGAGCCGATATTGGCTGATTGATCCCTCCCTGCCCGGCACCCCGCAGAATTCGATTGCCCTTGAATATCATCATGCCAGTTCCGCTTCGGCGTTTCCCAGCCTTTGGTCGTTACGTTTCGCGAAACATCATGGTCTGGTGCGCCCATGCTCTGGTTGCAATCGCGATCGTCGTTTTCGTTTCGACGTCAACGATTTGCGCAGCGGATTCCGGCAAGCAGCCATCTCCGCCGAACTTGCTGGTGATCCTGGCCGATGACCTGGGCTATGCTGACGTTGGGTTCCAAGGCTGCCGTGACATTCCCACGCCTAACCTCGATGCCTTGGCCCGATCCGGAGTGCGCTGCACGAACGGTTACGTGACGCATCCATTCTGCAGCCCTACGCGCGCGGGAATGCTGACCGGCGCTACCAGCAACGGTTCGGCCACGAGAACAATCCGCAATGGTTGCCGGACGATCCGAAGGTCGGCTTGCCGGTCTCGCAATTCACTTTGCCTCAGGTCGCTCAAGACCGTGAACTACGCGACGGGCTGCGTCGGCAAGTGGCACCTCGGAGCGCATCCCGTCTTCCATCCCAACCGGCGCGGCTTCGACGAATACTTCGGCTTGCTTGGCGGTGGCCATGTGTACCTGCCCGAGGTCAAGGGGGGCGTTGAATACTCGATTCCGATGGATCGCAACGGCAAGAGCGAGCCCCTGGCTGGTTATCTCACGGAAGTGCTGGGACACGAAGCGGTCGCCTTCATCGAGCGGCATCGCATCGAACCCTGGTTCCTGTACCTGGCCTTCAATGCGCCCCATACTCCGCTGCAAGCAACCGAAGAGGCGCTCGAACGCGTCAAGCACATTGAGGACGAAACTCGCCGCAAATACGCCGCCCTGGTCGTGGGGCTCGACGACGCCGTCGGCGAAGTGCGCGAGGCGCTCGCGAGAGCGGCCAGGAGGAGAATACGCTGGTCTTCTTCTTCAGCGACAACGGCGGCCCGACTCCGGTCACGCATTGCGACAACCAGCCGCTCCGGGGCAACAAGGGGCAAGTTTTCGAGGGGGGCGTTCGCGTGCCGTTCGTCGTCTCCTGGCCGGCGAAATTGCCCGGCAATCAGACCTTCGATCAGCCCGTCAGTTCGTTGGACGTGTTTGCGACGGCCGCGGACCTAACCGGAGCGAAAGTTCCGGACTCGCACCGCCTCGACGGCGTGAATATCATGCCTTTCCTCGCCGGCCAGCAAAAGGAGAGCGCCTCACCAGCGTCTCTTCTGGCGCACAGGCGGCGGTGTATCCTGGGCTGTGCGCGAAGGGTCGACGAAACTCGTAAAGATTGGGAATACAGCCGAGCAACTCTTCGACCTCGCTGCCAATATCGGTGAAGCCACGGACCTTGCAAGCCAGCAACAGGAAACGACCACGCGCTTGCACGCCGCTTTCGAAAGTTGGAATGCCGAACTGATCGCTCCGATCTTCGAGAGCCCACCACCGCCGCGGAACAGGCCCGCGCGGCCGGCAAAGTAAGTTAACCTTTTCCCCATCGAGATTCACAGCATGAGCATTCATTCACGCGTCGCCAGCATTCTCGCCGCTCTGTCGATTGTCGTCGCTGTTCCCGCGACCCTGCAGGCCGAAGTGAAGTTGCCGGCCTTGTTTTCCGACCACATGGTTCTGCAGCAAAGCAGCACCGTGCCGGTCTGGGGTTGGGCCAAGCCGGATGAGAATGTCACGGTATCGATCGCCGGCCAGCAGCAGGCAACCAAAGCCGACGCCCAGGGCAAGTGGCGTGTGAGTTTCACCAACCTTTCGGCCACGGAACCGCAAACATTGACCGTGGCCGGAAGCAACACGCTCGCGGTCAGCGACGTGCTCATCGGTGAAGTCTGGCTCGGCTCGGGGCAATCGAACATGGCCATGACCGTCAACCGAGCCAAGAACTACGAGAGCGAACAGGCCGCGGCCAACTTGCCGCGGATTCGCATGTTCACCGTCAAGTCAGGGGCCAGCGAAGAGGCTCAGGACGACTGCCAGGGCTCGTGGGCCGTCTGCTCGCCCGAGTCCGTGGGCGGTTTTTCCGCCACCCTGTTCTTCTTCGGCCGTGATGTGCATCAAAAGCTGAACGTTCCGGTCGGGCTGATCAATTCCTCGGTCGGCGGCACGCCGATTGAATCGTGGCTCGACCCGGCTGTGCAGTGCGCCACGCCGGAACTAAAGGCATTTTTCGATCGGCAGCAGGAAGAAGCGGCGAAATTCGATCCCGTCGCTGCCAAGGCCAATTACGAGCGGAATCTGGCCCGCTGGAAAGAAGCGGCCGCCAAAGGCGCGGGCGGAAAAGCAGCCGGTCCCTCGCGCTCCTATCGATCCGATCGCTCAGCGAGCACGCAAGGGTGACATTGGCGGACTGTACCTGGGCAAGATCGCGCCGCTGGTGCCCTATTCAATTCGCGGTGCCCTCTGGTACCAGGGCGAAGCCAATGCCAACGAAAGCAAAATGGAATTCTACCAGTATCAATTACCGCTGCTGGTGACCGATTGGCGCCGGCGCTGGGGCTACGACTTTCCCTTTGCCTGGGTGCAGTTGCCAAACTTCAGCCGCGGCGAACCCTGGGCCGTGGTCCGCGAAGCCATGCTGAAGTCATTGCGCTTGCCCAATACGGGCATGGCCGTGACGATCGACATCGGCGACCCCAAGGACATCCATCCGCAAAACAAACAAGACGTCGGCAAACGCCTGGCGATGTGGGCCTTGGCCCGCGTGTACCACCAGCCGGGCGTGGCGGCTTCAGGTCCGCTCCCCTCGGGGCACGAACTGCGTGGTGCCGAAATGGTGTTGAGTTTTCGCGATACCGACGGCGGACTGAATGCACGCAGGGGCGATGTGCTGCGGGGCTTCGAAATCGCCGGTGAAGATCGGGCCTGGCAACCGGCCCAGGCGCGAATCGAAGGAGAGAAGGTCGTCGCAAGCAGTCCGGCCGTGCCGAAGCCGGTGGCCGTGCGCTACGCCTGGAAGGACGATCTCGACGCCAATTTGTATAACGGCGCCGGCCTGCCGGCTTCGCCCTTCCGCACTGTGGATTGGTGAAGTGGCTTGGTGAATCGTCTCGAAAGAATCGCGAGCTAACCGTTGTCGAGAACCCACTGCGTGGCGTAGTGGACCAACTCGGTGCCGTCGACCAGGCCCAATTTTTCGCGAATGCGATCGCGGTAGGTCCAGACGGTGCCGACGCTCAACTGGAGTTTCGCGGCCAGTTTGGAAGTCTTGGTGCCCTGGCCAATGAGTCGAAAGACTTCCAATTCGCGATCGGAAAGAGCGTCGATCGGGGAGAGTCTGAGGGTCGGATCCACGGTGCCCGTGGTTCGGTGCAATAGTTTCTCGGTCATACTGGGGCTCAGGTAAGTATTGCCCGCCAGAACCTGGCGGATGGCCTCGACAATCGTGCCCGTGGCCTGATCTTTGTTGACGTAACCCAGCGCCCCTGCCCGTAGTGCCCGCTCGGCGTAAAGCGACTCGCCGTGCATGGACCAGACCAGCATACGAATCGAATCGTTGCCGGCCTTGATCCGCTTGATCAAGTCGATGCCGCTGCCGCTCTGGAGAGAGATATCGACGACGGCCAGATCGGGCTGGGTGTCGGCAACCAGGCGGAGGGCCTCGCCCATATCGGCGGCTTCGCCGCAGACCTCCAGGTCGGGTTGCCGGCCGATCCGCGAGGCCAGCGCTTCGCGCACGGCCGGGTGGTCATCGACGATCAGGATCCTGGCCCGCTTTTTAGCCGGGTTCGTTTTCACGGGTCTTCCTCGCCAGGGTACACGTTACCAGCGTTCCGGTTGGTTCGGCCGGCTCGATGGTCAGCGTGGCGCCGATGATCGCAGCACGGTTTTGCATGATGCGTAAACCCAGCCTGCCATGGTTCTCGCTCGTCTGAGCCGGCATGCCGATGCCGTCGTCTTGCACGCTCAGGAGCAAGAAATCATTCGATTCCAGGAACACATGGATGCTCTTGGCCCGGGCGTGCTTGACCGCATTGTGAACTGCTTCCTGGGCAATGAGAAAAAGATGCGTCGCGGTCAGGTTGTCCGCGACGGAAACGGGCTCGGGGCAATCGAACTTGCAGTTCACCTTGCCCTGCTGCTGGATACGGTCCGCCAGATCCGACAGCGCGGCCATGAGCCCCTCGCCATCGACGGCCACAGGAAGCAGGCCCCGCATCACGGTCCGCAACTCTTGCTGGCTGCGCTCCAATCCGCGGGCCATCGTCTCGACCATCCCCGACGCGCTGGCAGGATCCGTCCGCAGGGTCTCGGCCAGATCGCCGACCAGGATATTCAAGGCCGTCAATTCCTGGCCCACGCTGTCATGCAAGTCCTGGCCGATGCGGCGTTGTTCGAGCGAGGCGATTTCCACCACCTCGCGTTCCAAGTTCTTGCGCTGCGTAACGTCGCGGAGAATGGCCGTGAAGAGCTTGAGGTGATCCACGGCGCTGACCGCCAGCTCGGCCGGGAACATCGAGCCGTCCTTGCGTTGGGCTACGACCTCGCGGCCGCTGCCGATGATCTTTTTCAACCCGGTCGCATCATAGTTCTCCAGATAGCGGGCATACTCTTCCCGGTCCGGCGACGGCATCAGCATTTTGAAATTCTGGTCGATCATCTCGGCGGCGGCGTAGCCGAACAGCCCTTCGGCGGCCACATTCACCGACTGGATGATCCCCCGCGCGTTGATGGTAATGATCGCGTCCGCGGCGGTTTGCAGGACCGCCGCCAATTGTTCCTGGCTCTTCCGCAAGGCGACGGTACGCTGCTCGATCTCATTTTCCAGATGGGCCTGGGCCTGTTTTTGCTGCGTGATATCGCGCTCGGTCTTGGCGATGCCGATGGGCAGCCCCCGTTCGTCCTTGAGCGCCGTGGCGGTGACGAAAACGTCGATCCGGCGTCCGTCCTTGGCGATTCGCTGCGATTCCCAGGAATCGACCCGTTCACCTCGGCGAACCCGTTCCCAGCGGGAGCGGACTGCGGCGCGCAATTCCTCGGGAATCATCTGCTCTTCGTTCATTTGCAACGCTTCGGCTTCGGGGTATCCCAAGAGCTGTGCGGCGCCGCGATTCCAGGCGGTGATCCTGCCGTCAAAATCGTGAACGTAGACGGCGTCGTTCGAATCTCGGAGGACCGCGGCAAACCTCCGTGCCTGCTCGTCGGCCTGCCTGACTTGGGTCACGTCGGTGAATGTGAGAACCACCCCTTCGATGCAATTGTCGAGCGTCCGGTATAGGATGATCCGCCGTATCCACCATGAGCCGTCCGCAGCCTGGATCTGCTTTTCATTCGCCGTTAGCGTCTGCAGTACCCGCTCGATGTCCGACTGAAGCGTGTTGTCCGAAAACTTCGGTGCGATGTCGCTGATCGGCCGGTTGATATCCGTGGCGATCAAGTTGAATAGCCGCGTCGCCGGCGGCGTGAATCGCTTGATGCGAAAATGGTGATCGAGAAAAACGATCGCCACTTCCGTGCAATGCAGCAGATTGGCCATGTCGTTGTTGGCGGTCTCCAGCTCGATCACTTTTTCCTGGAGTTGATTGTTGACCGTGCTCAGCTCTTCATTGAGCGATTGCAGTTCCTCCTTCGAGGTCTCCAACTCCTCGTTTGCGGATTGGAGTTCCTCGTTCATCGACATGACTTCTTCATTCGAAGCTTTGAGTTCTTCGTTGGAACTCTCCAACTCCTCGATGGTGCTTTGCAAATCTTCCTTGGTGGCCTTCAGTTCGTGTTCCAGTTGCCGAACGATGGATTCTTCGCCCGCTGTTTCCGGCGGCCGCGGCGACAGTGCTTCCTGGTCGGAATCCTGGAAGGTGACGAGCAGCAGCCCGTCGGCGCCTTGCGACCCTTGCACGGGGCGAATGGTCACGACGGCTGGGTAATAGTCGCCGTTGCGCTTCACCTGGGCATCGGCAAGCGTGACGGGGGCGTTCTCGCGCACAGCCTTGTGGATCGCCGAGCGAAGCTTGGTGCGCAAACCTTCGCGAGCCAGCATCATCAAGTCCTGGGTCGGTTCGCCCGCGGGAACCCCCAGGTAACGATCCGTAGGACCGAAGTAATAGAGGATCTCGTATTTTCGGTTCACCAACACTGCCGCAGGCGCAAACTGGTCGAGCAGCAGGCGGTGTGTCATGTCGCCAAAGCTGACAGGACGCGTCATGGCCGGCATGGGCAAGCGTCGCGCGGGCACGAGCGGTTCAGCCGTGGTCGCGATCGGGATCTCGACGCGTTCGGGCCGCGCCGGGCCGACGCGTCGGTAAATGCGCCACTTCTTGGAAACCGGCTCGAACAGATCAACGTGCCGGCCGATCGTCTCCGACGGACCCAGGAAAAGGAAACCACCCTCGTTGAGCGAGAAGTGCAGCAGCGAGATGACTTTCTTCTGGACTTCCGGCTCCAGGTAGATCAGCAGGTTTCGGCAGACGATCAGATCGAGCTTGGAAAATGGCGCGTCGCTGATCAGATTCTGACGGGCAAAAATTACGATCTCGCGAAGTTGCTTACTGACTTGATAGGACTCGCCGTGTATGCGCAGGAAAAATCGCCCCAACCGCTCAGGAGAAACATCGGTGGCGATGCTCTCCGGGTAGGTTCCCTGCCGGGCTATATCCAGGGCGTTTCCATCGACGTCCGTGGCGAATATTTGTAGCGGGCTACTCTTTTGTGCCGCCGCGAGCTGCTCCAGCAACAGCATTCCCAGCGAATAAGGTTCCTCGCCGGTGGCGCAGCCGGCGCTCCAGACTCGCAGCGGCGCATCCAGATCCTTGGCATCGATAAGGGGGGCGATCACCTCGGCTTCCAGGACTTGGAAAGCCTCGGGCTCGCGAAAAAAATTGGTCACGCTGATCAGCAGATCGCGGCAAAGTTGCTGGATCTCCTCGGGGTGCTCACGCAGAAAAGCCAGGTAATCGCCAATCTGACTGAAATGGTTCAGACTCATGCGCCGCTCGATCCGGCGGGTGAGCATTCCCTTGCGATAACAGCGGAAATCAAATTTCGTGCGGGTGCGCAAAAGTGCCAGGACTTGTTTCAGACCGTCGGGGGCTTCTGTCCCTTCGCCACCTATCCGAGGCCCATGGACGTAGTAGTGCTGGACGTAATTGACCAAGGCTTCAGGCATCTGCTCGACGGGCAGGACATAATCTGCCAAGCCGGTGGCAATGGCGCTCTCGGGCATTTGCCCGGTAATGCGCCGTCTTAGGATCCTGGACCATGGCCATGCCGTCGGCCGCTTTGACCGCCTTCAGCCCCAGCGACCCGTGCGAGCCGGTTCCCGACAGAACGATGCAGACGGCTTTCTCCTGCTTGTCTTGAGCGAGCGAACGAAGAAACAGATCGATCGAGGTCTGCAAGCCACCCCGCTCGACCGGTCCGCTCAGGCGGAGGACGCCGCCTGAGATGGTCATGTACTTGTTGGGAGGAAGGATGTAGACGCGGTTGGCCTCGACCGCCATGCGGTCCGTCGCTTCCACGACCGGCATCTTCGTGCAGCGGGCCAGCAGGTCGACCATCAGGCTTTCGTGCGTCGGGTCGAGATGCGGAATGACCACGAAGGCGACGCCGCTATCCGTGGGCATGGCCGCGAAGAATTTCTTGAACGCGTCGAGCCCGCCGGCCGAGGCGACCAGGCCGGCCACCGGGAAGCCCGGCGTAAGTCGTTCGCTCTCTACAATGGCCATGTCCGCCGTCGCCGTAGACATTTCGCTGGCCGGTATGGCAGCTTCGAGCCGCGAGGGTTGTGGAGCAGCCTCGCTCTCGGTAGGCTTCGTCACAGACTTGTTCGCTCGTTTCTTGGCGGCCATCGGCGTCCTTCCGAGCGTTTCAATCGCGAGCCATCGAGAGAGACGGGAGCGTAGGTTCGCGGACTCTGGGCACGCTCAATCTGCCGGGAGCCTGCTGACCGGACCGGCATGGAGAACAACGTCGTCAGGCACGTCAGTATAACGTGGCCGCACGTAATCAACGACCCACGCTAGCCAGGCATTGTAGTCGATTCACTGGCGAAGGGTGCCGGGCACGCCTGGCAACGTTCGGGTCGGCAAAACGATGGAAAGGATGAAGGAAACCGTGGGCGATCTCGCCGGAGTTTGGAGAGTGGTCAACCTCGGGCACATTTCCGGTGCAAAGTTGACTCGTTCGGGTTGCGACCGGATACTGGCCAAGTACTTGCCCCGAGCATGTTCTCGCCGAGCCGCTCCCTGCCTTGTGAGGTCATTGATGCCATTGTCGTCCCGGTTGGGCTGCGCTTCCCGCCCCCGATTCCTGCCTGCTGGTTTGCTGCCCGCGTTTGCTGTCATCGTCGTCGCGACGGTGAACTCTTTTCAACCGGCCTGCCAGGCGTTTGCCGATGCTTCGGCAGGCAACTCGCCTGATCCGAACATCATCATCATCCTTGCGGATGATCTCGGCTACGCCAGCGTCGGCTGCTATGGCGCGGATCCGGCCTTGGTTCGCACGCCACACATCGATCAGCTGGCCGCTCAGGGCGCTCGTTTACCGACGCCAGCACCACGTCGAGCGTCTGCTCGCCGACGCGCTACTCGCTGCTCACGGGGCGCTACTGCTGGCGGACGTCGCTGAAATTCGAAACGCTCAACACGTTCGCTCCGTTGCACATCGAACCCGGCCGGCTGAACCTGGCCTCGCTGCTCAAAGCCCAGGGCTATCGCACGGCGGCCATCGGCAAGTGGCACCTGGGCTACGGCGCCGGGCCCGGCCGCACTGATTACACGCAACCTCTGAAACCGGGACCGCTCGACATCGGCTTCGACTACCATTTCGCCGTGCCACAAAATCATGGCGACGTGACCGGCGTGTACGTGGAAAACAGCGGCGTATTCGGCCTGCGGTCGACCCAGTTGCGACCGGACGAAAAGGCGAACTTCCGAGGTTCGAAAGTCATCGGGCTCGACGCACCGCAACGCGTCGATGAAGAAGTGATGCCGACGCTCACCGACAAAGTCGTTAGTTGGATCGAGCAGCAAGACGCGTCGCACCCCTTCTTTCTCTATTACACGCCGGTAGCCGTGCATACGCCCATTACTCCGTCGAGCAGCACACGCGGCACCAGCAAAGTGGGCAGCTTCGGTGATTGGATTCACGAGCTCGATGCATCGGTCGGCCGGGTGCTCGACGTGCTCGACCGCCGCGGATTGGCCGCCAACACGATCGTGCTGTTTACCAGCGACAACGGCGGCGTCTGCGAGCCGAGCCAGAAGCGCGAGGAGACCGTAGCCTTCGAAGCGGGTTTCAAACCGAACGCTCCATACCGCGGCGGCAAGGTCGGTTGCTTCGAGGGGGGATACCGCGTGCCGTACATCGTGCGCTGGCCGGGCCATGTTGCGGCGGGCACGCGCTGCAATGAGATGATCAGCGTCGTCGATACGCTGGCCACGGTGGCGGCCATCACCGGGACGTCGCTGCCGCCGCCCGAACAAGCGGCCGAGGACAGCTACAACGTGTTGCCGGCCTGGCTTGGCCAGGAGTATGCCAAACCGCTACGGGCCGACATGATCACCCATAGCTGCCACGGCGATTTTTCGATCCGGCAAGGGGCGTGGAAATACATCGAGGGCGTTCCGGCCCCCGGCGTTCCGCAGCGAATCGTCAAGATTCGCAAGAAGGACTTCCATCGCCAGCTCTATAATCTGGCAACCGACCCGGCCGAAGAGCACGACGTGCTGGCCGAGCATCCCGACGTTGCCGAGCGGCTGCAAGCGCTCTTGGACCAGCAGCGCAGTGCAGGGCATACCAGATGCAATTTAGGGGCACAGTAGACCGGGCCCTTTCGATAAGACTTGCTACACGAGCCAAGCAAGACAGTTGGGCTGCCCACGCTTGGCCAGGTTTTCTGCCGCGACGATGGCTCCCGTGCTTGACCAATCGGCAAGCACCACTTGTCCGTAGCGTGCCTCCTGGGCTGCGGCATCGGCAACCGCTTTGGCCAAGGCTTCGCGCTGTTGCGGTGTAGCTGTTTCGGGCCCTGTGCTGGGAAAGTCCAGTTGTTGATACCGGACAATCAGGTCCAGCTCGCCATGACCGTTCTGACGGTTCATGAATCGATACATAGTCAACATGCTGATGCTCCATTTTCTAGCTGCTGAGAAAGAAAGCCCGCTCGATACTGAAAGCGGGCTGGCGCTGGTCGCCCTCCTGATGGTGACCTGTTTTCAGGATACGAAACGCTTTCGACGCTGAACAGATGGACGGGGCAGCAGTGGTTGCAAATCGACGGCAGAATTGCTTTCGTTTCGAGACGTCGGTGTGCGAATTCGACCATGCGGCTGCGCATCGTCGACGTTGTTCGTGAAGCGAGCGTGCGGAGCCAGTAAATTGAACGGGTACACGGGCACGTTGCGCGCCACGCCAAAGACCAGCAGCACGCCCACCAACCACCAGACCCAAGCCGGACGAGCAACCAACGGCCGCGCTCGGCAACGATTCCAAGCCCACAAAATCGCGGCCAGCGGCACACCGATCACGAACAGCGAATTGAACGCCAGCGCGTCGGCCAGCCGGCCGTGCAGCAAGGCGTGCGCTGCGCGGAGGCAGCCGCAACCCGGGCAATGCAACCCCGTCAACGCATGGAAGACGCAGAGCGGATACCAGGGCGAACCGCTCGGGTCGATTGCAAAGACCCAAACGGCGCCAGCCAAGGCGGCGAGCACGGCCGCCATGATGAGCCCGGTGTGATCGTGGACGCTACCCTTGATCAATGCGATAGTCCTTGTGCGATCAACAAAATGGCGACCGGGACCAGGCTCAATCCTAACGCCACCAGGCACCACATCTTGGCCGTTTCCGAGTCGCGCAAGGCCCCCTCGAAATCGCCACCGGCCAGCTTGCCATTGGCCCGAGATGCGTACACGATGGCCACAATGCCCAGCGGCAGGCAGCAGAACATCGTGATCAAAATTGCCGGCGCCAGATAATTGCGCACCAAACGCGCTGCGGGTGTTCCTCCCGCGGCAACTTCCGAACGCTGCGCTTTCAATGGAGCATCGCAGAACTGGCAGTTCTGAACGTCATTGCGATTCAAAACACCACATCGAGGGCAATACATCGGGCCGCCTCACAAGCCGTTCAACGATAGATCAACTGCGGGCTCGCACTTAAATTCAAATCAAGCCCCGCACAACGCAACCATTCGACCATACGCGGCCTGCCAACGCTCGGCGTCGCGCGGCTGGTACGTTTCGACGGGAAAGCTGCGTCGGACCACATCGCGGGCTTCGGAAATCGAGCCTACAGCGCCCGCCGCGATGGCCTGCGTCATCAGGTTGCCGATCGCCGTGGCCTCGGCTGGACCGGCTACGACTGTCCGCGAACAAGCGTCGGCGGTGAGCTGGCAGAGCAGCCGGTTCTGAACGCCGCCGCCGACGATGTGGATCGTCGTCAGCCGCCGGCCCGTCAGCTCTTCCAGGGCCTCGAGTACAAAGCGGTATTTCAGCCCCAAGCTATCCACGCGCAGCGCACGACCGCGCCAGGCCCTTCGGGCACTGGCTGGTTCGTGCGCCGGCAAAACTCTCGGATTGCCTCGGGCATGTTGCTGGGAGCCGTGAAAACGGGATCGTCGGGATTGATCAGCGACGCCAGGCAGGGGGCCGCTTCGGCCAACCGGCTGAGTTCGTCCCAGTTGTACGTCTGACCGGCCAAGGCCCAAATCCGGCGGCATTCCTGCACCAGCCACAGCCCGGTGATGTTCTTTAATAGTCTCGTGGTATGTCCGATGCCCCCTTCGTTCGTGAAATTCAGTTGCCGACAACGGTCGTTGATCACCGGCTCAGGCAGCTCGACACCCATCAGGCTCCAAGTGCCCGAGCTGATGTAGCACCAGTCGGGCGGGCCGCCGGTGGTGCCCGCGGCCGGAACGGCCATCACGGCGCTGGCCGTGTCATGCGTGCCTGGCAGAACGACTTCGACGCCCACGAGGCCTGTATCGGCCGCCACGTCGTTGCGCAGGGGGCCGAGTTTCGTGCCCGGCTGCACCAGTTCGCCGAGAATATTCGTCGGCAGATCGAGCGATCCGAACAGTTCGCTCGCCCACCGACGCTCGGTCGGGTTGTAGAATTGTGTGGTCGTGGCGTTGGTGACTTCGTTGACCCTGGCGCCGGTCAGCATCCAGTGGAACAGGTCAGGGATCATCAGGAACGACTCGGCCACGTCCAACAGCGGCGAGCGCTGCACCCGCATGGCCAGCAATTGGTACAGCGTGTTGAACGGCATGAACTGCACACCGGTCTGGGCGAAGATTTGTTCGCGGCTGACGGTTGCCAGCGCCCGCTCGAACATCCCATCGGTGCGGCGGTCGCGGTAGGAGTAGGGATTGCCCAGCAGGGTGTCGTCGCGGCCAACCAGGCCAAAGTCGACGCCCCAGGAATCGATGCCGATGCTCTGCACCTGGCGGCCGAACTTACTGGCAGCCGCGCAAGCCCGAAGTCATTTCGCTCCATAGCCGCAGCACGTCCCAATGCAGATGTCCGGCTGCCAGCACACTGCCATTCTCGAAGCGATGCAGCTCCTCGAGCCGTAGCTTTTGACCGTCGAATTCGCCGGCTAGCAAGCGGCCGCTGGACGCCCCCAGATCGATTGCCAGGAATACCTGTTTCGCCATCCGACGCTTCCTCCTCGATATTGACGTGCGTGCAATTCCACCGGCGACTAACAACTATCATGCCAGCCGGTGGCGGTAAACTGGCCCAGGGTCTGATTTTTCGCTCCGTCACATCTGCTGGCTCTCTTCGCCGACAAAGACGGCTCTTTCGATATGGACTGAAGAATCGTTACCGCCCTCGTCGATACATCGATAGATGCACAGGATAGTTGACTTAGGTAAGTAACATTCGTATCTTTGTAGGGTCGGGTTTCCCGAGCAACTGGCTCCCATGACGCTCTACCTATCGTCCGCCATGCCCAACCCTGTAAGTCTTCCGCTTCCTGTTGTGGCTGCGGCACCCGCTGCCAACAGCGGACCGGCAGGGGCCAATCCGCCCCCCACGGCGGAAGAGCTGGCGAACCTGGCCGAACAGAGCCAGCGGCTGGAGACTTTCACGCCGAGAGAAATCATCGCTTGGGCCGTGGAGACGTATTTCCCGAAGCTGACCATGGCCACGGCCTTCGGTCCCGAAGGCTGCCTGATCATCCACTGGCTGGCCCAGATCCAGCCGCGGACGTATGTCTTCAACCTGGAAACCGGCTATCAGTTTCCCGAGACACTTGCGCTGCGCGACCGAATTGCCCAGCGCTACGGCGTGGTCGTCGATTTGCGTCAACCGGACACGACCATCGAGCAATACGAAGCGCTGCATGGCGGGCCGCTCTACAAACGCAACCCCGACCAATGCTGCTTCGACCGCAAGATCCGCGTATTGCAGCAGGCAACCACCGGAATGCGGGCCTGGATGAGTGGCATTCGCCGAGACCAGAGTCCCGATCGGGCCAAGGCCTCGATCGTCAGTTGGGACAAGAAATTCAACCTGGTAAAAATCAGTCCTCTGGCCAATTGGACCAAGCAGGACGTGTGGAAGCTGATCGTGGCCGAAGACGTGCCGTACAACCCATTGCACGACCAGGGCTATACGAGCATCGGTTGCTGGCCTTGCACGCGCTCGGTGATGTTCGGCGAAGACGAACGTGCCGGGCGTTGGAGCGGAACGGCCAAGACCGAATGCGGACTGCACACCTTGGGGGAAAAAGAGTGATACCAAGGTGGAATGGGGAATGGGGAATGGGGAATTCATCCAAATGGGGAATTCGGAATGGGGAATGGGGGATCAAGCTCGAAAGTTCGAGTTTGGTTCGCCAGTCATATCTTCCGCATTCCGCATTCCGCATTCCCCATTCCGCATTACTTTCGCATTGCCCATTCCCCATTCCTCATTCCCCATTCGCTTCCGATTCCGCATTCGCATGAAAGTCTCTGCAAAAACCGAATACGCCTGTATCGCCATGCTCGAGCTGAGCGCCAGCTTTGGGTCGGGCGAACCCGTGCGCATTCGCAAGATTGCCGAAGACCACGGCGTGCCCTCGCGGTTCCTGGTGCAGATTCTGCTGCAATTGAAAGGGGCCGGGTACGTCAACAGCACGCGCGGCGCCGCCGGCGGCTACGAATTGATCAGGCCGCCGGATGAGATCTCACTTCTCGAAGTGATGAGCGTGATCGAGGGGCCCGACGCCCTGGCCCCGCCCAATGCCACGGCCGACTCGCCCGCCGGCAAGGTTCTTCACAGTTGCTGGCAGGACGTTGCCCAGGTCGAGCGCGAGATGCTGCAATCGATCACGTTTGCCGAATTGATCGAGCGGACGCGCAAGCAAAACGAGAACATGTACTACATCTAAGCGTTGCTCGACACGCTCAGTTCGTCGAACACCGTTTCGATCGTATGGGCGTCGACCAGTTCCAGTCCTTGGCCGGCGGCGGCCAGCAGGGCCAACTCGGCCATCTGGTTGATGTTTCGCGGCACGCCCGCGGTCAACTCATGCAAGCGGGCCAGCGCGCCGGGCGTGAAAGTCGCGGCGCTGCGTCCGGCGCGGGCCAACATGTGGCGCACAAAGCCTTCGGTTTCGGCCTCCTGCCAGGGCTCGACGTCGATCCGTAAATCGGCCAGTTCCAGCAATCGCCCACTGAGCTGGGCCAGGTTCTCGGTCCGGGCACTGACGACGACCGTCAGCCGCGCGTCGCCCGACGTCTGACTTTGAGCCAGGCGAACGACCTGCGCCAGCAACTGCGAACTGGCCTCGTCGGCATCGTCCACCAGCGCCACGCTGGCCAATTGTTCGAAGCGGTGTTCGGCCAGGCGGTCGATGATCTGCCGCCAGACTTCGGCGCTGCTCGTCGAGACTTCAGGGTTGAGTCCCCAACCCCGGGCTAATCCCCACAGAAACTCTTCCGGATCGAGCCCCAGTAGACTGACTTTGGCGACCTGGGCTCCCGCGCGGCGCAATTCGCCCGCCAGCACTTCCAGGACGAACGACTTGCCGCAGCCCGGGCCGCTGAGCAGCAGTCCTAATCGCCGCCGACAATCGACCAGGAAATGCAGCCGAGCCAACGCTTCTTCCTGCGTGGCGTTGCCGTAGAAGTCGCGCGTTTCCAGGTTGTTTCGAAAGGGCGGCTCGCGCAGACCCCAATGGTTATGGTACATCGCCGTTCTCGAAGGTTCCGCCCGGAATCGCTGCCCCGTGCTGGCAGCACGGAATTCCGTACATCTTTACTATTCGGTAAGATCGGTCAGCCAACTTGATGCTTCCCGATTTGAATGCAGGCAAACCCTCGGATGATTGCAAGGCGCGCAGCATGAGTAAACGGTTTTTTGTCGACCAACCGATCGCCGGCGAGCAGGCCGTGCTAGCAGGCCCCGAGGCCCATCACCTGGCGCATGTGATGCGTGCCGCGGCGGGCGACCAAATCACGCTCTTCGACGGCACGGGCCGAGAGTTTCGCGCCCGGATCGAGCGGGTCGGCCGTAGCGAGATCGAAACCAGCATCCTGGAAGTGCTGGCCATTGACCGCGAGCTCGCGGTCCGCGCAACGCTGGCCGTGGCGCTGCCGAAGGGGGATCGGCAGGCCTGGCTGGTCGAAAAGGCGGTCGAACTCGGTGTGACGCGGTTGGTTCCGGTGCAAACGGCTCGCGGCGTGGCTCAGCCGGTCGACAAGGCGCTGGAGCGATTGCGCCGCGGGGTGATCGAGGCCGCCAAGCAATGCGGCCGCAACCGCTTGCTGGAAATTGCCCCGCCGCAAACCTGGACCGACCTGGTCGTGTCGACTCCGGCCAATCTATGGCGCGGCTTCGCGCATCCGGGCGGACAAATCCGTCTGGGCGCCGTCGCGACGTCATCCACTCCCGGCCCGCGAATCGACGACTATATTTTCGGCGTCGGACCGGAAGGCGGGTTCACCGACGAAGAAGTCGCAGCCGCCGAGACCGCCGGTTGGCACAGCATCGACTTGGGCCCGCGCATTCTGCGCGTCGAAACGGCCGCCATCCTGCTGGCTGCGAGCGTCATGCTGCAGAGTGGATAACTCGTGAGTCGCTAAGCTTGGTCAGGCAGGAACCCGAGCGTGCCACGGGCTTCGTCAGTGCCCGACTAAGCCCTTGGCTTGCAGTTGAAGTCGTCGCAAAAAACTATGTAGCCAGAGCTTGTTGCCATCTCATGCCCGTACTCGCGCTTGGGCCGCTCGCCAGTAGCACACGATGCGGGCAAGCTTCATCGCTACTTCTGCTGATTGTCCAGCGCCCCGGTCGTAGCCGCGTCGTGCAACACGCGGCCGAACATCTTGCCGCCGTGGTCGGCGCCGCTCCAGGTGCCGGCGTACTGGTCATTGTAAACGGCGATTCGGCAGGTGAACTTGCCAAACCCGGGGACCGTGTAATTGGTGAGCGTAATCACGGGCGTGTCGCCGGCCCAGCGCACTTCCAACGGCAAACCTAGCGACGCATCGTGGTTGCCGTATTGAATGCGGCTCTGAAAGAGCCAGAAGCCGTCCTTGAGCTTGGTGACTTTGGCGATCGTGTACTTCTCTTGCTTGAGCGGCTGTCCGTCCTGGCGTCCGTCGACGGTGAAGAAACCAGCCAACGTTGCGCCCGACATGGTCTGCTCGAATTGCTTCTCGAGCGTGGCCTGGTCCGGCACCGGAGTAGCCGGCGGCAGTGCAGGGGCGTCGTCAGCCCGCGCGATCATGACGCATCCCAGGCTTACGAACACAAAGGCCAACAGGTGTAGCAGTTTCATGGCGATGTTCCTTCCGTTGGAAATATAGCCAGGGCGATTGGGCAAATATCAGATTCGACGCATTATAGCGGGCCGGCCGGCGAGTGTGCCACTTCATGCTAATTTCCGAGGCGACCTGGATCAGCCGCGGATCAACGCTGATTACCGCAGATCCGCGTTCATCTGCGATAATCCGCGGCCTCTTCATTTTTTTATTTTGCAGTCACATCATCACAGGCTGTCTCAGCTCACAAGCTGCGCAGATACTGCACGGCCTGACTGATTTCCGTCACGGGGTCGTTGCTTTGTTCGCGCACGATGCAGAAGTAGCCTTGATAGCCGCGTTCTTCCAGCGCACCCAATAGCGCCGGAAAATCGGCCGAGCCGCGGCCCAGCATGACTTCCGTGCCGCGTCCGGTGGCTCGGTCCTGCACGCCATCCTGAACGTGGACGTAGCGAATGTCGTCACCCAGCGCTGCGATTGCATCGAGCGGGGCAAAACCGTTGATCAGCAGCTTGCCCGGATTGAGCGTTACGGCCAACGAACCAGGAGGCAAGGCCGCCACGAGCTTTTGCAATTGCGGGCCACTCTCGCCGCCCGTTTCAGCAGCCAACATGGCGCCGCAGTGTTGGCCGAATCGGCCTAGATCGGACAGGACGTCGGTCAGCAAACGCCAGGCAGGGCTCTGGTCGTCTTCCGGAACCCGGCCGATCTGGTTGACGACCAGCGAAGCGCCCAGGCCGTGTGCCATTTTCATGGCTGCCTTCGTGGCTTCAATCCGGCGGGGCAATTCATCCTGCACGTCGTAACCGCGGCGGGTATGAAACTCCACGGCCGAGATCCGCAATTGGTGATCGTCGAACAATTTGCGGATTTGTCGCAGGCCGGTGGTGGTGACCTCCTGGGGATTGATCTCGCCACGGGCGTCGATTTCGACCGCGGCGACGCCCAATTCGGCGGCGACGCGCAAGGCCCGCTTGAGCGGCAACCGCAGACTACGCAGATGGATGGCTAATTTTAACGCGGGCACGCATGGTTCCTTCTGGTCGTAACGGCGCCAGCAGCGAAGATCGAGCCCCGCCGGATCGGCCGACGATAACAGTGTTCGGCCCCTGGAGACGCGAAAAGCGTCGCCGATGAACGTTCTGCTGGCAATGTTGATTGTAGCGGCCGCCGACGCCGCGCCCACGGACCGTCATTATCCCGACGCCGTCCCGGTCTACGCGTGCCCGTTCGAACCAGCCGATGATGCCGATTTTGACGGCTGGCCCGACGGCTGGTCGCGTCGCCGCGATGCCGGCTTTCCGCATTATCTGCCGATCGAACTGCGAACTTCCGCTCCGCCCCAGGGTAAATCGTACCTGCAAATGTCGCTCGACGGTGGGGCGGCCTCGGTATTCAGCCCCAACGTCACGATCCAGCCCATGGCCAGCTATGTGCTGGAAGTGATGGTCAAGACCGAAGGATTGAAGCTGGATCGAGCCTATCTCTCGCTCTCGTTCCTCGATGCTCGCGACGTGCCGCTGGAAACCATCGATTCGGCGCCGGCGTTCAATAATTCGGGCTGGACGCGGCTGCGGCTCGGGCCCATCAGTCCCCAGTCAGTCAAGGCGCGAGCGGCGATCATCGGCTTGCATTTGGAGCCGCCCGCCATCGATTCGGGCAACGCCGATCTGAAAGGTTCGGCTTCGTTCGACGATGTTTGGTTGGGCGAGTTGCCACGCATGACGCTCGCCGTGGACGACCGGCAACCGTTCTACACCCTCGAAAAGCCGATTCTGCTGACCGGCGTCATTACCGGCTGGCAGCAGCCGCCGCAGGCCACGATCGAACTCTATACTGCCATGGGCCAACCCGTGCCGGCGGAAGAGGGCTCGTCGCACCCGACTCGAGAGCAACCCGTGGCCAGCGACAAGCCGGGCCTTTGGTCTCAGACCTGGGAGACACGGTTCACTTCCCCCGGGCTGTACCGCGTGCGGCTCAAATGGATCGGAGCCAGCGGCCATGCTCATACCGACGAAGCGTCCCTGCCAATCATCGAACCTTGGCCGCGCGTTGTCGGGGGCGAGTTCGGCTGGACATTGCCGCACGTCGAGAATCCGGGGCGGCGGTCGGATCTGCTGCGTTTGCTCGACGAAGCCGGCATAGGCTGGGTGAAAGCTCCGCTCTGGATCGACCCGGACGATGTGTCTCGGGTCGAACAGGCCGTGACCTTGTGCGAGAATCTGCGGCAACGCGGCGTGCAGTTGATCGGCGTGCTCGACGATCCTCCCGAATCGGCGCTCAAGGCCATGAAACTACCCCTGGCGCCGACGGCGTCGAGAACCTTCGGCACCGATCCGAGCGGTTGGATGCCCGGCCTGGAACCATTGCTGACGCGGTTTGGCTTGCAGGTTTGCTTCTGGCAATTGGGAAGCGATCGCGATCTGAGCCTGGCGACCGATCCCGACGTCGTGGCCAAAGTGGCCCGCGTGCAGCAACAGTTTGCGGCGATCAGTTCGGGCTTTCGTTTGGGAATTCCCTGGCGCACGGACATGCCGTTGGCGGCCAGCAAGAAGCCGCCCTGGCAATATCTTTCGCTAACCAGCCCGGCCGGACAAGGATTGGACAGCTTCATTCCGTATCTCGACGCCCGCAAGACTTCGGCCGCGGAATTGTGGATCATGCTCGATCCGCCGGCCCAGGACGGGCAATCGCCGGTCGAGCGGGCCACGTCGCTGGTGCGGCAAATGCTTCAGGCCAAGATCCACGGCGCCAGCGGCATCGGCTATGCCGAGCCGATCGGCCGCCAGCGAGGGCTGCTGGAAGACGACGGCTCGCCGGGCGAATTGTACCTGCCCTGGCGCACGGCGGCCTGGGCGCTCGGCGGCGCCGAGTATCTGGGAAGCATGAAGCTGCCACGCAACAGCGAGAACCATGTGTTCGTCCGCGGCGATCAGGCCGTGATGGTTGCTTGGAGCCCGGAACCGATTCGCGAGACCTATTACTTGGGCCCCAATGCACAGCGGGTCGATCTGTGGGGCAAGAGCACACGGCTTGCCGACGCAAGCGGCGGGCAGTTGCTCGAGCTGGGGCCCGTGCCCACGTTCTTCTGCGGAGGCAGCGCGGCCGTGGCCCGCTGGCGAGTGGCGCTGGACTTGGAAACGACGCGGTTCGAAAGTGTGTTTGGCGTCACGCATCCCAACCGAGTGACGATCAAGAATACGTTCGACACGCCGGTCTTCGGCAACGTGCATGTGGTCGTGCCCGACGGCTGGCAAGCTCGCCCCAAGACGTTTCAAATCAAGCTGGGCGCGGGTGAGGAAATGCGACAGCCGGTCGATTTGTTCGTGCCCCTGAACGGCACCACAGGCCGACAACTCCTTCGTTTCGACGTCGAGCTCACCGGCCAATCGCGGCAGCAATTCAGTGTCTATCGACGGGTCGAGGTCGGCCGGGACGATATGCGGATCGAAATCACCACCAATCTCGACCGCCAAGGCAACCTGATCGTCCGGCAGCGGCTGATCAACGAGACGGACCAGGCCGTGAGCTTTCGCTGCAACCTCTACGCCCCTGGACTGCGGCGCGAACGCTGGCAGGTGATGAACCTCGGACGCGGCGACGACGTCCACGAGTACATTCTTCCCAACGGGGCGCAACTTCTCGGTCACACATTATGGGTGCGAGCCGAGGAAATCGGCGGCCCGCGTGTGCTAAGCTATCGGTTCGTACCGGGCACGAATTGACCCGCATTCTTCGCAAGTGAGAAAACCACACGGGCACAGAGACCCAGGGAATACGAACCGGATAACAATCGCGGCTACTTATCGGAAGCAAAAAGCAAAGCATCGAATGGCTTGCGTTGCCGTGGCGAATGGCAGTAGAGTTCGTGAAAACCTCTATCCTCCATTATTCTCGCCCGTCTTCTCTGTGTCTCTGTGCCCCTGTGGTTAACAATCTATTTCAACGCTCTCAGGAGAATCGCCTCCATGCCGACCGTGGGAGAAGTCGCTGCGTTTCTCGAAGTGTTCGCGCCATCGGCGCTGGCCGAAGAGTGGGACAACGTGGGCCTGTTGCTGGGAGATCGTGCCGCCACGGCCCGGCGGATCATGACCTGCCTGACGATTACGCCCGAGTCGGCGGCCGAGGCCATCGACGAACAGGTCGAACTGATCGTAACCCACCATCCGCTCCCGTTTCGCGCTTTGAAGCGGATCACGACCGATGCCCACGAAGGGCGGTTGTTGTGGAAACTGATCGGCGCGGCGACGAGCGTCTACAGCCCGCACACCAGCTTCGACTCAGCGCCCGAGGGCATCAACCAACGGCTGGCCGAAGGGCTGGGACTTGTCGACATCGAAGTCCTGCTCCCCAAGGCCGGGCCGGGCAGCGAGCCCGTGATTGGCGCCGGGCGCCGCGGCCGACTGGCAAATCCACTCTCGTTGGCCGACTTCGCCCTGCGCGAAATCGTTCCTGGCGATCGACCAGGTACAAGCGGTGGGTTCCGCTCAGCGACGGGTTGAGCACGTCGCCATTGGTTGCGGCAGCGCGGGGGAGTTTCTCGAACCGGCGCAAGCCGCCGGCTGCGACCTGCTGCTGACCGGCGAGACCCGCTTTCACACCAGCCTGGAGGCCGAATCCCGCGGCATGGGCCTGATCCTGGCCGGCCACTATGCCACGGAGCGATTTGCCGTCGAGCGGCTGGCGGACGTGCTGTCGCAAAAATTTCCTGACGCGCAGGTTTGGGCCAGCCGGCGAGAACGCGACCCGCTGCAGTGGCTATAGCAGGCGACCAGATCTCCTCGCATATCGGTCACGACGCTGGCTTGATTGGCGAGCCAGGCAAATGCAAAGTGAGGCCCACCGTCGCCGACCGCGCCGGATTTGTGAGGCCGGCATTTTTTTGTGTCCCTCCGCACGGCTACAATGGGGCGATCCGAAGGGCAGCGACTATTCATCGAGTGTTCCCATGAACGGCGACGAGCAAACTAGCGTCTTGAACGAGATCCGAAACATTCTCCGAGAAATGGCTGCGGTGCAAAAGACAGAAGCGGCTGCAGCCGCCGAGCATCGTGCATGGTTAGGTAAAAAGCAGGAGGCTCACGACGAATATTACCGCCAGTACCTCGGGCGGCATAAGATCGAACTGCGGTTCCGGTACGCTCTCGTGGGCGCGTTGGTGGCAATCTCGCTTATGTGGGTCTCGACGAATTGGCTAAATGTGATCCGACAGGGTGCCGCCAAACTGAATATCCCTGAGTTTGTGTTGCCCAATGAGAAACCAGTCGGTGGCAATCCTTGATTTCCGTCTGGCTCGTCCGTGCAAAGCGACGAGCCTGCAGAATTCGAGCGATTGGATGAAAGCGGCTCTTCCCGGATTTACGAGGGGTCACTCTCTTAGAACGGAAATGATGGTAGCGCAGCCGGCTCGGCATGCGATATTGGGACGCACCCATGCCCACTCGTTCCCGCCGCTGGTTCGCCTTCAGCCTGCTCCGCGCTGGCTTACTTGTGGCTGGCTGCCTCTTGGTGGCCATTCCGCTCTACTCACTTCCAGATTCAATCGAGGTTGTCCGGAGTCATGAGCGGTGGCACCGCTTTGAGGTAAGAGCAGCCTGGTTGGCAATCTACCTTACCCCAGTGCTCGTCCTTCTCGGTGCGGCGATGCTCTGGAAGGCGATTCGCCCCACGACACTCCACCTTAAGACGCCGCAGCCTGGCAATATCGACGACGAAACCAAGACTCCTCGGCGAGCCTACGTCGTGGTCTTCGTGATGCTCGCCATCTGCGCTTTTTTTCTGTCGCTTTTCGCATGCGTGATCTATGTGTTTGCTGCCGTCTAACTCATTACGGCCAGCCACGCTTCCCGCGACCTATAGGGACGGTTGCAAATTCTGGTTAATCGGTTGCGAAGGTCTGCGGTACGTCATTTAGACCGCGACTGCATAGCAAAAGGCCGTCCGACGTGAATCGAATATCTTCGCGTATCTGGCTCGTCGTCCGTATCGCTTTTTGCGTTTTGCTCGTCTTGTTTCTCGTCTATGGATTTGCAATGCGGCAAGGGACGCCGATCCATTTTGTCATCCCGAACGGATTCAAGGGGCCGATCCAATTGCCGCTTGACCCCGTTGCTGGCAAAAACGTTGTTCCGACCAATGGCCAATTCGTCTATACCATTCCTGCCGACGGGCTCCTGCGGGTCAAGTCGTTCGATCCGTTCCGAGACTGGCATAAGCAGACGGCCAGCTACGAGGATGGAACGGCGATCCCAAACGAGTATGAAACCTGGTCCGGAGTCATTTTCCATGATCTCGGCGAATCCACGCTGGGCAACAGCCTGCCAGTGATGCACTGGTTTGTCGGGTCGAAAGCCGAATTCGTGCAATGGGAACGCCGCGGATTGCCCGAGCCGGAACCGCTCAGGCAGGATTGACCCGGAGAGATGCGTCGGGTGTGGTGAGTTCCCCTGGTCGGACCAATTGGACTGGTTTTTTACCGTAGCCTGCCATTTCCGGCTGGGATCCAGAATCCACGACCAGGGAATCCGGCGAGACTCGCCAAAACCGCACGCTTGCCCCGGCGCATGGGGCAGTTATCGTGGACCATGGTTCTGAGCCGGTCGCACGGCTCTCGTCGCACGCCAAACCTTGTTCTCCGCTCAGCTCTTTCTTAGACACGAGGTACGACGATGGGACACCCAGACCAGGCTTTGCAACGGATCAAGCAATTGGCGCAGGACGCATCGAGCGATTCCGACGTGCGGGCCCTCGCGGTTTTGTTCTTGGATCTCGAACAGGGCGTAATCAAGCCGTTGCGTCAGCAGGTCATTGCTTTGGAACGACGCGTTACCACGCTCGAAGCTGCCGCCATTCGCGCACGCAGCGCGGCAGCGGCGTCAACCGCGTCGGTGTAGACGCCAAGCAATTCGCGATCTGTCATCCGGTCATCTCGGGTGAAGTAGCTAAAATCATGGGGTGATGCTGCGCGCTTGCCTAGGGCGGCGCTGCGCGGCGACGCCCCGGCCAACCGTCATAATAATTCCTATAAGACGCAAATCGGGCCTGCGCCAGCACGGGACTCTTCTCACTTTAGGGAGCAGGGCGGGGATGGAAGTCCGCAATCCTCCTGCCGGAGCGGCTGCGGTTCGTTGACTTGGGCCCACCCCCTCCCGATAATAGTCTGGTGTTCGAGGCTGGAACCCCTGCCCCGTGCGCCTCGACGACGTCTTGACCAGCGCTCTCCTCGGTGTGGGCAGCGCAACGGATTGGCAGCTTCAAACTCAAACCGGGCAAGCACTTTGCGAGTCGCCTGGAGCGAGTTCTGAACGAGGAACTTTTGCATGCCCTTGCGGAGCCTGACGGCGCTACCCGTCTACAACGAGGTGAACCATCTGGCCGGCGTGCTGGCCGAGGTTCGTCGCTACAGTTCCGAGATCCTGGTGGTGAACGACGGTTCGACCGACGGCACCGGCGGAACTGCTGGTAAGAGTGAACAGCGGGCTGCACGTGGTCGCCCACCCCGCAACCGCGGCTACGGGGCGGCCCTGCATTCGGCCTTTCACTTGCGCTCTGGAGCGCGGCTACGACGTGCTGGTGACCATCGATTGCGACGGCCAGCATCAGCCGTGTCGAATTCCGCAGTTCGTGGCCGCCTGTCCCGGCTGGGACATCGTTTCCGGAAGCCGTTACCTGAAGCGTTTCGAAGGAGACAGCGAGCCGCCGGCCGATCGGCAGCACATCAACGCCGAGCTGACTGCCGAGATCAACCGCCGGCTGGGCTTGCAGCTTGACCGATGCCTTCTGCGGTTTCAAAGCCTATCGCGTCGAAGCGCTGCGTGGTTTGCAGCTTCACGATACCGGTTACGCCATGCCGTTGGAGTTCTGGGTCGTGGCCGCGCATGCCGGATTGAAGATCTGCGAGTTGCCCGTGCCGTTGATCTACCTGGAAGAAAAACGTTCCTTCGGCGGCTCGCTGGACAACGCCGCAGACGCGGTCTCAAGTATTACTACGAGATTCTCGATCGCAGCCAGGCTGGGCTCGATTCCCATTCGCCGGGCACAGTTTCTTCGGACAAAGTGCGCAGCACACTGTGCGGAGACCGGGCCCCATGACCGATGGCTGTGCGTCGATTGCAGAAAACCGGGCGCTGCACGCCCGGGGCGAACTCGCCGTGCGGCACATCCGCGCGCCAACGAAAACGGCGCGAAGGTGTTCGATCCGCCGCTTGGAATGCGTGTCCACGCTGCTCGAAGCCAATGCGGCGTGTCGCGGGCGTTGCGAATATGACTTCGGCGGACATCGATTCGGCGCGCTGTCGGCCGCGGCGCCGACTGGACCTGCTGGCCGAAGCCCGCCGCTATACGGCTTCGTATCGCAATGTCGAGCCGGCGGGTTCGGCGACGCGTCTGTTCCTGGCCGGGCACCAGCCGCAACTGTTTCATCCCGGCGTGTGGTTCAAGAACTTCGCCCTGGGGAAATTGGCCCAAACCTACGACGCCGTGGGCGTGAATCTGATCGTCGACAGCGACACGATCAAGGCGGCTTCGATCCGCGTGCCCGGCGGGTCGCTCGACGAGCCGGTCGTACAGAACGTAATGTTCGACGAGTCTGGCCCCACGATTCCCTTCGAGGAACGGGCGATTCTCGACCGCGAGCTGTTCGACAGCTTCGGCCGACGCACGTTGGCGGCGCTGCGCGCCGCTGGTGCCAGAACCCGTGATGCGCGAGTTCTGGCCACTGGCTCAGGCCCGGGCACGCGAGACGGACAATCTGGGGGCCTGTTTGGCCCAGCGCGTCATCAGCTCGAAGGCCGCTGGGGAGTGTCGACGCTGGAAATGCCGCAGAGCCGCGTTTGCCAGTTGCCGGCCTTTCATTGGTTCACGGCCCACTTGCTGGCGCCATCTGCCGCGGCTGTGGGGAATCTACAACGCGGCCGTGGCCCAGTATCGCCGGGCTTATCGTTTGCGCAGCGCGAACCATCCGGTGCCCGACCTGGCACGCGACGGCGAGTGGCTCGAAGCTCCCTTCTGGCTCTGGACGTCCGCAGCCCCGAAGCGCCGCCGGTTGTTCGCGCGCGAACAGGGAGACCGGCTGCTGGTCACGGATCGAGCAGGCTTGGAGATCGAATTGCCGCCATCGCCCGACGCCGACCTGAGCCGCGCGGTCGACGTCTTGGCCGATTTGCCGGCGCGAGGCATTAAGCTGCGAACGCGGGCTTTGCTGACGACGCTCTTCGGCCGGTTGTTGCTCAGCGATTTGTTTATGCACGGCATCGGCGGCGGCAAATACGACGAGCTGACCGATTTGCTGATCGCCCGCTTCTTCGGCCTGGAGCCGCCGGGCTTCCTGGTGCTCTCCGGCACGCTGCACTTGCCGGTCGATGCGGCCGAGCGTCACGGCCAGACGACGTGCGGCAGGTCGACCAACTGCTTCGCGAGCTGGAATTTCATCCCGACCGCTGGCTCGAACCGACGGCCGCCGGCCAGGGTTCGGAGGCGGAAACCATCCGTCATTGGACCGCGTACAAATGGCAGTGGATCAACACAACCGCGACGGCGATGAACGCTCGCCAGCGTGCCAAAGAGATTCGCCAGGCCAACGCGGCGCTGCAACCCATGCTTGCCGGAAGGCGCGAACAATTCCTCGCCGAACGAACGTCGATGGCTCGCCAATTGCGCGGCGAAGCCGTTTGGTCGTCGCGCGAATACGCCTTTTGTCTCTACCCGGAAACAACTTTACGAGATTTTTTACTGGCATTTATGCCTGAAAGGCTTTAGTCTATCGGCGTGAAGGAACGATTCTTTCCGAGTTGAAGGGATTCAAGCCGATGTGCGCAGCAGCTTCCGGCTACGGCTGGTTCGGTTCGCGGGGCGGTTACTAATTCGAAAACAGTGCGGGTGCCGGCAACAGTTCCAATCTTGGGAACGAAGGTAGTTCTGCCGCTGGCGAAGAGTTCTTCGGGCAATTCGCCCGGCTGCCAACCGGCCTTTGCCGTGCCGCCGCACCCTTGGGGATGTTCCCGTCGTTCGGATGCCCGGCCGGGAAGTTCCGAGGCCCGGGCGTTCGAGCCGCTCGTCGACGACGTGGCCGATGCTCATCTGGAAACGGCCTCGCTGGGCGATCATTTAGCCGTCTTCCAGTTGCTCTCGGCCGTCTTTCATGCGCCGTCGCGCGACGCGTTCTTTGCTTCGCTGGAAGATCCGTTCTACGAGCCGTGCGATCGCCTGGTGGTGCGGCGCGATTCGCGCTTGCTGGGGCAAGTGCAGCTCGTGGCTCGGACCATGCACTTCGGGCGGTTGGCCTGCCCGCTCGCTTTGCTGACCGGCCTGTCGACGCTCCCCGAGTATCGCGGTCGCGGGTTCGGCCGGGCACTGTTGCGAGCCGCCGAGCGAACGCTCGCCGACGAAGAGGTGCCCTTGGGATTGCTGTCGACTCGCATTCCACAGTTTTTCACCTCCAGTGGTTGGGCCGTCTGTGGGCGGCACAGCCATGCCCGGGCGAACACGCGTAGCCTGTTGTCGCAGCTCTCGGCCCGCGGCATTTCGTCGGGCGAAGGGAGCTTGAACATCCGTCCCTGGCGGCAAGTCGAACTGCCGGCGCTAATGCGGTTGTACGCGGCCAATACGGCCACGGCCGTCGGTGCGATGGAGCGAACCGAGGCCTATTGGCGGTGGCTGATCGGCCGGCAGGGATTCGACCAGCTCTACATTGCCTTGGAAGGACCGCAACGCTATTCGCTCGATCTGGTCGACGCGCCGATCGTGGGCTACGTCGTCACCAAGGACGATCGGGTGTTGGAGCTGATGGCCGCCGAAGGCAAGCCCCAGGTGGCGCAGCAACTGCTCGCTCGGGCCTGTCACGACGCCATCGAGCGCGATTGCCATAGCGTGCAATTGCACGCGCCCGCCCGACGATCCGCTGCACGCCCTGTTCGAGCTGGCCGCGGGCAAGCTTGCTCAGCACGAAGTACATCAAGGCGAAGTGCAGATGGCGCGGATTGCCAGCCCGCGCGGCTTCTTGCGATTCCTGCGCCTGAGTTGCAACGGCGAGCCATCGCGGCCGGGCTCGATCTGCCTTGCGAGCTGGGCCTGCAAATCGGCGCCGAAAAGTACCAGCTCAACGTCTCGCGCCGCGGCGTAAAGATTACCCGCAGCAAGCTGGGCCGGAGTTACGTGCGCATGAATCGGGCCGAGTTCACGCGGCTGGCCCTGGGCCACATGGACGTGGCGGAAGCCGCGGCCCACGATCGCGTGCAGATCTCAACGCGCTTGGCCGAGGAGACCGGCCGGGTGTTGTTCCCGCGGCTGCCGCTGTGGCGAAGCCCCTGGGATGACATTTATCTCTAAACTCGCAGACACAGTTGGCAGCCAGCGTTATTCGCAGTCAGCGTTGACTCTCAGCCAGTATCATTCCCGATCGGCGCCGGTTTCCAGCACGGCCAGGAAGGCCTTTTGCGGGATGTCGACGTTGCCGATCGACTTCATCCGCTTCTTGCCTTCGCGCTGCTTGGCCCACAGCTTGCGTTTGCGGGTGATGTCGCCGCCGTAGCATTTGGCCGTCACGTTCTTGCGCATGGCCGAGATCGACTCGCGGGCGATGATCCGGCTGCCGATGGCTGCCTGAATGGCAATCTCGAACATGTGACGGTCGATTTCGCTGCGCAGCTTCTTGACGATCGCCCGGCCGCGGCGATCGGCGTCGCGAGCGATCGCAGATGATCGACAGGGCGTCGACCCGCTTGCCGTTGACCAGGATGTCCATGCGCACCAGGTCGGCCGGGAAATAGCCGATCAGTTCGTAGTCCATCGTGCCGTAGCCGTGCGTGACGCTCTTCAGCTTGTCGTGCATGTCGTAGATCACTTCCGCCAGCGGCAGGTCGTAGACCAGCATGGCCCGAGTGCTCGACAGGTACTCGGTGCGCACGTAGACGCCGCGGCGATCGGTGCGATAGTTGCATGACCGGCCCGATGCTGGTCGACCGGCAGCACGAAACTGACGCGCACGATCGGCTGGCGGAATTCTTCGATCGTCCCGGAATCGGGCACCTTTTGCGGATTGTAGATCCGCAGCGTCTCGCCTTGCTTGGTGGTGATTTCATACGTCACGTTGGGCGCGGTTTGCACCAGGTCGAGATTCGCCTCTTGCTCGAGCCGCTGCTGGATGATTTCCATGTGCAGCAGGCCCAGGAAGCCGCAGCGGAAGCCGAAGCCCAGGGCGTCGCTCGTTTCCGGTTCGAACTCGAAGCTGGGATCGTTGATGCTGAGCTTGTTCAGGGCGTCGCGCAGTTCTTCGAAGTCCTGGCCGTCCGACGGGTACAGCCCGCAGAAGACCATCCGCTTGGGCTCCTGGTAGCCGGGCAGGGCCTCGGCCGCTTCGTCGCCGGGAATGCTGACCGTGTCGCCGATGTGGACCTGGGCCAGCGACTTGATGTTGCAGATCAGATAGCCGACCTGGCCGGCCTGCAAAGTTGTCGCACGCGCGGCGATGCGGAGCGAATTGCCCCAGCTCGAGCACTTCGTATCGTCGTCCCGCCCCGCAGGAAGCGGATCTTCTGACCCTTGCGCACCTTGCCGTTCATCAAGCGCACGTAGGTGATGGCCCCGCGGAACTCGTCGTAATGCGAGTCGAAGACCATGGCTTGCAGCGGCGCGTCGGGATCGCCGGTCGGCGGCGGAACGCGATCGACGATGGCTTCGAGCAGCTCTTCCACGCCGATGCCGGTCTTGCCACTGCAGCCCAGCACGTCGGTCGGATCGATGGCCAGGCTCTGTTCCATTTCCTGCATGACTTCTTCGGGCCGGGCGTGCGTCAGGTCGATCTTGTTGAGCACCGGCACGATCGTCAGGTCGCTCTCCATGGCTGCGAAAGCGTTGGCCACGGTCTGGGCTTCGACGCCCTGAAAGGCGTCGACCAGCAGCAGCGCGCCCTCGCAGCAGGCCAGGCTGCGCGAGACCTCGTAATGGAAATCGACGTGCCCCGGCGTATCGACCAGGTTCAGCTCGTAGATTTGATCGCCACGCTGATAGCGCATGCACACGGCCCTGGCCTTGATGGTGATGCCGCGTTCGCGTTCCAGATCCATGTCGTCCAGGATCTGCGCGCGCAGCTCGCGAAGCGCCACGGTGCCGGTCTTCTCGATCAGGCGGTCGGCCAGCGTGCTCTTGCCGTGATCGATGTGGGCGATGATGCAGAAATTGCGGATATGCTGACAGTCCAAGCGATACTCTTCCGGATAAAGGCGGCCGTGCTCACGCGGCCAGTGCAGTGCTAAATGACGAATGACGAAATTCGAATGACGAATGAATGACGAATATTCAAATGACGAAACGCACGAAAACGGGCGGTCAGGCTAACATGGATTCCGGCCTTTCGAGCTTCGTCATTCGTCATTCGAATTTCGTCATTCCGGCGCTACGACTCTAGGATGTCTCGACTGACACAGCCTGGCTCATCGCCGCGGCGCCGGCGGTTTTGTGGTGGGCGAGCCGGGCCAGGCCGGCGGCGCCCAGGTAGCCGGCGTCGCCTCCCAGCGAGGCATAATCAATTCTGGTTTGCTCGGCCGGTGCGGGAAAGCCCCGCAGTTGAACTTCGTCGCGCACAGCTTGCAGGAAGCTGCGCCCGGTGGCCGTATCGTGCCCGCCCCAGGTCATGGCCCCGCCGATGACGACGATGGCCGGGTCGATGGTGTGCATCAGGCTGACCACGCCGACGCCCAGGTACTTGGCCGTTTCCAAAATGATCGAGGCGGCCAATTCGTCGCCCGCTTCGGCCTCTTGGCTCAGGATGAGTGGGGTCAACGTCTCGCCGCGGCTGCGGCGGGCTTGCAAGCTGCTGGGATGACCGGCGTCGAGAGCTTCGAGCGTCCGCTTCATGACGGCGTTCGCTCCGGCATAGGCCTCGAGATGCCCCGTGCGCCCGCACTGGCACATCCGCGCTCCGTCGCTGCAATCGATGATCATGTGCCCGCATTCGGCCCCATGGCTATGCTCGCCGTCGATCGACAGTCCGTCCACGATGATCCCGCAGCCGATGCCGGTTCCCAGAGTGAACAGCACCAGGCTGTTCACGTCGCGACCGCAGCCGATCCAGAACTCGCCGTAGGCCGCGGCTCCGGCGTCGTTGGCAAAAGTGACCGGCAGCCCGCAGTGTTCGCTCACCCGATCGCGGAGCGGGAAATTGACCCAGCCGGGCAGGTTGGGCGGATCGAGCAGCATGCCGGCCGGAATGTCCATGGTGCCTGGCGAGCCCAGGCCGACGCGGGCAATGTCGCTCGGCTGCAAGCCGGCCAACTCAATGGCCTTGAGCACGGCCGCGGCGATTCGCCGGGCACCGTCGGCAGGTCCGGTCTGAGCGTCGGTCCGCACCGTGTGCCAGGAAAGGGGCCGGCCGAGGTCGTCGACCACGCCGACTTTGATGTTGGTTCCGCCCAGGTCGGCCCCGACGAACAGCGGTGGACGGGCGTCGCCCTGCGTGATGAAGCTGCGGTGGTTGGTCATGCTAAGAACTTATCCCACGCCGCCTTAACGCATATGGTTCATACAATTCCGAGATGCGCAAGTATAAGGGGACCGCCGCCAGGGGGCAATCGCGGTCAGGTCACGCCAGCGGGGGGCAAGGCACCGAACAAAGGGCAAGATTAGCCGGAAATGCATGGGAATACACGGAAATAAGAGA
The DNA here is from genome assembly GCA_963710365.1 of uncultured Planctomycetales bacterium. Classification (GTDB taxonomy): domain Bacteria; phylum Planctomycetota; class Planctomycetia; order Pirellulales; family PNKZ01; genus CAVQAC01. The sequence goes on from CAVQAC010000007.1 coordinate 41,238, forward strand.
GCGGCCAGGCCGGTGCCGCCAACGGCTCGAGCGGTTCGTGAAATGATTCCATTCGCGTGCATTCACGTGCATTTCCGGCCCTTTCGTTTCTTCATTTTGGCGCTGAATCGAACCGGCCTCGGGCGACGGTTTGGCTGGTTCCGGTCGGGGCCCAGGGCATGCTAGAATAGGTGCTCTATGCCAGCCAAGAAGCCACCCCCGAAACCGCTCAAAATCCTCGTTCGAGGCGTCCGCTACAGCTACGCCATCCGCCCCAAGGGCGCTGGTTGGACCGTGGAATGGACCTGCCTGGAACCGGGCTGCAAACGATCCTGGAGCGACACCGTTTCGGATCGGCGCGAGGCCGAGAACCGCGCCAACGAGTTCATGGTCGCCCATGGCCTGGAATCGCACGCCCGGCCTCGATGATCGTTGCCTACTGCCCGCTGCCGGCCGCCTGCTGCCCGCTTCTTCTTCCCGTCATCGGCGACGGCGCAGGGAACAACCCCTGCGCGCGGCCGACTTCGGTCGCACACTTTGTGCAGCCACTGGGCCCTTGGCCGGAGGCTATCCTTGATGAACAGTGCGCAACTTTATGAAGTCGGTTTTGCCGACGAGGCGCTCCGGCCTTCAGCGTTCGCACCCTGGCGCTTCCAGCTCCTGCCTTTTGGGCAGCGAGGGAAGTTTGTCGCCCGATGCTACAGGCGTTTGGGCCGTCATGGGGCACGGGTTACATTCGCCTTCAATGTGCCGTCTGCCTCTATCCCAGTTCACCGGTAACCTAATGCTGGGTGACAAACGGTTAGGAAGTCAGTCGTGCAGCCGGGCTTGGCCCTACGATCCGCTCGCTCGCTTGCGACGTGTACTTGATCGCAATCGCACGGACGGGAATATGGCGGCCCCAGGCACAATCTTGCGATTGCCGCTGCCATGAACTCAAGAACGGATTCATGACGAACGGATTGGCACCTGGTGCGGCCTCCCTGTCTGCACTCTCTACGCCGGAGTATGCCAAAGAACTGGCCTGTAGGGCAAGTAAAATTCTGCACAAAAGTGAGTGGCCAGTAATCAGTGGTTAGTGGCCAGTACGGCAAATAAAAGTAGGGTGGGCAATGCCCACCATGATCCGGGTTCGCGGCACGTGGTGGGCGATGCCCACCCTACGGCTGTCGGGATTTCGTGACTCCCTCTTCTGTAGGACGGAAGCAACTGCGCGTTCACGCTCGAAAAGGCGCCACCGCGTCGGCGTTCAAGCCGGCGGAAGTAGCGCTGGGCAGCACTGTTCGCAAAGAAGAAAACCACAGAGGCACAGAGACTCAGAGAAAGCGAACAACAGAAACGATGCGGCGGCTCGCAACAAATGAAATACGAGAGCATCTGATGGCACGCAGCGCTACGACGAAAGAATCGCATCGTCTGTGCCCTCCGGCATTCTTACCCGCCTTCTCTGTGTCTCTGTGCCCCTGTGGTGAATAAACCAGGTTAGCCAACGCAACGCCGGAACGTCCCCCTCACCCTGCCCTCTCCCGCAAGGAGCGAGGGAATTCGTGGAGAACGCACTTTTCGGTCGATCCTGCGCCACTCACTCGGCCTTGCAGAAGTCGTGCCACATCGTGCGGTAGGCCTGCTCCAGATTGCGCGTGAAGGATTGCGCGTCGGCCAGCACGGAATCGGCAAAACGCTTCCGCAACGCCGAACGCGCCTCGGCCAGCTTCTTGGGCTCGCTGGCTAACCGCGCGGCAATCTTCACGTACTCCCGCGGTGTTTTCGCTACCAGCGCCTTCATCCGCAATGCGACGAGCGCACATGCGCCGAATCGCGACGCGTAGGTTGCTCCTGAGAGCGTCACGACCGGCACGCCCATCCACAACGCATCGCAGGTGGTGGTGTGCCCGTTGAAAGGAAACGTGTCCAGCGCAATATCGACGCGCTGGTACAACGCCATGTATTCGAGCCGCGGCTTGCGGCCGATGAACTCCAGCCGCGACGGCTCGATGCCGTGCTGCTGGAATTGCTGAAGAGCGTAGTCGTTGCGGCCCTGAAAATCCGCGACCAACAGCAGCAGGCGCGATCCGGGAACTGCCGTGAGAAGCTGCGACCAGATGGCGATGGCCTCGGGCGTGACCTTGGCCGGATTGTTGAACGAGCCGAAGGTAATGTGCCCGGCACTCGTCGCCGGCAGCGGAGAGACCGGCGGATTGTCGGGCGCCGGACGGTAGCAAAAGAAGCTCTTGGGGAGCCGGACCAGACGCTCCGTGTGGTACTGGTCGGTCGTGCCTGGCGGATCGGCGTAGTCGTCGGTGATGCGGTAATCCATGGCCGACATCCCGGTCGTATTCTGATAGCCGAGATACGTTACCTGGACGGGCGCCGGCTTGCGGGCGAAGGCGAGCAGGCGGTTGTGGGCGATATGCCCCGAGAGATCGACGAGGATATCGACGTGGTCCTGACGAATGAGTTGAGCCAGCCGCTCGTCGGTCAGAGAGTGCGTGTCGTGCCAGCGATCGGCGAAGCCTCGCAGGCGCTCGGTGGCGGCGTCGGGCCGGTTCGTGTCGGAATAGCAGATGACTTCGAAGCGGGCGTGGTCGTGCGATTGGAGAATCGGCTCGGCGAAATAGTTGACGGCGTGTTCGCGGAAATAGGGCGAAACATAGCCAACACGCAGGCGGCGCTCGGGATCGCGATCGACGTCGAGCGGTTGAATCAGCGCAGCCAAGGGCTCGGCGTGCGTTTTGGCCCAGAGTTGGTGTTCGGCAAAGATCGCCGCCGGGTCGTAAGCCGGATCAAAATTGAGCGTGTAAACCAGGTTGCTATGGATCGCGGCCGAAGGGGCCAATTCGAGTGCGCGGCGGTAGCAGCGAATGGCCTCGGCCGCTTGCATCTGATCGCGATAGACGTTCCCCAAATTGCTGTGTGCGTCCGAGAAATCGGGCTTCAATCGCAAGGCTTCGCGGAAATGGGCGGCGGCTTCATCCGGATTTCCGCGGCGCAACAGCAGCACGGAACCGTAATTGACTTGCGCCGAGGGATCGTCGGGCTTGAGACGCAAAGCCTGTTCGTAGCACTGGTCGGCTTCCGACAACTGGCCCGATTCACGCAAGGCGTTGCCCAGGTGCGTGTGGGCCGCGGCCAGGTCGGGCTTGAGACGCATTGCCTCGCGGCAATGGAAAATGGCTCGCTCGGCCTCGCCCTCCTTCAATAGCGCGTGCGCCAGGTTGCTGTGAGCGTCGGCGTGCCCAGGCGCGTTGCGCACGACCGCTTCGTAACAGACGATGGCCTCTTCGAATTGCCGCAATAGGAAGTGGATGCAGCCCAGGTTGTTGCGGGCATCGACCAGGCGGGGATCAATTTCCAGGGCTTGCTGAAACTGCGCTTTGGCATCCTCGAGCCGGCCTTGCTGGGCGAGCGCCAACCCTTGCTGCATGAGACGCTGAGTTTCCTGGTGCCCGGCCGTGGTGGCGCCGGCGGCGGCTTGCCGCTCTTTCAGCAGCAGATCCAGATTGCTGCGCGCGGCCGGAAAATCAGGCCGCAATTGCAGGGCCCGCTGGTAGGCGGCGATCGCCTCGTCGAGTCGGCGCTGATGAGCCCGCACGAGGCCCAGATTGTTGCAAGCGTCGGCATCGGCCGGTTGATCCCTGAGAATCTGGAGAAAGCACTCGGCGGCTTCGTCGAAGCGGCCCCGTTGGGCGAACAGGACGCCGAGGTAGTTGTGCGCCGAGACGAAATTAGGAACCAACTGCAAAGCCTGGCGCAGGCAATGTTCGGCCTCGTCGAGTTTGCCCTGGGCCTGGCAGGCGACGCCCAGATAGCACCAGGCGTCGGCGTGCCCTGGGTTGTCGTGAACCACCTGGCGGTAAATCTGTTCCGCCGGCGCCAACCGGCCTGCCTGATGATGCTGGAGCGCCGTTTGCAGGTCGTCAGAAATACTTGCCACGACAGTTTGACCCGGGGGAAGAGAAATTCACAAAGCCGATTGCCGGAAAAATCGTAAGTGCGAGATTCGGCTCACGATTCGGAGATGAAGAAATGCTCGCCGAATGGCGGCGGTCCATTTCCCAGACGGCGCCAGTCTCGTCGACTTCTTTCCGTAGCCCAGCCATTTATGGCTGGGCTACGGAAAAAAGATACGAGAAAACCTACTACACAGGATGCTGATCGCGATCCCGTTTACTCGCGTTCGATCTCGACGCAAATGCCGCCGGCGCGCAGAACGCGGTGCATCCGCGTGAACCAGAGTTCTTTCTTCCACCGTAACCCAAGCTGCTGGCAAACGCGATACAATTCCATCCGATTGTAGGTGCGGCAGCGCCACAGGCGGCTGGTCCAAGCGCCCGAGAAACTGTCCTCGGTAACCAGTAGCAACATCCGGCCGCCGGGGACCAAAACCCGCGACATTTCGGCCAGGCCGGTCCGAGCGTCGGGCAGGTGTTCGAGCACGTACCCGCAGGTGAGGCAGTCGAAGCTGCCGTCGGCAAAGGGGAGTGCCGACAAATCAGCGGCGTAGAACGCCGGCCGGGTGCTCTTCAAGCTCTTGCGAGCGCGGCACAGCATCTGTGCCGACAGGTCGATGCAAGTGATCGTCGCCGAGGGGTCGGCATATTTAAGCAAGCTGCGGGCAATCTGGCCGGCCCCGCTGCCGATGTCCAGGATCGACTGGCGCCCGCGAAGATCGAACTTCCGTTCGCGCAGCAATCGCTCGCCCAGGGGCGTGTGCAGCGAAATCACGCTGCAAGCAGCTAGCAAGGCTCCCTGTGGGCCGCTGTAAACGTCGCGGACCTTGTCGCGATACTCTTCATAGCTGACGCGACGCATCAGGTCGCATTCAACCAGCTTTTGGAAGGATTTCTTGCGGTGCTTTTTGGGAGGCGACGGTTTTGAAGACCGATTGGGTACAAGCTTCGTGATCATCGACGACCTAGAACAGTGTCCCGATAGATGAACCTGGCGTGCGAACGTCCGCGTGCCGCACTAATTCGAACACTACCCCTTAAACGAGCACCGCCCCGTAAACCATGCTCCGCAGCGAAGATATTCGCTCCGGCCATGCTTTTCTTGAGAGAACCTGCTTCAGGAACCCCGGCTCAGATATAAACCCTGCGGTTGTAGATATACCACTCGAAGAGCAAAATTGCCAGCGCGCCGAGTACTAGCAGCTTCCAAAGATCCCGCCGGCCGACCTCGTAACTCCTTTCACCGGCAACCTTGACGTGACCGATCTGGATTTCCTGGTCGCCGCGAGGCGGGATATTGCTTTCCTCGGAATCCAGCAGGTTGACAGCAAACCGGGCAACTGGCTGCGAGCCGCTTTGCAGCTCGTAAACCCCGACCCGGTCGGTCCCTGCGAAGTGGAAGGCCTGCTCCTGGTTGCGGCTGAGCGTGAGGGGCGAACCGCTCGGCGGAACGAGCGCAAGGCTGGTTACCGCCGAGTCGAGCCGGAAGGTCACGGTTTGCCCAGGCCGGACGTTCTGGATATTCAGCACGTCGCGGCCGCCGCCAAAATACTCCAGCAAATTCAGGACGAAGACCGGAAAACTGAGCCGCACCGGCCAGTTGCTGCCGGCCGTGCCGTCGCCAATCAGGGCAAAGCCCAGCACGGCGTCTTCGAAGCCTTCGCGCGGGGCCAAGGCCAACAGCGGCCCGGCATCGCTGTCGACCAGTACACTGCCGCCCGGCGGCGGCACCAGCGGCGTGGCTTCGGCCACGAGCACGTTCGACAAGTCGATCAACTGCACCAGCGGATGGCTCGCGAGCGTGTCGATGATCTGCGGCGCTTCGACCTTGGGCTTGGCCTGCCACCGCGTGCCCGGCGGCAGAGCGGCGATGAAGAAGGTGTTGGCCTGGGGCATCTGCTGCGGCGCACAACGGTCGTAGATCACCAGGTCGTAGCTCCTGAATCGGCGGCGGCCGCGTACGGGGTGCTGGCCAGGAAGTCGGGCTTTTCGCGAACAACCACGGCCAGCTCGCGGGCGGCCGCCGTATCCAGCGCCAGAGTGAGCGGCTCGTCGCCGGGCGAAACGAACAGCACCCGCGCTCGGCGCGGTTCGTTGACCGCGGCCCAAGCCCGATCGTCGATGGCCAAATCGTCTTTGCGCCCCAACCGCAGTTCAAATACGGCCTGATGCACGTCGCCCAATTCGAACGCCACGCCGCGCGACTTGCCGGCGGCCAGCTTCAGTTGGTCGGCATCGGCCAATTCGCCGTTGAGATACAGGCTGACGTCAGTCGTGGCTTCGCGAGGGCCGAAGTTCTCGACTCGGGCAAAAAGTTGCCGCTGATCTGGATGCTCGGCGCTAGGACTGGTTCCCAGGGCGACGATGCCCAGGTTGTCGGCGTCGGCTTTGCCGATCGGGATGAAGATCGGATCGAGGTTGCCGAGCGAAAAGTCTTTGACGTCGGCAAAGCGACCATCGCTGACGATGAACAGCTTGGCCGGCAAAGCTTCGGCTGGCTGCGATTTGGGATCGTCCTTGGCGTTGCGGCCTGGGTTGGCCAGGCCGCCGGCCACGCGCAGGGCTTCCTCGAGCGAGGTCGTGCGATCACTCAATGAGACTGCCGCCAGAGCGCGGCGCAGGTCTTGCCGGTTGCTGGTGAATGCCTGGGCCACCTGGGCGCCGTCGGCAAAACTGATGATCATCGCCACGTCGCCCGAATCCATGTCGTCAATCAGCAGCTCGACGCGACGCTTGGCCTCGGCCAGCCGATTCGGAGCCGACGTCGGTTGCGCCCATGCTGGCCGAGTTGTCGACGAGAAAAATGTACCGCCCGCCGGAAAGCTGCCGGCCGGTCCAATGCGGGCGGACCAGCGCCAACATCAGCAGGGCCAGCAGCAGCAATTGCAGCCAGAGCAACAGGCTTTGCCGCAACTTCTGCCACAGGCTGTTGACGTGCAGATCTTCGATCGACTTCCGCCACAGATAGGTGCTGGGCACTTCCAGCGGCTGGCGTTTGAGCTTCAGAAAATAGAGCGCGATCGAGCGCCGGGGGCACCGCGGCAATTGCGGCCCATTGCCAGGGCGTCAGCATGCTCGTCCACTGGGGCCACATCAGCGCACCAGGCCTCGCTTGCGCAGGTAGCTATTCAACAGCCGGTCGACCGGCACGTTGTTGGGCGCCAGCAAGTACGACATGCCGCGGCGGGTGCAAGAATCCTTGGCCCCGTCGACGAATGCTGCCAGAGTTTGCTTGTACCGCTTGACGAGCGGTGCGCTGACGGTGATCTCGGCCACGTCGCCGTCTTCGCAATCCACCAACCGCAGATCGCCCTGCACGTCGGGATCGATCTCTTCCTGCGACAGAACGTGAATCACGTAGGCATCCATCTGCCGGGCCAGCAGATAGCGCAGGGCCTCTTCGTAGCCACGCTTGTCCATCAAATCGGTGAGCAGCACGACGACGCCGCGGCCCGAATTGCGCAGGCAGAAGTTCTTGACCCCTTCGGCTAGTGAAACGGATTCGCCTGGCTGGATACCGTCGAGATAATCGAGCATTCGCCACAGGCTTTGCCGGCCGCGCAGCACGGGCCCCGGCCGGCCGAGCGGCTGGCCCAGCGTTTCGATTCGCACGCGATCGGCCCGCGCCAGCCCGATGAATCCCAAGGCCGCGGCGACTTGCTTGGCATAGTGCAGCTTGCTCGGCTCGCCGAAGCCCATCGAGCGGCTGGCGTCGATCAGGGCATAGAAGTGCAGATCTTCTTCTTCCAGGAACAGCTTGAGAAACAGCCGATCGAGCCGGGCGTAGGTGTTCCAGTCAATGAACCGCAGATCGTCGCCCGGAACGTAGATGCGGAAATCAGCGAACTCGACGCTCTGGCCTTTGCGCAGGCTGCGGCGCTCGCCTTTCATCCGGCCGCGGAAAATCTTGCGGCTGACCAGCTCCAGCTTTTCGAGCTGGGCCAGCAATTCCGGGCTCAACAGCGGCGCGGCGAGTTTGGACATGGCGTGTCGGTCGGGGAGCGAGGGAACGCGTCGCAAGCGACGCGGCTAACTTTCGATATTAAACTGCTGGCGCCGTCTCGTCGGCCTTTTCCGGTACGGCGTCCAGCAGATCGCGCAACACCTTGTCGGTGGCGATGCCTTCGGCCTGGGCTTCGAAGTTCAACAGCACGCGATGCCGCAACGCCGGCAAATAGACGCGGCGGATGTCCTCGAAGCTGACGTTGTAGCGGCCTTCGAGCAGCGCCCGCACCTTGGCCGCCAGGGCCACGGACTGCGCCCCGCGCGGGCTGGCGCCCCAGCGGATGTATTGATTGGTGATCGGCAGGGCGAATTCGCCCTGCGGATGCGTGGCCAGCGTCAGCCGCACGACGTAATCCTGCACGTGCGGCGCCAGCACCACTTCGCGAATCAACTGCTGCCAGCGGCGGATCTCGGCGCCGTCCATCACCTTGACCGGCGTGATCACCTCGCCGCGCGTGGTGCGATCGAGGATCGTCGCCAATTCTTCGCGCGTCGAGTAGCCGACCACCAGCTTGAAGAAGAACCGGTCGAGCTGAGCTTCGGGCAGCGGATAGGTGCCTTCCTGCTCGATCGGGTTTTGCGTGGCCATGACGAAGAACGGCTTTTCCAGCGTGTACATCTTGCCGCCGACGGTGATGCAGCCTTCCTGCATCGTTTCCAGCAGGGCCGACTTTGCGTCTTGGGCGTGGCGCGGTTGATTTCGTCGGCCAGGCAGATCTGCGTGAAGATCGGCCCGTGCTGGAACTCGAAGCACGCCGGCCGTCGGGCGCTTCCATGACCATGTTGGTGCCCATGATGTCGGCCGGCATCAGGTCGGGCGTGAACTGGATGCGGGAGAACTGCAGGTCGAGCGTCTCGGCCAGGGTTCGCACCAGCAGCGTCTTGCCCAAGCCGGGCACGCCTTCCAGCAGGCAGTGACCGCCGACGAACAGGCACGTGAGCACGCCATGGACGATTTCATCGTGCCCGACGATCACCCGGCCCAATTGCTCGCGGACGGCCCCGTAACGCTCGACGAATTCCTGCGCCCGCCGTTCCATCGATTCACCGAGACTCATGACGCTACTCTCGACGCTTAAGATGATTGAAAGAAACCGTATTCACTAGCAAAGGTCACGCCGCGAGTTTCGGGTGCCATGGCCACGCTTGCGTGGCCATGTTTGGCGATGGGCGGCATGCCCACGCAAGCGTGGGCATGGCACCCCGGTGCAAAGATCTTCACCTGAAAGAACACTGGCCTCCATTCTTGTTGCCGCTACAGGTTGATGACCGTGGCCTCGACTTCGGGCATCGTGACCACGGCGAAGGAATGCGGATTGGCTCGATACAGCGCCCCCGGATTGAGCACCAAGGTCGAGCCCTGGCGATGCTGCTCGGCCTGGTGTGTGTGGCCGTAACAGACCAGGTCGTACCGGCCGGAGTTCCTGGCATCGACCAGTGCCCGCGTGTCGTCGCCGTGCAGCAAGGCGATTCGGCAGCCGGCGACTTCGAGCGAGCCGAAACGATCGTGGCAGGTCTGGCCGGCAGCCTCGATGGCGGCCCGCAACTGCTGCCGGTCGTGGTCGGTGTTGCCGAAGACGAAATGCGTCGGCCAAGGGGCGAACAACTCGACGATCTCGGCGGTCCCAATGTCGCCGCAATGTAGTACGAGCTGCACGTCCAGGCTTTCCAACAACCGTACGGCCGCTCGGCGTAAGTCGTGTGGCCGTGCGTGTCGCTGACCACGCCGATCCGGCTTACTCGGTCGCTGCTGGGGGACTTCGTCGCGCGGCATGCTGGAACTCGACTCCTCCCCTTACGGGCCCCGGCGAGCTATATTTGGCGTGTCCCCCGGCGAGCCACGTCCGTTCGCGGCCGCGCCCCATTTGACCCACGCCCCGACACGCCGTTCATCCAGGCCTGCATGTTGTCGAACGCTCAGACCAACCAACTAGCCATCGGTGTGCTGGTCTTCGTCGTGCTGGCGCTGTTGGGGTGGATTTTCCGTGTTTACCGCGGCTATCGCGAGTACTACACGCTCCCCCAGTTTCCTATATACATGCTCCAACTGGTGATGACCAGGGTTCTGTGGCGAACCGAGGTCGAAGGCCGGATTCCGATCGGCCCGCATCAGGGAGCCGTAGTGGTCAGCAACCATATCGGGCCCATCGATCCGGCGTTCATCCAGTGCGCCTCGGGGCGGCCCATGCATTGGATGGTGGCCAAGGAATACGTTGTGCATCCGCTGTTCGGCTGGGCCTTTCGGATTCTGCAAGTCATTCCGGTCAATCGCAGCGGAATCGATACCGCTGCCACGAAACTGGCCGTTCGCTACGCCACGCAGGGCGAACTGGTAGGCATGTTTCCCGAGGGCCGAATCAACGAAACGTCGGCCGTGTTGCTGCCGGGCCGGCCCGGGGCGGCGTTGATCGCGCTGCGCGCCAAGGTGCCCATCGTTCCTTGCTACGTGAGCGGCAGCCCCTACGACGGCACTCCCTTTGGGTTCTTCTTCATTCCGGCCAAAACTCGGGTGAAGATCGGGCCGGCCATCGATATCTCGGAATACCTGGCCGACGATTCGGGCGACGGGAGTCGAGAAGTGCAGCAAAAGCTGACCCGACGCCTGCTGATCGAGATTGCCCGGCTGGCGGGCGTCGAGAACTTCGAGCCCGAATTGGCTGGCCGCAGTTGGAAGCCCGTCGAGGCCAATGGCCAGTGAGCCCCTCGCCGTAGCCGTGCGTCTCACATCGTTTGGGCAATTTCGACGAGCTTCTGCTCGCGCTCTTGTAATTGCTGTTCGACCTCGGCCTGATTGTCAGCCGCGGCAAAGACGGTGACGATCGGCTGGCCGCGCCGGATGGTCGTACCCGGCGCGGGCAAGTCGGCGACAACCGGCCAGGCTCGCCCCTCGTTCGCCCGATCGAACGCGGCCACAAACTCCTCGCCAACTCTCAGATCGCAGGGGGCATAGACAATCGCCTTGCCGTGCCAACCATCGGCCGCCGGGACATCGGCCGCGATTCGTTGATCGCGGCAGGCCGCTACGTGCCAGCCGAGGGCTGCCACGCCGAGCCCTCGTTCCAGAATTTCGACCGACGCCGTGTAGCGCGGGTTCACCTCGACCGGCCAGATTTCGCCCCGGCCGTCGACCACCGCGTCGACACCAAACAATCCCTGGAGATCGAATTCGTCGGACAGCCCGCGCCGATCCGCTGCCAGGCGTCGGTGTCGTCGGCCGTCAGTCGGAGCGGTCCCACGGAACCGCGGTAGTGAAAAGCGCCGGCGAGGCTGGAGCCCAGGCCCAGCAGTTGCTGCGTGACGCCTACCAGTTGCGCCTGCCGGTTTGCAGCCACGAAAACGGCCGCACAGGACGGGCCGGCAATGCGTCGCTGAAAATACGCCTCGCCAGACCGACGATTCGCTCCCCCGCGCCAGGCTCGCACCCCCTGGCCGCCGCTGGAATGAAATCGCTTTCGCAGCCAGGATCCATCGCGCGGCAACCTATCGGCCGTCAGTCGGCACTCGGGAAACTTCAAGCCGTAACGGTCCAGCGCCCAGGCCAGACGCGCAGGATCGCGGGCCGCCCGCAGCGTGGACGGCGGGTTGCCATACAACACGCGATCGACCGATACGGCCTCGACCAGATCGGGATAATTCTCCAGGCCTCCGGTATAAATCCACGGGCCTTCGGGAAGCTGTCTGGCAAGGGAAATCAGGCCGCCGGGGAAGTCGGGCGTTGCCAAGGCCGGGCCCAGGTGGCGAAGATCGGCGTCGGCGAACAGGTCGCCGCAAGCCGGACGAAAACCGGCGCGCATGGCCGACGCTGCCGCTGCCCTGGCGCTGGCGCCGAGGATCACAAGCGTATCACGCACGGGCACCATCAAGAGAATCGTCAGGGGTTCTGCATGCTTACTGCAAAAACTGCTGACACCAGTAGACCGTGCCGTCGGGTGTGGAGTAAGCCGCCACGCCAATCCGACGGTGCTCGGGATTCAGAATGTTCGCCCGATGCCCGGGTGAATCCATCCAGGACTGCACCACCTCGACGGCGCTTTGCTGCCCCATGGCGATATTCTCTGCCACGGGGAGCGTTGTGTGAACCAAAGTCTGCGAATTGGTCATCCAGGCCGTATGCTGCCGGGCCGTGGCCGCCAGCCCCGAATCAAGAACCAGCGGAGCCAGCCCGAGCAAGGCACGCTGCGAGTTCGTCTGCTCAATGACCTGGCGTTCGAGCGGGTGAAGGTCGAACTCCACCGGCGTCGACACACGCCCATCGGGTCCGGTCAAAAACAGGAACATCGAGATTGTGAAAAATTGCACAAACATGGCACCCGTTGCCTCCAAGCGAGTCGATCGAGCGGGGAATGCTCCAGAACCCTGGTTGGCTAGATCCTTAGGCGGACTGTGAACCAACGCAATCCGAAGCCGTACGCAACGCGACCAGGAAAAATACGTGGGCTTTTCCGGCTGGTGTTTGGTGCTAGCGTAGCCGCGGAGACGAGCGTTTCAACCCCCCAGAAGCTAAGATAGCTATATCGGGTGGTTAGATGTGGCTTTCAGCCCGTAGGGTGTTGTCGAGCTTTGCGAGACGCACCAAATCGCGAGAAAAAGGCGAACAGCGGTGCGTCGCGCAAAGCTCGACGACCCCCTACAAATCGGCCGCCGTTTAGCCCTGGCGCTTTACCCGGGGTAGTTGCATTCGGGTTGCTAATGCCTTATCGTTGCCGGCTTGGCGGGGGACGCGTGAAACACAGGGTCGGACGACCGCGCCGCGATCGAATTCACGGTCCGTCCCCGGCACTCGCACACTCAACGCAAATCAAGATTCCAGAGAGGATTATCCATGTCGATGTTTATCGGAGAAGCCCTGGTCGGCGAAGGCAACGAGATCGCCCACATTGATCTACTGATCGGCGACAAGACCGGCCCGGTAGGGGTGGCATTCGCCAACGCCTTGGCCCGGCAGAGCGAAGGCCACAGTAACTTGCTGGCGGTCCTCACGCCGAATCTGGCGGTGAAGCCGTCGACCGTGTTGATCACGAAGGTCACGATCAAGGGCGCGAAGCAGGCCGTGCAGATGTTCGGCCCCGCCCAATCGGCCGTGGCCAAGGCCGTCGCCGATTCGGTTGCCAGCGGCGTCATTCCCAAGAACAAGGCCGAAGACCTGGTCATCGTCTGCGGCGTGTTCATTCACTGGGAAGCCCAAGACGACAAGAAGATCTACGAATTCAACTACGAAGCGACCAAGCAGGCCATCGCCAGCGCCATGGCCGGCAAGCCGACGGCCGACGAAATGCTGGCCGGCAAGGACTCGAAGCATCCGTTCCGCGGCTTCTAATGACGTTCGGCAAGCGCCATCGCCGTGCCCGTGCGCCATGCATGCGCACTGCACGGTGATGGCGTTTTGCCTGCTTTTCCCGACTGAACTCCCCCACGTTTCAGCGCTGAACTACCCGGCTCGTCGGGCGAATCGAAGTTGCCATGGCAAAGGCCAAGATCCTCGTCCAACTCGACACCGATCCGCATCCCAGCCTCTTCGATAGCATCGTGTCGATCGATGCCGGCGTGGACAACCTATTGCGGTATCAGAATGTCACTCCGCACAACGTGACCGAAATCGTTCACGGGGCGATCTTCACGCGCAGTCCCGACGACCTGTGGCGAACTGCCATTTTCCTCGGCGGCTCCGACGTCTCCGCGGCCGAGGCGGTGCTCGAACAGATCCGGCAGACCTTCTTCGGTCCGCTACGTGTTTCCGTGCTGGTCGATCCAGGCGGATCGAACACCACGGCGGCGGCAGCCGTGCTGGCGGCCGCCAGGCATGCGGATCTGGCGAAAACCACGGCGGTCGTGCTGGGCGGGACCGGTCCGGTTGGCCAGCGCTGCGCCCGATTGTTGGCGCGCGAAGGCGCGGTGGTGCGGGTGGCGTCACGAAATTTGCAGCGGGCGCAGGTCGTCTGCGATCAGATCTGCGCCGCTGGTCGAGAATCCGCTTCTGTCGGCCTGGGCGACCCGCACCCCGGAAGAGATCGCCGCCGTGCTCGATGGCGCGCAAGTGGTGATTGCCGCAGGCGCCGCGGGCGTCGAGTTGCTGCCAACTTCGATTCGCGAGCAATGCCGGGCGTTGCGCGTAGCCATCGATCTCAACGCCGTGCCGCCGGCCGGCATTGCGGGCGTGGAAGTGGTTGATCGGGCCGGTGAGCGCGATGGCATCATCTGCTACGGCGCGATTGGCATCGGTGGCACGAAGATGAAGATCCACAAGGCCGCGGTTCAGCTCATCTTCGAAACCAACGACCGCATCATGGACGCTGAAGAGCTGTTCGAGCTCGGCCGCGGCGTGTAGCTTCCTCGGCACGCGTCCCTGCCGGGACGGCGGGGATATCAAGCAGCTTTCATCGGCCGGCCATGGGTTGCGGCTTCGGCTTCAGCGGCACGACCACGGTCCGCTCGCGGCCCCATTGCTCGACGAGCAATTCTACGGGCCCATTCGCCGCGTCGAGCAATTTGGAAAACTCTACCCCGTTGGTGAATGACTGGCCGTTGACGCTGTAAATGCGGTCCAGAACCTGTAAGCCGGCTTTGTCGGCAGGAGTGCCCGGCACGACCCGCACCAGAAACAGGCTGCCAGGTTCGGCCTCGTCCTCGCGCCAGGTGATGCCGATGCGCACCGGCGCGCCGCCCAGTCGCACCGTCAGGTCCAAGGGTTTCGACTCGCCGGCGCGTTCCACGACAACCGACAACGATTCGCCGGCGGCCCAAACCAACCCACGCGGATCGTCGCTAGGTTGCACGCTCTGGCCGTCGAGCTTGAGAATGCGATCATTCAAACGCAGGTCGGCCTGGGAAGCGGCCGAATTGGGCCAGACGCGATTCACCAGCAGCCCCGGGCCAGGATCGCTCGTCGACCAACTCAGACCCAGCCTTCCCGGCATCGCGGGCTCGAGTCGTTCGAGCACGGGCCGCGAATGCAAGCCTTCTTGCCGACTCTGGGCTCGAAACGTCCAAGAGTTCGTGTCGTCGGCCAGAGCCACGCACCACTCCGAACATCAACCGATCGATCCGTTCCAGCCCGGCGAAGTTGAGCTTTTCCACGTCATCGCTGGGCCGGTGGTAGTCGGAATGCAACCCGGTATGGAACATCAGGATCGGAATCTGGCGCTCGTAGAACGAGTAATGATCGCTGTCGGCTTTCATTTCCCAATTGAAATCGAGGGCCAGGTTCGGTTGGTTCTGATCGCTGAGCAAGCGGCGCACCCCGCGCAACGTGCGCGTGCCGTAAATCGTCAGCAGATCCTGCCGCAAGCGGCCGATCATGTCGACATTCACCATGCAAGCGACATCGGCGAGCGGGATGGTGGGCTTGGCCACCCAGTGTTTCGAGCCCAGCAGCCCCTTCTCTTCACCGTCCCAGAAGGCAAACAGGATGGATCGCTTCGGCCGTACTTCGAGCTTGGCGAACGCTTCGATCAGTTCCAGCAGGGCCGCGTCGCCGCTGGCGTTGTCGTCGGCCCCATTATGGATGAAGCCGGTGGGTCCGAAGCTGTTGCGCGAGTTGCCGTAGCCGACGTGATCGTAATGCGGCGCCGACCACGATAACCTGCTGCTTCAAAACCGGATCGCTTCCTTCGAGCAGCCCCAGCAAGTTGCGGTAGGTGCCGAAAGACTGGAAGTAGCTGCCCTCGCCGCCACCGGGGCTCAAATGATGGCGAGTGAGGAACTGCGTGATGTACCCGGCGGCAGCGTAGCCACCCCGTGTGCCGGCCTCGCGGCCTTCAAACGTATCGTTGGCCAAGGCCTCGACATGCCGCCGCAGCTCATCGGCCGTGACCGAGTCGCGAGCCGTGGAAAAGCTGTCAGCTTCAAGCTGGCGCGGGACTAGAAAGCCGCCAATCACGAGTGTCCAGCAGAACACGTTGCGCAAGGTAAGCATGGGAAGAAGTCGAGATTTCTCGGGAAGAGACGAAAGAACGGTTCCGGCGGCCCTGGCGCGACGGTAGCGCCCGATGCGGAGCCCTGGGGCAATTCTAGCCCACGTTACGAGCGTTTCCGACCCTTCGGACCGTCGAGCGGGGAACGGGGCTGCGCGGGGGGGTGCGGTGGCCGGTTGCAAGCTCTCTTGCAGGGAAAACAAGATCGCTTAGAATTTGGATCGATTATCCACGGCCGACGAAGCCGATTATTCGGGGGGCCGAAGGTTCCGCACATGGAGAGGTGGCTGAGTGGTCGAAAGCGCGGGTTTGCTAAACCCGTGACCGGGTAACTGGTCCGCAGGTTCGAATCCTGTCCTCTCCGCTTGAAAAGAGACACGGCTCGCAAGTGCTTAAATAAAAAGCACTTGCGAGCCGGCTTCGTTTTCATCTCCCTCGCTTGTCCCGGATTTGTCCCGCTAGCCAGCCTGCGGCATTCCAGCCACACCGCAGATACCCGAGTGGCAGTCCAGTTAGAGAAATCTGCGGCCGAAGGGGTCGCAAGTAGACCGGGCACAGAAGGCGGGGTTAGCGATAAGGCTCGCTGCCTAGCCTGCCATGTGGTCGTCAGGCACCTGGCTGATCGACAGGCCGGTTCCGAAGGGGACCTTGTCCATGAACGCCCGCGAGTCGGAGTCTGAAAGCCGGTAATAGACCGATCCCATCGAGCGGTCTGACCGATGCCCGAGCCAGGCGTCGATCACGCGCTGAGGAATACCGGAGTTGACGCAAAACGTCTCCATGAAGTGCCGTAGCGAATGGATGGTGAACCCGCGTTCGTCGCGGCCGGCTGGCAATTTGAGCTTCTTCAGAAGTTTGAGAAAGTCCTCGTTGAGCCGTTTCGGGTTGATCCAGTGCCCGCCCTGGGGATAACGGTTGCTCGGCTGTGCCGTGAAGAACCAGGGCCGCTTTGCCTTCGGCATGGACTCTAGCACGGCCGGCAGGCGGTCGTGGATCGGCACTTTTCGCGAATGCCTGGTCTTCGTTTCGGCGCCATCTCAGGAGACGATCTTGATCCAGCCCATTTTCAGTTCAACGTCTTCGCATTTTAACCGCTGAAGTTCTCCAGAACGCATGCCGGTGAATGCCAGCATTGGATATTGGATCTTTCGCGGGCCGCGGGCAGCGGTCAGGATCGCGTTGACCTGCTCTAAGCTTGGGCCATCGCGTGGCTCTAGCGCAGGCTTGATCAGCTTATAGTCAGCCAGCAAGTTCACGGCAGCGAGATGCCGCCGCTGACACCATTTAAGCCACTGCTTGACTACAACAGACTCGTGGAACAGCGTGCGTGGACCATGTTTCAGAATCTTGCAATGCGCTCGGAACTTGTCGAAATGCGTCGGCGCGATTTGGGCCAAGCGAGTGACCTGAATTGGCTCCAGGAAATCGCGGAGGTTGTTCAACTCGCCCTGGTAACGCACCGGGGTCTTTCGAGCCCGGCCGTCAATCTTCAAAAACTCGATGTAATCGGCGACGGCTTGGCGAATGGCCGTTGGTGGCGGGGGTGCCTGAGGGTTCAGCGCGATCAAAGGGTGCTGGATGATTACGATTCGAGGATAGCCTTGACAGGCACTGGTCCTACGCGAGAAAACGTGGTCACTGATCGTCGGCTCCACCACCGTAGTGCCCAAAGGAATCCGATCGCCGTCGCTTGGAATGATGCTCGATCTAACCATTTCACCGCAGGGGCACTTGAATGTTCGTTCCACGTCCGACGACGGCACGCGAGACGCTGCCGCGATGCGGATCCAAGGAGCCTTCTCCGATGGTCAGGCTCGGGGACTCCTGCATCTGGCAACGGTCGAATTGCAAACCGGTCTGTTGCCACCGCTCGGTTTTGCGCGGGATTTTGCCAGATCGTTTCTGACGCGCCTTTGCCAGACCCCGGATCTCGACACCGCCACGGACATGGGCCCGCTTCCGCCGCCACCGCCGGAAGAACTGGCGACCATGAGCCTGCAAGCGCCGCCGATGGTCGGCTTGGAATACCTCAGCGCCCAGGTGTTGGAAGCCTGGTGGAGCGAACTGGATGTGCTGGTGCGAGACGAAGCCCGCGGTCATTCGGGAGGCGTCCAGGCGTATTTGCGCGAGAAGAATCCGCTCTGGCGGCTCGTGGGGCGGGTGACGTTCCATTTGGCGGAGAACAAACGGGATACCGCCTTTCCATTTGCCTTCATGGCGACCTACGCCAATCGCTTGTCGGCTCAAGGCAAGGTCCAGCATGAGCCACTGGGACGGGCACTCCAACAGTATTCCGGTGCTAAGAACCGAACCATGCTGTTGTCGCTCTTGATGCCGCTCAACCGGGCTGCCGAGCGAAGCGAGCTTGCCAAGCAGTTGATCGACTCCGGCGATGTCTACCAGCCCCTGGCCTGGACGTCACGTGAGGCGTATCGATTCTTGAAAGACATACCGATCTTCGAGGAAAGTGGCCTCATCGTACGCGTGCCCAACTGGTGGAAAGACAGTAGGCCGCCGCGGCCGCAGGTGCAGGTCGAAGTCGGCCGCCGCGCCGGCGCCCACTTGAGCGTCGATTCGCTGCTCGACTTCTCCGTCAATTTGGCCCTGGAGGGCGATCCGCTCAGCGACGACGAGTTGCGGACCCTGCTGGCATCGGACGGCGGGCTGGTGCTGCTCAAAGGGAAGTGGGTGGAGGTGGACCGCGAACGGCTGGCGGAAGCCCTCCAGCAATGGAAACGTGTCGAACGCGAAGCGGGCCAGGAAGGCGGCCTTTCGTTCTTTGAAGGAATGCGCCTGCTGGCGGGCGCCGCGATCGAGCGCGATGCGGCAACGGCCTTACTGCCGGAGACCCAAGCCTGGGTGGGCATCTCCGCAGGCGAAGCCCTCCGGCAAACGCTCGACGATTTGCGCGACCCGTCGGCATCCGCCGACCCAAAACCGCCCGGCTTGCACGCCGACCTGCGACCCTACCAAGGCACGGGAGTTCACTGGCTGCGACTGGTCACGCGGCTGGGGCTCGGGGCCTGCCTGGCCGACGACATGGGACTCGGCAAGACGATTCAAGTCATCGCGCTTCTGCTGCACATGAAGCGCGACCACGAACGAAAGAAATCGAAGCACGACGCGCTGCCCAGTCTGCTCGTCGTGCCGGCATCGCTTATCGCCAACTGGAAGTCGGAGATTTCGCGGTTTGCACCCTCGCTCTCATTTCTGGTCGCCCACCCTTCAGAGGCGGAACTCGGCGATCCCGATCACGCCGCCTTCGGCTTTCGACGATCGCCGCCAGGATCTCGTCATTACGACCTACGGAATGCTCGCTCGGCTGACTTGGCGGCGCAAGCGACGTTGGGCTTTGGCGATTCTCGACGAGGCCCAAGCGATCAAGAATCCTGGGACGCGCCAAACGCGGGCCGTCAACGAGTTGCTGGCGTCGGCTCGCGTGGCGCTCACGGGCACACCCATCGAAAACCGGCTTGGCGATCTGTGGTCGATTTTTAACTTTTTGAATCCGGGGCTGCTTGGCGGCGAAAAGGACTTCTCGCGGTTCGTGAAACGGCTGGAAGCCAAGGATCAGGCCCGTTACGCCCCTCTGCGTTCGCTGATCCAGCCCTATATCCTGCGGCGGCTGAAAACCGACAAACGGGTGATCGCCGATTTGCCCGACAAGATCGAGGCGACCGCCTTCTGTGGGCTGAGCAAGCGGCAGGCTGCCCTGTATCAGCAGGTCGTCAAAGATCTGGCACACCAACTCAAACAGGTAGAAGGGATGCAGCGCCGCAGTCTGGTGCTGTCCCAGTTGATGCGGCTCAAGCAGATTTGCAATCATCCTTGCCAGGTGTCGGGGGGAGGAGCCTACGAGCCGCAGCACAGCGGCAAGTTCCAACGGCTCGCGGAAATCTGCGAAGAGTTGCACGAGCGCCAGGAGCGGGTTCTTGTGTTTACCCAGTTCCGCGAAATCACCGAGCCGCTGGCGGAGTATCTCGGCGGGGTTTTCGGCCGGCCTGGGCTGGTGCTGCACGGCGGCACCAGCGTCGCCAAGCGGCAGGAACTGGTCGCGGCGTTTCAACGCGAAGACGGCCCGCCGTTCTTTATCCTGTCGCTCAAAGCCGGCGGCACAGGGCTGAATCTGACGGCCGCCTCGCATGTCATCCACTTCGACCGCTGGTGGAACCCGGCGGTCGAGAACCAGGCCACAGACCGCGCGTTCCGCATTGGGCAGCAACGAAAAGTCTTGGTCCATAAGTTCGTTTGCCGCGGCACGGTGGAGGAGAAGATTGACGAACTGATTTCGGCCAAGTCCGGAATTGCCCGCGATCTTCTCGAAGCGGGCGGCGAGGTGCGGCTGACGGAGATGGACAACGACCAATTATTGGGAATAATTGCTCTGGATATCCACAAGGCCTTGGATCCCTGACCACAAGCCAAGAAAGGATGCTTGCATGAGCTGGTGGCGCTTCAAAGAGTACGTACCGGTCGCGAGGCAACGCGCGAATGCCGCACGCGAAGTGGCGAAGCTTGCCAAGAAGGGTCAGCGGATTTCGCCGGTCAAGATCGCCGGCCGTGCGATCACCACGACCTTCTGGGGCCAGGCTTGGTGCCAAAACCTGGAAGCCTACAGCGATTTCAGTAACCGGCTTCCCCGCGGAAGAAGCTACGTCCGCAATGGCTCCGTCGTCGATTTGCAAATCAAGCCGGGGCATATCACGGCCATCGTCAGCGGATCCGAACTGTACAAGATTCAAATCCAAATCGCGCCGCTGAAGCCCGCCGAGTGGCGGGCCGTCAAAGCCGCCAGCGCCGGGCAGATCGGCTCGCTGGTGGAACTGCTCCAGGGCCGACTTTCGAAGAGCGTGATGGACATCGTTACTCGGCAAGACGGCGGCTTGTTCCCGAAGCCTCGTGAAATCGAGATGTCCTGCTCTTGCCCCGACTGGGCGGGCGTCTGCAAACACATCGCCGCCACGCTCTACGGCGTCGGGGCCCGGTTGGACCAGCAGCCGGAACTGCTCTTCAAATTGCGACAAGTCGATCACCTCGAACTCATAGAAGTAGCGACCGAACCGGGCGCGAAGGTCAAGTCACGCAGCCGGGGAAAAAAGACGATTGCCACCGCCGACCTGGCCGACGTGTTTGGCATCGAACTTGCCACCCCTGACGCAATTCCTGCTTCGCCCGCTCTTCCAAAGTGCGCCCAGCGAAAGGCAAAGCAGGGGAGCAAATCCGGCGCCAGCGCCGCAGCCAAACGTCGCGCACGAGCACGATCGGCAAAGCCCGCTGTTATCGCTGCTGGGAACGCGGCCCAGTCGTCAAAATCCTCCGGCGTAGCTACCGCCTCGAAACCGACAGGGAAGGCCGGTCGAAGGAATGCTACCGCGCGGAATCGCAAAAGCGAAAATGCCGGCTGAATGCCGAGAACGCCCAATCGAAACCAGTCTGGCGCGTCTGGAAATGCACCGGACGCAGTCTTGGCCCTTCGACAACGCCATCAAGGTATTGTCCGCGCTCTCTGAAGAGGTTGTCGGGGTTCCGATGACCGGGCCTCGGCGTCTTTTGAGGGATTTGACGCTGCCGAATTCTTCTCACACAGAATCCTCATTCCGCCCTAACTGCCCGCTAACAATAGGCCATTAGCATGGACCTGTCGGGTTGGCACAGATTCGGTAATGGGCCGAACCTGGATGCATTCCCAGGGGCGATAGAAGCCGGAGAAATCCGATGTCCAATCGGCTGTCCAGCTATCAGCACGGTGTCTCGTGCGGGCTGCTCGTCTTAGTTTCGCCCCTCTTTGTGTTGGCTGCCGATCCTGCACCAGCGACACCTGGCTGTCGGGTTTTGGCTGCGCGAGCTGATGCGAAGTTGTACGACGGCGACAAAGTTATCGGAAATGCCCCGATTGGCATCGGCCTCGACGTTATCAAGGTCGAGGGAACGTGGCTGTGGGTGGGCTGCGGCTGGCTGCAGGCGGCGGACGCTGTACCGACGAGTGAAGCGGTTTCTCATTTTGCACGACAATTGAGTCACCGGCGAACTCCGTTCGTACTTGTGTCGCGCGTGAAGGGGTATGCCGAAAATGGCGAATACTTGTTGGCGATCGATGATTGCAGCGAGGCTCTGAGGCAGTCCGCTTCCTATGTCCCGGCGCTGATTTGCCGAGCCAGCGCATATCTTGACTTGAAGCACATCGAACTGGCGATGGGCGATCTTGACGAAGCGATTCAAATCAATTCCCGATCGGGGGAAGCTCATAGCCTGCGCGGCCAGGCACGGATCAATCGGGGAGAATTTGAACTGGCGATGCCGGACATCGAGACGGCGATTCGGCTCGAGCCGAAGTCGTGTGCCACTTGGGCTCGGCTTGGTGCTATCCACTCCAAGCAGGCGCGCTATAGTGAGGCCCTCGCTGATTTTGACGCGGCGCTGCAAATCAACCCCTTCTACGTGGTGGCGCTGAACAATCGCGCGAATGTCTGGTTCAGGAAAGACGAGTTTAAGCTCGCCGTTGAAGACTATTCCGCAGCGCTTACGATCAAACCCACCGCCGACGGCCTCCGATTCAATCGGGCGATCGCCTTGGCGCGACTTGGCAAGCGCCGGCAGGCAATTGAAGACTTGAGCGAAGCGATCCGTGTCGATCCGGACAATAGCGAGGCGTATTACTATCGCGCGAACCTACTGCTGGAAGAGGGTGAACCGTCAAGAGCAGAGGCAGACTTCAAGCGCGCCGATGAGCTTGAACCGGTCAATAAGAGTACCTGAGCAGCTTTGCGCTGGCTCGCTGGCTCGCTGTCCGCAGCCCGGGCATCGCAATGCCCACAAAAAAACCCGCCTGACAACAGGCGGGTTTTTCGTTTTGAGCTTCAATTGGTTTGATCCGCTTAATAGCCGCCGCCGCCATACGACGCAGCTGCGCCACGACTTCCATTATCGAACATATTATTCGGAAATTGCCACGGCTCTACAGGAGCAGGCCTGTAATAGACCGTGGCGGGCGCAGCGGCCGCCGGGGCAGGCTGCTGAAGCGAACGCAGTGCGGCTGGGCTGAAAACGGTATTCTCCGAACCCAGCTGGGCCGTCAACTTCCCTTGCCACACGCCGCGAGCCACGGTCAATTCGATCGGCGTATTGGGCCGGTTCATGTCGATGATGCGAGAAACATCGTGGAAACTCGAAGTTGGCTTACCATTGATTGCCAGAATTCGATCGCCCGATTGCAGGCCAATGACGGCGGCTGGGCTTTCGGGTACGACGCTCAGGATCAGAACTCCCGGAAGCGAATTGTCGCTCATCGTGACACCCAGCGCCGGCTTCGGCGCCTGGGGATTTATGACCTGGGCATCAGCCAACGTCGCCAAAGCCAAAAACGCTGCAAGAGAGACACATCCAACGAATCGCTTTAGCATGGCGTTAGCTCCTTTCAAGGAGTGGATTCCAACTAACTGTTTTGGCGTGAAAAGCAAAGTCCGCGGCACCCAATCAGCGGCGATTCAAGGAGAGGACGGCAGGATCCAACTCAGGGTGCGGATGCCGGCCAGCACGTAGAATCGTCAAAACACTAACCGAACGCTAATAATTACTAACCAAATACTAATGAGATCCTAACAATAGTCAACCGCTTTTGACTCCAAGCCTGTTCCAATGGATGCATTGCGCTGGATTTTCGACAATTTGGTAGCTAACTACCAATATCCACCGCAACGGGTGGGTGTGTCAATGGGCGCTGATGGGAGCGCCGTCGAGACAGGAGCCGGCGTGCGCTTCGGTGCCTGGGGCCAGATCGCCCCCAACGACAGCGCAAATGAAAAATCGTGGCCCTAATAGCGGCATTTTGAGCACCTTCTTACATGTCTCCGCTATCGGTTCATACCGAGTGCGCGAGAGTTCTCGCCCGCTAGGGCAAAGTCCAATCTTGCAGACGTCCCTCGCCTTCCGTCGAACGTGATGTGGAACGGCCGTACGTTCTAAATGAGCTGCAAGCATTGAAGTAACTGTGGTTGATGGAGCCGCAACCGGCAAACGCCTCCCTTTTTGCCATTTTCCGCTTCGCTTGGATGGCCAAGTGTGGCCCCATTGCTCAACGCGTTCCAGGATGTTGCCGATAAGAAGAACGGCTAAGCAGTTGTTCATCGACACGTTTGTGCGTAGCTTCGACACCACGAGGCTCCGAAATGTCGTCGCCAGGACATCGCCGGGGGATGGAGTCCCCCTGCTGAGAACCGCCTGCTCTTTGCGGGCTGATGACTCCTACCGCGGATAACCGCTGCGGTAGGATTGCGCCGCAACATATTCCGCCAGTTGCAGGGCGGAATGCGCATGAGCAGATTACCCCGATCTTGTCGCCGATTACTGGCCGCGTGCTGCGCGGTCTGCCTGGGCGTTTCCTCGCCCGCTTTGGCGCAGGATGTGGTATCCCCGGCTGATGAACCAACTTTCGCGGCATTAGAGAGCTCTACCTCTGAGGCAGCGTCGTCCGAATCAGTTTGGGCCGACGTGGCGGCGCTCCAGCCGCTCCCGCGGATTGGCTGGTTCATCATTTCGCCGACCGAGCCCGGCTACTACTCGTTTCGAGATTTTCTTCACGGGCGCTACCGCGACGAACCGCCGCCCGTTCCGTATCCGCCGGTCGCCTCCAATCCAATTCCCTTCTTCGATGCCAATTACAGCTTTCTGGATGACGTTCCGACGGCGGAGCGCGATCTGTTCGACCGAATGAAGCGCCGGCATCCTACCGACGATTGGATGTGGTCGACCGGTGGAGAAGAACGAGTGCGGACGATGCACGAAATCAACAGCCGTCTGACTACGACCAAGAACGATTACGTGCTGACGCGGTCGCGTGTTTATTTGGACGTCTGGTACCAGGACCGGATTCGCGTCTACGCCGAACTGCAGGATTCGCAATCGAGCAGCCAAGCATTGCCGCCGTTGAAGACCGACATCGACCATGCGGATCTGCTGAACTTGTTCGCCAACGTGAAGTTGGCCGAGGTCGGCGAGGGCGTGGCCTATGCGCGTGGCGGTCGTCAGGAGCTGAACTACGGATCACAGCGTCTAGTATCATCGTCCGATTTCCCCAACACGCGGCGGACGTTTTCGGGAGCCAAAGGATTTTGGCGCGGCGAGAACTTTGATCTGGATGCGTTCTGGGTCGAACCGGTCCAGATCTTGCCCGACCAGTTCGATCATCCCGACCACTTGCAGCAGTTCGTGGGTGCTTGGGGCAACTATCGCCCGAAGCAAGGCCAGCAGATCGACCTGTACTATCTGATGCTCAACAATCAGAACGCGACGTTTGCCGGTGCCAACGGAGCCATGGGTGGGTACGCCGTGAATACGTTCGGTTCTCGATATGCCGGCGACTGGCAGAACTTCACCTGGGACTTCGAGGGGATGTACCAGTTTGGCTCGTGGGTCAATCAGCGGACTTCCGCCGCGGCATCGGCGACCGGGGTTGGCTACCATTTCGCGAATTTGCCGTGGAACCCGCAATGGTGGGTCTACTATGAGTGGGCCAGCGGCACGCAGAACCCCAACGGCTCGGTCCATCAGACGTTCAACCAGTTGTTTCCCTGGGGCCACGCTTACTTCGGCTACCTGGATCTTGTCGGCCGGCAAAACATCCGCGATCTGAACACGCAATTGACGTTCTATCCGGCGAAGTGGGTAACGACGCTCGTCCAGTTTCACATGTTTCGGCTCGATAGCGCTCGCGACGCCCTGTACAACGCCAGCGGCACTGTCATCCGCGACGATCCGACGGGCACTGCCGGCCGTGACGTGGGCAACGAAATCGACTTCACCGTCAATTTCCATCTGGCACGACATCACGAATTCTTTGTCGGCTACTCCAAACTGTTTGCCGGCACGTTCATCCAGCGCACCGGGCCGGGCGGTTCGCCGGAAGTAACCTACGTCCAGTACAGCTTCAAGTGGTAGGAATTGGTCGGGACCGCAACGTGCGGCCGGACGTTCGTCAGGTTGTCTTCATGCTCGTCCGACAATTCTGATCAAGTTAGTTCAGGTCAGCACTGAGCCGCGCGAGATCGCTTGTCTCCGCGCCAGCGACCCCTTCGGTCGACAGCCGCCTGATTTGCCCGCGGGCCACTTCGAACATCATAATGTCTGCGACCTTGCCGCCTTTAGGAGTTCGAACGCCTCGGAAGGTACTCAGTTGATCTTAGGCGAGATCGCTCATGACTTTTTTTCCGATCACGCCGTTCTGGGCAGGCGGCGATTTTCGGCTGGAATAGCGTCGGGTTGTGTTCTACCTTTAACGAGAATACGGGTTGGGCAAGGACATAGGGAACGAAGTCCGCAATTTCCGGCCAATGCGCATTGGCACCGGGAACGAAATTAAGATGCTGCGATGCGAACCGGGGCTTGAGGATTTCCCTTGTGTACCCCGAGTGAACCGACGTGGAACCAGGCTCCTTGTCGGCCAGGGCATGCCCTCGTCAAGTTCACTGGGGATCCGGACGAATAGTTTGGAGGCAGACTTTATTAGCTCTTGATTAGTTCTCGATTAAGCATAGGCAGCCAACCCGAGGAAGTTTGCTGGAAGTGCAATCAATGCTGGAACAAGTGCCAATGACATTGACTCCATCGGGGCCGAAGCAACGCCAGCAAACGCGCTTGCGAAATCAGCACATCCTTACCCGCTACCAGGAAGGTTGGTCGCAAGTGGCGATCGCACTTGAATTCGGGATTTCACAGTCGCGGGTTTCTCAAATCCTCGAACTCTCACGATACAAGCGAGCACAGCACCAATGGGCCCGACAAGTCGACTTCACCGGCACAACGCTCCGCAACGCGCGCTCGGACGCGGGTATGACGCGGAAGGATTTGGCTTGCCAATTGGGCGTCAGCGAAGTGGCGGTTGGTAACTGGGAAAGAGGCAAGCAGAGCATCCCTGCAAGACGAGTGGAACAGCTTCATTCGCTGCTGAAGCACTATCTTCTGAATACCGAAGATGCCGCGGCTACTATCGAACGACACGTCGCCTAAGGCCGATTCCTATTCGCGGTGAGCCGGCAACGATGATGGACGACGACGAATTAGAACAAAAACTCGCGCTGCCAGAGGCGGATTACGTGCTTACCGCAGCACGTACTGATGGCGGGTTTCATGCAGCCTGGACCTGCGAGAAATGCGACGAATCTGGCTACTGCGACATACACGAATCGGCGGAAGAGGCGATCAACGCGGCAGCTCAGGGCGCGAGGAAACACCATCAGGGATTTCATGCGGAAAAGGCGGGTTAGGAAACCTGACCGAGCTAACATGCGGCAACGTGGTTCGGCTCGCGAGTCGTCTTCTCTAGGCAATGGCCAAGAGCGAATTGCAGGCAAATCGAGCACCGATTCTCGCTGCGAAATGGCGATATTGCGCCAATCGTGACCGTGGATTGAGAATCGTCGCCAACGCTCACGTGGAGGCTTTCACTTCGCCTGTTGAAAACGCGATTCAAGTCGTAGGCGAACGACCGGCTGCCATCGTTGCCCAGCGCCCAAAGACTGCTTGTCCGATGCGATCAAGCGGCGGCAAGAACTCATCCGCTTGCTGTCGGATCTGTGCGGCCGACTTATTGATCTCCCGCAATTCTTCGGCGAACGAGTCGGTCATCGTCTCGATCAGCGGTCGAGTTACTTCCATGTGAAATAGGATGCCATAAGCATTCGCACCGTAGCGGAATGCCTGGTGCGGGGTTAGCGCAGAACTCGCCAGCAGTTCACAGTTCGCCGGCAAATCGAACGCGTCGCCATGCCAATGGTAGGCCATGAATGTCGAAGGAATTTCGGACCACAACGCATCAGACGCAGCGCTGCGCGACAAAGTCACCGGATACCAACCGATTTCCTTGCTCCGGCCCGCATAGACCTTGGCACCGAGAACGTGTGCTAGGAGTTGACTACCAAGACAAACTCCAAGCACGGGCTGGTTCCGCGAAAGCGCCGACTCGATCAGTTTGTGCTCGTCGCGCAAATGCGGGTACCGAATCTCCTCGTACACGCTCATGGGACCTCCCATGATGATCAGACCGCATGCGTCCTCAAGAGTCGCAGGCACCCTCGCGCCTTCAAACGTCCGCACGTACTCGAACGACAGCCCGGCTTGCCGGAGCGCCACTTCAATTGATCCCAGAGTCTCACAGCCAACGTGTTGCAGGACGATCACATGCGGTTGCTGGCTCATGAATCACCAATCGTGGGCTAACTGCACCGTGATTTTCGCTGCCTGAATCCGGAGCCACTACGTGGTTCGAAAGGATGCGCGGCAGCTGACGCAACGCTATGCACGCACTGGTTATATCGAGAGATTAATGCAGTCCAAACCGCTTCCGGAAAGATCGCGTCCAAACCGCCAGGTCGGTGTCATAGGGCCAATCGCTGTCATAAGTTGCGTCCCAAGACAACCCATAAGGGTGGCGTGCGATAGCGGTCGAAAGCGAAGGAAATAGGTAGCGTGAATTGTTAGAGTTTTGTTAGAATTTATCAATTCGGAGGACTAGTCATTGACATAGGCAGAGAAAATTGAATGGAAACCGGGCGTCTGAACAGGTATTGGCGGCGAGGATGGTGGATTGCCGGCGCGATGATGGCGACCCTAGGACTGATCGCGGCGACCTTGCGAACGCGCCCCCTCAATTCGCGATCCGAAGTCATTTTGGCGGCTGAGCCGCGTGTTTCCGCCGCGACTCGCGTGGAAACGGTCTATCCGTCCGCCGGTGGATTTATCCGAAAGACAGTTCAACCTGGATCCGCGCATTCGTTTGAGTCGGCCGAGTTATACGCCAAGGTTTCTGGGTTCCTCAAATCGCAACACGTCGACATCGGATCTGTCGTCAAGCGTGGCGATCTGCTGGCCGAAATCGACGTGCCTGAATTGGCCCAGCAATTGGATCGTGACAAGGCGCAGTTGCGGCAGTCCGAAGCCGACGTTGCGCTGGCGCAAGCCCAAATTGGCACGGCAGTCGCCGAGCAAAAGGCGGCCGAAGCCTACGTGACCCAGACCGAGGCCAGCGTCCAGCGCAGCAAGTCGGAACACGAATTCCACGACAAGCAGTACCAGCGAATGCGCGAATTGCACCAGTTGAATAGCGTCGAAAAACGCGTGGTCGACGAGCAACTCAATCAACTGCAGGGAGCTGAAGCGGGAGAATTGACGGCCCGCAGCGCAGTCGCGACGGCCAAAGCCCAGGCGGACACAGCCGTGGCGAAGGTCGCTCGCGCGGAGTCGGAGTTGCTGGTAGCCAAGGCCAAGCTGGACGTGATGCGGGCCGAATTGGCAAGAACCGCAACGTTACTTTCTTATACGCAGATTACGTCGCCATACGATGGCCTGGTCACGCAACGCAATTTTCATCGCGGCGCTTTTATCCGCGCCGCCGACCAGGGTGGGGAAGTGCCACTATTCCGCGTCGATCGGACTGACCTGATGCGGATTGTCGTGCAGGTGCCCGAACGGGATGTGCCATACACGCAAGCTGGCGATCGAGCCCGTCTGGTGTTCGATGCGCTGCCCGGCAAGCCATTCAACGGAGAAGTCGTGCGCGTGGCCGGGTCGGAAGATTCCCAGTCACGTTCGATGCGGGTGGAAATCGACATGCCAAACGAGAGCGGAATCATTCGCAACGGCATGTACGGCCAGGCGGAGATCGAATTGGAGCCAGCCTCGCAGGGAGTGACGATTCCGTCGGGATGTGTCGTCGGAAATGTCAACGATAACCGAGCGCACCTATTCGTCGTCGACCGGAGCAAGGCCCGCCTTATCGAGGTGAAAGTTGGAACCGACACAGGCACGCGAATTGAGGTGAATTCGGGTTTGACGCCGTCCGCTCAGGTCATCGTGAAGCCGCCGAGCGCACTTACCGACGGCTCATTGGTTGAAGCCGTCGCCGCGCCGCCCGAGACACGACCTAGCCACTGACAATCCCGCCTCCTGACAGAATGCACAGCGCGATGAAGAAAATGTCCTTCGTCGCCTGTCCTGCCACAATATCGACAGTCGGGACATGCCGCTAAACAGGCCCACTTCGGAAATCCGGACATGAACGGTTTGATTCGCATATCGCTCAGGAATCCCTATGCCATCAGCGCCATGGGAGTGGCACTTTTGTTGGTGGGATGGCTGACGCTGCAAAAGATTCCGATCGATATCCTCCCGGTGTTCAAGACTCCGGCCACGCAAACCTTGACGTTCTATCGCGGGATGCCTGCCGTAAACATGGAGAAGGCGATCACGAACCGCATGGAGCGCGGCACGGCGCAAGCAGCAGGCATGGCACGGCTCGAATCGCGATCGATTCAGGGCGTCAGCATCATTCGCAACTACTTTCAGACCGACGTCGATCCTGCCGGCGCGCTGACGCAAATCAATGCCCTGGCCACGCTCGAAGTGCCGACGTTGCCGCCGGGCACTTTGCCGCCGGTGATTATGCCGTTTGATCCGACAGGTACGGTTCCCGTTTGCCTGGTGGCGCTTGACAGCCCCAGCGAATCCGAGCAGGCGCTATACGACGTAGCGCGCTACGACGTCCGCCCCATGGTCATGAGCAATCCAGGCGCCGTTGCGCCCGTGGTCTTCGGCGGGACCATTCGCACCATCATGATGTATCTCGACCGCATCCGCATGCAGGCGCGGCAATTGTCGCCGACCGATGTCATGACCGCCACGGATAACTTCAACGTGTTCCTGCCCAATGGCAGCATCAAGCTTGGTGATTACGAATATGCGGTAACCTCGAACTCGCTCTTTGACGTGGTCGACCAGATGGGCGACGTTCCGTTGCACAATCAGCACGGGAATGCCACTTATCTCCGTGACGTGGCGAAGCCGGCAGATGCCGCGTTCATCCAGACGAACGTGGTGCGTGTGAATGGCCGCCGCCAGGTCTATGTCCCGGTCTATCGTCAAGGCGGCGCCAGTACTCTCAACGTGGTCAGCACGCTCCGCAAATCGCTTCCCGACATTCAGGCTCGTTTGAGTAAACCGAACGTCGACCTGAAGATCGTGATGGATCAGTCTATCTACGTGCGCAATTCGATCTCTGCTTTGGTTCAGGAGGGCGTCCTGGGGGCCTTGCTTTGCTCGCTGGTCATCCTGCTGTTCCTGGGCGAGTGGCGGATGACGATGATCGCCATCGTGACGATTCCTCTGTCGGTCCTGTCGGCTATCATTTGCTTATATGCGACCGGTCAGACGATCAACGTCATGACGTTGGCCGGCCTCTCGCTGGCCATCGGTCCGCTGGTCGATAGCGCGATTATCTGCCTCGAAAACACGCACCGCCACCTGGGAATGGGCGTCGAACCCAGAGAAGCTGCATTCCTTGGCGCTAGCGAAGTGGCCCTGCCCGAGTTGGTGTCGACCCTCTGCACGTTCCTTGTGCTTACCCCGCTGATCCTCGTGCCGGGAATGGGGCAGTTCTTGTTTCAGCCGATGGCTTTGGGCGTCGCATTTGCGATGATCGCCGCGTACCTCTTTTCGCGTAGCCTGGTGCCTGCATATAGCGCTCTGCTACTCAAGCCTCACGATGTGCATCACGTTCCGAACATGCGGAATCCGTTGGTGCGTGTGTTTGCCTGGTGGAATGCCTTGGTCGAAAAGGCCGTGGGCTGGTACGTCAAAGGATTGGATTGGGTATTGAGCCATCGCTGGCCGACAGTCGGCACGGCATTCGGCTTTCTGGCCCTGATGCTGGTCGTTTTAGGGCCGCAGTTGCGTCGCGAGTTTTTTCCGGAGGTCGATGCCGGAGCGTTTGAAATCGCCGTCCGAGCACCGACGGGCACTCGCATCGAGGTCACCGAGATGCGGATTGCCGACGTCGAAAAGTTCATCCGTGAGACTATTGATGCACACGACTTGGACGTGATTGTCTCGGAGATGGGAGTAACGCCCGACTGGTCGGCCGCCTATACGCCCAACGCCGGTTCGATGGACGGCATCGTCAAGGTGCAGTTGCACGAACATCGCAGCCACTCGGCACAAGAATACGTGAACCTGCTGCGAAAAGGCCTCTCCGCCAACCGCGCCTTCACCGACCTGGAATTCTCGTTCGACTCCGGCGGCATGGTGCGCAGGGCGCTGAACGAGGGAAAGTCGTCGCCGCTGACCATTCGAGTCGTCGGTAAGAACCAGAGTCAATGTTATGAAATCGCCGAGAACATCAAACGTTCCGTTGTCGGCATTCAAGGTGTGGTCGACGCGCACATCATTCAGCGGATGAATTATCCGCAGTTCGTTATCAATGTTGATCGCGCCAAGGCAGCCGACCTGAAGTTGACTCAAGCCGACATCATGCGCAACGTGGTGGCTGCCTGCAATTCGAGCGTGTCGTTCAATAAGAAGAATTTTTGGATTGATCCGGTGTCCCACAATCAATACTTCGTCGGCGTGCAATATCCGGAGAAGGACATCCAATCGATCGATACGCTGATGGACATCCCGATTACCGGCCCCGATCAGCCGCAGCCGGTCCCCTTGCGGCTGGTCGCCACGCTCACCCGAAACACGGTTCCATCCGAGATTACGCATTTCAACATTCAGCCGACCATCGAGTTGACAATGAACATCCAAGGCCGCAGTCTCGGCGAGGTATCTGACGACGTTGCCAATGCGCTCAACGCGTATGGCCGCCTGGATGATGAGGGCGGCTTCTGGGCTCCGTACGACCCTTTATCCAAGAGCGCCAAAACCTTGAGCGGAGCTAAAATTACGCTCAGCGGAGAATATGCGCGGATGCAGGATACGTTCAAGAGCCTGGGCATGGGCCTGGTGCTGGCTTCATTGTTGATGTACCTGTTGATGGTCGGGCTCGATAAATCCTTGGTGGTGCCGCTGACGGTAATGCTGGTCGTGCCCGTGTCGATCGGTGGAGTGTTACCGCTGCTCTATTTCACAGGCACGGCGCTCAACGTGCAGTCCTTGTTGGGCATCATCTTCGTCGTCGGCATTAAGGTCGCGAACACCGTGTTGATGACGGACTTCGCCCAGGAGCTGCGACGCCATGAGGGGCTCACGCCAACCCAGGCAATTCGCAAGGCAGCCTCGATTCGTGTCCGCCCGGTGACGATGACGGCCCTGGCGGCATTCTTTGCAATGGTTCCTGCGGCCCTAGCGATCGAACGCGGCAGCGAAGCAAATGCTCCGCTGGCCCGGGCGATTCTGGGCGGATTGCTGGCTGGCGAACCGGCAACATTGTTCGTGCTCCCGGCCTTGTACTCACTTCTGGTCCGGGACAAGGAATCGAAACCAGATGCTCGTGAACACACGGGCCCTGAAACAACTTCCAATCCAACGCCCGATGCAGGATGATCGGATTCGACGCATTGCGAAGCCGACTGAACCGAATAGGCGCCTATTGTACTCCAGACGAACGCGTGGAGAGCTAGCTTCGCTATCGTTGGAAGAGTCCGGTCCGATCGCCGTTATTGGCATCGAGGCTCTTTATTAGGGTTCCGTTAAAAGTTGAATAGCCTATCGCCGATAATGAATGTAGAGGGATGATCCTGCGGAGATCTAACCTTAAGGCTGCTTGCTGACTGGACACGGCGGGCAGCCTTTTTTTGTTTCGGGCATCTGAAACTAAGATGCGAACCGCCCCCGTCAGCAACAAGCCCGCGGATGCCGACCACCCCGAAAATTCGCTGGTTCTTGAGGGTGCTTCGCACCTTTGACTAAACGGCTTTCCAGAGCGCTCGGAGAGGTCTTCGTGGGGCGCCAAATGCCTTGCAAGCGAATCAGGTTAATTGCGGGATTGTTCGCCGCGGCGGCATGGATTCTGGCGGCGTTCTTGACGGTTGCGATGGCCGCCCCGCCGGAAACTCCGTCGGGAAATGTCGTCCAACTCTTGCCGCCGATTGATTCCAGTCTGGCGCTGGCACCGCGATCAGGTTTGCAGGTCGAGGACACTCTGCCTAGAAGCGAACCACCAGGTCAACTCATCGGCGAGGTGATTGCCCCGGCTCAGTTGCCCAGTCCTCCTTCGGCCGAGAATCCGCAGGTCCGTTCGGCGGGCGTTCTCGAAGGGGATATCGCATCGATTGATTTGCCGAGCGCCTTAGGGCTGGCCGGCGTTCAGAACCCGCAGTTATTGATTGCCCGGCAACGCGTCGTCGAAGCCATGGCGCTGCGGCAGTTGGCTGCCGCGCAAATCCTACCGAATCTGAACCTCGGTATGAACTACGACGATCATACCGGCACCATACAACAGTCGAGCGGCCAAATCCTTAACGTGCAGCGGCAGGCGTTGTATGTCGGCGCTGGGGCCAACGCCGTTGGGTCTGGAACGCCCAACACCCCCGGCATTCAGTACAACCTCAACATCTCCAATGCCATTTTCGGCTATCTGAGTGCGCGGCAAGCGATGCAAACCCAGCAGTTCAATACCATCTCTGCGCGCAACCAGGTCTTGTTGGACGTAGCCATCGCCTACATCGAACTGCTGCGGGCCGAATGCCGCCGCGCGATCACCCTGCAGATCAGGGCCGACGTGGCCGAGGTCGCGCGATTGACGGGCAATTATGCCAAGATCGGCGAAGGCCGCGAAGCCGATGCCGAACGAGCCGCGACGGAACTGGCACTTCGCGATACCGATGTCCTGGAATTCGAGAGCGAAGTGCTAATCGCGTCGGCCCGGCTGGCTCAATTACTGAATCTTAATCCCGCGACTCGGCTACACGCTACTGACGGCTGGGTTGTGCCGGCGCCGCTGGTTCCGGCGCCGATTCCTTTGTCGCAACTGATTGGCACAGCCATGTTGCAGCGCCCCGAACTGGCAGCACAGCGCTCGGCTGTCCAGGAGGCATTCCTCGGATTGCAAACCCAGCGGCTCCTGCCCTTCTCGCCCCAGGCGATGATCGGCTTAAGTTCCGGCGGCTTTGGGGGCGGCGGCAACAACCCGGCCCTGGGGGCCCAGTCGGAATTCGGCGAGTTTGCCTCGCGCGTCGACATCGAGGTTGTCACATACTGGACGCTGCAAAACCTGGGCCTCGGCAACCGTGCCATGATCGCGGCAGCGGGGGCGCGGCTAAGCCAGAACAATTTTCGCCAGCTCGAAGTTCTCAATCAGGTTCGCTTCGACGTGGCGAATGCCTACGCCCAGTCACATGCCCGCTTCGCGCAGATTTCCACCTTGGAGCAAGCGGTTCGCTCTGCCTCGGACGCGTTCCGCGAAGACTTGACTCGTATCCGGGCCCGCGTGGGTTTGCCGATCGAGGTGCTCAACAGCCTGCGGCTGT
Organism: uncultured Planctomycetales bacterium; assembly: GCA_963710365.1. Lineage (GTDB taxonomy): Bacteria > Planctomycetota > Planctomycetia > Pirellulales > PNKZ01 > CAVQAC01. Next base: position 76,317 of record CAVQAC010000007.1, read on the forward strand.
TGGCCCTCTCGCGGATGGAATACCTGGACGCAATCACCGACTACAACCAGTCGCAATTCGAGCTTTATGTCGCGCTCGGACAACCGCCGGCCGACTTTTTGGCCGGGTCTGTACCCGCGGAGCTGCTCTCTCAGCCCATGCCGCCGGCCGAGGAAATACGGCCTGCTGAAGGAATTCCGTCCGCTCAGATCGGGTCAATCGTGCCGGTCGAAGGCGAGGCTCATCGGATCAACTTGGAGACTGCCTGGCGGCTGGCCGGCGTACAAAACCCGACAATCAACATCGCCCGCCAGGTCGTCAACGAGGCCGAAGCCGTGCAACGAAAAGCACGACTGGTGTGGTTTCCCAACTTGAACGCCGGCGCGATGTATTACAGCCACGTCGGTAATTGGCAAGATCCCACTGGGCAAATTCGAAATCTCACGGACCAATCGCTCTATTTCGGCAGCGGCGCGTACACCATGGGCGGCCAAACCAACAACATTCCCGGGGTGCAATTGGTCACCCAGGTCAGCGACGCTCTATTCGAGCCGTTGGCAGCCCGACAGCAAACCATCGCACGGCGTTTCGATGTCCGAGCCAGGAACAACGAAGTTCTTCTCGCCGCCACGCAAGCCTACCTGGAGCTGTTGACGGCCGAAGCCCAGTGGGAGGCGCTGCGATTGTCGCAGGCCGATGTGCAGAAGCTCGTCGAGACGACCAGAGCGTATGCCCAGACCGGCCAGGGCCGACTGGGCGACGCCCACCGTATGGAGGCCGAAGGCTTCTTGGTGCTGGCCGATTTGGAAGAAGCCGAAGGGCGTCTGGCGGTTGCTTCCGCCGCTTTGGCTCAGTTGCTGCAATTGGAACCGACCGTTCGGTTGCGCACACCAGGCGCGACAATGCAAACCGTCGATTTAGTCGATCTGGGCCAGCCGCTCGCCAACCTGCTGCAAATCGGGTTGCAGCGCCGTCCGGAGTTAGCCTCCTTGAGTGCATCTGTCGGAGAACGTCAAATTCGCGTTCGTCAGGAGCAGACACGCCCTCTGCTGCCTTGGATCTCGCTCGGCTGGAGCGGCGGCGGATTTGGCGGCACGGGCAACTATATCGCCAATCCACCCTTTACCAATGTTCTGCCGCGCACCGACATCGATGCCATGGCTGTCTGGACGCTGCAAAACGCTGGGGTCGGTAATATCGCGCGAATTCGAGGCGGACGGGCCGAACTGGGCGAGACAATTTACGAGCGGGTGCGGATGGAAAACCAGGTTCGGAAGGAAGTCACCTCGGCCTATGCTTCCGCCCGGGCGCGACGCCGCCAGGTCGCCGTCGCCCTGCGGCGAATTGTGGAAGCCGAAGACGCCTTCCGAGAAGACTACGCGAGGTTGCAGGCCGCCAAGGCGTTGCCCATCGAAGTGCTTAATAGCGTGCAACTGCTCATCAGGGCGAGGGAAACCCTGATCAACGCCTTCGTCAACGACAACCTCGCCCAGTTCGAGCTGTTTGTCGCCCTGGGACAGCCACCCTTCCAGGCCGCTGCCCAAGCCGGAAACCTCATCGACCCGCCGGCCCTGAAATGACCTCCGATCCGACGTCGGATGTAGGCTGATCGAACTCGGCTCATTGTGAGGCCGTTGAGCCGAATCCCAGAGAACTCATCAGAGATTTCCTTTACTTAGGTTGCATTCTGTGGGTGCTATGGGAAGGGGCTACTTCCAGAGGGACTCAGCCCGGTCCATTTTTTATTCGCTTTTAGCGTGCCTGTTGGGTCACGCACCTTGCCGACATTCGGCTGGTAAGGTCCATGGTTTCAGCGACGTCGTGAACCAGATGGTGCAGCTGAAATAACCCCTCAGTCGTCGTTATCCCACCCCCGGAGTCGTCGAAGTCCCAAGCGACCTCGCCGGTTCTGGAGCCGGTCACTTTCTAGATCATGCGCCCGGCTGCGATGCCTTGCCAGACGGCCGCGGCAGAATGGCCTCGTTGAGTGCTTCGACTTCGCATCCAGCGGGCGGTTCCAAATCGAGCAAGCGGGCTAGCGTGGGGGCCAGTGCTGCTGGCGTAACCGCCATGGAGTACCGGCCTGGACGAATCCCAGCCCCACGGATCAGCAAGGGCACATGGCTGTCGTAGTTCCAGGGGCTGCCGTGTGTGGCCGTGGCGCCTTTAGGCACGTGGTAAGGCACCAAAGCGAATAGCACGTTGCCGCTGCGGGTTGGATGACACGCTCGTTGAAACCGCAGAGCCAGGCCCTGCGCCCGAGTTGTCCCAACAAGTCGTGCCGGGTGAAGGCCACAGCCACCAGCGGATTGTTGAACAACACCTCGCGCACCGCGTCTTCGGCATCGGCCAGGTTGCGGCCCTGCAACTCCTGGAGTTTATGGTCGAGATAGACTTCCCCATCTTCCATTTTGCGGACGTACTTGCCGTCGCCCGACGGCTGGCCGAACGTGTTGACCAGAGCGGCCTCGATTTTCTGCTCCATTTCGGCACGATTGAAGCTGCCGCGGCCGGCGGGCACCTTCAGCGACGTGGCAAATTCGGGCACGGGAGCCACGCCGTGGTCCGAAGTGATCGCCAGCACCCAGGGCGTCCCGTCCAAGTGCTTGTCGATGAACGCCGCCAGCGCTCCCAACTGGCGATCGGTTCGAAACGTAATGTCTTGCACTTCCAAACTGTGCGGGCCGAAGGAATGGCCGACGTAATCATTCGACGACAGATTCAGAGTCAGCAGATCGGTTGCGTTGCGCTTGCCAAGTTGCTCGGCCTCGATGAGTGTCTGCGCAGCCAAAAGGGTATAGTCGTTCCCAAAAGGAGAGGTAGTCAGTGCCGTGTGATATGACTTGCCGGTCTTGTCTGGAAGCGCGTGGGGAAACTTGCGACCCGAGCCGGCAAGCGTTCCCTCGAACGGCGCATCGTCGGGGTAGTAGTGCGTGTACTGTTCCAAGGGGTAGAGCAATGTCCAGGTCTGTCCCAGGAATTTCTCATCAGCATTTTGCTCATTGAGCTGCCGCAGGTAAGGCGGCAGATCGTTCCGGTAATACGTGCTCGTGACCCACTTGCCCCCTTCGAGCCAATAAGCAGCGTCTGCCAGATGCCCCGACATCAAGATCGCAGCCCGATCTTTCATTGACAAACCGAACACGCGCGAACCTGGTCGATTAAGTTTGAGCACGTCGCCGAGCGTATCGACGAGCAGATTCTTGGGCGAGCGGCCGATATCGTCGGTCACGGCGCCGACGATCTGTTGGTCCGGATCGTCGACGCAATACATGCGGCCGGGCTTTTCGCCCTTCGTCGCCGTCGAATCGAACCAATCGTTGTTGATGATGCCGTTGTGATTGGGAAAGGCTCCGGTCAATTGCACGCTGTGCCCCGGTGCGGTTTTGGTAAAGGCGTGGCCATGACGGCAATTGATGAAATTAGCCCCGTCGTCGCACATCTTCAGAAAGATGCCCTCGGGCCGGAAGCCCGGCCGCATGCGCTCCAGGTATTCGTACGGAAACTGGTCGATGCTCACGACAACCACCAGCCGCGGTGGCTCGGCGGCTTTTGCCAAGCCAGGCCAGGGAGCAATGAATAAGACCGCGAGTACGATGGTGGCGTTGCGCATCGAAAGGTTCTCTCGAAGAGGGCTATGGGCGTGGACTTTGAGGATTGCCGGCTGAGGTAGGTTGATCGGCCGCCGGAAGCAAATGGAAGCTATAGCTGTTGCCGTCGCAGACGAATTGCACGCTGCCGTCGAGCCCGGTCACCAGGACTTTGGAACCGACGTTGCCGTAGACCTTATGGGCGGGAATGCCCTTCCCGTAACGCGCGTGGACACTGGCGACGGTCACTTCAGGACGGGCAGCGATGGCGAACTCCGGCACGGCGTGGATACCATGTCCAGGAGCGAACAGCACATGGCATTTCAGCTTCTCGACCGGCACGGCCGGAAGTAGCGATTGCAGTTGATCCTCGGCCTGGATGTCGCCTGGGAAAAGGAACACGATCTGGCCATACTGGATGCGCAAGCCGAGCGAGTTGGCGTTTACCAAATAGTGAGCTGGCGGGTCGTTCTTCGGCCGGCGCTCGGGATGTGGCTCGCGGAAAAATCCGACCGCGGGCGCGAGAACCTCGACCTGCAAGACTGGATCCCAATCAAGCACGTCGCCTTGATGGGCGGCCTGGTAGGCTCCCGGCCGATCGGCGAACCGCTTGCGTAACCGCTCGTAATCGTCCAACTCGGTTACGTAATTGGCCGGCATTTCTCCCGTGAACGAGTAGCCGGAGTCGTAGAGCTTCTTGACCGGGAAATGATCGACCAGCCAGAGCAGGCCGCCAAAGTGATCGTAATGCGCATGGCTGATCGCCACGGCGTCAATCGAGCGAATTCCTTGCTTCGTTAGAAATGGCACGATCACGTCTCGGGCGGTGTTGTGATCGGCCACCCAACCGGTGCCCTGCGGGTAGCCGACACCGGTGTCGTATAAAAACGTGTTCCCGGCAGGCGTCTGCAAAACGATGGCCAAGCCCGCCGCGCTGGGTGTCGGGAATCTGCAAGCACGTAATGACCAGCTTGCCTGGCCGATCATCGGCAGCCGCCAGCGCGAGCGGCCAGATCGACAAGGCCATCATGATGAATAGACCTGCGGAACATCGATGATTCAAAATCGGCTCCTTCAAGAGACGGGCGATCGTGTGCCGCGGTAATGGTTTAAGGATGGCATTCACGGCATTATGGTCCTTTGGCGGTTGCCAAGGCCTCGGTCAGCACGTGACCATCCGTAGAAGTCATTGTCAGGCCCAGCAATGCTGCTGCTGTAGGGGCCACATCCAGATTGTCGATCTGGCCCAGGCCGCGCGCCCTTTTTCAAGCCTGCGCCTGCCGCCACGAAGACGGCATTCATCTTCTCGTCATCGGCGTTGAACCCGTGGTTGCCCTTGTACGCGCCTGCGCTCTCTGCGGGCACGACGAACTCGTCACCGTCTGCCTTCCCAGAGAAACTGAAGCCATCTTTGGCCAGCAGCACCCGGTCGGCCATTTGTGCGTCGGCCCGCGGGTTGGGAAAACCGTACTGTGGGAATTGCTTTGGCTCGAGCACCTGGGCGATCCCCTCGGCGTGCTCGAACAAATCCTGAATTTGCCGTTGCTCGGACTGGCTCAGACCTGGGTCGGTGAAATACAAAAGGCCCATCCCGCCTTCCGGTACGACCTGCGCCGAGCTTCCTCGATTTTGCCTCCACGGCCCGCCTTCAAAAAGCCTTCTCGCCGCAACAGAGTGTTCGGCTTGAGTGCTTGAGGGGTGAGCGTGAAGCCGTGGTCGGCCACAATAATTACGGCCGTCTGTTCCTCGATGCCGGCAGCGGCGATCGCGTCAAGCACGCGGCCGATGCAGGCATCAGCCAAAGCAACTGCCGTATAGCTGCCGGGCGTCTGCGGGCCAAGCTGATGGTGCAATACATCGACATTTCCTATGTGCAGCAAAGTCAGGTTCGGCTTTCGCCGACTGAGGACCAGCCGCGCCGCTTCGGTCCAGATGTGGTCGCGTTGTGGGGCACTTGTGTCTTTGATGAAATCCTTGACATCGCCGGTGAGCAGCCCCTCGGCCTGTAATTCGTCGCGCAGGCGCGGCGTCGTGTATTCGACGGCTTCGGGCACGTCGGGAAAGTTGTCGTCGAGCGTCTTTGAATTCCGTGTGCAGGGCCAGTCGATGGCGGCCGTGGTCATACCCGATTGGTGTGCGACGTCGAACAGCGTCGGCATATGGATCAAATCGGTCTGGTCGCGCTTCGGTTCAATGGTAACCGGCTGGCCCGTGCCGTGCCGCGTCAAAATGCCGTTGGCCAGCACGCCGTGCTTGTCGGCGCGCACGCCGGTCACCAACGACGTGTGATTCGGCCAGGTGACCGAAGGATTGATGACCCGCATTCCAGTGGCCGCAACCCCCTCGCGAGCCAAATGACGGATGTTGGGAATTGAAGCCTTCGGGTCATCCAGCAAGTACGCTGGGAAGCCATCAATGGTAATGATCACGACGTGCTCAGCGGGCATGGCGGCCGCGGCCAAGACCAGCGCGGGCGACGCGATCGCCGCCAAGAACATTGCGAACGGTTTTAAAAACATCTGTGCGAATCTCCAGGCCAACGGCCTGCCGGGGCAGGCAGCGTAGTGCATTTGGTGGCGGCTACTCAAGTTCTCTGCAAGTTGTGGTGAAAGATAAGTTACTGATTGCCGTGCTGGGACCGCTGCCGAGCGTCGAGGCTCTCGTGCCAGGCATTCGCATAGGCGCGAAACCCGCGTTCAACGGCCGGCGATGCTTGCCGCAATTGAGACTGAATTTCAGAGCTCGCCAAATCAACGCCACGATACCGTAACAGGCTGGCCGCTTGCACGCTGGTGGCCTCGTCAAAGGCAGCCAATTCGGCCACTAACCTGGCTCGATCCGCTCCAGCGAGTTCGATTGCCCGTTGTGCGTACCCGTTGGGGCTGGTGAAGCGGCCGTCGCCATCCCGGTCGAGTCGCACCGCACCGGTTACAGCCAACACGTAAGGAGTCCAATCCGGCGAGCTGGGTTGGTAAGGGCGCGCACTCGGCCAGTACGGTGCCGTAACGCCTGGCCCAAGCGCCACCGCAACCAACCAGGCGTCCTGCGGGACGTGCTCTAATGACCAGGTCGCCTGCCATTTCACGCCGCCAACGCTGCGTTCCGGGTCGCCAGCAGCAATCGTTGCCGATCGCACTTCTGCTCCGTTGGCATACAGCACGACGCGATCAACCTGGGTCCAACTCGGCCCCAGCACACGCAGTTGCACGTCGCAATGGGTGTGAACCGGAGCAAGATCGCCAGGCAGATATTTGCCGTCCACGACAATTTCCGCCAGCAACCCATAGCTTACCGATACGCGTCCGGCAGCCAGATTGCGGCAGGCTGCGGCCGTGTCGATCGAGCTTGGGTTATCGTCCGCACATTGAATGTAGGTGCGACCCTGTCCCACAATGTAGCGTGCCACGTCGTGCGAATCGCTGGAACCGATCGGCGTGACGGACAATCCACGGTTCAGCAACCCAAACCAATCTCGCACCAATTCGAACGGGTCATTTCGCAGTGCCCCGGAATTGAGAACTTCCATCGCCCCGGCCTGCAGCGCCCAGCCATCAATGTCTTCACCGGCCAGGCTGATGTGGCGTTGGGGATCGAACGGGCGGAAGCCGCTGTGAATGTCACGGGCATGGTTCAAGACAATAACTGCCGTGCTCGATGCCTCGTGGGCGGCGGAGAAAACCGATTCCCAATCACGTCCGTGGAAATCAACCGGCGCCGAATCGGCCGCAAGCGGGAACATGTTGAAATGACCCACGCGGGTCGTGACTTCGTCGCCAGCAACCGGAGTAAAGAAGCGATTCAAACCGGCCGCGCGTGCCGTCGGCAGGTAATCAATCACCAGGTTATGGTCGGTAGCCACAGGCATTTCAATGCCTTCGCCGGCCAGCGTCGCAAGCCGCTCGGCGAGCGTCGCATCGCCGTGGCGCGAGTACGTGAACGTGTGGCAGTGCGTGTCGCAACTGACAAGTCCAGGCGTGGGCACTTCGCGGTGAATCGCCAACTGTCGTGTAGCCCGATCACCGGGACGCAGTTCAAGCGTCGTTGAAGCCACGCTATACTCAAAGCCGCGGCCGGCATAGATCGTATACTTGCCGGCCGGAAGCCGGACAGTGGCCCGTCCGTCGCTGGTGTAGACGACGCCGGGTCGAACTGCCAGACGCTCCGATGACTTCGTCCCCAGCGTCACAAGGGAGCCGTGCTCATCGACGATCGTCAGCCGGCATGGCAATCCGGCGCTCATGGCCCCATCGTTCACCGCGATTTCCAGTTCGGCTTCGCCCAAGGCTTGCTCCAGCGACTGGTCGAGCAACCGTATGTCTCCGACCTCAATGTCGTCGTTAACCTTATTCGCCGAATGGATCGAAAGCGTATTGGTGCCGGTTTGCAAACTGCCGGGCGGCACGGAAAAGAACGAAATAAGGTCTTCGTTCTCGTCCTGCGCAAGCCGGCCCAACGCTTGCCCCTGGAGCATCACCTCCCAGACCTGCTTGACGTCGCGCTGACGCAACCGCAAGACGGCATCATGCGGAGGCTGGTCGAGTTCGAAGTTCAGGCGTAATTCGTCACCTTCGGCTTGGACCGGAAAATCGTTCCACTCCCGTTCGCTTCCCTGCCGCAGATGATGCATGGTCGCGGTGAGCACGCGCGGACCTGCCACGGCCGCCACAGAGGGCAGGATCAGCAACATAGCTGTGCAACACAGTGCTCGTGGCAGCATGACGATCGGAGCATTGCGAGGGAATAACGGATAGACTACTTAGCGAGCGCCGCAGTGAGCGGCTGGCCCATGGCGGTGGGCATTTCGACTCCCAACAAGCGGGCAATCGTAGGTGCAACGTCCTGGTTGCTGATCTTGCCCAAGGCAGTCCCGGGCTTGATGCCAGCGCCCCAAATGATGCAGGTGCCCAGCAGATCATCGTGCTCGGGAAGATAACCATGCGTCCCAGCGAGCGACTCGCGCGGAACGACGACGCTTTCTCCGTCGGCGCTGTCGGAAAAGCTATACGTCTTTCGGGCCGACAGCCAAAGATCGGCCCCGTGCGGATCCTGCTCGCGCGTCGGTTGGCCGATGCGACCAAATTCGCCAGGCTTAATCACCGCTTCGACGCCTTCCAAGTGCCCCAGCTGATCAGCCAACTGTTGGACGATCTCCGCCCGCCGAGCGTCGTCGAGCACGTACACGGCGCAACCGCCGCCTTGCGACAGGCACCAGGCGGCCTTCTTGGCGTCTTTGTTTTTACCTTCGATCAGCCCGAGTTGCCGCAACAAAACATTCGGCCGGATGTCTTTCTCGATGGGGAAGAAGCCATGATCGCTGCAAACAAAGATCGTCGTTTTGTCTCTTAACGGCGAGGCATTCACCGCATCCACCAGATCGCGCACGCGATCGTCGGCCTGGCTGACGGCCCAGTAGGCATCGTCCGATCGAGGGCCGAACTTGTGCTCAACGTGGTCCACTTCGATGAGATGGATCAGGACCAGGTTTGGCTGGTGTTCCATCAGCGCTTGTCGGGCCATGCGCGTATAGAGCCAATCGCGCTGTACGCCGCTGCCAGCGGCAAACCAGGCTCCGTGGTGATCGACCGGCAAACCGGCCGATCGCAATTCCGTCAACCAACTGCGCGTGCCGAAACGCTCCCACCCGTCTTTGGTGCCCATATCGGGCACAGACCAGTCCAGCGTCTTGGCACCACGCGTAGCCGGCCAGATGACGCCCGCCGTTTTCAACCCAGCATTGTGGGCCACGTCGTAGATTGTGGGAACTTTGACAATCTGGTCTTTGTCGAACGATGCGTCTCCGATCAAGGCGACGGACTTGCCGCTGGAACGATCGAAGTAGTTGTTGCCGATCACGCCATGCTTCTCCGGGGGCACCCCGGTGACGAGCGTGGTGTGGTTGGGCCACGTAACGGTCGGGAACGAACAGAGCATGCCGCTGGCTCGGGCTCCTTCGGCTGCCAGGCGGCGCAACGTCGGCAGATCGGCACGCGGGTCGTCGAGATAAAAACCGGCCAGGCCATCGACGCTGACCAGAATCACACAACGATCGTGTTGCGGCGCGGCTGCCGCAAGGGAGAGCATCGCAGGAAGTGCGATCAAGACGCCTAATGTAATCCTAACAATTCGGGCCGGCATGAAGACTACTCCAAATTAGCGATTGAGGAATGCCACCGGGCTGTCCCTGTTTGGGGCAGCGCCAGCGCGCGAGGCGGGGGCGGGGTTTCACAGCTCGCGCCGCCGTAGCAATTCGGTGGGAGGCGGTCGACGAGCCACCTTCAATATACTCGCCGCGACGCGAGGAGCCACCCTTCTGCCCGGCGCACCCCTGCTTTTGGCGACGGCTAAGGCAGCCGCGATACGGCTGCGCGTCGGCAAATATCCGCCGGCGAATCCTGGCCGTGGCCTGCTTCGCGAGCCTCGCGCAGCTCCATCCGGGCCTTCTCGACCGCGCTATGCAACTCGTCCAAGGCGGTACATGTGTCGCCTACCAGTGCAACCCATTTTCCCGGCTGCTGGCGAAGCCGTTTGGCTAGAGGCTGCAAGTTTTGCTCGAGTACTGGCAGGCAGAGGTTAAGGCACCGGTCACGAAGCCGAAGCAGGTATTTCAGCGAAGTAAACGTCCCAACATCCTGTACGTCCTCTTTCTTGATCAGCTTTCCGCGCGGTTGCCTCCGCATCTTCTCTTGAACGACATTCCTCAGCTTGCGCATCGACCATTCCCGTTCCTGGCACAGCCGCCGAAACTTTTCACGAATCCTGGGCTTCCTGATTCCGACGAGGATGCCGATATGCCCATACTTCAAACCTTCCAAATCCGGCAAATCTTCCTCCGCATAGCTGAGCGCAAAGTCACGAGCGCCATAAAAAAGCACCTGAGTGCTGGACTTCGTAATCAGCCCCAATTCCTGGAGGAGATTCGGCATTCTCTTGTCCCCATCAGTGCGGTCTTTGGGGACCAACTGCGTGACCAACCTGCCGACCTCATGGTACCAAGTCAGGTCGTTGCGTTTCTACGCAAGAAGCTCTTTGAGCCTGGTGATCGCCTTGCGGCGATCATAGCGGTTGCTTATCGCGGGCACCTTGGCCATGCGTCTAGGATCCTTCCTATCACGGCGCAAAAACCGTGTCAAAGCTCCAGGCGTGCCCAGCGATTCCTGACATCGTTGGCATTTCCGCCGGAACGTAGGGCGGATTCACGTAGCTTTTTGGGAAAGAGGCCATCTTCGACGGCTCGCCATTCCACATCGGCGCCTAATCGAGGTGGGGAATGGGCCGTTTTCGGCGGCGCCGGTCCACATCGTGGCCCAGGTGACCGACATGGCCACGCCCGCACACCGGTCGCATAGCAGTCCTAACACGCAGAAGGCTGCGAATACCAAGCTAACCGCGATCAGCATCAACGAGACTGCCAGGCTAGCCCCACCGATTACGATTCGGCTGATGGTCGCCAAAGCGGGCATCATTTATGGTCCGCGACAAGTGGATTCGGATTGTGCCGGTCTAACAACGATGATCCGGGCGTCGACGTCATCGGCGAACTGGCCGGAAACTGCGGTAATCAAGGATGTTCACGGCCCCTCGTTGCATGCACCCACCCAAAGGAGTGCGACATGCTACACGCGACTTTTATGTCGTATATGTCGTATATATACCGATGACTTCTTAAGCCGGCAAGTCCCCGCGCTAGCAACTGTCTTCGCACATGAATCAGTTCTCGGGAAATAGGCCCGTTGTACTTCGTCGCCATCCGAGGCCAGCGGTGCGTCGATAGGATTTCTGGATCATGTTTAACGACGAACGGTTTCGCTTGCTGTCGAAGGAACGCTCCGAAGAGCGGCCGATGCGATTCTGCACGATGGGCCACTACTCTTTGACCGAGGCCCATGAATCGCGGGCCAGGGCAATGGCCGAAGTCGTCTAAGAAATTTAGCTATGGCGAACATCCGAACGGCGGGGCGGATTGATCGACCATGACGAACAGAATCGGATAAAGCAGAAGAAACGCGACGGCTGTCGCTTCGGTCGGGGCTCGGGTACATTCAATTTCCCGCTGGATTCGGTCAGCAAGATGGAGGACGAAAGCTTGGACCTGATTTACCGCTACGACCCCTTTGCTCCGCTAAAGTGGCAGCCGCCGACCGACGCCGATGAAGCCCTGCAATTGTTGCACGACGGTCACTGTCGATTCGTGGATTTCGTCGGCCGCATGCGGCAGCATTTGCTGGGTGATTCCGTGACCGAGCCGATGATCGTGCCCCTCGACCCGGTCTCACTAGGATTGCCGCTGTGGCACGAGGGCTCGCCGACACAGATGCCGTTTGCCTTGGTACTGGGCTGTTCCGACGCCCGAGTGCCGGTTGAGCGAGTGTTTGACCAGGCATTCAACAACCTGTTCGTGGTGCGGGTCGCCGGCAACGTGTTGGGGACCGAATGTTTGGGGAGTTTTGACTTTGCCGTGCGGCGTCTGGCCGACAGCTTGAAGCTGGTGGTGGTGCTGGGACATACGTCGTGCGGAGCAGTCATGGCGGCGGTCGACACGTATCTCGACCCGCTTGATTATTCCGGGATCGCCTGCACGCACGCCCTGCGTTCGCTGGTGGATCGGATCATGATCTCCGTCCGCGTGGCGGCCAAGGCGCTTGAGCGGGTGAGCCCGCCTGGGATCAAGCGGCACGCCCAATATCGGAACGCGCTAATCGAGGCGGCGGTGTATCTGAATTCGGCGATCACGGCTTTTGATCTTCGACGCCAACTGGAGGCGGCGGGGCTCTCCACGGCCCGGGTGGTGTTCGGCGTGTACGACTTGGACACGCTCGTTGTCCGCGGAGTGCCCGATACGCTGGCTACGCACGCGGCCGATGCGCACAACATGTCACTCCTGGCAGCGCCGGAATCGGCTGAATTTTTTGATCACCTTTCCGTTTCGATTGCCGAGGCGGTGGCGAAGAAGCATCTGGCGTAGCAGGGAACTTTTAGACGACGCGCCGGACGCCCCTAATGCACGGCGCCGGGCGACATCAGAACTATAAATCAACGCGGGCAATCAAGAACTGCGAGCGTCTGAACTTGAACGCGGGCGGCGAGGAGCTTTGGAACGGTCTCGTCGCGCGGCATGAGAACTTCAATCTTACGTTCAACGGGCACGTGATCGGCGATGGTCTGGCTTACCTCGCCACGGCCACCCCGGCAGGCCGCGACGTGAACCAGGTGCTGGTCAATTTTCAGATGAAGCCTCACGGCGGAGACGGTTGACTGCGCGTGCTGGAGTTCGCTGCCGATGGCCGCACCGTGACCGCGTGCGATTACTCGCCGACGCGCAAGCAGCGAAACGAGTCGCGGCAAAACCAGTTTTCGATGCGGATCGCACCCGTGTAGACAGCCTGATCCGCCGGCTGCTGCCCACACAGCGAACAACAGCTTGGCGCACGAGGAGCCTAGACCCGCGGAATGCGTTTGCGCTCGCCCTGTTCCTGCTCCGGCGGCTTTTGCTCCGTGCTCGGCAAGGTCGGCTTTGGCAGATGGGCTACTTCGGAATATGCACGGCTGAGCAGCCCGGCGGCATCAGGCAGACGCGGGAATTGGGCCTTTTTCCCGTCGAAACGAAATGCCGCGGTCAGATCGCCGAAGGTCTGTCGGCGCCAGTCGGTAATGTTCGGCTCTTCGACCCCCGTAAATTTCTCCAGGAACTGCAGCACTGACGTGTGATCGAATGGTTGGCTGCACACCCAGCCGCCGACGGTCCAGGGAGAAACGATGATGCACGGCACGCGGAACCCCGCGCCGATGGGCTTCCCATTCACGTATTCGTAGGGCGTCCCGGGCGGAGGACTAGGAGGCGGCACATGATCGAAGAGGCCGTCATTTTCGTCGTAGTTCAGAATGAATGCCGTTTTGGCCCAGACCTCCGGGTTCGCTGCGATAGCGTCGATCGCACTGGCCACGAATGCCGCGCCGGCCGCGGGCATGGCGTCCGGATGCTCTGATTGGGGCATGGTGGGCATGAGCCAGGTCACGGCAGGCAGCCGGTCGTTGATCGCATCGTCTTCAAACTGTCCCTTTTTCGCACGCGCCATCGCCTTGTCGTACAACGGGGTGCCGGGGGTTGCCTCACGGTAAGCCTTGAAGTTCTCCAAACTATTCCAGCCTTGCTCGTACCGATAATACTTCCAACTGATTCCAGCCTGCTCCAGCCGCTCAGGATAGGTCATCCAGGTCTTGTTCGGCGACCTTTGTTTGCGGCCCTCCTCGTCACGGGGAAACATGCAGCCCGTCTGCCAGTAGTACCGGTTGGGAGTCGTCGGGCCGAGCACGGAACAGTAATATGCGTCACAAATGGTAAAGGCCTCGGCCAGCGCAAACTGAAAGGGAATATCGCGCGAGTATAGTAGCCCATCACGTACGGACCATTCACGCCGTCGGCCTTGCGGTGCGCCGTCACCCATTGATCCATTTTCCCGCCGTTCCAAGATTCGTGCTGGACCGCCGGTTCGTGGCTGGTCGATGGAATTTTCTGCGCGCTCGACTCAAGCGTGTTCAAATGAAACGGAAGCAGGTAGCCGTCGAGACTTTCCGGGTCCGGTTGATGGAAAACGGACTTGCCGTTGGGCAGAATCAGAGCTTGCCGATCACCGAACCCCCGCACGCCCGCCATCGTGCCGAAGTAGTGGTCGAAGGAGCGGTTTTCCTGCATGAGCAACACGACGTGCTTGATGTCGCGCAACGAGCCGCCGCGCGGCGGAGTCTCGCTGAGGGCGCGGCGCACGTTCGGTGGCAGGAAAGAGGAAGCCGCGACGGCAGCGGCCATTCTCGCAGCGGAGCCGAGCAACCTTCGGCGGGTTATGTTCATGGAGCCAGCCTCGCTTGTTGAAAGGGAACGGGAGACTTCTTGGTTCATAGGATGAACCGTTCGGCGGGGAACGAAGCGCACTGACGTGCGAGGAATGATTCATTTCCAAGGTTTTGGTCTTGGAAACTATAAATCTGTTCTTCTGCCACAGAGGATGGCTGAATTCGTCCGGACCGCATGATAAATGTCTATTTGCGCAGCTCAGCAAAAACAATCTTCTTCTTTGACCGGTCGATACCGATGAGACCGCCGGTCGCCGGATCGGCGGCGATTCCTTGTCCAGGAAACGGCGACGAAAGCACATCGACGAGTTCGAGCACCTCGCCATTGGTCGGCACTCGCAGCCGATAAATCACTCGGCGGTCGTGTCCCGTGGCGAGCAGTTGTCCTTGATACCAGAGTCCGCCCGAGATGCTGGAATTTCGCAAATCTTTGACGACCTGACTTGGAAAGGTCCAGTTGCCGCACTCGTTCCATTGGTCGTCGAGCTTTACAAGCACGGTTTGGAAATCCGTCTCACCATAATGAGCGAAGGTACACCACCAGTGTTGTTCGTAATGCACGGCCCATGTCAGGCTGCCGCGATATGCACCGAAACTCTTGAAGACTTCGAGCAACATCGTATTGGGATCGAGAACCATGATCTCGCTCATAGCCGGCGTGGCGGGAAAGTTCGAATTGGCACAGTACACGCGACCTTCCCACACGAAGGCGCTATTCAAGTGTTTTGCTTTTCCCTTGCTTGTCGCGACTCGTTCCCCGGTCGAGCGATCGTATTTGGCGATCACCCCATTATCGACGGCGTAGACAAAGCTTAGGTCGGCCGCTGCCGCCTGATGCGCCTCGGTGGCCGACAGCGACCTGGTGAGGACAAAACTCGGGTGATCGCGGGGCGCGAGTTCGGCGGAAACTGCGTCATGGTTCCCGGCAAGTTGATCGCGCAGCCAACCAGGTCGGTCCGTCGTGATCCCGTCGATTCCCAGCGCGATCAACGATCGTGCCACGTCGGCGTCATTAACCGACCACATATAAAGCTTCAGCCCGGCCTGATGAACTCGTGCAATCGCCGCCTTATCCAGTACGAAACGATAACTGAGGTCGAGTCCATCAAAGTGGCCTTCTCTGGCCTTGTCGACCAACTCGTCAATCGAACGTAACTTGCCTTGACTGTCTATTTTCGGCGAGATGACCCAATAGACCGCCAACTGGGGAAATCGCTCTTTGGCTTGCTTCATGGTTTCGTAGTTGAAGCCGATAAGCACAAGTTCGGTTGCCGGCCGGCCGGATTCCTTGATCACGCGACCTAACTCGGGCAATACTTCCGGACCGCATTTAATTTCGATGAAAATCCGCTTTTCGACGGGCTTCGTAGCAATCGCTTGTTCAAGCGAGGGGATCTGCTCCCCTTTCCACGCGGCGTTTTTCCACGTGCCTGCATCCAATTGCTGGAGTTCGGCAAGAGTGCTGTCGGCAACATTGAGCGCAACGCCGGCTGTCCGCTTGGTCGTTTTGTCGTGGATAGCAACGATCTTGCCGTCTTTGGTCAGATAAATATCGAGTTCGACGGCGTCGGCTTCTTCTTTCCAAGCGAGATTGAATGCTGCCAAAGTATTTTCAGGGCCAGCGTACGAGGCTCCGCGATGAGCAATGATTTCCGCGCCCGAAGCGCTGGGGAGACTAGCAATACGACTACCAGGTATAAGGAAGTCTTACTTTTCATTGGCCGTGTTCACGCGAGTTCGCTCGGGACAGGGCTTGGTAGCCCAAACGCTTTTGATGCCGCAGCCAGTCGACGGAGAACGGACAAATTCACGATTCTCCGTCCCAAGCGTACCCTACCTGCAATATATATTATCGCGACCGCAGCCGGCGTTTAGCAACCCGGCCTCATACGGAGTTTCCTTCAGGGATTGAGCTAATCGTTCGCCTGCGTCATAGACCGCTTCATGCAAGCTTTTAATCCTTGGAATTTCTATGCGCCCGAAAAAAGGGCCTCCGGATGCATAATTGGTGCATAAACCGTGCATGGGAGATCCCGCGATGGGCCGCGCTTGCAAGCGCCGGCCGCCCCGGAAACGGGTCGGCCAGGTCTCGTACTACTACCATCACGGCGGATGGTGGATTTATTACCGGGACGGGCGAAAACCCGTCCGCCGCCGCGTCAGCGGCAAGCAGGCGGAAGCGGCTGCCGCGGCTGCCCAGGTCAATGCCCAGCTCACCTCGGGCATGACGACCTTCTTTTCCTTCCGCCCGATCAGCGTGGCAGAGCTGCGCCCGCAGTCTCTCGATCACCACGAGTACACGCTACGTTCCTCGGTCAGCACCATCACCCGGTATCGCTCGGCCACGCCGCATCTGGAGAACTACTTCCGGCACCATGCCCAAAGCCAACTCGCCCACGAATTGCAGGTTGATGGGTTCATCCGCTACCGTACCGGCGCGGCGATCACCCGAAGGTTACTTGCAGTCCTTTGCCGGAATTCATTGGGCGTTGTATCGCTGGATTAACGACGGTTCCCTCCAGGCCGAGGAACGCAGACGGGCGCCATCATCGCCGGCCGGCTCGTGTTCACTGGTTGAATTTCACCCGGCGATCGCTGATAGGCCAAAATGTTGGCCGGATAGCCCAGAGCCCGGTAGAGTCGGAATTGTGCGCGATTATAGTCGTTGACGGATGTGAAGTAGTTATCGTATGCCTGGCCGAGTTGCTGCAGGGCCGCTACGACCTCCTGGGGTCGGTTGACGAGCACAAGAATGTCCGCGAAGCGCGTCGTCTCGCTGAGTCCCTTGACATTACCGGTGTACGATATTTGAGCCTGCTGGACGCCTGCTTCGGATTGTTTTACACGGACTGCCGCCGCGACAAGCTCAGCGTGAGCTCGGACGACTTCTGCGGCTACCATGTCTTGAATTCGATAAAACTCGAACAGTGCCTGTTGTTGCTCGGCCTGGCGTTCTCGCACGAGCGCTCGATTGCCCAACCCCATGTTATTGAGCGCCCATAGCAGTTCCACGGAAACATCATTGCGGGCTGATGTCGAGCTGGATTGACCGTTGACATTGGACTGAAAAAAGCCGCCCATGAGATACCCCCCAGGCGCGGTCGGGACGGCATCACCTAAAACGAGAATGCTCGGCAGCAGGGGCCGCATGCGCTCTTGCCGCATACGCACCAGAGTCACCCGCACCAGGGCCTGCTGTGAGGCCAGCTCCGGCCGACCGGTCAATGCGATCGGAATGAGCTCGCCCGGAGGCTCGTCGGTTGAGATCAGTGTGATCTGCAAGTGCGGCGGTTCGTTCGGCATTACGATCGCGGTGGGATCTAAGCGCAAAACCCGGGTTAGGTCGGCGCTGGACACGCCCCAATCCCCTCGAGCAATGGCTAATGATTGCTCAAGGCTCGCAAGGGTCGTGCGTACCCGATTAACTTCATCGGGCGACACCAGCCCTTCCGCAAGCGCATGCACTGTTGTGTCCAATTGTTTGCCTTTGTCCACGATATCCTGGTAACCGGCCAAACGGCCGCGCGCTTGCTGTACTCGGAAGTAGGCTTCTGCCACATTCAGTAGCGCATCGTTCTGCGCCGACTGCAGGTCCAGGTTGCGGGATAGCAATGCTTGCCGGGCGGCCAGCGGCGTGAAGATCGCATCCGTGGTGGCAATTTCAACGACCGGACCGGCGCCGATCATGAGTTGGTTCTTGCTATTGTTGTAGAATGTTCCGGAAACGCCCTGATTGCCGCCGTCATGGCGGTAGTAGCTTCCGCCCATATAAAGATTCGGCAGCCACATGACTTTGGCCTGGTCTAACCGGGCGATTGCAACCTGAACGCTCGCCTGCGCAGCCGCAATGACAATCGGCCGAGCGTCCGATAAACGGAGTGCTGTCGCCAAATTGATCGGCAAGGACAGTTGGCCCTCTTCTGGCTCGGTGGAGGGCAGCCGCACGACTGCGGAATAGTCGGAGACGATCGGGCCCTGCAGTATGGGACGTGGTGCATAACTGCGTGGCGCGAAATCCGCAGGCGGGGCAGGGACCGGTTCCCCGGTCGGTGCGCCGGTTGCCCCCCTCATTGGGAATGCCGTCGCGATGCTTAACAGAATCATCGCCTGCAACGCAAGTTTTTGACAGCAATGGGCTTGCATAAAGAGAGCATTCAAGCGGGCGCATTTTTTTTCAGGCCGCTAGGGGCCCTTCTCATTTCAATCGACAGGTCCGGAATAAGCCGTTAAAACGCTTTCCTAGGCGCATATGTTTAACGCAGACTTTTCATTTCATCCAAAACTCTCATTTCAGCTGCCATAGCTGGAACAACCCCACTCACCGTTTCCGATTACAGGGGGCGTTTTTTACTCAGGGCTACGAGCACTCCGACGTCGCGATTCGGTGGCGGATTGCACCAGCATTGCTTGATATGGTACTACGGCACGGGACGACCTTGGCGCCCGCGACGCGGATGCATTTGGGCCATTCGCTAACTAACAGGGGAAGTCTGTGAAACTCGTTGCATTTTCGCTTCAGCATCCAATCACCATGATGATGCTGGTCGTCGCGCTGATTGGCGGCGGGCTGCTAGCCATCGACCGCATGCGCGTCGATATTTTTCCTCCGTTCGATCTACCCGAGATTTATGTCATCCAGAACTTCAATGGCATGAGCCCTGCCCAGATGGAGGGCTTAATCGTCAACCAGTTCGAGCTGAACTTTCAGTACGTGGACGGCGTCAAGAATGTCGAGTCCAAGAGCATCCAGCAGATCGCGCTCATCAAGCTATCCTTCTATCCAGGCACGGACATGTCGCAGGCCATGGCCGAAGTGGTCGGCCAGGCTAACCGGGCACAAGCGAGCATGCCGCCCGGGGTTTTGCCTCCCCAAATAATGCGCATGGACGCGGGTAGCTTTCCCGTCGGCTACCTGGTGCTGACGAGTAGATCCGAGTCCATGGGCACGATGGCCGACCTGGCCCAACAGCGCGTTCGTCCGCTGCTACAAGCGAATGTGCCCGGGACGGTTGGCACAGCTCCCTTCGGATCCAACGTCCGATCGATCGTGATTAAGGTCGATCCTGATCGATTGCGGGCCTACAACTTCACGCCGGAGGACGTCGTGCTGGCTCTTTCCCAGGGCAACGTCATTACGCCGGCCGGGAACCTGTACATCCGGGATCAAATGCCGCTGGTGCCACTCAATTCGATGATCGTGGACATCCAGGACATGGGCACGATCCCCGTTCGCACCGGCCGGAACGTGTACATCCGGGACGTGGCAACGATCGAAGATTCAACCGATCTCAATTTTGGCTACGCGTTGGTGGACGGGCGTCGTTCCGTTTATGTCCCGGTCGTGAAGAAAAATACGGCTTCGACCCTGGCGGTGGTGAATGAGATCAATGCGTCGATGCCTGCCTTCAGGAACGTGCTGCCGGAGTCGATCGAGATCCGGTATGAGTTCGATGAGTCTCCGACGGTGAAGGAATCCATCAGGAGCGTTGCGACCGAGGGATTCATTGGTGCGACTCTGACGGGCTTGACCATTCTGTTGTTCCTGCACGACTGGCGCAGCATGCTGGTCGTGGTTTTCAATATCCCGATGGCATTGCTGGGCTCGGTGCTAATGCTTTGGATCACGGGCAACACCATCAACATTATGACACTCGGCGGTCTCGCGCTAGCGATCGGCATGCTCGTGGACGAGGCGACCGTGTCGATTGAGAACATCCACGTCCAGATGACGCACACCTCCTCGTTCACGCGCGGTGGAGCGCGGTAGCGCTGAGACGGCAGTTCCGCGCTTACTTGCCATGCTCTGCATTCTTTCGGTATTCATTCCCGCGTTTATCATGGCTGAACCGGTGCGGTCGTTGTTCGTACCGCTCTCGCTGGCTGTGGGTTTTGCGATGATTACTTCCTACCTGCTTTCCAGCATGCTCGTACCGGTGCTGTCCGTGTGGCTGCTTAAGCCGCACGAGAGTGGAAAAGCAGCGGATAAGAAACATGCCCAGCGCAACGCCCAAACCGCTCAAAAGGGCGAGCATCCGCCGCAAGATGACGGCGATAAGAGTACCCAAGTCGAGCACGCTCGGCCGAACCAGAGTAGCGGACTCGGCAAAGCGGCCGCGGCGCCAGACCGTGGCGCCGAAGAAAAGCCGCAAGAGCAACATGATCACGGCGGTGAGCATGCCCATCGCGAGACGAAAAAGCACGAAGAACAACACGATAAGGAGGGGGAACACAACGAACCCTCGGACGAAGACTACTCCCACGAAGATATCAACGGCAAATCGGCTCACGAAGAGCAAGGCTTTTTCGGCCGGGTCCAAGAGGTTTTCCGACGCCTTGTCACGGCCTCGGTCGCGTGGCGCTGGGTGGTAGTACCCGCCTATGCCGTTACCTGTGCGATTGTTCTCGGCGTAGTAGGACTTGAACTTGGCACGGAACTCTTTCCGCAGATCGATTCGGGCGAATTCGTGCTCCGTTTCCGCGCACCGCCGGGCACGAACTTCGAACTTACGCGCAACTATGGGTGCGATGTCTGGAAGAGATCTCCGAGCAGGTCCATCCCGACAATGTGCTCATCTCGATGGGATTCGCCGGCCAGCAGGCGCCAAACTACGGGCTGAACAATATGCTCTTATTCATGCGCGGTCCCGACGATGGACAAATGCGCGTGCAATTACGCCAGGGGGCCGTTCACCTGGACGAATTGCGTGAGAAGCTGCGAAAGATCCTGCCCGAGCGTCTTATCCCTTGGTTCGCGAAGCTGCTCCAGCGAGAAGGCTTGACGGCCGAGCAAGCCGAATCTCGCGCCAAGCTCATGGTATTCGGGTTTGAACCTGGCGATGTTGTCAGCGAAGTGATGAGTTTCGGATCGCCAGCCCCGATTGAGATCGTGATTT
Source organism: uncultured Planctomycetales bacterium (assembly GCA_963710365.1). Lineage (GTDB taxonomy): Bacteria > Planctomycetota > Planctomycetia > Pirellulales > PNKZ01 > CAVQAC01. The sequence continues at coordinate 97,627 of CAVQAC010000007.1, forward strand.
CCAGTCCCGATCTCGACCAGTCGCGGGAGTATGCCCAACGCGTCAAGGCAGAAATGAGCAAAATCACTGCACTGCGCGATTTACAAATTCAGCAGTCGTTGGACTATCCCAGCGTGCCTGTTACGATCGACCGTCAAAAGGCTGGTCTGAGCGGCGTCACGGCCGACAACGTTGCTCGGTCACTACTGGCTGCCACGTCATCCAGCCGCATGCTCGTCCGCAATTACTGGCAAGACTCCAAGTCCGGCGTCAGCTACCAGGTGCAGGTGGAGGTGCCGACTCAGCGCATGGATTCCGCTGCCAAAGTCGAGACTATCCCTCTTACGCAGGTCACGCGCGAACTCAATCTGATGGTCCGGGACGTGGCACGCGTCGGTAAAGGATTTATGCCGGGCGAATACGATCGTACCTCCATGCAGCGTTACCTTAGCATTACCGCGAACGTCGAGGGGGAGGATCTCGGCCGGGCTGCAAAGCAGGTTAAGCAAGCCTTGAGGAAGGCCGGAAAACCACCGCGCGGCGTCGACGTGAAATTGCGAGGCCAGGTATCGCCGATGGACGAGATGTTCGAATCGTTGGCCATTGGTCTCGCCGTGGCCGTTTTGATTATCCTCATTTTGCTGACCGCGTATTTTCAGTCCTGGCGTTCAGCTTTAATCTCGATCGGCGCCGTGCCGGGTGTACTCAGCGGCGTGGCTGTCATGCTTTACCTCACTGGCACGACACTGAATATCGAATCGTTCATGGGCACGATCATGTGTATCGGCGTGTCCGTCTCCAATTCGGTGATGTTGGTCACTTTTACTGCTCGTGATTGGGAACAAGGTCGGCCCGTGTCGGAGGCGGCGGCGGAGGCGCCATCGAGCGACTACGGCCGATTTTGATGACGGCCTCCGCGATGATCGTAGGTATGATTCCAATGTCCTTAGCGTTGGAAGCCGGAAGCCAGATGGAAGCTCCGCTGGGACGGGCTGTCATCGGGGGCCTGCTCGTCTCGACATTCGGCACGCTCTTGGTTATTCCACCTCTCTTCACCATCATCATGGGCCAGCGCAAATACGTTTCGCCTTCGCTGCACCCCGACGACCCTGACAGCCCGCATTTTGACCAGGCAGACAGCAAGAGGCAGGAGGGCGACGACGAGCAAGCGCATCGCAACGAGGATCCGAATTCTGGGGGAGATCGTTAATGCACCTGAGCGTTGCCAAATCCGTAGTACTCTTGATTTCAGGCTGTCTCGGGGCAGTTACGCTGACCGCGGGGTGTGAGAAGCGCCCGCCGGCGGCGCCGGCGCCGAATGCCAGGCCGCAGGTGCAGGTATCCAAGTTAACATGGCGGACCATCGAGCGCGCGGTCGGCCAGCCGGCCTTTATCAACGCCTACGAACAGACATCGATCTATCCGAAGGTTGCCGGCTACATCAAGCGCTGGAACGTCGACATCGGCGACCGGATCTCCAAAGATCAGGTGATGACCGAGCTTTTCGTCCCCGAACTTGATGCTGAGTACCAGCAAAAAATAGCCGAGGTGGCGCAAGACAAGGTATTAATCAAAGTCGCCGAGGAACAAGCTAAGGTGGTGGCGAAGAGGTTGAACGTTGCCGAAGCAGAAGTTCAGCGAGCCAAGGCAAATGTGGGGCAATACCAGAGCGCCGTGGAGCGATGGGAATCCGAAGTAACCCGCCTTACGAGTCTCGTATCGCAGCGGGTAATCGACAAGCAGGTTCTTGACGAATCACAAAAGCAGCTTAAATCGAATATTTCACAGCGAGACGCCGCGCGGGCCGCCGTCGTTGCCGCCGAGTCCGTCGAAATGGAACGTCAGGCAGACCTCGCCAAAGCGCGGATTGATATTGATGCGGCTCGCGCGAGAGCCAAGGTCGCAGATGCCGTCGAGAATCGGTACGCCGCTTTGGTCAGTTATTTGAAGGTTACGGCGCCTTACGACGGCATCGTCGTGGCACGGAGCGCGAACACCGGTGACTTTGTGCAACCCGTCGGCGGTGATCGATCCGCTTCGACCGAAGACATTGGCCAATCGAAAGGACAGGGCGAGCCCATTTACGTCGTTGCTCGGACGGACCTGGTTCGCGTTTTTGTCGATGTACCTGAGATCGACGCCAACTATGTCGCCCGTGGCGCGCCGCACACGTGCTCGTTGAAGCGTTAGAAGATGCGGATATAAAAGCTGCCGTCACGCGGACATCCTGGTCGCTCAATACGCGGACTCGCTCCCTGCGCGCCGAAATCGATTTGCCGAATACCGACGCCAGGCTCCTGCCGGGCATGTACGCCTACGCAAAGATAGTTATCCAGCGACCGCACGTTCACGCCGTGCCGGCAGATGCAATTACGGAACTCGGCAACCAGAATTGCTGTTTTCTTCTGGAGCAGGACGACATGGCCGTGAAGACGCCGGTACAGGCCGGCCTGAGCGACGGCGAATGGACCGAAGTCAACAAGAAATTGGTCAAAGGCGAATGGAGGCCCTTTTCAGGGGACGAGGAGGTGATTACTGGCAATCTCGCCGATCTTACTGACGGCCAGCGGGTAAGTATTAAAAAGAACGCAAAACACGACGGTTCCGGCAGCAAATCCGAATCGAGCAGCGACCACAAATCTGGTGATTAATGGCCAATGCAGAGGCATGATGTCGGCCTGTACCGTGGGCCTCCCTCTTGCTCGGATTGCTTTCGTTACGCATTCAGTAGATGAGCGATATGAACGACGATTCTGCGACACCCGAGGATCCTAGAACTCGCTTGGCTGGCGAGCGAACGCTGCTAGCCTGGGTCAGGACCGGCCTGGCCTTGATGGGATTCGGATTTGTGGTGGCCCGCTTTGGTTTCTTTCTCCGAGAAATCGCCGCCGCCGGGAATTTGCCGCATCCTCCGCACACGAGCTTTTCCTTGTGGATCGGAACCACGCTAGTGTTGGTCGGCGTGGTCGTCAGTTTACTTGCCGCCTGGGAGCATTTCGGATTCCTGCAGCGTCTGGAACGGCGACTTCCGTACCGCGCCCCTCGTTGGTCTCTAAGTATCATTGTGGCCATCTTTTTGGGAATCATGGGTTCGGTCATGGCAACCTATCTGGTCCTGCTCGGTGCATGACGCAGTCGACCGCCAGCACCTAAGTGCTCTCGATCGTCGCGACCGCTGAACAACCGAAGCGAACCTCGTCGCGGCACGCATGGCGACAAGCAGGCGGCTTCCGAAGCAACTTCCGATTCGCGAATCCGCGAAACAGGCGGAAGTTCATGCGGCAAGCAGCCGCGTACCCGATCCACACGGACCCATCATCGGATTCTACAGGGACAGAAACCTCGCCGTGGCCCGCCGTCCTGCGAACTTGGAAATCGCCCGCCCTTGGCCTTGCAGAGGTTGGCTGGACCTTAGCCGCACTGGCGCTGGCTACCCTCGTGCGGCTAATGGCGAAAGCCGATTCGAAGGGGTTCGAAGTCCGCAGATGAATCCAATGTTCGGCCGGGAAGTCATAAAAGGTCAGCAGCACTCCGCGTTCCTTCTGCAAGCACTTCGCGACCTTGGGGTACTTCGCCTCGTAAGTCGAGAGAAACAGGACGCGCACTCGGCCTCGGCGCGCGTTGCCCTCTTCATTGGGCTGCCCGGATTTCTTCCGCGGATGCGAAATCCCAGGATTGGATGACCGTACCGTCTTCTCGGCACAGGCGAATCCACTCGAATTCGAGTGTCGTCGGTTTCAGGCTGCCATCAATGCGCAGTTGACGCAACGGCGAGGCCGGGGTGAACGGCACCTCGTACTCGTGCCACTGGCCGTCGTGTATCGCCTTGAATTGCATGCGTCGCTCGGCAGAAAAGCCTGGCTCCTTGTCGGTGCCCCAGAGCACGAGGCCGCCATTGCCTTGAGTCGCGCGCATGCGAAATTTCAACACCAATCGACCTGTTTGCCTGGTGGTTCGCAGAAGCTGGAGTGTGGGCCGATTGCTGGTGCTCTCAACGATCGCCTTGGCGTCACGGACTTCCAGGTTCGCCTCCGCGCCAGCGGACCAGCGATCCGCGCACATACGCGGGATTCGGCTTCGGCACCACGGCGCGCGTATCTTGCAAGAATCCATCCAGGAGGCGATTGAGCTCATACACCTTATCCGGCATTGCTTGCGCAAGGTTGTTCGTCTCGCCCGGATCGTCGGGCAGATTGAACAGCTCGAACTTATCCGTCTGGTTTTCGTTCCCGCAGAAACGGCGGATGAGCTTCCAATCTCCATGGCGCACGTAAGCTCCCGGTTTCGAATCGTCTCCCGGATTGCCGTTCAAATGTGGGAAGTGGCAGAAGAGCGTCTCTCGCGCGGCCTTCGCGCCCTTCAAGGCCGGAACGAAGCTGACGCCGTCCAGTTTCAGATCCGACTTCGGCTGAAGCCCGCACATTCCCAGCAGCGTTGGGTACAAATCGGTGCTCTGCACGATGGCGCCGCTTTTGGAGGCGGACTTGGTCACGCCAGGCCAAACCACGATGCACGGCTCGCGGGTGCCCCCTTCGTACAAGCTGGCCTTGCCGGAGCGGAGCGGCAAGTTGCTCGAAGGCGGGTCGTCCATGCCGGCTTGCGATTTCATTTTGTCATCGTGCCAGTCCACGCCGCCATTGTCCGAGGTGAATACGAAAATCGTGCGTTCGGCCAGGCCGAGTTCGTCGACCGTCTGCACCACCCGGCCGACGGCATCGTCCATGCTCTGAACCATCGCCGCATAGACCGGGTTACGCTGGGGGTTCTTAGGATCGACTGCTGGCCGGTACTTTTCGATGAGCTCTTTCTTGCCTCCCCAGGGGCTATGCACGGAGAAGCACCAATAATTCACATAGAATGGCCGATCCTTGTTGGCGCGGATGAACTTTACCACCTCGCCGGAAACACGATCCTCGATATGTTCGCCCGGTTCTCCCTGGAGCAACTCCGGTGGGAATCTCCACGGCGCGACGTAACTCCCCGCCGGGCCAGGGCCAGACCAGTGCGGAAAGTCGACGTCGAATCCCTGATGCAGCGGATCGTAGGGCTCCAGGCCGAGATGCCATTTGCCGAAATGGCCCGTGCGATACCCGGCATCCTTCAAAGCCTCGGCCAGCGTGTAATATTCCAGCTTGAGCCGGGTAGCGCTGATGGCCTGCAAGACTTTGATCGTCGGGGGAGCGCCGTCCGCGAGCTTCTCCTCGAAGATCTCTTCTTTAACATGGCACGATGGGTTTGTGATGCCGATGCGGGCCGGATAAAGGCCGGTGAGAATGCTGGAACGCGTGGGCGAGCAGAGCGGGCTGGCGGAATAGGCTTGTGTGAACAGCATCCCTCGCCGCGCCAGCGCGTCGATGTTCGGAGTTTTATGGAACGTGCTGCCATAACAGCTCAGATCCTTCCAACCCAAGTCGTCCGCGAGGATCAGGACGACGTTGGGGCGTGGCGAGTCCGTAGCGGCAAACACCGGCGGCGAAGTAATCGCAGCCGGCAGTAGCAACAAAATGAAGAGTGCGGACGCCGTCGGTCTCATGGAGAGGACTGCCTTTGTTTTGCTGGACGAGCCGGACCGCCCCACCGCGGGGCGACCATCTCGGAATTGAACGTTTGCCATATGGCGTCGAGCGCAGCAACCCGGGCGGGCTCTTGGGCGGAGAGGTCTCGCTCCTCGGCGGGATCCGCAGACAGATGATAAAGCTCCCAGGGCTTCTCGCGGCGCTCGCGATAGATCTTCCAATCTCCTTCGCGCAGCGCGGCCTGCTGACCGACGCGCCAGTAATGCCGCGCCTGAATCGGCATTTCGCCGGCCGCCGCGAGGTGAGGCAGCATGTCCACGCCGTCGAGTTTTGCAGGGAGATTCACACCCGCTGCGGCGAGGGCCGTGGGGACCACATCGAGTGAACTAACCATGCGAGGTTCGATGCGACCCGCTGGAACGTGACCTTTCCACTGCAGCAGCATTGGAATTCGGATGCCGCCTTCGAGCAGCGCACCTTTTTCGCCGCGGAACGGCCGGTTGCTGGAAGTCAGCTCGCGCGTCGGGCCGCCGTTGTCGCTGAGGAAGACGATTAAGGTGCGGTGCTCCAAGCCTTCGGTGCGGAGGCGGGCGAGGATGCGGCCCACGCCGAAGTCAAGCTGCGCAACCATCGCGGCGAAGATGCGACGCTGGATGTCGGAAATGTGGGCAAACTTCGCCAGATAGGCGTCTGCACCTTGCATGGGGCTGTGCGGACTATTATACGCGAGGTAAAGAAAGAATGGCTGCGATTTGTGCCGCGCAATGAAGTCCTCAGCCTCGCGCGTGAACGCCTCGGTGAGATTGGACCGCTCGTCGACGGGCTGACTGCTGCGGAGCAGCGGATTATCGGCATCGTAGGCCGGTTCGACGGAACCCATGTGCGTGCTCCACAGTATGCGGCCGTCCGGAGAAGCCCAGCGGCCTTGCGATCCGTCGGGAAGGGCTTTACGTCGCAGCCAGGTGACATGCCCGGCCCACGGGGGCGGGACGTAGTAGTGGCCTTCGTGCAGGAAGCCGAAGAACTCATCAAAGCCGCGCCGTTGTGGATGAAAGTTCGCGCTGCCGCCGAGATGCCATTTGCCGACGAGCGCCGTGGCATAGCCACTCTCGCCGAGAATTTCGGCCAGTGTGCGCTCGCTTGTGGGAAGGCCGATGGCCGGATCGGCATTCTGCGCACCGATGGGATTGAACTCAAAACCGAAACGCGTTTGATAACGCCCCGTGAGCAAAGCCGCTCGGGAAGCCGCGCAGAACGGCGCCGTGACGTAAGCACTGCTGAATCGCACGCCGTTGTTGGCGAGCGAGTCGATGTGCGGCGTCGGAATGTCTTTGCCGCCGTAGCAGCCAGGCTCGCCGTAGCCGAGGTCGTCGGCGACGATGACGAGAATGTTCGGCTGACCTGCGGCGACAACGTGGGCGGCACCCGCGTCGAGAAGTGAAAGAGCACAGAACAGGAGATTTGCTTGCTTCAACACCGATTTGCTTTTCCGTCGACGAGTGCCGACAACATTCCGTAGATTGACATCATCATGTTCGTTTCAGTGGACGCATTACCATGAGGTAGAGTGAGCCGTGGCTGCCTAATTGGCCTCAAAACCGTTGCGGCTTTTTCCAGCATTGTCGATTAGCGGCAGTGGATGGGCAACCCTACCCAGCGGGCGGCAACCGGGGCCGACGCCGTCCCGCCCGAGGTCGTCGTCCATTTGCTCCGCAATGTTCCGAAGTTTGCGCACGACGTCTGCGTGCGCTTCGGCGACATTCGAAGCTTCGCCGAGGTCTGTTTCCAGATCGTAGAGCTCGCCTTTCGCCAAGTGCAGCTTCCACGCACCGAACGAACGGCTTCGAGCTTCAAACCGCGGAAGTAAAAGAAGACGTCGTGCGGCGACTTGGCGCCCCGTTCGCCGGAAAGCAACGGCCAGATATCCGCGCCGTCGAGCAGACGATCTATGGGTACAATTCCACCGGCGAGTTTCACCAGTGTTGGCAGCACGTCCATCATTCCCGTCACTTCGTGCGTGGAGGATCCCGCGGGGATCTTACCTGGCCACCAGGCCACCGTCGGCACGCGCATGCCGCCTTCCCATGTGCTTCCCTTAAAACCACGCAGCGGCGCATTCACTGCGCGGGGCGTGCCGCCATTGTCGGACGTGAAAAGAATAAAGGTCCGGTCTTCAAGCTTCAAATCGCGTACGACGGCAAGGATTTGACCAACACTCGCATCGACCTCTTCAATCCAGTCTCCATACAATCCGTTGTTGGATTGGTTCCGGAACGCCTTGCCTGGGTAGAGCGGAAAGTGAACAGCGTTGTGCGGAAGGTAGAGAAAAAACGGATCGCCTTGGTGGGTGCGGATGAATTTGACCGCCGCTTGAGTGTAGCGCTCGACGATCCCTTGCTGCTCTTCTGGTCCGACACGGGTAATCACCGTTTCGTTTTCCAGCAGTGGGAGCGGCGGCTGGCTTGCGCCCTTAAGCCCCGTTTCGTCGCCCCCGAAGATCTTAGGGTCAACGCCCTTGCCGGCCATCGCCTTTTGCTCGGGAAGGGGATCGCCTAGATTGCTTTTCGATCCTTCCCCGGCGGGGCCCATGTCGTTCGAATAGGGAATGCCCAGGTAGTAATCGAATCCCTGCCGCGTCGGCAAAAACTCAGGCTGATCGCCAAGATGCCATTTGCCAATACAACCGGTCTTATAGCCGGCATCCCGAAGCAATTCAGCAATGGTGTGTTCTGTCGGGTTCAGCCCGACCGCAGCCGACGGGAACAGCACGCTCGGGATGGGCAACACCCGCTTCGGATAGCAGCCGGTCATCAGCGCCGATCGCGAGGGCGAACAAACCGGCGCGGCGTAGAAGCAAGTGATG
>CAVQAC010000008.1:0-86970 GCA_963710365.1 uncultured Planctomycetales bacterium
GATGGCGATTAGACCTATAATGGTGACACCGAAAAGCATGCTGATGCTCCCGAGAGAGACTACTACGGATTGGATTACCAGAATATACGCGGAAAGCCGTGTAGAGGAGACCTCAGCCTCTGAATGATCTATCAAGTAGCCAGAACTTGAATTAGTTCGGCTCTCTGGCAAAATGACCGATATAGCGATGTGGACGACCATAGTGAGACAGACGTTTCAAGAGTACATCAAGATTTACTTCCGTTTGGACTATCGCTTTGAATAGGTCGGACTTCCAACAGCTTGCCGATGATCGGGTGCTCGACGCTGAAACGCTTCTCGACACAGGAAGATGGTCAGGTGCGTACTATATTTCAAGCTACGCAGTCGAATGCGTCTGAAGGCATGTATCGCCAAGGGGACGAACTTACACGACTTTCCGGACAAGGCTGCTGTACAGAAAGCCCACACACATAACCTTTCTGACTTACTTGACCTGGCTGGTCTCAAGACGCGACTCCAACTCGATGCCATGGCTGCCGCGAATCCCACATTGGGTATCAACTGGCAATCCGTCAAGGACTGGAGCGAGACGGCACGCTACCTACAAAAGACAGAGGCTCAAGCCCGACAGCTTTTTGAAGCCATCACAGACCCTGTTAACGGAGTGCTCAGATGGATCAAAGTCAACTGGTGAGTGAGCAGATCGAGGCGGGCGCGGAACTAATCCGTCGATTGGACCGATACGTACCAGTCAACGCCGCAATGTGGGTCAAGGATAGCGAAGAAGGGCACTGGTACCTTTACATCGCGTCCGATCAAATCAACGACGCGAATCGCCGCGAGGCGTATGGACAGGTTTTGCGTCTGGCTGAAGAACTCGACAGAGCTGACTTCGACCCTTTCCAGGTCAAGCTTATCGGCACCAGCGATCCATTGGCACAAGCCGCCCTCGAGATCCATCGCCAGTATCCGAGCAGGTCCATCATTCGCCTGGGCAGCCTGATCAGTTTCGGCGGGATTAGCGTGGACAGCGTTTGCCTTTATCCGGCATCGGTCGCTACAGCAACGCACTGAATCAGCTTTGTTCTCCGAATTCTTCATATCTGATTTGCACCAGTGGCGCAGACTCGACGGTAGATCGCCTCATAGCGGGGGACGATGACTGCGGCCGAGAACAGCGAGCGTGCTCTCAGGAGTGCGGCCGCGCCCAAGGCCTTGCGGTGCGCCGGATTGGAGACGAGGGTCTCGACGGCTCGGGCGAGGGCGAAAGGATCTCCGGGGGCGACGAGAACTCCCGATATCCCGTCTTCCACGACCTCGGGGATACCGCCCATGCGCGTTGCGACGCTGGGACAGTCGAAGCACATCGCTTCGAGGATGCCCAGGCAGAAGCTCTCGGAATCGGAAGCGAACAAGCCCATGTCGGCGGCTTGCAGGTAATCCTCGATGTCGAGGACCCGCTCAAGCACGATCACCCGGCCTTCGAGGCCCAAGCGGTGAATATCGGCGGCGAACGGTGCGAAATCTTCACCAGCGAGGATCAACAGGCGGAACGACTCGCGCGGGCGTACCCGAGCAACAGCCTCCAGCAGCAGGTCGATCCGCTTCACGGGGCGAAGGTTTGAGCTGTGCAATACGACCACCTCGTCAGTGACACCCAGCTCCTGCCGTACTTCGTCGCGGGTCGAGTGCGGGGGCTTGGGCTCGAAGAAGTTGTGTACCACGTCGATGGGCCGAGCGACATTGAGCACGCGCCGGGTCTCATCGCGGAGGTACTCGGATACGACCGTGACCGCATCGGAGGACTCCAGAGCGTGGCGGATCGCGGGCCCGTAGCCTGGGTCGCGGCCCAGCAACGTGGTGTCGGTGCCGTGCAAGGTGGTGACGATCTTCGGCCTCAGCTCGGGCGGCAGCATCAACCGCGCCAGCACGGCGGCCGTTGCATGGGGCACGGCATAATGGACGTGTAGCAGGTCGAGCCGGCAGTCGCGGCTGACCTCGGCCATCTTCACCGAGAGGGGCAAGGTGTAGTCGGGATACTTGAACAGCCCGTAGGCATTGATTCCCACCGGATGGAAATGGACGCGCGGCAGGTCGTGCGGCAGACGAAAAGGCCGTTCGTAGCTGATGAAATGGCCGTCGTGTCACCTCGCATCACGTTGTTATCGGACAAGATAATGAGGAGTGTTCCCCTCTCCACGGAACTCCCCTGCTGTTCGGGCAGGCTGTCGATGATGCCGTCAAAAGGGGCTTTCACCTCGGTCACGTCCGATTCGGTGGCCAACGGTGCGTTGGTCTGGCCGACTTTGAGCATTACGTCTCCCGCCTTGACCTGCTGTCCCGCCTGGATTCGCACCGTCTGGAGATACCATCGTTGCGACGCGCGAATCTCGACGCGACGCCGCGAGTGGAACTGGCAGACGAACTCCCGATCGAGCGTAACCGGCTCGGACTCAGGCGTGCCGACAACGATTCTCTGGGCCTCTTCCTGTTGCACCGCCTTGTGCGTATTGCAAGCCGGGACAAAAAGGCAGAGCAGCGCCAGGACGACGGCCGGGATCGGTGAGGGTTTCATAGCGACTTTGTTCACGGTGCGCTTGCTAATCTTTGTTATCCAGAACGAGTGGCCGAGGCATCCAGTTCTGTCGTGGTGCGAGTCATTCGAAGTATTCATCTTCCGCCCGTCATGGGGATCCGCAGAATTATGTCGACGGAGATCGAAGCACAAATAACGCTCCCCTGACGATTAGCTGCGAGCTACCCGTCGTCGCCGTTCGAGGACGAATTACCGCCCACTGAGACTCGACGAGTCAGTTGCGAAACGAGCATCTGGCTGAGTCGGCTCTCGATCGACGGCGTGGCACCAACTCGCCAGCCGCATCGCATTTTCAAATCGCTGCTCATACATTTTCCTCAAATGTTCGTCTATGAGAACCCTTCCTATTTGTGGGTAGGCTACTGAATCAGCCTGCGACGTCGCTCCACAGTTTCCGCGTCTAATTCGATGATTCGTGCCTCGGGGAGCCGGCGGAATGCCAGTGCATCGGCTTTAGGCCGCGCTCTCCGAGCACCTTCCGGGATTGTAGCCCAGGGCGGCTACGAAATGTATGAGGGGAGGCGAGTAACAGCGGCCAGAAGCAGCACGCGGCCACGATGATGGCAGAGCGAGCTTGCATTTCGTCGAGGAACATTCGCGTGCGCTCGCCGCACGAATGCGGCATCGACTCTTTTCCACTCCCCCATCGCTCTACCAGGGGCGGTAGCCGGCATAGGGATTCATTGAGCCATAGCCAAATCCGTAGCCGTAGTAGCCTGATGGCGGACCGCTGAATTGCAGGAAGCCATTGGCGTAGGGCGAATTCCAGCGCACAGCCGGCCCATGTACCGCCCATCCGATTCGCCCTCACGACGCGGTAGCGGGCGAAAGGGCGGCGGGACGCGGCGCTGGACAACGCCATGCGAATTCGGGCCGACGGCGGCGTTACCTTGCAAGGCAAGAAACGCAGGCGCTGGGGCCGAGGCAACATCGCGCCATGCCTGGCCATCCCAGTAGGCCCAGCGTTTGTCATTCTGGAAATACCACCAACGTCCTTCGTGCCAACGATAGCGCCATGAGTCAGCGGCTTGCATTGGCGAAGCGTCGCGGGGCGTCGATTCGACGCGTTCGGCCGCTCCGGCAGGGAGCGTTTCGACAACGACCTGGTTCGGCGTAATCCCGTTCGCAGAACCCAAGGCTGGACCTGAAGCGGCCCATGCCGGATCGCAGCAGCTCAGCAATACCATCAAGGCCAGCAGCCAGGATGCGCGCACCATTTTTCATCCCTCCAATCAAGCCGGAATTGGACACACAACTCTACGTTGGCGAACATGGCATGCGGAGCGAGGGCCCTTTTCCTGCGTAACGCTTACGATCGGAGATGCAGGAAAATGCCCACGGGTAGCAATTGCGACGGTTGCAACGAATTTGCGCGTCGAGGACCCGAAAGATGGAAGGGGCCGGCCATTGATCGCCGAGGCAGCCTGCGTGGGTGGGCATGCCCGGTGATGCTCAAATCGCACGTTTTGGGGCTATAGGCCGCCCAAATTCAGGAAAAACGCCCAGGTCGAGGCCTGTCATGAGTCGCTGCGGATGATTTCGGGCTCCTGATGGGCCGCCGTGGGAAGTTGCGCGGCAGTGCAGTTCCTGCACTCGGGTAGCTAGCCGCAACGAAGTCAAATACGGTTACAATCAATTGACCACAAGTGCTTCGCCGCAACGTATCACCCCAATCGTGACGTTCGATGTCCCTTGCTCCAACCACAATTGCTAACGCAGGTGATTGCGACTCGGATCGCCGGGCCGCCCTTGACCAGGCCGGCTATGTCGTCTTCGAGCGCCTGATGAACGCGGAGTTGCTGGCCGCTTTGCGCACGCGCGTTACTGACTTGTACGCCGAAGAAGGCGATCGGGCCGGCCGGAATTCAAGCAAGAGCGCGGCGCGGCGAGGTTGGCCAACCTGGTCGCCAAGGGAGAGGTGTTTCATCAGGTGATCGCCTGTCCCCCGGTGCTGAGTTGCATGGCCCACGTGCTGGGGCCGCGTTTCAAGCTCAGTAGCCTTAACGCGCGCACCGCGCTGCCCGGCTGCGACGCCCAGCCGTTGCACGCCGACATGGGAGCGATCGCCGACGAACAAGGCTACTGGGTTTGTAACAGCATTTGGCTGTTGGACGATTTTACGATCGATAACGGTGCCCTGCGTGTCGTGCGTGGCTCGCATCGTTGGGGTCGACTGCCTCCGCGCATTGCGCCCGACAACGACGCATCGGCCGAGGGCAATCCGAGCCCGTTTCCCTTCAGCGAGACGCTTATCACAGCTCCGGCCGGAAGCGTCGTGGTAATGAACGCCCATCTATGGCATGGTGGTTCGGCGAACCGGACGCCGTCGCCGCGTACGGCCGTCCACGCCTTTTATTGCCGCTGGGATATGCCCCAGCAGCAATATCAAAAGCAATTGGTGCCCGCTGAAGTGCAGTGCAATCTTTCTTCCGAGTTGAGAACGCTGCTGGCGTTGGACGATCCACGGAACGACGAATTGGCATCTAGTTCATTGCGCCGGAGCGGGTTCCTGCTGTAGGCGCATTTACGTCAAAGAACATTCCCACATCCATAAAAGTTAAGTTGCGGCGAAGCGGCGCCCGTCGAGTTTCGGCGCGGCGGGCCGGCCGCGGTACGCTCAACGATTGTAATGGAACATCAGGCCGTAATGCGTGGCGTGGTTCGAGGGGGGGTGGCAGACCATTGCGTCCAGTCAGTTTCCATCAAGGCATTCGACCTGGCAGCGACTTGGGAAGCCATCGAAAAGCAAGCGTCAGGCTGAGCTACTTCTTGCTACCCACGAACCTTCCCTGGGCGTCAAAGTACCTCGTCATGCCGCCGGAAGTCTCGGCCCGCCCGGAATACGCTCCGTGGGAATCGTAGTAGCGAGCCGTATTCCCCGACATGACGCTGCGCCCGCTCAGCGCCCCCTTGCCGTCATAGAAGGTCGTCGTGTTGCCCGAAGTTGAAGAGCGACCAGCGAACGAACCGTTGCGATCGTACCGCCGAGTCGAGTCCTTCGAGGCATCCACTCGCCCGGCGAAGCCCCCCTGGCTGTTGTATAGTTGGGTGCTGCTGCCGTTCTGGCTGCTACGCCCCTCGAAACTTCCCTTCCCATCGTAATAGCTGCTTGTCCCGCTGCTCGATGCCGCTGGCTTGCCTCCCAGGATTTGATCGGGCGATTTTTCGGCCCCATGGATGGCGGCGACAAGCGTCAAGAGGATCAGGGCGGCAGGAATCAACTTCGCACGCATGGAAACCTCCTTCTTGAATGACCCCAGCATTGTATAACGATCCGAGCCCGACGTCAGCACTTCACGCGTGTCACGTTGGACACGCCCTGTCCAACCACGATGGTCAACGGGAAGCTGACGAAGCCGCGGTTCGCCATAGCTATTACGACTGCCGAATTAACTTGTTTGCTTCGGAATACTTTTACTTGGAATTCTTGACATGCCGCACGCTGCACGCCATCCCGCGACCTTCAGCGAAGAGGAACTTCTCGGCGAATGTTCGAGGCAGACCACGCGCCGCAGTGGACCGGGAGGGCAGCATCGCAATAAAGTCGAAACCGCGGTTGTGCTGGCTCATCTTCCCACGGGCATTCGCGCCGAGGCCAACGAAAGTCGCAGCCAAGCGCAGAATGGGAAGTCGGCTCTGTTCCGTTTGAGACAGTCGCTCGCCGAACAAATTCGCTATCCTGTCGAACCGCATTCGCCACCGAGCGAACTTTGGCAGTCCCGAGCGCCTCGACGGAAGCTCGCGGTGAGCGACGACAACTTCGATTTCCCGGCGTTACTCGCGGAAGCCCTCGATCGAGTCGCCGTGCATGAGTTTGATTTAAAGAACGCTGCTGAATATCTGCGTGTTTCGACGACGCAGCTTGCCCGCTTCCTGCAACAATCGGCCTGGGCATGGGAGTGGGTTAACTCGCAGCGAAAAGCTCGCGGCCTTCGCCCGTTATGCTGAGAGGGCATCTTTGTTCAGCGTTCAATCTGGAAACCGCAAAGCCGCGCAATCGTTAACTGGATATTGTGAAAGCCTAGGTCGGTAGGAAAACCCGTTGAGGGTTAAGTGTGAGCATTGGCAGAATCGATTCGGGGATTGGAACTGTTTGGTTTTGCCGGCGCGATGCTTATACGATTGCGGCCGTCACATGGGAAACTTTTAACCGTCCAATCGCTTTCCCCTGCGGTCTGCGTTAGACTGCGTCGAGGTTGCCTGTCGTGATCAGACAACAACGCCGCCGTCGCATTTTGATGAAGCACTTTCGTCGGCCAGGCCCGCATGCCCGACTGGTTTTATCAACCCGTTAGCCGCCCCTTGCTGTTTCGCCTCCCCGCGCCCGCAGGTCGGGACTTCGCCTTGGGGTTCATGGGTCGGCTGTCTCGGCTTCCGCTTGGCTCACAGCTGATCCACTTTCTGGGGCACATGCATCCTGATTCGCGGCTAGAGCGCTCAGTTCTGGGCATTACGTTTCCGACGGTCGTAGGCCTGGGGCCGGGACTTGATCGCCTGGCGGTTGCGCTGCCGGCGCTTGCACAGTTCGGTTTCGGCTTTCTCGATCTGGGGCCGATTTCCGTTGAGCCTGTCGATGGCGCTCAGCAGATCGAGCGACGCACGGCTGAGGAAGCGGTGTGGTGGCCCGAGGCACTGGCCAGCGCAGGGCTGAACGCATTGCTACCGAAGATCGTTGAGGCCGCGCGGCTGGGCTTGCCGTTGGTTGCGCGGCTCGGTCATTTTCCCCGGGCCACTGCTGCGCAAGCCACGACTGAAGGGGTGCAGCTGGTCGCCCAATTAGCGCCGTATATTCAGGTGTTTGCGCTGGGTGCCATGCCCCTGGCCATGGTCGACCGTTGGACGCATGACGAGTGGACCGCGCACGTGAGCGCGATCCTGGACCAGGTGCGCCGGCAGACTCAACTGCGGCCGGTACTCGTGTGTGTGCCGGCTGATTTGGATCTTGCGGCAGGCCGGGCCTTGATGGGGCTCGCTATCGCGGCCGGCGTCCAGGGAGTGCTCGTCGATGGCAGCGTGGCAGGCGTGCCGTACGGCGTTGTGGTTGGCCGGCCCGCACGGCAACCGGCGATCGATCTGGTCAGTAATCTCCGCAACGAATTCGGCAAGTCGCTGGCGTTGATTGCCTCGGGCGGCGTCCATGAGCCGGCCGATGCGCTTGCGCTTTACGAGGCGGGGGCCGATCTTGTCGAACTCGACACGGGCTTGGTGTTCTCCGGCCCGGGTTTGGCCAAACGCATCAACGACACCGTGCTGTACCGGATCGTTCACGGCGAAACGGAGCCCGTAGCTGCTCCGGCTGAGCGCCCCGCCGAAATGAGTTGGATGTGGACGTTGCTGATGGGAGCAGGCATGCTGATCGGCAGTCTGTTGGCGCTGGGGATAGCCGCCACTCGGCAGTTGTTGCCTTATGATGAGTCGTTCGTATGCATGCCGCGCGAGATGCTATCCAGCATCAATGGCAACTTGCTGGCCTTCATGGCGCATGATCGCGTAACGCTCGCGGGGGCGATGGTAGCCATCGGACTGTTGTACGTCAGCCTGTCGTGGTTTGGCGTGCGACGTGGTGCTCACTGGCGCGAACGACGATTTTCGTTTCGGCATTCACGGGCTTCGCGAGTTTCTTTTCGTTTCTGGGATTCGGCTATCTGGATCCGCTGCACGCGTTTGTAACGTCAGTGCTGTTGCAATTCCTGCTGTTGGCCGTGCATGCGCGTCCGAGCAGGTATATACCTAGCGGGCAGCCCTATCTGCGCAACGATCGGGGTTGGCAGCTTGGCCAGTGGGGGCAACTGCTGCTGGTGCTGCATGGCTGCGCATTGTTGTCGGCGGGGATCGCGATTTCGTTGATCGGCATGACCAGCGTTTTTGTGCCCGAGGATTTGAGCTTTATGGGCACCACGGCCGAGGTTTTGGAAGCAGCCAATCCGCGGCTGATTCCGCTGGTGGCGCATGATCGCGCTACGCTGGGTGGCATGCTGCTGGCCAGCGGCTGGGCGTTTCTATTGCCGGCACTGTGGGGCTTTGGCACGCCGGCGCTGGCTTTGGTGGACGCTGCTGGGCGCCGGCGGGGCGGCGTATGCCGCGGCGATTGGCGTGCATCTTACCGTCGGCTATCTGGACCGCAACCATTTGATGCCGGCGTTTGCCGGACTCGGACTGTTCGGCTTGGGGCTGGCTCTCTCTTATCCGCTACTGGTGGGCTGCCGGTCGACCCAGGATTGAAGCGCATCTGCCCGTTGGCGGAAGGCGGCCATCAGCGTCCCTCGGAACTGGCAGGCGGTGATCGAGCTGCTCTGGGCCAAGGGCCATCGGCGGCAGGTCGCTGGACGGGATCAGCACCGCTAGAGTAGTTCGATCCGGTCCTGGAAATCAAGGAATCGAAAACGTGGCGGAGAGAATAATGTAAAACAATTTTCGCACTAGGCGCGGAGCGTCGAGATGCGGTGTAAGATGTCAATCCAAGTCTGGGGGGTGCCCAGGGTTCAGCCACATGGGAAATGTCGGATGAGGATTATCAATGGACGGGTTCGATATCCAGCGGCTAATCGAGTTTGATTTTCTGCGGGCCACGGAGATTGCCGCGCTCAACTGCATGCAATGGGTCGGCAAGGGCGATAAGGAGGCGGCCGATGCCGCAGCCTGCGACGCGATTCGCGGCATGTTCGACATCACGGACATCTGCGGCGAAGTTGTGATTGGCGAGGGGATCAAGGACGAGGCTCCGGGCATCTTCAAGGGCGAGCGACTGGGAATGTGGCGCGCCGGCGCCCGCGACTTCACATCGCGCTCGACCCGGTCGACGGCACGACGAATGTTGGCAAGGGGATGCCCAATTCAATTAGTTGCATCGCGGCCGCCATTCCCGACGATAGCGGCGAGCCTGGCCTGCTGGACATTCCGGCCTTCTACATGAAAAAACTTGCCTATCCGCTGCCGGTGCGCCAGGCGTGGATCAACGACCGGACGCTGCCGATCGACGTGAACGCGCCGTTGGCTGAAGTGATTAAGATCACGGCCAAGATTCTCGGCAAGAAAATCCGCGACGTGGTCGTGATTGTGCTCGATCGACCGCGCAATCAACCGTTCATCGACGAGGTGCGGCGCGTGGGCGCGTCGTTGCGAATGATTTCCGACGGGGATATCTCGGCCGCACTGGCGCCAGCGCTGAGTCGATCGAACGTCGACCTGTATGCGGGCATCGGCGGCGCGCCCGAGGCCGTATTGGCAGCAGCGGCCTTGCGCCGTCTGGGCGGCGGCATGCAGGCGCAGATTTGGCCACGCGATGAAGCCGAACGCCGCTCGCTCATCGAGTCTGGCTGGGGCGACCGCCTGCAGACGGTCTACCGCTCGCTGGATCTGGCGCGCGGTAACGAAATTCTATTTGCCGCCACTGGAATCAGCGATAGTACCTGGTTGCGTGGCGTCGAAGTGCATGGCAGCACGGCCATCACGCATTCGGTGGTCATGCGCTCCAAAAGCGGCACGGTGCGCTATGTGACGGGTGAGCATAATCTAACGAAGAAGACGATCCATCTTCGCTCCTCCGTCCGCGACGTGCCAATCTAAACGCAGATGCTCAAACGCGAAATGGGTGCTGCGCAAACAACCGCGGCGGACGCTCGCTAAGCCGAAAGGCCCCGAAGATGGCCCGCAAAGCACAAAAAAGATGTCCGCCACATTTTCTTGTGCCCAGCAGCGGAACTACCAGTGGTGTCGGGCTGGCGAGTGCCTTCCAGGTCGTAGAAGGTCGCGACAACTCATGGATAGAAAGTAATTGATGACGACCATTCAAAGACTCGGCGACGCAAAACGTTGGGCGGACGTCGTCGTCCACAACGGGACGGCTTACTGGGTAGAGGTCGCGGAAACGCCGAGCCTCGATGCCCGCGGGCAAATCGCCCAAGTCCTCAGTCAGATCGACACGACGCTCAACATGCTCGGCGCCGATCGGACGCGGCTGCTGCAGATTATCGTTTACCTGGCCGATTTGGCGGACGCCCCGGTGCTGAACGAGCTGTGGGATTCTTGGGTGCCTGCAGGGCATCCGCCGGTGCGTGCCTGCGTACAAGTGCAATTAGCGGAGCACTACAGGGTCGAACTGGTTGTGACCGCGGCAGTGCCAAACGTCGAGGCGAACCCACGAACGGCAGGCCCTGCGGCAAGTTGACCGGCCTGGCACCTGGGTGATTTCCTCGGCGCCATCGCCGAGTTCCAGCCGCCGGGAAGATTTTCGCTAGTGACCGGCCAGGCAGAACTTGCCAGACGCGGGGAGGTGATTCTGTGGGATCCGGACCGGGAGCTTCCGAACGAAATGAATACCGGCTCGGAAATCTGTCGCGGTACGGCTGAAAATCGCCTTGGCAGTTTCAAATCTTAGTTCCTCATTTCGTCGTTTCTCGATGGCGAACGAAAGACGAGGCGAACTGGGGGACTTGTGGCCAGCGGCTGCGAGTCTCTTTCCTGTTTTGCGATCCGCAATTGGGCGACTCTAGTTCGCCAGTTGCTAATCCATCTTTGTCATCTTAAGTCCCCGATAACGACGTGCCTGAGTGTCCGGCTGCGTGTCGCGGTAAACGCCGACTTTGAAATAAGGCGGCTGCTCGTCGTTGTAGCCCAGCGGTCCACGGTACTCGACCACTTGGACCCCGTCGCGCTTGACCGTGACCATGCCCTGCCCCTGCGGATCGAAGCGAATCGTTACGTCGAAGACGTACCAATGATTCCTCCGGATTTTCGCCGTATCTTCGAACACCCAATGGTCTTCGACGCGGCCGGTTGATTTGGCGTTGGCGTCCCACCGAGCCACCATCCGCATGCGATCGCGTTCGAGCTGCATGGCAAACACCGGGCCGAGATCGGCTTCGCCTCGGTCTTTGACGTTGTGGATCTGGAAGAACTTGTCGTTGCGCGCAGCGCCGGCTGGCCAGCTTCGAACATTACGTCGAAGACCAGGTGATAGGTCTTGCCGAACGCGAACGGATTTCCCGGGAACGAGACTTCCGCGCGTTCGATCTCGCGCTTGCTCTCGCTCGGCTTTCTGCGGCGGTCGCCTTGTCTGGCTTCCAGGCGGAGCACGTCATCCACCAACGCGATGCTATAAGGCTTCTCTGCCGACTGGGGCTCGCCGTTCATCCCCCACACTCGAATGGCTCCGAGCTTGTCGGTCTGGTACGTCCCGGTCTCAGGGAACGCAGCGATGGATTCTTCAGGCTCGTCGGCCGCCGAGAATTCCACAGGCCCCGCGACCAACAGGCAAACGATAGCAAGGCATCTCACGGGCGAGCGACTCCCTTAGCCTAAGATCTGATTGACGAGAGACGGCTTACCCCGCGTGGTCTGGCCGCGCGCGACCATTTGGCCGACGAAACAGTGCCGCCATCCTACAATTTGCTCGCCGGAGGCACCATGGGTTTAGCGTCATTTCTACGCGTGACAGGCCCCTCCGAAAATCCGTTGCAGCGGATCAATCGCCGGTGCTCGTGTCTTTCGAATTCGCAGCAGCCGGCGGCTTCCAGCACTGCCGCAAGCTCTTCTTGATCCGCAGACCGAGCGACCAGGCTCCGTGCTGAGCGCTGGCGCGCCAATGGCGGGCGAAGATGCGGATCGTGGACAGCTTGCGAGGCTCGGCTTTCCAGGTGGCCTTGTAAGGCTCATCGCCGCGGAGGAAGTCGAACGTGTGATAGCCCTGGCTGATCGCGTTTTGGATCGAAGCGCCAAAGCTCAGCCAGCCGGGACTTTCTGTGGACAGTTGCGGCTCCAAACCAGTTTGGTAGCAGTACACGGTATGCTCGTTGCAAAATGCGTACTCGGCGGCCGCGGGAGTGCCTTTCAGTTCCAGCCATTGCAAGCGCAATTGATCTTCCGCCAGCAGACGCGGGGCCACCTCACGGTGAAAGGCGGCGAAGCGAGGCGAGGCAAAGCAGCCGGGCTGCCCCAGGCTTTCGCGACGCCGAATGTGAAGCCTCTCGAACACCGGCCAGCCGGTAGCCAGCGATGCCGCGTCGTCGATAGTGTGCAACTGCACTCACCGGAATCGAACTTACGTCGAAAAGCCCGCTGCAATCGTTCCCGTCGCCGGTTTGAAAACCGAGCCAGGTATTCATCCCAGGTTTTCGGCAACTGTATGCGCCAAGCGTTGATCGAGTATTGGGCATGGGTGCGGTGTTGCCGCTGGGTCAGCGCGGCCACCAGTGCGTGAACCGCCGTGTTGTCGGCGTCGACGCCATCCAGTTCGAGCGTATCCCAACGGAGGTGATCTTCCTGGCTGAGCCAATCGGCCAGCGCGCTGATCACCGAGGACTGCCAGATCGGATCGCAAAGGATCGTCTGGTGTTCGGAGCACACTTCACCGGCGCCCAGGAAGCGCACCATTCGCCCCAGCCAGGGCGAATGGCCGATGTACCAGGGGGCCAAACCGCGGAGGTTGCCCTCGCGATCTTCAAGCCCGAGCACGTACAGCCGATCTTGTGGACCACGGTAATGCCGCCACCAGCATTCGTTCCAGGTCCAACTGCGAAACGGCACTCGTTCAGTCAGGCAATCCCAGGAACTTGCTACCCTGTGCAGTTCCGCTTCGTCGTAGATGGGAACGACGC
Organism: uncultured Planctomycetales bacterium; assembly: GCA_963710365.1. Lineage (GTDB taxonomy): Bacteria > Planctomycetota > Planctomycetia > Pirellulales > PNKZ01 > CAVQAC01. The sequence continues at coordinate 13,174 of CAVQAC010000008.1, forward strand.
GTACGCGCCACTGCCGGGATTCGCAGCAGGCAAACCGAGACGGTCGAGAATCTGTGTGGACATTGGTAACGGCTTCAAATGGACAATGAATGACCCTAGAAACCTAGCTCGAAAACTGCGGCCTTTTTCGGCAAAGATCACCCGGCGGAACGAGGCCGTTCTACGCGTTGCAGGGAAATTGCTTGCCGGAACGGAAATGCGGGTTGGGCGGGCTGCGCCCGGTCCGGGGCAATGGCAGAAGCAAACTGTCGGGACGGTCCGGGGACGCGAGGTTTGCCTCAGCGGGCATTCTTTCGGAGCTTGTCCTTGCCTTTGGCGGGGCCGCCTCCCTGGCCTGCGCCGCGTGGTCGTTCGGCCTGCGGGTCGTAGTTGGGATTCGCTTCGCGTGGAATGGCGGCGCCCGGTTTCGGCCTGCCACGCTTGCAGCGTCCGATACAGCGCCGCGGCCTTGTCGGGCATGGCACGCCGGCCAGGTCGTGTTCGCTTCGTTGGGATCGGCTCGCAGGTCGTAAAGTTCGCGATGCCCGCCATCTTCGAAGAACTCGATCAGCTTGAAATCGCCTTCCCGAACGTGCACTCGACGGCGTCGCCTGGCCGATGTAGCAGGGGAAGTGCCAGAACATGCGCTTTCGGGAAAGCGTCGGTGCACTTCGAGCAACGCGGGGACGTAGGCTGATGCCGTCGAGAATCTGGCCTTGATTGCGGTTTGAGGCCGGCCAATTCCAGCAGCGTGGGGTACCAGTCGACGCTCGTGACCGGTGCGTCGCACGTGCTGCCGGGCTTCTTCAATCCCGACCAGGAAATGGCCAACGGAACGCGAATGCCTCCTTCGTAGAGTTCGCCTTTGCTGCCGTGCAGCGGCGGCGTGAATTGCGGCGTGCCGCCGTTATCCGAGGTGAAGATCACGACCGTGTTGTCGGTCAGCCGCAGTCGACTGAGAGCGTCGACGATGCGGCCGACATTTTGATCGACCGCTTCGATCGTCGCGGCATAGGCGGGATTATTCGCGCGAATCATCGTCTCTGGATGCCTTCCGTTCGTATTTCTTGAGCAAGTCCGCCTTTGGCTCGAACGGAGCGTGCGGCGCATGGTCGGGCAAGTAGACGAAGAATGGCTGATGGCGATTCGCTTCGATGAACTTGAGCACTTCGTCCGTCAGCCGATCGCTGAGGTAATTGCCGCCGTCGTCGAAGTACGCGTCTTTGCCGAAGCCGATCGTCTCGGGAAAGACGACGTGCTCGAAGCCTTGGCCGCCGGGCGTCACCGGGCCGGTTCGGCCGCGTCCGAGATTCCACATGCCGAAAAACGCCGTGGCGTAGCCGCCGTCGCGCAGCGACTCGGCAATCGTGACGACTTCGGTCGCCAGTTCGTCGTTGCTAGCCGAGGCCGTGAGCTTGTGCCAGGGAGAGCCAGGCGGTTGACGCGGATCGACCACGGTATAAATGCCGTGCCGCGGCGTGTATTGGCCCGACATCAGGCAGGCCCGAGTCGGAGCGCAATTGGAGGCGCTGGCGTAGGATTGCGTGAAGATCAGACCGCTTTTGGCCAGCCGGTCGATGTTCGGCGTTTCGACGAACCGATTGCCCATGAAGCCCACGTCGCGCCAGCCCATGTCGTCCATCAGGATGACGATGAAGTTCGGCGGTCTGCTGTGGGAACTGCGCTTGCGGACGGTATCGGCGCCGAAGCTGGTTTGAACCGCGATCGCAATCGCGATGAGAACTTTCGCGGCGTGTCCGGTGGTTTTCATTGTAGTGGCTTTCGCTTCATGCCCTTCTTGCCGCCCATGCCTCCACCGCCTTTTCCGTCACGATTCGTAACGACAGGTCGGCTCGGGTCGTACTGCGGATTGGGTGTCGGGAATTGGGCGTTGACCGCCGCCAGGTACTTCTCGCAATCGATCGCGGAGCTGCGACGTTTCCGAGGGCATCTGCGACGACAGGTCGTTGCTTTCGCTGATGTCGTTCGACAAGTCGAACAACGCCGCGTTGTTGCCTTCGTAGAACCACATCAGCTTTAGATGTCCCAGCAGGATGGACGATTGGGGGCCGTCCTCGCTCTGATAGTGCGGAAAGTGGAACACCAATTCTTCGCGTGGCCGTTGGACTTTGCCCTGGCCCTCGTTTTTGAGCAGTGATGCGATGCTGCCCCCTTCGATTCCTTTGGGAAACAGGCTGGCGGAAATGCCGGCCCACGCGCAGAAGGTCGGAAAGAAGTCGTAGCCCACGACGGGCGTGTGGCACCACGAATTGGGCTTTACGCCCGGGCCGCGGATGATCAGCGGCACGCGGATGCCGCCTTCCCAAACGCCTCCTTTGCCGCCACGCAGGCCGCCGCGTTTGTCGCCGCCGGCTCCGTTGTCGGCCATATAAATGACGTACGTGTTATCGGCCAGTCCTAGCCGGTCGATCGCCTCCAGCACCACGCCGACGCCGGTGTCGAGATCCTCGGTGATCGCCGCGGTGGCCGCCTGCTTGGGGTTTCGGGCGTTGGGGAGATTCGCATACTTGGCCATCGTGACCTTGTTGGCGTTCTCCGGAGCATGCAGCGCGTTCCACGACAACTGAATGAAGAACGGCTTCTTGGCGTTGGAATTCTTCTCCATGAAAGCGGTGGCTCGTTCGGCCATGCCGAAGATGTCGACGGGATTCGGGTCGGTGAATTGGTAGGCGTTCTCGTTGCCCGTGTCGCCGTCGTGTTCGTCGTAGCCGTGCTCGCCCGGTCCGCCTCCGCTGATGTGCCATTTGCCATAGTGTGCCGTGGCGTAGCCCGCTTTGCGCAACAGTTCGGCAAAGGTCGTCTGGTCGGGGGCAATGCTTTTGACGAGCTGCGGCTCGATCAGCTTTCTGCCCTGCTCCGGCGGAGCCGCTTTGGTCCAATGCAGTTGAGCGGGGCTCTTGCCGGTTTGCAGGCTGATGCGCGTGGGCGAACAAACCGGAGCGGGAGCATAGCCGGCGGAGAATCGCATTCCCTGCGAGGCAAACTTTTCCAGGTTCGGAGTGTGGAAAATGTCGCCCTTTCGAAGCCGGCACGTCCGGGTGCATGGCCACCGATAGGCCGCTCCATCCTTGATCGTCGGAAAGCATGAAGACGATGTTCGGGCGCTGCGAAGTGCTCGCACGCTGGGTCGCACTCGAGCGCTGGCCAGTTTTCGGACGCGGCGCCGCCTGACCGATGGCCGGAAGTAGTATCGCGACAATCAGCAGCAGGAGTCTCATGGATGCCTCGAAGGGGAACTCGGTTTCGATTCCGGCTTCCCGCTATTGCCTTGTTACGCAAAGAATATCGGGTGCCATGGTCCACGCTTGCGTGGCCATGTTTGTCGCTCCAACGCATGCCCACGGCGGCCGTAGGCATGGCACCCAAGTGCGAAAGTAATGACTTGGTGGGCCAATGGGTACTTATCCGCTACGTCGGAATCGTGACAGGAAAAGCGACAGAAACGGTGCTGCGGCAGACTTCCCCATCGACGAAATCACCCGGAATTCGCCCGGCCTCGCAAAGTTTTTTTACCCTCAGTCGGTCATAATCTTGTCCTGGCGGATAAGTAATGCTTAGAGACCACAATGGCGACGGGGTTCCAATGGACGAAAAGGCTCGACAGGCGACCCGATTATGGACGTTGGCCCAGCCAACCGTGTCGGCCTACGTCACATCGCTGGTGCGCAACTTCCGCGACCGCGACGACGTGCTGCAAGAAACGGCCGTGGCCGTCATGGAGTCGTTTGATCGTTACGATCCCAGTCGGTCGTTCGTCGGTTGGGCCTGGGGATTGCCCGCAACCAGGTCGGTCTGTACTTGCGGCGGCGCGGACGCGATTTTCACCGGTTCGACACCGAAGCCACCGAGCAGCTTGCGATCGCCTTTGAAAACGTCACATCCGACGAGATGCACCAGCTCGACCACCTTCGCGAATGCATGAAGCTGCTCGAAGGCCGAGCACGCCGGCTTTGCGAACTGCGGTATCGCGAGGACCAGAAGCCCGCCGCCATCGCGGCCGCGGTAGGTATGTCGGCCAATGCCGTCGCCAAAGCCTTGCAGCGTATTCGCGAGCAATTGCGCGAGTGCATGGAACGAAAAGCAGACGCCGTGTTGAGCCACTGATATGAACGACGAATTGCAATCACTGATCGACGGCTATCTCGACGACTGCTTGTCGTCTGAGGATGCGCTGCGTCTCAATGCGTTGTTGAAGAGCGACCCTGAGTTTCTCTCGCCGCTTTGCCCAGGCGATGCTGCTGCACGACCGGTTACACGCCGAGTTGCAGGACGGTGCCTGGCACGGTCGTGCCTCGCAGGAGCCTTGGGTCGAATTGCCCTCGTCGCGGCGGGCGTCGTCGCTACGAGGGAAATGGACGTGTCGGCAGCGCTGGCGGCGATTGCCGCCGTGATCGTGATGGGTTCTTTTTCTGGCACGGTGGGGCCGATTCGCCTGCCTCGGCAGCGAGCGTGGCGCTGGATCGCATGATCGAAGCGGCCAGCCAGGCCGTCGATCGGGTATACCGTATCCGCGTGACCGACAATGGTCCGGGCGGCGCGGAGCCGCCCGTGTTTTCGGATAAAAACGGCCGCAAGCCGGGCATCGACGGCGCCGAGCTGTTCGTCCGCGGCTCCGACAAGTTCGTGCTGATTCGCCACTTCGGCAGACGGAACGGACTTTATCACGGGAAGCGACGGAACCCAGGGGTGGGCCGTTCCGCCCCGGGGGCACGTTCACCTCAGCACCGATCCGCGCCGCTTTCGCCGTGCAGTTCCGGGCGAGCACGAAGAGATCACCTTTACTGACCTGAAGTCCGGCTTCAGCGAATTGCGGCGGTCTTACCAGTTGAACCTTGCCGCGGCCGATGATACGGCCGATCCGCCAAGGCACGGTTGGAGCCGGCTCGATGCGGTGAAGCGGCCGCAAATATAACGGGCCTGAACAGGTTCGCATCTGGTTCGATTCGACCGGCGTGGCCCATCGCATCGAATTGGCCGGCATTCTGCAGGACGAAGGCGGGGCGCGCGGCGTCGTGCTGGAATTGGTCGAGCAGCGCGACCTCGGTGCGGACTTTTTCAAACACGAAGTGCATCACGACGCGAATCGACCGGTGGATTGGGAATAACGACTTAACGCGAAATTGTAAAAGGCGAACTGTGACATGTTAAGGCTACGACTGCTCCACGCGTTGATGTGCATTTCATTGCTGGCCGCCTGGGGCTGCGATGCTACGGCCCAGCCAGCCCTCGGAATCTCGCGGAGCCATCCGCAAGCCGTCGATGAACGACACGATCAAGGCCAACATCTACGCCGACAACTGGTTCATCCTTTACATCAACGGCGAACTGGTCGTCGTCGATTCGATCTCGTTCATCCCGCACAATGTCATTTCGGTCGACATCCTGCCGACATATCCGATGACGATTGCCGTCATGGCCAAAGACAACGCCGATCCCAAGACCGGCATGGAGTACGCTAACACGAACATCGGCGATGCGGGCTTCATTCTCAAGTTCGGCGACGGCACGGTCACCAATGCCCATTGGAAGGCGAAAAAGTTTTCCTGGGGACCGATCGATCGCGACACCCGGAATCCGCGGGTTGAAAACCTCCCGATTCCCGATAATTGGTATGCCGTCGATTTCGACGACAGCGCCTGGGGCTATGCCAAGGAATACAGCGAAGAAGCCGTCAAGCCGAAGCAGCCCTACTTCGACCACGACTTCCAAGGCGCGACGTTCATCTGGACCGACGACATCGACCTCGACAACACGGTGATCTTCCGTCACGCGGTGGCCAGCCCTCCGGACGGCCGGTCACGCCCCGACTTCTCGAACTTGAACAATGTGGTGCCGGCCGGTCCGCCCAAGGGTCCGCCCCGACGTCCGCGCCCCGACGACAAGAGAAATCCATAGCCCTGGCCGCGCTTACTGCTGTCGATAGTCCTGCGAAAGGAACAACCGTGATCAAGACAAAACCAATCCTGGCACTGCTGCTGGCGCTGTGGAGCGGTGTGGGAATCGCATTGGCCCATCCCGGCCATGACCATGACGAGGAGCACGCGACCGACGCACGCACTTGGACCGACGCCAAGGGTGTCTTCGAACTGCAGGCCTCTTTCGTGTCGTCCAAGGCCGGCAAGGTGCAACTGCGTAAAACCAACGGCAAGATCGTCACGCTTTCGATCAGCCAGTTGTCGGCCGAGGATCAACAATGGATCAAAGTCCGGCAGGCTGAGATTCGCAAAATGAACGAACAAACACCGGCTGAAACGCGGCGGTCGGAAGCCTCGAAAGGCAACCGTAGTGCCGAAGGGCCAGATATCGCGCAGGCGTTCGAGCCGTTTGCCAAATTGAATGCCCTGAAGTACCGCTCGGATGAACGGTATTTCTACGTGGAATCAAACGGCATTCCCGATCATCCCGCTGATGGTGGGCATTACGGCCTGGCAGCAACAGGTGCCTTTGCCGCAGAAGTATTTTGGCGAGAACGCCTGGCGGATTCCGCTGCATCCGCTGCCGGCCGCGGAACCGGCCTCGGCGCAGGGACGACTTTCTTGCGCGGGGCGATTGCACTGGCCGTCAACGGCGTTCCGATCTTCAATCCGCTTGAACAACCGTGGCGACGACGCCTATCTGTTCGGCGAACTCGACGAATACGGCGGGCATTGTGGCCGTGCCGACGATTACCACTATCACATCGCCCCGGTTCACCTGGAAAAGCAGGTTGGCAAGGGGGGCGTGATCGCCTACGCGCTCGACGGTTATCCGATTTATGGCTACGACGAGCCCGACGGATCGAAAGTCGGCAAACTCGATGGGCTTAATGGCCACGAGGACCACGACGGCCATTACCATTATCACTCGACCAAGACCTACCCCTACCTGAACGGCGGCTTCCATGGCGAGGTGACGGAAGTCGACGGCCAGGTCGACCCGCAGCCGCGCGCCCAGCCGGTGCGCGAAGGATTGCCGCCGCTACGTGGCGCGAAGATCGTCGGCTTCACGTCAACCAGCCCCAACAGCTACAAGCTCACGTACGACGTTGAAGGCCGCAAAGGGTACGTCAACTACGCGATTGCCGCAAATGGCTCGGTGGCTTTTACGTTCACCGACACCACCGGCAATAGCACCACCGAAACTTACATGCCGCGCGGATCGGGCGGGGGTGGCGACCGACGGCCGCCGCGAAGCCCGGGCGAAGCCTCACCGCCGCGAGACGATCGGCGTCCGCCGCCACCGGGCGATCAGCCAGTCGCCTACAAACCCAGCAGCAACCTTCCGCAGTTGGCCGTCACCAGTTCCGCGCTCGATCCCGACGGCTTCATCTCCGCGGAGTTCACCTGCGATGGAACCAGTGCGTCGCCGCCGGTCGAGTGGAAAGGCGCCTCCTCGGAGACGAAATTCTTTGCCCTGAGCCTGTGGCATACGGCCCCCGATCAGGAGAAATCGTACTGGGTCATCTACAACATCCCGGCTAAGACCACGCAGATCCCCAAGAATGCCCGGGGCATCGGCACCATGGGGCTCAACGATCGGCGGCAACCGTCGTACGATCCGATGTGCTCGAAAGGCCCTGGGGTTAAGGAGTATCACATCAGCGTTTTCGCGCTGTCTGCCGAAGTGCCTTTGGCTCCCGGCGAAGCCAACCGCGCCAATCTGCTTGCGGCCGTCAAGGGGATCACGGTCGCCGAAGGAACGTTGGACTTCAAGTACGAGCGAAAACAGCAGAGCGGTGTTGGCGGGCAACCAAGTGCCGGCCCGGCGGAGCACCGAGACGCGGCCCTGGCGGACAATAGCCGTCCGTGACGAACCTTCTGGTTCGGAAAAACGCCGAAACGGCGAGCAATCTTCAATCGTTAGGCCGTCTCGCCGGTCCCGCCTTGATTGGTTCAGTCGAAACCGATACGTCTTGCCTTCGCAGGTATTTGTCGAAGAACTGCCGTAGCCGCTCGGGAACTTCCGGCGTGCCAAAGTTTCCGTGTTCTCCACCTTCGACAGGAATGAGCACGGCTTCCACGCCTGCCTTTCGTAGGGCGGCCAGGAATTCTTCGGACTGGCCGAACGGCACGACTCGGTCGTTCGTGCCATGGATCATCATGAACGGAGGATCGTCTTTCGAAACGTAGGTGATCGGCGAAGCCGCTCGGGCCTTCTCCTGGTTGTCTTGCACTCCCCCGCCGATCAAGCGGGCCTCGGGCGAATCGGGTCCGTTGTGCCAACCGCCCATCGTCAGCAGATCGGCAGGACCGTACTGATCGACCACGCAAGTCACTCGGCTGCTGAGACTGGTATGCTCTCCCAGGCTTCCTTCGAGTGCCAAAACGTCGCCGGTCGTACCGAGCATGGCCACCAGGTGCCCGCCGGCAGAGCCGCCTGCTATGCCGATACGGTCGGGATCGAGGTGGTACTTTCTGGCGTTAGCTCGGATCCAGCGAATCGCCGCCTTGCAGTCGTAGATCTGAGCGGGCCAGATGGCTTCGCCGCTCAGGCGATAGCCGATCGACACTCCGGCGTATTCGCCACTGGCGACCAAGGGAGCAACCAGCCCGGCGCCACCTCGCTTATCGCCGCTTTGCCAACCGCCGCCGTGGATGTAGGCCACCACGGGGAGTGGTTTGTCGCCCTGGGGCGATTTCGGCAGGAACAAATCCAAGCGCTGCCGAGGATTGTCCGTTCCGGCATAGGGCACGTCGAGTTCGGCCTGGATGGAATCCGGAACTCTCGGTGCTTGGAATTGCGGAGTTTGATTCTGCCGAGCCGCCAATCGCTCGACGAATTGCCGGTCTTCTTCGGTTGAGACGAACTCGTCGTGGTTCGCGTCGATCCGTTCGAACAGCGGCCTGAGGAACTCGGGAAGCTCCGCCTGGGTCAACTTGCCGTCTTGGTTACGATCCCAAAGCTTGAACTGCTCGCTGGCCTCCTGGGCCAAGATGGGCGAGCAAATCAGCAGCACGGCGATCGTTGGAAAGGAGCGGTGAATCATGCGAGTGCCTCGGGTACAACAGCTTTCTCCAATGATAGTAATACCCAGGAGCAGCCCAAAAGTTTCGCCTTGCCGAGGATTCTAAAGTCTGATCGAGCAAATCAATCGCCTGTCTCGGCGGAGCTTGCACGCGGGGTGAAGGGAAAAACGACAATCTCGACGTTGCAGCTATCGACGGCATTCGATGACGTCAGGTTTGTCAGCTTTTCAATTGCCGCGGCAACTTTTGAGAATCTCGTCCTATTCGGCAGATCAATCTCCAGGCTGACACTCAGCGAACTAAACAGACGTGAAAGGCTATCAATGGTCTCTGTGATCTCAACCTCGGGTGGAACGTCCGTTTCGGAATGCACCTCCCCATCGGCCGTCAAGTGGTACCCGAGTGCGATTGCATCCGAGCCGCGAGCGACGATCAGCTTACCTCGAAACACGCCGTTGATGCCGTCCATTGTGGTCGCGGCGTTGCTGGAGCTGGCTTGATGTGCGTCGCCCGGCTCGGTCTGGTGGTGCGTGCCGGGCCTCAGGAAAAGCGATAATCTCGACCTTACAGCCTTCGACGGCATTTGCCGCCGCCAGGGTTTTCAGTCGTTCAATCGCGGTGACGACGTTCGAGAACACGGTTTGGCCGGGTACTTCAAGGAGGATGCGCACTAGCCCCTGCCGGCGTGAAACAATGTCGATCGACTCTGCGATAGATGCATCGGAGCAGATACGAAGGCGGCGAGTGCTCTGCCAAAAATCGACGCCGAACGCCAACTCATATCTCAGCGTCGTTAGTTCGCCCTCCGGGAAGATCAGCCAAGCCGCGGCTCCGTTTTCATATACGACCGTGTGGCGAGCAACCGTTGAATCAAAACGCGTGTCTCGAAACTCGACGCCAATGCTCTCTCTCGGAATGGCGGCATGGCTGAAGCTAGCGGCCGCCGAGAGGACCAAAAACATTCCCAGCAAGATGCGTACGCCGATCATCCTTGCACCTCCTGTGCCTGGTTCTTGAAGAATGGCTTCGCCGTGTACGATTGCCCTCGACTACGACGTGACTCCTTAGCCCTTTCGTCCCGGTTCCTGCCACCATCGCGCGGCGTCGGCGCGGGTCCAGCTTCCGGCGGAACGGCAGGCCAACAGCGCTTCGCGCAGGCTGACGACGTCTTGGTATCGGTCCTGGCGGTTCTTGGCCAGACACTTCGTGATGACCCGTTCCAGATCCTCGGGCATGTCGAGCCGGCATTGCGACAAGGGCATGACCGGCTCGGTCATGTGCGCCAACAACACTTGCAGCGTTCCCTCGCCGTCAAAGGCCGGTCGGCCGGCCAGCATGAAGTAGGCCACGGCCCCCAGCGAGTAGATGTCGCTGCGCGGGTCGGGCTCCGAACTCCCCGATGCCTGCTCGGGAGACATGTACAGCGGCGAGCCTGCGACGAGCGCCCCTGCGTCAATTCCAGCGACTCGGCTTCGTACGACGGTTTCACCAGGCCGAAATCGAGCAGCTTGGCCACGTCGTACACGCCGCCACGCTGGGCCACGAAGATATTGCCCGGTTTCACGTCACGATGGATCAGGCCGATGGCGTGAGCCTCGTGCAGCGCATCGCACGTCTGTTCGAGCAAGTGAATCGCCCGTCCTGGCGACATCGGCCCATAGCGCTCGACAAGATCCCGTACGCTCAAGCCAGGAAGGTATTCCATGACATAATAAAACGTGCCGTCGCTGGTGCGGCCGAAGTCGAAGATTTCGACCGTGTTCCAGTGCGTCAGCGTGGCCGTGGCCCGAACCTCGCGCTCGAAACGCGCCAGCGCCTTGGGATCGGCCGCGTTGCTGGGCCGAATCAGCTTGATCGCGCAGCGGCGCCGCAGCAGTTGGTGCTCGGCCAGATACACTTCGCCCATCCCGCCCGCGCCAATCCGATGCCGCAGTTTGTATTGGCCGAACTGCCGGGCTTCGAATACCTCGCGTCGCAGCCGGCCGATGGTGTGCGTGCCATAGACGGTGGTTCCATACAGCACGGCCATGGTGAGCGAGAGGTTGAAGAAATGATCGGCCGTGAGTAATTCTGGATTGAGCCAGATACGAATCGACGGCCAGCGTGACGATCGGCGCCAGACACAGCACGCCGATCACGACGGCCGTGCGCCGCAAGGCGTTGGGGATCAGCATTCCGTAGGCCAGCACCAGCCCGCACCAAATGCCGATCGGCACGTCGACGAAGTTGTACTGCCTGGCCGTGGCGATCGTGGAATAATGCTGCACGGCGGCGAACAGCAGGGTCGTCGAACCGAACGTGGCCAGTTCGAACAACCGCAGGGCCCGCATGCTCCAGGTGCGCTTCCAATGCCAGAGCATCACGGCAATCAGCGCCAGGCTGAGCACGTTGGTCACGTGCAGGACGAACAGCACATGATCGCCGAAAGCCAGGGTCGGATCGGCGGCAGCGTCGACGCGGTCGTACAGCTGCGCGTTTCAGCAGAAATGCTTCGCTCCCCACGCACAACACCAGGGCCGCGCTGCGCAAGCGGATTTGCAATAACGACTGCGTTTGCAGCGACAGCTCGGGGCTGCTTCCCTCGACCAACTCCACGCGACGGTGCCCCGACGGCCGGCGTTCGACCGGTGGATCGAGCGTCGTGTCATCGGGCGCAAGCAGCGACACATTGGGAGAAAGTTCGTCCATCGCACCGCAGCCCGGAAGAAGTTGGGTACCCATAGCCATCATACCCAGCGCCCCGACGTTCGGTAAGCATCCGAAATGGTCGATGCGAGCGACTCTGGGAGTCGGGTTGGAACGGTTCTTCGCACCAGGGAGAATGGGCGACGGCTACGTCAGCGCGTGCTTTTCGAGGCAGGCTCGACCAGGCCGAAGCTGCGGAATTCGCCGGTCAGATTTCCTTCGAGCGTCGGCCGTTGCGAGCGGCGGAACCTGGCTTGCACGTATGCTTCGGTCGCGGGACTGGCATACTCCCAAAGTTCCAGAGCCGTCACGCGGCCGTCCTTGTTGGCGTCGGCTTGCCCGGCCAGTCCTTGCAGGACGAAATTCGTGAAGACGCCGTGCCGGGCCTCTTCGCTCTCGAAGGCAATTTCACCCGAATCACAACCGCTGAGAATCAGACAACCGCCGGTCAGAACCGGAACTTTCCCAGCCCGACGCGGCTGGTTCAACCCGTGAGGAATTCGACAGGCATCCACCAGCACGACCTTCAAGTCTGCTCGGCAGGTGCGCAACTCATCGCAAAGCCAGTCAAACGAGATCAGGCTGTCAGCGTTCGAAGGATCGGCATCGCTGGGACAGAGGAACCGCGAGCCGCCGACTTCGATGCCTGTCCCACTGAAGGCCAGCAAGACGAAATCGTTCGCTCCGGCACTTGCCAGTCCGGTGTGAATTTGTTCCTCGACGTGGGCTTTCGAGGGCGTCAATCGCTCGGCCGAATTGCTGCTGAGCAGCACGACATGATCCCGGGCGAAGCCGCCGTCCACCAGTTCGTCGCGCAACGCTTCGACGTCAGCGCCGCAAAACCTCAGCGACGGTAGGATCTTGTATTGGTCCACTCCGATCAGGACTGCAAGGCGTAGGCGGCCCAGATCTCTGTCGGACGCCGGCTGAGTCGCCGTGAACTTCGGGGGCTTGGGCATCAGTTCGCTCGATGCATTAGATGATGCAACGTCGAGTCGAGCGGCTTCGTGCCGCTCGGTCACCTGCGAGCCGCCGGAGTTGACGATCAACGCGCTTTCGCGGGGAACTTGGATGGGTCGTGACCACCACGCAGATTTGGCCGTCAGCGCCGCGGCGAGTGCCGTGACGACGAGCACGCCCACCACGGCGGCGAGTTTGAGCCGGAAACTGCCGGCTGCGGTCGTTTGCAAGGCCTTGATCAGCCGATCAATCTGGCCGTCGAAGTCGCGTCCCGAGCGGAGTTCCATCCCATTGCGGAAGGCCAACGTTTGCAATGCCGCGGGGAGTTTGTCGGTCGCGGGCATCGAGGCGCTCCCCACCAGCACCGGAATCACGGGAATTCCGCGATCGAGCGCCACTTGAATCTCGACGCGCACGAAGTCGGCCGGGTCGTCGATGCGGCGGCTTCCCTGCAACGGGCCGTCTTTGTAGCGGATGTCGAGCCAGTCGTCGCCGATCACGGCCAGCACGCATTTGCAATCTTGCAGCGAGCGATTGATGTGCTCGCGGAAATCGAGGCCCAAGGGGAGCGAATCGATGTCGAGCATCACGTTGCCGCCGAAGCGCGCCTTGAGCCGGTCGTAGAGCCGGCCGGTGACGTGCTGGCTGTCCTCGCGCCGGTAACTGATGAAGATGGTCGGTCGCACGGCTCGGCCTGCCAAAGCGGTCGGGAATCGAAGCTGTCCTACCTCTTACGGTAACGGCGCGACCCCGGCATCACAAGCTTTGGCGACATGCGCAACTGCCAACCTGGACGCCAGTCGACCAGATGAAGGTTCAATGACAGTCGAATCCGAGGCAATCCAGGTGTTCCCAACCAATAGCTGAGCTTGGCATGCCGGATGCACTATTGACCCAGAGTATCGGGTTCGGAAGGGCCCGGTCTTCCTGCCACGTTTTTGAATCACTAGGAGGCTAGGGTCATGAATATCACTCGAAAAGCGGCACTCGCACTGTGTGCTCTGGCGGTTCTGGCCGGAACGGCGAAAGCGGGCGATGGTCCAGATTCTGCCTACGGAGGCAGGCCCTTGGGCGGGCAGGCGAGCGGCGGGTTCCAATCGGCCATGAGGGGTTCGTATGTCGGCCCGGCGGTGACGCAAAGCGTTCCAGATGCGAATTTCCGATACCATAACAACCGGTGGTGGTATCATCACCCCAACAACACCTGGTCATATTGGAATGGCGCGTCATGGATGGCATATTCTCCTCATGCCGCCGATTCAAATCTCAGTCGGGCCGCAGGGAACACGCCGTATTCCGCAGGCTACCGTGGTGCTCCCGTTCCCGGCGCGAATACGAGCCCAAATCTCGCCAAATAGGGCGATTGGGACGTGGGGAACATTAGCTGGTAGGCAAGCGTGACGCGCCGCGGGGATGCCGTTGCCCGTGGATACCTGGTCCAGCGGGGCGATTGCCGGTCGGATTGTCAGCAACTCTTCCTGGCAACGGTGCGAAGGCTCGCCTGGCGCCGGGTGAAGCCGCTCGTGGCTGCCATCGGGGAGCAGCAGCCGAGCCTTGCGGTTGTCGCGGAAATAGGCCGGCATGATTTCCGTCAGAATCCGCTGCTTCAGCGGCGGCGACTCGATTGGGAACATGATTTCCACGCGGCGATAAAAGTTTCGCGGCATCCAGTCGGCGCTGGCCAGGTAAACCTGGGCCTCGTCGCCCGCGCCGAAAATGTAAATCCGGCTGTGCTCCAGGAACCGGTCGACGATGCTGCGGACGCGGATGTTGTCCGAAATACCGGGCAGCCCCGGCCGCAGGCAGCAAATGCCGCGGATGATCAGTTCGATGGGCACGCCGGCCTGGCTGGCGCGATATAGGGCTTCGATCACTCGGTAATCGACCAGCGAGTTCAGCTTGGCGCAGATCGACGAAGGCCGCCCTTCGCGGGCGCGTTGGGTTTGCTCGTCAATCAACTCGATCGTGCGGCGGTGCAGATCCGTGGGAGCGGCGATCAGTTTGCGCCAGCGGTGCCCTTGCGAATAGCCGGTGAGCAGGTTGAACAGGGCCGAAGCGTCGGCCGCAATGTCTTCGTCGGCCGTGAACAGCCCGAGGTCGGTGTAGATCAGGGCCGTCGTGGGATTGTAGTTGCCGGTGCCCATGTGTACGTAGCGGCGGACGACGCCCGATTCCTGGCGGACCACCAGAGAAACCTTGCAGTGGGTCTTCAGATCGAGGAAGCCGAAGACGACGTGGACGCCGGCCCGCTCCATCTGCCGCGCCCAACTCACGTTGGCCTCTTCGTCGAATCGCGCCTTGAGTTCGACCAGGGCCGTCACGTGCTTGCCGGCTTCGGCGGCCTGAATCAGGGCCCGCGTGATGGGCGAGTCGCCGCTGGTGCGGTAGAACGTCTGCTTGATGGCCAGGACATTGGGGTCTTTGGCCGCGCGGCTGACGAATTCGACCACCGGCTCGAACGAGTCGTACGGATGATGCAGCAGGATATCCTGTCGGCGAATGGCCGCGAACAAGTCCTCCGTGCCGCGTTGGCCGCGTCCGCGCGGCATTTGCGGCGTGAAGGGCGGGTCGCGCAGCAGTTCGCGGCCGGGAATCTTCATCAGTTCCATCATCGAAGTCAGATCGACCGGCCCGTTGACGCGATAGACTTCGCTATAGCTGTCGGGACAGCCCTCTTCGCCCTCGCGAATGCTTTCCGCGTCGATGATTTCGCGGATCAGCTCTTCGTCGCCGCCGGCGGCGACTTCCAGCCGCACGGCCTGGCCGCGCTGCCGGGCTTTGAGCCGGTCTTCGATCACCCGCAGCATGTCGTCCGACTCTTGTTCCAGCAATTCGATGTCGCTGTCGCGGCTGATGCGGAAGCTGGTGCTCGACATCACCTCGAAGCCGCCGAAGAGCTCCGGCAGCCGGGCGGCAATGGCGTCTTCCAACAGGATGAAGTCCAGCTCTTCGCCTTGACCGAGCGGCACCAACCGCGGCAACACCTGCGGCACTTGCACTACGGCGAACAGCCGCCGTGGCCCCAAGCCGCTTTGACGCCGCAACATCGTGGCCAGATACAACGCGCGGTTGTGATAGCGCGGGCTGGGATGGGCCGGATCGACGGCCATCGGCGTGAGAATGGGAAATGCCCGTTCGACGAAGAATCGGTCGAGCATCTCGCGCTGGGCCGGCGTGAGCTGATCGTGGGTCAGAATCCGCACCTTCTGCTCGGCCAGGGCCGGCCGCACCGATTCGTTCCAGCAGCGATACTGGGCGGCCACCATGTCCTGGGTGCGCGCGGCCACGCCGTTGCAGTTGTTGAATGGGCCGCAAACCGTCGGGCGAGTAGTCCTGCGGCGCACCGTCTTCGAAGGCCTGCTCGCGCAAGCCCGAGACGCGGACCATGAAGAACTCGTCCAGGTTCGAGCTGAAGATGGCCAGGAACTTGCACCCGTTCCAGCAGCGGATTGGTCGTATCGGCCGCCTCTTCCAGCACGCGCGCATTGAACTCCAACCAGCTCAATTCGCGGTTGAGGAAATGTTCGGCCAGATAGACTTGTTCACCCACGGATTCCTCGAAGCTGACGGCCATCGGTCGGGATCTCCTCTGCACCATCTTAAAGTGTTGACCCAAAAAAGGGAAAGGCTACCGGCGTGGCGCAAATTTACCCGAAGTCGTTACCACATAATTGTTAGCAATCGATTAAGGGCTGGAAAATCGGGGCGTCGTTGTCGGCGGAACCTATCCGCCCGACCCAACAGACGGCTATACTCGGCCGCGGCGCTCGGCGAGCTTGTCACGCGTGTGGGAGGCTTCGGCCGAATCGATCGTAATACAACTTAGGATGTTCCACCAGCGGCATGGCGAGCGAAAACGAATGGCGCCGGCTGTATCCTTTCGAGTCGCACGAATTGCGGATCGACGGCCATCGCTACCATTACCTGGACGAAGGCCAAGGCGAACCGCTGCTGCTGGTCCATGGCAATCCGACCTGGTCGTTTTATTGGCGCGAACTGGTGCAGGCCCTGCGCGGGCCAGCATCGGCGTGATCGTGGTCGATCATATCGGCTGCGGGTTATCGGATAAGCCGGCAGAATTACCCCTATACGCTGGCCCAGCATACGCAAAACTTGCGGCAGTTGATCCACTCGCTCGATTTGCAGCAGGTGACGCTACTTGCGCACGATTGGGGCGGAGCGATCGGGCTGGCGCGGCCGTGGCCGAGCCTGAGCGGTTCAGCCGGCTGGTGCTGTTCAACACGGGCGCCTTCCGGGCTCCTCATATCCCCTGGCGGATTCGCGTCTGTCGCACGCCCGTGCTGGGGCCGCTGGCCGTGCGAGGGCTGAATGCCTTTGCTCGCGCGGCATTGTGCGATGGCCACCTCGCGGCCCGACGGTTTGCCGCCGGCGGTGCAGGCCGGCCTGCTGGCGCCGTATTCGAGTTGGGCCAATCGCATCGCAATTCAGAGGTTCGTCGAAGACATCCCCATGCGGCCCGAACACCCCAGCTACCGGGATCTGTTGGCCATCGAGCAAGGGCTCCCGCGGCTGGCCGATCGACCGGTACTGTTGGTGTGGGGAATGCAGGACTGGTGCTTCACGCCTTATTTTCTGCAGCGGTTCATCGAATTCTTTCCGGCGGCCGAGGTCTGCCGGCTCGAGAAGGCCGGGCATTACGTGATCGAAGATGCTCCGGCCGAAGTCGTCGACGCCGTGCAAGGTTTTCTCGGCTCGCCATCCACTGGAGGCCGCCGAGCGATGAGCGACCAACCTCTGCCCCGCCGCCTGGCGCTGGGCCAGTGCGCGAGCCTGGCCTGCATTTGGGAGGCCACGTCGGCCAAGCCCGGCAATGTTCATCGCGGCGCCGACTTCGAGGATCTGACGTATCTCGACCTGGTTACCGAGCGCCGTGACGATCGGCCCGATCCTGGATGCCGCGCCGACGCAGCGACTCGGCGTCACGCTGCTGCGCGGCCGTCCAAGCCACGCGCGAGGCCGTGGCGACCAATACGAACCTGGGCACGCTGCTGCTGATGGTGCCGCTAGCGATGGTTCCGCGCGACGAGCCGTTGAAGTCGGGCGTGGGCCGGGTCTTGGCCGGACTCGATGCGGAAGATTGCCGGCTGGCGTACGAGGCGATTCGCGTGGCTCAGCCCGGCGGCATGAGCCAGGTTGACGAGGCCGACTTGGCCGGCGAACCGCCCGCGAGCCTGGTCGAGGCCATGCGTCTGGCGGCCGAGCGCGATCTCGTGGCCCGGCAATATGCCAACGGTTTTGCCGAAGTGCTCGATGTGGTGGTGCCGAGCCTGGAGCGTGGCCTGGCTCTCGGCTGGCCGCTGCAGGACGTGATACTGCACTCGTTTCTGGAACTGCTGCGAGATTATCCCGACAGCCTGATCGCCCGCAAATGCGGGCCGGGAGTTGCACGACGGGCGTCGGCCATGGCTGCCGAGGCTCTCGAGGGCGGACTGCCGGGCGACGAGGCCTACGATCAACTGCTGGGCGACATGGACTTCTGGCTCCGCTCCGACAGCCACCGGCGCAACCCAGGCACGACGGCCGATCTGTTGGCGGCCGGTTTGTTCGCCGCCCTGCGCGAGGGCATAATTGAACTGCCCACGAAGTTCTATCCGCGGTAAGAGAATCTCGAATTCCTAATGACGAATGTCTAAAGAATGACGAACACGAAATGACGAAGCAAGTGATTGTTCGAGTTGGCTCCTGGCTGGCTGATTCGTGCTTCGTCATTCGGGCTTCTTTAGACATTCGGCATTGGTCATTCGTGCTTTTCTCGTCACGCCATGCTATGAGGAGCGCTGCCCGTGCCCGAAACCTACCAGGTGCGTTTGACCAAAGACTACCTGGTCTTCTGCGCCGCCCATTTCATTACCTTCAACGGCAACGTCTGCGAACGACTGCACGGGCATAACTATCGGGTCTCGGTCGAAGTGCATGGCCCGCTGGACGAGAATCAGTACGTCGTCGATTTCATCGCCCTGCGCGATACGCTCAAAGCGATCGTCGACGAATTGGACCATCACGTGCTGCTGCCGACGACCCATCCACAGATCAAAGTGGTCGCCGACGCGAGTAGTGTCGAAGCGACGTTCGAAGATCGTCGCTGGGTGTTCCCACGCTGCGATTGCATCTTGCTGCCCGTATCGAACACCACGGCCGAACTGGTGGCTCGCTATATCGGCAAGCGCCTGTGGACCGATCTAGCCGCCCGGACCGGCTTTCAGCCCTCGTTGATGCGGGTCGAACTCGACGAGTGCGAGGGGCAATCGGCCGTGTGCGAGCTGCGCGGGGCCTGAAGCTGGTTCCCGCTGAACCGCCTGTCAGCAGGCCCGGTTAATCGTTATCGGCGGCACAGACGCCGCTTGGGACTCCGCCGCGACCTTCGGCGAGGGTAACTTGCATCGTGTCGAATTTGACGCATGCCGGAAGTAACGTAGGGTTTAATTGTAAGCAGCTGGCGAAAGAGGTTCTGTGTGGAAAGGTGGCGTAACGTATGGCGCGGAATTTATCACTCCCTTCTTAGGGGCATTGACTCGCACGATGAGCTCGACCCTGGGGTGCGAGGTGCATGCCGGGACGCTCAGCACGCAGTCCGAGAAGTTCCACGAAGTGAGTGCCATCGTCGGCATTTCGGGCAAAGCCGTCGGGACCATGATCCTGAGCCTGTCCGAGCAACTGGCAACGCACATCGCCGCCAAGATGTTGATGGTCGAAACCGATGGCTTCAATATTGATGCCGTCGATGCAGTGGGTGAGTTGGCCACGCAGATCGCCCTGGGGGCAAAGCAGGAGCTGGCCGATTACGAATTGTTGACCACGCTGGCCTGCGTCGTGACTGGCCGGCACCATCGCGTGCAGTTTCCGTCGCACGTGACTCCGCTCTCGGTCGTCTGTGATACCGATTGGGGGCCGCTGCGTATCGAGGTCGGGCTGGCGCCGGCTCCGCAACTCGCCGAGCACGGCGGTTTCGCCCGTAGTTCGTTCTCAATCTGCTAGCTGGCGCGTTTGGTTCAAGTTTGCCGGTGCGGTTGGTCGATACCGTGCGAGACTTGGAGCGAGCGAGGCCATGCTAGCGCGTGGCGCTGGCAAGCTCTTGAACGCATCCATGCCGATAGGGACACGACGGACCATGAGTGATTGCCGCTCCACGAATGCGCCTGCCAATGCTTGCAAGACTGCATCTGCGACGACTCCGACCCGCGCCCCGGCGGCAGGTCAGCGCTGCGGATGGCTCAATATAAACGGGCCGCACGACGTCATCCGCGGGCAGCCATGGGTGCTGGCCCATTGGCTGAGAAGCCTGGATCACGCCCCGTCCGCCGCACCGCAATCGCCGGCTTCGACGAACCAGCAGTAATTTTGGGGGAGCGAAACCGACCCCTATGGCCACCGGTGATCTTCGCAAAGCCGCCGTGCTGTTGATGAGCCTTCCCGAAGAGGAAGCCGCCAAACTGCTGGCCAAGCTCAGCCCCAAGCAAGTCGAGGCGGTCACGGTCGAGATCGCCAAGATCGGCACGATCAGCGGCGACGAGCAACACCAGGCCATCACCGAGTTCTCCGACTCGAACCCAGACTCCTTCGGCAGCGGCACTGGCGGGTTGGACCGCGCAAGAACCTCGTCGAACGCGCGCGTTAGGCAAGAACGCCAGCGGCAGCACGATGGAGAACGTCCGCCAGCAGATCGAGGCCGTGCCGTTCGGCTTCCTGCAGAAGGTCGACAGTCAGCATTTGCTGACGTTCATCATGGACGAGCATCCGCAGACCATCGCTCTGATTCTCTCGCACCTCCCGCCGGCCCGAGCGGCCGAAATCATCGGCGGACTTCCCAGCGACCGGCAGTTGGCCGTCATTCGGCGCGTGGCCCACATGGGCCAGACGAATCCCGAGATCATCCACGAGGTGGAAAAGGGGCTCGAGCACCGCATGGCCAGCGTCATGAGCCAGCAGTTCGAGACCGCGGGCGGCGTGCAGAACGTGGCCGAGATTCTGAACGTCACCGACCGTGCCACCGAGCGCGGGCTGCTGGAGAACCTGGCCCAGGAAGATCCCGACCTGGTCGAAGAGATTCGCCGGCTGATGTTCGTGTTCGAAGACATCTGCAAGTTCAGCTCGAAGGACATTCAGACGGTTCTCAAGAACGTCGAGAGCTCGCAGTGGGCCATGGCCCTGAAGACGGCCAGCAACGACCTGAAGGAAAAGATCCTGGGCAACATGTCGAGCCGTGCGGCCGATATGCTCCGCGAGGAAATGGACTATCTCGGTCCGGTCAAGCGATCGGCGGTCGAGCAGGTTCAGCAGCAGATCGTCGATGCCGTGCGCCGGCTGCAAGACGGCGGCGAGATCACCGTCGCCACAGGCGACGAGGTCGAGGAAATGGTCTGACGCAATGGGGAATTCGGAATGGGGAAGGCCGCCTTTACTCCCCAATTCGACTCCCGACCCCGTTGTTCACCCCAATTCGACTCCCGACCCCGTTGTTCACCCTACGTCCGCAGCAATTGCCAGTTTTCGGAGGTCGTCGGCGCCGCGGTGAGCTCGCTGATGCCGCTCAAGAACGGAACGCATATCGCGTACGCCACGAGGATGGCGAGAATGATTCCGATGCAACCTACCAGGACGTTTGCAATAAGTGCCCGTTGACGGAAATCATTGACGCGGTCCGCCAGCAGCAGTGCCGCGACCAGGCCACAGAAGAAGATGCCCACACACTCTGAATTGCCAAGCACGAACGCAGAAAGATCGCCCAGTTCTCTATCCAACTCGGCAAGGCGTGCGGCGGCGATGGGTGCGCCGAAGATCACGAACGAACCAAGGGCCAGGAAGCCAACCGCATTGAGCACCACGACAATCCTGCTGCGGTGTGTTGGCGAAAGAGTTCGGCGATCAGCGGCGGCTGAGCGCCAGCCGTAAATGGCGGTGATCATGATAGTCGCAACTGCGACGACACCCACCGACGCGGCGAGCGCCAGCGTGTCTGCTGCGATCCGTGCGCAGGTCATCTTTCCACCGTCTGTTTTAAGGCTTTAGATCAAGGTGGCATCGAGCGTTATGAGGCAACGAAAGTGTCAGGTGCCCGGTGCCAAAGAATCTCGATTCCGACGGGGGGACCGCCACGTCCGAGCGCCCTCAATCGCGGCGGCAAATTCACGGCGCGGTCGCATCAATAAGATCGAAGAGTTCTTCCGGCGTCACTACCTTTCCATCAATACCCATTTGGTGGAGTTTTGGCCGAGGTTTGTATTGTGGATACAGTGGTGGGTAGGGATACGGGCGGCGGTGATCCCCGGCGACATCGGACATACTGAATTCTTTGTACACTTCGGCTTCAGGAAATAGCCGCCGTATGCGTTCAACCGGGGCCACCGATGTCTCCGGCACGGTTAACCAAATGACGCCCGGCTCTCCGAATAACCAAAGGCCGTCCGGTGCCGTTCTCGCGCCCTCATGGTAGTCGAGCGTGCAGTAATCGGTTTCCGCGCTGGTCAGCACGGTATGCCGCTTACGAATCCAGTTAAGCGAATGTCCCGCCCAGGCCAGCACGGCGCAAATTGGGACCGCCGCCAGGAGCAGTGACTTTAGCGAGAACCGCACCCGCAGATCTCTTGTTTTGAACGCTTCCACGCGCATCTCCAACGCCGCCGCCATTAATGCATTTTGAACAACTCGCCGCGTCATTTCAGTAGAGTCCACGGGCTTATTGCAATCGGGTCGGCCACATCGCCTTTGGCGATCAACTTGCCCCCCTTTGGTTCCTTATATTTCAGGAGCGAGTAATGGCTCCAACTTGACCTCGCAATCCGGGAGGCGCTTCCTGATTCGTTCGACGGTCCCCTTTTTGAGATCCCGACAGTAGAGCTCAAGCTTCTTCAGACTCTTGAGCCGGCAAAGCTGTTCCAGCCCATGCTCGGTCGTACCGTCCCCGGAGATGAACAATTCTTCGAGCCCTTGGCATTCCGCGATGTGAGCCAGCGCGTCGTCGGGCAACATGCCGCCGGAAATGTGCAAGTTGCGGAGGTGCTTGATTTGGCGGAGTGCCGAAAAGTCGTTTGCGTTGAGGTGAAAGCCGTCCAATGAGAGTTGCTGGAGGCCCGCCGAGCCGCGGAGCTTATCTACCTGGCCGGCGATGCCCGGGCAGAACATCAGCCAGAGGGTTTTTAAGCTAGGCAGCGCGGCGATCGGTGCTAGATCGCGAACGTCAGTATCCGAAATATCCAGCTCCCGAAGGTCGCGCAGGGCCGCGATCTCGGCGAAGCCGGTGCCGCCGATCGGTCGGCCGGAAATGATCAGGTATTCGAGTTCCGGAAGATCCCTGAGCACGTGGAAAACGTGCCCCGTGATTCGTTCCCCCGGCGGAATCTCATCACGGTTGGGTGGAGCAAATCGCGGTGCACCAGCCACGGTACCCCAAATCCGATAGCTGAGATTCAGCTTCTTCAGGCGACGCAGGTCGCGTAGCGATTCGAGTCCGGCATCCGTAACGACAGACTCGGAGAGGTCCAGCGCCACCAAATTGTGGTGGGTCGCGATCTCCTTGAGGCCTTTGTCTGAGAAGCCCTCATCGCCTTCGCCTTGAATGTATCCAATATCGAGATTCTCAAGATGTTCCATCCGCCGTAGGAACTTCATTCCGTTTTCGCCAACGCGTGTGCGGTTGACGCTGAGCATACGCAGGCCTATGAGATCCTGGAGGTCAGATAGGCCGAGATTGGTAATTGGCGTCCACTGCAGATTGAGCGATCGAAGCTGCGTCATTTTCCCAAGCAGCGCCACGCCGCGGTCCGAGACTTCGGTGGTGCTCAAGTCGAGTTCACGAAGGCGTGTTAACCGCGCCACGTATTCCAGGCCGGCTTCCTTAATCTCTGCGTCTGCGACGCCCATGCAAAATCCGCCGCCCAGCTTGAGCGATTCGAGGAGCGGTAGCTTACCGAGCGCCGGCAATCCGGCGGGCGTTACGCACGTGAATCGCGCAATCAAGGCGCGTTAGAGCTGGGAATTGCGCCAGCTTCCAAAACAGGTCGTCACCCAATTCGGATGAGCGTCCGCATACACTCAGGTCGATTCCGGTCACTTCGCCCGAACACTGGTTGCGTTGGACTGCGGCCCCGACCGCGTTGAGTTCTTCGAGAGTGTCTTGCGGACCGGCCCGCCCTGGAGACGAAGTTGCGAGAAGCACGACCACTGCGGGAGCAAGTAGTTCAATCCAACGCCAGGATGGCGTTGTTTTCAATCGACTGGAACGCGTTGGGCACATGCTGGCTCGCTAGTGTTAGGTATGCCTGAAAAATCAAAACCGCTTGTCGACGACTGGGCATCCTTCATCGACTGCTCACACTATTTTGACTACCCGGCGTCCGGGCGTGCAACAGCGGCCCGCGGCATTGCGAGATTTCTGGCAGTTTCGCGCGACGAGCGATGGGGGCGAACACCCCAAGAGGCGCGCGACGCAATCCAAATTCGCCGCTTGCCATCCGCCCCGGTTGGGTCCGCTGTGGAGCGCCACCCGTCTACGCCACCCATCAATTCAGTAGCGTCCAAGGGCTTATCTCGTTCGGATCTTTGGTATCACCCTTGGCAATCAGTTTTCCTACGCGGTCGCTCCACCGATGCTGCGCCGCATACCTCGTTGTGACACCCGCCTGAACGTCGTAAGCGGTATTTACCTTTCGCAACGCGCCAATCGCCTTGTCCTTTCTTTCGATCGCAAATCTTGTCAGCATCGCTCGCCCTCTTGCTTGTGCCGCGTCGATGTCGGCTTGACCGTTATCCTTTAGCTGGACTACCGCGACGTAGTTCTTCCATTCCGCTTTGAGAGAGCGCGAGAAGTTCGCCGATGTCCAGGTGAAGCTGCTCGTGGCCAAGCGCGCCCGCATTTTGTTTAAGGTCGTTCATCACTTTATCATAAAAAATATTTCCAGTGTTTAGAAATGAGCTATCCCCGTCGAACCAAGTATCGATCCTGACGGAGCGGGGGTCGATCGTCACCACGACCCACGCTGTGTCGGGGTCCGTCATTGAACCGCGCTTGGCGACCGGATAGCGAAGCCTCTGCTGGACGATCCCGAGATTTCCCGCGGGGTCATCCTTGCCGTTAAAACCAATCAAGTGGACACCGCGAAGAAGTTTATCGATTTTGTCCCCGGAAGCAGTTGAGTTCTTGAAACTGAGATCGCCGAATGTCCATTTTGCCAGGGTAACCGCCAGAAATGGGCTCGCCGGAAGATTATCCTTTCTGAAGTCCGTCCATTGGAGCTTATGCGCAGACCACCTAAAACTGGGAACCCTAGCGGGTGCCGGCCCCGGTCCTTGCTGACCGAGAACAGGCGGTGTGACCACGGACGGCGGGGCGGCGGTCTGCGATTCGCTGTCGTCTCCTGCCAATTGTGATGCTCCTCCTTGCCGCGCCGCTTGGGCGGCGGCGATGCGGGCGACGAACGCCTGCTGTAACTCGGGCGGAACCATAACTTGCTTCGCCAGTTGCTGGGCCACTTTCAACCAGGCCTTCAGCGGAAAGTTTTCGATGATCTGCGACTCTAGCCGATCGAAGATCGCCACGGCCCAATCGAACGGCGTGGCCGCCGCTTCACGGGCTGCCGCTTCGCGAGCCAACCGTTCCAGCGCGGCCTGGTACTCCTCGGTGATCCAGGCTCGAAAACGTTGCTGGGCGTCTTCCGTAACTTGCCAGCTATTGAGCACGTCTTCGACGACGTGCAACCAGCTTTCCGGCGGGTGCCGGCGCATGATGCCGTGGCCGAGCTGCCGCATGCCGGCCTCGTTCAACGCCTCGGCGGGCGAGTTGGGCTCGCCTAGCGGAGTCGTGCCGGCCTGCGCGTCGGCCGCTTGGCGCTGCAAGCAGTCCATCATGGCCCGCAGCTCGTCGGCGGGGACAAGCTCTTTCCGCAGCTCGCCCAACAGCCGGCACAGCTTGCGATACTCCGCATCGCTCACCAGGATGCCGCGCTCCGCCAATCGCGGAGAAAGCTATGAAGCGAAGCCTCCCAGAAAAAAGCCCGGTCGAGTCTCAAGCCATTGACGAAATCCTCCAACGAACTGCGGAAGTCATCGGCCAGGGCTTGCAGCTTGCGGGCGAATTGTTCAAAGACGTCTTGCTACATCACGCCTCCTTCCTTGGTTGGCCGTGGGGGCTATGTCGACTTCGGAACGGCGGCGCCACACTGGACTATCGCCGTCACCCAAAAATAATATACATAATAGTATGCATAGTGGTATGCATAGTGGCGAGCGGCGGTCAAGCGTTGCGCAGGCCAGTCGCGGTAAAAACTGCCAGCGATACCGATATGGCATGGCGACCCGGAGCACGCCATGCCAAAGCGAATCCTGAAGCCAATTGACAACCCGGCGCTGCGGAGTGCAGCATCGATTCGTCCGGGCCGCGCTTCTCAACGGCGTCGACCGCTTGCCGCCGCCGCCGCTGCTTGCTAGCATGCGGCTCTCTGCACGCCGCTTGCTTGCTTGGATGCGCCGATGACCGCCGTCAGTCCGATGATGCTGCAGTACCAGGAGGCCAAGGCTGCCTGCCCCGACGCCCTGCTGCTGTTCCGCATGGGCGATTTCTACGAGCTGTTCCACGACGACGCCAAGACGGCCGCCCGCGTGCTGGGCCTCACGCTCACCAGCCGCGACAAAGGCGAAAACCCGGTTCCCATGGCCGGCTTCCCCCACCACCAATTGGAAAACTACCTGGGCAAGCTGATCGCCGCCGGCATGCGGGCGGCCATCTGCGATCAGGTGGAAGACCCGCGCAAGGCCAAGGGCCTCGTAAAACGCGAACTGACGCGGATCGTTTCGCCGGGCACGGTCACCGACGACGCGCTGCTCGATCCTCGCGAGAGCAACTACCTGGCCGCGATCGTGCCAGGCAATCCCGTCGGACTGGCCTGGGTCGATCTTTCCACCGGCCGGTTCTTGGCAGCGCAAGTGCGCGCCGGCCCAATTGGCCGACGAACTGGCCCGCATCGCCCCGGTCGAATGCCTGGTCAGCGACGAGGCCGAAGGCCTGGCGCGCCATGCCGGCGAGCGGCTGGTCGTGACGCGCCGGCCGGCTTGGGTCTTTTCGCATCGCAGCGCGTGCGAGTCGCTGGCGCGGCAGTTCGGCACGCAGTCGCTGGAAGGGTTCGGCTTCGACGCCGAGCGCGACGTGCCGGCCGTGCGTGCCGCCGGCGCGATTCTCGATTATCTGGCCGAGACGCAAAAAACATCGCTCGAACATCTCGACCGACTGGTTCCCTACCGGCCTGGGCAGTCGTTGGAAATCGACGAAGCCAGCCGTCGCAGTCTGGAGATCAGCCGCACGCTGCGCGAAGGGCGCCGCGACGGCTCGCTGCTGGCTGTGATCGACCGCACGCTCACCGCGATGGGCTCGCGGCTACTGGCCGATTGGGTGGCCAACCCGCTGACGGCGCTCGGTCCGCTCGACTTCCGCCTCGACGCGGTCGCCGAACTGGTTTCGGCGGTGAACTTGAGCCACGAATTGCGCGACCAATTGAAGCGCGTGCAGGACGTCGAACGATTGCTCGCCCGCGTGGCGACCGGCCGGGCGACGCCCCGCGATCTGAGTGCGCTGGCCCGCACGCTTCGGTTGTTGCCTACGCTCAAAGCCAAGCTCACGGCGCGCAGCAGCCCCCTGTTGAACCAGCTCGAAGGCGAGCTCGATCTTTGCCCCGACCTGCGCGCCCGGCTTGATGCTGCGCTCGAAGAGGAGTGTCCGCTCGTAAGCCGCGACGGGGGTTTTATTCGCCCCGGATTTAACCCCGAACTGGATAACCTGCGCGAGCTGACGACCGGCGGCAAGCAGTGGATCGCCCGGTACCAGTCCGAAGAAGCTACGCGGACCGGCATTCCGAGCCTGAAGGTGGGCTTCAATTCGGTCTTTGGATATTACATTGAAATCACGCACACCCACCGCGACAAAGTGCCCGACGGCTACATCCGCAAACAGACGGTCAAGAACGCCGAGCGCTACATCACGCCTGAGCTGAAAGAGTACGAGGAGAAAGTGCTCACGGCCGACGAGAAGGCCAAGGAGTTGGAGCACGAACTATTTCTGGAACTGCGCGAGATGGTTGCGGCCGGCAGCCCGACGGTTGCGCTCGACGGCCGCCGTGCTGGCCCAGGTTGACGTCCTCTCGGGCCTGGCCGAATTGGCCCGCGATCGTGGCTATTGCCGACCGACATTGACGGACGAGCCAGTGCTGTCGATTGTCGCCGGACGGCATCCGGTGCTCGACGTGCGGCTGACCGAAGGTTCGTTCGTGCCCAACGACCTGGAAACCGGCCCCGACGCGGGCAACGTGCTGCTGATCACCGGTCCGAACATGGCCGGCAAGAGCACGTACATTCGCCAGGCGGCCTTGCTGACGCTCATGGCCCAGATCGGCAGCTTCGTGCCGGCCAAGCAGGCGAAGATCGGTATCGCCGACCGCATCTTTGCCCGCGTGGGAGCGAGCGACGAACTGGCCCGCGGTCAGAGCACGTTCATGGTCGAGATGACCGAGACGGCTCGCATTCTGAACACGGCCACGCCGCGCAGCCTGGTCATTCTGGACGAGATTGGCCGCGGCACGAGCACCTACGACGGCGTTTCGCTGGCCTGGAGCATCGTCGAATACCTGCACGATCACATCGCGTGCCGCACGCTGTTTGCCACGCACTATCACGAGCTCACGGATCTCGAACGCTCGATGCCGCGGATCAAGAACTTGAACGTGGCGGTGCGCGAATGGCAGGACGAGGTCGTGTTCCTGCATCAGATCGTCGAAGGAGCGGCCGACAAGAGCTACGGCATTCACGTGGCCCGATTGGCCGGCGTGCCGCGCGAAGTGCTGGAACGGGCCAAGCAGATCCTGGCCCGACTGGAACAAGACCATCACGACGAATCGGGCCGGCCCAAGTGGGCCAAACGCCGCAGCATCCGGCAAGGCGATTTGCAAATGACGCTTTTCGCCGCGGCCGAGCATCCGCTGTTGAATCAGATTCGCGATCTCGATTTCAACCAGCTCACGCCGTTGGCGGCACTCAACCTCGTGCAGCAATGGCAACAGATGCTGGCCGAAGACGCGCCGGCGAAACCGAGGTGACGGGGAAAGCCGGCAGCAGGCAGCGGGCGGCTGGCAGCAAAAAGTGGAGAGCGGCCATGCGTGCGGCGGTGGAGCACGGACGACGATGGGGGCGAGCCCTGGGCCGGGGCGTGGCCGACCTCGTCTTTCCCCCGCGCTGCGCCGGTTGCGATTCCGAACTCGCGGCGCCCGTTGCGGGCCCCCTGCTGTGCTCGCGATGTCTGACGGCGATCGTCTCGCGCGATACGCCGCGCTGCGGCCGTTGCGGAGCGAGAGCCTTCGCGGCGTCTGGGGCGGATGAATGTCCCGAATGTACACGTTTCGACCTGCGGTTCGATGCGGCCCTGGCCTTGGGTAATTATGACGGGTTAATGCGGCAGTTCGTTTTGCGGATGAAACATCAGCAGCACGAAACTCTCACGCTGGCCATGGCCGGGCTGGTGTGGCGCGAGTTTGCCGAGTCGATTGTCGCCTGGCAGTGCGACCTGGTCGTGCCGGTGCCCATGCACTGGTGGCGGCGCGTGTGGCGGGGGACCAACAGCCCCGACCTGCTGGCGACCTGTTTGGCCGAGGATCTGGGAGTGGATTGTTTGCTTCGCAGCGTCTCGCGTTCTCGGGCCACCCAGCCGCAAAGTGCGCTCGCGTCCGGGGAAAGGTTCCACAATGTCCGCGGAGCGTTCCAGTTGCGGCGGGGTTACGACCTGCGCGGGGCCCGAGTCCTGCTGGTCGACGACATTCTCACCACCGGCGCTACCGCCAGCGAGGTGGCCCGGGTGCTGAAACGCTCGGGCGCGGCGCAGGTGAGCGTGGTCGTTCTGGCCCGGACGCAGCAGCCCGCCTGAACCCCGGGCTTTCCGTCACCTCCTTGACCCGGATTGTCCTGTCCGCGACACTTCACTTCCGTAACTGATTACAAGCCACTGACCATTAGCCCCGACTTTATGACAACGACCCGGCAATTGATCCGCGTGGGCCACAGCCCCGACCCTGACGATGCGTTCATGTTCCATGCGCTGGCCAACGGCAAAATCGACACCGGCGACTATGAGTTCACGCATGAACTGGTCGACATCGAAACGTTGAACCGCCGGGCGTTTACCGGCGAGTTGGAACTCACGGCCGTCAGCCTGCACGGTTATGCTTATCTGACCGATAAGTACGCTTTATGCCCGTGCGGGGCCAGCATGGGCGACCGCTACGGACCGATGGTCGTGGCCCGCACCCAGTGGAAGCCGGCCGATTTGCGCGACAAGACGATCGCCGTGCCCGGCACTCTCACGACGGCCTACCTGGCACTGCGGCTGGCGCTGGGCTGCGATTTCCGCCATGTGGTGGTGCCGTTCGACCAGATTCTCGACGCCGTCGAAGCCGGTTCGTTCGAGGGGAAACCGATCGACGCCGGGCTGATCATCCACGAAGGCCAACTCACCTACGGCGACCGCAAGTTGCATCTCGTGCTCGATACGGGCGTGTGGTGGAACGACGAGACGGGCCTGCCGCTGCCCCTGGGCGCCAACGCCATCCGCAAGGACTTGGGGCCCGACACGATGCGCGACGTCAACCGCCTGCTCAAGGCCAGCATCCGTTACGGCCTCGAACATCGGGCCGAAGCCCTCGAATACGCCTTACAATACGGACGCGATCTCGATCGGGCCAAAGCCGACCAGTTCGTCGGCATGTACGTGAATGATTGGACGCTCGACTTCGGCCCGCGCGGGCGCGAGGCCGTGCGGCTGCTGCTGGCCCGGGGCTTCGAGGCCGGCGTGATTCCGCAGCGCGTCGAGCCGGAGTTCATTGAGTAGCGAGGGGAAAGCAGGCAGCCGGCAGCCGGCGGTAGGCAGCGGGGAGAGACGAGGACCGAATTCCTTTATATAGCCCAGGCGTTCCGCCTGGGTTCTTGATGCGGACTCACCGTTTATGGAGCGAACTCCAATCGCACGTCCGCCGCGACCACCTGATGAATCGGCCGGGGGCTCTTCGTGGTTGCCGATCGCGCTGGCAGTAGTGCTATTCGGCGCCGTGTGCGTGGTGCTGATCTTTCTGACCGTCGGCTTCTTCGGCAGCATCCTGGTGATGGCCGGCGGGTTGTTTGGCTTCGCAGCCTTGCACTACGTGGTCTGGGGCTGGTGGCTCAGCAAGTACATTCGCGACGAAGTGGCCGCCGAAGAGGAAGGCCGAATGACGAAGGACGAATGACGAAGGATAAAGATCGTCATTCGTGCTTCGTCATTCATTCGTCATTCGGATTTCGACATTCGTCATTTACTTAAAGTAGTCCGGCTCGCCGCCGGGCTTCCACTTGATGTTGCAGCCGATGCTTGGCCGCTGCTCGGGATTAACCGGCTTGCCGGAGAGCACCGCGTCGAGCGCCGCGCGCAGGTCATGGCCGGTAACTGGCAGGCCGTTGTCGGGCCGGCTGGCGTCGAGCTGCCCGCGGTAGACCAGCTTGCGCGACTTGTCGAACAGGAAGAAGTCGGGCGTGCAGGCCGCCCGATAGGCTTTGGCCACGGCCTGCGTGTCGTCGTACAAATACGGGAACGTATAGCCGCGCGTCTGGGCCTCGGCCTTCATCTTTTCCGGCGAGTCGTCGGGGTAGCCGGCCACGTCGTTTGGCTGGATGGCCACGATCGCAGCCCCCTTCGGCAGATAGTCTTTGCCCAGTTGGGCCAGGCCGGCGGCGATGTGTTTGACGAACGGGCAATGGTTGCAGATGAACATCACCAGCAAGGCCTGCTTGCCGGAAAAGTCCTGCAGCGAAACCTTTTTACCATCGACATTCAGCAGCGAAAAATCGGGTGCCTGCGTCCCCAAGGGGAGCATGGTGCTGGGCGTGCGAGCCATCGAATGGTTCCTCCGTGGCGGAAAGCCGTGAGCCGAAAGCCGGCAGTGGGCACAAGTTCTAGGTGGCATGTTAGCCGGTGATCGGGGTCGCAGCCAAGGGCCGATCGACGCACCATTGCCTACGACTGCCTACCTCGCGTTTTCCGCTTTGGGCTTTCCGCTTTTCATTCGCTTGCCTCCCCCAAACGAAGGTGTTACCCTGACGGTCCTCCATCGACGTCTGATTTCTCGGGGCTCGGATTGCGTGCCAATCACCTGCGAACAATTTGGCAAGGCGGTCGTCGGTGCCGGGCTGCTCTCGGCCGATGAAATGCAGTCGTTTTGGAAGGCGCTGCCCGCTGCCGATCGCCCCGCGGACGGCGAAGCCTTCGCCGCCGCCCTCGTCAGGGCGGGCAAGCTCACCCCCTTCCAGGCCGCCGAAACGCTCGCTACGCGAGGGATGTCGTTGATCCTGGGCGACTACGTCCTGCTCGATCGGCTCGGCGCCGGCGGCATGGGCGAGGTGTTTCTGGCTCGGCATCGGCATATGAAGCGAATCGTTGCGCTCAAGGTCGTGTCGCCGCAGGCCATGAAAGACGAGGCTGCCGTCAAGCGGTTCCAGCGCGAAGTCGAGGCGGCTGCCCGGCTCGAACACCCCAACATCGTCACGGCCCACGACTCACGCCACGATCGCGGCGTTCACTACCTGGTGATGCAGTATGTCGAGGGGACCGATCTGGCAGCCCTGGTCAGGCAACAAGGCCGCCTGCCGGTCGACACGGCGATTCAATGCCTCTTGCAGGCTGCGCGTGGGCTGGCTTATGCGCACCGTGAAGGAATCGTTCACCGCAATATCAAGCCCGCCAACCTGCTGCTGGATACAAAGGGTGTTGTCAAGATCCTCGACATGGGCCTGGCTCGGCTCGACGACGCGTCAACCGACAACCTTACGGGCACCGAGCAGGTGATGGGCACGGTCGATTACATGAGCCCCGAGCAAGCGGCCAGCACACACGCCGTCGATGGTCGGACCGATACGTATTCGCTCGGCTGCACGCTATGGTTCCTGCTCACTGGCCGAAAGATTTACGAAGGTGAGACGCTGATGTCTCGGATGCTCAAGCACCGCGAAGCGCCGATCCCCTCGCTCTGCACGGCTCGCGACGACGTGCCCTACGCGCTCGAGGAAATCTTTCAGCGGATGGTGGCCAAACTCCCCGAGGATCGTTACGCCTCGATGGACGACGTGGTGCGGGAGTTGGAGAGCTTGCAGGCCAATACGTCCGGCCTGAGCCGGTTGGCGGCCAGCGGCGACAGCGCACTCAATGTGTTCAGCGAATTCACGCAGAATCATACGAGCGTGAAGCGCGAGCCTGCCGGTAGTCCCGATAAGCTTACGATTCCCACTCACAATGCAATCTCACCCGGCGGTGACGCCCAGACCGTCGATTATCGCGACGGGGCCGTAGGCACCGATCCAAAGAGCGACCTCAGCGTCAAGCCGCTCCCCAAGAAGCCGCGCGCCGGCAGGCAGAAGCAGCCGCCGGCGAAGCTGATCGCGGCAGCAGTAGTGGGCCTTTTGACCGTGCTGTTGGGTTTGGTTTTTATGAACGGGCGTTTGACTGACCGGGGCGTATCGACGGCCGATTCGAGCGAATCCCGAGCCACGGCGATTGTTCCCAAACCGGCAACGCCAGCAAATCCTGGCGACGCCGGTCCCGCACCTCGCCGCAAACCGCCCCCGCCGGCAATCGCGCCATTCGATTACAAGCAGGCTAAAGCCTATCAACAAGCCTGGGGCAAGTACCTCGGCGTTCCGGTCGAGCTGAAGAATTCGATCGGCATGCCGCTGGTGCTGATCCCGCCCGGCGAGTTCATGATGGGGAGCGCGCCGGAGCAGAGCGAGGTCGCCGTGAAGATGGCGACGGAGTCGGGCCTCAAGCCCGGAGCATGGCAATTCGCACGACTGAAAGAAGAACTCCCGCCGCACCGCGTTACGCTTGCGAGACCCTGTGTGCTCGGAGCGACCGAAGTCACGATTGGGCAGTTCGCTCGGTTCGTCGAGGCTACGAAATTCGTCACCGAAACCGAAACGCTTGGTGGTGGGCACCTGTATCACGACGCGGAGACGGGCGAAGACGTCTACGATAAAAAACTCGGTTGGCGATCGCCGGGCCACGAGGTGATGGACAACTCGCCGGTGACGCAACTCACCTGGAATGACGCCGTGCAGTTCTGCAACTGGTTGAGCGCCCAGGATGGACTGAAGGTCTGTTATCGCAAGGCCGGCAACGACAGTTGGGCTCTGTCGAACGCCGGGGAGGGCTATCGGTTGCCGACCGAGGCGGAGTGGGAGTACGCTTGCCGGGCCGGCACGGATACGCAATTCTCGTTTGGCGACGACCCAATGACGCTCGACATCTACGGCTGGTACAAGAAGAACTCGGTCGGGGGCGTCCATGCCGTGGGGCTCAAGGTGGCCAATCCATTTGGCCTGTTCGACATGCACGGTAACGCCCGGGAGTGGTGCAGCGACTTTTATGGCGCCTATGCGGCGTCTCCTGCCGTCGACCCCGCTGGCCCAACTTCGGGATCGAAGCGCACATTCCGAGGCGAATACCACGGCTACCCAGTCGATTGCCGTGCTGCGTATCGCGACCGCGCGACACCGTCTGCCCGTTTCGCCAACCTTGGCTTCCGAGTATTGCGGGTGTCGACCACGGGGATCTCTGCCGCGCCCGTAACGTCTCAGCCTGCTGCTGCCGGCACGAAGTAGCCTGGCAAGCGCCGAGGGCCATTCATTCGTCTTTCTGGGGCTATTGAAAGGCGGCGGTGTCCCATGTTCCCAGCGATCGAATTGTGGGGCTATGGGCAGACCGCCGGGAGGCATTATCCCCGAAAAAAAGCCATCGGCCGCCGGGGAACTTTCGTAGTTCCAGCCGCGTCGAAGAGCTACACTTTCCCTAAGGTGAATGATCTGTTGGAGAAATCTGCGATGCGCATGCCTGTGATACTTACGTCCTGCCTGGCTGCTGGAGTTTTGCTTGCTCTTCCGGCACGATCGCCGGCCGACGACAAGGCCCCGCAACCGCTCCCCTTGAAAAAGGTCGTGCTGTTCAATTCCGGCGTCGGTTTCTTCGAGCACGATGCCGAAGTGCAGGGCGACCAGAAGATCGAGTTGAAGTTCAACGTCGACGATATCAACGACCTGCTGAAGAGCATGGTCCTGCAGGATCTGGGAGGCGGCCGCATCTCGACCGTCACCTACGCCTCGAAGGATCCCATCACCAAGACGCTGAGCACCTTTGCGGTTGATCTGACCAACAACCCCAGCCTGGCCGATTTGCTGGCCCAAGTGCGCGGCGAGAAGATCGAACTGGAAACGCCCAAGAAGATCGTCGGCACGCTCCTGGGCATCGAACGCCGCAAGGAACAGGTTGGCAAGGACGATACGGTCGAGAAGGAATATGCTAATCTGCTGACCGACGAGGGGCTGCGCAGCGTATCTTTGGCGAGCGTCGGCCGGATCAAGATTCTGAACGAACATCTCGACGGCGAATTGCGGCAGGCGCTGGCCGTGCTGGCCATGGGGCACGATACGAACAAGAAGAGCGTCACGCTCAATTTTCTAGGCGCTGGCAAACGGCCGGTCCGCGTTGGCTACATTCAGCAGGCGCCGATCTGGAAGACCAGCTATCGGCTCGTCCTTAAGGACCAGGAGTCGCCCCTGCTGCAGGGCTGGGCCATCGTTGAGAATACGACCGAACACGATTGGAAAGACGTCCGCCTGACGCTGGTCAGCGGTCGGCCGATCTCGTTCGTGATGAACCTGTACGATCCGCTTTACATCAATCGGCCGGTAGTCGAGCCGGAACTGTTCGCCTCGCTGCGGCCGCAGACGTATGGCCAGGATCTGGCGGAGAAGAACAAGGAATTCGCCCGCAAGGCAATGCCCGATCGGGACGGAGTGGGGCGTTACGCAGCAGCTGCTGCTGCGCCCGCCGGCCGCCGCTCCGCGCGACGCGGCAAATTATGGGAAGGGGTTTATCGAAGTGCCCCAAGTCGTAGTGCAGGAAGAAACAGAAGCTCTTCTCGACCTCAAACGCGGCGTGCAATCGGCTGCCGAAGCCGGCGACGTCGGCGAGTTGTTTCAATACGTGATCGACACGCCGGTCACGCTGCCGCGGCGGCAGTCGGCCATGCTGCCGATCGTGCAAGACGGGGTGAAGGCTGAAAAAGTCTCGATCTACAACCCGACCGTGCAGCCCAAGCACCCGCTCAATGGCCTGCGGCTCACGAACACCACCAGCCTGCATCTGATGCAAGGCCCGATCACCGTGTTCGATGGCGGCGCCTATGCCGGCGACGCCCGGATCGAAGACCTGCCCCCTAAGGGCGAGCGGCTGATCAGCTACGCCCTGGATCTCGACACCGAGGTTTCACCCGAATTCAAGGCTACGCCCGAGCAATTGGTCAGCGTCCGCATCTTCAAGGGCACCTTGTTCACGAGCCTCAAGTACGAGCGGAGTCAGCAATATGTGATTAAAAACTCGGGCGATCGGGCTAAGAAAGTCTTGATCGAGCAGGCTTACGATCCAAGGTGGAAGCTGATGGCGCCGGAGAAGCCGGCCGAAAAGACTCGCGATCTGTATCGTTTTGCGGTCGACGCCCAGCCCGGCAAAGCGGCCATGCTCAAGGTCGTGGAGGAGCAGGTCGTCCAGCAGCAGGCCGCGGTGACGAACGTGCCAGATTGGCAGATCAGGCTCTATACCAGTGCCAAGGTCGTGAGCGACAGCGTCAAGAAGGCCCTGGCCGAGATCGGTCGGCAGAAGCAGGATGTCGAGCGGGTGACGCGCGAGCAAAGCCAGGTGCAAACTCAGATCAACACGATCACCACGGAGCAGACCCGTATCCGGGAGAACATGAAAGAGTTGGATCGCAACTCGGAGTTGTACCAACGCTACGTGAAGAAGTTCAGCGACCAGGAAGACCAGATCGAGCGGCTTCGCGAGCAGGCCCAGACGTTGCAGCAACAGGTTGACCAGAAGCAGCGGGCGCTCGATGATTACATCCGCAGCCTGGACATTAACTGAGTCTCGCCACGCGGCTGAACCATGGACCGGGGTGAGGAAGCGAGAAAACCACAGAGGCACAGAGAAGGCAGCAAGGGAGAGGACGGAGAGAGAACGAATCGCGAATTCTTGGAAGCGCGAAAAGAGGCCCTGTAAATTTTTTTGTGTCAGCCGTGCAGGGGAACGTTATTTGCTCTCTTGGGGCATTCGGCCCTCGAACATGATGGCGAAGTGGTTGAGGGCCTGTTTCCAGTTCCGGATCGGCATCGTCCACTTCTTGGCCGCTTCGTGAATCGCCATGTAGACGATTTTCAATGCCGACTCCTCGTTGGGGTAAATCTTGCGATTCCGCGTGAACTTCCGAATCACGCTATTCACCGATTCGATCGCGTTGGTCGTGTAAATCGCTTTGCGAATCGGCGCGGGAAAGTCGAACAGCGTGATGATGTCAGTCCACTTGGCACGCCACATCTTGGCGATCGTCGGATATTTGTCATCCCAAGCTTGAGCAAAAGCGTCCAGCGCTTGCTCCGCTTCGAGGACCGTCGCTGCTTGGTAGATCTTCTTCAGGTCGGCAATCACCGGCTTGCTGTCCTGCGTGCTGACGTAACGCAGGGCGGCCCGGACCAGATGCACGATGCACAATTGGACCTTGGTCTGAGGGTAGGCCGCGTGAATCGCCTCGGCGAAACCGGACAGCCCATCAATGCAGGCCACGAAGATGTCGCCGAGTCCACGGTTCTTGAGATCGGTCAAGCAGCCCAGCCAGAACTTGGCTCCTTCGTTCTCGCCCAGCCACAGTCCCAGCAACTGCTTGTGCCCCTCCAAATCCACGCCTAAAGCCACGTACATCGTACGCTGTGCGACCCGGCCGTTCTCGCCCCGGGCATGCACCACAATGCCGTCGAAATAGACGATCGGCCACACGCCATCCAGCGGCCGTGTCCGCCAGGCGGTCACCTCGGCGTCCAGATCGGCCGTGATTTCCGAGATCAGCGTGGCAGAGACCTCCACGCCGTACAGTTCCCGGACGATCTCTTGAATGTCGCGGGTGGTCATCCCCTTGGCGTACAGCGCGAGAATCTTTTCGTCGAAGCCGGGCACGCGCCGCTGGTGTTTGCCGATCAACTGCGGCTCGAACGTGCCGTCTCGATCGCGAGGCGTGGCGAGGGTCAATTCACCCAGGTCGCCCGAACCGTTTTCTGCGAATGACCATTGCGACGGTTGGGAGAACGTTTGCCCGAGCCGGCCGGCGGCACGGACGGCTCCGTCGCGGCCGGCGTCTCGCCAGGCTGCTCGCCCGGCAGCGGCGGCGCCCGCCGTACCCTTGCGACCCAAGTGGACATCCAACTCGGTGTTGAGCATCCGCTCCAAAGCGGACTTCATCATCAGCCGCATGAAGCTGTTCAGCTCCTCGGCCGTGGTGGCCTGGCTGGAAAATTCGCCTGCTAGCTGCTCGGCCCGCGATCGTAAAGAAGCATCCATGCGTCAGTCTCCAATTCAGAAAGAAGGTAAGGAAAACTACCCGTTTCTGCTAGCTGACACAAGATTCCTTACAGGGCCCGAAAAGAGCACAAACATCAAACCAGGGCAATTGATTGCAATCTTTTCCTCTTAGTCTCTGTGTCTCTGTGCCCCTGTGGTGAACACTCCGTGCAGTGAGCGCTGACGCCAAGTTGAACCCCGACACTACGACTTCTGCGTTTGCCCTCCGAGCCCGGTATGTGTTTCCGGTCTGTGGTCCGCCGATTGCCGGCGGCGTGCTGACGATCGCCGGCGAGCGAATCGTGGCCGTTGGGCAGAACCAGGCGTCGCAGCCCCCGGTCGATTTGGGCAACGTCGCCATTATTCCCGGGCTGGCGAACGCCCACACGCACCTGGAGTTCAGCAATCTCGAAGCGCCGCTGGGAAAACCTGGCATGGCGCTGCCCGATTGGATTCGGCAGGTCATTGCCTCGCGACGTTCGGCGGCCGACGGGCGGCACCACCCCATCGAGCATGGGCTGGCCGAATCGATCGCTTGCGGCACCACGGCCCTGGGCGAGATCCGCACCACGCAAGGCCTGGCCGACGACAAGCAGCCGCCGTTGGCCTTGAGCGAATTCGCCGAAGTGATCTGCCTGGCCGAGGACCGCTTCGAGGCCACGCTCGAACGATTGCGCGAAGACTTGCAAACGCCGCATGGGCCGCGTCGCTGGCGGCGGGGCATCAGCCCGCACGCACCTTATACCGTTCATCCCGACTTGTTCGCCCGGCTGGTGCAACTGGCGGTCGATCGCCACGTGCCGCTGGCTTTTCACGTCGCCGAATCGCCCCAGGAGTTGGAGTTGCTGGCCACGGGCCGGGGGCCGTTTCGAGAGTTGCTCGAAAGCCTCGGTGTTTGGAATCCAGCGGCGTTCGCCGCGCCGCGCCGGCCGCTCGATTACTTGCAGCGGCTTGGCCCAAGCGCAGCGGGCACTCGTCGTGCATGGCAACTATCTGGACGACGAAGAGATCGCCTTCGTGGCGGAACACCGCGATCGGCTCACCGTTGTCTATTGCCCGCGAACGCACGCGTTTTTTGGCCACCCGCGGCATCCGTTGCCGAAGCTGCTGACTGCCGGTGCGGCGGTGGCCATCGGCACCGACAGCCGGGCTTCGAACCCCGACCTGAGCCTGCTGGCCGAACTGCGTTTGGTGGCGGCGAAGTTTGCCGAGATTTCGCCAGCCAAGGTTCTGGAGTTGGGGACGCTCGGCGGGGCCCGGGCGTTGGGTTCGGGGGACGAATCGGGCAGCCTGGAGCAGGGCAAATTTGCCGATTTGGCGGTCGTGGCCCTGCCCGTCGGGCCTGACCACGATCCCTACCGGTTATTGTTCGGTTCGCGATTGCCCGTCGTGGGAACGATGTTTCGCGGCCATTGGGTTTGGCTCGATCGCCAGCACCGCCTGGAAATCGCGGTAGGGAAAAAACACCGGTAGCATGTAACCTGCCCGGTGGCGGAAATCCACTTCAGCGGTGACTATCTCCTGGGCTCGTGCATTCGTGGTATAATCGAAAACCGACGTTTTGGCGAAACCACGGTTCGCAGCCAGGGTTTAAGACGTTTAAGCTGTTCTCGCGGTCGCGTTTTCTTCGGCCGTTTTCCCCACAATTCGGGGGCGAAAGGTGGACGTATGAGCTCTGCTGGATGGCTGACTCGCGTCGTGTTCGTGCTGGCATTGGTGTTCTTCAATTACGCTGCCTTTGGCCAGGCGACCAAGAAGCCGGCCGCCAAGAAGACCCCCCAGCTTTCCGACGAGCTCAAGCAGTTCGACGCCAACGGCGATGGCAAGCTCGATGCCAACGAACGCAAGGCGGCCCTGGCGGCCAAGCGCTCCGGCGCCACGGCCAAGGCCAAGGCCGACGCCACTCAGCCCGTTGCCGCCGCAACGGGCAATGGTAGCCCGGCGATCGACCCGACCCAGGATCCCCTATTCGCCAAACGGTTCGATCTCGATGGCGACGGCCAACTCGACGAAAACGAAACCCAGGCCATGCAATCGGAAATTGCCCGGATGCGAGCCGTCGGCTCCAACGGCGGCCAACCTCCGGGCGGTCTTCCCCCTGGTGGCCCGCCACCGGGCGGACCTCCGCCGAGCGGAACGACCGGTCCCGCGGGTCCGCAAGGTTCCGGCGGCCGGATGGGCTTTGGCGGCGGCGGGCCGGGTGGCCCAGGCGGCGATCGTCAGGCACGCTTCCAGGAGATGGTGAAGAAGTACGATAGCAACGGCGACGGCCAACTCGACGACAGCGAGCGGACGGCGATGCAGGCCACGATGGAAAAGCTGCGTGGCGAGATGATGCAGAAGTACGACACGAACGGCGACGGGCAACTCGACGATAACGAGCGCCAAGCCCGCGACGCATCCCGCCTGCAACAATACGACAGCAACGGCGACGGCCAGATCGACGAGCAGGAACGGGCGGCCATGCCGGAGTACGAGCGGGTGCGCGGCAGCCGTCGCGGCGGTGGCGGACCTGGGGGGCCCGGTGGCTTTGGCGGCGGGCCGGGCGGCTTCCGCGGCAATTTTGGCGGTGGCCCTCTCCCCGATTTCATGAAACAGTACGACACCAACGGCGACGGTCAGTTGAACGAGCAGGAGCAAGTGGCGATGCAAACCGCGATGCGGGCCGACTTCGAAAAGCGCCCCGCCGAGCAGATCAAGAAGTACGACAAGAACGGCGACGGCCAACTGAACGAAAAAGAACAGGCCGCGGTGCAAGCCGACTACGACAAGCTACGCGCCGAAATGATGAAGAAGTACGACACCAACGGCGATGGCAACCTCGACGAAAACGAACGCACGGTGCGCGATGCGTCGCGGCTGAAGACGTACGACCGGAACAGCGACGGCAAGCTGGACGAAAGCGAAACGGCCTCGATGCCGGAATTCGAACGGGTGCGCGGCGGACGTAGCGGTAGCTTCGGCGGCGGGGGCTTTGGCGGACCGGGCGGCGGGTTCGGCAGCGGTGGATATGCTCGTGGTGGCGGCTCGCCGGGTGCGTCGACCGACGGCAGTGCGAGCCGCGTTCGCGCCTGCCCGGCAATGTGAAGAAGTACGACACCAACAACGACGGCAAGCTGGACGACGCCGAACGCAAGGCCATGCAGGCCGATCAGCAAAAGCCGAAGAAGTAAGTCGCCGCCGTCGAAATCATTGAGCGGGCGTTACCCATCATTGCCTGCTTCTGCGATTTTGATCCGCGCGCAGCCCGCGTTCATCCGCGGCTCTCTCATTCGTCGTCAAAGTTCAGCGGCCGCGGATTAACGCGGATGATCGCGGATCCGACTGGTGGTATGAGCCGTAGGGTGGGCATTGCCCACCATGGGTTGCGAACCGGGACCAATGGTGGGCAGCGCCCACCCTACGGGATTCGAGCCCAGGGATCAGGGGAGCCGTTCGGCTCGGAATTCCGGGGTCGACGGTCGTGGCTTCAACCCGCCCGGGAGCGCATCGCCGGTCTCGCGGTCGTAGCCGTCGGGCGTGCGAACCTCGGGCATCCGATCGCGCGTGTCACGCTGCCAGGTGTCGAGCGCCTGGCTAAGCTGGTGTTGGGTCTCGGCCAGGTCCGATCGGCCGGCCAGGTTCACCAATTCGTGCGGGTCGGCTTGTAGATCGTAGAGTTCTTCGGCCGCCCGGGGTTTCGTGAAGCAGGTGCTTTGGGCTGCGTTCAAGCTGCCGGCATCTCGCAGCCGGCGCATGGCCTGAAAGGTTTCACCTTTGACGGCGTCGGCCGGCGGCGACATGGTCAGGTCGGTGTATCCGTTGCGGATGTACTTGTACCGCGAACTGCGGACGGCCCGATCGTAGGCCGAATAGTCGTGCCAGTTGTGTTCGGCAAAGACGTAGGGTTGAACCGTGGCCTGCGGATCGACCAGCAGCGGGGCGATGCTCATGCCCTGCAACGTGTCGGGAAGCGTGACGCTGGCCAACTCCAGGATCGTGGGAGCGATGTCGACCGAACTGACGAGGCTGCGGCACTTGCTGCCGGCGGCGACGCGCCCCGGCCAACGCACGATCCAAGGCGTTTTGATGCCGCTGTCGTAGACGGTCGTTTTGCAGCGTGGAAACGGCCGGCCGTTGTCGCTGATGAACAAGATCCACGTTTCGTCGGCGATGCCTTGCCGATCGAGTTCCGCGAGCACCTCGCCCATGTCGCGGTCGAGCCGGCCGATGGCGTCGTAGTACAAGGCCAGGTCCGAGCGTGTTTCGGGCACGTCAGGCAGATAGGCCGGCACCACAACGTCGGAAGGCGCGTGGGGCGGATTGGTTGCCCCGGGCTTGTAGGGCCGGTGCGGATCGGTCGAAGCCAGCCACAGGAAGAACGGCCGGTCGGCTGGCCGGGCACGCAGCGTCGGCAGCCATTGGCCTCGGCCCTCGGCGACCTTGTCGAACTTGCTCTTGGCCTGGGGGCCCAAGTGCCACTTGCCGGCGCTGGCCGTCCAATAGCCCGAATCGTGCAGAGGCTGGACGAAGAACAGTTGCTCGGCCGGCACGGGCCAGTGCAATTGCTCGGCGCCCGTATTATGCGGAAACCGGCCGGTGAGGATGCTGGCCCGGCTGGGGCTGCACGAACTGCACGTCAGGAAGGCGCTGTCGAAGCGCATGCCCGTCGCGGCCAGGCGGTCGATATTGGGCGTGCCAACGTGCGGATTGCCATAGGCGCCGCAATCCTCGCCGCCCAGGTCGTCGGCAATGAAGATGATGAAGTTGGGACGCTGGACGGTCTGCGCCTAATCGGCGCACAGAGCAACAAGATGAGTGCCAGCACAGCGACGAATGGGGAGTGGGGAATGGGGAATGGGGAATGTGCAGCAAATGCGGAATTGGGAATGGAGAATGGGGAATGAAGAAATCGTGGATTCACGCTTCTATCTTTGTGTTTTGCATTCCCCATTCCACATTCCCCATTCCACATTGTTTCCATTCCCCATTCCACATTGATCTCATTTCCCATTCCACATTTCTTTCACCCTGCCGTTGTCACCAGGCCGTCGTCGTTCAAAATCGCCTTGGCCTGCTTGTGAAAGGCAATATTGGCCAGGTGTGGGCCGGCCACGGCGTGATGACCCACTTCGACCGGCGCGTTGGGCTCTTGGCGCGAGCGGACGCAATCGGCAAAGTTTTGCAGGTGGGCCTCGGTCGAAACCTTGGCTTCGACTTCTTGCACGGCGGGAAGCAGCTTGCCGCCGCGGCCCGCGTCGGGAAATATGCGGTAGCCGTTGTCGTCGAGCACCATCGATGCCTTGTTGCCTTGCAAGGTGATCCGCCAGCCGTCCTGGTAGGAGTTCGTGTAGGCCAGCGTCCAGGTGGCGAAGAATTTTGGATACTCGAATGAGGCGCTGAACACATCCGGCGTTTGTGCCGGTTGCAGCCGGTAGACCGAGCCCTGGCAGACGGCCGAGCGCGGCGGCCGGCCGTCGTTCAGGAACCACTGGATGACGTCCATCAGGTGCGTCCCCTGGTCGGTCACGTTGCCGCCGGAGAAGTCCCAGAAGTAACGCCAGTTGAAGAATCGGGCGTGCTGCGGCGGGTCGAGGTCCAGCTTGCTGTAAGGGCCGCGGAACCGCTCCCAGTCGAGCTTGCCGGCCAGCGGCCGGGTGGGGGCGAGCGGTTTCATGTTCCAGAACCACTGGGCCTGGGCGAAATTCACTTCGCCCAGAATGCCGCTGTCGACCAGTTGCTTGGCGGCGATGATGCCCGGCGAACTGCGACGCTGCATGCCGACCTGCACGATCTGCTTCGCGGCCCGTACGAGCTGGACCATTTTCTTGCCCTGCTCGAGCGACCAGCTCATTGGCTTTTCCAGGTAGACGTCCTTGCCGGCGGCCACGGCATCGGCCAGTTGCTGGTAGTGCCAATGGTCGGGCGTGGCGATGACGACCCCGTCCAAGTCTTTGCGGTCGAGCACGGCGCGATGGTCGGCGTAGACCTGCGCCTTGGGCGAAGCGAGCTTTAACGCCCGGGCGGTCGAATCTTCGTACACGTCGCAGACGGCGGCGAACTCCACCCCGGGAACGCTTTGAAAGCCTTTCATCAGCGTGCGCCCGCGCCCGCCCGCACCGATGATCCCCAGCACGAGCTTATTGCTGGCGGCGGCTCGGGCGACCGGCCGGCCAGCGGCGAGAGCCAGACCGGCGGCCGCCGTGGTCACGAATTGCCGGCGATTGAGCCCGATGTTGCGCATGATGTGGGCCTCGTCGGAAGCGGGTCAGGGGTTTGGTTGTGGTTGTGCGTTGCTCGGGTTATCCGGCGTGCCGGCCGGCGGAGCGGCTTCTCGATCCTCGATCGAATTGCTGCCGGCCGGCTTGTCGTTGCTCGTATCCTTGAACGTACACCCTCCCAAAACCAGTGCGCCCAGCAGCAAACCGGCCTTAGCCCAAGATTCATTGTACATAGGTTCTCCTCCTGTTACGGTCAGCCCGGCTCTGAAGTCAATGCCCAGCGTCAAGGTACCATCGCGACATGGCGAGCGGCAAGCGTCGGCCTGCCGGTTTCACGGCCGATCGCTTTTCGATGATGGAGAACACAAGCCCGACGCGCCAGCGAGGGTGTCCTTCGTTTGACACCCTCGCTAGCGCGTCGGGCTTGTGTTTGCACGTTGCGGCTGAAATCTTCCCAGCTTCAATCACTGATCGGCCGTGTTGCCGGTTTGCCGCGGATGAATCGGCGTTTTCTGCTTGGTCGAACCACCGGCCAGCTCGCTCTTGCCGCTCGCCGGCGGAGCATTATCCTCGCAGCAAATACGCCACCAGGTCGCGCAGTTCTTCGGGCTGTTTGACGAGCCCTTGCGGCATGGGCGATAGTTCGAGCAGACGCCGGTCCTCGATGTCGGCCTTGCGTAACTCGACCCGTTTGGCGTCGTTCTGCAGCAGGTCGACCTTCTCGGCCGTT
Organism: uncultured Planctomycetales bacterium; assembly: GCA_963710365.1. GTDB lineage: Bacteria > Planctomycetota > Planctomycetia > Pirellulales > PNKZ01 > CAVQAC01. Next base: position 58,144 of record CAVQAC010000008.1, read on the forward strand.
TCGCCGACGACCAGGCCGGTCAGTTGCCGGCCATCGGTGGTGAGGATTTGGGTGGCGCGAAACAGCGGCGAGATCTGCTTGCTCGGCAGCAAGATCGACTCGACCAGATGCGCCGGGGTGAAGCGGCGGGCCGCATCGGCCAGGCTCGGTCCGCCGCCGGCCGGAGCATCAGGGCGCAGGGCGTGGCACTTCGCGCAGCCGATTCCTTCGAACAGCTTGCGCCCCCTGCTCGACGTTGCCCTGGCTGGCGGCCTTGGTCCAATCGACCTTCAAAAACTCGGGCGGCACGCTCACGCTCCCCTTGCCGGCCGAGGCCAGACGCTCGGCTATTCCGGCCACGCCCAGCTTCTCGGGCAACAGAACGTTCGGTTTGTTCAAGGCGCGGTAATTCAGATACAGCGCGCTGTCGCCCGCACGATTACGGACGCGGACCAGGATGTCATTGCTGCCGGGCTGCAACTCCAGCGGCACGACGTCCTGCAGCGGCAGAGCGATGCGGGCCACGTCGTTCGTCCAGACCAGCCGGCCGTTGTGCCAGACCTTCACGCCGTCGTTCGAGCCGATCATTAGTTGGGCTCGCGTGCGCGTGCCGCTTTCCAGTTGGAAGTAAGCGTAGGTCGAGGCCTTGTCCATCGGGCCGTAGAGCGGGACGAATTCGAATTGCCGCTTGACGCTCTCCAGCTTCCACTCGACCGCGTGGCCGCGGCCCGGATAGCTTTGCGCCAGATCGATCGGACCAGCCTCGGGCGGATGGACGCGGGCGAAGCCCTCATCGCCGTCGTCAAACGGACCGATCAACCAGGCCTTGCTGATTCCGGAGAACTTGGCCGTCGAAAGCAATCGCTCTTCGTTGGCCTGGACGACCTTGTTCACCTCCGGCTCGCTGCGCGGGTCGTTCAGCAGCGACAGGAAGAACGCGGCTTCGAGCCGCACGCTCGTGGCCGGATCTTTGAGCAGGTCGAGCAATTGGGCGAAAAGGGCCTCTTCTTCCGGAGTGTGTTTGACCTGGCGCCAGCGATCGGCCATGGTGTATTGTCCCATCGGTCCGAGCGTGCGCAGATCGATCGTGGCATCGGCGTAATGCACGACGTAGGCCGCTTCTTCGCGGAACGGATCGAGTTTCATTCCTGGCGGCAAGGGAGCGTTCGTCTGCGGCATCGTCAGCCGGAAGCCGACGGCCAACGTGCCAGCCAGACGCGTGGCGGCGTCGGACGATTTGCAAATTGCCTGCAATTCGGCCAGCTTCGACTTTTCGGCGATGAGCGTGGCGGCGGTTTGACGCAGGTAAGTATCTGCGCTGCGCCCGGCACCGGCGGCTAGTCCCGGAGGCAATGGAGCGGAAGAATTGAATAGTCCGGCAATGGCGGCCAATTGGATTTGCGGTTCGCGGTCCCGCAATGCGTGGGCAAATACGACGTCGATGTCGGCGGCCACCGATGGATTGTTCGCCAATGCACGAAAGGCTTGCAATCGATTCGCTGGCAAAGCAGCCGAATTCTCGGCTAGCGCTATCAACTTCGGCACCGTATTGTTGTCACCCGCGGCTGCCGTCAGCCAGGCGTTGCCTTCCTGTTCATGGGTGAGCAGCGTCACGGAACGGAGAGCATTGCCCCCTCTTCGCAGGATTTCCTGATGGGCAGCGTCCCGCCGGCTCCAGCTCGGCTCGCGCAATTCGTCGAGCAAAGCGCCCGGCTCAAGCTTCGTCACGTCGTACGCATGGAACGGCGCCTCGGCCGGATCGTCCTTCTTGGTGATCATCAACAGTTCGCAGCGATAGACCGGCGAGCCTTCGTTCTGAGCCATGAAGGCCACGGTGACGAAGATCCGCCCGCCACGGCCCACGCACACGCCCACCGGCCGGGCCTGATCGTGCCCTTGCAATAGTTCGCGCTCCTGGGTCTTGAAGCTCGCCCCGCGATGCTCCAGCGGAAAACGCGTCACCGCGCCGATGCACCAACGAGCGAGCAGCAGGTTGTCGCGGTATTCGGTTGGTAAATATGTGTCGCCGTAGTACGACTGGCCGACGGGCACGGCCCGGCCCAGGCCGTCGGTCATGGTTTCCAGCATGTCGGCCCGTTCGGGCGCTTTGCTTAGCAGCCAGCCGCGCGGCCAACTGAAATAGGCATGCGGCGTGACGTGCAGCAACCGGCCCGGCACGTATTGGGCTGGCAGTGATTCGTGGTCGTTGTCGTTGGTGAACAGGTTCCAATGCTGGTCGAACGCGAGTCCACAGGCGTTGCGCAGCCCGCCGGCGATGACCTGGAACCGGCTGCCGTCGGGACGGATGCGGAACACGCCGCCGACGCCGTTGTAGGGCGTGGCGACGGGCTTGTCGCTGCCGGCCGGTTGATTGAAGAACGTCCAGTACGACCAATGATCGGGGCGGTTGAAGTCGCCATAGCCCGGGTTCGGATCGCCCATGGAAATGTAGAGATCCCCTTCCGGTCCCCAGGCCAGGCCGTGCAGGCATTGATGGACGTGTCCTACCGGGCCGCCCCAGAGAAGGCGCCGCGCCGCGACGCCTTCGCGTTTGAGCCGAGCGCCGGGGAGCACGTACAGCGCCGGCACGGTCGCCACGTACAAGTCGTCGCCGCGGATGGCAATGTCGTTGACCCAAGAGTCTTTGGGGAAGCGGAAGATTTCGCGCCGCGGCTGGTAGCTCCCGTCCGCCTTGGGTTCATAGACGAACAACGCTTCGCGACCGCCGACGAACAGCCGGCCCTCGGTGTCGGCCCGCACGGAAAGGAACGATTCGTCGGCCGAGGAGTCGAGCACGACGGCTTTGAGCGCTGGATCGGCGAGCGTGTAGCTCGACGTATCGGCGGCCAGGCTGACGGTGCCACAACTGAGGATCAGGCAAGCGTGGATGAACACCTTAAAGCCGAAGCGGCGCGAGGATTCTGTCATGGGAGAAATCAGTCCCGAACCAGGAAGGGGCTTGTCGTAGGCGAGACCTGGAGGATAACCTGCTTCCTAGCGATGTGCAATTTATCGCCTTGCAGGTTCAAAGATTCGCCCCTCGGCGGCGAAGAACCAGAAGCATTCTCCACCTTGAGGTTACCGCATGTCGACTCGGCTCGAAAATGATACGCACTTACTGTCGATGGGCTACGTGCTCTGGCTGTTTGGCTTCACCGGGGCCCATCGCTTCTATTATGGCAAGCCGATCACCGGCACGATCTGGTTCTTCACCCTGGGCCTGGTGGGAATCGGCTGGCTGATCGACCTGTTCTTGATGCCAGGCATGGAACGGGCGGCCGAGCGGCGCTACCAGGCGGGGCCCTGGGATTACAGCCTCGCCTGGATCCTGCTCACGTTCCTGGGCTTCTTCGGCGTCCACCGGTTTTACATGGGCAAGATCGTCACCGGCGTGATCTACTTCTTTACCGGTGGGCTGTTCATGATCGGCTATCTATACGACATGTGGACGCTGAATGAGCAGGTCAGCGCGCAGAACAGCCAATGGCTGGACAAAGGCGGGGCATGAGATAAATGCTTGGGGAATGATAAACGCTAAATGATAAGTGATAAATGTTAAGACAACGGCGTCTTCATTTAGCACTTAGCATTTATCATGGAGCATTTCTCTGCGGGCATTTCTTTACGGGCAGAAGAACGCATTGGGCGGAGGGCAGGCCGGACACGTCGGGACACCGCCGCCGAAACCTTCCACGACACCAATGGGGCCTGCGACGGCGCGTGGCTTGACGAACACAACCTTATCGCCCTTGGGCGTAATGGTGTAAACGCCCAGCCGCGGGCCCATTCTTTGGCCATCGCTGAGGAAAATGGTCATGGGGCTCTTGAACTTTGCATCGTTGGCCACGACCAACTGCTTGTAGGCGACTCGCACGATTCGCGTTCGTTCGTCTTCGGTCATGCTCGTGAACGCCTCGCCAACCCACAACGCGGCCAGCTTGCCCTTGACGCTGGCCTTGTAGATGACCTTCTTAGTCTTCAATTCTTCCAGGTAGGCGTTGTCGGCTGCCGAATCGGCCGAGGGGGCCTCGGCGCCCGCGGCCGGAGCATTGCCGCCGAACAGCGCGGCGGGCACCGCGCCTGGCTGTGCTGGCGCCCCCTGGCCTGGCTGTTGAGGCGGCGCACCGGCTCCGAACAAGTTCGACGGCGGACCGCCCGGTGGTTGCTGCGCCGGAGCCTTTCCGCCGAGCGGTTCCTGAGCCTGCAATACCGAGCCGCACAGCAGCGCAAAACCCAAGGCGATCACAATTCGCGACGGCATGGAAAAGCTCTCCGAAATACGGCCAGGAAAGGATGAGAACGTCATTAGCCTACCGCCCAGGGGGGTTAAAAAGCAAGACAATTTGTCGTGCTGGCGCTCAGTTTTCGAGCTTGGACTCTCGGGCAGCACTGGGAGAAAAGGCAAAATCGACAAGCTTTCAATTCCCCAGCCTAATTCTCCATTCGACATTTACGGCAAGGCCCTGCCTGGCCAGGCCCCGGCAAACGCCAGAACAGGCTGGCCCGAACGGATTACGAACTGGCCGTTGACCAACAGGTGTTCGATGCCGGTCGATAGCCGCTGGGGGTCGGCGTAAGTGGCCTGGTCGGCAATGGTATCGGGGTTGAATAGGGCCAGATCGGCAAAGGCGCCCGCCCGGACGATGCCCCGGTCTTTGAGCCCGAAGCGTTCGGCTGGGAAGCTGGTCATCTTGCGGATGGCTTCTTCCAGGCTCATGAGCTGCCGCTCGCGAACCAGGGGTCCGAGAATTCGCGGGGCCGAGCCGAACTGGCGTGGATGGACCACTCCGCCTGGAAAGAAGATCCCGTCGCTGCCGAGCATGAACCGCGGGTGCGTCAGGAAGGGTTCGATCAGCCGGTCGTCGCCAAGGTGGACCACGACGAGCACTGCCAGGTTTTCGTCGATCAGCAGGTCGCACAACGCGTCTTCGGCCGGCCGGCCGCTGGCATCGACGAACTCGCGCAAAGTGCGACCCTGCCAGTGCGTATTGGCTTTCGACCCGACCCAGGCCAGCCGAACGTGTTCCAGCCTGGGCCGCGACGGATGCACCAGATGAGCCGCGAACCGCCGACGGAGGGTGGGCGAGCCAAGCTTCTCGAGCGCCGCCAGTGGTCCGTCTTCCCACACCTCGTAGGGCAGGAAATAGGAGAGCATGCTCGAACCGGGCATATAGGGATAGACGTCGAATGAGAAGTCGACCTGCCGAATGGCCACGCGCTCGATGAACGACAACATTTCATCCGTGGCCGCGGGGCTCTCGCATTTCAGATGCGAGATGTGGACGGGAATGCCGGCCCGACGTCCGATGTTCACGGCCTCTTGCACACCGGCCAGGACGCCCTTCTTGTAGCGCACGTGCGTGGCATAGACCCGCTGCCGGGAGCGTAGCATTTCGCAGACTTCGACAATCTCGTCGGTCGTGGCGAAGCACTGCGAGATGTAGTCCAGGCCGGTCGACAGCCCCACCGCGCCGGCTTCCAAGGCGTCGTCGACAAGCTGCTGCATGTGACGCATTTGGGCGTCATCGGGCGGCGAACGTTCCCAACCTTTGGCCAGCACGCGGACGTTGGCAAACGGAACCTGCGCCGCCACATTCTGGGCCACTCGGCCGTCGAGCAGCGCCAGGTAATCGGCAATCGACTGCCAGCCGCGGTAGTCGCTCAATTCCAGCCCATCGAGCGAATGCAGGTAGTAGATCCACTGGTGGGCGTTCTCCGGAGCAACGGGGGCATAGGAGATGCCGTCGCTCATCAGGATTTCAGTCGTGAACCCTTGCGAAGTTTTGCTCTGCTGGTGCGGGCGTCTTCAGTAGCCAGCCGTCGGAATGGTTATGAACGTCGATAAAGCCGGGCGCGACGACCAGGCCCGACACGTCGAGCACTTCGCGGCCTGGGCTTCGCCCAACCGGTCGACGGCGACGATCCGGTCGTTCTCGATGCCGACGTCGGCCGCCACGCGCGGCTGCCCCGTGCCATCGATCACCGTGCCGCCGCGAAGGATCAGGTCCATGATGAGTAGTGGTCAATGCGAAGTGGTCAGTGATCAGTGGCAAGTGGTTAGTGGAAAGCATTATCCATCGCGTAAGCATTCGCCGCAGTCTTCGTAACTGGCCGCTACTCACTGACCACTAGCCACCGCTTCCTCACGTCAGTCGGCCGCGGCCTTCGATGGCGATGATCTGCACCAGGCGCCCCTGGCGAAACGCATAAAAGTGATCGTGCAGCATGGTCGTCAGATCGGCATAACCGGGCACCAGTTCCAGCCTGTCGCCGATCTTCAAGCTCTGCGCCGCCGGCTCCAGGCGCAATTGGCCATGCTCAGCCGAGAGGCGTTCAACGACGATGCCTGTGCGGTCGAGAACCTGCGGCGTGTCGACCTCAATGTTCATGGTTTTGCGTCCGGCATCAATGATCGCCCGTTCGGGCGTGGGCCGGCTGACGACGGTGGTCAGAATCGTCAGGGCATAGCCCAATTCGGGCACCTGGCATTGATGGCGATAGAACAAGTCCATGAAAATCGCCCCGCCGGCCTGAATTTCGGTGATGCCCGGGTGATCAATCGCCATCAGGTACGATCCCGTGCCGGCGCACGAGACAATCTCGCAGGGGAGCCCCGCGGCCAGCAGTTGCTGCTTCGTATCGATCAGCACATCCAGGGCCGCGTGGATCTTGCGGGCCTTTTCATCGCGATCAGGTAGCGCTAGCAGATGGCCCTCGTAGCCCATGATGCCGGCCAGCCGCAAGCCCGGCAGTTTGGCCAACTCGCGGGCCAATCGTACAGTGGGTTCACCGGGTTGGACGCCGACGCGCGCCAGACCAATATCGACTTCGACGATCACGCGCAGCGTCAGGCCGGCTTCGGCAAAGGCCCGGCTCAATGGCAGGGCCTGGTCGAGGTGGTCGATGCAGACGATCGGGTCGGCCTGGCGGCGCAGGTTGACCAGCCGCTGCACCTTGGTTCGGCCAACGATCAGGTTGGCGATCAGGATGTCATGCACGCCGCCGGCCGCCATGACTTCGGCCTCGCCCAATTTGGCACAGGTAACGCCGATCGCGCCGGCGTCAATTTCCGCCCGGGCAATCGCGGCGACTTTATGTCCCTTGGCGTGTGGCCGCCAATGGACGCCGCGCTTCCGGCAAGCCTCGGCCACGGCGCGGATGTTCGATTCCATCACATCCAGGTCAAGGCACAGGGCCGGCGTGTCGAGAGCGTCTTTGGTCGAGCCGATTGGTGGGGCGGGCGGCGAGGCGAGCACAGGGTGTCTCGGGCTTTGCGGGGGGGTAGCGAAACGTGGCCGCCCTGGAGTGTAGTCGATGGCGCGATGGCTTGCAAAATAGCGCGAGCTAATCATCGAAATCAGTCTCGCCAAGCAGCCGGGTCGAGTCCTAAAATCGAGGGATCGTCCGTTTCAGGATCTAGGGAGATGGATTGACCGTGACCGACGCCCGGGAAAACAAACGATCGGCGTATCAACGCACCCCTTCGTGCGCCTGCGTCGGGGTGTTGGCGCTCGCCATGCTGCTCTTGGTTCGCGTTGCCGTGGCCGAAGTCGATCGCTCGACGGTTGATCGTTCACCGGTCGATGTGGCGGTCAGCGCCGATGGCCGTTGGCTGGTCACCGCCAACGAAACGTCAAGCTCGCTCTCAGTCGTTGATATTGAAGCTCGCCAGGTCGTGCAGGAGATTGCCTGCGGTCGGCGACCGGCCGCGGTGACGTTTTCGGCCGATCAGCACCGCCTGTTGGCGACCGCGGCTTATTCGGGCGAACTGCATGTTTTTGATTTCGATGCCGGCCAGTTGCGGCCTGTTCATTCGTTACGATTGGGTTCCGAACCACGAGGAATCGCCCTCTCGCGCGACGGCCGCACGGCGTACGTTTGCCTGGCTGCCGCCGGCAAAGTGGCGGTCGTCGATCTGACGGCCTTCAAGGTCGAATCGCAGATCGAAGCCGGCCGCTGGCCGCGAGCTTGTGCGCTTTCGCCCGATGAGAGCCGGCTGGCCGTGGCCTCGAGCGGCGACTTGAGCGTCTCGGTAATCGATCCGCGCGAACGGAAGCTTTTGTATCAGGAGTCCGTCGGCGGGTTGAACCTGGGCCTGATGCAAGCCTCGGCCGACGGCCTGTATGCTTACGTTCCCTGGATGGTGTACCGCCAGAACGCGATCACGCCGGCCAATATCCGCAAAGGCTGGGTGCTGGGGAGCCGCATCGGCCGGGTGCGGCTCGACGGTTCGGCCCGGCGCGAAGCGATCACGCTCGATCCGCCCGGCATGGCGGTCAGCGACCCCTACGGCCTGGCGCTGAGCCCCGACGAGCAGACGCTCGTGGCCACCGGTTCGGGCACGCACGAGTTGCTGGTTTACCAGATGCGCGAGCTGGAATTTCAGAGCTTCGGTGGTCCGGGCGATCACATCGAACGCAAGCTGCTGGGCGATCCGCAGAGGTTTTATCGGCTCGATCTCGGCGGCCGGCCGATGGCCGTGCGATTTCTGCCCAATAGCCGGCGGGTTGCCGTGGTGAACTGGCTTTCCAATGCCGTGCAAATGGTCGATCTGGACGAGCGAGACATCTCGTTCGCGATTTTTTTAGGCGGACCGGACGCGCCGTCGTTGGCCCGGCGTGGGGCGGCAATCTTCTACGACGGGCGGCGAAGCCTCGATCAATGGTATAGCTGTCACTCCTGCCATTACGAAGGCGGCCCCAACGCCGTGACGATGGACACGCGCAACGACGGCAGCGAGAAGACGTTCAAGACGGTTCCGTCGCTGCTGAATGTCGCCCACACGGGGCCTTGGACCTGGCACGGCTGGCAACTCGATTTGCACGACGCGATGCGTAAATCGCTGACCGAGACGATGCTCGGCCCCCCGCCCCGGCCCGGCGACAGCGATGCCCTGCTGGCCTTCCTCGGTTCGCTCGAGCCGCCGCCGAACCCGTATCGCAGCGACGACGGCGACCAACCGCCGCACTTTTCGACAGCCGCCCAGCGCGGCCGGCAGATTTTTGCCAGCGACAAGGCCGCTTGTGTGAAGTGCCATCGCGGGCCTTATTTCACCGACGGCGAGATTCACGACGTCGGCCTTGGGTCGCCGCGCGACGCCTACCAGGGTTTCAACACGCCCTCGCTCGTCGGCGTTCATGCACGGGTGCGGCTATTGCACGACGGGCGGGCCAAGTCGCTCGAAGCGCTGCTGACCGGCCCACACGCTCCGGACAAAGTAGCCGGCGAACAAGCCCTGAGCAGCGATGAATTGCGCGACCTGATCGAGTATTTGAAAACCTTGTGACCAGAGAGGCAGACAATCGTGAATCGCTGCTGGAGTTTGCTGCTATGGATCTCGCTGGCCGGCTGCACCGGTCCCGCGGCTTCGGAACCCGCGGCTGCTGCGCCGAGGTCGGTTTGGACATCGTCGATTATGCTGGCGTTTTGGCCCGGGTTAAAAGCCATTCGGGAAAAGTGGTGGTGATGGATGCCTGGAGCACGTCGTGCGAGCCGTGCATCAAGGAGTTTCCCAACCTGGTTGCCCTCGACCGGAAATATGCCGGCCGGGTGGCCTGCATCTCGTTGAGCTTCGACTACGAAGGGCTGGGCAAGCCCGAAGAGCAACGCGAAAAGGTGTTGACCTTTCTTCGTTCGCAGGGAGCCACGTTCGAGAATTTGATGTCGAACGAGGCCTCGGACGACCTGTTTGCGAAGTTCAAGCTGCCGTCGATCCCGGCCGTTTTCGTCTATGATCAGCAAGGCCGGCTGGCCCAGCGTTTTGACAGCGGCAGCGCCAGCGGCAAAGGATTTTCGTACCGCGACGTCGAGGCGAAAGTCGTCGAGTTGTTGGGGAAGTTCGATTGAGCAAAGGGTGAGGAGGAGTACTGGGTATAGGGTGCCATGCCCACGCTTGCGTGGGCATGTTCAGATTGGCTGTTGAGGTGAATTGCCACAGAGGGTGCCATGCCCACGCTTGCGTGGACATGCCTTGAAGACGCGGGGCGGTGCTCAATGGGCGAGATTTATCGCAAGCGCTGTCGGCGATATGATAACGAGGGAGACGTTCACTGTCTCACGTTCTCCTGCTTCCAGCGGCTGCCGCTGCTTTCAAAGCCGCGATCGTGCCAGTGGGTGCTCGACGCGCTATGCCTGGGACGCGAGCGTGGCCAATTTGATCTCTGGGCATACGTGGTCATGCCGGAGCACGTGCATGTCGTGCTTTGGCCTCATCCAAGCGTGGCCATCTCTGAGATTCTCAAGACGGTTAAGCAGTCGGTTTCAAAACGCGCTCTGCTTTGGTTGGGCAAGAACTCGCCAACGTTCCTTACCCGCATTGAAGACATTCAACCCAATGGAAAACGATCGCACCGTTTCTGGCAGCGCGGCGGTGGCTACGATCGGAATCTGCGGACATTGAGCGATGTCTACGAAAAGACTGACTACGTGCATGCGAATCCGGTCAGGCGGAATCTCGCGACAAAGGCCGAGGATTGGCCATGGTCGAGCTGCCGTGCGTGGAAGACGGGCCTGGACGAGCCGATTGCAATCGATCGGAATTCGCTGCCGACGTGGACGATCCCCGGCAGGGACCCGCGTAGCCGCTAAAACCCATGCCCACGCAAGCGTGGGACATGGCACCCGATATGGTACGCGCCTTGGCCGCGGCTTGTGAACGCCCGGCCGATCAATCGGAGTTGGGTTTCTTGTCGTCTTTTTCCGGTGCGACCTGGACCGGGCCCTGGCTGAGCGGCTCCATGGGGCTCAGTTCGCGAATCCAGATATTGCGATACCGAACCGGATTGCCGTGATACTGCAACTCAATGGGCTGCTTGGGCGGATAGGCCGTGTACCGGGGAGCGCGAATGTACGACGTCTCGCCTTCGAGCTCGGTGTGGTTCTGCACCAGCACGCCGTTCTGCAAGACGGTGACGTAGCCGGGCGCGGTGAGCTTGCCATCGGCATCAAACCGCGGAGCCTGGAAGACGATGTCGTAGGTCTGCCATTCGCCCGGCTTGCGGCAGACGTTCACCAGCGGCGGCCGCTGCTTGTAGATCGCGCCGCATTGGCCGTCGTAGTAGGTGACGTTGTCGTAGGAATCGAGCACCTGGATTTCATACTTTGATTGCAGAAAAACGCCGCTGTTGCCACGCTGCTGGCTAGAGCCTTTGACGTCGGTCGGCTCCGCCCATTCGACATGCAACTGGCAATCGCCGAACGACTGCTTCGAGTCAGATTTTGCCGCCGATCGTCATGGCACCGTCGGCGACCTTGCACTTCTCTGCTCCTTCCCACTGCGAGAGATCCTTGCCGTCGAACAGCACGATCGCGTCCGAGGGGGGACCGCCCGGCGGACCGGGATCGATGATCTTGGGTTCGGGCCAGACCTTGCCGCTCTTGTATTCAATGAGGGGCAAGGCGGCGAGCGAACCGGCAAGCAACAGCACGCACAAAGAAACTCCTAGGCAAATGCGCGGCCGACGAGTGAACAAAGCAAGCATCGAGAGGACTCCTGGGGTGTGAGTGTTCAATGATAAATCATGGGCGGTCAATGATAAATGGCCGGCGAATGAGTTTTTCCACTCGCCGCCGACGGTTGGTTTGACATTCGGCTCTCGACGAACGTAGCATCAATACCACGGGTTTTTCATTCCCCATTCCGCATTCCCCATTCCCCATTCCTGATGTCTCTCATCGTTCTCGGTTCAGTTAATACCGATCTTGTCGTGCGCGTGCAGCACCTGCCGCGTCCGGGCGAAACCGTCCTGGGCGGCGAGTTCTTCACGGCCGGTGGCGGCAAGGGGGCTAATCAGGCCGTGGCGGCTGCCCGCGCCTCGACCCGTCCGGTGACGTTCATCGCCGCCGTCGGGCGTGACCCCCATGGCGAACAAGCATTGGCCAGCTTCCGCCGCGAAGGGCTGCCGACCGATTTCATCAAGCTCTCGCCCCGGCCGACGGGCGTGGCCCTGATCATGGTCGACGAGCGGGGCGAAAACATGATCAGCGTCGCGTCGGGAGCGAATCTCGATTTGCTTCCGGCCGACGTGGATGCCGTGCTCGACGAGGTTTTTCGTGGTGCCCGAGTTTTCTTGGCGTGCCTCGAATCGCCGCTCGAGACCGTGGCGCGCGGATTGGCAAGAGCCAAAACGGCCGGGCTGTTGACCATGCTCAACCCGGCCCCGCTCACTAGCGACAGCGACGTGCGCGGATTGCTCCCGCTGGTCGACGTGTTGACGCCTAACGAGGGCGAGTTGCGGCGCTCGTCGGCGATGGTCGAAACGATACCGACAGCCCCACGGTCATGGCTCGCCGGGCACAGACGTTGGGCTGTCGCCGCGTGGTGGTTACTTTGGGCCCCCGCGGTTGCCATGTCGCGGACGGGCCCGAGTCGTTCGACGTTCCAGGGCACTCGGTCCCTGCCATCGACGCGACCGGCGCCGGCGACGCGTTCAACGGAGCGCTGGCCGTGGCTCTGGCTGAAGGCCGCTCGCTGATCGAGGCGGCCGGCTGGGCCAATCGTGCCGCAGCGCTCAGCGTCCAGCGCCGCGCGCAAGCCGTCGTTGCCGACGCGTGCCGAAATCGACGCCTTGGCATCCTAGAGACTGCCACGGCAAGAATCTTGGGAGCCATAGTCCACGCTTGCGTGGCCATGTCTGCCGTGCCAATGCATGCCCACGACGGCCGTGGGCATGGCACCCAAGAGCCGCGGCGCACCGCATTTCTATCCCGTCCCGCTCAAAAGATGCTGGCCAAGCCGCGCGGCTTGGACTATCGTCAACAGAAGGGTTTTCGGCTACAAATCGAATCAATCGCCCCCCCCTTTTTTGTCCCGCTCCTGCCCGCCCGCCGCACATTGATGACGACCTTACCGCTTCGCCGCCTCTCGCTCGTTTGTTGGGCCCTGTTCGCTTCCTGCGCTGGCATTGCCGTTGGGGCCGTTCCCCAGACCGCTCCGCCCGCGGGGCTGCGCGAAAATACGCCCACGGTTCATGCGCTGGTCGGAGCTCGGATCGTCGTGGCTCCCGGCAAGGTGATCGAGAAGGGCAATCTGATCATTCGCGACGGCATCATTACGGCCGTCGGCGCCGATGCCGCGGTGCCGTCGCATGCTCGCGTCTGGCCCATGAATGGCCGGACGCTCTACGCCGGCTTCATCGACTCGGCGTCCGAAGTACCCGCTGCCGCGCCCGTGCATAACGAGGCCGGGCATTATTGGAACGATCAGATCGTGCCCGAGGTCCGGGCTGAAGAACTCTACCATGCCGACAAGAAGGCCAACGAAAAGTTCCGCAGCCAGGGAATTGCCGTGCGGCTGGTGCATCCGGCTTCGTCGATCATTCACGGCACCAGTGCGCGGTGACGACGCGCGATGCAGCTTCGACCGAAACGCTGTTGGCCGAACGCGTGGCGCTGCATCTCAAGCTGTCGACCCCGCGAAAGCAGCACGACGAACATTACCCCACCTCGCCCATGGGAGCGATGACGCTGGTGCGGCAAGCATGGTACGACGCCCGCTGGTATCGCGACGCGTCGACGATCTACCGTGAAAAGCCGGCCCTGCCGCGACCCGAGCGGAACCTGCGCTCGAAGCCCTGCTGCCCTATCTCGATGGCAAGCGACCGGTCGTCATCGAGGCTCCCGACAATCTCTACTTCTTCCGCGCCGACCAGGTAGGCAAGGAATTCGATCTGAACGTCGTCGTCCGCGGTTCGGGCGAGGAGTATCAACTGCTCGATGCGATCAAGGCCACGGGCCGGCCGGTGATCGTGCCGTTGAACTTTCCCAAGGCTCCCGACGTGGCCATGCCCGAAAGGGCGTCGCGCGTCTCGCTGGCGCGGCTGATGCACTGGGACACGGCTCCGGAGAATCCCGGCCGGTTGGCCAAGGCCGGCGTCAAGATCGCCTTCACGACCGAAGGCCTGAAAGAAGTCGATGCGTTCCTGCCGGCGTTGCGTAAGGCCGTTGCCCGCGGCCTTTCGCCCGATGCCGCGTTGCGGGCGCTCGACGGTCACGCCGACAGAACTTTGGGGATTCGAGCGGCGATTGGGTACGCTCGAAGTCGGCAAGTCGGCGCACGTTGTCGTCACCGATGGCGACCTCTTTGCCAAGAAAACCAAACTGTTGGAAACCTGGGTCGATGGCCATCGTTACGAAACGTCGCCTGCTCCGCTGGCCGACTTGCGCGGCACTTGGGAACTCAAGTTGTCCCGCCCCGACGGCGGATCGGAAGCGATTGTCGTCAAACTCGGTGGCGAACCAAAGGAACTATCGGGCACCGTTCATCGCGGCGCGAAAGAGTCGAAGCTGGCCAACGTCGTGCTGGATGGCGCGCAGTGGTCGGCCACGTTCAAAGGCGCGCCGCTCGATTGGTCGGGCGTCGTGCAACTGAGCGCGACGCTATTGCCGAGCGCCGCACAGCCCGGCGTTCAAGCCGCGGCGTCCGAGCCCACGCTTTCGGGCGCAGCGACCTGGGCCGACGGCAAGGCTTCTCGCTTCGAAGCCCGTCGCACGGCCGCCTACGATCCGCGCGAAGCAGAAAAGAAGCCGGCGCGAAAGACGCCCCGCCCGGCAAGGAAGCTGGCCCGGAAAAGGCCGCTGAGAAGGCTGCGGAGAAGGCCGCTGAAAGAACGCCTGATAAGAAGGCCGACGACGAGTCGAAAGAGAAGGAAGCGGATAAACCGCCGCCGCCGGCTCTGTTTGCCGTGAACTATCCGTTCGGCGATTTCGGCCGCTCGACCATCCCCGAGCAACCAAAGCGGGTCGTCTTTCGTCACGCCACGGTCTGGACCTGCGGACCGCAAGGCGTGCTCACCGACGCTTCGGTGTTGATCGAGTCGGGCAAGATTTCTGCGGTTGGCCGCGACATCGAAGTGCCCCAGGACGCTGTGCAGATCGACGCCAAAGGGCAGCACATCACGCCCGGAATCATCGATTGCCATTCGCACATTGCCACCGACGGTGGTGTGAACGAAACGGGCCAGACCATCACGGCCGAAGTCCGAATCGGCGACTTCATCGATCATCAGGACATCAATATCTATCGCCAGTTGGCCGGCGGCGTAACGTGCTCCAATATCCTGCACGGTTCAGCCAACACGATCGGCGGCCAGAACCAGGTCATCAAGTTCCGCTGGGGTCTGCTGCCGGGCGAACTCAAATTTGCCAGCGCCCCGGCTGGCATCAAGTTCGCCCTGGGTGAGAACGTCAAGCAGAGCAATTGGGGCTTCCGGCAACCGATATCCGCAAACTCGCATGGGCGTCGAGCAATTGGTGCGCGACGCGTTTCAGTCGGCCATCGAATACCGTCGCGCGTGGAACGATTGGCGGCGCAGCAAGACCGGCTTGCCGCCGCGCGTCGATCTTGAATTGGAAGCCTTGAGCGAAGTGCTGGCCGGCCAGCGACTGATTCATTGCCATGCCTATCGGCAGGACGAGATTCTGGCTCTGCTGCGGACGTGCGACGCATTCGGCGTCCGCATCGCCACGTTCCAGCATATTCTCGAAGGCTACAAGGTGGCCGACGTGATGGCCAAGCACGGCGTCGGCGGCTCGAGCTTTTCCGACTGGTGGGCGTTCAAGTTCGAAGTCTACGACGCCATTCCCTACAACGGCGCCCTGCTGCGCGATGCCGGCGTGCTGGTGTCGTTCAATTCGGACGATGCCGAGTTGGGCCGGCGGCTGAATCTGGAAGCGGCCAAGGCGATGAAATACGGCGGCGTGCCCGAGGCCGAGGCCTTGAAGTTCGTGACGCTCAATCCGGCTCGGCAGTTGGGCATCGACAAGCACGTCGGTTCGCTCGAAGCGGGCAAAGACGCCGACCTGGTCGTCTGGAACCGTTCGCCGTTGTCGACCTATACGCGTTGTGAGCAAACCTGGATCGACGGCCGGCCCTACTTCGATCGCACGGCCGATGCCGCGCTCCGCAAGGAACTGGCCGAGCACCGTACCAAATTGATCCAACGCATTCTTGCGTCGGGCGATGCAACCGAAGATCCGGACGACGTCAAGAAGGAACGTCTGGCCGCGGGAAGACATTTTCTGTCACCACGGCGATGAAGAATAGTAGGCAGTAGGCAGAACAATATGAAGACGTTGAGCATTGTAGGCCGCCTGCTGGTCTGCGCATCGCTAGCCGGGTTAGCGTTTACTTCCGCGGCAGTTGCCGGGCCGGAAATTCCCGGACCTCCGCAGACGCGGCCGATCGCCCTGGTGGGCGGCACGGTTCATCCAGTGAGCGGGCCGGAGATTGCGGGCGGCACCGTGTTGTTCGATCGCGGCCGGCTCACGGCCGTCGGCGGTAAGGACGTGGCCATTCCGGCCGATGCCGAGCGGATCGAAGTCGCCGGGCAACATGTCTATCCCGGCCTGTTCGACGCCCACACGCAATTAGGCCTGGTCGAAATCGCCAGCGTTCGCGGCACGGTCGACTCGGCGGAAACCGGCTCGATCAATCCCAATGTCGTCGCCCGGCAAGCTTTCAACCCCGACAGCGAATTGATTCCCGTCACGCGCTCGGCAGGCGTGCTGACCGTGCTGACCGCGCCCGGCGGCAAGCTGCTGGCCGGCACGTCGAGCGTGATGCAACTTGACGGTTGGACCACCGAAGACATGACCCTGCGAGCCGCGGCGGGCGTCGAAGTTGTCTGGCCGCGGACGTTCCCGGCCTACACCTGGCGATTGGACGAGCACGAAGATAGCGTGCAGGATGCCGACAAGACGTTGCGAGAGTTGCGTAAGGCCCTCGACGACGCCCGGGCCTATTGGACGGCCAAAACCGCCCGGGCCGCGCGCGGCTCGCGACCGCCCGATCATGATACTCGCTGGGAAGCTTTGATCCCGGTCTTTGAGCGCAAGTTGCCGCTCATCGTTCAAGCCGACGAAACGCGGCAGATTACGGGAGCAGTGGCCCTGGCTGCAGAACAGGGTGTGAAGCTGATCATCTTTGGCGGCTACGATGCGCCGGAGTGTGCTGAGCTTTTGAAGAAATACGACGTGCCGGTGATCGTCAATGGCGTGACGCGGTTGCCGCAGCGGCGCTCAGACGCCTACGACACGGCCTTCACCGTGCCGGCCCGTCTGCAAGCGGCCGGCATTCGCTACTGCATTGCCGGCGCAGGACGCATGGGCAACATCCGCAATCTGCCCTACCAGGCCGGCATGGCGGCAGCCCACGGGTTGCCGGCTGACGAGGCCCTGAAATCGATCACGCTTTACCCGGCTGAGATTCTCGGCGTGGCGGATCGCATCGGCTCGCTCGAAGCCGGCAAAGACGCCACATTGATCGTTACCAGTGGCGATCCCTTGGAAACGCCGACGCAAGTGACGCGGGCCTTTATTCAAGGCCGAGCGGTCGATCTCTCGAATCGCCAGAAACGGCTCTGGGAAAAGTATCAGGAAAAGTACCGCCGGCTGAAGAAGTAGGCTTGCGCGGAAACGCCCCGATGAAAACCCGAGCCCGGGGCGTGAGCCCCGGGGGATTGCGTTGGAGCGCCAAAAAACCTCATCCCCGGGCTTACGCCCGGGGCTCAGACGTCGGTAGCGCTGTTGATGCCAAGAACAAGCTCCTAATTGGCAATCGCATTGGCTAGCGCCGGCTATCGGGACCACCGGCGGGGGAATTGACGTTCGGCGGGCACATACGCGACGATGTGGCTGAATTCTCCATTCCACATTTCCCATTCCACATTCGAGCGATTGTGCAACTGACGGTCTTGGGCAGCGGCAGCCGGGGCAACTCCAGTCTGTTGCTAGGGCGCGGGCACGGCTGGCTGATCGACATCGGCCTGGGACCGCGGCAGATGGCGCAGCGGCTCTCGGCGCGCGGCCGGTCGTGGCGCGATGTGCGGGGAGTGCTGCTAACGCACACGCATGGCGACCATTGGAACGAGCGTACGCTGAACCACCTCGTGCGCTTGCAGATTCCGCTCTATTGCCATGCCGAGCATGCCCAGAACCTGCGGACCTGGTCGTCGGCCATGAAGCGGCTGGAGTCCGTTAACCTGGTTCGGCTGTATGATGAGACGCCGTTGGAGTTGCCCGGTCCGCTACGTTGCCGGCCGCTCAAACTGCGCCACGACAGTGGAGCCACGTATGGTTTTCGCTTCGATGCACCTGGCGACTTGCTCGATCCGTCCTCCTCCCTCGCCTACCTGGCCGATCTGGGGAGTTGGGACGTTGAGCTCGCGCGACTCGATCGCCGACGTGCAAGTGTTGGCCTTGGAGTTCAATCACGACATCGCCTTGCAATGGTCGAGCGGCCGATCGCTCAGCCTGATCGAGCGCGTGCTGGGCGACGACGGCCACCTGTCGAACGACCAGGCATCGGCGCTGGTGGATCATATTCTGGGCCTGGCGGGCGCGGAGCGGTTGCAGCATTTGGTGCAGTTGCACTTGAGCCGTGATTGCAACCGACCGGATCTCGCGGCGGCCGCCGCGCGGCAGGTTTTCGAACGCCGCGGGTGCGAATGCCGGGTGCAAACCGCGAGCCAGGATGAGCCGGCAGAACCGGTTATGCTCGATGTGGGCCTTTAGCCTTCCCTGGGACCGACTTGAATGTGTACGTCGGAGGGATAAATTATGTTAAGCTAAAGACGGTGACAAATGCGCCCGTCATCGGGCGACCTGCATAATCATTCCCTACCGGTTTATTCGCACCAGGAGAAACAGCCATGAGCGAGCCACAACAATCTTCGAATCCCGCCGCCCGCGCCCTTGGCCGTCGCCTTGCGCCACGAACTGCATGCCATGCGCAAGGATTGGTGGTGGTTTCTGCTGTTGGGATTGGCTTTGGTTGTGTTGGGAACGGCCTCGCTAGGGTCGGCCGTCTTCGTTTCGGAAGTAGCCGTGGTGTTCTTCGGCCTGCTGCTGCTGGCCGGCGGCATTGCTCAGGTCGTGGCGCGCCTTCTGGGCCGGCCGGTGGGGTGGCTTTCTGGTCAACCTGCTGGTTGGTTTGTTGTATATCGTCACCGCGTTCTTCATCATCGACGCGCCGCTGGAAGGCGCCGTGGCCCTGACCTTGCTGTTGGCGCTGATGTTTTTCGTGAGCGGCCTGTTCCGGATGGTGGCGGCCCTCGTACTGCGATACCCGATGTGGGGTTGGTCGCTGGCCAGCGGCATCATCTCCGTGTTGTTGGGAGTGATGATCTACCGTCAATGGCCCGCGTCGGGGCTATGGGTCATCGGCATGTTCGTCGGCATCGAGTTGATCTTCAACGGCTGGACGTGGATCATGTTGTCGCTGGGCCTCCGGGCGCTGCCGGACGGAGAGTAGAAAGCTGAAGCAGAACGCCGAAAGCGGAGAACGGAAGAAGGTAATCTTCCGCTCTCCGCTTTTTTCATGGGCTGATATAGCGGACGAAGTTTCGCACAGGCTGGCCTGGCACATACACTTTCGGCTGGCCGAGGATTCCGCGCCCACGGCATATGACGGCGGCAGCGGGCGTAGTGCCACCAGCGGCCGATAGGCGACCGGCGAAGCTACGACCGGCATCGCGGTGACGGCCGGTGGGCAGCAAGACGGTGCGCCAAAGCTCGGCGGGCCAAGCGTCGGCGGCATCGTGCTCTCGGCCCCAGGCATGGATACCGTGGGCGGCGCCATGCCCGGATCTTGCCACCCAGCGAACGCCCAGGACGAGCAGGCTAATACGGCAATCGAAGTTCCTATGTTCAGAAGTTTCATGGCAGCACCCTTTTTCATTTTCAGAGAACTCAACGCGTTTTGGGATGTTCCACGTCCCACTCCTGCGCAACCCCCTCCAGCGCTAAAGATGAGTTGCAACTGCTGTGCCGCATGGGCAGCCTGCGTCTTGCGGAGAGTATGAGCGATTGGACATACGACCGCGGCAGTTCGTCGAAGTTTGCACAATCGCTCGGGTTATCGCTTTCCCAGAGATAACAGCGATAATTGGGCGTCGCCTTTGGCCAGCACGGCGATCGCGGAAGAAAACGTGCGGAATGGTGCGGTCGGTGTAATTCTTACAACCGCTGGCCGGGTGCCATGGCCACGCTTGCGTGGCCATGCTTTCGGCCAGTACGCATGCCCACGCAAGCGTGGGCACGGCACCCAAATGCGAAGATCATCGCAGGGCAAATTACCAGTCGCTACCCACCAATCGCTCCTATGGGCTAGCTACCGGCAACCGGCTGCGGTCGGCCAATTCGCTGCGCCAACTCGCGGATCGTCGTGGCGTCGAGCGTCGTTTCATTGATGCTTGCCGATGCACCGTAATAGGCCGACCATTCCTGCACCGGATCGTCGAGAATCGTCAGCAGCAACAGGTCTTCGCTGGGAATCGCACTACCGGATTCGAGCAGGATCTCTTTCAGAGATTGCATCGCAGTAGGGACGCAGACCGGGTCGATCCACATGTGAACCAAGGTGAGAATCCCGCGTGGATCACCGATCCGGCCCAAGGCTTCAGCCACAGCCCGGTGAACCTGATGGTGGCCGGTCGTCGCCGCCTGTTTCAGAGGCTCGACGGCCCGCCGATCGCGGATGCGGCCCAGGGCTTGCGCGGCCATCTGACGGACGAGCCAATACTCGTCGTGCAAAGCCGCAATCAAAGGCTCGACCACGTGCTGATTGCCAATCGTGGCCAACGCCCCCACGGCCGCCAATCGCAGCAGCAGGCTCGCTGTTGTGCAGTTGCCCGCAGATTGCTGGCAAGCCATGCCGCAAGGCGTGCGAATTCCGCCAATCGGACGAGATCGAATCCAGGACTTCGCGGGCCCCGATCCGGGCCGTAATTCGGCGATCTGCCAGGCGGCGATCAAAGTCGGCAGAACGTCGACGCCCAATTTTTCCAGCGCGTCTTGGGCAGCATGGCGCACCGCGTTCTCTTCGTCGCCCAATGCTTCGGCCAATAGCTTGGCCATGTCGAGGTCGGCGACTTCGGCCAGGGCCTTGACCGCCGTAAGGCGTACATGAGGATTGGGGTCGAGCATGGCCTCGTCGAGATGGTCGGCGGCATCCGCTCCCATGAGACGGGTCAAGGCTTGCGACGCGGCGGCGCGGTACGTGGTGCGCCTCGTCGTCGAGTGCCGCGGCGAGCCAGGGAACCGAACTTTCGTGCCCCATCTTGGCACTCACGGTCGCGGCTACTTCGCGGACGTTTTCCGCTTTGTCTTGCAAGGCGTCGTTCAAGGCCTCGACGGCCCGAGGGTCGCCGATCTTGCCCAGGGCTTCGATCACCGCCGAGCGAACGAACCAGCCCTGGTCCTCGACCAGTTTCAGCAACGGCTCAACTGCCCGCGGATCGGCGATGGCCCCCAGCGCTTCGACCGCTGCCAACACACCAATGAACTGGAATCGGTCAAGGCCGTGATCAGTGACGGCACGGCCCGGGGGTCGCGGATCTTGCCTAGCGCACCGATGGCGGCGGCCCGCACGGTCGAATCGTTGCTGCTCAGCTCTTTGACCAACGGCTCGACGGCCACGGGGGTCGCGAATCAGGCCCAGGGCATCGGCCGCCGCGGCCTGCACCCAGTCGTGCGCGTCTTGCAGGGCCTGGGCCAAAGGCTCAATGGCCCGGCGATCGCCGATTTTCCCCAAAGTTTCCGCCGCCGCCCAGCGCACCTGGGGATTGTCATCGTCGGCCAGGCAGCCGATCAATGGTTCGACCGCGACGGGTCCAAGCCTGGCGAGTGTTCGCCCGGCGGTTCCCCGCAGGTCGACCGCGGCATGTCGAAAAGTCTCCATCAGCGCGGGCACGGCCGGCGGGCCGATGTGCAACAGGGCCGTTGCCGCCGATTGACGCACGATTGGTTCGTCGTCGGAAAGTGCTTTTACCAAAGACTCTGCGGCCGAAGCCCCCATGCGGACGAGCGACTGGACGCCGTCGGCCCGGGTGGCGGCATTCTCGGAGCGCAGCTTCCGCATCGCCCACCACAGTGGCAGCATTGCCGGACCCCTTTTTTTCGAAAGAAACGTAGAAACGGCGGTGCGCTGATGTGGTCCGAAGCCTGGTGTCGCGTTACCACGCGGTGCTTACGCCAGATACCAGCTGCAAAACGCCCTATTGGAGGTCGCCATCATAATCAGTCGGAAGTAACATGGGGAGCACGCTAATTGGCTGAAAACCGTTGGAAAGAGTAAAGGCTTTCGGGCGGTGATTTAATTGTTCGCTTTCGGTGCATTGCCTGCTGAACAATCTGGCAATTGGCAACCTGTCGCCGATGGGCCGTTTCGATTTCGGCCGAATCTAACCGCGTTTTTGCGGCTTTCGGCGGATTGCGCCCTGGGGCATGGTTCTTGCCGAGCAAGCCTGGGGGGCAGAGTGTCGGCTTGCATTTCGACATATTGGTATGGTTCTGCATTTGGGTTTCGCATCCCCCCGGTCCGCTTCGCAGAGGTGCTCGCCGTGTCAATGACCGATTCGACCACGACTTATGAAGGTTCGATGCTCTGGACATTGGAAGAAATCAGCCGGCTGGTCAGCCAAAGCGGCAACTCCGCGGAAACGCTGAGCAACATCGTCCAACTGATCCAACGCCGATTCGAAACGGACGTCTGCTCGGTTTACCTGCTGGAACCGGACCGCTCGAACCTGGTGCTGGCCGCCACGATCGGCCTGCGGCACGAGGGCATCGGCCGAAGTCCGCATGCGGCTCAACGAGGGCCTGGCTGGACTGGTGGCCGAACAGGTTCGCGCCGCAGGTGGTGGAAGACGCCACCAAGCATCCTCGTTTCAAGTATTTTCCCGAGGCCGGCGAAGACGCCTACCATTCGTTCCTGGGCGTGCCGCTCATCGATCGCGGCCTGGTGCAGGGCGTGCTCGTCGTGCAGACGCTCGAGCCGCGGCTTCTCCCAGGACGAA
Organism: uncultured Planctomycetales bacterium; assembly: GCA_963710365.1. GTDB lineage: Bacteria > Planctomycetota > Planctomycetia > Pirellulales > PNKZ01 > CAVQAC01. The sequence continues at coordinate 80,916 of CAVQAC010000008.1, forward strand.
GTGCGGATGCTCGTCGCGGCCGGCACGCAACTGGCGCCGATCGTCGGCGAAGCCCGAACGCTGGGCCAATTCGTCGCGCCGTCGCATCAGACGGCTGTGTGCCTTGGCCCAAAACCTGTGGTGGAGTTGGGACGACGACTGCGACAGCCTGTTCCGCGAACTCGACCCGATCTTGTGGCGCGAAGTGGACCATAACCCTATTGCGCTGCTGCAACAGATGCCGATCGACAAGCTGGAAGAGCGCGCCGGCCAGTTGGTGCTGCACAGCCGGATCAACTATGCCTATCGGCGGATGCAGGAATATCTGGCAGTCGAAGCGAACCTGGGGCAGCGCGTCATGCCGGCGTGCTGTGGGCCCGGCCGGTGGCCTATTTCTCGGCTGAATTCGGCATCCACGAATCGGTGCCGATTTATTCCGGCGGCTTGGGGATGCTGGCCGGCGACCATATCAAAACGCGCCTCGGACCTCAATATCCCGTTGGTCGGCATCGGCTTGTACTACGACCAGGGCTATTTCCGTCAGCGGCTCGATCGTCGAAGGCTGGCAGCAGGAAGACTACATCGACCTCGACAGCCGGCTGTTGCCGATTCAGCCGGCCATCGGCCCGGGCGGCAAGCCGATCACGGTCACGGTCGAAACTCGCACCGGCAACATCATGGCCCGGGTTTGGAAGTTTGGCCGTGGGCCGCAACACGTTGCTGTTGCTCGATTCCGACGTCGAAGGAAACCAGCCGGAAGACCGCGAACTGACGGCCCGGCTGTACGGCGGCGACCAGCGCAGCGCGCATCCGCCAGGAACTGATGCTGGGGATTGGCGGCGTCGCGGGCCTTGCAAGCCCTGGGCGATTTCGCCGGGCGTCATGCATCTGAACGAAGGGCACAGCGCGTTTGCCGCCCTGGAAATGATGCGGAGTCGGATGCTGACCGAAGGGATTGGCCGCCGACGAGGCCGCGCGGCGCGTCGCCAGCCAGGTGGTGTTCACGACGCACACGCCGGTTCCGGCCGGCCACGACCGGTTTTCGCCGCAACTGATCGAAGAGCACTTGGGCCCACTGCGCGAATCGCTCGGCCTGAGCCACGACCAGTTCATGGCCTGGGGCCGCGTCGATCCGTACAACCCCGAGCGAAGATTTCTGCATGACCGTGCTGGCGCTGAAGCTTGTCGCGGCGCGCCAATGCCGTGTCTTCGCTGCACGGCCAGGTCTCGCGCGCCATGTGGACCGGCCTGTATCCGGGCCGCGGCGAAGAAGCAGGTGCCAATCGGCCACATCACCAACGGCGTACACGTCGAGACCTGGCTGGCGCCGCAAATGCACCAGGTTTATGACAAGCATCTGGGCCCGGATTGGCCGGAGAAATGCGGCGACCCTGGTTTCTGGGAAGCGATCGAGAACGTCGACGACGGCGAACTTTGGGAAACGCACCAGACGCTCAAGTCGCGGATGATCGACTATCGCCCGCCGCCGCGCGGTCCGGTTCGCCGAACGCCGCGGCGAGAAGCCCGAATTCGTCAACCAGGTGCGCCGTTCGCTGAGCATCGATGCCTTGACGATCGGCTTCGCCCGCCGCTTTGCCACCTACAAGCGAGCCAACCTGATCCTGCAAGACCTGGAACGGCTGGCGTCGCTGGTGAACGACCCGCAAATGCCGATCCAGTTCGTGTTCGCCGGCAAAGCCCATCCGCACGATCGGCCGGGCAAGCAGGTGATGCAGCAAGTCGCCCAAGCTGATGCACGATCCGCGTTTCGCCGGCAAGCTGCTGTTCATCGAAGACTACGACATCAACGTCGCTCGCCATCTCGTGCAGGGCGTCGACGTCTGGCTCAATAACCCCCGCCGGCCGTTGGAAGCTTCGGGCACCAGCGGCGAAAAGGTCATTCTCAATGGCGGGCTGAACCTGTCGGTTCTCGACGGCTGGTGGGCCGAAGCCTACGACGGCTTGAATGGCTTTGCAATTGGCATGGGCGAGACGCATTCCTCGACCGATGTCCACGACGCCCGCGATGCCGAATCGCTCGGCAACGTGCTGCGCAACGAAGTGATTCCGCTGTATTACAATCGCGACCGCGACGGCCTGCCACGGGCCTGGATCACGCGCATGAAGCGTGCCATTCGCACGCTCGGCTATCGTTTCAGCGCCGACGCGAATGGTGAAGGACTACGTGCTGAAGTCGTACATTCCAGCCGCCGGCGGCACCAGCAGCGACATGGGCCGCTAAAGACCCGAACGACGAGGCCCAGCGATTTTGCAAGTTGGGAAACACAAGCCCAATGCGCGAGCGAGGGAGTGCAATCTGCAACTCTCGCAGAATCCCTCGCTTGCACGTCGGGCTTGTGTGCGTAAGTAGCCGCCGGATTCTTCCCGGCTTCAAGACCTGAGCGGCTATAACGGCCCAACAGGGCCCTGGAAGTCGTGCCCGGGCGGGATTATCATGAAGATCCTGCCAGATCGTTGAGCGAACCGGGGTGTGGGCGCTGGCCAAACGGCATTTAGCGCCGTGCTCTGACGGCAACGGCTCGCCTCGCCAACCCAGAATCGATCCCGGCTTGGGCCGGCTCGCAATCCCCTGCCCCGCTGCATTCTTCGTCCACCCACCTACGCGAAAGATCCAAACAGATGAAACCGCTTCGCACGGTCGTTGTTTCAGGGCTTGCTGCCGGCTTGATTTTTGCCGCCGGGCACTTCGGCCGTGGTGAAGAGCGAAAGAATTCCGGCGGCAATGCAGGCCAGCCTGCGAGCGTCGCTCCGAAACAGAAGAACAAACCGAACGCCGCAGCCGCGCTTGCCGAAGCGTCCTGTCGCCGGCCCGGCCATTGGGCAGAACAAGGCCACGCCCATCGAGCGCATTCGAGTCGCCAAGGATTTTCGCGTCGAATTGCTCTACTCGGTGCCGGCCGAAAAGGAAGGCTCGTGGGTCAACCTGTGCCTCGACAATCGAGGCCGGATCATCGCCAGCGATCAATACGGCGGGCTGTACCGCTTTGCGCCTCCTGCCGCCGGCCAGCCGCTGTTGGAATCGGCCATCGAGAAAGTGCCGGCTGAAATCCGCGCGGTCAACGGCATGGTGTGGGCCTTTGACGCGCTGTACGTCGTCGTCAACGACTACGAGAGCCAGATGGAATGTGGTCTTTATCGGCTGACCGATGCCGATGGCGACGACCGGCTGGAGAAGGTCGAACTGCTGCGGCCCATGCAGGCCCGTGGCGATCACGGCGTGCATGCCCTGATTCCCACTCCGGACGGCAAGTCGCTGTACTGGATCACGGGCAACGGCGCCAAGCGGACCAACTACACTTCGACGCGTGTGCCGCCCGTCTGGGGCGAAGATCAGCTGTTGCCACGCATGCCCGACGGCCGCGGCTTCATGCGCGACGTGCTCGGGCCCGGCGGCATCGTCTACCGCGTCTCGCCCGACGGGAAGGATTGCGAAATCGTCTCGGTCGGTTATCGCAATATCTTCGATGCCGCGTTGAACCGCGAAGGTGAGCTGTTCACCTACGACGCCGACATGGAATACGACTTCAATACGTCGTGGTATCGGCCGACGCGCGTCTGCCACGTCACCAGCGGCAGCGAGTACGGCTGGCGCAACGGTGCCGGCAAGCGGCCTGAGTGGTATCCCGACAATCTGCCGCCGGTGATCAACATTGGCCCCGGTTCGCCGACCGGCATGACGTTCGGTTACGGCGCCAAGTTTCCGGCCAAGTACCAGGAAGCCTGTTTCATCCTCGATTGGAGTTGGGGCAAGCTCTATGCGGTTCATCTGCGTCCAAGCGGCTCGACCTATACGGCGGTCAAAGAAGAGTTCGTCTCCGGCACGCCGCTGCCGGTGACCGACGCCATCATCAACCCGGCCGACGGAGCCATGTACTTCGCGATCGGCGGCCGCCGCGTGCAGTCGGGTTTGTACCGAGTCACCTATGTCGGCCAGGAATCGACCGCGCCGGTCAAACCCGTGCCCGATGCCGGCGAAGCCGATCGTGCGTTGCGGCACCGACTCGAGGCGTTCCATAGCCATCAAGATCCGCAGGCGGTGTCCGAGGCCTGGCCTTACCTTTCGCACCCCGACCAATTCATCCGCTGGGCGGCGCGGACGGCGATCGAGTTTCAGCCGCCGAAGACCTGGGCCGACCGGGCGCTCAACGAGCCCAACCCGGCGGCGAAGCTGGAAGCCCTGTTGGCTCTGGTGCGCGTCACGGAGATCGATCCGCAACATCGTCAGCCCACCGATCCGCCGAACGACAAGGCTTTGCAATCGACGATCCTCGCCGCACTCGCCAAACTCGATTGGAGCTCCTTGAGCGAAGAAGATCGTATCAAGCTGGTCCGCATCTACGAGATCTCTTTCGTCCGCGGCGGCCCTCCTGAAGGTGTGCTCGCGCAGCAGCATCATCGAGCAACTCGATCCGCACTTCCCGTCGCAGTCGTTTCCGTTGAATTGGGTGCTGTGCGAAACGCTCGTCTATTTGCAAGCTCCCGGCATGGCGGCCAAGGGCGTGGCCCTGTTGGACAGTTCCCCTTCGCAGGAAGAGCAGATCGAATACGCCCGCTCGCTGCGAATGCTCAAGGCCGGCTGGACGCTGCCCCTGCGGACTTCGTACTTCAATTGGTTCTTCAAGGCGGCCAACTATCGCGGCGGAGCCAGCTTCGACAAGTTCGTGGAGTTCATTCGCACGGATGCCCTGGCCACGCTCAGCGCCAGCGAGAAGGCGTCGCTGGCCGACCTGTTGGCCAAAACGCCGCAGCGCAAGAGCCCCCTGGAAGGCATGGCCGAGTTGTTCAAGGGGCGCACGCTGCGGAACTGGACGCTCGATGAGTTGGCCTCGGCGGCTCAGGACGGGCTGAAGCATCGCAACTATGAGCAGGGACGCAAGATGTTCGGCGCCGCCCTGTGCTATACCTGCCATCGCTTCGTCAATGAAGGGGGCATGACCGGGCCCGATCTGACCGGCGCCGGCGGCCGCTATTCGGCCCGCGACCTGCTCGACCAGATCATCAACCCCAGCAAAGTGATCAACGAGCAATTCGTGCCGACGGTGATCGTGACCGAAGACGACGAGGTGATCACCGGCGTGATCGTCAACCTCAAGGGGGACGTGATCATGGTCAACACCGACCCGGTCGATCCGTTCAAGCAGACGGCCGTCGATCGCAAGACGATCGTGAGCATGGAACCGTCCAAGGTTTCGCCGATGCCAACCAACTTGCTGGGCATGTTGACCAAAGACGAGATCCTGGACTTGCTGGCCTACATCATTTCCGGGGCAAACCCGAAGGCGGACGTGTATCAGAAGTGAGGCCATGGGAAATGCTAAATGATTAGTGCTAAATGCTAAATGAAGTTGCCTGCATTTAGCACTTATCATTTAGCATTTATTATTTTTTCTCCGCCTCCATCGGCCAGCGCGCAGGGAGTCGCCTTCCCGGCGCGCCGCCGACTTCGGCTCGCGCACAGTTCGTGCATGCCACTGGGCCCTAGGCCGGAGGCGATTCCTGATTAACCTATGCGAACGCAGAAGTCAGACGAGCCGATTGAGGTGCCTCCGGCCTGCGGCTTTCACGCGTAAGCGCATCCGCCCGCATCCTGGTTCGGATACGAGCGGAAGAAGTGTCCGCCACGCGTGACCGCCTGGGGTCGTCATGGAGCAACGGGTCACGTCCACCCTCGCTGTTCCGCCTGCCGTTGTCTTCTAGCAGCGGTGACCCTCTACTGAGCAACAGGTCGGTTAAGAGGTCCATCTGGCGTGGCCGGGCTCAGCCCTACGATCCGCACGCTCGGCTGCAATGCGCATTGCAGCCGCACGGACGGGAATACTGGCAGCTCCGAGCACAGTCACACGAACTGCCGCCGGCCACGAGCTCAAGAATGGACTCGCAAGCCAGGCGGATTGGCACCCGGCGCGGCCTCCCTGTCCACACCACTACCCGGAATGATACCGAGCGAGTGTCCACAATGCAAACAAAATTGTGTGCAAAATGTAACAGCCGCGTGGGGCATGGTCGCTCATCGGGCGCTCCGCTGAGAGGTAATCGCGACGCGACCCACACCGCT
>CAVQAC010000009.1:0-14199 GCA_963710365.1 uncultured Planctomycetales bacterium
GGCTCAACCTCGGCTTGGAGTTCCGCAGGTCAGCGCCTGCTGCGGATCCAGTTGGATCAAGTTTGTTGAACTGCCGGCGTGTCTCCCATTTCGCCAGCGGCCAGCCGAATGAAACGCGGCCGATCGGCGTTTCAAGTTGCGAAACACGAGCCCGACGCGCCAGCGAGGTGAGTGTAATTTGCAACTACCGCAGAATCCCTCGCTGGCGCGTCGGGCTCGTGTTCGCGAGCAGCGACCGGAATCTTCCCAGCTTCAAGCGCCGATCGGCCCTGCCGAGTGGAATTCTCAATTCTTTTACATCCATTAGGGGGCGGCTATAATCGGGGCACGCCTTCCTGGTGCCCGGAAATTCCGCCGATGGCCCTCCCCCTCGAACAATTCGTCAAGCAGCTCGAAGATTCGGGCATCATTGCCTGGCAAGCTGGAAAACTTCGTCCCGCCTAAGGCGCATCCCCAAACGCGGCGAAGAACTTGTTGCGGAACTGGTGAAGAAGAAGCATCTGACCAAGTTCCAGGCCCAGCACGTCAATGCGGGCAAAACCAAATCGCTGATCCTGGGCAGCTACACGATCATCGACAAGATCGGGGCCGGCGGCATGGGGCAGGTCTTCAAGGCCCTGCATCGCCGCATGGAGCGGATCGTGGCGATCAAGATGTTGCCCCCGGCCATGACCAAGGATGCCGCGCGCTGCGGCTCGCTTTCAGCGCGAAGTCGTAGCGGCCGCCAAGCTCCGTCACCGAACATCGTCGCCGCCTACGATGCCGACCAGGCCAACGGCGTCCATTTCCTGGTAATGGAGTACGTCGAAGGGAGAGACCTGTCGGCCCTGGTCAAGAAGGATGGCCGTTCCCGGTCAGCAAAGCCGTCAATTACGTCCTGCAAGCGGCCCGAGGTCTGGAGTTCGCTCACGGCGAAGGGCGTCGATCCATCGGGACATCAAGCCCGCCAACCTGCTGCTCGACAACGAAGGGCACGGTCAAGATTCTCGATATGGGTCTGGCTCGGCATCGAGAGCGGACGGCGGTGCCGGCTCAGGCCGAACTTACGGGCACCGGCACGATCATGGGAACCGTGGATTACATGGCCCCCGAACAAGGCATGAGCACCAAGCACGCCGACGCCCGGGCCGACATCTACAGCCTCGGCTGCACATTGCATTACCTGCTCATCGGCAAGGCCACCTACGGCGGCGAGACGGTCGATGCCAAGCTGGTCGCTCATCACAACGATCCGATCCCGAACCTGCGCCAACTGCGCGACGACGTGCCCGAGCAGGTCGATGCGGTCTTCAGGAAGATGGTCGCCAAGAAGATCGACGATCGCTACCAGACGATGACCGAAGTGGTGGCCGAGTTGGAAAAATGCCAGGCGGCCCTGACGGCTGCGGCGAGCGGTTCTGGCTCGGTTCGCATGGCCCCGCCCAGCGATCAGCCTTCGGACATGTCGATCGCCTTTGCTCATCAGAAGCTGGCCCGGATCGACAACAGCGACGATCCGTTCGCCGTGCCGAGTGCCGGAAAAGAAGAAACCGCGCCCGGCCAAAACCAAGACGAAATCCAAGACCGGCGGCAAATCAAGATTGAGCCGCCCGATGCTGATCGGGCTGGTGGCGGCGGGCGTGCTCGGCGTGGCCGTGCTGGCTGGCGTGATCTTCATGCTCCAGACCAAAGACGGCACGCTGATCGTGGAAGTCAATCAGCCCGAATGCCATCGTGCAAGTGCTCGACGGGCAAGGCAAAGTCGAGATCAGCGAGCCGGGCGGCCTCGAGCCGATTTCGATCTCGGTGGTTCCCGGCAAGCATCGCATCCGGGTGGAGAAGGAAGGGTTCGTCGCCATTACGGACAACATCGAGATTGCCTCGGGCGGCACGCTGGACATCAAAGCCAGACTGGTGCCGAAGCCGGGAAAGGGGCCAGTGGCTAGTGGTCAGGGGCCGGCGAAATCGTGGGAAACGCCAGCCTTCCAAGCGTGGATGAAATTCGTCGCTTCTCTGTCTGGCGAGAAGCAGGTGGAAGCCGTCAGCAAAAAGCTGGTGGAGCTGAACCCAGGATTTGATGGGAAGACCACGCCTTACTTCGAGGGCCGAGTGGTCACACGCTTACAGTTTCTCACGAACAATGTGGCCGATATATCGCCGGTGCGAGCGTTAGTTGGATTGAAGGTCTTGGCTTGTCATGGCAACAACGGAACGCAAAGTGAGTTTTCGGACCTTTCGCCCCTGAATGGAATGCAACTAACGTCTTTTGGTTGTTCCCAATCGCAGGTGTCTGATTTGACACCGCTCAAGGGAATGCCTTTGAGCACTTTGTATTGCCACGTGTCACGGGTGGCTGATCTTTCACCGGTTCAGGGGATGCCTCTGACGGATCTGAATATTTCCAACACGGCGGTATCCGATCTATCGCCCTTGAAGGGCATGAAACTGACCCTTCTTAACTGCGGGAATACGAAGATTACCGAGGTCTCAATTCTGAAGGGAATGCCGCTCACGGCCGTGTATGGCATGGGACCGCAAGTGTCCGACATCTCACCGCTGGAGGATTGCAAGAGCTTGAAGACGCTCAATCTCCGGCAAACCAAAGTCACCGCCGCCTCTGTCGCCGCCCTGCAAAGGGCCCTGCCGAATTGCAAGATCGAATGGGACGATCCGGCGCGGGCGACGGCTGCCAATGGACCGGTCGTCGAAGCGGCGGAAATACCTGCCGACGATTGGATTGGCCTGCCGCAATGCTGGAAGATTACCCAGCAGGAAATAACTGGCTCGGCAGCGCCAGCCACCGGCGGCTGGCCCACGTACCTTTGCAGCAAGAATGTTTATCGAAACTTCGAGCTTAGCTGTCAGGTTCGACTCATCCATGGTGACACCGGCATCCAGGTCCGTAGCAATTACCTGGATCAGGCCCGGTTCAAGCTGCGAGGCCCCCAGGTTGATATTGGACCGACGCAAGGATGGGGCAGCCTGTTTGGTCAAGATTGGCCGGGCCTATCGAAGCGGGTCTCCAACGATCTCTCCCAGCGCAAACCCGATGGATTTAACGAAGTTTCAATTCGCTGCGTAGGAAAGCATTTGACCATCAAGATCAATGGGCAGACGACGGTGGACGATGACATTACGAACATGCCCGACGAAGGGCTCATCGGATTCCAGTTGTACACCAAAGATACCGAGGTCGTGTACAGGCATGTCTCGGTGACCGAGTTGGACGAATTTGGTAAGCCTGCCGCTAGGAACCAGCCATGGGAAACGCCAGCCTTCCAGCAGTGGATGAAGGACGTTGCTGCGCTGCCTGCCGAGAAGCAGGTGGAAGCCGTCAGCAAGAAGTTGATGGAGTTGAATCCGGGTTTCGACGGGAAAATTACGAACAATTACCTGAACAACGGCGCACCAAAGATCGAGAACGGCGTGGTGACGAAGGTTGGAATTGTCACGGACAATGTGACCGATATTTCACCGCTGCGGGCGTTGGCGGGATTGAGAAGTCTGAATTGTTCGGGAAGCTCTCAAGGCAAAGGCCGGCTGTCGGACTTGTCGCCGTTGAAGGGGATGTCGCTGACGAGCCTGGTTTGCGGCGCCTCACCCATTTCCGACCTATCGCCGCTCGCAGGGATGCGTTTGACCTACCTGATTTGCGGCGTCTCGCGCGTGTCCGACTTGTCGCCGCTCAAGGGGATGCCACTCGCGCACCTGAATTGCAGCAGTTCACCCGTCTCCGACCTGTCGCCCTTGCAGGGAATGCCACTGACCCAACTTGATTGCTACGGCACAAAGGTGTTCGATTTGTCACCGCTCCAAGGCGCGCCTTTGACCATCCTGAGTTGCGGCGCGACGAAGGTTGCCGACCTGTCGCCGCTGGCAGGGATGCCCCTGAAGAGCCTGTACTGCTACTACACGCCCGTTTCCGATCTGTCGCCGCTGGCAGGGATGAACTTGACCGATTTTCAATTCTCGCCCAAGAGAATCGCCAAGGGATTGGAAGTGGTTCGCCAAATGAAGAGCCTCAAGACCATCGGCGTTGGCACGGGACAACCGGCATTGCCAGCCGCCGAGTTCTGGAAGAAATACGATGTCGGCGAGTTCGGCCAGCCCGCGGCCCCGGCGAAGCTCGCCTACCTCGACCCGGCTTTCGAGGCCTGGATGAAGTCCGTTGCCGCCATGCCTGCCGAGAAACAGGTGGAAGCAGTCAGCAAGAAGTTGATGGAATTGAACCCGGGGTTTGATGGGAAGGTGATGCCCAGGATCGTGAACGACGCTGTGATAGGCTTCGAATTCCTCACCGAAAACGTGACCGACATTTCACCGGTGCGGGCGCTCGCGGGCCTGAAGGTTTTGGATTGTCGTGGCGGCCTCATGGGCATTGGAAAACTGTCGGACCTGTCTCCGCTGAATGGGATGCAAATGACGACCCTGGAGTGCAGTCACACCAGCGTATCCGACCTGTCGCCGCTGCGAGACATGCCTTTGAAAGTACTGTGGCTCGGGGCAACGCAGATTTCGGACCTGTCTCCGTTGGCGGGGATGCGTTTGACCTTGCTGGCCTGCGACTCCACGAAAGTGTCCGACCTATCACCGTTGCGAGGAATGCCTTTGAATGACCTGAAAGTCAACAGCACCCAGGTGTCTGACCTGTCACCGCTCGAAGGTTGCCAGAGCCTGGAATCTCTGCACGTCAAATTCTCCAAGGTCACTCCGGCCGCTGTCGCCGTGTTCGTAAGAGCCCTGCCCAATTGCAAGATCGATTGGGACGGGAAGAAGTGATAATTGATAAACGCGGAATAACCGTGGTTCCAGGTTCTCTGCATGACAAATGGAAAGGAACGCTGATCTTCACTAATCTTCGCTAATTCAGATTAGTGTTGATCAGCGGCGATTAGTGTTCTTGCATCCGACGCTCAAAGTTGGAGCGACTGGATGAAGAACGCGATCGCTTAGCTGGCGCTGTCCGTTTTTCGTCGTGGTGTCTGTCGTGCCGGCGTGGTACACCTTCTCTTCCACGGCCGCGCAGGGGGCTTTTCGGTGTATGCTTCGCGGAGACAAGTCGATACAATCGCCCCTCCAACACTGCCCCACCTTGAAAAGGAGCCGGTTATCGCCAAGCAACAGAACACGGTCGCCAAGAAAATGCGGGAACAGGATCAAAAGCAGAAGTCGAACGAAAAGCGCCTCAAGCGTCAGATCCGGAAAGATTTCAAGGCCACGCAGTCCGTATGAGCCATTGCCCGGGAACGGGGCTTTCTTTATCCGCGAGCAAATCAGCCATGGCAAAAAAGTATCTGCAAGTGACGCCCATTCCCGGCAAATTCTATGTCAGTGAAGGTTGGAAGGCCGGCAACGCGGGAGGAGACGGAGTTCGTTCTGCGCACGACCACAACCTGTGTCTCGCGGAAATGGTGTTGGCCGGTCCCTACGCGACGCGCAACGAGGCCGAACAATGGAACAGCCACCACGCCGGCGGACAGGGCAACGTCTGGCAGCGTAGCTAGATCTGCACCGCAGCCAGGCACGCGCTCAGGTCAGGCCTGGAATCGGCTCGCCGTGATAGACGAAGTGCGGCCGGCCGGTGAGGTCGTGCCAGGCAATTTCGCGCGGCAGACCCAAAGCCTGGTAAATCGTGGCCGCCATGTTTTCCGGCTGTTGCCGTTGCGTCGCCGGGAAGGCGCCGATCTTGTCGGTCGAGCCGATCACCGCTCCGCCGCGCACGCCGCCGCCGGCGAAGAATACGCTCTGCGTTCCCCAATGGTCGCGGCCGGGCGAGGTATAGACGTTTTTCAGCGTCGAGACCTTGGGCGTGCGGCCCATCTCACCGGCCATGACGATCAATGTCGAATCGAGCATGCCGCGCTCGTCGAGATCGTCGAGCAAGGCACTTACGCCCTGATCGGTCGGCGGGAGAAGGTAGTTCTTCAAATTTGGGAAGGCATTGCCGTGCGTGTCCCACGATTCGTTGTTGCCCAAGTTGACTTGCACCAGGTTCACGCCGGCCTCGATCAGTTGCCGAGCCAAGAGCAGCGAATAGCCGAACGAATTGCGGCCATAGCGATCGAGCAGTTTGGGATCTGCCTGCGACACGTTGAAGGCGCGTTGCGTTTTGGGGTCGGCCAATAGCGAGACGGCCTTCTGACGATAGCGATCGAAGTTTTCCTCCTCGCCCAGTCGATCGAGGCGCTCGCCGCTGGGCGCTGACCGAGGTGAGCAGGTCGAGCCTGCGCTGAAAGCGTCCGCCGTCGATGCCCGGCGGTAATCGCAGGTTCGGCGCCTGGAACACGAAGTCGTCGGTGTTCACCGCCCCGGTGGCATGATGGAAGCTGTATTGCGGGTAGGCCCCGTAGGCCTTCGAATTGTACCGACAGAGTTCCAGGAACATCGGATTGCGATGCGGGCCCATCTCGCCGGCGAACTGGCCGGGAACGATGCGGCCCGTGCGATGGATTATGGTCTCGGGCAACACCACGGCCGGCGGCAGGTTGTTGCGCGGCTGCGTCAGCGTGTTGGCCACCGCCGCGATCGAAGGCCAATCGCTGGGCTTGGGGGCCGTTGTTGCAAAGGCCGGGGGCAATATGCGATCGGCCGCTGAGCATCAGCATGTGGCCGGCCGAATGCTCCGGCTGCGGATGCGCCAGCGAACGGACCAGGGCCCAATGCTGGCTGCGCTGGGCCAGCAGCGGCAAATGCTCGCAGATCTGAATGCCGGGCGTGCGCGTGGCAATGGGGTGGAATTCGCCGCGGATCGTGTCCGGGGCGTCGGGCTTCATGTCGAAGCTGTCGTGCTGGGCCAGCCCACCGGAGAGGAAGATGTAAATCACCGCCTTGGCCTGCGGCGGTTTGGTGGCGACGCCGCTGGTGGCCGCCATGGCTCGCAGGGCCTCGACATGGTTCATTCCCAAGCCAAGCAGGCTGATCGCGCCGGCTTGTACGGCCGTGCGTCGCGAAATCGATGGGTGCGCCGGAACGAGGCCATCCATAGAGTCCTCCGCAGCTTGGAATCGGAATTGGCAGCGAGGCCAACGTCAGGCAGGCAACACATAAGGCGGGATGTATGCGTTACGATAGCGAAGTTCCCGGCGTGACGCAAGGAAACTTTTCATCTGTCTGCGGCAAGATTGACGCTGCCACGAGGATTTTCCAAACGCCTTAAACTTAACGCCGGAAACAAAAAACCACCTGGCTGGTAATTCCAGCCAGGTGGTCGGCGGTGGGTCTCCGGAACGGAGAAAGTTTGGGTAGCTCGTTGCGCGGCACAGGTCCGGCCCGTGCATGGCCCGAGTTCGCTACGGTTGAATCAGCGGCTCGACGGGCGCCAGCCGTCGTCCTGGGCCACCGGCCGACGCGTCGGCTTCGCCGGTTGCTCGACGGCCATCGGCTGCTCTTGCGTGGCCGACACCGTTCGGATGGCCACGTCCACCGGCGGGTTGTTCGGCCAGGCGACCGTGCTGTAGGCCCAAGGGCGATAGACCGGGATCGAAGTCGTGCGGTTGTCTGGATCGATCAGCCGCGGCGAGGTTGACGAGGGGCTCACGCGCGAGCCACCGTTGAAGTTCGGATCCGGGATTGGCTTCAAGGGCGTCGCCGGTTTCAGTGTGTTGCTGGGCGTCGACGGACCGCCGGGCGTCGGTGAAAGGCTCGGCGTGCTGGTAGCCGGTCCGATCGACGGCGTGCCAGGAGGCGTGTAGCTCGGCACTGCCGGCTGACCGTAGGTTGGCTGACCGTAAGTCGGCGCCGACGGTTGACCGTAGGTCGGCACTGACGACTGGCCGTAGGTAGGAACGGTTGGCTGGCTATACGTGGGAACCGTGCCACCAGGAGCCGAATACATGGGGCTGCCGGCGGGCGTGGCATAGCTGGGCGCCGCGTAACTGGGAGCCGTGTACATCGGCGTCGACATCCGCGGAGCGTACGCCGCCGCGGCTGGGCCGCAACTGCTGCAACCGCTCATGGCCGGAGCAGCGTAGCCTGCGGTGCTCGCTCCGCACGAACCACATCCGCCCACTGCCGGAGCAGCATAAGTAGCCGGTGCAGCGTAAGCGGCTGGAGCCGCATAAGTCGGCGCCGGTGCGTAGGCAACGGGGGCGTAGCCTGTGGCGGCGACCGGCGGAGCGCACGTTTGCACGGCGTTCGAGTACACCAGGCGATAGGTCGTGTACGGAACCAGAACGGCCCTCTGCACGTTGGTGACGACCGGCCGCATCGTGGTCACGGGGCAACCGCCGCACGGATTGCACGACATCGCCGGCCGATAAGTGGTGACCGGCACGGTGACGTACTGCGTTCGGTAGCACGTCTGCGGGACGTAGCTCACCGTTTGCTGCACGCCGCACGGATTGCAGCTCACGCGCCGGCGCCGCGGTCTTGCTGCCGAACAAGCCGCAGCAGAAGCCGTAGCTCGGGCTGGGCGCCAGCAGGCTAACGCACGATACGCTGACGATCACCCAACGATAGACACTCGTTCTTAGCATGGTATCACTCCCCGCTCTTCAGTCGCCCCGGCTTCATTCTTTGCATCTCGATTTGCAAAGGCAACGAGAACTTGAGTTCGAAATTGCATTTGGCTGGAAATACATCTTCCGTAAACGTTGACGCTTGCTGCGCCAGTATTGGTTCCGAAAACTTTGACGCTAGCTACTGGCAATGTCTCGCGAATGTTTGCGTGCGCATTGCATCACGGACGAGACAATGCGGCGAGTTTGCTGAAGGTTAGGTTACGGTTTCGCGCCTGTCGAATGGAACGCCTGCCAAATCGGCGTTGTATGCCGAAGGTTGGAAGCAAGTCGCGTTGCGCCGGGCGAGAGGGCGGCGTCAGGCGTCGGAAGAAAAGCCGGGCGAGCGGTGGGCCTCATAAACGTCATAAAGCGCAAAGAAGGTCTCACGCATATCGCCGGCATGGGCCTGGAACGCCGCCCGAATCTCCTCATCGCCGATTCGCCTGTCGTCGGGCGGAAGCAATTCGCGCACCAGCCGCCGGGCCAGGTCGAACTCGACGCGCGTGCGGCAGAGCGTGGGAAAGCTCAGCGGTTCGTGGCAGCTCACCAGCAGGCCCCACCCCCGCCGGCGGCAGCGACGCGCCAAACGCCAGCGATGCCATCGGCCGAGTTGTTCGTAGCCGTCGACGATCACCACGCGTCGATCGTCTCCTGCCAAGGTGAAGAATTCAGCAGGCAGCCTGCGCTGGCCGTCGTGGAGCGTGAAAACGGATGTCGCCAGTCCCCGTTGGTTGAAGGCGGCGGTCAGAGTAGCTAGCAGCGTGCTCTTGCCCGAGCCGTGAGGGCCGACGATCTGTCCCCGGCTTCCTTGGTCGAGGAAGCGCTCGATCAACGCGGCGGCGTTGGCCTCGCCCGTGAATTGGTAGGGGATCGCTCCCGGCCGGGTGAACCGCGTGGAAAACGGGTTCGACGCGGCGGGGAAGTCGGCGGACCCGGTCATGAAACTGCGGCAGCAGCCACGGCCGCCGGAACGTCACCCAGGCGAAACGATTGCTCCGACACGATTTCGCGGCCGCGGACCAGAAACAGCCGCACCCGCACGCACCAGCGGATCTTGAGGATCAGGCCTTCATAGCTCAACGGGCTGTTGGGGAGCCGAGTCTGGAACCGATAGGCCCGGCGCAGATCGAACGTGCCTTCGTCGCTCGAGACGCGATTGAAGTAGTGAACCGCCAGGTCTTCTTCGCCCTTGCCTTCGGTGTGCCAGAGCACGGAAACTTCCATGGCCCTGGGCTCGGCAATCGACAGCGACTCGATGCGGCATTCGACCGACAGCAGTTCGCCCGGCCGGAAAATGCGGTTCGCGCCGTCGAGCAGGATCAGCACTCGCGGTTCGCTCATACGAGCTCGCCTTCCCCCGGCTTGGGATACACGTTGACCCGGTACGATCGCTCGAAAACGGGCCAGCCGATCGCGTCGCCGCGGACAATCAGCTTCCAGGAGATCTTGTTGTGTTCCGAGCGGAACGAATGCATGGCCGTGGGCGGGATCGTAAATCGGCAGCGTGCAGAAAAGGGATTCTCCGGCTTGATGACGAACCGCTCGTGGCGGCCAAATTCATCGCGATAAACCCGGCAGTTTGCCTGGCGAACGTTCGTTCCCTGGCGAAACACGGCCTCCTCGTCGCACACCAGCGAGATGGTCAACGAGTTGACGGCCAGGCGTCCGCTCTGGGCGACGACCAACTGATAGCTGCCACCGGGAAACAGCGGATGGCGGTCGATTTCCACGATCGTCGGGCCCATGCCCGTGGTGATCGCCAGCTGCCGCACGACGTAGTAGACGAGCCACAACCCCACGGCCAACAGCGGCACCAGCGCCATCGTGAGAAACCATTCCGGTTCGTGCTCGGCGAAGCTCTCGGCCGCGACGACGACGAAGATCGACACGATGCCGTTCCAGAACAAAGCCAGGAGCAACGTGCCGACCAGCCGCCAGGTCGGCACGTTCGACGGTAAGCGGAAGGCGAGCGTCGTGCCGGGGCTGTTGGTCAGGTTGTCTTGCGCCGGCACGCAGGGAAACCGCAAGCCGATCGAATCGGGTTCGTAGAACGGGGCCAGGCTGGCCGCGCGCTGCGCCAGCGCCGCACGCCGCTCGGCCGACTTGCCCCAGTTCAAAAAGGTATAGACCAGGCCGCCACCGCCGATGGCCATGAATGAAGCCGGCACCAGCAGGATCAGCCAGGCAAACACGCCGTGGCCGCGGACCAGCACTACCTGGCTTGGATCGTGCGGGTCGTACCAGCAGGGATACTCGCGGCCGATCTGGAATTGATCGAGGATCGCCTGGCTGCTGGTCTGATCGCTGGTGAACAGTTGCGGCATCTCGTAGGTCCAGGCTTCGTACGCCCGGTCGTTGACGTGGTACTCGATGTGGAAATCAGGCTGGTAGCTGGTGCCCGAATCCGAAATCGTCTCTTCGATTTTTTTATCGAGCACGCGGCAGGTGCTGGCCACAAACTTGTGGCGAGCCCTAAAGGCGGGAATCGTGGTATTAACCAGCACCAGCCCCAGCGAGACGCAACCTCCCAGAAACACCAGCGCGAAGAACAGCCCCAGGCTGGCCCCGCCCAGCTTATCGGAGCGCATATTGCGAGCGCCACGCTTCTTGCCGAAGAACCTGCGAACGAACTGGGCCAAAGCAAACCTCGCGAAATAGCAACCACAAACGCGCGAGCGAACGACTCAACTCTCGCCATTCGAATTTCGAATTTCGAGTTTCGTCATTTCGCCCCCACATACCCTATCGCGCCGCATGGCCAGCCGTCTATAATCGGCGGCAGGTTTGCCTCGCCGATTTTAAGCCAGGTTGCACCAGGTCATGCAGTTTTTTGCGCGAGGATATGGCTTCTTGCCAGGACTGCGAAGTCTCGTGCTCGGCGGGCTGATGATTGCCGTCGCAGGCGTGTTGGTCTCGGCAATGGGGCCCGGGCCTGGGTCCGAACAGCCATGGCCGCAATGGCGCGGCGTGCGAACGCGGGGCCACGCGCAGGCGAACCTGCCGATCACATGGCCCGCCGAGGCGCCCCAGCCGCGCTGGACTGCGCCGTTCGGGCGCGGGCTGGTCGAGCCCCGTGGTCGACGAGGGCGTGGTCTTCATCACCGATCGCCGCGACCGCATCGAGCGACTGATCGCCTTCGACGCTAATTCCGGCCGCGAACGATGGCAGAGCGCGCATCGGGTCGATTTCGATCCGCACGCCGTCGGCCGGCGGCATGGCAACGGGCCCAAGAGCACGCCGCTGGTGCATAAAGGGCTTGTCTACAGCCTCGGCATTGCCGGCTGGCTCGAATGCATCGATGTTCAAACGGGGCGCGAGGTTTGGGGGATCAATTTCCCCGCGACATACGGCGAGCGTGTGCCGCTGCCCGACGGGCGGGCCTACGTCGACGGCGAGGAGTGCGTAATCGTGCCAGTGGGTGATGGGCAAGGAGCGCCGGTGCCGCTGTTCGGCTATACCGGCTCGCCCACGCTGGTGGGCGATTTGCTGATCACGTCCGTCGGCGGCAAACGCGGCGGCACGATCATGGCCTTTCATAAAGACACCGGCAAAGAGGTCTGGCGAGCGCTCGATGAGCATGTTTCCTATTCGTCGCCGGTCGAGGCTCGATTCGAGGACTCGTTGCAGGTCGTCGCGATGACCGGTCCGCGCGTCGTGGGGCTCGACGCCCGCGACGGCAAGCTACTGTGGAGCCATCCGTTCCAGATTCAATACGACGAGAGCATCAGCACGCCGGTTGTGGACAGTGACCTGGTGATCGTGACGGGCGACGGGCATCCCTGCACCGCGCTACGCATCACGCGCGCAACGGCGAGGGATTCGCCGCCAGCGTGGCCTGGCAAAACGACGACTTGTCGAGCTATCTGTCGTCGCACGTGGTTTGGCAAGGACATATCTACGGCATGAACGACGGTGGCGAATTCGTGTGCGCCGATCTGCAGACCGGCAAGACGCTGTGGGCCGGCGGCAAGCACGGTTACTACTGCACGCCCGTGTTGCTCGACCTGTCCAGTCGTCTACTGTGTTTGAACGATCGCGGCCTGCTGCTGGTGATCGCTGCCGATCCGACCGGCTATCGCGAACTGGGGCAAAGCAAGCTCAGCGAACGGGCCACCTGGACTTCGCCGGCCGTAGTGGGATCTCGGCTCTACGTCCGCTCGCAGGACGCCTTGAGCTGCTTTGATTTCGAGCACTAGACGTTAGCGACGACCGCCTGTTCGCAGCCGCGGATTCTCGCAAATGACCGCGGATTTGATGCGGAAAGGCCGGTCGTTGACGCTTCGTCGGCAGCGGCAATGTGAGGGCCGCATTAGACTTTCCGATCCTCGCGCCGACATCCTTTACGTCCGGCGTCTTCTGCGATCTAATCCAGTCCGCACGCCCACGCCCTGTTCGCGCATCCGCGATTATTCTTCGCAACCTCGGTGATGGAGATTCAAAACAGCCATGGCGAGCACTATCGTAATCTTCGGCGCCTCGGGCGATCTGACCAGCCGCAAACTGGTGCCGGCCTTGTACCGGTTGTTTCAGAAGAAGCGTTTGCCGCCGGAGACTCGAGTGGTCGGTTTCGCGCGCAGCAAGTTCGACTCGGACGCGTGGCGCACCAAGCTGGCTGAGACCACCAAACAATTTACGGGCAGCGACTTTGACCAGGGCCAGTGGGCCGAGTTTGCCTCGCATGTTTTCTATCACTCGGGAAACCTGGATTGCGACTCCGATTTTTCCTCGCTGGCCACGTTTCTCAACGAGCTTGAAGGCGGGGGCCCGTCGACGCGCGTGTATTACTTCGCCACCGCCCCGCAACTCTATCTGGAGGGGGCCACTCGGCTGGGCACCGCTGGACTGGCCGATCAGAGCCGTGGCCCGCGGCGGATCGTCATCGAAAAGCCCTTCGGCACCGATCTCCAATCGGCCAAGGACTTGAACGCCGGGGTACACAAGGTTTTTTCCGAGCCGCAGGTCTATCGCATCGACCATTACCTGGGCAAGGAAACCGTGCAGAACATCATGGTGCTGCGCTTTGCCAATACGATCTTCGAGCCAATCTGGAACCGCAATTATATCGACAACGTGATGATCACCGTGGCCGAAGAAGTGACCGTCGGCCGTCGGGCCGGCTACTACGACACGGCCGGCGTGATGCGTGATTTTTTCCAGAATCACTTGCTGCAACTGCTCACCGTGACGGCCATGGAGGTTCCTTCGCGTTTCGAAGCCGATCTGGTGCGGAACGAAAAGGTCAAGGTTTTGCAGGCCATCCGACCGATGACCAGCGACGACGTGATCGCCAACACGGTTCGCGGCCAATATGTCGGCTATCGGCAGGAGCCCGACGTTCCGCCCGAAAGCCAGACGGCGACTTATGCCGCGCTGAAGCTGAATGTCGACAATTGGCGCTGGCAGGGCGTTCCCTTTTATCTGCGCAGCGGCAAGGCCTTGAGCTGCCGCACCACGCAGATCGTGATCCAGTTCCGCCAGCCGCCGCACATCGGTCTTCGATTCGGGCAAGCATCGCTCGCCCGACGCCAATCGGCTGGTGATGCACATTCAACCGTCTGAAGGCATCCAGATCCATTTTCAGACCAAAGTTCCCGACTCGGGGATGAAGCTGCGGTTCACGGATCTGGAGTTCTGCTTCAACACGGAGTTCGGCAAATCGCTGCCGGATGCCTACGAGCGTTTGCTGTTGGACACGCTCATTGGGGATGCCAGCCTGTTCGC
>CAVQAC010000010.1:0-58503 GCA_963710365.1 uncultured Planctomycetales bacterium
ACCACAACAATCAAAAGTATTCGATCACGTCCGGCGACTCGGCCTTTCGTCGGTGTTGCTCCGGCGGCGGCTTGACGACGGCCGCGCGTCGCTGTTCAAACGCTCGAACCTCTGCACGATCGATGTGCCATCGCGGTCGACCGCGAGGATTGGTGGCGAGGTTCACTGCACGCAACTCGCCCGAGCGAATCCACGCCAAAACCTTGGCATGCTCGACGCCCCACTCGGCAGCAAGTTCCGGCGGGGTCAGCATGCGTTTACTGATGGTGGTGCTCACAGAGTCGAGGCCTCCGCCGAGCGATGGGCACGTTGCGGACTCCTGGCCGACCGCTTAAGTGCTGACCGAATTTTCGGAAGATCGGAGGCGGCCCAGACGCGGGTGATTCCAACGCGTCCAGACGGCTCGGGACCATACGTCTGTATCGCGTAGTTGATGACGTATCGCCGCTGGCCGGTGATGCGGCTGAGGTCCGCGATCGAGAGAAAGTTAGCGGGGGTGCTCTTGCCTCTGCTCATGCGCACAGCTCCTGTCTCGGGTGATCTGTCCGCAACGGCGGAGGAGAATCGATTCGATCAAGAAAGACCGAAAAAGAATGCTCAAATGCACAAGTAGCGGACACGCTTACACGCTATTCACTTCGCTACTCACCCTTGAGCCGTCGGCCACATCCCTTGGCCAGCGATTGGAGAACCTTAGCAGAGACGCCGTAGATGCGTCAACTAGATTTCTTCACTTGCGAAGAATTGCCACGGCGGCTGCTTTTTGCCTTTGGCTTCGCGAACAGCCATTTCCGAACATAGTCCGTCACGGCCTTTAGTCGTTCATCGGTCATGCGCTCGCGGTAGACAGCCGACATGTCGTTCCCATGTGGAGCGTGCCCCATAACGGCATCGACGGCCGGCCTGGTCGCGGGCTTCGCCGCCAATCGTCTCGAACGTGTGGCGCAGCCCGTAGAAGTTCAATCCTCGGCGTTCAATGCCGATCTCGTCGAGCAGCTTCCGCATTTCCTTGGTGACCGGGTTGTCGCATGTTTCCTTCGACCAACGGGCTCCGTACTTCGTGACGAACACTAGCCCGGCATCAACCGCGTCCTTTGCGGCCGGGCGGCCAGTGATTGCCGCCTTGATCGCTTTGACGGTCTCCGGCCAGAGGGGCACGCGGCGGCCGATCTCGGTCTTGGGCCTGGGGTAATTCACCCACCCGGCTTTCAAGTCCAGGGCCGTCAGCGGCAGCGTGCCGACGTCGGAGTTGCCGAACCCGCAGTTGATGCCCAGTAGGATCATGGCGCCGAACGTCGGCCCCGCGGCCTTCAGCATGGCCTGAATCTCCGGGGGCTCGAACATCATCGAGCCCTTTTCGTGTCGCGCCCGCCGGAGCACCTTTTTCGAGGGTCGCTTGAACTGCGGCCCGAACCGGATGGGTGTCTCGATCAGACCGGCGTCGAAACCGTACTTGAACACGGTCCGCACACGGCTGATTTCGTTGCCCAGCGCCACGGGGCCCCACACCTTCGCCACCTTCGCCCGAAGCTTTTCGAAGTCGTCAGCCGCCAGGTCGATCACCAGTCGCTCGCGTCCGAAGGATTCCACGATTCGCTCGCAGGTGGCGTGGTAATCGTCGAAGCTCCGCTGGGATAGTTCGCGGGTGTCAAGCTGGTGTCTCTTGGCCGTCAGGAAGCGGTTGGCCAACTCACGGAGCGTCAGGCCGCCGGGAACTGACCGAGGGGTGCGGCCGGCATATCGGTCGTCGCGTTCGCGCTGATACTTCTCAATCGCCGCGTCTGGTTTGTCCCAGGGCCCGAAGTAGTGCAGCTTTCCCTTGATCTTCTTCGCCCAGCACTTTGTAGCGTGCGGAAACAGCGGAAAATCGGGGTAAGGCTTGTTGGGCTTGTCCGCCGCTCGTTTCGCGATAACCTTGGGCATGGCTTGGCCTCATGGGCTTGCTGGTGTCAAATCAGGTGTCAGCAGCATACAGCCCATATCGGCGGGATGTCAATAAAACATCATAAAACAAGCCTTTTGCCCTCGTAGCTCAGGGGATAGAGCAACGGTTTCCTAAACCGTAGGTCGCAGGTTCGAATCCTGCCGGGGGTACTTGCGCAAGTTGCCTAGACTCGCCACATGTCGCCAAGCCCTGCAAAACAGGGCTTTCTTTATGGGCTGACACTTTTGCTGATCGCTCCTGGCATGCACAAGCTGCAGCGCCTCTTGCAGCGCGGGTCGGCTCCGCCGCTGCTCGGGCATAATGTTGGGCAGTAGTTTAGCGATAATGTTCGTTAGCAACAGCGTCGGTGTCTCCGAGATACTCGGCGCGATACGGCTCGGGCGCTCGTTCGTCGTGACGAGTGATCAGTAGATCAGGCTGGCCATCGATTCGTAAAGGCGTTCGCCATCGTTGGTGAGGCCGTAGCTCCTGGAGCCCGATCGACAAATGAGCAGCCCCATTAAACGAAGCTCTTCCAGGACTACCGTAGGAAGGTACGGCTCATCGTGGTCCGCACCGCCAACATACCGCAGCACGGCTTTTTGTTCTTCGGTCAGCACTGGCATGCGACACCTCGCTGAACGTCCGCAGACGAGTTAGGAACGGGATGATTTCGATAGCCGTCTGGTGTGCGATTTGACAACTGATAAAAAGCTACCTCACCTAAGGCCCGCAAGCAAGCTATGGACGGCCGAAGCCGGGCCCATAAAGAAAGTCCGATGGTATGCAGCGAATCGCCACGCCGAGTGCGGATTAAGGAGCGTGTCGGAATCGCTGTGTTGCTGGGGGAACGCGTGCGGCCGGCCCTTCGTGGGATCCCCGCTCGGCGCGCCTAGATCCCGAAATTTCACGCTAGCACCATGGATCGGTTGGCTACCCAGACGGAGCATCATGCCACAATGCACCCAGTCGTCGATCAATCCGAGGGCACGGCCGGTACGATTGCGGAATCCGTGAGAACCTTGCAGAGAGTTTTCGTGCGGTTGAGTCGATCAAGATCGCAAGATAAAACCGCACCGACCTATAAGCCGGGGCGCTCTGAAGTCCAGAGACGTGGGTTGAAGGTCCGGACGATTCATTCTAGGCCTGGTCGCTGGGGCGGCATGAAAAAGCTCGCCCCGGAGTCGCTAGTGGTCAGTCACGCCAGGAATTTCGGGTGCCATGGTCCACGCTTGCGTGGCCATGTTTACCGCGCCAACGCATGCCCACGGCCGCCGTGGGCATGGTACCCAAGTGCGAAAATAATCGCGTGACAGACCACTAGCCGGGCTCTGCTCTTCCGGGCCGTGTGGGGTGTGACCGCTCGCAATTGCCAAGGCCGGAAGCCAAACGATGACACGCGGCGCGGTTTTGCCGATCGTGCGGCCTCACGCCGCTCAAAGCAGCGCCTTGCACCCCCGAAGCCGCCAAAACTTAACCTATGATTGGCTGTTAATCATCTAAGGATGGCCGGTTGGGAGTCCGCCCGGCAGTCTGTTTCACTTGCCATGGGGCAACAGTCCGCGGCGAAGCGTGAGAGAAGTGCCTCGCTTAGCTTTTTAAGTGCAATTACACACAGCGCCCGTTTTGGGTTGCTCTTTTTCCGGACGTTAAACCTTTCGCATCGAGACGAAAAGTTCCCTCTAAGATAAGAACACCGGCATGGATATCTCTCCGTCAATCTCCCTCCGCGCATCGGAATTGCTGCACGATTATCAACGGTCTATTCGCAGGCGAACCGACAGGAACTTCGCCGTATTGATGGTCCTGCAGTGGGTCGCTTGCGTCGTGGTGGCCCTGTGGATTTCACCGAAGACATGGATCGATGAATCAAGTCCCCTGCACCTGCATGTCATGGCTGCCATCATCCTGGGCGGCGTCATCACCGCGCTACCCGTGTTTCTGGCCGCGACACGACCCGGTGACGCGATTACCCGTCATGTCATCGCCATCTCGCAAATGCTGTTCTCTGCGGCCTACTGATTCATCTGACCGGTGGCCGGATCGAAACACACTTCCACATTTTTGGTGGGCTGGCCTTTTTAGCTTGCTATCGCGATTGGCGCGTGCTTGTATCCGCGACGACCGTGATCTTCGCGGATCATCTGGTGCGTGGAATGTTCTGGCCGCAGTCGGTGTATGGAGTCCTGACCGCGCCGATCTGGCGCTCGTTTGAACACGGGGGCTGGATTCTGTTCGAGGACGTCTGTCTGTTCGTTACGATCCGTCAAAGAGTCGCCGAAATGCGTACGGTTTCGGTGAATCAGGCCGTAGTAGAGACATCGGCGGAAGCTCTGCGCCGCGCCGAAGAAAAATACCGCGGCATCTTCGAGAACGCCGTGGAAGGCATTTTCCAGACTTCGCCCGAAGGGCGGTATCTAAGCGTCAACCCTGCCCTGGCTCGCATCTATGCCTATGAATCGCCCCAGCAGATGATGACCGAGCTGAACGACATCAGCCGGCAGTTGTATGTCGATCCGGATCGGCGGCGGCAGTTTGCGGAAGCCTTGGAGCAGCGGGACACGGTGTGCGATTTCGAGAGCCAGATATATCGCCGCGACCAGGAGGTAATCTGGATCGCCGAAAACGCGCGCGCCGTCCGCGACGCCGACGGCCGCCTGTTGCACTATGAAGGTACAGTCGAGGATATCACCGAGCGGAAGAACTCCAGCCAATTGCAGCTAGCCAAAGAGCAGGCCGAGGCTGCCAATGAGGCCAAGAGCGAGTTCCTGGCAAAGATGAGCCATGAGATCCGGACGCCGCTCAACGGCGTGACCGGAATGCTTGACCTGCTGAAAGCCACCAAGCTCGACTCCCGGCAAGCGCGCTATGCCCGCATTGCCCAATCGTCGGCCGATGCGTTGTTGAGCCAGATCAACGATATCCTGGACTTCTCCAAGATCGAAGCCGGCAAGCTCGAGTTGGAAAGCGTGCCGTTCGACCTGCGGTTGCTGTTGGAAGACGTGACCGAAATGTTTGTGTGTCGGGCCAACAACAAAGGATTGGAGCTTGCCTGCCACGCGTGCGCCAAGCTGCCCACCAACGTGTTAGGCGATCCGGAGCGAGTTCGCCAGGTGATCATCAACCTGGTGAACAACGCGATGAAGTTCACCGAGCGAGGCGAAGTGGCCATTCGGGCATCGCTGATTTCGCACAAGCCGACGACCGCGGTTGTCTGGCCACGGTGCGAATCAGTGTGCGCGATACCGGCATCGGAATGTCCGCAGAACAGCAGCGACGGCTGTTCAGCAGCTTTTCGCAGGTGGACGCCTCGATCAGCCGCAAATATGGCGGCACGGGGCTCGGCCTGGCCATCTGCAAGCAACTGGTGGCCTTGATGCAGGGGCGAATCGGCGTCGACAGTCAGGCCGACAAAGGCTCGACGTTCTGGTGCGAACTGCCGCTGTTACTGACGGATGATACGAGCGTTGGCGACACCAGCCTGCACGGCGATCTGGGACCACTCCGCGTTTTGGCCGTGGATGACACGCCCACGAATCTGGAGATCCTCCACGACCAACTGCAGAGTTGGGGATTCGAGTTTTCGGCAGCAACCAACGCTCATATGGGGCTGTCTGCCATGCGGCCGAGACCGCGGCGGGCAAACCGTTCCAGTTGGTGATCCTCGATCAGCAGATGCCCGATATGGACGGGACGGAATTGGCCTTGGCGATCAAGGCCGATCCGCTCCTGAGAGAAATTCCGTTGCTGATGCTGACGTCGCTGGGCGGAAACTTGGAGCCACACGAGATCAGCCGGTTGGGCCTTTCCGGTGTCCTGACCAAGCCGATCCGCCAGTCGCGATTATTCGATAGCATCATCCATGCCGTCCGCCGCGTGTCCGTGCGCAACGCGCCAGGTATCGCGCCGCCTTGCGAGACCGAGCAGAATACCAGCTGGCACTGCACGGCGCGCATGCTGGTCGTGGATGACAATGAGATCAACCGCCTGGTGACGGGCGAAATGCTGGCTAGCGAGGGATACAATTATGATCTCGCGACCAACGGGCATGAAGCCATCGAGGCGCTGCTCGCGCATCGGTACGACGCCGTCCTGATGGATTGCCAGATGCCCGAGATGGACGGCTTCGAGGCGACGCGGGAGATTCGCCGGCTGGAGGCTGCCGGGAGCCATACCACGTTAGCGCACGGGCGGGTTTCGGTCATTGCACTGACGGCCAACGCCGTGCGCGGCGATCGGGAGAAGTGCCTGGCGGCCAACATGGACGATTATGTCACTAAGCCGATCGACCGCGGACAACTGCTCGCGACCCTTGATGCTCATGTGCGGCCTCGCCTTGCCGATCGCGAATCTGCGCCGACCGCGTCGCAAGGGACCGTCGCGGCGCAGCCTGTTGCTCCACGGCCGGCCTGGAGGTCGCGCTCGGCGAGACCGCCTCGATTCGCGTCGAGGGATTGCTTGAGCGGTGCCAAGGCGATTGGGGCTTTGCGGCCAAGATGTTGCGGAAGTTTCAGGCCCGCGCACCCGGCGAAGTCGCAGAAATCAGACGAGCGTTAGTTGCACGCGATGCCCAAACTGCCGGCCGCTTGGCGCACGCGCTGCGCGGCGCGGCGGGCATGCTCTCGATCGATCGTCTGCAGCAGCTTGCCGAGCAAATCGAGACTTTCGCCAGCGAACAAGCAGTCAGCGACGCCCTGGACTGCGTGGCGGACCTCGAAACGGAAACACAACGCGTTTTCGAACAGTTGGAACACATGTTGACCGAGTTGGAAAACTTGCCGTAATTGACCGGCCCGATGTCGTCCGAGTCAGGAAAGTCAAACGAAACAGTGCCTGAGACCAATGGGCTAATGCCATGCAAATCTTAATCGTAGATGACGATGAGCTGTCGCTGGACATGTTGTCTCATTCGTTGGAACGCGAGGGCTACGAAGTCCTGCGCACCAATAACGGCCGTGAGGCCTTGCAAATCCTACGTGAAGGTGGCTGCCGCCTGGTGATTTCCGACTGGGACATGCCGGAGATGAGCGGCATCGAGCTGTGCCGCGCGGTTCGCGGTGAAGACTTCAACGGCTACATCTATGTGATTTTGCTGACGAGCCATGGTGGCACCAGTGATCTGGTGGAAGGCATGATGGCTGGCGCGGATGACTTTATTACCAAGCCATTCAACGTTGCCGAGTTGGCCGTCCGCGTTCGTGCCGGACGGCGCATTGTTTCGCTCGAAACTCGCGACGTAGCCATCTTCGCCTTGGCCAAACTGGCCGAGTCTCGCGACTCGGAGACTGGGCATCATCTGGAACGAGTTCAGAGCTACTCACGGCTGCTTACTCAGCAATTGGCGAGAACCTCCAAGTATGCCAGCACGATCGACGCCGAGTATATCCGGATGATCTACCTGACCAGCCCGTTGCATGACATCGGCAAGGTGGGCATTCCTGATGCCGTGCTGCTCAAACCGGGTCGACTCAGCAATGAAGAGTTCGAGATCATGAAGACTCATGCCACCTTGGGAGCCGAAACGCTGGAAGCAGCGCTCAATCGATTTCCCGAAGTGCCGTTCTTCCAGATCGCCCGCAATATCGCCGCCACGCACCACGAACGTTGGGACGGCACCGGCTATCCGGCCGGACTCGCTGGTACGAAGATCCCGCTCTGCGGTCGCATCGTGAGCCTGGCGGACGTGTACGATGCGCTTACGAGCAAACGCGTGTACAAGAACGCCTTCACGCATATCGTGGCACGGTCGATTATTCTCGAAGGCTCGGGAACGCATTTCGACCCTGACGTGGTCGATGCTTTTCTGCAGGTGGAGAACGAATTCATAGCCATCCGCGAGCACTTTGCGACCCTCAATACGCCAGAACTTGTCGCGGCGATTTAGCGACTGCGACACCACAACCATTTGGCGACGGCTGCCAGAGCCACTCGCCGAACCGTAAATCTCCGACTGAGGTAACCATCCAGCCAGGTGTTAGCGGGCGCGGAGGACTGCGGGCTCGAAGAGCGCGTCGCTCAAGTCCACGTTCAACCGCAAGTTGGTGTACGTGTACTCGGCCAACAAGGGCGGCTCCTGGCCAGCTTGCGCCGGCCAGCCGTAGGCGTCGATTCTTATCGGCACATGCAACTGCGAATCGACGTACATGTTGGCCTGGAAGAATTGCAGCCCGTCCTGTGGCTGGGGATGGGTGATGCGGATCACCTGGCAGGAATGGTCATTGATCGACGCGCCTTTGATGTGCTCGACTTTCGAATTCTCCCCCGCATGGTCCACGAGTATGTCGTGTTCCAAGACGCGAATCGTCCGTCCTAGCTGTTGCTTGAAACCCAATTCCGTGATCGGTATCAGGCTCTCCTGTTGAGCACTCGGACCAAGCGGATCGAGATCGATGATAATGAAGCTGAAGCGTTTTCCGCCCTTACGCACCAGCATCTTGTTGTCGTTCTGGCCGGCGACGAACAAAACCTTACGCCCAGCGATCTCGGACGGGCTGAGATATTCCAGCAGCACGCTCAATGGCCGAACGACTCGCGTGCCCAGCATGGCTTCTTCGCGGACGTGCATGTTGATGTAGGAATGGTCCTGGAGCCGCCCGTCAATTCGTTCCCGTTTGGTGAGCCGACAGGTGAAGTCGCGAACGTTTTGCTGCAAGTAGGCTTGCTCCGCATGCATGTACTTCAGAACCCAGGCCAGAGGGTGTTGGGTTGCGGACGGGAGCGCCGGCAGAACGGGCCGATACGACTCGGCACGCAAGGGTGCCTCTGGGGTACTCGTCAACGACGCGGGCTGCTGAGCATGAAGCTCTGCGACGCATGGGCAAACACTGACCAGCGTTGCCAAGAGAGCAGCACCCACGCGAAACCGTCGCCCCGTCATGGCCTTGATCCTTGGAGAAGCTCGAATCCTCAGCCGATTGCTCCCCTGATTATCGCGGGCTTTTTTCGGATGGCTAGTTGGCAGCGACAAATCAATCGTCGACCGATTGGCCGCAGGGTTTGCCCACTTGCCCCAATTTCGTAGTTCGCCGTGATTGGGAATGCAAACGGGTGGGCGACTGCTTGGGAACGCGATAGCTTGCAGGCAACTTGGGCTTCGTTTGCTAGCGTTTGAAAGCCAACTCGATCGTTGGGCTCAACTCAACCACTCGCCTACGACCTCGACGACCTGCTCGCTCTCAAGTGTCTCATGGGCCAGCAGGTGATCGGCCAGCGCGGCCAGGGCCGCCCACAGGTCGTCTTCTTTGAGCCGGTGATAAAGCTGGATGGAAATGTCTTCCAGGTACTTGAGCCTTGTTCGTTCGTCGGCGTGCAGTGGCACGGCTGCTTCCCAAGCTTCACGCCAATCGGCAGCCCATTCGGCGACCAGCCCGGGATGATACGGCTCGCCCGAATAGATCATTTCGGCCACCGGCCCGGCGAGGCTGACTTGCACGGCCTTCTTGGCGAATTCTTTATCGCTCATTCCCGCCCGCAGCCAAAGCACCTGCGTATCGCCCTGTCGTTCCGGGCCGTCGTCGTGGTCCGGTTCGATCGTAACCTGCTTCACCTTGCCGCCGAGTAGCAGGGCCACCAGGGCATGCCCGGCTTCGTGGTAAGCGATGAGTTCGGGCATGATTCGTTAGAAACGAGTTCGAGACCATGGCATCATGCCGTGACGACTTCGCGCGCATGCGACGAATTGCGTCATGGCCTCACGCCAGCAGTCCTTGGACGACTTTTCCGCCGACGTCGGTCAGCCGGAATTCGCGTCCCTGATACTTGAAGGTCAGCCGCTCGTGGTCGATCCCCAGCAGGTCGCAGCACGGTGGCGTTGAGATCGTGAACGTGGACAGGATTCTCGGCGGGGTTGAAGCCAACTCGTCGGTCTGGCCGTAAGCCGTGCCCCCTTTGATCCCGCCGCCGGCCAGCCACATGGTGTAGGCGTCCTTATGATGGTCGCGGCCGGGCTTGGTCGTGGCGCCGTCGCCTGAAAGAGCCTTGCCGCAATGGCGTGCGGCCAAACTCGGCCCCCCAGATCACCAGCGTGTCGTCGAGCAGCCCTCGCCGGCGCAGGTCTGTCAGCAATGCCGGCCATGGCCTGATCGACTTCGCGGCACTTGCGCGGCAGCGCATTCTGCCAGGTTGGCGTGATGGTCCCAATCGGCGTCGTAGAGTTGCACGATTCGCACGCCGCGTTCGATCAGCCGGCGCGCCAGCAGGCAGTTGTTGGCAAACGACGCTACGCCCGGCTTGGCCCCGTAGAGGTTCAGCGTCTCGGCCGACTCGCTCCGCACGTCCATCAACTCGGGCACCGAGGTTTGCATGCGGAAGGCCATTTCATATTGGCGGATCCGCGTGGCGATTTCCGGATCGCCGACGTCGGCCAGTTCGGCCCGGTTCAGATCGCGCACCGTGTCGAGCACGCGGCGGCGGTCGGCTGTGCTCTGCCCTTGGGGATTCGAGAGAAACAGCACGGCGTCGCCCGCTCGGAGCGGAACTGCGTCCCCTGATAGACACTGGGCAGAAAGCCGGACGACCAAAGGCTCGTGCCTGCCCCACCGGCCGGGCCGGAGAGCATCACCACATAAGCCGGCAGATCGCTGCTTTCCGATCCCAGCCCGTAGGTCAGCCAGGAGCCGAGACTCGGCCGCCCGCCGCGCCCGAAGCCGGTATGCAGGAACATCTGCGCCGGCGCGTGATTGATCTCCTCGGTGTGCAAAGTGCGAACGATCGCCAGTTCGTCGGCCACGCTGGCCAGATGCGGCAACAGTTCGGACATCTCCTGCCCGCTCGCGCCGTGCCGGGCGAACTTGAACGGCGAACCGGCCAGCGTCATCTGGCCGCCGATGAAGGCGAATCGCTTGCCTTTGAGCAATTCCTCGGGGCAGACCTGACCGTCGTGTTGCGCCAGCACCGGCTTGGGATCGAACAGGTCGAACTGCGACGGGGCGCCGATCATGTGCAGATAGATGATCCGCTTCGCTCGCGGCGCGAAGTGCGGCCGGCGCGGGGCCAACGGATCGACCGGCGGCCGTGGCACCTTTCAGGTCTGCCGACAGCAGCGAGCCCAAGCGCGATCGCTCCCAAGTTGAAGCCCGAGCGCTGAAAGAACTGGCGCCGGCTGCAGGCCTGCAATTGCTCGTTCGTAGCGGATGCATGCCATCAACCTTTCGTGATCGTCTCGTCCAGGTTCAACAGCGCCTGAGCCACGGCATACCAGGCGGCGAACTCCACCGCCGCGACTCCCTTCGGGAGCCACGAAACCGGCGACCAGTTCGCGAGCCGCCGCCAAATCTTGCCTGCTGGCCGCACGCTGCGCAGTGAGCAACTGCCGCAAACGGGCCAATTCCGCCGGCCGCGGCGGGCGGGCCACGCACAGCCGGAAAGCATATTCCAGTTGCTCGTCGACGCTTGCCTCGCCGCGCTCGTCGATCACGCGCCGCGCCAGCGCCTTGGCCGCCTCGACGTAGACCGGGTCGTTCAACAGCGTCAGCGCCTGCAGCGGCGTATTCGATCGCGAGCGTTTCAACTTGCACGCCAACCGGGCCGTGGCGTCGAAATTGACGAAGCTCGGATACGGCGCCGACCGCTTCCAAACCACGTACACGCCGCGCCGATAACGCTTCTCGCCGGGACTGACGACATAGTCGACTTTGGTCCCGCCCACTTTGACCCACAAGCCGTCGGGTTGATACGGCCGAATCGGCGGGCCACCGCGATCGTGGCTCAGCAGGCCGGCGATGCAGAGCGCGTTGTCGCGGATCATCTCGGCGTCCATCCGGAACCGCGGCCCGCGGGCCAGGAGCAGATTGCGATCGTCCTTGGCCAACTGCTCAGCCGTCACCCGAGACGACTGGCGATACGTGGCCGACAGCACAATCGTCTTCAGGACGTGCTTCATCGACCAGCCGTGGTCCATGAACTCGATGGCCAGCCAATCGAGCAGTTCAGGATGCGTGGGCAGTTCGCCCTTGATGCCAAAATCTTCGACCGTGCTGACAATCCCTTGGCCAAACAGCTCGGCCCACCAGCGATTGACCGTCACGCGGGCGGTGAGCGGGTTGTTGCGATCGACGAGCCAGCGGGCCAGCGCCAACCGGTCATTTCCAATCGACGCCTTGCTCGTCGTCAACACGGCTGGTGTCGCCGCCGTGACGTCGGACCCGGGAGTGCGGAAATCGCCTCGCATGAAAACCTTCGTCGGCCGGCCTTGCGCCTGTTCCTGCATGACCAGCGTCGTTTCCGGCTGGATTGCCAGCAGCCGCAAGGCGATTTTGTTCCGCTCGCTCTGATCGCTCCGAACCGCTTCGTCCAGTCCGACGCAATAATCCAGCAACTGCTTGGTTTGTTTCGGGGATCGCCGCGAAGCAGGCTTTCGTAGGAGGTCGACGATCTCGGCCGGCAATTGCCGAGCACGCGGATCGCCCGTCATGGCCGAGAGCCGCAGCCGGCCAATCGTCCGGCCGGCGCCGAACTTCTGCACCAGCGTGAAGGTGAAGACAGCTCCGTCCTGGCTTCCCACCGGCTCGGTCGTCTCGAACGTGGCCCAATGCGGCTGATGAAACTTTCCACCGATGGCCCAGGCCGTTTTCGGATTGTTGTCGATCGCTCCGGCGACGTCGAAGTTTCGCTGCGAGTAATCTGCCAGGGCGTTTTTGAGCGCGACCGGCCGCGACGAGCCCGCCCGCGGCATCCGCGACGGACACGGAGAACGTGTTCAGCACGAAGTTCGGCCGCTCGGCGTCGCCACGACCGGGCCCATTGCCCGGCAGCGACGGATCGGTCAGCGCTTCGAGCTTGAAACCAGTGATGCCCGAGAGCTTGCTGCGAACGGTGATGAGATAGGTGTCGGTGTCCGGCGGCATCGTCAACAAGCAACACCGAGTGGTCGTCGAGCAGGCGGTGCGCGGCTCGGCCTTCGAATCGAAGTCGGAAATTTCGAGCGGATAAATCTCGGCATCGCCCGCCAAGCGCCGAAGCCTGCTCCGATTCCCACGCCGGCAGCTCTTTGGCCAGCTCGGCCGCCGCTCAGCCAGTCGTCTTGTCGAGTCTGCGCCAACTCGTCTTCAGCTCGGCACGTTCGGCGTCATGTTGCGGATCGGCCAGCGTCATCGAGGGGCCTGATGAAGCGGATCGAACCAGGCACTTTGGCGTTGGCGCGGTCCGCTTCCAGCGCCGTGTTGTTGAAGAAGGCGAACAGGCCGTAATAATCGCGCTGCGTGAACGGGTCGTATTTGTGGTCGTGACATTGGGAGCATTCGAGCGTTGCGCCCAGCCAGATGGCTGCCGTGGTATTGACGCGGTCGATGACCTGGTTAACACGTGTCTCTTCCGGATCGGTGCCGGCTTCGCAGTTGGTCGGCGCACAGCGATTGAAGCCGGTGGCGATCTTCTGAGCCTCGGTCGCGCCGGGGAGCAGGTCGCCGGCTAATTGCTCGATCGTGAACCGATCGAACGGCATATCGGCGTTCAAGGCCTCGATGACCCAATCGCGATAAGGCCAGAGCGAACGCAGGTCGTCACGCTGAAAGCCGTGCGAATCGGCATAGCGGGCCGCGTCGAGCCAAGGTCGAGCCCAGCGCTCGCCAAACTCGGGCCGCGACAGCAGCCGATCGACGGCTCGCTCATACGCCTGCGGGCTCGTGTCGGCCAGAAACTGGTCGAGCTCCTGCGGCGTAGGAGGTAGCCCCGTTAGATCGAGCGTTACGCGCCGCAACAGAACGGCCCGCTCGGCTTCCGGCGAAGGCTGCCAACCTTCGGCGTCGAGCCGTGCGAGCACGAAGCGATCGATGTCATTGCGGCACCAGGCAGAGTTCTTTACCTCAGGCAAGTGCCGCGCGTCGGTTTCACATAGGCCCAATGTTGCGACTCGCGAACCACAGCCGGCCAGCTCGCCCCTTGGTTGATCCAATCGCGCAGTACCCGCGATTCCGCGGCTGACAATGGGGCGCCCCGGGCAGGCATGATTTCGTCATCGCCGGGGGCCAACGCCACGCGCCGAACCAATTCGCTGCGCTCGGCATGACCGGCCTCGAACACCTTTCCGCTGTCGCCGCCGCGCAACGCGTCCTCGCGTCGGTCCAGCCGCAGACCACCTTCGACACGCTGCGGTCCATGGCACTCGAAGCACGACCGCTTGAGCAGCGGAAAGACCTCTCGCGAGAAATCAACCGTCCGCGGTGCGCCGTCGGCCGCTGGGGCAGGCGTGTTCGCCGCGCCCAGCAGCGCCAACCCGATCACTGCGGCGCGTGCGACGAATTGGCCGTCCATCGTTCTTCTCTCCAACAACTTATTCCCGCCATCCAGGTGCGAGGGGGGCGCCGCGCTCAAGATCCGTACTGCTAAGACGTTCAGAGCACGAGGGATATCGGGAGCAAGTCAACAGAATCCGAGGTAGGAACCGATCATGGGGCGGGAAAACTCGATACGGGGCGCGCAGAACGCGCCCCTGCATCGCGCCAGGTCGATTCTATAGAATCTGGCCGAGGGCCGCAACAAAATTTCAGATTTGCAGTGGCCACGCCCGCCGAGAAAAGCAGGCAGCGTGAAATCGAGCAAACGCCTCTTTCGCTACCTGGCTGGCGGGGGCGGAAGCTGCACTTGAGGCTGCGCCAAGGCGCCGCAGCGTCTGGACGTAGGCTGCCAACACTTCGCGTGTGGCTTGAAACTCGGGCCGCTGGGCCAACGCCAGGAATTGCGGATCCTGCGCCACGCGATCGAATTTTTGCAGCGACTGCTGCAAGCCATCGAGCGATGGGACCGGCGACGCACCGCTGGCGTCGAACACCTCGTTGGGCATTGCCAGGAACTGCCGCCACGACGGATCGAGCAGCGCGTACAGGTTCGTGGCATCGCGCGCGGCGCACGCCGCAGAACGTCGGGCCGGGGCGGAACGGGTGCCATGGGCTGCAGCGGCGCGCCCGCCGGTGGGAGCGTTGCCGGCGGCAAAGTCTGGCCTGGGTTCGATACCGAGGCCAGCTCCTGCACTAACCCTAACGCCGATTGCGGTACTCGCCCCGGCGGCATGTTCGAAGGCGAGCCGTAATAGCCGACATGCGCCTCCTGATCGATCTGGATCACCGAGCCATCGAGCGCCACGCCGGCAAACAGGCCGCGGCTGCGAGAATAAGAAAGGATTTCGGCCTTCAATTGGCCGTCGGTGGCCGCAGCCGCATTGCGGCCGACTGGGCCGGCAGATACGGCTGCATCGGCGCCCAACGTGAATTTGCCAGTCAACAGGCCTTCAATGCTCTTCTTGGTCAGAAACACCAGCACAACGTCCGTGGCTTGCAGCCCGGCTTGCCAGCCGACGCTGCCGCCGGTGAGGATCACGAACTGCGGCAGGCCCCATTCCCCCTCGGCGTCGCGCACCAGCACCACGCCGTGCCCACGTCGAACGCCGCCGATGAAGCCGATCTTGAGCACGTTGGGGATCACGGCCACGCCCTGCGCTTGGGCCAGCAATTGAGCTGGAACCTGTCGGCCGGGAATGGTGACGATCTCGGCCAGCACCTCGTCTGACTCTCGCACCGTCTGCTCCGGATCGCCCACCGCGAGAGCGTCGCCGGCCAGAAGCCAACCGACGAAGACGAAGGCCAACAAAGAAGAGCGGATCATCGGCAAACTCCCTTATGGTTCTGAAGACGCTGAGGTCAGACTCGTGCCCGCCAGAAGGCTGGCGTGCCAGGCGCCCCGGCCACGTTCTACTCCGAATTTGCGTTGCAGGGCAACGCCGATCCAGGCTGCTAGCAAGCCTCTCGGGCACATTGCTTTTCGGTAGCGGAAGAGAATCCCCGGGCTTACGCTCCAGGGGCTCGGAGCTCGCGAAAAGAGCCGGCATTTGGACTCGGGCGGACGAAATACGCTTGAT
The DNA here is from genome assembly GCA_963710365.1 of uncultured Planctomycetales bacterium. GTDB lineage: Bacteria > Planctomycetota > Planctomycetia > Pirellulales > PNKZ01 > CAVQAC01. The sequence continues at coordinate 15,774 of CAVQAC010000010.1, forward strand.
TGTCGATACGTGGAACGCCAAGCTGGTACCTGGAGGAACTTACCCACATGAATCGCATCCATCGCTCGTCGTTTCGCCGGCTGGCTTTCGCCGCCTTGTCCGCGGTCACTTGTTTTGCCCCTAACCTTCCGGCCCGGGCCGAGAGTGCCCCCTCCCCTGCCGGCCCGAACTTTCTGTTCATCTACACCGACGATCAACGTTGGGACGCGCTGGGCGTCGTCCAGCGCGAGCAAGGCGACCGAGCAAGGTTTCCTTGGATTGAATCGCCAAACCTCGATCGGCTGGCAACCGAAGGCGTACGGTTCCGCAACGCCTTCGTCGTGACGTCTCTCTGCGCACGAGCCGAGCTGCGTATCTCACCGGCCGCTACGGGCATTTGAACGGAGTCATCGACAACCATACGCCGTTTCCCGAGGCCAGCGTCACGCATGCATCGCTGCTGCGGGCGGCAGGCTATCGCACCGGCTATATCGGCAAGTGGCACATGGGCAGCCAATCAGGCCAGCGCCCCGGCTTCGATTTCTCCGCCAGCTTCATCGGCCAGGGCAAGTATTTCGACTGCCCGGTGGAAGTGAACGGCCAGGCGACGCCCACCAGCGGTTGGGTCGACGACGTCTCGACCGACTTCGCGCTGCGATTCCTGGAAGAGAACAAGGAGCGGCGTTTCGCACTCGTACTGGGCTACAAGACTTGCCACGGGCCGTTCGAGCCGCCTCCGCGCCGGCCGACTTTTATGACGGCGCGGAAGCGAAGTCGGTGCCCAACCTGCAATCGCCGGCGGTTTACCTCGATCCCGAGAGGAAATCGCAACTCGCGCAAAGTGATCTCCCAGAGAAGACGAAAGCCAATCTGGGCTACTTCCGCGGCCTGAGAGCCATCGACGAGAACGTCGGCAAGTTAATGCAGAAGCTCGACGCCTTGGGTCTGACGGCCAACACCATGGTCATCTATTCCAGCGACAATGGCTATTATCAGAACGAGCATGGACTGGGCGACAAACGCACGGCCTACGAAGAGGCCCTGCGGATTCCGTTTCTGGTGCGCTACCCGAAGCTGCCGGTCCGCGGCATCACGGTCGATCGCATGGTGCTGAACATCGATCTGGCGCCACGCTGCTCGACTTCGCGGGAGTGAAGATTCCGGCCGAAATGCAGGGTCGAAGCTGGCGGCCGCTGGTGTCGGGCGGTTCTCCACCGGCCGATTGGCGGACGTCGTTCTTTTATTCCTATTTCCGCGAAGGACGCTCCGCCGCGCCGACCGTCAATGCCGTCCGCACCGACAGCGCCAAGCTCATCAAGTACCCGGGCCACGACGACTGGACCGAACTCTTCGACCTGGCCCACGATCCCTATGAACAGCACAACCTGATCGCCGACGCAAATACGAGCGACCTGCGGCGCAACATGGAACAGGAATACGATCGGCAGGCCAAGGCCGTGGCCTACGCCGTGCCCGATTTTGCCGACGAAAAGCGTCTGCCTGCGGCGGCACAGCCTTTGGCGGCCTGGGTGGTCGATCTCCAGGCCGGGCACAGCGATGCCAAGCACGCCGTTGACGACTCGCGTTACAAAAACGACGGCGCGCTCAAGGGGGTCAAACTCAGTGAAACCGGCGACGGGGCCAAAGCCTGGCAGTTCGACGGCCAAGGTTCGATCGACGTGCCGAAATCGGCCAGCCTGGACCCAAGCTCTGGTGCGTTTGTCTTGCAATCGACGTTTACGGCCACGGCCGACGCTGGCATCGTGGTCGCGCGCGGCGGGGCCTCGCGCGGCTATTGCCTCTACCTGGAAGACGGCAAACCAACGTTTGTCTATCTGTCGCCAGCCGGCAAGACGCTCATCGCTGGTTCTCGTTCGATCACCAACCGGCGAACGACCGTTACGGCCCGTGTGACCGCCAATAAGCGGATCGTGCTGGAAGTGGATGGCAAGCAAGTCGCCAAGCGGAAGATCGGCGATTTCATCGACCAGGATCCAAGCGACCGGCTTTCAATCGGCAATGACCTGGGGAGCAGGGTTGCCGAAGCGTCGCTGCCGGCATTCCAAGGACGGATCGAAAGCGTGCGACTCTACAGCGGCGAACTTCAGGAGTAACCCGGCGAGCGGCAAGCGCAAGCTTGCCGGTATATTGCGACTCTGTCCAGCAGTCCGACGCGGGCGCCTCTCATTTCAGCTCCGGCCAGCCGCCAACATCGTTTTGAGAATGAATCACGTGGCCGGTGTTCTTCTCGCGCACGTCGCGAATGATACGCTCGTCAACCGTGTCGCGATGATGGGAACAGCCGGCCCGCTCAAGCACCAGGTCGCAGGCCTCTCGAGCGGTTTGCGTGGTAACCGGCGTCGGCGGCGTGAACAATCTCTCGGCTGAAATCTGGGCTTGCACGGTGGGCTCGGCCTGACGCATCGGCGTTTTGCCGGCGAACAGCAGCTTCCACTCGTCCTGCGCGAGGTCGGGCCGGTTAGGGCCGAGATTGCCGGACAAATACACCTTCAATGGGCTGATCACGCCATGCTTGAGTTCGGCTTCGATTTCCGGCTTGGGCTGGTTGTGAACGTACAGGTTGTTGATGAACTGGAAGGCGAAGTTGGAACCGGCTGCCAATTCAGGATGGTCTTCAATGCCGGTCGTGTAACGTGAGCCCGATCGCTGGTAGTCGAACAGCACGTTGTTGACCGCCTCGAAGCGCGGGTTCGTGCGATGAGGCCGGACGTCGTTGGCTTCGAATTGCGGACCGCGCATGACATAGTGCGCGATCAACGAATGATGCAGGCTCAAGGTCGACGCGCTCAGGTTGAGGCCGAACGCGTGGTTGTCGCCATAAGGGTGCAGCTTGGGATTGCTGAGCGGTTCGGAAATGATGCACCATTGAATGGTCACGTTGCGGCCGCCCACGATGCCGAACACCTCGTCGTTGCTCCACGAGGCTGATACGTGGTCGAAGAGCAGGTTGCTGGCGTCGTTCACGCTCACGCAATCCAGGTCGTTCGACCCGCGCGGCCGCTGCAGCCCCTCACGCTCGATCATCTTCAATGTTTCGACGTCGCCGCGACGGATGCGGAGATAACGGACGATCACGTCGTGCGTGTCGCGGATGATCAGGCTATGGTCGCAAATGCAAATACCCGCTCCCGGGGCGTCAAAACCGTCGAGCGTCAGGCAAGGCTCGGTGATCGTCAGCGGACCCTTGAGCCGGATGTTGCCGGCGACGGCGAATCGAACGATCCGCGGACCCGGCTGACTTACCGCCCACGCAGTGAGCCGGGTTGCGGGTTTTTCGGATCGTCGTCGAGCCGCGTGACTTGCAGCACCTGCCCACCATGGCCTCCGCGAGCCGCGGCGCCGAAACCCCTCGGCCGCATCGTCCACTGCCGCCGCGGCCGAGCGAAACGCCAGCGACATCGCGAGTAAAGCAATCCAACAACCTGACAATTTCATGCGTTAATCCCGTTGTGGTTCGCACTCGCTGCCGGCGGCGATCACCAATTCATAAGGCCCCAATTGGTCAATTGTCGGCGCCAAGGTACGCTGGCCGCCGAAACGGGTCTCGGCCGTACTGAGCACGAACCGCTGTCCGGCTGAAGGCGATTGGTTCAAGCGAATCGGCTGACCGCTCAGATTAGCATAAGCCACGAGTTGCGGCGATTCGCCACGGCGCAAGATCAGCAGCGAGGGCTCGTCCGATGCTATCGAGGCCTGCGTTGGCTGCGAATCGCCCAGCGGCAGCCAGGTTTTCCGCGCCGCCAGCAGCGTACGATAAAGCTGCCGCAAGCCGGACTGCGGGCTGCCGGGCGGCCAGTGCCAGGAGAGCTTCGCGCGGGCGAACGTCTCCTGGCCGTGGGGGTCGGGAATCTCGCCGCTCCAGTGGAATGCGAGCGCGACGAACTCGGCCTTGCGACCTTTGCGCACGGCTTCGACGAGTCGCTCGTCGAAGAACGAACAGAAGAATTGAAACGGCCGTGTCTCGCCGTATTCTTCGCCCATGAACAGCAGCGGAGTACAGGGAGACAGCAGCAGCAGGGCCGCGGCCAGACGCTGGGCCTCGGGCCCGACGAGCGCGGCGAGCCGCTCTCCCCAGGCCCGATTGCCAACCTGGTCGTGGTTCTGGATGCAGACGACAAACTGCTTGCGCGGCAAATCGGCGACGCGATTGCCGAACCGCGTGCGTCTGTACCGGCTATAGCAGCCGTCGTAGACAAAGGCGTCGTTGAGCGTCTTGACCAATTCGGCCGAGGTGCCGAAGTCGGCGTAGTAACCGTCGGTCTCGCCGGTCAGCAGCGAATGGACGCTGTGATGGAAATCGTCGCTCCAGACGCCATCGAGCGCGTAGCCGTTTCGCTCGCGCGATTCGACGAGCCGGCGGTCGTTCTGATTCGTTTCGCCGATCACGACCGCCGCACGGCCAAGCTCAGCCGCGGTTGCTTGCACTGCATCCTGCAATTCGGCAAGGATGTGGCACGCGCTCAGATCGCAGATCGTCTGCACGGCGTCGAGCCGCAGGCCATCGAGGTGGAAATCGCGGATCCATTGGCAGGCATTTTCGATCACGAAACGCCGCATCGGCTCGCAATCGGGGCCGTCGAAGTTCGGGGCCTGGCCCCAGGGCGTGTGATGGCGGTCGGTGAAGTAGGGGCCGAACAGGCCCAGGTAGTTTCCCTCCGGCCCGAGATGGTTGTAGACGACGTCCAGGATCACGCCCAAACCGTGCATGTGCGCGGCGTCGACCAGCCGCGCGAGCCCTGTCGGACCGCCGTAGGAGTTCTGCGCTGCGTAAAGATGGACGCCGTCGTAGCCCCAGTTGCGCTCGCCGGGGAATTGCGCAACAGGCATGATTTCGATCGCCGTAACGCCCAACTCGACCAACTCCGCAAGCCGCGGAATGATGGCCTCGAACGTGCCCTCATCGGTAAACGTGCCGACGTGCAGTTCGTAGATCACCAGGCCGGCTTGTGTCAGGCCCGGCCAGCCGTGGTCGTGCCATGGGAAGGTGCGGGGGTCGAGCACGGCCGAGGATTGATGCACGCCGTCGGGCTGCCAGCGCGAAACGGGATCGGGCAGATCGAGATCGACGTCCGGACAAACGATAGGCATAGCGCAAACCGTGTCCCAAGTCGCTGGGCGGCGCAGCCCATTCGAAATAGCCGTCGCCGAGCGAGTGCATCGGCTGCTCATGGCGCTGGCCGGCGGGCCACGTCACCAGGCGAACACTTTCACGCCTCGGCGCCCAGACGCGCCACACGATCGTGCCATCGGGCCCGATCTGGGCCCCCTGTGGGCGGGTGACCGCATCCAGCGTTCGTCGATCGAGGTTCGACTGGCTCGAATCCATCCGTAACGTCCTGCAGGAAAAAGGGAAGATAAACCGTACAGAGCCACGGAGAAAGGGAACGAGCAAGAACAAGTGCGGGGCCCTGGGGTGGTTGTACGGCGTGTTCTGAAAGGATATCTCCTCCACGTGCCGTGGTCAATGACTCGATTTTGCCACGGGCGGGAATGTATACTTTTACGCAGACGAAGTATCCTCCATGAGCATCACCGAAAAGTCGCCTCACGAACCCATGCATAGCAACGACAAGCCCGAGACCGCAGCCATGCCGCTCGCCTCGACGGCTTCGCTCGAACGAGCGCCGCGCCCAGGGCAAAACGCTCCGCGAGCCAGACTCCGCGATCCTGCCACGCCCAATGGCAACCGCCGGCCAATCGTCGCGACCCGATCGAACTACTCATCGAGTCGAGCGCGGGCCGTGTGCCGGAATTGCTGCCGATCCGCTATGGCCGGATGCTGCAGTCGCCGTTCTCGTTCTACCGCGGCGCGGCCTGCATCATGGCCGCCGACCTGGCCGATAGTCCGACTACCGGCTTGCAAGTGCAAATTTGTGGCGACTGCCACTTGTTGAATTTCGGCGCCTACGCCACGCCTGAACGCCGGGTCGTGTTCGACATCAACGATTTCGACGAGACGCTCCCGGGCCCGTGGGAGTGGGACATCAAACGGCTGGCCACGAGCTTCGTCATTGCCAGCCGTCACAACGGCTTTACCGCCGCCGAGGGTCGCAACGCGGCCATCGAGTGCATCCGCAGCTACCGGCAATGGATGGCGACGTTCGCTTCGATGACGGCGCTCGACGTCTGGTATGCCCACATCGAATTGAACGACATCCTGGATAAGGTGATCGACAAAGCCCATCGCCAGTTCGCTCGCGAGCGGATTCGAAAGACACTTTCGAGGAACGTCACCGATCACGATTTCCCCAAGCTCACCAGCCAAGAGGCCGGCCCGCCGCTGATCCGCGATAACCCGCCGTTGATCTACCATCCGGAGGGGGATCAGTGGCAAGCGGACCATGCCGATGATTCGGCAGACTTTCGCCAGCTATCGCGAGTCGCTGCCGGACGAGCGGCGGATTTTGCTCGACCGCTACCGACTGGTCGATGTGGCGATCAAGGTCGTGGGAGTCGGCAGCGTAGGAACGCGTTGCGCGGTGATCCTGATGATGGCCGGTCCGAACGATCCCTTGTTTCTGCAAATCAAGGAAGCCCGCATGTCGGTCTGGGAGCCGTTCGCCGGAGCGAGTTCCTACTCCAACCATGGTCAGCGCGTGGTGGTCGGCCAGCGGTTGATGCAATCGGCCAGCGACATGTTCCTGGGTTGGACGAAAGGCCCGGCGGGCCGGCATTATTACATTCGCCAACTGCGCAATGTGAAGATCAAGCCCCTGGTCGAAGTGTATCATCCACAACTGATGAGCCAATACGCGAACGCCTGCGGCCGGGCCTTGGCCCGCGCCACGCACGTAGCGGCGACCCGGCACAGATCGCCGGCTACTTGGGATCGAACAAACGGTTCGAGGAATCGCTGGCGGATTTCGCCGTGCTGTACGCCGATCAGAACGACCGCGACCACGCCGCCTTCGTCGAGGCCGTCGGCGCGGGCGCATCGAAGTCTACAAGGAGCAGTTGTAGATTATTCCGACAGACCGGCCGCATCTTTCGCCGGCATGGATTTGCGGAAGACCGCGTACAGCACGCTGATCAGATAACGATTCAGGATCAGTGCCGCCAACATCCCGCCAATGACGACAATCGCCAGTGGCTGCTGCGACTGGGCACCGATCCGCGTCGAAAGGGCGGCTGGCAGCAGGCCGAAGATGGCGGTAAGCGTAGTCATCATCATGGGCCGCAGCCGGTTCTTCGCGGCGCGGAGGATGGCTTGTTCCGTGGTCATTCCGGCCAGCCGATTCTGGTGACATGACGAGACGAGCAACAGGCCGTTCATGACGGCCACGCCGAAGATGGAAATGAAGCCCACGGCCGCCGAGATACTGAAGTTCGTGTGCGTGAGGATCAGAGCCCACACGCCGCCGCAACCTAGCGCCACCACGCTGGAGAACACCAGCAACACGTCGACGAAGGAGCGAAACATGCTGTAGAGAAGCACGAGGATCAAAGCGCAGGCCAGCGGGATGGCAACCTTTAATTTTGCTTCGGCCTGCTGCATGTCCTGGAACTCGCCGCTCCATTCAAGCCGGTACGGGGCGGGACCCAGGCCGGCGATTTTCTGCCGAGCCTCGGTCACGGCACTGGCCAGATCGCGGTGGCGGACATCGAACTTGACGGCAATCAACCGCCGGCCCTGCTCGCGATAAATGTCCGAGGCACCGGGTTGCATGAAACTGCCCTGGGGATCAGGTTCCCCTTGGCTATCACGGGGACTCACCAGGTCGATGATGCGGCGACGGGGGACTTGCGACAAGTCGTTCATGGTGCCATTGGATGCGCTCCCCGTGAGAGGAGGCATATGGACTCGCGCACCCAACGGCGACGGCCCGCTGGAGGCGCCGGTGATTGTCGTGGCGACGGTACTCGGCGCCGCGGAATCGACGACCAGGTTGTTGCCGACCTCGACGGGGATGTTAAGGATGGCCGTTTCGTTCGCGGAGTGTCGCCGGCCAACGGACCGTGATGTCGAAGCTCCGCTCACCCTCGATCATCTGGCTGACGGACGTTCCGCCGACAGCCGTGCCGATAACGTCCTGCAAATCACCCACGCTCACGCCCCACAGTGCGCATTTGTCCCGGTCCGGTGGAAAGACGAGATTTGTCTGACCGAGAATGCGGTAGGCGCCGACGTCTTCGATCCCGCGAACCGAACTGAGAGCCTCGCAGACCTGATTGGAAAGCGATTCCAGCGTTTGCAGGTCGGGGCCAATGATCTTGACCGAATTCTCTCCGCGAACGCCCGACGTTGCTTCTAAAACCATATTGCGGATGTTCTGCGAGAAGTTCCAAGTTGCACCGATGATCGTGCCGCGGACCTGCCGGTTCAAGTCTTCAACAAGCTCCTCCTTGGTCCGCGGCCGCTGGTGCCCGGGCGGTATCGGCCACTGCGCCTGCGGCTTCAAAGGAAGGAAAACCTCGGCGCTGTAGAAGCCGGCCGGATCGGTGCCGTCGTCGGGGCGTCCCACCTGTCCCACGACCTTCTCCACCTCGGGATATTTTTGCATGATCTCGCAGGCCTCGCGCAGCCGCTCGCTCGCTTCGGCCAGCGACGAGTTCATGGGAAGCGTGGCCTGGACCCAAATGTTTCCCTCCTCCAGTTCCGGCATGAACTCGCGCCCCAAGAGCGGAAGTGCCGCCACCGTGACGGCCACGACGGCTGCAAAGACGGCCAGCGTCCAGCCGCGATGGCTCAGGCACCAGCGGAGCTGCCGCAGGTAGCTTGCTTGGAGTCGTCGGACGAACCAGTTTTCCGGCCGCGGCTTGACGTTACGCAAAAGCAAGCTGCAAAGCACGGGCGAGAGCAGGATCGATAGTAGCAGCGCACCGCCCAGGGCGAAGGCGTAGGTCTGGGCCATGGGGCCGAACAATTGGCCTTCGGGGCCGCCCATGGTGAACAGCGGCAAGAAGGCACAGACCATGATGGCTGTCGAAAAAAACAGGCTACGCAAGATTTCGCCCGAACCGTGGGCGATCCGTTCTTTCCAAGCCAGCCCGGCATTCAGCCCCGAGGTGAGGTGTCGGTAAATATTCTCGACCATGATCACGGAAGAATCGACGATGATCCCGAAATCGACGGCGCCGATTGACAGCAGGTTGGCGCTCTTGCCTCGCAAGTACAGCACGCTGAACGCGAAGAGCAAAGCCAGCGGGATATTGATCGCCACAATCAGCGAAGTGCGAACATTGCTCAAGAACATCAGCAAGATCATTACCACCAGAACCATGCCGGCGAGAAGGTTTTCCTGGACGGTTTGGGAAGTGATCTGGATAAGCTGGGTGCGGTCGTAGAACGGCTCGATCTTCACGCCTGGCAGCAAACGGCCGGGGGTGGCGTTGAACTCGTCGATGACGGCATTGATGTCGTACAGGGCCGGCAGCGATTCTTCACCCTTGCGCAACAGGACCACGGCTTGAACAATATCGTCGTCTTCGTCCCACGATCTCGAACCCGCCACGCCGACGGCGAGCTGAGACCGGGCGTAGCGGACACGCCCCAAGCGTGTCTGATGCCCAACCACGATGCCACGAGGAGAGGAGGTCTCACCGGGCGCCAGCGGCCCTCCTTCGACGACGTCATCGAGACGGACGGGGACATTGTTGGTGACCGAAAGCACGGTCTGACGGAGTTCGCGAATCCGCCGCTGCTCTTCGGCCCGTAGTAGATCGCGGGCGGCGATGGGGTCGGCGAGTGCCATCGCTTTATCCGTGGGGTCGCGGCCGTCGCCAATCAACCCCAGGCTGCGAACGACCTGCACCGCCTCGCCCTGCACAACGTATTCGGCGCCAACGTTGGAGTTGCTCTTGCTCACGGCGTCCTTGAGCTGCTGGAGCGAAATGTGATAGCGCTGCATGCGGGCCGGGTCCGGATGTATCTCATAGCGTTTGACCGTACCGCCGAAGCTCGTCACGCCGGCCACGCGCGGCACCCGGCGAAGACGCCGCTCGATCGTCCAATCCTGCAGCGCCTTCAGGTCGTTCAGGTTGTAGACGGGTTGCCCCTGCGTATCGCGGGGATTGACCAATCGGTAACGGAAGATTTCGCCGGTGGGAGACTGCGGCGAAATACGCGCCACGACGCCCGGCGGCAAATCGGCGAGCGGCAAACGGTTAATTACTTCTTGTCGGGCACGGACGTGATCGGTGTCATAATCGAATTGGACGCGGATGTGGCCGAGTTCGAACAGTGACTGACTACGTGTATCTGTCAGACCGGGCATCCCCGCCAGCGCCACTTCCAAGGGGATGGTTACCTGGCGCTCGACCTCCTCGGCGGAAGCGCCGGGAAACGAGCAACCACCTCGACGATTGCGGGGGCGGGGTCGGGATAGGCCTCGACGTTTATGTGCAGGAAGGCATAGGTGCCAAACCCGGCCAACGACGCCGCCAGCAATAACACCGCCAGCGGGTTCTCAACAGACCATCGGATCAAACTGCGGAACATCGAAGCCACAAATGAAAAAAGAGATTTGATCCGGATGAGGGCAAACGATCATTGGGCGGGAGCGGCCGACGACTGGCGGTCGTGGAGCGACGAAGCCAACTGTACTGCCCCCGAGATGACGACCAACTCACCCGCCGCCAGCGGCTCGGCGCCGCGCGGCTCGCTGGCGGGCCGTTGGCTGGCCATTGATTAACACCTGGCTGCCCGTTCGCCGAGTTACAGCCACCTGGCGACTGGTGAAGACGGGCTGGTGTGGGTCGGATTGTACAAACACCAGCGTTCGACTCCCCTGATCGACCACAGCCGCCGTGGGAACAGCAACCTCATTCTGGCCGGTCGGAAGGTCGATCGTAGCCGTGATGAACTGCCCGACGCGAAGTTGCCCCTGCGCATTGTCGACCCAGCCCATCACTAGAGCCGTGTGCTGGTTGGGATCAATGATCCGCCCGATCTGCTCGAATTCGCCACGTTGCAAGGCAATCGTCGGATCGGCTGGCACGGCGAGGGACCACTTTCGCTGCGCAGGCGGCAAGGCATCGAGCGCCGACAGATTCTCTTCGTAGGCATGGGCCACGACACGCAGCCGATTCAACTGCGCCACGAGAAACAGGTCATCGGCCGTGTCGACCAGGTCGCCCAGCGAAAAATTCCGCTCCATTACGACGCCATCCAGGGGCGACCTGATTTCAATTCGAGCCCAATCGGCGACGAGCGCGTGGCGGGTGCGGGAGTTGTCGTCGCGAAGGCGTTTGGCTTCCTTGCGAACGGATTCGATCTCTTCCTCTGACAGCCGCCAGGCCTCCATCGTTCGTTCGACGCGGGCCACGGCGATCTGGTCCGCCTCCACCTGCCGCTGCGCCTCTCGGACGGTTCGCTCGGGCACGGCTCCGGCCAGCGAGATACCTTGAAACTTGGCCAACGTCTCTTCGTCCAGCCAGAGATGGGAAAGCGCATCGACAAGCTCGCTTTTCTTCTCACCCAGGTCGCGGCTCCAAATAACTGCCAGGAGTTGGCCCTTCGTGACCGGCATTCCGAATGCGATCGGCCGGCCGTCGCTGGCCTGCCTGCCGACTTCAACGACTTCGCCAGGAAAACGGGCATGGACGTGGGAAAGGTTGTCGGCATCCAGCATCAGCGTGCCGGAAAGCTCCAAAGATAATGGAACCGAGCCTGACTGCACCGGACTCGTGGTAATTGGCAACCGCTTCACGACGCTCGGGTCGAGACGAACCACGTTCGGCTGGTCGCCGGCTGCTTGGGCCAGACGATGCCCGTCATCGAGCTTTGTTTCGGTGGCTGGAAGATATGCTTTGATGCGTGGGCCGACGATGATCGCGGCGATAGCTAAGCCAACCAGGGCCATAATGCTGGCGCTGAGTCGCCACGGTTTCTTCGTTCGGGCGGGCATCGCGGGACGGGCTTCTCGAATACCGGGAACTGACAGGGGGCAGCGAAATAAAACAATCGGAAAAGCCGCCCAAGGCGAACCCGAGGGATTCACTTACGATTCCCGAACGCCTCTCAATGCTATCGCGATATTTTTGTTCGTCAATATCATATTTTTGATTATTCAAAACTTCGTATCTGTCCGATAATCACAGTATCTGCCTGGGATGACCTTAACGAAACTGTCGATTGGCGCGGCGGCACCGGGGGAGCTTCGTCCGACAGCGCCCGCACGTCACTCGGGAAATCGGACGACAGCATCGCGTCACGATCATATCTGGCGATACGGTCGAGAGCGGCCACGGCGAAGCCCAAGTCAATGATCCGGCCGGAATCCGAGGGATTGGACCACGGGTATGCCATTTGCCCAAGGCAGCGTGCGAAAATCCCATGGACCGTTACCCACAACCAGGGTGCTTGACGAAGCCTGATTTTGGGCTCGTTTTCCGTCCACTGCGGAGTACGCCAGGGCGTCGTTTCGCGATTCTTATGGTGCTGGTAGTCTGTTGCTCGCCAGCGATCATTTTGGCTGCGGACCAGACGTTTGAGAATGTGACCGGCGAAGCAGAATTTCGATCTCGACCTGCAGGAATGAAGCTGCCCGCCAATCTACCAGGCGCGGCGTCCCCGCCGATTGTTTTGCCGCCCGTCGATCCGCAGCACCCTGAAGAGCGGCGTGCGGCCATCGAGCGGCTGTTCCCACCGCTGCCGCCGCTCCCTCCACCAATTTATCCGCCCGTTGGCCCGAACGAGCGACCGCTCTCCTTGAAGGATTTGGAGAATCTGGCCGCCGGCACCAGCCCAGTGATCCGTCAGGCCGAGGCCGACATCCAGGCGGCCCGAGGCAATGCCATTCAAATGGGCACGCCTGAAAACCCGCTGGTCGGTTACGAAGCCGACACGGTTGGCAGTTCCGGAAATCCAAACTACCAGGGCGCGTTCTTCAATCAATGGATCAAAACTGCGGGCAAGCTGCAATTGGCCCAGGCGGCAGCGATGATCGACGTTCGCAACGGAGAGCTTACGCTGCGCAAAGCCAGAATCGCGCTGATCACGCAGGTGCAGGCTCAGTATTACGCCGTGCTGGTCGCGGAAGAAACCGTGCGAATTACCGAAGCCTTGGCGCGGTTCACCGATGCGTCGTATCACATCCAGATCGAACAAGTTCGTGCCGGCGAGGCCGCAGCCTATGAACCGATGCAACTGCGCGTGCTGGCGCTCCAAGCCCGCACGGCCTTGATCCAGGCCCGCAACCGTTATTTCTCAGCCTGGAATCAATTGGCCGCCAGCGTCAATGCGCCCAACTTGACGCCGATGCAGTTGGCCGGTAATCCGAACATCTCCATTCCGGCGTACCGCTTTGACCTCCTGAGGAATGTCGTTTGGGACCGGCACCCGGATATTCTGGCGGCACGCAACAGCACGGAACAGGCGCGAATCAACTTAAGACGTGAGGAAATCACGCCGATCCCCGACGTTTCGCTCTACTCGGCATTGCAGAAGGACTATACCACCGCTTCGCCCGGGGCGAGCGTTAACATTCAAGTGGGCATTCCCGCACCGCTGTTCGACCGCGAGGTCGGCGGAATACTCCAAGCCCAAGCCTTGCTCGCCAGATCACAGCAAGAGGCGGCCCGCGTGCGCAATGAATTGACCTCTACGCTGGCTGATGCCTTCGAGCGCTATGAGAACAGCCGCGCGATACTGGATTATTACCGCATCTCGATCCTGCCGGATCAGGCCCGTGCCTATCGCGGCACCTATACGCGCCACCAGCAGCAGCCAGACCGTGTTGGTTTCGCTGATGTTGTCGTCGCCCAACAGACCTATGCTGCGGCAATCAGCAGTTACACTACGGCATTGAGCGCCCAGTGGACGGCTGTAACGGACTTGCTCAACATCGTTCAAGTCGAAGACCTGACCGACCTGGAACGGTTGATCGACCAACTCGGCAGGGACATGGCCCAGCCGGAAGTCATTCCCGCACCGAAGCAGACGACGTCGGTGAAATAGCCGAAGCGAATCAGTGCAGCTAGCATCGATCCCGGTTTCCAAACAACCGTGGCGACGATCGATTCTGAAAATAAAAAAACTTGCAAGTTTTTTGCTTGTTCGTCTAGAATACGCCGCACGAGGGATCGTGACCTCGGATGGATTCGTGGTTAGGGGTGAAAGGATCACAAATGAATTGCGTTGAAGTGACACGGGACGGCGACATCGTCGCCACACTCAAGTTCAAAGGGATGCCGATCAATCAATTCGGTCCCGCAACTTTCCCCATCGAAGGCCGCATGTTGACGTACGAGTGCGACCCGCCTGGGGCGATCAGCGACGAGACGATTCGTGAGATCGGCAAGGATGTTGCTCAAAATCGCGCCGTCGGCCACGCTGGCGAAGAGAGCGAATTTCGCTGGTACGGCTATTGATGCCGGCCAGCGCGAGCACGCCAACTCGCCGGTAACCAGCCTGCCAGTAATCTGGCACAATCGCGCGCGGCATCGCCGTACTGCTCACCCGTGGGCGTCTCGGTGTTGCCTTGCGCGGTTGTCTGCTTTCCAGCGAACATAGCTGCTCACTGGTGCAGGTGACGCGGTTCGGTGTTGGGCTACCGAATGGCGATGGTGGTGCGCATTGTGATGATGGTTTGCCCTGCCGAGGCTGTAGCGCACTACCGCCATCATGAAGTCCGTTTTCGACGGATCCCAGGGTCGCGCCGATTTGCCGCCGCCGAACAACCAGGGACTGGATAGCTGGTACGTTCGACCTCCGTGAAAGTCGTCGGGGCAGATCGACACGCTGCCGTCGACGTCGAACAGGGTCACTGTCCCGAAATAGACATTCGCACAGAGAATCGGCCGCGGCTCTTCGTAGTGTCGAAAAGCGCTCGCCCACGAATCGATGGGGGCGATCTGCCAGGCCCAGGTAGTCGACGATCGACAGGGCCAGATCGCTTTGCATGAAAGGCTCGTCCACGCGCTGCTGAGCCTTGCCGGGGGTCACGGCCACCAAGAAGCCCCAATTGTGGCTGATTTCGCAATCCAGATCGCTCGCTTTTCGCTGCACGCCACTGGATTCGTCGGAAGTGATCAGCACCAGCGTGTTGTCCAGCGTTCCGTCTTGCCGCAGTCGCGACAGCAATTCCGCCACGGCCGCATCGGCGTAGGCCGCCGTGTGCTCGAAAGTGCCCGGCTCAAATTCGCTGTGAAAATCATGGGGAACTTCATACGGATGATGAGTTCCGGCCGTGAAGACCGTGAGAAACCAGGGCTTGGATTGCCGGTTCAAACCCTGGATCAGCTCATACCCCTTTTCCATTACGCTGAGGTCGTCAGGCCCCCAACCGGTGCGAAAATGGCAGGTCTGGAACGACTCGCTTCCCATCACGGATTCGAAACCGGCCGACTTCATGAAGCGGCCCTTTTGCATGTAGTCCAAATCAGCCGCCTGCAGAAAAGCCGTTTGATAGCCGGCCTCGCGCAGCACGGCCGGAAGAGCAGGCCGGCTGGGGTCGGGCACGTAATTGCTCATCAACGAGGGGGCGTGATTCAGCTGCGGGTAGCGGCCGGCCATGATCGAATACAAGCCGCGGTCGGTCTGCCGCTGCTGCGCCACGAATTGAGTCCAGGCAATGTTCTCGGCGGCTAGCTTGCTCAATTGGGGCATGGGCGAGGGACAGCTCAGCCCTTGAGCGCGGCTGATCGGTTCGAGATGCGCGCCAGAAACCCCTTCCAAGACGACCAGCAACACGTTCTGGGGCTGATCGGCCGGAGGCACGATCGATCGGCCGCTCAGGTCGGTATGCGCCAATCGTCGAACGCGGTGCCGGGATTCGTGGGTCGTCGTGGCGGCCGGTTCGGGAGGCAACGCCAGGTGGTTCCACAGTCGCGACAAGTTCAAGGCCAGGGGATGGCTCTGCCGCCACTGAGCAGATTGCTCGAAATCATCGCACAGCGGAAGTCCCAAGGTCATGCTCAGCGTCAGCGCCGCAAACCAGGCGGTCTGCCGATCGAGGTGCGGAGTTTTTTGCATCGTTTGCAATGCGGCCACGATCAGGATCAACAATCCGGCCAAAAGGAAGGGCCGAGACACCACCACGGCCGAGCCCCACAGAAAGGCGGGCTCCGTCAATTGGTAGACGTGGTTGAGCGACGGCATGGTGCCCAACGCACGGACGTGCTCGTAGTTCGCGGCATTCAGCAAACACCACGCGACCATCAGCGTATAAGCCGCCCAGCGCGATTGCTTCCCGCCAGGACGACCAGCAGTACCCAGACGCAGGTCATGCACAGGTCGACGTACAGTCCCAGCAGATCGGCGGCGCTGACCAGCACCGTGGATTCGGACCAAAGCGCCAGCCGAAAGCTCACCGGCACGATCAGCGCCGCGAAAAACAGCAGCGGCATATTGAAGTTGCCGCCGCATTCCAGGCGGCGCAGAAATGGCTCCATCCATCCGCTCAATCCCTGATCCAGTCCTTGGCTCAAACGCACGTTCCGTGCCCCCTTCTATCTATCGTCCGTGAGCGGAATGCTAACCAAAAGCATCCGTTGGTGCCAACGTGGGTGCCCACACGGATTCCAGGCCGCGTGGACCTCGGTCGCAAGCGTCAACCAGGCTGGATTGGATTCCTAAGGCCTTCACCGGCCGATACTTCTGGATTCAACGGCATACCAGCGGCTGGGCAATTTCAAGAGCGCCGATGGAATTGCGTTTGAAAAAAAATCTTGAACGGCCGCTGTCTCACGACGACAGATTGTCGTGATGGAGCACGTGAGCCCGCAGAACGAACGGAGAACGAGGTGGTTGTAAGGCAGGTATCGAATTACGGTGTATGCGTTTGCCTGCGCCCGGAAACGAACAAAGCCGACGTGCCGCAGGGCTGCGACACGTCGGCTTCTTTATCAATCAGACGCTTATTATCGAGACCCTGCGGCCGGTCTCTCTGACGATGCTCATTTGCCGAAGGACGATTCACTCGTCGCCCGGCAAAGCATCCGCAGACAGAGCGGAACTACACGGGCTTGACGTTCTCGGCGCACGGGCCTTTCGGACCTCGGCCTTCCGTGAACGACACCTTCTGGCCCTCGTGCAAGTCGTCGAAACTGACGCCTTGAACGCTCGATGAGTGGAAAAACAGGTCCTTCTCGCCACCCGTCTTGATGAACCCGAATCCCTTGTCCGTCAACTTTTTGATGCTACCTTCGGCCATTTGTACTTCTTCCCGAATAAATTCTTTCGTGGACGGACGCCGCTTGGCAGACATTGCCGAGCGGTCGCCATCCCTTGGTTGACAGGAGTGTACCCCAAGACCGGGCTATCATGCAAATGGAATGGGCGGTTACCCCCGGAAAATAGTTGCCGCCGCACGGGCAGGGAGCGGCCCAGCCCGGGTTGAAAATCCAGCGGTCGAGTGCCCCGGAAAGGGACAAAAACCGCGATCAGGGCTCTAAAACCCTGTCGAAACAGGCCAGCAAACGGCTGCCGACTTCAACCGGCACGCCCAGCTTTTCGACCTGCTGGACGCCCATCGAGATGGCGATCAAGGCCACGAGCAGCGACTTCTCCTCGTCGTGCGGAAGCCGGAATTCGCCCACGTATTGTTCGTGGAAATCCTTCCAGGCCATCGCAATGCTTTTCCAGATTGCCACCTCAGTATCGGGCGTTTCCTCGCGCATGAAGCCGATTTCAAACTGCTCCAGGTTCATTCCCAGATACTTGCCGATCCGCTGGTGGACACTCTTGATATGTTCGAGAAGTTCGTCCGACAGCGAATCGTGACGAATGGGTCCGGACCGCATCCGGCTCAGGACGAATTGCTGCGGTTTGGGAGCATTCATGGGGAGCCTGCTGTGAGAACGGGGGGGATACAGCCCAATTATATACGGCAGGCCGCAATTTTGCGTGCGACTAACGCTGCCTTTATCAATATCCGACGGAAAATGGCCACAACGGCCGTAAGCCTAACCACTTACGGTGATGAGAAACAGAGCGTCGCATTCTGAGTGGTGATTCTGGTTGAGACATTGCCCCTCCGCTCGCCGCCGGTCGTCATAGCCCGCTCGATGCTATTCCGGCGACACTTCCGGCCGAGACTGTAATCGCGGCTAATCGCTCGTCCAATTGCCGATCGTTTGCAAGGCGAAATCGATCGACTGCTGATGCACCGTGTCGCTGGTCCCCACGGTCTGGAAGGCGTTCACCTTGCCGAATTGCGTCACGGCGACGGTATTCACGGGCATGGTGAGCGTGGCCTTGTTCCCCTGGGCGACCAATGCATTGGCGCCGGTCGTATCGTACAGGTTCGCGGTATCGCTGCCGTTCGCGTTGCCCGTAGCATTGATCTTACTGGGTACGGCCACCAGGGTGCCGTTATTATTGAAGAATGTATCGACCGTAATCACGGTGACCCCGCCCACGGCGAGCGTGCTGGCCGTGGCCGTTTCGGTGAAGGTGCCATTGCCCGGCGACGTCAGGTTGGCGACGTCGGTGCCGCCGCCCGACTCCAACGCGGTGATCGATTGAAAGCCGGTAGCCTCGGAGACGAACGTCGCAAAACTGGCAAACCCTGTGGCGCTGCCGGTCAAGGAGCTCGTGCCCTGAGCGCCATTGAACGTGTCGCCGCCATAGCTGTAGAAGAAGGCCTGATCGGTGGCGTGAGTGGCCTGGGCCGTGACGTCGGCGGCAAACAGGGCGCCAATCAGGAACGGCGCGCCGTTGAACGTTCCGCTGACATAGCTGAACGAGGGCTGACCGACGAAGCTGCCCCCTTCGGTGTGTAGCGTCATGCCGTCGGTTCCATCGGCAGCCCCCACGGCGTAGACCTGCGAGAAATCGTTCAAGGTTACCTTGAAGCCGCTGGACGCGAATTCGCTCCCTCCCGGATCGCCCACGAATGCGCCGTGCGAAGTCGAATAAACATAGGCGTACGTCGTGCCGCCCGATCCAGTCACCGTTTCCGAGGCGAACCCCGATAGCTCGCTGTACAACCCCAGGGCCGGATCGCCGATATAGCTATAGTCCGAGGCGGCATCGCCGACGTAGAAGTTGCTCTCGGTGCCGGTCCCTACGTTGATCGTCGCGGTTGACGTGCCGCTCGAGGCGTAAACGTAGAGGTTCGTCACGCTATTGGCATCGAATTCGAAGCCGCTGCTGACAATCTCGGTCGAGGCCAGCGACTGCGTCGCCGCGTAAGTATTGAACGGATCGGAAAAGACGACGTCCGAGAACGATCCCGAGGGCCCGTTATAGACGAGTTTCGTCGCCGCCGAAATTGGATAGGTTGTCGCGGCGCCGCCATTGAGACTGACCTGGAAATCGGTGGCATCGACGAACCCGATCTGAACGTTATTGCTGGTCGAGGAGCCGTTGATGGTGAGCGTGCCGATGACGTTGAATGGTTGCGTCGTGCCGGACGTCAAGGCGGAACTGGTTGCCTGCAACGTGTAGCCCAAGCCAGGGTTATTTAGCGACAATCCCGCGAACACGGCCACTCCGGCAGTGGCCGAAGTGCTGAGAACTCCCGACAGCGAAGCGGCTCCGGGATTGTTCGCCAGCGCGATTGCGATATTGCCGTTGAACGTGGTGTCGACGATATCGAAATCATCCACCGCATCGACCGTGACCGCAAACTGAACGCCGGGCGTCGCGGTCGATGGTGGCGCAGACTCGATCACCAGATGCGTGGCGACGCCCCGGGCGGTCACGTTGAAGGGCCCGATCGTGGCCGCTGACAATCCGTTGTTGACCACCGAAAGCTGGTATCCAGAGCCCGTGTGGTTTAACGCCAGGCCGGAGAAGACCGCCGTGCCACTGACGATCGAAAGGACGGTGGTTCCAGACAGCGTGCTGCTTCCTGGATTCGTCGTCAATGCGAGGCTCACGTTGCCGGAAAAATTGGTGGCCAGATTTCCTTCGGCGTCTTCAGCGCTAGCGGTGAATCCAAACGTCGCGTCCACCGTGACATTCTTCGCGAACGCCGGGGAGATGATCAACTGCGTAGCAGCTCCTGGATTGACGTTCAAGCTGCTGGACGTGGCAGAAGTGAGCGAGGGACTCGTGACATTCAGCGAGTAACCCGTGTCGGCCTTGTTCAAGGTTAGATTGATAAAGACCGCCACGCCGTTGGCAGCCGAAACGCTCGCGGTTCCTCCCAAGGTGCTGCCGCCAGGATTGTTCGCCAACGCGGCGGTGACGCTGCCGGAGAAACCGGTGGCCACGTTCCCCTCGGCGTCTTCGGCGGTTACGGTCAAACCGAAGTTGGCGCCCGCCGTGACGGTAGCCGGCGGCTGCGTTGTGACGAGCAATTGCGAGGCCGCGCCCGGCGTGACGGAAATTTCGCTGCTCGTGGCCGACGTAAGGGTGCTGCTCGTGGCCAGCAGGGTGTAACCGCTCGCCACTCGGTTCAAACTCAACCCGGAAAATGTGGCCATGCCGTTGCTGATCGCAACCGAGAGCGTTCCGCCCAAGGTGCTGGAGCCGGTATTATTGGCCAAAACCACCATGGCGCTGCCGGAATAGCTGGTAACGACGTCGCCCAGCGAGTCCTCGACGGCCAGCGTGAAGCCGAAGCCTGCACCGGCCGTGACCGTTGACGGCGGCTCAGCCATCACCACCAATTGCGCCGGCCGAAACACTCGTCAAATCGATCGTTCGCGAGGCCGTGCCACTGACGCTGGTTCCATCATTGACCACGAACGAGACGATGCGCGTGCCGCTCGTCGCGGCGGTGCTCGTGAACTTGACCGACTGCAAGGCCGCCTGGTAATCGGCGATGCTGGCCGAGCCGGACAAAGTCAGCACGCCCGATGTCGCGTTGAAGTTTCCGGAGATCCCGTTTTGGTTGGTAAAGCTGAGGGTGTCCGTCGTGCTGTTGTAACCCGACGAGATGGTGACCGTCGCGGATGCGATGGTTGTGCTCTCGGAGTCGGCAACTGTGACGCCCGGATCGATGGTCTGGGCGCCCGACTGTTCGGTATAGGCGAGCGGCGTCGAAGTGGTCGTAACACTGACCGCCGCGGACGCCGCGGTGAACTCGCTCACCGTGGTGCCCGACTCGTTGGCTACGAATAAATCGCCGCTGGAGTCGAAGACCAGCGATTCTGGAGCTCCCAGCCCGGTGAGCGTAGAACTCGGCTTGGCGCTGCCTGGAATGAATTCGCTCACCGTGCTGCCGCTGCCAAAGCCATTGTTCGCCACGTACAAGTTGCTGCTGGCGTCGAGGGCCAGGGCCGAAGGCCCATTCAGCCCGGTAAGGGTGGCGACTGGTTTGGTCGGTGTGCTGCTGCCGGCGGAAAACTCGCTCACCGTCGAGTTGCCCTGGTTGGCCACGAAGAGGTCGCCGCTGGAATTGAAGGCCAGGGCCGAGGGCCCGTCCAAACCAGTGAGGGCGCCATTCGGCTTGGTGCTGCCGATGACAAACTCGCTCACCGTCGTTCCCACATTGCTAGCGCTATAGTTGGCCACATACAGGTTGCCGGCGGAATCGAAGAGCAGAGCTGCCGGCTCATTCCCCGCGGGCAGGCCGGAGAGCGTGGCGCTGGGTTTCGTGCTTCCCGGCGCAAACTTACTCACCGTATCGTTGCCAGCGTTGGCCACGTAGAGGTTGCCGCTGGCATCCAAGGCCAGGGCGTCAGGATTTACGAGCCCCGTGAGTGTGACGCTGGGGACGGTGCTCCCGGCCGTGAACTTGCTCACCGTGGTGCCGCCGTAGTTGGCCACGTACAAGTTGCCGCTGGAGTCGAAGGCCAACGCGTCAGGATTCGATAGCCCGGTGAGCGTGGCGCTGGGAATGGTGCTCCCCGGCGCGAACTCGCTGACGGTATTGTTGCCGGTGTTGGCCACGTACAAGTTGCCGCTGGAATTAAAGGCCATCACATCCGGGCCATTCAGCCCGGTGAGCGTGACACTGGGCGTTGTGCCCGACAAGAGCTGGCGCTGCTTCGAGTTGCTCGAACCGCAACCGGCGATGCCCCGGTGACGAAGCACGCGCCGTTGAGAATTGGCCGTCGAAGCCGCGGAAGAAGACGCTCCGCGAAATGGAGGCCCACTTCTTCGAGCGTCGCGGGTGCTGGGCCATGGTGGCAATCCTATCGGGTTCTCTCTCAGCAGCCGTCGATCGCGCATCGCGCCAATGCCGGCGGTGAGGGGAAAGGTTGGCCGGCACGAGGAGCCTCGATGGCCGGGGGCGGCATACTATTCAAAATGGCACATCGCTCGAAGGCCGTTTCGGCGGAACGTGCTGGCAAGCCCGAGCTGCGCTCATTGCTAGCAAACGGCGCGGTCAGATCGCCGGATGGCGGCATACTACCCGTTGTCCTCAGCATGCTTTGCCGCGATAGCGTGAGGCTCTACGCTTGGCCTTGGTTGCCATGCCGAAGCGAACGAGGCGATTGTGGCGTGCTTGGCCGGCCGACGAGGCGCCGCGGCCAACCGTCAGGGCTGGTTGAAATCGAGCACCAGCCGCTCCGCTCCCTTGCTGATCGTCACCACGCCGCTGCCGAATTCGGATCGCAGAAAAGGGCTATCGAAGTCCATCCGGGCCTGGTAATCAATCGGCT
This sequence comes from uncultured Planctomycetales bacterium, assembly GCA_963710365.1. GTDB lineage: Bacteria > Planctomycetota > Planctomycetia > Pirellulales > PNKZ01 > CAVQAC01. The sequence goes on from CAVQAC010000010.1 coordinate 38,214, forward strand.
GGCCATCGACGGTCGACACGTGTCGATAGTCGGCATCCATGGTTAACTCGGCCCGATACTGCGAGCTGCGATATTCCAGGTGCTGGTTCTCCCATCGCAGCGAATTGCCCAGGATTGCCCCTTGGAACGAGGCAAAATCAAGCGTATCCGACTTGCGAGCCACTTCGAGGATGACCGGTGAGAAAGCGTTCTCGCACTTCAGCCAAACACCCTGGTCGGTGGGCCCTTTGCCCTCGCGGTGCTGCGCGACGGTATCCGGCTCCCAGGCGATCGCACCGTCCACAACCTTGACGGCCGCATACGCCCGCGGTGCTTCGGCAAAGGTCCATCCTTCCCGTTCCTGGCGTCGTAGCGAGCGGTCGAACCATACCCGCTGCCCCTTCGCATTCGTGGTCTTCAGACGCTGGACGATCAGTACGCCTTTGTTCTGGACCGACCAGTGGGCGTTGTACACGCTTCCGCGCCGGCAGGAGAGGTTGAAAGAAGATGCGAGCGTACGGATTACCGGCAAAAACAACTCCCTCCCAACGATTCTGGCTGCTGACGGCCGTCCAATCCTCCTGGGGCCGGGCTTCGACCATGCTCGTGCCCAGGACGAAGTCAGGAGTACACCACGAATAACGTGCCAACCCGCCGGCTATGGGGTTTAAGCTATAAACGCCCTGTTTCACGTAGAAAGGATGCGATGGGTCGGCGACGAAATTGGGTACCGCTTGGCCGGCCGACCGCGTCTCAGCGAGCCCCAGACGCCGGGATCGGTATTCGTACTCGCCGCGGCCGGCGACGTCGAGCGCCAACTCGGCAATCAGCAGCGGTGGACGATAGAAGCTCGTCGCCGCACACAGACAATTGGGGTGTTTACTGCGCGGCAATCCCAGGCCGAAGTGGTACCATGCCGGCCCTTGGCCGCTGGTTCCCGTCGTTGAAGTCTGCCCGGGGTAGCAGCGGTGGCGGCTTCCGCCGCGGACCCCATCAATCTGCTCAATGGCCCAGTCGGCCCAGTACAGGTCGAGCAGCATTGTCATTCGCCGGCGGAGCACGGAGTCGGTGGAAAAGTCGGCCATGTTGTACCAGCCGCCGAGCGTATATTTGTTGTAGTCCGAGTTGCACTCAACCAGTAAACCCGTTGCCGCGTGATGGCGCGCGTAACGTTTGAAATACTCGGTGAACGCCTGAGCCATCTCGTCCGGTGCAGAGCCGTCTGCATAATGGCGATCGCGATAGTCGGGATGCTCGCGGAAGATCTCGGCCGCACCCCAGAAGCCGGCCCACGCCTGGGCATGGTGGTTCTCGCTTCCCCATATCCAGAAGTCGCGCTCGGGCAAGGTCATTTCGCGGCGGCAACCAATGCTTGCCCATTGCCACAGCGCCTTCAAGATCGCACGTTCCGCTTCGAGACCCATTCGCCGCGGCGAAAACTGGCTGTTCGAGCCATAGAGAAAATAAATACGTTCGAGCAGATAAGCATGCCAATGGAACGAATCTTCCGTGCCCTCGGCCAGCAGGGGCATCTCCTTTTCGCATGCCGCGACGATCGCCCGGTCGGCTTCTTCGACCCGCTCGTTGAGGCCGTACGCCGCGAGCGCAAAGCCCTCGTCGCGCCACAGCCCCTTGGGCGGATAGGGGCTCTTCAGCATCTCGTGCAGCATCGCATCGCGCCGGGCATTGGCCTGGTCGTGTACTTTCCGCGCGGATGCATCTTCTTCAGCCGGTAAGGCAATCGACGTCATGAACGCGATTACGATCAAGCAACGCCAGGCCGACATTCATTGGCTCGCTGAAACTGTGATGCGCACGTGATTGAGAATTCCTCAATCGGAAGCGATGCAGCGAACGGTAAGGCGAATCTCCAGGGCGGTTTCGTCGCGTGCGAATACTTCGTAAGTATCGAAACGCAACCCACGTTTCCGGACTTCGAATTGCTTGCCGAGGGAGCCGTGGTTCGTGAATAGGAACCGCTCCACGGTCACGTTCACGCTCTTCGTTGCATCGTCGTAAGGCTTTTCCAGATCTCCGTCCATGACTCTCTGATCAAGGCATCCGCCCAAATACGTAATAATGACACGCATAGGCTTGGCTCCATTTGAACCCCCCAGCTTACGCAGGCCTGACTACTCGTAGCGATGCGATGGATGCTTTTCGTTTCGCGGAAAGAATACTCCAAGAAATTCACGCTGCCCCTTAGGATTCAGCATCATGCCGAACCCAATTTCGGACTGAATGCCTACCCATTGTAACAAGCCGCTCCATCAACAATAAGATCGCCGACGAGACCACCGGTAGGCAGAATGGCAAGACCGGGCTCACGCCAATTCGGCGATCGGCTTGCCACCGTGAGCAAAGAAGATCGGCCGTTTTTCGCGAGTGTAAAGGGGCTGATCCGGGTTGATTCCTAGCTTCTGGTACACGCTTGCGGCGTAATCGTCCGGCGTCACGGGGCGTTCGAGTACGTAGCCTCCGTCGCGATCGGTCTTGCCAACGACCTGGCCACCTCGTATTCCGGCGCCGGCGAAGACCATGGAATAAGCATTCGTCCAGTGATCGCGCCCCTGGAACTTGTTGAGCCGCGGCGTGCGGCCGAACTCCGTGACGAAACAAACCAGCGTTTCATCGAGCAGCCCGCGCTCGTCGAGATCGTTGACCAGCGCGGCAAACGCCTGGTCCGTGCTCCCCATCATCCACCAGGTGCCGATGCCGTAACGCCCCTCGCCGCCGGCGGCGATGCGCACCGTGCCGCACGAGCCGTTGGTATACATGTAATCGTGATGGTCCCAATTCATGTTGAAACCACCGGGAGTGAGCTTCGTTTCCGGTTCGCGGACATCGACGGTCACAAATCGCACGCCCGATTCGATCAACCGCCGCCCGAGCAGGTAACACTGGCCGCGATGGCCGCGGCCGTAGGCCTCGCGCACGGCATGTGGCTCGTCGTCCAGGCGGAAGGCTCGCTGCGTGCGCGGGTTGCTCAGCATGTCGGTCGCCTGGTTAAACATCGCCGACATCGTGTCGACGCCGTCGTTCGTCGCCGGACGCACGCCCAGGTTCAGATTGCTCAGCAGGTCGAGCCGGTCCTGAAAGCGGCCTTTGTCGACACCGGCCAGCATCGCCAGGTCGTTGACTTTCCAAGTGGGGTCCGACAAATCGCGGCCGCCGGTCTTGAAGGCCTTGGTTCCCGCCGGCAAGAAGCCGTGGCGGGTCATCGACGCTTGTTCGTCGTTGCCCGGCACCATGATGTAAGGAGGCAACCAGTCGCACTCGCTGCCAATGCGATGGGCCACCACCGAGCCCATGTCGGGCATTTCGATCGGACCACCGGGAACGGCGCCCGACAATACGTACTGAGTTCCCAGCGGGTGGCCGTTGGCGACGTTGGTCTTGTGATGGAACGAACGGACAACCGCCAGCTTGTGAGCAATCTGCGCCGTATGTGGGAGCAACGACGTAAACTGAATGCCAGGAACGCTCGTCGCAATCGGCTGATAAGGGCTGCGGTGCTCGGCAACCGCCTCGGGCTTGGGATCCCAGAGTATCTACTTGCGACAGGCCCCCTTGTTCCAGAATTACGATCACATTGCGAGCTTTCCCAGCAGCGCGTGACGCCGCCGCCGACTCGCCGCGACTGGAGCCTGACAGGAGATGCAGGCCTCCGGCGACACCCAGGCCCAGGAAACTGCGACGCTGCAAAGAACGACAGGCTCGCGACACGATCGAACCTCTTGGGGCGGGTTGGTCAGGCAGGCTTCAAAAACGTCGGCGGGGCCTTTATTCTAGCGTCGCCCGGCAGATCGCTGCAACACGCAATCCGACGTTGGGTGTGCCAAATCGTCTTTGGGGCGACAAAGGCACCGGCTTTTCCGTAGCCCAGCCATTTATGGCTGGTGTTCTGCTGCCGACCGCGCCGCGTCCCGGTCGCGAATCGAGCCGCCCTAGGGCGGCTCGATTCGCGACCGGAAAACCGATTACGCGGCTACCGATTTCCCAGCCATAAATGGCTGGGCTACGGAAAACGAATACGTGGAGAATTCTTTGCTCCCTCGATATTCCGAGGTGAATTCATTCCCAAATGGTTACTTGCCTCTCCCGCGCCCGAACTCGTTGCATCGCAGTCCCGAATTGCTACCATCACGGTTTATCGCGACGCTCCGCCCGCTGACGAACGTGATTCTTGGTTGCTGGGGACTGCGTCATGGCCGATTCGTTGTTCGACGTTTCCAATCAGGTGGTTCTCATCTCCGGCGGCACGCGCGGCATCGGACGCGGAATTGCCGAAGGGTTTTGCGAACGCGGAGCAAAATGCATCGTTACGGGCCGTGACGAAGCCGCTGCCAGCCAGGCGGCCGCCGAGATCGCCGCTGCTGCGGCAAATACCGCCAACTCGCCGGGTACCTGCGTAGGCATGGGCTGCGATGTCGGCGACTCCCAGCAGATTCAGCCGCTCGTAGATCGCGTCGTCCGCGAGTTCGGGCACATCGACGTACTGATCAACGTGGCCGGCGTGAACCGTCGCAAACCCGCGGAAACGCTGACCGAAGACGATTTTGATTTCATCATGGGAGTCAACTTCAAGGGAGCGTTCCTCCTGTCGCAGGCCGTCGGGCGATGCATGCTCGAGCGAGGCCGCGGCAACCAGATCAACATCGCTTCGTTGAACAACCACGATCCGCTCCCCTGGGTCATGCCCTACGCCGCCAGCAAAGCGGCGCTCGGACACATGACCCGCGTGCTGGCCATGGAATGGGGCTGTCGCGGCGTCCGCGTCAACGCCATCGCCCCGGGATTCATTCTCACCGACCTGACGCAGAAGCTCTGGTCGCACCCAGTCATGCAGGAGTGGGGCCTGCGGAATACGCCGCTGGGCCGATTGGGCCGTCCTCGCGATATGATCGGCGCGGCGATTTTCCTGGCTTCCGAAGCCTCGGCCTTCATGACCGGCCAGATTCTGTTCGTCGACGGCGGCTTCACCAGCGGCACGCGCTGGCCGATCGACCAGGCCACATGAACGACGGGCAATCAGCCTCGGCCCAGTTCAATTCGCTTCGCGCAATGTTTTATTGGCGTCGGAAATCAATTCGAGTTGCCAGGCCCGGGCGTTGGTGGCGGTGACATTCAGATCCTTCTGGGCGGAGAAGTCGAAAACCCACAATGCGGCCAGCGGAACTTGCTGGTTCATGATGGCCTTGAGCATCTGGCGGAATCGCTCGGCTTCTTCGGGCGAATTGCCTTCCACGCCAAACTCCCCGACAAACAGCGGCTTGTTCTGCTGGCGCGAAACCTCGAGCGCCTGCGCAAGCCGCTGCACGGCGTCGCCGTAGACGTGTACGCTGAGGCAGTTAATCGGATCCGGATTGGCCAGCGCGAGCATTTCGCGAAACTGCTCGGGCGTGTCGCGTTGCCAGGTGCCGCCGTGTTCGAGATGCCAGGCCGCGGGGCGCAAGAAGCTGTCGCCGCTGGAAATCAGCCGCTCCGGATCATGCTTGTGAACTTCCGTAGCAAAGGCGGCAAAGGCCTTTCGCACCATGGCGGAAGTGAGGTCGTCGCGCTCGCTGCGGCTACTCGAAGTGCCCAGCGTGGGATGAACCGGGGCACGATGGTCTTTCGCATTGGGCAGGTCCGCTTGCAGTGAGTATTCGTTGCCGAATTCCCAAGCCCAGATCGCCGGGCTGCGTCGATAACGCGCGACGACCTCGCCCACGTAAGTGCGCATAAAGACCTGCGTCTTGCTTTGCGGATTCGACCATTGATCGATCGACTCTCCCACCAGATCTGGCACGCAGGCGTAATACCAGAACAGCGACGGCACCAGGCCGATTCCGTGTTTTTCCGCCGATTTCACCACGCCGTCGAGCCGGCGAAAATACTCCTCGCGATCTGACTGATACAGTTGCATGTCCTTCGGCCAAAACCCCGTGCAGCAGAATCGCGCGAACGGAATACCCTTCTCCTCCAGCATCGCAAAACCGGCCTCGTAGCTGGTGTCGTCCCCTTGCTTGAGCGTCCGCAAGAAGCAATCGAAATAGTTCACGCCGATCCCGCGGTACGGCTTCCGATCCCTGTGCAACGTAGCGCGGGGGCCAGCCGTGAGCTGTGCTTGGACATCGGCACAAGCAAGCGCACCCATCGCCAAGAGGCAAGACAAAACGAGTTTCATGGGATGGTGCTGAAATTGGACGTGCGAAAAGACACCTGGTGGCGACGAGCAACTCCAGGCTGGCCTCGATCGATCACCAACCACGGCCTGCGTGCGTCACCATTATGACGCCGCCGCCAGCGATCGGAAAGCGCGTTGTTCTTTCGGCGAGGGCCGATCAGTGTTTCAAGTTGGGAAACACAAGCCCAACGCGCAAGCGAGGGAGTGAAATCGGCAACTCTCGCAAAAACCCTCGCTTGCGCGTTGGGCTCGTGTATGCAAGCCGCGACCGAAATCTTCCCAGTTTCAAACACTGATCGGCCGTGTTCTTTCGGCTGCGACCGTCGCGAAGATAAGCCGGCTGAGACGCTGAATCGTCCCTTGCGGCAGATTATGCCGGCACCGGATCGCGAAGAGGACTGGTCGCTTCAAGAGACGCCTGCTCGGATACGACCGCCCTTTGCTCTGGCGAAAGAATGCCCAGCGTGACGAGTGCATCGGCCATGCTTGGCGTCAGATTCGACTGAAGTTCCAGCAGTTCATACAAGTCGATGTTGCTCAACAGGCCCATTTGCTGGGCAACCTGACCAAACAGCCCGCCCACGCACGCCTGTTGACCAAGAATGTCGAACACCTGCGCGACGGTGAGTGTTCCTTGCGTCATCGCCAGATTGCCGAGTTGCGGCCGAGCCCCGCGGCGCCAGGCGGCGGCATGACGCAGTTGAGCAGTCGTCGCCCAGCCCGCCTCGATCACGGCCAGGCAAGTCGCCAGGGTTTCGTCCAGCGGGCTATTTTCTTGTGGGCACATGGCTTTCACGCCCTTCGGCCGCTGCTTTAGGTTCTGGTTGGTTCGCGGAAATCGCGGCTCTCATTGATGGTCAGACTAACGAAGGTTCGTCCTTCAAGCTCAGCGCACCGTCGACGTCGAGCACGATCAGCAATTCGTTGGCCAGTGGGTACACGCCCTGCAACGCTTCCTTGCGGACGCTACGGAAGTTTGCCGGCACGGGCTTCAATTCAACTCGATCCAGCGTTACGACGTCCTCGATGGCGTCGACCAGTAGAGCGATTCGCTCTTTTTCCGAGGCCACGATGACATACCGCGCCGGGCCTTGATGGGCGACGGGAGACAGGCCCAAGAGCCGGCCCAAATCGATGACCGTCAGCACTTCGCCGCGCAGATTGATGACGCCGCACACATCGCCCACGGCGCAAGGCACCGGCGTATGCTGGAGCTGGCAATTGATTTCTTTGACGTGCAAGATGTCGATGCCGAGCAGCAGCCCGTTCAAACGAAATGCAATGAGTTCCGTCGTGGCGGCAAGTGTTGCCGGCGATTCGTTCCAGGTTGTCGTCATGGGCGAGTTCTCGGGTTCAATGCCCGTTCAGGGCGGCACCGGTTCCGGATAAAGCCAGGCTCAAGCATCCGTTTCCGCCAGCAAACGATACACGGCGGCACTCAATCGTTCGCGGTCCATCTTTACCTGGTAATCATTAAAGCCCGCTTCGCGACCGCGGCGCAGATTGTCTTCGCCACTGAGCGATGTCAGTGCGACCACCGGCAGGCCTTGCCATCGCTCGCTGGCCCGAATCCGGCGGCAGAATTCATAGCCATTCATGTTGGGCATTTCGATATCCGTGACCACCATGTCTGGGACAACGCGGCCGCTTTCCAGCGCCGACCAGGCCCGCTGCCCATCGTCGAAGGCGACGACGCGAAAGCCATCGGCTTCCAGGAAGCGTTGCACTTGCTGCCGGAAAAAGTGCGAGTCCTCGGCCAGCAGCACGGTTTTGGATTGTTTCACGTCGGGTCGCTGGCGCAGGGCTTTGACTGCATCCGGCGCCGAGCGGGCGACGAGTTCAACCGGATCGATGAGTCGCGCGATTTCGTCCCCGATCAGGACCGTGCCCATCACCGAAGCATCGGCAAACAGCTCGGCGTCCACGTTCAGGCTGACGTCGCAAATGTCGACCAGGTGGGGCACCACCAGTCCGACCTCGTGTTCATCGATCTGGAAGACGAGCACGTAGCAGTCTCCGCGGCGAAGAAGTTCGTCGGTGTGGTCGCCCGACAGGCTCAACAAAGACAAGCAAGAGCCGCGATACATCAACAGCAATCGGCCGTCAACGCGCTGAATCTGTCGGCCTTGGATCCGCTCGATGCGCGAGATCATGGCCATGGGCACGCCCAGCAACTCTTGCTGCACGTTGCGGAACAGCAGCGTCGTCTGGGTTTCGGCAGCCAGATCCTGATCGTTTTTCACGACATGGCTGGCGACGCTCGTGCTCGTGGTCATCAGCTTGGCCAGTGCAGCCAGGCCGACAATATCGAGAATGAAGGCAATGTTGCCGTCGCCCAGCACGGTGGTTCCGGCCAGGAAGCGACAGCGGCGCAGGTGTCGCCCCAAGGGTTTGACCACGATTTGCTCCGGATCGCGCACCTGATCGACTGCCAAAGCGAACTTCGTGGCCCCGGATTCGACGATGATCACGTTGGCCGGCGGCGCCAATTGAGGCGCGCGCGAGCGCTCGGCAGCGACTGCTGAGCGGAGTTCTGCCTGGCCCTGCGGCTTGCCGGCGGCCGCAAGGGCGTCGGTGCCCGGCTGGCTCCGGAGCAATGCCCCGAGACGCACCAGCGGCAACAACACGCCGCGCAGCCGCAGCACTTCGGCGTCGTGCAGGCGTTCGATTCTCAACGACGAATCGTCCGAGGTAAGCCGCACCAATTCCGTAATGGACGTCTCCGGCAACGCCAACCGCACGCCATTGTCGCAGACAATCAACGAAGGGATGATCGCCAGCGTCAATGGCAGTGAGACGCGAACCGCGGTGCCCTGACCTGCGATACTATCGATTTCGACGGTGCCCCCGAGCTTTTCAATGTTCGTTTTGACCACGTCCATGCCGACGCCGCGGCCACTGACGTCCGTAACCACTTCGGCGGTCGAAAAGCCTGGCTCGAAGAGCAATGCCACCACGTCGCGGTCTGTCATGGCGGCCGCTCGCACGGCGGTGATGATGCCCTTGCTGACGGCTTTTTCCAGCACCCGCTTGCGATTGACGCCGGCGCCGTCGTCGCTGAGCGTGATGTTCACCTTACCGGCCTGATGAAAGGCCCGCAGGACGAGGGTACCGGCGGCCGGCTTGCCACTAGCAACCCGGTTGGCCGGCGACTCGATGCCGTGATCGAGCGAGTTGCGCAACAGGTGCGTCAATGGATCGGCTACGGCTTCGAGAATGGTCTTGTCGAGCTCGACGTCGCTCCCCTCAACGATCAATTGGCATTGCTTGTCGAGCTTCCTGCATAAATCGCGCACGAGCCTGGGAAAACGGCTGAAAACCGTCCCCACCTGCTGCATTCGCGAACACATGATCGCTTCTTGCAACTCGGTGGTGACCTGGTCGAGCCGCGAGCTGATGGTTTCGATCCCGGTTTTGCGACGTGTTGCCACGACGCGCAGCAATTGATTGCGGCTGAGAACCAACTCGCCGGCAAGGTTCATCAACCGTTCGAGAATCACCACAGGCACGCGAACGGTGACGTCTTCCGACGCATGATTGCCGCGGACTGCCGCAGTAGCAGGAACTTCACCAGCCGGCCCGGCACCGGGTTGCGACGCCGTTACGGCCGCCGGACGAACTTCTTCGGAACCGGCCGTTACGGTCGAATTGGGACTCTGCGCCGAGGGCAACTCGATTTGCGCGGATAGTTGTTCGATGCGTTCGATCGCGGCAACGACGGCCGTTTCAACCGAGTGCGGATCCTCGAGGAGCCTGGTTAAATCCTCGATTTCGGATTGCACGTCGGCGCTGACCGAGGCTTCGACATTCTGCACGAGAGTGCGCAGCTTGTCCGAGGAGCGTAGCAGCACTTCGATGACGCTGCTCGCCGGCGCGCTTTCGGCATGGCGCAATTGGTTGAGCGCGTTCTCCATGTGGTGCGCCAGCAGGTTGATCGTGTCCAAGCCCAGAAAGGCCGATACGCCTTTCACGGAATGCACCGCCCGAAAGACGTCGTGAATTCGCTCCGGATCGGTCGGTACGGAGCGATCTTCCAAGGCCAGCAAATGCTGCTCGACGCTGGCCAGATGCTCGTTGGCCTCGACGACGAATTCCTGGATCAACTGGGCATCTTCGTGCAACATGGCGAGGCAATCTCGGGCCGGTAAACTTCCCGAACACAAGCGGGGGGGGGACACGGAATGGGGTATCACGCAAAATCTAGGCCATAGATTGAGCACCGATGGACGAGAAAATGGCAGAAATATTTCCGCCGGCATGTCCGCTAAGGCAAATTGCGTCCTAGATTATTTAGCTCAACGAGGTGTGGCGGACTCCTCGCAGGGGCGAGCGTGCTTGAGTCATTCAATGCAGTACAAGGGCCCTGGGGCGTGCGATGCGCTGCTGCGCGTCGCCCGCTTGTTCTCGGCCCTGGGCAATTACAAGCGCAGGAGACAAATCCGCCATGGACCAGACCGTCGCCAATGAAAAATTCACGCCTGAAGTCGTTGCTGACCTCACGCGCACGCTCGACCACGTGATGAACAAGACGATCACCGACATCGATACGGTGAACGACCAGATTCGAGTGTTGGCGCTGAATGCGCGAATCGAAGCCGCCCGCGCCGGCGAGGCCGGCAAGGCCTTCAACATCGTGGCCATGGAGATCGCCACCTTGTCGAACACCTCGGCCAAGGTGGTCAACAATCTGAAGAATCGCTCGGGCGCCACGCTGGAGCGCATTGGCAAGGTCAGCAAACAGATGGCCACCGCGTTCAAGGGAACGCGCATGTCGGACGTTGCCCTGATGAACATCGATCTGATCGACCGCAACTTGTACGAACGTTCGTGCGACGTTCGTTGGTGGGCCACCGATGCGAGCCTGGTCGAAGCGCTCACCAAGCGCACGCCCGAAACCTACAACTATGCGTCGAAGCGCTTGGGTGTGATTCTCGATTCTTATACGGTCTATTACGATCTGGTGCTGGCCGACCTGTCAGGCAATATCGTGGCGAACGGGCGTCCGGATCAATTTCGCTCGCAGAAGACCGAGAATTCGCATGCAGAATGGTTCCGCTCGGCCCTGGCAACTCGCAGTGGCACGGAATTCGGTTTTCACAGCGTGCATCGCAGCCCGCTGGTGAACGATCGCCTGGCGTTGATTTACTCCTGCTGCGTGCGTGAAGGAGGCGAGGTGAACGGCCGCCCGCTGGGCGTGTTGGGCATCGTGTTCAATTGGGAAGCGCTGGCTCAGACCATCGTGAACGGCGTCGCGCTGACCGCCAGCGAAAAGGCCTGCACGCGGGTTTGCATCGTCGACGATCGAGGCCTGGTGCTCGCCGATTCGCACAATCGCATTCTTGCCGATACGATCGAATTCTCCGAACGCAGCCGGCTGTTCAAGAAGCCGAAAGATTACTGCGTCGCACGGGTGGACGACAAGCGGTGCTGCATCGCTCATGCCTCGTCCCCCGGCTTCGAGACCTACGCCACCGGCTGGCATTCGCTGCTGATCCAGGAATTGAGCGAAAGCCGGCGCAAGGATGCGGAGAGTGCCGACGATAGCGCAAAAAACACGCAAGGTCAAGAGCAAGTCGGGCCGCAGCAAGCGAAAGCGGGTCATGGTCTAGTTCGCGCCTGTCGGGAATCACTCTCAGCAAGCGTGTCGTCCGAAGATCAAAACCAGGCAGCAAGCCGCGAAAGCTCTCGTCAGCGTCGTTCGTGTCACGGACCGTCCATAAACCCATTAACTGGCATTCATGGCGAGTATATGAGCCACAAAGTTCTCGTTGTCGATGATTCTGGAACCATGCGAAAGATCATCATTCGTTCCCTGAACGCCATCGGCGTGACAGACATTGTCGAAGCGGCGGATGGCAACCAAGGATTGGCTGCTTTTCAGCAGAATTGCTTCACGCTGGTGATGACGGACTGGAACATGCCCAACAAGTCCGGGCTCGAACTGACCAGCGACATTCGTGCGACGGGCTCGACCGTGCCCATCGTCATGGTCACGACCGAAGGGGAAAAAAGCCGCGTTCTGGAGGCGATCAGGGCAGGCATCTCCGACTATCTCATCAAGCCCTTTTCTGCAGACGTCCTGCAGGAAAAGCTCAACAAGTTTGCAGTTGTGTAAAGCTCGTTCTTCCTGCGTCTGCGGATTACCTCCATGCGCGTTGAATTCATCAATCCATTTGTGCTTGCCACCCACGACGTATTCAAGACCATGCTCGGCTGCTCGCTCACGCGTGGGCCCTTGGCTCTGAAAGACGCATATACTCCGGTTTACGAAGTGAGCGGCCTGATCGGTTTGAGCGGACGATGCCGGGGAATGGTCGTGGTGAGCGTCAATCGAGCCACCGCAATTTCCGCCGCCGAAATCATGCTCGGCTCTCGGCCCATGGAACTCAACGGCGAGGTAATGGATGCGATCGGCGAACTTACGAATATCATTGCCGGGGCAGCGAAGGCCCAGTTGGCGGAATACAAACTGAGCATTGGCCTGCCCACGGTCATTTGTGGCAAGGGTCATTCGATCAAGTTCCCGCCGGAAGCCCCGCCGATCGCGATTCCCTTTGATTCGGGGTTGGGGCCAATCTGCGTTGAAGTGGGGCTGGTCGAATTGCCAGCTGCACAGCAGTCCGTCGACATAAGCAAGGGCCAGACGCCGGCCAGGCCATCGGCTGCGTTGGTTCGCAGCCCCTGAACGGGCGCGGGATGCCCAACGCTCGACCTTCTGTACGCTGGCGTGTGCTGCCTGGTTGTCTTGAATCGCAGCAGGCATACTGAGCTGCTTTTCGGTTTCAGTCACCAGATCACATTGCCGCGAATCGGCTCCGAATCTTGTTGGACTGACGCCGAGGCGCATTGCTAAGATGGGGAACAGACCGAGCCTGGATCCGGGCCGGCTTACCCTGAATAGCAGACCTCGGTATACGAAGGGAATTAAGAGCCATCGATCGCTCTCTTGCCCGCGGCGCGGACCCGCGCCGAGGAATCTTTGGATGAACGATCTCGCGCGGTTCGTTGCCGAACACCAGCAGTTGACGCGTCGATACTTGCTCAAGCTCGGCATCACAGGGGCCGCGGCGCTCGCTTGCGGTCAGAGCGCGAGCGCCGCCGAGGAGCCGTCCGCCCTGCTGGCGGCCGAAATCTTGAAGCTCAAGTATCTGACCGAGCCCGAGGCCTTCGGCACGGTCGAGCGGGGCAATCCGCTCCCCTACAAACAGCCACTGGAAAAGTTGCGCGAGATTGGCCTGACGCGCGATACCTGGAAACTGGAGGTAGTGGCTGATCCGGCAGCCCCGGCGAAGCTCGGCGCGCCTTTGTCGAAGGAACTGGGGACGGCGCTCGATTGGGACGGCCTGATGCGGTTGGCCGAGCTGCACGCCGTGCGGTATTTCAAGATCATGACCTGCAACAACGGCGGCTCGCCACTAGGCATGGGCTTATGGGAAGGTGTGCCGCTACGGACCATCGTCTGGCTGACCAGGCCCGAAAGCGACTGCCGCCGAGTTTTTTATTACGGGGCGCACAACGACAACCCGCAGCAATTGTTCCAAAGCTCATTGCCCATCGGCCGGGTCTTGGAGGATCCGCCGGGAATGCGGCCCGTGATCGTCTGTTACAAACTAAACGGCGAGTTTCTGTCGGGCAAACGGGGCGGGCCGGTGCGCATGATCGTGCCCGAGGCCTATGGGTTCAAATCGGTGAAATGGCTCGAGCGGGTCGTACTGACGAACGCGCCGTATGCGAACGACACCTACGCCAACGGGAACAACGACGTAGACAGTTTCATGAAGACGTTTGCGCGGTTTCTCTCCCACCCCGAAACCGTGCGATTCGGCGCAGCAGCACCAATCACCGGAATGGCGCAGGTCGGCATCTCGGGCTTGCAGAAAGTGCAAACCTGGTTGCAGCCGCACGATGCGACCTGGCCGGACGACGATCCGTATTTTACGCGAGCCCCATGGCGCGACGCGCAGATCCTTGCGCCTCCGAAACACTGGGGCGGCGGCCTACCGGAAGGTCGGCTGCCAGCCGACGTTGCCGACGTCGATCCCGTGTCGCAACGACCCACGAGTTGGCCGCTCCGGTTCGCGCTTGCCCATTGGGCCACGCTGCTCGAGGACATTCCGGTGGGGAAGCACCGGCTGCGTTGTCGCACCATCGATGCCAATGGCATCGCCCAGCCCATGCCGCGCCCGTTCGCCAAATCCGGCCGCAATTCGATTGCCGCGGTCGAATTGAATGTCGTCCCAGCTTAAGGAACGTAGGTTCTGCTTCACGGTTCAGGATCGACTGCGTTTTAAGGGCGAGCCCAGGTTTCTCCGCGCTTGTAGCGATTCGCCCGTTCGACGACCACCGGGTTCTTGCTGGTCCGGATCACCTGGTCCAGGGCCTTGTCGAATTCGGCCTTGTTCGGATCGCGGATTTCGCGATGGTGTGCCAGCTCGACAATCGTTTCGCAAGCCATTTGGGCGAATTGCGGCTGCTCGACGTACGGCAGCACGAAACGCAGCGCTTCGACGTCGTAGGCCGTGCGGCAGCGATTGATCACCAGCAGTTGCTCTTCGGGCGTTTTGGCAATCTTCATGGCTTGTTTCATGCGATCGAGCCGCTGCCGATCGGACCGCTTGTCGCGGGTGGCCGAAATCTTGACGTAGCCCTGGAACGCCTGGCTGCGCTCGGCCGGGTCGGTCGCCTTGTTGGTGATCTCCAGCAGCTTGTCCGCCACGGCGGCGTCGGGCCATTTGCTCAGGGCATCGATGCCCAATTTACGTCGCGCAACGTCTGGGCCCGTGGCAATCTCGGCGACGAAGTTGATCAGCTTCTTGCCGCCGACGCGTCCTACGAGCGAAAGCAACTCGTCGCGCTGCGCTGCGTTGACGCCATCCAGGGCCTTGATCAGCACATCCGCCGCGCTGGTCTTCGTTTTCAATCCGGGTGCAAACCAGCGCCACGTTCTTTTCGGCGGCGTCCCGTTCGCCCCCTTTGCCGGATTTGAGCACGCCCGGCAGCATGGCGGCGATTTGCGTGGGACTGCCGACTGACCCGAGCGCCGCCATGGCGGCGCTGCGAACCTGGGCATTGTCGTCCACGGTGGCGGCAATGAACGTGGGTAACGCATCCTTGGCGCGACGCGTGGCGAGCACTTCGATCAGCGAGGCCTTCACCGGCGGAGCTGCCGTACTTAATTCGGCCGCCAGCGCCTGGAAACCTCTTCGCCGCGCAATTGTGCCAAGCTCAGCCGGGCCGCAGTTTGTTCCGAGCTCGATTTCGCAGCCAGGGATTTGATCGAGCAGCGGCAGATCCGCCGGCTCGCCCAACTTGCCTAGCGCGCGCGATGGCCGCGGCCCGAACGTCTTCGCCTGGTTGGATGCCAACAGTTCGAGCACGGCCGGCCGGGCGGCGCCATCGCCGCGATCGGCCAAGGCGCTGAGCAGCGCAACCTGGGCCAAGGCGTCGAGCTTGGGCAACTGGGCCGCAAAGAGCCTGGTTGCCTTCGGGCCTTTCGCTCCGCTGCGCACCTGATCCAGGCCGGCAGCACGAAACTCCTTGTCCTGGTTGCCAATCAGGCTCGACGACCATTTGCAGCAATTCCTGGGCGTTCGTCGGCCGCCCACAAGGTCGCCGTTCGCATAGCCAACAGGCGCCAACGACGAGCCAACCGATCACCATTCGCCGAACCATGCCGCAGTCTCCCTGAAAAATATGATGAATTGATGAAGTTGGTTGCCCGCAGCGATGTCGATCGGGTCGTTATGCGTTCTTTGCTGCGCAGGCCAGCATGCCACGCGTGGCTGCCAAGCGCACGAGTTTTGCTTGGTCGCCGCCCGAGAGCGACTTGGTAAATCTCGCGTGGCGCTCGGCCTTGTTGTTGCCGGCCAGCAGCGATTCGGCACAAGTCAATTGGGCGTCGATCACGGCCTGCATGGCTTCGGCCGACTGGCTTGGCTTGCTTGCAAAGCTTTGGCCGCTTCGGCGTTGCCGATGTCGCCCAGCGCGGTGGCTGCGGCACGCGCGACCGAGGCATCGCTATCGTTGAGCAGCCCGCCGCAGCGACGAGACCGCGGCCGCGTCGCGCTGGCCGCCGACCGAGCTGATGACGCCGATTTTCAGCTTGCCGCTCAGCTTGGCGAGCGCATCGCGCAGGGCTCGTGCGGCTTCGGGAGCCGGAATCCGCTCCAGCGCGAAGCGGGCCATGTGCGAATGGTTCTCGTCGGGCAGCAGCCCGGCCAAGGTCGGCACCGATGCGGCCGTGCCCACGATCGCCAGCTTGCGGCACACGTAGTCTTTGGCGTCGCGCGAGATTCCGCTCTGAAGGGCGGCAGCAGGCGACTCTCCAGGTCTTGCCGCTTCGGCTTGCTTGCGCAGCGGCAACCGCGTCTTCGATCGGAGCCAGCGGAGCGCGATCGGTGCCCCAGTCGTATTGTCTTCAATGCTTCAAAAGCTTCATCCAACATATCGAGAGTCCTTGTTCAGGAAGAATGTCTGTTGGCGATTCGGACGTGGAATGTCACAAGGGACCAAGGCGACGATCGAGCATTACAATTGCCACGGCTCGCGGCGGGCCCGATCGACCATTCGATTGGCCTCGGCGTCGCCCGGGAATTCCTGCTTGGCCGAGTCCCATTTCAGCGAGCGTCTCAACTGGTAGGCGATATTGCCCAGGTGGCTGACGACGGCCGTGTTGACGGCCAATTCGATGTCGCGGAACGGCTTTTCGCGCGTCTTCACGCATTGGATGAAGTCGCCATAGATGCCCCCTTCGCCCCTGTAGCATGGGCACGGGCTTGGGCGCCAGTTTTTCGCCCGGCGTCCCTTCGATGGCCAGGTTGTCCGGTCTTCGGCCGGTTGTGGTAGAGCGACGAAGCCGTTCGGGATAGCGATAGCTGAGATAAGGTACCGTCCTTCTCTCGTGATAGGTGACTTCTTCGGGCTGCAGTTCGCGCGACGTCGGCAGATGAACGTGCGCCGCCAAAATGGTGCGCGCCCCAGTCGGTCATGCCGCCGCCGGAATAGTCGCTGAACGAACGCCAACTCGAGCCGTTGATCGAAAAGCTGCCGCTGCACCGCTTCGGGTTATAAGGCGCCCACGGCGCGGGGCCGAGCCACATGTCCCAGTCGATTTTCTCGCGCCATCGTCTTCCGCCGGCAGGTTGCAAAGCTGCGGCAGCGGGTTGACGTTGACGTTGATCGATTTGATCTTGCCGAACTCGCCGGCCCAGGCCGGATCGACGTACTTGCGATAGTCGCCCAGCACGCGCTGGCTGCCGCCGGAAACAACGCGGCCGTAACGCCGGCCGCGGCGACCATCAGCGGACCTTCGCGCAAGGTGAGCGTTTCGGGCTTCTGGCAATAGACGTCCTTGCCGCTGCGGCACGCTTCGATGGCGATGATCGCGTGCCAATGATCGGGCGTGGCAATGTGCACCGCGTCGATGTCGGGGCGAGCCAGCAATTCGCGAAAATCGTTGTAGGCCTGGCAGTCGTTGTTGCCGTAGTGACTGTCGACGTTGGCCTTGGACTTTTCGCGGACTTCTTCGCGCACGTCGCACATGGCGACGTATTGCACGTCCTTGCGGTTCAGCAAGGCGCCTTGATCGCCACGGCCCATGTTGCCGATGCCGATGCCGGCGATCACGATCCGATCGCTGGCCGCCGGACGCTGAATCGTTGCCGAGCGCGGCGGAAGTGATGACGTAGGGCGCGGCGACGGCCGCGCCGGCGGTTTTCATGAACTCGCGACGTGTGGACTTCGATGATGATGGCTCATGGGCGCAGTACCTCGTCGTTGATCTTGAAACGCCGCGGAAAACCGCACGGATAGATGACGCGCATTGGGAACGGTTCCCAGTAAGTAATTGTCACGGCGCCGCCACTCAGGATCGACCACGAGCGGCAGCAGTCCCCCCATGGTAACTGAGTGGCTTGCGACCTTCCAGCGGGCGCGGCAGTTTGTCATGGAATCTTCGTAAACCCGGCAATGGTCACCGATTCCCCAGGGCTTGGCGTTTTCCGTATCGCCGGGCGTGTTTGGCCTTCAAAACGCACCGTTTTGCGCCCCGAGTAGTCGAGGCCCGGCCGAAACTCCGGGGCCTTTCCGCGCCGGCATTTCGGCCATGATCTAAAGGGCGATGCGTGCAGAAGGTGCTTGAAATGGTTTGCGCTTTGACTTGCAGTCATGGGCCTGACCAATCCAAAAGCGGCTCGGCGCACCGCCACAACACGGGCTGGGTTTTTTGATGTGCCGGTTGGTAGGATGGGAACTATGAAATCAAGCAGCCTTGTACGCTCTCTCATTGCCGGCCTGATTTCCGGTCGCCATCTGGGCCGTTGCCTCGCCGCTTCGATTTCGTCGCATCCTGAAGCGGTTCGCAAAACGAGCGGCTAAGAATCATCCCGTAGACTGACCTCCTACCCGGAGTTGTGGCGATGGCGATTCTCGTGGGATATGCCTTGTTCTGGCTCGAACACATCCTTCCGCAGATCCAATCGCGAAGGAATGTGCTCAGCATCAGCCGCATGCTGCTGGGCTGGAAATTCGACCAGCTCATCGGTCATTTCGAGCGGTTAGGTATTCCGTACGATCGTCAGGTCGCCGCGCGAATGCGAAAATGAACGACCGTTACACGGGCGAAGAACTGTTTCGCCTTGTGGGCTTTGAAGAGTATACCGACGTGGACTTCGACGCATCGGAGGTGAAAATAATCCACGATTTCAACCAACCGATTCCCGAGGATTGGCACTGTCAATACGACTATGTTTTCGAGAATGGAACGATTGAGCACATTTTCGACGTCAAACAAGCAATCTTCAATGTGGCTCAACTGGTGAGCGTCGGCGGCTATGTCTCGCACGCGTCTCCTTTGGACGCATTCAACCATGGGTTCATAACTTCTCGATCAACTTCTTCAACGACTTCTACGTGGCGAACGGATTTACCGATCTTCAATTCCATCTGGTGCGTTATTCTTCCCAGTGGGAAATGAACCAATCGACTATTGTGAAGTGTTGCCTTACAATCACGAAGAGTTCCACATCAACGCTGACGTCTACGATTCGCGTCTGTCGAAATTTTACATTTGCTGCTTCGCAAGAAAACGCGAGCATGTCTTTCCATCGCGTGTGCCCATTCAAGCGGCCTATGATCCCGGCAAGAAGCTGCCCAGCCGCTTGAAGTGCTGGTAGCCGTGCTTCAGGTTGGGCCTTTTTTTGACGGGGGCTACGATCGAATTAGCCCAGATCCAAAGCTGATGCTGGGTCGGTATTGCCACGCAGGTATTGACGAGCGGAGCGAGGCCTTGGCTTTGCTGCCAGACCTGATGCATCGCGACGCCAAACTGCCGTGAGGCAAAAACGCCTCGCTCGGCTTGAGCCGCCTTAATCGGACGGAAGCCGGAAGTTGGCACGGGGTTACGAGCTCCCTGCAGGGCCACGCTCGTGGCGTTTTGGCGACATGCCCGGCCTTAGGGCCATTTCCATCCTGCTGCTCGTAAGCCTCTTTCAAGATACAAGTTATCGCGAAATACTCGGCGGCGATCCACTCTCTGGCACGCCCTCTGCTCTATGCAGCCGGTCATGCGCCGCACCACGGTTGTAGCCACCCAGCGTCCGTTGCACTTCGTTCCAAGAGTCGAGCTTGTTGAATCCTTGTCGTTTGACCTCACGCAATTGCCGGCCACGAGCCCTGCCGCGAAAGGTCTGAGAGTACTCACGTAATGAGCTTGCCGAATCATCCTACTACGTTTCTTAGTCGCACCCTGGGGCCGTGGCATGCGCTTCCGATTCATCCTCAAATCCTTGCTGACATGCACGGCGTTGGTGCTCATTGCGGTATCGGCCGCGGTCTACTGGCGACACGAATTGGGCTATTCCGGCGCGGACGTGCTCAGCCTTCTGCCTGCGACCTGTCCGCATCAGGCGGCGAAAGACATGCGAACGCCCCCCGGTTTCGAGGTCTCCGTTGTCGCAGCGGAGCCCGACGTGGCCCAGCCCGTCGGAATGGCCATCGACGCCCGCGGCCGGCTGTGGGTCGCCGAATGCCGTACTTATCCCGAATGGGACCAGGGTACCCGGGACCAGGTCGTGATCTTAGCCGATCAGGACCAGGATGGCGGGTTCAAGCTTAAGCAGACCAACCGGTCAGCGGTACAGGAAG
>CAVQAC010000011.1:0-240185 GCA_963710365.1 uncultured Planctomycetales bacterium
GAAAAGCAGGTCGGTCGAAGGGTTCGAGGCAAACAAGTTGGCGACCGGCAAGCTGTTGGTGACCACCTGCAAATGCCGACCGACCAGCAGGCGTGCGACCTCGTAGGTCGTCGTGCCGCCGTCGAGCAGCAGCGATTCGCCGTCCTCGATCAGTTCGGCCGTCTTGCGGGCGATGGCCTGCTTCTGGTTCCACTGGCCGGGTTGCCTTTCGTCAAAGTGCAAGAACTTGGGAGATGCGCCGGCGTAGAACACGCCACCATGCGTGCGTTTGGCCGAGCCGTCCTCTTCCAGCAATTCCAGGTCGCGACGGACGGTCGACTCGGAGACCTGCAACTCCCCGGCCAGGTCGGGCAAGGAGGCGAAGCCCCGTGTCCGGACCAGTTCCAGCAATCGATTCCGCCGTTCTTCCGCCAACATCCTTCACCAATGCGAAAGAAATCCATCGTGTTCGTGGATAATATGTCCAGCATAGTCACCGGGATCAACCACCACGATGAGAATTTATGAAAAAATGCTTTCACTCAACTGACAGAATGTCGGCAGCTTCAGGGAAAGCCCGCACCGGGAGGGTTCCTGGGCATTGGCCGAGCGCCCCGAGCATGGGATAATGGCCGCACGATGGTGCATGTACTGCAAATGCGGATCGATCTAGAGTTTCGTCCAGAACTTACTTCTGTGGATGGGGTTACGTCGCGGATCTTTGCCGGCCCCGACGACATCGAAGCCTGGCTCGACATTCGTCATCGGGCCTTTGCCGCGAAAAGATTGGCGTGCGCAAGTGGACGCGCACCGACTTCGAGGCCGAATTCCTGGCCAAGCCCTGGTGGTCGTCTGAGTTGCTTTGGTTCGCCGAAGTGCAAGGCGATGCGCAAAAATCCGTCACAATGCGTCGGCGCCGTGGCCCGAGCCCTGCGGGGCTCGGGGCCCGACGCCCGACCGGTCGTCCACTGGCTGTGCGTGCTTCCCCGCTGGCGCGGCCGCGGCATCGGCCGGCTGCTATTGAGCCAGTTGCACCAGGCTTGCTGGGACGCCGGGCACCGCCAGATTTGGCTCGAAACGCACGTCGGCTGGGAAGCTGCCGTGCGTTTGTACCGGGAACTCGGCTACCGCGAGATCCGGCGGTAGCTGCATGAGTTGGAAGTTTGCACTCGTCATGCAGGGTGGGCATTGCCCACCTTTCGCAGCGAATATGAACTCCATGGCGGGCGGAGCCCACCCTACAAGTTAGAAACTTGCGATCTCGCGTTAGCGGCATTAATGTGGCATCGTCGCCGCACTCCCCTGCTTCTGCTTGAAAGATTTTCGCATGCCCACGCCCCTCCCTTCGTCGATTCCCTCGGTCGAAGTATTGGAAGATCTGCTGAGCGAGCCGACGCCTGCGGTCGTTGAAGCGCTCGCCAGGTTCGACAGTGACCTGCTGGTGCTGGGCGTCGGGGGCAAGATGGGGCCGACGCTCGCGCGGATGGCGGCCCGGGCGTTCAAGCTTGCCGGCAGTTCGCAGCGCGTGATCGGCGTCTCGCGATTCAGCGACGGCGCTCGAACGCCAATTGAACGAGCACGGCGTAGAAACGATCCGGGCCGATCTGCTCGACCGCCAACAGCTGGCGAGCCTGCCCGAGGCCCCCAATGTCGTTTGCATGACCGGAATGAAGTTTGGTTCGTCGGGCCAGCAACCGCTCACCTGGGCGATGAACGTCTACTTACCCGGCATGATCGCCGAGCGTTTCGCGAGCAGCCGGATCGTGGCCTTTTCGACCGGCAACGTGTACCCGCTGGTGCCACTGGCTTCGGGCGGTTCGCGCGAGGAAGACGAACTACGACCGGTCGGCGAATACGCCATTACCGCCATGGGACGCGAACGGATCTTCAGCCATTTTTCGGCGCAGTTGGGTTTCCCGCTATCGATCGTGCGATTGAATTACGCCAACGAATTGCGGTATGGCGTACTCGTCGACCTGGCCCGGCGGGTACTGGCCGGCGAGCCGATCGACCTGGCGATGGGCAACTTCAACGCCATTTGGCAGGGGGACGCCAACGCCATGGCTCTGGCTTCGCTGGCTCTGGCTTCGGCGCCGCCCTTCGTCTTCAATCTGGCCGGGCCGGAAATGTTGAGCGTCCGCCGCGTGTGCGAACAATTCGGCCGGCTGCTCGACCGGCCGCTGCAATTCGTCGGACGCGAAGCCGACGACGCGCTGCTGAGCAATTCGCAGCGCGCCATGCAACGGTTTGGCTATCCGCGCATAAGCGCGCAGCAATTGATCGAATGGATCGCCGACTGGGTCCGTCGCGGCGGCGCAAGTCTCGGCAAGCCGACGCATTTTGAAACTCGCGATGGCCGGTTTTGATGGGCAATCGAGCACGATCAAGCGAGTATCGCACCCCGCAGCTAGCAATTGCCAGCTAGCAGTGCGCGCACGGATTTTCGCTCCGGCGAGTAGAAAAATAGTAGGCAGGCCGTAGCGAGTTGCTATAATCCTCGGCCATCAGGAGCGGCAAATTGGAGTTGCCGCCAAGAACTGCAGACCATCGATTGGGAGGGAACCCATGACCCGCGTTCGCCTAAGCAAAGCCGATGAACACGCCAAGGGATTGACCGAGCGGTTGGACATGAGCACGGCCGAAATCGGCCTCTCGGTCCGCACGACCAACTGCCTCGAAGAGCGTGGCATCTTCACCGTCAGCGATCTGCTGCAGTGTACTCGCGAAGACCTGTTGGGAATTTCCAACTTCGGCGAGAAGACCCTCGAAGAAGTCTACAAGGCGCTGGAAGGAATCGGCTTCTATCGCAAGGCCAAGCGGCAAGCGATGAGTGCCTGAGAAGGACATCCTTCCTCGCGGCGCATCAACAAATCCCCGGGCTCACGACCGGGGCTCACAGTCGCCTGTTCGTGCATAACCGAAATTGGCAGCCAAGCGCCCGCGAGCTATTTGGGCTCGCGGCGCTTGCGGATCCAGTCGGTGTGGAACGAGCCGGGCTTGTCGACCCGTTCGTACGTGTGCGCACCAAAGTAATCGCGCTGCGCTTGCAACAGGTTGGCCGGCAACCGGGCGGTACGATAGCCGTCGTAATACGTCAGCGCCGTCGTGAAGGCCGGGGCCCAAATGCCCAGTTCCACGGCCGTGCTGACCACGTGCCGCCACGAGGCCTGGGCTTTTTCCACGGCGTCGCGGAAGTATGGGGCCAGAAGCAGGTTTTCCAGCTTCGGGTCGGCCTCGAAGGCATCCTTGATCCGTTCCAGAAACGCCGCGCGGATGATGCAACCGCCGCGCCACAGCAGCGCGACCAAACCGAAGTTGAGTTGCCAATCCATCTCGGCGGCCGCGGCCTGCATTTGCACGAAGCCCTGGGCGTAGCTGGAAATCTTCGAGGCGTAGAGCGCCTGACGCACGGCCTCGATGAACTTCTGCTTGTCGCCCGTGTATTTCGCCGATGGTCCCGAGAGCACTTTGCTGGCCCGCACACGGGCGTCTTTCAAGGCCGAGAGCGAGCGGGCGTAGACGGCCTCGGTGACCAACGTACTGGGAACGCCCAGGTCGAGCGCCAACTGGCTCATCCACTTGCCGGTCCCCTTGGCGCCGGCCTTGTCGAGGATCTTGTCGACCAGGAAGTCGGCAGATTCTTCGTCCTTGACCGAGAAGATGTCGCGGGTGATTTCGATCAGGTAGCTGTCGAGCTCGCCCTTGTTCCACGAGGCAAACACGTCGTACAAGTCGTCGTTCGACAGGCCCAGGGCGTGTTTGAGCAGGAAGTAGGCCTCGCAGATCAACTGCATGTCGCCGTATTCGATGCCGTTATGCACCATCTTCACATAGTGGCCGGCGCCGCGGGCCCGACCCAATCGCAGCAAGGAATGTCGTTCTTAGGGCCGACCTTGGCCGCAATGGCCTGGAAGATCGGCTTGACCAGCGGCCAGCCGGCCGGCGACCCGCCGGGCATCATGCTGGGCCCGAGCAAGGCTCCCTCTTCGCCCCCCGAGACGCCGGTGCCGATGAACAGCAGCCCCTTCGATTCGACGAACTTGGTGCGCCGCTCGGTTTCGGTATAAAGCGTGTTGCCGCCGTCGATGATCACGTCGCCCGGCGAAAGCAGCGGCAAAAGCTGATCGATCAGGGCATCCACAGCTGCTCCGGCCTTGACCATCATCATGACTTTGCGCGGCTTGGCGAGCGACTGGACCAGCTCTTCAACCGAATGGCAGCCGGTGAAGCGTTTGCCCTTGGCACGGCCGGCGATGAAGTCGTCGACCACTTTGGTGGTGCGGTTGAAAACGGCAACCCGATTGCCGCGGCTTTCCATGTTCAGGGCCAGATTCTCGCCCATCACGGCCAGTCCAATGAGTCCGATATCGCACAACTCGGCCATAGCATTTACTCGCTAGTCAGGGATCTGCATTTGGAGAGGGGAAGCCCCGCCCAAAACGCGTTTTAGGCGTTGAAACCGGGATTGTATCGCTCGCTGGGCCTGCTCGCAATGAGGCCGGAAAGGGCCGGAATCCCCAAAATCTGGCCGCAATTCCGATTAGGCGTCCAAGATGGGAACTCACTGCGAAAAAGGCCGCGGATTCGCGCCGATTAACGCGGATCCGCGATCATCCGTGGTAATCCGCGGCCGTCCAAACCTACGCGCTGATGTGGAGTTGGACGGAGCACTCCGCCGAATTAGGATGCGTCCGGCAGTTCGAAGCCCTGGCGGCGCTCGCGCCGCAGCCGCTCGTTGGCCTCGTTGTCGTTGACGAACTTCTCGCGGACCGGATCCCAATGCAATCGGTGCCCAATCTCACGCGCGATATTGATCAGGTGGCAAACCGAAACCGAACGGTGACCGATCTCGACATCGGCCACTGGCCGCGCGCGGGTGCGGATGCAATTGAGCCAATCCTGCAAATGCCAGCGCGCCTGCCACAGCGCCAGCTTGTCACTCCATTTTCGCTCTTCTTCGTCGACGTCGATCTGTTTGAGCAAGCCGGCAGCAATTTCCGGCGGGTTCGAACTGACCTTGTTGCGATTGATCTCCAGCTTCCCCTTCTCGCCGACGAAGATGGCCCCGCCCATCGGCCCCTTCTCGAGCACGAAATGCACTTCCACCCCGTTGGCATAACGCATGCTGACCTGCCCATTCGGGCCAGAACTGATGGGCCAGACTTCAACCGGGCCGGTGCCGTCCATGCCCAGCGCCCATTGGATTTGATCGACGCCATGGGCACCCCAATTGGTCATCTGGCCGCCGGCGAAATCTCGCCATGCCATCCAGCCCATCCAGCTAGGATTGAAGGGACGCCAGGCCGCCTGGTTGAGCCAGACCTTCCAATCGAGCCCGGCGGGAACGGGTTGCTCGGGCAAGGGATCGGCCGGGCTGGCCGTCGGGCCGGCATAATTTACCGCTCGAACCTCGAGCAGCTTGCCCAGCCCACCGCTGCGGACGAACTCGCAGGCAATGCGGTTGATGGCCATCGAGCGCTGCTGCGAGCCGACTTGCAGCACGCGGTTGTGACGACGAACCGCATCGACCAGCGCCCGACCCTCCTGCACATAGAGCGTGAGCGGTTTCTCGGCATAGACGTCTTTGCCGGCTTGGCAGGCATGAATGCACGGCAGCACGCGTTGGAATTCGCCTGTGCCCACGATTACTGCGTCGATATCCTGGCGGTCGAGAATGTGACGATAGTCCTGGTAGACGGGCCAATCCCCGCCGTGTTTGGTCTTGAATGATTGGGCCCGCGGCAGATTGCAATCGCACAGCGCGACGATCTGCGCATCGGCGGGCAGTTGTTCGAGCAAGAGCGACGCCCGATTGCCGACGCCGATCGCCCCGACGCGGATGCGCTCGTTCGCTCCCGCCTTGCCATCGGCGGCGCGCAACGTGCGAGGAAGAAGTGCCGTGCGCCAGAACCGCGGCCAACGATTGCAAGAAGCGGCGACGCTCGATTCGAATTCGTTTCATGGCGAATGACTCCGGTTGAATTGCCGGCTATTCATCCTAGCGTCCGGGCGCAGCGGAATCGATATGCGGAAGACGAGATCGCGCCGAGTCTGCGATCATCGCTAGCAGACGAATCTCCGGCGAACTTGGCCGTGTCGCGCGTGCCGATTGCACAAAGTTTATCGCGCCAGACGCTATTCGGCTGCGGACGACCGATCGTCGTTTCGCAGCGTTGATAGCAGGCAATTCGAAAATCGCGTTTGCCTGCGGCAGCCGGATTCCATTGGCTGCGTTGTGAGCACGACGGCAAAGGCATCCAATGCCGGATCGATCCACACGAGCGTGCCCGTCGAGCCCCAATGGCCATAGGCCGACGGCGATAGAAAATCGCCGAACGCATCGTCGTCGTTCGGCCAGTTGAGCCGCCAACCGTAGCCCCACGGGCGGCAACGGCGGTCGACCTCGGGCACGCCGGGCAGCCGAGCGAGTTGGTTGGCTGTCATGGTTTCCAAAGCCGGACGGCTGATGATTCCCGAGTCGCCGGCATGAATTTGCAACAAATGGCGACAAAGCCGGGCCAGGTCGGCGGCCGTCGACAACAGTCCGCCCCACGGGGCGCCCAGCGAACGCCAATAGTCGCTGTTCCAACCCCAGCTGCTGCCAACCTGTTCGGCCGGCACGCGCAGTTCGGCAATCCGCTCGCGGCGCGAATGGTGGCTTTCCGCCCCTGCTCCACCCAGGCCGGCGGCATTCCTCGCGCCGTGTCGTGCATATCCAAAGGCTGGAAGATTCGCTGCTCAAGAAACTCAGCCAGCGGCATGCCGGCCACGCGGCGGACGACTTCGGCCAGCATCAGAATGCCCATGCTCTGATACTTGACGGCCGTGCCGGGCTCGAACAAGGGGCTAAGTCGGCAGACGCCGGCTACGAACTCGCTCAAGGGCGCGTTTTGCTTACGCAACTCGGTGTTGTTGGGGAGCATGTCGGGCAGGCCCGAGGTGTGCGTCAGGCAATGCGCCAAGGTGATCGCTTGCTTGCCGCCATTGCCGAATTCGGGCAGGTAACGAGCCACCGGGTCGGCCAGCGACAGTTCGCCGGCTTCGGCCAGCATCATCACCGCCAAGGCTGTGATCGGTTTGGTGGGCGAGGCAATCAGAAAGATCGCGTTGGGGTCGAGCGGCTGGGGGCGATCGAGCCATTGGCGGCCAGCGTGATGCTGAACGATGT
Source organism: uncultured Planctomycetales bacterium (assembly GCA_963710365.1). Lineage (GTDB taxonomy): Bacteria > Planctomycetota > Planctomycetia > Pirellulales > PNKZ01 > CAVQAC01. The sequence continues at coordinate 7,148 of CAVQAC010000011.1, forward strand.
CCGAGCGTGCCCCACCGACGGCGACGGATGCTGCTGGAACCTGGTCTGTCTCCACCCAGCGATCGACGAGTCGCCAGGCCTGCGAGAGTCGGTCCTCGTCGAAGCGTGCTTTCATCGGCGCTGCAGTCTTGGGAATTAGCTGTCGTCTGGGGAATGAGCTGAGAATCGCCGCCGATTTCAAACCACGCGGGGCTCGTCGCGTAAAACTCCGAGCACGATCGAGCGCAGTTTTGGTTCGGCCGTGCCGGCATGGGCCAGGATCTTTTCGATCTCGGCCGGCTGCAAGGCGTCGGGAAGGCACATATCGGTGACCACCGACAGGCCCAACACGCGCATCCCGGCATGCACGGCCACGATCACCTCGGGCACGGTCGACATCCCTACCACGTCGGCCCCGATCAGACGCAGGAACCGATATTCAGCGCGGGTTTCCAGATTCGGACCGAGCACCGCCACGTACACGCCCCGATGGGCCGCGAAATTCTCTCGCCGGGCGATCGCCAGCGATTTTTCGACCAGCGAAGGGTCGTAGGGCCGGCTCATGTCCGGAAAACGCGGCCCTAGCCGGTCGTCATTGACGCCCACCAGCGGATTGCCGGCCAGGAGGTTGATATGGTCGTCGATGACCATGATATCGCCGCAGCGATAGTTGGGGTTCATGCCGCCGCAGGCGTTGGAGACGATGAGCAGATTGGCCCCCATGGCACGCATGACGCGCACCGGAAACGTGATCTGCTGGTAGCTGTAGCCTTCGTAGGCGTGGAATCGGCCTTCCATAGCGACCACGTTCAAGCCTTCGAGTTGGCCGCACACGAGTTGACCGGCATGACTGATCGACGTCGAACGCGGGAAGTGCGGGATCGAACCGTAGTCGATCTTGACCGGGGCCTGGATTTGCTCGGCCAGGCTTCCCAGCCCGGTGCCGAGAATGATGCCAACGCGGGCTTCAGCGGGCCAGCGGCCACGGATCGCGGCGACGGCCTCGTCGATGTGTTCCGACAATTTCAACATGATGCGAACGACGTTTGTTGGGCGGAGAAGACGGTCACGACGATGCGCAATTCACGCTTGAGCATGCCCCGCGCAGGCTTGGGACATGGCACCCAGCACCGGAACTTCAATCTTCGACATCACCCGCATCGTCCGCGGGAGCAAACTCTCGCAGCAGCTCCTGGAAATCCGCATGGCTGCGAAGACTGTCCAAATCGCTATCGACCAGCAGGTAGTCCAGATCGTCGTAGCCATATTCCAAGGCCATTCGCAATTCCCGGATGGCAGCGCGCGGTTCGCCGACCTGGGCCAGGCTGCACGCCAGATTGTAATGCACCACGCAATCGTGCGGCAGCAGCGCCACCAGTCGGCGGTCGATCTTCAAGGCCCGTTCGTGCAAGCCCTTGCGAGTCAGCAATTCGCCCTGACAACGCAGCACGTCGATGTAATTGGGTTCGCGCTCCAGCAGGCTGTCGAAAAAGGCCAGGTCGAAATCGAGCTGACTTTGTTCGGGAAGAGTCGCCAGGCCGGGCGACGAACTGCCCAGGGGTTGCAACGGAGCCGGCTCGTGGGAATGCGGCATGAGTAGTTCCTTGCTGTAGGCTGGCGCGTGAACGTGATCGGCCGTGGAGCGACGCCAGTGGCGTCCACTGCTACGCGCCTCAAGAGCAACGCAATCCATTACGCTCTATCGTAGCTTTCCCCCGCGGGAACCGCAACCTCAGAGTCGCAAATGCCTGCGACGTTGCTCTTAGAAATCTTCGCCTTCGAACTCTTCTTCGACGTCGTCGTCGTCATTGTCGTCGGGCGGCTTGATGCCTTCGAGTTCGTTCTCGAACTCCTGGAGATCCTCGTCGAGTTCGTCTTCGAAATCGTCGTCGAAATCGTCGTCGAAATCGTCTTCGTTGAACTCGTCTTCTCCGGCCAATATTTCCGGCTCGGGCGGCAATGCCGCTTCGTTCAGAAGAGGATCATCTTCTGAACCGGAAAACTCGGGATCGGGACCGTCGTGCGTCGAAGACATCGTTCAATACCTCGGGCGTAAAAGCGTCAATTCGAAGAGCGAGGCGAACGAAAATAGCGCGGTACGCCCTCCCCCCGCTCCGAAAGAGTAAGTTTAGCGGGTCGTATCGAACTGGCAACCCAAGATCGGCCCCGCGCCAGCAGTTAGCGACGAGCCCCTTGCCCGATTCCGAGGCCACCATTGACGGGAATTATCTGGCCCGTGACGAATGCGGCCGCCTGCGAGACGAGAAAGCGGGTGACGCGGGCGACGTCCTCCGGCGTTCCCCAACGCTCGAGCAAGCATTCGCGCTTCGCGCGGTCGTGCCAGTAGGCCGAGGCCTGCTCGCCCCAGGAGGTACGGATCCAACCAGGCGCAAGGCAATTGACGCGGACCTGCGGCGCAAGCGATCGGGCCAGACTCTTGGTAAAGGCCATGACGGCCCCTTTGGTGGCGGCGAACAATTCACCACTATCGCCCGCCATGCCGGTCTCGGCCTGGTCCCAGCCAATGTTGAGAATCGTTCCCTGGCCGCGTTCTTTCATGAGTCGCCCAATGTGGCGGCTCAAACGTAGCGTGGCCATTACGTCAACCTGCCACAGCACTCGAACTTCTTTTCGAACGACCAACTCGCGGCATCGCCCGTAAGCACGTCGGCGCCGGCGTTGTTGATCCAAATATCGACCCGATCTTGCCAGGCCCAGGCCTCGTGGGCCAATTGATCCTGACCGCGCGGGTCGGCCAGATCGGCCAGCACGACGCGGGCTTCGCGTCCGAAGGCTCGAATTTCGGTTGCCACGGCCTCGGCCCGGTCTCGCGAGCGGCGGGCATGGACCAGCACGTCGGCCCCGGCCGAGGCCAACTCCAAAGCCATGGCCCGGCCGATGCCGCTGGACGAGCCGGTCACAACGGCCAACAGGCCGGAAAGTTCGTGCTGGACGGGGTTTTCAGCCATAAACGTTGGAACCGCAATCGGCCCAGAGTGCGTGGCCACAAGCTACCCTTGGTTATACACTCCCGAAGCGGTCTGCGCCACCGACGGCCAAAAGGGTTCCCCACTACGGCGCAGATCGTAGCGGGTTGATCGGTTATGATGCCCCGAACATTCCCGGCATACTGGCAGGCACGATGGAACCCGAGTTCAAGGACCGACTGTTTGCGGCGGCCTTTGCCTTCCGTGGTTACAACACCACGAACCTCGGCAAGAGCCCGGAGCTGCTCGAACACCCGGCCTACGGGCCGACGGTCGCCCGGCACCTCGACCACGTTTCGCAGATTTGCGCCGACCAATTGCACCGGCCGTGCGACCTGGTGCGGCGGGTTCGCGAGCGCCGCGAAAGCACGATCGAAACTTTCGGCGAAGACATCTGCCTGATCGTGGGCATGGAGTTGGCCCATCTCGATATTCTGGAACAACAATTCGGCATTCAATACCGCCAGGCCCGGGTGGCGTTGGGTTACAGCCTGGGCGAGATCACAGCCTTGGTGCGTGGCGGGGTGTATGTTCTCGAGGAAGTGCTGCCGACGATCTTGAAATTGGCCGACGATTGTGCCGAATTGGCCCGTGACGTCACGATGGGCATCGTCTTCTCGCGCGGCCCGGCGCTGAATATGGACGCCGTGCAGCGGCTTTGCCTGGAGATCAATCAGCAAGGGCGGGGCGTGATCTCGATCTCGTCGTATCTGTCGCCCAATACAGTGCTCCTGCTCGGCCAACGCGACACGATCGACCGATTTCGCGAGCGAATGAGCGACGCGCTCGGAGGGCCGGTCCACCTGCGCAAGGCCAGCGGCCTCTGGCCGCCGCTGCATACCTCGATCATGTGGGAACGCAACATCCCCAACCGCGGCGCCATGCTGATGCACGCCATGGCCGGCGGGTTCCAGATGCCCAAGCCCCCCGTGCTCTCCCTGGTAACCGGCAAGATCAGCTACAACGAGTACAACAGTCGCGAACTGCTGATTCGCTGGCTCGACCATCCGCAGCGGCTATGGGACGCCGTCTACGATCTGCTGGCGAGCGGCATTGAGGTGATCATCCACGTCGGGCCCGATCCCAATTTGATCCCTGCCACGTTCAAGCGCTTGAGCGACAACGTCACGGCTCAAGTCAACAGCGGAACGCTGAATCGGCTGGGAATGCAGGCCATGCGGCGGATCGCCAACCGACCGTGGTTGAGCAAGGTCATTTCGGCGCGGGTCGCTTTGCTGCGGGCGCCCTTCGTGACGCATATCATTGTCGAAGATTGGTTGCTGGCGCAGAAGTAGGAAAACCCGCTCCATGGACTCGCTGAATCCGAAAATCTCCGTCCTGCAACCGACGTCGCTTACGGATTGGAGTCGGCCCGTCGACGACTTTGTGGGCTTTCAGAATTCCGATTGCATTGGCCGGCACCTGCTGTGCAACGAACAGTCTGCGGTCCGTTGCCCGCGACCGATTCTGCTCGACCGACCGGAAGAGGCGGCCTTCTTCATGCCGCGCAGCCAACTTCAGCCGGTACACGATTTCCCGCTCCCCGACGTGCGGCTCGACACGGTTCCGCAAGCCCGGCTGGTAAGTGACAAGTTCGTCGTCCTGTCGCGTGATCAGAAGGTCTTTTCTGAATCCTATTGGAGCGACGCCAACGTCCACGACGGAGTTCATTTTCAACGCCATAGCCTGCGAATCGCCGGCCGTGGCGGCGAGCGCCAGGTGCCGCTGGTATTGTTTCGCGAAACGGCCATTGCACGGCGCATCGAGGGGGCCGCCATGTTGCTCGGCAATCCCTGGGCGGCCAACTATCATCATTGGCTGATCAACAGTCTACTTCGATTGTGGTGGACGAGCCATTTTCCCGAACTGCAAGACATTCCGCTGATCGTGCCGGCGCAGATGTCCTCCTTTCAGCGAGAATCGCTCACGGCGCTGGGCGTCGATCCGCGCCGGCTACTCCCTTTCGACGGAGCATTGTGGCAGATTGACCAGCTTTTCTTCCCGGCCAATGGCGATTACTGGCCGCTGCAATTGCGCTGGCTGCGACAGCGGTTTTTCGAGCACTATGGCTTCGGCGATGCCCCCGGCCGTCGGAAGATCTACATTTCGCGGGCCGACGCCCCCGGCCGACGCGTGACCAACGAGCCGGAAGTCGTTGAAATGCTCGCGCGGCGCGGTTTCGAAGTGCTGAAACTGGCAACGCTACCACTGGCCGAGCAGGTACGGGCTTTTGCCGAGGCGAAGTTGATCGTTGGACCTCACGGCGCCGGCTTGACCAACATCGTTTTCGCGGCGTCCAACGCCACGGTCGTCGATCTTCATCCCCGCGACGAAATCAACCACGCGTTGTGGGTCGAAGCCAGCGCGCTGGGGCTGCGATATGCCGCTGCTGACGGGGAAGCGAATGAACGACGAGCGTGATTTGGAAGTCTCGGTGGCCGACCTGGCGAAACTGCTCGACCGGCTGGAATGAACGGCCAGGCAATCAAGATGGACGAGCAGCTCGCATCTTTACTGGCGGCGGCTTCGCAGGCCCAGCGAACCGGCCAGTTCGAACAGGCCGAGAAAATGTGTAACCAGATCTTGCAGGCCGATCCCAGCCAGGTCGATGCCTGGAATCTGTTGGCCATGGTCCACTTTCGCTCTGGACGGCACGCCTCGGCCGAATGGCGCTGGCTGTTGGATCGCGAAGACAGCCCCTGGTATCCGACAATGCGGCTGTTCCGGCAGCGACGGCGGGGAGATTGGAACGACGTGTTCGCGCGGATTGCGGTTGCGCTCGCCGATCGCCGTTGAAATGTCGCCGCCTGCGACGGGCTTGACGAGCATCGCCTGTGCGGCGTCCAATGCGAGCATCGTCGAAACTTGCCCCGCGGCGTAATCAATCATTGATGATGGACGAACAGCTTGCATCTTTACTCGCGGCGGCTTCCCAGGCCCAGCGAGCCGGCCAGTTCGAGCAGGCCGAGAAATTGTGTCGCCAGATTCTACAGGCCGATCCCAACCAGGCCGACGCCTGGAATCTGTTGGCCATGGTCCACTTTCACACTGGGCAGCACGCCTCGGCCATACAGCATTTGCGCCGCGCGGTCGAACTGCGGCCGAGCCAGCCGGCTCTGCACGTCAATCTGGCGGAGATGCTGCGTGCGGCTGGTCAATTTCGCGAAGCCGAGGCCAGCTATCGCCGGGCCCTCGAAATGGATCCACAGCACTTTGCCGCCTGGTCGGGGCTGGGAATCGCGCTCAGCCGATCTGGGCATCGGGTCGAAAGCCTGGCCTGTTTCGATCGGGCGATCGAGTTGAAGCCCGATGCAGCCGATGCGCATCGCAATCGCGGCATGGCCCTGTTGGAAATGCGACGCTTGGACGATGCGATCGCGTCGTTCACCGAGACGCTTCGCTGCCAGCCGGGGAATTGGGCCGCGCTCACGAGTCTCGGCACGGCTCGTCGCGAAAAAGGACAGACTGCCGAGGCGCTCGAATGCTTTGCCGAGGCTCTTCGCCAGGGCGCCCACAGGTCGAGATCTGCATCGAGCAGGGGCGCACCTGGATGCAAGCCGGGTCGCTCGATCAGGGAGTCGATTCGTTTTGCCAGGCAATCGAACTCAATCCGCGTTCGGCCGACGCGCACAACTCGCTGGGGGTCGCCTACAAGAAACTAGGGCGATTCGAAGAAGCCGTGAGCTGTTATCGGCAAGCATTGACAATCCGGCCGGATTTTGCCGAGGCTTTGGGAAACTTGGGCAACGCGCTGGGCGAACTGCGGCGATTCGACGAAGCCGAGGCCTGTTGCCGCCAGTTGCTCAAGCGCAGTCCAAACTCGTCGTGGGCGCATAACAACCTGGGCATGGTGCTTTATAAACAGTCTCGATGGCAGGAAGCCGAGGCGGCGATGCTTCGGGCCATCGAGTTGGATGGCACCGCGCTGGTCGTCTACAAGAACCTGGGAACATTGCTCTACGAGCGCGGCAAACCAGATGAGGCCGAGCCGATCCTGCGTCGCGCATTGCAAGGCGACCCCGCCGACGATGGCCTGCTCTGCAGCCTGGGCAACTCGTTGCAAGATCTGGGACGGCTCGACGAAGCCTCCGCCAGCTTTGAAGCGGCCCTGCGCGAACCCCGATTGCGACAACGCCCGGTTCAATCGCTCGCTCGTTCGTTTGCTCAGCGGCGACTTTGCCACCGGTTGGGACGAATATGAATGGCGTTGGAAGCGAACCAGTGCGCCGAGTTATGGCCCATTTTCGCAGCCAGCTTGGGAAGGGGAGTCGCTCGGAGGACGCACGCTCCTGCTCCATTGCGAGCAGGGCTTCGGCGACTCGCTGCAATTCATCCGTCTGGCCGCGAGCATCGACCGGCGCGGAGGCCGTATCCTGTTCGTCTGCCCAAGAGCTTTGGCCGGCTTAATTCGCAGTTGCCCGGCCCTCGACGACCTGGTGATCGAAGGAGAGCCGTTGCCGCCGTTCGACTTCCATTTGCCGCTGATGAGCCTGCCGAGAGTCCTAAGGCTCGTCCGGGTGCAGGATATTCCAGCGACCGTTCCCTATTTAGCTGCTAACCCAGAGCGAGTCGCAGCTTGGCGGACCAGGCTGTCCGGCCAAGGAGTTCGGAAGATCGGCATCGTGTGGCAAGGCAACCCGGGACATGTCCGCGACGCCCTGCGGTCCATTCCGCTACGGGAGTTCTCGAAGCTCGCGCGCGTGGCGGGCGTGCAGCTTTACAGCCTGCAAAAGGGGCCGGGACGCGAGCAACTACAAACGGCCGATGGCGACTTCTCAATCATTGATTTGGCCGATGATTTGACCGACTTCGCCGAAACGGCCGCAGCCTGCGAGGCTCTCGACCTGGTCATCACCTGCGATTCGGCCTGCGCTCATCTGGCGGGCGCGCTGGCGCGACCGGTGTGGGTTGCCGTGTCGGCGGCTCCGGATTGGCGCTGGCAACTCAAACGCGAAGATAGCCTCTGGTATCCGACCTTGCGTCTCTTCCGGCAGCGACGCCTTAACGATTGGGCGGAAGTATTTGCTCGAATCGCCCTCGAATTGCAATCGCCAGGCTAGATCGCGGCTTGGCTCTCCGCCCGGGCGATGCTCTTGCAGGAAAAATGTCCCCCTGTCAAAGTAGGAGTCAGGCGGAAGGATTGTAAACCGTTCCGAGCCGCGTCCTTTTTTTCGACGAGATCCCTCGCATGACCGACCATTCCAAAGAACAACATGGCCACCAGCATGAACATCACCAAAAGCTTGAGCATGCGCGGACGCGGCCCATCCATCACAAATGGGGCTTCTGGGCCGCTGTGCTACTGATGCTTCTCGGGATTGGAATCTACGTTTCCACGTTCGACTTCGAGTTTCTGCCCGGGAACCAGGGCCATCAGCCGGTTCCTGCCGCGCCGTGAACCGGACGGGTGGCAGCCAGCGAGCCACCCTGCCCCATCGGTCAGTGGTGATGGCCGCTCTGGAAGATGACGTGCTTCGAATCGCCACGCGCGGCCAGGAAGCTGACCAGATCAAGAATCTCGTCGCGCGTTAACTTATCCAGCAGGCCCTTGGGCATGATCGACACCTTCGACACGGTGCGCTCCTCGATCTGGCTCTTCGGCACCACGACCGGATCCGCCTTGACAAGCGGGTTCTCGATCAGCTTGACGACTTCAGGCGTCTCTTCGACGACCATTCCCTGCACGACGCGTCCGTTGTCGAGCTGGATGACCTGGGTCTGATATTTCTCTTCGATCTTTTCCGATGGTTCGAGCACGTGGCGCAGAATGTCGCTCGGCTTGAGCTTGGGATCGAGTTTGGCCAGTTCCGGCCCGAATTGATGGCCGACGTCGCCGATCTTGTGGCAGGCCACGCAATTGGCCACGGTGAAGAGCTGCTTGCCGTTGCCGAAACTTCGCGAGGCGTGGTCGTCGCCATGCGTGTGCCCCATCGCGGCATGGTCGAGCGTTTCGGCGGCGCCAGCCAGGGACGCAAAAGTCCACTCGGTCCGTGGACGGCGATCCTTTAATAGCGCATCCTGCGGCTCGATTTTGGCCGCGACCAGGTACGCGTCAGGATTCGCCAGGTACGCGTCGAGATCGGCCACGACGTACAAAGCCCCGTACATCCGGCGCCAATGCCCCGGGTAGGTGCAGACAAACGGGTACACGCCCGGCGTTTTGGGGACCATGAAGCTGACCTTCTGCGTTGCGCGCGGTTGCAGCAGTTGGCTTTTGGCAAGCACGTGCGGCGAATTGGGAACGAACTGCCGCTCGGCAAAGCCGGGCTGTTGAGCGCTGGCTTCGGCCTGCATGCCCACCTCTTCCAACGCTCCCGGGCGCACGATGACGAAGTTGTGCGGCATCAGATCGCTGTTTTCCAGCACGAACTCGACCGGCTTCCCGGCCTGGACGGCGATCAACTCCTTGTCATAAGACATCTTTTCGAAGACCGTGCCGATCTTGATCACGCGCACGCCCAATTCGCCCAGGTCGGCGCGCAGTTTCTTGGCCTGGTCGGCCGGCAGCAACGTTGACAGGGCGTCTGCAAAATCGAAGGCATCGAGCGACGCGTCGGAAGTACGGTCCTTGGCCGGCGTATGGCGCAGCGATTCGACCAGCACCTTCGCCAGCGCCGGAGCTTCGTCCTTCGGCCAGGTGGCATGCGGCAGGTGTTGCAAGGCGCGAATCGCCGTGGTGCGCTCGTCGCCCGATCGCACGAAGCCGGCCAGCGTCTGGAACGTCTTCAGCTCCTGCCCGCGGACCGACGTCAGCGCGTTCATCGCGGCCCGTCGCACCAGCACTTCGGAACTGCCGGCCGGCAGCGCAATTTCGACCGACGGCTTGGGAGCCGGATTCTGGTCTTTGCGATAGACTTCCTGCCGCTGGGCGTTGAGCACCAGGAGCGTGAAGTTGTTCAGACGATTGCCCAGGCTGCCGTCCGTGCGATTGTAGATGTCGATCCGTTCAATGGGGTATTCGTCGCCCAGGTCGACTTCCCAGTAGGGCTTGCCCGTGTTTTCTTCGGTGTGAGTCTGGCCGCCGTCGCCGAACGAGCCCGATTTCTTGCCGTCGATCCCGCGCGAGGCATCGCCGCCGGCCCCGGTGTTCTTCTGGTTGGCCCGGCCGTTGCGTGCCACGTTCTGGCCGCCGCTGTAGACTTCGACTTCAGCCAGCGTCAGTGTGCCCTTTCCGGGAAGCTCCACGCGCACAAACCGCCCGCTCGTCCCCTGGGGTTTCGCGGCGCCGGGCGGCAGGCCGTGAACGAGCGGTTCGATTTTTTCGTACAACGTGGCCCGGACACTGGCGTCGGCCACCAGCGGCAGGGCGTTGCAAAAGTCGACCAGCCGCGGGGGCGATTCCGCGGCGAGCTTCCATGCCGGCTCGACCTGGCCGTCGATATTGATCAGCGAAACGTAGCCGATCTGGCGGAGGATCGGTTGCCGGGCCGTAAGAGCCAGCTTTTCGATTTCGGCCCGCACGCTCTCCAGTTCGCTGGTGCTGCGGCCCGTGAGCTGCCGTACGAGATCGAACACCAGACCGACGTCAGCCCCCGATCCACGGGCGTCGAGCGTATGGATGGCATCCATGACCACGCGCACTTCCGATTTCTTTTCAGTTCGGGCAAGGCTGACGACCGCCTCGCGGCGCACCGCGTCGCTAATGCCCGAGCGATTGATCAGCTCGACGAGAACGCCCTGCGTGCGTTCTTGCTTCAGCAGTTCATCGGTCGAGAGCCCCTTCAGCACATACCGTGCTCCGGCCGCCGAGGCGAAAGCCAACGGTCGCTTTTCCTTTTGGGCTTCGTTCACCAGCGGCTGCAAAGTTTTCAGCACTTCCTTGGTCAGGTGCTCGATGTACAGATCCGTGGGATAGTCGCCAGCAATCAGCAGCACCTCGATTGCTTCCGCCTGACGCACGAAGCTGGCAGCCCATATAGCCATCAACCGCACCGGGCTAGACTCGTCGGCCGCGGCGCGGCGTAGCAACTCCAGCGTGTTGGGAACCTGTTCGTGCCATGCTTGCAACACACGCACAGCCGCGGCCCGGGCTCGCCAGTTCGTCGAAGCGAGTACTCGCTCCAAAAGTGGCCTATTCACGGTATTGTGATGCTGATGAACCCACAGGGCTTCCAACAGGTGATGTTCGTAGTCCTTGTCCGAAGTGCTGAGCGCCGCGGCCCAAGTTTGTGTCGCGGCGATGACTTCCTTGCTCGGCCGGCCTGAGAGTTCGATACGAACCCGATAGCGGACGCGGTCGTCCGGGTCTTGCAACCGCTCAAGCAGTTGAGCAATCGGCAGGCCGGAGATCGGAGCCGGCTTCACCAACGTGCGGCCGTTGTACGTCACGCGATAAACGCGGCCGTGTTGGTGATCGCGGCTCGGGTCGCGCAGGTTGTGCTGCATGTGGCCGATGATCGGGTTTTGCCAGTCGAGGAAATAGATTGCGCCGTCGGGTCCCACTTCGACGTCCGCGGGGCGAAAATTCGGATCGGTCGACGAAACGATCGGCTGGAGTTCGGTCGCGCCCAGGCTGCTGTCCCGATCTTCCAGCTTGTATTGCAGAATGCCTTGAAACCCAATCACGTTGGGAACCAGCAAGCGGCCGCGGTATTCTTCCGGAAAGTGACTGCTGCTCAGGATCTCCAGGCCTGGGCAAGGCCGGGTCCGCTGCTGGTAAACGGTCGGCGGGCGTCCGTGCTTTTGCGGAAAATTGAGCAAGCTGGAAAACAAGATGCCGTGATACGGAACGGCGCCGGTGCCGTCGACAACAATGTCCTGGGCCCAGGCGTCGAACACGTGGCCGTGCGGGTTAGCGAAGCCGAACGTCACGTAAACGTCGGCCCGTTGCTGGCGCGGCTCGTACCGAAACACGGCCCCATTGACCACGCGGCGCGCCGGCCCCCAAGGCGATTCAACCTGGCTGTGATGAAACGTCCCCTCCTGAAAATAGAGCGACCCGCCCGGGTCGAGCACGAAGCTGTTGGCCGTGTGATGTGTATCGGCCGTGTCCAGGCCGTGGACGATCCGCTGCTTGACGTCGTACCGATCGTCGCCGTCGGTATCCTTGAGGAACAACAAATCAGGCCCCTGCGCGACTAGCACGCCGCCATTCCAGAACTCGAAACCGGTCGGGTTCTGAATGTCGTCGACGAACGTCGTCGAGCGATCGGCGCGGCCATCTCCATCGGTGTCTTCCAGGATCAACAGCTTGTCGTTCATCGGCGTGGTGGGCTTCCAATGCGGATAGTTGGGCCACACCGCAACCCATAGCCGGCCACGCGTGTCGAAGGCCATCTGCACCGGCCCAATCAGTTCCGGAAACTTCGTCTCGTCGGCAAACAGCTCGACCTTCATGTCCTTATGGACGGTCATCAGCCGAATCGCTTCTTCGCCGCCTTGAAACAGGTGCTTGCCGCCAGGGAGCGTGCCTGGCTTGTTGGTGACAACGGGAATGAACGGCGGCAGGTTCGAATCGTCGGGCTTGATGTTGCGCCCCTGGGCGGCGGCCCAAACCACTTTGTCGCGGTTGGACGTCTGCACGTCGAGCACTTCCAACTCACGCTGGGCGACTTCGTAATTGGTCTGCCCGCCGACGAATTTCAAAAACGCCCGGTCGCCGTAGGTCGAATAGCCGTCCGTCGTACGGTGGCGATAGAACCAGTGCCAGTTCTTGTCGTTCACGGCAGCGCGCAGCGATTGAAGCGCGGTCTCGTCCATTGCGGCCTGAGCCTTGTCAGGAAACAGCCCTCGCACGCCCGCCGCAGCAATCAGCCGATCCCCCTGCTCTGTCGGATGAATGCCGTTGATCGTCAGCGACTGGCCGGCTGGCGAGCTTGCTAGGGCTGAAAACACATCCACGAACAAAATGCCCTGCGACTTGCAAACCTCGGCCATGGCGTCGCAGTAAAGCTTCAGCCGCCGGTTTGATTCGGCGACGGCCTCGCGGCTGGGCAGGTTGGAGTCATCGATGAATTCATGGGCGATCGGAGAAAAGAGCGCCAACCGCGGAGCCGAGCGGCCGTTGTACTGCTGAGCCAGCGTATGTTTGATGAACGCGGCCACGTTTTCTTTGAACGCAGGCAGCCCAGCCTCGCCGGCTTGCGATTCGTTGTAGCCATAGAAAGCGAAAATCACGTCCGCCCGAGTGTTGGTCCGCGCGAAGCGGTCGGCGCTGACCTGCGCCGAGGGTTCAGCTTTTCGGGCTGCGGACAAGGGGCCGAGCCCGTGAGCCATTGGTCGTGCGAGCCGAAATCGCGCGAGCGGAGGCGATGCTCGAACTTTTGGAACCCGTCGATTTCGTCCCCCGAATAAGCCAGGTTCCGAAAAACGAGTTGATGCTGCGGGAAGCGAGCGTGAATGAACGTCTCCAACCAGCCGTAATGCTGCATCCGTTCGGCCAGGGCATTGCCGACCAGGCAAACGTGGTCGCCCTGGTTGAGTTGCAGGCCCTCGGCCAAGGCCGATGAGACCAACAGCAGCAGTAAACACGTCGCAACAACGAATCTCATCGGGCAGGATCCTTAGGCGGCGGGGAAGCGGGCGGCATTTGGGACGGGACAGTCCCTATTCGAATCGCGTTTGCGAGTGGCGTCAAGCAAGACCGCAAACGGCAGCGCTCAGATGCGGATGCCGATTAAAAGGCCGCGGATTCACGCTGAAAAACGCGAATTCGCGATAATCCGCGTAGATCCGCGGCGTTTTAAATCCATTACATTTGCCAGCGGGCTCGATGGGCGGCCTATTTTTTCGGCGAGCGGATCGAGTCGGGGCCCACCCATTCGTCCCACGTGGCGTCGTACTCGTCGTAATGAATGAAATGCAGCCCGTACCAGGCACGCAAGACGGTCGCCGGATACCACTTGTCGCCGTCGCTCGAATAGACTTGAACCTTGGCGCCGACCACAAATTCGTGCGGCTTGTACGGACGAATCTTGTCGGCCGTGAGCCATTCGTCCCACGACGCATCGTAGTTGACGTAGTGGACTTTGGAGCGAGTGCCGTCGGTGTCGATGATCTTGGCCTTGTACCAACCGTCTTGCGAATAGGCCTCGATGCGCTGGCCGACTTGCGGTTTGATGGCGCCTTGAGTCGCGGCCAGCTTGGCTTCTCGCGGGAATTTTTCGGGGGCCGTGAATACCGACTTTTGCCCCTCGATGAAGGCCATCTCCAGCTCAGCATATTGGGCCATCTCACTGAGCTCGACAATTCCATCGCGATTGGCGTCCACCAATGCCTGGCCTCGTAATCCCGCTAGCAAGCAATCGCTAAACGTCCAATTGCCGGTCGACGAGTTGTGCGAGTAGGCACTCGTCAGCGCTGCGAACGAAATAGGGCCGCTGCGCCGCTTGATCGCCTGGTCGTAAAGCGCCCCCGAGTGGCAACAATCGGCCATCAGCAAGGCGCGATTGCCGTGAAAATGCTTTTCGATCGTGTCGAAGATATTGTTCACGTTCCAGGCGCTGGCGTCCTTCTTGCCGGCATCATAGCTGGCAAACCAGGCCTGGCCGGTTTCCGCGTCGCGAAAGCCATGGCCGGCGAAGTAGAAAATCAGCAGATCATTGCGCGTGGTTTGATCGAGCAGTTGCGCGAAGCGAGCCTTGATGTGCTGCTTCGTGGCTTGCGCGTCTTCTAAATAGACTACCCGATCGTGCGGCACGCCGGCATCGCGGAAGAACTGCACCAGTTGGGCATCGCGGCGATTCTTCTTGGCCGCCGGGAATCCAGGCCAAATGTCCGGGTGCTGCCATTCGAGCAACCCAACCGCAAACACGAAGGTGTGCTGCGGATTCCAATCCGTCTGGATTTCGGCCCGCAACGACGTCGCACAAACGACCAGCGTCAGCAGCCCGACGAACAGTCGTAGCCAGCGCAGAGAAAAAGCTCGTCGGTCGAACACTCGGGTTCGCTTCCTTTCATCGCTAGATACTTGCGTCCCGGATCAGTCTTTGGCTGTAATTTACTGACCTCGGAGAGCCGTCGTGCGAATCGGCACGACGTTCAGCAGCGTGAAATCCATGGGTTGGCCGGTATAAATCCGGTTCATCATGGCCGGCGAAAAGGCCACGGCATACATGGCCAGTTTTCCGGTCGTGACTTCGGCGATGTAAACGACTGATCCGCCATATTGAAACGCTCCGCCGCTGCGGAGACTCGCCGTGCCAGTGACGATCATGAACTTCGGGTTCTTGCCCACTTCAACCCCCAAGTCCTGCATTACGTTGTGAGCATACAGGGCCGAAAAAGCCCGCGGATTATTGAAGGCCGGCACGGCGGCGCGCAGGTCGCCGGTAAGGAAGTCGAGCGTAAAAATCGCCTCGAAACCGCCTTCGATCATTCCCGTCGCCATGGCGAAAGATTCTTGCCGGTCGGTCGCCGTCGCATGCAAGGGAGCCGTGGGCCAGAGCCCGCCAATGGCCAGTCCGACCGTCGCCCCCATGCCCCACCACAGAATTCGCAGCTTGTTCAATCGGTTGCGCAACATGCTGACCTCCCTAAACTACAGGATGTTTCGACACGGAACGAACCTCTCGGAACAGCCCTGCCGCTGACCGGTACCGCTTTCGCGGACGCTGTCGCCATTGTACACGCGCTGTCCATGGTCGAGAAATAGTCGAGAAATGTGCACCTGCAAAAGGTTCTGCCGGCTGGAACCGCAAAAAACACGCCGGCGCTACGTCTTGATCTCAAAGCTGTAGAGTCCCGCAATCTCGGCCGCCGACTTCTCAGACAATCTGTCGAATCGCCGGTACAGCCCGTCGACGTCCGGCACGCCCAAACCGGCCAGCAACCGAAACTTGTGCTCCAGCAACTGTTCCAGATGGCCGCTCCGATTGCGGGCGTGCCCCTCGGGGTACATTACCAGGCCGCTGGAAAGCTGGCCCAGCCGCGCGTGCTCGATTTCCAACGACGTCGGAATGCCATCGGGATAGCGCCGATCGTATTCCGGTCCGCCGTGCTGGAATTCGATCTTCTGCATGATTCGCCGAGTGAGCGGGTGGAGCAGGCTTTGATCGTCGTAATCCGCCGGCACGAGCATCAATTCTTGCCAGCCCGACATGCGAGTCTCGAAGGCCTTGCGCAGCAGCGTGGCAATGATGTAGACCATCGAATGATCGGCGCTTTGCCGCGTTTGCGGATCGCGCTTGGCGGGGTCGCCAATGATGCCGAAGGCTGGCTCGTAGATCGAGATCCGCACCCGCGTCAACTCGTTCTCGTCCTCAAGCAGGCTCGGCTCGCGTGCGAGCAGATCCATCAGCCCCTGAATTGCGCCGGCTGATTGATGCTCGTACAGCCCCAGCTTGAAGTGCATGCCCATCACGGCAAAATCGTCGCCCGCGGTGGAGAGCGTGAGATCAAAGGGGCTTATCCCCTTTTTCGCAGGGGGTTCGAAAAGGCAGAAGATGGCCTCGGGATTGCGGAACACGTCGGCCGGCCCGACGAAACCTCGCATCGCGCGGCGCATGCTGGCGACCGCCACTTCGGCGCTGATCGCAGCCGATGCGCCTTTCGAATCCGAGAGCTGCTTGCCGGCGCGAATGGCACGGAACGGAATGTAATGGGCCACGACCAGCCCAATGGCAGACTCGATCTGTTCCACCGACGCCCCGAGCATGGCCCCGAACGTAACCGCCGAAGCAATCGCCCCGTGAACGACGTGGTCGATCTTGTAGTCTTTCAGCGCGAAAACTTCGGCCAGGCGTCCCCGAATTTCGTCCGACAGGATCATTCCCTTGACCGCCTGGCGTCCGTCCAAGCCTCGCAATTGAGCCGCCGCGATTGCCACGGGATAGAAGTCGTTATGGCCAAACTCGCCGCGTGTGTGACCCAACTGCGGGTTGTAGCCGAAGTTCGTGCCGTTGGCATCCCATTCCCGGACGGCCGAAGAATTGGCCAGCACGGCCTTTTCCGGCGGCACGCGCACCTGCGAGCCGAAACAGGGAACCGCCGGGATTTCGGGCGACGTCACCGCAAACTCCAGCGCCTCCTGTCGCAGCACCCGGGGGGCGTTGGCGCCGCAGGCCAACGCCGAAACGCCGCAGGCGATGCTATCCAGGTGAAACCGCTCGACCATCCGGAAAACGGCTGGGTCGGGCTCGTTATAGTTGCCCGCCATGAAGTCCAATGCGTATTGGGCCAGGCGTCGGGCCTGGTTTTCGTCACAACGTAGGGTCACCGCTTGCGTAGTCACGCTTGAATCGCCCTCAAGCCGGAATGTTGCCCCAAAAAAGCAGTCGTGATTGGCGATTCTGGCTTGGCAGCCATCGGCTGGCAAGGGTCGAATTGCTGGCAGCGAGCTTCGGCAAGAGATAGGATAAGGCCGAGCACGGCGGCTCGATCGAGACCGCGCGTGCTTCCTGTCGGTTTCCTCTCGCTTTGCTCCGGTGGCGCGTCATGCATTTCGAGCAACTCGGACCCTATCGCATCGGCCCGGAATTAGGCCGCGGAGGCATGGGCGTCGTGTTTGCCGCGGTCGAAGCACAGACCGGCACGCCCGCCGCGGTCAAGGTTCTCACGCCGGAGCTGGGGCGCAAGACCGGCTTCCGGCAGCGCTTCGCCGCGGAAATCGAAAGCCTGCGCAAACTCAGCCATCCAAATATCGTGCGGCTGTTCGGCTTCGGCGAACAGGACGGTTGCGATTATTACGCCATGGAATTGGTCGATGGGCACAGCCTTGAGCAACTCCTGGGCGACCAGGAAATCTTCACCTGGTCGGAAGTCGTTGAATTAGGAATCCAGGCCTGCCGCGCCTTGAAGCACGCGCACGATCGCGGCATCATTCATCGAGATATCAAGCCGGCCAACCTGTTGCTGGCCAGCGAGGGCGTCCTCAAGTTGTCTGATTTCGGCATCGCCCGGCTTTTCGGGGCCTCGGGTTTGACCAGCGGCGGCGGAGTGCTCGGCACGGCCGAATTCATGTCGCCGGAACAGGCCGAAGGCCGGCCGGCGACGGAGCGTTCGGATCTCTACAGCCTGGGGGGCGTGCTCTACACGCTGCTGGCTGGACGAGCGCCGTTTCAGGCCTCGACCTTGCCTGAGATGCTCCGGATGCAACAGTTTGCCGAGCCCGAGCCGCTGCGGCACCTGGCCCCGCGCGTGCCGGCCGAAGTCGAAGAAATCATTCACCAGTTGCTGGGCAAGGATCCGGCAGAGCGGATTCCCAGCGCGCTGGTGCTCAGTCGGCGGTTGGAAGCCACACGGCACGGCCTGGCCCGCCGCGCCGACGAGCGGCGGCAGCTCGCCCCCAGCGACGCGGCCAAGGTGCCGAACGACGATCTGCGCAGCACGGCCGAATCTCCGCCGGTGGGGCGCGATTCGTCGGTCGTCGACACGGCCGAGCTTCCCCCGTCGCCGGCTCCGGCCTCGACCGGCCGAACGACAATTTCGAGCGAGCTTCCACCACTGCTGCGCGACAGCGGCCATCCGCCCACCACGGACGACACACCGTCGGGAGAAGCATTCGAAGAGGCCGAAATCAGGCCCGCCAGGTTTGTTGCGATCGATAGTGACGAACAATGCCGTCGCGAAACGCTGGGCGAAGTGGCTGCCGGCTGGATTTCGCCGCACACCTGGCTGCTGGCCGCCGCACTCGCGGCGACAGGCCTGGCCGTCTGGTACTTTTCTCAGCCTCCCTCAGCCGATCGGCTTTACCAGCGGATCGCAGCCGTAGCCCACAAGCCGCGGCCCGAAACGGTGCGTTGGGGCGAGAAGGATTTGCAGACGTTTCTGGAACAATACCCCAACGATCCGCGCGCCGACGAGGTGGCCGACTGGCGCGACGATCTGCAAGACTTCGAGCGACAGCGGCGGGCCGGCATCCGGGTTCGCGCCGGCGAGCGCAGTGTCGAACTTTCACCGATCGAACGCGTTTATATGGAAGCGCTCAGCCAAGCGTCGTTGGACCCACCGCTGGCGGAGCGCAAACTTCAGGCTTTGATAGATCTCTATGCCGGTCAGGCGGAATCGCTCACGCCTGCCGCAGGCGCTATCTGCAACTGGCACGGCGCGAACTCGACCGGTTGGCGACACGCATTCCTCGAGCCGAGAGCGAAGAGTTGCAACTCGTCGAACAGCGGCTCGCCCAGGCCGACCAGCTCGACGTCAGCGATCCAGCGGCTGCCCGCAAGATTCGTTCGGCCGTGGTGGAACTCTATGCCGACAAAAGCTGGGCTCAAGCCTTGGTCGACCAGGCCAACCGACGGCTGGCCCCGCCCGGCGACACTTCGGCCCAGCGGTAAGTTGGGGCGTCAGAATCGTGGCGTTCCGGCAGGCCCAATTGGCTGCGGATCGACGCTAATTACTGCGAATCCGGGTTCATTGGCATTAATCCGAGGCCCATTATGAAATGCGGGCCCCGTTCCGGCCGTGGGCAATTCGGATTAGGATAGGAGAGTCTTCTTTCGAAACGCCGTTTCAGTTTCCACATCCCGCCATGACTGATTCCCAACGTCCGCCCGCCGGATTTCCCACCACCAGGCTTCGCCGGTTGCGTTATTCGCCGCAAGTCCGTCGCCTGGTACAAGAAACGCATCTTGCGGCCAGAGACCTGATCTATCCGCTGTTCGTCCGCTCCGGCAGCGGCATCCGCCAGGAAATCGCTTCGATGCCGAGCCAGTTTCAAATGTCGCTCGACATGCTGGCCGAAGAAGTCCGGCAGGTGGCCGAGTTGGGCTTGGGCGGGATTTTGCTGTTCGGTATTCCGGCCGAGAAGGACAGCACCGGCAGCGATGCCATGAGCGACGAGGGAATCATTCAACAGGCCGTGCGCGTGGCCAAACGCGAGGCCCCTGATTTGTTGACGATCACCGACGTCTGCTTCTGCGAATACACCAGCCACGGCCATTGCGGCGCCTTGCACGAGCGAGCCGGGAAGATCGACGTCGACAACGACGCGACGCTGGAGATGCTGGGCCGGCAGGCCGTGAGCCACGCCCGAGCGGGGGCCGATCTGGTTGCCCCCAGCGGCATGATGGACGGCATGGTCGGCGCGATTCGCCAGGCGTTGGACTCGCAAGGTTTCGAACATCTGCCGATCATGAGCTACGCAGCCAAGTTCGCCAGCGCGTTTTACGGGCCGTTCCGCGACGCGGCCGAAAGCACGCCGCAGTTTGGCGATCGCCGGACCTATCAAATGGACCCGGCGGCCGACCCCGCCCAGGCGCTGCGCGAAATTGAGCTCGATCTGGCCGAAGGGGCGGACATGATCATGGTCAAGCCGGCGCTAGCTTATCTCGACATTCTCCGCATGGCCCGCGACCGCTTCCCAGGCGTCCCCTTGGCCGCGTATAACGTGTCGGGCGAGTTCAGCATGGTCAAAGCGGCCGCCGCGCGAGGTTGGCTCGACGAACGGGCCGTGGCCCTGGAATCGCTCATCGCCATTCGCCGCGCCGGCGCCAACACGATTCTCACCTATTGGGCGAAAGACGCGGCGAATTGGCTGAAGGAAAAATGATAAATTCTAAATGATAAATGCTAAATTCAGCACTTGTCGTTGAGCCGCTTCGCAGGT
Organism: uncultured Planctomycetales bacterium; assembly: GCA_963710365.1. Classification (GTDB taxonomy): domain Bacteria; phylum Planctomycetota; class Planctomycetia; order Pirellulales; family PNKZ01; genus CAVQAC01. Next base: position 27,602 of record CAVQAC010000011.1, read on the forward strand.
TTGCCACTACGTCACGCGTCCAACCGTCCTCCCATTTATCACTTATCATTTAGCATTTATCATTTCTTCCCATGCCTTTCCGCGAAAAAAGCCACCGTGCGTTTGCCCGTGCCAAACAACTGATCCCTGGCGGCGTCAACAGCCCGGCTCGAGCGTTTGGAGCCGTCGGCGGCGAGCCGATATTCTTTGATCGCGGTGAGGGGGCCTACCTGTTCGATATCGATGGGCTTCGCTACATCGACTACATCGGCTCCTGGGGGCCGATGATCCTGGGGCATGCCCATCCGCAAGTGGTCGCGGCGCTCGAAGACGCAGCCGAGCGCGGCACCAGTTTTGGCGCTCCGACGGAAGCCGAGAGCGAGCTGGCCGAGCTGATCATCCAGGCCGTCCCCAGCGTGCAGAAAGTACGGCTGGTGAATTCCGGCACCGAAGCCACGATGAGCGCCATCCGCCTGGCCCGCGGATTCACAGGCCGCAACGTGATCGTCAAGTTCGCCGGCAATTATCACGGACACGTCGATAGCCTGTTGGTGGCCGCCGGCAGCGCGGCCGCCACGCTGGCCGTGCCCAACTCGCCAGGCGTCACGCCGGGCACCGCCGCCGACACGCTGGTCCTGCAATACAACGACGTGCCGGGCCTCGAAGCCGCCTTTCACAAACATGGGTCCAAGATTGCCGGCGTGATCGTCGAACCGATCGTCGGCAACATGGGCTGCGTCGTCCCCACACGCGAGTTTTTGGCCGCGCTGCGGTTCGAAACCGAGCGGGCCGGCGCGCTGTTGATCTTCGACGAAGTGATGACCGGCTTCCGCGTGGCTTACGGCGGAGCGCAAAGCTTGTTCCAGATCGAGCCCGATTTGACCACGCTGGGCAAAATCGTCGGCGGCGGGTTGCCGGTCGGCGCCTATGGCGGCCGGGCCGACATCATGGATAAGATCTTGCCCGTCGGGCCGGTATTTCAGGCCGGCACGCTCTCGGGCAACCCGCTGGCCACGGCCGCCGGCATCATGACGCTCAAGCTGCTGCGCAACACATCGCCCTACGAGCGGCTGGAACAACTCGGCGCCCGGCTCGAAGCTGGCTTACATCAAGCGGCCACGTCGGCCGGCGTGGAGCACACGATTGCCAGGGTCGGAAGTATGATGACGCTATTCTTTAGCCCCAACAAAGTTGTTGACTGGCCCACGGCCAGCCGTTCGGACACCGCTGCGTACGCCAAGTTCTTCTGGGGTCTCATCGAGCAGGGTATTTACTTCCCGTGCAGCCAGTTCGAGGCCCTGTTCATCTCGGCCGCCCATACCGAGGCTGACATCGACCAGACGATCGCCGCGGCCGGCGAGGCGCTGAAAATGTAGGTCAGCCACTCCGTGCCTGACTTTGTACCGCGTGATGGGTCTGAGTTTCAGGCACGGAGTGCCTGACCTACATGCTGGGAATTGCCTCGGCCTAAAATAATCCCGCCCCTTCGTGCGTCATTCGGCTGGGCGCAAGTTATTCTCAGGCGATGAACAAGGGGGGAACGGTATGGGCGGCCGTGCTGTAATTTGTCTGGCCATTGCGATTTCGGGCATCCTGGCCGGAGTCGCTGCGGCGGCGGAGCCGAAGAAGCCGAACATCCTGATTTTCCTCTCCGACGACGTCGGTTGGGGTGAATATGGTTTCCAGGGCGGCAAGGACATTCCCACGCCGAACATCGATTCGCTGGCCAAAAATGGCGTTCGCTTTACGCAGGGCTACGTCTCCGGGCCGTATTGCAGCCCAACCCGCGCAGGGCTGATGACCGGGCGATATCAAACCCGCTTCGGCCATGAGTTCAATAGCGTGGCCGCACAGAGCGGACTGTCGCTGAAAGAAACCACGCTGGCTGATCGGATGCGTTCGCTCGGCTACGCCACCTGCGCTATCGGCAAATGGCACTTGGGCGGCAAGCCCGAATACAATCCGCTGAAACGTGGCTTCGACGAATTCTACGGCACGCTGGCGAACACGCCCTACTTCCATCCCACGAATTTCGTCGATTCGCGCGTCTCGCCCGACGTGCAAAAGATCAGCGACGACAATTTCTACACCACCGATCAGTATTCGGACCGGGCGATTGATTGGCTCGGCAAGCAGCAGGACAAGCCATGGTTTCTGTACTTCCCGTTCAATGCGCAGCACGCCCCGTTGCAGGCTCCGCAGAAATACCTCGACCGGTTCCCGAACATTGCCGACGAAAACCGAAAATCGTTTGCCGCCATGATGTCGGCCATGGACGATGCCGTGGGCCGCGTATTGGAAAAGGTGCGTGCGATGGGGCAAGAAGAAAACACGCTGATCTTCTTCTTTTCCGACAACGGCGGACCGACGGCCTCAACCACGTCGAGCAACGGCCCTCTGCGCGGCTTCAAGGCCACCACTTGGGAGGGAGGCGTACGGATTCCATTCTGTGCCCAGTGGAAGGGCCAGTTGCCGGCCGGCAAGACCTACGAAAACCCAATCATTCAGCTCGATTTGCTGCCGACCTGCGTCACGGCCGCGGGCGGCACGGTCGAAACGAGTTGGCAATTGGACGGCGTGAATCTGCTGCCGTATCTTAAAGGCGAAAACACCGGCAAGCCGCACGAAACGCTGTACTGGCGATTTGGCGACCAATGGGCCATTCGTCACGGCGATTGGAAGCTGGTCGTGGGGCGTGGCGAAAAGCAGCCCGGCTTGTTCAATCTGGCCGACGACCTGGCCGAGGCCAACGACGTATCGGATAAACAGCCGGAGAAAGTGAAAGAGCTTCAGGCGTTGTGGCAAAGCTGGAACGCCGAACAGGCGCCCGCTTCGAGCCCGCAGGAAAAAGGTGGCGCGAAAAAGAAGAACCAACGACAGGCCAAACGAAAAGCAGCCAGCGCCTGACGAGCGCGAGAATTGCTGCGCTGCGTAGGAGTCTCGCGTGCATGCATATCTATGTCGGCGAGGCGGCCCTGTTTCGCTACTGAGCGCCGCGGTCGTTCTCGCCTGCCTGCCTGGCCTGGTGGTCGAGCCTTGCCGGGCGACCGCGGCTTTGCCCTTGCGGCCGAACATCCTGTTCATAGTCATCGACAATGTCGGCTACGGCGATCTGGGGTGCTATGGCAACACCGTGAACCGCACGCCGAACATCGATCGCCTCGCTGGCGAAGGCGTGCGGTTGACGCAGTTCTATGTTGGCTCGCCGTCGTGTACGCCCAGCCGCGGATCGCTGCTGACCGGTCGGCATCCGGTTCGCAACGGGCTGAACTGGCAACTCAAGCCCGAGGAGCAACTCGGTATTGGCCTGCCGCTCGACGAGCGGATCATTCCCGGGTATTTGAAACCGCTCGGCTACGCGACCGCCGCGTTCGGCAAGTGGAACATCGGCTTTGGGCCGGGCGGGCGGCCGACCGAGCGGGGCTTTGACGAGTTCCTTGGTCATGCGTCGGGCAACATCGACTACTATCACCATCAGTACAACGGCCGGCTCGATACCTACCGCGGCACGGAAAACGTCCACGTCGAAGGTTATTCGACCGACCTGTTTGCCGACGGCGCTTGCAGTTTTTTCCGAGCCCATGCCCAAGAACCGTGGTTCGTGTACCTGCCGTTCAACGCGGCGCACGAGCCCAACGACCGTAACACGCCGCCCGGCGAGAAAACCGAGTGGCAAGTCCCCGCGAAATACCTGGAGCAGTACGGCTGGCAATCTGACGACGCCGACCCGGCACATGGTCACGCGGCCGTGCTGACGGCTCTGGACGCGGCAATCGGCCGCGTGTTGCGGGTGGTGGATGAGCTGAGATTGCGTGACAACACGCTGGTGTTTTTAATGTCAGACAACGGTGCGAGCGTCAGCCCCAAGAACGGCGCGAACGCAGCCAGCAACGGGCCGCTCCGCGGCGGATACGCCATGAGCTACGAAGGCGGAATCCGCGTGCCGGCCCTGGCCCGCTGGCCGGGTCGAATTCCCGCGGGCCCAACGATCGCCGCCCCATTGTGGAGCATGGACTTGTTGCCGACATTCGTCGTGGCGGCCGGCGGTACAGCACCTGCCAACCGCGTTCTGGACGGCATCGACATCGGCCCCGTGTTGGCCGGCAGTCCTGTTCCGCAACGCGAGATGTTCTGGCAATTCCGCAAGTTCAGCGCCGTGCGCAGCGGCTTCTAGAAGCTCATCCGATCGGACCCCAAAAAGCCTTGGGAGCTGTATGATCTGGATCACGACCTGGGTGAGCACGACGACCTGGCGGCGGAAAACCCTGCGTTAGTCCGCAAGCTGGCCGACGACTTCGACCACTGGCTGGCTAGCGCGGAGAGAAAGTGAGAGGGTATTTTAACATGAACGCGCTCTACCACATCACGCGCCAATGGCTTGTTGGTTCGGCCTGGTTGTTGACCTTGCTCACCGGGCTAGCGCAACTTCCAGCGGCCGCTCTGGCGCCGCGCCGGCGAAGCCCAATCTGCTGCTCATCGTCAGCGACAACCAACTCTACGACGAACTGGGCTGTTACGGACATCGTGAGATCAAAAGCCCGCGGCTCGACCGGCTGGCGGCCGAAGGCGTGCGGCTGACGCAGTTCTGCGACGCGGCCTCGATTTGCACGCCCTCGCGCGGGGCCATCCTGACGGGCCGATACCCGCGTCGCAATGGGCTATACGACATGATCCGCAACGATGATGCGGCCGAATATGGCCGCCGACTCACGGAGGTTGAGTACGCCATCAGCCCCGAGATGACGCTGGGCCTCGACGTCCGCGAAACGGTGATTGCCCAGCCGCTGAAGCAGGCCGGCTATTCGTGCGGCGTGATCGGTAAATGGGACAGCGGACGAGCCCGGCGGTTTTTGCCGCTGCAGCGCGGCTTCGACTTCTTCTATGGCTTCGCCAACACGGGCATCGACTACTGGACGCACGAGCGGTATGGCGTCCCCTCGCTGTTCCGCAACAACGACCGGATCAAGGAAGACGGCTACGCGACCGATCTGTTTTGCCGCGAGGCACTCGAATTCATTACGGCCCATCGCGAGCGGCCGTTCTTTCTGTATTTGCCGTTCAATGCTTGTCACGGTTCGGCCGGCTTCGATCATGCCGGCGCGCAGGCCCCCGAAGAAACGCTGGCCCTGTATCCGAACACAGACCCCAAGAAGCGGGCCCGCTATGCCTGTCTCACGCGGATGGACGAATCGATCGGCAAGATCCTCGACCTGCTCGACGCCTTGAAACTGGCCGACAATACGCTGGTGATCTTCTTCTCCGACAACGGACGCCTGCGCCGGCTCGACGAAAGCGGCGTGCGGGTGTGTTCGATTGCCCGCTGGCCGGGGCGGTTGCCGTCGGGCACGGTGAACAATGAGTTCGTCACGTCGCTGGAGATCTTTCCCACGCTGTTGGCCGCCGCGGGCGTGCCGCCGCCGCAGGGCGTCGTGCTCGACGGATTCGACATGCTGCCGATTCTGGCCGGAAAGGAAGCGTCGCCGCGCAAAGAGATGTTCTGGCACGAACGCGAGAACAAGGCCTGCCGCGTAGGGAACTTCAAGTGGGTTGAGTCGGACAAAGTGAATGGCGTTTTCGATCTGTCTCAGGCCGACGGCGAAAAGCACGACCTTTCAAAGGAACGTCCCGAATTGGCCGCGCAGCTCAAAGCCCGATTCGAGTCGTGGCGCCGCGAGATGGACGCCTCGGAACCTCGCGGGCCCTTCCGCGATTATTGATTCGTCTTCTGGCAGGAGCACTCAAGCCATGCGCTGGATCGCTGTATTGATCGGTGTTAGCATGTTCGCATCCTCGGCCTGGTCCGCCGAACCAGAAACGCAGATGACTGTCCGCCGCAAGCTGCTGCTGAGCGAAGATTTTTCCAAACCAACCGAAGTCTCCAACACCAGCGCATTCGCAAACTTGCAAACTGGCTGGAGGCTGAAGCCCGGCAAGTGGGAGTTTGTGGGTGCCGAGTTGAAGGGCACGCAACTGGAAGCAGATCACCATAGCGCGCGGGCCAGTTACCGGCTGCGGTTCAAGGACGCGGTGGTGCAGTTCGAGGTGCAACTCGGCAATTGCCGCAGGGCGGTCTTCATGGTCATCAGCGGAGCGTCGGAGCATATTAGCCGAGTGAATATCGACAAGGACGGTTTTAGCGCCCAAAAAGACGATCGCGACCACGAAGGGCCGGACAAGCCCGAGCCCTTCGGCGCCATCAAATTGCCAATCCAACCAGAAGAATGGAAGGCCGTGCTCGTCGAATTCCGCGGGGACGAAATGGTCGCCACCATCGATGGACGCAGCATTGCCGGCGCGCACGCCTGCATCGGCGCTGAGAAAGAGTTCATCAGCTACGCCGTAACGGGCGTGGATCGATCTGCCAGCTTCCGCAATCTCCGCGTTTGGGAAGCATTGCCCAGCGACAAATGGCCGGCGAACAAAGCCCGGCTTCAGGCAACCGACAAAACGCCAACTCCCCCGTGAAAATAGGACGAGGAACCGATGAAGCGAATCTTGTGGATGATGTTATTCCTGGCCGTTGCGGCGGCACTGAAAGTACAGGCTCAGGAGAAAGCGGCGGCGCCGTTCAAGCCGCCTGGATCGGTGATTCTGGAAGCCGATATCGAATACGGCCGGGCCGGCGAGCGCAGTCTGAAGCTCGACCTGCTGCGGCCCAAGGATCAGGTGGATAAAATCCTGCCGGTCATCGCGCTCATTCACGGCGGCGGCTGGCAGCATGGCAGCAAAGAGGGCGGCCGCGTGTCGATGTCCAGCTTCGCGGCAACCGGCAATTATATCGGCGTCACGATCGGCTACCGTTTGACGGACGAAGCGATCTGGCCGGCTCAGATTCACGATTGCAAAGCGGCCATTCGCTGGCTTCGAGCGAATGCCGACAAGTACAAGATCGACCCGAATAAGATCGGCGTGTTCGGTGGTTCGGCCGGCGGACACCTGGTCGCCCTGCTGGGCACTTCCGGGGACGTCAAAGAGCTGGAGGGGGAGAATGGCAGTCCGGGCTATTCGAGCCGCGTGCAATGCGTCGTTGATTATTGCGGCCCCAGCGATTTCCTGCACTATCTCGACCAGCCGGGCGCAGGGGCCAAGAATGCCATCGTCAAGCTCTTCGGCGGATTGCCGGCCGAGCACGAAGCCGAAGCCCGGGCTGCATCGCCCATCACTTGGGTCTCGAAAGACGACCCGCCGTTCTTGATCGCGCACGGCACCGACGACAAGGCTGTTCCCTTTGCACAGGGCGAATCGCTGGCTGCCGCACTGGAAAAGGCCGGGGCTCCGGTGACGTTCGTGCGCATCGAGGGAGGTCCGCACGGTTTTGGCAACAATCGTGAAATCATGCACCGGAAACTAGAATTCTTCGAACGGAATCTCCGCGGGCAAGCCGTCGAAATCTCGGCAGCGCCCATCAAGTTTGAGCCGACCAAGCTTGAGGAGGTGAAGAAATGAATAGCCTATGTCGTTTCAAGTTTGAGCCTCGGATGAAGGAACACTAATCGCCGCTGATCGACACTAATCGGAATTAGCGAAGATTAGTGAAGATTAGCGTTCCCCTCCGTTTGTCATCCAGAGAACTTGGGACTGCTGACTCTGAGAAACAGAGAACCCGTACGATGCTGACCGAGGCGGAGCGCAAGCGTTCGTTTCCTACGCTGGCGGAGATGGTCTATCTCAACACGGCGGCCGAGGGCATTCCGCCCTTGGAAGTCGGCCGGGCGCTCGAGCAGTACTTTCGCGACAAGCTGTTGGGGATGGACGGGCGCGAACGGCATTTTGCCGTCCTGGAGCGGGCCAAGACTTTGGTGGCCGAGTTCTACGGGCTCACTCCCTCCGAAATCGGCATCTGCTCCTGCTCGTCCGAGGCCTACAACCTGGCGGCCATGGCCCTGCGCACTCAGCCGGGCGACGAAATCGTCATCAATGATCTCGACTACCCGGCCGGCACTTCGCCCTGGCTGCAAGCATCGAGCCCGGCCACTGTGCGGTTGTGGCGATCGCGCTCTGGCGCATTGCATCTGGAAGATTTGCAGCCGCTGTTGTCCCCGCGCACGCGATTGGTGGCCGTATCGCTGGTCAGCTTCTTCAACGGCTTTCGGCTCGACCTGCCGCCGCTCGTGGAACTGGTCCAGCGCCATTCGCCGGCGCTGGTGAGCGTCGACGTGACGCAGGCCTTGGGCCGAATTCCGCTGGAACTCGCGGGCGCCGACCTGATCGTCAGCAGCACGCACAAATGGATCCTGGCCAGCCACGGCGGCGGCCTCGTCGGCGTCCCCTCGGCACGGGCAAGCGAGTGGACCGCGCCGGCCGGCGGCTGGTTCAACCTGGAAGACGCCTTCGGTCCCGATCGCTTTCATGTCCCCGCGAAGGTCAAGCCGGGGGCGGCCAGTTTTGCGGTCGGCATGCCGAACTTCCCGGCCGTGTATGCGATCGAAGCGGCGCTGGCGTATCTGCACGGCGTCGGAGTAGCGGCGATCGACCGGGCGGCCCGGCCGCTGGTCGAAGCCTGCCTGGCCGGGCTGGTCGAATTGCCGGTAGAAATGCTCTCGCCGCGCCACCCCGCGCAACTGGCCGGCATCCTGGCCTTTCGTCATCCGGCCGCCGAGCAACTCTTTCACGCGATGCACGCCCGCAACATCCACGTCATGCACCACGCAGGACGGTTGCGCGTGGCCTTGCACGGCTACAACACGATGCGCGACGTGGAAACATTCTTGCAGGCGCTAGCCAACGCGCTCTGCGCGGTATAGGAACGCGTAGGTCCGGCACTCCGTGCCTGACAATCGAAGCTGGCTCGCGGCGCAAGTCAGGCACGGAGTGCCTGACCTACTCGGCTGACGCACTGGACCGGCAATAAGAACGAGGAGAGGGGCCGGAAATACACGTGAATGGACGCGAATGGAAAGAGCCGCAAACGGCTCGCCGACGCGATCGGCCGCGGTCCATCCGATCGATCGTAACCTACTGCCGCTTATTTCCGTGGATTCGCGTTCATTTCCGGCCCCCCCTTCGTTTCCTGGGCGTGCGATCTACTTCGTGCCGGAAGCGGCAGGCTCAGGCGTCTTCGGCTTGGCCGGATCATCCCACTCGATCTTGCAGTTGGGTAGGGCTTTTTGCAGGGCGGCGACCTGGGCGGCGGTGACTTTGGTGTTTGCGATGTTCAGAGAAGCAAGGGTTCTGCAATCTTGCAAGGGTGATAAGTCCGACACTAGAGTATTGTGGCAAATCAGGCTGGCCAGAGGCATCGCTCGCATCGGCGATAGGTCGGAGATTTTCGTGTGGCTGCAAACAATACCAGTCAGCGGCATCCCTTGCAGGGGCGACAAGTCCAGTACAAGTGTGCCGGAAAGAAAGACTCCGGTCAGCTTCATCCCGTGCAGGGGGGACAGGTCGAACAGCTTGCCTTTAGCGGCAATGCTGCTATTGCAGTAGAGCAACTTCAATCCAGCCAATGCCCGTACTGGCGAAACATCGGCCACTTTGTCGGACGTAAAATTTAACTGTGTGACCGCCCCATTCTCGGTCTTGTGCGTGACTTTCCCATCAAACCCAGGATTGAGTTCCTGCAACTTCTTGCTGACGGCCTCCACCTGCTTCTCGGCGGGCAGGGCTTGAGTGGCTTTCACCCAGGCTTGAAACGCCGGCGTGTTCCAAGGTTGGTTCGACTGACCACTACCAGATGTGGCCGAAGCAATTGGCTGCGGCGTTGTGCTCGTGGCAAGTTGTGAGTCCGCCGAAGCATCGAGCACTCGAACGCATCGAAAGCCGTTGTGGCTAGTACGGTACGACGGCGTGTTGTTGGGGCGATACGCACTGCGGCAGACAGAAGCGCCATAGCTCCAGACGCCGCCACGAAACACACGGGCGGAACCAGAGGACGGGCCGATTGGGTCGCTCGGCGAACTCTTTTCATACCACTTGCCGTCGTGCCAATCCTGGCACCATTCGTAAGCATTGCCGTGCATATCGAACAATCCGAACGGATTCGGACGCTTGAGCGCCACTGGCTGTGCCTTACCAGGAGCGTTGTTGTAGGACCAGCCATATTGCTCAGACTGCGATTTGTCGTCGCCAAATGAGTATTGCGTGGTCGTACCGGCTCGGCAGGCATACTCCCATTCTGCTTCGGTCGGCAGCCGGTAGCCATCAGCATGGGCAGCGACTAACCAGCCACCATTTCCATCGGGCCGATACCAAGGTCGTCGCTGCTCCTGCTCGCTGAGCCACGCACAACAGGCGCAGGCGTCATTCCAAGTGACTTGCGTGACCGGCGTGTCGTCGACTATCACGTAGCCCGGCGATCTCCAGTTCATGCCTTTGTCGGCCTCTTTGGCCTTGTCGCTGGTCTTGTCGCCGCTATTGCCGAAGCCAAACTTCTCGGCCTCGGTGACGTACTTGGTTGCCTCGACGAACTTGCGGAACTGCGCCACCGTGACTTCGGTGTTACCCATCAAGAACGGCTCGGTGATCGTGACCTTGTGTTGCGGCATTTCTTCGAGGAGTCGCAGAAAGTAGGCGTCAAGCGGCTTGAACTTGTCATCTTCACCCATCTTTCGACCGATGGCGACTTGCTCGGGCGTGCTCCCCATCAGGAACTCGCCGGGCGGGATCAACGTCAGCCGAATCCCGACGCTGTTGATCGTCTCGACCTTCGTTCCCAGATGCTTGGCCCAGGCTGCTTGTCCAGCGTGTGCTTGTTTGGCGTCGAAGGGGGCGACGAGTGGCTTGGGTGTGCCGGCGAGGTTGCTCGACCCCTGCGCTTTCATCTCGACCGAGCCGTCCTCAAGCATCAGAACTCGGGCAACCTCGTCTTCTTTGTCATCCTTGATTTTGTCATCCTTGATGATGACCCATATGCCAAGTAGCAATGCTACGAGCCCTGCCGCACCAGCCGCCACGAGCACCTTGGGATTCTTCCAGGGCGGACGTTTCCCAGCGGCTACGGATCGCCCTTGTACGGCGTTCGACTCATCATCAGCCGAAGACTGCCACACCGAAGTCACTTCGCTCGCAGAAGCACTCACCAATGACGATTGGCATTTCTCCAGATCGGCAACAACTTCGGTCATGGTCTGATAGCGGTCTTCCATCTTCTTTGCCACCATCTTGCGAAAGGCGGCTTGCAGTTGTTTGGGAACGTCATCACGCAGTTGGCGTAGATCGGGAATGGGCTGATTATGATGAGCCACGAGCTTCGCAGCTACGGTCTCGCCGCCGTAGGCCGGCTTGCCGATGAGCAAGTAGTGCAAGGTACAACCGAGGCTATAGATGTCGGCCCGTGCATCGGCGTGCTTCGTGCTGAGTCCTTGTTCGGGAGCCATGTAATCGACCGTGCCCATAATCGTGCCGGTTCCCGTGAGTTCAGCCTGAGTAGCAACGTCGCCCACTGCTTCGATCCGAGCCAAGCCCATGTCGAGGATCTTGACCACGCCCTTCTTGTCCAGCAGCAAGTTGGCGGGCTTGATGTCTCGATGGACGACGCCTTCGCCGTGGGCGAACTCCAGACCCTTGGCGGCTTGCAGGACGTAGTTGACGGCTTTGCTTACCGGAAAAGGCCCGTTCCTCTTGACGAGGGCTGACAGGTCTTTGCCCTCTACGTATTCCATGACCAGGAAGTGGACGCCATTAGCCTCGTCCGCATCGTAGGCGGCGACGATGTTCGGAGTGACTGAGCTTCGCCGCCGCCTTGACCTCTCGCTCAAAGCGTGCGAGGGCCACAGCATCTTTCGTCATGGCCGGTGGCAGCATCTTGATCGCCACGATGCGGTGCATCCGTCGATGCTCGGCCTTGAACACCTGCCCCATGCCACCGCGCCGATCTTGTCGAGGATCGTGTAGTTGCCCAGGATCAGGGCTTTGGCCTTGCCCATGCCGACCTGTTGAGCCTGGAACGCGGTCAGATGATTATTCTTGACGAGTTCCGTGACGAGTTCTTCGGCGTCTTTCGGATGCGCCTTGGGCGGCACGAAGTTTTCGAGCTTGCCGGGCGCAACGATGCCTGAGTCGGCGAGTTGCTTGACGACAATTTCGAGGGCAATAGCCACGAGGGTTTCCCGGTCACCTGAAAGGGAGCCATTGATTATAGCCGCCCCCAAATGGAGCGGTAAACAAGCATGGGATTGGGCGCAGGGCGGATCCATGTTTCGAGTTGGGAAACACCGGGTCCACGCACAACTGAGGGAGTGGCAAAGCGACGGGGCCGGAAATAAACGCGAATGCACGCGAATGGGATGCAGTTTGGTTTAATTTGAGTTGTCTTGGCAGCTCGACACCGCTGCTGCCGCTCTTCGATTTCCGTGCATTCGCGTTTATTTCCGGCCAATCTTTCCTGCGTTCCGGCCTGCCCCGGTTGTTTCCATGTCGCCTCTGGTCCACCTGAATTTGAACCAAGCCGGGCGCAAAAAAAACCGCTGCCTCCAGGGTCGTTCCCCGGAGGCAGCGGATAATGATTGGTTGCACTGATCCCCGGGCTGACGCCCGGGGCTCGGTGCGGCTAAGTTCAGCATTGAACCGACTATTCTTCGGTCGGTGAGCCGGCATCGCTGCTCGTGGCTGTTGCTGCGGTGGCTACCACCGGAACTCGCCGCCGACGGTGCCTTCGAACACCAACTGCCGCTGCTCGCCGACCTTTTTGACTTCGACCAGGATCGTGTCCTTGCCTTGGAACTCGCCCTTGAGCAGTTCCTCGGAGAGCGGATCCTCGACGTAGTTCTCGATGGCCCGGCGTAGCGGACGAGCGCCGAAGTCGGTGTTCGAGCCCTTCTTGATCAGGTACTTCTTGGCCTCGTCGGTCAGAAGCAGCTTCAGGCCGCGCTCGCCGAGGCGTTCGCGAACCTTGCTCAGTTCCAGGTCGATCACTTCCTTCAGATCCTCGACATTCAAGTGTCGGAACACGATCACGTCGTCAACGCGGTTGAGGAACTCGGGCCGGAACACCTTCTCGATCCGTTCCTGCACGCGAGCCTTCATGTTGTCGTACGAAGCGTCGTCGTCGGGCTTCTGGAAGCCGAACGAGCTTTCGTTCTTGATCGCTTCGGCTCCCGCGTTGGTCGTCATGATGACGATCGTGTTGCGGAAGTCGACGTTGCGACCGAAGCTGTCGGTCAAGCGGCCTTCTTCCATCACCTGCAACAGCATGTTGAAGACGTCGGGGTGGGCCTTTTCGATTTCGTCCAACAGCACGACGGCATACGGCCGGCGGCGGATCTTCTCGGTGAGCTGCCCGCCTTCTTCGAAGCCGACGTAGCCCGGCGGAGCGCCGATCAACCGGCTGACGTTGTGCTTCTCCATGTACTCGCTCATGTCGATCTGGATCAGCGCTTCGTCGTCGCCGAACATGAACTCGGCCAGAGCCTTGGCCAGCAGCGTCTTGCCGACGCCCGTGGGCCCGGCAAAGATGAAGCAGCCGGTGGGCCGCTTCGGATCTTTCAATCCGCTGCGGCTGCGGCGTACGGCCTTGGAAATGCTCTTGATCGGCCTCGTCCTGGCTGATGACGCGGTTGTGCAGGTCCTTCTCCATGTGCCATCAGGCGCAGGGAGTCTTCCGTGGTCATCCGCGTGAGCGGGATGCCGGTCATCTTGGAGACCACTTCGGCAATCACTTCCTCGTCGACGATGCCGTCGGCTTCGCGGCTCTTCTCGCGCCATTCGCGGGTGATCGTCTGCTTCTTCTTCTTGAGCTTGTCGGCCTGATCGCGGAGGCTGGCCGCCTTTTCGAAGTCCTGGTTGGCGACGGCCTCTTCCTTTTCCTTGTTCAGGTGCTCGACTTCTTCGTCGATTTCCTTCAGATCGGGCGGACGGGTCATGGCCTTCAGACGCACGCGGGCGCCGGCCTCATCGATGACGTCGATGGCCTTGTCCGGCAAGCAGCGGGCCGTGATGTAGCGGCTCGACAGCTCGACGGCGGCCGCCAGGGCGTCGTCGGTGATCTGCACGCGATGATGCGATTCGTACCGATCGCGCAAACCCTTGAGGATTTCGACCGTTTCCGACTTGGTCGACGGTTCGACCATCACCAACTGGAAGCGGCGGTCCAGGGCACTGTCCTTCTCGATGTACTTGCGGTACTCGTCCAAGGTCGTGGCGCCGATGCACTGAATCTCGCCACGGGCCAAGGCCGGCTTCAAGCACGTTCGAAGCGTCGATGGCGCCCTCGGCGCCGCCGGCTCCGACCAGCGTGTGCAGCTCGTCGATGAACAGGATGGTGTTCTTCGCTCGGCGAACTTCGTTCATGACCGCCTTGATGCGTTCTTCGAACTGACCGCGGTACTTGGTGCCGGCAACCATCATCGCCAGGTCCAAGACCACGATGCGGCGATCGGCCAGCAATTCGGGCACTTCGCCGTCGACCACGCGCTGAGCAAAACCTTCGACGATGGCCGTCTTGCCAACGCCGGCTTCGCCCAGCAGCACGGGGTTGTTCTTCGTGCGGCGGCAGAGAATCTGGATGGCCCGTTCGATTTCCTTTTCGCGGCCGATGACCGGATCAAGCTTGCCTTGCCGGGCCAACTCGGTCAGGTCGCGGCCGAAGCTATCGAGCGCCGGGGTTTTGCTCTTGGCGCTCTTCGGCTTCGCCGGTGGCGGCTGCGCCGGCGGCCGGGTTGCGTTCGCCCCCTTCGCTCCCTTCGATGCCGTGGCCCAGCAGGTTCAGCACCTCTTCGCGGACTTCTTCCAGCTTCAGGCCCAGGTTCATCAGCACCTGCGCGGCCACGCCTTCCTGCTCGCGCAGCAGGCCGAGCAGGATGTGCTCGGTGCCGACGTAGTTGTGGTTCAGGTTGCGGGCCTCTTCCATCGAGTATTCGATGACCTTCTTGGCCCGGGGCGTCTGGGGCAGCTTGCCCATGGTGACCATGTCGGGGCCGCTCTGGACGAGCTTTTCGACCTCGAGGCGAATCTTGCGCAGATCGACGTCGAGGTTCTTGAGCACGTTGGCTGCAACGCCGCTCCCTTCTTTGATCAGGCCCAGCAGCACGTGCTCGGTGCCAATGTATTCGTGGTTGAACCGCTGCGCTTCCTGGTTGGCCAGTTGCATGACCTTGCGGGCGCGGTCGGTAAATCGTTCGTACATACCAAATTCTCCGTGTTTGGCTCGTCGGCGTGTAGCAAGCGGCTGATTGCCGGCTCACCAGTAGTTGTTGGCGTCTGGATGCTAGAGATTACTTTTCCGGGTTAGTTATACGCCCGATACTGTCGTTTTGTTCACGCTTGGTTAAGATGACAATCAACTCTAGCCCTCGGAAAACGCGATTCTCAGGCGGCGTCGCGAAGTTCCGCATCCGTTTCTAACGATTGTTCCGCCGTGTCCGAGCCGCGCACTGCGGCTGAGACAGGCACTCCTGCCGAAACCGCCTGCCGGGCGGCATGCAAGCGATCGAACTCGTCGCGTATCTCCCAAGCCCATTTGCCAGCGGCATCGAGCGTGGCTAAATGTTCGAGTCGCCGCTGGGCTTCGTCGTACCGGACGGTGTGGCGGCAGGCCGTTGCCAACAGGAGCTGAGCATCGACATCATGGTCGTTGCGCCGCAGCAGCCGCTGGCAAATCTGCTCCACATCGTACCAGTTCCCCTTTAAGTATTCCGCGATGGCCGTAGGAAACAAGTCCTCCTGAGCAGCTGCCGAGTTGGCGTGCCCGATGCCGGTCCGCAAAAAGCCCACAAACGACACCAGCCAGAAGCCAGCGACGACAGACCAGGCGATCACGGCGACGCTGGGGACGACCAACTCGGTCCAAACGAAGGTCGTGAGCAGCACCAGATTCAACAGCAGGGCAAAACCCAAGGCCAGCGCCAGGGCAGACCAATCGCCACGCCGCCATAACTGGGGTAAACCAGGCCACATACCTACTGCCCAGCGGCCAACACCCATCCTTGTTTCTCGCTGTTGGTTTCCGTCTCCCCCGGCGCAAAAAAGAGCGTCCGGGTGCGAAGCTGCGGAATTCTAACCCCTAGATCCCACTGGATCAAGGCAAACAGAAGTCCGGCTTGGGTTTAGCTCCATCCGCCCGATCCTAAACCCGGCGTATTCCAGATTGTTGCCCGAATCTGGTGCCGACACCGTAGCTGTTTTGCCCGCTAAAGTCGAGACAAGAGGAAACGGGCGGTGCGCAGCAGGCAGTTCCGAGCCATGGGCGTGAACCCATGGATTTGTTCATCTCTCTCTGGGCCGGCTTCTTTCTGGGCCAGCCCCGAATTGCGAGCCAGTTCAAGTTGTGCAAAACTAAACCAATATGGCACTGCAATTTACACCCGCTGCGGAAAGGGCCTTGCTGGCCGCATCGGCCTGGAAGGCGCCCGGCGATCGAGGCCGGCTCGGTCCACCCGAATTGCTGCTGGGCCTGCTGGCCGAGGCGGAATGCCGGGCGGCCGTGATGCTCGCCGCGGCTGGGATCGATCGTGCCGCGGTCGAAACGCGCTGGGAAGACCTGCAATACACCAGCGAGGACGCGGTTCGGGCTCGGAATTTCTCGCCTGCCCTTTCGGTGGCGCTGGCGACAGCCCAGGACCGGCTGATTGACTACCCCCGACCGTTGGTACTGGCGACCGAGCACCTGCTGCTGGGTCTGGCGGCCTCGGGCGACGACGTTTCGGACTGGCTGGCCACTCGGGGAGTCGCCGTAGAGCAGCTCGAAGCCGAAATCCATCGGCTTTACGGCCAGACGCCCAGTTCGGTGGCCGTCATCGAGCGGGACGATGAGGAAGAGGAACCTGAAATCGTAAAGCGCAAAGTCGTGCCCTTGAGAAGCGCTGAGCCGGACCGCGACGTGACGGGCGAGAAACAAGCGACGTCCCGGGCGAGTCCGCAGCAGCGGGTGGCCGTGCTGCGAATTCTCGACGCCTCGGCCAATCGGGCTCGTGAGGGGCTGCGCGTCGTCGAAGATTTTCTGCGATTCGGCTGGGACGACCGCCATCTGACCGAACTGGTCAAACGGCTGCGGCACGAATTGGCCGAAGTATTGCAACCGTTCTACGCAGCCGGCCTGGTCGCCAGCCGCGACACACTGGCCGATGTCGGTACCTCGATCACGACGCCCTCGGAACAATCGCGAGTGGACGTGGCCGACGTCGTGGCGGCTAACTTCAAACGCATCGAAGAGGCCTTTCGCAGTCTGGAAGAGTACGGCAAGATTGTCGACCCGACAGCCGCCGTCCACCTGGAGAAATTGCGCTATCGCGTGTACACGCTCGAACGGGCTGTCGAGGCCGCCCACTGGAGCCGCGAACACCTGGCGGCCGCGAGGCTGTACGTGCTCGTTGACGGCCGCTCCAGCAACGAATCCTTTGCCGAACTAGTACGGACGCTCGTCGGCGCCGGGGTTCACGTGCTGCAACTGCGCGACAAGCGGCATTCGGATCGCGAGCTGATTGAGCGGGCTCACGTGCTGCGCGAGTTAACGCAGGGAAGTTCCACGCTGGCGATCATCAACGACCGCGCCAATATCGCGGCGCTGGTGCGGGCCGACGGCGTACACGTGGGCCAGGAAGAATTGAGCGTCAAGGAAGCTCGCTCGATTGTCGGTCCCGAAGCGCTCGTCGGCGTATCGACGCATTCGCTGGCGCAGGCCCAGCAGGCGGTGCTCGACGGGGCGAACTACATCGGCGTCGGCCCCACCTTTCCATCGCATACCAAGAACTTTGTCGAATTTCCCGGCCTGGAACTGATACGCTCCGTGAGCCGGGAGATTGGACTTCCCTTCTTCGCCATCGGCGGGATTACGCAGGAAAATCTAGGCGAGGTTCTGGCCGCCGGCGCAAGGCGAGTGGCGGTTTCGGGCGCCGTCTGTAATTCGGCCGATCCCGCGCAGGCAGCAAGGGAGTTCCTGGCACGGCTGCAGGGAAAATAAGCCCATGCACCGGTCTCAAAGCCAGCAACATCTCGGCACGACGCTGAAACCGAAGACGGAGTCTTTTTGTACGCTAACTATAATGGCACATTGTCATTGAAGAAGTGGCTGCCGGAGGAATGAAAGCGTGCTCTATCGCATCCCGCTCGTGTTTGCCCCGCAGCCCGAAGGCGGTTATACCGTCCCGTCGCCTGTTCTGCCCGAACTGATCACCGAGAGCGATACCCTGGAGGAAGCGCATGCCAATGGACGCGACGCCTTCGACGCGGTCGTGGAAATATACGCCGACGAAGGCCGGGCATTGCCGACTGACCAAACGGGGTGAGGCCGGCTCATTTTCGGTGCTCGCAGAGCACCCTACTGGGCTTACTGGGCCCTCTTCTTCGCGTTCTTTTTCGGCGCGGTTGACGATTTCGCACCCGCGGGCAAATCCTTCAACGCCAGCGCGCGGGTTGCCTCCGTATGCTGCTCCCAAACGGCGGCGAGCGAACTGACCTTCTCGGGATATTTGTCGGCCAGGTTATTCGACTCGCCGCGGTCGTTGGTGAGGTCGTAGAGTTCCCAGGGAGCCTTTTCACCGGCGGCGACGATCTTCCAATCGCCCACACGCAGCGCTCGGTTGCCTTCGTGTAGCCACCAAAGATAATCGCGCGAGAGCGTATTATCCTGCTGGAACACGCGTGCCAGACTCTTGCCGGGCGGCGGCGGAACGAGCTGACCCTCGACGGTCGCCGGCTTCTGGCCGCCCACCAACTCGAGCACCGTCGGAACGATGTCGATCAAGTGAGCAGGATTGTGGCGAAGCTCACCGCGCGCCGCGATGCCGGCGGGCCAGTGCGCAATCAGCGGCGTGCTGATGCCACCCTCGTGGACCCAGGTCTTGTGCCGGCGCAAGGGGGTGTTCGCGGCGCTCGACCAGCCGGGACCGAGACAGAGGAACATCGCGGCCGAACCCGGCGGAGCGCTGCGATCGTGGCCGTCGCCGCGAACCATAATTTCCGCGCTTGCCCCGTTATCAGATGCAAAGAGAATGAGCGTGTTGTCCAGCGCGTTCATCTTCCTCAGTTGTTCGACCACCCGGCCAATTTCCTGGTCCATCCGATCCACCATGGCAGCGTGGATGGACATCTTCGTCGCCTGGAACTCGCGCTGCTCGTCGGAGAGCTCCGTCCACGGCAACGGGCGGTTGATTTCGCCCGCCCCCAGCTTTACCAGTGCGTCGGGAAAATCATAGGGCGGTCCCACCAGACGTTCCATTTGAGGAAGCGCGTGATGCACGATGCCGGTTTTCATCATCCGCGCATGCCGCTGCTGCGCGACGGCGTTCCATCCCCGGCGATACGCATCGCGATACCTGGCAATATCCGCGGGGAGCGCATGCAACGGGAAATGCGGTGCGATGAAGCAAAGGTAATGAAAGAACGGCTGATCGGCATACTTCTCGGCGTGCTCTTGCAGGCATTGAATGGCGTGGTCGGCGGCGACCGTCGTTGCGTAGTAGTCGTCCGTCTGCTCGACCGGCTTTCCATCCATGGTCGACCCACCGGCCTTGAAGTAGCTGTTCTGTCCGCCCCCAATATCGAAGGAATGATCAAAACCGTTCTCCAACGGCAATCCATCAATGTGCCACTTGCCCGAGTGATAAGCCCGATAACCAAGCGGCTTGAGCATCGTGGACAATAGCGGCGCCCATTTAGGTCGTGCGCCTTTGCGCCGCCCGGCAAACCGGGCATCGTATCGCGATGGATTTGCTGGGCGTAATAGCCGGTCATCACGGCTCCGCGCGAAGGCCAGCAGCGGGCCGTGTTGTAGAACTGCGTAAAACGCAGTCCGCCGGCAGCCAGGGCATCGAGATTCGGCGTGGCGATCTCGCCACCATAACAACCAAGGTCTGAATAGCCGAGATCATCGGCAAGTATTAGTACGACATTCGGCCTGCGATGTTTATCAGCCAAATCGTCGGCAAATACGGGGCATAATGATTGAGAAGAGCATAGCACTACAATAAGGAGTGAAGTAATCCTACGTAGTAATAAGTTGCCCAGTAAAAAATCGAGGAGCGAAGAATGGCCCGGCTTGGGCGGCAAATGCATAAACGACCTCACGGGGCACGGAACGACCGGCTGGGGATTTCCGGCGGCAGTCAAGGCATCATTATCCGCACTCCAGCCAGACGGGTCAACTTTTTCCGCGAAATCAAGGCATGGGACGACCTCACAAACAACGACGCAACGCGCACGGCTCTGCTTGGCATTGGAAGCAGACCGACTGCTGGTATTACACCCTGCCGGGCAGCAAGAAACGGTTGGCCTTGTTCGACGAGAACGGTGAACGCATCCGCGGCCGTGAGAACCAAGAGATTGCAGAACATGCCTTGGCTCGAGCCAAGCTAACGGGCGAGATGCAGGCGATTGGCCCAGCCTTCGACCAAGAATGGCTTGTGGCCCGGATCTGCTCCGAATACCTGCGAATACTGCGAGCGGAGCGTGGCCGCCGGTTCGATGAGTCCCGGTCATCGAACCGGAGCGGTCGCGTTTTTGAATGATTTGTGCGGCTACTGCGGGGCGCTGCCGGTTGCCGAACTCAAGAAGGGCCACATTCAGACTTGGATCGACGGGCACGCCGGTTGGCAGTCACCGGCCACGCACCGCAGTGTGCTGGCGATCGTCTTGGCGGCCTTCAACCGGGCCGAGGAACTGTTCGACGTTCCGAATCCGCTCAAGGGCTTGAAAAAACCGCAGTCGCAGCCGCGATTGCAATCACTCTCGCCGGAGGATGAACAGGCGCTCTACGACGCAACGGAAGAATGCTTCCGTAACTTCCTCTTCGCGGCGATCCATACCGGCCTGCGGCCATTTTGCGAATTGGCCCAGATCACGGCGGATCATGTTGAGATCGGCGAACGGGGCATGATGTGGCGGGTTTACTCCTCGAAGACGAAGAAGACTCGCAAGATTCCGGTGCAGGCAGCCGTGGCGACACTTGTGCGTCGGTTGATGGCGACAGCACCCAAAGGTTCCGGCAAACCACTGTTTCGGAACACGCAAGATCAGCCCTGGAAGCGAATGACCGGCGTCGTTCGCTTCTTGACGATCAAGAAGAAGCTCGGTTGGGATCTCCATCCGGTAAAGAGCAAGTTCAGTTCGTACAGCTGCCGCCACACGTACGTCCATCGCATGCTGTCGGGTTTCTGGAACGGCGGCGTCGGCTGCTCGATCGAAACGTTGGCCGAACTGATTGGTGACACGCCGACCGTCGCCTATCAGCATTATGGAAAAGAGTGGTCCAAGAGTTATGCCGAACCGCTGTGGGCGGCCATCGGCGTCAAAGCGAAGACCAAAACAAAGTCGACGAGCGTTTCGAGCAAGCCTTCGCAATCGCTGCGGCGCAAGAAGGCCCGCTGAAGCGCGCATCAAGGAATTGATCGTGGCCGAAAACGACACCCAACGACGACAACGGCATGGTTCGGCTTGGTATTGGAAGCAAACCGATTGCTGGTATTACACGCCCGGCGGAACAAAGCGGCGTGAGCCGCTGCTTGACGACCAAGGCAAACGCATTCGCGGGCCGAAGAACAAGCAGGCGGCTCAACTGGCGCTGGCGCGGGTGCGATTGAAGCAGGGGCTTGGCGCCGACTACCGAGATCACGACGACGCAGCCGAAGACCGGCGATACGTGGTTGGTGGCTCGCGTCTGCTCGGAGTATCTCGTGCATTGCGAGCAGGCTGTCGCCGCCGGCCGGATGCATCCGGAGCATCGAAAGGGCGTGATTCGCTATCTCAATGAATTGTGTCGGTACTGCGGTGCGCTGCCGGTTTCGGAACTCAAACGAGGCTACGTGAGCGGTTGGGTCGATAGTCACCCGACTTGGCGTTCGCCCGTAACGCGCCGCAACGCGATTACGATCGTGCTGGCGGCGTTCAATCATGCCCAGAACGAGCACGGCATTCGCAATCCGCTCAAAGGGCTGAAGAAGCCACCTTCGCGGCCTCGACTGCAATCGATTTCGCCCGAAGATGAGCAAGCGATTTACGCGGCGACCGACAAAGCATTTCGCGACTTCCTGTTTGCGGCGATTCACACCGGCCTGCGGCCGTTTTGCGAATTGGCCAAATTGACGGCCGAGCACGTCGAGGAAACGCCACGGGGCATGATGTGGCGAGTCTTTTCTTCGAAGACCAAGAAAACTCGCAAGATCCCGGTCCGACCGGAGGTCGCAGAATTGACTCGCAAATTGATGCAAACGGCGCCGAAGGGGAGCGGCTTGCCGGTGTTTCGCAATGCCCAGGGTAAGCCGTGGAAGAAAGTCACCGGCGTCGGTCGCTTCTTGAGGATCAAACGCAAACTCGGCTGGAGCGGAGACGATGCGCGCGCTCGTTATTCGACCTACAGCTGTCGTCACACGTTTGCGCATCGCATGTTGTCGGGCTACTGGAACCACGGCGCCGGTTGTTCGATTGAGATCTTGGCCGAAATGATCGGCGACACGCCCAAGGTCGCCTTCGACCACTACGGCAAGGAGTGGGGGCAGCATTACCAGGAGCCGCTCTGGGCCGCCATTGGACGGCATAGCACATCCGGAACGGACTGACTTCATGCAAGCCGTAGCGGTCTCGCGATACCCCTTGCCCAGTTTGCCGGCGATCAGTTTGTCGGCGTGCTTCTGCGCCGCCGCGGCGTCGGGAAACGACTTCGTTAACACTTGGCCATAAGTTCCCAACCGGCCGTAGCGAACGTCGACATGTGTGTCAGCCACGGCGATGGTCCAGCATTTCGCAGCATTGCGGCCGATGAACTCGAAACGTCGGGTCATGGTCAAAATCTCCCTGATATAGATGTCCGAACTGGAGTGGAACTTTAGATGAAGCAGCGCAACGGCGCTGCGGGTAGCACTCTGTGCGGCGCAATGCTCTTGGGTGGCAGCACGCCCGGCTGTCCTGCCGTTCTTCCAAGGGCTGGGACAAGACCCAATTTGGGCGCGGAACCTACTTGTTGTGGCAGCTTAGCCCCGCCGCCAACCATTCCCAAACGTCGCCGATTTCACGGCGATACGGTGCTTTGATTACCGAGATGAGTTCTTGGGAACGCCGGGACGCGACTCTTGGGGTGCAGGCCCTATCTGCTGGCTATTCCCGCAAAAGGAACCTTTTTTAGTCATGGGCTGCCGGTTTTCGTCTTCGGTTTGCCGCGTTCCGGCACCACGTTCGCCGAGCAGGTACTCGCCAGCCATTCGCAGGTCTTTGGGGCCGGCGAATTGAGCCTTGCCCGGCAGGGCTTCGAGTCCGTTCCCATGGTGCTGGGACTGCCCAACGACATACAGGCTTGCCTGGAAACCTTCGACGCGCCAGCGAGCCGCGAACTCAGCCGGCGCAACTGCATTCGCTCCAGGCAACCTGCGACGGCCAGGTGTTGGAACGTATCGTCGACAACATCCCCAACGACAAGTTGCCCGACGATTATCTGTTCCTGGGCTATTTGGCGTTGTCGTTCATGCGGGCCACTCTCATCAAGTCAACGTCGGCTGCCACCCGAGCGTGCGTCGTCCGCCATGCCCAGCAAGTGCTCAAAACAATCGGCCAATTCCGCGGCAGGCGATTGCTGATTGAATAGAACAGGACTGGCATTGACGATCCGGCGGCTCAGCTCGCGCCGCCACTCGGGCTCGGCAGTCAACCGAAGGGCTAGCTCGATATAATGGTCCGCCGATTCAGCTATGCAATCCAGAATGTTCATCTGCTGGTAGACGGCCAGCGTGTAACGAGCTCGCTGCCAAGTCCCCGGTAAGGTCACGACCGGGGTGCCGGCCGCCATAGCGTCGTACGTCGTATTCGCGCCGCAGAAGTGCAACGTATCCAGCGAGACGTCGGCTGCGCACATTAAGCTGAGATAATCGTGCTCGTTCAGATTGGCAAGGACGATCAACCGGTCGTTCACGTCGGGTAGCGTCTGCTGCCAGCGCTGGCGAAGCACTTCGGCCCGATCGCTATACCGACCTGCAACAAAGACCGCCACCCCGGCTGGGTCGCGGCGCAGAATCGTCGCCACCAGCGCATCGAAATCGGGATGCACCTTGAGCAGTGTCTGGGCGCAGAAATACACGTGCTGGTCGGGCGCAAGCCCCAGGCCTCGCGCGGCAGCGGCTTCGCCGGCGCCGGCGGCCGGGCGTAACAGGTCGGCAGGCTGTCCAACTGGATCAACGTCTCGGTGTAATGTGCTTGAGCTTCGGCCTGCTCCATGGGCTTCGCGGAGAGGTAATAATCCATCCGTGGAATTCCGGACGTCACGGGCCGGCCCCAACTGGTGCACTGAACCGGCGCCAGTCGGCAAAAGGGCAAGAAATAGTTGATGGCGTCCGTGCCGACTTCCCAGTAATACAGTAGATCGAAGCGGGCGTCGCGCAGGCAATCGATGGCCCGGTCGAAACGCGCCGGCAGCGGCAGGAAGTCGACGTCGGCCTGGCTCAAGCCGGCCCGCAACTGCCGCTGGCCTGCTGGTCCGCTGCAAACGATAGTCAGACGAAATCTTTGCTTCGGCCAGCGTTCGAGGATGCCGCGCAGGGTACGGAGGAAGATGTTCTCGTGGCCGGCGGTGACGACGAAGCCGACTCGCGGTAGGCCCGCGTTGCGGCGCGGAGCACCGTCAGGAAAGCAATCGGCAAACATCGCCGCCCAACGGGCCCTCAACTCACGATCGTCGCGGCCCTGGAATAGCCAGGGAAACGGCGCATGACAACGGGCGAACGGCACTTCACGCAGCGGTAGCCGCAGCCGGCCCGCCGGATACTCGTCGACCACTTCGAACACCCGGCGCGATAGGCGTCGATTTCAGCATTGTCGCGTGGGAACATTGGAGACAACGTTTCCGCGTGCAGCCGCAACAATTCGTCCGCCGGCGCAGCCTGGCTCAGCCGTCGGTAGATAGCCCGAGCCGGTTCAATCCGCCCGCAGTTTTCGAGCGCGAGCGCCGCATTGTGCTGCGCCGATTCATTGTTCGGCTCCAGAGCCAGCGTCCGCGCGAATTGCTCGGCGGCCTGGCGATATTGGCCGGCTTGCAGAGCAAGTACGCCCAGTCCGTGCTCGGCGGCCGCCAGTGTTGGCTCGAGACGCAAAGCCTCGCGATAGGCCGCTTCGGCAGACTTCAAGTCTCGCGCGGCGCAGGGCATCGGCTAGGCCCAACTGCCACCGGGCCCGCTCGGGATCCTGACTGGCGGCGCGGCGGTAGTGCGATTGCGCCTCGACGAACAGGCCGGCTTTCATCAGGGCGGCCGCCAGGTGTCCATGAACTTCCGCATCCTGAGACGCAAGGGCCACGGCCCGTCGAAAGCTCTCCAGCGCTTCGTCGTCGCAGCTTAATTGCGCTAGCGTTTGACCGAGTTTCGTATGCGCCGCGGCAGACCGTGGCTCGTGACGCACGGCTTGCCGGTAGGCGTCCAAGGCCGCATCGAGTTCATCTCGATCCTCCAGGGTGAGGCCCAGATTAAAATGCGCCCGTGCGTAGTCGGGGCGCAGCTCGATGGACCGGCGAAACGCGACCAGGGCATCGGCTGTTTGGCCCAGCGCCCGCAAAGTGACGCCCAGGTTGTAATGCGGCTCGGCGAAGCCGGGAGCTAGTTCTCCGGCGGCTGGAAGCACCCCACGGCCTCGGCGAATTGTTGTTGCCGGCGCAACGCCTCGCCCAGGTTGTTGGCCAGCAACGCATCATCGGGCCGGATTTGCATTGCCCGGCCGAGCCTGTGAGTCCTTCGCTGGTGCGCTCCGATTGGCAAAGGATCATTCCCAGCAAGTGCAACGTATCGCCGTCGTCCGGAAGCGAGGCGAGCAAATCGCGGCAGGCGCGTTCGGCTTCGTCGAAGGCTTGGGCTCGAAAACGATCGACGGCGAACTGGAAGCGTGGGTCGGCAGTAGACATGCTCCCGGACATGATAATCTCGCTCGGGCGTTGCGTCTGCCGCTCTTCGCTACGGCAGATCCGTGTTTGAAGCCGCGAAGACTTCAACCCCTGCTTACGAACACAAGCCCGACGTGCCAGCGAGGAAGCCTCTGGTTCGATTCCCTCGCTGGCGCGTCGGGCTCATGTACGCAAGGTCGATGCGCGAGCGAGAGATTCTACGCGGGTTGCTGGTGTCACCCGCTCGGTTATGCGCCGGATTAGTAGTTCCGAAATCATTTGAAACAATAATTGATCCTTGTATTCAGGCCTCGAGCGCGGGCCTGGGACCAACTTTTACCGCGAAAACGGGCTGTTTTTCGGCCAAGGGCTTGACCGGATAGATGTCGGTATTTAGTGTAGGCGATGTCCCCCCCTGATTCGCCTTGGCGTCAACGATGCC
Source organism: uncultured Planctomycetales bacterium (assembly GCA_963710365.1). Classification (GTDB taxonomy): domain Bacteria; phylum Planctomycetota; class Planctomycetia; order Pirellulales; family PNKZ01; genus CAVQAC01. The sequence continues at coordinate 53,743 of CAVQAC010000011.1, forward strand.
GCTGAGGTTAGCCCTGCGCTTTGAAAGCGCGAGAAGTTAACCCCGTCATTGCGTCGCCGTGCAGCTGCTTCGTCCTACTACCAATCCCCCCTCGACCCACTGCAGCGTTGCGGGCTACCTTAGGTGTGCCACGTATAGTTGCGTGGCCCGCAGACTGCCAGCAGTTCGCCTCCCCATTGCATCCACCCCTGTTGCCTCCTGTTTCCTGGCTCAGGGGCGTGTTCGTGATTGACGCCTTCACCGGATCTGGTACTCGCACCGCGCGGGCCGTCGCGCTGCGACCCCAAATCGCCGCCCGGTTTGCCAGATTCGCCATGGCCTGCTGCGCGCTGGATCATCGGGCGCACAAGCATTGCGGTGAAGCGCATGGCGAATACGAAGAGCCGCATCGCTCGCCGAAGACGTGAACACTGGCTTCTACCCTCTGCTTGCCGCGTACTGCTTGAATTCTAACCGAGGTTCATAATGCCATCTTTCTTCTCCCGATTCTTGACCTGGTTTGCATCGCAACGTCGTGAGACGCGCCAGGCGAATCGCGCGCGGTGGGGCGACGCGTCGCAGCGGCGGTCGCGGCATAACACGCGGCTGGAACTCGAGCCGCTGGAACCGCGGATTGTGCTGAGCAGCTATGTGGTCACTAGCAGTTTGGCGAGCGGCGCCGGCAGCCTGGCCGCAGAAATTTCTGCAGCCCTCGCGGCCAACGACCAAGCCGCCACGATCACGTTTGCCAGCGGGCTAGTGGGCGACACAATCTCGCCGGCCAGCGGCAACTCGGCCTACGGCCCCACGGCTTTTTTCATCAATGGCGCCAGCGGCACCAATATCACGATCAACGGCGCCAATGCTCCAGGCGTGGTGGTCAGCGGCAGCGGCAGCATGCGGCTGTTTGTCGTCGCCGGCGCCGATGCGCTGACCTTGGAGAACCTGACAGTCGCTGGCGGCTTGCGCAGGGGGGCGCGGGGGGCAACGCGGGCGACAATATAGACGTATCTGGCGGCGGCGGTGGCGGCGGGGCGGGCCTGGGCGGAGCTGTATACAACGACGGCGGTAACTTCACGGCCGTCGGGTGTACTTTCATCAACAACACGGCCCAGGGTGGCGGCGGTGCCCTGGCAGCCGGAAGCAATGGACAACCAGGGGGCGGTGGGGGTGGCCTCGGCGCGAATTCCGCGGGCGGCAGCAACGAGAACGGGGGATTGGCGGTCCGTGTCGGAGGCATTGGCGGCGGCGTTAACGGCGGCGACGGCGACGCGCCGAGTCAGAGCAACGGCTTCGACGGCGGCGGTGGCGGCGCCGATGGAGGGTTCGGCGGCGGCGGCGGCGGCGGCGATACCAATGTCGGACACGGCGAGAACGGTGGCGCGGGCGGGTTCGGCGGCGGTGGCGGTGGCGGCGGTGGTTATTTTAATAGCGGTCCCACCGCTGGCGCCGGTGGCGCCGGAGGCTTCGGTGGTGGCGGCGGCGGCGGCGGACTCGCTCGCGGCACCGCCGGACGCCCTGGCGGCGACGGCGGCTTCGCCGCCGGTGCCGGCGGTGCCGGCTCCGACCCCGGAGGCGGTGGTGGCGCCGGCTTGGGGGGCGGAATCTTCAGCAAGGCGGGAACGCTCACCCTCACAGGCGACACCTTCACTTCCAACACGGCTGCCGGCGGCAGCGGTGCCGAGGGCACCCTCAACTCTGGCTCGGGCTTAGGCGGCGCCCTGTTTGCCCTGAACTCTCTCCTCACGGCTAGCTCCAATACCTTCAGCGGCAACAGTGGCACCTCCAGCATTCCCAACACTGGCTTCTACCAATACAACCCGGTTGCGCAGTTCCTTCTGTCCGTTTCGAATACCAGCCTCACGGCCGGCAACACGACCAGTGTCACCATCACGGCCGAAGATCAGTACGGCGAAGTCGCCGTCAACTTCAGCGATTCCATTGAATTGTTGGACTCGCTCGGCGGCGCGAGCTACTCGGCCGTGACATTTACGGGTGGCGTGGCCACGGTGACCGCCACGTTGGACTCGGCCGGATCGCAATCCATCACGGCCACCGACCCCACGGCCGCCGTCTCCGGCACGAGCGGCCCGATCACGGTGAGTCCGGCGGCGTTCGGCCGCGTGGCGGTGTCCGTGGCGCTGGCGGCTCCCGTTGCCGGCAGCGAGTTCCAAGTCAATACGTACACCACCGGAAATCAGCAGTCTCCCAAAGTCGCCAGCGACACGGCCGGCGATTACGTCGTCGTCTGGCAGAGTTTCGGCGAGGGAAGCAGCGACTGGGACATCTATGCCCAGCGCTACAACGCGTCGGGCGCCGCCCAGGGGAGCGAGCTCGAAGTCAATACGTACACAAGCGGCAACCAGTTTGCTCCCACGGTGGCCATGGATTCCCAGGGGGATTTCGTCGTCGCCTGGCAGGGCGTCGGCAATAACGGCAGTAACTACGGCATTTACGCCCGGCTTTACAACGCAAGCGGCGTGGCCCTGGAGGCGAGCCAGTTCCTGGTCAATACTTTCACGGGAAATAATCAGTCAGCGCCGGCGGCGGCCATGGATTCCGAGGGGGATTTCGTCGTCGCCTGGCATGGCGCAGGCGGTGTCGGCGCCTATGGCATCTATGCCCGGCAATACAACGCCAGCGGCACGCCCCAAGCGAGCCCGTTCCAGGTTAGTGCCGGTGTATCAAACCCCGCGGTGGCCATGGATTCCCAGGGGGATTTCATCATCACCAGCTCCGAGTTCAACGAGTCCTCTAGCGATTACAACAGCTACGCGCAAGAGTACCAGCCGAGCGGCGCTCCCGAGGGAGGCAAGATTCCAGTCTTCATCGCCACGGGGGTTCCATGGAACCCATCCGTGGCCATGGATCCGCAGGGCGATTTCGTCATCACCGCGAACGAGTTCAACGCGTACTCCAGCGATTACAACGTCTATGCGCAAGAGTACCAGGCAAGCGGCATCCCTGAGGATGGCGAGATCACGGTCGTCAGCTCCAACGTGACTCTGGGGAATTCATCCGTAGCCATCGATCCCGCGGGCGACTTCGTCATCGCCTGGCGGGACGGCTACGGCAGTGGCATCTATGCTCAGCGCTACGCCGCCGGCGGCACCGCCCAGGGGGGCGCATTGCAGGTCAACAACACGGCGAATAATCAATCCGCGCCGTCCGTGGCCCTGGATTCGACCGGTGATTTCGTCGTGGCCTGGCAAAGCCCCGGCCAGGACGGCAGCGACTACGGTGTTTACGCCGAGCGCTACGCCACGCCCACGAGCTTCCCGGCGGGGAGCACGACGAGCGTCTTCATTACGGCCGAGGATCCGTACGGCAATGTCATCACTAACTTCAGCGACTCGGTGACACTCTCTGACAGTTTGGCCGGGGCGAGCTTCTCGCCGAATCCCGTGGTCTCGTTCACCGGCGGCAGCGCCACGGTTGCGGCCACATTCGACAAGGCCGTGCGCGCAAACCATCACGGCCAATGATTCGTCGGCCACAATCACCGGTACGAGCAATTCGTTCACGATCGCGCCGATAGCAGCGAGCAAGCTGCTGGTTTCGGCTGCGCCCAGCAGTCTCTCGGCCGGCAGCACGACCGGCGTGACGATCACGGCCGAGGATCAGTACAACAACATTGCCACCAGCTTCAGCGATTCGGTCACGCTCTCCGACAGCTTGAGTGGCGCGAGTTTCGCCGCGGTAACATTCACCAGCGGCATAGCCACGGTCACGGCCATACTCGATACAGCCGGCTCGCAAACCATCACGGCCACGGATTCGTCGGCCACCATCTCCGGCACCAGCAGCACGATTTCTGTTTCGCCGGCCGCGGCACCCGGTTTCGTGGTCACGAGCGACGCCACCAGCGGGCCGGGGAGCCTGGCCGCTGAAATCTCGCTGGCCTTGGCATCGGGCGGTTCGAACACGATTACGTTCGCCAACAGCTTGACGGGCCCGACGGGTAACACGATCTCGCTCGGCAGCGGCAATGCCAACGCGGCTGCGACCCAGTTCGGCTTCGGCCCCACGGCCTTTTACATCAACAATAGCGGCAACAGCACCAGCAGCCTCACGATCAATGGCGCCAGTTCTGGCGTGGTGATCTCGGGTAGCAACTCGGTGCGGATGTTTGCAATCGCCAGCGGCGATGCGCTGACACTGGACAACCTGACGCTCGAAAACGGTTTGGCCCAAGGTGGAGCGGGGGGCCCTGGTTCCTCTGACGGCGGCGGCGGTGGCGGCGGGGCCGGCCTGGGCGGAGCGGTCTTCGATAACGGGGGGAGCTTCACCGCGCTCGGCTGTACGTTCACCAACAACACGGCTCAGGGGGGCGCGGGGGCCGCGCCGAGCGGCTCCGGATCTGCGGGCGGAGGCGGAGGTGGCCTGGGCACGAGCTCCATGGGAGCTAGCGGCGGCGGTGTGCATGGGGCGACCAGCGGCGGCCTCGGCGGCTTCGGCGGGGGCGGCGGCGGTGGCTCTGGCGCCGGCGGCATCGGCGGCTTCGGAGGTGGCGGCGCCGGCGGCGGCAACAGCAATCATGGCGGCAAGGGCGGGCTGGGCGGTGGTGGTGGCGGTGGCGGCGCCGAATACGGCGGCGGCAATGGCGGCAGCACCGGCGGTTTCGGCGGCGCGGGCGGCGCCGGCAGCAGAACCACACACTACTCATTCGTACAAACTGGTGCCAACTCCTCTAGCGGCTATTACGCCACAGCCCACAACTCGCGTGCCGGCGATGGCGGCGGCGGCGGCGGCCTGGGAGGCGGGATCTTCGCCGTCGGCGGCTCGATCACCCTGACCGGCGACACGTTCTCGGGCAACGTGGCCGCTGGCGGCAGCGGCGCCACCAGCGGCTCAGGCGCTGGCCCCGCTCTGTTCGCTGACGACAGCACGGTCACTGCCAGTTCCAACACCTTCACGGGCGAGACAGGCACTACCAACGTCGCCAGCAGCGGGATCTACGAATACACCCCGCCGATCGCGCAGTTGCTCGTGTCGGTGTCGCCCGGCAGCATTACGGCCGGCGGCACCGCCAACGTCACGATCACCGCCAAAGACGCGTACAACGATGTCATTTTAAGTCCCACGGACTCGGTGGTGCTCTCCGACAGCCTGGGCGGAGCGAGCTTCTCGGCCATATCGTTCACTGGCGGCGTTGCGACGGTCACCGCCACGCTTGATCGGGCGGGCACGCAAACCATTACGGCCAACGATTCGTCGGCCGGGGTCTCTGGCGCCAGCAATTCGATCTCGGTCAGCGCCGGTGGCGGCCAGCCACTTGCTGGTCTCCGTGCTTCCGGCCAGCATCTCGACCCTCTCGGCCAGCGGCACCACCAGCGTCACGATTACGGCCGAAGACCGATTCAACAATGTCGCCACAGGCTTCACCGATTCCGTCACCCTGGCCGATTCGATCGGCGGCGCGATGTTCGGTAGCGTGACGTTCAATAGTGGCCTGGCCACGGTCACGGCGACTTTGAACCAGCTCGGCTCGCATACGATCACGGCCACCGACGCCACCAGCGGCAGCGTGGCGGCCGCCACGTCCAACGCGGTCACCGTCAGTCCTGTCGCGGTCTCGAAACTCGTCGTCAGCGCTTCCCCATCGGCTGTGTCGGCCGGCAGCACTTTCAGTGTCACCGTCACGGCCGAAGACGCATCCAGCAACGTCATCGTGAACAACACCGACTCGGTCACGCTCTTCGACAGCCTGGGTGCCCTGCCGACGACGTTCACCGGTGGCGTGGCCACGGTTACGGCCACGCTTGACAAGGCGGGCACGCAATTCATCACGGCCCTCGATCCGTCGGCTAGGATATCCGGCGTCAGTAATCTGATCTCGGTCGCGCCCGCGGCGGCCAGCACACTGTCGGTGTTCACTCAAACCCCGCTCACCGCCAGCGCTACCTTCTCCTCAGGCATCAGTTATCCCTACCAAATCGCCGTTGACTCCAGTGGCAACCTGTACGTGGCCAACAACGGGGGCACCACGGTCGAAGAGTTCGCGGCCGGCAGCGGCACGCTCGTCGCTACCTACCCCGCCAACGGCCCCTACGCGCTAGCCTTCGACCCCAACGGCAACCTGTACGTCAGCAACTTTAACAGCCAGACGGTCGAGGAGTTCGCAGCGGGTAGAACCTTGCTCCTGAACACATACTCCGTCGGCCCCAGCCCCTACGCCCTGGCCTTCGATTCGAGCGACAACCTGTATGTGGTCGTTTGGGGCAGCAGCCAGGTGAAAGAGTACAAAGCCGGAACCACCACGCTCCTGGCCACGTACACCACCGATTTGAACCACCCTTACGCCCTGGCCTTCGACTCCAGCGGCAACCTGTACGTGGCCAATCACGGCTACCCCTCGGCTGACAATACGATCGAAGAGTTCGCGGCCGGCACCACTACGCTCCTCGCCACGTACTCTACCGGCATATCGGGCGCCGACGACCTGGTCTTCGGACCCAACGGCAACTTGTACGTGGACAATGGCAGCAACAATACGGTCGCAGAGTTCGCGGCGGGAAGCACTTCGCTGCTGGCCACCTACACGGCCGGCCTGTCCAGCCCATCCAATCTGGCGTTTGACGCCGCCAGCGACCTGTACGTGGCCAACTATAGCAACAACACCGTCGAGGAATTTGCGCCGGGCAGTACCACGGCCAGCGTCACGTACTCCAACGGATCCAGCACCGGTGCAGACGACCTGGTCTTCGACTCCAGCGGCGACCTGTTCGTGTCGAACGTTTCCAACGGCACGGTAACCAAGTTCTCGCCGACCGGTAATCTCACCGCGGGCGCGGCAACCAGCGTTGTCATCACGGCCGAAGATGCCTATGGCAACATCGCCACCAGTTTCAGCGACGCCGTGACGCTCTCCGACAGTTTGGGCGGCGCGAGCTTCGGCGCCGTCACGTTCTCTGGTGGCGTAGCTTCGGTCACAGCCGCGCCGACCACGGCCGGCACCCAGGCGATTACGGCCACCGATCACGCAGCCACGCTCTCCGGCACCAGCAACTCGATTTCGATTTCACCAGCCGCGGCCGGCAAGCTGCTCATTTCGGCTTCGCCCAGTACGCTCACGCCTGGCAGCACGACGAGCATTACGATCACGGCCGAGGACGCATACAACAACGTCGCCACCGGCTACAGTGATTCGGTCACGCTTTCCGACAGTCTGGGTGGCGCGAGCTTATCGGCCAATCCCGTGGTCTCGTTCACGGGCGGCGTGGCCACGGTTACAGCTACGCTCGACACGGCCGGCACGCAAACCATTACGGCCAACGATCCCACGTTGAGCGTCTCTGGCACGAGCAACTCGATCTCGGTTTCGCCGGTCGTGCAGGGCTCGGCCAGTCAGTTGATCATCTCGGCATCCCCGGCCAGTCTTTCGGCCGGGAGCACGACCAGCGTCACGATCACGGCAGAAGATGCGTCGAACAACGTCGTCACCAGTTTCAGTGATTCGGTGACGCTTTCCGATAGTTTGGGCGGCGCGAGTTTCTCGGCCGTTTCGTTCACGGGTGGGATGGCCACGGTAACGGCCACGCTGGACGCGGCCGGCACGCAAACGATCACAGCCAGCGATGCGTCGGCCACGATCTCCGGCAGCAGCAGCCCGATCACGGTCACGCCGGCGGCGGCCAGCAAGCTGCTGGTCTCGGCCTCGCCGACGAGCCTGTCGGCGGGCGGCACGACCAGCGTCACGATCACGGCCGAGGACCAGTACAATAACGTCATCACCGGCTTCAGCGACTCGGTCATGCTCTCCGACAGTTCGAGCGGCGCGAGCTTCTCCGCCGTATCGTTCACTGGTGCCGTGGCCACGGTAACCGCCACGCTCGACAAAGCCGGAGCGCAGACCGTCACGGCCAACGACTCGTCGGCCACGATCTCCGGCACCAGCAGCCCAGTCACAGTCACGCCGGCGGCGGCCAGCAAGCTATTGGTGGCGGCTTCGTCCGGCGGAAGCGGCACGCTCAACACCAGCGCCACGTACGCCGCCGGTGTGTCCGAGCCCTACGCCCTGGCCTTCGACTCCAGTGGCAACCTGTACGTGGCCAACTTTGGAAACAACACAGTGGAGAGGTTCGCGCCGGGCAGCACCACGGCCAGCGCCACATACTCCGCAGGTGTGTCCTTCCCCTACGCCCTGGCCATCGACTCCAGCGGTGACCTGTACGTGGCCAACGATGGCAACAGCACCGTGGAGAAGTTCGCGCCGGGCAGCACCACGGCCAGTGCCACGTACACGGCCGGCGTGTCCGGGCCCGACGCCCTGGCCATCGACGTCAGCGGCAACCTGTACGTGGCAAATTCTCACAACCACACCGTGGAGGAATTTGCACCGGGGAGCACCACGCCCAGCGCTAAGTACGCGGTCGGTCAGACGCCCGAGGCCCTGGCCTTCGACTCCAGCGGCAACCTGTACGTGGCCAATTATGACAGCAGCAATGTGGAGGAGTTCGCGCCGGGGAGCACCACGCCCACCGCCACGTACTCAGCCGGTGTGACCGAGCCCGACGCCCTGGCCTTCGACTCCAGCGGCAACCTGTACGTGGCCAATTATTTCGGCAATACCGTGGAGAAGTTCGCACCAGGGAGCACCACGCCCAGCGCCACGTACTCAGCCGGTGTGACCGAGCCCGACGCCCTGGCCTTCGACTCCAGCGGCAACCTGTACGTGGCCAATACGCACAACAACACGGTCGAGGTGTTCGCGCCGGGGAGCACTACGGCCAGCACCACATACTCGCCCAGCCTCAACTATCCCACCCGTCTGGCCTTCGACGCGAGCGGCAACCTGTTCGTGGCCAGCGAGGTTAACAACAAGGTGGTCGAGTTATCGCCGCCCGGCGCCAGCACCACCGCCGGCGGCACGGTCAGCCTCGCGATCACCGCCGAGGACCAGTACAACAACCTCGTCACGGGCTTCAGCGACTCGGTCACGCTCACCGATTCGCTGGGCGGAGCGAGCTTCTCGGCCAATCCCGTGGTCTCGTTCATCGGCGGCGTGGCCACGGTCACGGCCACGCTCGATACGGCTGGCATGCAAAGCATCACGGCCAGCGATCAGGCGGCTACTATTTCCGCCACCAGCAACTCGATCAAGGTCACCCCGGCCGTGGCTAGCCAGTTGCTAGTGTCGGCTTCGCCCAGCAGCTTCTCGGCCGGCAGCACGACCAGCGTCACCATCACGGTCGAGGACCGATACGGCAACGGAGTCGCCGGCGACACCATCACGCTCTCAGACGGCTTAGGCGGCGAAAGCTACACCGCCAGAACGTTCTCCAGCGCGGGCGTGGCGACCTTCACCGCCACGCTGGACAAGGCCGGCATGCAAACGATCACAGCCACGGATTCGACCGCCACGATTTCCGGCACGAGCAATTCGGTCTCCGTCACACCGGCCGTGGCCAGCAAGCTGCTGGTGTCTGCTACGCCCAGCAGCCTCTCGGCGGGCCAGACGACCAGAGCCACAATCACGGCCGAGGACCAGTTCAACAACGTCGTCACCGGCTTCAGCGATTCCGTCGCGCTGTCCGATAGTTTGGGTGGCGCCAGCTTCTCGGCCGTTTCGTTCACGGGCGGCGTGGCCACGGCCACAGCCACGCTGGACAGAGCCGGCACGCAAACAATCACGGCCACCGATTCGTCGGCCACGATCTCCGGCACAAGTGGCCCGGTCACGGTGACGCCGGCGGTGGCAAGCAAGCTGCTATTGTCGGCTTCGCCCACCAATCTTTCGGCTGGCCAGACGACCAGCCTCGCCATCACGGCCGAGGATCAGTACAACAACATCGTCACTGGTTTCAGCGATTCGGTGACGCTCTCCGACAACCTGGGCGGCGCTAGCTTCGCGGCCATTTCGTTCACGGGCGGCAAAGCCACGATCACGGCCACGTTGGACAAAGCCGCCACGCAATCGATCACGGCTACCGATTCGTCGGCCACGATCTCCGGCACCAGCGGCCCGGTCACCGTTACGTCAGCCGCCGCCAGCAAGCTGCTGGTCTCGGCCACGCCCACAAGCCTTTCGGCCGGTAGCACGACGAGCACCACGATCACGGCCGAGGATCAGTTCAACAACGTCGTCACTGGGTTCAGCGACTCGGTCACGCTGGCCGATAGCTTGGGCGGTGCCACGTTCTCCTCCACGTCGTTCGCAGGCGGCAAGGCCACGGTCACGGCCACGCTCGATACGGCCGACACGCAATCGATTACGGCTACGGATTCAACGGCCACAATTTCGGCGACGAGCAGCGCCATTTCCGTCGCGCCCGGCGCGGCCACGCAACTGATCATCACCAGCCAGCCCCCGTCAACGGTCGCGGCCGGCAGCGGGTTCGGGCTGACCGTCACGGCCGAAGACGCCTACAACAATGTGGCCACGGGCTTCAGCGGCAGCGAAACCGTCGCGCTGTTGGCCAATCCGGGCGGTAGCACTTTGGGCGGAACGCTCACTGCTACCGCCACCGGCGGCGTGGCCAGTTTCTCAGGGTTGAACTTGAACAATCCCGGCAGCGGCTACACTCTGACGGTCACCTCGGCGGGGCTGACCTCGGCCACTTCCGGCAGCTTCACCGTGGTTGCCAATAATCCAACCGTTAACGACCCTGGCTTTGAATTGCCGGCCCTGGCGACGGGGGCGTACCAGTACAATCCGACCGGTTCGCCGTGGACGTTCAGTGGGTATGCGGGCGTGGCCAACAACAACAGCGCCTTCACGCAGGGCAATCCCAACGCTCCGCAAGGCAACCAGGTGGCATTCCTGCAAATCACCGGTTCGGCCAGTCAATCGGTGACGTTTGCAACCGGCACGTATTCGATCTCGTTCGATGCGGCGCAACGCGCTATCGGTCCCTCGAATCAGACATTCGAGGTGCTGGTCGATAGCACGCTCGTGGGCACCTTCACCCCCAGCGGCACCAGCTACACGCTGTTTACGACGCCGACGTTCAACGTCACGGCCGGCGCGCATACGGTTGAGTTCCTGGGGACGGATCCGCAGGGGGGCGATAACACGGCCTTGGTCGATGCCGTTTCAATCCAAGGCAACCCGCCGAACCAGCCGACCGATCCGGGCTTTGAGCTTCCTGCCGAAGGCACGGGCCAAGCAGCGTACCAGTACAATCCGACGGGCACGCCCTGGACGTTCAGCGGATTCGCCGGCGTGGCCGGCAACGGCAGCTCCTTTACGAGCGGCGGCCCCACCGCGCCGCAAGGCACTCAGGCGGCGTTCATTCAGATCACTGGCTCGGCCAGCCAGTCGTTCACCTTCGCCGCCGGCACGTATTCGGTTTCGCTCGACGCGGCCCAGCGCACGGACATCCCGCAGGCAGGGCAGACAATCGAGGTTCTGATCGACGGGGTGGCAATCGCGACGTTCACGCCCACCAACAGTTACGCGCTGTATACGACCCCAACGTTCAACGTCACGGCCGGCTCGCACACGGTCGAGATTCTGGGTCTTGACCCGCACGGTGGCGACAACACGGCTTTGGTCGATGCCGTCACCGTTCAAGCCGGCGCACTGAACCAGCCAGCCGATACTGGATTTGAAATCCCCGTCCTGAGTTCGGGCACGTACCAGATCGATCCGACCGGTTCGCCCTGGACGTTCAGTGGCGATGCGGGTGTGGCCAGCAACAACAGCGGCTACACGACGGGCAACCCCAACGCGCCGCAAGGCAACCAGGTAGCGTTCATTCAAATCACCGGTTCGGCCAGCCAATCGGTCACGCTCACCGGCGGCACCTATTCGATCTCGCTGGAAGCGGCCCAGCGCGCCATCGGCCCGTCGAATCAGACGATTGAGATCCTGGTCGACGATGCACTCGTGGGCACCATTACGCCCAGCGGCACCAGTTACTCGGCCTTTACGACCGGCACGTTCTTCGAGGCGGCCGGTGCGCACACGATCGAGATCCTGGGCCTCGACCCGCAAGGCGGCGACAACACGGCCTTGGTTGACGAGGTGTCGTTCGTGGCTGTGCAGGCGAACCAGCCGACCGATCCGGGCTTCGAGACGCCGTCCGAGGGCTCGGGTACGACAGCGTACAAGTACGATCCGACCGGCTCGGCTTGGACGTTCAGCGGGTATGCGGGGTTGACCGGCAACGCGAGCAGCTTCACGGCCGACAATCCCAATGCACCGCAGGGCAGCCAGGTGGCCTTCATTCAAATGACCGGCTCGATAAGCCAATCGTTCACCATCGCGCCAGGCATCTATGATGTGAACCTGCTGGCCGCGCAGCGCGGCATCGGCCCCTCGAACCAGACGATTCAAGTTTTCGTCGACGGGCAGCTCGTCAGCAGCATCAACCCGACGGGCACGAGCTACGCTTCATACACCAGCGGCAGTTTCGTGATCGGCACGGGGGGGAGCCACACGCTGACGTTCCAGGGCCTCGATCCTTTGGGCGGTGACAATACGGCCTTGATCGACGAGGTTTCCGTGCAGAACGTCACGGCCAATCAACCGCTCGACGCGGGATTTGAGAGCCCATTTGCGGGCCCTTCGGCCTACCAGTACAACGCAACGGGTTCGGCCTGGACGTTCAGCGGCGATGCGGGCGTGGCCGGCAACGGCAGCGGCTTCACGGCCAACAATCCCAACGCGCCGCAAGGCAACCAGGTAGCGTTCATTCAAATCACCGGCTCGGCCAGCCAATCGGTCACGCTGGCGGCCGGCACGTATTCGATCTCACTCGACGCGGCGCAGCGCGCTGCCGGCCCTTCGAACCAGACGGTCGAAATACTAGTCGATGGCGCTCCGGTCAGCAGCATCACACCCACCAGCACCAGTTATGCGTTGTATACGACGACCACCTTCACGGTGACTGCCGGCAGCCACACGATCGAGATCCTGGGCCTCGATCCGCAAGGCGGCGATAACACGGCCTTGATCGATCAGGTGTCGATCGTCATCGCGCAGCCGAACCAGCCGCTCGATCCCGGCTTCGAGGCGCCGTCGCTCGGTTCTGGAGCGGCAGCCTATCAGTACGATCCTACAGGTTCGCCGTGGACGTTCAGTGGATTCGCAGGCGTAACGGGCAACGGCAGCAGTTTCACAGCAGAAAATCCCAACGCCCCGCAAGGCAGCCAGGCGGCCTTCATTCAAATCACCGGCTCGCTGAGCCAGTCGGTCGTGTTGGCGGGCGGCACCTATTCGATTTCGCTCGAGGCCGCGCAGCGGGCCATCGGCCCCTCGAATCAGACCGTCGAGGTGCTGGTCGACGGCGCGCCGGTCAGCACCATCACCCCGTCAGGCACGAGCTACGCCGAGTACGATTCGGCAACCTTCGCCGTTGGCTCCGGCGCCCACACGATTGAGCTGTTGGGTCTCGATCCATTAGGCGGCGACAACACAGCCTTCGTCGACCAGGTGTTTCTGAACTGGGTGTAGCGGAAACTCATCCGTTTCCTTGGACTCCAATCAAACCACCCATTGCTGCAACAAAAACGAAGGGACCACCAGTTCGCAGGTTTCCATCGTCGAGAGCAGGCTGTCGCCGCAGGCCGAATGGATCCCGAACACGAAAAGGGAGTTGTTCGCTATCTCAACGAATTGTGTCGGTACTGCGGCGCGGTGCCGGTTTCGGAACTCAAACGGGGCTACGTGAGCGATTGGGTCGATAGTCACCCGACTTGGCGTTCACCCGTAACGCGCCGCAACGCAATTACGATCGTGCTGGCGGCGTTCAATCATGCCGAGAACGAGCACGGCATTCGCAATCCGCTCAGAGGACTAAAAAAACCACCTTCGCGGCCTCGACTGCAATCGATTTCGCCCGATGATGAGCAAGCGATTTACGCGGCGACCGACAAAGCATCTCGCGACTTCCTGTTTGCGGCACTTTACACCGGCCTGCGGCCTTTTTGCGAATTGGCCAAATTGACGGCCGACCACGTCGAGGAAACGCCACGGGGCATGATGTGGCGCGTCTTTTCGTCGAAGACCAAGAAGACCCGCAAGATTCCGGTGCGGCCGGAAGTCGCCAAGCTGACTCGTAACTTAATGAAAAGCGCACCGCCGCGCAGCGGTCTGGCGCTGTTTCGCAACCTCCAAGGCAACCCCTGGAAAAAGGTAACAGGCGGCGTGCGCTTTCGGGCCATCAAGCGTACATTGGGCTGGGATCAAGACGCCGTCCGCTCCCGATATTCCTGTTACACCTGCCGCCACACGTTCGCGCACCGCATGCTTTCGGGTTATTGGAACGATGGGGCTGGCTGTTCGATCGAGACGCTGGCTGAGTTGCTAGGAGACACGCCGAAAACGGCCTTTGACCATTACGGCAAAGAATGGGGGCAACACTATCAAGAGCCGCTCTGGGCGGCCGTCGGTATCGACTCCGCGGCAATGGCACCTCAAACGGCTTCAGTAAGGTGCCGGAGGATTGCCGGTAAATCGCTCAAGGGAAAATAGACTCCGACAGTCACATCGAGGTCAGTCGGTCCCTGGTAATCATCTATCTCGTTCAAGTCCATAAGATTCAGTTGATACCGCCAGACTGGCGCCGAGATGTCGCCGGTCAACTGATAGTTGATCCGGTTGTAGAGCGTATCCGCACCGGGCTCATAATGTGCAACCATGTCCAGGAATTTGATAAGGTCGGGTATGGAAGCAAACTCGACCCACGCGATTCCTGGTTCGACTTCCTGGCATGACATGATAGTCTCGATTTGCAATGACCAGATCGCAGCGATCAGCGGAACCAGAAATTCATCGATCTCCGCCTCAAGCTTACCGACCTTGACCGTCACGGCCCGGTGTCTGCGATTTTCGTTGTTCGATTTGCTCATCAGATAGTCTCCAGCGTCAATCGGGTGTTGCGGCTGGTCAACCCAGGACGGTCGCCCATGAAGTCCTCGCAAGTCAATGCATTAAAGGGTGTTGTGCTGAACGTCATGAAGTTTAGGCGTAATTCTCGTCTGCGGCGAGGGTTGGCCACGCTAGCATGCGGCATGCTATCGGGTTGAGTGTGCTGGGTTCGACGAAGGCGTTTGCTTGGGGTGAAAGAATAGGCTGGGGCACTACTTTTCCTTTTGCCATTCAGCACCCTGATATGATTCGAAATCTTCTTGAGGCGGTCACCACGATCAAGCGGAGTGTGGCCGATTGTTTGACGTCGGCGTCGATCGAGCGAGCTTGCCAGGCAGAGAACCACCGTTGGCGGCAACGCGACCTGGGGCCGGCCAAGACGCTGCAGGCATTTGTCCTGCAAGTTCTACACGGCAATACGGCCTGCACTCACACCGTTCGCCTGGCCCATTTGAACTGCTCGGCAGAGGCGTACTGCCAATCGCGAGCACGACTCCCTCTGTCCGTGTACCGGCGGCTGCTGGACGAGACGAGCCAGGCGGCACGTCGGAGTTGCCGTTTGCCCTTGTGGCACGGGCATCGCACGTTTCTGATCGATGGCTCCAGCTTCTCGATGCCGGATACGCCCGAGTTGCAGGCCGTGTTCGGCCAGTCGGGGGCGCAGCGAGCGGGTTGCGGTTTCCCCATCGCCCATTGGCTGACGATGTTTGATGCCCGCAGCGGTCTGCTGGTGCGACAACTGGCCTTGCCGTTGCGAACGCACGAGATGTCGCAAGTGGCCGCTTTGCATCCGGAACTGAACGCCGGCGACGTGCTGGTGGGCGACACGGCCTTCGCCTCCTACGCCCATTTGGCGCTGCTCTCGCAACGAAAACTGCACGGCGTGTTCCGCGTCCATCAGCGGCAACTGGTGAGCTTCCGCAAGGATCGCAAGCTGGTGGGCAAGGCCAACTCGCTGTCGCTGGTACGGTTCGATACCAATGATTACTCAGTTCCCACGGCCTATGCCCACCATCACGTGACGGCGGTCGGGAACATCCAAGAAGTGCGGTTGATCGTGAATGATCGGGTCGTGGCCCGTCATCCACGTGACTGGGCGCGGGAGAACGTGCACTATGACCCGTTGCATTATCTGGCTTTATTGGAGCGAAAGCCGGGCTCATTGGACTTCGCTCGGCCGCTGGAGGACTGGCATCTGCCGGAATGTTTTGGCGTGCTCAGACGTCGGCTGGAAGGAGAGCGACAGTCCGACGGTCGGCGTGAGTTCATTCGCGTGCTGCGCTGGCTGGAGACGCTGGAACTCGCCGAGTTGAGCCGCGCCGTCGAACGGGCTTTGGCGATCGGTGCGTTGACAGTCGACGCAATCCGGATTCTGGCCCAACAGGGCCGTGAACAGCCTTCCCAATGGTTCAGCCTGGATGGTCGACCACATCTGCAAGGCCACGAGATCCCGGCACCGCATTTGGATCGCTATGCCTCCTTACTTCTGGGAGGTGACCGATGAAGCCGATCGAAACCAAGAGTCTGGTGCTGTTGCCGCACCATCTGAAGCTGTTACGGCTGCCGACGATGCATGCCGAGTGCGAAAAGTTGGCCGCCCGCTGTGCCCAGGAGAACGTCGATCATCTGGCGTTCTTGTTGCAGCTGTGTGAACTGGAACTGCTGGATCGCGAGAAACGCAGCACCCAGCGACGGCTGCGATTCGCCCGGTTCCCGAACTACAAGACGCTGGACAACTTCAAGTTCGAGTCCCAGCCGTCGCTCAATCGGCTGCTGGTTGCGGAGTTGATGCGTTGTCAATTCATTGAGCAACGCGAGAGTGTGATCTTGATCGGCAATCCCGGCACGGGAAAAACGCACGTGGCGACCGCCTTGGCGATCGAAGCCTGCCATCGCGGCTATCAAGTGCGCTTTTATCGGGTGACAGAGCTGGTCACGCAGTTGATGGAAGCCCGCGAAGAGCGGCAGTTGCTGCGAATGAAGGCCCAGTTGGCCAAGCTCGATCTGTTGGTGCTAGACGAGTTGGGCTACGTGCCAGCCAGCAAGCTTGGGGCCGAGTTGCTCTTCGACGTGATCAGCACAGCCTATGAACGTCAGAGCGTGCTCGTGACAACAAACCTGCCGTTCGGCCAGTGGACTGAAGTATTGGGCAGCGAACGGTTGACCGGTGCCGTGCTGGATCGTTTAACCCATCGCTGCCACATCTTGGAGGCGACCGGCGAGAGCTATCGGCTCAAGGATGCCCATCGACAACGCCAGGATGGTGCAGCTGAAATGGAGAACGAAGAATCGTCACCATCCGACTCGTCGTGATAATCGCTGCGACCCCGCCCTCCTCCGGAGGAGGGCGGTGATAAAGTCTTTCGTTAACTGGAAACGCTACTTAAACTAGTGCTTCGTCAAACCCTGATTTTCGGGTAAAGGGACTTCAGTTTGGATCGAGCGTCGCTGATTCGCATTTGCCAATCGACGCCGCGTTGCGTGTCGTTGACATCACTCGACCAAGCCGCGATTTCGGTCTGTAGCGTCTTCAGTTCGCCGAAGCGTCTGCCGGAGACACACTGCCGCGTCAGCGAACTCAGTTCGTTTTCGGCGATGTTGAGCCAACTCCCGTGTTTGGGCGTATGGCAGAAGTGAATCCGCCGAGCGATCGCCCGGGCACGCGCTGGCGGAAACGCCTCGTAGAACGCGCCTATCGTATGCGTGTTCAGATTGTCGCAAACCAAGGTCACGGTCGGACACTTCTTGTAACGCCCTTCCATCAGGCGGGCTACTTCCACCGCCCAATCCACTTTGGTCTTGGTCGTGCCGGCCTGTGGCTTCGCGCCAGCCCGCCAGCGGTTCGGTAAACATGAAGATGTTGGCCGTGCCTGCCCGCTCGTATTCGTAGTCGATCCGCTTGGCGTGCCGCTTCGTGGCTGGGATGGGCCGGCACGTTTCCTTGACCAACTGCACGGGCTGCTCGTCCATGCAGAGTACGGGGCAGGCGGGATTATACGGTTTTTCGTAGGTGTCGAGCACTTCCTCCATCAAGGCCACGAACTCCGCGTCCGCTTCCGGCGGGATCACCCAGTATTGAAGCTTGCGATTGGTCATCCCGTTTTTTTCAGCGTGGAGCGAACGGTTTCGTGGCTGATGGCCGGCACGATTTCCAACTCCACGAGTTTCCGGGCCAGCAGCCGCAATGTCCAGTTGGCGTAGCCTTTCGGCGGCGAACTGAGCCGCATGGCGATCAATTGGGCTTCTTGCTTGCCGCCCAATATCTTCTCCGTGGCCGGTCGCTCACGAGACTTGCCGTGCAGCGTTTGCGCGAAGCCATCGGCCACAAATCGCTCACGCAATTTCTCAACCGTGCGGGTCCGGCAATCGAACGCGTCCGCGATCTGCTCGTCGGTCCATGCCGGACCGGCTACGTCCGCCTTCAAGAGCATCTGCGCCCGACGGACTTTCTGGCCCGAACCATTGAGCTTCCGCACCATCTCACATAGCGTTCGGCGTTCCTTCGCCGTCAGACGAACGATATACTTCTTGTTCATGGGAAACCTCCTTGTTGGCGGAAGAATCCCACATTTCCCGACTCAAGCCAACCCGAATCTTGGGCTTTGACAAAGCACTAGTTTGGCCGCGAGAGCGACGGCGAAGCGTCCTTCAGGTGATCTGCCCGCGATGGCAGCCTGTAGTATTTCGGTCGATTCAGGCCTCTTGAAAGAAGCGTTTCGGTGACAGGACCATTCAGTCGGAAGCTCGGCCCGCAGGGTTCAGCGTTTCGGCGAATAGGCCGGTGACTTTTCGCCAAGGCAGTCCCGAAGGCAGTACTCTAAATCCTCGGCGTTCTTTTGTCCGCTGCCGACGCGGATCATGCGGATTTTGCCTTGACGGTCAATGACAACGACTTGCGGAATTCCGCTGACCAGGTACCGGGCACTTAGTTCCGAACCACTGGTCACCGCAACTGCGTGTTTGAGATCGTGGTGCCTCAGAAAAGCCTGTAGTGCCAGGTCTTCCTGCTCGTGGGACAAACCGTCAGTGTGACTGGATCGTTTCGCTCCCTCATCCCAGTCAAACTGGCAATAGCGAGTCACTCCGATGATCACCAGCCCTTTTCCGGAGAACTCGTCGTGCCAATGACGCAAGTGTGGGAAGGTAGCGATACACGGCCCGCACCACACGGCCCAGAAATCAAGCAACACTACTTTGCCGCGCAAGCCATCCATCGACAAACGGGGTGTATTGAGCCAGGTGTCGGCGGTCAAGGGAGAGGCCGGTTTACCAATCAACTCCAAACGCCGCCGTATAGTCTTCAGAGATCCGTCCAGGCCGTCAAGCGATCGCTGCATTCCGTCCCATTGTGCCATTTGCGAGGGGAACTCCGCGCGCAGTGCTGCCAACTTCTGTCGGGACGCCTCCAGCGCCTGCTCGGCTTCGCCAATTCTTTCGCTGCGCAATAGATCGGAGATTTGACCCTGGTCGATGCGCAAGTCCTGCGCGGACAAGGACGGCGAGTCGGGGAACTGCTGCTTGGCGGCGGCCAGCGCGCGTTCGGCTGCGGCAAAGTCGCGCAACCAAACGAACGCGGTGATTTGCTGGACACACAAAGATTCCTCCGCGGGGCCTTCCCTTAGGGCTTGCGCCGCATGTTCGGAAACTCGGTCCCACTGCATCAGGTCGGTATAGATGTTGGCAAGCGTTCGATGATCCTTGTCGGTGGCGCTTTCTCCCTCGGCAGCCAGGTTCTGCAGTTCCAGCCGCCGCTGCGCGGAAAGGGCAGTTCGTGTCTGCGCATCGCGCGCGGCCTGCCTCGACCTTTGGGCAAAATCGATTCGCAAGCGTGCCAGCTTTTCTTTCAGGGACACCTCTTGGGACGAGGTCTGCGTTACGGATGCCCGGGCGTCGCCGGACGGTTGGTTTGTCGCGGAACCAGTAACCGTCCGGAGCGGAGCTACTACGGTTGCCGACGCCGGAGCGTCTCTGGACGGTTCGACTGCGGCGATTGTAAAGCGTGCGGGAAACGACGCTTCCACGGTATCGGAAGCAATCGACGCACTATCCGACGAGCTGGCTTTTATTGCGGGACGGGCGGTGGCCGTCGATCGCATGACCGACTCGGTCGCGATCGGGGCTGCCGTCTTCTCGGCCGGAAGAAATCGCCACACCATCACGCCCAAGCCAGCCAGCCCAGCGAACAAGAGCCCGAAAGCGATTGGCAAAACCGAGCGCCCGCGAGCGGCAACCGGTTGATTTCGCGACGGTCTGGTGCCTGCCGACCAATCCAGCGCAGTGGTTGCGGAGGGACTGCGGCAGGAGGCCGTCGGGATTTGCGGAGGCACGATAGCTTTGACGGCGGAAGGAAGTGCCGGCAGCGCCTGGGCGGCGGCAGCGGGCGGATCAACTGCGCTGGGACGGGCGGGGGAGCAATCGCCGGAGCGGCCACCAAGGGCCTCGGTGGCAGGGCAGGATCGCTGCCATCGTCGAGAACGAAGGCGCCAGCCTGGTCGGCCGTTTCCGCGTTCGCAGGGTGCTCATCGTGCGTGCGTGCGGCACGTCGAAGAATCCGCTGGCACGGAGCACAATTTTGCAAATGCCGATTGATCGCCTCGGTCCGGGCAGCATCCAGCGCCCCCGCGCTGAAAATGTGCAGGAGCTTCTCGGAAGGGCAGTCACTGGACGTATCATTCATGGGCTACTCTCCGGTGTTGTGGTCCTGTGCTCGGAATGTGGAGCCGAAATCGACTTGGCAGAGGGCGGAGCCTCGACCGACGTGGAATGCTCCAGGGCGATCGAGGCCGGCAGCTTCGGCAGTGCCGCTCGCGGCGCGAGAACCTTCCGCAATTCCAGGTTCGGCGGAAGCGGCAAACCGCGAACAACCCTCGCGCCAAAAGTCTCGAACGCGACATAAGCATCGGTAGAGCGAGAAGAACAATGCGCCGAACGGCTTGTGCGACGATCTGCGTAGAAGCAGCCGCCGCGCGTCACGCGGTTCTTTCCGGAATCAGGGCCGAGGGGGTCGGTCGATTCGGTGCGGGCATAATAATCCGGGGCAAACCAGTCCTGGCACCACTCATGCACATTGGCGTGCATATCATACAAGCCGAACGGATTGGGCAACTTCTGGCCCACAGGATGGCTCACGCGCCCGGAACACACCGAGTACCAATCATAGCGCTCCAGTTGAGTCACATCGTCGCCGAAGGAGAAAGGCCCTTGAGATCCCGCGCAACAGGCATATTCCCATTCGGCCTCGGTGGGCAGCCGATAGCCATTCCCGTCGGGTACGAAGGCCCAATGACCATCGGCCACGCGATCATAACAGGGCTTGAAGTTCTCCGCGCCGCTGAGCCAGTTGCAAAATGCGATTGCGTCTTCGTCGGCGATCGGCGCCGGCGAGTTGTCGGTCACTTCATGCCCTGGGGCCCGCCAGGTGAATGACGAATCGCGGATAGTCTTTTTCGATTCTGCATCATATTTTCCGCCCCCGCCTTTTTTCTCTGTGACCGTAACATATTGGGTGGCCTCGACGAACCGCCGAAACTGTCCGATCGTCAATTCCGTGCTTCCCATGAGTAACGGCCGAGACAATGTCACGCGGTGCTGAGGCGTTTCGTTTTCCAGCAGTTTGCGAGTCGCGTCGGGCCCCGTCTTAGTCCGGAACTGCTCCTCCATATCGATCGCGACTTCCACCTGTTCCGGCGAACTGCCCATCAGAAATATGCCGGGTGGAATCAGAATGAGGCTCAAGCCGATCGAATTGGTTTGCTCGATGGGAACGTCGAGTTGCTTGGCCCAGACTTCCTGGTAGGCGCGGGCCTGCGCGATCAAAAGGGGCGACGGCCGGTGAAGCAGGAAGCATTTCGAGTTCAGGAAAGTGAAATCGCTGCTTTCCGCTTGAAACCTCGAGCGTCGCGACGGCTGCCTTGTAGCCATCTTTCTTGATTTCGATCTGATGCTTCCCTGGCGGTATTTCGATCTCCGCTTCGGTCCCAGTTCCGTTCCAAGCGACCGCCGCTGGATTGCCGTCGATCCAAACGTCTGGTCGAGGAGCGTTCACTTGGAGCGTCAAAAATCCTCGCGGCGGCTCCACTCGAATCGACAACGTCGATTTCCGCGGCTGTTCGGTCCCGAAAAACATCAGGGTCGCGACAATCAGAGCGACAAACAGCCCACAAGTCGCCATCGTCACCGTCGTCCTTAGTCGCCGCCGGCGCATCTTTCTGCGACCTGGATCGGCCCACGCGCTGATGGCGGAGGGCGCGCCGAACAGCCAAACTTTCCGGCCAGCCAGCCAGCGCAACACTTACGCGGACTGCCACGTTAATAGGCTGAGCCACGATGGGCGGAGGCACCGGTTGAGTAGCCAGAGGATGCGAGGCGTCGGGGCTTGGCGGCCAATCAATCTTTGCGGCCGGCGGCGGTTGAGCCCCACCTTGAAGAACGGAGTCAAGGCCTTGGCCACTTCCAGCGGAATTTGGAAGCGGTCGGCCGGATCTTTGGCCATCATCCGCGAGACAATCGCCGCCAATTCGCCGAGCACGTCGGGACGCAGCAGATTCAGCGCAGGGGCTTCCTGAGTCCGGTGCAACTCAAGCAATTCGTAGAGGCTCTTCGCTCGAAATGGCGGATGGCCGGCGAGCAGGTAATACAACGTGCAGCCGAGACCGTAGATGTCTGCCCGAATGTCGGCCTGCCGCGATTGCATTCCTTGCTCGGGAGCCATGTAATCCGGCGTGCCCAGCAGTTGGTCGCTGCGCGTCAGGTTGTTTTCGACGTCTTTTTCGCTGGTGGCCTTAGCCAGGCCGAAGTCGAGAATCTTGACTATGTGCCTCTTGCCGACGTTTGGTTTGTCCACCGTGGCCAACATCAGGTTGCCTGGCTTGATGTCGCGATGCACGGTCCCTTGCTCGTGGGCGTGTTGCAGTCCCAACGCGACCTGGTAGGCATAGAATGCGGCATTGATCACCGGCAGCGGGCCAAATTGCTTGACGACGTGCCCTAAGTTTTGTCCGCGCACATACTCCATGGCGAAGACCAGCAAGTCGCCGGGCCGCAGCACGCTGTACGCCGCCACGATGTTGGAATGCGCGAGTTTCGCGGCTGGCGAATCTCTTGCTGAAAACGGTCGCGGGCCCCCGGGCGGTTCATCAGCGCCTTGTTGACTACCTTCAATACTTCGAGCCGATCCATGATCCGGTTGCGGGCCAGGTAAACGACGCCCATACCGCCGCGGCCCAACTCTTTCAAGAGCTCGTAATCGGGATGATCGGCCAATTCCGGCGGCACGTTCGCTAGCGAGGGGGCACCCGCCGACAATTGCCGTCTGGTGACAGCCCTGAGGTTAGCCGTCGGCGTCGGAGTTTCGGCGTTGTCGACGACATTCGCAATCGATTCATCGGGGACGAACGTGCGTTCCGGAGAAAGGTGGACATGCGATTGAGTATCGCCGGGCTGAGCCTGGGCTGCGATCAGCCGATTGACGAAACTGTCGCCCGACAAACTGGCGACCACCGACCGGCAATCGATGCAGGTCTCTAGGTGCTGGTAGATGGTCTCGGTGCCTGCGTTGTCGAGCTTTCCCAGGCCATAATCGGCCAACAACTCGTTGCTCGGGCAGGTTGCGGCTTTGGCGTTCATGGTGAGTCTTTCATCGCATCCGTCCGATTGTCTTGGCGTTTACCTCACGTCGGTCAGGTACTCCGTTCCTGACCGGCGGATTAGCCCGGACCTACGGTTTGGTCTCGCAGTCGCAATCGGTATCTTACATTGCCGTCCGGATTCGCCGCGAAATCTCCATCGCTATCGTTGATTCGTAGCACAATTCGATCGTAGTCCTTTGTCGCGATCCATTCGAATGGCGTTCCTTGTGTACCATCGCGGACGACCGCCACAACCCTGGAGGTTCCATTCGAGTTCAGTTCGCACAACGCCACGCGGCAGGTCTCACCACGCTCTTTGCGCTTTCGCGTCCGGTGATTCAGTCGCATACCTCCCCCAGCCTTTCCATTTCCCTGAAACGTAGGAAAGGGTGACCCGTTGGCCCTTTCGAACCGGGCCAAGTACGTAGCCTTCGTTGCTTTTTGCCGAGATCGCGATGATTTCATCGATCGTGTCCGCGATTGAAGAAGGCTCGCCGCGGGCTCTCGCAGATGAAGTTGGTGAATTGCTGGCGCCGAACGGAGCGACGGCCCGCGGAGGGCCGCCGGTCAACGCCACTTCCGCGACCGGCCTGTTTGCCGCAGGCGCTGGCGGCGTGGTGCTGCCGACGGTCGGCGCCTTGTCCGGCGTTTGTACCACCCGAAAGCCAATCCAGCGATCGCGGAACTCCGGTTCTCTGTTGGAGCGAGCGGCCGAGCGGCATTGTGATGCAATGTTCCCCCAACTGCCGCCCCGCAATGAGCGGAAAGTGCCGGCGGGCGGTCCGGCGGGATCGACGGGCAATGACGCCGCGTAGTAGTCGTCGGCAATCCAATCCTGGCACCATTCCCACACGTTCCCATGCACGTCGTAAAGGCCGAAAGCATTCGGCGTCTTCAGGCCGACGGGCCAGGTGCTGTTCCTGGAGTTCTTGAGGTACCAGGCGTAAACGTCGCTGCTAACCGGATTCTCTCCGAACGAGAACGGGCTGGTCGAACCGGCGCGGCAGGCATGTTCCCACTCCGCTTCGGTTGGTAGCCGATATGCCTTCTTGTCGCGTTGACCGAGACGTTTGCAGAATGCCGTAGCGGCTTCCCAGGACACTTGCTCAACCGGGTATCGCTGCGTGTCCGCCCCAACCACCGAGTCTTTACCCAAACCTGTACTCGAAAACCAACTGGGATTAACCCCCATGATCCGCTCGTATTCAGACTGGGTCACTTCGCATGCACCCAAATAGAACGGCTGCGAGATGCTCACGCGGTGCGTTGGTCCTTCCCGCGGTGCTCGCCCGGCTTCCGTTTCCGGCGAGCCCATCAGAAAAGCCCTGGTGGGATCAAGACCAGCTTCATGCCGATCGAATTGGTTTGCTCGACCGGCACGCCCAGATGCTTGGCCCAGGCCTCCTGGTGGCGCGGGATTGCGCAGCATCGAATGGGGCGACGGCCATTGGCGGTGCGCCTGGCAGCCGCGGGCCGCGCAGCTTCACGTGTCGCTACGATGATTGGCAGAGGTACATTGTTGGTGGCCGTGGCACCCTGCGCCGTTGCGACCGATGAAATCAAAGGCAATCCCGACCAAAGTATCGCCCCATTGGGTGCGGTGACTCGAAGATGGCGAAAGTGCGCCTCGGTCTTGTAGCATCCGAGCGTAATTCCTCCGGCCGGAAACCTTACGTCCTGACGGTCGAACCATTCGTCGTCGTTGAGGAAGCAGCGAGCCCGATTTCCTCGCACTTCAATTCGAACCCGATACCAGTCTCTCAGGCGGATGTTCGCGGCTTTGCTTTCCGACGCGCCCGGTCGAATACCGCCCTTTATGGATCGGATCGAGTGATACCGGTTTCCCCAACCACCGATAAGGAATTCGTAACGATCGTCCTTCGGAGGTGCCGTCGCTCGGACGCTGACCGAAAAGTTTCCTTCTCCACCGGCAGCCAGACATTCGACCGAAACGTCATAGTCTTTCCAGCTCCGATCCCCCATAAAGGCAAAGGCGGGAGACGTCCGTTGCCTTTGCACCAGCTCGTCCCCAACCACCTTCCACTCCGACGGCTCGGAAAGAACCGCTGCCGTCACACCGATTGTTCTGTCCGCCATTTGCGGCGCTTCGTCGGCTGGCGTAACAACGGGCAATTTCCCGGCAGGGACCGGAGCCGCAATTTCGCGCGGGTGCTGATCATTCGCACCGGCCCCCCCTTGATTCGCCAGCACGCCGTCGGCCCAACGGAACTTGAGCATCACGATGCCCAATACGGCCAGCCCGACGATCAGGACACCAATTGCGACCGGCAGTCCCAGCCGGCGGCGTCTCTCTGACATTCTTATTCCGTAACGTCGCCGTGGCGCCAAGTTCTGCCAGTGGGTCGAGGGGCGTGGCGTAGACGGGAACGGCGACCAACCGTGGCAGCAGCACAGGCGCGGGCGCATTCGGCAAGGCAGGGATCGGCGGTGGCGATAGCGACACATCTGCGCTCGGCGGCAAGTCGCTTTTCACGGCCGGCGGCAATTGAGAGCCCACCTTGAAGAACGGATTCAAGGCCTTGGCCACTTCCTTGGGAGTCTGAAAACGCCGGGCCGGATCCTTGGCCATCATCTTCGAGACGACGTCCGCCAACTGCACCGGAATGTCCGGCCGCAGCAGATTCAGCGGCCGGGCTTCCAAATGATGATGTGCATGCAGAATCTCGTACAAGCTGTTGCCCGAGAATGGAGGCTGGCCGGAGAGCAGGTAATAGAGCGAGCAACCGAGCGAATAAATATCGGCGCGGATGCCGGCGTTCTGCGCGTCGAGCGTCTGCTCCGGCGCGATGTAGTCCGGCGTCCCCAACATCTGGCCGCTTTTGGTCAGTCCGCCATCGGCTTCCTTTTCGCTGGTGGCCTTGGCCAGGCCGAAGTCGAGGATTTTGACGACGTGCTTCTTGTTGACGATCGCCAGGATCAGGTTGCCCGGCTTGATGTCGCGGTGGACCATCCCTTTTTCGTAAGCGTGCTGCAACCCAAGAGCGGCCTGCTGTGCATAGAGCGTGGCGTTGGTAACCGGCAGTGCGCCGCGTTGCTTGACGACCTGCGACAGATCCTGGCCTTCGACATATTCCATGCAAAAGGCCAGTAAGTTGCCCGGCCGCAACACCCTGTACGCAGCCACGATGTTGGGATGGGAGAGCCTGGCCGCGGCACGAATCTCCTGTTGAAAACGCTCCAGAGTTCCCGGCCGATCCAAGAGCGACTTGCCGACGACCTTTAAAACCTCGAGCCGATCCATCATCCGGTTGCGGGCCAGATACACGACGCCCATGCCGCCGTGCCCCAGTTCTTTCAACATCTCGTAATCGGGGTGGTCGGCCAATTCCGGCGGCAAGTTCACCAAGCCTGGACCGCCGAAAGGTCTGCCGGCGAACAATGTGCCGGCCAACTCGCGTGGGCCGCTCATCGGGAGCGGCGTTTCGGAGCTTTCGGCCACATTGGAGATCGATTCGTCGGCGACGAACGTGCGGGTTCGCGGCGGTTGAACCTGGCTCCGCGGGACGGAGTGCTGGGCCGCGGCCTCATGCGCCGGATTCAGTGGACCATTGTTTGAAAGGCTGGCCACTGCCTGCCGGCAATCGATGCATGTCTCCAAATGCAGATGAATGGTCTCGCTGCCGGCGCTGTCCAGCTTGCCGAGTCCGTAGTCGGCCAGCACTTCATCGCTGGGGCAGGTCGCGGATTTGGCGTTCATACCGTCGATTTCTTAAGATCTCACTAACTGCGTAGCGAACAACCGTCCCAGATACCGTTATTGCGTTAAGGTGACCCACGTATGACGCGAAAACCTGCAAAATCAAAGTCCGTATCCGCGGCAACGGCCGATCTTTGAGCAGATGCCACGCCGAAGCTGTCCATGTAGGTTCCTCCACGCCGGACCCGCTGATTGCCGGCTGCAGGGCCAAGGGGATCGATGCCCGGCGACATATCGTAATAGTTTTCGTCAAACCAGTCGCCACAAAGCTCAGACACATTGCCAAGCATGTCGTACAGGCCGAACTGATTCGGCAGCAGCTTTCCAACCGCGCTTGGCCCGGTATTGCGCGTGCCGGTGTGCGCGAATTTCCGGTATTGCGTTGGCACCGATAACGGTGTCAAAGGTGCGTCGTCGCCGTACGAAAACACGGTCGTAGTGCCGGCACGGCATGTATATTCCCATTCCGCCTCGGTAGGCAGCCGGTACCCGCTAATGCCGGGGATCAAGCTGCCATCGGGCGTGTAACACCGCTTCAGCCCCTCGCTGTTGCTCAACCAATTACAGAATTCGACCGCATCCCTCCAGGTGACGCAGGCGACAGGCAGGTGGTCGGAAATCGGATTATCATAGCCAGGCGTCCGCCAGGAGTACTTAGGGTCGCGAACGTACCCTCCGTCAAAATGCCGGGCGCCACCTGCTTGCTCCGGCTCGGTTTTGTACTGGCTCGCGTCGACAAAGCGGCGAAACTGGCCGATGGTGATTTCGGTCGCAGCAATCGCGAGAGGCTTCGTAATTCTGACGCGATGCGACGTATAGCTACTCCGTATGTCGATCCGGGCTAGTCTGCCATCCGGCCGCCGATGCCGCGCCTCTTCAGCGTCATTTTCTTTCGGCGTGCGTCCCATCAAGAACTCACCCGGCGGAATTAATACGAGCTTCATACCGATAGAATTGGTCTGCTCAACCTCGACCCCCAGGTACTTGGCCCAGGCTTCTTGAAATGCGCGTGCTTGTGCGGCATCGAAGGGAGCGATGGCCCTTGCTGGTGCGATACCGCCACGCGCAGCGGGCGCTTGCTTCTTTGTGGCGCCACGTTTCGCTGCGAGCATCGCACGACGCTCTTCGGCGTCTAATTTGCCGTCGCGATCAGCGTCAAATGCCTTCAGTGCAGCTGCGGCTGAAGACGCTTTGGCGGTCGCCGTACTTGTTTCCGAGCCGGTTGGAGGTAGTGCTGCCGGGGCCTTGGCGCCTGCTCGCTTTCCGCCGACTGGGGCCGTGGCGGGCGTCGCTGTCGAAACACGGACCACGCGAAAACCAAAGTTGTAGCGTCTTTCAGTTGGGGATTTGTTACCGCGGAATGCCGAGCGACAAAGATAGCCAGAGTACGAGAATTGGCCACCACGTGTTACCCGACTGCCGCTGACGCTCGGGCCGACGGGATCGGCCTGCTCAGACACCGCATAGAAACTTCCTGCGAACCAATCGTGGCACCACTCATATACATTGCCATGCATATCATACAGTCCGAATGGATTCGGCAGCTTCAAACCGACCGGGTTGGTGCGACCACGCGCGTTCTCCGACGACCAACCAAATTGCCCCAGTCCGTCGATGTTGTCCCCGAACGAGAATTGCGTGGTGGTTCCGCCCCGGCAGGCGTACTCCCATTCGGCCTCTGTCGGCAGGCGGTAGCCGCTCGAATTCGCGACCAGGACCCAGCCGTCATTACCGTCTTGCCGATAGCAGCGCTCGAATTTGTCCTTACCGCTGAGCCAGTTGCAGAAGTGCGCAGCATCACCCCACGTGACTTGAGTCACGGGGAGGTTTTCCATTATATCGGACCCCGGCGCCCGCCACGTCAGTTGCTTCTGTTCTGGCTTGACGTCTGCGTTCGCGACCGTCGCGTCCGAGTTTCCGAACCCGAATTGCTCTGCTTCCGTGACGTAGTTCGCTGCTTCAGCAAATCGCCAGAATTGCCCAATCGTGACCTCCGTCATACCGAGGAGGTACGGCTTAGTGATCGCTACACGATGCGCCGGGCCCTCTTCGCGGAGGGATCCAAAAAACAACGCCGATGGAATTTTGACGTCTTCTATCATCTTTCGAGCCACGTCAATTTGCTCCGGCGCGCTTCCCATCATGAACTCGCCGGGCGGGATCAGGACGAGCCTCATGCCGATCGAGTTAGTCTGCTCGACCGGAACCTTCAGGTATTTCGCCCACGCCTGCTGATGCGCGGGCTTGTGCGGCATTGAAGGGGGCGATGGCCGGAGGCGGTGTTCCAGCCGGCGACTTGAACGGCGCAGCGGGAGTCGCCGGTGGCTCGGGCGACGCCGCCGCGGCCGACCCGGATAACTCTGGCAAGCCAGACCAGAGGATCTCGCCACCGGGTGCCTTCACGAGAATATTTCGGAACCTAACTGCTGTCTTGAATGTCCTAAGGCCGATCTGCCCTTTGGGAAGATGGGCGTCGTCGATATCGAAACACTCCTTTCCGTCCAGGACCAAACGGACCGTCGTCCCGCGGACCTTAATCTCCGCAGCGTGCCAAACGCCATGTTCAACCGTCCCAGCTTTTAGCGGCACGTCTCTGTGCCATTCTCCATGAAGAATGTAAAAGCGCTCGTGAAACTTGTTGCCGAAGTGTCCGGCACCGAATCCTTCGCAATCGGTCGGCCCGGTGGCACGATAGATCAACGCGAAACCATCGATTCCGCGGACGCAATTTGCTTCGATACTCACATCGTAGTCAACCCAGTCAGTGCTTCCGAAATAAACTGCGGAGACGCCGGGATCGTCCGAGTTTTGGACGAGCTCGCCGTCTTGGATAACCCATTTTCCGTCGCCGAGGAACCTTCCCAGGCGAAATTCTTGGGATGGACTGGCGGATCGAGTCAGACGGACTGGCGGTCGAAGCCGGATTCACAGGCGACAAATCCTTAACCTCGATATTCCTGTAACGGATCGTGCCACTGCACTTTTGAAATCCGATGCGGCCCCTTACGCGATTCA
Organism: uncultured Planctomycetales bacterium; assembly: GCA_963710365.1. GTDB lineage: Bacteria > Planctomycetota > Planctomycetia > Pirellulales > PNKZ01 > CAVQAC01. The sequence goes on from CAVQAC010000011.1 coordinate 83,897, forward strand.
GGCCTGGCAATTGACCATCAGAAAGCCGTGCATTCGACCCTAGTTCTCTGTCGACAACCAGCTTGCCGTTGACTGTTGCGCGGATCGTATGCCCACGAACCTCGATTTCCAATCGGTTCCACATGCCGGACGGCGTCGCCAAAGGCGGGGAAATCGGAGGAGCGTACAGCTGGTCTGTGACCCATTGTGCTGTACCTGTGTTCTCTCCGTTTTTTGCTGCTCTTTCGTTCGTTTGCTCAATTAGCTTGAGCATCGGATGATCGAACTTCAGCCCATTTTCCGTGGGCAGTTTCTCGCCTGGCACGGCACGCAATGCGACTCCCCCGCCCGATCTCGGGGCGAGGTTAAACTCGGCGCGTAGCACGAAATCGGCATAGTCGCGATCGGTAAGCAAATAGCTGCGGGTTCGGTAGTCGATGCCTGTGGGCACGCTTCGGTAGTCCAGGCCGGCGGCTTCAATATTGTCATCGAGCACAGACCAGCCACTTTGGTCACCATTGTCGTCGTCAACAAACCATCCTGTTAAGTCTTTGCCGTTGAACAACGAAACGAAGCCGTCGCTCGGAGTGGCTAGCGATAAAGCACTGGGAGTGATCGTGGGTTCCGGCGTCTGCAACGGGACCGCGGCCGGGCTTGCGAGAGTCGCGACGGGTGTCGTCGTGGTGTTCGAGTTCAGAGGCTCCAACCGCGCCGCCAGCACGCGGCGGCTGCCGTGTTCAATCTCTACTGTTTCGCCGGTTGCCTTGAAGCCGTCCTTCTTCAATTCGATCTTGCGCGCGCCGGCCGGCAACGTGATCTCGGCCTTCATTCCTCCGGCGTCCCAAGTGACCGTCGCCTTGTTGCCGTCGACGAAGATTTCGGGGTTCGGCTCGTTCACTTCAATCGCCACCACGCCATCGGCCGTGCGGAACTTGAACATCACCGCGCCGACGATGCCAATGGCGACGAGCAACAGCCCGACCGCGATCGGCATAGCCAGATTGTGCCCGCGTTTCTTTGCCGGTGGTTTTCGTTGCTTCGTTGTGGCCCCAGCGTCGGCCGGAGCCGCCAATGACGCGACGGGAATCGCCGAAATTGGAATCGCGGCTGCGATTGGCACCGGCCGCGGCGCTGCTCCAGTCGAATGACCGGCCGCGATTGGCACCGAGTTGCTGAAGTCTCCTGGCGCAGCGCTCTGGTGGGGGGTCGCTCTTTGCCGCAGGCGGAGGCTGATGCCCGCCTTGAAGAACGGATTCAACGCCTTGGCCACTTCCATCGGAGTCTGAAAACGTTTGGCCGGATCTTTGGCCATCATCTTCGAGACAATTGCCACCAGCTCGGCCGGTACTTCCGGCCGTTCCAGGTTCAATTGCCGAGCATCCTTTTGATGATGCGCTTGCAGAATCTCGTACAAGCTATTGCCCTGGAACGGCACGTGACCGGCTAAGAGGTAATAAAGCGTGCAGCCCAGAGAATAAATGTCGGCGCGGATGTCGGCCTTTTGGGCGTCGAGCGTTTGCTCGGGTGCGATGTAATCGGGCGTACCCATCATCTGCCCGCTTTTGGTCAACCCACCATCGGCCAGTTTCTCGCTGGTGGCTTTGGCCAGGCCAAAGTCGAGAATCTTGACGACGTGCTTTTTGTTCACGATCGCCAGCATCAAGTTGTTGGGCTTGATGTCGCGATGAACCATGCCCTTGTCGTGGGCATGCTGCAAACCGAGGGCAACCTGCTGGATGTAGAACGTGGCGTTCGTCACCGGCAGGGCTCCGCGCTGCTTGACCACCTGCGACAAATCCTGGCCATCGACGTATTCCATCGCGAAGACCAGCAAGTCGCCCGGCCGCAACACGCTGTATGCCGCCACGATATTGGGGTGCGCCAGTTTGGCCGCCGAGCGAATTTCTTGTTGAAAGCGCTCCAGCGCTCCCGGCCGATCCAACAGCGATTTGCTGACGACCTTCAACACTTCCAGCCGGTCCATCATCTGATTGCGGGCCAGGTACACGGTGCCCATGCCGCCGTGCCCCAGCTCTTTCAAAAACTCGTAATCGGGATGGTTGGCCAATTCCGACGGCACGTTCGCCAGCCCGGGCGAACCGGAGGCTGGCGAGTTTCCGGCGAATGAAGCGCCGGAAAGCTCGCGATTGCCGCTCGCCGGGGGCGGGGTTTCGGAGTTTCCAGCCGCGTTGGGAATCGATTCGCCGATTGCGAACGTACGAGTCCGCTGCGCCGGCGCAGCGACCGCGAGCGGCCGAGCCTGGTCTGAGCGCCGCGGGTTGACGAGGCTGGCACCCGACGTGCTGGCCACGACCGATCGACAATCGGAGCACGTTTCCAAATGCTGGTGGATGGTCTCGCTGCCGGCGCTGTCGAGCTTGCCGAGTCCGTAATCAGCCAGCATTTCATCGCTGGGGCAGGTTGAGGATTTGGCGTTCATAGGTTCGGTTTTGGTTCGAGATCCCCTTAGTTGATCAGGTAGTCCTGGACCGGACTTTTTGCACTCAATCTCCAAGCAATGAAAGATTGCGAGAGTTTGTTGGCCTCATCGATTCGTCGATCGGTTGATATTGGTGGAACGGTTGCCGAGACTCTCCTGGTCAAGAGTCATGACCTCGATTTCACGACCTGCGGATTGCTTCAGAATGCGGAGCTTGAGCGAAGCCGAGTCATGCGCGCTGGCGCCGATTTTGGCCAGCTTGGGCAGAACTGCCTGTTGGCCAGTCATCCGGTTCACGCTGATCGTTTTGCTTTTGATCCTCCGTTCGAGATCGCCAAGATCCTGGGCAATTTCCGAAAGCTTGATTTGGATTTTTGTCTTTTGGGCCGGATCGCGCGGATTGAGCTGTGCCAAACTGTTGAAACCGGGAGTAGTCGGCAATATCGGCAGCGGCGCCGCGTTGAGCATTGCGGTCAAGTAGACACCCATCTGTTGCAGAGCGACATAGTTATCCTGCATGTTCGCCAACTCGTTCGTCTGACGGGGCAATTCATGCTCGACCCTTTTGCTCATCGTCTCCAGACGGGTCAGTGAAAGGGGAAACATCTTCGTGTTCGTATCGACGATAAACGGTCTCATTTCAAGCGCCGGTTGGTCCTTCTTTTTGACGACCTTGACCGTCAATTCGACGCCGGCCTCGGCGTTGGTCGACGGAACCAGCACGACATGCATCGGTTCGTTGTACTTGACGCCGCTTGAGCTTGGCTTCGCCCGAGATGCCTTCGATCGAAATGAACTCCAACAACAAATCCTCGGCGGCCGTGTCCGTGATGGGCAGAGACTCGAACGTGACGTCCTTGGCAAAGCTGATATCAACGGCCGGCCGCTTGATGGGCACACGCAGGCTGAGCGCGTGCGACTGACCTGCGGCGTGAATCTTCAACGAACAAAACCGCAGTGGGTCGGTCGTGCGGCCCAACGACCCGTCCCAAGTGAAGTTCAATTTGGCGGCATTCAGCGCAAACACGCCAACCGGCTTCTTTCCCAACATAACCACCCAGTCGTTCCGACCCGTTTGATGTTGCAATGCAAATTCCGGATCGCCCGAGAGTTGCAATTCGTACGCGGCCTGACCTTGCGGCACGCCAGGGAGATCGATACTCACACGTTCAGAAACGGCCGACGGTAGCTCGATGGCTGTGGGCAGTTCTCGCCAGCCACGGCTGAAAGCGTCTTGCGCGGCTTGAGCGCGTGCCCGAGCGGCACTCTGTCTCTGTTGATCGGCGGCGGCCTGTTCGGCGCGCATCCGATTCCGTTCGTCTTCTTCGCGCTGAGAAGCTTCTGCCCGCGCACGCTCGCGGTCTGCGGCGAGTTGACTGTCGCGATCGGCCTTCCGTTTCTTCAGTAGCGACCGCAGCTCGAGAAGGTCGACATTTAGCGCATCGATCGCTAACCCCCGTTCGACGTCTTTGGCGGCTAGTTCGTCCTGATCGGTGAGAACGTACGCATTGCCGCGGGCATTGTAGGCTGTGGTCGTAGGGTACGTTGCGATGGACTTCGAGAATAGCTCCAAGGCGTCGGTGCGTTCGCCGCCCTTCCAACTCACCCGTGCGGCGGCAAGAATCCGAGAAGCCGCTTCGCGGGCCTCGCGGATTTGGCGTTCGGCGGCACTTTCGCATCCGATGACGAAGACCAAGACGACACACAGAGAAAGCCGAAGCATATGAGTACCCTCTTTGCAAAAAGACAAGCGACTAACAAACTTTCAGTACACACGTCGTCACTTCCAGCTCGAATTCTGAAAAGGATCACGGCGCTCCGACGGATGACGGCAATTCACGAATTTCGATTTTACGGAACTCGACCACAGTCTTCGCGCCCTGCGAAAGCAGGGCGAGATGGCCGTGATTGAACATCTGGTCGTTGTCGACCATCTCCACGGTCTTTTCACCGTCGAGCTTAATCATGATCAGTGGACCGTCCGTAATGATTTCCAGCGTAAACCAACTGCCGCTGCGGACTTTGTGTTGATGGTTCAGATAGGCGGGACCGAAGTTCATCAGGCTTCCGGTTGGTGGATGCGTGCCGATTTGTGCTTCGTATCCCTGCTTTTCGATCGCACCTCCGTCAAAACTCGCAACTCGGAAACAGACGCCGCTGTTGCCGTCGAAGTTGATTCGGGCTTCGACCAAGAGGTCAAAGTTTCGATAGTGGTCGCCGTCGCTGAGTAAATAGCTGGTCTCGCCGGTTGGCCCGCACAAAATGTCGTTCTCAACCTTCCACGCGGTGGAAGATCGGGGAAGCACCCTCCAGCCGCTCAGGTCGCGACCATTGAACAGCGGAATGAAACTGTCGGTCGCCGTCGAAACCGCCGTGGTTGCAGGCGCTGTCGCTTGAGAAACGTCATTTGCTATCTCGGCGATCGCAGGTTTGATTTCAGACGATTCATCGCCGCGATTCAAGGGGGCCGCAACTTGCAGCGGCACGTCGCGATTGCCATCCATTAAACTTGCGCCTGACGTATTGACTGAGTCGGTGGTAGTCGCCACGGGGCGGCTCAGGACAACTGGATTCAGCATATTGTCGTCGGGCACAGGACGGGTGTCGGGCAACGTGGCTTGCGCTTGCTTGGAATTCAATTTGGCGCGTTCCTGGTCCCAATCAATCTCCGCAGCAGCGCCGCCGCCGAAAGCCGAATCGCCCTCATCAACGAAAAGTTCTCGGCCGGATTTCGAGGGCATTGCGAGCCAGACGGCCACCGTGAGGCCAGCGACGCTTACGAGCAGAAGCAGTCCGACCACCCAGGGAACGAGAGAGCGTCGGCGCGGTCCGCGGGGCGACATGCGCCGGCGCGTGGTTCGGTATTCGGCTGCTTTGAACGGTGGCAAGAGCGGCGACGTTCCTCCGGGAGTTTCCAGTGTGGCCGGTGGAACGACGACTCGTAGCGGAGTTGCAGGAACAGTTTGAACGGTGGTTGACTTCGGCACAGCCGTTGCCGGTGCGATTGATCCTTCGACCAATTGCAATTGCCCAATATCCGCGCGATCTGTTGAGACAAGTCCTCGCTTGAAAAACGGACCCAGCGCCGCCACGATGTCGCGGGGCTCTTGATACCGCCTGGCCGGATCTTTGGCCATCATCTTAGCGACGATCGAGGCCAGTTCCGCCAGGCACCTCAGGCCGGATGAGATTCAACGACTGGGCTTCGGTCTGATGATGCGCCTGTAGAATCTCATACAGGCTGTTGCCCTGAAATGGAACGCGGCCCGCCAAGAGATAATAAAGCGAACAGCCGAGCGAATAAATATCAGCGCGGATATCGGCCTTTTGGGCATCCAGCATTTGTTCCGGGGCGACGTAGTCCGGTGTGCCAAGCATCTGACCGGTCTTCGTCAGTCCGCGATCGTCGCGTTTTTCGCGAGTGGCCTTCGCCAATCCGAAATCGAGAACCTTGACGATGTGCTTCTTGTTGACAATCGCCAGCATTAGGTTGTTCGGCTTGATGTCGCGATGGATCATTCCCTTTTCATGCGGCGTGCTGCAATCCGAGCGAGACTTGCTGAACGTAAAACGTGGCGTTGGTCACCGGCAGCGGGCCGCGCCGCTTGACGACCTGCGAAAGGTCCTGGCCATCAATGTATTCCATGGCGAATATCAGCAGGTCGCCCGGTTGCAACACGCTGTAGGCCGCCACGATGTTTGGGTGTGCCAATTTTGCCGCGGAGCGGATTTCTTGTTGGAAACGGTCTCGTGCTTCAAGGCTTTCCAACAGCGACTTGCCGACGACTTTCAATACCTCCAACCGATCCATCATCCGGTTGCGGGCCAGATAGACGACGCCCATGCCGCCGTGGCCCAACTCCTTGAGCAACTCATAATCCGGATGATTTGCGAGTTCTGGTGGCACGTTCGCTAACCCCGGCGAACTGGGGGCCGCTGGTCTCCGCCGGCGGGCCGACGGTTGTTGGGCCGCGACGATTGGGGTCTCGGAGCTAGCAGCCAGGTCGGAGACCGACTCTCCCGTGGCGGATGTGTCGGCTCGAATTGGGGGGGCATTGGCCAGCGAGCCGAGAGATTGGGCGTGGGCTTCGCGCAAACGATTCACGAAACTGTCGCCCGATAAGTTGGCCACGACCTGCCGGCACTCCACGCATGTCTCCAGGTGCTGGTGGATGCTCTTGCTGCCGGCGCTGTCGATCTTGCCGAGTCCATAATCGGCCAGCATTTCATCGCTGGGGCAGGTCGAGGATTTGGCGTTCATAGGTTCGAGATACCTCTTGTAGGTCAGGCACTTCCGTGCCTGAATTGCTTCACGCAATTGCGTCGTGTTGCAAGGAAGTCTGCTACAGAGTGAGAACCTGCCATGCTACGGTCGTTTCACCCGTCATTAGGAAAAGGCGCATTGCGGGGCGAACATGTCACGAAATACTCAGAATCAGTCTACTAAACCGGCTGCTTCGCGCAACTTCTTGAGAACACGCGACTTGGCAAGCAAAACGGCATTTACAGAAATCCCCAGCTCTGTGGCCACCGATGCCACTGGATGCCCATCAAGGGCCGATCGGCGGAACGCGAGCCATGTTGCCGGGGAAAAGTCGATTTCGATGGCCGAGATCAATTGTTGAAATACATGCTGATCGTGCTCGCGGTCCCACTGTTGGCTGATGGCACTGGCGGGGTCTTCGAGCTCGTTGAGAAACGAGTGGGTGCTATCGGCCACAGCCGGTCGCCGCCGGCGCTGGCGGGTGAATGCCCGCACGCGATTAACGGTTACGTTTCGCAACCAGGCGCAAAATGATCCTTCGCGCTGGCGTTCGAATCGTGGCAACTCCTTGACGACGATGATCAACACTTCCTGTGCGAGATCGGCGGCTTCGTCGTTGAGTTCCGGAATTTGCGCCAACCAGGTTCGGATCAATGGCAGATAGATCTCGGTCAAACGCCGCCACTCCGCGGCATCTGGTTTCGCGGCCTTAAGCCGATTCAATAGGCTGGCAGACGTGGGTGTCACAAACTGCCTGACTGATAGCATAAAGGGCGGAGGGCTGTATGCCCCCCAATATACTGGACCGCCACCCGAAAGAACACCGGTCGGGTTCGCGAATTCCGGCAAAAATCCGCCGAGCCACCGCGAACTCCGAAGAGGGCGAGCTGTTTCCAGAAGCCCCCGGATCATTCGCTCGTCCAATTTCCGATCGTCTGCAAGGCAAAGTCGATTGACTGCTCTCTTAGTGAGTCGCTCGTACCGTTCTGATCGTAGGCGTTCACATTGCCGAACTGGGCGACTACTACCGTGCTTGCCGCCGTACCGAGCAGGGCTTTGGTCGCCCCGGCGATTAGCACGTTCCTGCCCGTCGAGTCGTAGAGGTTCGCCGTATCGCTGCCGTTGCGATTGCCCGTGATATTCACGTTGCTGGGAACGGCCACCGGCGAGCCGTTGTTATTGAAGAACGTGTCGACGGTAATCATGGTGACGCCGCCCACGACCAATGTGCTGACGGTAGGCGTCTCGGTGAAAGTGCCATTGCCCGGCGACGTCAGATCCGCAACGTCGGTATCGGTACCCGATTCCAATACGGTCACCGCTTGGAAGCCCTTGGCCTGTGTGACAAACGTCGAAAAACTGGCGAAGCCTGTCGCGCTGCCGGTCAATGTGCTCGTGCCCTGGGCGCCATTGAAGGTGTTGTCGGTATAGCTGTAGATGAAGGCCGAATCCATGGCGTTGGTGGCTTGTGCCGTCACGTTGGCGGCGAATACGGCGCCGATCTCGAATGGCGCACCGTTGAACGTGCCGCCGACGTAGCTGAACGAAGGCTGGCCCACGAAGCTGCCCCCGTCCGTGTGCAGCGTTATGTTATCGCTTCCGTCGGTAGCCCCCACGGCGTAAGCCTGCGAGAAGTTACTCAAGGTCCACGCAACATTGCCCACCGTTAATGTGCTGCTAGCCGCGGCGCCGACAAACGTAGCGTCTGTCGTCGAATAGACGTACGCATAGGTTGAACCACCCGAGCCGGTGACCGTTTCCTGGGAGAATCCCGACAGTTCGCTATAGATGCCTAGAATCGGGTCTGCAATGTAGCTATAGCCGGTCTTGGTCGTGGGGGCGAATGCACCGACGTAATAATTACTGCCAGTGCCGGCTGTCACTGTAACCGTGGCCGTGCAACTTGGATCGGCAACGTACGCGTATAGATAGGCAGCGAGATTGAGGTCCAACTCAAAGTTCACACTACCTCGGCGGACCATAGTTGTGCTGGAAAGCGTCTGGACAGCGACGTAATCATCCGTGGTGATGAGGTCTGTGAAAATCAACTCGGAAAACTGGCTGGTCGGCCCATTATAAATAACTTTCTCGACCGTCGTGGTGTTATACGCAGTTGGCATGCCGCCGTTGATCGTAACGGTGAAATCCGTGGAATCCGAGAAGGTGATCACGACCAATTCATTGAGCGTTCCGGTGATTGTCAACGTGATTGGCGTGACGTCGATTTTACTGGTGACGGCTGTTGTCAGGCCGGAACTCCCGACGCTCAGCGTGTAACCGTTGCCCGCATTGTTAATCGAGAGACCGGAGAACACAGCCACGCCGCTCGTGGTGGTTACGGTGAGCACCCCGGCGAGCACTCCGCTGTCGGGGTTGTTCGCAATGGCAATGATCACGCTGTTGTCGAAATCGGTAACCACGTTTCCTTCGGCATCTTCGATGGTGACGGTGACGCTGAATGCCGTATCGGCCGAGATTGCGGACGGCGGCTCGTTGGTGACGACCAGCAGAGAAGCAGAGCCAGAAATGACGGTCCATGCCGTCGTCGTGACCGACGGCAGCTGATTACTGATGACCTGGAGCGTGTAGCCGACGCCGACCTTATTCAACGTCAACCCCGAAAAACTGGCCACCCCGCTGCTGGCCGTGAGGGTCAACGTTCCGCCCAGCGTGCTGCTGCCCGGGTTATTCGCGATCGCGATTGCCACGTTGCCGTCAAAGGTCGTGACGGTGTTTCCTTCGGCATCTTCGATGGCGACGATAACGATGAAGGCCGCGCCGGCTGAAACCGTCGCCGGCGGCTCGCCGGTGACGACCAACTGCGAAGCTGCGCCCGGGATTATGGTCAACGCCGTGGTTGTGGCCGACATCAACAAGTTATTGCTGGCCTCGATCACATAGCCGAGACCGGCCTTGTTGAGCGTCAAGTCCGAGAAAACCGCCACGCCGTCGCTGGCCACGACGCAAACTGTACCGCCGAGCGTGCTGCCACCCGGGTTATCAACCAGTGCAAGCGTTATCGTACCATTGAACGAGGAATCCACCGTCGTTCCTGAGCCGTCGACCGCTTCGATCGTGATCGAGAATTCAACGCCGGCCGTGACCGTGGCCGGTGGCTGCGTGAAAACGATTAGCTCGATCGCCTCGCCGACGGGCGTGACGGCAAACGGGCCGAACGTGGCCGACGTCAGGCTACCACTGGTGATCGACAATTCGTAGCCCAAGCCGATGCTGTTCAGCGTTAGATCGTCGAAAATGGCCACGCCCTCGACGACCACAACGGTCAAGGTCCCGCCCAGCGTGCTGTCCCCTGGGTTATTCGAAATCGCCACCGTAATACTTCCGGAAAAGCCGGTTGCCACGTTGCCGTAGGCGTCTTCCACGTCCACGGTAATATTCGAATCCATCCCCCTGGGTGACCCGCGGTTGCAGGGGCGAAACAATAATCAATTGTGTGGCCGCGCTCGGCGTCACCTGTAATGCGGTCGAAGTGGCCGAAGCGAGCGAGCCGCTGGTCACGTCGAGCGTATAGTTCGTCTCGACGATGTTCAGCGTCAGGTCGATGAAAATGGCCACACCCTCGACGACCACGACGGTCAACGAACCGCCGAGCTTGCCGCCGAGCGGGTTGTTCACGAGTGCAATCGTCATATTCCCGGAATAGCCGGTGGCGATATTGCCAAACGAGTCTTCGACGTCGACGGTAATGTTGAAGTCCGACCCCGCGACGACCGTCGTGGGCTGCGACTCGATGATCAACTGCGTGGCCGCGCTGGAGTCACTTGGATGCCGGTGGATGTTGCCGACGTGAGCGAACCGCTGGTCACGTCGAACGTATAGTTCGTCTCGACGATGTTCAGCGTCAGATCGATGAAAACGGCCACACCCTCGACGACCACGACGGTCAACGAACCGCCGATCGTGCCGCCGCCCGGATTGTTCACGAGCGCAATCGTCACGTTCCCGGAATAGCCGGTGGCGATATTGCCGAACGAGTCTTCGATGTAGACGGTGACGCTGAAGTCTGTCCCGGCGACGACGCGCGTGAGTCCGGAAGCGATGATTAGTTGCGTAGCTGCGCCTGGAGTCACTTGCAAACCTGTGGATGTTGCCGGCGCCAACGTCCCGCTGGTCACGACGAACGTATAGTCAACGCTGACGATGTTAATTGTCAAATCCAGAAATACGGCGACGCCATTTGTCGCCAAAACGGTCAGAGTTCCGCCCAGCGTCCCGCCGCCAGGATTATTCGCCAATGCGATCGTGACGCTGCCCGAGAATGCGGTGGCGATGGCGCCGTTGGCGTCCTCGACGTCGACCGTTACGCTGAAATCACCGCCAGCAGCGACGGTTCGCGGCGGTTCGGACACCACTACGAGTTTCGTGGGGGGAACGACGGATGTAAGAACCAGGTCGTTCCCGGCTCCGCCATTGTAATTGGCCAGTAAGCCATAGGTGGTGCCGAGGTAGCTGGCCACGTAAATTGCGCCCTGCACAGATTCGTAAACGTGCCAATAATAGGATTGCCGGCTGCTGTCGTGTTGGTGACGATGGTGACTTGCGTTCGCCAGCCCGGGGCGAAGTTCAGAGCAAGATTCAACGATCCGCTGGCGGTAAAACCATTGGCTGCGACTGCCGTGCCGCCGGAGAATAACATTGCCTCGATGCCGCCTGTCCCGGCGGTCAGGCTGACGTTGCCGCCATTGCCATTCAAGGCAGTTCCGCTGCTCGCCCCTTCATTCAGAATGATCTGGCCGGCGCCGGCGGTTGATTGTACAACGTTCAGCGCGGCACCGGCCGTGGTGATTGGCGAGGCCGTCAACAGTGTGATATTTCCGGTCTGGCTGCTGTCGCCAATCGTGACTGTGCCCGTGGCGGTGGTCTCGATCTGGGCGAGCTCGGCGTTGGTGAGATTGATGCCAGCGACAGGATTGCCATTCGTTCCGCCGATCAACATCGGCCGCGATTCGACTGACGAGCGGATCGTCACGCCGCCGGCCGTGGGTAAGGTGGAGGTGATCGTGGCGCCGCCCCGAGCGAACTCGCTCACCGTGTCGCCGCTCTCGTTACCGAAATTTGATACGAACAGATCACCGTTAGAATCAAAGATCGGGATCGTCGGCTGATTCAGCCCCGTGAATGTGGCCGTGGGCGTGGTGCCATTTGGGGCGAACTCGCTCACGGTATTCGCATCTGAATTGGCCACATAGAGGTTGCCGAACGAGTCGAAGACCAAACCGACCGGACCATTCAACCCAGTGAGAGTGCTGGTGGGCGTGGTGCTCCCCGGCGCAAACTCGCTTACGGCGGTAGTGCCGGAGCCGTTCACAAACAGGTCGCCCTTTGAGTCAAAGGTCAACCCAAACGGATTCACCAAGCCGGAGAGCGTGGCGGACGGCGTGGTGCTACCCGGCGCAAATTCGCTCACGGTGGTGCTATTGTAGTTCGAGACGTAGAGGTCGCCCTTTGAATCGAAGGCAATACCCTCGGGTTGACTCAGTCCGTAGAACGTAGTCGTCGGCACCAGACTGCCCGGAGCGAACTCGCTCACGGTGTTGGCGACTTGGTTGCCAACGTAGAGGTTGCCGAGTGCGTCAAAGGCCAACGCAAATGGATTACTCAGCCCCGTGAGTGTAGCGGTGGGCGTGGTACTACCCGGTGCGAACTCGCTCACCGTGCCGCCGGAACCGTTTGCGACGAAGAGGTCGCCACTTGAGTTGAAGGCCAGTCCGCGGGGAACGTCCAGCCCGGTGAGAGTTGCGGCTGGCGTGGTACTGCCTGGCGCGAACTTGGTGACGGTGGCGCCGTTAACGTTGCTCACATAGAGGTCGCCGGCCGAGTCGAAGGTCATAAACTCAGGCGAGCTCTCCCCGGTCGTGAGCGTTGCGCTGGGCGTGGCAGTCAATTGGCGCGACGCCCCGACGATCGCCGGGTCGCTGCTGGTGTCGATGTTGATAGCCGCTCCGCGGAGCGTGATCGCGCTGGCCGCGATGTTGGCCGAGAGCACGGTCGCGCCGGAGTTGATCGAAAGCGTGCCGACGCCATCGTTCCCGCTGCCACTTGCCGTGACGTCCGCGGCCAAGGTGATCGTTCCCGAGCCGCTATCGACTGTGACGTTCGCGCTGACCGTCACCGCGCCGGCGGCTTGGAGCGTGATTGCCCCGCCGTTACTAAAAATGTTCCCGCTGGCGGTTGTCGAGGCGCTGCTCCCTGTGGCCGTGAGACTGATCACTCCGCCCAGGGCGGTGATGCTGGCTCCCGAATTGACGATGAGGTTCCCATTGACCGCGGCGGTCAGCCCAGAACTGCCGGTGAATAATGATACCCCATTGAAAGCCAGTCCAGGCGTCGCGACACCCGTCGACGAATTTGTCAAACTAATCACAAAGTTGTTCGAATAACCGCTCGCGAAGCTGTTGTTGAACACAATCGAATCGCCGCCGCTGCTCCCGGAATCGACGATGCTGATGCCCGTGGTAAAGGCGCTCAGCCCGGCACTGTCGACCGTCAGCGTGCTCGAACCGCCGCCGATTACCTTTGTGTCGTTTGTGCCGCTCCAGGTGCCGGTGGCGCCTAGCGACAGGCTGTACGTCGAGCCTGTGCTCACAATGCCGACACTCTGGTTGGTCCCCAGTCCCAGACTCAACGTCGTTCCGGAATCAGTGAACGTGGCCAGCAGTCGTCGATCTTCCAGCAGTTCTCCCGTCAATCGCCGTCCAAGTGGTTTGGTCCAACCAACTCGGCGGGCATTGCGGGCGGGACGCTGCCGAAGTCGATGAATCGCGCGGAGGATCCAATCATTCAAATCCAGATGAAACACAAGTCGCTCCTTCGCGAGTTTTTTTGAACTGTTGTTGGAATGCGGAGCGTTGAACTTTGGAGCGGAGGCGTAGTGGGAGTTCAGCATGCTGCAGGTGGCGGGAGGACGATGCGCTTCCCCCTGCGGGAACGTGCATAGTCATTGCACACCAGAGTAAGCAGAATGATGGGCCCTCATCAAGGGGGTAGGTCGAGGGCTGGCGGCCGATCACATTACGATTGCGTAATGTTTGATTGTGTATCCAGACCACGTTCGTTCAAACAGGCCGTGAAATCTGCGATGTCCGGCATTGGGTGTGTACAACTCGGCGCGGCCGTGCATTTGGACCGTGCTATTCGTCAGTGGCGAGTGATCCGATCCTGCCCGGGGACCATTCCAAGGATTGTAGTTGTGTACAAAGCCACAATCGATTCGTCATTTGTGTCGTCATCATTTTGGATGATGCCTTTACGGATTCACAATGTCGCGACTGGTGGCGAAGATCCGCACGGCCAAACCTAAGCGGCTGTCGACTCCCAGCGAGCGGAACATTTTCCGCAGATGTGTCCGTACTGTGGGTTTGCGAATTGCGAGTTTGATTGCAATCGCCTCGTCTTTCATTCCATGCAGGACCAAGGTGGCAATTTCCGCCTCGCGCGGTGATAGGTCGAGCGTGCGCACGATCCTCTTCCATTCCTCCAGGCTGAATAATATGGGCGGCATGATCTGCGCATCCTCGCGTGGAGATTTCTTGCGGTGAACCGGGTAATGCCGTCTTTGCTGGGCCCGGTTTCCCAACGGCGCGTCCCCGGCCGCGGTTACCGGCGCAAACCTCCCGATAGGACGAAAACCGAGCTATTGAACTCTGAAAAACTCGCAGATTCGAGTGCCATGGATGGTTTCACCCCAATGGTTGAAGTCTGAAAACTCCGTGTCGTGAGCACTCGCTCCATAAGGGAAAGGCGCGGTTCAGGCTCGACCTGTCAAAAAAAACTACTCCGAAACCACTTCGCCATGAAAAAAACCGTCGAAAGATGCTTTGCAAAAAGGGTTTAGAGATATGGTGGGTTTTTTCGGAAAAAACGGCGGGGGCGAAAGCCACGGGGTAGTGGTGCTTCGATGACGCGTGTCAAATCCGGGCCCACTTGTTTGGAGCACCAGATGCTTGCATTCGCGTGGCCTGCTACACTAGGCGGGCAAGCCAATCCGGTTTTCGCGCAGGCGCTCCGGGCGATCTCTGTGACTTCTACACCTGTCAGCCTGTTAAACCGACTCAAATCGGCGCAGCCAGATGCCGCGGAATGGCGGCATCTGCACGAGATTTATTTGCCGCTGATTCATACCTGGTTGGAACGGGTTCCGGCGCTGGAGGACGAATTTGCCGACCTCGCGCAGGAAGTGATGTTGATTCTCGTCCGGGAACTACCCCGTTTCGAGCGAGCCCGAGAAGGGTCGTTCCGGACGTGGCTGCGTCGCGTGACGGTAAATCGTGTGCGAGCCTTTACCCGGCAGCGCCGGCGCCGCCCCCCGAAAGCTGAAGGAACCGACGCCTTTCTCAGCCAGCTCGAAGATCCGGCAAGCGCTGTGGCCCAGCAATGGGATCGCGAGCACGATGAACACGTCTTTGCGAAAATTCTGGCAACCATAGAACAGAAGTTTGCGCGGCGACTTTAGTTGCCTTTCGCCGGTTCGCCCTCGACGGGCAGCCGGCATCAGTCGTGGCCGCGGAGTTGGGGATTTCCGAAAACGCGGTTGTGCTTGCTAAGGCACGCGTGCTTAAAAGGTTGCGTTCCGAAGCCTTCGGTCTGATCGACTGATGCTCGAATTTGTGCGACAGGTTTTGTCTCAATCGTGACTTTCTTTAGTGGATGTTGAGAACTGCGGATGATTCGTCTTCTCAACTGGTGGCGCGCAGCCCGTGCATGGCGCGCGTGGAGATCGATTGCAAATCGTCCTTGCGGGCTTGTGGTTGGCCCCGCGGAGAGTCCATTATGTCGTATTGCTCCTGTTTAACCTGAATCTGGAATCCGTTGTTTATGCCCCCCATTCCTCGCCCCGTCCCGTTGTCAGCGGCCCACGATCATACGGCCACCCGATTAGATACGGACGAGGAGATGATGCACTCTTTGCGAGCGAATCTGACCGGTATGCCGGCGACACCGGCACGCTCGGAGCCGGCCGTCTGCGAGTCTCCCGCACCGCGCGCGGCAGCCGTTGCTCCCTTTCGCCCCTCGTTGCGGCCACCGCTGGCCGTGCTGACAGTCTTTGACGATGGCAAGAACGAAGGCGAGCAATTTCGTTTGCGCGACGGGCGATTTGTCATCGGCCGCACAGAAGGCGACCTGGTCATTGCGCACGACAACATGATTTCGTCCAAGCACGTCGAAATCACGCGACAACAAAACGCTGGTCAGTGGCGCTGGGTGATCACCGACTTGCAAAGCACCAATGGGTTGTTCGTGCGGGTGCTGAAGACGGTCCTTGCTGACCAGTCCGAGATCCTGGTTGGCAAGGGTCGCTATCGATTCCTGGCTCCGTCGGCTGATTCGCAGGTCACGTCGGATTACGTCCCTGTCGAGCAAGCTCGGAATTCAACCCAAGCTTGGGGCGGCGAAGGCGGCGCGCCGACCATCCCGTCGCTCGTCGAGTTAGTTGGCAGCGGAATTGGCAATCGTGTGGCCCTCGTGCGTTCGGAGTACTGGATTGGCACCGATCCGAATTGCCCGATCTGCCGATTAAACGATCCGTATTGCGAAGCCCGACATGCCCGTCTCTTTCGCGACAACAAGGGCGCCTGGCAGGCCGAGCACAACAAGTCGATCAACGGCCTGTGGTTCCGTCTGCCGCAGGTTGTGGCCGAGAGTACAATCCAGTTCCAGATTGGTGAGCAGCGATTCAAGTTGCAACTTGGAGGTTAGCGAGTGCGGTTACGTGTGACACCATCGTCGGCTGCGGCGTTCGAGTGGGAAACTGCAGCGGCGGAATTTCGTCTTGGGCGTGGTGACAAATGCGGATTGCGGTTCCAAGGCGAGGCCGGCGCCACGGTTTCTTGGGAGCACGCCGAAATTATCTCGGCGGCCGATGGCTCGGCATACGTGATGGATCTCCGTTCGAGTAATGGCGTATTCGTCGATGGGGCACGGATCAGTGCGCAGACACCGATTCGCGTGGGCTCGACAATTCAGCTCGGACGATCGGGGCCGGTGCTGCAGGTGCTGGAACTGAATGCAGCCGTCACGAAGCGCGTGGAACGGGTTCCGGTCGCGGTGGCAGCACCCGTCGCCGCCGTGGTTCCGTCGGTCAATGCGCGTTCCGACGGAACGACCGTCTGGTTGGTGCGGAATTTGGGAGGCTTCGCGGCTGTGATGGTAATCATCACGCTAGGCTTCTTCGCCTTACGACATCCGCCGCCGGCCGACGCACCGCCGGCCGTTCCCCATCCGATTCCGGCAGACTCCGTGGCTCCGCCAAAAGTCTCCCAGCCGGCGAAAACCGCTCAAGTCAACGAATCAGCACCAGCAACGGCGAGCCAAACTGAAGCTGCGGTGGCGAAGACGGTCGCCGATCCGTGGAGTGAAGCGCGTCAGCGGGGCCTGGCGTCATTTCGGCTCATCGTCGTCGAGGATCCAAAAAGCCATGTTTCCTGGCCTTTTTCTGGGGCTGTCATTGTAGGCAATAAGACGCTGCTAACGACGGCGAGCATGGGCCTGGAATTGGCGAAGTTTTTCGGCCGCGGCTGGCGTGTGGCCGCGCTGCGTCCAGGTCAACAGGAACGCGTCGCTGTAACCGGTTTGCGCGTGCATGCCGCGTTTGAGCAGGAAAGCAAAAACCAGCAACTGTATTTCGACATGGCCCTGCTGTCCACCGGGGAACCGGTCGGCGAACCGATCGTGTTGCCATCGGCCGCCGAGTTGGCGGAAATGGAGACAGGCCTGCCGCTAATGTGCCTGGCAGTCGATCACGCGGGTGACCCGTTGGATCGTTTTCAGCAGCTTGAGCCACAGGCATACCAAAGCAAAGTCTTTGCCGTGACCGGTCTTCCGCCGCAACCGAGCGGACCGAAGCTGTTGTTGGTGCGCGGTTCGTTTACAGACAAGGCATGTGGCAGCCCAATTTTCAACCAGCACGGGCACCTGGTAGCTCTGTATTGCGAGCCGGCCCCTAGCTCTGCCCCAGAGGTTGCCGACGTACACACACATTACGCAAAGGTTGTCGACCCTCAATTGATCCAATTGGGCGAGCAAGGCACCGACACGCGGATTTGGGTGCCTCCCCAACCAGCCACAACCGCTCCCAAGGAGTCATCGAAATGAACGTGACGATTCAACGGGAAATACGAGTGCGTGCGGCGATTCTGTTGATCGCGGTGACTTGGAGCCAGATGGTGTGCGTCGAATCTTGCAAGGCACAAGGGGTGACTCGAATCATGCGGTTTTCGGGCGCCGGGACGGCCCAAGCGGCGGAGATCTTCGCTCAAAGCGAACTGTATCGGGGCCAGGGCGATTTTCTGGTGTCGGCGTCCGTTGCTCGCACGAACAACGCCCAGGCCGCCTCAATGGAGATGGACAATTCGATCAAGTGGGTCAATACTTTTTTCGAGCGACGCCGGCTGAATCGTGAAGCCAGAAGGCTCGAACATCCGACGTACCTCGATCACGAAGATACCCGAAACAAGACTTATTACAAATTGATCGACAGCAATTCGCAGACCGTTCTGAACAGCGATGTGACGCCTACGCTGAATTGGATGGTGCGTGACTTACTGGCCCATTCCTCATACCAGACGTTTCTGCCGGCCTATCCGGATTCGCTGGCGAACTCCCCGGACAACATTCCGCTCTCTGCCGCCGAGCGGCACCACCTCCGGCTCAGCGAAGGTAAGAACGCCGGCGGTAAGGTACTGATCTTTCGGGCCGATACCGCTCAGGTATTGGAAACGCGCTGGCCAATGGCCCTGCGCGAGGAGCAATTCGACGTGGTACGCACGAAGTTCGAATCGGCCCGGGACGCTGCCTTGGAACAGTTGAAGGTCGACAAGAAACTCGACCGAAATAGCGAAAAGCAGCTCATGAAAGCCGTCGATCAATTGTCCGACGAATTGAACGCGGCCTATCCGCAGGAGCGGCAAGCATCGTCGCCCAACGTTTTTCGCGACTATTTGACGTCCAAGCGATTCTTGCAATCGCTGGCCTTGGCGACCTGCCGATTGATCGAAACCCAAAGCGAGTCGGCGTTCGATGAGTCATACCGTTTTAAAGGGGAGAATCTAGCCGAGCTGTTGCAACACATGATGACCAAAGGGCTGGAATTCGCTCCGCCCGAAGCGGGCGACGAAGGCACCTACCGCTATCTTTTCAGCGCCGTCCGCACTCTGTACCTCAAAACCGTGCCCAAACCTGACGATAAAACTGGCGCAAAATAAAAGGCCCTGCTGGAGTTCCGGACCCGCGTGGCTCTGATGCATTTCGGCGATGCCTGCGAAACGGCTCGCGACATTGAGGCTTGCTGCATGAATGCCAAAGCCGCCACTTGCCCGCCAGAGCGCGTCTTGGCCGATTTCGGCTTGGGCAAATTAGATGGTCCCGCGCTTGAAACGGTTAACCGGCACTTGGAATCCTGTGTTGATTGCCGACAACTCGTGGCGAGCGTGTCGGGCGACACATTCCTGCATCGCATACAACAATCGCAGAATCCGAAGGACCGACGCGCCGGTGGCCGTTTGCCCGACGGCGAAACTCATACATTCGTACCCGACGAGTCGCAACTCAACGTGTTGCGTGAGCCCCAAAGTCGGCTGCAGGGCCCCCTCAATCTGCCTGCCCAGGCGCCCCCCCCACGACAGGCCATGGAGGGCTTGCCACCTGAACTTGCGAATAGCGCTGATCACGAAGTGCTCAAAGAATTGGGGCGAGGCGGAATGGGGGTCGTTTATCTTGCCCGCAACCGCCTCATGGACCGCCTCGAAGTGCTCAAAGTCGTGAGCGCGCGGTTTGTCGACCGCCCTGAAGTTCTGGAGCGATTTCAACAGGAAATCCGCTCCGGGGCCCGGCTTAATCATCCGAATATCGTGGCAGTCTACAGCGTGCTGCGGCTGGGCAACGTGGTGGGCCTGGCGATGGAGCACGTCCACGGTGACGACTTGGCCCGGGTTGTCAAGCGGCGCGGGCCGCTACCTGTGCAGCACGCGGCATTTTACGGCTATCAGGCCGCTCTGGGGCTCCAGCACGCGCACGAACGCGGCATGGCCCATCGCGACATCAAGCCCAGCAATCTAATCCTGGCGATCATCGAGAAAAAGCACGTCATCAAAATCCTCGACTTCGGCCTGGCAAAGGCCACAAGCGTTGAACGCGTGCCAGGTATCACCGAGACCGGGCAAGTGTTGGGAACGCCCGAATACATGGCCCCCGAGCAAACTCGCGACTCTCAAAAAGCTGACATCCGGTCCGACATTTATAGCCTTGGATGCACGCTGTACTGCTTGTTGAGCGGCAGCTCGCCCTTTCCGTTTGACAGCCTGTACGATATTCTCCACGCGCACCAGACGCTCGAACCCCGGGCTTTGAACTTGGTGCGGCCCGAAGTGCCGGCTGAACTGGCGGCCGTGGTATCGAGAATGATGGCCAAGGATCCGGCCCGGCAATATCAAACGCCGGCCGAAGTCGCGAAAGCCCTTTCGCCGTTTTTCAAGGCCGGCATTCATCTGCCGCCCGTCGTAACGAGTGATACCTCGCCGAGCGTGGCATCGGCTTTGCCCGGGACTGCCATTCCCGCATCAGTAACTCCCCTGGTCGTTGGCTCCGGAGTCGCCATTCCAGTCGGGCGCGTCGCCAACGGTCTACCGGTCGCGATTGCGCTCTCGGTAACGCCTGTGTCCGCGTTCGGCAGTACGAAGAAGACATCCAGCGCTAGAGGCCGGCGACTTGGTTGGTTGATCGCGATTGGCTTGTTATTGTCGGCCCCTTTTTTCGCACGCGCTGTCCTTTTCAAATTCAACACGGTCGACGGCGTCGTGGTCCTCACGGTGAATGAGCCAAACCCCGAGATTCTCATCGACGGCAATGCATGGAAGGTCGCATGGGCGGCAGGCGGAAAGAAGGCCGAGATCACGTTGCCCTCTGGCTCGCGCAATATCGAGATGAAGAAGGCCGGGTTCAAAGCCGTCGGCCAGCAAGTGATAATTGAGCAAGGTATGCGGACGATTCTATTCGCGCGGCTGGAACCGCTTGCTCCGGCAAACCTCGAAGTCGAGGTTCCCCGGAGGCCTGTTCTTGAAACCAAGGTGTCCGCACCTGTAATCGATCCCACGCCCGAACCCGCAGTCATCGCTCCGTTCGAGTTTCCGGCGGCAAAAAAACGCGATCTTTCGACCGCTGATCCGGCAGTGATCTTTTCGGAACCATCCATAGAACTCTTTCGCGATCGCCGGGCCATTCTCGACGTGATGCCCCTACCTTCCCGCAGAGCCTGGGATGATGCAACTTTGCTCGATGTTGCGAACGATCTGCGCAGTGCCTATCAAATGAACGTGGTTCTCGACGAATACAATCTCCAGCGTGCCGGAATCAGCGCCATGAACCCCCGGGTTACCTGGAAGGACAGGCGGGCGTCGCTGGAACTGGCGCTGAAAATGGTTTTCGACCCGATCAAAGTAGGCTGGACCATCCAGCACGATGTCTTATTGATCACCTCGGAAGCTCAATGCAAATCCAGCATGGAGTTGGTCGGCTATAAGACGGGCCTGGCGGTTACGATGACCACGACGCCACGCCCACCCATTCGAACCAAATCGGGCACGCTCGTGCCGGACCGTCGCGCATCTCGCCCCGACTTCATCGGTTCAGTCACGAAGGTCTTTCCCATAACCTGGTCCGAGGTTGGTGGCCGAGGCGCTTTGAAGTTGGGCAAAGGCGTCCTGCTCGTTGCGCAAACGCTTCAAGTGCAACGCGAAATCGAGCGGCAATTCCAGGGGCACTTGACTCGCATTGAAGTCCCCGCCACGCCGGCACCCATCGAAGCCGAAAACGGACCGGCTCTATCAACGCCGATTAGCTTGTCGCTTGCCGGCGAGTCGCTCGACGAAGTCTTGAAGGCGATCGACAAAAAAATGCAACTGCCGATCGTCATCAAGTCAAAATCTCTGGAAGAAGCCGGAATCAAAGTAGACGACGCTTGCCATCTCGAATTGAACCGCGTTCCACTTCGAGTCGCACTTGAATTCCTGCTGGCACCTTTCGAATTAACATACGTCGTCGATGGTAAAGTGATTCTGATCACTACATTCGCAGACGCAAAGACTCTGCAAACGGCGTGGAGTTACGACGTGGCCAAGATGAACGCGGCGTTCGGCAGCGGAGACT
Source organism: uncultured Planctomycetales bacterium (assembly GCA_963710365.1). Lineage (GTDB taxonomy): Bacteria > Planctomycetota > Planctomycetia > Pirellulales > PNKZ01 > CAVQAC01. The sequence continues at coordinate 105,739 of CAVQAC010000011.1, forward strand.
CAATCATGGAATGTGTCACGGGACTCGTTCACCCGACGACCTGGTCCCAAGTCGGCGGGGCTGGTTCGCTGCGCCTCTCGCCCGATAAACAGAAACTTATTGTCACGCAAACCTACCTGGGGCACGTCGAAGCGCACCGACTCTTCTCGCTAATCGAAGCCGCGATTCCAGACCGTCGCTAGCCTCTTGTCAGACGCAGGTGCAACCGTCCAATTCGAAAATCCACCTCGCCCGCAAGTCTATTTTTTCCAACCGCTTGCGAGACGTATCGCACCATTGACGCGAGGAATATTTACGAAATCTTTCCGTCTTCGCGACAGGTCGGGCCCGAATTGGGACTTTCCTTTATAGAGCGACTTGCAACTTGCCAGGAATCGTCACCGATCCGGTAGCTTGCGGGTACGGCTTCGCAACGCGTATACTGGCTGACAACCTCCCAGTCGGGGGGATTCAGCTCCGATCGATCGCGAGGGAGTAAGCGTGGTCCCAGCTAAGACAAGTCAGTCATCGACGAAGCTGCAACCGCGCGTCGTCTGCCCGCATTGTTGGCACGTTTATGCGCCCGAAGAAAGCCTGTGGATCTCACAGCATCCGGATCTGACCAACGATCCGCGATTGGGAAAGGATCAGCAACGTCGCTTTCTTCCCACGCGTTTTAATGTCGAGGGCGACGCCCTCGATGCGGCAGGGGTTGCCTGCCAAGGGCTCGCTTGCCCGCATTGTCATCTGAGCGTCCCGCGCACGCTTCTGGAAATGGAGACCCTGTTCTTCTCGATCCTCGGCGCACCGGCTTCGGGCAAGTCCTACTTTCTGGCGTCGATGACGTGGCAGTTACGCAAGAGCCTGGCCCGGCACTTCCAGCTTTCATTTGGCGATGCCGACCCGGCGGCCAACGTCAATTTGAACAGTTACGAGGAACTGCTGTTCCTCAGTTCTGATCCCGAAGGCCTCGTCGCGTTGCCGAAAACAGACGTTCAAGGCGGGCATCTCTACGATTCGGTGCAATTTGGTGAGCAGACAGTCGTGTACCCGCGTCCCTATGTGTTTGGTCTGCGGCCGTTGGAAGGGCACCCCAACCATGCGCAGATGGAGCGACTATCGCGGGGAATTTGCCTCTATGACAACGCCGGCGAGCACTTCCTGCCGGGGGCCGACAAGGTCGGCAGCCCGGTAACGCGCCATCTCCCCTTGTCGCGAGCCTTGTTTTTTCTCTTCGACCCTACCCAAGACCCGGACCTGCGCAAGGCCTGTGCCGACCAGACGCTCGACCCCCAAATGAAAGATCGAGCCCGGAATTATCGGCAGGAGCTGATTCTTCTCGAGGCCGCGGACCGCGTTCGACGGTTGAGCGGGCTGTCACAAAATGCGAAGCACCCACGACCGCTGATTGTGATTGTTACCAAGTACGACGCCTGGCGCTCCCTGCTGCCAAAGTACGGTGCGAAGCTCGACCTTCAAGCATTGTTAAAACCGACTTCGACCGGCGGCTCGGCGCTGCGACTCGACCTACTCACTGCGGTATCGCGCGATGTCCGCGCGATGCTTTGTAAGTATCGCAGCGAGTTCGTGGCGGCCGCCGAGGGGTTCTGCGAAGAAGTGATCTACATCCCGGTGAGCGCGCTGGGGCATGGACCGGCCATCGATCCTAAATCCGGCCAATTGTGTATTCAACCCGGTAAGATCGAGCCGATGTGGGCCGAGGTTCCCATGATTTACGCGCTGGCGCGTTGGATGCAGGGCTTCATTCCGTTCGTCAATGCCAGCCCCACGAGCGCCACTCCGCCTCCGGCCGAGCGGCCGCGTGCGCCCGGCGGCACGAGTTTGACTGAGTGCATGGAACCCGTTTGAGGAAAGGATTGGTCGGTGATTCAGGAACTGGTTTACACATCGGCACCCCGTGGGCTTAAGCCGGGCGTCAAGGGTTTCTGCACCGTGGCCAGTACGGCGGGCATGGCCGCCTCTATGGCCGATCGGCTGGAGTCGCTGAGCGGATACCGGCACTTGTTCGCAACCCACGATGAAAATGCTCGTCTCAACCCGATTATCTTTTCGCATGTGAAAATCAAACTCGGCAGTGCCGCCTGGCACGTGCTGTCGAGAATCTGCGATGCCGGCTTGGACTATTCGCAACGTTCGAACAAGCTGGCGCATCACGTGATCCTCGACGCCGCGGCCTTGGCTCCGTCGGGCCCGGCATGGCTGTTGGCCCAGCCGGGATTCATGAAAACTGCCTGGGCCGGCGAACCGGCGACCTTACCGGCCGACCGCAAACTGCCGGATGGAAATCTGCTCCTGCGCGTCTGCGAAGCCTGGCAGAAGCTAACCGGCGACGCGGGCTGGGCCGGCGTGTTGGCCGAAACGGCGCTGGAAAATCCCGGCCGGCAGGTGGCGATAATCTTTCGGCCGGGCATGGAAACGTTCCCGCTGGTCTTGGAAGCGCTCAATCTTTTGCCTCCGCAGCGCCGCTGGGAAGTGACGTTCAGCACCTTCTTCAACAAGTTGCCGCCGGGCATCGACTGCCAATGGAGATTTCTGGTCGACGGCGAAGTCGAAACCAAGGCGGCGCAGACGAATCCTCAGACGCTGGTCATCGATTTGTGCCATCCGCTGAGCCGCGCCGCTGGGGGCGAACTGGTCGAAGCGGCTCGCACCGGAAAAGTGGTCCACCGCGCGGCGGAGCGCCAGCCCACCTACAAGCTTTCGGCGGCGCCTCCCACATCCGGTGAGACCGCGACGAAAGTTCCTCGCGCGACAGCAACCGGCTTCGAGGCTGGGGGAGCCCGCCAAACTGCCGGCACAGCTCCCCGTCGATCGCTGCGCGCCCCGAACCAGAGCGCACCCCGAAGACTGCGATCATCATCGGCTGTATCGCGCTCTCGGCTGCGTTGGCGTGGGAGCATATTTCATCACCGCGAGCCCACCGCAGGTTGTCGTCGCGCCGCCGCCCACAGTCGAAGAGTTGGAGACAGTACGCGTGGTGGCCAAGGTCGAACCGACGGTCAAGCCAGAAGAGCCACCAAAGGAGCGAAAACGCGCAATTCAGATTCGGAGGAAAACAACCAATCACAATCCCCAGTTCTGGTCGCGACGACCGCGATGCCTGCCCCTGCTGTCGAGACAGGACCGCAGCGCGATCCGTTTGAAGATTTTAGGCGACTCCAAAAGGATCCCCGTTATCTCAAACTACCGACCATTCCCGATTCAAATGCACCTCTACGAGCCGTCGTGGTCGAGTCGTCCGGCGAACTAGTCCAGCTTTATTTGTCGGCCCGTCAGCAAGTAAAGCTCGATTTGGAAGCACCAGTGCCCGGATCCGTGCGAATTGTTCCGTCCGATACGCAAGGCGAGTGGACCGTTGAGAGAGTTGTTAGTTCTGGTGCGATCAACATACTGGGGACGTTCGCCTTACAAGACGGCTTGCTGACATTTCAATGGAGCAGCGGGCTCTCCCCTGCAATGAAGCCGAAGTTGTTGGAATATTCCAGCCTCATCGTAGATGTCGATGGGAAGAGGGAAAAAATCCGCTTACGAAAGCCTGCGGACCCCCAGCAAGATCTCAAGTTGAATCTTGCCGCCAACAAACAGGGCGAACTGGTATTGGACCTGTCTCCCTTCCTGCCTCGTGACACTACCAAAATCCATGTGCAAGTAGTTCCGCCGGAAAAGGGGGCGCCCTTTGCGGGCGCCTGGAAGTCCGAACTTTCGAAGACCGTTCCCTTCAACGAGAAAACAACGCTTCAGATCCCCGGTGAAGCCGCAGGAATGGCAGATCTTCAATTGGAAATCTCAATTGCGTTCGACGTGCAAACAGGCGATCGAAAAGCAATTGATGGGCAAGTAACCGTGATTAAGCGGCTGGTCCCACCGGGCAGCACCGGAGAAAGAAAAGAAGGTTTTCGGCCGTTGTCGCTTTCTCACGTCAAGGACCACGCGGACGCAGCCAAGGTTACGAGGAACGATGCTGAAAAGGACTGGAAGAAGTGCAATTTCGAACTCCATGGCCGCGGATTTGATCTATTCATGCTCGCCAAGCTGAAAGCGGATCACGATAGGGATTGGGAAAAGTTGAACGATGGATCCGACAATCGCAGATTTGACCCTGCCAGTGTAGCTGAGCTGGAAGCAAGCCATGCAAAGGACTGGCAGAAGTTGAGCAATGAAATCGCCGGCCGCGGATTCGACCCAATCACTTTTGCGAAGTTAACGAGCAGTATAGATCGTTTTATGAATGGAGATGATTTGGAGGCTCGCTACAGAAGGCTGCATAACCTCCTGTCGCAAGAGAACAGCAAAACTCCGTTATTAACGCTGCGGTTCACCTTGCCACCAGAGGAAACGGAACCGTGATTGAATACGAACGCCTTATCGACAATATCAAGCACGCGCTCTTAGTTCAAAGCCAGCCGGCGCACGGCGATTCTGACGGCCAATTGCAGGCCCAGACGGTCGCGGCGCTGGCCGCCGATTACCAGAACAAATGCCAGGAGGCCAACGAACGCGTCCGCCAATGCTCGCAATTATTACGCCGTGGCCTGCGCGGCGAAGCCCTGCAACTGGCCGAACAAGATCCCAACCTGATCGACCTGGTCACACTGCTTGATTTCGCTGACAGGCAACCGTGGTGCGAACTGCTGCGCCGCTATGACTTGCCGCTTCCGCCGGAGTTGATGATCGATGTTGCTGCGGATCTAAACGCAGCCTATGCGCTCGAACAGCCGGTCGCCGTGCTGTTGAAAAAGCACAGGCTGCAAGGCCTCTCTCGAGCGCCGCTCAACCAGCGGATCGCCACGATGAAGGAGATTGCCAAAGCGGATCCGACCAATTCGATCTGGAACGACGATTTACGAGTGTTCGAAACGAAACGTCACGAGCAGATTCAAAACGAAGCCCAAGCCGCTACGAAGATGATGAATGTCGCGGTGCTTGAGGCGCTCGACCGCGAACTGAGCGAACCAGGTTGGATCGCGCCGCCGCCGCCCGCGCTCGTGGCGGGCACGAAGCAACGTCATGCTCAATTGCGGACTGTATGCGACGTAAGGAGCTGGAGCAGATTGCGCCAAAGCTGCTCGCGGCCCATGCCGAATTCGATTTGGCCGCGGGCCGGCAATGCCGCAGTGAATGGGACGCTCGCGCGTCCGTGGCTGGGTTGAGCGACTCTGATCCGTTGGCCGAGCGGGTGTCGCTTGCCTTAGAGTGGTTGGCCGCCGAAGATCGTAGCGAGGACGAGCAAAGCCGATATGAGACGGCGATCTCCGAATTGGAACAAGCTCTCGCTGGCGACGTATCGCGATTCGAACTAGGACAGATTTACGAGGATGCAGCCAGTTTCGAGCAAGGCCTCTCCGAGGAGCTTGACGAGCGAGCCCGAGAGCGCTTGGCCATGCTCGATCGCGCCGCCTCGCGGCGCACGAAACTGATGATCGCCGGGATCGTGCTTGGTGTGGCCTGCGCGACGGGAGCGGTTGTGGCGGTGGTTTCGTTCAAGTCGCACCGCGATACCGTAGCGGCGAGCACGGTCGTCATCGAACAGCTTCTGGCCGAGGGCCGATTGGCTTCAGCAGAAAAATACCTGGCCGATCTTGCGGCCAGCGCACTGCGCGTGGTCACCGCGCCCGAGGTTGTCGCCACGGCTTCCAAACTGGCTACGCTGCAGACGGAAGAAAACCAGCGGCAAAAGGCGTTTCGCGCCGCCATGGACGCCGCGGTTACGGCTGCCGATTTCGACCACGCCACCTTGCAATCGTTGGCATTGGCAGCGGTGCGCATCGAGCGCGAAGTGAAGCCCCTGGCCACAATTCGCCGCGATCAGACGGAATTGACAGCGCTCGAACAGCGGGTGAGCGAGGCCCGCATCGAAGCGCAAAAGAATCTCGACACCGCTTTTGATGCACAAGTCAAGGCGTTGCTGGAACGGCAGGCGGCGCTGGAAGCCAGCCACGATCCAGCCCCCAGGACCGTCTCGACCGAGCAGCTTCAAAAGATCCAGGCCTTGCTCGGTGACAGCAGCCAGATCAGCGATGGGCCAGTCGATAAACTGCACGATTTGCAAAGCCTCGCCGAGAAATTCGACAAAGAACTTGCCCGCCGCGAGCAAATGGCCCGGCAAATCGGCGCCATCACTGCGGCCATCGGCGACAAGCAGGGTTATTCGACCGCTTTGGCTTCGTACGTGCAGCAGTTTCCGAACACGCCTCGTGCCAACGGCTTTCAACAAATGCAACAAGAGCAATCCTTGTGGCAGGCCATCAACGACTGGAAGCAATGGCGGGGCCGCTGGGGCCGAATCTCATGGACCGATCTCGATCCGGAAGCAGCCCGAGATCTGCTCAAAGAGGCCGAGACTTTGCTGGCGAATCGCGACGTCGCGGCGCTGCCCTATGCGGCCATGCTGCGCGAGCGACTACGCTACCTCACGGCGATTGCCCAGCGGGGCCCCGGCAATTCAGCGCTGGTCAAACCGTTGTCGGCTTTCTTCAACAATCGGGCCATCTCAGGATTACGGTTCTTGCAATTGCGCGACACGGAAGGCGGCGTGAAACGTTACTATCTGCCGGACCCGGCACGACGCCAAGAGCAAACCGGAAAAGTGAGCTTCAAATACGTCGTCGATTTCGAATTCAAGACGAGGACACTCTCCACATCGTTGGAATCGATCGTCTCGGGCAACACGCAGGAAGGCGCGGTGGATGCTCCTGCTCCGCAGGCTTTGCTCGCGCAGGAAGCTTTAACACTGCTTTCCAAGCATTCGGGATGGGAACAAACATTTTTCTCAATCCTGGAAAATATCGAACAGAATAAAGAGCTTGATCCGTTGCTCAAGGTGCTGATGTATTCACAGATCATCAGCGTGGCCAGTAAGGGAAGCTTTTGCCTGGCGAAGACTTTTGCACCGTATCGTGAAGAAATGGAGCAAGCAAACCTGGTTCTGACCGTCAACTGGCTTGATCCGGAAGATGCTGAGGCCTGCGCTCGAACGAAGCAAAGCAGTCAATGGCGTGAAAACGACTGCCCGAACTGAAACAGGTGAAAGAAGCTGCTGCTGCTGATTTGCAATCGCTACGTTCGCCATTGCCCGGCAATTTCCGTTGGATCGGTTGTCTGCTGCAGGACGAGTCGCCGGATGGTCCGTGGCGTTGCCCGATAGTGCCTGCCGAGTCCCGCTCAGCGGCGGTTGACCTGATCGTAATCTACCGCCGCGATCAGGCGGGGCCCGTGCAATTCGAAACCGTCGGTCGATTTGAAGGCGGCAAGGTGACGCTGCACAACGGCGGCGGTGGGTTTCGCGACGGGCGGCCCGTCTTCGCCCAATTAACCGAATAAGGCCGAAGTAGTTTTTCGCGCATCAAGGAATATCGAACGTGGACGATCAACATTACATTCGCATCCGCGGCACGGTGCAAGGCCCCTTCAACACCGAAAAGCTGCAGCAACTCGCACTCCGAGGACAGTTCGGTCGTTTGCACGAAGTCTCGGCGGACGGCGTCACTTGGAAGCGAGCGTCCGCTTGTCCTGAGTTGTTTCCCGCTCCAACACAACGGGGAACCGGATCTTCGGTGAGCACGCTGGCTCCAGACACGGACGGATCGCAGCGAGCACCGACCAGCCCGTGGAAAGTGAACCAGCCAACCCACAACCAGTGACCTCGGGATCACCGGCATCGACCATTGACGACTTCGCGACAATTGCTTCCACCTCAGCCAAACCAAGTGGCGGAAGACGCACGGCGGCGACTGCGATTCCACAGTGGGTAAGGGCTTTGGCCGTGCTTGACTATAGCTGGGCCGGGATGTCCACGGTCGCGGGGCTGGTCTTCATCTATCTGGGTGTGGACGGCTCCACTTCGCTCCGCGTTGTCCAGGGCATGTTCGGTCTGCTTTATGCCCTGGTGGTTGCCGTGTTCTCGCTTTTGCTGGTTGGCTATTTCAAAGCGGAACTTGCCATCCAACGCAGTGCGCCGAATCCGCCGGCGACAGCGATTAGTGCTCAACGCAATTTTTGGATCTTCGCGGTCCTGGCACTGGTCATCGTCGCGGCCCTCACGGTTTGGGCCGTGACCATGAATCCGTTCATCATGAACGGGAATCTCGCGGATGTTGGATTGTGATCTCACGGTGTTATCGCTTTGCCTGGAAACTGCTCGATGAACGATCAACCAATGAGCTGCCCGCCGCAAAATGTGCTGGCCGATTTTGCACGAGGCAAATTGGACGGCGCGGGGGCCGCAAGCATTGCGCAGCACCTGGTGCAATGCGATAACTGCCGTCAACTCGTGGACAGAATCGTCGAAGAGCGCTCCGTGGATCAACCGCGGAACTCTCTCCGTCAAGGATCACGGGCCGGTCAGCGTCCACCAGAGACTCTCCGGCAACGAACGCTCGTGGCCGGAGCTGGGGAATCCGTCTCCGGCGCCAGGTCCGAAACGCCACCTGCCGACGGCGCCGCTGGCCATCGCCCCCGCAGCCCAATCCGATTCCGTCAGGCTCGGCCGCGAATCCCGACATTCCGCCGGAGTTGGCCCATCACCCCGACTACGAGTTGATCAAGGAGCTTGGCCGCGGCGGAATGGGGGTCGTATACCTCGCGCCAATCGGATCATGGATCGGCTCGAGGTGCTTAAGGTCGTCGATAAATCGCTGCTCAACCGGCCGGGAGCGTTGGAGCGATTTCAGCAGGAAATTCGCTCGGCTGCACGCCTGTCTCACCCGAATATCGTGGCCGCCTACAGCGTGCTGCGACCCGGTGATTGGCTGGTATTCGCCATGGAGTACGTCAGCGGCCATGACCTTTCGAAGGTTGTCAACGATCGAGGCCCCCTGCCGGTGGTCAATGTTGCCGTCTATGGCAATCAGGTCGCGCTTGGGCTGCAGCATGCCCACGAAAAGGGAATGGTGCATCGAGATATCAAGCCGAATAATCTGATGCTGGCTTTGGATGGAAAGAAACACCTGATCAAGATTCTCGACTTTGGCCTGGCCAAGGCCACCAGCGAAAAGGCCGCAGACGTCTGGCAGACCAAGTCGGGGCAAATGCTCGGCACGCCAGACTACGTTGCTCCAGAACAGATGCTCGATGCACAAAAGGCGGACATCCGCGCCGACATCTATAGCCTGGGCTGTACCATCTACTACCTGCTCACCGGCCACCCGCCCTTTCAGGGCAATAGTCTTTTCGAAATTCTCCAGGCACATCACACCGTCGAAGCCACGCGGCTGAACCTGGTGCGGCCCGATGTGCCGGAGGAATTCGCCGCGGTCGTCGCGAAAATGATGTCCAAGGCCTCTGCCTCGCGTTATCAAACGCCGGCAGAAGTCGGGCAGGCGCTCGCTCCCTTCTTCAAGGCTGCCGGAGCCGGGGGGCGTGTCCAACCCATACCGGCTCCAGTTCCGCTCGTTGCCGCCTCGGGCGCAACACCGGCGGAGCCATTGGCCCGCCCGGTGGCGATTGCGCAGGAGGTGACGGCAGCAATTCCGCTGGGTGCTCCAGTTGTCGAGCAACTGGACTTTGGGCCTGCCCGTGTCGAATCGCCCAAAATCCGGCCCAAGCGTTTGCAGATTACCGCGTCGCAATCGATCACGATTGCTTTGCTGCACGTCATTCTCTTGGGAGCGGGAGTGGTCTTTTTCACGCTGTTTACATTGACCGGCCAAAGTACGGTCGCGGTCGCGCCACCACCGCCTACTCTCGAAGAGTTGGCGACGGTGCGCGCGGTAGACAAGACTGAACCGGCGGTCAAACCGGACGAGCTGGCGACGGAGCGGAAACCAATTCGTCCGGAGCCCAAAGAGAAGGATCAACCGTCAACCTCCGTTCTAGTCACGTCCACTGCGCCGCTAGCTAACCAAGCAAAGCCGCCACTGGCATCCGCCATCGTATCGAATGCTCGAACCATCACGCCCGTCAATCGCCCGAACAGCGGTTCGACTTTGCCGGCGAGCATGCCCCCGTCGGCGATCGCGCCGTTTGACGCCAGGCAAGCACGAGCGCACCAAGAAGCCTGGGCCAGGTATCTCGGCGTGCCTATTGAGCAAACCAATTCGCTTGGCATGAAGCTGTTGCTGATTCCACCGGGCAATTTCATGATGGGCAGCACGCCCGAGCAAATTGAAGCCGCTCGCGGCGACGCCGAAAAGGCCGTCGTGAAGCCCAGCATCTCCGGAGCCGCGCCTCGAATCGCCTCAACATCGGGTCCAAATCAGCAAGCCCTTTCTTCTCGCGACAACTGAGTTGACGTTTGACCAGTTTCGTCGGTTTGCTGATGCGACGAACTACACTTCGGAAATCGAACGGCTGGGTGGGGCCGTGAAGAAGTTCAACTCTGCGACGAAAAAAGTTGAACGGAGCCAGTTTGTTAATTGGCGCACGCCGGGCTACTCAACGAGCGATGACTTGCCCGTGACGTATGTCACTTGGGACGATGCGGTCGCCTTCTGCAACTGGTTGAGCACCCAAGAACGTCTTGCCCCTTGTCTGGGCAAGAAAGTCGATGCACCGGGAACGTGGACACTACTCCCGGCAGGCGACGGTTATCGACTGCCGACCGAGGCGCAATGGGAATATGCTTGTCGCGCGGGCACAACGACGGCTTTTTCCTCGGGCGACAATCAAACCCAGCTTGAACAGTATGCCTGGTGCTCGAACCCGGGAAGCGACCGGTCTCCCCAAGCGGTCGCCAAGAAGCGACCCAACCCATTCGGCATTTTTGACATGCATGGCAATGTGCGCGAGTGGTGCCTCGACGCCTCTAGGAAATACGCCGAGCAACCGCCGGCCATCGATCCCCTCGGCGCGCTGAGCGGAGCGGAGATGAGCAGCCGTGGCGGGGATTGGTATTACGGCCCCTTTTTTGCCCGCTCGGCCGATCGATTCGCAAACAATGTCTGGGACCGCTTTCCGACGCACGGATTTCGCGTCGTACGCGTTCTCCCGTCAAAGGCGATGCCATCTGAATTGGCAAGCTCCCAGCCTGTTTCGCTGGTGAAAACGCCACAGAAAGTCCCCGCGAAAACGGCGTCGCCGTTCGCTCTGCCGATGAATCCGGGAGAGATGAATGCCGCGCCCGAGGGCGCGTCCATCGCAACTGCAAAGCCGTCCATCGATCCCGCAGCGCAGGACGACCCGATCGCCGCAGAACTGGCCAGTGCCAAGGCGAGGTATGCCGAAGAAATCGCCGCGTTTCGCGATGAAGCGGAAAGGTATTTCCTGCACCGTGAGGAAACCGCGCAGAAGTCGACTAATGAAAGTCAACTTGCTGCGATCAAGACCGAGAGAAACGCTTTCGACGAGTCCGGAACGCTCCCCTCCAAGGTGGTCTTCAGATCTCACGGAAGAAACGCCGAGGCTCACTTGGTTGAGGCCTACCAAAACGTCATCCTGAAGTACAGAAAGGCCAACCTCGAATCCCGAGCCGTGGAAGTCGAAAAAGATCTAGAGACATATTGGAAGACGAACCACTGGATGGCGGCGTTGGCACGTGCAACTCCGTTCGCGAGCCGCCGGCAACAATTCCGGGAAATGCTTCTCGCCCAGAATGGCGGCAACGGACAGACTGAATCGGCCGTTGCGGCAGCGCTGAATTGGATCGCCCGCCATCAATCCAATGCCGGCAATTGGAGCATTGCGAAGTATACGGCCGGATGCAAAGACGATACTTGTATGGGATCCGGCAAGGTGGAGAGCGACACGGCCGCCACGGCCATGGCCCTGCTGCCGTTTCTGGCGGCGGGCCATACGCAAAGCGTCAAAGGCCCCTACCAAAAGACGATTCACAATGGTCTGATGTGGCTGGTCCGTGCGCAGCAGCGAGACGGCAGCCTGATCAGCGGCGCCGGCAACATGTACAGCCACGGCTTGGCTGCGATCTGCCTCTGCGAGGCCTATGGTCTAACGCGCGACGCCAAGATTGGCCAAGCCGCCCAGGCGTCCATCAAGTTTATCGAAAGCGCTCAGAACAAGAACGATGGTGGCTGGCGTTACACGCCCGGCCAACCCGGGGATACGTCGGTCGTCGGTTGGCAAGTGATGGCCATGAAAGCCGCGCTGATGAGCGGCTTGCAGGTCGATTCGAGCACTGAGAATGGCGCCCGCAAGTTTCTCAAGCTGGCCTCGGCCAAGAGCAAGAATGGAGGCGCCTTCGCCTACCAACCGAACGACCCACCGAACATCAGTATGACCAGCGTCGGCCTCTTATGTAGCCAATATATTGGATTGCAGCGCGATGACCCTGCCATGCTCGAAGGCCTGGGCTCGTTGATGCGTTCCATGCCCAGCAAAACCGGTGCCCGGAACGTGTACTATTGGTACTATGGCACACAAGTCATGCATAACCTGCCCGGGCCCGAATGGGATGCTTGGAACAATAATATGCGGCAAGTGCTCGTCGACTCGCAAATCAAAGAAGGGTGTGCTACTGGAAGCTGGAATCCGCTCAAGCCGGTCCCTGACTCGCATGGCGATACAGGCGGCCGGCTGATGATCACCAGCTTTTCGACGTTGATTCTCCAGGTCTATTATCGGTATCCGCCTTTGTATCCACCTGACAACAACGATGACTCGGCCGAAAAAATCGCCGGTAATCAGCCCCCTGCATTCGCCTTCGAAGGGGCTTGGCTCTGTCGTCATTCGACCGGTTGGTCGGGGGTTCGCACCTTCGCGGCGGACCACACCGGCGTCGACTTCAATGGCGACAAGATCAATTGGGCACAAGACGGCATGTCGATAATCATCCGCTGGCCCGGCGGTGGCTTCGAAAAACTTGAAATCGATCCCAACAGCCGCGACAAACTGACCGGCGTTACTTCACGTCAAAACCAGGGTTGCACATATGAACGCAAGAAGTAAAGTCGCCCCACAGCCTTTTGGGTTGTGGTCATCCGTCATTCGGTATTTTACTCGTTCGCGACAGATTGCGAAGTTCGCTCGGGTCGCTTCACAGGTTGCCATCATCCTTTCGCTCGGCGTCACTTCGATCCGGGCGGACGCCGTTGACGCCGTGCAATTGCCGGAGTTTTCTGACGTTGGAGCAGTGCGTCTGGGAAGCATTCCGGCCACCGAACAGGCCGGCTGCCGTTTCGAAATCGTCAACGCCAAATCGAACGGCGCACGGTACGTCGTCGAGAAGTCCACCGACGGCAACTCTTGGAAGGTGCAGAGAAGCACGCGTCCCGATCCGAAACCGGTGGGCACGCTGCGTTTCCAGGGTGACTACTTGCAATTCAACTGGCAACCGGAAATCACTCGGGCCCTGGCCGCCGGGCTGCGCAATTCGCGCTCGCCATGACCACGGGTGGACGTACCAGCCGAGTCATGCTCGCAAGCCCGTACGGGTTCCGGCCAGCGCCCTCGACATGAGCAAGATTCTGATGACGATCAACGTGACGGTCGAGGATCTACCCGATTTGGACTTCGTCTCACTCGATATGGGCCGTTTGAACGGATATGCGGGCGAAGTGTCCATCGTGCCGACCGCCACTCGACTTGAACTCAAGCAACCGCTGAGGTTCAAATTAAAAGCGGCCGACGCCAATTCCCCGGGCGTTGAGTTGGAGGCCTTGTTGATGAAAAATGGCAGCAAGCTGAACCTGACGGTCCGGCCGATGGCAATTCCTCAAATGGGACCGATCTACCCCTTCACCCTGAAGAGCGTCCGGGCCTCGCATGGGCAACTAAAGAACCAGGTGGCGACGGCCAAGAACACCATTATAAGCAACGAGCAGACAATTCCCCGGGTGCAGAACCAGATCACCATTCTTGCGAATACCCCCGGGGGAACATCGGACGAACGCGCGGGGCGCAAGTAACCAAATCATTCTGTTGCAGGCGCAGATCGCCTCAATGGTGCAACAGAACAAGGAGTTGCGGCAGGTGCTTCCCATTTTGGAGAAAAGACTCGAAGCAATGCCCGCGCTCGTAAAGTTGGCAGACGATCTGCACGAGCACGCTGCGATCGACTTCCGGGTCTGGTATAAGCTCGGTGATCGTGAGTTCGAATTGTTTTCTAGTGAATCGGTTAGCAGCCGCTAACCAGCCGACGGCGTGTCGTCGTCGACCTCTCCCGCAGAGTTGGCGTCAGGAAGTACCACTGTCGCGATTCTCGATGCGATACAGCTCTACTCTACAAGCGGTGGTGGTTCCACGTTGTCGCCTGTAGCTATGTGTAGTTAATTATACTGAATCGGACTGAATCGCGAGCAATTCAGTCCGATTCGAGAAGACAGGATTTCGTAGCGTAACGTTGGGTTTTCTCGGCAAAAACATGTTTCGCATTTTGAATTCAAATACTTATCATCGGCAAGTATTAGTACGATATTCGGTCTACAGGCTTATCTGCCGAATCATCGGCAAAAACGTGGCATATATGATTGAGAAAGCATAGCACTACAATGAGGAGTGAAGTAATCCTACGTAGTAAAAATTGCCTAGTAAAAATTCGAGGGGCGAAGAATGGCCCGGCTTGGGCGGCAAATGCATAAACGACCTCACGGGGCACGGAACGGCCGGCTGGGGATTTCCGGCGGCAGTCAAGGCATCATTATCCGCACTTTAGCCAGACGGGTCAACTTTTTCCGCGAAATCAAGGCATGGGACGACCTCGCAAACAACGACGCAACGCGCACGGCTCTGCTTGGCATTGGAAACAGACCGACTGCTGGTATTACACCCTGCCGGGCAGCAAGAAACGGGTGGCTTTGTTCGACGAGAACGGTGAATGCATCCGCGGCCGTGAGAAACAAGAGATTGCAGAACATGCCTTGGCTCGAGCCAAGCTAACGGGCGAGATGCAGGCGATTGGCCCAGCCTTCGACCGAGAATGGCTTGTGGCCCGGATCTACTCCGAATATCTGCAATACTGCGAGCGGAGCGTGGCCGCCGGTTCGATAAGTCCCGGTCATCGAACCGGTGCGGTCGCGTTTTTGAATGATTTGTGCGGCTACTGCGGGGCGCTGCCGGTTGCCGAACTCAAGAAGGGCCACATTCAGACTTGGATCGACGGGCACGCCGGGTGGCAGTCACCGGCCACCCACCGCAGTGTGCTGGCGATCGTCTTGGCGGCCTTCAACCGGGCCGAGGAACTGTTCGACGTTCCAAATCCGCTCAAGGGCTTGAAAAAACCGCAGTCGCAGCCGCGATTGCAATCACTCTCGCCTGAGGATGAACAGGCGCTGTATGGTGCAACGGAAGAATGCTTCCGTAACTTCCTCTTCGCAGCGATCCATACCGGCCTGCGGCCATTTTGCGAGTTGGCCCAGATCACGGCGGATCATGTTGAGATCGGCGAACGGGGCATGATGTGGCGGGTTTACTCCTCGAAGACGAAGAAGACTCGCAAGATTCCGGTGCAGGCAGCCGTGGCGGCACTTGTGCGTCGGTTGATGGCGACAGCACCCAAAGGTTCCGGCAAACCACTGTTTCGGAACACGCAAGATCAGCCCTGGAAGCGAATGACCGGCATCGTTCGCTTCTTGACGATCAAGAAGAAGCTCGGTTGGGATCTCCATCCGGTATCCTCGATACGCACTGCCAATGGTGTTGGAAAGCGATCGCCTGCGTCGTCAAAAATCGGTTGGTCGAACGGGCGCGCACGCTTTCAGCGGTAGAGTGAACTTTCCGGCTTTGTTCGGGTTGAAACCCAGAGGAACCCAATGGCGCTGCCCAGTGCAGGCCACTTAATTCAGCGCGGCGGGCGCCCCAACGGTGCCGTGATGAACGGGTATGCATCCCGGCGGACCGGTGATCGGCGTACCGTGGCCGATCGCGGTCGAACGACCATCAAATCCTTGAGTCGCTCAATCTCGGCGACGGAGATTCGAATGCGCCCTTGGAATGCGACGCGAGTGCCCACTGTGTCGGTGTCACCGCTCACATTCTTTCCGCCATCGGCTCTTCCAGCGCATGGATTGACCAGCGCCAGCCGGAGCCATACCAGACGCTAATCGACGAACGATGCCCGGACGGATTCGAGCTCCTCCGTCGAATATCTGGATACGATCAATGGGGCCATGCCCTTCGCAGAGCACGGCCAGCAAGAACGTGGCTCGGCACAGCTAGAATCCAACGTCAGGACGCCCTGGGGAGACTTGTGGCAATCCGGACACGTGATCCCCCGGGCCTCAATCAAGTCCCCGCAAACCTCTTCCAGCAGTGGTGTGTCTAATTGCGGTGCCGGTACCAGTTCCTCCGCTGCGGCGCATGTTCGCAGACCAGGACGTTGGCTGGCTTCTGCTTGGCCAAACGGTCCGCTTCCCGCCGGACTGAGACCATTTCGGCGTAGCAGTGTAGCAGTCGATGCAACGCACCGATGAGAAGTTCGTCCCCCGGATTCTCCCAGAGTTCAAGAATCATGGGCTTGATCAGGGCTCGTCGCTCCATGACCAGCACAAGGGGCGACCCGCCCAAATACGATTGACGGCAATACATGACCTCGAAGTAGGCTTGCTCCTGGGAAGATAGAGGCTTCGACAGCAGCCCGCTGGAGAACGCTTGGGCGAAGGCCTCCAGGCACTCGCCAACTAACTCATAGCCCCGCCAGCCCAGATCATGCAGGGCCCGCTTCACCACCGGTCGAGTAAGCTTGCCGCCACGGGTCGCGGCTCGATGGGCGATCGAGTTGATCAGGTTATTATGGCCGCCAAAGAAGCATTTCTTGAACTGTTCACGTTCGTCGTAGAGATGTTCCCGGATCCAATCGTGGAATCTTTGCCACACCGTCTCGCGATGAGCATCCGTGACCCTCGACCCGCTCCGAGAAAAGTCATATAGCGACATCCGCACCAGGGCCGCGGCTTCCGCCTCCGTAACCTGAATCGGGTTTAGCTTGGCCGCCTCGGCCAGGCCATAGGCGATCAGATCCTGCCCCGACGGCTTCGTGACGCCAGCTAGGCAGGCGGCCTGCTGACCCTCCTCAAGTAGCCTGGCGACCGACCATCGGATGCCGGCGCCGGATGCCGACTGGCCGAATTCGTCCGGCAACACGTTGGCGCGGCCGATGGCAGAGTGCAACGCCGTACGGATGGTCAAGGTCTGGGTTGACCTGAACATGCATCGGATGCGCTCTTGCACATGTTCCAGCCGATCGAAGGCGTGCTTAGCCACCAGGTATTCGCACCAGCGATCCCAATCGAAATTCTGGTCCCGCGCCAATAGGCTGTGGCCATATTGAAAGGCGCAGCACCACATAGCCTGAGAATCCATCTTCCGGCCGGGGCACGAAGCGGCGGATGTTGTCGTCCGCCGTGTAGACGTCGAAAATGACGCTGCGATCGCGCGGCAGGGCGCTCGGGCACTGCGCGGCGCTTTCCAGATGTACTGGTCGTGCTGAACATCAACGCCTTCGCCACCACGGCGGTGCGAAACCAGTCGCGCCCGCCCCAGCCGCTTCACGGTTACCGTACCGGGCGAATAGCCGCGTCGCTGGTTGCGAAAAATCATGGTCAATCCTCCGTGCTCGATAGATCGCCGCCCGCGAGCGACCAGTCGCGTCCATTTCAGCCACTGGTCGAGCATACCCAAGAACGAGGCGGGATCGCGATGATGTGCATGTTTTACAACGCGCCCAGCATGAACCAACAGCGGTTTGGTTTTGCCGAGTGCATTTCTGAAACCAATCAATTCTTCCAGTTCGCAGGCGTCTTCTCGGCCGCAACCGAGAAGTTCCGCCCACCGAACGACGCAACGAGTTCAAGACCGGAGCATATTTGGCCACCTCACTGATTTGCAGCTGGCCGTTTCGCCAAGGTTGGGTGAGTTGCGAGAAAAAAAAACTGCGCGGGCAAGACGCGGACGCCCGTCACGGATCGAACGCTTTCGGCTGCACGGAGCACCAAGCCTCACCGGAATTCCCCAGGGGGTTGATGCCCCGCTTTTTTATGGCTTCCCCGCCAAAAGCGGAGCAAGCAACCAAATCGGAGAAATGTCATGGTACACCATGCCAAGCATGGGCTCGCGCCCGCTGGGCCGCGCAGAAGGGGGCGACAGGTGTTCCCCTCTTAGGAATGATCGTGGTTCTGCTGCTCTTGGCCCTGCCGGCGCAGCGAGCGAAGGCGCCAACGCACGCCGAAACGGCCCGCGTCCAGTCCACGCAGGCCTCCGTTTCTGGGGAAGAACCCGCGGATCACGCCAACCCCGAAGGCGATCGCTTGCCGGAGCGTCGGCAGTTGCAGCGCACCGCGTCGCAAGGGCCCACGCACCAAGGCCGAGATCGAAAGAGAACGACGAGAACGCTGGGAGCGCACCTGCCGGGAGGTTGACGAGATCCATGCGGACTATTTGGCCCGGTATTCACGTGACCAGGCCACCGCGACCGGCGTGATTTATTGCAGGTTCAGCACTCGATTTCAGGATTCGATTGCTGACCAAGTCCGAGTCAACCTGGAGCATGCGTTGAAGTTGGGGATCTTCGTGCCGCGCGAGTTCGTCTTCTTCGACCTGGCCGTTCGAGGTTTTACCCGAGAACGCAATGGCTTGGCTCAGGTCGAAGCCGTACTTCGCAGCAAACGGCCCCGCGTCTTGTTGCTGTTCTCGACCAGCCGTTTGTTCCGCAAGACCTATCGTACGCTGGAGCTCGTGGACCGGATCCACAAGGGCCTGGAGGTGCGCTGCATCTTCGTCAAGTCGGGCGTGGACACCAACGACAAAGAACGTTGGGAGATGCTGCTGGCGGCACAGTCGATGATCGATCAGTTCGTGGTGACCATGAACATCGCCAACGTCCAGGCCGCCCACGAGGGGTTGCTGAACAAGCAGATGGTCTTTGGCACTTTGTCGTTCGGTTATACGGGCATCGCCATCGACGGCCTGTTTACCAAACTGGGACGGCCCCGGCGGCGGATTGCCATCGATCCGGAAACGTCGCGCGTGGTAGCCATGATCTTCGCCTGGTACGTGGAATCCGAGTTGTCGATCAACGAAATCGTCCACCGCCTCAACTCTGACCCGGAGATGCCGCTACGGTCGCGTTCATAATGATTTCTGCGGTCCAGATGTCGTTGCGAAATTATTCCAGGCGCGCTCTTATTGGGCCTCGAGCGCCGGGCTACTCCGATCTTCCCTTACAGAAAAGAAAGATCAAATGCCGTGTCAAATCAGGTTCGGTCCCCGCCAATCCGACCGTGCCGTGCCCCGATCGGTACCCAATGTGTTTTCCCTCATATGTGGTTTTCTGGTAGCACTCGGTCGAGGTAAACCCGAACGATTCCCGCTGTCGACTGGCGTAGAGCGCAAATAAATGCGAAATCACCGCCCCGGTGCATCCCGTCTCGATCGCTTTTTGCACCATACGGAAGTCTTGCCGTTCCAAGGCAAGAGCTACCGGCTGCGAAATCAGCAATCCAACCCAGGAACGAGCACTGCCGCGGCGGAAACGCTGCCAAATGCCGCCATTCCGCCCGCCGGGTCGAAACGCAAAAAAGGCAGTTCAACGCCGACTTCTGACGCCCCCGATGCTTGCCGATGTGACACTGATTCGGCGCCGCGACTTCATTCCTGCGGCAGGGAAGGAGGCGGGGAATACGCGCTGTCCGGAACGGGTTGCCACATCGGTGCTACCAGGTAGGAAGGCACCAGGTCGATCGGACCGAACGCCATCGCCAGGTTCGTAGCTAGAGCAACTGAACACATCAACAAACCCGCCACCGACCAGCGCAGGCTGATCCGCTTGCCAATACATGCCATCAGTGCTCCGCTGATTCCAACCATCAGACCAACTGCGCTGATCGGCGTTCCCAGGATGGGCAGGAAAAACAATAGCATTCCGACGCTACCCAGGACGGTCGAAGCCAGGCCGGGACTGAACGCACTTTGTTCTTCGGGCATGGTTGCACTCGCGGCTTCAGTGGCCCGGCATGCCGGGGAGCATGCCGCGGCTGAAATAGTCGGTATAGGTCAGAATCAGGAGTATGCACATCCCCGTGATCGACACCGCAATGACGGCGCGTCGCGACCGTGCTGCTCAGGACGTGCATGAAAAACAGTATTACTAGCGAAGCCTTGAAGGCACCGATTGCCAGACCACAGACAATGTGCCACTCGCCGGCCAAGGGAGCGAACGAAATGGCAACCGTCAGAATGGTCAGCCCCAACAACAGCACCAGAACCACCAGGTAGGTGCGCGGAGAGACAATCGGGCCTGTCATGGGTTCGGCGCCTTGCTTACTTACCTAGATGGTGGGTGCCCAATAAATACAGCATGGGCAGCAGGAAAATCCATACGATATCGACAAAGTGCCAGTACAGGCGCAGCACGTCGACCGGGGCATAGTACGCCGCCGGTAAAGTTCCGCTTCCAGCACAGCGCGGCAATGATCAGCACGGCCGCCACGCCGATGGTCACGTGCAGGCCGTGAAAAGCGGTCATGATCCAATAGAACAGCAGAAACAACTCGACCTGCGGCACCTGCGTCGGCACCAGGTGATGCTTCGAAACCCATTCCTGCGGATCGAAGCTCAGCCGAGGCACGAGATTGTCGCGGAAATCGAGAGTAGTATTCCAGCCCCTTGAAGCCCAGAAACACCAGACCGAACGATGGCCGTGAGGACGAGGTACATTGACGGTTTGCTGGCGATTCCCGCAGCGGGCATGATGCACGGCCATGCACAATCCAAAAACTGCTGACCAGCAGCACAATCGTATTGAGCGCCGCCGATGATCCAGTTCAGCTCGCGCGCTGGCCGCCTCGAATGCCTGCGGGTACAGATAGCGGTACCCACCAAGGCCGACGAAGAGCGTGCCGAAGAACATCACTTCGGTGGCCAGGAAAACCCACATGCCCAACGAGGCGGTCTCGTGTCTGCTGTTCGAGGTTGCGCGTATTGCTCTTCGAGGCGGTGCCGCACCAGGATCGTGTGCTCGAGCATCGTGCGGTCTGCAGGCGTGAAGAGCGATTGGTCAGGGCTCATCTTGGGCCTTCTCCAGGTGGTATTGATAGGGGTCGCGCACCACCACTGGCGTGACGGCGAAGTTGTCCCGCGGCGGCGGCGACGGAGTCCGCCATTCCAGGCCTGTTGCGCTCCAAGGGTTCGGGCCGGCACGTTTGCCGTAGCGGAACGACAGCAGCAGATAAACGAGCGGCAGCACGTATCCCACAGCCAGGATCGAGGCGCCGGCCGTCGAAAGCACGTTCCAGACCTGAAATTCGGCGGGGTATTTGTGATAACGCCGCGGCATGCCGTTGTAGCCGACGACAAATTGCGGCAAGAACGTCAGGAAGAAGCCGACGAAGATCAACAGCGCCGCCAACCGGGACCACCAATCGGAGTAGAGCCGCCCGGTAATCTTCGGCCACCAGTAGTGCAGCCCGCCCATGTAGGCCATCACCATGCCGCCGACCATGATGAAGTGAAAATGGGCGATGACGAAGTACGTGTCATGTACGTGCATGTCCATGCCTAGGCTGGCGAGGAACAGGCCGGTCAGGCCGCCGGCGGTGAATAATGCCACGAAGCCCAAGGCAAAGAGCATCGGGGTTTGATATGAGACCGAGCCCTTGTAGAGCGTAGCGGTCCAGTTGAAAACCTTGATCGCCGAAGGCACGGCCACCAGGAAGCTCAACCCCGAAAAGATCAGTGCCGCATAGGCCGAAATTCCGGCCACGAACATATGATGCGCCCAGACGAGAAAGCGACAGGCAAGCGATGCGCGAAGCTGGAGTAGGCGACAAAGTCGTAGCCGAACAGCTTCTTGCGCGAAAAGCAGGGGATGATTTCGCTGATGATGCCCATGCCGGGCAAGGATCATGATGTACACGGCCGGGTGCGAATAGAACCAGAACAAGTGCTGGAACAAGAGCGGGTCGCCGCCCAGTTCGGGATCGAAGACGCCGATGTGCAGCAGGATTTCCAGGATTTGCAGAATCATCGCCATGGCCAACACCGGCACGGCAATGATGAAGATCAGGCTGGTTGCATACAACGTCCAGACAAAGATCGGCAAGCGAAACCAGGTCATGCCCGGGCGCCGCAATCGGTGAACCGTGACGATGAAGTTCAGCCCGGTGAGCAACGATGAGAAACCGGACAAAACGATGCCCATCATCGTGGGGA
Organism: uncultured Planctomycetales bacterium; assembly: GCA_963710365.1. Lineage (GTDB taxonomy): Bacteria > Planctomycetota > Planctomycetia > Pirellulales > PNKZ01 > CAVQAC01. The sequence goes on from CAVQAC010000011.1 coordinate 127,771, forward strand.
CGACGTTGTAGTGCGAGGACTTGCGTCGTGTACGGCGTGTAAAACGTCCAGCCAGTATCGACTCCGCCAGCCAGCATCGCGTAGAGCGTCCAGACGGCTCCGCCCACGAACAGATACCAGCTCAGCAGGTTCAAACGCGGAAAGGCCAGATCTTTGGCCCCGATCATCAACGGCAAACAGAAGTTCCCCAGCACCGCCGGCACCACCGGCACGAGGAAGAAGAAGACCATGATCACGCCGTGGAGCGTGAACAGGCGGTTGTAGGTGTCTGCTCGGACGAGGGTGCCCTCGGGAGTCATCAGGTTCAATCGGACGATCGTGATCGCAAAGCCGCCAATGAAGAATGTCGCGGTGACCGTGACCAGGTACAACAGCGCAATTCGCTTATGATCCTTGGTAAGCAGCCAAGAGAGGACGCCGCGAGAGTCGTTCAGATAGTTTGTCGTCGGTTCAGCCGGTGGTTCGGTCAGGCCCGGTTCTTCGAGGGCTTCGATGCTCATGGCAGTCTCATCTCACCTTCTGATTCGATCTTGGGGGCTGTTGCCGGCGGGGCAAAGTGCTCCACGCGGTTTGGCGTTTCACCTGGCCGGAGTGATTTGATAAAGCCAATCAATGCGATCACGTCGTCTTCGTCCACTTGTCCCTTGAAGCTCGGCATGATGCTTTCATAACCGGCCACGACTTTATTGCCGGGATAAAGGATCGATTCGCGCAAGTAGTTTTCGTCCGCGGTCACCGTGTGGCCATTGCGCAGGTGAATCGGCCGCCCATACAGGTTTTCAAGCACAGGCGCCCGGGCATTCTCGTCGGCGCTATGGCAACTGATGCAACGAAACTTGAAGGAACTGTCTTCCGTCCCTCCAGGGCCAGCGACCCTTCGGCTTGCGAGTTTAGCCAGGTCTGATAGTCGGCCGGTTGCATTACGACCACGCTGCCGATCATGCCGGCGTGGTTCGCACCGCAATACTGCGAACAGAACAGGTGATACGTTCCAGGGCGCGTGGCTTCGAACCAGACGGATGTATAACGATCGGGCAGCACGTCCATGTGAAGACGAAAGGCCGGAATGAACAGGCTATGGATGACGTCTTCCGACGTGAGCACCAGCTTCACAGGCCTGCCCGATCGGAACGTGCAGCATGTTGATCGACCGTTGGCCGTCTGGATGCTGAAACTTCCACATCCATTGCTTGGCGACTACGTACACCGGTAGCGCCTCGGGCGGAGCATCGACAGCGTCCAGGTAGATCACAGCTCCCCAGAAAAACATCACCGCAAATACGAAGCATGGGGAAATTGTCCAAAACCATTCCAGCGATCGCCAGTCGCGGGTTTCGGGTGGTGGGCCGGTATCGCCGGCACGGCGGCGGTAGCGGACCGAAAAGTAGATGAGCAGGCAAGCCACGAGCAAACCGATCGACCCACACGCCGCAGATAAGAACCAGAACAACGCGTCGACACGTTCGGCGTGGATGGAAGCCTGGCTGGGAATAAACGCCACGTCGCCGTACATTACGACTCCCCTGCGGCCGTCGATGCTGCTGCGACCAACGTATTGGTTTCGGTTCGCGGCGTGCGCCGTTCGGATTTCCATAAAAAAGCCAACAGCGCGCCGACCGCAAATATCGTTGCCACACCCCCGACTCGCACGAACCGCATGACGGCGGGGCCATATTTCCCCTGATTGGGATCGTAATGAAAGCAGAACAATAAGATCTGCTCGACGGGCGAGCCTACCTTGCCTTCAGATGCTTCCACCAACCCCAACCGCAGATCGCGGGCTGGATAGGAAATGTCATAGAAATATCGCGAGATCCTTCCGGTGGGTGTCAGCACGACAATTCCGCTGGCGTGCGCGAATTGGCCGCTGCTGCTGTCGTAGGTGTACTGGAAACCGACGGCCTGGGTCAGCCGGCGAATCGACTCTGGCTGGCCCGTAAGAAAATGCCAGCCCTCCGCCGCACCGGGCCGGCCATATCGGCCGAGATAGGTTTTCTTCTTGGCGGCCGCGCGGCTCGGTGTATCGCGCGGGTCGAAGCTGACAGTCAGCACTTGGAATTCGCGGCCGGCAGTGAACGGAAGGTCCATCATTCCCCGCACCAGGCCATTGAGCACTTGCGTACAGAGCATCGGACATTCGTAATAGGCCAGCACAAGAATTACCGGCCCCCGGCCAAAGTAGTCGGCTAGCTTGACCGGCCGCCCCGCTTCGTCACGGAATTCCAAGTCGAGCGGAACCTGCTCGTTCAAGCGTTGATCAAATCGCACCCCCCTTAACGCCGGAGGGATCTGTTCGGTCGAGCCCGCCCGCGCGTCGGAGCATGCCAACGAGGCGAGCAGGATGGCCGCAATCGATAAGATGCGCATAGGGTTAGTCCTCGCCTCGAAATACGCGTCCCGAATTCGATTCGCCAGCATCGATCAACCCTCGGTCTCGGATCGGCTTGGCTGGCTTCGCGACTTTTGAAGGAATCTGTCCGATCGCCTGCTTGATTGCCCAGTCGATCGGGACATGGACGAAGCCTTTCTCGGCGGTTGGGCCATAGCTGTGCAGGACTGACTGCTTGTTCTGCTCAAGATCAAATACGTTGGGCGTTTTGATGCCGCGCCAGACGGTCGAGCTGCTCCAAGCGAGGTTCGCTGGGAAGCGCCGCCGAGCGCGTGAGCGTGGCAAAGCCCGCCTCCTCCGATTTTTTCGGCGGGCGACTGTCGAACTCGAACAGTTTCATCGTCAGAAACTGATGTACCGGCACCAGGCAGGCGAACACCGTCAGCGTTATCATTACGCCGCGCAAGCTGATGTCCGTGGATTCGAAACGGACGCCTGGATTCTCTATTCGGCCGTCGGCAGGGCGCATTTGGCCGTCGCCATACTGCGTAGCGGCGGGAGATCCGGCGTGTTCCGCCGACGCATGGTCTGGTGGCCGGTCAGCCATATGTCAGCACCTCCTGCGCACTGTTCGTCGCTTTCCTGTTTGCGTCGCATCCGTAAAGCTTCGTTCTGATTGAAGTCGTATGCTGGTAATAGCGGGCGGCGGCCAAGCTGCCACAAGCAGGCAAGCCAGCCAAATGCCGCCCAGGCCCACGGCCAGGGCGACGACCATCCACGGACTAGCGGGTTCCGAAGCCGGAAACGAAGGGAGAACCAGGTAGAAGTCGTATACAAGTTGCATGATCAGAATCAGTGCCGCGATGCGCTGACAACGCCGCAAGGTTGCGCTTAATGCGGCGTAGCAGCAGTAGGAATAGAGGAATGACAAATGCGAAAACGAACAGCAGCAGGCTTACCGGGTACCAGACGCCAGCGGCTCGTGGCAGGTACCAGATCACGTCAACGGGTAGATTGGCGATCCACACTAGCATGAATTGAAACCAGACCATGTAGGACCAGACGACTACGAAGGCAAACAGCAAGCTGCCGAGGTCGTTCAGCGCATTGCGCGAAATCGTCTGGGCCAACAGCGGCTGGTTTCTCAGCCAGGCGAGGAAGACAATCGCCAAGGCCAAGGCTGACAGGAAATGGCCGGATGCCATCAGTGGTCCGAAAATCGTCGAATGAAACGGCGGCTGAAGAGACATGACCCAGTCCGTCGAGACGAAGTTCAAGCCGATCGCCATAGCTCACCAGGCCAAGTCCGCTCAGCGTGCGCCAGCCGGCCGGCGAGGTACGGATCTCGGGTTCGATCCTGCTGTCAGGACCAGTGGTTCAGCAGGCCCGCAACCAGTAGCAAGACCAAGAAGAAAGTGGCGGCCCGAACCCAGAAAAAGTGCAGGATTGAGATATACTTGGGCGTGCCGCACGGTCTCACCGGCGACGCCGGTCTCGGGATGGGTCCAAGGATAAATCTCGCCGACCCCCAGCGAGATGGGCAGGAAACCGAGTGCCACGAGGGGCAAGCGTTCGGACGACAGCTTCGAGGATCCGCCTGATCAGGAAATCCCCAGACGCCCCGGTCAGATGATAAATCATCAGGATGGCCATCGAGCCCAGCGTTAAGCCCAGGTAGAACAAGTAGGCGGCGAGGTAAGCCCTGAAGAAGAGTTGCGAGTTCGCCGGCAACGTCGCAGCCGGCAGCAAGAGCGCGACACAATCCCACCCCGAGCGACCAGCGTCGCCAGCGTGCCAGGTCTTGCAAGTCCAGAGTTGTAGGCATCATCTGGAGGGCCTTTGCTCGGCTGGGCCAGCCAGTTTGGGCCACTTTTTCTGTAACTCTGGCGGCACTTTGTCTGCCGGAAAATGCTGACTGAGTTGCAAAGCGCGGCACATAGGCCACAATCGCCCAGCGGTCGCGGACCGGAATCTGCTCCGCATACGACGGCATGGAGCCGTACCCTTCGCTGGCGACGGCGAACAACCGCCCGATTGGAGCCTTACGCAGTCGATCGACGTGGTAAGAGGGGGGTGGCGTGTAACCACGCTCGACGATTTTTCCGTGTCCGGTTCCGAGTGGATCATGGCACACGACGCAGTAGATCATGTAACGCTGATAGCCGTGTTCGAGCAGTTCGACGGTCGGCTGCAGCGGCAATTCATCGACGAAATTAGCGTTCTCTTCGGCCTCGAGCGCAACGAGCGTCATGGCCTCGGGCTCGGTGGCCCGGTCGGGCCTTTGAGGCGCGAGCGGAGTTTTAGGCCGGCCCGACCGTCTGCCGGTAAACAGGGCCGTGTTGATCAGCAAGTGCCCGCGGGCCACGGTGCCGACCACGACGGGCCGGGAGGCGCGACCGTCCGCGAAAAACTTGCTGCCGTCAAACGGTCGAACGCTCGGCTGGCTAGCCATCTCCTGCTGACAGCCCGTGAACGAGGACACAACGGCGCCCAGAATTAGAGTCCAAATAAGCGGCAAACCCGTCATTGACCAGAATCTTGCGGCGCAGCGGCTATGCGCGGCGTGTCGATTTGGCCAAGGGTTTTGATCCATCGGTTTCATCTTTATCAATCGTCAGTGCTCGACTTGGACAATTTCTCCGTGTCCGGCCAGGCCGGTCAGAAACCTGGCGACGGCTTGCGGATCGAATTGCGGATCGGCGGCTTCAATGCAAAGGAAGAAACGGTCCTGGCTGGCTCGCGCGAATTGCGGCACGTTGAAAACCGGATGGTGGGGCCGGGGCAGGCCGTTCAAATAAAACATTCCCAGCGCCGCCGCGAACGCCGCCACCAGCACCAGAACTTCGAATGTAATGGGAATAAACACCGGCCAACTGTTGTAGGGCCGGCCGGCCACGTTCAGCCGGTAATCGACTCGCCATGGAAAAATACTGCATGAAGAACCCGATCGCGGCACCAGACAGGCCGCGCGAACAGCACCAGCGACGGAATCTTCGAGCGCTGCATGCCAAGCAGTTCCGCCAACCCCTCGACCGGATACGGCGTGTAGGCGTCCATCTCCCGATAACCGGCCTGCGCGGGCCGCGCGAGTCGCGGCCAGAATCTCCTCGGCCGTAAGGAACTCGGCCATCAACCCGTGCAAGGACGACTGCGGTTTCATCGTCCCTCCTCGTGCCCGTGAGCACCGGGCAGCAAACCGCGCATTTCCGCCATCGAAATCATCGGCAGAAAGCGCGTGAACAACAGGAACGCCGAAAAGAACATCCCTAACGACCCGAAGTACGTGAGGAAGTCCCATTTCGTCGGCAGGAACATGCCCCACGACGACGGCAGCGAGTCGCGATGCAGCGTGGTGGTGATGATCACGTAGCGTTCCAGCCACATGCCGATCAGGATGAGCACCGATACGACGACCAACACGGCTTCGCTGCGGCGCAGACCCTGGAACCAGAAGACTTGCGGGACGAGCGTATTGCAGAAGAACACCGTCCAGGTAAGCACGGCGTATTGGTCCCAGCCGATCAGCCGATTCAAGTAGACGTAATGCTCGATGTCTTCACCGCCGTACCACGACAAGAACTGCTCGCTGAGGTAGCCGTAGGACGTCAGAAAGCTCGTCGCCAGCAGGATCTTGGCCATCACGTCGAGGTGATCGATCGTAATGAATTCCTGCAAGCGGTAGACATGCCGAAGCGGAATGCACAGCAGCAGCACCATCGCGAAACCCGGAGAAGATCGCCCCGGCGACGAAGTAGGGAGGAAAGACCGTTTCGTGCCAGCCCGGCTCGATCGAAATCGCAAAGTCGGAACTGACGACCGAATGGACTGAAACCACCAGCGGAGTCGCCAGGCCGCCCAGCAACAGGTAGGCCGACTCATAGCGGTGCCAATGCCGGGCCGAGTTGCGCCAGCCCATCGCCAGCATGCCGTAGACCACTCGGGCCAACGGCTTCGTCGCCCGGTCGCGCAACGTCGCCAGGTCGGGAATCATGCCGATGTACCAGAAAATCAGCGATACCGTAAAGTAGGTGCTCACGGCGAACACGTCCCAGACCAGCGCGCTGCGAAATTGCGGCCAGAGCCGCATCGTGTTCGGATACGGCAAGAGCCAGTAGAAGAACCAAGGGCGGCCCAGATGCAGCAGCGGAAACATGCCGGCGCACATCACGCCGAAGATGGTCATGGCCTCGGCGATGCGATTGATCGACGTCCGCCAGCGCTGGTGAAGCAGCAACAGGATGGCCGAGATCAGCGTGCCGGCGTGTCCGATCCCGATCCACCAGACGAAAGATGTGATGGCGAAGCCCCAGGCCACGGGAATATCGATTCCCCAGATGCCGACGCCCTGGATGAGCAGATAGGCAATCACCCCGCCAAAGACCGACAGCAGACCCAGGCTGAGCCGGCGAACCATACCAGCCAGCCACGTGCCGGTGGGCTTCTCCAGCACGATCGCACTGATCGACTGCGTAACGCTGGCGTTGTCATGTCCGGCCGGAACGTAATCGGGCTCGCCGGCGCGGCGGCTGCGATGGTCTCGAAGGCGATCGGCCGCGAAAGCTCCGTCGGCCATCTTCAGTCCACCTCCAGCTCGGGGTTCGGATTCCGCAATGCCGCCAGGTACGTCGTCCGCGGCAATGTGTTCTGGTCGGCGAGCAAGCCGTAGTCGAGCGGCGTGTCTTTCCACTGTCTTGACCTGGCTGTGCGCGTCGTTCATGTCGCCAAAGACGATGGCCCTGGCCGGACACGCGGCCTGACAGGCCGTGAGCACGTCGCCGTCGGCGATCGGCCGGTCCGTCCACGTCTGCGCCGATCTCCGCATGCCGCAAGCGCTGAACGCAGTAAGTGCATTTCTCCATCACTCCGCGTGAGCGGACCGTCACGTCCGGGTTGTACTGCAGCCGGCGCGTCTCGCTTTCGAAATCCGCATAGGCGAAGAAGTTGAAGCGCCGCACTTTGTAGGGGCAGTTGTTCGAGCAGAAGCGCGTTCCGACGCAGCGGTTGTAGATCATCTCATTGAGCCCTTCGGCGCTATGCACCGTGGCCTCGACAGGACAGACGTATTCGCACGGCGCATTTTCGCAGTGCATGCATGCCACCGGCTGGAAATAGAAACGCCTGCCGGGCTCTCCGGCTGGGCCCTGAAGCATAGCGATCGATGCGGATCCAGTGCATTTCGCGGCCCGCCGCCACTTGCTCCTTGCCGACGACAGGGATATTGTTCTCCGCCTGGCAGGCGATCACGCAAGCGTTGCAGCCGGTGCAGGCGGTGAGGTCGATGGCCATGCCCCATTTATGTTTGGGCGGTGCATAATCGTACGGCTCGTAGAGCGTCAGCGGCCGATAGTCCCGCCGACGTTTATCGTCGGGTTCAATGTGCTTCTCTTGTCGGCGGCGAAGTCGCGGCGTTGTCGTGGTAGTCGTCCAATGTGCCGGCCCGGACGACGTCGCGGTTTTCCATCCAATGGTGCTGTTGCGTGCAGGCGACTAATTCCTGATCGGCGGTTTTCGATGATTCGCAGGCCCGTGGCGTGCCACGGACGTTGGGATGTCCGCAGTGCATAGGCATTAAAGCCAATCGTGTGCTCATCGTCCCCGCCAATCGCGCCGGCGGCGTCGCGGCCGTGGCCAAGGTAGACCGTCACTGCGCCGTCGGCATGCCCCGGCATGATCCATAAGGGAGCCCGCACGCTGCGCCTGCTCCAGGTGCAATTCGACGACCGGCATGTAATAACCGCCATGCTCGCCGCCATGTGCGTAGCTGCCCAACGAAAGGCCGTGCTTGTGGGCGGTTTCCGGACTCATGATCGCGGCGTTGCCCCAGGCCAGCTTCGTCAGCGACTTGGGCAGTTCTTGCAACCAACCATTGTTTGCAAACCGTCCATCGTGAATCGATGGGTCGGGCTGAAAGACCAATTCCAACGCTTCGGCGGGAGCCGGCGAGGTCTCAGCCCGCTCGGACTCGTCAAATTTAGACAGTTGCTCATGCCAATTGTCCGATAGTTTTACTTCGACGGCGGCTAGAGCCGTGCCGGCGATCACGCCGTCGTGCAGCGAGGTCTGCCAGAAAGTCTCGAACTCATCGTCCGCGTGGGCTGAATTCGGCTTTTCCTTCAAACTCCAGTGCTGTCGCCATCGTTTGCGCACCAATTCTCGACCGGGTATCAGCTCCTCATCGGAGAGCATCGCCAATACCTCGTGCGCCGACAGACCCTGGTAGAGCGGCTCGATGAGCGGCTGCGCAATCGAAACAGTTCCATCAAAAGCCCGACCATCGCTCCAGGCTTCCAGGAAGTGGGCCTCAGGCAGATGCCAATGGCAGAGTCGTGAGGTCTCGTCTCGGAACAAGCTAAGGTGCGCCCGCAATGGAACTCGCTCCAAGTGCTTGGCGAACTCGAAGTTTGCCGGCGCCGTGTAAACCGGATTGCCCCCGAGAATCAATAGAAAGTCGACGCGCCCGCGCTGCATATCCGCGACTAGCGTTTCGAGCGAGCCCGTCTGATCAGTTGCGCGGATCTCGACCGGATCAGTATAGACCACCGTTTTGCCGACGTTTCCCAGGTGATCGTTCAGTGCCTGCGCCAGCACATGTACCGCAGGCGTTTGCTGATGGCCGGCCAGCACGAGCGAACGGCCACGGTGAGCTTTCAAGTCTTGGGCTACCGCCGCCGCCCATTTCTGCCACTGGAACGGAATCGCGTGCTCGCCCAGAATGCCGGATTGGTTGGCGATCTCGCGGGCAAGCCGCTCAATATCCGAGTACAGAACCGCGAGCCGGTGGTCTGCCTTGGCGCCGGTGCAACTGACCGCCGTCTCGGCCACATACAGCCGATTCATCTCGGCGGTCTGGGCATTCGCCGCAGTGGTGCGAACTTGCCTGCGAGCCATGAAATCGTGAGTGTAGCGCAGCTTGCCGGGGCCGGTGGTCAAAAAGTCGGCATCGAGAGATACCACCACGTCGGCCCGGCTGAAGTCGTAATGCGCGCTGACCGGTTTATTTAAGGCGAGCTTTGTCGCGCGAAACTCCGCGTCGCGATTCAGCGGTTCGTACTGGTGCCAGGTGGCTTCCGGGAATTCATGCAACAGGGCTTCGATCTGGCTGCCGAGCGTCGGCGACACGATCGTTTCGGTCAATAAGCGTAGGCCGCGACCGCGAGTCTCTCGCTGTGCAGCCATTGCCTTGCGGAGCGCGCGGCCAGCATCTTCCCAAGTACTCGGCTGCCCGCGATCCAATACGTTCTTCGAACGCTCTGGATCGTAAAGCGTCAGCACAGCCGCCTGCGCGAATACGTCTGTCGCCCCCAGACTCGCCGGATGATCGGGATTGCCCTCGATCTTCGTAGGCCGCCCCAAATGGCTTTCGACCAGCACTCCGACGCTGGATCCGTCCAACGTCATGCTCGTGGCATAGAATAGCGGCTTGCCGGGCACGAGATCTTCTGGTGCGCGCACGTAGGGCACGATCTCTTTGCTGGGCGCCGGCCGCACGGAGCATCCACTCGAGCCGGCTAGCGCGAGCGATGCTCCCATCAGTGCCAGGAACTTGCGGCGGCTGAGCCGGGGAGGCCAGAGCGAAGCCTGGACGGCAAAGTCGCGCTCTAACGCCTCCTGAAATTCCTCGCTCTGCACCAGCTCCTCGAGGCTCCTCCAATATTGCGGTCCTTCCGCCTGCCGAGTACCGGCTTGGAGAGCTTCGACGATGAAGTTGAGATCAATTCGGTCGTTCATCGGTGGCACACCGTGCAACTCGTGAGGCTCTCGGGATCTTCAATGCCGTATTTCTTGACCAGCTCGCGCCCGAAGGTGATTTGGTCCCGAGGCTGCCGGTATTTCATATTGAATACTTGTTCACGCGGGCGCACTTCACGCTCTGGGTGTCGATGGCAATCGAGACACCACTCCATGAGGAGCGTTGGTATCTGGTACGTAAACGGCATCTCGTCGATGCGGCCATGACAGGATGAGCACCCCACACCGTTGTGGATGTGAATGCTGTGATCGAAATACACAAACCCCGGCAGGTTGTAGACTCGTTGCCAGCGCAGGGAATGTCCGCTACGGTAACTGTCCCGCACCGGCTGCAGCATCGCGCTGCCGACCCACATCTGCGAGTGGCAGTTCATGCAAGTCTTCGTAGAAGGAATGCCGGCAAAAGAAGATCGCTCGACGGAAGTGTGGCAGTACCGGCAATCAATTCCCAGCACGCCGACGTGGTGCTCGTGACTGAAGGGGATCGGCTGAACGAGGGACTCACCCGCGCGCGTGCCATAAGAACTGCGACTGTAGATCAGTGCGACCCAGCACAGGAACGCAACGGCCAACATGCTCCCCACGATCGTCACCTTGGCGACGACATTCATCGCTCGTGGGAAGACTTGCGGCATGAAAGAGTCCGAGTTTGGGCTAGAGGATCTACTACCGTCTCTACCGGCGATTGCCCGCTGCCCACACCCTCGTTTTCATGTCTGCCCGCGCAGAACGTACGAACTAAGTTCTATGAGACTGACCCCGCCGGATTCACCTTGACTTCCGCACGACCTTACCTGTCGGCCGCGGCGTAAGGAGAACCAACCTGCCGTGAAACCAAAGAACTTTCCGCAACTGCTTGCAAATCCAAATACTAAGTACGACAGTCGCGCGGCCAGGTCAACCAGCCGCAGCATTTGCGACAAATCCGCACATGCAAATCACGAGCCGTTGCCGCCCAGAAGTTGGCAGCGAACCTGGCAACGCCGCGGATCGACTTTCAACCCATTTACTGGCCTGCCGTTCGGCGATTGACTGCTACGAGTTCCTCATCTCCCGCCATCAAGTTCAACGCGAGATCGTGGCATCTTGTCGTAGCCACTCTGGCTTGCGCGGAAACAGACGCGTTCAGAATGCCGATCGTATTCGAGTTCTCCCCGGCGCTTTCTATTTGTGAACTCGCGCCCCGGCCGGCTGCATCGGCGGAGGGACGATTTATCGAGGTCTCCCTATTACAGTTCGGCTCGGCATACGAGTTGCGGCACGCTGCCAGCACGCATTAGGACCTCGCCCAAACATACGCTTCGCTGTTTTCGGCGAATTGCCTGGGTTTGGATGGACTATCGGGGCCACGGCAGGAGACTTGGTGTCAGACGACGAAATCGGGTTTACAGGCGGTCTCTGTCCGGTTATGCGCCGCGTGAGTTGCAATCCGGAGACGCGGCATCGCTCCGCATCGGCGGTTTTGGCGCTGGCCGGCTGTAGCGTTTCCATCTACTTGTCGGTTTATCAGTACGGCGGGCTGACACAGGTTTGGGAGCCATTATTCGGTAACGGAAGCATCATTGTCCTGAATTCTGGAATACTCGACTGGCTTAGCCATGCCTTAGGCTTTCAAGTGCATGACGCTGCCGTGGGTGCGGCAGGGTACTTTATCGAGGCCGGGCTGGCGTTAACTGGGAAACGCAATCGTCCGGCGTTCGTGACATGGCTGGACGTCGTGTATGGCGGACTTGTGCTGCTGATGGGGCTCACCAGCCTCGTGCTCGTTGTATTGCAGGCAGCGGTATTTCAATCGTGGTGTACGCTCTGTTTAACGTCGGCAGTGATCTCCGAGGCAATCGTCCTGCTATCTCGCCATGAAATAGCTGAGTCGGCGATCTTTCTTGTTCGATGGTGGCGACGTGACCAAGACTAGAAACTTGTTTTCCATTCAAAAAGGTTGAACCGACCATGCTCAAAATCGATAAATGTCCCGAAGTCGTGGTAATCACAGGCGCGTCCGCGGGCGTGGGTAGGGCGACGGTGCGTGAATTCGCCAAACGCAGGGCACATATCGGACTCGTCGCCCGTGGCGAGGAGGGGCTGGAAGGAGCCAAGCGTGAGGTCGAGCGAGCCGGCGGCAAAGCGATTGTGCTGCCGACCGATGTTTCCGACGCCGCCGCCGTCGAACGTGCCGCCACTGCCGTCGAAGAGCAGCTCGGGCCGATCGACGTCTGGGTGAACGATGCGATGGTTTCCGTTTTCTCGCCCTTCAAAGAAATGACTGCCGACGAGTTTCAGCGCGTGACCGCGGTGACTTATCTCGGCTTTGTCTATGGAACCATGACGGCACTCAAACGCATGCTGCCGCGCAATCGTGGAACGATCGTGCAAGTCGGCTCGGCGCTGGCGTATCGAGGCATTCCATTGCAATCTGCTTACTGCGGAGCGAAACATGCCATCCTCGGCTTTACCGAAGCCGTGCGATGCGAACTCTTGCATGACAAGAGCAATGTCTGGCTTACCATGGTTCAGATGCCGGCGCTGAACACTCCGCAATTTGGCTGGGTGAAGAGCCGACTGCCGCGTAAACCGCAGCCTGTTCCGCCGATCTACGAACCCGAAGTCGCCGCAAAAGCCATTTACTTCGCGGCGCACGTGCGCCGGCGCCAGGTCTATGTCGGAGCATCGACGGTCGTGACGATCGAGGGCAATAAAGTCCTCGCTGGACTGGGAGACAAATACCTCGCGGCGACCGGCTACAACAGCCAAATGACCAGCCAGCCCGCGAATCCGGATCGTCCCAACAATCTTTGGGGTCCATTGCCGGGCGACCGGGGAGCCCACGGCACCTTTGGAAACCGGGCCTACAAACATAGCGCACAACTTTGGGCCACAATGCATCGACCCTGGGTCGTTCTAGCCGGTTTAGGTTTGTTTGGTGCAGCGATTGCTGGCATGACTGCCCGAAACGGCAAGCATCGGCCGTGAAGTCCACGGCAATTTCAAAGTTGTTCGGTAGCAGCGTCTGAGGATTTGCTTTCGCTCTCAAAGAAATGAGGTTCTGCAATGCCCCCCTCGAATCGAGCCCCTGGAGCACCCGGTACAAAACCGCACTGGACGTCTTCTGCCAAAACCGGGGTCGGAGCGGCGGTCACTTCTGAAAGCGATTTGTGGTTCACGCTTAGTCATGGCATTGTGACCGAGGTCTACTATGCGTTCGTCGATGATGCGTGTCTCCGGGGTATGGGGTTCGTTGTCACGGATCGGCAGGGTTTTCTTTCCGACGAATTGCGTGACACCGAATCGGAAGTCAACTACCTTGCCGAGGGCGTACCGGCCTTTGAAATGGAAAGCCGATGCCGAGGCGAGCGCTACAAGATCAAGAAGACCGTGCTCAGCGATCCACGCCGCTCGGTACTGTTACAAGACAACGAATTCACGGCTGTGCAAGGCGACCTCGAGGATTACTCGGTGTATTGTCTCGCGGCGCCGCATCTCGGCAACCAGGGGGCGGATAACACCGCCTGGGTGGGCGAATTCAAAGGAATGCCGATGCTGTTTGCGAAACGGGCGGGTTATTCGATTGCAATTGCCTGTTCGACCCCCTGGCTGAAGCGCTCCGTCGGCTTTGTCGGTGAGTCTGACGGACGACTGGACCTTGAACGGCACAAGGCCCTGACTTGGAGTTACGATCGTGCGGAACATGGAAACGTCGCCCTGACCGGGGAGATCGATCTGGCCGCCTGCCAAGGCCGATTCTTGATTGCGGCAGCGTTCGGTCGTAACGAATACGAGGCCGGACACCGCGCGCGTGCGAGTTTGTTGCAAGGTTTCGATTCCGCCCGCAAGCTCTACATTGCCGGCTGGCAGAGCTGGCAGAAGGGTCTGTTGCCGATCGACGGTTCGAGACGGCACGCGGAGAATATGTATCAAATCAGCGCTGCCGTGATGCGGACTCATGAGTCGAAACAGTTCCCCGGCGGCATCGTGGCCAGCCTGGCGATTCCGTGGGGGGCTTCCAAAAGCGATGCCGACAAGGGTTATCACCTCGTCTGGCCACGCGACATGATTCAGACCGTCAGCGGGCTATTGGCGGTCCAAGGGCACGAAGACGCGCGCCGCGTGCTGTTTTACCTGCACGTAACGCAAGAAGCGGACGGCCACTGGCCGCAGAATATGTTCTTGGACGGCCGACCGAGTTGGACGGGGATTCAACTCGACGAGACGGCTTTCGTGATCCTGCTGGTCGAGTTGCGCGCAAAGAAGGAGCCCTGGCTGATCATGACTTGAAGTCACTATGGAGCATGGTACGCAAGGCAGCGAGTTACTTGGTATGCCACGGCCCGTTCACGCCGCTGGATCGCTGGGAGGAAGAAAGCGGGTATTTTGCTTCGACGATTCCCGTCGAGATCGCTGCATTGCTCATAGCGGCGGAAATGGCCGAGAATCAAGGCGAGCCTGCATTGGCCGTATTTCTCCGCGAAACTGCCGATAGCTGGAATGCCGAAATAGAATCGCTCCTCTACGTGCGCGATACGCAGCTCGCGCGACGTGGGAGTGGACGGTTATTACGTCCGATTTGCGTTGCCTGACCAACGCAGCGCGATCAAGCCGGCCTCAGGACACGTCACGCTGAAGAATCATCGCGCCGGAGAAGGCAGGTTGGCCGTGGCGGAAATCGTCAGTCCGGACGCGTTGGCGCTGGTGCGGTTCGGATTGAGAGCCGCGGAGGATCCTCGAATTGTGAATACAGTGCGGGTCATCGACCATCTATTGAAAGTGAACACACCGTCGGGCACCTCCTGGCATCGCTACAACCTGGACGGTTACGGCGAGCACGCGGATGGAAGTCCGTTCGACGGTTCCGGTATCGGCCGGATCTGGCCGCTGCTGGCCGGCGAGCGGGGACACTACGAGTTGGCGGCCGGTCGGCCGGATGAAGCTGAAAAAGCAGTGATTTCCATGGAGGGTTTTGCCAACACCAGCGGCTTGATCCCCGAACAAGTCTGGGATTCGCCTGATATTCCCGAGCACCAACTGTTCTTCGGCCGGCCCTCAGGTTCCGCGATGCCCTTGGTGTGGGCGCATGCCGAATACGTCAAGCTGCGCCGCTCACTCGAAGACGGAAAGGTCTTCGACATGCCAATGCACGCCTTTGAACGCTATGTGCAACAACATGTTCCTTGCAATCGGACGTATTGGCGTTTCGAACAACCATGTCAAGCGTTGCTTGCGGGTTTTACGCTACGGCTGGAAGTGCTGGCCGCTGCTCACATTCGCTGGAGTGCCGACGGCTGGCAGACAATGCAAGACAGCACAACCACGGATACCGGGATCGGCTTGCACTACGTTGATCTCGAAAGCGCAGGCATGCGGCCAGGGGCTGTTTTGCAATTCACTTTCCATTGGCTGGAATCTGACCGCTGGGAAGGAAAGAATTTCAGCGTTGAAGTGGAAGGCATTTTTCCAGAGCTGAAGAATGCAGGATCAGCCTCCGATACGCCGCTGATCGCTGCCCGGCACTCCTCTCCGGCGACACTCGAAGTCTGAGCCGTTTCGCAAAGTTCGGTCAGCCTGCATCCGCTAACATCACAAATAATGATGCGCTGTAATCGATGCCGAAGCGCACTCTTCTAGTTGGCCGCCGACTGATTTCCCGCTGGTATGCACTTTGCTCGCTATCTTCGGTTACGGCGGAACCCCTCGATTCCCAGCGAAATGTGGCGCACTACTTGTGCGAATGCGAAGCAACATGGCTTCTGCGGCCGCAGTAATACCTGGATCGGGCACGACCGGTTTTCTCACTCGAATGTTGTTTTGGTTACTTTCTTGAAAGGATTGTCCCATGAAGTGTCTGTATCGCGTGCTAAGCGCCGCCTTGTTCGCGACGATCGCAATGTCTTCCGTTACTCTCGCTGCCCCTCGGAACGAGAATGACCAGGGCAGCAACAACGATGATCGAAATGATCAATTGCGGGCATCGCACTCCGACGCCATGAAGCAACAGGCGTTTTTAGGAGTTGCCGTCTCAGCGTTGGATGATTCGCTGCGGAGCCATCTGCAGAATCAGGTGTCCGACGGCAGCGGGGTCTTGGTCGAGGACGTCGCCGAAGACTCGCCCGCCGCAAAGGCCGGCATTCAGCAGCATGATATCCTGGTCACGTTGGACGATCAGAAGCTCTACTCTCCCGAGCAATTGGTCCGGCTCGTCGAAAGCGACAAGGCCGGTCGCAAGGTCAAGTTGCACATCGTCCGCAACGGAAAAAGCCAGGACATCGAGGCCACGCTCGGCTCTCATCAGATGCACGGTCGGCACTCCCACCGGGCGTATAGTTGGCCGATGACCAGCCAACCAAGTGATCGCCGCGACCAAAACGGGCGTGACAACCAGCAGAACCAACAGGAGAATCAATGGCAGAGCTTCGATGCCATGAGTCTCTCACGAGTCGATCATAACAAGTTCAAAGCCGAAATTCGCTATCGCGATGATCGCGGCAATATCGAAACGCATCATTTTCAGGGCACGCCTGACGAACTCCGCCGCGATATCAAGGGGCAAAAGGATTTGCCGCGCACGGAGAGAGAGCGGCTTTTACAGGCACTGGATGTGGCCAGCACTTCCGGCGGAGACGAGTTGCAAGAGTACGATATCTCCAATCAACGCAACTAGTCGCCCTACTGCGATCCTAATTTATATTTCATTTCTGCGACAGAGAGGCAGCATCTGCCCCTCTGTCGTCTTTGAAAACGAAGGGAGTTGCTATGACGACATTACAACGAGGTTTCGGCATGGCGGTGGTATGCATCGCCGCCGTGAGTTTTCCTATGGCGGCCATCGCGCAGCAGTCGCAGGCCCCGGTCGAGGGAATCTGTGTTTTGATGCCGACCGAAGGCAACCACGTCACGGGGACCATTTCGCTTCTGGAAGAAGGTGACGCCCTGCACCTGGCCGGTGAAGTCCGCCACCTCACACCTGGGTTGCATGGATTTCATATCCACGAGTTCGGCGATTTGCGAGCTCCGGACGCGTCGACCTGCGGCGGCCACTATAATCCCACGCACCAATCTCATGAAGGTTTGAACTCGGCACACCGACATTTGGGCGACTTGGGAAACATCGAAGCCGATTCGAAAGGCATCGCCCTTGTCGACATCAAGGTTCCGGGACTTAAGATCAATTCGATTATCGGTCGCTCGCTCGTCGTGCATGCAAAGAAGGACGACCTGCACACTCAGCCGTCGGGTGACTCCGGTGCGCGCGTCGCTGCCGGCGTAATTGGCTTTCGGCAGATGCCATAGGGGGTCGTAGTGCGGATTACGATTCATTCATCAAATGAACGGTGGCCCACGCTGAACAGCCGGGACGTCAAATCCAATCCATCGAGGAGATGGTTAGAGCGCAGCTGACGACGAGGATAGCGTTATCGCAGCGAGTTTCGCCGGGCGTTGGCGTCTTTAGCGCTGGGACTGCTTGAGCAACCATCCGCGCGTCAAGGGACCGAGCGTCGGCGATCTCGCGACTGCCGGGCGATTGAGAATGTACCGGAGGTGCATTCGTCAATGGGCGCGCTTCAGGCGGATTAGAGAATCGGACTATTCGATGATCATGACCAGACCTCTGGCTACCGGTCCGCCTGGCGCACCTCGATTTCGTTCGCAAGAATAGGAACGCCGGTTATCTCCATAACCGATTGTTGGGCAAGTTGCTTGGCATAGTACGTGAAAGCACTACCTTGCAGGACGATTCCGCCGCTTCGGCAGACGACCCGAAGGTGGCGGATTCGCGACCCCAACCGAGCCTGGAGGTGCGTCTCCAGCCGTCGTTCCTCGTCCGATAGCCCATCAACCATGTATGTCATTTCGTGGTTCCTGCAAGGGACGCGCAGCCGCTGAGGATCGTCCGGCCCCTTGCCAATTAACGGCAGAGTCACCTGTGCGTATCGTACGGTCTCGTGCGGAGTTAGACAGCGCACCGACCCTGAAGAAGACTGATGACGAACACCACTACCGCGACGACGAGAAGGATATGGATCAAACCTCCAGCAATCCCGAATCCAAGCCCCAGAGCCCACATCAACAATAAAACGACCAGGATTGTCCACAACATAATGCACCTCGTAGAAGAAAAGGAAAGAAACTCAGGATGCCGCTTAGCCACCTAAAAGCGGCAATGCTGGCTACGGGGTGGATGCATGCAAATGCCGGGCCGCGGAGAATAATGGCCACAAGCCTCCCTTTTTTATGAAAAAGACCTGCGCCGCGCAGGTCCATTGTGACGCGACAGCGTTCGAGGTGAGAGAATGGCGAGCGATTTTACCGACGCGCTACATTTGGGCGGTCGGTCGATTTAGCAAGTTTTCGCCGGTGTGAGCAGCGAATAGATCCTCAAGCGTGACCTGAAACGGCGTTAACAGTTCCTTCCCGTTCGATGTCACGGCAACCATATCGCAGTGGCGCAGGCCCCCGTAACCCTCGTAATACAGCGCCGGTTCCAGGTTGAATACCATGCCGGGCTGTAAGACGTCGTCCGAGTTCGGGTGCAACCGCGGCACCGCCTGGGCGCTGATTGCACCGAACCCGGCGCCGTGGCCGACGGAATGTTTGAATTCCTTTTCACAACCGAAGTCGCGAAAAACCTCGCGGGCTGCGTTGTCGACCGCAACCGCTTTGACCCCCGGACGGATCGCGTCCCAAGCGGCAGCCCGGGACGCGAAAACGGCCTCGAACATCCGATGGATGCGATCGTCGGCTGTCCCCAGAAAATAGGTGCGGGTAATGTCGGTCCAGAAACCGTCCGCAAATGAGTTACAGTGGATCAATATCAAATCCCCGCTGGCGAGGATTCGTTGCTCGCTTCGGGCGTATGCTGCGCAGGCTTTCGCAGAATTCGGACCGGACATACACCAGGTGAAACCGCCGATTCTGCTGGAATGACGCGGCGACTCACAGAGTCCTTGATGGAAGCGCTCGGCAGCTTGATTCTCCGTCAACCCCAAGCCAAGTTTGCATGCACCTGTTTGGAATGCAGCGGCGGCGATTTGGCAAGCACAGCGAATGTGCTCGATTTCAAGGGGTGATTTCACGGACCGTAGCCGGGACAAACACGCGGATGAAGCAATGAGCTTCGCGGTTGAACATGCTTCGCCGAGCAGCGTTAGAATATTAGCCCCAAAAAGATACATGGCCGCGTAGGAAGCGGGTTCGACCATGCCGCCGCTTTCGAAACCTACGCGTTGGCAGGGTCCGAAAGATCGTAACATCTCTTTGAGCGGGGCACGAATTGCTTCCTCGGGAGTGCGTAAATCCTCCAGAGAGCCCGGTTGGAAAGTCCGAATCTCATCGGCCCAACCCTGGCTGGCCAAATCGTACTCGTCCTCCGGGACGATTAGCGCCGTGTGCGGTCCGGGAGCAACGATTGCCAGAGACGTGCCGACTACCGGCCAGTACCCGGTGAGCATCAGAACATTGGATGGTAGTGAGCAAACGAGTGCGTCGAGCTTTTCTTCGCCGAGAGCGTTTTGGATTGAATCCACACGCCAGGCGTCTCGCGTCATGTCGATGCTCCCCTAGACCGTATTGTCCAGCGACCCCACCGCGACGACTTAAATCTTTACAATCGGATCAATGCTAAGCCACTTTCGGAGTCGAAGCGGCGATGCAAGTGAGCAGGTGATTCTACCAGGATGACCTCAAGCGTGGGTCGAACGTGCGCATCGAGAAGGTGCCCGCCTCGTGCCATCCCGTCGGATAGACCGACCACGATGTGCGCATGGACTTTATGCTTCCCTTTCTCGTCCAGCGCGACGTCACCGATGAGGGAAAGCACCTCGACCTGTTCGCGCAGCGGAATTCGTTTGTAATCCTTCTTCTCCCAATCGAAGTAAACAAGGGTCACATCGCTCAAGGCACCAATGGCCGTGAAATGTGCGGCAGCCAGTTTTTCTCGGCGCAAAATCGGCGAGTCCCGCTGCAACTTCGTCGCCCGTCTCGAAAATAACGGCATAGATCTTTTCGCCACCGTGCTCATGAATCTGTTTGCTTTTCATCTTCATGATCTCCGGTTCGATCTCCAGGCCAGCCAACCAATAAGTGCCAACCCAACTCCGCATACCAGAAGTTTTCCAACCCGACTTCCAACCCGTCCGGCTCCAATCGCATCGTTCGCGTCGACCGAAAGCTGTCCATCAGATCGGCCGTTCTGGTCATGGAGTCCCATTTGTAAGATTTGAGCCAGATGCAACGGTCGGCGGTCGGTGGTCTGCGCTATCTGCTGCTGGCAACTGAAGCCGTTAGCGATGATCAGCGTGTCGTCGTCGGCCTGGCGCATGGCCGGCAGTAGCGCTCGATCGCCGCAGGCGATCGCTACGTCATAATGCCGGCCGCTCTCGAATCCGAACGATCCCGCCATCCCGCAGCAGCCCGGTTCGGGCATTTCGAAGTCGAGGCCCATTTTCTTCAGTAGCGCTATCTCGTCAGCCATGCCCATGATGGATTTGTGATGGCAGTGGCCATGCACGAGAGCTTTGCGATGAATTTGTGGCGGTTGGTATCCTTCGGCTTTTCTATTAAGAAACTCGCTGAGCAGGAACGAATGGTCATGCAGGCGTTTGGCGTCCTCGTCGTCGGGAAACAGGTTGATCATTTCGTCGCGGAACACTGCCATGCAACTTGGTTCGAGTCCGATCACCGGAATCCCTTGCTCAATCTCGAAGCGCAACGCCGTCAGGATTTCAACCAGCAGACTCTTGGCTGTATCGAGCATGCCAAAGTCGTACAGCGGCCTGCCGCAGCACAACGACACGGAAGGAAGCCGCACCTGGTAGCCGGCAGATTCCAGCACTTCGACCGCGGCACGGGCAGTTTCTGGGTGAAAATGATTGTTGAAGGTGTCTGGCCAGAGGATCACCGGCGGTCTGCCTTGATTGCGCAACGGCCGGCGGCGGAACCACGCAGTAAAGGTTTCTTCCGCGAAAGGCGGCATTGTCCGTCGCGGGTCGATGCCGCCGATCCACTTGGCGATGTCGCGTAGCACGGGTGTCTGACTGAAGAAGTTCGCCATGCCTGGAAGGTAGGATGCCAGCCGAGCCCACCAGTAGATCCAGCCCATCGAATAAGCGTAGCGCGGGCGGAGTCGCCCTTCGTAGTAGTGAGATAGAAACTCGGCCTTGTAGGTGGCCATATCCACATTAACCGGGCAGTCGCCCTTGCAGCCCTTACATGCCAGGCACAGGTCGAGGGCGTCCTTAACCGATTCGTTTTTCCAACCGTCGGTCAGGATTTCGCCGTTCATCATCTCGAAGAGCAAATGAGCCCGGCCTCGTGTGGAATCTTTCTCCTCACGGGTAACCTGATAACTGGGACACATCACCTGCCCGTCCTGACGCCGGCAGTTACCCACTCCCACACACCGCAGGGCAGCCCGTCCGAATGAATTGCGATCGGCGGGGAAATGAAAATGAGTAACCGGTTGTGGCGGGTTGAAGTCTGAGCCAATGCGAAGGTTTTCGGCCGGCCCGTAGGCGTCAATTTTTTTGCCAGGATTCATCATGTCCGTGCGGATCCCAAATCGCCTTGAACTCGCGGAATGCCTGGTACAGTGTGTCTCCGAACATTTTCGGTAGGTACTGGCCGCGGGCCTGTCCGTCGCCGTGTTCTCCGGAAAGCGAACCGCCAAAACTGACGACTAAATCAGCGGCGTCATCCATGAAAGCCTTGAACTTCTCGATGCCCGGGGCGGTGTACAGGTCGAAGCCGACTCGGCAATGGATGCAACCTTGGCCGAAATGGCCGTACAGCGAAGGGTTATAGTCGTACTTGTCGAACAACGCTCGCAGTGCCGGTAGGTAGGCGGCGACCTTATCGGGAGGCACCGCCGAGTCTTCCCAGCCGGGCCAAGTGTCCGGTCGGCCAGGCACCCAGGCGGTCGAGCCAAGTCCCCCTTCGCGCACTTTCCAGATCATCTGCTCGTGCTCTGGATCGTCCAGTAATTTCATGTGCGGCGCATTACCATGTGCTTTTCAGCGCCTCCATGCAGCGGTGCGCTTGCTGATCGGTGTCGTCTTTGCTCTCTCCACCGAATTCAACGATCAGGAATCCAGTTCCTGGAGGAAGAAGAGCCAGGTCCGCGGTATCGTCCCCTTTGGCTTTGACGAATTTGAACAGCAGATGATCGAAGCCCTCGAGTGCAGTCGGTTTGAACGTGAGGATTTCCATCAGGTGGTCACAGGCTTTGAAGATGTCGGGATATCCCATCACGACCAAGGAGCGCGCCGCCGGACATGGAACGAGGTTGAGCGTGGCTTCGAGAATGGTGACCAGGGTTCCTTCCGAGCCGACCAGCGAACGCGCGACGTGAAAACCGTTTTCCGGCAGTAGGGCGTCGAGATTGTAGCCCGACACGCGACGCGGCAATTGTGGAAAACGGCGGCGGATTTCATCGGCATACTTGTCGCGGAACGCCTTGAGCTGGGCGTACAAACGTCCCTTCGGGCCGCCGGCCTGGATGATCGCATCGAGTTGTTCGGGCGAGGTCTCGCCCACGCGCATCCGCAAGCCATCATACGTGACGATCTCCAACTCGTGCGTATTGTCGGCGGTTCGCAGCCCACGGCCATGCTTGGCGCAAAGCAGCGAATGCGCGCCGCAGGAGTCGTTGCCCAGCATGCCGCCCAGCGTGCAGTGGTTATGCGTCGAAGGATCAGGGCCAAACGTCAGGCCGTGGCCTTCGGCGGTGTGCCGCAAATCGTCGAGGACGCATCCCGGCTGGACAACTCCTAATTTCCTCTCCGCGTCGATGTGCAGCACGTGGTGCATGTATTTGGAAAAGTCCATCACCACGGCGACGTTGCAACATTGCCCCGCCAGGCTGGTTCCGCAACCCCGCGAGAGGATCGGCGCTCCAAAGCGATGTGCGGTCGCAATCGTCTGCACGACGTCCTCGTGGTTCTGCGGAACGACGACGCCGATCGGCGCCTGACGATAATTCGAGCCATCCGTCGCATACAGGGCCCGACTCCCTGCATCAAAGCGAACCTCACCGCGGATTGTGCTTCGTAACTCTGTCGCTAGCTCCTCGGCACGGCCCGGAGCGAGTGCAGTCCGGCTATCGTCACTGCGCTGTCTCTCAAACCTCGGCTGCTCGTTCTCTTCCCGCAATATCGGTAGGCTAGTCATGAACTGTCCTTAAGCGTTCGTCATGTTGGGGCTCATCCAAACGGCAAAACGGCGTGCGTCGGCAATTTTCAGTTCCAACCCGATTCCCGGTCGGGACAGATCGGGAACCAGAGCCCCATCGACAGGTGAATGGAAACCATCGAACAGCATGTGCTCGATTCGGGCATGGTCGTGAAAATACTCCAGGTGGCGCATGGGGAGCGCCGCGCAGCACACGTGTGTGTGAAGCGAAGGTGCGCAGTGGGCTGATAATGGCAGAGAACATGCCGAGCAGAGGGCCGCGGTCTGTAAGAACCCCGTGATTCCTGCACAACGCGTCGCATCGGCCTGCAGCACGTCCACTGCGCCGGCTTCGAGCATCCGGCGGAAATACGGCAAGTCGTAGCCGTACTCGCCAGCAGCAATCTCCATTCCCGACGGCCCTCGATCACGCAGCAGGTGCAGGCCGCTAAGATCGTCGGCCGAAACAGGCTCCTCGAACCAACTGACGTTCAGCTCGGCGAAGCGTTCGGCTAAAGCGAATGCCTGTTTGCGCTCATAGGCGCCATTGGCATCGACAAACAGCTCAACGTCGGGCCCGATCGCTTCCCGCGCCGCCTGCACGCGCTTTAAATCCTGCTCCGGGTGCGTGCCGATCTTCATCTTCACCCGTGGGATACCATCAGCGGCCCAGCCGGCGAGTTGCATTTGCAGTTCTTCGATCGAATACGACGTAAATCCGCCGCTGCCGTACACCGGTATTCGGTTGCGGCTCGCGCCGAGAAGGGTCACCAGTGGTAAACCGAGCAACCGCGCCTTGAGATCCCATAAGGCCACATCGACCGCGGAAATTGCCATCGAGGAAACTCCCGGCCGGCCGAGGTTTCGTATCGATTTGATCATGGCGATCCAAGCACCCGACACCGCCAAGGCATCGAGCCTCAGGACGACCGGTGCGAGTACACCATGAATAAGCCAGGCCGTCGATGCGTCAGCATAGGTATATCCCATACCGACGGTGTCGCCTGCTCGCACATGGACACACACCAGCGTAGTGTGGTCCCAAGAGATCGTGCCATCGGCCTCGGGGCGGTCCGTCGGAACACGATAAGCCGCAACTCGAAGCTCGGTGATCGCGGCATCTTTAGTGGCGCTTCGAGTCATTGGAGATGTCGATAACTTTATCGCTTCATGAACGCCCCACGTAGTACAGCCACGCTCTCGGTCGAAGAGCTAGACGATTTCGCGTACCGTGTCTTCGAGCACGGTCTTAATGATCTGCTTGTTGTATTTCTCGCCGCGGATTAGCGCCTTGGCGAAGTGCCAGGCCTGGTCCAGCGTAGCGTGCCCCGGCATCGCCGGTTCATTGGGATCGACCACGGCTTCAACCAACGCAGGTCCAGGATAGGCGAAGGCCTGGGCCAGCACCTGCTCGACCTTGGTAGGATCGTCGACGGTAAACCCCCCGGCGCCGCAAGCTCGCGCATAGGCGGCGAAATCGATAGGCTGAAGGTCGACGCCAAACTCAGGATTACCCTCGAACACCATCTGTTCCCACTTGATTTGACCAAGGGTGTTGTTCTTGATCACAATCACCTTGACTGGCAACTTATGTTTGACGAGCGTTGCGATTTCACCAAGCATCATCGTCAGCCCACCGTCGCCAACGACGGCCACCACCTGCCTTCCCGGGAACGCCACCGCGGCACCGATTGCATAGGGTAGCCCGTTGCCCATCGTGGCCAGCATACCGGAGGCAGAGAAAAGCATTCCTTCGCGCATCTTGATGTAGCGAGCGGCCCATGTGGTTACCGTACCGCAATCGCTCGCAATGACGGCATCAGCGGTCAGAAATTTATTGAGCGTATGCGTAACTACCTGGGGTTTGAGCGGCTTGTCCATGCGGCCGGCACGGTCGGAAAGCAAGTCGTTCCAGCCCTGCATGGATTTCTGCGCCGACTCCAGGAAACTGCGATCCGACTTGCGCTCGATGAGCGGCAGCAACGCATTTAAGATGTGGCCGCAATCGCCGACCAGACCCACGTCAACCGGGTGACGAAGTTCGATGCGCGACGCGTCGATATCGATCTGCACGCATTTGTCCTGCCCGGGCTTGGGGTAGAACTCCATGTAGGGGAAGCCGCTGCCAATGATGATCAAAGTATCGCAGGCGCGCATGGAATCTTGTGAGGGTGCGGTACCCAGCAAACCAATGCCCCCGGTCGTATACGGACTGTCGTCGGGAAGGACTGCTTTGCCCAGAAGGGCCTTGGCAATCGGCGCCCCGGCCTTCTCGGCCAACTGCAGCACCTGGTTGCCGCATTTCAACGCGCCGCGACCCGCCAGGATGGCAACCTTCTTTCCCTGGTTGATAATTTCAGCGGCGGCCTGGAGCTCTTCGCGATCCGGCACCAATGGCGTGGGAGCAGTGCGGTCGCCACTGTGACCTCGGATGTTCGCCTTGGTGGGTGGAAAATCGGTTACTTTCCAATCCTGAATATCTTTGGGGATGCAAAGGTGCGCAACACCCTTCCGCGCCATTGCCGTGCGAATGGCATCATCCAATGCGTTATGAACGTGGGCAGGACCAGTGATGCGCTCGTTGTAGACAGCTACATCCATATAGAGCTTGGTAAGATCGACATCTTGCTGGTACTGCGTGCCGATCAAGTCATGAAAGGTATGCCCCGTTATTGCCAGCACAGGCTGGCCGTCACATTTGGCATCATAAAGGCCGTTGAGCAGGTGAACCCCGCCGGGTCCCGATGTGGCCATGCAGACTCCGAGTCGTCCCGTATATTTGGCGTAACCGCACGCGGCAAATGCCGCTGCTTCCTCGTGACGCACCTGAACGAATCGGATTTTTTCCTGGCGAGTCCGCAGGGCCTCAAAGATTCCATTGATGCCATCGCCGGGAAACCCGAAGATCGTGTCCACTCCCCAGTCGATCAGGCGGTCGATCAATAAATCTGCAACGGTAATCGCCACGGGCAGTGCTCCTTGCGGGTTTATTGATTTGAACCTTCTCGCCGATGAAAGTCAGAGTTTGTGCCGGCTTGCCGGCTACTTGCGGTGCTCGCAATTGTCGTACCGACGGCATCGCGTATTTCTTAAGCGGCCGGCTGTGCCGCCGCATGCATTCTCTCCAATCTCATCCGGCCGAGATGCACTAAGTCATTTCCACCAATGGCCGGCAGGCTGAAGACGACAGACGGATGAGGTGCCTAAAGGCCAGTGTCGGCTTGCAACTTGCGTCGCTAACTGTTGTTTCCAGAGAACGAAGAGAAAGGGCTTTGCACGGTCGTGAGGTGATTGGAAGAACACCACTATGCTTTCGGCGGGCTCGCGCCCAGACTCGTCGGTCAAATTACCCTGCGCATCGTCGACCAGTAGATCGGGACTTTGGCGCAAGGGGCCGTTCCGGCCATTGGCATTTATTTTGCACACCAGTGTCGGGGGCCGTGTTCCGCGACTAAGGAGATTGCGCAATGCAAACTGCGAATCAAGGTGCTTCGACGTCGAACGATGCCGGGTCGATTCCGGGCGCCGGGGACATTTTAGGAGTGAACGACCGGGAAAGCGTGGCGTCGCCCACGCCTTTGGAGTCGCCAGTGAGTCCTGGGCTCGATTTATCTCTTCAACATCAAGGCGCAAACGCACGGGACGCTGCCTTGACCTTCCTTAATCGGATGGATGGCTCGATAGGTCGAGCACGCGATGCGCTGAATGCTCTTGGGGACAATCCAGCGCTCGACTTTGTGCTCAGCGTGGGAGGGATGAGTCGAGCGCTCCAGGCACTCAATGATTTGGAATCGTCAACCGATCGGCCGAAGCCGCGGTAGTGTTCCGCGAGGTTTCCCGGACCGAGACGCTTTCCAACTTCTGCAAAAAGAACAACGATTGCAGCCGGCCGCGGCGAACGTTTTTGTCGTGGCCACGGCGCTAGGTCGATTTGCGAGCAAGGTTGGAAAAGGCTACCTCGATCGCCGTTGCATCGACGGGCTTTGTCAGATGAACATCAAAGCCGGCATCGTTCGATCGCCGTTTGTCCTCGTCCGTTCCCCAACCGGTAAGCGCCACGAGAGTGACAGTCGCCAGGTCCGGTTCTTCGCGAATCTTTCGCGAAACGTCGTACCCACTCATTCCGGGTAGGCCAATATCCAGAAAGATTATTTCCGGGTGGAACGTTCGGGCTGCCACCAAAGCGTCGGGACCGGTGTGAGCGACCATCGTTTTATGCCCCATAAGTTCAATGAGCATTGCCAGGCTATTGGCCGCATCCACATTATCATCGACCAACAAGGCGCGAATTCCGGATTGCCTAGGAGGCCGACTGGCGGCAGCGGGTGGACCGGCTTCTTTACTAGCGTCGCGTGCTTCGGTTTCGTGAGAGATCGGAAATCGAACGGTGAAAACGCTGCCACGGCCAAGCCCGGCGCTTTCGGCCGTGATCGTACCTCCGTGGAGTTCGACCAGTCGCTTGACGAGCGCCAGACCGACCCCAAGCCCTCCCTGGGCGCGATCGAACGTGCGGTCAACCTGAGTGAATAGGCCAAAGATTTCGCCAAGCATTTCTTGGGGAATGCCGCATCCCGTGTCTGCAACGCTGATTTGTACTTTATCATTGAGAACCTGCCCGCAGAGTCGGATGCGGCCACCGGATTCGGTATATTTTGCAGCGTTGTTCAGCAAATTCGAAAAAATCTGAACGATTCGAATTTCGTCGACATCGAGGCGGATCGGAAGGTCGGGAAGGACGATTTCAAGCTCATGCCGATTCGCGTCGATCTGATATCGGCTCGATTCGACGGCGCGGCTAATTATCGTGGCAAGTTCCATTGGTTCGAGACGCAAGACAAGCTTTCCTGTGGCGATGCGTGACACGTCCAGAAGCTCATCCACCAATCGCGCCATGCCGCTGGCCTGTCGATCAATGACTTCCCTGGCCCACTCCAGGTCGGGATCATCAAGTCCTTTAGCGCGCATCACCTCAACGGCGCTGCGAATGGGGGCGAGCGGATTTCGCAACTCGTGCGCGAGAGTGGCAAGAAACTCGTCCTTACGTCGGTCGGCTTCGCGGAGTGCTTCGGCCTGCTGACGACTCTGCTCGAGCAACCGGACATTCTCCTCCGTCGTAGCCCGGAGTTCGTCGCGTTGGCGGGCGACCTCCTGCCGTTGACGGAACAACTCGAAAAAGACTTCCGCCTTGCTGCGGAGGACGTCAGGCTCAATCGGCTTGCGAATAAAATCCACCGCGCCGGCCTCATAGCCACGAAACCGTCGCCGCGGATCTGGACTGCCAGCCGTGACAAAGATGATCGGCACCCGGCGCGTCCTGTCGGTCCCGCGAATCAATTCCGCCAACTCGAAGCCATCCATTCCGGGCATTTGCACATCGACCAGCGCCAAGGCCACCTCGTGGATCAGAAGAAACTCCAAGGCCTCGGCCCCCGAGCGGGCCTTAAGAAGTACCAGTCCGTCGCGACGCAACAGGGCCTCGAGTGCCAGAAGGTTCTCTTGCTGGTCGTCTACGAGCAGGAAATAAACGGGGTCTGGCGCGTTCATACTCGGGCGGCAACCTCCAAAAGGTAGCTCGCGATTTCAGGCAAACTTAACGCGCAAGCCTCAGAGCAGGCTTCGAGCGCGGCCAGCGGCATGGCCGGAGAGTGCGCAAGTTCGGGACGCTGGACGAGAGCAATTCCGCCTGCCGCATGAACTGCTCGCAGGCCGGCGGCTCCGTCGTTATTGGCACCGGTCAAAACAATGCCGATGAGCCCCGCTCCGTAAGCATCTGCCGCGGTTTCGAATAGCACATCGATCGATGGTCGAGAGAAATTAACCGGTTCGTCGGCTGAGAGCGATAGTAGCTTGTTTGACTCGACGAGCAGATGATAATCGGGCGGTGCGAAGTAAACCGTGCCTGCCCGAATTGGCTCCTTATCCGCTGCCTCGCGCACTTTGACCTCGCACTTTGCTTGCAAAAGGCTGGCCAGAATACTCTCCTTATTAGGAGGCAGATGTACCACGGCCAGAACCGGAAGTTGAAAACCGCGTGGCAGAAGCGGCAAGATAATAGATAACGCATCCAGTGCGCCAGCCGACGCGCCGATAACAACCGCCTCGGGGCGGTCGATGGTCGGATTCGAGGCACACGTCTCGGGGACGCCACTCATAGTGTTCCCCGCTTCTGATAGATCCGCTCACTTCGGTCAAACTCGACAAACGCTTCTGCATGCCGCGAAAATCGCAGGCTCTCTTTGGCACCCAGCCCTAGGAATCCCTTCCGCGATAGTGAGTCCTTGAAAAGCCCTACCGCGCGGTCCTGGAGTTCTCGATCAAAATAGATAAGGACATTGCGGCAGCAGACGAGTTGCACTTCGGCGAACACTTGATCGGAGACAAGGCTGTGGTCTGAGAATACGGCTCGCCGGCGAAGACTCTTGTCCAGCACCGCCGATCCATAGGCCGCCGTGTAATAGTCCGACAGGGACGACTTGCCTCCCGCCTGTCGGTGATTTTCCGTGAATTGCGACATGCGATCGAGTTCGTACACCCCGGCCTCGGCCCGCTTCAGGGCCTCGGGGTTGATGTCGGTACCGTAGAACAGAGTTCGGTCCTCGAGCCCCTCTTCACGAAATAGAATAACAAGTGAGTATAACTCCTCGCCGGCACTGCATCCCGCCACCCATACTTTGAGCGACGGGTAAGTTTTCAGGTGCGGGACCACCATCTCCCGGATGGCACAAAAAAAACTCGGGTCGCGGAATAACTCGCTCACTTGAACGGTCAGAAACGAGAGCAACTCGGCAAACAAAATTGGCTCGTGGAGCACACGCTCCTGAAGCTGGGAGTAGGTGCGACATTCAAAATGGTCGCGTGCCTGCCGAAGTCGCCTCTTGATTGACGCCATCGAGTACGCTCGGAAGTCGTAATGATATCTCAATGCGACTGCCTCCAGCAAAAGCCGGATCTCGATGTCTTCGGTTTTTTCGGACATGAACTGGGGGCGCCTTATCTCGGCATCCAAACTCGAACGAGCGAAAGGAGCTTTTCGACATCGAGAGGTTTTGCCAGGTAGTCGTTGGCGCCGGCTGCTAAGCACTTTTCCTGGTCGTCACGCATTGCCTTGGCCGTGAGCATGATGATCGGCAGCTTCTTCCATTCAGGGCTTTTGCGGATCTCCCGGGTGGCTGTCAGCCCGTCCATCTCGGGCATCATCACGTCCATAAGCACAAGATCAATTCTACGAGAGGCGTCGCCGGCCGAGACGTCGAGAGCTTTGATCGCTTCGCGGCCATTACGAGCGATCTGCACTGTTATACCGCGCGGTTCGAGGATGCTGGTGACGGCAAATATGTTCCGAACGTCGTCCTCCACGACCAGAACGCGTCGGCCTTCCAGCGCGGCATCTCGGCTCTGCGCTTTCTTGAGCATCCGCTGATGCTCGGGCGGCAAATCGGCCACCACCTGGTGCAAGAAGAGCGTTACCTCATCCAGCAACCGCTCGGGAGACTTCGCACCCTTGATGATTATCGATTTCGAGTAACGACGGAGCCGGTCTTCGTCATCAGCCGACAACTCTCGGCCGGTATAAACAATGACCGGCGGAAAAGAATAAGCGTCCTCTCGGCTCAGTGTCTCGAGCAGCGAATAGCCGGTGGCGTCCGGCAGAGAGAGGTCCAATACCATGCAGTCGAACGTCGACTCTTTGAGCCGTTCCAGGCACTCGGCGGCACTCCCGACCCCGACCGTTTCGACATCGTGTGTGCCAAGCAGTCGTCGCATGCTGTCCAGTTGTACTGGATCGTCCTCGATCAGCAGAACTCTCCGTAGCCGCTGCGCGAGACGGGTTTCTAGGCCTTTCAGCGCATCGACTAGCTTCTCACGCTCGACGGGCTTCGCAATGTACCCGACGGCGCCCAGGGCCAGTGCCGTTTCGGCGCTATCGCCGGCAGATACGACGTGGACCGGAATGTGCCGGGTGCGGGAGTCGTGTTTGAGCCGATCGAGAACCGTCAGGCCCGAATGGTCAGGAAGTCCGATGTCAAGCACTAGGGCACTGGGCAGGTACTGGGCCGCCAGCGCCAGTCCTTCTTCGGCCGTAGTCGCGATCAGGCATTTGAAGCTCAGCTCATGGGCAAGATCAGACAGGATGCGGGCAAATGATTCGTCATCCTCGACCACCAGAATCACCCGGTTGCTCCCCGTGAGTTCTTCTCGATCGTCCCGCACCCGGCGCGGTCGCGAGGACATTTCGACTGAATTGGGCTGATCGTATGGAATTGTCGGCTCAGGAATTGGTGGCGTCGTCGCGGCCTCGGAAGAGAGTACACGAGGACGAACTTGCGTCGGATCGTAAACTTCGGGAATCGTTGCGGTGAACACGCTGCCACGGTTCGGCTCGCTGGCCAGCCTGAGATCACCGCCAAGGAGCCGCACAAGCTCTCGCGAGATGGAAAGGCCAAGTCCCGTCCCGCCATACTTCCGATTCGTGGTACCGTCCGCTTGTCGGAATGCTTCGAAGACAACTTGTTGTTGGGGCTCGGAAATGCCGATTCCGGTGTCTGTTACCGCGAACGATACACGGCCCTCCGCGGCGCGGCTGATGCTCAGTGTCACTTCGCCTTTTTCGGTGAATTTCATCGCGTTCGACAGCAGGTTCTTGAGAATTTGCTCGAGCCTTTGCCGGTCGGTATCGATGGTCTCAGGACAGCTTGGTGAAATGTTCGCCGAAAAACCAAGGCCCTTTTCCGAGGCAAGTGGTTCGAACATCCGCACCAGATCGTCTACCAGTTGTCGCACGCGCATTGACTCCGGCCGGACCTCCATTTTGCCGGCCTCGATCTTCGACAAGTCGAGGATGTCGTTAATCAGCGTGAGCAGATCATTGCCGGCCGATCGGATCGTCTCGGCGAATTGCACCTGCTCGTCGGTTAAATTGCCCTGCGCATTGTCGGCCAGCAGCTTGGCCAAGATCAGCGACGAGTTGAGCGGCGTGCGCAGTTCATGCGACATATTGGCCAGAAAGTCCGATTTGTATTGACTCGCCTGCTCGAGTTCGCGAGCTTGCATTTGAAGTCGTTCTGAAACCCGCCTGAGATCATCACGTTGCGCTTCGAGGAACTGCGATTGCTCTTCGAGCTGCACGTTCGTTTGTTCGAGCTCGGCTTGCTGTTGTTCGAGGCGACCCTGAGATTCCCTGAGCGCTCGGCTTTGCTCGTCAAGTTCTTCGTTCGAAACCCGAAGTTCCTCGGATTGAGTTTGCAATTCCTCGGCCTGTCGCTGCGTCTCTTCCAAAAGGTTTTGTAAGTGGTCGCGATAATGTGCTGACCGCACGGCCACGCCGATCGATTCCGAAACTCGTTCGAGAAGCTCCGTAACCGAGTCATCGAGCGGGTGTATGAAGCCCAGTTCGAACACAGCATTTGCCGCATCGTCAGCGAAGACGGGGGCGATCACCAAATGTCGGGGATTTCCACGTCCCAAGCCCGAGCCGACGGTGAGGTATCCATCCGGCACATCATGCAGGAAGATGGTTCGGTGGTCCTTGGCGGCTTGGCCGAGCAACCCTTCGCCCGGCTCGAACCGATCGGGGACGCCACTTGCTCGCGGTACCCCATAGGTTGCAACGCGTTGGAACCCTCCCCCTACGATGGCGAAAAACGCCCCGGCGTGGGCATCGACGTATTGGGCAAAAAACCTTAGCACGTTCTCGCCAAGATGCTCCAATCGTTGCTCGCCACCGACGATCTCACTCAGAATCGTCTGTCCAGACTGTAGCCAAGTTTGTCGCCGGACTGTGAGTTTGTTGCGGATGAAGTAGTAACCGACGATCGCCATGACCCAAACGATAATTACCCCGAACCCGCGATTGATACGGGCGATTTCAGGACTAAATCCAGGAGGGCTGAGCGCAAAGCCCACGAACATCAGACACGTGACCAATAGGGAAACCAGCAGTGGCACCCAGGTGCGCCAGACAAAAAGAGCGATCACGACCGGCACGAGGTAAAACACCCACACCGCCATGCCAAGCGGCGTGTAGACATCGGCAAGAAATATTCCACCCATGGAAAGGACGATCGCCGTATAGATGAGAGGCGTCAGTTCTTCCTTAGCTCGCACCCCGACGGTGGGACTTTTCGAGGACATTGTTAGGCGCCGCGACGCTGCCGTTTGAGTCATCAGAAGATCCGGAGTGGTTCATCGAGTGGTTCGACTCCCTGCACATTCTCAATCTGCATGAATGCACTGAGTCGATTCGGAGTCTTTGCCATCTTGGCATCAATGCGGGAAAGTCAGTCTAGCCGCGCTCCGAGCCTCGCTCAACCGCGCACCTGCCAAGAACAAAGCCGATTACGGAAGCCACGGTGACAAGACCGATCAGATTGGCTCATTGGCGATTCAAAGCGGTCGCCAAACGATCACGTGCGTGCGTAACGTAGTCGGAGCTCCCTTTTCCGCCGACCTCGGCACCCAATGTGCTTTGCAGCCATTTGCGCCTCACTTGCCGTCCGTGAACGAACCGGTCGAACCCGCTTTCTTTGCTCGGGATCGCCAAAGTGACTTCTTGGGGAGGTCGGATGAGCCACGAGTCCAAGATTGGATCGTGGCCTGCGTCTGCAATCGCTCTCGCCCCGAGGACGATCAGGCACTGTACCAGGCCACCGAGGAATGCTTTCGCAACTTCCTGTTTGCGGCGATTCATGCGGGCTTACGCCCGATTCGCGAACTGGCCAAACTGACGGTTCAGCACGTCGAGTTATGCGATCGCGACAATCGTTCGTCGGTTGTTGACGACAACACCGAAAGGTCTCGGCAAGCCGATAGAAACCGGTTTGCCGGTGTCCGCGGGCGGTCAGCCGTCGGTGGCGAGGGGGAGCATAAACGGATGACGGCACGTTATGCAGCACTTGGGTCGAAGCGAGCAACGACGAGTTAGGCTCGTCATAAGTTGCGCCCGAAAACCACGTTGTCCCCGAGTGCGATCGTCCGAAATGTCCTCGCATTCCGCCGGAGCTCCACTCCAGTTGGAGGGGCTTCGGGCGTCGTTAAATCCTGCTCTCACCGGATCATACGGAAAAATCGGCGCTGCCGGAATGGCAGAACGGCCGACGGTTGTAGCACGTATCCGTGCTGAACGACGTATCCGCGTAATTCTCACGGTGACTAGTGTAGCTGTTCAATATCCAATACCGAAACGCCGGTCTCGATTTGCGGCTTTTAACGGTAACCCCCTGCGACCGGGGTCGACGCTGAATTCCGAAGATTCCGTGCCTTCCGCAAACGTCCGCCGGCCGACTGGCCAACATCCTAGCCCTGCCAATTCCTTGAAACTACGCGCTACGATCACCGAGAAAATGGGCTTGCCTCGTGGCAAGAGTGCCCCGTTTTGCGCTACGCCGGCCTCGAGGCGGCGTGTGGGCCTGCGCGTTGGATGCTGGATGTATGGCGGCCTGTTGATAAGCGCATTGCTGATTGCGGGCTGTCGGAGCAAAGGGCAACCCGTGGCCGATCGGGAATTGAGCGACATCACCCCGGTCACGTACACGACGCAGCGGCCCGTGACCTCGACGGAGCCCGTCTCAACGCGGCTGATGGACACCCCACCACCACGGACCTTGCGGAATATGGCGCCCAGCGAGATCTGGGACATGCGGATCGAAGAGGCGCTGAAGATCGCGGTGGAGCACAGCAAAGTCATTCTCGACGCCGGCGGCCGCGTCCTGGCCTCTCCGACGAACGTGCAAACGACCTACGATCCGGCGATCCGCGAAACGAATCCTCTCACCGGCCCGGCGGCGGCGTTGAGCGCGTTTGATGCCCAATTCTCCAGCGCCACCTATTGCGCGCGGGCAACAATTTCTTCAACAATTCTCTGCTCGGCGGCGGAACGCATTTCCTTACCACCGACCAGTTGGTCTCCGATTCATCGATTACCAAACACGCGGCGACGGGCACGATTTTCACTCTGAATTCCAATACCGAATACCTTTCCTCGAACGCCCCGGACAACGCCTTTAACAGCCTGACGTCAACGGCCGTCGGCGGCTCCTTCGTGCAACCTTTGTTGCGCGGGGCGGGCGTCGATTTCAACCGCATTGCCGGCACCGGCATTGCCGGGGTCGCATGCCCGGCATTTACAACGGAGTGATCCTCAGTCGCCTCAATACGGACATCTCGCTGGTGGATTTCGAAACCGCCGTCCGTTCGCTATTGATCGATGTGGAACGCGCGTACTGGGACTTGGCGTTGGCCTATCGAGACCTCGACGCCAAAATCGCGGCGCGCGACGCGACTCTTAGAACCTGGCAATTCGTCTACCGCAAATTGCAGGTTGGCGCGGTCGGTGGCGACGAGGAGAACGAAGCCCGCGTGCGCGAGCAATTCTACGTGCTGCAGGCCCAGGTCGAAAACGCCTACAGCGGTGCTCCGCCAGTGACGGCGGCACTGGGCAGCACGGCGGGCACGGCCACGGTGGGCACCTCGTCCGGCGTGCTCGGAGCCGAACGTAAGCTGCGTCTGTTGCTAGGCGTTTCGCCCACCGACACCCGGCTAATCCGCCCGGTTACCGACCCTGCCAGGGCCGAGGTCGTGTTCGACTGGAGATCTTCCGTCAATGACGCGCTGACGCGACGGCTGGAACTGCACCGCCAAATGATGGTCGTCCGACGCAAGGAACTGGAATTGCAAGCCAGCCATAGCTTCGGACTGCCAACGCTCGACCTGGTCGGCGGCGCCAACTACCGGACCTTCAATCAGGACATCACGCGGATCGTCGATCCCAACTTGCCGACCAACGGCAACTTCAATAACTTCAATTACAACGCGGGCGTGACGTTCGCCGTGCCCTTGGGTAATCGCATCGGAAAGACCGCGATCCGTAACGCGGAACTTCAATTGGCCCGAGAACGCGTCGTGCTCCAGGAGCAAGAGAAGCAGGTAATCAACGAACTGAGCGGGGCTTTGACCGAATTGGATCGAGCCTACGCGCTGATGAATACCAATTACCAACGCCGCCTGGCCGCTGAGCAACAAGTGGCCGCGATCACTCGTAAATACGAGGCCGGAGCCACGGGGCTCGATTTTGTACTCGATGCCCAGCGGCGCTGGTCCGACGCCGAGAGTGCCTATTGTCGGGCGGTCGTCGATTACAACCGAGCCATTGCCGAGGTCCACATGAGTCGCGGCACGCTGCTCGACTACGACGGCATCCTCCTGGCCGAAGGGCCGTCCTCGAGGCCAGGCACGCCCGAGTGGCGCGGCCATGCTCAGCGTGGACAGGACTTCACCGTCGATTATACGTTCTCGGCATCAAAACGCGCCCAAAACACCATCAGCCAGCCTCCCGCCACAGTGCCGACCCGAGTTGCAGTTCAAGCGGCGCCCGTCAGCGCACCGCAACCTTTCGCGTCGATGCAGCCGCCGGGCGGACCGCCCATCATCACTCCGCTGCCGGCGGTCGACGATTCAATGGGGCTGGTCAACACTCCGCTTGTAAACATGGCGCCCGCAACTCCGGGGGCAAACGACGTTCCCATGCCATTGCCCGTCGATTCGTCGGTGGAGCGCACGGACGCGCATCTGCCCCTGATCGACGCCGGCGGTACCCTGCTTCGGTAGGCCGGTCATCCGCGAAGTTCGCACGTCGGACGGATCAGGGAGCGTCGCCAGGCACCGCCGTCGCGGCCGCAATGGCCACATCCCGTCCGTCCAGCCGAAACGCGGCGTGGACGGGCAAAGACAAAACCCGCGCGGTATCGGCCTCGAAAAGATTCCCGGAAGTTTCACGAAAGCCCCGGCTGGCGAAGAAGGAGCGCGCCGGCTGATTTCGCGGCCCCTCGACGAAGGGCGCGCGGACGGTCGAAGCCTCGATTTGCCGTGCAATTTCGAAAACACCGTACAAGCACGCATCCTCGACCCCGCGGCCCAAGACGCGGCAACTAAGCAGGAAAGTATCGATTTCCAGGCAGCGGTCGGAATCCTCTTCCTCGCGCAGGATGCACGCGCCAATTTGACCGTAGTCGCCAAAACGATCGCTGGCGGAAATCACAAACGTCCGATGGCGGTCGCTGAGACCGCGCACTTCGTCGAGACTTCGACGGCGGAGCGACAAGTTGAACTGATTGGTTTTCTGCGTCAACTGGGCCAACCGCGGGAGATCGTCCACTTGGGCTTCTCGCATCTCCACCTTCAATTCCAGGCTGCGCAAATAGGCTTCCATGTCGCCGCTGGCCGCACGCTGCTGCTGGCGGTCGCGCTCCTGGCGGATCATGTCCGTGCGGGCAAGATCTTCCCCTGTCAATCGCGGCGTATCGAAGATCCACAATCGGGAAAGGGCTTCGGCACACAGAGCCGGGTCCGCCGGCGTGGGAAAAACGTGGATCTGCGACGAATTTGCTTCGACCTCCAATCGCTGGGCCACGTCGTCATCGATGAAAACGAAGGAGTCGAGTCCGAGGTTCAGTTCCGCGGCCAACTCCTTCAAGTTCTGCGACTTCGGATGCCAATTAATCCGCCAGGCTGCAATGTCCTCGCGGCGCAGCAGCATGCCTGGATGGCGGTCCAAAACTTCGAGCACGTCGCTTTCTTCGTTGCGACTGACCAGGACGAGCAGGATGCCACTTTGTTTCAGACGCAGCACGGCGCGCTGAAATATCTGAAACGCGCGACCCGGACCATCCGGCCCGAGTTGAAGCCCGTCGATGCCGTCTTCCGCGAGCACCCCGCCCCACAGCACTCCGTCGCAGTCGAGGGCCAACACCTTGGCGCGCGGGCATCGACTACGGCGGACCAGCCGAGCGATTTCCACGCCCAGTTCACGAAACGCGGCAACCGAATAGGGCGCGCGCGTGGCGGCCTCGAGAGCAGCGTCTCCAGCAGCAGCTAGTCCGACACGTTCGATCGCTCCGGCGAAATCGAGGACTTCTACGCCCTCGATCTGGTTCAATTGCTGCGCCCAATGGGAACGCAGCGCGTCGATCTTGAGTCGATCACCGGCGAACGTCGGCGAAACCGGCGGCGGCAGTGAACCGACGATGAGCCCTGTAGACTCGGTTGCGAATCGCCGAATGGCCGCCAGCAGATCGGCGACGACTTGAACCGCTGCCTCCGGCGCTTCGGGAAGATCTTCGGGCCGCAGAAGAACCACATTCAATCCGCCCGGATTGTCGCGAAACAGGCTGTCCGGGGCCAGCAGAGCCTGGACAATTTGGTTAAACCCACAAAACTCGACGCGTGTCTCGATGCCAAAGGCGGAACTCCAACGGACCAACGACGAGGCCAAGGGCTCGGCGGTAAAGCTGGCTGCAATCACTACCGTGCAGCGAACGTCGGCCTGCGTCGCAGGCCGACTCACGGCGGACAGCAACCGGCCGGCGGTTGCCGACGGCAGCAGCGGCAGCCATTCCGGATCTGTCGGGAGTTGGGCCGCCGATTCGGCCGGTATTGATGCCGCACCTTGCCGGGCGGAAGAAATCGCTCGCTCGACGTCCGCCATGGTACGTAATTGGGCAATCTGTGCGGGGACGAGTCGGCAGTCGTAAACGTCGGCCAGCGTGGCGGCGATGGCCAATTGCCCCAGGGAGTCCCAGACGCCGATTGCGTCGTTTCCGAGTTCGTCGAGGGCGGCGTCCCTGGGCAGGCTGAGCGCTTCGGCAACGACACTAGTGGCCGCCGTGCGGACGTCCAGGTCAAGCTGCCTGGGCTCGGCTCGCTGGGCCGGTTGTTGCGAGAGCGAATCGGCGACTTCGACCGGAACGTCGACGCGCTTGCGAAGAAAGGCGGCAGGGTTGCCACCCCAGACTTCGCCCGGCAGGTATCGCGGTGAACGCGACCACATTGCTCGCAGGTTCCACGATCGCGTGGGGACCGATGGTGACCCCCATGGCCATTCGTGATTCGCCACCGATAGTTACCCCATTGCCGATCTGGATTTTCGCGCTGACATAAATAAATTCGCTCTGCCGCTTCATCGTCATGCTGTGGGCCGACAGAACCGCGCCGCCGCCGATCACGACGTCATCACCGATTTCAGTAAGGTCCGGATCGTAAAGAAAGCCGGCCAAAAAAGAGCGATTGCCGATGTGCAACCGCGGCGAATAGGCCAGCAGGCACAATTGGCGCAATGCCGGGCAAAAACGAGATCGCGTTGTACATCGGCAGGGACTGCACGAGATAGCCACGCATGTAGGCGACGATGAGCCGCACATGCTTCAGTCCTTCCGCATCCTCGCCGCCAATCACGGCATGCCGCGGCTTTTCATAGTTCCTGAACAGAAGTTGCATTTCGACCGAACTGTAGGTGATATAGAGAATCACTCCAGATCAAATACAACAGCGGAACCGAGGCCAGCCACAGGGCCGGAGTCATCCACTGCGGTAACCCCGGTGAGGGTATAGCACGCCGGCAATGGTGGTCGTCGCCAACCAGTCAAGCCAACCGCCTGTGAGATACCGAACGCATAGAGGACCAGCAGCTTTGCCAGAGAACGCATTGAAAGAGACCACTCCTCGTGGAAATTGAAACGCTTTCAATCGGCATTCTGCTTCGAAAGGCCGCTGACTTGATCCGATTGCAGCGGCAATACGATCCGATCGGGAGCACCCGAGCAGGCGGCCAGACGTGACATAAAAGACGGTTGGAGAATCTGGTTGCGCGGGCGTTTTCGGCCTTTCAAGGTCGGTGTCCGGGCGTGTCAATCTTGTCTATCTTAATCCGCGGTGATTTCTTTTCAACGAACCCCCATTGCTGCATTTTCGCGTAATGCTTAGGACTCGACTCGACTTGGAGCAATTCGAACGAGACTTGGCTCATGCCATCGCCGTTTCGCCAATCGCCCGCCTTCGGAGAGCTTACTTAAGGACTTCCGTTGCGGCGGCGTTGGGCTAGGATCAGATTGTACCACGATCGCCACCGAATCAGCAGTGACTGGAGTGATCTAGAATCCGGATCGCCGCTGGGGGCAGCAGTGCCGTCGGTAGGCAGCGTGCCGCGACCGATGCAGTTTTGGAGCGACGAAGAATGCGGGCGTTGTTAGTTGCCATCGAGTCCCTTGGAGACACGCTGCCGTTCATTGGGCTGGGTCGGGCGCTGCGCGAAAGGGCCACGAAGTCACGTTCATCGGGGGCGCCATGTACCGCCCGCTGGCCGAATGCGAGCAACTTGATTTCGTGGAGATCCTTTCCGCCGAGGAGCATCAGCGGCGAATTCAGCAGCGTGACCGATGGAACGGTCTGGCGGCGGTCGACGAAGGATGTCGCAATTTGCTCGAGGCCATGCCGAAAACCTACGCGGCGATTGCCGACCGTTACGTCGCCGGCGAGACCGTCGTCGTGGCTCAAGGGTCTGATGTTCGGCGCCCGAATCGCGCAGGAAAAACTAGGCGTTCCGCTGGCGACCGTTCACCTGCAACCGGCTTTTTTTCGTAACCGAGACCCCGGCCCGCGTCTGGCCGCGGAACTTGCGTCGGGGATTGCTCAGACTGGGCTTTCGGATCATGGACTGTGTGATCGACTGGCATCTGGCGGCGTCGATCAATGCTTTTCGCGTCAAGCTGGGGCTGGCGCCGGTCAATCGCGTCCTCGATCGGTGGTGGAATTCGCCGCAATTGACAATCGGCTTTTTTCCCGAGTTTTTGGCCCCGCCGAACAAGGAAACGTTTCCTCGGACGATCTTCCCGGGATTTCCGCTCTATCACGGAGTAGCCGATTTCGAGCAAGAGGACGAATTGGCCGCGTTTCTTGTCGGCCGGCGAGCCCGCCCATGGTATTCAGCCCGACTTCCCTGTTGACGGCCAGCCAGGATTTCTTGCAATGCTCGGTCAAGTCGCGATCGAACTGGGACGTCGGGCAATTCTGCTCACGCCAGAGGTCAAGCACGTGCCGCCGGGGTTGCCCGACGAGATCCGGCATTTTGATTTCGTGCCTCACGGCCGGTTGCTCCCGCACGCGGCGGCCATCGTCCACAATGGTGGTATCGGTACCGTGGCTGCGGCCATTGCCGCCGGTTTACCGCAACTTGTCGTGCCCACGAGTTCTGGACCAGCCGGACAATGCGCGGCGGTTGCGAGAACTTGGCGTGGCCGAGGTCGTGAAGCCAAAGGACTACCGGAAGCCAGCACGGTTGCGGCCGCGCTCGCAACGACTGATCGCATCGCCTGCCGTGGCGGATCGTTGCCGTCAGCTTTCCGCACTCTGTCGGGCTGACCAGGCATTGGAAACGGTCGTCGAAGCGCTGGAAAAGCTTTGCGGCTCGGTCGGGTGCCAGCGAGTCTGCGCCGGATGCCGCGTCACGTGCATAGACCCCCGGCAAGCGAGTCCTGGTTTTGTCATGAACATTCCAAGGTATGATGGATCGATATGAACGGCGCGGCGACAAACGGCACTCCCCCTCGAACGGTCTGGATGCGGCTGATCAACTCGATCGGCAGCGGCCTGGAACGCGTGGGGTATCAAGCAGCGTCTTACGGCCGACGCGCTGATGTCGCGTGCGATCGCGACAGCCGGGCTCACCAATTGGGGCGAGCGGCCGTTCGAGAACCGTTGAAGTGCTGGTTCAGTCCTTCGAGAACGATGCTCGGATACACCCGCTGGGGCGCTTGATCACCACGGGCATCTTGCGGCGATGCCTGTTGAATCGCCTGCAAGTTCAAGCCGGGTTGGATCGTCAGCCGAACATTTCCCGGCAGGGCATCGATCGCGCCGATTTTCGTGGTCGGCATGCCGCGCACCGGCACGACGTTGCTCTACAATCTGCTGTGCCAGGATCCCGCGGCGCGATCGCTGCGAACCAGCGAAGCCTTCGATCCGGCCAGTCGATCTGCGCAGGCCGGGCGCAGCGAGTGAATGAAAGTGCGCTGGATCGTGAAGAAGGTCGATCGCATGGCTCCCCAATTGAAAGCCGTGCATTCGATGGCCGCCGACAGTCCGGAGGAGTCCACATTTCTGCTCATGAATTCGCTGGTGAGCCTGGGATTCCTGCTGCTAGGCCGGCTCGACGCGTACCGTCGCTGGTATTTCGACTCGCGATTCCGAGTGGACTGTTCGACCTATCGTTTCCTGCGCGATCAGTTGCTGCTGCTGCAATGGCAAGACCAGTTCAGCCATTGGGTACTGAAGTCGCCGCTGCATTTGTCCGGGCTCGGCGGCGCTGATGACCGTATATTCCGACGCCCAGGTGGTTCTGACGCATCGCAATCCGGCGCAGGTTCTGCCGTCGACGTGCAGCCTGTTTTCCCTCACCCGAGGCGTATTCATCCGATCGCGTCGACAAGCTCGCGCTGGGACAGGAGATCGGCGAGATCGTGGGGGGAATGCTCGAGCGCTCGATGGAGGCTCGGACGACGTTTGCCGATCGCATCACGTACGTTGCTTATCAGGACCTGGTCGAGCGGCCGATCGAGACCGTGCGCGATATTTACGCGCGCATCGGCCGTAACGGTCGATCCGGCAATGGAGAGCCAGCAGCTGGCAT
This sequence comes from uncultured Planctomycetales bacterium, assembly GCA_963710365.1. Classification (GTDB taxonomy): domain Bacteria; phylum Planctomycetota; class Planctomycetia; order Pirellulales; family PNKZ01; genus CAVQAC01. Next base: position 170,457 of record CAVQAC010000011.1, read on the forward strand.
GGTTGCAGGCCAATCCGCGGCATAAGCACGGCGTGCATCACTATCATGCCGACCAGTTCGGAATCGATTTGGAAGCCTGGACGCGAAAGTTCGGCGAGTACCAGGGCGTCGTGCCGGCTCACTGAACTGGGGCGGCAAGCTGGGTTCCGGGCCCCGGCCGTCGGGGGGTGGCTATCGTCTTCTGCCGCCATGAGTTCCGGCAATTCCGACCGGGCGATTATGCCGGCCCGGCGACGGCGGCAAAGTTGCCCGCCGCTGCCCAATCGGCTTGGCCCGGAGCAACGGCTTGTTATGATGAAACGTGCAACTTCTTCTCCTCCATCGAATCGGCTGATTGCTGTATGAGTGCCAGTGGTGATCACGAGAGCAGCACGGCCCCGCAGCACATCGGTATCGGAATTGCAGGAGCGTCTGCGAACGCTCAAGCTCGAGCGACCGCCCGAAAAGGCTGTTCGCCCTACCAAGCGCCGCTGGGTTTGGGCGATCGTGGCGTTAGTTTTGGCCATTGTCGGTGGAGGCGTTTATTCGAACCGCACCGCGCCCGAGTCGGAAGCGAACGGTTCGGTTTCGAAGCTGATCGGGATGCTTTCGCAATCCCCGCAGTGCCAGGTCATCGTGGCCACGGCGGATAACGAACCGGACTTCGTGCTGGAAACCACCGGCTTCCTCACGCCCAAGACAAAGATCCATCTTAGTCCGAGCGTGCCTGGTAGGATTGTCGAGTTGCCAATTCGCGAAGGCCAGCGTATTCGCAAGGACGACGTTATTGTACGCATTGACGATGGACAGTACCGAGCCGATCTGCAGCAGGCGAAGGCCGGCCTGGAGTTAGCCGAGGCTCAACTTCGACAAATGCGCGAGGGTTCGCGGAAGGAAGATATCGCACAGGCCCAGGCTCTGGTCGAACAAGCCAAAGCCCGACGCGACTTGATGACGGCCGAAATGCATCGGGCGGAGTTCCTGAAGGACACCATCTCGACGGCGGAATACGACAAAGCGAAAGCCAGCAAGCACGAAGCCGTTGCTTATCTGGACCAGATGGAGCAGGCCTTGCATCTGACCGAGGGTGGACCTCGGCAATCGCAACTCGAGGTTGCCCAGGCCGAGGTCGATCGCGCGAAGGCCGTCGTGGCGAAGGCTCAGTATTGGTTCGATCACACGGTGGTCAAGGCTCCGGTCGACGGCACCGTCCTGCAGAAATCCGGCGAGCTGGGTGAATACGTGCGGCCCGAGTCGCTGGTGCAAGGCCTGTGCGTGATGGCCGACCTGCGGGAACTTGAAGCTGAAGTGGACGTCCAGGAGCGCGACGTTGGCTTGATCAAAGTCGGTCAGCCATGCCGAATCACGACCGACGCGCACGAAGGAAAGATTTTCGATGGTTCCGTCGCGCGGCTGCTGCCTATAGCCAGCCGACAGCGCGGCGCCGTCGCAGTGCGGATCGTGGTTCGTAACCCGACTGACGAATTGTTGCCCGAGATGAATTGCCGCGTGGTCTTTCTGCGGGGAGGATCAAGTTCGCAGCCGAACGTTCCGATTCGATTACCGAAGTTAGCGGTTGCCAAGGACGGCCAGGATGCGTTCGTGTTCGTGCTCCACGATGCTGTCGCACGGAAAACTCCGGTACGGCTAGGTGCTACGAACGACGACGTAGTGGAAATCAAGGAAGGCTTGCATCCAGGAGATCGCGTGCTGATCGCCCCGGGGGTGGCCCTTCGCGACGGTCAGCAGGTTTCGATCAACACTCCGCCTGCCGATCATCCCTGACGTCTGCTCGCGGCTAGGCGCGCGGGTGTATTGCCTGCCGCGGGGTCTTGTCGCAACGAGCCGTGGCGCTGGAAAATTCCCACGAACACCTCAGCGCAGAAGCGGCGGTCCCAGTTCCAGCTCGATTGCCGGTTTCAAATGTCGCAAATCACCTTGCAAGTCGAGCACGTCAGCAAGACCTATACGCGGGGCAGCGAAAGCATTGAGGTTTTGCGCGACGTTAATTTGAGCATTAACCAAGGCGAGTTTGTCGGCTTGATCGGCCCCAGCGGTTCCGGCAAGAGCACATTGCTGAACCTAATTGCCGCGCTCGACCGACCAACCGCCGGAAAAATCATCGTCGAAGACGAAATCATTTCGAGTATGGAGGAGGCTGTCGCCGGACAATGGCGCAGTCGTCATCTGGGTTTCGTCTTCCAGTTCTATCATCTGATTCCCGTTTTGACGGCGTATGAGAACGTGGAATTACCGCTGTTGCGGTTTCCCATGTCGCGTGCCCGGCGGCGCCAGCAGGTGATGACCGTCCTGGAGTTCGTCGGCTTGCAACATCGACTCCGTCATCGGCCTGGACAGCTATCCGGTGGCGAGCAGCAGCGCGTCGGCATCGCCCGCGCCCTGGTGACCGATCCTACGCTGATCGTAGCCGACGAGCCCACGGGCGATCTGGATGGGCGCACGTCGGAAGAAATCCTGGATTTGTTGCAGACGCTGCAGGCGGGGCTTCAGAAGACGATCGTGCTGGTGACACACGATCCTCGCGCGGCCTCGCGAACCCAACGCCTGGTGCGATTGGAAAAAGGCGTGCTGCTGGCCGGAGACGACAAGACGTTGGCCGAGGCGTTTCCGGGCTGGCGAGGATCGTTTTGAGAATTCCGAGTGAGACTTGAAAGAGCCGGCCCGACGCCATGCTTGAATTCGCCATTCTCGTCGCGAAGAACCTCGGCCGCAATCGGCTGCGCACCACGCTGACGCTGTTGGCCGTGATCACGCTGACGGTGATTTATTCGGTCGTGCGCACGACCACGCACGCACTGGCCGAGGTGATTCGAACCGACGGCAGCCAGAATCGGCTCATTGTGCGCGAACGATGGATGTTTCCCAGCAATTTTCCGCGGCGTTACCTGCACGAAATCTCCAACCTGCCGGGAGTCGAAGACTGGACCTTCTGGAACAATTACGCCGGCGCCTGGGATGCGTCCAATCGTGATGATCACATCGCGTTTGGAGTCGCCACCCGGGTTGAGAATCTCAAGTCGATGCATCCCGGGCTGGAAGACCTCGGCGACGGGGCAATCGAAGCTTTAAGGAAGGAACGGACCGGGGCTCTGGTAGGGCCGAAGTTGCTCCGAAACATGGGATTGAAAGTCGGTCAACGATTTGAATTGCTCGGTCGCACGCATGCCGGGAAGAACCTGCAATTCAAGATCGTGGGCGTGCTGCCCAATAACCAATGGGCGCATTCGTTTTTCTTTCGCGATGACTATTTTGCCGAAGCCACCGGCGACCGCGAAAAGGTTGGCCTGATGTGGTTGCAAGTCAGGGATCCGGAGACTGGCAAGCGACTTGCCGCCGAAATCGAACGACGCTACGCCAACAGCCAGGACCAGTTGCGGGTGGAAACGGAGTCGGCCGGCGCAGCCCGACTGGCAAGCCGCACGTCGACTCTGGTGAATATCGTCAACTTTGTGGTCACCGTGCTCATGGTCGACATGGTCGTGATCCTGGCCAATAGCATCAGCATCACGACGCGCGAACGGCGCAACGAGATGGCGATCCTGAAGGTCTTGGGGTTCCAGCCGGGGTTCATTCGCAGCCTGGTGATCGGCGAATCGATGCTGGTGGGTTTGATCGGCGGTGGCCTGGGAGCGGCCCTCACGTACGCCTATTCCTGGCTCAATGAGCACTCGCTATCCCCGGTTAGCGTACAGTTACTGCTGACTTGCCCGATTCCGCTGAGATTTGTCTTGGACGGATTCCTGATGGGCGCCGGCGTGGGGTTTCTGGGCAGTATTCTGCCGGCCTGGAACGCTCCCAAGGTGCGCGTCGTGGACGTATTCTCCAAAGTTACCTGAGCGTCGCGGCTCGTGAGCCACCGGCCGGCTAGTCCCCAACTTCTTGTCATCTCATTTACAGGTTCCGGCCGATGATCCCAGTTTCTTACGGTTACCGAAACCTGCTTGTCCGGTGGCGGACGACACTCATGACCTCGCTCGGCTTCACGCTGGTCGTGGCCGCCTTGATCATCATGCTGGCGTTTTTCAACGGCATCCGTGCGGCCTGCATCGTCACCGGCGAACCGGAGAATGTGCTCGTTTTGAACAAGGGCAATCTCGACGAAGTCCTCAGCCAGATCGACATCGTAACCGCCAATCAGATCGAACTCACCGCGCATGTGCTTCGCGATGCCGACGGCCGTCCCGTCACCAGTCGCGAGCTTTTCCTGGTCGTGACGGAGTCGGACCCTCGCAACGACGAACCGACGTTGTTGCAAGTCCGCGGCATTCAGCCCAATGCCTGGAAGGTGCATACCCAAGCCAAGTTAATCTCCGGTCGCATGTTTCATCCCGGGCAAGGAGAGATCATCGTCGGCAAGGGGTTTCAGTGGGAATGGGGCTTGAAACTGGGGGACACGGTACGCATAGCCCGCAAGAATTGGCGGGTGGTCGGGGTTTTCGAAGCCAACGGTTCGACGTTCGAATCGGAAATATGGGGCGATCTGGGTGAACTTGCCGGGTACTTCCGGCGCAAATCGGTCTATAGTTCGATCATCTTGCGCACGGCCGACCTGGAGAATGGCCAGCGCGTTGTCGAGGCACTTAAGAACAGTCGCCGCGTCTCGGTCGATGCCCAATTGGAAACCGAGTATTACGAGCGCCAGGCAAATCAGTTAGAGGCGATTCGGAGTGGCGCGCTGATTGTCGTCGTGTTCATGGCGATCGGAGCGGTGTTTGGCGTCACGAACACGATGTTCGCCGCCATCGGCCAGCGAATCAAGGACATCGCCGTCATGCGCCTGATGGGCTTTCGACGTGGAGAGATTCTGATCTCGTTCCTGCTGGAAACCCTGCTGATCGCCTTCGTCGGCGGAGGATTAGGAACGCTCATCGGCTACGCTTTCGACGGACTGACCTTCAGCACGGCGCTCGGCGCCAAGTCGATTGCATTCTCCTTTCAGGTGGACGGGCCGACGTTGATGTTGGCAACGCTAATGACGATCGGCATGGGCCTGATCGGCGGACTTTTGCCTGCATTTTCGGCAATGCGTGTCCGACCGCTCGAATCCTTACGTTAGGATTCTCCGGCACCCTCGAACGGGCAGCGCAAATCTCGACGGTGAATCTTCACCCGCGATCCGCGGCCGTCGGGACCGGTCGGCAGGGAAATACGGGCCCAGCGATTTGTGGCGACCTTCGTCTTTCGAGCGATTCTGACGGTTGTCCGGCCCCGTCAATCGTACCCGCCGACAGCTGTGGCACAGAGAGTGAAATCGGACGAAACGGCAGCGGCGAAACGTTTGCTACCAGCCTCTCGACTCCGGCATGCGCTTTCTACGGAGCACTTGCTACCAGCGGTTTGCAATACACCCAGCGAGGAGAATCTTATGTCGAACGTGCTTAGTAATCCCGAAGTGACGCCATTCCGCGCGTCGAAGAATTGTCCTGTATCAGGTAATGTAGTATTGCCGAGACAGCGGGTTGCTCCGCACTCTTGGCCTTTCCGAAGGATTCGGTATGAATCGGAGCACAAACGGTTTCGCGGGTTTACACCGGGCTAGAAATGCCAGGCTTGCTCCCCATCTGCCGGCGTTATCGCTCTCTCTGCGGATCCTACTTGGAGTTCTCGTATCGACGGCGACGATCGCGAGTTCTTACCCGGCCGCCGCGCAGCAGGACATTCCAGACGAAGGAGTGCAGCCGCTCCGCACCGTCCGACCGTTCACACCGTCACAATCCAAGCCGGTGAACCAACTGAGCACCGACGTCGTCCCGCCGGGACAACCGCTCGTTCCACAAACAACACAACCCAGTACGCCGATCGGTGGTGGGGGTGAAGACCCTCGACTCATGGCGGCGGCTCCGGCGGTCCTCGTGCAGACCGAACCGTCGTGCCTGAATCCCCGGCCTTTGATCTTCGAGGATGTATGGCTCGAGCGGTTCGGGCAACAGGCTAGCCCGGCCGTCCAGCCGGTCATTTCGGCCGGAAAATTCTTCGGCGCGTTTCCGCTCGTGGTCCCGCGCAGTCCGCAGGCGCGTGCAGCGATCATGTCTGCTCCGTATCCAGGCGCGGTGTCTTACCAGTACCCGCGCCACCCTGGCACGGTTTTCCGTGGCAGCGTGCCCGAGGTCGAGTGGCCGACCACCAGCAATTCCAATCCCACGGCACCTGTCAACACGTCTTCGGGCAAGGCTCCGGTTGCGACGAAACCGGCATTGTCGGCCAAGCCGATCAGCCGGAGCTCCGTCAGTTCGTCGTGGGCGAGTCGCTTCAAGCCCAAGCCTTCTGACGCGCCACTCTTTGACGCTCCGGCTTCGCTGGGTCCGACAGCGACAAACACCCAGGCATCGACGGGCGATGCGGGGCGTCCCTCTCAAAACATCTTGGTGGCTGGTGTGTCGAGCTACCCCTCGACAGACGCTACTGTCGCCAGTGAGTTCGTCGCGGAACCGCCCGCAATACAGACCAGTGCCACCCAACCCAATCAACTGTCCGATACGAACAGCGCCCCGTTGTCGAACTTCCAAAACAACCTGCCAAAGCTCCCGCCGGGTTACGTCTATTTCATGGTCAAACCGAAGGACGGCGGCGACGGAAATGCCCGCAACGACCCTGCTCCGCAACCGATCGCGCCGGAGCCCGAGCAGTCGCTGTTGGCTCAAGTGATGCCGTTGGCACCCCCGGCATCGCCCACTGTCGCGCCGGCCCCCTCGCCACCGGCCGAAAGCGTTCCGGCCGCAAGCGCGGATGGTTGGAATGAACGCGGCTTCACGCCGGCGTGTCCACCGGGCGGCTGGTGCGGAGCCGTTCGCGGCTGCGCCCCGTACATTGGCGCGGAAGCAACCTTCCTGGCCCCGATTTTTTCGAACCATGCCTTGGTCGCCACGACGACCGAACTAGGTGGGACGACCGTCACTCAGCAAGGAGATACGCAAGGCGCAAGTTACCTGGGCTTCGCTCCGCGACTGTGGGCCGGAATTGCCTGTCCCGACGGTTGCGGCATCCGCGTGCAGTATTGGGGACTGACTACCGCCGGATTTCAGACCGACCCCTTGAATCTGGCCAGCACCACGGACTTCACCGGCTTCACCGCGACGAACATTTTCAAAGCCACGACCTTCGACCTGGAGGGCACCCGCGAATTCTGCTGGAAGGAGCGTCGCATTCTGGGCAGCTTTGGCGTCCGTTATGCGGGACTTTCGCAAAACGAAACGCTCTTCGCCCAAGTCGTGAATCCGAACACCAACGACGTACTCACCGGATATGCCGTATCGAGTCGCTGGTTTCACGGCACAGGCCTGACGTTCGGCCTGCAATGTTTCGAGCCGATTTACCATTGCTGCTGCGGGGACTTCAACTTGTTCTTGGGTGCTCGGGGATCGGCCGTGTTTGGGATCGATCAAAGCCAGGCATCAACGTCGGCTCAGGCGGGAGGACTCGGCAACTATGCAATCTCGAACAATGCTGCGTTTGTCAGCGAGCACAACACGCTGATGATGGCTGAACTGCGCCCCGGCATTCAATGGAATAAGTGCCTGAATTGTGGCTATATCGATCGTTGCTTCGCCCGCCTGGCGTTCGAATACCAGTACTGGGGGCTCACCAACGGACTGACGACCACTGCCAATTCTTTTGCCGGACACGGCCCGTTCGACATGATGTCGATCAGGCGCTAACCAGCGCAATTTCAACGCAATCAATTTCGTCGGTCTGGGAGTTGCGACTGGCTGCTTCTGGTAATCGAGATCTGCATTGCGGCACCGGCCGCTTTGGCGAATCGATCTCGGCAAACAGGCTTCGATTTGGCCGGTGACAAATGAGTCACTGTCCCAGCTCGAGTGCGACGGACGGCTTGGGATGGAACCAGCCTGCACGAAAGACGCAAAGGAAGTGTCCCTTGGAACCAGAACGCCCGCAACTGACGATGACTCGGCCCTTGGCCGGGCAGTTGCTGACGATCCTTCTGGCGCTAATCGTGGGTCTGGGATCGGGCGTTGCCGTTGCGAACGATGAGTTTTCGACTTTCGGTTTGGGGCTTCCGGTGAGCGACCCGCCCGAGTGGGAACCGTTCGATTGGCAGCCGCTGACGGAAACACCCTTTGCGTCGAATGTTCTGGTTTCGGCAACGGAACCCGTCGGCGGACCAAGCCTGGTCGATCCGAATCTGCCCCCCACACTGTCGGGCAGTCTGAGCACCGAGTTACTCCAAAACCATGAGGTTGCCTTCGTGGTTCCTTGGTCTTACGCCTCTCAAGCTACACCTGCCAGTGGAGGCGAGCAGCCTGTTCCCGGCTCGTCGGCCGACAAGGCGACTTACGGCAAGGATCCGGAACCGGACCGGCGCGTCAATCGCGAAATGTTCCTTCGAACCCAATCACCGCTGCTCAAGCCCGGCACCTACCAGGTCGACACCGGCGTGGCCTATACCGACTTCCAGTATGAATTTCCGTCGGTCAATGGCAACAGCGTGGAACGTATCGACTTGCGGCGCCGGACGATTGTTTCTCCATTTGCCTTTCGATATGGGCTGAACAGCCGCACCCAGGTGTTTTGCAATGTCCCAGTGGGCGTGCGGCTCAGCGAAGTTGCATCGGCGCCGATATCGACACCCACGCCGCAGGATCTCAGCACCAGCCACTTCGGCATTGGCGATATCACGATCGGCGCGAACTACCTCTTGAAGCAAGGCTGCGAGAATCAGCCCGATATTGTCGTGACGCTGTCTGGAGGCATGCCGACAGGTGAGAAGGCTGCGTTGACCGATGTCTTCCAAGGCGGTCTCGGCACCGGCTTCGCATCCATGGGAGCACAGGTGCTGTTCATCCACACCTACGATCCGGTCGTGGTCTTTTACGGCACTGGATACAACTACTACTTCGCCGGGCACCTCCAGGGAACGCCGGTGCAGCTCGGCAGCCAGGTGATTTATCAATTGGGCGTCGGGTTCGCCGCCAACGATCGAGTCACTCTAAGCTGCTCGTATCTGGGATCGTACATCACGCCCGTCAAAATCAATGGCTTGAGCGTTCCCGACAGTCAACAAGAACCGATCCGTTTGCGTTTCGCGGTGACTTGCCTGCGAAATCATCACATCGTCGAGCCGTTTGCTGAAGTCGGAACGACGTACAGTTCGCCGGCGACACGCAGCGGGATCACTTGGACCTTCTAACCTCCCGGTCCGCTCCAGGAGGCATCCCTCACGAGGTGGCGAAGCAGATGGCCAGAGAAATCGCACCCGGAAACGGCAAGCTTCGGGCAGTCCTGGCGGTCTTCCTGGCGATGAGCTTGTTGGGAGCCGATCAGGCCGCACCGCCGCCGGCGGCAATAAGATCAGCGCCCGTTCGAGACCCCGATCATTTTATTCGGGGTTACGTCATGAGCTGGAAGGATCTGCGTAACCAATACGTGGTGATGCAGCAGCGCGATTACTCATGCGGCGCGGCAGCCCTGGCAACTTTGCTGCGCTACTACTGGGGCGACAATGTCGATGAGTTGGCCGTGCTGACCGAAATCGAGAAAATGTTGACCAAGGACGAATTGAAGGATCGTGTCCAGAATGGACTCAGCATCACCGATTTGCGTCGTGTCGCCGTTCGAATGGGATATCAGGCGACGATCGGAACCTTGAAACTGGAGCAGATTAAAGAGGCCAAGATTCCAGTGATCGTGGCAATCAAGCCCAACGACCTGAACCACTTCGTCGTGATCCGGGGCTTTTATGGCGACTGGGTCTATCTAGCCGACCCAATTCGGGGAAAAATCCGCATCCCGACCGTCAAATTCGCCGACCAATGGATCGAGAACGCGCTGCTCGTGGTCGCCCCGCGCGGCAAAACCCAGTCAACCGTTTCTAAACTGGGCCTTCGCCCAGGCGAATTGGACCCCTACCAACTCAACCGCCAGCTGGTTCGGACAAGGCCGGAGAAAACTTTCCTCCGCTAAAGCAACAGATTCAACGCTGGATCAAGCCGCTTGCCTACACGCTCCGCGAGACCGAACGTGCCTCGACGCACACCCGGCAACCTCGACCGATTACTGAGCGCGGGCGGACGAAAAGCCTCCGGCAAACCCGCCGAGATTCGCCAGTCCACCGCCGGCCAGAATGGGCGACACAATGCCGCTGCCAGCGGCAAAACCCGGCCCGGCAAACGACAAGTTATTCCCCTGCGAGAACGTCGGCGCTATTGGCCGTGTAGGTGTTATGGCTGTACGTCAAGCCAAGCAGCCAACCAAACGCGAAGCTGCCACCGTTAACGGCGGTGCTACCCATTCCGCGAACCTTGCTTCCTTGCTCGTCGGCCATCACCGTCATGCCAGACAATCCCATGGCGGACAGGCTCGAGTCCGAGATGTCCGAAGCCACCGGCTCCGACGCTCTCGCGTCGACTGCAAACCCGCTGCACAACACTACGGCAAAAAACGCGGCCAATCGGTTCATCTGCATGGTTCCTTCTGAGTACACTCGAATGTGGCTGGAAATCTGCTGAAGTTAAATCATGAAACCTGTCGCACCACGTGAAGGTGCGTGGCGAAGGTTCTGATTGGCGCCTTCGCCACGCACCGTTAACGATCTCCGTTCAATCCTGAACGAACGCATATCTTTCGGAAGCTTCGGGCGTCTTCGACGCTTAACTGTCTGGTCGCGACGATTCAACCACAACGACTCAACCACTGAGCTGCCGCGGATTTAATGTCGCCCGAAATTCCCTTGCTAAAACTCCTTAGGATCCGAAATCTCTAGAAGTTCAATCCCAACCTTAGAAGCCAATCCCAGTAGAACCGCCACCGCCGAAGGCGCCGAGGCCTCCAAAAGTGCCGCCGCCGAGACCAAACAAGCTGCCGCCGCCGCCCAAACCCGCGCCAGCGCCTGATGCGTTGGTGCCGTGCGAGAACAGGCCGCCGGTTGCCACGTAGTTGTTGTGGCTGGCTCCCAATCCAAGCAGGAACGAAAGGGCGAATCCGTTTCCGCTGGTGGCCGTGCCCATGCCGCGGACCTGGGTTCCGCGGTCATCCGACATCACTGCGAGTCCCGGCAAACCCATCGCAGAAAGATTCGACTCCGAAATGCTGTTGTTCGTGGGCTCGGCTGCCTTCAGGGCCGTCGAACTCAAACCGGAAAGCGCTAGGACAAGGGAGGCAATTGCAATTCGATTCATCGTCAGATCCTCGTACTAAGGGAAAAACCGTTAATCGCGTCACAGCCGGCAGATTCTGCCACACAGGCCCAAACTGCGAAAGTGACCTCGTGGATCGATTTCGCAATTTGCGGCAAACGCGGGTCGGAGTTCTTCCCGGGGCATGCCGAATATCTTAGCCATGACATGCCGAATTCCTAAACTATGCATTCTTCCCTGTCAATGGAGTTTTACCTACTTCTTGAATTACTATCGCAAGGCTAACGATTGCCCCTATCGTAATTACCCACATTTCCCAATCAAACGATTTTTTGGCTATTGCGACCTCTGGCGTGGCAGCACGGAGAAGCCGCTGGGCTCTAATTTAATGCGGCTGCCAACTCCGTTTCGTAGCCAAGGTCCAATTTTCCCAGGTTTTTCCCCATTTCATCGCAACCGAAACATGCCTTGCTGAGCCAGGTTCCCCGCTCGATGTCGTTAGGCCGCATTCAAGGACCATCACAACCGTCAGAACCTACGCACTTAACGATATTTTAATAGAAATGCTGATTCGGAACGGCTACGTTTGCCCCTTGAATTCCTGGCAGCTTCAAATGATGATTGGGGAGTCCATCGGGAAGCAGGGAATAGCTACGCCGCATGCCAGCGAAGGTTAAGTTAATTCATTGATTCTGCAGCGACGCAAAATCAATGTGCCTAATTAAGTCGACCGAGTTGCTGAAGTCGAACTTCGTCAAAACGGCTAAAGCGTAGTTGAGCGAGAAGTAAATGCTTTCGTTGGCTGTCTGTACCCCAATTCATAAGTGCGATCCACAATTGGCGATCGCCGCCTTGCGTGCAGGGCATCTAGGCATTCTCGACCTTTCCTTCGCGGACGAATCGGTTCGGCCAGCGGCATTGCAACGCCTTGCCGAGGACGCGCACCGCTACACCGCCAAGGTCTCACCCGTCAATGGGGCGTTCGTTGGGACGTCTTGCAAGACCAAAGCCGCTCGCCGGCTTGTCTCAGCACACTATGCGACCCGCGCGACAAACCGTGGCCTAGCTTGATCCTGGCCGGAGTTTGCAATGACCACGAAAGCCTGACGGCTGCACTCGCCGAAGGGCGCAGATTGGCCCGGCAGGTGATCCTGGAAGTCTTCACGGCACAACAAGCACTGCTCGCGGAAGCAGCCGGGTTCGATGGCCTGATTGTCAAAGGTCATGAGGCCGGCGGCTTTGTGTCCGCCGATTCAAGCTTTCTCTTGTTGCAGCAATTGAATGGCCGCCTTTCGATTCCGTTTTGGCTGCAGGGCGGGATCGGGCCTGACACAGCTGCCGCGGCCTTGCTGGGTGGTGCGGCAGGCGTTGTGTTGGGCGAGCAGTTGTGGCTGGCCGCGGAATCTCCCTTCGTCGGCCGCTGAACGGGCTCTCTGGTCGAGATTCGACGGTAGTGAAACCGCTTCGATCGATCTCGGTGAATGCCATTTCCGCTGCCTTTGCCGAGGCGATCGATCGCTGCTGATGGAATTCGAACAAGTGGCCGCCGCGGGCGGGGACGTGTACGCTGCGGTGGCCCGACGGTTGAAGTCCGGAACCTCTCATGCCGCGCCGATCATTCCGTTAGCGCAAGAGATTGCGCAAGCGCAAACTCTAGCGGGTAGAGGGCTGACCGTCGCCGACATCCTGGGAAACATCGAGCGTCGGGTCGAACAAGACTTGCGCATTGCCCGCGCAACTGCCCCTGTGCGCCCGAATCTCCCTTAGCGCGCTCGCTGGGCACCCGCTACCCGATCTTGCAGGGCCCCATGACGCGCGTCAGCGACGTCTCAGCCTTTTGTGAGGCTGTCGCCGATAACGGAGCACTTCCCTTTCTGGCTCTGGCTTTGATGTCGGGCGACGAGAGTCACGCGTGCTCTTGGCGGCAACCAAGGCATTGATGGGATCGAAACCGTGGGGAGTCGGAATTCTCGGATTTGTACCAGCTGAGCTGCGAAACGCCCAGCTGGATGCCATTGCCGAATCGTCGCCCCCTTTCGCGATCATTGCCGGCGGCCGTCCCAGTCAGGCCGTGCAGTTGGAGAAACTCGGGATCGCGACGTTTCTGCACGTGCCCTCGCCCGGGTTGCTGGAAACGTTCATCGCCGATGGGGCTCGAAAGTTCATCTTCGAGGGGCGCGAGTGCGGCGGCCACGTCGGTCCGCGCACCAGCTTCAGCCTTTGGCAGTCTCAAATCCAAGTGCTCTTGGAAGCCAAGGTCGACGACCCCAGCAAGTTTCAGATCATTTTTGCCGGTGGAATCCACGATGGGTTGTCGGCGGCAATGGTTTCGGTCCTGGCTGCCCCGCTTGCCGAACGTGGCATGCAAATCGGGGTGTTGATGGGCACCAGTTACCTGTTTACCCATGAGGCCGTGCGGTGCGGGGCGATTACCGCGGAATTTCAACGCCAGGCAGTGGCTTGTCGCGAGACGATGTTGCTGGAGTCCGGCGTCGGGCACTCCACGCGTTGTGCGCGGACCGAATTCGCCGATGACTTCACCACGCTCAAGCACGAGCTTATCCGTCAGGGCAAGACCAGCGATGAGATTCGCCTGGAACTCGAGTTGTTCAATGTGGGCCGCCTGCGGATCGCCTCGAAGGGCGTCACGCGCGAATCCGATCCGCTGGGCTCTGCGGCCAAAGGCGAATTGATTTCTGTCGACGTGCTCAGCCAGCGACGCAGCGGCATGTACATGATCGGCCAGGTGGCGGCGCTGCGTGACAAGCCGGTTTCGATGGCCGAGTTGCACTCCGACGTCATCGACGGCGCTGTCCAGCGCGTGCGGGATTTTGTGCCGGCCAACCCTCGCAGGGAGCTTTCGGCGCGGACGCGAAGGCTGCGTCATGCCACGATGCGGATATCGCCATTGTCGGCATGGCCGGCATTTTCCCCAAGGCGAGCAACGTCCGGCGATTCTGGGAAAACATCCTGAACCGCGTCGATGCAATCCGCGAAGTCTCGCCGGAACGCTGGGCGCCCGAGCATCACTTCAACGAGGATCGGCTGGCCCGCGAAACGGTGTACTCGAAGTGGGGCGCGTTCCTTGATGAAATCCGTTTCGATCCGTTCAAGTGGCGGATTCCGCCGGCGACGCTCAAAAGCATCGAACCGGCGCAACTGCTGTCCCTCGAAGTGGCATGGCAGGCATTCCAAGATGCCGGATTCGACCATCGTCCGTTCCCGCGCGAGAGAACGAGCGTAATTTTTGCCGTCGCGGGGCCCCACGACCTGGGCATGGAATATCTTGCCCGCACCATGATGCCCCATTACCTGGCCAAGGCGCCGGGGCTGTCGAACGAGGTGGTCGACAAGGTGCTGGTGGAACTCCGCTCGCAGCTCGCCGAATGGACCGAGGACTCGTTTCCCGGGTTCCTTGGGAACGTCGTCGCGGGGCGCATCGCCAATCGTCTCGACCTCGGCGGGACCAACTATGTCGTTGACGCCGCCTGCGCATCATCCTTAGCCGCAGTCCATGCTGGCATCGCCCAATTGCGATTGGGGTGGAGCGACGTGGCCTTGATCGGCACCGTCGATGGTTCCAACAATCTGTTCTGCTACCAGTGCTTCTCGAAAACCCACGCTCTTTCGCCCGGCGGCCACTCGCGCACGTTTGACGACGCGGCCGACGGCATCGGTTTGGGAGAAGCGGTCGCCGCGGTGGTGCTGAAGCGACTGAGCGACGCGGAACGCGACGGCGACAAGATTTATGCCGTGATCAAGGGCATTGGCAGTTCCAGCGACGGCAACAACCGCAGTCTCACGGCGCCGCACCCGCCCGGCCAGGTCATGGCATTGCGTCGCGCGTACGAAGACGCCGACGTCGACCCGGCCACGGTGACGCTCATCGAGGCGCACGGAACGGGTACAGCCGTGGGCGATCGGTCGGAAATCCTTTCGTTGAACGAAGCCTTTTCGGCGTTCAACACCGTGCGGCAGGGAGTCGCGGTCGGCAGCATCAAGTCCATGATCGGGCACACGAAGACCGCGGCCGGCCTGGTTGGGATCATCAAGACGGCACTGGCTCTGCGGCATCAGGTTCTGCCGCCCACCATTGGGGTTGATACGCCGAATCGGCAAATCGACTTCGCCAGCAGTCCGTTCTATGTGAATAGTCAGACTCGGCCCTGGCTCAAGGAATTCTCTGACGTTCCGCGCCGCGCCGGCGTTAGCGCTTTTGGTTTTGGCGGCACGAACTTCCACGTCGTCATGGAAGAGTATGACCGCCTCGCCCATTCCCGGCAGGCGCCCGACCTCACGCCCCGATCGGCCCACGCATTTCTCTGGCGGCGCAGCTCGCGAGAAGAGTTGTGCCAGGAGTTGCGGCGTCTCGAATCGCAATTGGCAGAAACGCCCTTGGATGACCTGGCCCCGCTGGCCAGCGCCTGCTGGACGACTGAGCGAAACCGCCAGCCGGTCAAAGACGCGTGTCGCCTGGCAATCGTGGCGTCGTCCTCGGAAGAGCTTTCCAGCAAACTCGCCAAGACGTTGCAGCGCATCCCGCAAGCCGGCCCGATCGACGATCCTTCCGGGATCTATTACTCCGAAGCAGCGCCGATTCGAGCCGATCAGTTGTGCTTTCTATATCCCGGCCAGGGCTCGCAGGCAGTCGGGATGCTGGGCGACCTGGTAACCGGCTTTCCCTGGAGCCACGACTTGTTCGGGCGCTGGAATCGGTTGCTGAAGAGCTGCCTGGCGAAGCCTTTGACTCGTTACATTTACCCCCCCCCGGCATTCGACGATCAACTGCGCAAGGATCAACAAGCCGACTTGAACGACACGCGCGTTGCTCAGCCGGCACTGGGCGCGGTCGAGGTGTTTGCAACTCGGCTACTCGAGCGGTTCGGACTCAAGCCTGGATTTGCGGCCGGGCATAGCTATGGCGAATACTTGGCATTGTGCGCGGCCGGCTGCATCGGATCGGACGATTTACTCTCGATTTCTGCGGTCCGCGGACGAATCGCCGCGGAAGCGGGTTCGACGTCGCCAGGGGCCATGGCTGCCGTGGGGGCCGAGGCCCAATCCCTGCAACGACTGATCGACGAATTGCGACTGGACGTCTCGATTGCGAACCGCAATTCTCCGCAACAGACCGTCATCGGCGGTACCGTCGAAGCGGTCGATCTGGCTGTTCAGCGGCTCTCCGAGCGCGGCCTGCGTGCCAAGAAACTGGCTGTCTCAGCCGCCTTTCATACCTCGGCACTGGCCCCGGGCGCCGCCGTGCTGGGGCATCATCTTGCCTCGCTGCCCTGGAATGAGCCGCAGTGCAACGTCTACAGCAATACGCTGGGCGGTCCTCTTCCGCGCGATCCGCAAGCAATCCGCGACCTGCTGCAACGACACTTCGTCGAACCGGTATTGTTCGAACAAGAGGTCAAAACGCTGCACTCGGCCGGCGAAAAAATCTTCATCGAAGTAGGCCCCGGCCGTGCGCTGACGGGCCTGGTCGAGCAAATTCTGCCCAAAGGCGCGTATACAATTTTGAGCCTGGATGCCGCCGGCCGCGACGGGGTGAGCCAATTGGCCCACGTGCTGGCGTCGGCCGCAGTGGCTGGATTGCCCGTTGACCTGCAGGCTTGGTTTGTCGGTTGTGACGAACCAGCACGTACGCCAGCGGAGATCTTCCGTACGGTTGCCGAGGCACGCAAGCCCAAGCCAACAGACTGGCTATTGAGCCCTAAGGGCTTACGCCCGCTCAACGCGTCCAAGCCGCTCAACTCGCCCGATCAATCTCGTTCGGCGCTCCCCGTAACCACGCAGACGCCTGCCGATCAGGTGCGCGCGGGGGATTCGATGGGGCAGAGCGAGCCGCGAGCGGCGGCCGAAAGTAAACCTTCTCCAGCTACCCTGCAATCGGCTTCCGTCGTGGTGTCCTCGGGGCGTTCGACGAACGGCAAGCCAGTCGCACCGGCTACTGAGGGGAGGGGCAATGGTTCGCCGACCGGCAACGGTGCTCCTGCAACTCGCAGAGCCGATCCTGCGCCGGCCCCGCGTTCCGTACATCCGTTGGTTTCATCCCCCCCCCTGCGTGTTTCACTTAATACTTCGCCTGCTCTGGGCACATCTATGGAAATCCACGACAAATCTTCTGACCGAACTGCCTCCGCTACGAACACAGACGCCGGAAATGGATCAGCCATTTCAATGCGGGCCGCTGCCGAATGCCAGTCCATGCTTGTTCAATGGATGGAATTGCAGAAGGGTCAGCAACAAATCACCGATCGTTTCTTGCGAATCCAGGAACGGATTCTGCTCGGCGCGAACCTGGATCATGCCAACGATGCGACAACGGAGTTGATGCACACCCTGGGCCAGCAGCCGGCCCCGTATGAGCCGAGCCCGGCCTCGCCGCCGGCCAGCCCGCGCGTTTCGGCTCCGCCCAGGGCGGTCCGCCCAACTCCTGTAACTCCTTCGCGTCCCGCCATTCATTTGCCGACGAAACCACTGGCCAGATCAGTCGACTCAGCCCCATCGGTTGCCGCACGGCCATTGGCGAACGAGCGCGTCGTTAGCATCCCATCGGCGGCTTCCAGACCACAGAATCACTCGGGTGTAGCCCTGGAAACCACCGTAATTTCCACGACCAACGGCGCGGCCGCACATCAAGGACCACCATCGACCGAACAGTTCCGGCAGGATCTGCTGCAAGTCGTCAGCGACCGCACCGGCTACCCGGTCGACATGCTGGACGAAGAGCTGCCATTGGAAGCGGGGCTCGGGATCGACTCCATTAAGACCGTCGAGGTGTTCAGCAAGCTGAAGACCTATCACGTGTACTTCCAGCGTGACGACCAGGACGAAGAGGAAGTTCTTAAAGTATTTACACGATTGAAGACTCTGGGCGACATTATCCGTACCTACGACGAGCAAGCCAAGTTTTTCGGCCAGCCCGACAAGCCCAAGGTGATTGACGCGCTCGCCCTGGCAAACCCTGGTGCGAGCAACCATGCCGCGCCGGGCAATGGCACCGACGTAAAATCCAGCGTCAATCGATTCGAACTGGAAGCGGTGGCCATTCCCGCCACGGTGGAAGAAAAAAAAAACCTCCTGAGCACCACCTAGTGCTGGTTGTGGGGCATTCCGGGGGAATTGCTCGGCAATTCTGCGCCCAGCTATCGGCGCAGGGCTTTCATGTCCGCCATGTCGTTCCGGGCAGCACGTTGCAGGCACTCGGAGCCGGTTTGATCGAGGCCGATCTGCGCAGCGAAGTCGGCCTACGCCAGTTGCACCATTGGCTCACCGGCCGTGAAGGGGTGGTCGTGGGAGCGCTGGTTAATCTCCTCGACCTCAGCCCGCCGCTTGCCGCGACGGATCCCGCGGCTGAGGTCATCGATTGCACCTTATCGGCGTTTCGCGTCGTCAAGGAATTCCTGGCCGACTTGCGCTCAAGCGCCGAAGAAGGCAGCGGATGGGTTCTGAACGTGACCTCGCTCGACGGCATGTTCGGTTGCAACGATTCGTGCTCCGAGCCGCTCTCGATGCGCGGAGCGGGTTCATTGGGCCTGTTCAAATCTCTACTGCGGGAACAACGAAATCTGCACGTGAAAAACGTCGATATCCATCCCACGCTTCTCGATCCGAGCGATCCGCAGTCTCAGGCAGATGTGGCCGCCAGGTTGATCGCCGAGCTACTGGCCGATGACGACTATCTGGAAGTTGGGCTCACCTCCTACGATCGCTGGCAACTGACGGTCAAGGAGAGCAATGAGTCCTGGCGCGCGGCGCCTCCGTCGGACCTCGACCGCAACAGCGTCGTCCTGGTGACGGGCGGGGCCTATGGAATTACCGCCAAGATCGCCGAATCGCTGGCCCAATCAACGAGGGCTCGCCTGATCCTGGCAGGTCGCAGTCAACTGCCCCGGCCCGAAGACGCGGAAACCAGAGCTCTGGAGCCGGCTGCCTTGCGGAAATGGCTGATCGACAAAGCCCGAGCCAGCGGCACGCGCCCCGTTCTCTCGGAAATCGAACGCGATCTGCAGCAACGCCTGCGAAACCGCCAGATTCTGGCAACCATCGAGTCGATTCGAAACGCCGGCTCGGAGGTCGAATACCACAGTGTCGACGTTCGCGATGCGTTGGCCGTGGGCCGGCTGCTGGATGACATCTATTCTCGGCTGGGCCGCCTGGACGGAGTCGTCCATGGAGCGGGGGTGGTTGAAGACAAGTTGATCCCGGACAAAACTCCGGAGTCGTTTGAGCGTGTCGTCGGTACCAAGGTCAACAGCGCGCTGGCGCTGGCCGCCAAATTGCGGCCTGACAGGATCTGAAATTCCTGGTGTTCTTCTCCTCGGCTTCCGCTCGGCTTGGCAACCAGGGTCAGGCGGATTATGCCGCAGCCAATGAAGTGCTGAACAAACTGGCATCGTCGCTTGGCCGGCAGTGGCCAGGCCGCGTAGTCGTCGATCGGCTGGGGGCCCTGGGACGCCGGCATGATAAGTCCCGAGTTGCGAGCGATGTACGCCTCGCACGGCGTCAAGCTGATTCCGCTCGATGAAGGTGTCGCAGCATTTCATGCCGAACTCGCCCAGGCGGGACCGGCCGAAACAGTGATCGCCGCCTGGCCTCTGGCGATGGCGACCAACGGAGGCTTTGTTAAGGTATGAACGACCGCGACATCGCCATCGTCGGAATGTCTTGCCGGTTCCCACGGGCCGACGACATTCACCAATTCTGGGCCAATATGGTCAACGGCGTGGACTGCATTCAGGATGTGCCGAAATATCGTTGGCGCAACATCAATCGGACACGGTTTCTCGCCGATCGCAACGCCCAGTCGCACAGCCCGCGCGGCGCGTTTCTGGAAGAGAATATCCTCTTCGAACCGCGCAAATTCGGCATCATTCCCAACACGGTCCGGCACGGCGATCCGGACCAGTTCATGATGGTCGAGTTGATCGATGAAGCGTTGCGAGACGCCGGCGTTGGCAGCGATGCGCCGGTGCGTGAACGAACGGACGTCATCATCGGTCGTGGCGGGTATACCAGCCAGAAACTCTCGGAAATCTTCATGGACGCCGAGTTTTTCGACCTGGTGCTTGAGTTGATCGACCGGCGGTATCCCGGATTGTTTGTCGACGGCCGGCGTGATGAGATCCACGATTATCTGCGATCGACCTTGTCCCCCTCCGAACCGGATACCATTTCGACGGCGATTCCGAACATCGTCGCCGGTCTGAGTGCCAATCGCCTCAATCTTGGCGGCCTGTCCCACGTGGTTGATGGCGCATGTGCGTCCTCGTTGCTGGCGGCCGAACAGGCCATCGGGAGATTGCGGTTGGGGCAGTGCGACCTGGCTGCCGTCGGCGGCCTGTTTCTGACCCATTCGCCGGCGATGTACTCCGTATTCCTGCGGCTGGGGGCCGTATCTGCGACAGGACAGATTCGGCCTTTTGATCGACGGGCCGATGGCATCATGATCGGCGAAGGAGCTGGAGTGGTCCTGCTCAAACGCTGGGAGGACGCCCTGCGCGATGGAGACCAGGTGTATGCGGTCATCAAAGGAGTCGGAGTCTCCAGCGACGGGCGAGGGCACGACGTCTTGGCCCCATCTTCCGATGGGCAGGTCAAGGCTCTTCAGCGGGCCTACGACGATGCTCGGATCGATCCGGAAACAATTGGGTATCTCGAAGCCCACGGAACCGGGACAATCGTCGGCGACGAGGCTGAATTGACGAGCGTGGGGAGGTTCTATGGACACGCCAAATCGTCGATCAAGAGCCGCGCAATGGGCAGCGTCAAATCGATGATCGGCCATCTGATGCCAGCAGCCGGGATGGCGTCGCTCATTCGCACGGCAATGGCCTTGTCGAATAAAGTCTTGCCGCCCAGCCTGCACTGCGAACAACCCCACGCGCGGCTGGACGAACTGCCGTTTTACCTCAATACCTACACGCGGCCCTGGATTCACGACCCGCGGCACCCACCGCGGCGCGCGGGAATCAACGCATTTGGTTTCGGCGGCGTGAATTCGCATGTCGTCTTGGAGGAAGTGCCGCAACCCGCTCCCAAGCAGCGCTCGCTGCGCTGCCGGCCGATCGTCAATGCCGCCCATCGAGAGACCGAGCTGCTCGCATTCTCAGCCGACACGCCGCAGGACTTGAACGAGCGCCTGGCAAGGCTGGAACGTTTTCTCGACAGCGAAGCTGCCGCCGCGTCGTTGGCCAGCATTGCCTGTTCGCTATTGTCGGAGGTCGACTCCGAGCGCCCCGTGAAATTGGCGTTGATTTGTCAGGATCGGGACCATTTACGCCGATTGTTGACGACCGTTCGGACAGGCTTGGCTCGGGGCGTCACGACGTTCGCGGAAGAGCCCATTTATTTTGCTGTCGATGCGGCACTGCATCGCGGCAAGATCGCCTGCATCTTCCCAGGCCAGGGCTTCCCCGGCCTGATTGGAAATTACCCGCGACACCTGCTCGACTTGTGCTTGCATTACCCTATCGTGCGCGAACAATTCGACTTTCTGGAAGCGCGGGACCAGGATCCGGAGGATGCCGTTCCGACAAGTATTATTTTCGGAGTGCCGGACCATTTTTCCGACGAGGCCAAGGCCCAGTTGCAACGGCGATTGGCTCCCCCGGCCAGCGAGGCGGACTCGCCCGGCACCCGGGAGTTTCGCCCCGACGAACGCTATCTGGCCACCATCGCCGTCACGTTGGCCAACTGGGCCAGTTGGATGCTGATGGAAAAGTTTGAAGTGCCGGTAGACATGATCACCGGCCAAAGCCAGGGCGAGATGGCGGCCCTGTGTGCCGCAGGAATTCAGGATTTCCGCGAGACTGTGCCGGCCTATTGGAAGCTGCTGAATCCCAATCCGTTGCTGGCCCCCAACGGTCGCATGGCATTTGCCTGGATCAGCGAAGAGAATCTTGTCGCCGCTCCTGGCGGAATATCCCGGAGTGCATTTGGCCATCTGCATGTCACCAGAAGCGGTGATCTTCGGTGGTCCGCGCGAGCTACTGCTGGCGATCGTCGAGCGGTTGCGCAAGGATCAGGTTTTTGTGAGTTTGCTGCCTTACCCGCCAATTCACACGCCCATGCTGAGCCATTTGCGCAGCGAGATTCTGGCCTCGCTCGACACTTCCGAACTGGAGATGCGTCCGGCGCGGATCGCGGTCTACTCGTCCATTACCACCGAACCGTTTCCCAGCGATTTTGCAGGGATTCGGGATACGTTGATGATGAACATCGATTGCCCCTTGCGCGTGTGGCAAACGTTGCGCAGACTCCATGCGGACGGAGCCAGAATCTTCCTGCAAATGGGCGGCGGCAACATGGCCGCAAATCTGACCGAATTCCTGGGTACCGACGAAGGTATCACAACCGCCGCAGTCGACGTCGAAACGCGGGATCCGCTCACGCAACTGAATCACTTCTGCGCCACGCTCTTCTCCCGCGGGGTTCCGTTCAACCTCGGTCCGCTGTTTGATCATCGCCAGGTTCAGCCGGTAGATTTTGATTTGCTGCAAAAGCCCGTTCGCGAGGCGACGCTCGAATTGCCCCTGCGAATCGACTGGACACCGCTGCAGCATGCGAACGTGCCGCTGCCGCCCGAGACGAGTCCTCCACCGGTCGCAGTCACAGCCGAATCGGCCGGTAGCGGATACGACGCCCATGCCCCGGTCGCCCAGGAGCCGATCCCCAATCACTCTGCCGCCGCCCTCGACTCGAGCCAGGCGGATCACCACGAGCCATTCGCAACCGATGCCGAATCGGAGCCAGGATTCCGGGCCATAACCCCCGCGGCCTTTCCGTTGCTGGGTGAACTGTTGCATCACGTGCCGGGGGTCGAATTGGTGGCTCACCGCCGGCTCGACTTGAATGAGGACTTGTACCTGCTCGACCACCACTTTGTGAATGCGACCGCAGTGAAGCCGATTGAGCAGTGCATGCCGATCATGCCCATGACTTTCAGCATGGAGCTCATGGCCGAGGCGGCAAGCTGCCTGGTGCCCCACCTGCGAGTCATCGGCTTCGAGCAGGTCCGGGCTATTCGCTGGATCGCGTTGAGTGCATCGAGCCTCGATCTTAGCATCGACGGACACGTCGTTTCGCTCGATCCGGAAACCGGCGTGCATCGCGTGAACGTCACGATTCAGTGCGACGGCAAGGCCAGCGCTTCGGCCTGCGTTCTGTTGGCGGAGAATTATCGGGAAGACTTGCAGCTCGAATCTGTCCGCGCCGGCCGAGGAGTATCCCTGGCCCTGGACAATGGACGAACTGTACGGGCACCGCCATCTGTTCCATGGTCCGCGTTTTCATTGCGTCAGCAATCTGGAGAAGTACGGTAACCCGGCCTTCACGGCCGAGTTGACCTATTGCCGTCGGACCAATTGTTTGCCTCGCAGCCGCGGCCCGGGTTCGTCACCGATCCGGTGGTTATGGATGGCCTGGGGCAACTGGTCGGGATGTTGGTGCATTGCCTCGGGATGGGAAGCCCTGCCGGTCGGTGTGGAGAAAATTGAATTCTAGCGCCCGCCCCCGCCAGCCCGGAACGCGCGTGCCCGTACACGTCGAGATTATCGAATTCGATCCGGAAACGCGGCGCGTCAAATGCCAGATCGAAACTGGCGACGGCGCAAGGCTTCGTCTGGGTGCGGGCGACCGGTTGGACCGATTGGCTGTTCCGGATGCCGCGCCGTTTGAAGGATTTCATCCGTCAGCCTGCGGAACGATTGGTTGCCAATGAAATGCAGGTTCCGGCGCCGCGACCGACGCGGTCTGCATGATCGTTCCGGTTGCGGAGATCAAATATGCGGACAACGAGTGGGTCACGGCGACGCTGCTGGGCGCAGCGGAATGCGCCGCCTGCACCGCGATCGAGAACAAGAAACAGCGGCTGGCAGTGCTGGCGTCGCGTTTCGCCGTCAAGGACGCAGTTCGTAGTTGGTTGAGCCGAACTCAAGGACCGGCATTGGACCATCCGGCCGTCGCTGGCCATTGGGCACGACGAACAAGGACGCCCCTTCGTCACCAACGGCGGAAAACAGCCGATGCCGTGGATCAGCCTGGCCCATAGCGACGGCTGTGCCGTGGCCGTCGCCGCAGGCAGCGAAGTGGGCATCGACATCGAGCCGGCTCTCGCGCGACGTCGAGTCGATTCTGCCGCAATTCGCCACAGCGGATGAAATTGCCATGATTCGCACCTTGAGCCAGCAGCAGCCCGATTTTGCCTGGCCGAACCGCCTGTGGTGCGCCAAGGAGTCGGTCGGCAAGATTCTCGGCATTGGCTTGGACGGTCGTCCCAAGGATTTTCAGTCGATCGACGCCGACGAGACGGGCAATCTGCTCATCATCCACCAGCCGACCGGACCAGCGTTGCTTCGGTGACGACTTGCCTGGTCGATGAATGGGTAATTGCCCTGGCCACGATGCAATCCGAATGGCTGCAAAAGGCGTAAGTGATGACGCGGCCTCAACTGGTCTGTCTGCTCGGCGCTGCTGCTGTTCGTGCGCGACGATTCGATCCGTTCCCGGATCGATCGCTGGGCGACGTCACGTTTTCCGATCAGCCGGTGGAGCTGCTGCCGGCGAGCCGGCGACCGTTGTCGGTGCCAATGTCGCGCTGCGCCCGATCGAGGACTATTTTCCGGTCGGAACGCTCGCGACGCTGCAAGTTTCAGCGTCAAATACCATTCGCTCTTGAGTCGTGGAGAGGGCCACACCACGTCGATTATGGAAGCCGGCTTCATGCGGCACGGGAACGAGTACTACCGAGTTACGTTCGAGAGCTCCGGCGTGCCCGGCTTGGATAAAGTGGTGCTATTTTTCCGCTTGGGGGAACAGGGCCTGCTCCAACTGAGCGACGATCGGCCAGCGGCCGCCGAATCGTTGCTGATTCCCCGCGCGCTGGCAATCGGCCGCCGTTGGGAGGTGCATGACGGTCGCATCGTGGCCCTCTGCCAGATCCTGGGCTTGGAGACGCGTCGTTTGTCAGGGGCGCCGGTTCGACGATTGCTTGCGCCTGCGAATCGAAAGTGACGGCATGTTCGGCAAAGGCACCGAGGAACGCTGGCTGGCGCCTGGCATCGGAACCGTCAAGCAAACCTATTCGGGCAAGTGGTTTTCATTCGAAAGCGAGCTCGTCGATCTGCCGGCCACGCGTCCTTGACCGTCCGCTCGCCCGCAAACGAAATCCTCATGACGCCCATTGCCAGCCCAATTGATGATCGATGGCAACCAACGACCAAACAACTTCGTGGCACAAGCCTTGCAAATCGGCACGCGTTTCAATCCCTGACCCTCGAGGATAGAATTAAAACTGCGTTGCTGATGGCGGGCCATGTTCGCCGTCTGCCCCGGCGAGGCCGGTCTGATTTTCGCCCGCTTGAGAAACCTGATGCAAATCATCGTGATTGCGGCTGGTACTTTGGGCAACGTCCTGCCCTTTATCGGCCTGAGCCGCGAACTGCGTCAACGCGGGCATGACGTCCTCTTGGGAGCAAGCCGCAACTGCCGACAACTTGCCGAGCGCGAGTCGCTGGACTACGTCGAGGTCGACACCGGGGAAGCGACGGCGCCGGACGAGCCCGCTGAAAATAGTTCGCCGCTCGCGCGTTGGAACGAATTGCGCGATTGGAGCGAGCAACTGCTGTACGCGGTCTATCGCCTGATTGCCGAGCGTTACGTGCCCGGCAAGACGATCGTCGTGTGTCACTCGTTCCTTTTCGGGGCGCGTGTGGCCCAAGACCACCTCGGGGTGCCCGTGGTTACGGTGCACCTGCAGCCCTGGCTATTTCGGTCTGTGCATGACCGGCCGTGGTTCATGCCCGCCGTTGGGGTGCATGGCGTCCATCGCGGCTTCGATTGGCTGTTGAATCGAAGAATTGGCAAGGCAGTAAATCAACTTCGCGGCGAACTGGGGCTGGAGCCGGTCACGCGCTTAATGCACCGCTGGTGGTTCTCGCCGCAATTGGTGATCGGGTTATTCCCCGAATGGTTCGCGCCGCGCCAACCCGACTGGCCCGCCAACCTGCTGTTGGCCGGGTTCCCGCGTTACGACGCCTGGCAGTTGCCGTCGGATCGCGCAGCCATTGATGCCTTCGTGAGCGAGGGATCCGCGCCTTTGGTCTTCAGCCAGGCTTCTCTTCTGAAGGATTCGCGAACGTATTTCAACTTGTGCGCCGAGATTGCGCAGCGGGCGGAACGCCGAGCAATCTTATTGACCGCAAATCCCCAGCACCTGCCCGATCACCTGCCGGCAGGAGTGCGATCGTTTGGATTTGTGCCTTTGAGCGAGATTCTGCCGCGGTCGGCCGCTTTTGTGCATCATGGTGGACTGGGGAGCATTGCTCAGTGCCTTGCCGCTGGAACTCCGCAAATGACTGTCCCACGGTTTCTTGATCAGCCCGACAACAGTCGCCGACTCTTCAAACTGGGTGTTTCAGATAATCTTCGCGCGCGCGATTTTCGCCCCGAAATCATCGCGCCACGGCTCAAGGCTCTGCTGCAATCACCGTCGGTGGCCGAGCGCTGCCGGCATTACGCCAAGATGAGCCAATCCGAAGATGCTTTCGTGCGAATCGCTGAAGCGCTCGAGCGGCTACCGCGGCAATGGCAGACCGACGAGCGCGGCGAATGAATTCCTGGGGCTAGTCGCTCGCGGGGATGAGTTCCGGTTCCCAACCTGCAGCGGTTGCCAGATGCTGCATCGCTGCGGTCTTGATTGCCGTACTTCGGTGGACGCTGTCCGGGGTTACCTGCATGGTCATGCTGAACGACAGCCGATCACCCAACGTAGCCACGCCAATCAAGGGAGTTCGCTGCGGACCGAGAACCCAGGGGCCGTGGAAGGCCTGGATTTGAAACCGCCCGTATTGCTCGGGGATGTCGAGCCGGCCCAGATTCGAAATGGAAATGTCGTACGATATTCGTTCGTTTTGCATCCAGTCGACAAATTGGCGGATGGCGGCAGGGTCGCCTCCGTGCGTGAGTTCGTCGAGCAAGATCACGCCGGCAAAAAGGCCAACGTCGGTCGTGGCTCGACCGAGCCGTCGTCGGAACAGGTCGCGCTTTTCCAAAAGGATCGCCTGCCACGGCACGTCAGGCGAGTCTTCACCAAGCCGGCGTACAGGCCGCATTCTTCACGGATGGGCGGTGACAGA
This sequence comes from uncultured Planctomycetales bacterium, assembly GCA_963710365.1. Lineage (GTDB taxonomy): Bacteria > Planctomycetota > Planctomycetia > Pirellulales > PNKZ01 > CAVQAC01. Next base: position 197,692 of record CAVQAC010000011.1, read on the forward strand.
CGTCCGCGGACGTTGACGGCCGTCTGCACCGTTCGAATGCGACTTCGTGGCGCGTCGCGCAACTCTTGCAAAGCTTGTTGAAATGCCACGCACAGCGCGGCATGGACGGTCGTATGTTCGCTGCGGCAGCGCGTCAGCAGTTGGGAAGTTTGAGATTTCGTCAGCGACCACGCCAAGGCACGAATCGGAACTCGTGCAACATCGTCTTGAGCTGCCTTCCACGAATCCGGCCGCGTGCCGGCCGGGGTTGGATCGCCTCGGAAAATGCAACGGTGACGCGCGCCGAGGAGATGCATGGTCTTGAAAACCGCAGGCAGTCCGCGAACCGCCAGCCTGATGCCCGGATCATGCCTCACCCGGTTGGGAATCAACGCAGTCATGCACGACGGCAAGGGGGCAATAGCTCGGCGGGTGTCGGGATCCGCAATCTGGGTGCAGATGTCTCGAACCATCCACGTAGCCGACATGCCGTCAGCCACCAGATGATCGCAAACGATCAAAAGGTCGGACGCGACCGCCGATTGCAACAAAACGAAACTCGCCAGAGGGCCGGCTTGTCGGTCGAAAGGTTCGAGCAGTTGCCTCTCAATTTCATGCTGCCAGTCGTCGTCGACGGTTGCAGGTCGGGCGAAGATCTGGAAGGAAGGCACGTTATCGCAGCAGAAATGCGGATGATCCTGGGAATCGACGACGATTCGCTGCATCAGCATCGGGTACGCGTCGCGAAGGGCCCAAATCGCTGTGCGCAATTCCTCGGCGGAGACGTTACCAAGAATTCGCACGGCCAGCGCAAAATTGAACGGCGTCTCGCGCGACATCATCCACAGCATGTGCTCGATGGCGGAAAGTTTTCGCATCAGAGAATCTTCACGTCCGAGGATCGGATCCTGCAACTCGAACCAGAAGACATCCGAGTGTGGTTCGCACGTCGGTTTTCGTTCCCGCGGCATCGTATTGAATTGACTATAATCTCCCGCGACCCGACGGAGCCGGTATTTTCGTTGAAAAGCGGAGTTTCTAAAGACCTTACTCCCGCAACGACCGGTGGTCCACGCTGAGGATTCCGGCAATGCGTACATGCGCTTCACGCAATGAGTTGCTTCATCTCGCGCACGGCCTGCTGAAAGCCGACCCACAACGCACGGGCGACAATGCTGTGGCCGATATTGAGTTCGCTCATCTGGGCGATCGCGGCAACGGGCCCAACGTTGTGATACGTCAACCCGTGCCCAGCGTTCAGGACCATGCCGCGCTCGGTCACCGCACGCCCGGCATTCGTGAGTTTCACCAACTCGGCCAATTGCGGCTTGCCGGTTTTGGCCAAGGCGTATTGGCCGGTATGCAACTCAACGGCATCCGCGCCCAACTCGCGGCCGGCTTCGATCTGTCGTTCGTCGGCGTCGAGGAACAGGCTGACCGTAACATTGGCGGCGTGCAGCCGGTCGATGGCCACGGCCAGGCGGTTTCGATGGGCGATGACGTCGAGCCCCCCTCGGTTGTTATCTCGGCCCGATTCTCCGGGACGAGCGTGGCCTGGTCGGGACGTGTGTTGCAGGCAATGTCGAGGATATCGTCGCTGGTGGCCAGTTCGAGGTTCAGCTTGACGCTCACCGTTTCGCGCAGCAGGCGCAGGTCACGGTCCTGGATGTGCCGGCGATCCTCACGCAAATGAATGGTGATGCCATCGGCGCCTCCCAACTCAGCGAGCACGGCGGCCCAGACGGGATCGGGCTCGTAAGTCCGCCTCGCCTGGCGGACCGTGGCCACGTGATCAATGTTGACGCCTAGATGGGCCATGCGGAGCAGCGAGTGGCTAGGGGGCTGTGAAGTGAAGAGTGGTCAGTGGCAAGTGCGCAGAATCGCCGCGGGCGGGAGATTGCGGACGTCATTCCCCATTCCACATTCCCAATTCCCCATTTGCTTTCCCTCTTGCCGGAGCCAAAACAAGCCGCGATTATAGCGGCACGCTATTCCCCGACAAGCCGCGACGATCGTGGTGCGGCCGTCGCTCGGCCACCTGCGGGGAATGTACTACGAACTCTTGCCCGGAGCCTGTTAGCCGTGGATCCTGTCCGATTGATCATGCTCGTGGCACTGACACTGTTTCTGGCCGAAGGGTTCACGCTGAGCGTCTTTCCGGCACAGTTCAAGGAATTCCTGGTCGAAGTCGAGCCGCGGTACTTGCAGGCCGCCGGCCTGGCCGAGACGATCATCGCCGCCGGGCTGATGGCCGGGATCCTGCTGACCTGATGCAGGCACGACATCCGCCTCAAAAGACGATCGTGCGGGCCGGGCTATACCCCACGGCCGGGGGCACCGGCTCGACGAAGTTTCTCAGAAAACCGGGCTGCGTGACGAAGTTGACTTGCAGCCGGCTGGCCAGCGCCTGGTACTGCCCGATGAGGTCGTACTCGTGCCCGGGCTCGGAAAGATAACCGTTCAACTGGCCATTGGGCTCGATTTTCCAGGTTGAGCTCAGATAGCCGCGTAATTTCGTGCCGCGATCGGCCAGCCACGACGGCTGAGCGAGCGTCAATTCGACCGGCCTTGGCGGCACACGGTGCGGATTCAAACTAGCAATCGCCGGCAATGCGCCAACCATGGACGCCCATTTCCCCTCGGGCGTTTGCAAGTACTGGCAGAGGTAGGCCAGGCCGCCGCCGTCGGCATACATCCGCCGCCCGGCGCACAGATGATTCCGCAGGGCCAGCATCATGCAGTGGTTGTCGGCCAATTCCGCCGCAAACCGCTCCGGATGGCCGCAACCGATGTAAACCAGGTCGGTTTCCGGCGGCAGACTCTCGTCGTGCAACGGCGAGAAATCAATGATCGACGCTCCCAGCAACTCCAGCAAATCGAGCGTGTCGGGAAAATAGCAGTGGAACGCCTCGTCGTAGGCCACGGCTACGGTGATGGGCGAGTTGCCTGCGACGGGTTGAAACAGCGTCGACGAGACCGGGCCAAATTCACGCCGGGCGGCGAGGCGGCGAATCGCCGCGGGCTTGCTATAACGTTCCAACGCCGCGCCCAGGTGTTCGCACAAGTCGCGAGGCACGTTGCTGCCGGGGCTCAACTCGCGGATGGCGTCACGCAATCGAGGCAACTTTTCCACGCCCCCAGAACCGGGACGCCCCAGAACGACTCCAGCGCCGTCTGCCAACGCGACAAATCGGCCGCCCCGTCAATGCCGTCCAGGATCAAACCATCGACCGCAGGCCGCGGCGGCAATTGGCAGCTATCCAAACGCCGAACGTCGAGCACCACCAATCGCGGCAAGTCGAGCCACTGGCAAAGCTGGTCCAAGCTGCCGCCGCTACAGCCGGCCGGCCGAGCGACGTCGTAGCGACCTTCGACCAACGCCAGCTCACTTTCGCCCATTCCACGCGCCAACAACTCGCGGCACATTTCGCGCGTCATCAGCCAACTGTCCAGGTGACGCGATCCCAACCCGGTCGCCGTGATCGCGCCAGGGATGGCCGTCAGACAGCACCGCGCCGTGAAATGCTGCACCTGGCAGCCATGTCGGGAGAGCAACTCCATCAGTGCCCAAGAGACAAACTCGACCTCAGCCTCGGGCTGTACGGTCCCCAACGCGACGCGCGGCAACGGCAGCATAGAAATTGGGCCTATGAGAGCGGCTTGATCAGAGGATCACACGCTACGCCTTGATGCCCCGAACAAAATCCCACGGCACTCACAGGCCGCCGACTGCAAATTGCCGGCAACCTTCCTTCTCGTTCCCTTCGTCCCCCTGACTTCGGGAAACGCTCTGCAAACAGATGCACTGGTTGCGCGTCATTGGCAGCCAACGATGGGCAGCGCGCTAATGCGCCCGGCGACCGAGAAAAGAAGTTCCTGGTTCTCATCATCGGTTTTTCGACGGCCTCCAAATACCAGAGAAGGCTTCGTCTAAACGTATTCTTAGAACCCCGCGCAGGAGAGTCAAGCATTCTCCAGGTGGGGGGTGATGCGCAGGTGCTGAAAACGGCTGTCGTTCAACACCTGCCCGACGCGCTAGCGAGGGAGTGCCGCGACCGAGTCCCACCCCGGATGCCGCGAGAGGGACTCCCTCGCTAGCGCGTCGGGCTGGTGTGCATAATCCTGCTTCCTGCGCTACTCGGCCAAGGGGAGTTCGTAGCAGGCGGCTTCTTCGTGATTGCGGACCAGCAGACGCCGGCCGGAAAGGGCCGGCGTGTTCCAGGCCTTTTCACCCACGGCCTGAAACCGAGCGAATTCATGATGACCGGCGGGCGATGCACGAACCAGCACGATTTCGCCCGACTCGCTTTGCATGAGCAGCAGGTCGCCGACCAATAGCATCTGGCCATGCCCGTAACGACCGCCGCGCCATTTGCGCTTGCCCGTCTCCAACTCCAGGCAGGTCAGTGCCATGCCGTCGTCGATGCCGTAAATGAAACCCTCGTACACGATGGGGTTCATGAACTTGGGCTTGAGCGCGCGGGTGCTCCACAGCTCGACAATCGATTCCTCGCGATTCTTGTTCGGCAGCACCCGCAGCAATTTGCAGCCCAGTCCGTAGGCGGCGGAAATGAGCACACGGTCGGGACCAACTGCGATCGGCTGCGGAACCTTGGGCTGATCGCCGGGCCAGTCAAAATGCCAGACAATCGCGCCGTCCGCAGGGTTATGCCCCATCACGTCGTTGGCGTTGACCATGATGACTTGCCGCTGGCCGCTGAGCGTCGCCAGCACCGGCGAGGCATAGCTGGCCGGGCTGTAGCCGCCGTGCCAGAGGAGTGCTCCGCTGTCTTTATGGTACGACAAGAGAGACATTCGCGAATTCTCGTCGGTCGCGCCGCTGCTGACGACAATGCCGTCGTCCACGACCAGCGGCGAACAACTCAGGCCCCACATCGGCAGCGACGCCTTGGTCTCCTTGACGATGTCGTGGCTCCACAGCACTTTGCCGGTCGCCCCGTCGAGGCAATTCAGCATCCCTGTTGCGCCGAACGTGTAGACGCGTCCCTGGTGAATGGTGGGGGTCGAGCGTGGGCCGTCGCCTCCCATTACCGAAGAAAACCGCAGATGATCGCCGTGGCTCCAACGTACCTTGCCCGTGAGCAATTCGTAGCAAACGACCAGTTCGTTGTCGCCGCGCTGCTCCTGCGTCACGGCAAATTCACCGACGATGGCAAAGCCCGACCAGCCGGCGCCGATCGGTTGCCGCCACAGGCATCGGGGCGCCGTCGACCAATCGCGGGCCAGCCGCACGCCGGTCACTTTCTCGTCGCGCTGCGGGCCGAGAAACTGTGGAAAGTCATGACCGGTCGTCGCCGCCAGGTCGGCCGGCAGCGACGAACTTTGAGCGACATCCGGCGGTAGCCTGTCGACCAGCGCCACGTCCTTTTTGCGGCTGAACCGCCAGTTGAGCTTGGGCTGCAGATCGCCGCTGAAGCCTTCGATGCGGAACAGCACCAACAACAGCACCACGACGAAGAACGAGATCCATCGCGTCCGCCGGCTGAGGCCCGAGAAGAACCACACCCACGACATGAAAAGGAAAAAGGTTAGCGCGAAAGCCGCCAACGTGGCCAGCGACCGGTGTCCGCCTTCGACATCAGGCCAGAGTTGAGTTCCGGCAATGAGCGCGCCGCCGCCGAGCAAGATTGCCACGGGTGCGAGCCTTCGCGCGCGGGACGCCGGCGCAGGCGATTGAGTTGCACCGGGCCCCTGTGCTGCAGTTGACATACTCTCGCGTCTCTTCTCCGCCGTGAGAATCGATCGGTCCGTCGGCAACCGGCTCAATCGGTGCGGCTGGTGACTTCCACCAGGTGCCAGCCGAACTGTGTCTTGATGGGCCCCTGCACGGTGTTGACCGGGGCGCTGAACACGACCTTGTCGAATTCCGGCACCATCTGGCCGGGGCCAAACGAACCCAGGTTTCCGCCGTCGCGGCCCGAGGGGCATTGCGAATGCTTCTTCGCCAGGTCGGCAAAATCGCTGCCGGCGCCGATCTTGGTCTTCAGATCTTCACAGGCTTCTTGAGTCTTGACGAGAATGTGACGTGCCGATGCTTTGCGGGCCATGCGCTTCCTTTGAGGGGGCTCGAGAAGAATAGTCGCAGGCGCACGAAACGCCTGCTCCAGAAGCCCTCAGCTTACCGCAGATCGCCAGGTTGGCCTAGCGGGGGACTTGCCTGCCACGGCCAATCAGTTCTCGAAGCTGGGAAGATTTCAGCCGCAACGTGCAAACACGAGCCCGACGCGCTAGCGAGGGTGTCGAATGAGGAACACCCTCGCTGGCGCGTCGGGCTTGTGTTCTCCATCATGGAAAACTGATTTGCCGGTGGACTTGCCTGCCCTTACCGCCTGCTGCCGGCCGCCTGCTCCTTACCGCATCCAAACGCCATAGCCCGGACCGGGATAGGCCCAGTAGGGCGGCGGATAATAGTAGGGGTTCACCACCGGCCCCGGCCCATAAGCCGCGGGCACTCCCGCAGTCTGCATGGTGGCAATCACCCGCGGGCTGACGCCCTCTTGCTGCATGGCCACCAACTCGCCGGCCTGCACCGGATGCGCCACGCCATGGCTGCGGATGTGGTTCAAGATCAGCTCTTCGTTGACGCCCGACTTGCTCATGGTCACCACGTCGTTGACGGTGACGGCCTGAGCTTGCTGTTGGGCGGCGATGGCCACGGCTTGTTTCCGGGCGTTCGAATTATCCACGCCCGCGCCGACGGCCGCTCCGGTCACGGTGCCCGCCGCGCCGCCGATCAGTGCTCCGGCAATCGGATGGCCCGAGGCCTGGCCGATCAGAGCGCCGAGTCCGGCTCCGCCCACTCCGCCAGCCAGCGCCCCTTGGTCGGTGGCATAGGGCGACGCACAACCAGCGACCAGGAACAACGAAGATAGCCAGACGACCGACCGCAACGAAAGGCAACCAGTCATATAGAATTGCGCTCCGCAATCGAGCCCCAATGGCAATCGAGGGCGGGATTATTCCGGGATTCCTGCCGCAGAGCAAGAGGGCTTGGTACGATCGGGAGCTGCCAGCATCGCCGCCAGCACCGGCAGCCTCTTGCTTGCAGTTCGAGGCCGGAGTAGGATGAAACGCCTTGGGATTTGCGGCCGCTTGCAGCCTCACCTGCTAAAGTGCCATCGCGGTTTTCCGCCCATAACACGCTGAAAACTGCGATTCAACTTGACCAGAGTGAGCCGCGAGACGACGCCTGCCGTTCGTCCGCGGCTTTTTTTGTTTGGTCGAGCAATCCCGACTTACGTTCGAAACGTACACGATCTCGTAGCGTTGGGAATTGCCATGAACGATCCAACACCTCGACCAGGCGGCCCCGCGCCAGGGTCTGTCCAATCCACTTTGGCCGGGCCGTCGACCGTGGCCGTGCATGCCGGTGAAGATCGGCAGAAGCTCGGTCACGCCATGGCCGAGCCGATCTTCTGTTCGTCCACGTATACCTTCGCCAATACCCAGGCGGTCATCGACTTCATCCAGCAGAAGCAGGACCGCGAAGAATACGGCCGCTACGGCAACCCGACCGAGAAGGTCGCGGAGCGCAAGCTGGCGGCCATGGAAGGAGGCGAATCCGCGCTGCTGTTCTCGACCGGCATGGCGGCCATCGTCGGCCTGCTCATGGCCCGGCTGAACGCCGGCGACGAAGTCATCTTCTTCGACGAATGCTACCACCGCAGCCGCGAGTTCTGCACCAAGCACTTGTCGCGCTTCGGCGTGGTCACGCGCCAGGTGCCGGCCTGCGATTACGAGGCCATGGAAGCGGCCATCACGCCCAACACGCGTTTACTCGTCAGCGAATCGCCGACCAATCCGCAGCTCAGCGTCGTCGACCTGGAGCGATTCGTGGCCATCGGCCGCAAGCACAAGGTCGAGACGCTGATCGACGCGACGCTGGGCACGCCTTACAACATCCGCCCGCTGGCCGCCGGCGTCGATTTCGTGTTGCACTCGGCCACCAAGTACCTGGCCGGGCACAACGACCTGTTGGCCGGCGTGATTATCGGCTCGGCGGAAAAGATGGATTCGGTCCGCAAGCTGCGCGGAATCATGGGGGGTATCAACTCGCCGCACAACCTCTACCTGTTGGTGCGCGGGCTGAAGACCTTCGAACTCCGCATGCAGCGCCACAATCAGAACGGCCTGGCCGTCGCCGAATTCCTGGCCGCGCACCCGCGCATCGAGCGGGTCTATTATCCCGGGCTCCCCTCGCATCCCCACCATGAAGTGGCCAAACGCACGATGCGCGGATTCGGCGGGCTGGTGACGTTCCTGGTGAAGGACGCCGACTGGCAGGCCACGGCCCGCGTGGTCGATGCGGTCAAGTTGCCGCGGATCGGGCCCAGCCTCGGCGGCGTCGAATCGTTGATCGAGCAGCCGCTGGTGATGAGCTATTTCGAACACTCGCCCGAAGACCGCCGCCGCTTCGGCATCCACGACAACATGATCCGCCTGGCGTGCGGCATCGAGAACACCGAGGATCTGATCGCCGACCTGGCTCAGGCCCTGGCACACTAGCCCGACGCGCCAGCGAGGGTGTCGAGGGGCGAAAACCCTTGCTTGCGCTACGGGCTTGTATGAATGGCAAATCGTCACGGTCGACAGCAGGTCGTGCAGAGAGGGATTAGGATAGCCATGCAATTCCGCACCCGTGCGATTCACGTCGGCCAACCGCGCGATCCGTCGACTGGCGCGATCGTGCCGCCGATCCATCTGGCCAGCACCTACGTGCAGCCCGGTGCCGGCGAATGGGGAGCTTTCGACTACTCGCGCAGCGGAAACCCGACGCGCAAGAACTTTGAGCAGACGCTGGCCTCGCTCGAAGGCGGCTGCGGAGCTCTGGCGTTCGCCTCGGGCATGGCCGCCACGCATTGCGTGACGATGCTGCTCGGGCACGGCGACCACATCGTCGCAGGCAGCGATATCTACGGTGGTACCTATCGCTTGCTGCATAAGATCGTCAACCGAGCCGGTATTTCCGTTTCGCTCGCAAATACGTCCGATCCGGCCGCGCTGGAACGGGCGATCACGCCCCAGACAAAGCTGCTGTGGATCGAAACGCCCGGCAACCCGCTGATGTCGCTCACCGATATCGCCGCTTGCGTCGCCATAGCCCGGCGGCACGGCGTGCTGGTGGCCGTGGACAACACGTTTGCCACGCCCGTGCTGACGCGGCCCCTGAGCCTGGGGGCCGATATCGTGATGCATTCGGCCACGAAGTACCTGGGCGGGCATAGCGACCTGCTGGGCGGGGCGCTGGTCGTCAGCGACCCGGCACTCTACGACCGCCTGTATTTCATTCAAAACGCTACCGGCGCTGTCATGGGGCCGCTCGAAGCGTTCCTCGCCTCGCGGGGGCTGAAGACGCTGGAACTGCGCGTTCGCGAGCAGTGCCGCACCGCGCAGCGAATCGTCGAATTCCTGGCCGCAGACCCGCGCGTGGCCCGAGTGCTGTACCCTGGCATCGCGCTGCATCCCGGCCATGAAATCGCCGCGCGCCAAATGGACGGCCATTACGGCGCCATGGTCAGCTTCGAGATCGTGGGCGACTTCCAAGCCGCCAAACGCGTCGCGGAAGCAACGCGGCTGTTCCAATTGGCCGTCAGCCTGGGGGCAGTCGAATCTCTTATCGAGCAGCCAGCTTCGATGTCGCATGCCAGCTATGATCGCCACGACCGGCTGGCTCATGGCATCACCGACGGCCTGATTCGGCTGAGCGTCGGGCTGGAAGCATTCGACGATCTGCGCGACGATCTCGACCAGGCGCTGGCCACCCCTGCCCTCGCCTCCTAGTCCCGCGCCGAGCCGGCGTTCGCGATCACTCGCGAGGTTGCAGGCCCATTGCCACTCAGCCTACCCCCCCGGGCGAGTGAATTCGCCGGCAATCTGGGAAGGCTCTATCGATGTTAACGATTTTAACGAAAGTTCTTATCGCGAAGCTTCCGATAGTCACGTTGTCAATTCCGATTCCGGCCTTTGCCGGCGCAACGAAGAGTTCACGTCCCCGAGGTGACTTTCGATGAACGGTCTCCGGACGACTGGCACATGGGTGTTAGGTGGCTTGGCTTTAGTGCTTGCCCAGGCGAGCCCGCAGGCGTGGGCGCAGAATTGGACCAGCCGGTCCTCTGCGGTCATTACCACCTCGGCCGACGATAGCGACGATAGCTCCTCGAACCTGTCGGAAGCCGCGCCGAGTAGTGGCTGGCATCCGGCTCGTCCGGCGGGCTCCACGCGTCCAATTGCCGTGAGCCCGTTCGCCGAAGACGAAACGGCCAAGCCGATCGAAACGGCCCAGACCATCGAAACAACCAGGCCCATCGAATCTGTCAGCAACAATGAACCGCCGCCGGTAGCGGCCAGGCTCGCCGCGGTGCGCCGTCCGGTCGCGGTGGAAGAGCCCAGCGAAACTCCAGCGCCCGTCTTCCGCGACGCCTTGCAGATGCGGGTGGGCGGCGAATACGTGCCTGCGTGGCAGCGCACTCCCCATGCCTCGAAGCTCGCAGCTTCCGTACCCGGCGCCAGCAGTCGGCGTACGGCCGCTCAGCGTGTCTCGCACAATGCACCGACCGTCGCTCCGCCGATCGACGGCGGCAAGACGCCGGCTCCATTCGTCGAAGACGAAATCGTCCCCTCTCCGCAACAACGCGAGTCCGCTGCTGGTGACCCCATCGTCGAGGCCCCCATGGCTGCGGATCACGTGGACGGTGACGTTCATTTCCACGACGAAGCCCAAATCGATGGCATCGACAACTGCTCGCAATGCGGCGGCCCCGGGCCCTGCAACGGATTGGGCATGTGCTCCACCTGCGGCGGCGATCCGATGGCTTGCGAGCGATTCTTCGTCTGCGGCCCCTGGTCGTTCCTGAACGAGCTGTCATTCTTCTCCGGCGTGCAGGGCTTCAAAGGCCCTGTCGATCAGGGCACCAACGGCAATTTCGGAGCCAGCGTCGGGTTCAACGTGGGTGACGCCATCTGGCATCACCGCGGCATCGGCTACCAATTCGGCGCGCAATACCTGGCCAGCGACTTCAACGGTTCGCAAGCCGACGGCTTCGGCGCCGGCAGCCGCACGCAGGTCTTCGCGACCGCCGGTTTGTTCCACCGGGCTTATTATAACTACGGCTGGCAGGGCGGGGCCGTCGTCGATTACCTGAACGACCACTACTACTACAATGCCACGCTCTTCCAGATCCGCGCCGAACTGAGCTTCGTCGGCTCGACCGGCCACGAATTCGGCGTCTCCAGCACCACGCGGAGCCGCTCGCCGGATCTCGTCATCGACGGCATCAACCAGACGTTGCAGCCAATCAACATTCTCACCGGCTTCTACCGCTGGAACACCTGCAACGGCAGTCAACTGCGATTGAAGCTGGGAGCTTCCGGTCCGGTGCAGACCGGCATCGGCTCTCCCACCGAATCGATCGTGATCGGTGCTGATTACCGGATGGTGCTCAGCAATCGCATCGACTTCATCGGCGCCTTTACCTTCTTGCAGCCGACGCAATCGGGCATCGTGGCCCAGCAGCAGGAGGCCTATGGGATGAACATGAACCTCGTCTTCTACCCGGCCCGTTACTCGCGCGGAACACACGCCGGCCCCTACCGCCCGCTGTTCAACGTGGCCGATCCGACCTCGTTCATCCTCGGCCGGTTGATTCCGTAACAGGCGGAGCTTCGCCTTTCGTACCGTGGGCTTCGACTTTCGTAGGGTGGGCACCGCCCACCATGAGTTGCCAGACCGCTTCGATGATGGGCAATGCCCACACTACGGGGACTTCACCCGAGCATTCCGTCAGGCGGACTTGCTCTTCCAGGCCGCGGCCTCTTCGCCGTCCAACCGCAAGGTCAGGCACTTGGCGCTGCCGCCAGCTTTGACGAATTCATCGAGCGGCGTGGCATGCGGCTCGAAGCCCCGCGCACGTAAATCGGCGTGCAATTGCTCGCAGCCCGAATTGGTAACCACCTGCCGCCCGACCACCACGGCATTGCAGGCGAACCGCCGGGCCTCCTCTTCGCGCACGTCGATCAGTTCCGGAACCAGTTGCTTGAGCACGTCGCGGCCGTAGGCGTCGAACGCCGCCGGGTAGTAGATGGCCTGGCCTGGCGCCAATGGACAGAAGCACGTATCCAGGTGGTAATAGTACGGATCGACCAGTTCCAACGGGATGACGCGGGTGCCGAGCAAGTCGCCGATTTGCTGATGCCCGCGGGCGTCGCTACGAATGCGATAGCCGGCGAACAGCGTGTCGCCGCAGAACAGGGCGTCGCCGGCCCCTTCGAAAAACACACCGGCCGGCGCATGCTCGACCTTGAACCCGTGAGCTTCGAGCCAGGCCGCGTCGTGCGGCTCTTCTTTCTGGCGTTCGGGATGGCGGAAATGCGAGATGATGGCCCGCTGTTGAAAAATCAGGGCCGCGTTGGCCGTGAACACCAGGTCGGGCAGACCTTCGACCGGTGGTTGCCTGAGAATCTCGGCCCCGGTTTGCTGCAACAAATCGCACAAGCCGGTCCATTGGCGAGTCGCCACAACCCGATCGCTGGGCCGCTCGCGGCTCATCCAGGGATTGATCTCGTACTCGATGCCGTAGAAGTCCGGCGGACACATCAGGATTTGCGCGACAGGCATAGAACACGGTGAGAAGGAAGAATGATAAATGATAAGTGCTAAATGCTAAATAATGAGCGCCTTCCATTTATCACTTATCATTTAGCATTTAGCATTTATCATTTCCCGCAGCTCCAGCACCAGCGAACGCAAAAACGGCTCAACGTCCGTCACCAGCCCAATGGTCTGGAACGAGCCCCGGTCGTTGAGCTTGATCACGGTCGAAGGATTGATGTCGACGCATACCACCTTGACCCAGGCCGGCAACAGGTTGCCGACCGCCACGGAATGGAGCGTGGTGGCGATCATCAGGCAGAACGAAACGCCGGGAATCCGCTTTCGCATCTCGCGCTGGGCCACCAGCGTGTCGGTAATCACTTCCGGCAGCGGGCCATCATCGCGAATGCTGCCGGCCAGCAGGAAATCGACGTTGTTCCGCACGCACTCGTACATGATGCCCGAGGTCAATTGCCCGCCTTCGACCGCGGCCCGGATGCCGCCCAGCCGGCGAATGCGGTTGATCGCACGCAGGTGATGTTCGTGTCCGGCTTCGATCGAAACGCCCTGGTCGAGCCGCACGCCCAAGCTGGTGCCGAAGAGCGATTGCTCGATATCGTGCGTCGCCAGGGCGTTGCCGGCAAACAGCAGGTTGATGTAGCCCTCGCGGATCAACCAGGTGAGATGCTCGACGCTGCCCGTGTGGACGATGGCCGGCCCGCCGACCAGCAGTGTCTTGCCTCCGGCCTCACGCGTCTGGGCCAATTCGCGGGCGATGGCGCGAATGGCCACGCCCTTGGGCTTTTCGGTCGAAACGCTGCTGGCCATGAACTCGAACATCTGACGTTCTTGGGTCCGTTGTTCGGGCAGCACGCGCACGCCGGCATGGCCGACGACGATCTGGTCGCCAGGTTGCACGTCGGTCATGGCCAGACAACGCGCTTTGCCCGAAGCCTGATCGACGACGATGCCGCAATCCATTTCCTGGTCGGCAATTTCGTACCAATGGTTAGCCAACCGGATTTCGGTCTTTTGGTTCGTGGTGCTGTAAAAACCCTCGGGAAAGGCGCCTCCCATGTCGGCCGCCACCAGTTGGCAGTCCTGGGCGTGCGTCGGCACCGCGCCGTGGTCGGTGATTTGCTGCACGATTTGCCGCAGCAGATCCTCGGTCGGCGCTTCGACCTCGACCAGGGCGTAGCTCGGATCGTTTCGAGCCTGACCGATCGTGATTCGCTTGATGCGGAAGGCCCCGCCCGAGGCCGTGATCACGTCCAGGATCTTGGGCAGGATCAGGCTGTCGATGATGTGGCCGCGGACTTCAACCTCTTCGACGTGGCGTGGAAGCGTCCGCACCGACTCCAATTCCTTGTGGGACATGGCTGCTCTCGCTCTGGTGTCGGGTTCTCGGGCTTGGCGTTGGCTTAGAAGCCGGCGACCGCGGCCGCTTCCCCCGGGGGTATCGAGGTTGCGGGGGAATTCTACGCCTTTTTCTCGCTTCCGGCCAAGCCCGGCCCGGCAAGCTTGTGGCAATCGATGGGGGTCGCGGAAGCTCATACCGCAAATCCGCACCGGGCCAACGCTTCACAAGGCGGCAATACATCGCGTATAATCAGCAGTTTGCTGCGGCGCTGGTTCCCTGGAGTCTTCAGAGACGGCGGTCGCCGAATATTCGTTGCCGGATGGATCAAAGAAATTTCATGGCTGAAAACGAGAAGAAAAGTCACTGGTCGGAGCTCGCTCAGCAATTGGGCGCCCCGTTACCCGCCGCCGAGCCGAAGCGCCAAATCGTGCCCACGCCGGCGAAGCCCCCCGAACGCAAGCGTCCCGAAGCCCCGGCGGCTGCCGCGAAACCCAAGTCGAGTTGGATGGACGTGGCCGCAGCGCTAGGAATCGATGCGGCGCCTGCGCGGCCGAAGTCGACGGTCCAATTCAAGCCCTCGGTTCAATCGCAGCCGGCAATTCAGCTCCCGCCGGCGATTTCGTCGGTCTCGTCGTCGGTCTCGCCGCCGCCAACCGCATCGAACACACCAGAATCGGCCCCGCCCAGCATGCCGCCCCGTGCCGTCGAGGCCAGGAGCGAGCAGCACGGTTCACGCCGGCCGCCTCGCGAGCGACCACCCCAGCGTGAAGGGCGCCGCGAACCGCCGCGACGCGAGCCTGAGCACCGTGAGCCCGAAGCACGCGAGCCTGAGCACGTTGAGAGTTTCGAGGAAATCGACGAACGCGACGAGATCTCGGCCGAAGTCCAGGAAGCCGGTGGGACCGGTGAACGGTCGCCTGCCGCCCGCGAAGGAAATGCCGGAGAGGCGCCACGCACCGGTGGTCGGCGCCGGCGTCGCCGCCGTGGACGCCGCTCGGGCGGACGCGAAGACGGTCCGCGCGGCGATCGCCCTCGTGAAGCGGCTACGACCGACCACGACGCAACAGGCGATCGTTCTCTGGACGATCGTGAACACGAACCGGGCGAAGGCGAGCCACGTGAATTGGTCTTCGATTCCCAAGCCGAGGAACGAAGCGGAGATCAACCGTCCGAATTCGAGGGCTCGCGTACACCGGCCGGCGAAGAGGGCGAACGGCCCCGCCGCCGTCGCCGACGCCGAGGTCGAGGCCGCAAATCGAGCGAAACGGGTGAATCGACGCCCCGCGCTGCGACTTCACGCCCGCCAGCCTCGCGCGGTCCAGCTTCCGACAGTTCAACATCCCGAGGCGCCGAGTCGCGGGCACCGCTTGACGACGATGACGATGATGATGACGACGGAGACGAACGCCCGGAGCCGTTGTCGGCCAACACGGCCGACATGGGGCACGACGATGACTCGCACGACGATCATCACGACGACGACACGGACGAAGACGGCGAGATCCATCACGGGCATCGCGGCATCCCAACCTGGGAAGAAGGGATCGGCTTCATCGTGGCTGCCAATATGGAAGCCCGTGCGAAGAATCCCAACGCCGGTTCGTCGCCCCGACGCGGCCGCGGCAACTGGGGTCGGGGCAAGGGCCGTTCGTCGTAATCGCGCGAGGCGTAACCTCGCGAAACACTGCCTGCTCGACGGCGATTCGCGACGCACGATTGAGATAGCTTCAAATGTCCTGGGGGGGAGTTGAAGTGGGCCGGTTCTTCGTATTGATGTTGGCGTGTCTGCTCGCCGCCGGCTGCCAGAAGGCGGCCGGGGATCGCACTGCCGGCGACAGTGACTCTAAAAACAGTGCTTCCAGTAGCAGCGAGTCTGGCGACCGCATCAAGTACAGGATTGCCGTCATTCCCAAGGGGACGACGCACGAGTTCTGGAAATCGGTTCATGCCGGCGCCGAGCAGGCTGCGCAAGAGGCTGGCAACGCCCGCGTCATCTGGAAAGGCCCCTTGCAGGAGAACGACCGCGAGGGGCAGATCAACGTCGTGCAGGGCTTTATTACCCAACGAGTAAGCGGCATCGTTGTGGCCCCGCTCGACTCGCAGGCCCTGGTCGATTCGATTCAGGAAGCCAAGGCAGCCGGCATCCCGACGGTTATTTTTGACAGCGGCTTGGACGATCCCAAGGCCTACGTCAGCTACGTCGCCACGGACAATTATCACGGCGGTGTGTTGGCGGCTCGCCAGTTGGGTAAAGTGCTCGGCGGCAAGGGGAACGTCGCCCTGCTGCGCTACAATCCGGGGAGCGAAAGCACCGAGCAGCGCGAACGCGGCTACCTGGAAACGCTGGCTAAGGAATTCCCGGGCATTACCGTCGTCAGTTCGAACAAGTACCTGAAGACCACGCCGGAAGAGGCGTTGAACATTTCCCAGCAGTTCCTGCTCAAGCAAGGCGAGCGAGTTGGACGGGGTGTTCACGGTGTGCGAGCCGAACAGCACGGGCATGTTCGAAGCGCTCGAAGCCGCCGGGCTTGCGGGCAAGGTCAAGTTCATCGCCTTCGATCCCACGCCGCAACTCATCGAAGGGATCAAGCAGGGCAAGGTCCATGGCATCGTGCTGCAGGATCCGGTGCGGATGGGCTATCTGGCCACCAAGGCCATGATCGCCCAGCTCGAAGGGAAACCGGTCGAGCACCGCATTCCGACAGGCGAATTCATCGCCACGCCCGACAATGTCGACACGCCCGAGATCGTAAAACTGCTCCACCCAGTGCAGTACTGAGGCCCGGCCCGCTCGGCACGCTCGCGCGTGGACACGGGCCAGTTTCGTATCGCTTTCACGCGCATGAACGACGCCCCACCGCTGCTGGAGATGCACGAAATCTGCAAGCGGTTCGGCGCGACGCAAGCCCTGCGCGGCGTCACGCTTTCGGCCAAGGCTGGCGAAGTGTTGGCGCTGATCGGCGAGAACGGGGCCGGCAAAAGCACGCTGATGAAGGTGCTCAGCGGCGCGCATCGCCCTGATTCCGGCAGCATGCGACTGGCCAGCAGCAATTATGCCCCTCATGGTCCGCACGACGCCCGGCTGGCCGGCGTGGCCATGATCTACCAGGAACTGACGCTGGCGCCCGATCTGAGTGTCGAAGACAACATCATGCTCGGCCAGGAGCAGCATCGCTGGGGTTGGCTCCGCCGCGGCCAGCAGCGCCGCAAGGTCCGCCAGGTGCTCGAAATGCTGGGGCACCCGGACCTGCACCCGGCGACGATTGTCGGCCGGCTGTCGATCGGCGCCCAGCAACTCGTCGAGATCGCCCGGGCCCTGGTGCTCGACGCCAAAGTGATCGTCTTCGATGAGCCGACCAGTTCGCTCACCGAGCGCGACGTCCGGCGGCTGTTCGACGTCATCCGGCGTTTGAAGGATTCCGGCCTGGCCGTGGTCTACATCAGCCATTTCCTGGAAGAAATTCGCGAAGTCGCCGAGCGCTATACGGTGCTGCGCGATGGCCAGACCGCCGGTTCGGGGTTGCTGGCCGGCGCGACCGAGGCCCAGATCGTGTCCCTGATGGTGGGCCGGAACGTGGCCGATCTGTTTCCCAGCGTGCCGCACTCGAGCGGCGAAGAAATCCTGGCGATCGCCGGTTTGAGCGGCCCGCACTCGCCGCGCAACGTCACGTTCTCGCTGCGGCGCGGGGAAATCCTGGGCATCTGCCGGCCTGATTGGCGCCGGCCGCACTGAAATGCTGCGAGTGCTGTTTGGGCTCGACGCCACCACGTCGGGCGCAGTGCGCATTTCCGGGCATTGGCCGACGCGTCGCCAGCCGCACGCATGGCTGCCGGACTGGGTTTGGTTTCCGAAGACCGAAAAGGCGAAGGCCTGGCTCAGGATCGTTCGATCGCCGACAACATGACGCTCAGCGCCCTGGGGCCGTATAGCCGGGCCGGTTGGCTCGACCTGCGCCCGCCGCGACCAGCAGGTTCGCCACTGGATGGCCAAGGTGCAGGTCAAAGCCCAGGGGCCGGATCAGCCGGTCCGCGAGCTTTCGGGCGGCAATCAGCAGAAAGTGGCCCTGGCCCGCGTATTGCACCAGGGGGCCGACGTGCTACTGCTGGACGAACCGACGCGCGGCATCGACGTGGCGACGAAGGCCGAAATCTATCGACTGGTGGGAGAGTTGGCGGCGGCCGGCAAGGCGATTATCTTTGTCAGTTCGTACCTGCCCGAACTGATGGCCGTCTGCGACCGGATTGGCGTGATGAACCGTGGCCGGTTGCGGGAGATCCGCGCCACGCGGGATTGGACCGAAGAAGCCGTCATGGCCTGCGCCGTGGCCGCCGAGGGATAAATGACCACAGCAGCCCCGGAAAGCACGCCCTCGCCGGCCCGGCCCCAGGGCCCATCGAAGCTGAACCTGCTGGGCACGTCGCTCGGGCCGCTGTTGGCTTTGGCCCTGGTGATTTTGTTCTTCGCGGTCGCCGACTGGGTCAAGAACGGCAGTTCGGCATTCGTCAGCCTCGACAACATTTGGATGATCTCCGTTCAGACGTCGATCGTCGCCATCGGCGCGCTGGGCATGACGGTGGTGATTATCACCGGCGGCATCGACCTGTCCGTCGGCAACGCCTTGGCCCTATCGGCCACGGTGCTGGCCTGGTGCCTGCGGGCCGATTTTCCGTCGGCGCTGTGCATCGTCGCCGGCATTGGCACCGGAGCGCTGGCCGGGGCGATCAATGGCATCCTGATCAGCACGCTGCGCGTCGTGCCATTCATCGTCACCTTGGGAACGATGACCATCTATCTGGGGCTGGCAAAAATCGTGGCCAACGAAACCACGCTGCGTCCGGCCCGCGCGCAAGTGCCCGACTGGCTGCCGGCGTTGTTTGCCCGCGGTGACGAATCAGCCACCAGTTGGCTGATCCTCGCTCCCGGCGCTTGGATTGCGCTGGGCTTGGCCGTCGCGTTGGCCGCCGTGCTCCGCTACACGGTTTTCGGCCGTCACGTGTTCGCCTTGGGCTCGAACGAATCGACGGCCCGGTTGTGCGGCATCAACGTGCCGCGACTCAAAATCGCCGTGTACGCTTTGAGCGGGCTGTTCATCGGGCTGGCCGGCGTATACCAATTCGCTCGCTTGCGAGCTGGAAACCCGACCTCGGGCATCGGCTACGAGTTGAAGATCATCGCGGCCGTGGTGATCGGCGGGGCCAGCCTGAGCGGCGGACGCGGCTCGGTGATGGGAACCCTGGCCGGAGCCGTGATGATGTCGGTCATCGAAACCGGCTGCACGCTGCTGGAAGTCAGCAATTCGATTCAGGACATCGTCATCGGTTTGATCATCATCGCCGCCGTTTCGCTCGACCGCTGGCGCGAGCGGCGTTTGGCGACCTGACACGCGAACTATTTCGGCCCTCGATGGATGCCCCCCTTCCCGACCCACGATCGCCCCAGGCCAGCTACGGCGACCGGCTGGCACAACTGCGAGCTCTCTTTCCCCCCTGTTCCCAGCGACGCTTGTCGATTCCCCGATCTTGCCGGAATTAGCTCAGGCATTGCAGCAGATCGAACGCCGGCGCTCCGCCGGACCCGTGCTCAGCGGCCAACCGCGTCCGGATGATCCTTCGGCCAGTCAACTCACCATCGAGGGGCTCCCGCCCGAACGGGTCGTTTCCGAACTGGCCGATTGCCTGGCCGGAATGCCCCTCTGGCAACATCCGCACAGCCTGGGCAATGTTCACCAGCAACCGCTGACGGTAGGGCTGACGTCGGCTTTGCTCTCGGGATTATTCAATCCCAACTTGTGCAGCGAAGAAGCGGGGCCAGGCTTTGCCGCGGCCGAACGTCGAACTGTGGCCATGACGGCGGAATTGGTCGGCTATGATCCGACCGCGGCCAGCGGCGTGTTCACCTTCGGCGGCACGGGCGCTCTGCTGTATGGCCTGAAAGTTGGATTGGAAAAGGCCTGCCCCGGCACGCTTCGCCGCGGCGTGCAGCCCGGGGCTGTCGTCCTATGCTCCGTGCAGGCGCATTATGCGGTGCTGAATGCGGCCGGTTGGCTCGGGCTGGGCGAAGACCAGGTGCAATTCGTGCCGACCGATTCCGACAACGCGCTCAAACTCGACGCGCTGGACCGGCAAGCTCGCGAGCACCTGGCCGCCGGCCGGTCGATCGCGGCCGTCGTGGCCACGCTGGGCACGACCGATGCCTTCGGCCTGGACGATCTGGCTGGAATGCACGCGCTGCGCGAAGCTTGGGTTCGCGACTTCCGGCTGGATTATCGGCCCCACTTGCATGCCGACGCCGTAACGGCCTGGGCCTGGGCCGTGTTTGCCGACTACGACTTCGAGCTGAATCCGTTGAGTTTCCCAAGAGAGACGCTCTCGGCTCTGGCGGCAATTCGCAGCCGAGTCGTAGCGTTGCCGCTGGCCGATTCGATCGGCATCGACTTTCACAAAACCGGCTTCGCCCCTTATGCTTCTTCGTTGGTGCTGCTGGCCGCCGGCCGGGATCTGCAATTGCTGGCTCGCGCGCGTGAGTCGATGCCCTATCTCTATCAATCCGGCATGCACCACCCGGGCGTATTCACGCTCGAAACCAGCCGCAGCGCCGCGGGGCCGCTGGCGGCGCTGGCCAGCTTGCTCGTCCTGGGTCGACAAGGGTTCCGCACGCTGCTTGCGCATTCGGTGGCCATGACGCAGGCGCTCGGCGACGAACTGCGACGTCTGCCGGCCGTGGAAGTGCTCAACCCGCGAAACCCGGGGCCTGTGACTCTTTTTCGCGTGTTTCCAACCGACGACTTCGCAAATACTGACAGAGGCTCGAACGGCGTCGAAACCGCCGAGCGGCGACGGGCCACGAACCTGTTGAATCGCCGGCTAGGCGAGCGGCTGCGAGACGATGCTCACGCCGGCCGGGGAGCGCTGCTGTCGTGGACTGCCGATCACCACCGTGCCATCAAGGGGCAACCGCTCGTAGCTCTTAAGGCTTTTGCGCTGTCGCCGTTGTGTACGGCGGCTTCGATGCGCGAAGTTGCCGCGCGGATCGAAGCCGCGCGCTCGGCGTTAGTGGCCGAGACGGGGCCGTAATCTCGCCACAGTTGCCCCGATCGTTTTGTTTGCCGGGGCGTAAAAACGTTGCTCTCCCGGGTCGCATCTGGCAGAATGCGCAGGGCCCGAATCGACCCCGCCCGATTGCCGTTTCGCCTTCCCCGCCCCGCGCTTGTGATTGAACGGCTATCACATGCTTCAAGTCGTAGTAAACCACGCGTTGAGTGCCAGGTCGCATCGAACCGGCGCCCGATCCCTGCTGGCCGTCGCGATGCTGGGCTTCTTTGCCGCGGGGCTGGCCCAGGCACAGCCGGCGCCGCAGAAGATCCATTTCGATCGCGACATTCAGCCGCTGTTCGCCAAGCGTTGCTTTTCCTGCCACGGGCCCGATAAGGCCCAAGCCGGCTTGCGGCTGAACGTCAAGGAAAGTGCCCTGGGGACGCTCGAATCGGGCGCAGCGGGGGATCGTGCCGGGCCAGCCGGAAGCCAGCGAGGTGCTCCGCCGCATTACTTCGACAGATGAATCGGAGCGAATGCCCCCTGAGGGCAAGCCGCTAACGGCCAGCGAGAGCGATCGCGTGCGCCGCTGGATTGCCGACGGCGCGCCCTGGCAGGAGCATTGGTCGTTCCAGACGCCGCGGCCGCAAACCGTTCCGCAAGTCAAGAACCGCGATTGGGTTCGCAATCCCATCGACGCCTTCATCCTGGAATCGTTGGAAGCAAATGGCCTGCAACCCAACCAGCCTGCCGATCCGCGCGCTCTGATTCGCCGCGCAACCTACGACCTGACGGGCCTGCCTCCGACGCCCGAGGAGGTCGAGGAGTTCGTCGGGCATTTTGCCTCGGGCGCCAAGGCGAGCCGACCGGGGGAAGGGGAAAAGGCCTATCAAGCGCTCCTCGAACGATTGCTCGCGTCGCCGCGCTACGGCGAACGCTGGGCGCGGCATTGGCTCGACGTGGTCCGGTACGCCGACACGAATAGCTTCGAACGCGACGGCAAGAAGCCGCATGCCTGGCGATTCCGCGACTATGTCATTCGCTCGTTCAACGACGACAAGCCTTACGACCAGTTCATCCGCGAACAGCTTGCCGGCGACGAATTGCCGGAAGTGACCAACGACTCGATCATTGCCACGGGCTACTACCGTCTGGGCACATGGGACGACGAACCGGCTGACCGATTGCAGGCCCGATTCGACGTGCTCGACGACATCGTGGCCACGACCGGCCAGGTCTTCCTGGGGCTGACGGTCAATTGCGCACGCTGCCACGACCACAAGATCGACCCCATTTCCCAGCGCGATTACTACGGCCTGGTGGCCTTCTTCCACAACATCACGTCCAACGGCACCAAGGGCTCGAACCTTGAGACTCCGCTGTTCGACAGTCAGGCCGATCGGTTGGCCTACGAACAACAACTGCGCCAGTTGCAACAGCAGCGCGACGCGTTGCAGGCCGAACTGACGAAGATCGAAACCGACTTCAAGGCGGCTTATCGGAATTCGGCCGCCGGAGAAGTTCAGGCCTCGGACCTGGACGATCTCGAATACCGCTTCTATCGCGACCAATGGTCCCGCATTCCCGAGTTCGACCTCATCAAGCCCGAAACGGTCGGCCGGCTGAACGTTCCCTTGTTCGACTTGGCGCCGCGAACGCGGAATACCGATTTCGGCTTTGTGTTCACCGGCATCCTCAAGGTGCCGCAAGACGGCGAGTATGTGTTCATGCTCGACTCGGACGACGGCTCGCGGCTGTTCGTCGATGGCCAGCGGGTCGTGGAGTACGAAGCGACGCACGGCCTGGGCACGCCGCAAAAAGGCGTCGCTAAACTGAAAGCCGGTCGCGTGCCGATCCGCTTGGATTACTTCCAGCGCGACAAGAACTGCGGGCTGATCGTCCGTTGGAGCGGCCCCGGAGTGCCGTCGCGATTGCTTTCGGCGCCGCTGGAAAAGGAAGGCCAGCGCACCACGAACCTGAACAATATCGGCGCACTGCTGAAATCGCGCGGAGCCGAATTGCTGGGGCCGGTACCGCCTCGGCGTTACGAGGAACTACAGAAGAAGCTGCAGGAACTTAAGGACGCCAAGCCGCCGGCTGATTTCGCCTTGGTGGTGACCGAATACGGCGCCAAAGCTCCCGACACCTTTGTGCTAGAGCGCGGCAACGCACACGTTCCGGGCGAGAAGGTCGGCCCGCGATTTCCGACCCTGCTCGGCGGGAGCGATGTGCCGGTTCCCACGCCCGGCCCGGAGGCCAAAACGTGCGGGCGTCGGCGGGAACTGGCCCATTGGATTGCCTCGGCCGAAAACCGGCTGACCGCGCGCGTGATGGTCAATCGCATCTGGCAGCATCATTTCGGACGCGGCATCGTCCGGTCGCCCAACAATTTTGGTCAATTGGGCGATTCGCCGACCCATCCCGAATTGCTCGATTGGCTGGCGCAGCAATTCGTCGAACACGGCTGGCGGATGAAGGATCTCCATCGGCTGATCATGTTGAGCAACACGTATCGCATGTCGAGCGCGAAGAATCCCACCGCATTGGCCAAGGATCCCACGAACAATCTGTGCTGGCGGTTCGACATGCGCCGGCTGAGTGCCGAGGAGATTCGCGATTCGATCCACGCCGTCAGTGGCCGGTTGAACCTCGCAATGTACGGCCCCGGCGTCTATCCGGAGATTTCCGCCGAGGTGTTGGCCGGCCAATCGAATCCGGGGGCCGGCTGGGGAAAATCGAGCCCGGACGAGCAGGCCCGACGCAGCATCTATATTCACGTCAAGCGATCGTTGATTACGCCCCTGCTGGCCGACTTCGATTTTGCTGAAACCGACAGCAGTTGCGCCGCCCGGTTCGCCACCACGCAGCCGACCCAAGCGTTGGGCATGCTCAATGGCGCGTTCGTGAACGTCCAGGCTGCGGAATTGGCCAGGCGTTTGCGACGCGAAGTGCCCGACGACCCGCCGGCGCAAGTGCGACGGGCCTTGCAATTGGCGCTGAGCCGGCCGCCGGACGAGGCCAGCGTTCGGCGCAGGACTCGACCTGGTGAAATCGCTGGTGGAAAAGCACGGCCAGAGCCGTGACGCCGCCTTGAGTTATTTCTGCCTGATGGTGTTCAACTTGAACGAATTCGTGTACTTGGACTGAACCGAGCGAACCCGGGCCAACCGTTCATGACTGACACATCCCGCAACCAACCCTACCGGCCTTCGTTCTGCGGTCGCACCCGGCGCGAATTCCTGTGGCAGGCCGGCGGGGCATTTACGTCGCTCGCCCTGACGGGCCTGCTCTCGCAGGATGGCTTTCTCGATCAGCAAGCCGTTGCGGCCGATGGCCGTAGCAAGTACCGGAACCCGCTGGCTCCCAAGCCGCCCCACTTCGCTCCCAAAGCCAAGAGCGTGATCTTCCTGTTCATGTACGGCGGCCCGAGCCATGTCGACACGTTCGACTACAAGCCCCGGCTGTACGAACTCGACGGCACAACAATCCCGGTCAAAACCAAGGGACGCGGCGGCGAGCGAACCGAAGGTCGCGTCGTCGGACCCAAGTGGAAATTCAAGCAGTATGGCCGGTCAGGCCAGTGGGTTTCCGAGTTGTTTCCGCACCTGGCGACGTGCGTCGACGACATTGCCTTCATCAAGTCGATGACCGCCGACTCGCCGATCCATGGATCGGCCATGCTGCAGATGAATTCGGGCAAGATTCAAAGCGGCAGTCCCGGCCATGGGCTCGTGGGTCAACTACGGACTGGGAAGCGTCAATGAGAACCTGCCGGGGTTCGTCGTGATGCTCGACCCTGCGGGCGGACCGATTTCGGGAGCCAAGAACTGGTCCAGCGGTTACATGCCCGCGACGTATCAGGGAACAATCATGCGTTCCAAGGGAGCGCCGATCATCGACCTGAACCTGCCGGCCGGCACGACGCGCGACATGCAGCGTGAATTGCTCGACGCGCTGCGCGAGGCCAACAGCGATCACCTGGCCACGCGGGGCGACAACAGCGAGCTGGCAGCCCGGATTTCCAGCTACGAACTGGCCTACAAGATGCAACAATTCGCTCCCGAAGCGGTTGATCTGAGCCAGGAATCGGCGGAAACGCTCAAGCTCTACGGCGTCGACCAGCGACCGCACGGCCGATTTCGGCAAACGCTGCCTGCTGGCCCGGCGGCTCGTCGAACGGGGCGTGCGATTCATACAGTTATATTCCGGCGGGCAATCATAACGACGCGAATTGGGACGCCCATGGCGACCTGGTCAAGAACCATACCTTCAATGCCGGCAATACGGATCAGCCAATTGCGGCATTGCTGAAGGATTTGAAACGGACCGGTTTGCTGGACGAAACGCTGGTGGTCTGGGGCGGCGAATTCGGCCGCCAGCCGACGGCCGAATACGAAGAGGGAACCGGCCGCGACCACAACGCATACGGATTCACGATGTGGATGGCCGGCGGCGGCATCAAGGGAGGCCGCAGCGTCGGCATGACCGACGAACTCGGTTCGGCCGCGATCGAACATCCATTCCACGTTAAGCACTTGCACGCCACGGTGCTGCACCAAATGGGGATCGACCCCAACCGGTTGTCGTACTTCTACGGCGGCCTCGATCAGAAACTGGTGGGCGTTGAAGAAGTCAAGCCGATCGAGCAAATCATCTAATCGGATTCCGCGTAGGGAATTAGATTGCCCGTTCACGGCTTGGAAGCTTGTCTTGACCCAATTGCAGCTTCCTGCGAGACTCCGCCCCCGACACGATGCTTTGTAAGCTCGACCCGACAATGCCCTAGCTAGCATCGACAGGACGAGTCCCCACTGCCAATTCTCAATGGGCAGACCCTAATAGCTGAGGAGAAGCTTGCGATGGAGCGCAGGAATTGGTTCGTAGTCTTGGCGGCCCTGACAATCGTTCCGCTGACGGGCTGCGGCAATGCTGAAAAACCGGCACCGGGCGCGGCATCGGGCAGCGTTTCTGCCACGACCCCTGACAAGGCCGTGTTTCAATTCCTGGAAGCGGTCCGCGTGGGGAACGATGCCACCGCCAGCCAGATGCTCACCAAACTCGCCCGCGAGAAGACTGCCGAAATGCAGTTGGTGGTCGCTCCGCCGGGCAGCGAAACGGCCAAGTTCAGTGTGGGCGAAGTGGAATTCCTGGGCGAATCGGGGGCTCATGTCGCCAGCACCTGGACCGACATTGTCGAAGATGGGCAGCCTCACACGGATACGATCGTCTGGATTCTCCGCAAGGAACCCGAGGGCTGGCGAATCGCAGGAATGGGTACCAAGCTCTTCGACGACGCACCGCCGCTATTGTTGAATTTCGAAGACCCCGAAGACATGATCCGCAAGCAGCGGATGGCGGAAGAAGAGATGGTCCGTCGGAGCCAACCTGCCGGAGGCCAAGCCGCCGCCGGTCAGCCCGTTGGCAGCCAGCCTGCTGGCGGTCAACCGCCCAGCAATCAGCCCACAGGAGGGGGACCCGTTTCGAGCCAAGCCCAGAAGATAACGGCGCCGCCGTCCCAGCCGGACCGAAAATAGTCGAAATCTTCGGGCGCCGCGTCGGCTCCAAATCGGATGGCTTGGATCGCGTGTTGCGAGTTCGCAACGGTGCCGGGTGGCAAATAGCTCTTCCCAGGCGGATTTGAATTACGATCGGGATGATTCCCGTAATGAACTAGCTTGAAATAACTTACAAGTCGTCGTACGGACGTAAAAGCCCCGGATTTTCCGGGGCTTTTTTTTTGCGCCGATTTTTTCCGCCACAGCTCGGAATGCAGTCTACAATTGCCAGTCATTCGCCGTGGACTACGCAGTCTTCCACAGCACCCCAATAGCTACACATTATCCGCTTGATACTTGACAACATTACCCGCAATGCTAACTTAACCGTCCTAACCTGTGCATTCGTGCTCAGCATCTGCAATCGGTAAAGTTTGCTAACAGGGCAATTCAGCAGATCGCAGATGTCTGCTGGCTCGAATCATAGCGACGAAACTTGGTCACCCGCTGTTGAGGCCGTCACAGCAGGGGGGAAGAGGAAGTGTGGCGGCATGGTTGATCTCCGTACGTACGGTACCTGTTTTGTTTTAGTGGAGGAAATTCGGATGAATCGTGCATTGGTTTTTGGCATCGCGATCTTTTTCGCGGTGGTCGGGATCGCTCTCGTGAGCGGTCAGAGCAACACGGTAATGGCTGGTCATGGTTGCCATGGCTGCAGCGGCTGCGACGGCGGCTGCGACGGCGGCTGCAGTGCCCCGAGCTGTGACTGCGGTGGTTGCCACCACCGTCACCGCTTGTTCGGTCACCACCACCGCAACGAGTGCTCGCGCTCCGGCTTGCTGCGCTCCGGCTGAGTGCGCTCCGGCCCCCAGCTGCTGCGCCTCCGGCTGCTGAGCCGACCTGCGCTGCTGCTCCGGCTGCTGCCGCTCCGGCTCCGGCTCCGGCCCCGCCGGCTCCCCCGGCTCCGGCCCCGGCTAAGTAGTTTTCCTGCTCGGGCTTGCCCGGGCTGGTTATCGTGAACCGAAGTGCGCTCTAGCCCTGTAGGTAGGCTTCACGTTCGCAAATCTAAGCCGGATCTCCCTTTGGGAGGTCCGGCTTTTTTTATGCGCAGCAGGGAACCTACGGCGGAATGGTTTCTGAAAGCGGATAAGCTGCGCAAGCGAGAGAGGATTTTCGGCCGCATCCAATTTTCAGGTGTTATGCTTGAAGGCCCGTGTTCGATCGCCTTCATCGCCCGGGGGCTGACTCGCGAACACGCTCCCCGTACAAGCTGCAAGTGTGCATGAAGCCCACTCCCACCACGCCTGCCGACGATTCGCTGCCGCTGCTGGCGCCGCCCGGGCGAACGATCATCTCGTTCCTGCTATTTCTGCAATTATTTGCGCTCGCGGTCGCCGTGCTGTCCAACGAACTGCCGTCCCCGCTCGAAGTGGGCCTGCGCAAGGTGGTCGAACCCTACTTAAAGTTACTGACGATGGATTTGTCCTACGCCTACAATTTCACGTTCGGGTTCACCGGAACCGACGCCGAGGCCATGCAAGATACGACCTATTGGCTGGAAGCCGACCTGAATTTGCCCAACGGTAAGCCGCTGAACGTGGTCTTCCCGCAGCCGGGACTCGAACCGAAACAGCGGTTCCGACATTATGAGCGGACGATCAAGCGCGCGGCGGCGGCACTGGGATCGAACAGCACAGAAAGTTTGCTCCCTGGAGCGATTGCCACGCGGTTGGTTAAAGAAACGGGTGCTACCGGCGGGACCATCCGCCTGCTGCGTCGCGATTTGCCGGCCGAGCCCTATCAGCCGTATCGGCGCCGCCGCGCAAGCTGTACGAGGCGCGGATCAAAGTGGCAGGCGACCAGGTGCAGCTGCTCAAGTTGGAATCGTCCAAGAGCGACACGGCTCCCGCCCCGACGCAGCCCAAACCGTAAGCAGTAGGCAGTTCGCGGAACTGAGTTGGCCATGGCAGGATACTTTTCAAAGATTGACCGAAGGATTTGGCCAGGCTTGGAACCGGTTCTGGTTCACGCCCAGCGATCCCTACACGTTGGCCGTGCTGCGCGTGCTGGTGGGCCTGGTCGCCACGTACAACATCTTTACCTACAGCTTCGACCTGCTGCGGTTCTTCGGCCCCTCGGGCATGCTGACCACCGACCTGGTGCGCTCGCTGCTTGAGTCGGCGCTCGGCGGCCGACGCCACGTACCGCTTCTCGTTCCTGGACAACATGCCTAGCAGCAGCGAGCTGTGGGCCTTTCACCTGCTCAGCCTGGCCGTGCTGGTGCTGTTCACGATCGGCTTCTACACGCGGGTGACGTCGGTCCTGGCGCTGGTGGTGGTGTTATCGTACGCACATCGGGCGATTTTTCTGACCAGCGAGTTCGAGGCCGTACTGGCCTTCGTGCTGCTCTACATCTGCCTCGGGTCGTCGGGGGCATGCCTGTCGGTCGATAGCTGGCGGGCCAGGAAGAAGCAAGGTGTCGCCGCGCCGCCGGCCAGCTATTCGGCGACGATCAGCCTAAGGCTGATCCAGGTTCACCTGACGGTGGTCTACGTCATGATGCTGTTAGGCCAACACTGTTGATGGTGGTGAGGTGTGGGCAAGGGGGGTTGTAAATGCTACGAAGGAGGACCAGGCCAAGCTTTGAACCTGTATTGTACGAGGGACAAATCCGGTCCGGCCGATACATGGCATAGCCTAACTCCTATGGTGACGTTGTTATCGTTTCCTAGCTACCCAGTGACTAGCTTTGAAAGTGTTTTGGAGCATGCTTTCGGGATCTTGGATGTAGGGTGCTGTGATTCCAAACTCCTTCTTCTCTATATCGAAGCCGAGTTTTCGATCAACGCCACCACTTCGTCGTCTGTCAGCTCTACTGCTCCTGGATCTGCAATTCCTGTGAGATTTGTCAGTTCGATTCGCACAGAGGCAGACTTCCCATCTCACCCTTTCCATTGTTATTGTCAGAAACAGGGTCAGAAACTGAGTCCTTTTCACGTCCATGTTGCCCAGGAGCATTGTTCTCGAAGTGCCACAGCAGCGGCCCCACGTTTACAAACAGCCCGCCAGGCCGTAAACAGTTCTTGATTGCCTCAACGTAGCGTATGATATTCGGTGCGGTGTCTGGAAACCAGAAGTAAGCAATTGCTCTGTCTTGGTTATTCCAGGGCGAATAAAACGCCCCTCTGGAATGAAGAAAAAGGTACTCTCAAATAAAGGAAATGCATTCTGCCCACTACTTACCGAGGAAGAAGACCGTCGCAACTGCATCAAAAGTGTCTTTGCGGCCCTTATCTCCATACAAGAGCAAGAAGTCTGATGCACTCATGCTCATTTCTCCAGCAAGTTCCACGCTTCCCAATGTGGTGCTCGGGTGCAGATCTGGTATTTCGACCGAATTGAGGTGGTTGGCCCGGTTTCTGTGATTCGAGAACGAAGGACCCATGGAAACAAGGTATGTGCGCCGGAATAATGACAGTGATTGAGGAACTACGAGCTGGCAAGAAGCTGATGATAACTGATCTCGTTTCCTTCTGTGTCAAAACCGGCACAGCATAAATCAAACACCAACCGAGCAAGTCCAGCACCCGGTACAAGCACTCGCATTCTTGAACCAGAACGAGCTGAGCGTTCTTCCTTAAGTGCTTTCAACACAGGCTGGTAACAAGTTTCACGTTCCGCGTTGCCTTCTTCAGACCAATCTCGATAAAATTGTCGAAGAGTGCTTCTCGCTTTCTCCAGATCAAGAGATGTTGCCTTTCCCCGCCAGTCAATTGGAACAGGTGGATGGGAAGAACCAAGTTGCTGTGGGATGCCAAAAGATTCAAGCCCAGCTTGCCATATTGCAAGAGATAGTTCTGCATTCTT
The DNA here is from genome assembly GCA_963710365.1 of uncultured Planctomycetales bacterium. Classification (GTDB taxonomy): domain Bacteria; phylum Planctomycetota; class Planctomycetia; order Pirellulales; family PNKZ01; genus CAVQAC01. Next base: position 228,035 of record CAVQAC010000011.1, read on the forward strand.
GTCGATTGCATCGTCCACAGCGTTGAGGGTGTCGAGGAGGGAGAAAGGCGGAGCAGCCAAGAGTTCTAAATGTGCCTCTGGCAGTGCATAGAATCACTGTCTCTTGAGATGCGTAGTGTTGAAATGAGCAACTTTTGCATACTGGCTGCAGAAATTAGTAAAAGGTAGCCCAAGATATCGAGGAATTCCGGCTGCACATGCCATGTTTGCCGTGCTTGATACTTGAGAGGAGAACGTCTCGTTTATCGAGTTTTCCAACAGCAAAGTATGTCAAATATTATGTGTGAAAGAGTTACAATCTCGTAACAGAGGAACAGTATGATTTTTCTGACAGATAGAAAAGCAAAAGATGAGTTGATCCACCACAAGAAGCTGAAAGTGAAAATATATTCACTTACTAGAACGAATCCAGAGCAGCAAAAAGGACTCTTTGCTCATCAGGATCCTCATACGTCTCCTTATTCCCCTCCCAATCTACATTCGACATTCTGTCTCGAACTGAGATATCTTCACATGCAAGTCATCTGGATGTTGACCTAGATAACGTACCGAAGTTGTTACATTCCAAAGGATCCCTGGAGGTGAATTTCCAGGGAGGGTATTTTTAGTCATCGAGGCGCTAATTAACGCTAGCTGTGGACCATCCAGTTATCTTCGACCTTGAATCGAAATACCAAACACCTTCAACTTTCCCTTCATTCCTTGTCAACACCGTCTCGCCTTCAACTTTGCTACCTGCCTCGCCATCGAGATGGCGGCTTCAGGTGGGCAGCTTGGTGTGACAGGTCCTCTTTCGCTTGCTCTCCCTAGGATGTGACCGACGAGCGACCGAAGCCCTGGTCGACGAATTGAAGAGGCAGAACAACTACGAAAGTGCAATAGAAACTAACAAGAGGTATGTTACTCGTCACCCTACATTATTTTCTCCTCCCCTCATACTGTTGGCGATGGATGGGGTGCAGTCTGCTGATACTATATTTCTTTTAGATTGACCGTCCTCAACTCCCTTCCAACAAATCGCCGAAGAGTTCATTAGACATGTTGGGAAGGCGCAGGGTTTATCCGACAGTCTTGTCAAGAGCCTAGGCGGGAAAATTGTGACCTTTGGAAGTTTTAAGCTTGGTGTCATAGGACCAGGCTCGGATATTGACACCTTGGTTGTTTGTCCATCGAACATAACCATCGAAGATTTCTTTGCCACATTCCCCGAGATTCTCCAAAAAATGGCACCTGAAGGCTCAATCACCGAACTCACGCTCAAGCCGGACGCCTTTGCACCTATCATAACTCTGAAGTACAATGGAGTCGATCTCGACTTGCTTTTTGGCCGAATTGCTATCCACAACCAAATCAAGAAAGATCTCGTCATGACAACCCCAGATCTTTTGCGAGGTTTAACAGATCAAGAAGTTCGTCAATTAAATGGTGTTCGAGTAGCAGAGGAAATGCTCAGTTTGGTCCCGGAGCTAGGTGTCTTCAGAGCCGCCCTTCGTGCAATTAAATTATGGAGTTCGCGTCGGGGAATCGCTGGAAACATTTACGGATTTCCTGGTGGTGTGGTGTGGGCTATTTTGGTGGCTCGAGTCTGCGAATTCTATCCCAAGGCGGTTGCTTCAACCATCGTAGCAAAGTTCTTCCAGGTCATGAAAAGATGGCAGTGGCCCATGCCGGTGATTCTGAAGCAGATCGACTACACTACTCGGATTGGCAATTTGAAGGTCTGGAATCCCCAGGTATGTCCCTATATTACCCTCGACCGTCGGCGATATGCGCGACGGGCCTTTCTGCAAGTACATCCGTAATCCCGATGGCTCCAAGACCGTGATCAGCGAGTGGAGTGGCCTGAATCCTTTGCGCCACGGTAAATCCTCGACTGAGGTTTAAACCTTCCCTGCGAAAGGCACCAATAAGGCTTGTCAATAGAGTTGGAGGGTGCGGATGCTTTTGGCATGTAGGTTGATGCTTCCGCGAAGGACGCCCCAAACGTATCGAGATTGAACGGGCTGTAGGGCTTTCGTCTTTGGTTATTCACACAGCTGGCACTGTTCGATAGACTCCTGCGATGAAGAAATTACTTCTATTCGCAGCCGCCATTTTGCTCTGTAACGCATGCCTGGCACAGTCAAGACGTCTTAGTACAGTAGACGGAAATATGCTTCTGACTAAGTGCCATGCTGAACAGAATATGAGCGAGACATCACCGAAACTCAGTAATGAAGAATGGTCTGATGGTTTTTATTGTCTTGGCTTTGTTCAGGGGGCCATGGACGCCGACTTGATTTGGCAGACCGCAGAAGCGCAGGCTCGTGGGGCAAAGGCGTTGGGGCTCGTCGGCTATTGTGTTCCGAAGGATGCTTCGTGGCCTCAACTCATTAGGGTCTTAGTAAAGTGGCTCGAAGACCATCCAGATAAATTAGATTTACCGGGCTACGATGTTATACATCTAGCGATGTCGAAGTCCTACCCCTGCCCGGCATCCCCTCATTGAGCTCTGTGGGAGCTGAAGATCAGAGGGCGGTGACGTATTTGAAGGGGCGGATGCCGGCGGACTTCCAGAAGTAGGCCAGGATGATGATGCTGGCGATGGCCGCGTAGGCGCACCAGAGGCTCGTGAAGGCGTAGCGCTTGAATGCCATCACGACCAGCAGGATGGTGAGGTTGGCGGCGCCGAAGAGGACCATGTCCTTGACCTTGGAGAAGAAGAGCGAGCCGCAGGTGGCGATGACGTAGAGGATGGCGAGGGTGGTGTTGTTGGTGGCGTCGTTGATGTAGACGATGCTGTTGGCTTTGACGTAGATGTGGGTGGGGTACGCGATCAGAGCCCAGAGCATGTAGAGCGTGGTTCCGGTTCCGATGATCAGGAAGGGCCACATGCGGTTGCGATTTTTGGCGGTGGCTTCGAAGAGCATGACGCTGAGCGGGATGAGGAACGGGAGGAGTCCCTGGGCGTAGAGCATGAAGGCGGCGCCCATGTTGTGCAGGGTGGTCTGGGAGACGTAGCCGTCGAGGCCTAGCCAGACGAAGCCTTCGATGAACTGGTGGATGGCGAAGAGGGTGGGGAGCGAGGCGAAGAGCAGCTCGCGACGGTGCTTGACCTTGGTTAAGGTGACGACGCCTACGGCGGCTAGGACGCCACTGCCGACAAAGTTCGCGGTTGCGGAAAAGCACATGCGGTGAAGACCTCGGGGTTCTGGAGATGATAGCGCAGGTGTGGCCGGGTCGTCGGTAGGGGGAATAACATAGGGTGCATGAGCGCGGAGATGAAGCGGACGAATATTGCGGGGACGTCGCCGTATGAGGCGGTGATTGGGTTTTCGCGGGCGGTGCGGATTGGGAACGTGGTGCACGTGTCGGGTACAGGGCCGGTGGGTGCGGAAGAGTTGGGCGCTGCGGAACAGACGCGGGTGGTGCTGGGGATTATCGAAGGCGCGTTGAGGCAGGCGGGAGCGCGGTTTGAGGACGTGGTGCGGACTCGGATGTTTATTGCGCGGGCGGAGGATTGGGAGGAGATTGGGCGGGCGCATGGCGAGGTGTTTGGGGAGATTCGGCCGGCGGCTACGATGGTGGTGGCGGCGCTGCTGAATCCTAAGTGGCGGGTGGAGATTGAGGCGGAGGCTGTGGTGGGGTAGGTGCGGTTGGTTGGGAGCAAAGGGGTTGTTGGGTAGTGCCTCAGTTTGAAATCGGCAGCCTTGCGGCTCATCGTTAGAGCCTGAGAGAATGGCCGACATGTATCACCCGGATACAAACCAAATCCGCCTTTGCTGCTTCGGCGTCCTCGGCGCAACACTATGTGTGGGCATCTGGCGAAAGTATCCGCAGTCCTTAGCCGACGGGAAAACGATGAGCAGGATCAAATGTTCAATCTACTATGCTGTTCAGGCGGTTGCCTGGTGCATCTTGGTCTATGTCGAGTTTCGGAAGTCAAATTAGCAGACCTACCGAATAAGACTAACTAGATTTCCAAACTCCGCAAAATCCAAACTGAGCCACTACCGGTTGGTGCGCTCTAAGGACAAGGGTGGGTGGGTGGTGCTAGAGTTTTGGCGTTCGTCAAACGGCGGCTGGCGCTGAGGGTGAACTGGCGTCGGCGGCTATCCAAGGAGCCACTCCCATGGCCACTGCTACTTCCCCTATCGTCGACTCCCGTTTGGGCGCCGCTGCCTCGGCTTTTGTAACCAGCGAACACAAGATGTATATCGACGGAAAGTTCACGCCGGCTTCGGCGGGAAAGACTTTCCCTGTCTATAACCCGGCGACGGGCGAGGAGATCTGCCAGGTTCCTGAGGGCGACCACGTGGACGTGGATCGCGCGGTGCGGGCGGCGCGGCGGGCGTTCGATGGCGGCGCGTGGCGGGAGATGTCGCCGTCGAAGCGCGGGCAGTTGTTGTATCGGCTGGCGGATTTGTTGGAGCAGCATACGGAGGAGTTTGCCGAGCTGGAGTCGCTGGATAATGGCAAGCCGGTTTCGATTGCGCGGGTGGCGGATTTGCCGCTGGCCGTGGACTTGTTTCGGTATATGTCGGGGTGGGCGACGAAGACGCTGGGGTCGACGATTCCGCTGTCGGCTGGCAATGATTTTCTGAGCTATACGGTGCGGGAACCGATTGGGGTTGTCGCGCAGATTATTCCGTGGAACTTTCCGCTGCTGATGGCGGCGTGGAAGCTGGGGCCGGCGTTGGCGGTGGGATGTACGGTCGTGTTGAAGCTGGCGGAGCAGACTCCGCTGACGGGGTTGCGGCTGGCGCAGTTGATTGAGGAGGCGGGCTTCCCTGCCGGCGTCGTGAATGTGCTGACGGGATTTGGCGAGGCTTGCGGGGCTCCGCTGGCGGCGCATGATTTGGTGGATAAGGTTGCGTTCACCGGGTCGACGGAAGTGGGCAAGCTGATTGCGAAGGCGGCTACTGGAAATCTGAAGAAGGTGACGCTGGAGCTGGGTGGAAAGAGTCCGGCGATTATTTTTCCGGATGCGGATATGGATGCGGCGATTGCGGGCGCGGCTTCGGCGATCTTCTTCAACCAGGGTCAGTGTTGCTGCGCGGGCTCGCGGCTGTTTGCGCATGAGAGCGTGTTCGATCGCGTGGTGAGCGGCGTGAGCGACATTGCGGGGAAGATCAAGATTGGCGAGGGGCTGGATCCGTCGACCGAGATGGGGCCGCTGGTGAGCGATGAGCAGTTTGCGCGCGTGAATGGGTTTCTGAAGAGCGGACGCGAGCAGGGTGCGAAGTTTGTTGCTGGCGGAAAAGAACATGAAGGGCGCGGATATTTTGTGGAGCCTACGGTGATGGCGGGTGTGAAGCCGGGGATGAAGGTTGTGGACGAGGAGATCTTTGGGCCGGTGGTGGTGGCGCAGAGCTTTGCTACGGACGCTGATCTTGATCGGCTGGCGGCGCAGGCGAATGACACGATCTATGGGCTGGCGGCTAGTGTGTGGACGCGGGATATTTCTGCGGCGCACAAGATGGCGCGGCGGATTAAGGCAGGCACGGTGTGGGTGAACTGTCACAACGTGTTCGACGCGGCGCTGCCGTTTGGCGGGTATAAGCAGTCGGGATGGGGACGCGAGATGGGGGCGGAGGTGTTGAACAATTACACCGAGGTGAAGGCGGTGACGGTGAAGCTGTAGTGAAAGCGCTGAGTGATTTCCACAGACGGCCTCATGGGTTCTCGCGAGGAGTTCGCGGGATCGGGCAGGGCTGTTTGCTATTCAATTACATCTGGTTCATTTATCCTTCTGGCAATGTCAAAGCTATCGATTCGTGATCTCGATCTCACTGGCAAGCGTGTCTTCATACGCGTGGACTTCAATGTGCCGCTCTCGAAAGAGGGCACGATTACGGATGACACGCGCATCCGCGAGACGATACCGACGATTGAGTATGCGCTGCGGCGCAAGGCGAAGGTGATTCTTGCCGCGCACCTGGGTCGGCCGAAGGGCAAGAAGGTGGATGCGATGAGCCTGAAGCCGGTGGTGGCGCGGCTGCGGATGCTGCTGGATGGCGTGCTGGATGCCGATGAGAATGTGGCGTTCGCTCCGGACTGCGTGGGGCCGGTGGCGGAAGAGATGGCGGATAATCTTGAGCCGGGGCAGACGCTGCTGCTGGAGAACCTGCGCTTTCATGCGGGCGAAGAGGTGAATGATCCGGGGTTTGCGAAGCAGCTGGCGAAGCTGTGCGATGTGTATGTGAATGACGCGTTCGGGGCGGCGCATCGGGCGCATGCGTCGACTGAGGGGATCACGCATTTTGTGGAGCAGTCGGCGGCGGGATTGTTGATGGAGAAGGAGCTGACGTACCTGGGCAAGGCGGTGACGGAGCCGTTCCGGCCGTTTGTGGCGATCATTGGCGGGGCGAAGGTGTCGGACAAGATTGAGGTGATCAATGCGCTGCTGGATCGCGTGGATTCGCTGCTGATTGGCGGCGGGATGACGTACACGTTTCTGAATGCGAAGGGGCAGACTACGGGCAAGTCGCTGGTGGAGGTGGACAAGATTGAGGTGGCGAAGGCGGCGATGAAGAAGGCGGAGGAGCGGGGCGTGAAGTTTCTGCTGCCGGTGGATCATTGCCTGGCTGACAAGTTTGCGGCCGGATGCGAAGACGCAGTTGTTCTCGGGCGATGGGCCCTTCCCTGCTGAGTGGATGGCGCTGGATATCGGGCCGGCTACGGTGAAGCTGTTCGCGGAAGAGATTGCGGAGGCGGCGACGATTGTGTGGAATGGGCCGATGGGCGTGGCGGAGTTTCCGCGATTTGCGAAGGGGACGAACGCGATTGCGAAGGCGCTGGCGAAGAACGAGGATGCGATCACGATTGTGGGGGGTGGGGATTCGGTGGCGGCGCTGCATAATTCTGGAGTCGCGGACAAGATCACGCACATCTCAACAGGTGGTGGTGCGAGCCTGGAGTTCCTTGAGGGGAAGACGTTGCCGGGGGTTGCGGCGCTGACGGAGAAGTAGTGTGCGATAGGCGAGCGAGGTGACTTGCCAGTCGTTGTGGCGCGCACATACTTTCTTTTCACGTGTACCAGGAGTGTGGATGCGTAAGCCGGTGATTGCTGGAAATTGGAAGATGTACAAGACGCCGAAGGAGTCGCTGGCGTTTCTGGATGCGTTTCTTCCGCTGGTGGAGGGGCATGAGCGGGATGAGATTCTGCTGTTCCCTACGATGAGCTCGCTGGGGTATGTGATTGAGGCTTCGGTGGGGACGAACGTGCGGGCGGGCGCGCAGAATATGCATTGGCTGAACGAGGGGCCGTATACGGGGCAGACGTCGCCTACGATGCTGGTGTCGATTGGGTGCCGGCATGTGCTGCTGGGGCACTCGGAGCCGCGGCTTTATTTCAGCGAGACGTATGAGCGCGTGAATTTGAAGTTGAAGGCCGCGATCAATCATGGGATCACGCCGATTGTTTGCTTTGGCGAGATGCTGGCGGAGCGCGAGGATTTGCGGACGGCGGATGTGCTGCGGACGCAGGTGCGGACGGCGCTGAGGAATATTTCGGCGAGCGAGGCGCGGCGGCTGGTGGTGGCGTATGAGCCGATCTGGGCGATTGGGACGGGGTCGACGGCGAGCCCGGATGTGGCGGCGCAGGCGCATGGGATTATTCGGCAGGAGCTGGCGCATTGCTGTGGCCTGGAGACGGCGGAGCGGACGCGGATTCTGTATGGGGGGTCGGTGAAGCCGGAGAATATTGCGGCCGCTGATGGCGCAGTCGGAGATTGATGGGGCGCTGGTGGGTGGGGCTAGTTTGGTGCCGACTACGTTCGCAAATATTGTGCACTACCAGTAGCAGAGGACCGTGCGGACGGTGTGAGCGCGCGGCAGCGTGGAGTTGGCGTTAGTTGACCAGGTAATAGTCGATAGTCGAGACAACGCGGACTTTCTTCATGATGCTGGCTTCGGCCTGCTGGTCGGAGCTGTAGCCTCCTTCTTCGCCGGTGCTCGAGCCGGCGTTGGCCGCCGATATGGAGAAGACTCCCTGATTGGCATCACGAATGGAGCCGACCTGAGAGCCTGAGTCGGCAGCGAAGCGGTCGGCTGACGCGCGGGCATTGCGGGTAGCTTCGGTGATCATGTCGGGTTTGAGGGCGTTCAGGCCGTTGAACTTGTAGACAACCCCTGAACCCTGGCCCTGTCCGGACTGGAGCACAACGCCGGACCGGATCAGGTCGGAGGTCTTTGCGTTTGCAGCGGCGACTTTGTCTACATCATTGCTTTGCACTGTGATGGTCTGCTCGACGACGAAGCGGGGTCCGTGCGTGTTGTTGTTGTACTGATTGAGGGAACGATCCGTGACGGAGACACTACCGAGCGTGATGGCGGGGGCGGCAAAACCCTGGGCATTCAAGAACTGGAGCACGGCCGCTTTATCTTTTTCGCTTGCGGCGAATGTTTCGGGAAGGCTGTCCCCTGCTTCGCTAAAGCTGAGCGGCCAGGTCGCGCTGTCGGACTTTACGGTGCGTTCGACGAGGCCTTTGACCTCGACATAGCGGTCTGCCCGCTTGAAGTCGCGGAGCTTGGTGCCCAGGAGAAGGCCACCCACGATCATGCCGATCATGAGGAGGATCCCAAGGATGGAAAAAGGAAGGAGGAAGGAAGAGCGGTCGTCCTGCGTCACGATGGAGCACACCTCGAGTGGCTAACAGCATGAGAGAACTTGTGAATGGGGTCAAGCGAAATCTTTGTGGATGCTGAGGTGCGGCGAGCCTGGTGCCTACTAGGTTCGCGAATATGGTGAAGTATGAGTAGGGGACCGCCCGGCCCAGGTCTCAGAAGCGAGACCTGGGGCACCCGATTTGTGGGTAACGAAAAACTAGTGGACTACGCCGGTCTGGTCCATGGGCCAGTAGACGAAGGCGGCTTTGCCGTAGATGAGGGCGCGGGGGACGGGGCCGAAGTCGCGGCTGTCGCTGGAGATGTTGCGGTGGTCGCCCATGACCCAGAAGTCGCCGGCGGGGATGGTGCGTTCGGGCTCGGAGCGCTCGTCGCGGAAGCGGTTGGGGACGTAGGGTTCGCGGACGAGGTGGTCGTTGACGTAGACGGCGCCGTGGTCGATGCGGAGGGTGTCGCCGGGGAGGGCGATGACGCGCTTGATGTAGCTCTTGGTGTGGTCGCCGGGGTAGAGGAAGACGACGACGTCGCCGCGGTGGATGGACTCGAAGCGATAGGCGAACTTGTTGATGAAGAGGCGATCCTGATCCTGCAGGCGCGGGAGCATACTGGTGCCTTCGACGCGGACTGGCTGGTAGAGGAAGAGGATGATGAAGAGCGAGATGGCGATGGAGGCGAGGATGTCGCGCGACCAGGAGCGCCAGCCGGTGGGCTCGGGGTGAGGCGCGGGCGGGAGGGTTGCGCCGGAGCGGAACTGGGGCGCGGGTACGGCGGGGTCGGGTGGTGGGGTGAGTGCGGCCTGGGGCGCGGTGGGCTGCTCGGCCTCTGGTGCGGGGTGGGGTTGTTGTAGATCGGGCAAGTTCTGGGAGCCTCGGTGGCGGTGGAGGTGCTGAGCCGGTGAAACACAGCTGCTATGAGATTAGACGAAAGAGGCGCGGTTGTGGGTGCATTGGTGGGTGGCTGCTATTGGGTTCGTCATCCCACCCGTCCGCAAACGCGCGTACGGATGGGGTACACGGTGTATGAATCGGGCACCCGGGGGAATGCTGCGAACCCAGGTCTCAAAATCGAGACCTGGGGCACCCGGGGTTCGTAGCCGAGCATTAGGGGGTGGGGGGCGAGGGGATGGTGGTGGTGTCGGGGAGGCCGAGGCCGGGGATTAGGTTTTTGCCGTCGAGGCCGGCGGGGCTCCAGGTATCTACGATGACTTTGCCGAGCTTGGCGAGGAAGACTTCGGCTTCGTTGTCGACAGTCCAGCCGTGGTCCTTGTTGTCGTAGGTGAAGATGGAGAGGACCATGGGGCCGGACTTGCCCATGACGATGGCGACGTCGTTGCGGACGGCGTCGAGCGAGCCGGTTTTGCTGGCGATGGCGGTGCCGTTCTCGCTGGTGTCGACGGCCTCGAGGTAGCGAGGGATGGTCTCGCGGTAGAACTGGTTCTTGAGCATGTTGAGGGCGACGGAGCAGACGGCGCGGTCCTGGTCGTCGGTGGGGGCGAAGCGCGCGGCGCCGGGGGTGGTGGCGGTTCCCTGCTGGTGGAGGTGGCAGAGGCCGATGGCTTCCATGAGATAGGCCATCTCGCGGGGGGTGGTCTTGCCGAGGCCGAATTTGGGCTGGTCGGCGGGCATGGGGCCGGTGGCGGGTTTCATGACCTTCTTGTAGAGATGGGTGTTTTCGAGGCCGAGGGCCTGGACTCGGGCGTTGACGGGGTCGATGCCGAAGCGGTCGATAGCGAGGTTGGTGGCGGTGTTGTCGCTGACGATCACCATCATGGTGAGGACGTCTTTGAGGGTGAGGGTGACGGGCGTGTCGAGGAACATGAGGAGGCCGGAGCCGTTGACGGCTTCGTTGGGGTGGAGGGTGATGGGCTCGTCCCAGCGGGCTTTGCCTTCGCGGACCTGGACCATGGCGTGGTAGAGGATGGCGAGCTTGATGACGGAGGCGGTCTGGACAGGGAGGTTGGCGTCGACGCCTACTGCGGCGTGGGTGTTGAGGTTTATGGCATAGAGGGCGGTGTGGCCGAGGCCGGCGGAGGCGCGGGCGGCGGTGAGTTGCTGGAGGCGCTGCTGGAGGGTGGGGGTTTGGGCGGAGAGCGTGAGGGCGGTGGTGAGGAGTGCGGCGGCGGGGAGCAGGCGGCGGATGGCGCGGGAGATAGTACTCATTCTTAGACGAATCCTCGTCAAGATGATACGCGGGAGCCCTGGCGTGGATGAGGGCGGGGGCCAGTTTTGTACAAGTCGCCCGTTTTGTGCCAGTCGAGGGAGGTTGTTTTGGACGGGTTTTGCACCCGGGGGGAAGCTGGAATGATACGGGACGTGCGACGCAGCACAGCCCAATGCAGTAGAATGAAGGTGGTGACCTATTTGCCATGTCAACGCTGACCATGCCCTCATCTCCGATTGAACAGCCGTTTGCACGGACTGTTTCCGATCTCGAAAACCTCCCCACAGAGCGACCCAACGAGGCATCCGAGGGTCTCGATACCAAATCCGCTATTGAAATTGCGCGGATTATCAATCACGAAGACGCTAAGATTGCGGCTGCGGTTAAGAAAGCGCTGCCGGAGATTGCGTTGGTGATTGATACGGTGGCGCGGTCGTTGCGCGACGGCGGACGGCTGATTTATGTGGGTGCGGGATCGTCGGGGAGGATCTCGGCGCTGGATGCGAGTGAGTGTCCGCCGACGTTTTCGACGGCTCCGCAGCAGGTGCAGTACATTATGGCGGGCGGGCCGAAGGCGCTGGCCAGCGCGAGCGATGTGAATGAGGATTCGCCGGAGCTGGGGCAGAGGGATATTGCCCGGCGGCGGCCTACGCGCAAGGACATTGTGATTGGGGTTTCGGCTTCCGGGCGGACTCCTTATGTGGTGGGCGCGACCGAGTATGCGCGGGCTTGCGGAGCGAAGACGGCCGCGATTACGTGCAATGCGAACTCGGATTTGTCGCAGGTGGTGGACATTACGATTCTGGCGGAGGTTGGGCCGGAGATCGTGTCGGGCTCGACGCGCATGAAGGCGTCGACTGCGCAGAAGATGATCTTGAACATGATTACCACGGGGGCGATGACGCGGCTGGGCTACGTCTACGACAACCTGATGGTGAACGTGCACATGAAGAACGCGAAGCTGGTGGAGCGCGGGATTCGGGTGCTGATGAAGGTGTGCGACATCGACCGCGAGACGGCGATTCGGACGATCAAGTCGGCGGGCAAGTCGATTCCGATTGCGGTGGTGATGCTGAAGGCCAACGTGGACAAGATGGAGGCCGTGCGGCGACTGCAGAAGTCGGATGGGAATGTGCGGCTGGCTATTGAGGATTCGCGGCTGGAGCTGTAAGAGGGGGTCGGGGTTTAGGGCCCAGGGTTCAGGGTAAAGGCCCCAGGCATCGAGACCTTCGGTGGGTATCAAGCGGTGCTTGCGGGGATACTCCCGGTGGGCGTGGGTTTTCCTCATTGCTGTCGCATCTACACTGGGGTGATGGACAAGTTTGTTATTCGTGGGGGCAATCCCCTGCTTGGGACGATCAAGATTTCTGGTGCGAAGAACTCG
>CAVQAC010000012.1:0-136406 GCA_963710365.1 uncultured Planctomycetales bacterium
GCTTGCCGGAGGGACGAATTCGACCGAAGCCTCGGCGAGCGTTGCGTCGGGCGCAGGAGCGCTCGGCGATCGAGCTTGCCATTGGGCGTATGGGGCAATTGGTCGAGCCGCACGAACAGGGCCGGAACCATGTAGTCCGGCAGATGCTCCTGCACAATCGGCGCAGCGTTGCGGAGTCGGCGGTTTCCCCGTCGCGCGGTGCGAAATAAGCTACCAATCGAGCCTCGCCTGGCGAGTCTTCTCGCAGCACCACCGCGCCTCGCCCACGGCCGGATGACGCGCGAGCACGCTTTCGATCTCACCCAGCTCGACGCGATAACCGCGGATCTTGATCTGGTGATCGATGCGGCCCAGGAATTCGAGCGTGCCGTCGGCCAGCCACGGGCCTGGTCTCCGGTGCGATACAGCCGGGCTTCGGGATCGGAGCTGAACGGATGGGGCACGAACTTCTCGGCTGTCAACTCGGGCCGATTGCGATAACCGCGGGCCAGACCCGCCCCGCCAATATAAAGTTCGCCCGGCACACCAACCGGCGTGAGGTTCCAATGCGGATCCAAAATGTAAATCTCGGTGTTGGCGATCGGCCGGCCGATCGACACGGCTTCAGGCCGGCAAGCGTCCGCTGGGCACGGACTTCGTAGACCGTCGACCAGATCGTGGTTTCCGTCGGGCCATAGACGTTCCACAAGCTATCGCAGCGCTCGGCCAATTCGCGGGCCAGCGCCGGCGAGAGTGCTTCGCCCCCACAGAGAATCTTGAATCGCGATCGCGGTCGCCATCCGGCCGCGATCAATAGCCGCCAGGTGGCCGGCGTGGCTTGCATCACGGTTGCTTTCGACTCGTCGAGTAGCGCCGCCAAGGCCTGACCATCGACGGCCGTTTCACGCGGGGCGATGACCAGCCGGCCCAACCACCAACGGCAGAAACATCTCCAATGCCGCGATGTCGAACGACAAGGTCGTAACAGCCACCAGCACGTCGTCTGCCGCCACCCCGGTTCGTCGCGGAACGACCAGAGAAAGTTCACCAGCGCCCGATGCGTGATCTCGACGCCCTTGGGCTTGCCGGTCGAACCAGAGGTGTAAATCGTATAGGCCAGGTCCGTAGGTCGAGCGGTCGGCGGCGGCGGAATCGCCCGACTCCAACGAAATTGCTTCCCAATCACCATCCAGCAAAACTTCTTCGGCCTCGTGCGGCGGCAGTTGATCGAGCAGGCTGCCGCGGTGACCAGCACGCGAACCTGGGCGTCGTCGAGCATGTGGGCCAACCGTTGCACGGGTAGGCCGGGTCGAGCGGCACATAGGCGCCGCCGGCCTTGAGAATGCCTAACAGCCCGACAAGCATGCGGCTCGAACGCTGGACGCACAACCCGACCAGCGTATTCGGACCGACACCCAAGTTCCGCAGGTAATGCGCCAGTTGATTGGCGCGGTGGTCGAGTTCGGCATACGTGAGCGTGCCATTGGCATCGCACACTGCGACGGCCTGGGGCGTGCGGGCGACTTGCTCGGCGAGCAATTCGCTCAAGGTTTGATTCTCGGGGAACGGCCGCCGGGTATCGTTCCAATTCAACAGTAATTGTCGCCGGTCGGCGTCGCTTGCCAGGGGCAACTCCGAGAGCCGCAACGTGGGACGCGAGGCCGCCGCGGTCAGCAGCATTTCCAGCCCGGCCAGGAAGTCGCACGATCGTGGCGCGCTCAAAGAACTCGGTACTATACTCGGCCACTAGCTCGATTCCGTCAGGGCGCGGCCAGCAATAAATGGTCAGGTCGTACTTGGCCGTGCCGTTGTCGACGAGCAGCGGTTGAATCTGCATCGCACCGGCCACATCGAGTTGCAACGGGGCATTTTCCAACACCAAGGCCACTTGGAACAGTGGTGATCGCTGCCGGTTGCGACCGGGCTCAATTCGCTCGACGAGTTTATCGAACGGCACCAACTGATGCGTGTAGGCATCGAGCGTGGTTTGCTTGACGCGGCCCAACAGCTCGCGGAAGGTGGGATCGCCGGCCAGGTCCGCCCGCAGCACCAGCGTGTTAGTAAAGAAGCCGACCAGGTTTTCCAACTGTTGACGATCGCGGCCGGCGATCGGTGCGCCGACCACCAGGTCGTCCTGGCCCGTGTAGCGATGCAGCACGGCATCAAGAGCCGCCAGCAGGAACATGAACAGCGTCACGCCTTCGGCCTGGCTGGTTGATTGCAGTCGGCCACTGACATCGGCGGGCAAGACTCGCGATTCGATCGACCCGGCAAACGTTGGCTGCGTTGGCCGCGGATGATCGGTCGGCAACTCCAAGGCGCGCGGCGCCGGCCAGTCGCTGTTGCCAATAAACCAGATGCGGTTCGAGTCGTGCATCGTCGAGCCACGCACGTTGCCAAATGGCAAAGTCGGCGTATTGCACGACGGGCTCGGCCAAGGGCGATGGGCGACCTTGACGCAGCGCATCGTACAGGGCCGACAATTCGCGAACCAAACGCCCAGCGACCAACCGTCGGCGATGATGTGGTGCATGCACAGCAGCAGCACGTGCTCGTCATCGGCCAGGCGGAACAATGTGGCCCGAACGAGCGGGCCGTGGGCCAGGTCGAACGGCAGTGCGGCTTCGGCCGTCAATTGCCGGCGCAATTCGCTTTCGCGTGCCGTGGGGCTCAAGTCGTCGCAGGTCGACGTCGCCAGCGCCAGGGAGCCGGCGGAACAATCTCTTGCCTTGGTTGGCCGGCACTGACAGGGAAGATCGTGCGAGACGACTCGTGCCGCCGTACGATTTCGTTCAAGCTCAGCCGCAGGGCTTCGACGTCCAAAGCTCCCTTGAGCCGCGCGGCCGTGGGCAGGTTGTAGAACGGATTGCCGGGCTCCAAT
Source organism: uncultured Planctomycetales bacterium (assembly GCA_963710365.1). Taxonomy (GTDB): domain Bacteria; phylum Planctomycetota; class Planctomycetia; order Pirellulales; family PNKZ01; genus CAVQAC01. The sequence goes on from CAVQAC010000012.1 coordinate 2,861, forward strand.
TGATCGAGGAACCACAGCCGCTGCTGGGCGAACGACAGCGGCAACGGGTGTTGCCGGTCAGCGGGCAGCAGCGGCGGAATTGCCCGGGCGATGTCGCGAGATCGTGGTTGTCGGTTGCCGAATGGGCCTGCGCAGATCGATTCGCTCGGCCAGGCCGGCCAGCGTCGGAGCTTCGAATAGCGTCGCCAGCGGCAACTCGACGTCCCAGACGGCTGCTGATGCGGGTCATCAACTGGGTGGCCAGCAGCGAATGGCCGCCGTACTGGAAGAAGTTGTCGTGGCGGCCCGGCTGGGCCACGCCCAATACTTCGCTCCACAAGCCGGCCAGAAGTTCTTCGCTGCTGGTGGAGGGTGGCTCGTAGGCCGTCGGCTCGGCCGCGTCGGGCCCGATGCGTCGGCCCGCCATTGGGCCAGCACCAGCAGATCTCCGGAGAGAAACATTTGCTTGCAGGATTGACGCTGAATCTTGCCGCTCGACGTCTTGGGAATACTGCCCGACTGAATCAGCACGACCGCGTGGACGGGCACCTCATGCAACTCGGCGACACTGCGGCGAATTTGCTCGATCAATTCGTCGAGGTTCAACTTGCGCGGTCGCACGACTTCGTGGACGATGACTACGCGCTCTTCGCCTTCGACGTCCAAGGCAAACACGGCCCCGCCGTCGTGCTTAAGGGAAGCGTGAACCTGTTCGACCGTACGTTCGATGTCCTGCGGGTAATGGTTGCGGCCGGCAACGATGATCAGATCTTTGATGCGACCGGTGACGAACAGTTCGTCGTCGAGCAGAAAGCCCAGGTCGCCGGTCCGCAGGTAGGTGCTGTCGTCGCCATCGGCCAACTGCGCGGCAAAGGTATGCTGTGATTCTTCCGGCCGGCTCCAATAGCCTTGAGCTACGTTGGGACCGCTGACCCAAATCTCGCCCACCAAGCCGGGCGGGCATTCCAGGCGACTTTCGGGATCGACGATCAGCACCTGTTCGTACTCGACCGGCTGGCCGCTGGAGACCAGCGCCAAAGCCTGGGGATGATGGCGCGGCACGAGCCGCACACGATTGTGTTCCAACTCACCGGAGTCGAACGAGCGCACCACAGGGGGCTCAGCCAGCAGAGCGCAGCTTACCATCAATGTTGCTTCGGCCATGCCGTAGCAGGGGCAGAACGTCTCGCGCCGCAGGCCGTAGGGGCGGAATGTTTCGTAGAAGCGCTGGATGGTGTCGGCTCGAATCGGTTCCGAGCCATTGCAGGCCAGGCGCCACGAGCTGAGATCGAGCCCTTCGCATTCGGCCGGGTCGAACCGCTTGACGCAAAGTTCGTAGCCGAAGTTGGGGCTGCCTGACGACGTGGCCCGATAGCGCGAAATGGCTTCCAACCAGCGCATCGGACGCTGCACGAACGACAGCGGCGACATGATGACCATCGGGCAGCCGCGATAGGCCAGCAGCAGAATGCCGCCGATCAGTCCCATGTCGTGGTACGGGGGGAGCCATAGGACGGCGCTGGCGCCTTCGTGGTGCATGCGGCCCATTTGCTCGAGATTCGAGAGCAAGTTGCCGTGCGTGAGGATGACGCCTTTCGGGTCGCCGCACGAACCGGAGGTGTATTGCAGAAAGGCCAGGCTTTCGCTGCCGATCCCCGGCGCGATCCAGCGCAGTTCATCGCCGGGCCCGACCAGGTTGTCGGTTGCCAGCACATGCTCGACTTCCGGAGCCTGGGCAAAGAAGTGGCCGCTCCAACCCAGGATTTCCGTCGTTGAGAGAATTACCCGAGCGTCGGCCTGGCGGCACGATGCTCATCAGCCGCGGCAACACACGGTTCAGCCGTAGCGGATCGGGTGGATAGACGGGCACGGCAACTACGCCCGCGTACAGGCAGGCGTAGAACGACACGATGTAATCGAGGCCCGGATCGTAGACCAGCAAGGCTCGTTCGCCCGCCAGACCGCGATCCTGGAGCCGGGCCGCCAAGGCCATGACCTGCCGGTCGAGTTCGCCGAAGGTCAGCCGCCGTTCATCACGCTCGCCATCGGCCAGGAAGATGTATGCATCCCGATCAGGATGGTTCCTGGCACGCCAGCGGATCAAATCAACCAGGTGTTCGATGCCTGGCGATAGGTCGGCCCCGTCTCCGGGGAGGACAAAGTTCGAATGAATAGCCATGGAAGTCGTTGACTCTCGCAGTCTTAGGTCAATTCGAGGGGCCGAGCGCCAAAATTGGCAGCGGCGGATTCGCAAGGCGTTGAACAAGAATCGGCAGCTGATTGAGCCGCGAGCTTGGTAAAACGCCTATTGATTGAGACGGAGTCCCCTCATCGAATGGCCCGAGAAGTTAGATAGGCAAGTCGCGGGCCAACATCGCGCGGCCCGCGCTTCGGCGAGATTCTCCGGCGAAATCTCCCTTTCGGTTGCTACGTCGGCAAGGTGGACTTCGCCCGATGTGTTGTCAAAAAGTGCCTTCCATGAAGTCGGTTTGAGTCCATTCGACAGTCAGTAAATTGGTTGGGGTGGTTGACTGTCCCCATAAGTCCTATTCCATAAGGATCTTAACAGCTCTGACGCCAAGCCTGGCCATTGTCCCTACGCCCGATTGGCGTCGTCAGTTCGCCCTCAGGGGGCCTAAATCCTTATCTGCCATCAAATATCACGCTAACATAAATCTCAGCGTATTTCACCTAGCTTGCATCGACTGCCCGGCGATCCAGGCTTCTCCAAAAGTCGGGCCGTCGTTGCATCCGGCACACTCCGGCCTTTCGGCTCCGTGAATGTAAAGCTGTGCATGCAGGGGGGCCGCGAACTCGCCTTTTCGATCTTGGCGGGTCGATACCAACTCGCGAGGGTAGTCGCGGGAATGGCGGTGCGGAACAACGATCCGAACGCGCTTGAACAAAGCTGGCCAACGGATGCGCGCCCCCCGGCTGCAGGGAACCTCTTGGGCTCGGACGCCATGCGACGCTTCGTTTTGTTTTGTCTCGGGATGATGCTCCTCACCGTCGTGGGGTGTAAGGGGGGCATCTGCATCCATGCCAATGCCAAGGTCACGCCGCAGACGCCGCCCGTCGGCCCCGTGTATCCGATGGCCGTGGAGCGCATCGACTCCGAGACCTCGCTAAAGATCGCGCTGATCGACGTTGACGGCCTGCTGCTGAACATGGATATGAGCGGGCCGTATTCGCAGGGCGATAATCCCGTGGCCGTGTTCCGCGAGCGATTGATGGCCGTCAGTCGCGATCCGTGCGTGCGGGCCGTGGTGGTGCGCATCAATAGTCCTGGCGGTGGAGTAACGGCCAGCGACATCATGCGGCACGATCTCAGCGAGTTTCGTTACGCGCAGTCGGATTACCGATCGTGGCCTGTCTGATGGACGTGGGCGCGGGCGGAGCGTATTACCTGGCAACGGCCGCCGATCAGATCCATGCCCATCCGACGACGATCACCGGCGGCATCGGGGTAATCCTGAACGTCTACAATCTGTCCGACGCCTTGGCCCAGCAGAACATCATCGCCCGCGCCCGTGAAGTCGGGAGACAATATCGATCTGGGCACTCCCATTCGCGGGCTGGACGAGCGCCAAGCGAAAGCTGCTGCAGACGATGGCCAACGAATTTCACGCGCGGTTCCGCGACACGGTAGCGACCGCGCACGACTTTCGCCCGAAGCGCAGAGCGGCGGCCTTTCGACGGACGCGTTTTCACCGGCCGGCAGGCACTCGACCTGGGATTGGTCGATTCGCTCGGCTACCTGGACGATGCGATCGCCGTGGCTCGCCAACTCGGCGGAGCACCGCAAGCGTCGGTCGTGATCTATCATCGCGCGACGGATCAGGCCCATTCGCTATATGCAATCACGCCCAACGTGCCACTTCAGACGGGGATGCTGCCACTCAGCATCCCGGGACTGGATCGGGCCAAGCTGCCGACGTTCTTGTATCTCTGGCAGCCCGAGCCGACCCTGGAAAAAATGGGCGGCCGTTAAGCCTCGCCCGTCATGGCCGAATGGCAGCGGGTTGACTCTTCGCACTTCATGCGCTAACCTCGCCATTTGATGGACGACCATCGGGGCGTTGGTGCTCCGTTGCGTTCGCGGCGCAGAGGGCGAGGTCATGCTGCACAGATCGTCTCTGCGAAGGTGCCGCAAAGATTTCGTTGGCTCTTGCTGCGCATCGCGAGCCAGGCGTCGCTGGCGCAGGCCCAGACGCCGGCGAGCGATCAGCCGTTTGCGCCGCATCCCCTGGCACGAATCGCGCCCGGCACTCGAATCGACGACCGCGCACCGGCGGGCTGGTCTCAACTGGTCATCAAGAGTCAGCCCAAGATCACTTCGGGCGACGTGGCCAAAGTGCCCGACATGACGGTCAGATTCGTCAACATGTTCTTCACGGCCATCCTGCTGAAAGTCGAACGGCAGCCGAACGCCGACCCGCCGCAATATCGTCTGGCAACGGCAGCAATCGGTATCGGCACGCGCGTCCGCGACAAAGACATAATTGTCTCCAGCGATAGCTACCGCAGCCTGGGCGCTGACTTGGGCTTGATCGGCGGCATCGTGCTCTCGAAGAGCGAGGAGCAACTCAACCAGGTGCTCGAGGTCGCTCGGTCGCCGACGATGGCCGTGGCCGACGCGCCCACGATCCTGGCTCGCGGCACGCAGCACGTGCACGTCATGCTGCGTTACGCGTTTCTGGTGGATCCGCGTGACGGCCGCTGCTACACGCTGATTTGGATCCTGGACAAGGACGGCGCCGGCGGCTACCGTTTGGGGAGTACGGCCCTTGGTCCTGATGCAGCCCAATCTCGTCACCGATTGCGAAATGCGGGTTGACGCCAGCAAGTTCTCTCTCGGCACTCCCGGTCCCGACGCTTTTGCCGTGCTCCGCATGCCCCAAGGCACTGTGTTGGCCTGGCCGGACGCTCTGCGTTCGCTGGCCACCGAGCGACAGTTTACTCCAGGTTCGGCGTATCGGCTGGAGATGGAATTGTGGAAGGCCGTGTTTTCGACTCGTCAATGAATAATCGCCGCAAAGAGTCTGCATCATGACCCTGTTGACCATGAGTTTGCGAAACATGATTCGCCGGCCGATGCGGTCGGTACTGACGATCATTGCCATGGCCGTCGCCGTTGGCGCCGTCGTGTCTTTGGTAGGCATTTCCCGAGGATTCGAAGATTCGTTCATGGACCTGTACCGCAGCGCCGGGATCGACATCGTCGTGGTGCGCGCGGGCGTGCAGGAGCGCATCAATAGCACGCTCGACGCCAAGCTCTCCAAAGAAATCGAAAAAGTGCCCGGCGTTCGCTCGCGGTGCCGTCGCTGATGGACATGATCTCGTTCGAAGACCAAGGGCTGTACACGGTGCCGATCCGCGGCTCCTCCCGGGGTCGCCGGTGTTCGATCACTTGAAAATGATCGAAGGGCGGCAAATGCGAGCCGGCGACGAACGGGTGGCCGTGCTGGGCAAGACGCTCGCTGAACAACTGCACAAGCACGTGGGCGACGTCATCAAGCTATACGACGTGGAAGATTACAAGGTGATCGGCATCTTCGACGCCGACAGCCTGTTCGACAACGCCTCGCTGTCCATCCCATTGGAAGACTTGCAACGAATCATGGGCCGTCCAAATCAGGTCAACGGCTTTACGGTCGACGTCGATCATCCGAACGATGCGGGCGAAGTGGACCGGGTCGTTCACGCGATCGACGCACTGAAGGATGCCAAGGGCAAGCCGCTCAAGCTGACGGCCTTGTCGGCCAAGGATCACGTCCAATCGATCACCCAGATCCGCATGGCGCATGCCATGTCGTGGCTCACGTCGGCAATTGCCCTGGTGATCGGGGCCGTGGGCGTTTTGAATACGATGTTCATGTCGGTATTCGAGCGCACAAGGGAAATCGGCGTGTTGCGGGCAATCGGCTGGAAAAAGCACCGCGTGGTGAAGATGATCCTGAGCGAATCGCTGGCCATGAGCCTGGTCGGCGCGGTGGTGGGAGCAATCGGGGCCGTTCTGCTCACCAGGCTGTTGAGCGACCTGCCTACGACTCGCGGACTGATTGCGGGCCGCATCTCGTGGGAGGTCATCGGCCAAGGCATTCTGCTGGCCGTGTTGGTGGGCGTGGTCGGCGTGGCTTACCCCGCGTATCGCGGTGCGCAGATCGTGCCGACCGAAGCCCTGCGGCACGAATAGGTCCCGTTCACTGAATCTCGCGGCGGAACTTGCGGACGCTGTCCTGGACCAGCACCGGCAATTTCGATCGCAGCAGGTTGGCTCCGTTGAACCAGCCGGCCGGTTCGTCGAAGGCCACGTGGCATTCGATGAAGATAGCCCCCGCTGGCTCGATCATGCGCGTGATCTTCAGATACGAACCAAAGCTGTGATAGTGCTGCTTTTCACCCAGGTTCAACTTGCCTGTGTCGTCGCGGTCCAAGTGCTGCCAGAAAATCGGGTAGTCCTTGTCCTGATCGAAGCGCGGATCGAGCAGGCCGGCAATCAGCACCGAATCGTGGGTCTTGCTCTGCACGACCTGCGACGACGTCGAAATGAACACGCGGTCGAACAGCGGGAACGTGGTGTGTACGTACGATTCGCTGGAGTCGGCCGATTTCATGGCCGTGAGTCCGCGAGCCTGCAATTCCTCGGGCTTGAGCACGATCGATTGCTTGGGCAGATCGTCGCTGCTCTTTTCCTGGGCTGATTTCTTCATCTGCTGGTTGACGAAATCTTCACCCGTGACCTTGTCGAAGTCGCCATGGGCCACGTACCAGAGATCGACGTGTCGGCCAGTCGTGTCCGCATCGCTTTTGATCTTGAGCACGAATGGCGACACCACCGAATTGCGCATCAACGCCTCGACTGGATGGTTCTCGTCGGCCACCGAAGCCAGGGCGGCCTGCTGCCCCGCCGCGTCGAGTCCATCGGCCATGGTGGGCGGCGGAAGCCGCAGATTCGAGCCCGCCACGACAGGCACCCCGTCGCTCATCAAGCGGTCAAAGACCGGATTGGCCGCAGGCAACAGGCAGGCAAGAGCCACGACAAGAGGACCAATCATTAGAAGCTCCTAAGAAAATGATAAGTGCTAAATGATAATCGCTAAATGGAAAGCATTCCGAATTTATCATTTAGCATTTAGCAGTTATCACTTCGTCTTTCAGGTGACCATCCTGCATCCGCACAACCCGCCCAGCTCGACGAGCCAGGTCCAAGTCATGCGTAATCAGCACTAGCGTCATCTTGCGCTCTGCGTGCAACCGATCGAATAGTTCGAAGATTTGCTGGGCCGTGGTCGTATCGAGGTTGCCCGTGGGCTCGTCGGCCAGCAGAAGAGTCGGGTCGTTGGCCAATGACCGGGCAATGGCTACGCGCTGCCGCTCGCCGACCGAGAGTTTCTTGGGGAGGTGGTTGACGCGGTGCGTCATGCCGACGATTTCCAGCAGATCCAAGGCCCGATGGCGGCGCTGGCTGGCCGTCCAGTCGGTCTCGAACATCGGCACTTGCACATTTTCCACGGCCGTCAGGATGGGCAGCAAATGGAAAGATTGAAACACGAATCCGAGATTGCGCGAGCGAAAGCGATCGAGGTCTGCCGATTTCGAGAGTGGATGGCCTTCGAAGTACAACTCGCCTGAATCGGGCCGATCAAGAGCGCCCAGCAAGTTCAGGAGAGTCGACTTGCCGCTGCCGCTCTTGCCGATGATGGCCAGATATTCGCCACGGTGGATCGTGAGGTTGACGTCGGCCACGGCCGTGACGTTGCCATCGGTGTACGACTTGCACAGGTGCTCGGCCTGCATGAGCACGTTGCTCACGGCGGATGCGGGCGGATCGGCCTGGGCCGGCATGGCCGACTCTTGGTTCGGATTATTCATGGCGCAAAGCCTCGGTGGGTATGAGTCGGGAGCCGCGCAGTGCAGGGTAGCCACCGCCGATGAAACCGACCGCCAGTGCGATCATGAACCCTTCCATGATCACGGAGATCGAGATCTGGCCGGTGATCAGGCCGTTGGCCTCGGGCAGCTTGCTCAGGAACCGGCACAGCAGCACGGCCCCCGCAGTACCGACCACGGCGCCGGTCAGGCTCAGCAGGAGCGACTCGATGAGAATCATGTGCAGTACTCGCAACGGCCGCCAGCCGATCGCCCGCAGAATGCCGATCTCGAGCGTCCGTTCGACAACCGACATGAACATCGTATTGAGCACGCCGACGGTGCCGATCACCAAGGCGATCATCGACGTAATCCAGGCCATGGCCTCGCCGGCGCGGATTTGCGTATTGCTGCTGACATAATCGTCCGTGGTCTTGGCCGACAGGCCCTTGCCCAAGCCTTCGATCTCCTTGATCAGTCGCGTGGTTGCGGCCTGGTCGCCGGGGTTTTTGAGCAGGATGTCGAACATGGTCACCTGGCCTTTGCGATCGGTGAGGCGTTGCAGTTCGGTCAGCGGCACGACCATGCTGGCGTTTTCGACCATGCTGAAGCTGTGAAAGATGCCCACGACTTCGAAAGGCTGATCTTCGTAGATGTTGACCGAATCGCCGACCTTTTTGCCCAGGTTCTTCGCCAGCAGGGTGCCCAGCATGACGCACCGTTTATCGCTCGGGATGCCAGGGTGCGCCCGGCAAGTAATTCCAGGTCGTCGAAATTCCGGCCGATCCCGGACGCCAGCCATAGACCGTGACGCCGATCAGATTGACGTCTTCAAAGGAGACCACGTCCATGAGCACGGGCGCCACGTCGCGCACTTCGGGCATCGCACGCAGTGAGGCCTCGATCCGCTCGTCTAGCGCGCTGCTGAGCCGCTCGGTTACGTGGGCCCGAATCACGACCATATCAATGCCGCGTTGCTGGTACAGGCCTAGAAATGCTTCTTGAAAGCCGCTGGAAACTCCCACCAGGGCCACCACCGCACCGACGGCCATCGCCACGCCGACCACCGTGAACGTCGAACGAAAACGTCGCCGTGCGATGTTTTTCAGGATGAAGGTCAGAAATCGCATGGCGAGCGTAGGACCGGCACGGGCAAGGAAGGAAAAACTAGGATTCTACGCGGACCGCTCGGCAAACAACAGCCGTGGCGCGACGCCGGACGCCCGCAGTTGAGTTCGAGTGTCAGCCGCTCCGTCCGGTGCCCTGTGTCTCGGTCGTCGATCCCGAATAGCTTTTGACCCCCGAACATGGGGAGTCATCTTGTCTGACTTTTCCGTTTGTATCGGGTGAAATGAAAGGTTCTGAACTGGTGAAATCGAGCCAAGTCTTGTGGTCGGGCGGCTGGGGATTATGATGCCACGTATGGGGGAATCCTGCAATGTGCGGGCATACGACGGCGGTCGGCTCCCGTCTCCCCGAGGCGTCCCGATCGCAAACACCTTCTAAATTTTGTTGAAAGAACCGATGTCGCAAGCTGCCGAATCTGCAAGCACACCGTTGGAATGCCGTTTGACCGAGGGAATGACGGGCTGGTTGGCAACCGCCGGCGGGTCATTGGCGATCACGACCTACCAGGCTGGCAAGCTGGTGATGGTCGGTTGGGACGGCAAACAAGTTCGTCTGCTGCCGCGACATTTCGAAAAGCCGCTGGGGCTGGCTCTTGATGGGGATCGGATGGCCTTGGCCACCCGGCATCAGATCTGGATGCTGGCGAATGCCCCGTTGCTGGCCCACGATTTCCTGGAGCAGGAACCTGGCCGCTACGATGCTTTATACCTGCCGCGAGCCAGTTATTATACGGGTGATCTGAACATCCACGACCTGTCCTACGGCAAGGATGGCCTGTGGATCGTGGCAACTCGCTTCTGCTGCCTGGCTCATCTCAGCTACGACTTCAGCTTTGTCCCCCGTTGGCGTCCACCGTTCCTTTCCGATACCGTGCCCGAAGACCGCTGCCACCTGAACGGCCTGGCAATGGTCAACGGCAAGCCGAAATACGTCACGGCGCTGGGTGAAACCGACACCGTGGGCGGCTGGCGTCCGAACAAAGCCAATGGCGGCGTGATCGTCGACGTCGATTCGGGCGAGATCGTGCAGCGTGGGCTGTCGATGCCGCATTCGCCCCGCTGGTACGATGGGCACCTGTGGTTTCTCGATTCGGGTCGCGGCGAGTTGCGGGTCTGCGACATGAAATCCGGAACCTCGAACATTGTCGTCGTCGCTCCCGGCCTATTTGCGCGGACTGGCATTCGTCGGCCCGTACGCCCTGGTCGGCATGTCGCAAATCCGCGAACGGCATATCTTCGGCGGCCTTCCGGTGCAGGAGCGGTTCGACAAGCTGATGTGCGGCGTGGCGCTGGTCGACCTACGGACGGGCGAAGCGACTGGTTTTCTGGAGTTCACCTCCGGCTACCAGGAGCTATACGACGTGCAGTTCCTCGCTGGTAAGTCACGCCCGATGGTCCTCAACGAACAGCAAGAGGCCGCGCGGCAGGGATTCACGGCGCCGGAATTCTCCTACTGGTTGCGTCCCAGTTCGCTGATTTCATCCGACGAAGGCTGATTTTTCCGCTACGGCGAACCGCTCGCACTGCTTGAGTCGGCAAGGAATGGCCGGTAAGGATTGAACGATGGGATTCATTAACATTCGCGAAGTGGAGCCGATCGAGCCCGTGCCGGGGTGCCGAATGCGGACGCCGTTCGGGCAGAACCTGATGCTTTCGTACCTGGAGATGGACGACGGCGCCGAAGTGCCGATGCATTCTCACCCGCACGAGCAAGGCGGGATTCTGATCCGCGGCCGGCTGGAGTTGACGATCGGCGATGAGACGCGACTATGCGAGGCCGGCGCGATGTTCCTGATTCCGCCGAACGTTCCGCACCGCGCCGTAGCGGTCGGTGGTCCGGCCGTGGTATTGGACTGCTTCAGTCCGGTCCGCGAAGATTATGCCGAAATGTTCAACAAGTACATTCCGCCCTTGGACTCGAAACGGCCGAGCGTTAGATCGTTGCGAAGACCGGGCTGAAACAGGATCGCCGGCGTGCGTTCTGCGGTCAAAGCCCGAGCAGCCGGCTCCCCAGTGAGCCGAGAAGGAAGCGACGCCTCTGTGTCGCTCGGGAAATCTGTGCTGAACGTGTCGGCGATCCTGTTTGCTGAGCCGGTTCATCGGATCGTGTCGGGCAGGCGGTCGAGGACTCACCTCGCTTCCGCGACCGGCTGCCTGGCCGATGAATCTCGCGATGCTGAACGTCTCCCACCTTCAGCACCACAGTGATCTTATCGAGAATCGGCACAATCCCTCTTGGCTGGAAATGTCCGCTTTAGCGCATTTTCGCGCACGAGCGGACAACTCGGCACCGCGCACAGCGGTAGTAACGCCGGTAGCGGCCTGTCGGTCACGCGGCGCCGTCGCCTTTGGCGACGAATCGATAGCCCGTGCCGCGCACCGAAAGAAAATGACGCGGCTGGGCCGGATCGACTTCAAAACATTTCCGCAGCCGCATGATGAAGTTGTCGACCGTTCTGGTCGAAGGCGAGCTGGTCATGCCCCAGACGTGCTCCAGCAGCTCCGCCCGGCTGACCACGGAACCTTCGTTTTCGATAAAGTATCGCAGCAGCTTCATTTCGGTGTGCGTCAGCCGCAGCGATTCGCCGTTGACCGTGACTTCGAAGGTATCGAAGTTGATCTTGGCGCCGTCGAATTCGAACTTGTCGCCGACCGTCGAACGTCGCGGAGCGGCCGATGCTCGGCCACGCCGGGCCAGCAAATTGCGAACTCGGCTCAGTAGTTCGTCCAAGTCGAACGGCTTTTGCAGGTATTGGTCGGCCCCGACGTCGAAGCCTCGAATACGGTCCTCGGGCAGGATCCGAGCGCTCAGGATCAGCACCGGCAGATCCGAGCCCGACTCGCGCAGCGATTCGCAGACCGCATATCCGCTCATTCCGGGCAGCATCAGATCGAGAATCATCAAGTCGATGCCGGCCGGGTCTTCCTCGTACATGCGCAGCGCCGTGGGCCCGTCGCTGGCCACACTCACCTCGAAGCCTTCGGCCTCGAGGTTGTACTTGATGCCGAAAGCCAGATGCTGTTCGTCTTCCACGACCAGAATGTGCTTCATGACGTTTGACCGGCACGCTGTGGGTTGCCTTCGACCGGAGCCGCCGGCTGGACAGATCTGCCCCGAATTGCTTGAAGCCAGAACGGCCGGCACTACGGGGTCGGGCAATACGCCGGGCAATTCGACTTCGAAAACCGTCCCGGGCTGGGCCCCCCGGCTGCGGACCGTGATATTTCCCCGCATGCGTTTGACCAGCGTGCGGACAATAAACAATCCCAGGCCCGTGCCGGCCTGCGACCGCTCCAGCTCCTGCCCCAGCCGCACGAATCGGCCGAAGATCTTCCGCCGCAACTTGGCCGGGATGCCAGGCCCGTTGTCGGCAACGCGGGTGACCGCCATGCCGCGGCCGTTGACCCACGTTTCGACCGACACCTGGGCTGTTTCTCCGGAATACTTCAAGCGCATTGTCGATCAGATTGCGAAAAATCATTTCCAAGTCAATCGGCCAGCCCACGAACGACGGCCGGCGCGAGCTTCGAGCACCACGGTCGATTCGGGCAGTCGGTAGCGCTGGCAGGCCGTGGCGGCGCATTGCTCCAACAGCGGGGTCAGCGGCACGTCGCGGATTTCGCCGGCCGTCGCGTCCTGGTCGAGCCGGGCCGCATCGAGCAGATGATTGATCAGCGTATCGAGCCGCTCGACGTCGTCGAGCATGAAGCGGACGAAATCGGCCTGCTGCGTTTCGTTCACGTTGCGCCGCGACAGAGTTTGCAGGTACAGCTTCAGCGAGGCGATCGGGCGACTTCAGCTCGTGCGTGACGCTGTCGATGAAGTTCGCCTGCCGCTGGTTGAGATTGATCTCCTTGACGGAGATCACCAGGTACATGACCACGCCCACGAGCACCAGCACCAGAAAGGTCGTGCCGACGGCCAGCACGCCCCACCAATAATTGGCATAGCTCGAGGCCGCGACCGCCAGCAGGATCCAGCCGATGATCAGCGTCACCAGCAGCACGATCATGACCGTGCCCAGCGTGATCGGCCACCCTAGCGATCTGCGATGTGCCATAAGACGCGAATGATCCCCGCAACTCGCGGCGCCCTACTGCCTGCCAATTACTGCCTGCCAATTACTGCCTGCCAATTCACTGTTTACTGGCGGCCAATTCAGCGGCTGGCGGTGCCGTCACTCTTCTGGCCGATGCAATACAAGTGCTTCTCGGCCCGCACGATGATTTGCCCTTGGCTGATCGCCGGCGAGGAGAAACACGCTTCGCCCAGCTCGCACTTGGAAACCAGATCGTACTTCGGACCCGGCTTGACGATGTTCATCACGCCGTCATCCGAAAGGAAATACGCCCGGCCTTCGGCGGCCAGCAGCGACGCGCTGTAATGCCGCCCGATACGTTCCTTCCACTGCCGCTCGCCTGTCGCGGCCTGGTAGCAACTGGCGATGCCGTTGTCGGCCACGACCAGGAAATAGTCGCCCACGATCACTGGCGACGGCACGTAGGAGCAGTTCTCCGTGGTTCGCCACACGACATGCGTGTCGGTCACGTTGCCGTGCCCCGTCGGTCGGATGGCCAGGATATGGCGGTCGGGAAAGCCGGCCGTGAGAAACACCAGTTCGCCGTTGTCGACCATCGACGCCACGAATTGCTCGGTCGGGCCGTCCATCACCCAGATCCGCTCGCCCGTGCGCGGGTCGTAACTCGCCACCGACTTGCTTCCCGAAAGGATCATCTGCGGCCGCCCTTCGATCTGGCGAATGATCGGCGTGACATAGCTGCGGGTCTTGTTCTCGCGATCGATTTTCCAGACCGTTTTGCCGGTCTCTCGATCCAGGGCCACGATATAGGCGTCGCCGTCATGGTCGCCGTTGACGATCAGCTTGTCTTCGAACAACACCGGCGAACTGCAATAGCCATGCTTGCTCGAAAACGCTCCCGGCCGCACCAGCCATAATTGCCGGCCCTGGAAGTCGTAGGCCGCGATCAGCATCTGTTCACCGTCGAGGAACGAGATGTACACGCGCTGGCCGTCGGTGGCCGGCGTGCTCGAAGCGAAGCTGTTGAGCGTGTGCTTTCCTTCGAGCGGCGCCTTGAGCACCGTCTGCTGCCACTGCCGACGGCCGTTGCGGCGGTCGAAGCTCAGCAATACTCGTTCCTGTGAATCGGTCAGGCAGGAAATTATGAAAACCTTGTCCTCCCAAACGATGGGCGACGAGTGTCCCAAGCCGGGCACTTCGACCTTCCAGGCAATGTTCTCCGTGCCGCTCCATTGCGTGGGAACGTGTCCTTCGGCCGAACTGCCATCGCCGCGTGGACCGCGCCAGCAGGGCCAGTTTTCAGCAGCCAACGGGGTGGCCGCCGCGAGTAACCCGATTGCCAACCAGATTCCGGGTCGTAGGAACTGTTTCATCGCTCTTTCCAGGGATTGCCGTGGGTGAATGTCCCAGGGTATTAGCCTATACTGTTCGCCGGCCCGTTGCCACCGCCCGCCCCTGGCCGACGGTTGCAAACGGCGGCAGCAACGAGCTTTGGGAGTAAGCCCCGATGTCGGATTTTATCCAGGTTCTTACCACCGCCGGCAGCCGCGACGAGGCCCAGCGTCTGGCAGACGTGTTGGTCAGCGAGCGTTTGGCGGCTTGTGTCCAGGTGCTAGGTCCGATCTCCAGCACCTATTGGTGGCAAGGTCGCCGCGAAACGGCCGAAGAGTGGCAATGTGTCGCCAAGACCCAGAGCCAGCTGTATGCTGAGGTCGAAGCCGCGATTAAAGCTCATCACAGCTACACCACGCCCGAGATTCTGGCCCTGCCGATCCTCTCCGGCCATGCCGCGTACCTGGCCTGGCTCGAGGCGGAACTCAAGCCGGGCTAGTCTCCCTCTCCCCATACGGCAAAGGGCCGGGGTGAGGGGTAATTGGAATCACTCGTCAACGCCAACTGCTCAATCGCCGACGATGAAGACCTATCAATTCTGGGTCGACGTTCACGCCCGGCCGCCGGAACCGCTCGCACGCAGCCGTTTGGAGTTGGCGGGCCAGTGGTTCGAGACGTTGCTCGTTCCGCCGGGCCAGGCCGGCGTTCCACTGGCCGTGAATTTCGAAGAAACCTACGCTGGCCTCAATCAACTCACGCAACTGCTCATCGAGCCCGATGGCTCGTTCGTGTGGAGCTCCAGCGGCGGCGAAGGCCGGTGGCAGGTCGATGGCGTGCTGTACGACCGAGCTGAAAAGTTGATTTACGTCGAACTCAAGGGGACGTGTCCCACGGCCCAATTTGATCAGTTGCTCTCGATCTTCGGTTGGCCGCAGACGCGCTTGATGTTTCAACTGGTGCGAGAAGCGGCGTTCCTGGACGAAGCCAACTTCCGCCGCCAGGCGACCCTCTGGCAGTTCGACTGATGCAGATCGCTCAAGGCCATCGGTGCCGAGCGTCCCTCTTCGCAGCCCGATTCCGGCGAGAATTCTACTTCGTCGACTTCTCGACGACTCCTCAATTGGGCTGCCTGGAACTGCCCGCGACCGGTCACCGGCTCGAAGCCGTGTGTCGCAAGTATTGCTTGCATAAGCTCTTACAGATTTCTCAATTTTCCTTAAAGAAATCGAAGTAGCTTTCATATCGGCGGGGAAATGCCAGCGGCGTTCGCCCGGTAGATGAGGCATCGAACAGCCGGTGCCTGAGGCTTCCCCGCTCCCGTCGACTGTAGTTGCCCCGACCGCGAATGCGGGGCATGTGGCTCCGAGAAGAATCATCTCATGTCCGACAATTTAAAAAAGCTTTTCAGCCGGCTTCGCAGTTCCAAGCAATCCGTGCGTGGTCGCAGGGAGCGAGCACAATTCCGATTGCAATTCGAGCAGCTTGAGCGACGCGATCTGATGACGGCGAACCAGCCGCTTGATCCGGGCTTCGAAACGCCGTCCGTCGGCGCGGGTTCCTCGGCCTACCAGTACGACCCGGCGGGGTCATCTTGGACGTTCAACGGATATTCGGGCCTGGCCGGTAACGCAAGTGCCTTCACGTTGGGTAATCCCAGCGCGCCACAAGGCAGCCAGGTGGCGTTCCTTCAAATGACCGGTTCGGTAAGCCAGTCGGTCACGCTGGCGGCCGGGACATATTCAATTTCTTTGGACGCCTCGCAGCGCGCCATCGGCCCGTCCAACCAGACGATTGAGGTGCTGGTCGACAATGTCGCGGTGTCGACGATCGCACCTACCAGCATCAATTACGCGTCGTATACGTCGACGACCTTCAATGCGTCCGCGGGAGCGCATACGATTGAGATTTTGGGTCTCGATCCGCACGGTGGTGATAACACTGCCTTGATCGACCAGCTGTCGATCGTAGCTGCTCAAACCAACCAATTGCTCGATCCGGGTTTCGAGGGCGCCGTCACTGGGCGTGGGCTCCTCGGCCTATCAGTACGATCCGGCCGGTTCACCCTGGACGTTCAGCGGATACGCGGGCTTGGCCGGCAATGCGAGCGGCTTCACGGCCAACAATCCGAATGCGCCGCAAGGTAGCCAGGCGGCCTTCATTCAAATGACCGGCTCGACCAGCCAATCGGTCAACATGGCGGCCGGCACGTATTCGATCTCGCTCGATGCGGCACAACGAAACGTTGGCCAGGCTGGCCAAACAATCGAGGTGCTGTTCGACAATGTCCCGGTCAGCAGTATCACTCCCGGCGGCATCAATTACGCTCTGTACACGTCTGCGACCTTTAGCGCAACCGCCGGAACGCACACGATCGAGATTCTGGGCCTCGATCCGCATGGCGGCGACAACACGGCCCTGATCGACCAGGTGTCGATCGTGGCCGTGCAAACCAACCAGCCGCTCGATCCGGGCTTCGAGACGCCGTCGCTGGGCGCGGCGCTTCGGCCTATCAGTACGACCCGGCAGGTTCGTCCTGGTCATTCAGCGGCTACGCGGGCTTGGCCGGCAACGGCAGCGGCTTCACGGCCAACAATCCGAACGCGCCCCAAGGTGGCCAGGTGGCCTTCATTCAAATGACCGGCTCGGTAAGCCAGTCGGTCGTACTCTCGGCCGGGACGTATTCGATTTCGCTTGACGCCGCGCAGTGCGCCATTGGCCCGTCGAACCAGACGATTGAGGTGCTGGTCGACAATGTGGCGGTGTCGACGACCACGCCCAGCAGCATCAATTACACGTTGTACACGTCGGCCGCCTTTAGCGCGACCGCCGGAACACACACGATTGAAATCCTGGGTCTCGATCCGCACGGCGGCGACAACACCGCCTTGATCGATGATCTGATCGTCACTACGCCCCAAGATCCTCCCGCGGCTTCGCTCACGGCCACGGCGGTTTCCGCATCGCAGATCAATCTGGCGTGGAGCAGCGTGTCTGTGGCCAGCACCTACCTGGTAGATGAAATGGTGAACGGCGCCTGGACACAAATCGGCAGTTTCGGCGGCGGGACCACCAGCGACGCGGTCACCGGCCTGAGTGCCGGCACCGCCTACTCTTTCGAAGTGGTCGCTTCCAACTCGGCTGGCGCCACCGCTTCGAATTCCGCGAGCGCCATGACCAGTTCGACGGTAACAGTGAGCGAGCCTACGGCGGCGACTGCTTATACACCGGTCAGCGGCGCACTATTCGGCGCCAGCGGGCCGCTCTTCACGGACGTGCATCAGGGGGATATGGGCGACTGCTGGCTGATGGCGAGTCTGGCTGAAGTTGCGGCGCGGGATCCGGCAGACATTCGTAGCATGTTCACCGCCGATGGCACCGCCGTAGAGAATGGCTCCGTGGTTAGCCTCTACACGGTCCGTTTTTACAATAATGCCGGAGTCGCCGAGAACGTCACCGTGGATAACGAACTCCCTTCCGGTGGCACGTATTACGATCAGGCAACCAACGGCGTGCTGTGGGTGGCCTTGGCCGAAAAGGCTTACGCCGAGGCCAACGGAGCGGGATTTGTCACAACTCAAAGCGTGGGCAGCAACTCTTACAACGCTCTGAACGGTGGCGATCCGACCTGGGCCTTGCGGGCCATCACCGGAAAATCGGCCAGCGATTTCAGCATCAATCCCAGCAACATCGCCGCGGCTTGGAACGCGGGCGAACTGATTGTTCTCGGCACGAGCCCCAACGCGAATGATAATCTCATCGTCGGTGACTCCGAAGGAACCCACGCCTATGCCGTGGTCAACTACAATGCCTCGAGCAGCACTCCCTTCGAGTTGTACAATCCCTGGGGATTGAGTTCCGTGGTGGGGGGCACAATTTCATATAACGGGAACAGGGTCTACGGCGGCGCGTTCTACGCCACGGCCAGCTTGATTTCGCAGGACTTCGCGGATCAATCCATCGGCGCCGGCGCAGCGACCGGCATCGGCACCGCTGCTAATTCGATCAACACCGCACTGCCCGCGACCGGATCGAGCGTTCAGACGCCACCCTCGTACACGACGACGAGCGATGCCTTCGACGCGACCCATGCCAGCAGCTCGCAACCAGAAGAGTCGGCCCACATCTGGAAAACGAGTTCAACTGCTGGCATGGACGCCGTAATCGCCAATTGGGGAAGCACGTCCGACGGCACCGAAACCGGAGAGTTTCCGGGATTCCGAAGAATTGGCTGAAGTGTCTCTACACCCAATTCAGGAACACCTGGTCAATGAAGGCCGTGTTGTCGCCGCCGTAGGGGTCGAGGCCCAACAGCTCGATGGTGTGAGCGCCGGACGAAACCGTGAAGGTCGCCGTGTCGTATTCAGCGTAGTTTGCGCTGGTCGGCGTGATGCTGCTCACCTGCATGCCGTCGACCAGCACCTCGATCGTCTGGCCCGCCTGGGAGACATTCGCGCGCTGGGCCGCGTCGAGCGAAAGCGAATACGTGCCACCGGCGAAAACGACCGACTGGCTCAATGCGCCGGTCATTTGGATGAAGGCTACCTGGCCGCCTTGCGGAGCGTTAGGACCGCCCGCCGTAAACGCGCTGCCGTTGCCGGCCACGCCCGCATAGCCGACGAACACCCAAGGCGAGCCGACCGGATCGTACGCATAGGCCGACGAGCCCACGCCCAGCGACGGCGCCTCGAAGCCCGGATCGAGCGGCTGATTGGCCTGCGCTTTCACAATCGACACCTGGTCAATGAGCGCCGTGTTATCGCCACCTTGCGGATTGAGCCCCAGGATTTCAATCGTGTGGGCTCCTGCCGTCACGTTGAATGTTGTCGTCGCGTAGAGCGAGTAGTTAGTGCTGGTGGGTGTAATGCTGCTGACCTGCGTGCCGTCAACCAGCACTCCGATCGCCTGGTTCGACGGTCCGATGCCACGCTGTGCCGCATCGAGCGAGATCGAATACGTGCCGGCCGCAAGCGTGACCGACTGGCTGGCCGAACCGGTCATTTGAATGAAGGCCACCTGGTTACCTTGCGGCGCGCTGGGATTTTCGGCCGTGAAGCCGCTCCCGTTGCTGGTCACGCCAGCAAACCCGCTGAATGCCCAGGCCGACCCGGTCGGGTCATACGCGTAGGCTGCTGGACCGGCAAATGCACCTTCAAAGCCCGCATCGGCCAACTGGTTCGCCGTGACATTCTGTACGGAAACCTCGTCGATCAAGGCCGTATTGTCGCCACCCAATGGGTTGAGGCCCACGAGCGAGAGCGTGTGATTTCCGCCCGTGCCGATGACGAAGCTGCCGCTGGTATACGAAGCGTAACTAGTGCCGGAGGGTGTGATGCTGCTGACGAGTTGACCATCTACGAACACCTGGATCGTCTGTTGTGACGAACCGAGACCTCGTTGAGCAGCCAGCACATTCAGGTCGTACACGCCGGGCGCGACATTGAATGATTGGCTTATCGAACCGGTCATTTGAATAAAGGCCACCTGGCTGCCTTGCGGGGCGTTGGGATTATCAACCGTGACGCTACTGTTGTCTCCCGTCACGCCTGCATCGCCGCTGAACGTCCAGAACGGGCTGGTTGGATCGTATTGGTAGGCGGACTGTCCTGAGCCGAGGGCCGGGGCCTCGAAACCTGGATCGAGCGGCTGGTTGGCCTGCACGGCCAGAACCGAGACCTGGTCGATGAGCGCCGTGTTGTCGCCGCCCTGTGGATCAAGTCCCAGGATCTCGATGGTGTGTGCTCCGGCCGACTCGTAGAACGTCGCGGTCGAATAGATCGCATAATTGTGCGCTGGGCGTGATCGTGCCGACGAGCCCACCATCGACGAGCACTTCGACAGTCTGGCCTGCTTGGTACACATCGGCGCGCGTTCGCCGCGTCGAGTGAAATTGTATAGGTGCCGCCGGCGAGCGTGACCATCTGGCTGGCCGAACCGGTGGCCTGAATGAAAGCCGCCTGGCTACCTTGCGGGGAATTGGGATTTCCGAGCGTGAAGGAGCTGCCATTGCCGGCCACGCCCGCGTCTCCACTGAACGTCCAAGGCGCATCGGTCGGATCGTATTGGTACGCGGCCTGGCCGGTGGCCTCGTCGGGACTTTCAAAGCCGGGATCGATGGGCTGGTTGGCCGTGACGCTTTGCACCGCAACCTGGTTGACGAAGGCCGTGTTGTCGCCGCCCAAAGGATCCTGCCCCAAAAGTGTGAGCGTGTGGTTGCCGCCGGTGCCGATCGCGAAGCTCCCGCTGGTGTACGACGCATAGCTCGTACCGGCGGGAGTGATGGTGCTGACGAGCTGGCCGTCGACGAGCACCTCGATTGTCTGGTCCGAGGGGCCGATTGCACGCTGGGCGGCCAGTAGATTCACGTCGTAAACGCCCGGCGCGATGTAGAATGACTGGCTCACTGAGCCGGTGATCTGCACGAAGGCCACCTGGCTGCCTTGCGGCGCGTTGGGATTCTCGGCCGTGAAGCTGCTCGCATTGCCGGACAACCCTGCGTCGCCACTGAACGTCCAGGGCGAACCGGTCGGATCGTATTGGTAGGCCGAAGATCCGCTGCCGAGTGACTGGAGATTGAAGGTCGAATCGAGCGGCTGATCGGGCAGGCTGGCAGAAATGGACACGCCGTCGATGAAGGCCGTGTCATAGTCGCCGCCGCGCGAGTCGTTGGCCGGAGGCACGCCTTTCAACGTGAGAGTGTGCATGCCGGCGGTCGTAATGGTGAATCCCGCGCTCGAATAGGAATTGTAGGTGGTGCTTGTCGGCGTGACGACGCCGACGATATTGCCGTCAACCAACACGTCGATCGTTTGATTCGAAGAGATGTTGGCTCGCTGCGCGGCATCAAAGCTCACCATGTAGGTGCCAGGCTGAAGGCTCAACGATTGGCTTACTGATCCGGTGTTTTGAATGAACGCCACCTGGCTGCCTTGCGGCGCATTGGGATTTCCGGAAGTGAAGCCGCTCGCATTGGCGGCAACGCCCGCATGGCCGGCGAAAGTCCAGGCCGTGCCGCTCGGATCGTATTGAAACGAACCCTCGCCCAGGCTGGGCGTCTCGAATCCGAAATCGGGCAAGGTCAGCGAAACTCCGGCGACATTGAGCACGAAGGCCTGTGTAGCCGTGCTGCCAGAGCCATTGTCAGCCGTAAACTCGATCGGATACGATCCGACTGCGGTCGAAGCCGACGCGCTGAGCACTCCGGTGGTGCTATTGAACGTCACGCCTGCCGGCAACGCGCCGGTTTCGCTGAAGGTCGCAGTCGGATAACCGGCGGCCGAGACCGTGAACGTGCCTGTCGAACCGGCGATCACGGTCGCGCTGCTGCTACTCGTGATGACCGGGGGCTGGTTGACGGTAAAGGAATTTGAAGTGGCAGGGGTGAGCGCACCGCTGTCGACGACCAATGTGTAACCGCTGCCGCCACTGCTTAAGGACAGCCCGGAGAAGCTGGCAACACCGTTGGTGGCGCTGGCAGTCAGCGTGCCACCCAGTACGCCGCTGCCGGGATTGACGCCTAAAGCTACCGTCTCACTGCCGTTGAAACTGGCCACGACGTTTCCTTGCGAGTCTTCGGCCGCGACACTGATCGCGAAGTCGCTTCCTGCCGTAACCGACGCGGGCGGTTGGCTCGTAATCACCAGCTTCGTCGCGATGTCGGCGAGCACATCAATGTCTCTCACAGCCTGGTTGCTCGTGTTGATTCCATCGTTCACGACGAAATCCACCACTCGCAGTGCTGTTGAGACATCATGTTGGTTATCGACGTAGGTCACCGAGTCGAGCGCCGTTTGATAATTCGCGACCGATGCCGTGCCGGTCAGCGTCAACGTTCCGTTGCTAGCGTTGAAACTACCGGAGATGTTGTTTTGGTTGGTGAACCCGAGCACATCCTCGCCGTTCGAATAGCCTGTTCGCGATGGTGACCGTAGCATTGGAGATCGACGTACTTTCTGCATCGTTGATTGTGAGACCCGAATCCACCAGTTGAGCGCCGCTATTGGCAGTGTAACTCAGCGAGGCGACCGTCGTCGTGACGACCGGCGGCGATCCAGACAAAAGTTGGCGCCGTTCGAGGTCTTCGAATCTCAACCGTCTGCCGAATGCTGATTGTTTGCCGGCCAGCCGGGCTTTTCGGTACTTCTTGATGGACCGCTGAAACGAACGTTGCAATGGACCGAACATTCTGGATCTCCGCCAACGAAGGATTTACTGGTGGGGAAAGAGCTTCCCAGCATGGAAAACTCAGATGCGCCAACGAATGGCTGGCACGGACCGTTAGCAAATCCCAGGCCACGAACTCCTGGCGCCATTCGTCGTCGCGGCGACGAACGCTGAAATTTGCAGACCAGCAGCGCATAAACGCCGCAACATATAAGCCGTTTAGCTTGCTCGCGACGACGCGAGGGATTTTGTTTTTTCCGCAAGCGCATCAGTCGAGGCGCGTGCGCACTTGGCAAATGACTACCAAGGTGATTCGAGGCTGACCTCAAACGGCCCTCGAGAGGATGCCTTCGGTTCTTGCTAGCTCGGCGAGGAGCTTTAAGACGTGGACTGCTACTTGCTCAGCTTGGTCGTTGCGCGGCGATCGCATTTAATTCAGAGTGATCGTCTCCGATTCGGCATCCAATCTGCCCCTGAACGAATCGCAAGCAACAAAGCTCCGGCCAATAGGGTGACATCCTGAGATTCAACCGAGGCATCGTGCGAAGACCGGTTTTTCAGAGAACGTAGCGAACCGCACCGCGCCTCGAAATTTAACCGTGACCAATGATGGGTTCGAGCATGAAACCATCTTGACGTGCCGTCCGGACGCGACGCACGGAGCCCGCACAGGCTGAAAGTCCGTGTGCCTTGGGCTCGACCCTTGCCCCGACCACCGTTATCCTGAAAATAGTTGCGTCTTGCGGTTACACCCAATTCAGGAACACCTGATCGATGAAGGCCGTGTTGTCGCCGCCGTGGGGGTCGAGGCCCAGTAGCTCGATGGTGTGAGCGCCGGGCGAAACCGTGAAGGTTGCCGTGTCGTATTCGGCGTAGCTCGTGCCTGAGGGCGTGATCGTGCTGACTGGAGCGCCGTCCACCAGCACCTCGATCGTCTGGCCCGCTTGGGGGACGTTAGCGCGCGTGGGCCACATTCAGCGAGATTGAATAGGTGCCGCCGGCCAAGACGACTGATTGGCTCAGCGAGCCGGTGAACTGCAAGAAGGCCACCTGACCGCCTTGTGGCGCGTTGGGGCTGCCGGCCGTGAAGCCGCTGTAGTTGCCGGCCACGCCTGCGTCTCCGCTGAACGACCAAGGCGAGCCCGACGGGTCGTACTGGTAGGCCGCGGCGCCGGCTCCCAGCGACGGAGCTTCGAACCCCGGGTCGAGCGGCTGATTGTCCTGCGCCGCCACGATCGACACCTGGTCGATGAAGGCCGTATTGTCGCCGCCATGCGGGTCGAGGCCCAGAATCTCAATCGTGTGTGCGCCGGCTGTCACGGTGAAGGTGGTCGTCGTGTACAGCGAGTAATTGGTGCTGGTGGGCATGATCGTCGACACAGGCGTATTATCGACCAGCACTTCGATCGTCTGGTTCGACGGGCCAATGGCGCGCTGAGCGGCGTCAAGCGAGATCGCATACGTGCCGCCGGTGAGCGTGACCGACTGGCTGGCCGAACCGGTCATTTGAAGGAACGCCACCTGGGCGCCTTGCGGCGCATCGGGATTTTCCGCCGTGAAACCGCTCGCGTTGCCAGCCACTCCTGCAAATCCGCTAAAGGTCCACGCGGAACCGGTCGCGTTGTACTGATAGGCCGATGGCCCCGCAAATGGCGTTTCGAATCCCGCATCGAGCGGTTGGTTGCCCGTGACGTTCTGCACGGAGACCTGGTCGATGAAGGCCGTATTGTCGCCGCCGAAAGGATCGAGCCCCTGGAAAGTCAACGTGTGGCTTCCCTCCGTGCCAATCACGAAGCTGCCGCTGGCGTACGAAGCGTAGCTCGTGCCCGTCGGGTTGACGCTGCTGACGAGTTGCCCGTCGACGAATACTTGAATTGTCTGGTTCGAGGGGCCAATGCCGCGCTGCGCGGCCAGCAAGTTCACGTCATAGATGCCCGGGGCCATGACGAACGATTGGCTTACCGAGCCCGTCATCTGCAGGAATGCCACCTGGTTGCCTTGCGGTGCGTTGGGATTTTCGGCGGAAAAGCCGCTTGCGTTGCCAGCCACGCCCGCAAATCCGCTGAACGTCCAGGGTGAGCCCGTCGGATCGTATTGGTATGCCGACGGGCCCGAGCCCAGCGACGGCGTCTCGAATCCCGGATCGAGTGGCTGGTTCGCCTGCACGGACACGATCGACACCTGGTCGATGAAGGCCGTGTTGTCACCGCCTTGCGGGTCGAGGCCCAGGATCTCGATCGTGTGTGCGCCGGCTGCCTCGAAGAACGCCGCAGTCGTATAGACCGAGTAACTAGTGCTGCTGGGCGTAATGGTGCCGACGATCGCATTATCGACCAGCACTTCGATGGTCTGGTTCGACGGACCGATGGCCCGCTGCGCGGCATCGAGCGAGATCGAATATGTGCCGGCTGCCATGTTGACCGATTGGCTGGTCGAGCCCGTCATTTGAATGAAGGCCGCCTGATTGCCTTGCGGTGCGTTGGGATTTTCGGCCGTGAATCCGCTGCCGTTACCGGTCACGCCGGCATATCCACTGAACGTCCAAGGTGAACCTGCCGGGTCGTATTGGTAGGCCGCTGGCCCGGCACCGAGAGCGGGGCTCTCGAAGCCCGGATCGAGCAGGCTGGTGGACAACACGTCGAACGATACGGTGCTCGTGACCGCTGCGCTAACATCGGCAATCGCGTCGGTAACGATCACGTTGATCGTCCTGGAAGCCAGATCAGGGGTTGAAGCCGTATCGTCATAGACGAGCGTTCGCAGCACGGTTCGGTAGTCGGCCAGCGTATCGGTGCCCGAGAGCGTCAACTCGCCGGCCGAATAGCTGGCAGAAATGTTGGTGCCCGTGGTCGTCACGGCCAGTGATTCGAACGGACCGTCCAGGGGATTGGTGATCGTGATCGTTGCGCCGCTGAGTTCGCTAGCGTTGGGGTCGGTGATGGTCAGGTTGTTGGGATCTACGATCGGCACTGGCCCTCCGCCGACAGTGAAAGTGGCGGCGAAATTGCCGCCTGTGCCTCCCAGGTTCAACAGCGGAGCGGCCGGTTGCAAATCGAGCACGGTCATCGAGTACGAGGGAAACGATTCGCTGAACGCCGAACCATTGGTAGCAAGTGTGGTCGTGAAGTTGGCCAAAGCCGAACTTCCGTCGCTGGATTGGCTCTGGGCGTTATCTTGCGTTTTGCCGTATTGCCAGACGGTCGCCGAACCGCTGGGCTGAAAGCCGGTAAACTGCAATTGGGCCGTTTCGTTGTTATTCGAATCCTTGTTAATGACGAGAAGGTCGAGATCGCCGTCGGCCTGTCGTACGGCATAGACGCTCAGAAGCTGGTTGTTGCTCGATGCCTCGACGACGGTGTCGTTCGTATGCACGATCTTCGACACCAGTTGCTCGGCGAAGTACGACGGGTAAGGGACGTTTGCCCCGGTCGAAGGAAGATCGGTGGTGTCACCGCCGCCGAGGATTCCGTAATCGCCTCCCTCGCGCCAGCCATAGAGACTGGACGAGTCGTTTTCGCTCGTATCCCAGTAATTGTGCAGATCCCAGACCAGGGCGCCGTCGTATTCGGTTTCGAGCAGGCCGCCGAGCGAATCGGCGATGAACAGTCCGTTGACGAGGCTCGTACTTTGCTTGCCGGGGTTGTAACTGACCGAATTGAACTCCGTGGCCAGCAACTCGACGTTGTTGCCGGCAGCTCCCAGCGTCTGATCAAGCAGTGCGCGATAGGCTGCCGCCCGATTGGCCCAGTCGTCGCTGCTCGATGGGTCGCTGACGGTATCCAATAGCAGCGTGCTGTCCGATTCGGTGCCCGGTTCCTGCACGTAGAGATGATCACTGAGAAAACCGGGCGTGAAACCTTGCTCGGCGCACTGTTCGAGGACGTTGGTGGTCCAGTTGTCGTAGTCGCCGGCCGTGGGGCTGCCAGTGTCGACGCCGATCGAGATGCCTGGATCGATTTCCGCGGCGTAAGTGGCAAACTGTTTGGCAAACGCCACGTACGTGGCCGGGTCATGGGCTTTCCCAGTATCTCCGCCGCTGCCGTGGTGGTCGGTTTCCCAGTAGTCGCCGTCGGACTCGCCGTAGATTTCGTTGCCGACTTCGAAATATTGCACGTCGAACGGCGTGCTGCGGCCAATCCGCAAGAAGTTGAGTCCGTCGTCTTGCGCCAGCGGTGAGGACGCGCGAGGCTGGCCCAATAGCCGGCCGTTTTCCAATTGATCTCGACCCAACTATTGGTGTTCGTATCCCACTGCTCGCCGTTGCCAAGCGGGGTAGTGTTGCTTGGCGAACCGTCGAGATACGCCAGCAAGGCCGCAGCTTCTTGCGGACTTCCGGAGCCATAATCGAGCGTGACAATGCTTCCAGCATTCACCGAAGCGGCCAGGCCGGCCATTGTGGCGGCGGTTCCTTCGCCAGCGTAAGTCGGCGGGTCGGTGAAGTGCCAGGTGTCCGAACCCGACCCGCCCGGAAAGCGAATCATGGTCAAACCGGCGGCTGCGACCAACTGCTGCGTTTGCGGCGTGTCGACGAGTGGATCCGTATAGCCGACGTTCACGCCCAGAAGCTGGTCGTTAACCTGCCGCACCGTCTGGCTGGCGTTGACCGATACATCGACCGTCAGCATCAAGCGATGCTCAAGCCATTGAAATCCCAGCCGGCGAAAAGAGACAGGCTGCCAGTATCCCGCTGAGCGACAGCAGCGCGCGGGCCGAGCCGGCCAGGCAAACCGCCGTTTGTGCAGGCTGATTCTTTCCGACCGCGGGCGACCGGTCATTGCCGTAGCCCTTTTGGGTTGAACACCTGACGGCCCGCGCTCGATTCAGGCGATTGCTGAGCGGTGTTTGAGCGTACCGTTTTTTGAGTGGCGCATCTCAAGTATAGCGGACGGTCAATCCGCCGGCGCGTTCGTCTGGAACAGAAAAACGTTTTCCCGGCCCGTTGCGGCGAGTAAACTTGCAGACGCACGCCTAGATGCGTCGCCCGCCCTGCCCCCCGTGAGCGCTAACACGCCAATGGCCGACCTTATCTGGGATCTGCACGTTCACCTGTCGGGAGTCAACGGCCGCACGCCCGAAGAGCGGATGGCCCAACTGATCGAATTCGCCGATCGTATGGGCATTGAGCGAATGTGCGTCTATATGGGCATGCCCATGACGCAACACCCCACGCCGGAAAGACTCCGCGAAGAAAATGACCAGGTCTTGCAGGCCTTGCAGCATTATCATGACCGGGCCTTTGGTTTCGTCTACGTCAGCGGCGAGCATGTCGAGGCCAGCCTGGCAGAGATCGACCGCTGCGTTCGCGACGGGCCGATGGTAGGCATCAAGCTGTGGGTTGCCAGGCAGGCCAACGCCGTGGAACTCGATCCGATCATCGAGCGGGCCGCGGCATTGAAAGCCGTCATCTTTCAGCACACCTGGTTCAAGACCAACAACTCGATGTACCGCGGAGAGTCGACGCCCGACGACCTGGTCGCGCTTGCGCGGCGGCATCCGAACGTGCCGTTGATTTGCGGGCACACCGGCGGCACCTGGGAACTGGGCATTCGGGCCGTACGAGCCATCCCGACCATCTCGATCGATCTGGCCGGCTCGGATCCGACCAGCGGCATCGTGGAAATGGCAGTCCGCGAACTGGGGGCCGAACGGATCATCTACGGCAGCGATGCCGGCGGCCGCAGCTTCGCATCGCAGTTGGGCAAGGTCTACGAGGCCCAGTTGCCCGACGATGCCCGGCGGCTGATTCTCAGCGGCAATTTGCGGAGAATGCTGTTGCCCATTCTGAAAGAGAAAGGGGTCCGGATTTGATGGATGCCCTGGTCGATGTGAACGTGTATCTTGCCCGCTGGCCCTTCCGCCGTCTCGCAGCCGATGAAACGCCGGCACTGGTCTCGCGGCTGCGCTCGCAGGGCGTCGAGCAGGCTTGGGCCGGCAGTTTCGAGGCTTTGTTGCATCGCGACATCGCGGGCGTCAACGCACGGCTGGCCGAAGAGTGCCGCCGCCACGGCGCGGGGCTGCTCTGCCCTGGGGCACCGTTAACCCGAAGCTGCCCGACTGGGAAGAAGATTTGCGTCGGTGCCAGCAGGAATACCAGATGCCGGGAATTCGCCTGCATCCCAACTACCACGGCTACGAACTCAACGATCCGGCGCTGGGGCGGTTGCTTGATCTGGCGGCTGAGCGGAACCTTATCGTACAGATCGCACGCACCATGGAAGACGAACGAACCCAGCATCCACTGATGCAGGTGCCGCACGTTGATCTGGCGCCGTTGGTGCATCACGCCCGGCAGTTGCCGAAACTGCGGATCGTGGTGCTGAACGGATTCCGCATGATCCGGCCGGAAGTCGTCGATAAACTGGCAGCCGCCGGCAACGTGTGGTTCGATATTGCCATGGTCGAAGGCGTCGGCGGGGTCTCGAAGCTGGTCGCGCAGATGAGCGCGGCGAAGATTGTGTTCGGCTCGTACGCGCCGTTTTTCGGTTTTGAGTCGGCGCTGCTGAAATTGCAGGAGTCGCCATTGGGGGGCGTCGAGCGCCGGGCGATTGCCGCAGAAAACGCCCGCAAGCTGCTCACGGTTGGCTGAAGACCATGGCTGGCGCTCGCCTGCGGGGGTCTTCAGACGGAAGACGGCGCGAGCAGCGGGTCGCCGGCTTCGCGATCGATGGAAACTCTCAAGCTCGTAAGGCCGACCAATCAGTTCGTCGTCGGGCGACAACTGAGACTCGACGATCGAGTGGCGGTTGACGAGAGTTCCGTGTTTCGAACCCAAATCGGCACGACGAGCGAACCGTCGACTTCGTCGATCTGGCAATGGGCGCGGCTGACCCACCAATCGGCCAGCCGAATTTCGGCCTCGCGCCCGCGGCCCACCGTCACCGGGAGCTCGGCTACGAAAACCTGGGGCTCTTCCGATTGCGCGTCATACACTTGCAACGTAGCTTTCATGGGCGTGATTTCCAGAAGAATACAATCGAGCGGGGTCGGCGATTAGTTGGCGAATTGAACCACTTCAATTTCGTTCACCACCTGGCGAACCCCGTTGACGCGGGAGACCGCTTCCTGGGCCAACTGCTTATGAAAGTACGTTCGCAGCCGACCACGCAATACCAGCAGGCCATCATGGTACGCGCAGGCTACACGGTGAATTGGGCGGTAGGGGCTGGTGCGCAATAAATCCTGAGCTTCCTTCGTAATGCCACATACAGGCGACTCGGCGCGCAACGCGATCGTTCGATCCATCTGGGGGGCTTCCTTCTTAGCTAAAGGGTAGCGGCGAACAGGCGGGAATCACTCGAGGTGCCATCGCGTTAAGCAACTGGCAGTCGCACTTGCAACGCCGCGACGTATTGCAACATCTATGCCGCGGGAGGGGTTGGATTTTCACCAGACGGGCTAACATCCAGCAACGTCGATACTTTCAACAGAAATATTTGTTCGAAACGGAAAATTGCTTAAGCCCGAGCTGCCGCAAAGCGCAGCAATCCTCGCCAAATTGGCACTCAAAACGCCAATTGGATTGACACGCCCAAGCCGGCTGCCAATTGTGAAAATAGGAAGTTTTCACAGCAATTGATCCCGTTCGAAGTCGGAAGTCATGGCGTTTCACGTAAAGAAGTCGAAGCGGGCAACTCTATTGTGCGGGGGGGTCGTGTTGGGCATCGCGCTCAGCCAATTGTTGCCGCTCGCCCCGCTGCACGCCGTGGCTACCGACCGGCAAGACACGCTGGCCATCGCCACGGGCGAGGTGGAACCGGGAATCGAGGCGGTCTTCATGCTCGACTTCTTGTCTGGCGACTTGCGCCGGCATTCTCAACCCCGAAACCCACACCTTCACGGCTACGTATTTCCGCAATATCGTCTCCGATCTGAAAGTCGAGATCGGCAAGTCACCACGCTACTTGCTCGTCACGGGGGGCGTTTACCTGCGCACCAAGAGCAACTGGCGGTTGGCCCCGCTGGCAGTCTATGTGGTCGAATTGACGTCGGGCAAAATGGCCGCCTACAGCTTTGCCTACAATTCGTCGTTTCTCAGCCGGCCCTCGATGTTGCCGCCGATGGAGTTGCTGCTGATGGACTCGGTTCCCATCCGCACCACGGCGCTTTGCGCCCAGTAACCGCCGCCGCAACTGGCTTTTTCAGTCCGAATTGCGCGAGGGCGTTGCTCCTAGGCACCCCTTGCACGACAATTCTCGTTGGGGTCTCTCCGCTGCGATAGCACCTGGGCCGCCGTGGGCTCGGCGTGGGCGGATGAAGTTTTTAACGGCTGGATGGTCCAGCCTCGGGCCCCCGAGTTTTTTGTTGCCAGCGCAGTTCCATGTCGATCGAGCCCGACAGCCTCGCGCCACCTACTGATTCGGCGTCTGCCTGCGCATTGCTGACGCAGCAGGCACGAGCTTTCCACGCTGCCTGGGATCGTGGGGATCGGCCACCGCCCAATCCGGCCGACTTTGTTCCACAAGGTCCGCCGGCGCTGCGATCGATGGTGCTGGTTGAGTTGGTGAAGCTCGATCTGGCATATCGAATGGGCAAGCCCGAGTTGCACAAATCACTGGACCGCTACCTGGAGGAGTTTCCCGAATTGCGAGCCGCGAGCGGGCCGCCCTGCGATCTGGTGTACGAAGAGTTCCATTTGCGGCGCCAGGCGGGTGAGAGCGTTTCGCCGGATGAGTATTATGATCGCTTTCCCGAATCGGCCGACCGACTGCGGCGCGTGCTCGCCGGTGAAAGCGCGACGAAGACCACGACGGTCACCCGCTGCCTGGTGCCCCAGGCCGATCTGAGCATGGAGCAGCGGATTGACGATTTCGACCTGCTCGCGCCGCTGGGGCGTGGAGCGTTCGCCAGCGTCTACCTGGCCCGTCAGCGTTCGCTCGGACGATTGGTGGCGTTGAAAGTTTCCGACAATCGCGGGCTGGAGCCGCAAACTCTCGCCCAACTCGATCACCCGAACATCGTTCGCGTTTACGATCAGCGACTGCTGCCGGAACGGCATCTGCGGCTGTTGTACATGCAGTACGTTGCCGGCGGCACGCTGCAGTCCGTCGTCGATCGGGTACGCCACGTGCCGGCGGCGTTGAGACGCGGGCAATTGCTGTTGGACGTGATCGACGCCAGCCTGCAAGCTCGGGGCGAATCGCCACCGACCGACAGCCGCACGCGTCTGCGGCTGACTGGCATGAGCTGGCCGGAAGCCGTGTGCTGGCTCGGCGCGCGGCTGGGCGAAGCGCTGGACTATGCGCATCATCGTGGCGTGTTGCACCGCGATATCAAGCCGGCCAACGTGCTGCTGGGCGCCGATGCTAGCCCGAAATTGGCCGATTTCAACATCAGCTATTGCTCGAAGGTGCAAGGCGCCACGCCGGTGGCCTATTTCGGCGGCAGCTTGTCGTACATGTCGCCCGAGCAGCTCGAGGCCTTTAACCCTGAGCATGATCGCCGCCCCGACGATCTGGATGGCCGTAGCGATTTGTACGCCCTGGCCACGTTGTTGTGGGAGCTATTGACCGGCGCGCGGCCGTTTCCGGAAGTCAGCGGCAGCGCCCTGTCGAACGCGACCCTCGACGAGATGGTTGACTTGCGTCGACGTGGTGTGCCGGAGTCGGCCTTGGCGCGGGTACCGGCCGATTGTCCGCCTGGCATGGTCGAGGTGTTGTTGAAATGCCTGGCGGTCGAGCGCGACGATCGCTTTCGGCGCCGGCCGAGCTGGCGGCGCAGCTCGATCTGTGCCTGTATCCGCAAGTGCAACGACTGTTACGCCCCCGGCGCGACGGTTGGCTGGTGCGGTTGCGGCGTCATCCGCTGCTGCCGTTCCTGGCGGCCGGAATCACGCCGAACGTGATCTTCAGCGCGTTCAACATCGCCTACAACAAACGCGAGTTGGTCGACGGGCTCAAAAACGAGCTGGTCACGCGAGTCTTCTACGAACAGATTCTGGTCATCAATCCGTCGGCCTACACCATTGCGCTGGGCATTCTCATTCCG
The DNA here is from genome assembly GCA_963710365.1 of uncultured Planctomycetales bacterium. Lineage (GTDB taxonomy): Bacteria > Planctomycetota > Planctomycetia > Pirellulales > PNKZ01 > CAVQAC01. Next base: position 35,355 of record CAVQAC010000012.1, read on the forward strand.
CTGGTTTGGGTTGCCTTGCGGTCTACGAAACGACGCAGCGCCGGCCAGGAGGTTAGCCCGCTCGATCTGGCCTTGGCGCGCCGCCGCAGCGTATGGATTGGCGATTACGTGGCTTGGATATCGGGCATCGAATGGCTCGTCTCGGGCGTGGTGTTTCCCGTGTGGCTCAACGCGGCCGGCGGCGGAGACCTGCTACAGTCGCAGCATTACATCCATTTCCTGGCGTCGCAGTTCTTGTGCGGGCTGATGGCGGCGACGATGTCGTTTCTGCTGGTCACGATGGCCATGGTCAAGGTTTGCTGCCCGGTGTTGTTGGAGCCAGGCCAGGACGATCCGCAGACGCTCGACCAGCTGGGCCGTCTGGCGGCGCGGACGCCGTTCTATTCGTACCTGACGTTCGCCGTGTTCCCATTGGCGTTGATCGTGATGCCGTTGGTACACACCAGTTCGCAGGCGGCGTTTCTGGTGCTGGGCGGAATGGGCTTGTTCGATGCGGCAATGGCGATGTTCTTGGCGCGCGAGATTCAGCGCGACGCGGCCACATTGCAACTCGCGGCCAGCAGCGAAGCCCAGGCCGCGGGCGGCAACACAGGGAGCACTTCTTTCAGAGCCAGTCGGACGAAGTAGAGTGAGGAGGACTACTTCGCCAGCTCCTTGAGTGCATCGAGCACCTGTTGGTCGTGGCCGTCGACCGTGACCTTCTTCCAAAGTTTGCGGACCACGCCGTCGGCGTCGATCAAGAATGTTGATCGCTGGATGCCCATCGAAACCTTGCCGTACATGTTCTTTTCGCGCCAGGCGCCATACTTTTCGGCGACCTTGTGCTCTTCGTCGGCCAGCAGCGGAAAGTTCAACTCGAACTTATCGCGAAACTTCTCGTGGCTGGCCACGTCGTCAGGGCTGATGCCAAAAACCTTGGCGCCGGCTTTGGCCAGTTCCTTGCTGCGATCGCGGAAGGCGCAGGCCTCGACCGTGCAGCCCGGCGTGTCGTCGCGCGGGTAGAAGTACAACACGACCGGGCTCCCCCGCAGATCCTTGAGCTTGACCTTCTGGCCGCCGGAGGCCGGAAGCGTGAAATCGGGGGCCTTCTGACCTTCTTCTACCCAGTCGCTCATCGCTTCGTCCTTGCCTGATTGGGATGTGAGATTCTTGTAAGACGCTGGTGAGACTCTGCAGTGACGGCTCCTGACGGCGGGCATTATAGCGTCCCTGTCGGGCGAGGCATCAGGTCGGTCAGAGCTTGACCCGGACAAATATTCCGTCAGGGCAAGGCGTAGCTGCCAGGCAGGAAAAATGGCCGAAACACGAGCCCCAGCCCTGGAGAATCGCGAACCTGGCCGTTGGCAAGGGACTCTACAGAAGGGTAGAATAAGATAGGTATTTGTTCTCAATAGGAAAGGATCCACTCGTTGGCGATTTCCACCCTCAGCCAAATCTCTCCCGGCGCACGTTCCGAACGCGCATTGGAACGTGCCCTGGCCGCGGCCCGCACGGCGGCTGAAAACCGGGGTCGCGACATCATCATCCTCGACCTGCGCAGCATTACCTCGGAATTCGACTACTTCGTCCTCGCTTCCGGCTCCAGCGGGCGCCAACTGCGCGCCATCAGCGAAGAGATCGACCACACGCTGAAACACGACATGCACGACCGCCGGTTGGGGATCGAAGGGTCGCACGACAGCCGCTGGATCCTGTTGGATTACGGTGACGTCGTGATCCACCTGTTCGATGACGAAGCGCGCCGCTACTACGCACTCGACGAATTGTGGTGCGAGGCCAAGCGCGTGCCGTTCGAAGCTCCTGTCACCAACCGGCTGCACGTCACACCCGACAGCAACGCCTGAACGTGTGGCTCTTGACGGATCACGCGCAGCGCCGGCATGAATATTCTGTCTGAATTGCGTCGCCGTTTTGCCGCGGCCTTGGCGCCTTTGGCTGGCGAAGAGAACTTGCCTGCGCTGGTCGACATGGTGCGCATCAGCCAGGATCCGCGCCACGGCGACTATCAGGCCAACTGCGCCATGCCGCTGGGCAAGCAGCTTGGTCGGCCGCCACGCGACGTCGCCGCGGAAATGGTCAGCCGGCTCGACGTGGGCGATCTCTGCCATCCGCCCGAGATCGCCGGCCCGGGCTTCATCAATCTGCGCGTGTTCGACTCGTTCCTGGCCGGCTGCCTGACCCAGGCCGTAGGCGACGAGCGGATGGGCGTCGCGCCCGGTCGAGCAGCCGCGCACGTACGTCATCGATTACAGTGCCCCTAACGTCGCCAAGCCAATGCACGTCGGCCATGTTCGCTCGACGGTCATCGGCGCCAGTCTGGAACGACACGCTGCGGTTCCTCGGTCATCGCGTCACCAGCGACAACCATATCGGCGACTGGGGCACGCAGTTCGGCATGATCATCTACGGCTACCGGAATTTCCTCGACGTCGAGGCCTATCGCCGTAAGCCGGTCGACGAACTGGCCCGCGTGTACCGGCTCGTCAATCGGCTGGTCGGTTATCACGAGAGCCAATTGCGGCTGGTCGAGCTGCGCCACCAGATCGAAGAGCGTGAGAGCGAGTTGAATGCCCTGCCGAAGCCGGAATCGATGGCCGACGCCAAGGTGCGAAAAGAGGCCGAGAAGCGGCTGCGCCGGCATGCAGACGACGCTGGCCGAAGCCGCGCGGAGCTGACGCGAACTTCGCGAGAAGCTGGCCGCGGTCGATGCCGATCCGAAACTTGGCACTGTGGGTCCGGCAGCATGCTGACATCGGTTCGGCCGTGCTGAACGAAACGGCCAGGCTGCACGCCGACGATCCGGAAAACCTGCGGCTGTGGCGAGAGTTCATGCCCCCCTGCCTGGAAGCATTGCAGGAGGTCTACCGCCGGCTGGGCGTGGTGTTCGACTACACGTTGGGCGAGAGCTTTTACCATCATCAGTTGGCCGAAGTGGTCGACGAACTGGCGGCCCGCGGACTGGCACGCGAGAGCGACGGGGCGATGTGCGTGTTTCTCCCCGGCAGCCCGGCCCCGATGATCGTCCGCAAGAAGGACGGGGCCTTTCTGTACGCGACGACCGATCTGGCCACGATCCGTTATCGCATGCAAACCTGGTCGCCCGACGCCATCCTGTACGTCGTCGATCACCGCCAAAGCCTGCACTTCGAGCAGCTATTCGCCGTCGCGCGGTTGTGGGGCTACGAAAACGTCGAGTTCCAGCACGTCAGCTTCGGCACCGTGCTGGGGGACGACGGGCGGCCCGTTCAAGACCCGCTCGGGCGACACGGTCGGGCTGACCGGGCTGTTGGACGAAGCCGTGCGGCGGGCCCACAAGATCGTCAGCGACAACGACGACGCCAAGCCGGATGGGCCGGAGCTGTCGGCGGAAGACCGGCAGCGGATCGCCGAAGCCGTCGGCATTGCCTGCGCTGAAATACGCCGACCTGTCGCAGAATCGCACCAGCGACTACACGTTCAGCTACGAAAAGATGCTGGCCATGACCGGCAACACGGCCACGTACATGCAGTACGCCTACGCCCGGGTGCGAAGCATCTTTCGCCGCGGACAGGTCGACGTCGAAAGCCTGCGCGGCGAGTCGGCGGCGATCGTGCTCGATTCGCCGGCCGAGCAGGCCTTGGCCCGGCAGTTGATGCGGTTCTCCGAAGCGCTCGACATGACGGTGGCCGATTACCGGCCCAATCAGCTCACCGCCTACCTGTTCGACCTGGCCAACGCCTATTCGACGTTCTTCGAACAGTGTCCGGTGCTGAAGGCCGACACGCCCGCGCTGCGCACCAGCCGGCTCCTGCTCTGCGATCTGACGGCCCGCACGCTCAAGCAAGGGCTGGAGCTGCTGGGCATTCCGGTGGTCGAGAAGATGTAGGGTCAGGAAATCGCCTTCCAGATTGCATCCAGGTATTCTTGCGTCTTTAGCGTCGCCTCGACATAACTGGCCCGCTGGACCGTTTTGCCTGCGGCCGTCAATTCGGCGAAGTCCTCGATCATTGCGACTTCCTGGGGAGTCGTCGTGGGTGTGGGGATCAAATGTGCGTCCTTGCGTGTCGCCATTCCAGTTCGATGAGAATAGCCGGCTTTGATGTCCGGATTCTGAAACGCAAAGCTATTGGTCCAATCAAGCACGAAATCGTCCATCCCGATGACGCCCGTAGTTCCCAGCAGTTGCAGGCTCATGATTACGGTGCCCGCGGTATAGCCGACGTCGTAGGTTGAGACTTCGCCAGTTTCGAAGGCAATCAGACCTGAAGCACGCACGATGGCGTTCGTGTTGGGGTCGCGTTCGGGAATCGTCATGGCCTTTGTGACGTGCCCCGTGGGGCGAAGATATTCCACCACCGCCCGCATTGAATACCACGCCATGTCTCCCAGCGCGGTCATCGGTTCCTGCTTCATATCGAAGCGGATGTTGTTGCGATCTGCGAATGGAAAGTAAAAGGTGGTATGCAACGATCGAGGGACGCCGATCTTCTCCGCGCTTTCCGCCTGAATGGCCGTGGTGCGAGGGTGATGGACGAAATGCGTGGCATCCATGAACACGACATCCTTGGCCGCGGCAGCTTTGGTCATTCGTAAGACCGAGGCCTGATCAATGAACGGCTTATCGACCAGCACATGCTTGCCCGCGGCGATTGCCGCGAGCGCAATTGCTTCTTTGGCGACCGTGGGGGTAGCGATGTAAACGGCGCTGACAGTCAGCGCGCGCTTGAGCAAGCTTTCAACGCCTTGGACCGGCGAAACCGCTGGGTATTTGGCCGCGAAGCTCTGCGCAATTCTCCAAGCGGCGGCTCGACACGGCGATCAATTTGGCATTCGTCGATTTGGAAATCGCCTCGGCGATGACGCCGGCGATCATACCCGTTCCCACGATTCCGAATCCAAGCTGGGCCATTTCCATGGTTCCTTTTTATCAGTTCTTGTGAATCGAGCGGGCTGGAGACTGCTCTCTCAGCATTTTCCGAAGATCATCCTGCCGGCGCTGGTTTGCAGCACGCTGGTGACGGTTACCTTGACGGTCTCGTTGAGCGCGGTCGCGGCCTCCTTCGACGACGATCATCGTGCCGTCGTCGAGATAGCCGACCCCCTGCCCGGGTGCTTCGCCCAGCTTGATCAGGTGGACTTCCAACTGCTCGCCGGGCAGGAAGACCGGCTTGAGCGCCTGGGCCAGGTCGTTGAGGTTCACCACTTCGATCCCATGGACCTGGGCGACCTTGTTGAGGTTGTAGTCGTGCGTGACGACCTTGGCCCCCAAGTGCCGGGCCAACAGCACCAGCCGCGTGTCGACCGGCTGGCCCTCGAATTCAGGCAATTCGCGTTCGTCAATTTGCAGCTGCGCCCGCGGGCTGTTGCGCAAGCGGTTCAACACGTCCAGGCCGCGGCGGCCACGGGCGCGGCGCGAGCGGTCGGCATTGTCGGCGATCCGCTGCAATTCGGCCACGACAAAGGCTGGCGCAATCAGCGGTCCGCCCACGGCCCCGGTCTCGACGACGTCGGCAATCCGGCCGTCAATGACGGCGCTGGTGTCCAGCAGCCAGGGCTTGCCGGAGAGCGGCGAATCATCGGCCGGCAAACGTCGGCGCGGAAAACCACCGCGCAATTCACCTCGGCATTGCCAGAGAACGCTGACGCAGACATAGGCGAGCACGATCGCCAGCAGCGCTTGGATCGCCGTATAGAACATCGTCTGCCAGCGAGAAGCGGCAGCAGTACGAGGCCAATCAAATAGGCCAACGTCAAGCCCAGCCGCGATTCCGACGTAGACGACCACCGCCGAGAAGACATCCTTGCGGCGAAAGAGCAACGTCAAGGCTCAAGACAGTCATGGCCATGCCGGCAATGGTCGCGGCCCAATGCTGGCGCAACTCGCGTAGAAGCTGGCGAGCGTTAGCATCAGGATCAGGAATATCAGACGTAGAAGAATCACAGCTTGCTCTCACGGGAAACACCGGCGCGTGAGGCGCCGACGGGATCGTGCGGCCCATTATGGACTGTTGCCGTCGCATCAGGCAAACAGTCGTCTGTATTCCTGCTGGGCGTAGCGATCGGTCATGCCGGCCAGGTAGTCGGCGACCGAGCGCGGCAAGCCTTCGGCGGCGGTCCGGGTTTGGAATCGCGGCGGCAACAATTCGGGCCGGGCCAGGTAGCCGGCGAACATGGCCCGCAATTGCTCCTGAGCTTGGCGGCGGAGCTCGAGCAATTGCGGATGCCGATAGACATGCTCGCGCAAGAATCGTTCCAATTCGGCCTTTTGCTGGTGCAATTCGGGATCGGCGGTGATGATCGGGGCCGGCCGCCCGGACGTCGGCCACGCTCTGCAAGTTGAGTTCGACAATCCGTCGCGAGGACCGCACCAGCAGGTCGCCGGCTTGCCAATCGATCAACTCGTGCAACAAGGCCCGCTTGAGTTCCGGTCCTTCGAGCGCGGTATATCGCCGGCGCACGCGGGTGAGCGCTCTGCGCCATAGAGGAAGCTCGATCAACTCGGCCAGTTCCAGAACTTTCAATTCCAGGGCGTCGTCGGCGTCGTGCGTGTCGTAGGCGATGCTGTCGGCCGCCTCGACCACCTGCACTTCCAACAGGCGGCTGTGAGCCGGCTGCCCGGTGATCGATCCGCGTGGCCTGCCCTTCGAGAACTTCGATCGAGAGGTTCAAGCCTGGGAAAATCGGGATAGCGTTGTTCGAGCTGTTCCATGATGCGCAGCGCCTGGCGATTGTGGGAGAAGCCGCCCTCGCCGTGCAAGCACTCGTCGAGCACATCTTCGCCGGCGTGGCCGTAGGGCGGATGGCCCAGGTCGTGGGCCAGCGCCAAGGCCTCGACCAGGTCTTCGTTCAGTCGCAAAGCCCGGCCGAGCGTGCGTGCGATCGATGCCACTTCCAGCGTGTGCGTCAAGCGCGTGCGATGGTAATCGCCCATTTCGCCAGTGAAGACTTGCGTCTTGGAGCTCAGCCGGCGATACGCCGCACTATGGACGATGCGGTCGCGATCGCGTTGAAACGCGGCCTCGATACGGATGTGGCGGCTCGGCATGTTTGCGGCCGGCCGAATCGGCGCTGTGCATGGCGTACGGAGCCAGCAGCAGTTGTTCGCGGGCCGCCAGGCCGGCGGCGTCGATGACGGGGTTGGTAAAGCTCGGATCCATGGTTAAGGGGGCGTCGGGCACTGTTTTGTCGGGCATTCCTTCAACGGACACGGTCTGCAGAGCCGGCACCAATAGCTCCCAAAGCGCATCAAGCGATTGTGAAATGACTTTCGACATCGCCCACGACGGGCATGAAGTTCGTATCGCCGTTCCACCGCGGCACGATGTGCCAGTGCAGATGGCCGGGCACGCCCGCTCCCGCTGCGCGCCCCAGGTTCAGGCCCACATTGAAGCCGTCGGCACTGAGCAACTTCTCCAGCAGGCTGACCAGGCGGGTGAGCATTGCCACGCTTTCGAGTTGCGTGGCTTCGTCAAGCTGATCGAGCCGGCCCAAGTGATCGCGCGGGGCGATGAGCAGATGGCCATTGTTGTAGGGGAAGCGATTGAGCAGCGTGATTGTCCGCGGCCCACGATGGACCACGAGGTTCGCGCGGTCCTGGTCGTCAACGACATCCCGGCAGAAGAAGCACTGCGGGTCGGCCCCGGGCAGCAATTGAAGTGGTTCCCGAGGAGTCGGTTCTTGCGAGAGCCCCTTGATATAGGCCAGCCGCCATGGGGCCCAAAGCCGATCGTTTGCCAAGCTAGCTAGCTCCTCGCGCACTTCGTCGAGATTCAGATTCATTCAGCGTAAACGAAGTCTATAACCAGCGGGGATTTAGGACAAGCGAGGATCTTGCCGCTGGCGCCGCAGCAACCGCCTGCTAGGATTGATTTGTCTGGCTCGCGCCGCTCGCTCCTCACCTAACGGCTTTGTCCATGAACTTTCGCGTCGACCTGGAAATCTTCCGCGGGCCGCTGGACCTGCTGTTGTATCTGGTGCGTAAGCACGAGGTCGAAGTGGTCGACATCCCGATTGCGATGATCACCGATCAGTTCCTGGTCCATCTGTCGGTGCTCGAACAACTCGACGTCAATGCCGTGGGCGATTTTCTGGAAATGGCCAGCACGCTCGTGGAAATCAAATCTCGCATGCTTCTTCCCAGTGAAGACGAGATTGAAGAGCCGCTGGAAGATCCCCGCCAGGAGCTGGTGCGGCAATTGCTCGAATACAAGAAGTTCAAGGACGCGGCCAGCATCCTGGAAGAACGCAGCCGGGCCTGGCAGGAACGCTTTCCCCGGCTTTCGACCGATCTGCCTCCCCGGCAGCGAAATCTGGCCGACGAGCCAATTCACGAAGTCGAGTTGTGGGATCTGGTGAGCGCTTTCGGGCGGATCATGCGCGAGCAGCCCGAAGCTCGCAGCACGAACATCGTTTACGATGACACGCCGATCCGCGTCTACATGGCCCGAATTCGTGAGCGGCTCGTCAGCCAGGGGCATATCTCGTTGGGCGAGTTGTTCCAGCCGGGCATGCACAAGTCGACGTTGGTGGGCCTGTTCCTGGCCATCCTCGAGCTCGTGCGGCACCACTCGGTGCGGGCCGAGCAGCAGGGCTTGTTCGGCGAGATCCGGCTGCAGCCTGGCCCCGACGTGCAAGCCACGTTCGAATCCGCCGAAGTCGATGAATACGACGCCGGGAAAAAAACAGAGGACGGCGGACAGTAGGCCGTGGGAAGCCGGCAGCTTATTGCCACAACCGCTTGTACCACGGCTGCTGCGTGGCCGACGATTTTGGCGCCGTCATTATCCGAGTTGGGGGCATCGGTGGCCGTGGCCGTCGGCGTTTGCTTCGTGCTCGGCTTCGTCGATTTGTAAAAGAAGCTGGGGCCGGACGATGGAGTCTGCGCCAACGTTTGCTGCGGCGTGAGTATGCTCGAATTGGTAGGCCGCTTGCGCTTCGCTGGGACATCCGAGGTGGTTGCCGACGGCGAACTGCGGGAAGGTGCCTTATCTTCACGGCCCAACTGCATGTTGATCGGCCCCGGCATCTCCCCGTCCTGGGACGGCGCAGAGCGATAGCTTGTCGGCGGCGGTGAACCGGCGACAGGGCTGGGCTGCGGAAGTTGAACGGCCGACGGCGAAATCGACGGATTCGCAGGCTGCCAGCCGTTGTCCGTAACGGCTTTCGGCGGGGTATAGTTCTGCGTCACGGGTGTCACGGCGACCGGAGGTGGCACATAGCTCTGCACAGCAGGTTTTGTCGGGGGAGTGTACGTAACGACGGGCGCTTGCGGCGGACGGTAACCAGGCGGCTGTGTCTCAGCCGGCGGCTGCCAAACGGGTGCGACCGTCGACTCAGGTGTTACCAGGTCTCTGCCCACTGCCGGCACGGCCAGAGGCGGCGGACCAAACAACTCGTCAGAGACCATCACCACTCCCGACGAGGTTTGGGCGAAACGTGCGTCGCCGTGTTCCTTGCGACGTGTCTGGGCATCGACGATCGGTGTGGTATCTGCGAGCACTTCGCGAGGCTGTTCAAGAGCCTTAGCTTCCTCACTTGCCACGATCGGCGCCGTCCGAGGTTCGGCCGGTTTGGCAGGCGTGGCTCTGGTTCCAGCATTGTCGCGGGTGCCGGTGCCGGCTGCGGCAATAGTTCGACGCCTTGGTATGCGGGGCAAGCGACGGCTGTTGAATCCGGGTTTGGCAGCGGATGAGGTAATTCGACCGGCGAGGGCATCGAGTCGGAAACGATCACGGCCTGCATAGCTGGAGCCGCGGCGGCCGCCAGTTGGGCTTCGATCGCTGCCAGCAAGGCGTGGTCGCCGGCCGATCGCAATTGATGCTTGAACTGATTGACCAGGTCTCGGCCTTGCACATGCAGTCTAGGAGAAGCCCAGCGCCCACCGCAGGTCAGCTCCGCACGCAGGCCACCCAAATCCTGCAATCCCTGATTCCAGGCCGCGGGGGTGATTCCGGCTGCTGGTTTCGAGCCTTGGACTCGGGCCTTCGAGGGCGTTGATTTGGATTTGCAGGGCCAGATCGAATCGACAATCGTCCATCCAACCTTGGCCGGAGATGGTGACACGTCCATCTTCGACGGCGATTCGCGAGCCGCCCGACGACTGTTCGACCAGCGGTACCAGCCGCAAATCCGACGGCCTGAAATTGAATGCGATGGCGCTGGCCTGGCTTCGTGAAGTCGAGCGTGCTTTGCACTTCGGCCGAATATTCCGGCAGCACGAGCTTGAGCGTCGAGGAAGTTTTGTCCAGCTTTGGGTTCGTGGACAATTGAGAGATCTCGATGAGCGGCTTTCGGCCCATCCCCCAATTCTCGCCGAGGCCATCAGCCACGGCCTGCTCGATCGTCAGCGCCGGTTGTGAGCGGCCAAGATTGCTGCGCGTCGCCGCGGCGCCGAACAGTGTGGCCGCCGACACGCGGTCCGAGCGGTCGGACTCCAGCGTCGAGAGTCGCTCGAGGGTGCCCAGCAGTTGTCCCAGTAGGGCGAGCCGGGGAGCGAACAGATCCCAGCCACGAACATAATCGTGTAGTTCCAACTCCTGCGATGGATCGGCCGGCAAGGCGAGCGGCGCAGGCGAGAAGCGGATCTGCGGGACTCGGGTCGTTACGGCCGTGGCAGCCTTGCGTCGGGCTACGTCACGGTCGATGCCGGTCAGATACAGATGTTCGACCTCGAGCCGCCCGCGCAAGCAACGGGCCGCTGCGCAGCCGGGCGCGCACTTGGGCAATCCGCAATCGATCGCGTTCCAGGTTCGCCGGGTCTGGGATCTGGAGGGCGTCGAGTTCGAGTTGTCCGTTCCAGGGATCGAGGTGGATTCGGGCCGCGCTGACCTCCGCGCCGTTGAAATCAGAGAGCATGGTCAGCACGCGACGTTCGAGATGCCGCGTGCCGATCCACCAGGGGAGTGCTCCGCCCAAGCAGCAGGACCACTGACACAGCCAGCCAGGCCCGGGGACGAAGCAGCCTTCGCGGCGTCGGTCGGAGGTCGGATCTTCATCGCACCAAAGCGATGCCCCACCTGCCAGGCGGCGCGGCCCAGCGGTCCGGCGAGCAACAAACGCCAGCACCAAGCCACCGACCAGGGAATACCGATCCAGGTCGAACATGGCCACGATCGGCCCGTCACCCAACCTGCCGATCCAGGTTCCGAAAGGCGGTTTCGTCGAAGACGAGAGCGCCGATGCACGAAGTCACGGGCGTCGCCAGCCAGGCCACCAACGCACTGGCTAGCGCGCTGGCCGCCAGCAGCTTGCTGTTGGCGTTCCCCAGGGCCGCCAGCAACAGCAGTGCCAGGACCGTGAAGTTCCAACCGGCCGTAAAGCCGATCGCCAGACCCAGCGTCACGGCCAGCGCCAGATTCACCGGGCGCGAGCCGCCCCGCAGCATCGCAAACAAATCGGTTGCGGCGGGAACCTGGCTCGTGTGGGCCGGTCAGCTTCCATGGGTCGGACTCAGTTGAGGGCGGCACTTGCGCCAGCGGGTTGAAACGCCGGGCCCCTCTCGGATGTATCGGGTGTGCCGGTTGTGCGGCTTGAATCAAGGGCTGCCGCCGTGACGGGTTGCCGGTATAATTGGGGCTCTGTCATTGATAGCACTTTCACGCGAGGCTTCGACGCAGCATGGACCGCGAATTGACCCTTCGGGCAGAACAAATCCGCGAGCGAGTCACTCAACTTCGAGACTCTCTTTGACGCTGCGGCAAAACAAGCTCGCCTCGAAGCGATCGAAGCCGAAATGGCCCGGCCCGGTTTCTGGGACAACCAGGAAAAAGCCCAGGCCACGATGGCCGAACTGAAATCGCTGACCGCGCTGCTGAAACCCATCCGCGAGGTCGAATCGTCGCTGGCCGACCTGGACGCGATGCTCGAAATGGCGGCCGAGGACGAAAGCTTCGCCCGCGAAGTGCCGCAGCGAACTCGACCGTCTGGAGCCGATCGTCGACGACCTGGAGCTCAAAGCCCTGCTGAGCGGCCCGCACGATGCGTCGGGCGCGATCCTGACGATCAACGCCCGCGACGGCGGCGTCGACGCCAACGATTGGGCCGAGATGCTGCTGCGGATGTACATCCAATGGGCCCAGAAGAACGACTATTCGATCGAATTGCTCGATCGGCAGGACAACGAAGAGGCCGGCATCTCCAGCGCCGCGGTCATGATTCGCGGGCCGATGGCCTACGGCTATCTCAAGGGCGAAACGGGCATGCACCGGCTGGTGCGAATCAGCCCCTTCAATGCCGAAGGCAAACGCCAGACGAGCTTCGCGGCCGTTGATGTTTCGCCCGAGATCGGCGAAAGCGCCGAGATCGAAATCCGCGACGAAGACATCCGCGAAGACGTGTTCCGGGCCAGCGGCGCGGGGGGCCAGCACGTGAACAAGACCTCCAGCGCCATCCGCATGACGCACTTGCCGACCGGAATCGTCGTGCAGTGCCAGGCCGAGCGCAGCCAGCACAAGAACCGGGCCACGGCCTTGAAAATGCTGCAAGCCCGGCTGGCCCGCATGGAAGAAGAAAAACGCGAGGCCGAGCAGGCGGCCAAGTACCAGTCGCAGGCCAAGACCGGCTTCGGTTCGCAGATTCGCAACTATTTCCTGCATCCCGATCAGCGGGTCAAGGACGCGCGGACCGGCCACCTGGTCGGCAATTTCCAGAGCGTGCTCGACGGCAACGCGCTGCAAGGGTTTCTCGACACCTTCCTGCGCTGGCGGGTGGGCAAAGAAAGCACGCAGTCGTGAGCCGCGTTGGCAGTGCTCCACGGTGCCGGCTGGCAACTCGTCTTCGAGCGGCACGAAGACCGGATCGCGCATCGAATCGAAGTGCAGACGGCCGGCGGGTGGCGCACGCTGATCGAGTCGGTCGAAGGGACGGCCAGCGCATGGTGGCCCTCCAGTCCGCCGCTGCAAAGTCTGCACGTCGAAACGCGTTCGACCGGCAGCGTGGCCTTGCTGGTCGGCATGGCCGGCCGCAGCCATTGGTCAGCCAGCGTCGAAATCGCTGACGGCGGGGCAGAGGCCGTGTTCGACGTTGCCTGCCGCACTCCAGTCACGCCCGATTGGCTCGGCTCGCGCTACCGCACCTGCGGCGAGGCCACCGGAGCCGACAACCTGATCGGCGTTGGCAGGCATGAAGTTCGGTTTCATGCCCTGGAGCAGGAATCACCCTGCTTTGTACGCGCCGCGCAGAACGAAATTGAAATCTGCGCCGTGCCGACGGCCGATCGTTGGCCGCAAACCGTCCGTTGGCGGTATGCGGCTCGCATCCGCGAACTGGTTTCGGGGCCGGAAAACACGCCGGCCAAACCCGGCGGCTAACGGCGCACGCGACTAACTTGGCTCCCTTTTTCTTCTTCTTGTCGCCCTTCTTCTTGGCTGATTTCTTCGCGGCGGGAGCGGCCGCCTTTTTCTCGTCCTTCTTCTTACCGCTCTTCTTATTACCGAAGATATTTTCCCAGTTCTGCGAAAATCCAGCACTCGGACCCGAACGGACAATCGGACCAGACATTGAGGCAACTCCTATTGAAAAAGCACAGCGTTTGGCAAGCACAGCCTCGGGAAGCAGACGCTGGTGGCACCACGCCGGGCGTTTAGCTCGAAACGGAGGTCGTCCCCCTGGGGTCGGCAACGCTCGTTACGGCGGGCCAATTGGCGATAAAGTTTGCTTCCGGGCGTCCAGGTGATTACAAGAAGAGTACATTCTAAACTTGCACGCCCGTGCACAAGCCCGGGATGCCTTGAACCTGGACTGCGAACCGTACGTTCGCCCACGCCACGACGGAGATTTTCGGATGCACAATTTTTCCCCCGCCGATACATGCCTGGCACGAGTCTGCAAGGGACTCCGATACGCAGCAATTGTCGGGCTTTGCTTTTTTGGGAGCGGCCATCTCACCGCGGCTCCGCCTTCGGCGACGATCGCTGGCTTCAAGACCTGGGTGATTGGCCTGGCCTATGCGCCCGATGGCAAGACGCTGGCCAGCGTCGGCGGAGAGAGCCTGCTCTACCGGCCGGGAGCCGTCAAACTTTGGGACACGGCAAGCGGCAAAGAGCTGCAAAACCTAGCCGGCCACGAAACCAGCGTGTGGGGCGTGGCAATCTCGCCCGACGGCAAGCTGCTGGCCACCAGCGGATACGACGGCACGGTAAAAACCTGGGACTTGCCGGCCGGCAAGCCGCGGGCGTCGTGGGAAGCCCATAAAAATTGGGTCTTGAGCGTCGCGTTTTCCCCCGACGGTAAAACGCTGGCTACGGCCAGCGAAGACACCACGATTAAGCTCTGGGATCTCTCCAGTGCGCAGCCGACCGAGAAAAAGGTGCTCAAGGGACATTCCGACACGGTCACCTGTGCAGCCTGGAGCGCCGATGGCAAGACGTTGGCTAGCAGCAGCAACGACAAAACCGCCGATCCTCTGGGATCTCGAAAAGGGGGAGCCGCGGGCCAAGTTCAGCGGTCATACCGACGGTGTCTTGTCGCTCTGCTTTTGTGCCAAGGGCGCCCTGACTGGCCACGGCCAGCGCCGATCGCGACGTGATGTTGTGGAATACCGCCGGCGCGTCGACCGACAAACCGGTCGCCACGCTCTCGGGCCATCGCAACTGGGTGAACTGCGTGCGAGCCTCGCCCGATGGCCAGACGCTGGCCACGGCCAGCCACGATCGGTCGGTCAAGTTGTGGAGCGTGGATTCGAAAAAGGAGCTCTACGGGATCGAGGGCTATGACGGCAGCTTGTGGGCCGTAGCGTTCTCGCCCGACGGTCGCACGCTCGCCACGGGCAGCCATAGCGACTCGCTACGGTTGTGGAACGTGGCCGATCACAAGGAAGTCTTCCCTGATCCGAAGCGGCCGCTGGCGCAGGTCAGTCCGAGGCCGTTAAAACCGAAACCCGTGGCCGAACCGGCCCAACCAACATCCGAGCCGGCGAAGCCTGCATCCGAACCGGCCAAGTCGGCTGCCGCTACAGACAAGCCCAAAGCGGCGACGCCCGAGAAACCCAAGGCCGCGGCTCCCGACAAGCCCAAAGCGGCAGCGGCGGACAAGGCCAAGCCCGAAACCCCGGCTAAGGCCAAGGGTTCGGACAAGCCCAAGGGCAAGGCCGCCGACAAACCGGCGGCGCCAGTCAAAGAATCGAAACCGGCTGCCAAGCCGCCGGCCGATACGCCAGGGAAAACATCGGAATCGGCCAATGCCAAGTGACGAACAGGCCACCGGCATGCTTTTCCCAAGTTCTATACTGACAGAAGTTTAGCTACTGCCGATATGTCGCAGTTGGCCAGTCGCCCCGCTTGCCAATCGGAGTTAGTCCCGGCTACGATGGGCGAGCCCCGGAGGATTGCGCTAAATCGTTCGGTCCGGCTTCTAGTGTCCGGTCCCGCCGCCGTCCATGCGCGATACCGCCCAAGGAAGCGACGTGATGGCCCGAACTTGCCGACTTCTGACCGCGATCTTGCCCGGTATATTGGCGCTGGCCAGTGGGTTGGCACATGCCCAGGTGGTTGATGATCCTAGGCGGCCGCTTGCAATCAACGCCTCGGAACTAGCTCGGCAAGCGATCATCCGTCGCGATGGTTGGGGCGTGCCCCACATCGCAGGGCCCGACGGACGCCAGCGTCGTGTTCGCGTTTGCCTATGCCCAGGCCGAAGATTTTTTCTGGCAGGTGGAAGACACATACATTCTCGGCCTGGGCCGCTATGCCGAGGCCCACGGCCCGCGCGGCCTGAACTCCGACCTGTTGAATCGGGCGTTCGAAATTGTGTTCTCGCTCCGAGCGGGAATACGAAGCGCTCGAGCCCGAATTGAAACGGGTGAACGAGGCCTTCGTGGCCGGGCTGAACTACTACCTCGACACCCATCCCGAGGTCAAGCCGCGACTCATTCAGCCGCTTCGAACCTTGGCAGATGCTGGCCGTCGGGCGGCACCTGACGTTGGAGATGACCTTTCGGTACACCCGATTGATCAACAGCTATCTGCCGCGGATGATGCCCAACATTTCGGCCGCAGTGGGATCGAACGGCTGGGCCATCGGTCCGCAGCGAACCAGTTCGGGCAGCGCCATGTTGTTCGTCAATCCGCATCAGCCCTGGTTCGGCTTTGGCCAATTCTACGAAGCCCACCTTGCCAGTGGCGAGGGCTGGAACTTTTACGGCGCCACGTTCTTTGGCAGCCCGCTTCCCACCATGGGCCACAACGAATTCCTGGGCTGGACGTTTACCACCAACGAGCCCGACGTCGCCGACGTGTGGCGAGAAACGTTCGACGACCCCGAACATCCGCTCAACTACCGCTACGGCGATGGCCATCGGACGGCCGACAGCCTGGGACGACACCGTTCGCATCAAGACGCACGCGGGCGTCATGTCGCGGACATATCACTTTCGGAAGACGCACCATGGGCCGATCGTGGTCAAAGAGGACGAACAGCACCGGTTGAGCGTGCGGATTGGCCGCATGTACGAGTCGCTGCTGCTGCGTCAACAGACCCGATTGCTGCGAGCCCGCAATCTGGTCGAGTTCAAGCAGGGCTTGGAGCTATTGAATTTTCCGATCATGAACGTGCTCTATGCCGACCGCGAGGGCAACATCGCTTACTTCTACAACGGTTGCATCCCCCGCCGTGATCCGCAGTTCGACTGGAGCAAGCCGGTCGACGGCAGCGACCCGCGAACCGAATGGCAAGGCTTTCATACCCTGGGCGAGCTGCCGCAGATCGAGAACCCCGTTTCGGGCTACGTTGCAGAACTGCAACTCGTCCCCCTTCACGACCACCGACGGGTGCTAATCCGCGGGAGCAGGATTTTCCGCCCTACATGGTTGAAGACAAGCACGACGACAAGCGGCGAGCCAAGCGCTCGCGGGAAATCCTCGGCCATTTGCAGGGGGCCACGTTCGAGAAGTTGCAGATCTTGGCCTTCGACACGACCATCTATTGGGCCGAAACCGAGCTGCCCGTTTACGCCCGCGAATATGCCGGACTTGAAGCAGAGCGATCCGGAACTGGCCCGGCAGGTCGCTCCCTACATCGAGCACTTACTGGCCTGGGACTGCCGCTCGACGCTGGAATCGACCGCCGCCACGCTATGCGTGGCCTGGTACGAAGAGCTGTACGGCTCGGACTATCCGGGCGAGGAGCTGCGGCCAGCAGTATGTCGGACGATGTGCCGCAGCGTTTCCAGGCCCTGATCCGTGCGGCCAGCAAGCTGCAATCGCTGTACGGTTCCTGGCGCGTGCCCTACGGCAAGATTCATCGCATTCAGCGCCATGCAGACGTGGCCGACTTGTTGCAGATTCCGTTCCACGACGAACAGCCGAGCTTGCCCTGTGCCGGGATGCACGGGCCGATGGGCGTGATCTTCACGCAGTATTACACGCCCGACGATCAACATTCCGCTGCTGCGCACGCTCGACAAGCACTACGGCGTGATCGGCCCGACGTACATGGCGGTCTACGAATTTGGCCCGCGTATTCGCGGGGCGAGCGTGCTGCAGTTCGGCGCTAGCGGCGATCCGCGAATCGCCGCATTACTTCGATCAGGCACAGCTGTTATCGCAGCAGAAGATGAAGGCGGAATTGTTCTATCTCGATGAAGTCGTGGCCGGCGCTCGCCAGGCGTATCACCCAGGCGAAAAGCCGGTCCAACTGAACCTTCCGATCCCTCAAGTTGAGACGTCTCATGGCGCAAAACCTCGATCTTAGCCAAAGCGAAGTATACGTCACCAACGTATTGCGCAATGCGTCGCCGGCGCGGCTGTACGAAGAAGCGATCAAGCACGACCGTGGCGTGATCACCTCGACCGGCGCGCTGCTGAGCCGCTCGGGCAGCAAGACCGGCCGCAGCCCGAAGGACAAGCGCGTCGTCGAACATCCGCAGAGCGCCGCCGATATTTGGTGGGGCGACGTCAACATCCCGCTGTCCGAGCAATCGTTCGTCATCAACCGCCAGCGGGCGCTCGACTACCTGAACATCCGACCGCAGATCTACGTCGTCGACGGCTATGCCGGCTGGGATCCGAAGTACCGGCTCAAGATCCGCATCATCTGCGCCGGCCGTATCATGCCCTGTTCATGCATAACATGTTGATTCGCCCCTCGGCCGAGGAGCTGGCCGATTTCGGCGATCCAGACTACGTGATCTACAACGCCGGCGAGTTCCCGGCCAATCCGTACACGCAGCAGATGACTTCGAAGACGAGCATCGAACTGTCGTTCGAAGACAAGGAGTTCGTGATCCTGGGGAGCGAGTATGCCGGCGAAATGAAGAAGGGCATCTTCACGATCATGAACTACCTGATGCCCAAGCAAGGCGTGCTCTCGATGCACTGCTCGGCCAACGAGGGCGCCGCGGGCGACGTGTCGTTGTTCTTCGGCCTGTCGGGCACCGGCAAGACGACGCTCTCGGCCGACGTGCGCCGCCGCCTGATCGGCGACGACGAACATTGCTGGAGCGACGAAGGGGTGTTCAACATCGAGGGGGGCTGCTACGCCAAGTGCATCCATCTCTCGGCCCAGAAGGAGCCGGAGATTTTCCAGGCCATCCGCTTCGGTTCGATCATCGAGAATGCCGTCTACGAAGATAACGCTCGCGTCGTCGATTTCGAAAGCGACGCCATTACCGAGAACACGCCGCGTCAGCTACCCGATCGAATACATCCCGAACGCCAAGATTCCCTGCATGGGCGGCCATCCCAAGAACATCATCCTGCTGACCTGCGACGCGTTCGGCGTGTTGCCGCCGGTGAGCCGTTTGACGCCGGCCCAGGCCATGTACCACTTCATCAGCGGCTACACGGCCAAGGTGGCCGGCACCGAAATTGGCGTCGCCGAGCCGCAGGCCACGTTTTCGGCCTGCTTCGGCGCAGCCTTTCTCGTCTGGCACCCGACCAAGTACGCCGAAATGTTGGCGGCCAAAATTCGCTCCCATCGCGCTGATGCCTGGCTGGTAAACACGGGCTGGAGCGGCGGCCCCTATGGCATCGGCTCGCGGATGAGGATCGACTACACTCGGGCGATGATCGACGCCATTCATTCGGGCGAACTGGCCCAGGCTCCGACCATCGAGGATCCGATCTTCGGCTTGCAAATACCGACGCGCTGCACTGGCGTGCCGCCCGAGGTGTTGGTTCCCTGGAACGTCTGGACCGATATTGAAGCCCATCGCCGATCGGCTTTGAAACTGGCTGGATTGTTCCACAAGAACTTTGCCAAGTACGAGGCCGCAGCCAGCGTCGAAGTGCGCAGCGCCGGACCCCGCGCCATCGGCTGATTACGCTTCGAAGTACGGAGCTTACCCATGCCCACGTTATTCGATCGTCGCCAAATGCTGTGCCGGGCCGCGACTTGCTGGGCCTCGCTGTGGGCCGGAGTCAACTGGCTGACGAAGCCTTTGCAGGCCAAGGACGGCCAGCTTGCCGGTCGCATCAAGAAGGCGATCAAATTCAAGATGATCGTCGAAAAGCTGAGCGTCGTCGACAAGTTCAAACTGGTCAAAGATCTGGGATTCGACGGCCTGGAAGTGCGAGTTCACAGCATCGATGATCGCCGCGAGTTATTACGCGCGAGCGAGATGACCGGCATATCAATCCACGGCGTGGTAAACAGCAGCGACCCTGATCTGCGCGGCGCGATTGATCTGGCCCACTATCTGGGAGCGACCAGCGTGCTTTGTGTCGCCGGGCGCGTGAACGAGAAGAATTCGTATGATGAAAACTATCGTACGACGCAACGACTCTACCGCGACGCGGCTTCCTACGCCGAGAAGTACCAGGTGCGGTTGCTGATCGAGAATGTTTGGAACGAATTCCTGTTGAGCCCGCTGGAAATGGCCCGCTATCTGGACGAAATCAACAGCCCTTGGGTGGCGGCGTACTTCGACGTCGGCAATGTAGTACGGCTCGGCTGGCCCGAACAATGGATCCGCATCCTGGGCAAGCGGATCGTTAAATTGGACGTAAAGGAATACAGCCGCAAGAAGCTGGCGGACGAGGGGCTCTGGAAGGGATTGGACGTGGAGCTTGGCGAAGGAGACGTCGACTGGGCCGCGGTGCGCGAGTCGTTGCGCTCGATCGACTTCCAGGGTTGGGCCACGGTTCAATCCAAAGGGGGCGATCGCACTCGGCTGGCGGACATGGCCGCACGGATGGACCGGGTGCTGGGGCTGGGCAAGTAATGCCGCAGCGCGTAACTGTCTTGCAGTCAATGAACAAGGGAATAACCATGAAGCCCAGGCCCAATTTGATCGTTATGGCCGTCGTGCTCTTGGCGTCGGCCCTGCCCGCAGTGACGCAGGAGGCAGCCAAAGAAGCCGGAACTGCGCAAGCCAGGTTTCATCTTCCTGGAACTCGGGACTCAGCGTGTCCCCGAATACGTGGAATATTTCCGCACAGTGCTCGGGTACGAGGTGATGCACCAGGAACAGGGCTATGCGTCCCTGGAGTCAAAGCTGGCCCAATTGCTGCTCATGGATCCGCGTGGCTGGCCCAAAGGTCATCCGTTCTACGGGAAGACGACTGGCAGCGGGCAGGGAATCGGCATTGAGATCGGCCTGGTTGTAGCCGACCTGGACAAAACCTATGCGTTGGCTGTCAAGCAGAAGGGCTGGCCGATTTCGACCGGCATCGTGCGTCGCCCCTGGGGCGTGCGCGACTTCCGCGTCCTGTCACCTGACGGCTATTACCTGCGTTTCACGGAGTAGCCAAGCAGATAAAGGTGATCGAACCGTGTGATTGAGATTGGTTCGTACGACTCTCACGGAGTTGTGGCCGGCAATGCGTTTGGTTCGAGTTCATCCATCCGCACGGCCTTGGCTCCCAGCTTGCGATAGAATCGCATGTTCTGGCGCAGGGCATCCAGGGCCTTCTGCCCGGTGCGGAAGCGGCAGTCGAGCCGTAGTGTCGACTCGCGAAAGTCGACAAATTCCCAGGGGTGGACGAACAGCACGGCCGGGTCAGCAATGCTTCCCAGGATCGGATAGCGCAGACGCTCGCGGGATGCGCAACACCGATGACGTCATCGAGGCCGGCACGCCGCGCCAGCCGCGTCTCCAGCGGGCCGCGGAACCAATACGTCCGCTTGTACTTGGCCTGCGACGAGTCGAGCCGATAGCCGGCCGCTTCCAAGATCGCCACGTAGCGATCGGGAAACCGCAGGTTTGGAGCCCGGAACGATGTGACCGAATCGAACTCGCGCAAGACGGCGCTGCTGGCCTGGATCTCCTCGCGAGCCGTCGCCTCATCGAGCGTGTCGAAGGGCGTGTGCGTGTCGCCGTGGCAACCGATTTCGTGGCCGCCGTCGCGGATTGCAGCCACCGTGCCGGGGAAGCGACGGGCGATGTCCCCCGTGATGAAGAACGTGCCCCGCACCTGTTCCTGCTCGAACAACTCCAGCAGCCGCGGCATCCCTTCGTCGATCCCGTGACAGGTCGTGAGAAAGGGAGGGCAATCGTGTTCGACGTCGACGGTCCAACAGACGTTCATGCGGATGCCCGCATCGTCAGCGGCTCGCGGTAGTGCGCCATGGCTTGGGCATAGATCGCCACATGGTCGGCGACGACCTGGTCCCAGCCGAACTTCTGCAATCCCTGCCGCGCGGCCGCGGCCATTTGCCGCCGTTGCGGCTCGTCGGTCAGCAGTTGAGCGATATAGTCCGCGAACTGGCTGTGATCTTCGGCCAGCAGCCCGTGCCTGCCATGATCGATGACGTCGCTGACGCCGCTGTGACGCATGGCCACGATGGGCAAACCGGCACATCGGGCTTCGAGCACGGCGATACCGAACGCTTCCAGAATCGTGGGGAGAACGAACAAGTCCGTACAACGGAAGAGATCCTTGATTTCGCTCCGCGGAACGAAGCCGCGAAATTCGACCATGTCCGCCAGGCCCAGGCTACGGACCTGGCGCTCGAGCTTCGAACGATACGGACCATCGCCCACCAGCGTGAAGACCGGCCGGCAACTGGCCGGCAACTTCTGCATGATGTGCGGGATGGCGGCAATTAGGTCGTGCGGCCGTTTTTTGATGTTCAGCCGCATGACGCTGGTCACCCGCAGTTCGGGCTTGTCGATCGGTTCGATCTGCCAGCGCGAGGCTTCGATGCCGTTGCGCAGAATGGCGACGTCGTCGCGCCGCGACATTCTCCGCAATCCTTCGGCTGTGGCACGGCTGACCGTGGTGAGCTTTGTCGGCCAACCGTAGAGATCGAGCCCGCGATTGACGGCGCCGAACACGAACTGATGCGGCCCCAGCAGCGAATGGGTCGTCAGCACGCTGGGAATCTGCAGTTGGCGGCAGTGCCAGGTGGCCGCGTAGGCCAGCGGGCTGACGATGCTGGAGTGACAATGCACGACGTCGAACCGCTCGCGCTCGAACAGGGCCCGCAGCTCACGGACCGGCCGAGCGTGACAGAGAATCTGGAAGTGCGGCAGCAGCGGGCCGGGAAGCCGGCAGATGGCGATCTGATCGAAGCTGTTTTCGCCCGGCGTGGTGCTGACAACCTGCACGTCGTGTCCACGGGCAACCAGTTGCCGCGCCAGGTCAGCGACGTGCAACTCGATGCCTCCTACCCGAGGCAGGAAGTGATCCACGACCATGGCGATGCGAAGACCGGCAGCCATTTCAAAAACCGCGCCGCGCGATGTTCCCTGGGAAGAGGCGAGCAAACGCCCGCCCCACTCGCCGTTTTGAGGCGGCTTCGATTGTATCAGGATCGCAACTCAGGAATCGAAGTCGAGGTGTGTGAGCGGTTTTTCGCCGCCCAACCATCGCAGCATGTTCTTCAGAGCCCGATGCTGGATGAACACATCATCCTCGGCGGGTACGCCGACTTGCGATGACTGTGGACTCTTGAAGTAGAACGACAGCCAATCCTGGGGTCCGGACAGTCCGGCCCGCTTGGCCAGGTCCAGAAACAAGACCAGGTCGAGCACCAGCGGCGCGGCCAGAATCGAATCGCGGCACAGGAAGTTGACCTTGAGCTGCATCGGGTAGCCGAGCCAGCCAAACAGGTCGATGTTGTCCCAACCTTCCTTGGCATCACCACGCGGCGGATAGTAATTGATCCGCACCAGGTGGCAAATCTCCTTATACAGATCGGGATACATCTCCGGCTGCAGGATCGACTTTAGCACGTCGAGCTTGGATTCTTCCTTGGTCTTGAACGAATCGGGATCGAGCAGCACTTCACCGTCGCGGTTGCCCAGAATGTTTGTGGAGAACCAGCCGGTGAGGCCGAGCATACGAGCCTTGAGCATGGGGGCCAGCACGGTCTTGATCAACGTCTGACCGGTCTTGAAGTCCTTGCCGCCGGTGGGCACGCCTTGGTCGTGCGCTGAGCTGAATGAGCGCGGGCGTCTCGAGCGCCAGGTTCGGAGCACCGTTGGCGTAGGGGCAGCCTTCCTTCATTGCGGCCCAGGCATAGAGCATCGAGGGTGCAATTTCCGGATCGTTGCGATCCATGCCAGCCTCGAAGGCTGCCAGCGTGCGATGCACGTCGCTCGGCTTGCGGAAAACTTCGGTCGAGCCGGTCCACAGCACCACGACACGTTTGCAACCTTCGCGCTGCTTGAAGTCACGAATGTCTTCCCGCAAGGCCTCGCCCAACTCGCGCTTGGTCTTGCCTTGCTTGACGTGCTCACCCTGGAGCATACGAACATACTCGTTGCTGAACACGGCCTTGTAGGGCGTGATTCGTTCCAGCGGCGCGGCGAGCGTATCGAGCATCGGCGTTTCCAGCACCTTCGAGCGGCGCGCGACCTGCAAGGCGTTCTCGCCGTGCAAGTCCCAGGCTCCGAAGCGCAGGTCTTCAAGATCGGCCAGCGGCACAAACTCGCGGATCAGCGGCGAGCGATTCTCGCTGCGCACGCCCAGGCGGATCGTCTGCAACTGACTCAAACTGCCGATCGGCTTGGCTAAGTTGCGCCGCACGGCCATTACGCCGGCGATGAAGGTGGTCGCAACGGCACCCAGCCCTGGCAACATGATGCCCAAGGGTCCGTCGACGGGTTCAACCTGTGGATGTGGCTTGGACGGTGCCATATGAACGGAATCCTTTCGCGTTTGGCCCCCACGTATGCTGGTATGGGCAACGATTTTATGACTTTGACGGATGCTGTCAAGGCAGTTCGCACTTCGCGTGGCGGATGGAAACGCGTATATTCGGCCCCCACTGCACTCGCCGCCAGTCGAAGTGTCCGGCTGTCGGCAAGAGTGCGACTGTATGAAAGAGCTGAAAAACAGGACCAATATCGCAGGATTCGAGACACTCGGTCCTCTTGCTTCGAGAATCATTCACCGCCGCCCTATTTCATCACCGCCGGGTCTGGAGTTCAGGCCCGGGTGAGCAACTTATGCCCGCGATCAATCGCTACATTCTGATCGAGCTCATGAAGGTCTTCGTGCTAGCACTGCTGGCAATGACGTCGGTGTTGCTGTTGTCCGACGTCACCAAGGAGCTGCAGAACCAGGGACTGGGCTTCGTGCAGATCGTGATGGTGCTGCCCTTCCTGCTGCCGTATGCCGTACGAACCGCCATGCAGGGCGCGCTGTTGTTCGCCGTCTGCACAGTTTACGGGCGCATGGCGGCCACGAACGAGGTCGTGGCGGTCAAGTCGATGGGCATCTCGCCCATGAAGCTGGTCTGGCCGACCATCTGGTTGGTGGCCGTTCCAATGAGCCTGATCTGCGTCGGTCTGGACGACCTGGGGGCCACCTGGGGCGCCACCGGTATCGATTATGTGATCGTCAATTCGACCGACGAAGTCGCCTACGGCATGCTGCGGACGCAACGATCCTTCAAGAAAAAGCACTTTGCCATTGCGGTCAAAGGTGTGGAAGGACGCACGCTGATCCGCCCTGTGTTGACCTACGAGCCGCCGGGCGAGACGCACGTCGTCACGATCAGTGCCGACGAGGGGGAGTTGCACGTCGATCCCAAGACGAGCCGACTCAGCATCATCATGCGAAAGGGCCGGCTCTTTGTCCCGAACAAAGTCGAAATGTCGTTCGAGGACTCGATCGAGCAGACTTTGCCGCTCGACACGTCGCTGCACCAGGCCATCACGCCTTCACTGATCTCCGAGCAACGTGCGCGGATCGCGGGCCTGCGCAAGAGTCTGGCCGAGAAGAAGCCGCGGACGCTGGCTGACAGCAACCTGAAGTATGTCTATGAAATGACCAAGGAGCGAATTCGCACCGAGGAGCGTTACTTGGCCTGGATGCAGACGAAATTCCACCAGAAGTGGGCCAATTCGTTCTGCTGCCTGGCCTTCGTGACGATCGGTATTCCCGTGGCCGTGCAAATGCGGCGGGGAGACTTCCTGACCAGCTTCATGATCTGCTTCTTGCCGATCGTCTCCGCATACCAGCCCCTGCAGTTCGTCGGCGCGAGCCTGGCCCAGGCCGGTGAGGTGCCGGCTTACGCGGTCTGGTTCGGCAACGTGATCCTGTTCGCCATCGGCGTGAAGCTGCTGCAGCGGATGGAGAAGCACTAGGGACCAGGAAATGCTGAATGATAAGTGCTAAATGCTAAATAGAAGACGCATTCCATTTATCACTTATAATTTAGCACTTATCATTTCCCTACCGCCGCGGGCGCAATGCGCTGCGAATGGCGGACGGCCTTTGCCAGTTGCGGGACCGGCAAAATCTCCGGTGCCTGGCCGACCGTGGTCGAAAAATGGAAGCCCCAGCGTAGCGATACGGCCACGCCTGGCAGGACCATGGCCAGCAGGAATACGAGGTGTTCAAACAAGGCCATCGTCATGGCGACGGTCGGTTCGACACCCAAGTATTGGTAGGTGAAAAAGACCGTGGCTTCGAAAATGCCCAGATGGCCGGGCGTCACGGATACCATGGTCGCCAGATCGAGCGCGCCGACGACCAGCAGCGGCGCATAAATGGGCAACTCGACTCCCAGGCTGCACTGCACGCAATACACGGCTGTGGCCCGCAGGAATTTTTTCGTCAGCGCGAGGGCAATTGCTCCCAGCGTGATCCGCGGATCGCGGACGCCTCGCAAATTATGGGCCCATTGGGCCAGATGGAACGTCAGACGCTTCCAAGCCGAGGGTCGAACCAGGACTTGCTGGCCGTCGTGTTTGTGATGCGTCCAGGCGAAAACCAGCAACACGGCGTACAGGCAGCCCACGCCCCACACAACGCTACGAAGGCCCTGCACGGCCCAATGCGGCAGGTCAATCACCAGGGCCAGCAGGCCCCACACGGTCAGCCTCGCAAAGCCTTCGGCCAATTGATCGGTAGCCAGAATCGATAGGGCACCGCTCTTCGTCAATCGCTGGCGCGAGCCGAGTTGAAAGATGGCAAAGGCATGTCCGGCGAAATGGTGAAGTGAGTTTTGAATCATGACCATCAAGGCCACGATCCGCAGCAGGGCGTTGATCGAAACGCGATGGCCGGCCGGAATCAGCAATCGCCATTCCAACGCGGCAACGCCGATCATGGCCACGATGCAGAGCCACGCCGCGAACAAATACGTCCTGCGCACATGCTCGATGTCCTGCAGGAGCAGGGTCAGGTCCACCTGCCGGAGGCAAAGATAGAGTAGTACGACCGATATGGTGACGGCCAATAAACTCCAAATAACCTTGGAAAACAGTTGCATCTTTGCCCTACCTTGTTGCTTTCATGCGGGCGATCGTTGCCGATCGTACCCAATTAAAGAACATCGTAGCGTTTGCTGGCCCTGATAGCACGGTGGGTACGCACAATTGCCGACGAATTAGGGGGAGGCAATTCCCAATTGCAGCGGTACTCGCGCCCCGGGTATGCAGCGACTCGAATCGACAGGGTCGAACCAAGTTTGAGCGGATCACGTACCGAAGAATGACCCATTCGAAGAGCATTGCTGCCGCCGAGCGTCGCGCCACGCTTCGGCCCGTTGCCCCGTCGCCTGCTGGCGTTTCGAGAAACGTGTTGGCTCGCGCGTCGATGGCTGCGGCTGTTGATTTGCATCTTTGAACAGGTCGGACAGACCGCCGCGAAACTTGAACCACCCAGGCTCACTTCCAGGCCTCACAAGGCCGTGGCGCCCGGTTCAAGGGCAGACGGATCATGCTGTCCGGCAAGCAGTTCTCCCAAACGTCCTAAGATTCCATTCCCAAAACGTAGGCTGATTTCTTAACCGCAAAACGGTTGTGGGGGAAGCCGAATCCGTGCAAGCTGACCTTGCCGCAGACCGCAGCAAGGAGTACACAGCACAATGGCACTTCCGCCTCACAGATCCATCTGGGGGCCGTGTGGTTCCGCCGGGTTGGCCCCACCTAGCAGGGTGAGATTTGATGGCTGGGCGAACGAGCTACAAAAAATCCTGGCGAGTTGCGTGGTTGGCGATTGCGTGGCTAGGCCGCCTGGCCGCTAGCAGCGCAAACGGTTAACGCGCCGGTTGATTGCCCTGCTTGCAATGGCTCGCCGCTGTTGTGCGATCGCCGCTACAACGAGGTGGCCTATGCCACCACGCACAACGCCATGAGCAATCGCCAGGAGCATTGGCTGGCGCCCAATCAGAATTTCAGCATCTCACGGCAGTTGAACGATGGCGTGCGGGCTCTGATGCTCGATCTGCATTATTTCCTGGGCCGCGTTTACCTGGCCCACGGCAACGTCCTGTGGGGCCACAAATCGCTGGCCGACGGCTGCCGCGACATTCGTTTGTTCCTCGATTCGCATCCGGCCGAAGTGTTGACGCTGATTCTGGAAAGCCGCGTTCGCCCGGGAGACATTGCCGCGGTGTTTAACGAGTCCGGTCTGACGCCGTACCTCTACGCGCACCAGCCGGGCCAGCCTTTTCCGACCCTCCGGACGATGATTGCCGCGGGCAAGCGACTGGTTGTGTTTACTGACCAAGGCGGCGGCGCCTACCCCTGGCTGCATCCGCTGTGGAGCTACTGCGTTGAGACGCCCTGGAAAGCCAAGCGGCCTGAGGATCTGAGCAGCCGTAAAGAACGCGGCGACGAGCGCAACCCATTGCTCATTGCCAACCACTTCCTCACCTATCCCGTTGCTTCGCCGCGGCTGGCCCACCAGGTGAACCACAACCCATTCTTCATGACGCGGATGCAACGCCTGACCCAGGAAACTGGCCGGATCCCGAACTTTATCGTGGTCGACTACTACGATATCGGCAACCTGTTTGAAGTTGTCGATACGGTCAATGGCCTGCCATGGACCCAGCGGCGCACCGTGCCCGATGCCCCGCCGGCGGCGAACGTGATCGTTCCTTTTACCCAGACGCCAACGACCGGAGACGTGAATGCCCTGGAGTTGCGCGCTGGTCGCCCCTGATCCGGCCAGCCAGCGACGGCCGAAGATCGCCCGCGCTGGGCGGTGGTTGCGAAGCCGCACGCTACGGCCCGCACTTGGCATCGCCGCCTGTTTGCTCACCGCAACGTTTATCTCCTATCTTCGAGCATGGCGGGCGGGAACGATCAAGGTCGATCAGGCGCCGCTGCCAGGTCATGAAGAACTGTGGTTCGCCAGCGGGCTGGTCGCGTGCCTGGCAATCGCCGGGTGGTTGCACGTGCGAACGTGCTGGTCGATTCGAGGAGGGCGATTGGGCGCGCTCTTGCGGGCAGCCCTGGCAATCCAATTGGCGGCCGTTTTCGCTCTGCCACTGACTTCGAACGACATCTTCTCGAACCTGGCCAATGGCCGGCTCGTGCTGGCCGGGCACAATCCCTACGTCGAGCCGCCGCTGGCACTTGGGGCGGACCATCCTACGGTATCGCGCGTCGCCGATGCCTGGCGTGACGCTCCCACTCCCTATGGACCGGTGATTACTGCTTTGGCCACGGTGGCCGCTTTGGCCCCTGCCGATTGGGCGGCCTTAGCCGTATTCAAGCTCCTGATGCTAGCCTGCGTGCTGGGCACGGTGCTCGTAGCCTATGTCTGTTGTCGAACCTACTTGCCGCAGCGTCAGGCGGCTGCGGCGCTGGTGCTCGTCGGTTGGAATCCGTTGCTGGCTTGGGAAATCGGTGGGCAAGCTCACAACGACGGCGTCATGCTGCTGGCGACGACCGTCTTTGTCTGGGCCGCCTTGGCGCAGAGGCCATGGACGGCCGTACTGTCAATCGCCGTGGCGTTCTATGCCAAGCTGGCTGTTGCACCAGTCCTGGGTTTGTACCTGGTCTATCAGGCCCGAGAGAACTGGCGGCGAGCCGCGGTGATGTTGTTGGGCATCGTCCTGCTGGGCTCCCTACTCTGGGCCCCGTTCTGGCACGGCCCAGAGACGCTCAACCGCCATTTGGCGGCCTTGAACACGCGGGCCGATCATCTCTGCGGCTCCCTGCTGCTGTTCGTTTGCGGGGCGCTGGCGATCTTTGCCCTGGCTGGCGGTTGTTGGTTTTCCAACTGTGGATGGTTGCATCACGACTCATCTGCGCAGTGCTGGCTGGCGCGGCCGTATTCCGGGCGAACTCGCTCGCGCGAGTGTTCGACCAGTCGATTGTCTTCATCCTGGTCTATCAATGCCTGGCCGTGGGTTGCTTCCTGCCTTGGTATGCCACGTGGCTCATTCCGCTGGGGATGGCAACGTCGCAGGTCGCTTTGCGGCGAATCGTGGCCGTCTACGGTGCGCTGGTTCCCCTTCTCTACCTGCCACACGACGGCCTAATAGTTGGCCTGCTCGTTGTGCCGCTCGTGCCATTGGCCATGTTGGCGCACGCCACGTCAGTCCGTAGGCCGCGACCCCACCAAGCTGAATCTCAAGGCTCTTTGCAGAAAAATTGACTCTGTTTGTCGGATGCTTTACCCTGAAATCATGGAAAACAATCCTGTTACCGATCCCTTGACCATCCCGCCAGCGTTGCATGCCCAATTGCAAGCGGTCGCAGACGAAGAACACCGTCCGCCGGTTGAGGTGCTCCGCGAGGCAGTGGAACGGTACCTGCGAGAGCGCCGCTGGCAGAAAGCCTTTGCCTATGGCGAGCAGCGTGCCCTGGCTCTTGGGCTGACCGAGACGGACATTCCGCGGTTGATTGCTTAGTTTCGTCAAGGACAAAGGTCAGGTGGCGAGGCGTGATAGGCGTTACGGCGGACACCAACATCTATGTTTCCGCCCTCGTCTTCGCCGGCGTTCCGCGGCAATTCCTGATGGGAGGCGGGGCGTTTTCAACTCGCCATCTCCGATGCAATTCTGAATGAATTGCATGGAGTGTTGCAGAATAAGTTCGCTTGGGCAGAAGCGGAAATCGCGGAGACTCTCGCGTTATTGGCAGGCTGTACAGTTCTCATGCAACCAACACAAACGCTGGATGTGGTTCCCGAGGATTCGGATGATAATCGGGTCATCGAGTGCGCGGTGGCCGCAGGCTCGCGCTTTATTGTCACCGGCGATAGTGACTAACTGCGGCTGGGTAGCTATGGCAACATTCAGATTCTGAACGTCGCAGACTATTTGAAGCTGATCGAAGGGCCGGCTACGTAGGGAAGAGACCGATCAAAATCGCTGGCCTCTGCTACTTTAGGTTCGCAGGATGGCGGCCATTCCGGTAGACACACAAGCCCGGCTCGTGAACCACGAGCACAAAGTTTCGTGCCATGGCGTCGAGCACGTCGGTCGGCCAACGGCCCGGCTCGGGAAGGCGGTGCTCTTCAATCGGTCGGTCCAGAATCAGCAAGCAGACTTGACCGGTATCCAACGCATTGATGATCGGCGCCGTCGGCAGGAACTTCCGGTCGGCCAGCAGACGCAGCATGTAGGGATCGTTCACCAGCGGAAGCCGGCCCGTGGCGAGCACGTTCGGAATCCATTCGCCGTCGGCCAGCAATTGGCAGTCGCGAGGGACTTGGGCCAACATTTGGTTCACCGTCTGTTGGTTCGCAGGGCTTGCTTGGGCGAACACCCCGGGCCACGCGATCAAGGCCGCCAGGCCAGGCGCTGCGACCGCGGCGGCGAAAAAGCCAATCGCGCACCGTCGTCGGCTGTTCGTTTCGGGCGAGGCCGGAGGAATCGCATAGAGGCCGATCAGCACGCTGCCTAAAGCGCACGGTTCCAAAAAGTAATTGATGTGCGAGCCTTCGCGACAAGCCAGCACCGTGGAGATGAGCAGGCTGGCGACAAACGCCTGGCAGAACAATGAGCGTGATGTCATCGTGGCGCCTTGTGCTCTTACCTGGCGAGCGACGATGGCCAGGCAGAGCCACGAAAACGGGGCCAGGAGCAGCGAGCCCAGCGACCGCAGTCCGTTGGTGACGAGCATGCGGTTGAGATTGTTGCGGACGGCCACGGTCCAGAAATAACCTTGGCTGTACCAGGTAACGGCCCACCACAGGACCGCGCCGAACGCACACACGGCAATCGCGTAAATCAACGCATCGCGGTAGCGTTTGTTGAGCAGCAAGTAGGCGAAGATCGGCACGGCCGACAGGGCGGCTGTCGACTTGGCCAGCGAACCGACGGCCACCAGCCCGGCCGAAACGAGCAGGCTTGTCCGCCCAGCGCCAACCGCCAGGCAGGCCGCGCAACTAAAGAACACGGCCAACGTGTCGACGCGCAGTGCAGGAGCCCAATAGAACACGGCCGGCGACACCAGGTAGGCCGTGGCTCCCAGCAATCCTTGCTCCGGATGTCCGGTTCGCCGCCACACTGCCAGGCCGATGACGACCGCCGTGCCTAATACCGCCAACAAGGCCGCGAAACGGCCTGGAACGAGACTGGTTTGCGCTGAATCGAGCTTCGAGAGCATCGCGACGCTGAAAAAAAACGCTGGGCCATAGGCGCTCAACGTGTAGGGCGGCTGTTCCAGCCACCGCCCGGAGGTCGGTTCCTGGCGCATGCGTTCGGCAACCGCCAGAACAGGCCCCTCGCCAAACTCGATGAGGTGTGTATCGAACGCCCGCCACAGATACAAGGCGATCATGGCCGCCAGGCAGAGTGCCAGGGCGACACTCAAGGCGGCCGACGATCGCCGCGCCACCTGAGGAGTCATGGACGAAATCCCGCGTTCACGGCCGGTCAGGAACGCATCGGACCATTCCAGGCAGCCAGGGTGGCCACTCGGATCAGCACCCAGGCCAGGCGGTAGTCCAAACCGGGGATCAACAGCAGGATCATCATGCCGCCGACGCTCAACAGCACGCCGCCCATGGTGACCATGGCGTGGTGGGCAACGCTCCAGGAATCGACCGGCGAGGAGGCCCGCAATAGGGCAGCGTGCAAACCAGAACCGAAGATCACGCCGACCGCAGTAGCTAGGACCGGTGTCGTCGGCAGGTCGTTGACCAGCAGCAGAACGACGATGAATTCCGAAGCCAAGGCAATTCCGCCGATGATTACGTCGCGAGCGTAGCGAGCCATCGTCGGTCGCTTCAAACTCGGATTCGCCCGTTCATCGAGGGCTCGCGTGACGGCCACCAATCGATGGGCCGCGGTGAATTGCGTGCTTACGGCCAACAGCAATATGGCCAACACCGTCAGACCGTGGAATGGTTGCCCCTCACCGCCCGTATTCCAGATTTCAACCAGCGGGCTGAAGGCCACGGCCACGCCCATGACCACAACCCGTTCAGGCCGTTGCATCAGCCCGACCTTCAGGTGCAGGCCGAGCCCTTCGCCCCTTGCCCGCACGTAGGGAACGAGGAATGAGCCAGCCAAGAAGGCCAACACGGGCAACAGCACCCAACTCTCGCGATAATACCAGGCCAGGCCGATGAGCATGGCCGCTTCGCTGTAGCGATCAAGAATCGAATCCAGGGCCGCGCCGCTGGCTGACGACTTGCCCGTAATCCGGGCCAGCCGGCCGTCGAGGAAATCGCAAACGCCCGAGCAGAGATACAGCCAGCCGCCCAGCGAGAACTGTCCCAGCCCAACGGCAATCCCCGCCGCCACGGCCAGCAACACCGACACGCTGGTCACGGCATTGGGCGGAATGTCAGCGCTTTGCAGGAAGCTCCAGACCGGCCGCATGACCCAGGCGAAATAGGTTCGGGCCCAGTTGCCCAGCAGCACGCTCGACCCGCGAGCGTCAATCTCGGCATCGCGAAAGCGGCCGTAGATGCTGCAGCGCACGCCGTAGGCGAGCAAGCCGATCAGGAAGTACAGCCCGACAAAAACGGCCGGCCCGGCTGCGCGCCACAGGCGAGAGATCACGAACGGGTCGCCGCCGAAAAAATAGGTATCCATCAACAGCGGGCCTCCCCCAAACTGGATGGCAGACGTCGGTAGGCAGTTTCCTGCGATCCGACGCACCAAGTTTCCACGGCGGTCACCAACCCATATCCTATGGTGGCGTAAACGCAGCCGCCGATCACGTCCAGGACGTAGTGATGCTGAAAGTAAACTGCTCCAAACGCCATCAATGCGGCGAACACGGCCGCCGGCACGAACCAGCGACGACCCATGCCCCAAGCCAAAATCGCAAATAGCACCGCCGAGCCAACGTGCCCGCTGGGCATGGCCCCGAACACATTATGGCTATGGTTGTAGAAGCCATGGACCAGGTTGATTCCGAACAGCTCGTCGAAGCGGGCGAAACCTGCCGCACTCGAGCTGACGTTGTCCAACGCCGGGCCCAGACCATACTGTTCAACATACCACGGCGGGGCCGCCGGATAAAAGACGTAGGTCACGAAGTTGGCGATGTGCACGATTGCAAACACCCAGGCCAATCGAGCCAGCCGTCGCTGATCCTTCATGAACAAGTAAATTCCAAACGGCAATGGCTCGAGCAAATAGCACATGTAGACCAGCCCGCAAATCACGTCCATGGCGGCCCAATGATGATCGCGAAAGAATTCGCAGAGCGTTTGCCGGCCTTGCGGACCGGGTATGCCGAACCAATGCAACTCGGCCGCGTAAAGGTCGGCCACATGTACCGGACCGCGGAAAGGCAGCAACAGCGGCAGGACGTTTGCATAGACCACCGCAGCAATCCAGACGGGCAGTCCGAGCCAGGCAAACTGCCTGCGTTTTGGCGCCGCAGAGAGACAGCGCGAGGAAGAAACCGTCGACGATCAGATACTCGATGTTGACGCCAGATAGCGCCGTAACGATCGCCAGATGGCCCGCAAACAAGAGTGGCGCTAACGTTCGCCAATTCGCAAATTCAGTCATCTTGCCCGACGTCATCCCACTTCCTTCCCTGGTTTGTTGGCTGATGAGTCAGGGCCCCATCCACCCGCGTGTTCTGACGGAACCTTGACCAGACGACGCGCAGCCGAAAGCGTTCAGCAGCGTCGTCGTCGGGAGTTCAGCTCATAGCAAGCGGAATTTGGCGCCCGGCAACGTTCGGTACGGTATCTCGGAACGGCTTAGCTGTCGATATCGGAACCAGGCCAAATTTGTGGTTTTTGCGCAAAATGCGCGGGCGCATGGTCCCTTCCTTTGTCCCTGGCAGGCAAATGGCGCCGATTCGCCTTCTGGCAGCCGGCTCTCACGCTATAATCCGACCGTTGCGCCACGACGGCCAGCGAGTCGGAGGAGATTCAGAGCCGGCTGATCGTTGGCAAGTGCCGATCGGCTGTAATTGCCGACGGGTGGTGCTAGCGGCATCGTTCATGGATGGGAGATCGTGGTTTCAATGCGGGCACTTATCACAGGCATCAGTGGGTTCATCGGCTCACATCTGGCGCGGGTTGCTAGCCGAGGGCGTCGAAGTCGTGGGACTCGTGCGCCGCACATCGCAGTCGGCCCATTTACCGACCGACAAGGTGCGGCTGATTCAGGGCGATCTTGGAGATCCGGATTGCCTGCGCAGAGCCGTCGAGGGCGTCGACGTTGTTTATCACCTGGCAGGGTTGACCAAGGTGCTGCGCGCCCAGCAATTCATGCAAGTGAACGCCCAGGGCACGGCCCAGGTCGTGGCGGCCTGTGCCCAGCGCTCGAACCCGCCCGTGCTGGTGAACGTTTCGTCGTTGGCTGCGGCCGGCCCTTCTCCCGCGGATCGCTTGCGAACCGAGCGCGACCCCGTCGCTCCCGTCTCGAACTACGGCCGCAGCAAACTGGCCGGCGAACAGTTTGCCAGGGCAGCGGCCGGGCGGTTGCCGATCACGATCGTTCGTCCGCCGATTGTCATCGGCGTCGGCGATGGCAACCTGAAAGAGTTCATGGAGATGGTCCACAAGCTGCGGTTGTTTGTTGTGCCGACTCTGCGGGATTACCGTTTTTCGCTGATCGACGTGCAGGATCTGGTGCCGGGCATCATCCTGGCGGGCGCAGCGTGGACGGCGGCTCTTGCCGGATGGGCAGGCCGATGCCGAGCAGCAAGGCGTCTATTTTCTCGCCGGCGATGAGCATCCGACCTACGACGCATTGGGCCGCATGATCGGCACGGCGATCAACTGCAGCGGGCTCCGCGTGTTGCACATGCCGTGGTGGCTGTCCTGGACGATTGCCGGAGCCAGCGAATTTGCTTGCTCGCGTACGCGGCCAGGCGAGCCTGTTCAATTCGGACAAGATCCGCGAAGCGACCGCTGGGCCGTGGGCTTGCTCTCCCGAGCGCGCCAAAGCCGAACTCGGCTTCCGCGTGGCGGCATCCCTCGAGCGCGATTGCGCGACGTCGGCGCCGCTTACATGTCCGCTCTGGAAAGAGCCTGTCGGCGGCAGCTTAGCCGAGCAACTCCCGTCTCGTCGGGCGCAACAGAGATCCGGGCGGCAGAGTGCCGAGTGCGGGAAAGTCCTCGCAGCACCGAGCATTCGGCTTCGTCGGTTCCGGATTGCGCAGCCCTGGACCGACACCAGCAGGCCCACAGAGTACCGTCGGGGGCGCGATGACGATCAACACTTGCGCAATTTCGCTCAGTGCCCGCACCAGCACGGTGGGATTGCCATCGAGCGGAAAATACATCGAATAGCTGGCTAAATTCGAAATCGGCAATGCTAGCATCGCCGGGCGCAAGCGCGGATCCGCGAACATCAACAGCGGCAACAGCGACAGCACGTACCAGGGTTGTGAATAGGCATTTAAATACAAGTAAAAGAAAAAAATGAAGCTGGCGGCCCACCTCAGATGCCGCACCCCGGGCGGACTTTGGATGGCCATATAGAGCAGCAGGGCACCGGCCGTGGCGCGAAACACGAGCCCCGCGCACCAGGCCGCCGCGGGCATGCCCAGCACGATATGCAACACGGCTCGCGGCGCGCTTCGAGCGACCGCGTGCAGTACGGATACTTGTCGACCGTGCTCCCCAATACGCGCCACGTGGCTGGAATGACGCACCAGCCAGGGGCCCAGCAGCCAAACGACGGTCGCGGTGGTGAGCACGGCGGTGATGGCGATTCCAACCAACATCCCCGCGAGCCAGCCAGTCGTGGCAGGCGCGTGCCCAAGCTGCGCCGCGAATCGATGCACCAGATACAGGCCCAACAGCAGCACGCCCGACGTTTTGACCATCACGCCGGCCAGTAGCGCCGCCAAGGCTCCGCCCCGCTGTTGGCGCACCACGCACAGCGCAAACAGCGCCACACACAGTGCCAGCAGGCTGTCGTTGTGGGCGTTGGCTGTCGCTTCGATGATCGTCAACGGACAAAAGATCACCAACGCCATCGCTTGCCTGGCCCGCTGGCCTGCCGTCGATGGTTCCGGATTGTGCGTGGCTTCCTCGTTTGCGGACGCTGATTGCTCGATCGGGGCCTCCCGCGCGGCCTGGCCGGTAACGACGGTTGCCAGCAACATGGCCAGCAATCCGACGAGTTGGAACAGTCGTAAATGCAGGGCCAGGTTTTCACCCGCCACATAGTTCACGCCGCAAGCAACCCAGTTGAACGCCGGATTGTAGGCGCTCCCGGCAATCAGCCACAAAGGATACTGGCTGATGGCTTCGCGGAACGGATCGCCCTGCGGAAGCCCTTCGCCCAGCGGTGTGTACATCGGCTGATGATAAGTGCCGATGACCCGTCCGATGGCGGCATAGGCCAGTGAGTCGTCCGACAAATAAGGGGGTGTGATCATCGCCGCCAGATTCACCAGCAAGCCAAAGAGCACGATTCGCACCGCCGTTGGGCGCGTGGCGCCTGGTAGCGCGTGGCCGAAAAGCGTCCGGCCGCGGCAAAGTTGGGCCAAACCGAGCCAGGCCATGGTCAGCAGCCCAAGAGCGGCCAGGAACACCATCGTGCTCAACCAGCCCGTCGATAGGCTTGGCCAGTTGCCGCGCTTGACCAGGTCGATGCGATAGAGCAACCCCACGGCGACCGTGAGGCCGGTCCCTCCCAGGCGCAAGCGTAATAGGCCGCCTCGCGGCCGAGCCACCAGGCATGTTCCTTCGATGCTAGCACGGGCGCGTGCTCCTGCGAAAGAAAGAGGGGGGATTCCAACCACCGTTATGCAGAATGCCGCGGTCGCGACAGGCCGCGAACCGACAATCGCGCCACCTTATTCGCTTGCCCGGCGGCGGTCAATTCGGAGTTGCCGCGACTGGTTGCCGCACTTCGACCTTAGAACAGCCGATTGTAGCCGTTGAGCGCGGCGACGCGGTATGCCTCGGCCATGGTTGGATAGTTGAACGTCGTGTTGATGAAGTACAACAGCGTATTGGCTTTTCCCTGTTGCGACATGATCGCCTGACCGATGTGGATGATCTCCGAGGCGTTGGCCCCGAAGCAATGGATGCCCAGGATCTCCAACGTCTCGCGATGGAACAACAGCTTGAGCATGCCCACGGTCTGGCCGGTAATCTGGGCTCGGGCCAGGCTCTTGAACAGTGCGTGGCCAATCTCGTAGGGCACGTTGGCCTCGGTCAGCTCGCGTTCCGTCTTTCCTAGCGAGCTGATTTCGGGCGTGGTGTAAATGCCGGTGGGAATCTCGCGCACCAGGGCGTCGTCTCCCTGTCCAAAGACGAAGTGCGTGGCTGCGAACCGGCCTTGAACGTACGCGGCACTGGCCAGCGAGGGAAAACCAATCACGTCGCCCACCGCGTAGATGTGCGGCTGGCTGGTCTGGAAGTTCTCGTTCACCTTGAGCGTGCCGCGCGAGTCGGGCTGAATGCCGACCGCCTCGAGGCCCATGTCGTCCGAGTTGCCCGTACGGCCGTTGGCCCACAGCAGCACGTCGGTCTTCAATTGCTTGCCGCTCTTCAGGTACAACACCACGCCGTCGTCGCGGCCTTCGACGCGCTCGCAGGTTTCGTTATGGCGCAGCAACACGCCGCGATCGCGCATGTGGTAACTCAAGGCGTCGATGATTTCGTCGTCCAGGAATTCCAGCAGTTTGCCGCGGGTGTTGACGAGGTTCACCTTGCATTCCAGGTTGCGAAACATCGACGTGTATTCGCAGCCCACCACGCCGGCGCCGTAGATGGTGATCGATTGCGGCGTGTACTTCAGATCAAGGATCGTGTCGCTGTCGAAGATTCGCGGATGCTTGAAATCGACGTCCGGCGGATGGTACGGCCGGGCGCCGGTGGCGATGACGAAAGCCGTGGCCGTCAGGCGCAGTCGGGCCCCGTTGGAGCGTTCCACTTCGATCGTGTGGGAATCGATGAAGCGCGCTTCGCCGTAAACCACCTTGACGCGATTGCGTTCGTAGAAGCCGCGGCGCATGTCGACCTGCCGGTCGATGACCGAGCGGGCCGAGCGCCGCAATTCCGGAAACGAGAACCGGACCGAAACGCCCGCCTCACGCAACAGCGCGTTGTGGTTGGCCTCGGTCAGTTGGTTGATGTTGAACCGCAGGGCCTTGCTGGGGATCGTGCCTCGGTGGGTGCAATTGCCGCCGATCAGGTCGAACCGTTCGACGGCGGCCACGTTCTTCCCATGCTTGATGGCCTGCATGGCGGCCCCTTCGCCGCCGGGCCCTGTGCCAATTACAATCAAGTCGAAATGCTCTTCGGTCATCACGTCCTTTCGTACGACTTACCGCCCTTCCCCCCGGGGTCTTGCGGCGGTTCAAGTTTACCACAAACCTGCGCTGCGGTAAGGGTCGGCAAATGCCCTTCGAAGGGCCGGCGCAAGGCGTGAAAATCAGCCGTGTCCCGAGTGGCTGCTTCCGAAGGCCGTGACTTCGTTCTTGTTGCTGGTCAGCCGTCGCAACTCAAAGTCGGCCGCGAGGCTTTCCAGCAAGCTCTTGATCGATTCCAGTCGGGCATATTCTTCCTGCCCACGAAACTTGATCGTCACGCAAAACCACCGGCACAGCGATTCGCTCAACCAGTGATCGAGTAATTCCTCGACCCGCGCGGGATAGGCAATCACGTCGCTCAACAGCCAGTCGACCGGCTGCGGCGGCTGGTAGCGGAAGGCGTCGCCGCGGACGAATTCGAGCCGCGCGTGCTGCATCAAATCCTCGCGCAGCGGGCTGCGATCGATGGCCACGACGCTTGCGCCGCGCTCGATCGCCAGCCAGGCCCAACTGCCGGGACTGCTTCCCAGGTCGACGCACGTTTCCCCCGGGGCAATTGGCCGGTTCAGCCTGATTTCGACTTCAGCCAGCTTGCGAAACGCCCGCGACGGTGCGCAGCGGTCGGGCGGAATATCGACCGTTCCGCCAGGAAACCGCGACAGGCAACGCCGCCAGCCGTGCAACTCGTCGGCGCGGCAGCACGACACGAATCCGGCCGAGCGCGAGGCCAGGACGATTTGCACCAGCGCTTCGTCGGCAGCGAACAATGGTTGCGGATCGTGAATGAGCTGCCGTACGAGCCGCCGCTGCTTCTGGCGTAGTACGTCCAGAACCCCGTCGCGCACCAACTGTGCACGGCGCGAACCCACGTCCCCCTCGGGACCGCCGCAGGGGAACACGTGCAACCGCCAAGGCCCTGCGTGCTCGCGCAACTGGTCCATCAGCCAAACGCTCGACTGCCGCGACCAGGCTGAAATGCTCTCGGCCGTCATCGGTTCCGCATTGGGCAGGCATTGTGCGGCCAGCGCCACGCTGGGCACACCCGAGGGAGTCCAGGCCAACTCGCGTTCCACCAGTCCTTGAGCCGTTGGCCCCGGCATGCTATTCGGGAAGACTCGTTCTAATTCGGCGACGAGCACCCCTTCCCATCCGGGTTCGCAAGTGAAGACCCAGCGGCTCATGGCGCGGCCGTCAATTCAACCGCGGGTCGGAAGGGACATGTTTGATCTTCAGCGCCGCGATAACCGACGAACGGCCGAGATCGCGGAAGATGTTTTCCCACAGATCGTCCACTTGCACAAAGGCATGCTGGGGCTGGGCAGGGCACGTAAACCAGGATCCTTCCTCGAGCTCGCTCTCCAACTGGCCGGCTCCCCAGCCCGCGTAGCCAACGAACAGCTTGAACGTCGAACCGTCGCGCAGGACGAGCTGTTCGATTTTCGTCGATTCGGGAGTGAAGTACAGGCCGGGCAGGACTTCGTCGTCGCCCAGGTCGGCCTCTTGGTGGACGGCCATCAACGGCCCCTCGACCGGGCCGCCCAGGTGCAGTCGCGCCTCGCACTCGCAGGGTTTGTCGCTCAACTGCGGCCAGACGTCCTTGATCAGGGCCTTGGTACGACGGTTGAGGATCAACCCCAGGGCTCCTTCGTCCGTATGTTGAAGCATTAACACGACCGTCCGCCGGAAGTTGGGATCCAGCAGTCGCGGTGCGGCCACGAGCAATTTTCCTTGCAGCGACGCCATACGCACCCCCGGGTAAACGACCCTGCCGTCTAGATGCCAACCTACTCCGCCGCATCGGCTTTGGGAATTCCCTGGCCGCACCTGTAATTGGCGAAATGGGCGCCTGCCATCGATCTGGATTCTCCGGCGTAACGTACCCGCGCAGGATCAAACAGCCGTGGAAAATGCTTTCCGGCCTGGAATTCTCGATTGTTTTCCCCCCAGGAGGAGCGGTCCAGTTGCAGCCGAAGCGAGTATGATAGTGTTATGCAAACAAGGTATGCAGCAGCCGGAGGTACGAGGATGGGCCGCGAGACGATCGGTCGAGCGATGGAGATTTTGTTGGTCGAAGACGGTCTCGTCGACGCCCGATTGACGATCGCCGCGCTGGGCAAGAGTGGTTTGAAGCATCGCTTGACCCTGGTGCGTGACGGTGCCGAAGCGACGCAATTCCTGCACCGCGAGGGCATGTTCTCTCATGCTCCCCGTCCCGACCTGATTCTGCTCGACTTGCACCTGCCAAAAAAAGACGGCCGCGAAGTGCTCGACGAGATCAAGGCCGACCTGGACCTGAAGTCGATCCCCGTCGTCGTCCTGACCGCTTCGGACGATCCCGACGATCGCGTGAAGAGCGAGATGCGTCAGGTCGAAGGCTATATGACCAAGCCGGTCGACTTCGACCAGTTTCTGGCCATCATCAAGCAGCTCCGCCGCTTCTGGCTGACTGACATCGTGCTGCCGCGGATGGACTAGGCAGACAGGCTCGAAGCAAGAAATTCGAATGCCGGGCATCGGTCGCGGGGGCTTTGCCAACTCCGTAGCTGTTCGTCGATTGACCAGAGTTCATTAGCGATTCTCAATTGCCGATTGAACCCCGGCCAGATAGCAGGGCACGCGTCTATCGGATTGGTTCGGCTATGGGTTATTATCGATGTACTCAATAATCTGCCTGGCGGTCCCAATCCTAACTCGCCCTTTAATTCGCAAAACGTCGCACTGCCGAACGACGTCTCGCCAATCAGCCTTCGCAACGCAGGCTTGTTTGAGCCCTGTACGCGGATGCCCTTCTGGGTGGGACTCCATGGGAAACCAGCCTGGCTGGGCAGGCCCAGTACAATTGGTAATGATGCCAACGACATTCAGATCGTCGCCGCGGTCAATGCTTTCTTGAGTGTCAATGACAATAGCATTGTGCGGGCTAACACTCCCATGGTGGTCGTTGAGATTTGCATAGATGGTCGTGCCCAATTTGATTTCTTGTGGCACGTGACCATTCCACTCGCCTAGACCTCTTTATGGTCTTCTTCATACCACGATTGTGGCGCACGGTGCTTTTTTGCAGAGGCAATAAGCTGATCATGAGAGGGAAGCGCCTTTTCTAATTCTTCCCAATCTTCGTGTGCGCCATCATCTGGGGTTGCTTCAGTGACAGGCGGAATGCGAGCCGTAGCATCCTTGCTGCCCTGCGGGAGAGGTACAGCTTGGCTGTCGACCGGCGGTGTGTGGATGTGATTGTGGTGCTCAGCCATAGGAACGCCTTAATCGCCGAAGGGACGGTAGGGCTACTGCCAACGCGATACGCGGCTTGTAGTGTGTACGATATATAAAGCATACGGCTCTGAGATAGCCCACTGCCATACCGCATAGCTGGCAGCCGGCATCGCCGGAGTCTGTTTGCAGCCCCCGCATGGGTGGTGATTTGCGAACCTGCGATACCGCCGTATATCGCAACTGAGTACCGATTCGCCGACGACGCGTCCTACTTCAGTTCGTCCATGAAGCGCGCGAAGTGAGTTTCCAGCGTGCGCAGGTTCGTGCCGAAGACCGACGTGAAGTCGGCCATGCGCGCGGCGGCCGGATATTCCTGGAACGCCGGGCGTTTGCCGGTCAGCTTCAAATAGTCCGAGTAACGTTGGTGCTGCGTCTCGACCAGGTAGAACGATAACGCCCAGGCCTGGGCGTAGGCCTTGCCTGGATCGGTTTCGAAGAGCTTATCGGAATTGATCATCTCGGCCACGAAGCCCGGTTTGCGGCTGCTGGCCTGGCGTTTGAAAGCGGCCAGCCGGCCACGATTGAGGCGATCTTCAGGCCGGCGGTTATCTTCCGCCTTCCACACGCCGGGCCCTCGAACA
Source organism: uncultured Planctomycetales bacterium (assembly GCA_963710365.1). Taxonomy (GTDB): domain Bacteria; phylum Planctomycetota; class Planctomycetia; order Pirellulales; family PNKZ01; genus CAVQAC01. Next base: position 77,956 of record CAVQAC010000012.1, read on the forward strand.
TGGTGGCCAAGCCCTCGGCGACCCATTTCGGCGTCTGGCCAAAACGGCGATGCACGCCCGTGTTGAAGGCCGTCTGATGGGTCGCTTCATGAATGATCACGTCGGCGTTTTGGTGCCAGGCGGCGCTGTTGGCCTGACCGCCGGCGTCGTAGAGCGTAATGCGGTTGGTCTTGGGCGAGTAATACCCCAGCACATTCGTGCCGACGTTGGTTCCGTCGCGGCGCGAATATCGCAGGTAGTCCTGCTGATTGGGCCAGACGATCGCCACCAACGGAAACTCCGGCTCCTTGGGCTGAAAACCACGCACCGAAAAGTAATGGATGAAGTGCCGGTACAGGTCGTCAAATCGTTGGCTCCAGGCATCTCGCTGGCCGCGCGGATGGGCCACCAGGTAATGGCCCGTCGCGGTCACCTCGAACGATTTGCCCAACTCGCGGGTCAATTGCTCGCGCACTTCCATGGCCGTATAGCTGTGAAACGGCAGCGGCAGCGTGCGAACGCTCTTGGCCTCGGCGGCCGGCAAGGTCCACATCCGACCGTCTCGGCCGAGCAATTGCAACATGCCGCCGCCTCGGCCCATTTCCGTTCCTTCGAGCCTCGCCCCCTGCCAATCGAGAGCCAGCATCGAACGGCTCTCGGCCGCCTCGGCACCCGATATGCCCGGCAGAATCGTCACCAGCACCAAGGCAAACCACGGTCGCATTGCAGAACTCCTCGAAGAGGGCGGATCCCAGCTGAAGTCTAGGCCACAAACGCTTCCGACCACGGCCCGATCGGCCGCATCCGCGGCACATTCGATACCTGCGGACTGTCGACGCCCTCAGGCTTCTCTTACAATGGAACCAGGGCGGTTCCGAATGCCCGTCTGCAAGGAACGTGAACGGTCAGAGAACGGGGAGCTTTCGAACGTGTTTGCCGCGTGGTTGCTTACCGGCTGGATGCTGCTGGGTCAGGTTGCTGCCGCGCCCATGCCGTCGGTGGCAGCCCTGGTCGCCCAATTGGACGCGCCGGCCAAAGCCGATCGCGACGAGGCCGAGCGGCAACTCCTGGCGCTGGGCTCGGCCGTGCTCGATAGCCTGCCCGAGCCCGATGATCGCATGCCTGCCGAAACTCGCTTGCGATTGACTCGCATCCGCAGCCAGTTGGAACGTGCTCGAGCCGACGCGTCGGTCGAGGCCAGCAACGTCACGCTCACGGGCGACAAGCTCCCGCTCAACGAGGTGCTAGCCGCGATCGAAAAGCAGACGGGCAACCAGGTCCTCGACTTCCGCCCGCAATTCGGCGAGCAAGCGCAAAACCGGCCGATCAGCGTCAAATTTCAAAACACGCCCTTCTGGTTGGCGCTGGACGAAGTCCTCGATCAGGCCGGTTTGACAATTTACAACTTCGCCGGCGAGGACGGGCTATCGATCGTCGGCCGGTCTCCCTCGCAACTGCCGCGAGCCCAGCGGGCCGATTACTCCGGCGCGTTCCGCATTGAGGGAACAGAATTCACGGCCCATCGCGACCTGCGCGATCCGGCCAGCCATACGCTCGAACTCAGTATCGAGGCTGCTTGGGAGCCGCGATTGCGGCCCATCGTCATCCTGCAATCGGCCAATCAGATTACGGCCCGCGACGATCAGGGGCGGTCGCTGGCACTATCGAGCAAGAACGAACAACTTGAAATCAACGTCACCCCCAGTACGCATAGCGTGGAACTGCCGATCCATTTTTCCTTGCCCGATCGCTCGGTGAAGAGGATCGGCCAATTGCGAGGCAAGCTCGTGGCCTTGCTTCCCGGCCGGGCCGAAGACTTCCGATTCGACAACCTGGAAAGGGCCAAGCGCGTCGAGCAACATCGCGCCGGCGTGACGGTGATGCTGGACGAGGCCTGGAAAAACAATAGCGTCTGGGAACTTCGCGTCCGCGTCGTGTTCGACAAGGCCGGCGGAGCGCTTGAATCGCACCGCACATGGGTCTTCAACAACGAAGCCTGGCTGGAAACCCCGACCAAGGAAAAACTGCCCTACGCAGGCCTGGAGACGACGCGACAGGGCGAGAACGAAGTCGGGGTTTCGTACTTGTTCAGCGTGCCCGAGGGACTTGCCGGCCACACGTTCGTCTACCGCACGCCCGTATCGATCTCGACCGTGCAGATTGACTACGAACTGAAAGATCTTGAACTGCCGTGAACATCTCTCATCGTTCGCTGCGGCATTCGTTCATTGCCCTGAGCGGCAGCTTGCTCTTGGTGGTTGCAGCTTCCGGCGAAGACCGGCCCACAGGCTCCAGCGGGGCATCTGGCGACGTAGCGGCCCGCGTGGCGGCTCACGCGATCACGGTCGCCGAAGTGACGGCTGCCGTGCAGGCGGCGTTCGGCGAGCGCGCCGCTGGCCGGGGCAACGCAGACGCAGGCCGAAGCCCAGGCGCTCGAGCAGTTGATCAACCGCCGGCTGGTGACGCTTGCGCTCGATCGGGCCAAAATCACGGCCACTCGACGAGGAGATCGCCGCGGCACGGAAGAATCTTGCCGCATCGCCGTCGGTTTTGGACGACGCACAATCGACCGAGCGAGCGGATTGGCAAGTTCGCTGGAACAAGTTCCTGGGCCAGCAGATTACTGACCAGCGATTGGAAGAGTTTTTTCAGGCCCATCGCCGCGAATTCGATGGCAGCGAAGTCCGCGTCAGCCATATTTTGCTCAAGGGGGACTGCGCTGGGGAGCCCAGCGGTTCGCCAACTACTCATGGGAAAGGGCGCCGAATTACGCCGTGAAATTGTGGGAGGCGAATCCACTTTTGCGGCGGCTGCCGAGAAGTATTCCGAGGGGCCGAGCCGCCGCTCGGGCGGTGATCTGGGCTTCATTCCGCGGCATGAGCGGATGGTCGAAACCTTCTCCAAGGCGGCCTTCGCGCTTGCCAAGGATGAGATCAGCCCGCCGATCGTCACGCCCTTTGGGGTGCATCTGATTCAATGCACCGACGTCCGGTCGGGCACGAAGAGTTGGACCGACGTGCGCAGCGAGTTGGCTGCGGCCTATGCCCAGGACCAATTCCACAAGCTGGCAGACGAAATGCGGCCGACTGTCATGATCGAATACAACCCGGCTGTGCCGCATCTCGACGCGAAAACTGGGCGCGCTGGAAAGCGGACCGCAGGGGATGTGATGATCTATCCGCAGGTCGATTCTTTGGTCGGCGGCGGTTTGCCTTCCAGACTGGCGAGCATAGTGGCGGCGCCCAGCGGATCGCTCGGATCCCAACGCTGCAATTGGCCGAGCACGTCGCGAGCCAGGTCGCGATTGCCCAACTGTTCGAGACACAAGGCCAGCCCCTTGGCCGATTCGTGCAAGGCCTGGTTCTCCGCCAGGCAATACGGCAGCGGACCGGGCAATCCGCCCGGCGGCATTGCTGATCGGCAGATATCGAACGCATAGCCGAAATGACCACGCGCGAGCGGCAAATCACCCTCGGTCAAGGCGATTTCGCCCAGCAATTGATGCGCCCGCACCAGGTCGCTGCATCCTTCCAGCAGCCAGCGCAATTCGTCAATGGCGACGTCTACTTCGCCTACGTCGAGCATCTGCTGCACTTCTTCGAGATCTTCCTGCCGCTCCTGAGCGCAGTGCGGATGCACCAATTGCCACTGGCCCTGCGTACCGTGGGGGCGAACCTTGATCTCGGTGCGCCGGCGATTGTCCGGCGCGGCGTGCTGGGCATTCTTGGGCGGGCGGTTGAACCGCTTTCGACCTGGTTTCTTTCTGGCAGACAAACGAATGATTCCCGCTGAGCAAGTGTTCGATGAATTCACCGTGGCAGTTTACTGCCTGGCCGTCTGCGAATCCATCCGCCCCGGCGACTCCCGTCGTCGACTCTGGAATTGTTACGATTGAGCGGGCCGCAGATCGAAGCAACTCTCACGCGTGAGCGAACTCGGATGAGCACGGAAGCCGCCTGGCCGGTTCCTTTGCCTGGCACGGATTGGAAACGGACGTTTCGCCGCCGGCTGCTGGCCTGGTATCGCCGACACGCCCGCGACTTGCCTTGGCGGCGGACTCGCGACCCCTACGCCGTGTGGGTCAGCGAGATTATGCTGCAGCAGACGCAGGTGGCGACCGTCGAGTCGTATTTTCCCCGCTTCATGGCCGCGCTGCCCACGATCCAAACCCTGGCCGCCGCGGGCGAGGACGACGTGTTGCGGCTATGGGAAGGACTGGGATATTACCGGCGTGCCCGGCAGATGCATGCCGCCGCACGGAAGATCGTGAGTGACTTCGCGGGCGAATTTCCACGGCAGACCGACGACGTTCGCGGCCTGCCAGGCATCGGCCGCTATACGGCCGGCGCAATTCTTTCCATCGCCTTCGATGCCCGCGAACCGATCGTCGAAGCCAATACGCTCCGCCTCTTGGCTCGGCTGCTGGCCTTTCGCGAAGATCCGCTGGGCGGCTCCGGCCAGCGGCTGCTGTGGCATTTTGCGGAAGACCTGCTGCCGCAACGCGACAGCGGCGCCTTCAATCAGGCCCTAATGGAACTGGGGAGCATGGTCTGCACGCCCCGGCAGCCGCGCTGCGAAGCCTGCCCTGTGGCCGAACTTTGTCCGACACGGCTGCAAGGGCTGCAAGAGGTCATTCCTCGCCCGCGGCGCACGGCCGCAGATCGAAGCGGTGACCGAGGCCTTCATCGTCGTCAAGCGAGGCGGGCGGGTGCTGTTGGTGCGCCGCGGCGAAGGTGGGCGCTGGGCCGGGCTGTGGGACTTTCCACGCTTTGCCGTTCCGGCAGCCGACGTTGCGTCGCCCGAACAGTTCCTGCTCGATCAGCTTCGTACGCAATTCGGCATTGATGTCGAGCCGCTGGTGCGCATCAGCACGCTCAAGCACGGCGTAACGCGATTTCGCATCACACTCGACTGTTATTGGCGCAGCATGTCGCCGGTCGTCCCTCGCGCGGCATCGAGGTCGCCTGGCTGCGGCCCAATGAGTTGGCTGACTACCCGTTGAGCGTCACTGGCCGAAAGCTGGCCCAGCTGCTGTTGAAAGATCACTCAGGCAAGGAAGAAACACAGAGGCACAGAGACACGGAGAAGAAGAAAAAGAAGCACAGCCAGAACGGCGCCAAGATGTCGAAGGGTTCTGGGCAATCGCGAAACGGCAAACTCGTCATTCCGCAATAGTCAAGCCTCTTGCCTCAGCGTCTCTCTTTGTTCGTCTCCGTGCCTCTGTATCTCTGTGGTTCACTTCCCTTTTTTCTTTTACCGGCCGAGAAGCTCATCGACCGCGGCGCCGATGTTGGGCTCGCTCATCAGGCTTTCGCCCACCAGGATCGCGTCGACGCCGGCCGCTTGCAGCCGCAACACGTCAGCCCGCGTGCGGATGCCGCTTTCGCCGACAACGATGCATTCGTCGGGAATCTTTTCGCGCATGCGAATGGTGTGGTCCAGATCGACCTGGAAACGTGCGCAAGTCGCGGTTGTTGATGCCGATCAACGTGGCCCCGGCGTCGAACACGCGCGGCAGGTTTTGCGGCTCGTACAGCTCGACCAGCGGCGTCATCCCTAACTCGACGATGCGGTTGAAGAGCGATCGCAGATGGCAATCGTCCAGGCATTCGGCAATCAACAGCACGGCGTCGGCGCCGGCCGCTCGAGCTTCAATGACTTGGTACGTGTCGAGGATGAAATCCTTGCGCAGCACCGGGAATTGTCGACTGGGCCCGCACGGCCCGCAGGTAGTCGAGGCTCCCCTGGAAATACGGCTCGTCGGTCAGCACGCTCAGGCAACTGGCCCCGTGTTGCTCGTAGGTGCGGGCAATCTCGACCGGCTGAAAATCGGCGCGGATCACGCCTTTCGAAGGGCTGGCTTTCTTCACTTCGGCAATCAGCCGGATCGGGCCCGGCACTGCCAGAGCAGCGAAAAAATTACGAACCGGCGGGGCCGCGTCCAGCGCACGCAGCAACTCGGCCTCAGGCCGCGCGGCCTTGGCCCGGGCAATCTCCTGGCGCTTGGCGGCCACAATCTCGTCGAGAATCGTGCTCACGTAAATCTTCCTCCGCAAGCCACAGAAGGCTGGAGGAAGCTAGAGCCCACAGCACCTACTAAAAAAGAAAACCACCGAGGCACAGAGACACAGAGGGAAAGAGAAGAGAGCGACGAAGTGAGAAGAGGAAACTCAACTCGCAGCGACCAACTTGCAGGTTGTTGATCGGGTTTGATCGCGGACTCTCGTTGGTTACGCACGAGAAGATCATTGGCCTCGCTACGCTTTTCTCTTCTCCTCCGTGCCTCTGTCTCTCTGTGGTTTTATCCATTCGTCTCGCCCCGCTCTAATGTTTGAAGTGCCGGCGGCCGGTGAAGATCATCGGCAAGCCATGCTCATTGCAGGCCGCGATCACTTCCTCGTCGTTACGCGACCCGCCCGGTTGGATGAACGCCGCCACGCCGGCGACCGCAGCCAATTGGATCGAATCGGCAAAGGGGAAAAAGGCGTCGGACCCCAGCACGCTGCCGGCGGCTCGTGGGCCGGCCTTCTGGATGGCGATGTTCACGCTATCGACGCGGCTCATCTGACCGGCCCCCACGCCGCACAGCGCCCGATCCTTGGCCAGCACAATGGCGTTCGATTTGACGTGCCGCACCAGGTTCCAGGCAAATCGCAGTTCGGCCCATTGGGCGTCGCTGGGCGCCGTCTTGGTGACGACTTGCCACTCGGCTTCAGGGTCGGCAAGCTGGTCGGCCGTTTGCACCAGCAGGCCGCCGCTGACGCGTCGATAGTCCCAACTTGCCTTGCCCGAAGTCAAAGGCCCGATTTCGAGCAATCGGACGTTGGCCTTCCACTTGGGCTTGGTTGTAAGGATCTCGATGGCCGCGGGCTCGAAGCCGGGCGCGACAATGGCCTCGATGAACTGGCCGGGCTGGGCCAGAACGTCGGCCGTGGCCGCATCGACCGGGCGGTTGAATCCCAGCACCGAACCAAAGGCGCTCACCGGATCGCCGGCCAAGGCTTGCCGGGTCGCTTCGGCCAGGTTGCCGGCCACGGCCGCTCCGCAGGGATTGTTGTGCTTGATGACGGCGACTGCCGGATCGGCGAGCCCGCGTACGATGGCCAGCGCGCTGTCGAGATCGAGCAGGTTGTTGTAGGAGAGTTCCTTGCCATTGACCTGGTGCGCGGCGACGAGCGAATCGGCCGCTGGGGCCAGCTCTGCATAGAGCGCCGCCTGTTGATGCGGGTTCTCGCCGTAACGCAGCACTTCGCGCCGCTCGAACGAGAGTTGCAAATGCCGGGCGAATGGCCCTTCGGCTTCCGCTCGGGCAAAGTATTGCGGTAATGGCCTGATCGTAGCGGGCCGTCTGACCGTATGCCGCGCCGGCCAGTTTGCGCCGCAGTTCGTAGCTCGTCGATCGGTCGCGGGTGATTTCGGCCAGCACGTCGGCATATTGCTCGGGGTTGGTGACCACGGCCACGAAGGCATGGTTCTTGGCCGCAGCCCGGATGAGCGACGGCCCGCCGATGTCGATCTGCTCGATCGCTTCAGCGTCGCTGACCTCGGGGCGCGCCACGGTGGCTTCGAAAGGATACAGATTCACGACGACCAACTCGAAGCTGACGATGCCGTGCTGTTGCGAGCGCCGCCATGTCTTCGGGGTGATCACGGCGGCAGAGAATGCCGGCGTGAACCTTGGGGTGCAGCGTCTTGACGCGGCCGTCCATCATTTCCGGAAAACCGGTGTACGCCGAGACGTCGCGAACCGCGAGTCCCAGGCCTTCCAGATACTTGCGAGTTCCGCCCGTGCTGTAGATTTCAACGCCGGCGGCGGCCAGTCCGCGCGCAAAATCGGCCAGTCCAGTTTTGTCGCTGACGCTGACCAAAGCCCGTTGGACGGCGGGAGATTGCATGGCGGGTAACTTCCAAGGGAATTGGGGACGGATCCAGTCGCGCCGGCAATCGCCTGCCGACTGCATCCCTGGTTTAGAAAGTTATCCGCCAATGGTCAACCCACCCCGGCTGCCAATGGACCGGGCTCAACCAGAAATGGCTGATCTCGTGGCTCGCCGGCTACTTCGCGAAGGGGTCGTCCTTGGCCGCAGGGGCTTCCATCGCGGGCTTCTCAGCCTCGGCGCCTTCTTCCTTCGGCGCCTCGGCCTCCTTTGCCTTCTTGGGGACCGGGCCGGTTTTTTCAACCTTCTTGGGCTGCGGCACGTAGTTGAGCGGCTGCACCTGGCTGTACTCTCGCAGGCACTCGGTCAATCCCGATGCCGTGGCCAGATAGATCCGATCGCTTTGGGTGTTGATGAGCTTGACCGTCAGCAACTCGGTCGGGAGCATGGCCAGACGCGTTCCGGTCTTGGCATCGAGAACATACATTTGGCCCGGCAGGTTGGTGACATACAGCCGCGTGGCACTGGCGGCGACGAATTGATGAACGCCAGGAGCGTACCATTCGACCTTGCCCGTCGAGGCGGTCAAGCGGGTCATGCCACCGGCATCGGGAATGACGTACAGCGCCTCGCCGATTGATACCGGCGGATGGCGGATCGGGCTGCCAGCGTAAAAGTCCCAGGCCTTGACGCCCGTCGTTTCGTCGATCGCGTAAGCGTAATGATCTTCGGAGCCGGCGAAAACCAGAGGCGGGTGATAGGCCAGCCCGGCCGTGACCGGTCCGTTGACATGGAAGCGAATTCGGTTGGATGAATTGGACAGCCCGTCGATGTACACGTGGCCGCGGTCGGTACCCCACATCAGATGACTGACGCTGACCAGCGGAGGAGCCATGGCTGCTCCCTGGCCATAGAACAAGAGCGGCGCGCGCTCGACGGCGTTTTTGGGGTTGAGCTTGTAGCGATCCAAGGCTCCGCTGTACATCGGCACGTAAACATAGTCGGCTGTGATCGCTCCGCCGGTGCTCGGCGAACCGCTCAGCGACTTTTCCAAAACAATGGCTCCGTCGCTACGTTTCAGCAGGTAAAGCCTGCTTCCATTGACCGCGGCGACGAATTCGCTGTTGGCCGTGACCGGGACGCTCGGAAAGTTTGGGTTGCCGACCTGCGTGGCCCACAGGCTGCGGCCCGTTTCGGGGTCGAGCGCTTGGACCATGGCCACGTTGGTCTGCGCGAATAGACCGCCCGCTTGCAGGACAAATTGCTCCAGGCGTCCTCGGCCGCCGGCCACGGCCAATTGCGTCGCCCAGGCCTGGTGTAAGCCCACGCGCGCGGCCATGGTCTCGGAAATCAGGGTCGTCGGTCTTTGTGCGAAGGTTTCGCGCCCCGTAAGCAGACAGGCACAGGCACTCAGCAAGACAGCCACGCGTCGCAGCATAGGACTACTCGGCAGCAGATGGAGATATGGAAACTCGGGCGGCGGCGAATTGCCGTGGCCGGCCTTCGGTCCCCCCGGATAAGGAGAGAACCGCCAATAGCGGATCTTCGTCCGTCTCTCTATGATAACCAGCGGGCAGATTGAAAAAACACGGAAAAATAGGCACGTCGGGCGACGCCGAGCCACCCCCAATCCCGGCATGCGGCAGAGCCTCCCCCCAATTTGAGTCGCCCGGTGTTGGGGCGGTCAGGATTCCCGCCGATCCCCGCGGCGGATTAGCTTTCGGAAATGTCGTGCATGGACCCCAGGCACTTGGACCCACCCATCGAGAGTTTGCTCCAGGAAATGTTGGGATATCTCAACTTTTCCTCGGGCACGGCGGATGTCCGTTTTCGCCAGAACATGAATGAGCTGATGCGCCGGGTCGTCGGCGAGCAAGTGAGCGAACGGCCCTGGGAAACCGTCCGCGACCTGCTCGGAAACGAACTGCAACGGTTGGCCGCCACGAACGACGCCTTTCGCCAGGCCGAGCAGGCCCAGGCAGTCGTCTCATTGGCGTTCGATCAGTTGCCGGCCGCGTATCGGGAATTCCACCATGATCTGTTGTACCACCAGACCGACGTGGCCTTGTTTCAGCCCTTCTTCCTGGCCCGCTGTTGCGAGGCCCTCTTGCAGCAGGGCTCGCCGTGGGACGAACAAGAGCGGTTGATCCCCGCGGCGGTGGGCACGCTGAACGATTTCCTGGGCTTCCGACCCGTGGCCGTGCTCCACACGCCGCAAAAGATCGAGCCTTATCCGCACGAATGGGTTTGCCCCCAGCCTTTGTATTTTCGTGGGGCAGGAGTCGTTTACGGTCGGTACCACGACCTGATCGCACAGGCGCTGGAAATCCTCGAGCAAACGCCCGACAGCATTCGCCGCCAGGCTTTCTTCGATCCGGCGATCCTTGACGAGTTGGCTTTGGACCCTCGGGCGTACGACTTCGACCACCCGGTCAACAAGCGTCCTAATCATCAGTTCGGTCAGTGGGATCCTCATCACCTCGATAACCAGGGTTGCTATCGCCGCTTCGTTCTCCAGGAAGTGACGCTCGAGGCCATCTGGCAGCGCACCGAAGAGGCCAGCGACCTACCGGCTTCGGAGCGGCTGTTCGAAGCCGGAGCCGTGCTGGCTGGCGTGATCCTCATGGCTTCGGCCCTGGGGGGGCAGGGCCCCGACTCGCACGACTCGACCGTTACGCTGGCCAAGCTTCTGCCTCGCATCGCCGGTTGTCGTGACTCTTTCTACGATCGCCTGTTGGCGCAGCTTCAGGGCGCTCACGGCGACCGTTTGCGGGCCGAGGCGGCCAGCCTGCGGCAGCCCTTTGGCGGTGCCCGGCAGCATCTGAATCAACGGCTCGCACGGCTTCGCGCCACGCAATTGCAACACGTCCATCTTGCGCAGTTGTTTGCTCGCATGGGATATCCCGAGGCCAGCAATCGCCAGGCTGAGATCGTGCCGGTGGCCTCGGCGCGAATGTTGTGCGAAATCAACGGCCGGCTCACGGCCGGGCATCATGCGATCGATCAGGGCCAGATTGCCGTCGCCGCAGCGCAATTGACCGGAATCCGAGACTTGCTCGACCGGGCGATCGAGTGCGGCGCGGTGGTCGACCCCTGGAACATCCTTGGCTTTCAGGGCCAATTCAGCCTGTTCGCGGCCATGGAAAACAGCGTCCGCGACCACCGTGTGGACGTTCTGATCCATGTGTTGCGTGAGATTTTCGGTCTCTACGCCCGCGCCGAAGGCGAAGCGGCCGCCGCGGGCGAGAAAGCATTGGAAAATCGTCTGGCCAAGGAGCTTTCGGGGCTGGCCACCTGGTGGGATCAATTTGCCAGCGTGGAAATCTCAGGAGTCGAACCGCTGTCGGGTCGCGAAGCTCGCGAGTCGGCCGATCAGGTGGCCTATGCCCTGGGTGCTTGGCACGAAGCCGGCGAAGCAGCTGGTGACGTCGCCTTTTGGCGCAAACATGTCGGCCGCTTTCAATCGCCCAAGGCTTATGCCCTGGTCGTCGAGACATTATTGGAAAAGCGCGACTTTGTCGCCGCCCGAGCGCTGCTGGTGCAATGGCTCAGCCAGAATGAGCAGATCGAGTTGGCTCAGGGAGCTTATTCGTTTCATGCCCTGGCGATTCGTTGGTTGACCGATCTGGAATATCCGCCGCCGCAGCCAGGCGTCGAGCCGTTGTCGGCCGCCGAGCGCTGGTCGCTCGAACGGCGGTTCTTCGATTTCCTGGAAGCAAACGCCGAATCGAATTGGAACGTGCCGCAGTTCGAATTTGCCGCGCCGGCTGGCTCGAAGCTGGCCGACGAGTTGGACGACCGGGGCGTCGACGATGAAGACGACGGTAACGTGTATCGCGCGGCTTACGAGCAAATGAGCTACCGCGACAGCACGGCCGACGGCTTCGAAGGCGAGACGCTCGAAGGGGGCGCGGGCCCACCGACTTCGAATTGGATACGGAAGCCCAGCGTTTGACGAAGCGGATGACGTTCCTGGCCACGCTGGCCCGGCTATGGCGAATCGCGGCGGCAGCCACCTTCGCCCATCCGGCAGTTGAAGATCGCAACGAGGTGCTCGCCGGTTGGGCGCGCCAGGCAATCACCAACCGCCGGAAGTTGCTCGAGCTGTTGTCGGCCGTGGCCCGCTACCGCATTCCAGGCGCACGCGGCACTCACGAATCGCTCGTCGAATACGACCGCCGGCGGATGCTGAAGGACAACCTCTTGGGTCGGATCATGGCCACGGCCGTCGAGACGTCGGCCGCCACGCGGCTGATTCTGGCCGCCGCGGAAAGTGAATCGCCGCCGAGCGAATTGCCCGCCTGGCAGGCGACCGCCATTGTCGTTGCCCGGGCTTTGTTTCGTGGCGACGCGGCCACGCTGCGCACGCTATTTCCGCAGTACCTGGCAGCGATCGAGCGAGAGACCGTGTTATACGTGCCTTTGAATCGCAACGGCGATCCGGCCAAGATGTTCGCCGCGCAAGACGTGCAGCAATTGCTGACGACGATGTTGCGCGGGCTGCCGCGGTTGGGGCTGTTGTGCGAAACCTGCCAGCTCGTGGCCACGATCCAGGCCATGGAGAAACACCGTCCGGCCGGCGAAGGCGCGCGTGACCGAATTCGACCGACTGTTCGAGATTGGCTATCTGGCCATGGTCGAATGCCTGGCAACGGCCGCAGGCGACACCGGCCAGAGCTCGCCCGTTAGCGCATCGGCCTCGGATGCCGAGTTGATTGACAGCCTGCAAACGCTGGCCGAGGCAATGCTCAAACGCTGGCTCGACCATAGCCGTTCGCTGCGGTTGTCGGTTCTCGAAAAGCTGCACTTGGAAAAGGAACGCTGGCCGGCGCTGGTCAAGTTCATCGAGGCGTATGGCCACGACCTGTTCACGCCCAGGTTCCTGAACCTGGGCAATCTGCGGGCCATCCTGCATCAGACGGTCGACGCCTGGCTGACGCAAATCCAGGAAGCCGATCGCGACGAAGATCTGCCGCAACTGGTTCATGACCTCGACGACAAGCTGCCGCGCTCGGCGGCCGTCGAGCATTTGACGCTTATCATCGAGGCCATTGTCGAAAACTACGGCCAGTACAAGGACTTCAACAGCACTACGACGCAGTCCGATCGCGGCGAATTGCTGTACGTGCTCATCGACTTCCTGCGGCTATCGGCCAGCTACGACCGCGTGGCCTGGAACATTCGGCCGCTGGTCATGGCCCATGAGGTGCTCGTACGGCGGGGCAAGATGGCCGCTGCCGAACTCTGGCGGCGTGCTTTGGCGCAGCGCACCAGCGACGTGGCCGATTGGCATCTGAAGCGGTTGCACGAACTTTCGCGGCAGTACGGCGTGCGGCTGCCGACCGTGGCCGATCACCTGAACGAGCGACTGGTGCGGCCCCTGGCCGTCGATCGCATGCGTGCCCTGGTGCGCCCGGCGATCGAAGAAGTTCGCCAGGGTGATCGCCCGGCGGCCTTTGAACTGCTGGAATCGGAAATCGCCGAGTTCACCGAGAACCCCACCGGCGCTGGGCTGGACGTTCCCGATTGGCTGCTCGCACTGGAAGAAGAAGTCGACAACATGCTGGAACGCCGGCATCAGGCCGATCGGCTGTTGGCCGAGCAGCCGGTGATTCCGCAAGTGCAACTCACCTGGGACGAGGTGCAAAGCCAGTTGAAGTCGGGCGAGGCCAGTTGAACGGTTTGCATCGACCCCCATACGTTTCATTCATTCAACGCAGTCACGGTGCGTGATCCCATGTCGAACAGCTCGCGAGTCGTCTACTTCAACGGCCGGTTCGTTCCCGAATCCGAAGCTCGGGTCTCGATCTACGATTCGGCATTGAACTTCGGCGACATGGCCTTCGACGTCACTCGCACCTACCAGCAGCGCCCGTTCCGCCTGCGCGACCATCTGGGCCGATTGTTCCACAGCCTGGAAAAGATGCACGTCGATCCAGGCCTGAGTCTCGATGAGATGGAACGAGCGACCACCCAAACCCTGGAACGTAACCTGCCGACGGAAGCGGCCGACGTCGACTGGAATATTACGCACAACGTCTCCCGCGGCCCGGTGAGTACGTTCGCCCGGGCGTTCGCTCCGTCCGAGCGCCGATCGACGGTAATCATTAGTTCCTATCCTCTGGTCGACAAGATGGCCGGACTGGCCCAGGCCTATGAAACTGGGATGGATCTCGTCGTGCCGGCCCAACGTGCCATTCCGCACGAACTGGTCGACGCCTCGATCAAGCATCGCAGTCGCTGGCATTATCAGCTGGCCAACTTGCAGGCGCAGGAGCGGCTAGCCGGCTCGGCGGCCGTGCTTGTCGACCCCGACGGGTATTTGACCGAAGGCACCAGCGCCAATGTTTTTCTGGTGCGCGATGGCGAGTTGGAAACGCCCGAGCCGCGCAATCTGCTTCCCGGCATCACGCGGCAGGTCGTGCTCGAATTGGCCGCGAAGCTGGGCGTCACTTGCCGCGAGACAAATCTGACGCCCGACGATGCCCTCGCCGCCGATGAGATCTTTCTGACATCGACCAGCATAGGCGTGATCCACGCCCGTTCGTTCGAAGGCCAACTCATCAACCGGGGCCAGATCGGCCCCCTCTCAACGCGCCTGCGTGACGCCTTGGAGCGCGAGGTAGGGCTCGACTTCGCGGCCCAGGCCCGCAGCTACGCGATCAAGCTCGCAGAAACGCCGGCCACAGCGCATCGCTGACCAGCAGCCCCGTGCGCGAGAGCCGCAGTGCTGCCCCTGTATCATTGAAAAATCCCTGCGTCGAGGAATCGCTGTAGCTCGGGGCCGACCAGCGCGTCGATCTCGTAACCAAATCGCCGTGCAAATTCGGCGCGCTCGACACCGCCAATTCGCCGCAGCCCGATGACCAGCCCTTCGCGGGCGCGGTCTTCGCTGGAAAGCGTCTCACTTTCGGCCACCGGCGAGCGGCCGGCCAGCACGCGCTGAATGTACGTCGTCGTGCTGCGATGATTCACTTCCCTTCGGCCGTCAACGTAACGGGCCGCCCCAGGGCCGACGGCGTAGTACTCGTCGCCGGCCCAATAGATTTCATTGTGCCGGCAGCGCTGGCCGGCTCGGGCGAAGTTCGACACCTCGTAGTGTTCGAAGCCGGCCGCCGTCAAGCGGTCGATTGCCGCGGCATACATGGCCCCTTCGTGCTCTTCGTCTTGGCGGAGCAGCTCGCCGCGTTGCAAGCGGGCCCAAAAAGCCGTCCCGCGCTCGAACGTCAATCCATACGTCGAAAGATGATCGGGCTCGAGCGCCAGCGCCATTTCGAGATCGCGTTGCCAGATTTCAGGCGTTTCGCGCGGCGTGCCGAAGATCAGGTCGAGCGACAGCGAGTGAATGTGCGGCCGCACCAGTGCCACGGCCGCGGCAATCTGTTCGGCCCGATGGTCGCGCTCCAGTAGTGCCAGCTTGGCCGGATCGAACGACTGCGCGCCCAGGCTCACCCGCGTCACGCCCGCCGCGGCCAGCACGGCCACGCGCTGAGTGTCCAGATCGGCAGGGTTAGCTTCGACGCTGAACTCGTAGCCCGGTTGCGGCGGAAACCAGCGCCGTACAAGGCTCAGCAATCGCTCCAGCGCCGCGGGGGGCAGATGGGTCGGCGTGCCGCCGCCGAAGAACAGGGTATCAACGGGTCGCGGCTGCTGGAGCGCCGACAGTTCCCGTTCGATGGCTTGCAGATAAGCGTCGATCAGATCGTCACGCCCGGCGACGAGCGTGAAGTTGCAATAACCGCAGCGATGCACGCAGAAGGGAACATGGATGTACACGGCTCGCGGCGTAACACCCGTTGAAACGGTGTCGGCTGCTGGTTGCCCGCTGGCCGCCGCCGGCTCCTTCATGCCAACCCCAACAGCTTGCGGGCATTATCGCGGAACACCCGGCCGGCCACGTCGGCCGGCAGTTCGAGCGAAGCCAGCACGTCGAATTGCGGCACGTCCTGGCCAGGCGAGAGAAAATCGGTTCCAAACAGAATTCGATCAGCGCGGCGGATCAGGAATTCGCGGCCAAACTTCGGATCGCGACTGAGAGCCCCTGCCCCGCTGCCGGCTGAAAGATCGCCATAGATGTTCGGGTAGGCATCCATCAGGCGATCGATTGCTCCACCAGGAACGACGGCCCCGGCGGATAGCCGCCTAGCTGGGCCTGTGTCGTGGCGCCGGAAATCGAAGCCCACCAGCCCGGCCCGTGGCCGATGAAATTCACTTGCGGGAATGTTTTGAGGACGCGTTCAAGGCCTGGCAAGCCCGGAGCGTCCATGTTGCGCTGTTCATCCAGGTGAAACAACAGCGGCAGCTTCACTTCAGCACAGGCCGCATACAGGGCCATGTTGCGTGCGTCATCGATTGGCACGCCCGGCTTGTGCTCGCCGAAGCCTTTGGCGCCGGCATCGACGTAGGCCTGGAGCATTGCCACCAGCCCCTTGTGCCCGCCGCGATACGAAGTCCGCGGATCGACGGAGCAGAAGGGAATCAGCCGGTCGCGGTGCGGCTGCGTCTCGGCCAGCACGTACGCAGTTGAAATTGGATAAGAACTCGACTCGGGCGACACCAACGGCAACACGGCTGCCTGTGCTATCTGGCGGGCGTCCATCCAGCGCAGCAACTCTTCGGCCGAGAGCGGCTGCGTGGTGTTCCAAGTGGTGCCCAGATGGGTATGGATATCGAAGAACTTGCCTGGCGGCAGACGCGCCTGTGCGTGACTACGTGAAGGATGCAAGGCAATTGCAGAGCCGGCCGAGAGAGACAGAGGCCGCGTGCCGCAAGAATCGCCGGCGGTCGGGGAGACTGGGGCTGCGGAGTGACATCTTCTTTCCATAGCCTGGGGCTAAACCGGGTCGGAGAATTCGGCTAGATAGATATTGGACCCGCATTCATCCTACGCGAGTGGGCCGCGGAAAACGAGATCCGCTGACGCGGCTGCGAGGCGTTTACTTCGGGTCAATTTCGCGATAAGCCGCGATCACGGCCCGTTCGCCATCGGCGCCGCGAATGGAATTGCCGTGCTCCAGCCCGACGATCCCTTGCCAACCCTTGTCGCGTAGATGGCGGAAGATCGTACGATAGTTGATCTCCCCCGTCCCAGGCTCTTTGCGGCCGGGGTTGTCGGCACATTGCACGTAGCCGATCTCGTCCCACGCGCGGTCGATATTGGGGATTAGATTCCCCTCGTCGATCTGCTCGTGGTAGATGTCAAACAGCACCTTGCACGATTTACGGCGAACGGCCCGGCAAATTGCGTAGCCCTGCGAGCAGGTGTGCAGGAACACGCCGGGATGATTTGTGCTCCGATTGAGTGGCTCGAGCACCAGGGTGATACCGTGCGGTTCGACCAGGTCACAGGCCCGCGCGAGCAAATCGTAGGTGTTGGCCGTCTGGTAGTCGAGCGGCAGCTTAGGATCG
Source organism: uncultured Planctomycetales bacterium (assembly GCA_963710365.1). GTDB lineage: Bacteria > Planctomycetota > Planctomycetia > Pirellulales > PNKZ01 > CAVQAC01. The sequence goes on from CAVQAC010000012.1 coordinate 95,220, forward strand.
AGCGCACCCAGCAGCAGCGTCATCCAGCCCGCCCGCACACGACGAGCCACCTCGATCGCCAGCTTGATCTCGTCCAGCACTTTGCTGCGAGTCGCCTGGTCGTCGCCGGCAAAGTGCAACTCGTAGCCAAATTTGTTCAGGGCTGAAATCGTGCCCATTTCGATATGGAGCTTTTCCATGGCCTGGGCGATTCGCTCCTGGTCGGCGACGGGCCGGGTGCGCATGGTATTGTCTTCCCAGGCTCGAAATCCCTGGTCGGCGGCAAACTTCAATTGGTCGACCAGGTCCGGCCCGCCCAATTGGGCGAACATGCCGAAGTGCGGCGCAAACTTCAGATGAAACGGCTGCCCGGCGGACGACTCTGCCGGCGCCGCGCACGACAAGGCGGCCCAACGAGTGCCGGAGCATGCCGCCGCGGCTGCGTCGCTTGCGCCTCGCACGAATTCACGTCGCAGCATGGTAATCTCCATCATGGCGGGGATTCCCGCTCAATTGTCTGTCGCGAAGTGTGGCCGATGTCCGCTGCCGACGAATGGCGCCGAACCACCACGGCGCGACGAACACAACGGAAACGGAAGAAGAGCAGCGAACGATAGCCAATCCGCGTTCATCGGCGTCATCCGCGGCCTGCATCTTTTCCTCTATCGTTATGTCCGTCGTGTCGCGGTGGTAAATCTTCTTCGTCCGAACATATTCGCGGCAATTCTCGATTGCGTCACACCGCTTTGCTGATGCCCGGCACGGCGACCGGGTAGTAACCATCGGCGTCGGGCTTGACCGGCGCGGCGCCATCCCAGTCCTCGGCGTCGCTGGTCAATTTCAATTCCGAAGCCATGGCTTCCTGCCATGTGACCATCTTGCCGGAATACGTCGCCATGCGGCCGAAGATAGCGGTCATCGTAGCCTGGGCGCCCGTTCCGACCTCGTTGTACGGCTTGCCGGTGCGAATGGCCTCGAACAGATCGTCGTGTTCGCGCTGGAACGGATTGTTGTGGTCGCCCGGCTTATTGCCGCGGCGGCTCAGCGTGCGCAGCTTGACCTCGGCGCCGTTGACCGGTTGGATGATGCCTGCCGCTGACGTCGCACCAGCCTCGCGTGCCGTGGGCGAACTCGGCCACCTGGTTCAAGCAGCCGGGAATTTGCCGGCACTGGCTGAACATCTTGGCCCCGTTGGCATAGGTGTATTCGACAGCGTGATGATCGTAAATGTTGCCGTACTCCTTGCCCGTGCGAACCTGGCGGCCGCCAAGCCCTGGGCCGAAACCGGCTGCGCCTTCTGCACCCAGTTGCAGACGTCGATGTTGTGGATGTGCTGCTCGACGATGTGGTCGCCGCTGAGCCAGGAGAAGAAGTACCAGTTGCGGACCTGGTATTCCAGTTCGGTCAGCCCGCGTGCGAGATGGGCTGCTTGGCCGGCTGGGCGGTATCCCAATAGCAGCGGTAGAACGTGATGTCGCCGACTTCGCCCTGCTGCAATCGCTTGACCAGGTCGACATAGATCGGATCGTGATGCCGCTGCAGGCCGACGCCGACTTTGAGCCCCTTGCGTTTGGCCTTTTCGTCGGCGGCCAGGATGTCGGCGCACGCCCGGCGCGTCGGTCGCCACCGGCTTCTCGATGAAGGCGTGCTTGCCGGCTTTGACGGCATATTCGAAATGCAACGGACGATAGCCCGGCGGAGCGGCAATCAGCACCACATCCACGCCGCTGTCGATCGCCTTGCGATAGGCATCCAGGCCGATGAACTGTCGCTCCGGCGGTACGTCGACCCGTTCTTTCACGCCCGCCACGCCCGCCAGCGACGCCAGGCTGGTCTTCATGCGGTCGTCAAAGGCATCGGCCATGGCCCACAGCTTAACCGCGCCGGACGTGCTTAATGCCTGAGCCACGGCGCCGGTACCGCGGGCTCCGCAGCCGATCAACGCCAACTTGAGCGTGTCATCGGCGCCGGTGTGGGCCGCCCGCACCAGCGGCAACGTACTGCCGAGAGTCGTAGCGGCTGCACCCAGCACTGAAGCGCGGGCCAGAAAATCGCGGCGCGATGGAATTCGAGATTCGTGCGCAGGTCGAACGGTTTGCATAGCCGATAACTCCGGAGAAAGTTTGACAACGACAATGACGTTTCAGACGCACGCTTTATTTGCAGATCTTGGCGAGCGGCAAGCGCCAGCTTGCCGGTATTTCAACTAGAGGTTATCCCAATTCGCCGATCACCCAGCTTGCCAGCAAGTTTGCCCCCGATCAAATAAAATACTCTCTATCGGCCGTCGGCGGCTCGGGCGGAGGGCGACGGGTTCGATACCGTCGAATCAGCAACCCCAATAAAAATGTCACCACCGCAGCCACGCCTGCCGGCAGCGCAACCGCCGGATGCGTGGTGCGAGCGCCGATCACGAAGATAAACCCGACGTACAGCAACAAGGCCCCGAACACCAACCGCAATGGTTCGATCGGCAAATGCGGCACCAGCCGTGCTCCCAAATAGGCCCCTACGACGAACCCCAGGGCAATGAATCCCACGATGGGCAGCCGCACCATTCCGTTCTGGTAATAAACCATCGCCGCAAAGATGCCGATGGGCACGATGGCCAGGCTGGTGCCTTGGGCCTCGATCTGGTTGAAGCCAAACATCAGCATCAATCCCGGCACGAGCACCACCCCGCCCCCAATCCCCAGGGCTCCGCTCACCAGGCCTACGACCACGCCAAACACCACCAGGCCGGCTGCAAACACGGTGTGTTCCTCGGGGGCAAGGAAATCTGCCGCGGCATGCGACGCGGCTCTTGACTTTTTTCGAAAACAAAATAATGATGACGACTGAGCGGTCGCCCGTCAAGATGTTGGCCCGCGAAAATCCCGCCGGCCTGCAACCGGGTGCCCATCGTCGAGCCATGCGAAGCACCGTGAAACGGCAACCATGAAAACCATTGTCATCATCGGCGGCGGGTTCTGCGGCACCATCACGGCCGTCAATCTGGCCCGCTTCAGCGAGTCGCCCTTGCGGGTCGTGTTGGTGAATCGGGGCTCTCCCGCCGGCCGAGGCGTGGCCTACAGCACCCGCCGCGCGGAACATTTGCTGAACGTCGTGGCCCGCAATATGTCGGCTCTGGCCGATGACCCGCAGCATTTCGTCGATTGGCTGCGGACGCGTACGGAATATGCCGACATGCCCGAGGCGGTTCTTCGCGAGACATTCGTGCCGCGCCGAATTTACGGTGACTACCTCCGCAGCCTGCTATTCACCTGCTCCCGACCCAGCGACAATCGCTTGCCGGTGCAGATTGAAACGCTCGACGGTCAGGCAGTTGACGTTCTGGCCCGCGACGACGGCGCCACGGTGATTCTCGAAGATGGCCAGCAGATCGATGCCGACAAAGTGCTTCTGGCGACCGGTAACCAGCCGCCGGCGCCGTTGCCCTCGCCCGCTGCGGCGTTTCATCATCCGCGGTATTGCGAGAACCCCTGGCAGGACTGGGAGCGCCGCTTGCCCGAGCGCAGCCAACCGGTGGTTCTGCTGGGGACTGGCCTGACGATGGTCGATGCCTTCTTGACTTTGGCGTCGCACGGCTGGCAAGGCCCGATTTTTGCCGTTTCGCGCAACGGACTGCTGCCGCAATCACATTTCCGTGGGATCGAGTACCCCGCTTTTCCGCCGGCCGAGCCAGAGACGCTGGGCCTGGCGGCGCTCGAGCGATTGGTCGAAGAGCATTGCGACGCGCCTTAAAGAAGTCGGCGCCAACCCGGCCATCGTCGTCGACAAACTACGGCCCCACACGCAACGCATCTGGCAGAGTTTCTCATTGGAAGAAAAGCAGGAATTTCGCCGCCGCCATCGTGCCCGCTGGAACGTCACTCGCCATCGGATTGCGCCGTCGATCCATCAGCAAATGTCCGAGGCCCTGGCTCGCGGCGCTTTGCTGGTCGTCAAGGGCCGCGTGGTCGGACTGGAGGACGCAGGCGACAGGGTCCGCGTTACGCTCGACGATGGCGGCCCGCCGCGCACGCTCGAAGGGGCCTTGGTAATCAACTGCACCGGCCCGCAAGAAAGTTTTGCCGCGACTCATAGCCCGTTGTTCGAGAACCTGCTCGCCCGCGGACTGGCTCGCATCGACGACATGGACATGGGCATCGCCGTCGGTTCGGACTTTGCCGTGGTCGATCGATCGAACCAGGCCTCCGGTTTCCTCTACGCCATCGGCCCGTTGCTCAAGGGCACGTTATGGGAGAGCGTCGCCGTGCCGGAATTGCGCGGCCAGGCTTTGCGTGTGGCTCAATCGCTGCTCGAAGCCTGCGCGGCCGACAAAGCCGGCGCGGCTCACTGGCCGCAACCGGCCGAGTTGGACATGTTGGAATATTGCATTTAAGAGGCCGCGAACACGCTTGACTTATTTCGAAAACAAAATAATGATGACGCGGTGACGAAATCAGCACCTTCTCGCCTGCCATGCCATGAACACCACATTCGCCCCTTCGCTTCGGACTCATCGGCTACGGCGCCTGGGGCAGTCATCACGCCCGGGCGATCACGCAAACCTCGGGAGCCCAACTCACGGCCATCTGCTCGCGATCCGAGGTCAGCCGGCGCAGGCCCAGGCCGACCATCCCCACACGCGGCTCTATGCCGACTATCGGGAACTGCTGGCCCGCGAAGAGCTCGACGCAGTCGATGTCGTGCTTCCGTCGGACCTGCACTATGAAGTGGCAAGGGCTGTGCTGGAATCGGGCCGGCATTTGCTCCTGGAAAAGCCCATGGCCCTCGATCTCGCGCATTGCAGCGAACTGATCGAACTGGCTCGCGTGCGGAAGTGTCTGCTGGCGGTCGGACACGAGTTGCGAATGTCGTCGCTGTGGCGCAAGGCGAAAGAGCTGATCGACTCGGGGGCAATCGGCCGGCCGCTGTACGCACTGGTCGAACTGTGGCGCCGGCCTTACCGGTTGGGCTCGGGCGGCTGGCGCTACGACATTAATCGCGTCGGCAACTGGGTGCTCGAAGAACCGATTCATTTCTTCGACCTGGCTCGCTGGTATTTTTCCGCAGTTGGCGACCCGGTGAGCGTTTATGCCGCTGCCAATGGCCGGCAGCCCGATCACCCCGAATTGCACGACAACTTTTCTGCCCTGCTTACGTTTCCTCAGGGCGGCTACGCCGTGATCTCGCAGACGCTCGCCGGCTGGGAGCATCATCAAACGGCTAAGTTGGCGGGCACCGAGGGCGCGCTGTGGGCTCGCTGGAGCGGGGCCATGGACCGTACGTTCGAGCCGACGTTTTCACTGCAATTATCGAGCGGCGAGAAGGTCGTCGACGTGCCGATCGCCAGGCATAGCGGCGAGGTATATGAGCTGGTTGACGAAGTCGGGGCCTTCGTTCGGGCAATCCGTACGCAATCTTCGCCGCCGTGCAGCGGCGAAGACGGCCGCTGGTCGGTCGCCATGTGCCTTAAGGCGCAGCAATCTTTGGAACTGGGCCGTCCCATCTTCTTCTCCGAGGCATGAGCCGGTTATGCAGACTTCATCTTCGTTGCCGGCCTCGCCCACGGCGCCCTGGTACTCCGGAGTAACCGGTTATCAATGGCTGGTGTTGGCCATCGCGTCGGCCGGTTGGGTGTTCGACACCTTCGAAGGGCAACTGTTCAATCTGATGCGCGGCGACATGCTGGCCGACGTGTTGCAAACAGGCCCGATGTCGGACCCGGTCAAGCGCTGGGGCGAATTGCTGATCGTGCCGTTCCTGGTCGGCGGGACGCTCGGTGGAGTTGTCTTTGGCAGCCTGGCCGATCGCTTCGGCCGTAAGCCAACGATGGCCCTGACGATTCTTTGCTACTCAGTCTTTTCCGGCCTGACATATTTCGCTACCGACTTGTGGCAGATTGCAGCGCTGCGGTTTCTCGTCGCGCTGGGTGTCGGCGGAGAATGGGCCGTTGCCGCGGCGCTCGTGGCCGAGGTATTTCCAGCCCGCGCTCGCGCACACGCGTCGGGCATCTTTCACGCCACGAGCATCCTCGGCACCTGGTTTGCCGCCATTGTCGGTTGGCTCGTCGCCAGCCAATGGCGCTACGCGTTCCTGATCGGTCTGGTGCCGGCGCTGCTCGTACTGTGGGTGCGCAGCGGCGTCAACGAACCGGAGAGTTGGCAGAAAGCCGATCGCGAACACCGGCGAATGGGAAGTTTTGCCGACCTGTTCGGCCAATGGCAGTGGGCCCGCTCGGCCGTGCTGGGCGTGTTGCTGGCGTCCGTCGGGCTGGGCACGTTCTGGGGCGTGACCATTGCCGGTCAGAACCTGACGCAGGAATTGCTGCTGCGCAACGGCGTGAGTCAGATCGAAGCAGCACAGAAAGCGAAATTCGCCTACGGTATCATTCAGACCATCGGCGGCGGACTGGGTCTGCTGGCGTTCGGTCCGCTTGCCGCAGCGCTGGGGGCGTAAGCCTGCGTTCATCGTGATGCAATTGGCCGCACTGGCCATCGTGCCCATCACTTGCTATGCGCCACAAACTTATGGCCAGATGCTCGCCATCTTGCCCCTGTTCGGCTTTTTCACTCTGGGCATTCATGCCGGTTACGCCATCTACTTTCCCGAGTTGTTTCCCGGTCACCTGCGGGCCACTGGCACGGGAGTCTGTTTCAATGGCGGGCGACTGCTGGCGGCGCCGATTCTCTGGTTCTCGGGCGAATTGAAATCTTTGCCAGGGATTGATCTGCGGTTGGCCGTTTGCCTGTTGAGCCTGCTATTCCTGCTGCGGCGTGGTGGTGATTTGCTTCTTGCCCGAAACCAAAGGCCGGCCGCTGCCGGAGTAGCACGCGCCGATCCGTGCGTCCGAATCTTCGAAATGCCCACGCTATGACCAAGACCGCGAAAAAGCCGCAGGCCGTCGCCAATCTCGAATCGGCCGTGGTGCGCTCTGGTACGTGCCAAGGGCGCGATCGCGCGAATCGAACTGGCGCGTGAGCTCAAGCTCGTAGCCTCAACCGCCGGCATCTACGTCGACCGGCTGATCGAGCGCGGCTATCTGATCGAATCGGTGAAAACGATCCGCGGCTTAGGTCGACCGCCCGTGCTTGTGGAGCTGAACCCTGGCGGGGGCCGGTTCATTGGAGTCGATTTCGATGCCCGCCAGGTGATGGCCGTGGCGGTCGACTTCGCGCAACGACCGCTCGAACAATTGCGCCGCACAATTCCGCCCCGGGCCACCACGGCACGAGTGCTCTCGATCATCGAAAGCCTGGTGGCCGAAATGATCGGCTCGCGCCGCCGCGACGTCCTGGGCATCGGCCTGGCGGTGCCCGGCCCGATCGATCCCGAGCAGGGCGTTTCTCGCGAGTACAAGTTCATCCGCAATTGGCACGACGTGGCCATCGGCCCGCAGATGGCATCGCGGTTTCAAGTGCCGGTCCATGTGGAGAATAATCTTCGGTCGCTGGCGCTGGGTGAATTGTGGTGCGGCCAAGGTCGCGGGCTGCGCCACCTGGTTTGCCTGGGGATTCGCAGCGGGATCGGCTCGGGCATTATCGTTGACGGCAAGCTGCTGGGCGGAGCCAACAACCGGGCTGGCGAGATCGGCCGCTGGATCTATCCCGACGACGCGCTATTCCGGCAGCGGCCCGCGTCAACAACGAACGTGGGAGCCAGGCTGCGCACGATCGAAGACGCCGCCTCGTTGACCGGCATTCTGGCCGAAGCGCAGCAGCGATTGGCCGCTGGCCAGACCAGTGCGCTGGGCAAACCGGGCGACTCGCCCACCGCCAACGAACTATTGGCGGCCGTGGCGGCAGGCGACATCCTAGCGGGTGAACTCATAAGAAATGCCGCGCGAGTGCATGCTTGGATCGCCCAGCAGTTGGACCAATTGCTCGACCCCGAGCGGGTGATCGTGGCCGGACCGCTGGTCGAACTGCGCGATTATCTCGCCGCGCTCGAGCAGGCGACTCACGAACTGGGCGGACCGGATTTGACGTTGCGCGTCGTGCCCTCGACATTGGGCCCCTTCGGCGGTGCGTTGGGCGCCGCGGCGCTAGCCTTCCACCATTGGACGCCGCGAAGATGACGCTCACTCCGATAGTTTTGGTGGCCGTGGTGTTGGCGCTGGCCGGCTTGGCGCAAGGGCTGACTGGCTTTGGTTTCGGCCTGATCGCCATGGGGTTGATGCCGCTGGTCGTCGGCCTCGACGAGGCCCAGGCCGTGGTCACGATCAGCGGCGTCGTGGCCTGTGTGGCCATGACGGGTGTAGGCGCTGCGGCACGTGCAATGGTCGAGCGTCCGGCACTTATGGATCAGCACGATGCTCGGCGTGCCGTTGGGGTTCTTTGTCTTGGCTCTGTTTTCGCAAACGCTGGTGATTCGGCTGTTGGGATTGTCGATTTGTCTGCTGGTATTGTTCGAGATCTTCGTCACGCGGCGGTATGCCGTGCGAATGCCCGAGTGGTCCGGTTGGTTCATCGGCCTGGGGAGCGGGGCGCTGAGCGGGGCCTTCAACATCGGCGGTCCGCCCCTGGTGGCCTATATCTTCGATCGGCCCTGGTCGAAGGAACAACAGGTCGCCACGCTCAGCAGTGTGTTCGTGGCCAGTGGCCTGGTGCGGTCGGCGCGATCATTCGGACACGGCCGGATTCACGAATCGACCTGCATCTCGGCATTTTGGGGCACTCTGCCGATGCTCGCCGCCATCGTCTGCGGCAATCGGCTGCTGAAATACATTCCGCAGCGACATTTGCGAAACGGTATTTACGCCACGCTGCTCCTGCTGGGTGGGCGGTATCTGATTGTCGGGCAGTAAAGGTTCGTGCGGTAAATCTTCGGGCAGTAAACCTTCGAGCGGTGAAACTGGAGAATGCGAATGATTCCGAGCTTGAAACTCACCGGCGGCAGCCAGTTGCCCGTCGTCGGCCTGGGAATGTGGAAGGTCGACAAGCCGGCCGTCAGCGGTTTGGTTCAACAGGCAATCCGCGCCGGCTATCGGCACCTGGACTGCGCCTGTGATTACGGCAACGAAGCGGAAGTGGGGCAGGGCATCCGCGCGGCGCTCGACGCCGGGCTTTGTCGCCGCGAAGATTTGTGGATTACCTCCAAATTGTGGAACAACTACCACGCCCGCGAGCACGTTCGTCCGGCGGTCGAGCGATCGCTGCGCGATTTGGGTCTGGATTACCTCGACCTGTACCTGGTTCACTTTCCAATCTCGCTGGAGTTCGTTCCTTTCGAAGAGCGTTATCCGCCGGGTTGGCTGGGCGATCCGGCACGTCCGCAATTGGGAATGCGGCCGGCCAAAGTTCCGCTGGCGGAAACCTGGCAAGCGATGGAGGAACTGGTCCATGCCGGATTGGTGCGCAACATGGGCGTTTGCAATTTCGGCTGTGCGCTGATGCGAGATCTGTTGTCGCAAGCCCGGATTCGCCCGGCCGTGCTGCAGGTCGAATTGCATCCATTTCTCGCGCAGGAGAAACTGTTGCGATTTTGCCGGCAGGAAGAAATCGCCGTGACCGGCTTCTCGCCGCTGGGCGCGCTGTCGTACGTCTCCTTGGGCATGGCGGGTGCAGGTGATTCGGTGCTCGAGCAGTCCGTAGTGCAACAGGCCGCAAAGCGACACGGTCGCTCCCCGGCTCAGATTGTCTTGCGCTGGGGCGTGCAGCGTGACACGGCCGTGGTCCCCAAGACCTCGCAGCCTGCGCGGCTGGCCGAAAACCTGGCCTTGTTCGATTTCGAATTGTCGAACGCCGAGATGCAGGCCATTAGCGGGTTGGATTGCAACCGCAGGTTCAACGACCCGGGCGTGTTCTGCGAAGCGGCCTTTCATACGTTCTTCCCCATTTACGAATAATTCTCTTGAAGGAGTTCACGACCATGATCGGCAACAAGCTGCTGGTTTCTCCCGTTTCCGTGGCCGGACAACAAACCTACGGCGGCGATCCGTTCCCGCTGGTATTGGCCTGTGGAACACCGGACGTTACGCTCGACGATGCGGTCGCCTGGATCAGCGAGCATGCCGACGAGCTTTGCCAGAAAGCCTCGCAGCACGGGGCGATCTTGTTCCGCGGTTTTCCGCTGCACACGGCCGAAGATTTTGACCGTTTCCTGTCGGCCTTCGGGCTCGATAATTTCCCGTATGAAGATTCGTTGTCGAACGCCGTGCGCGTCGAATCGCACGCCGCGCGTATTCACGGCCAACGAGGCTCCGCCATCGGTGAAGATTGCGCTGCACCACGAGATGGCGCAGACGCCGCTGTTTCCCAGTAAGCTGTTCTTCTTCTGCGAGAAGCCGGCCGAAGAAGGGGGCGCCACGCCGCATCTGCCGCTCCGACGTGCTCTGGGACCGCCTCGTCGAGCGTTTTCCGAAATTTGCTCAAGATTGTCAGACCAAAGGCGTGCGTTATTCTCACGTCATGCCTTCGGGCGACGATGCCACGTCGGGGATGGGCCGCAGTTGGCAGAGCACGCTCAAGACGACGACCCGCGAGGGGGCCGAACAGCGTTTGCAGCGATTGGGCTATACCTGGGAATGGCTCGCCGACGGTTCCTTGCGAGCCGTGACGCCGCTGCTGGCCTGCGTGCGCGAGTTGTCGTCGGGGCGGCACGCGTTCTTCAATCAGTTGATCGCCGCCTATACCGGCTGGAAGGATACCCGCAACGATCCGTCGAAAGCAATCACCTTCGGCGATGGTGGGCAACTCGATCCCGAAGCAATGAAATTCGCGATTGAAGCGGCCGAGCGACTGATCTTCGATGTTCCCTGGCAACAGGGAGACGTGACATTGCTCGACAACTTCAAAACTATGCACGGCCGGCGTACGTTTTCCGGCACGCGCAAGGTGTTGGCATCGCTGGCGGCAATGGAGACGGCCACAGCCCCGGCGGGCTAAAGCAACAGCAACGAAGTGATCAATGTTAAATGCTAAGTGATCAATGGAAAGCATCTTCATTTAGCATTCCCCATTCCCCATTCCCCATTCGGCATTCCCCATTTCCTTTGCCTCCATCGGCCGGCGCAGGGAATGACTTCCCCGCGCGCCGCCGACTTCGGCTCGCGCACAGTTCGTGCATGCCACTGGGCCCTTAGCCGGAGGCTATCCTTGATTAACCTGTGCGAAAGCAGAAGCCAGACGAGCCGATCGAGTTGCCTCCGGCCTTCGGCTTTCGCACTCAGGCGCTTCGAGCTCTCGGCCTTTTGAGCCGTGAAAGAAGGCAAAAAGGCAAAAAGGGGACATCACTGAAAGGCAAAAAGGGGACATCACTGAAATTAGGGGTGCTTGCGGGGTCGGCCAGGGCCGCGCAGCGTGAAACCAAGTTCGAGCCGTACGGCCGCAGCGCGCACCCAGAAGAAAAGCAAAAAGGGGACATCACTGAAATTAGGGATGCTTGCGGGGTCGGCCAGGGCCGCGCAGCGTGAAGCCAAGTTCGAGCCGTGCGACCGCGGCGCGCACCCAGGCCGCCGTTCCACACGGCCGGCCACGCCGAACGCATTCTCGCAACTCGTCGAGCGCGTTGCCCGGCAGCGCCGTGTTGACCAGCTTCGTCCAACCCGCGGGACGACTCACCGGCCAGGGGCTCAACTCCAAGCCGGGGCAGCGATGGCCCCGCCGCCACAGGCCGCTCCACTGCCACTGCTGGGCGCGTTGAACCAGTCCCGCGCGCAGCGGATTCGCCTCGACGTAGCGACACAAGGCGAGGAAATATTCATCGCTGGCGACAGGAAAGCTTTTGAACCGCCCCTGGTAAAGGTGGCCGCCACCGCGACGATGATAGTGTGCGTGGTGGCGGCGAACGTGCGTTACGCCCACCCAGCCCATCCACCGCCCCAAGGCCTCGGCCGTTTCGGGCCGGGCCACCAAATGCCAGTGGTTGGGCATCACGCAGTACGTGAGCAAGTCTACCGGGTAGCGTTCCAGCCCCTCCGCCAACACCTGCTCGAAGGCATCGTAGTCGGCCGGCTTGTGAAACAGCCGCATCCGCCCGTTGCCCCGATTGAGGACGTGATAGACGGTTCCCGCTTCAACGGCTCGGGCAGTTCGTGGCATGCAGGCAGTATGCCACCCGCTTCTCCCGATGTAAATATCAGTGATGTCCCCTTTTTTCTCCCCGTTCGATTCGGATTCGGTCACTTTTTGGCTGTGGCCAGGTAATTGCACAAAGCCGTGACGTTCCGGATGAACGTGTCGCTGCGGATGATTGGCTCATCTCCGCTTGGTCCAGGCACAGTTTTGAGCTGGCCTTGGTCGAGCCACCGGCCGCGGTCGTCGAGCGCCTCCAACACCGTCTTGACGCGAGCGATCATTTCCTCGCCCGGAGGGTACACTTTCGACTTCGTCGGCCGCGCGAGCTTCTCGGGCGACATGGCTCGCAACTTTTCGTATTCACGCCGAACGCGGTCGAGCTTCTCCGAGCTCATTTTGAAGCCGTAATGCGTCGGCATATCGGCGTCGCTGTAGGTCAGCTTGTAGTCGCGAGTGAAATAGAGCGGCTTGTTCGTTTGCAATTCGTAGAACCGAGCCAGCCGGCCATCGGGTAATCGCGAGGCTTCGAGATAGGCTAGCGCCGCGGGATCGGTTCCAGATACTTTTGCTTCCCGGTTTGGCGATAGAGTTCGAGCAGCATGATGAGGATCGATTGCGATTCGCCGCCCGTGACCGAAGGCGGTTCGAACTTGCGAGCCCAGACTGGGTGCATCTGGACGTCGTACTGTTGGGCCCAGGCTGGCTGCGGGTCGGGCATCTGGGCCAGGATGATGAAATCGCCCCCTTTTTCCGCGGCCTCCCGGTATTTCGGCACGTCGTACAGCCGGCTTGCTTCGAGCAGGACGTCGATGACGTCGTCCAGCGCGTTGTCGTTGAACGTGTAGTGGCCGTTGTACTTCACGCCCGACCAGGTGCGGTCCCAGCTCGTTGGATAGCTGGCCTCCAGCACGGGGAAGTTCGCCGCGTCGGGCGGCTGAGTGTAGCGTTGCGGCCAGGCCCCGTTGGGATATTGGGCCGCCAGCAGGCTTTGCAAGGCGTAATCGACAGAGTCGCGAATGGTTGCGTCGCTTTGGCCTTTGATCGCCAGAGCCCGATCCAATCGCATCAGCAGCCGCAATGCTGCTTGCGTCGTATTGTCATCGAGCGTGGTGACGTTCATGCCCTGGGGAGTGTTGGGCGATACGCGAAAAGCCTTTCCCACCCGACCCGCCGGGGCGAAGTTGATTTCGTAATCCCAGCCGCCCGAGAGCAATTGACCCTGCACGGCGCGCGGCCGGCCTGGTGAGCCGCGTCCAAGTAGAATTCATCGCCGGTCGTATCCCAGGCCCGCAACAAAGCCAGTCCGACCGACGGCGTGCCTGGCGGCTGAACCCAGACGGTCGTGGCTGACGCTTTGCGTTCTCCTTCACGGCGAGAAAGATCAGCGCTGTATTGCCAGAGGTATCCCCCTTCGGTGGCAACGTCATGCACAAAGAACGTGGCAGCCTTCTTCAATCCGGCGAGCGCATTGGCCCGAAGTTCATGATCCGCGCTCGCCGGTTCGGCAGCGCGACTTGAAGTGACGGCCATCGACCAGGCCGCAATAATCAGGATGATGATTCGTCGAAATGATCCGGGATGCATACGATACGTCCTGAGGTTGGCGTGAGGCGAGGATTCAGTCGCGTCGCTGGCGACGCACGTATCCAGGTGGGAATCGAGCAGCGGTCGGCTTTTAGTGTACTCATGCCGCCTGGCGATCGAAACCTTTTCTCGTTGCAGGTAGGTACTTCATTCGCACCTCCAGGCCAGATAGACTCGATCCTCATGCCAAAGATGTTCGACACGTCCGCCCACAGACTGATGCCGGCAAGGTTATTCCTGTTGGCCATTTTGGCCTTGGTCGGCTGCGATCAGCCCCCCCATGCTCGGACTGCCGCGGTGCCTGCCGAACCCGATTGGCAGGCTCAGATCGGCGCAGTTCGCGCGCGGGACCACCGATGAAATCCGTACGTCGGCCACACGAATCGTCGATACCGATTTGGCCGCGATCGACGGTCTCGAAGGCCTCCGCCGCCTGGAGCTCACGCAGGCAAAACTCAGCGATGCCGGCGCTCGGCACCTTGCTTCGCTCTCAAATCTGGAAAGCCTGACGTTGGGCGAAACGACCATTACCGACGTAGGCGCCTCCCACCTGGCTTCGTTGGTAAAACTAGAGCAACTGCGAATTGCCGATTCCGAAATCGGCGACGAGGGGCTGACGAAACTCGCTGGTCTGCCGAAGCTCGAACTACTGCGATTGGGGAGCCCTCGGGTTGCTGACGCTGCTCTGGCGGCCGTTGGAAAGATGCCTCGATTGCGATTCCTTATCCTTCGTATGCCGCAGGTCACTGATGTCGGGCTGGGCAAGCTTGCCGAGCTCAAGCAACTCGAATCGCTGTACGTCGAAGGAACCAGCGTCACCGACGCCGGGGTGGCCCGATTGCACGAAAAGCTGCCGGAACTGCATATCCACTGGTAATCAGGCCCTGCGACGGGCCGGATTTCTGCTGGTCGGGCCGCCGAGCGGTCGGTATGCTGGAAGGACTGTTTTCTGAGGTTTGCCCGCCGCCCGGCTTGCCCCCAGCGCCTGCCAATTCCCCCCCCCGGATCGAGGACCGCTCCCGTGAAGTATCGTAAGTCACTTGCCTTGTTGGTCTTGCTAACCGTTGTCGTCGGCGCCGGCGCATTTCGGCTGTTGCTGCGCGGCTCGGGTCCGGAAATGATCACCAGCGGCCAGAAGTTTCTGGACTCGCTCACCGCGGATCAGCGCGGCCGTGCCACGATGGCCTTTGACGATCCGGCCCGGTTGAAATGGCACTTCATTCCACTGCCGGAACGGAAGGGTTTGCAGATCAAAGACATGAGCCCGCCGCAACGTGCGCTGGCCCACGATCTGCTTGAATCCGGCCTGAGTCAGATCGGTTATGACAAGGCGACCACGATCATGTCGCTGGAGAAAATCCTCCGCGAATTGGAGAAGAGTCGCGTCGGCGGACCGATCCGCGATCCAGAACGTTACTACTTTACGATCTTCGGCACGCCCGATCAGACGGGCAAGTGGGGTTGGAGCGTCGAGGGGCATCATCTGTCGCTCAACTTTGTCGTCGAAGGCGGTCGATGCGTCGGACACACGCCCAGTTTCTTCGGCGCGAATCCGGCCACGGTCAAGTCGCACGAACCGGCAATCGACGGTGCGCCGCCGGCTGGCACGCGTGTGCTAGCCAAGGAAGAAGACCTCGGCTTCCAATTGTTCAAATCGCTGGACGACTCCCAGCGCAAGATCGCATTGCTGGACCCCAAGGCGCCGAAAGAACTTCGCGGCGCCGGCGACCCGCAAGCTCCGACCGGTTCGCCCGAAGGCTTGCCGGCCAACAAGATGACCGATGCGCAGAAGCAATTGCTGCAGAACCTGATCAAGGCGTACGCCGATAACATGGCCGCGGACATTGCCGCGGTGCGGCTGGCCGACGCCGATCGCGCGGGGCTGGACCAGGTGTATTTCGCCTGGGCTGGCGCCGACCGTCCGGGAATCGGCCATTACTATCGCCTGCAAGGGCCGACCTTCGTCGTCGAGTTCTGCAACACGCAACCCGACGCTGAAGGGAACGTTGCCAACCACATCCACTCGCTGTGGCGAGACGTTCGCGGCGACTTCGGCGTGAAACGGTAAACACTTACTCTCGAATAAGCAAAAGAACCACAGGGGCACAGAGACACAGAGAAGAGAAGCGATGGCGCAGGCTTGTTTGCGACGTTTCGCGAAGTGGACATACGGTCCTTATGAGATTCCTTCTTCTGTTTTCTGCCTGCTCCGTGCCTCTGTGCCCCTGTGGTTTCATTTCGCCGCTCTTGCTGCCATTGGACGATGATGAAACCTACCTACGATATCAATGTTCGCAACACGGTGCCGCTGGTCGCACCGCGGCTGCTCAAGGACGAACTGCCGATGACGGCGCGCACGAACGACGTCGTCGTCGCCGGGCGCGAGGCGATTCGCCAGATCGTCAACGGCAGCGACCCGCGACTGTTGGCCGTCGTCGGCCCGTGTTCGATTCACGATGAAGGCGCCGCGCTCGACTACGCCCAGCGGCTGGCCGATTTGTCTCGACAGATCGAGGACCGGATCTTCGTCGTGATGCGGGTCTATTTCGAGAAGCCGCGAACCACGATCGGTTGGAAGGGATTGATCAATGATCCGTTCCTCAATGATACCTTCGACATCGGGGCCGGGCTGCGATTGGCGCGGAAGATCCTGCTCGAAGTTGGTGAGATGGGCATCCCCGCGGCCACCGAAATGCTCGACCCGATTACCCCGCAATATGTTGCCGACCTGGTGACCTGGGCTTCGATCGGCGCTCGGACTACCGAAAGCCAGACCCATCGCCAGATGGCCAGCGGCTTGTCGATGCCGGTCGGCTACAAGAATGCCACTGACGGTAATCTGCAAATCGCCATCGACGCCATGCAGGCTGCTCGCCACCCGCACAGCTTCCTGGGCATCAACGTCGATGGCCAGACCTGCATCGTCAATACCAAAGGCAACCCTTGGGGACATCTGATCCTGCGCGGCGGCCGGTCGGGCCCCAATTACAACGCCGATAACCTCCGCCAGGCGGCCGACACTTTGATCGCCGCCAAGCTGCCTCCCCGGATCATGGTCGATTGCAGCCACGCCAACAGCGACAAGGATCATCGCCGGCAAGAAATCGTCTGGAACGACGTCATCGAGCAGCGTGTCGCGGGCAATCGCAACATTCTCGGACTGATGCTCGAAAGCAATCTGGTCGAAGGAAGTCAGAAGCTCTCGGGCGACCCGGCGAAATTGCAGTACGGCGTCTCGATCACGGATGCCTGCACGGGCTGGGACGATACGCGCACGCTGCTGTTGCACGCCCATCGAGAACTCGAGGCGGAGGCGGCCGGCGCGGCTGGCCGGGCGTGAATTGCTTCGGCCGCAACGTGCATGGAACTGGCACCCGTGTATCGCTCTGCATCGCGTTGCTGATGTGTGCGTTTTGGTCCGGTCCAGCCGTGGCCAAGGATTACGATCTGATCGTCTATGGCGGGACGCCGGCCGGATTGACGGCCGCCATTGCTGCCGGCCGTCAAGGCGCCGCCGTGGTCGTGCTCGAACCCAGCCGCTGGCTGGGCGGCATGGTCACCGGCGGGCTTGCCAGCACCGATCTGGGCCGCCAGGAAACGATCGGCGGCATTGCCCGTGAATTCTTCCGCCGCGCCAGCGACCATTATGGCGGCAAGTTCATGTGGTATGCCGAGCCGCATGTCAACGCCCAGACCTTTGCCGACATGCTGGCCGAAGCCCACGTCGAAACTCATACTCAGTCTCCTTTGAAATCGGTCGAAGCTCGCGATGCCAGAATCTTCAGCATCACCACGGCCAACGATCGTGTCTGGCACGCGGCCACGTTCATCGACGCCACCTACGAAGGCGACTTGATGGCCCGTTCGGGCGTCAAATACATCG
This sequence comes from uncultured Planctomycetales bacterium, assembly GCA_963710365.1. Taxonomy (GTDB): domain Bacteria; phylum Planctomycetota; class Planctomycetia; order Pirellulales; family PNKZ01; genus CAVQAC01. The sequence goes on from CAVQAC010000012.1 coordinate 112,668, forward strand.
TGGGCCGCGAAAGCCGTGAGACTTACGGAGAGCCACTGGCCGGTTTCCGCCCTGAGAAACCCCGGGGCTTCACGCCCGAAGTCATGCACCAGGGCTGTGCCTGCGTCGGCGGCCAGGGTCCGCATTATGTGCATGGTGCGCCTACGGCCATCGATGCCCGCGACGCGACGGGCCAGCTTCTCTCAGGCATCGTCACCAGCAATGCCGTCGAGGGGAGCAGCGACCGGCTGACCCAGTCGTACAACTTTCGTCTGACCGTCACGCAGCAGCCGAGCAACCGGCTCCCGTGGCCGAAACCCGCCAATTATCAGCCGCAGCGTTATGAACTGCTGCTCCGTCTGATCGAAAAGTATCCGCAGATTCCGTTTGCGCGGTTGGTCCATCTGGCGAAGCTGGCCAACGACAAATTCGACCTCAACGCCCAGGGTCTGTTCTCGACCGATTACGTTGGTGGCAACGCCGACTACCCCGATGGCGATGAAGCCACGCGGCGACGGATCTGGCAGGATCATGTCGATTACGTGCAAGGCTTCTTCTGGTTTCTTGGGCACGATGAGCGCCTGCCGCAGCGATTGCGCGACGACGTCAACCGTTGGGGACTGGCACGTGACGAGTTCACCGACAACGATCATTGGCCTTATGCGCTCTACGTTCGCGAAGCCCGGCGGATGCTGGGCCGCTACGTCATCCGGCAAAGCGACGTGCAAACCAACGTCAGCAAGCCGGATGGCATTGCCATGGGCTCGTTCATCATCGACTCGCACATCGTCGAGCGAATCGTCGACGCTCAAGGGATCGTGATCGACGAGGGCGCCTTTGACGCACCGTCGTGGCCCTATCAGATCCCGTATCGCAGCGTCACGCCCGAGCGCGAGCAGTGCCGCAATTTGCTGGTGCCGGTCTGTCTCTCGGCATCGCACGTGGCCTACGGCTCGATTCGCATGGAACCGGTGTATATGCAACTGGGACACGCTTGCGGATTGGCCGCGGTGAGCGCCGCACACTCCGGGCTGGCCGTGCAGGACGTCGATGTTTCGGCGTTGCAGGCGCTGTTGCGCCGCGAAAAGCAGGTGCTCGAATACTCGGCTCCCCAGGGCCCTCGCTCGCGCGATTTGCCGGGCCTGGTGGTCGACGACACACAGGCGGAATTCCAGGGCGCGTGGCAGGGAAGCAATTTCGCCGCTGGCGTCGATGGCGGCTATCGGCACGACGGCAACGCAAACAAGGGCCAGTCGTCAGCTCGCTTTCGCGTCACGGTGCCACGCGCTGGACTGTACGAAGTCCGTTTTGGTTTCACGACCTCCGCGAATCGCGCAACGAACGTGCCGGTAACGATCGAATCGGCCGATGGCAGCGCGACGCGGCACGTGAGCCAACGATCGGCCAATAGCGAATCGCGATTCGTTTCGCTCGGCAAGTTCCATTTCGAACCGACGAAGCCCGCCGTGATTCTCGTCTCAAACGCGGGCACCGACGGTTATGTCGTGGTCGACGCGGTGCAACTCATCGGCGAGCCGTGAGCGTCGCAAACATGGCCGAACCGAAACGCTGCCCTTGGGCCAAGACCGAGCTGATGGCCGTGTATCATGACCAGGAATGGGGCGTGCCGGTCCACGATGATCGGCGGCTGCTCGAATTTCTGATCCTGGAGGGGGCTCAGGCCGGTCTGAGCTGGGAAACGATCCTGAAGAAGCGGCCAGCCTATCGCGCGGCGTTCGACGAGTTCGATCCGGCGATCGTGGCTCGTTACGGGGCGAAGAAAGTGGCCAAACTGCTGGCCGATGCGGGAATCGTCCGCAATCGCTTGAAGATCGCATCGACGATTGCCAACGCCCAGGCATTTCTGGACGTGCAGGCCGAACACGGCAGCTTCGATGCTTACATCTGGTCGTTCGTCGACGGCCGGCCGCTACGCGCGAAGCGTCGCTCGATGGCCGACGTGCCGGCCAAGACGGAGGTCTCCGACGCGATCAGCAAGGAGCTCGGCCGCCGCGGTTTCAAGTTCGTCGGCTCGACAATCTGCTACGCGTTCATGCAAGCCACAGGCATGGTCAACGACCACCTGGCGAGTTGTTTCCGGCACAAAGAGCTGGCCTAAGAAGGACGCCGCTCGCCCGATTTAATAATCGAGCGATTCGAATTGCTTCGCTGCGGCCCACAGCAGCCAGGCCGTAAAGGCCAGCGAACTGAGAATCGACAACCCGAAAGAGATGGATAACCCCGGCGCAAACAGAGGCTGGAAATAATCCTGAGCCCCCAGGGCGTTGTAGACCAACATGCCCAGATCGGCCGGTTTGGGCAAAATCCAATAGCCCAGGTCGGCCAGCCAGATGAGTGATTCGGAGAAGCGGCTCTCGGGCGCGAGCTTTTCGGCGGCCATCGCCGCGTGACGCCCGTAGTTCATTCCCCAGCACAAGATCCAAAAGGCGATCGAGCCAAAGACACTCACCACGGTGCTGCGCGTGCAGACGGCCAGCACCAGCGAGCCGCTGAAGAAAATGGCGAAGTGCAACAGCAATAGCGGCACGCTCAGCCAATAGGCCACGTCCCACACGCCTGTCTTCAGGCCGATCGCCAGCCACGTGCCGCCGACGAAAATTACAGCGTGCGCGAGCACAAATGCCAGCACGCCGACGTACTTGCCCAGCAGTAGGCGCCACCGGGGCGTCGGCTTGGCCAGCAGCACGGCAACCGAGCGGCCGTCGAGAAAGCCGGGCAGGAAGCCGGCCGTCCAGACGAGCGTCAACAGCAGACCCAGCGTGTCGGCCACGCCGCCGGCCAGGATCAACTCCAGAAGGTGAACCGCGCTGCGGGCATCGCGCGCGAACGGAATCCGCAGCGATCCGAAAGCCAGCAGCAGATCGCCTTCGACGACGGTCACGCCCGACTTTTTGATCAGCTCTTTGTCTTTGGCCTCGGGCGCATTGCGGGGGAGAAAGTCGGGCTGTTCGTCGGGCTTCACCAACGTCACGTCGCCCACGACGCTCACGCTCAGGCAAACCAGGATCGAGAGCGTGCTGACGCCCAGCAGCAACCAGCAAATTCCAGAGGCCAGGGCCTGGCGAAACGTATCTCGCACCAGCCAGGCAATAACCCTCAGTCCGTCATGTAGTTTCGAGTTCACGGCGCGGCCCCGGCATACAATGGTTCGAGCGCCTCTTCTAAATGGCCGGCTGATTCGTCGCCCGCCAATTCGCTGAGCGTGCCGGTAAACGCCAACTCGCCCGCGCGCAGCACGGCGACGCGGTCGCAAAGTTGTTCGATGTCGGCCAGGCTGTGCGAAACGAGAATCGCGGTGCGGCCCTGCTGTTGGCGGCGGCGAATCACTTCGTGCAAAAGTTGACGCGCCACCAGGTCCATGCCTTCGGTCGGCTCGTCGAGCACCAGCAATTCGGGCTCGTTGACCAGGGCCTGGGCCAGCGCCAACCGTTGCACCATTCCTTTGCTAAAGCCGGAGATTGGCTCGCACGTTCGATCGGCCAGGCCCACACGATCCAGCAGCCGCGGAATTCGCGTCCGCAAGTCGGCCACAGGCACGCCGCCCAAGGCTCCGTAGTATTCGAGCAAACCGGTCGCCGTCAGATAACGGGGGAAAGCCTGGCTTTCGTGCAGGTAGCCCACTTGGGCCAATGTGCTACGGACCTCGCCAGGCCGGCCCAGGCGTTTGACCGAACCACTGGTGGCATGGCAGATCGAGAGCAGAATCTTGACGAGCGTAGTTTTGCCCGCCCGATTCGGCCCCAGCAGCCCGAACACGCTTCCGGCCGGGATTGCCAGGCTGACACCGCGTAGCGCATGAACTCTGCGCCGTCCCAACAATCCGGTTGGGTAGATCTTGGTAACGCAGTCGAATTCGACAATCGTATCGATAGGCATACTCATCCTCGGGCCACCCCAAAAATACCATGCAATTAGCGACGCACGCGAAGAAGAAGGAGCCACAGAGGCGCAGAGAGGAAATCCCCAATTCCAGTCTGGTGATCTGTTCCAACTCTATATGTTCCATTGCATTCCTCTGTGTCTCTGTGCCTCTGTGGTTTGCCTGTTTTCCGAACTTCTGTAGGGGTTATATGGAAGTTGCTATCAGCGCAGCCGGAAGAAAAGCACAGGCCAGTGGCGCAAAATCTCCTTGAGCCGAGCCGACGTATCGGGGAGAATCGGAAGACGCCGCCCGCCTACCAGCATCTTGGGATTCCTGCTCCCAACCGCCGATTCCCTCCTGCCCCCCTGCGTGTCGGTACCATGAAATACCAAATCATCGCCTGGTTGCTGATCTCATTCGCTTGTGACGCCGTGTCCCGGTCGGCACGTGCAGGCGACGAGGCGGGCGGACACGAGTTCTTCGAAAAGCAGGTCCGGCCCGTCCTGGTCGAGCAGTGCTACAAGTGTCATTCGGCAAAGGCTAAAAAGCTGCAGGCTGGGCTGTTGCTCGACAACCGGCCGGCGCTGCTCGTTGGCGGCGATACAGGCCCAGCGGTTGTGCCTGGCAAACCAGACGAAAGCCTGCTGGTGCAGGCCGTGCGCTACGACGACGTCGCCTTGCAAATGCCGCCGCACGGCAAGCTGCCGGCCGAGCAAATTGCCGCTCTCTCGACCTGGGTGAAAATGGGAGCTCCCTGGCCGGCCGAGGCCGGTTCCAAGGTGGCATCTGCCGCGGCGAAGCCGGAGTTCGACTTGGAAGGCCGCAAACGCGCCCATTGGGCCTGGCAACCGGTCCGCGCTCGGCCGACGCCCGACGTGCATGACAAATCCTGGCCCATCAGCGACGTTGATCGCTTCATCCTCGCCAGGCTCGAAACGGCCGGCATCCGGCCTGCGTCATCAGCCGATCGGCGAATCTTGCTGCGGCGACTGCATTTCGATCTGACCGGGTTGCCGCCGACGCCGCCCGAGGTCGTTGAGTTTCAGGCCGATGATTCAGCGGACGCTTACGAGCAATTGGTCGACCGCTTGCTGGCCTCACCCGCTTTTGGCGAACATTGGGCCCGGCATTGGCTCGACCTGCGCGCTACGCCGAAAGCCGGGGGCACGAATTCGATTACACGATTCCCAACGCCTGGCAGTATCGCGACTATGTAATCCGAGCGTTCAACGCCGACGTTCCCTACGACCAATTCGTGCGCGAGCATGTCGCGGGTGATTTGCTGGCTAAACCCCGTTTGCATCCCAGCCAGGGATTCAACGAGTCGATCCTGGGCACCGGCTTCTGGTTTCTTGGCGAATGGGTCCATTCGCCGGTCGATGTTCGCAAGGACGAGACCGACCGGCTCGACAACGCGGTCGACACATTTTCCAAGACGTTTCTCGGCCTGACCGTGGCCTGTGCCCGCTGCCACGATCACAAGTTCGACGCCATCTCGACCAAGGACTATTACGCCCTGTTCGGTTTCTTGCGCAGCAGCCACTTCCGTCTGGCAGCGTTCGACACCGAAGGGCCGAACCGGCCAGGTTGCCGAACGATTGGCCCAGGCGGCCGAGCGGCAGCGGCCGCTTTGGTGCGCGAGGCGCTGGCCGCGGCGATCGAGCCGCAACTGCAGCGGACGGCCGATTATCTGTTGGCCGCGCGCGAAGCGTTGCGTGCGGCTCGACCGGCCGATTCCATGGCCGAACATTCAGCAGACCGACAAGTCGGCCAGCGGCTGACCGAGACCTTCCGTGGCCAGGTCGCAACGATCGCCAATGTCCATGGCGTCGACGACGACCGGCTGATCGAGTGGGTCGAATATCTGCTGGTTGCTCAGAAGAACCCGGCCGATCCGCTGCACTTGTGGGCCGTGCTGGCTCGCGACCGCGCGGACCGACGATCCGCGCCGTGGGCCGAGACTGTTGACAAAAGTGACTGCGCCAATGGAGCGCGAGCCAACGAGTGCAGCAGCTGTTGCGGCGATGAAAGCAGTGCGGCGTGATTGTCGACTATGCGAATTGCGCGCCGGCTGATTGTCTCCAGGACGGTTTCGCGTTCGGTACCCGACCGCTACGCCCTGGCGACGTGACGGTTTCTGGGACTCGCGAGCAGCCAGCGATTGAGGTTGCCACGCATGCTGCGGCCGAGAAGGATCGCAATTTGGAACATCCTGAAGTTGGCCGCCGGCGTCGAGAACGAGCCGACCCGCATGAAGTGGCTGGGTCGTGCCGGCCGTACGCTTCATACCAAGACTTTTCCAGCTCGGCAGCGGCAGGCTGTACTACCTGCTCAAGGGAGGCTGCCACGTCTACGCCGAAGTGGACAGCCATCGCACGAACAACGGCCCGCTGCACGGCAAGTTGATCAGCTAAGTTCGAAAGCGGGCGAAAGTTCCGCTGGGTGCGAGCACGATCTCTCGAGCCTACCGCGGGCACAGTGCGCACGTCGAGTTCACGCCGCAAGATAGGCTGAGTTTGCCGCTGGCGATGATGGTCGAATCCGATCAGCCACCGCCGCTGCCGACGGACAGCCCCAACGACCGCCTGGCCGAATTGCTCGCCGGCAGACGGAGCCACGCCGGCTGGCTGGCGAGCGCTCTGCAAAAGCTGTTTCACGATCTGATCCAGGACTGGGGTGGCGACCGGCTTTCGACCGACGCGACCGACGCGGCGCGAATTGGTCGATTGGCTGGCGCATAACGGCTCTGTTCTCTCCGACCGCGGCCATGCCGGCCAGCCCTGCAAGTCGCCGCCCGGAATGGCTCGACGAGCGGGAACGGTTGAAGGCCGAGATCAAGCCCGAGATGCGGCTGGCAATGGCCATGCTCGACAGCAACGCCGACGACGAGCACGTGCTGATCCGCGGCAACCCGACCAGCCCGGGCGAAGTCGGTGCCGCGACGATTTCTGGAAGCGATCGCCGGCGCGGATCAGCCGCCGATCGAGCACGGCAGCGGCCGGCTGGAGCTGGCTGAGCGGATGCTTGACCGCGGCCAATCCGTTCATCACGCGCGTGATCGTCAATCGGCTGTGGAAGCACCTGTTCGGCCGGGGCATCGTGCCGTCGGTCGATAATTTTGGCGTGCTGGGGCAAGCGCCGAGCACATCCCGAATTGCTCGACTATCTGGCCGATCGTTCTGCCGCCGAAGGCTGGTCGCTGAAGCGCATGATCAAGCTCATGGTCATGTCGCGCAGCTACCAGATGTCCAGCCGGCCGGCCGACGCTCAGGCCGAACCCTCGATCCGAAGAATCTGCTGTTGCACCGCATGCCGCTGCGGCGACTCGAGGCCGAGAGCATTCGCGACTGCGATGCTGGCCGATCGGCCGGACCGCTGCGATCCGAAATCGGCGGCCCGAGCGTGCCGGTCCATCTGACGGCGTTCATGGAAGGGCGCGGGCCGGCCCGAGAGCGGACCGCTCGATGGTGATGGTCGACGGAGCATCTACATCAGCGTGCGGCGCAACTTCCTGCCGTCGATGATGCTGGCGTTCGACATGCCGATTCCTTTCGCCACGGTCGGGCAGCGAAGCGTGTCGAATGTGCCGGCCCAGGCGTTGATCTGATGAACGATCCGTTCGTCGTTGCCGAGGCCCGGCTTGGTCCGACCGGGTGCTCGAAAGAACCAATCGCCGGCCGAGACGCATCCGCGGCATGTACATGGAAGCCTTTGGCCGGCAGCCGACCGCTGACGAGCTGGCCGAAGCCCTGCGATTCGTGGCTGTGCAGGAAAACCAGTACCGCAGGCAGGACACGGCCCGTCAGCCGCTGCGCTGCGCCTGGGCCGATCTGTGCTCATGTGATGTTCAATGTTGAAAGAATTCGTTTTCATCGAGTGAACGTATCGCGATCATTGCGGCAGGTTGCCAGGTCCATTGCGCGTGCGAAATGCTCCACTGCCGCTTCGCGCCGCGAGATGCTTCGGCCGCTGGCGCACGGTCGGCCCTGTTGGCCGACGGTCGCTGTTGGCCACGACGTCGGACTCGGCGGCCCGACGGCTGCCACCGAGCGGAATCCCTGGCCCCGCGTCCGCCGCACTTTGCGGCCAAGGCGCAAGCGACGTCATCTTCCTCTACATGGACGGCGGACCATCGCAGGTCGACACGTTCGATCCCAAGCCGCGGCTGACCAAGGAGAATGGCAAGCCGTTTCCGGCCGAGATCGAGGCCACGCAGTTCAACAACGTCGGCAAGACGCTGGCCAGCCCTTGGAAGTTCAAGCAATACGGCCAGAGCGGCATTCCGGTCAGCGACCTGTTTCCGCACGTGGCCCAGTGCGTCGACGATTTGTGCGTCGTCCGCTCGATGACCAGCAAGTTTTCCGAACACACCAACGCCAACTACTTTCTGCACACCGGTTCAGCGGACTGCAGGGCCGGCCCAGCATGGGCGCCTGGACCACCTATGGACTGGGAAGCGAGTGCCAGGATCTGCCGGGCTTCGTCGTCATCAACGGCGGCCTGATTCCGCCCGGCGGACTGGACAATTTCTCCAGCGGCTTCCTGCCGGCCACGCTATCAAGGCTCGATGTTCAAGCCGATCGGCGTGCCGGTGGCGAACATCGAACGGACGGAGCGCGAGTCCCGCTTGCAGCAGCAAAAGCTGGCCCTGGCCGGGCGGCTCGATCGCGAGTTTGCCGCAGCGATTGGGCCGGTCGACGCGGTCGAGACGGCCATCGCCAACTACGAACTGGCCTACCGCATGCAGACGGCCGTCCCGAAACTGGTGGACATGGCGGACGAGTCGGCAGCCACGAAGAAACTGTACGGGCTGGACCATAAGTTCGAGCCGACGCGGATCTTCGCAGCCGAATGCCTGCTGGCGCGGCGGCTGGTCGAGCGTGGCGTGCGGTTCATCGAACTGACTTGCCCCAAGGTGAGCGGCGACCGCTGGGACCAGCACGGCAACCTGCGCGAAGGGACACGAGTACAACTCGCTGGCCGTCGATCAGCCCATCGCCGCGCTTGTTAAAGGATCTGAAGAGCCGCGGGTTGCTGGATTCGACGCTGGTGGTGTGGGCCGGCGAGTTCGGCCGCACTCCGTTTGCCCAAGGCACCGACGGCCGCGACCACAACCCCTTCGGCTTCACCATCTGGCTGGCCGGCGGCGGCGTGAAAGCCGGCTCCATCTACGGCGCGACCGACGAGTTTGGCTACAAGGCGATCGAGAGCAAGCTGGAGATGCACGATCTGCACGCCACGATGCTGCAACTGCTGGGCATGGATCACACCAGGCTCACCTTCCGCTTCAGCGGCCGCGACATGCGGCTGACCGACGTCCACGGCAACGTGGTGAAGGAACTGCTGGCGTAATTCTCGGTTGCCCCCACGTTCGGGGAGGGCTTTCGTCCAGCCGGTGTGTTGGCGGTGCCGAAATCGATTACAATAAGCAACCGTAGCAAGTGCCGCCCGCCTGCCGGTATCCGCAGTTCGAACCCCCGCCCCGGATCCCGCCCGATGAACTCACAAAGTTCAACTACGCCCGACTCGCAGGCCCCATGCAAAACTGCCCCGGTCCCGGTGACGCGCCGCACGGCGCTCGAAGCTCGGCGCGCTGGGACTGGGAGGCTTGGGCCTGGGCGATATCTTCCGCCTGCAAGCCGAGGCCGCGACCGGCGTCGGGCGGCGAGCGATCGGTCGGTGATCTTCATCTGGCTTCCCGGCGGGCCGCCGCACATGGAGATGTACGATCTGAAGCCGAACGCCCCCAGCGAATACCGGGGCGAGTTCCGGCCGATCGACACCGTCGTGCCCGGGATGGAAGTGGGCGAGCTGTTGCCGCTGCACGCCAAGATCGCCGGCAAATTCAACATCATCCGCTCGGTTGCCCATGCGTTCGCCGATCATGGCGGCGGCCACAAGCGATTCATGACCGGCCGCGATCCCAAGGAGCCGACCGGCTTCGTGAACGACTACCCGGCCGTGCCGTCGCAGATCGCCAAGGTGGTCGAGGACCGCCAGCGCGGCGTGCCGAATTACGTGTGCGGCTGCGACTCCGGCCGGCAGGGGATCGACGTCTTCAGCTTCGGCAGCGCGTACCTCAACAGCGCCACGCATCCGTTCACGGTCGTCGGCAATCCGGCGGCCAAGGATTTCAAGATCGAGAACCTGGCGCCGCTGCCCGCGCTCGAAGCGCGGCTGGAAGACCGCGTCGATCTGCTTTCGAAGTTCGACACCTGGCGGCGCACGGCCGACCAGGCCAGCACGTTCGACGCCATGGACGAGTTCAATCGCCGGGCGTTGGAACTGGTGACCAGCCAGAAAGCCCGGCGGGCGTTCGACCTGGCGCTCGAACCCGACGCGGTGCGCGATCGCTACGGCCGGCACGCCTACGGCCAGCGCTGCCTGATGGCTCGCCGGCTGGTCGAGGCCGGCTGCACGTTCGTGACCATGGTGCTGGAAAACCCCATGCCCGGCGAGCCGCTGCCGAACTACGTGAGCTACAACTGGGACTCGCACGCCGTCAATTGCCACTTGTTCGACGACGCCAAGGTGCGGCTGCCGCGCTACGACCAGGCCATCACGGCCTTGATCGAAGACCTGTACGCGCGGGGGCTCGACAAGCGCGTGCTGCTGGTCGTGACCGGCGAGTTCGGCCGCACGCCGCGGATCAGCTACGCCAAGGGCACTGCCAACGGCATCATGCAGCCGGGCCGCGACCACTGGCCCAGCGCCATGTCGATGATCGTCTCCGGCGGCGGCATGCGCACCGGCCAGGTGATCGGCGCCACCAACGCCAAGGGCGAGCATCCGGTCGAACGGGCCATGACGCCCAACGATCTGTGGGCCACGGTGCTGCACCACTTGGGCATCAATCCCGAGCGCACCTTCGACGATCTCTCCGGCCGTCCGATGCCGATTCTGCCCTTCGGCCGGCCGATTCCCGAACTGCTGCCGGCGACGGCGTAAGTTGTAGCTCGTGGATTTCGTTGGGAGTAAAGCCATTCTTGGATGTGACCGACGCGTGGTGGTATTATGGAATTGCTGAAGCGAGGATTCCGCCTATGGCCACACAACCCGACGTAACAACGCCTGCCGGATCGCCGGTTCCGCTGGTCCCACCCTTGGAAACCGGCGATTGCATGACGCGTGCAGAATTCGAGCGGCGCTATGAAGCCATGCCCTGGGCTCAAGAAGGCCGAGTTGGTCGAAGGAGTGGTATACGTGCCATCGCCCGTCTCGAAATCTCATGCACACAATCACGGCCGGCTTATGGCCTGGCTCGTCATCTATGCTGAGCAGACGCCGGGAACCATGTCCGCCGACAACGCTACGGTGCGGCTGGACCTGGAAACCGAAGTTCAACCAGATGCACTGCTGTTGATCGAAAACGGCGGCCAGACAAAGATCGGCGCAAGCAACTTCATCGAAGGCCCGCCTGAACTGGTGGCCGAAGTCGCTGCCAGCAGCGTCAGTCGCGACTTGCATTCCAAGCTGGACCTGTACCGTCGGCACGGTGTGCTGGAATACCTTGTCTGGCGAATCCTCGACAACGACGTTGATTGGTTCCGACTGGTCGAAGGTGAGTACCAGCGGCTGCCGCCCGATGAAGAGGGCATTATGCGCAGTCATGTTTTTCCTGGTCTCTGGCTCGATAAGCCGGCGCTATTGCGCGGAGAGATGGCAGCCGTATTGGCTACGCTCGAACGTGGCCTGGGCTCGCCCGAGCACGCGGCTTTTGTCAGCCGGTAAGGTCTTTGGCGAGCGTGGCTGCAAGCCCATTGTTGAGCCTCCGGCCGGCGCAAAAAACAAGCGGGGCGGCACATAGCTCACCCCGCTCGTGGTTTTGCTTCTTCGATTAAACAACAATCCGCCTACGCGAACAGCCCGTTCACCGGCTCCGATTGCACCAGCTCGCGCGGCTGGTTCAGGTGGTTGTAGGCAATCGTGTGCGGGTCGATGCCGAAGGCGTGATAGATCGTCGCCAACAGCTCGCCCGGATGCACGCGATCTTCGAGCGGAGCGCTGGCCGTCTTGTCGCTCTTGCCGTGAACGTAGCCGCGCTTCGTGCCGGCGCCGGCCACCACGGCCGTGTAGCAGTACGGCCAATGGTCGCGGCCATCGGCACTGTTGCCGTTGCCCGAAGTGCTGACGCCCTTCTGCGGGCTGCGGCCGAACTCGCCGACGACGACGACCAGCGTGTCCTTGAGCATGCCGCGCTCGTCCATGTCGGTGATCAGGGCCGACAGGCCGCCGTCCAACAACGGGCCCGACTGGTTCTTCATCCGCTGCGTCAGGCCAACGTGGTGATCCCAGGAGTGATTGTCGGAGTTGGCAACCTTGGGCCAGATGACTTCGACGACGCGCGTGCCGGCTTCGACCAGGCGGCGGGCCAGCAGCAGGCTGCTGCCGAACGTGTTGCGGCCGTACATGGCCCGAGTGGCCGCCGACTCGGACTCCAGATTGAAGGCCTCGCGGGCCTGGCCCGAAAGCACCAGGTTCAAGGCCCGTTCGTAATAGGTGTTCAGCTTGTAATCGCTGACGGCCTTTTCCACGTCGGGCATGCCGGCGTCGATCGTCTCGCGCGAGCTTGGCGCGGCGCTCCAGCCGGGTGGCGAAGACTTCCGGCCGCAGCTTCAGATCGTCGATCCGCAGGCGGTCCATCTTGGCCATGTCCAGGTCGTCGCCGTCGGGATAGAGCGTGTACGGATCGTAGGCCCGGCCCAGGAAGCCGGCCGTGCCCACCCTTGCCCACCACGTTGCTCTCCTGCAGCGGACGGGGGAGCATCACGAACGGCAGCATCGGCACGGTGACCGGCTTCAACCGCACCAACTGCGAACCGAAGTTGGGATAATCCTTGGGGCTCGGCGGCTCGAGCTGGCCCGAGGGGCTGACCTTGTCGGTCGTGTAGCCGGTCATCATCTGATAGATGGCGGCCGTGTGGTTGAACAGGCCGTTGGGCGTATAGCTCATCGATCGGATCATGGTGAAGCGATCGTTGATCTTCGCCAGCCGTGGCAGGATCTCGGTGAATTGCACGCCGGGGATCTTGGTGGGAATTGGCTTGAACTCGCTGCGCACGTTGTCGGGCACGTTCTCCTTGGGATCCCACAAGTCGAGATGGCTGGGACCGCCCTGGAGGTAGATCATGATGATGCTTTTGGCCTTGCCCCAACCCGGGCTGGTGCCGGTGCCGTCGGCCGCCGGCTCGCTGCGCGTGGCCGCCGTGGCGGCTTGCGCCTGGAACATGGCCCCCAGGCTCATGCCCAGCAGGCTGGAACCGCCCACGCGCAACACGTCGCGGCGGGTCAGGCCCAAGTTTCGATCACACAGGTCTTTACCTGGTTGTCCGGGCAAGATGATCATGCCAGCACGCTCCTTTTAAAATTCGAAACGCGAAATTTGAAATTCGAATGAAAATTCCATGACCAAGATTCGACAATTCGTAATTCGAGCTTTCTTCGAATTTCGAATTTGGTCATTCGATTTTTCCCTCGATTAGTGGTTGAACAAAAATGCCGGACTGTTGATCAGTGCCCAGGCCAGATCCTGCACGCCGGTCAGGCGGCGGTTGGTCAGTTGCGCCGTGCTCATCTTAACGTCTTCGCGGAGTTGGACCAACGGACCATCGGGCGGAACCGGCCGGCTGACCAGCTCCAGTTGTTCACGCAGTTCCTTGAGCTTGGGGTCGATCGGCAGCGGCTGCTTGCTGTCGGCGACTGCTTTCTGGTACTTCCGCAGCTCGGGATCGATGCCGCGGTAGTATTTATCGAGCAAAGCCAATTGCGCCTTGTCGCGTTCCTTGGCCGGCACGGCCAGCACGGTTTGCAGTTCTTCGCTCAGCCCCAGCTTGAAGGGAGGCTTGGCGATGGCCACCGAAATACGGAACCGGCCCAGGGCGAAGTTTACCTTATTGCCGCGGAACTGGTGGGTCAGCTTGAAGGTCAGCCGCGTGCCCCCTTCGAAGCCGATCGGTTCTTTGGTCTCGAGCACCGCCCAATGCGTGACGCCCATGGCCGGCGAAACGGCCCAGCCCTGCGCGGCGTTCACATTGCCATCAATCGCTTGGGCGATCGAGAAGTTCTCCTGCGTGAAGTCGGCTTGCGGCCGATGGAAGTCAACCTTCTTCACTTGCTTGGCATCGGCGACGGCCGTGGCCGTGGCATCGAACGCACTGAGCACAAAATTGCCGCCGGCCATGCCAGGACCGCCGCCCGGCAAGCGGTCGTCGGCCATCGCTTCCAGCCGAACGGCCGTAATGCCACGCAGCTCGGTGAGGCATTCGACCATGTACGATCCCTTCATCTCTTTGCCCGAGGCGAAGATCGAACGGTCGGCCAGCACCGAAAGCTTCACGTCGTTACCGGCCCCGCGGGCGGAAGCGCGAACGCTCGTCGGCCGTAGCGGAATCCATTCGACCGTGGCCGACTGCTTCTTTTCCCAGGCTTCCGCAAGTTGCGGCAACTTGGCCTCGAATGCTTTCAGTTCGGCTTCAAACTTGGCCGTCTGAGCCGCCTTGGCCTTTTCTTGCTCGGCCAGCTTCGGCGCCAGGATCTTTTCGTATTCGTCCAGATCCTTTTGTGCCACGGCCATGGCCGTGCTCGCGATCCTTCTCCTGCTTGGCGCGGATCGGGGCCACGGTGGCCTCGCGCACGGCCAGCGCCTGCACCAGTTTGTGGTGGTCGGCATCGATCAATTGCATGCTCGACAGCGCCGTGTCGATCTCTTTGTAGGTCGCCGGGCGATTGAGCAATCGCAGGAAGATATCGTTCACCAGCTTGCGATCGTCCTTCTCGTTGGCCACGAGCTTCACCAGGTCGTTGGCCGGATCGCGAAATGGCCTCGGACACGGTCGGCCCGCTGATCAGGGCCATGACCGGCCCCAATTGCATGCCGCTGGTGCGTTCGCACTCGCAGGCGCTTTCGCGCGGCGGCCGGCCGAAGGTGGCCAGGAAGCCGCTGGGCAGCTCGACGCCCGAGTCGGGCAGTTCCGAGGCCCGCGTGCCGGGCTTCACGCCCGGGAACTTCGATTGCGCCCCGGTCGCTTTGTACACAGTGTCGTACAGCACTTCGGCCGGCAAGCGCCGGGCGATGGCGTGCGAGTAGTTGATCTTGTCGTCGTTGTTCCAGCGGTTCGTGACGTACGAAAGCTGGTACGTCCGCGACTTGCCGATCAGGCGCATCACGTGCTGCACGTTGAACTTGCTGGCGATGAATTCACGCGTCAGGTAGTCGAGCAACTCCGGATTGCTGGGCGGGTTGCCGGCGCGGATGTCGTCGATCGGCTCGATGATGCCGACGCCCAGCAGGTAGCCCCACAGCCGATTGACATAGCTGCGGGCGAAATACTGGTTGTCGGGCGAAGTGATCCAGTCGGCCAATTGCTCGCGGCGCGATGGCCTTTTCCTTGGCCTCGAACTTGGCCGCGATAGGGAAACTTCGGCGGCGTCACCTGGCCGGTGCGGTCGTGCTTGATATCGCCCGTCGTGGCGTCGTAGACGACTTCGTACAGCGGCTTGGCCCCTTCGACGGCCGTGCCGCCGATGCGTTGCTCGCCGCTGGCCGGGTCGGTCTTCGAGCGCCGTCTGCGCGAAGTACGCGGCCGTCTGGTAGTACTGGTCCTGCGTCCAACGCTCGAACGGATGGTCGTGGCACTTGTTGCAGTTGAAGCGCACGGCCAGGAACAGGTGCGTCGTGTTCTCCATCGTCGGCGTCGGCGTCGCGCAGGATCTTGTAATACGACGCGGCCGGGTTCTCGCGGTTCGAGCCGCTGGCCGTCAGGATCGAATGCACGAACTGGTCGTACGGCATGTTCTTGGCCACGTGCTCGCGAATCCAGTGCGCGGAAGGCCATCGCCCCTTCCGGACCGAGGAACTTGCGATTCACCTGCAACAGGTCGGCCCACTTGTTGGTCCAGTACTCGACGTATTCCTTGCTGCCGATCAGACGGTCGATCAGCTCGTCGCGCTTGACGCGGGTTTCGCGCTTGTCGGCCAGGAACTTTTCGCACTTCTTCGGCCGTGGGGGGCAGGCCGGTCAGATCGAGATAGACGCGACGGATAAACTCCGAGTCGGTCGACAGCCCGCTGGGCTCGATCTTCATCCGCTGCCACTTGTCGGCGGCCAGTTCGTCGATCGTTGCCCCAGGATCCGGCTGCTTCCAGGCGAAGCCGGTGCGGTCGCCCATCACGGTCAGCGTCGTGGCGGCGTAGGCGCCTTCGAAGCGGGCCAGGATCGGCGCTTCGCCGCGACGCACGGCCGTCATCAGCCCGATGCGCGAGGCGGTGGCCACTTCGCGTGTTGCCCGATTCGATGAAGGCCTCCTGCGTGACGTCGCGGACTTCGCCGTCGGCATAGGTCGCCAGGACGCGAATCTGCTGCCTGCCGCCGATCCGCGGCACGACCGGGTTTTGCGGAGCGAACTCGATCCGCGCGACGCGCGGACGCGTCGGGATCGAGCTTCCCGCCGCCGGCAATCCAGTCGCGGAGGATGTCGTAGTAGACGTCGCCCGGCTTGGTGAGCTGGCCGCCCATGTGCGGCACGCCGGCCGACGCCTTCAGCAGCATCAGGCTGTCGTCGGGCGAGGCCACGTTGACGCGCCGCCCGGCCAGGTCGTCGGTCAGCGCGCGGACGTCGAAGAGCGGGTCGTAGCCGCGCAGGCTCAGCTTGAAGCCGTTCTTGCCCTGCGGCCGCGCCGTGGCAAGTTCCTTGGTTGCAGCCCAGCTTCGAGAGCACCGGAGCAACGTCATGAACGAAGTCGATCGGCGCCGGCATGATCTCAGGCCCGACACCCGCACCGGAATCGTCAGCGTTGCGCCTTCGAGTGAGAACACGCAGTTCGGCCTCGCCGTCGGCCGGTGGGTTGCACCAGGCCGGTTCGCGAGACCTTGGCGATCGACTTGCTCAGGTCCAGCTTGCACGATCCGCGTCACGTCGGCCGTATCGCCCGAGGCGAGCTTGCCGGTGACGAGCAATTGTGCGTAGCCGTAAGGGCTGGTCAGTTCGATCGTCTTGGGTTGAACGTCGAGCGAGACGAGCTTGGCTCCCTTGGGAAGCACCTCGGCGCGAGGCCATCTCGGCAGGGCGTCGCAAGCCCGCAGCGCGGACCACTTCGGCAGCTTGTCGGGCCGTGATCGGAGCCGAAGGAAATTGCTTCACGATCTTGCCGGTCGCGGCGTCGATCATGCGGATCACGCCGTCGCCGCCGGCCGCGGCCAGCAGATTGCCGCTAGGCTCAAACGCCACGGCATAGATGGGCGTCTCGGGAATCGACGAGCTTCGCAATCAGCTTGGCCCCTTTTTCCTTGTAGGCCTTCATGGCTTCGTTCTCGCCGGCCGTACGCGTGCCGGGCACTTTGCCCATGATGGCCTTCAGATCGGCCGGCACATCGGCGTCATAGTCGTAGCTGCAAATCGACCACTTCGCCCGTGCCGTCCAGACTGCTGCCGGCGGCGATCTGCTTGCCGTCGGCGCTGAAGCGGACCGAGAACACGCGGCCGGTGAGCGGAAACAGGTCCATGATCAGGTTGGCATCGTCGCCGATGATCCGCTTCGACTCGCGGAAGATGCGGTAGGCCTTGGGCAGGCCTTCGGCGCCGCCGACCACGATCTGATCGAGCTTCGGATGCCGGGCAATCGCATTGAATGCCTCCCTTGAGCGCTCCGGGCGTAATCGACGTGACGTTGTCGATGAATCGCTGCGTGGCCACTTCGGTCAGTTTGACGGTCATGTCGCGGCCCACCGAAACCACGTGCGAGCCGTCGAACGAAAAGGCCGTGTCGCGAACGCCTTCGTTGTGGGCTCCTTGCGTCAGCACTTGCTCGCCGGTCGTGGCGTTGATCGCCCGCACGGTCGAGTCGTCGATGTCGCAGCAGCCGAAGGCGACCAACTTGCTATCGGGCGACCAGCTCGCGCCGTACAGCGTGTTGTAGGTGAAGTTTTTGGCCGAGATCAGCAGCTTCCGGTCTGGCCACATCCCAGATCTGCACTTCGCCCAACCGCGAAGGCTGACCGCCGGTCACGGCCAGCTTGCTGCCATCGGGCGAAAACCGCACCGATTCCACGCGGTCCGACTGCGCCGATCAGCCGGCCGACCAGCTTGGTCGTCTCTGGGTCGATCAGCAGCACTTCGTGGAATCCGGCCACGGCCAGCAGCTTGCCGTCGGGCGAGAAGTCGATCGACGGGATCACCGGCTCGCGAGGATACTCGGCGGGTGCGCGGCGTTGTATTGCCGAGCGGCATGGGCGGCCGAATCGTCCTTGGCTCCCTGGGCGATCCAGTTGCGAATCAATTGAATGTTCGGCCATCGGCCAGCACGGGCCGATCCTTGGGCATGTCGGCCCGGCCGTCTTCGGGCGTGATCTGGTCGACAAGATAGCTGTCTTCCGGCTTGCCGGGCACGATGGCCGCGTGTCCGACTCGCCGCCCGCCAGGAGCTTGGCGAAATCGGTCATGACATAGTGGCCGCCAGCTTTGGCCGGTTGATGGCAGCCCTGGCAATTGGCCTGCAAGATCGGGCGGATCTGCGAGTAATAGCTGATCGGGCGCCGCGTATTTGCGGCCTGCAGTCCGTCTTGGCTGCGGCCGGCATTTCGACAGCGGGCTTGGCTTTCGCCGCAGCGGCCTTGGCCTCGGCTTCGAGTTTCTTCTCTGCGGCCGACACCTTGACCCTGGCCGGCACTTTGACGGCGGGCTTGGTTTCAGCAGGCGTCTTCACATCGGCCTTCGGCGGAGCGGGCGGTTTGGCGGGCGATTTGACTTCAGCAGCCGCCGCTTTCTTCTCCGCCTTTTCAACGGGCGTTTTTTCGGCCGCCTTTGTTTCCGCAGGCTTCGTTTCCGCCGACTTCTTCGTCGCGGCCGGCTTCTTCGTTTCAGCAGGCTCTTCGGCCAACAGCAACGCGGGGCCCATCAACAGGGCCAATAGCAGCCCGCACACAGAGAAACATTTCATCGCCAGCACCCTTGGTATCGGCATCGTGGAGTTTCATCGACACAGGAGAGATTGTTCGCAATCGATCACCCCGCTGATGCGTGCCACGAGCAGACATTGCTCAGACGGCATGCATGCGTAGCGGATGGCGAACTGGAGCCATGTGCCTGCGTCAGATTCAATTCTACCCGGCACGGCTCAATGGCACACAAGTCCCAGCGAAGAAAACCTTCCTGTCTCCGACGATTACTCCATCGCACGCGTGAACGTCGTTGGGTAATGCCGGTCTGCCGACCATGCGATTGACAGTAGCCGGACGCCATCGTCCGGCAGGCGACATTGTTGGATTGCCGGGAAGCGGCCAGGCGGGACCGACGGCGCAAGCCCATCGGGCGGACTCATCTCCCAGACTTTCGTATGATCGCAGGCAATTGCCCCATTGTCAACAAAATGTCGTCAAAAAACCGGCCGCGTCGCTCGCCAGGGCCTACCGCATAACCCGATAGCACCCGGCGGCTTTGGGCCGGAGGCCCGGGGGGGTGGCGGCCGGCAAAACTCTGTCACCAACCTTCGGCTGCCCCGGGGCCCGCCGGAGCGTCGCGACGGACCGAATGCTTGTGAGGTGATTCGCGCGTAGTAGAATTGCGTTATGAGCAACATCAGCGTGCAGGATATTGAGCGCGACGTTCTCGCCTTCCTCCGCCGGGTCGAAGCGGGTGAGTCATTCATCGTTGTAAGCGGCGAGCACCCCGTGGCAGAAGTCCGACCCGTCGTTGCACGCTCCGAAGAACTGCGGCCGTTTGGACTGTGCTCGCCGGCCAGTTTAAGGTGCCCGCTGATTTCGATGCGCCCCTGCCCGAGGAAATCCTTAAGGAGTTCGAGGGAGCATGAGGCTTCTACTCGACTTACATATTTTCCTCTGGTACATCTCTGCCGACACTGCGCGGCCGACTCATTCTGACGGCGCAGCGTCATCAACGTGGGATATGGTTGCACGGCAATCCGTCAAAACCGCGGCGTCGCGGATTGGCACGCTGGGTGTCTGAGTAACCAGGGTTGGATTCTCGAACACCTTCATTTCAGGACGAAATGCCGTGGGAACAGGCTTGCCAGGAGGAAAGACCATGAGAACCGCAATCTGTGCCGCCGTGCTGCTACTCGCTGTGCCGGCCCTGGGCGCTGACGCCCGGCCAGATGCCCCGCCCGCGCCGCCGCCGGTTGCGTACGAAGTGTGGGGATTCCGATGGAACGGTCAGCAATATGTGAAGGAGCCAGCGAACTGTTTGAGCACCACCGACCTCAAGCAGGCCGCCGATTACGCAGCCCAGATCACCAGCTACGCCGCCTGGTCGGCAACTACGAACATGCCCGAAGTGTGCGTCATCCACACGACCTACCATGGCCCGGTGAGCACTGGCGCCGTGCCGTCGGCGTTTCCAGCCAAACCAACGTTCTCGGTCCGGGCCTTCAGGCAGACGGATGGGAAATGGGTCAGGGATGAACAATACTCCTGGACGAACACCGACCCGGTTCAAGGCCTGGGGTACGCGACGCGCGATACGCGCCGTGACTGGCTGGACCGCGACCGACAACTGCCCCCAGTCCGTGCCCAGCGCGAACGATTCGTCGATGGCGGCACGGTTCGCGGCGCCGAAGCGTATCGGAATCTTCCTTTCCAGGTTTGCGACGCCGCGTATGGTCCCAGCCCGCAGGCCGGCTATCGGCGGCCGACGATCCCTTAAATTGCGGGCGGCGGGAATTGGAACGGCCTGATCAATTGGGCTCTATCACGTGCGGCAATATCTCAAGATTCCGGATCCAACGGCCCGGGCAGCGTGGATGACAGTTGGACCGTCAGTTCTCCCACGTACGACAACACCAACGACATCCAGAAGATGGTGAACACTCAGAACATGATCAATTCGATGCAAGCGAACCCCTGAGCCGCCGCGTGCCCGGGCCCGCGGTGGGCAATGCCCGCCCCGCCTGCTACAAATACGGGCGCGCCGAGGCTGTAAGGTTCCCCTGCTGTGGAGTTGTCACCATGTCATTTTCTTATCGCGGTTGGCTGGCGACGGGCGCGATCCTGGCCGGGCTTTGTGCGACGCCGCTAATCCCGTCAGTCGAGGCGGCGACCGAGGCGAAACCGGGAGACGTCGACGGCCAATCGTACGATCTGGTAGTGGTCGGCGGCACGCCTGCCGGTGTGGCCTGTGCCGTCAGGGCTGCACGCGAAGGTTGCCGCGTGTTGCTGGTGCAGCATAACCGGCATCTGGGCGGCATGATGACCAACGGACTGATGCAGTGGGATGCGCTCTACGGAGGCCATCGCGCAGCGCTGTTCAGCGAACTGCTTGGCAACATCGAACAGCACTACCGCACGACGCTGGGCCCCGAATCGCTCGATTACCAGCGAGCCCACTATTCGCAACAGCATTATCCCACCGGCTGGGTCGAGCCGCATTTGGCGGAGCGCGAGTTCAACCGGTTGGTGGATGGCGAAAGCCGGATCACCGTGCTGCTGGAACATTATCCCACGGCCGCTGAACGCGCAGGCGACCTGGTGACAGGTCTGACGCTGTGCCGATTCGGTGCAACCGAGACCGTTCGCGTGCGCGGCGCGATCTTCGCCGACGCTACGTACGAAGGGGATCTGCTGCCGCTGGCAAAACTGAGTTATCGCGTCGGCCGCGAAGGGCGGGAAGAGTACGGCGAACCGCATGCCGGCAAGATCTTCACGAACATTGATCATACCCCGGCGCCCAGGACGCGGTCGAGGGCCGGTTGAACATTCACCCTTACAACCAGCGGCAAGGGAGCATCGATCCGGCCAGCCCCGCGACGGCCGACGGCGCGACTCAGGCCTACAACATGCGTCTGTGCGTGACGCGCGATCCGGCCAATCGCATTCTGCCGACCGAGCCGCCGCCCGGCTACAACCGCGACGAATATGTGAAGTACGACCGCAAGTCGATCGCCACCAATGCCGGTCCGAACCGGAAATCGCACATGAACAGCCCGATCCTGCCCGGCGAGAACTGGCGCTATCCCGAGGCCGACTGGCCGATGCGGGACCAGATCACGCGGCGGCATCTCAATTTCGCGCTCGGGCTGATCTGGTTCTTGCAGAACGACGAGTCGGTGAAGCCGGCCAAGCGGGCCGAGTTCCGCGAATGGGGTTTGCCGCGCGACGAGTTCACCGACAACGGCCACGTGCCCTATGAGATGTACGTCGCGCGAGGCGCGGCGGCTGGTGGGCCGGCACGTTTGCGCCGAGCGCGATAATTCGCTGGCCGAAGGGCTGGGCCGGACGCCCATTCACACCGACAGCGTGGCCGTGACCGATTGGTACATGGACTCGCACTCCTGTTCGACCGAGAGCCGGCCGGGTTTCAAGTACGACGGCAAACTGATTCTGACCGAAGAGTCGCGGCCGGGGCAGATTCCGTACCGAGCGCTGCTGCCGCGCGGCGTGGACAATGTGTTGGTGCCCGTCTGCTTATCGGCAACGCACGTAGCCTGGGGCGCCGTGCGATTGGAACCGGTCTGGATGCAAACGGGCGAAGCGGCCGGTTGGGCCGCAGCGCTGGCCACGCGCGAGAAGACCGTGCCCGGCAAACTCGATCCGGAATTGCTGCTGCGAACGTTGGTCGAGCATCGGCAGTTGGTCAGTTTTTTCAACGACCTTGACGTGGCCGACGGCGCAACGGCAACACAGGCCGCCGAATTCTTCGGCACTAAAGGCTTCTTTCACGACTACAATGCGCGGCTCGGCGAGCCGTTGAAAGACTCGACCGGACGGCTATGGGCCCAAGGTCTGGCGAAGCTCGGCTCGGCGGACAAGCTCGACGCTGGGGAATTGGCCCGTCGCGTGGCTGGGGCCGAGGCGTCTGCCGGACCGGCGATGACGGCGGCTCAGTTCGCGACGCTGTTGCCGAAGCCGGCCAAAGCAGTTCAGGCGGCAAACCCCGAGGCCGTCACGCGCGGCGAAGCGCTGCGGTGGATGTGGGAATTGTTGCCGTAATTGAAAGCGACGCGATTGCTACTCGCTGCCCACGACGTTTTAACGAAGCGTGGTAGTCGACGGTCGCCATTGGTAATTGCTACCCACGCGCGGCGGATCTTGCTCGAGGTTCGAGACGCCGCCGACGGTGATGGCGCCGGCTGGTTGAGCGGGCGGAATGGAGCCGCCACAGCGGTCGGATTCGAGCCGGGGCTGAGCGAGGGCACTCCCTGGCCGCCTACCGCGACGCGGCTGATGTGTTCCTCGTTGACGACCCGGTGCGTTGTCACTGGCACGTGGACCGTGACCGTCTGCGGCACGAGAACCTGTTGCTGGACCGGCACCTTGACGACTTCGGTTCGCATCTGCCAATTGGTGACCGGCTTGATGCGTTCGGCCATGTAGGGCTTGACGAACGGGTTCCAGCGACCTTTCAGGTACGTCTCTGAGCGGTATTCGGTGACGGGCGTGTGGTAAGTGGCACTATGTTGCGCGTGGTCGAGGTAGGAACCTGACTGTAGACGGTATGCTGCTGGGGCTCCAGGTGGGTTTCGACGACCGGGTGGCCAATCGTATAGCGGGATTCGCGATACGTGACCCCATTCTCCTGGTAGTAGCGGACATCGTCCGCACGAGCGGTGGCCGAGGCCGCCACGATCAAACCCAAAGCCAGTCCGAGCGACTTCCCTTGCATGTTCGTCTTCCCGTTGCAGGGCAACGCCAGCCAACGACTTACGCACGGACGAAATCTCGTCGCACGCCGGTTCCTCGGCGGGTGCGATTGTCGGCTCTAGTCGAGTATCGGCATCTTCCGTATAACTGCTTGAGCCGGCACCATCGCCGCCTTACCAGGGTCCAGCTCCCCCAGCTCTACAGGAGAAGCCCGTGAATTTGATCAGCGACGAGCTACTTGCGATGCTGGTATGCCCGGAGAACCGGACACCGCTCAAACTGGCAGCA
>CAVQAC010000013.1:0-29265 GCA_963710365.1 uncultured Planctomycetales bacterium
AACTGTCGGCCCCAGTGTGGTGGAACGGCCAGGCCGCCTGGTGGTTGGCCCTGAACACGCAAGACGCTCTGGTCGATTTGACCGGTCTCCGCAGTCATGTATATTTCTTCAATGTCCTGACTCACATGATCGTGGCCTACGAGTTGGCCTTCCCACTACTGGCGTGGAAGCCGCTGACGCGCCCGCTGATGCTGGGGCTAGGCGTGATCGTATGGAGCGTCGTGGCCGTGCTGACCGGCCTGATCTCGTTCTGCCTGCTGATGATGATCGCCAACCTGGCCTTCATTCCGGGGAATGAAATGCGGAAGCTTTGCGGCCGGAACTCACGGAGCAGGAAGCGTCCGGCCCCCGAGGCACCGGCCGCCACGGCCCGCGCCGTTAGAGTCGCGGAGGCAACGCTCGGCACCCGCATCTCTTGTTGGCGATTGGCCGGCCGTGCTTGCCTCGCGCTCGACGGTGGATCACAATTGATCGTCGGTTTGGGGGGAGCGACCTCCCTTCGCGGCGGCTGCGAAGCAGGGCCGTTTTCCCGAGTCCGATCGCCGGCGAGTTGCCGCTTGCCGCGCACGTCACCTGCGATGGGCGCGCTCTTCTACAAACGTCTGACATGGCTTCCCCGGAGTACGGACCAATGACTTCCATCCTGAATCGCCGCGATTTGCTGCGTGCCGCCCTGACCGCGTCCGCGTGTGGGGGGCACCTCGCTGGGCCGGGCAAGGCCCTCGGTCGCGATCGAGCCGATCGCCCGGCCGGGAAAGCCCAAGTTCAAATTCAGCCTGGCGGCGTACAGCTACCGCGAATTGCTCGGCGGGCAAATCGCCGAAATTGAAACTGGACAGACTTCATTCGCGATTGTGCGGCTTTGCAACTCGAAGGCACCGAGTTGACGTCGTATTACTTTCCGGCCGATGTTACGCCCGACGAGTTGCGGCGTCTCAAGCAACTCGCCTTCCAGCTGGGGCTGGACATATCGGGCACCGCCGTGGGAAACGATTTTTGCCATCCGCCGGGGGAAGCCCGTGACAAGCAGATTGCGCCTGGTGAAAACTGGGTCGACAACGCCGCCATCCTGGGAGCACCGGTCATCCGCATCTTCTCCGGCAAAGTGGGCCAGGCCAGACGCCAGCCGAAGCGCACAGCGCTGGCCGTGGCCGGCATCGAAGAATGCTGCGACTACGCCGGACAGCACGGCGTTTCGCTGGCGCTGGAAAACCATGGCGGGTTGACGACCGAGCCCGAGGGCCTGCTGGCATTGGTGCATGACGTGCAAAAGCCCGCTGGTTCGGCGTGAACGTCGATACGGGCAATTTCCGCACTCCTCGGCCGTACGAAGATCTGGCTCGCATCGCCCCCTACGCGCTGAATGTGCAGGTGAAAGTGACGCATGCAGCCGCAAGGCGGCGCAGCGGAACAAGCCGACTTCAAGCGGCTGGCAAAGATCATGGGCGATGCCGGCTACCGCGGTTACATCGTGCTGGAATACGAAGAAAAGGAAGACCCTCGCTCCGCTTGCCCGCGCTACATGGACGAACTGCGCCAGGCGTTCAGCCAGTCGGGTAGCGGTCTACGCGGACCAGTGGCAGCTTCGGTGCGATCACGGCTGCATTACTGCGGCATCGTTTCGCCGGCTTCGAAATCCGGAATGTGCGGCACGTCGATTCCCAGGGCCGTGGCCAATTCGATCGCGTGGTCCTGCTCGTCCATGATAATGTCGCGTAGTACTTCGGCCAGCGGCGAATTCGTTCAGCGCTTCTGCCTGGTGAATTCGCGCCCGGTAGTGGGCGATCGTTTCGACTTCGTTGTAGAGATCGAACCGCAACATATCTTCTGCGACTTTCGAGGTCTCGACTGGTTTCGGCGTCACGGTCGGCATGCCGCCGAGGTAATCGATCTGCTTGGCAGATTTTCAGGGCATGCGCTAGCTCTTCGCCGGCGTGGATCTCCAGCTCTTGGGCAATCTTCATGAACGCGGCGCCCTTGATCACCTGGCTGTAGTTCACGTAGGCGATGATCGCCTGATATTCACGCGCCAGGTCTTCATTCAGCAAGCGGATCAGGTCCTGCCGGGTAAGCGTTGTCGCGGTTGCCGGCTTCGTTGCCGTTGGTCGAATGCTCTTCCGCAGGTCGTGATGGATCCTCGGGAAGTTGTAACAGACATCACATTTTCTCCTTTGCCTAGGGTGTGGTATCCGCACGCGTCTCCGCGCGGGGGCCTCAGGGCCCCCGGCGGGGTAGCGGCAACAAGCCTGATCCGCTGAATGCGACGACCGCACACCACGCGCCAAAATGATGTGAAAATCCGGCCTGCCCAAAATAGGCAAGCAATCGGTGCGCATGCGTGCTACGATTAAAACGGGCCCGGCGGCATGAACTGCACCAACTGCGCTCTTACGATTCCGACTCAAGCTCGAATGTCTCAAACTCCCAACGCTTCGACCCCATCATTTCGCGATCCGTGTCGGCAATTGGTCGGCGCGATTGAGCCACTTTCCCACCCTGCGAGCTCCGCACCTAGCCCCGGACAAACGGGCCCGGGTGAACGCAGAAACGATGCATGATTTATCGAGAACTTGACGCAAGCTGACAGCCAGATGGGGCGAGACAGGGCGTCAACGGATTGAAGTATCGAAGAGAAATCGATTGGCGAAGAATGGCCGATAATCGACCCGCGCTGGCTCGCAATTGGCCAACTCTCCCTCGGCCACCGCGTGGATCTCCAATTTGCTCAGCACGGTTAGCCCCGGGCCTCGATTGCAGGCGGGACGAAGGGGCGAGCCCAACGATAGCCTTCGCACCCGCCGAACCCTAAACTCAAACACCGATCCGACATCTGCGATTCGGAAGCCGGCGGTCGCCGTTCGCCGCGGCTTCATGCTCGGCGGCGTCAATGGTGCGAGCGGTTCAAAAGTGGGTCGAGAAACCCCGGTTCGACGGGCTTGGTGAGGTGGTGGTCGAAACCGGCGTCCCATGCACGGCGGCGGTCTTCTTCTTGTCCGTATCCAGTCACGGCCACGAGCAACATGCGCGGAAAGCGCCCCCGCAATCGCCGGGCAACCTCGTAGCCATTGAGTCTCGGCAGACCAATGTCGAGCAGAACAACCTCCGGACCGAAATGGTCTGCCGCCTCCAAGGCCTGCGGACCGTCGTAGGCCGTTTGCACGACATGTCCTGGCACGCGCAGGATCATCGCCAGGCTTTCGGCGGCGTCGACATTGTCGTCGACGACCAGGATCCGCCGGCCGAGCAGCGCGCGAGCCGACGGCAGGCATAGCTGCCGCGTCTGAGCAGGCGGCGAGGCGGCGGACATGATAGGCAGGCGCACGACGAATTCGCTGCCATGGCCCGGTCCTTCGCTATGCACGCTCACCGTGCCGCCGTGCAGCTGGGCCAGGCTCCGCACCAGCGTCAGCCCGATTCCCAGGCCGCCCTGCGAACGATCGAGCGATTGATCGACCTGCACGAACATGTCGAAGATCTTGGAGAGCATTTCGCCGGAATGCCGATCCCCGTATCGCGGACGCGAAAAACCACCTCGCTTCCTTCGCGCTCGGCCCGAGAAAGTAGACATGGCCTCGGTCGGGCGTGTACTTGGCGGCGTTGTCCAACAGGTTGCCCAACACCTGGGCCAGCCGTGTCAGGTCGCCGTCGACAAACGTCGGTTCGGCCGGATACTCGACGTGCAATTCGTGCCCTCGGGCGTCGACGCCGGGCGGCTGGTTTCGACGGCGCGGTTGATGACTGCGGCGGCATCCAGCCGCTGGCGATAGAGCGTGACCTTGCCGCGGGTAATTCGCGAGACTTCCAGCAAGTCGTTGACCAGGTGCGTCATGTGCTGAACTTGTCGCTCGATGACGTCGCGAGCCCAGCACAAGTCGGGATCGTCGGGCCCGCGCAGGCGCATCAGTTCGACCGCATTGCGGATCGGTGCCAGCGGGTTGCGCAACTCGTGGGCCAGCATGGCCAGGAATTCGTCCTTGCGGCGATCGCTTTCGGCCAGCCTGCCGTTGGCGGCGGACAACTCGGCCGTGCGTTCCTGCACGCGATCTTCCAATTCTTCGTGGGCCTTGCGAAGCGCGTCTTCCGCACGTTTGCGTTCCAGGGCGTACCGGATCGAGCGGTCCAGCAAGCGGGGCATCGATCCGTTCCCTTGACCAGGTAGTCGGCCGCGCCGGCTTTCATCGCTTCGAGGTCGATCTGCTCGTCGCCTTCGCCGGTGATCAAGATCAGCGGAGCCTGGCAGCCACGCTTGATCGCTGCCCGCAATAGTTCCAGCCCGTTGTGCGCTCCCAAGCGGTAGTCCAGCAGATAAACGTCGTGCTGCCCACGTCCGATCGCTTCCAGCCCGGCATCGTACGTGGATACCCAATCGAGTTGGAATTTGCGGCTCTTGGATCTCGGTCAGCAGGGCGCGCGTCAGACGAAAAGTCGTCTTCGTCGTCCTCTACCAGCAGCACGCGAATCGGGTTTGGGTCCACGATCATCCCCCGTTTTCGTCGCCGGGCAACGCGACGATCTCGAGCCAGTACTTGCCCAGCGTCTTGATGATTTCCACCAGACCGGCAAAGGTGACCGGCTTGGTGATATACGACGCCGGCGCTCAAATCGTAGCTGCGATAGATGTCTTCCTCGGCTTTGCTGGTCGTCAGCACGACGATGCGGATTTTCCGCAGCGCAGGATCGGCCTTGATTTCGCGGAGCGCTTCGCGGCCGTCCTTGCGGGGCATGTTCAGGTCGAGCAGGATCAGCCCGGCCGCGGCGACGAGTCGGGGTCGCTGTACTTGCCGCGGCGTTTCAGGTAGTCCAGCAATTCCTCGCCGTCTTCGACAAAACGCAAATCGTTCACCAGGCGGCTTTCGGCGAACGCGTCTTTCGTCATTTGCCGATCGTCGGCGTCATCATCCGCCATCAGAATCGTGATGGGCTTCCGCAAATGGATTCACGCGTAGAACCTCCATCGGGTTGTTGTCGGCGGGTAGTGTCAGGATGAACGTCGCCCCGCGATCATCGGTTGGCTCTGGGCGGTGATTTTGCCATGATGCCGCTCGACGATCTTACGGCAAATCGCCAACCCCATGCCCGTGCCTTCGTACTCGTTGCGCCCATGCAGGCGCTGAAACACGTTGAAGATCCGGTCCAGGTACTTGGGATCGAAGCCAATGCCATCGTCTTCGACGCGAATCTCGAACGGCCAGGGCGGGTGGCCGTTACCGCGAGAGCGCCGCCGAGGATGAGCTCGGCGACGAGGACTTTCCCTGGCCGTGATCTTGACCGTGGGCGACTGCCCCGGCTTGTGGAATTTCAAGCCGTTGCCGATCAAGTTCTGCAACAATTGCCGCATCTGCAAGGCGTCGGCCTCGAGCACGGGCAAGCGGGATAGTTCGACCCGGCCGCCAGTCTGGGCCAGGCGGGCTTCTAAATCGATCAGGACTTCCTGGGCCACGACGTTCAAATCGACTGGCACGAAGGCCTGGGCCCGGGTGGTCAGACGAGAGAAGGTCAGCAGATCGTCGATCAGCTTCCGCATGCGGGCGGCAGCATGCTGCATGCGCGTCAGAAAATCGAGCCCTTCTTCGCCCAGTTGGATGCCGGGAGCGATTGCAGCCGATCGCCGAAAGCCTGGATCTTGCGCAGCGGCTCTTGCAAATCGTGCGAGGCGATCGAGGCGAACTCCTGCAGTTCGCGATTACTCCGTTGCAACTGTTCGGCGAATTGTTCGAGCTTCTCCTGGGCCTGTTGGCGCTCGGCCGATCTCGCTCTCCAAGGCGCGGTTCGTGGCCGGCCAGTTCCGACAGTCCGCTCCTGGACTTTGATTTCCAGGCTGTCGCGGGCCTGGCGAACCGACTTCAGCCGCCGCTATCGCGGGTTCGCAAATCGCGCCGCAACAACTCGAAAGCCGCGGCGACCAAGGCTAAGCCCAGTGCCGTGCTGACCAGCAGCATATCGATCGCGCGATCGTATCCGTCCTGGGCAATCAGAGGTTCGTTCGTCGAGCAACTTCTGTTCGATCTGCTCCATCGTGGCAACCAGCGTTCGGACGTCACCCATGGCCTCAGTGCTCTTGCCGCTGCGAACCACTTCTTGCGCGGCCGGAAGACCCTTAGTTTCAAACCGCTCGAGATTGAACTCCAGCAGTTCGAGAACCTTGTCGATTTTGCCTCGCAGCAGAGGCACGTTAGCGATCTGCGCGGGATTGTCGGAGAGCAGGTTCGCCAGCTTTGTCTCGCGACTATTGATCAAGTCGCGAGCCGTTTTATAGGGCGCCAGGAATTTCGCGTCGCCCGTGATCAGGTAGCCTCGCTGGCCGATCATGGCGTCCTTCACGACCGATATGCAGGCCCTCAAGTTCGCGCCAGAACTTCGTGCGTGTGGGCCACCCATCGGTCGTGCTCGGCCAATTGCTCGAATGTTGCGATACGACAGAGCGGCAATCACGCACAGCGCAACAAGAGTGGTCGCAAAGCCGATCACCGGTATTTTATTGTCGAAGCGCAGCCATGATATGCTGCCAGTCGCGTCTCAGAATCCCTTGCACTTTCCACCATAAGCAAACATAGAGAAAAATCGCCTGCCTACAAGTACTGCGCATGAGCCAAGCCGTTCCTGGCTATGTTTTCCCGCATAGCCGCGGCCCGCCTGGTCGCAAATCAACCGCAGTGCTCGCCGGCGCCTCAGTTGTGTCGCACGGTTTGAATCAGTTCCGCTCTCGCTATAGAATGAGGTTGTATGCGGCCTGACAGTGAAGGCAGGATTAGACCTGCCCTCAGCAAGGATTTCGCTTTCAGGAGGCCCAAACGATGACTCTCGATGTGAAACAAGAAAACAGCGGCAAGATGATCGAAGTTCACATCACGGGAAAACTGGCCAAAGAGGATTACGAGTGCTTCGTGCCGAGTCGTCGAGGGGTTGATTCAGGAGTTCGGCAAGATCAACGTGCTCGTCTCCATGCACGATTTCCACGGCTGGACTGCCGGGGCATTGTGGGAAGATATCAAGTTCGATCATGAAGCATTTCCGCGACATCGACCGGCTGGCGATCGTCGGCGAAACGAAGTGGGAGCAAGGCATGGCCACGTTCTGCCGCCCCTTCACAACGGCCAAGATTCGTTACTTCGATCGCAAAGACGAAGCCGACGCGCAAAGCCTGGGTCGAAGCAGCCGACGCGCCGCCCCGAAGGGTTCGTAACCGAGTTCGCTCGGCGTACGCGTTCGAATCGTAGTCCTGCAGGCCCCGGATGCGGAACGGCATTGCAGTGTGCTCCGCGAGTACGATCGATGTCGAGACCTGCGCTTCGATTATCTCGTCCGCCGCTCGCAATTCGCGGAGAGCCGGGTATCCTGTTGACGTGCGATCGGTTCGTGCCGACGCGGCCGACCGTTCACGCTTGCGTCGCCCTGCCGATCACGCCCCCCCTTCCTGCCTGAGGTTACGCATGCAGCGCTCGCTCGTTGCCGTCTGGTGCCATTGCCAGCATCGCCTGGGTTCTTACGTCGGCTGACAGTCACTGCCGCCGAAAGCTTGCAATTGCACACCCGCGGCCGGGAGAAAATCCGCCGACAAGCCCGACGAATTCCAGCATCGTCCAACGCCAAGCTTGCCTGGGATCCGCGAGCAGACGGCGATCGTCATCTGCGACATGTGGGACCGCCATTGGTGCCAAGGCGCCACACGACGCGTGGCCGAGATGGCGCCGCGGATGAACGAAGTCGTACGGCCGCGCGCCGCCAGGGCGTGCTCATCATCCATTGCCCCAGCAGTTGCATGGAGTTCTACAAAGACACGCCGCAGCGGAAGCTGGCCCAGCAGGCCCCCAAGGTTGAAACCAAAGTTCCGCTGGTCCGCAGTTGCAAGCTCGACCTGACCAAAGAGCCCAAGCTGCCGATCGACGATTCCGACGGCGGCTGCGATTGCCAGCCGACCTGCCCGCAGAAGAATCCCTGGCGCCGACAGATTGCCACGCTCGACATCGCCGACGGTGACGCCATCACCGACAACGTCGAAGCCTTCTATCTGATGGAGCAGCGCGGCATTCGCAACGTGATCGTGATGGGCGTGCATACGAACATGTGCGTGCTGCGGCCGTCCGTTCGCCATCCGCCAGATGGTCCAGCAAGGCAAGAACGTCGTGTTGATGCGCGACATGACCGACTCCATGTACAACCATCTCAAAGAGCCGCAAGGTCGATCATTTCCGCGGCACGGAATTGGTCGTCGAGCACATCGAAAAATATTGGTGCCCGACGATCACCAGCAGCGATTTCACCGGCAAGCCGGCGTTCCGCTTCTCGGAAGATAAGCGGCCGCACATTGCGGTGGTCTACAACAACAACCATTACCAGCCCGAGCAGACGCTGCCGCAGTTCGCCCAGCAATTGCAAGACAAGTTCGGCTATTACGTCACGATGCACGGTGCCGAGCCGGGCCGCGGCATCCGCGGGCCTGGGTGCGCTGAAAACCGCCGATCTGCTGTTGCTGTTCGTGCGTCGCGAACCGCTGCCGGCCGAACAACTCGACCAGATCCGCGCCTATCTCGATGCCGGCAAGCCGCTGGTGGCGCTGCGCACTGCGAGCCATGCCTTTGCACGTGAGCAAGGGCCAGCCGCCGGCCGGGCTTGCCGACTGGCCCAAGTTCGACAACGAAGTTCTGGGCGGCAGCTATCATGGCCACTTCGACGCCGCCAGCGGGGCCGACGTCGAAGTCGTGACCAGCGGCGGCCCGGCATCCGCTGCTGGCCGGCGTCGAGCCGAGCCACTGGCATGCGGCCGGCGAACTGTACCAGGTGCGGCCGGTCAATTCCGACGCCAACGTCGTGCTGAAGGCCTCGATTCCCGGGCCAGCCGCAAGAGCCGGTAGCCTGGTTCCGCTTCTACAAGGCCAAAGGCGCCGGTGTTCTACACCTCGCTGGGGCATCCCGATCATTTCAATCAGCCGCAATTCGTTCGGCTGCTGACCAACGCCGTCGCCTGGGCGCTCGAGCAAGCCTTCAGTTCAGGAGAAACTGCTCCCCTACGTCGCAGCCAAGTTGCAGGCCAGCGGCGGAGCCCAGTCACCTCGGGAGTCGATCCGCACGTTCACCGTGCCGGCCGATTTGGAACTCGACCAGGTGCTGGCCGAGCCGCACATCACGCAGCCGGTGTTTCTGAATTTCGACGAGCGTGGGCGGATGTGGGTCGCCGAGTATCGGCAGTATCCGTTTCCGGCCGGCTTGAAGATTCTCAGCGAAGACAAGTTCCTGCGGGCCGTCTACGACAAGGTGCCCCCTGCCCCGCCGCATCACGTTCGCGGCCAGGATCGAGATCTCGATCCACGAAGACACCGACGGCGACGGCAACTATGACAAGCACACCACGTTTGTCGACGGCTTGAACATTGCCGTGGCCGTGGCTCACGGCCGCGGCGGCCACTGGGTGCTCAATCCGCCGTACTCTGCTCTTCTACGCCGACCGGAACCGCGACGACGTGCCCGACGGCGATCCGGAAGTTCACCTGGCCGGCTTCGGCCTGGAAGATACGCATTCGGTGGTCAGCAGCTTGCAATTCGGGCCCGACGGCTGGCTATATGCATCGCAAGGGAGCACGGTCAGCGGCGATGTCGTCCGGCCCGGCCGCGACAAGCAGCCGGTGCATTCGATGGGCCAGCTCATCTGGCGCTACCATCCCGAGTTGCGGCGCTACGAGATCTTCGCCGAAGGGGGCGGCAACGCGTTTGGCGTCGAGATCGATTCCGCAGGCCGCATCTTCTCGGGCCACAACGGCGGCGACACGCGCGGCTTTCACTACGTGCAAGGCGGTTACTTTCAAAAGGGCTTTGCCAAGCACGGGCCGCTGTCGAACCCCTACACGTTCGGCTATTTCCCGGCCATGAAGCACGCCAAAGTGCCGCGTTTCACGCATTGCACAATCATCTACGAAGGCGGCGCCCTGCCGCCGGCCTACGACGGCAAGTTGTTTGGCGTCCACCCGCTGCTCAGTCACGTCGTCTATAGCCGGATCGAGCCCGACGGTTCGACCTTCAAGACCGAAGACATTGGCCTGGCCATGCAAACGACCGACGCCTGGTTCCGGCCGGTCGACATCAAGGCCGGTCCCGACGGCGCGATCTACGTGGCCGACTTGTATGAAGGCCAGATTGCCCACCTGCTGCACCACGACGGCAAGATTGACAAGACCAACGGCCGCATCTATCGCTTGCGAGCCAAGGGCGCCAAGCCGCTGGCGCCGTTTGATCTGGGCAAGCTCTCGTCGAACGAACTAGTCGACCGGCTTACCAGCACCAACAAGTGGCAGCGGCGCGAAGCGATCCGCGTGCTGGGCGATCGACGCGATTCAACAATCATCCCGCGGCTCAAGAACGAGCTCGCCAAACGCTCCGACCAAACGGCGTTGGAAGCCCTGTGGGCGCTTGAACGCTTCGGGCGGGTTTGACGAAGCTGCTGGCCCGCGAGCATCTCGCGCATCCAAATCCGTTCGTCCGGGCTTGGATCGTCAGACTGTTGGGCGATGAACGAGACCATCTCGAAGGAGCTCGTGCGCGAGATCGCGGCCCGAGCCAAGCTGGAACCGAATGTCGAAGTCCGCAGTCAATTGGCTTGCACGGCTCGGCGCCTGCCGGCCGAGCAATGCCTGGCGATCGTGCGGCCCCTTCTCGGGCACCGCGAAGACGCAGACCGACGTGCATTTGCCGCTGCTGTTGTGGTGGGCCATCGAATCTCAGGCCGAAGCTCATCGCGACGCGGTGCTGGCGATGTTCGAAGAGCTCGTCGCATTTGGAGCCTGCCGATTGTCAAGCAGGACATCTTGCATCGGCTGATGCGGCGCTATGCCCAGGCCGGCACGCGTAAGGATCTGTTAACCTGCTCCCAGCTATTGAAGCTGTCGCCCAGCGATGAATACGGCAAGCAGTTGATGCGCGGCTTCGAAGAGGCCTTTCAGGGCCGCCGCGTGGCGAATCTGCCCGACGAGCTGGTCGTGGCCATGAGCCGGTTGGGTGGTCAATCGGTCGTGCTCGGACTGCGGCAGGGCAAGCCCGAGGCCGTGGCCCAGGCGCTGAAGACGATCGCCAACGAAAAGGCCGACGCCAGCGAGCGGTTGCAATACGTGCAGATCCTGGGCGAAGTGAAGCAGCCCAGCGCGGTGCCGGTGCTGTTGCAGCTCATCAACAATTCATCAGACGAGGGGCTGAAGATGGCGGCCCTTACGGCGCTGCAAATCTACGACGCGCCGCAGGTTGCCCAAACCGTGCTGGCCGCTTACCCTGCTTTCACCGACGACGTCCGTAGCGTCGCCCAGACGCTATTGGTCAGCCGCAAGAGTTGGGCACTCGAACTGTTGGCGGCGATTGACGCAGGCAAGATTTCGCCCAAGAGCGTGCCGCTCGACGTCGCTCGGCAGCTTACGGTGCATCGAGACCAGCGGATTGCCGCGGGCGTGAAGAAACACTGGGGTCAGCTTGATGGAGCCACGACGGCGGAGATGCAGCAGCAGATTGCTCGGCTGACGGCAGTCGTCGAACAGGCACGGCCACGCCCTACGCTGGCAAGAAAGTGTTCCTGAGCACGTGCGGCAAGTGCCACCGGCTGTTCGGCGAAGGAGGGCAGATCGGCCCCGATCTGACCAGCTACAAACGCGACGACGTCGGCAACTTGCTGGTCAACGTCGTCAACCCCAGCGCCGCGATTCGCGAAGGCTTCGAAACCTACCTGGCCGTGACGGCCGACGGCCGGGCGCTTACCGGATTTCTGGTCGAACGCGACAACCAGGTCGTGGTGCTGCGCGGCGTCGACGGCCAGAACATTTCGCTGGCCCAGAGCGAGATTGAAGAGCTGCTGCCGCAACGCAAGAGCCTGATGCCCGAGGGTATTTTGCGAGACTTCACCGAGCAGCAGGTCCGCGACCTGTTTGCATACCTGCGCAGCACCCAGCCGCTGAACGATTGAGCCACTCCCCTGCCGTACGTTTCTCCAGTTCAAGCCCGTAGATCAGAGGCAAGTGCCGTCGCTATGCCGGCAAGGATCGGCTAGAATCGGGAGAGTGACAGCCGTCCGCACCCAAGGAAACTTCCTGATGTTGACCCGATTGCAGCGAGAGAACGAGTTGAAGACATTGTTGGGGAGCCACGTGGGCCGTAATCAACTGACCGCGTCCTTCGGCAATACATGAACATTCCGTCCGGACAAATCCCGGTCGGCACGCCTTTTCTGCAAACGATTCTGCTCCACGAGTACCCGGTTACGGCAGAAGTCACCGAAGCCTGAAGCTTCAACCGTGGGTCGAAGATAGATCTCGCGGGGGCGAGCTAATCGCCTTGGGGCGCGGAACTGTGCCGCGGCGATTCTTGCTCGTGCAGATCCTTGTCCAGCCATAAGCGAAGCCGCGCGTAGAACCGGCCCGAGGTTTCGCCTGCGATTCGCTGGCACGCACCGAAGCACCGGGTGCGGCGCTGGAGTTCGGCCGCGCCTTGCGGAGTGCGTGACAACTGGCCGATAAATACCTGCAATTGAATCAGCTTCTCGTCGATCATGTCCTGGACGAGCAATGTTTCCTGGTGGCGCGTGTACTGCTGCGTTTTCTCCAGATCCTCACGCTTTACGATGCGAGTGGGATTCATGGCGTCCCTCCTGCCACTGGAATTGATGTGCGAAGTTGATATTGTAGCAGGTCGGCTTCGTGGCTGCTCGTCGTTACCAGCAGAACCCCAGCGATAGTTCGAGCATGCCGTCACCACGCCTGGGCCTGTGCTGCCTGTTCCACGAACAGCCGATCAAGTTTCGCACGACCACGGCCACGGCTGCGGCGCGGCTTTCTCGCCGGCAGCGGCTGCAAAAGCTGGCCGCCCTGTGTCGGGAAAATGCCCAGGCCTTGCTGGCGGCGCTCGAATACTGCTCGCAACACGGCATCGGCAGTTTTCGCATCAACAGCCAGATTCTACCGATCAAGACGCACCCCGACGTCGGCTACCGCGTCGAAGACCTGCCGGGAAGCAAAGAGATTATCGAGCAGTTTCGCGCGCTGCGGCGAGTTTGCTCGCCGTCACGGTCTGCGCACCGGCTTCCATCCGGATCAGTTCGTGGTGCTGAACTCGCCGCGTGAAGACGTCGTGGCAAAATCGATCGACGAGCTCGACTACCAGGCCGAAGTGGCGGAATGGGTGGGGGCCGATTGCATCAATATCCATGCCGGCGGAGCCTATGGCGACAAGGCCTCGGCCTTGAACCGTTTCGCCGCCAGCCTAACTCGGTTGCCTCGGCGGGTGCGCGAGCGATTGACCGTCGAAAATGACGACCTGACGTACACGCCTGCCGACCTGCTGCCGATCTGCAAAGCCGAAGGGTTGCCGCTGGTCTATGACGTACACCATCATCGCTGCAACCCCGATGGCCTGAGCGTCGAGCAGGCGACGCGGCGGGCGATAAAGACCTGGAATCGAGAGCCGCTGTTTCATATATCCAGCCCCATCGACGGCTGGGACGGCCCGCAGCCCCGACGCCATCACGATTTCATCCACATCGATGATTTTCCGGACTGCTGGCGGCGCAAGAAAATCACGATCGAAATCGAGGCCAAGGCCAAGGAAGTGGCCATTCAGAAGCTGCTGGCCGAGCTGAAGCCGGCCACCGTGACGGCCGATCCTTGGTTCGTGTACCTGCTGCGTTGTGCCGATGGGTCGCTGTATACCGGAATCACCACGGACGTGCAGCGTCGCTACGAGCAACACAATGCCGGCGCCGCGTCGCGCTATACCCGCAGCCGTCTGCCGGTCAAGCTGGTCTATCACGAAGCGCAACCGACGCACAGCCTGGCACTGAAGCGAGAACTGGCCCTCAAAGCCCTGTCCAAACGAAAGAAAGAACTTCTGATTGGCGTGATAGGATGAGGGCCCAAGGTCGTCAAATGGAACACGAGAACAAGAATCTACGCTGCTGCAACGGTCGATTTCCTTGGATGAACCGAGAACCATGAACAAGATCCCCACGGGCCGGTATCGCCACTACAAGGGCCAGGAGTATTCGGTTCTCGACGTGGCCCGGCACAGTGAAACTGAGGAAGAACTGGTCGTCTACCGCCAGGAATACGGCGATCGCAGCATGTGGGTGCGGCCGAGGCAAATGTTCCTGGAATCGGTCGAGGTCGCAGGGCAGCAGGTTCCCCGGTTTCGATACTTGGGGCCCGAGCCAGCCAGCGGCGTGGCAGCGGCTGGCAATCTGCTGGCAAACCTTCCTGGGAGCCTGCCCAGCGAACTTGTCGAGCCGATTCTGAGTCGGGCAAGTCTCCGTATTGAGCGGATTGTCTCGCTTGGCCACGCATCCCCCGCTGGCTTTTGGTACGATCAACCGCAACATGAGTTCGTCGTGCTGCTGACCGGGGAGGCGCGTGTGCGGTTCGAAGGAGAAGCAGACGCCGTAGAAATGAAACCGGGCGATTATCTCGACGTTCCGGCCCATCGTCGCCATCGGGTCGAATGGACCGATCCGACCCGGCCGACGGTTTGGCTGGCCATGCACTACCAACCTTGACGATTACGAGCCTTACCGCAGGAGCAGCCATCACCATGTCCGACGAACCTCTGATTGCGGTCTTTGTCGATTTCGAGAACCTGGCAATCGGCGTTCGCGACATGAAGGGCGGGAAAATTCCAGATCCAGTTGATCCTGAAGCGGCTGCTGGAGAAAGGCCGCATCGTCTACAAGCGCGCCTACTGCGACTGGAGCAACTACCGAGACGCGGTGCGCGAGTTTCACGCCCAGGGAATCGAACTGATCGACATCCCTCAGAGCAAAATGAGCGGCAAGAACAGCGCCGACATCCGCATGGTCGTCGATGCCATGGACCTGTGCTATGCCAAGCAGCACATCGATGTATTCGCCCTGATCTCGGGCGACAGCGACTTCTCGCCGCTGGTCTCCAAGCTCAAGGAGAACAATCGCCGCGTTCTCGGCTGTGGAGTCAAGAGTTCCACGTCGGATCTGCTGATTGCCAACTGCGACGAGTTCATCTACTACGATGACTTGTCCCGCACGGCCAGAAAACCGGCGCGGCCCAGGCGCGGAAAACCCGAAACGGCCGACAACAAGAAGCAGGAGGCCATCGACCTGGTGATGGAAGTTCTGCAATCCGTTGGGCAGGATCACGATTCCGTATGGGGATCGATGCTCAAGCAAGCCATACGACGAATTCATCCCGGATTCAACGAAGGATACTACGGCTTCGAGAACTTTTCCGACTTGCTCGGCGACCTCAACTCCAAGGGCTTGATCGAGTTGGAGTATGATAAGAGTCGTGGTAACTACAAAGTTCGCCGGCGGACGGACTGAGTTGACTCCAAGAAACCACGTTTTGTTGTCCTTGTTCTAACGTGACTGATGACGGCGCGAGCACCGTGCGTGGCATAACAACTCATGAGGAAACTTAGGCAGAGGTGTCCCGTAGGGACGCGGTGAGAATAGCCCGGCGATTCATCGCTGGGACAATGCGACGTCCAGAGAGAAAGAAGTCCCGTAGGGACGGCTGACCGTTTTCAGCCGTCCCTACGGGACTGATCGTGCCTATTCGCACGATTCATCCCAGCGATAAATCGCTGGGCTTTTCTCGCAGCGCCGCTCCGCGGCTAGAATACCTTCAACCCGTCGGCCGTACTCGGCCCAATGAACCCGGCCGGCCGTACTCGGCCCATTGAATTCAGCGGCCCATTGAATTCAGCGGTCCAGTAAACTCACCCGTCTACGGCCTTCAGCAGCGCCGTGGCGTTGGCCAGGCTTCCAGTGGCCTTGAGCAGGTGCTTGGCGGTCTTGATGGCGTCGACCCACAAGACGGTCGAAGTCATCGGAGTTCCATAACGTGTGGCCTTGGGCTTCTTCACACGACCATCCAAATCCATGTTGGCCTTGGTCTTCACCATGTAGATCATGTTCTGGCTCACTTCGTGGCCGAATTCCTTCTTCACGGCGGTGGCCACTTCGGTGGCTTTGGAATTTGGGAGCTTCTTGAGCACCGTGCGAATGGCCAGGCTCTTGTTCTTTTTGGGGTCGCCACGATCTGATTTTGCCCCAGTAGCTTTTTTGGCTGCCATAACAATCACCATTCTGTTGATAGAGTGAGCAATCAATAACAATAGACACTTCTAGTGAATATTAGAGTAATATATAGATAAAGTCAATGCCACCATAGTGATAGATCAACATTATTCTTGTTATTGTTATTGTTCCAACAAACGTAGTATCAATAAAAAAAGCGCCGTCGAGTTGTTCGACGGCGCTTTCATCCGCATTGTATCTTGTTTTCCGCAGTGCGATCAGAAGGTTATGCCGCCGCTGGTACGCAGACCGTACAAACCCATCACGCTACCGCTGTCAAAGGCCGACGTGTTGACCAGGCCACCGGTTTGAATCACGTTCGTATTGGCCGAGTTGCCCACGCCGAACCACGACTGTACCACGAAGCCGCCCTGCACGAAGAACCCGTACGAACGATAATTGCGGTTCCAGTCGACACCGACTTCCAATTCAGTCACGGGCACGACCTGGTTCGACGACGAGTACAATTGCCGGTCACCCACGCAGCGAGCCGATTGAATGTCGTCATGCTGCTGACCCACGAGCAGCCGACCCACGAGCACGGGCGTAAACCCCGAAGTTGCGGGCGAACGGGAACGCGTAACGTGCCTGAGCGGCCAGTGTCGGGCCAAGACCGTTGAAGTTGTGCCCGTCGTCGTCAACAGGCTGGTGCAGGCTCCGACTCCGGTCAACGACGCCCCGTATTGCTGGCCGATGTGGGCGTAGCGGAGGCCGCCCGAGATCAAGTACGAAGTATTGCAGGAATTCAGCGTCTTGGTCACTTCCAGATCGATGCGGTCACGCCCAAACCGGCCGACGTCGCCAACACGTTGCCTATCGTGGCCGATTGAAAGCGAATGGAACTCCGTTCGTGCGGAGTTGCTACCGATCCGTTAACGGCTCCGTCAACCATGGCCGAAGGACCGTGATGGTGTTGCTGTAGCGTGAACCATTGGGCCCGGACACCCAGCCCCCGCTGGCCGGGTATAGCCAACGTACACGACCGGCGCAACGCGGCCGCGGAAATCGAAAGTTCTGCACCACCGTATTGCTGCCGGTGGGGCTGAACGAAGCTACGCCCGGGTTCGATCCCCAGCGTGGTTGGAGATAATAGATTCCCGCACCGGCCGTGCATCCTCCGCTCGCAACGCCGTGTTGCAGCAGCTCATCGCCGAGCAGGGACCGGGCGGTCGCCACGGTCGGCGCGGGCGTGCTCACTGCTTCTTGAGATTCGAGCGAAGCCAGCCGGGCCCGCAGATCGGCGAACTCCTGGTCCTGATTGTCCAGCGTCTGGAGCACGCTCTGATAAGACACCATTTCGAAATCATCTTCCGCTGCCAATTGTCCAGCGGCGAGCAGCACCACCACCAGGCCATAGAGTAGATTCTTCATTTTCATTGCTCCGCCGAGAAGATTCGTTAGATTCGTTACCGCTGAAAGAATTCGTAGAACCGGTACCTATGACGCAACATCGACAATCGTTAAAACCGGCTCCAAAGTTACTATCGCACCTGGTAAACCACGCCTAACCCGCAAACTCTGCCAACTTGCCGGCTCGGCGGGCCCAATCTGCGATTCCGGGCCGGTTTTCCGCCGCTTTCGCCACGCGTGCTGGACGCCAGCAATGCCTCACCCCCGCCGGTTAGGGGGCCAAAAATGGGTTCGGCCGAACAGAATTCGCGAGTCGAACGCGGCTGCGCGGCCTACTTCCCTTCGCTTTGGGCACGGTGCATACTCATGCGGTCGGCGGGCGATCGTCTCCGCCCGGACCGCATCCAAGCCGTAGAGAAATCGCGCATGATTGAGCCTCCCAGCGATCCGTCGCGACGCCGCTTTCTGTCAGAATTTGGCGGAGGTTTGGCAGGGTTGTCTTTGGCCGCCGCGGCCGGGAATTCGATCGCCCAGCCGGCCGCCAGTCGCCCCGCACCACGTGCCGCCGTCCAGCCAGCTAGGAACCCGGGAATGATCAAGGTAATTTCGTCGGTGAACGGGCTCGAAACGACGCGCCTGGCGTATCGCAAAATCATCGACGGCGTCGACCCGCTCGAGGCCGTAATTGCCGGCGTCGCTCTGGTGGAGGACGATCCCAACGATATGACCGTCGGCTATGGCGGCCTGCCCAACGAGGAGGGCGTCGTCGAGTTGGACGCCGCCGTGATGCACGGGCCGACCCATCGGGCCGGGGCGGTTGCGGCGCTGCGCAACATCAAGAACCCGGCCCAGGTTGCGCGGCTGGTGATGGAGCAGACCGATCATGTGTTGCTGGTCGGCGAGGGGGCGCTCAAGTTTGCCCGGGCTCAAGGGTTCAAGGAGCAGGATCTGCTTACCGAGCAGGCCCGCAAGATCTGGCTGTATTGGAAGCAAACCCGCAGCGACAAGGACGACTGGTTGCCGCCGCCCGACGATCAACTCGACCCCGCGGTGCGAAAATACTTCAAGCGGCCGACCGGCACCATCCATTGTTCGGCCCTTGACGCCTCGGGCGACATTTCGTGCGTTACCAGCACCAGCGGACTGGCATTCAAGCTGCCCGGCCGCGTGGGAGATTCGCCGATCATCGGCGCCGGATTGTACGTCGACAATGCCGTCGGATCCTGCGGCAGCACGGGGCGCGGCGAGGCGAATCTGATCAATTGTAGTAGCATGGCGGCGGTCGAATTGATGCGGGGCGGCGCGTCGCCCGAAGAAGCCGGCCTGGAAATCCTTCGCCGCGTGGCTCAAAGCACCGTGCCCCGACTGCGCGACCCCAGGGCCGGCCCAACTTCAACCTGAAGTTGTACCTGCTGGCAAAGGACGGGCGTCACGCCGGCGTTTCGATCTGGGGGCCTGCCAAGTTTTCAGTTACCGACGCGGCGGGAACTCGCCACGAAGAGTGCCAGGCGCTGTACCAGGGACAGCCCGAAGATTTGCCCTCTTGATTTGTTTTCGCTCTGCTTCAGCTTCCGCACGCAATTCAACCGCCCCACCATGCAATTTGCCGCCGCACTATCGACCGAACCCGTTACATCCACAGCGATCGCGCAGGCCTGCGATGCGGCCCTGGCCCAGTTGATGGTCCGGTCGATCTGGCCCTGGTCTTCGTCTCGCCCCATCATGGCCCCGAATTTGGCCCGTTGGTGACAGAAATCCGCACGGCGAACCGGTGCCGGCTGCCTGCTGGGTTGCACAGGCGAGGCGATCGTCGGGCCTGGGCGCGAGATCGAGGAGCAACCGGCCATTTCATTGTGGCTGGCCCGATTGCCAGGCGTGTCAATTCAGCCGATGCATCTCGAATTCCAGCGCACTCCCGAAGGGGGCTCGTTCGTCGGTTGGCCGGACGAGTTGCCAGCTTCCTGGCCGGCGGGCTCCGCATTGCTCATGCTGGGCGAACCTTTCAGCTTTCCCGCCGACGCTCTGCTGGAGCGACTGGGCGAAGACCAGCCCGGCATTCCGGTGCTGGGCGGCATGGCCAGCGGGGCCCATAGCCCCGGCGAGAATCTGGTTTTCCTCGGCGACGAAGCATTTGCGAGCGGAGCCGTCGCCGTCTTGATCCACGGCGACGTGCGGATCCGTAGCGTCGTCTCGCAAGGTTGCCGGCCCATCGGTCGGCCGATGGTCGTCACCAAGGCCGACCGCCAGGTCATCTTCGAACTCAGTGGCAAACCGGCACTGGCACAATTGCAGGAGCTCTTTGCCGAACTTTCCGAGCGCGAGCAGCAACTTGCGCAGCGCGGGTTGCACGTTGGCCGGGTCATCAATGAATACCAGGACAAATTCACCCGCGGCGATTTTCTTGTTCGCAACTGCATCGGCGCCGATCGGGCGAGCGGGGCCATCGCCATCGGCGACTTCGTTCGGCCGGGCCAGACCGTTCAGTTCCACGTCCGCGACGCCGACACGGCCGATGAAGACCTTCGCGAATTGCTCCGCGCCGCTTCGGACGCGAACCCAGCGCCCCCAGGGGGCACTGCTGTTCACCTGCAACGGCCGTGGCACGCGGCTGTTCAGCGAGCCGCATCATGATGCGGCCGTCGTGGCCGAGATATTGGGCAATATCCCGATTGCCGGTCTGTTCGCCATGGGCGAAATCGGCCCCGTCGGCGGCAAGAACTTCCTGCACGGTTTCACCGCCAGTCTGGCCCTGTTCTTGCCGCCGGAATGAGTTCAT
This sequence comes from uncultured Planctomycetales bacterium, assembly GCA_963710365.1. Classification (GTDB taxonomy): domain Bacteria; phylum Planctomycetota; class Planctomycetia; order Pirellulales; family PNKZ01; genus CAVQAC01. The sequence goes on from CAVQAC010000013.1 coordinate 20,196, forward strand.
CCATGGAGAGGATCGTATGAGCAGTTCGACCAAACCGCTGGCCTCGCACCGCATCCTGATGTTCGTCGACGACATTTACGAAGACCTGGAGCTTTGGTACCCGAAGCTCCGACTGATCGAGGCCGGCGCCCAGGTCACAGTCGCGGGGCCCGAAGCCCATCGCGTTTATCACGGCAAGCACAGCTACCCCTGCCGATCGGATGCCGCGATCAACGATATGGACGCGGCTGATTTCCAGGGCCTGGTCATTCCCGGCGGCTTCATGCCCGATAAGCTGCGCCGCAATGCGCACGTGCTGAAACTGGTGCGCGACTGTGCCCAGGCGGGGAAGCTCGTCGCGGCGATCTGCCATGCAGGCTGGATCCCGATCTCGGCCGGCGTATATCGCGGCGTGCGCGTCACCGGCTCGCTGGGAATCAAAGACGACCTCGTCAACGCCGGCGCACACTGGGAAGATGCGTCGGTGGTGGTTGATCGCCACTTCGTGTCCAGCCGCAAACCGGACGATCTGCCCGACTTCTGCGCCGCAATCATCGACGTGCTGGGCCGGCTGACGGTGAAGTAAGCGACACCATGTGCGCCGGCGCTGATCTTTTAAAACAAGCGCCGCGGCGGACGCGCCCCATCCGCGCTGGGTAAATGAACCGCCTGGCGTCGGAAGCAGCATTCGGCCGCCATTTGCACCGCATTAAACGCTCTGCGGCGATTTCTTCGCGCTCTCGCGACCCAGGATGGTTTCACACAAGTCGGCTTGGATCGTCGCGATGCGCCGCATAGTCGGCGACTCCAAACTCCGGCCGCCTTTAATCTGAACGGTACGTGCGTTGCTCTTTATCCGTTTGCAGATTTAAGCGCCGGGACACGGCCCAACGCCGCATCCGCGCTGCAATCGCACTCCATCCATTTACGTGTTTTATGAGTACTATGAGTACGTTGTATCTACTTTGGATTGATGAAACGGCATTTATCATCTCGGCCGAAATGCTTCTGATCGCCACGATCGTCGTGTTGGGATTGATTGTGGGCCTCACCACCGTTCGCGACACGATGATTACCGAGTTGGGCGATACTGCCGCATCGTTAGGTCAGATCAACCAGTCGTTCAGCTATGGTGGGCTTACAGGACATTCATCGAGCCTTGCCGGTTCGTTCTTCAATGACACCCTGGATCCGACCGCCAGCAGTAGCTCCGCGACTTGCATCCAGTTTGTCCCCGCGACACAAGAAGCCAGTACGATGTGAGCCACTGGCTCAATGCGTTTCTCACCAAACTCACTTCGCGGAGACACCCTCGATCCGCGACAACTCTGCGGCCTCCAGGCGGAAATCGAACACTTCCAGATCCGCACGCATGTGATCGGCGTTGGTGGTTCCGGTCAGCGGGATCATGCCGACGTCCAGGGCAAACCGAAACACGATCTGGCTGACGGACCGGCCGTGGCGTTTGGCGATGCGAGCCAATTCCGGATGGGCCAGCAGCCTCGCGATTGGCGGTCAGCAGCGAAAAGCCCTGGTAGACGATTTCGTGGGCTGCGCAGAACTCCCGCACGCGACGATCCCAGCCGCCGCGGCAAAACAGCGGTTCTGGACGAAGCGAGGCCGAACGCGCGCTTTGCCGCACAGGTCCTGCAGTTGTTCGAGCGTCACGTTGCTGACGCCGAGCAAGCGAGCCCGGCCGCTCGAGTGAATGGCTTCCATGGCGCGCCAGGCGGCCCAATCGTCCGCAGCCAGCCCGACGCGCTGCGTGGGGCCATGCAGCACGTAGGAATCGATCATCTCGACACCCAGGTGCTGGAGCGAACTGGCGAACGACTGCTCGACCTGACGCTCGATCGGTGCCCCAGGATCGTATGGCAAGCGATGATCCTGCCCGTGCCGCGAGGTGAACTTGGTTTGCAGGAACAAATCATCGCGCGTCAGCAAGCCGGTGTCGATCGCGCCGGCAATGGCCTGTCCGACGGCGGCTTCATGGTAATGACGCCGCTGGTTGGCCGTATCGATGCCCCGGAATCCTTGTTCGAGAGCCAGCCGGGCCAAACGTTGCGTTTCGTCCTCCTTCCAAGCCGTTCCGTACAGGAAGCGAGGTACTCTAACGCCTTCGATCACCAGCGTTGGCTCAGACATGGCTTCTCCCACGGTAGGTTGCAGCGGATTCCCAGCCCCGGTACGGGCTGGCGTGACTCAACTGCAACGGCGATCCTGCATGCCGTTGTACTGAGTTGTCCAGGGCTGGGCTACAGAAAACACCTAACAACACGCTCAACAAAACCTCTTGCCACTCCGCTCAACCATGGTGTCACACCTGTTGCAACGCATCGATCAAGAATTGCTCCAATTCGCGGACGACGCCAACATTCCCATACAGACGCACTTGCCGCTCGCGCACCAGGGCCTGCATCTGCTCGCGCCAGGACCGATCATTGGCCAAACGCAGCGCGAGGCGTATATAATCGTCGGCGTCGTGCGCGACGCAATCGTCCATGTCCATCTGCCGGTAGTAGGCATACGTGACGCGGCCACGCATGAAGCGGCCGGGGAGCGTCACGACCGGCTGGCCGACGTAAAACGCTTCGAGCGTCGTCAACCCGCCGCTGAAGTGCGTCGTGTCGAGCACCACGTCGGCAAGCTGCATCAGCCGCGCCAGGCCGTTCGTGGTTTGCCGCGGCACGAAATGCACCCGGGTCCAGACGTCGGGCATGGTCTGGCGAAACCGCTCCAACAACTGCTCTTGCCAGACGGGTTCCCGGGTGCCGATCAGCACCAGCTTGCCTAGCGAATCCTGCTGGAGAATCCGTGCCAGAATGGCATCGAATTCGGGGTGAATCTTGAACAGGCTTTGTGCGCACACGTACGCGTGGTCGGTTGCTTCGAGGCCAAAGTCGGCCCGCGATTGACTCGACGGCAAGTAGTTAAATGGACGCAAGTAGGTGGGCGGCGCACTGAGCCGGACCAGCTTTTCGCTGTAGTGCTGCGGACCATCCTCCGGTTCGAGGTGGCGGGCCGAAATGAAATAATCGATCGTCGAAATGCCCGAGGTAACCGGGTGTCCCCAGGTCACGCATTGCAGCGGGGCCAGGCGGGCAAACGCCAGGTAATAGCTCATGGGGTCCATGCCCAAGTCGGCGTACAGCAGAACGTCGAACTTCTGGCAGCGATCTCGCGCTGTGCCGCTGCAAATTGCCACGTGGTTTCCAGCACGGCATCGGCCGAAGCCGCAATTTCGCGGCTCCATTCGTCGCGGGGGCTGGGCAGCCGCACGACCGTCACATGAAATTGCGATCGCGACAGCTCTGCGATGATGCCGCCCATCAACCGCCCCACCGAATGCTTGAAGAAATGCGAAGAGACGATGCCGATGCGGATCGGCCGGCCCGCCTCGCGATGCGACGGGATCTGACAATGGCCGGCCGTGAAGCTCAGGGCCGGACAGGCTCGCCGCTGGACGGCCGCAATCTGGCAATTGAACTCGCGATCGTCGAGGCCATGATAGGCCAGATAGAAATGGCCGTGGCCCAGTTCTTTGATCGGATCGGCCACGTGCAGTTCGTGGCCCGCCAGGCTGTCGAGATTCTCTTTGAGCGTCTGACGCAGGATTCCGATCTGGGTCAGCGACGAGAGCACGGGCGGAAGTGAAAAGGCCGCCTTCAGACGCAGCCCGTCGCTGCCACCGAGTTCCATTGCACGGGCAAGCGATTTGTCGGCCGCCGTAAAATCGCCGATCGATCGCTGTGCAGTGGCCAGGTTCGTGATCGCGTCGAGACAAGCGGGCTGGTGTTGCAGGGCCTCCTGGAAGTAACGAATCGCGGCCGAGAAGCGCCCCGCAATTGCTCGATGGAACCGAGATTGTTCCAGGCCTCGGCACAATTCGGACTCAAACGCAAGCATTCTTCCAGCAGCTTGCGGGCCTCGTCGAAACGCGACTGGCCGGTAAAAACAGCAGCCAGGTTGTTGTGCGCGGTGGACAAATCCGGCTTCAATTGCAACGCGCGTTCGAAGCAGCGAATCGCTTCGGCGGCCAGGCCTTGTCGATCGTAGAGCGTGCCCACGTTAACGTACATTTCGGCCACGTCGGGCTTCAGTTTCAACCCCCGCTCGTAGCACTCCGCGGCCTCGCGCAGCTTGCCCTGCGATTGCAAGACAATGCCCAGGTTGTTCAGCGCGTCGACTTGCTGGGGATCGAGCGCCAGCGCCTGCCGCAGGCATTCGACGGCTTCGGCATTCCGACCCCAGCGACGATACGTCTCGCCCAGGTTGACGTGGTAGGAGGGTTGCGAGCCGTCGAGCCCCACCGCCGCTTGCAGATGCTCCACGGCCAGCGGGTAGTTGGCCTGAGCCGTCTGCAGGGCGCCCAACAGGTTCCAAACGTAGGCGTTGTGCGGTTCGGCCGCGAGAATCTGCTCGTACAGCGGCAGGGCCATGTCAAGCCGACCTGCACGGTGGTGACCCAACGCCTGATCCAGCAGGGGATGGTCACTCACACGATCTTCCAATTACCAATGGTCTGCAAGGCAAAGTCGACGGCCTGCTCATTGGCCGTGTCGCTGGTGCCACTTTGGTCGTAGGCATTCACGGCGCCGAATTGCTTGACCGCCACGGTGTTGACCGGCGTAACGAGCGTGGCCGTATTGCTTTGTGCCTCGAGTGTATTGGTGCCCGCGGAATCGTACAGGTTTGCCGTATCCGAGGCCGTGCCCGTGGCATTGATCCTGGCCAGGACCGCCACATTCGTTCCGTTGTTGTCGAAGAACGTGTCGACCGTCACGGCCGTAATGCCGCCGACGGCCAAGGTGCTGTAATTCGGCGTGGTGGTGAGGACGCTGTTGCCGGTCGCTTGCAGGTTGACGAGATCCTTGCCCGTGCCCGATTCCTGCACGCTGACATTCTGAAAGCCGCTGACCTGCGAGACGAAGTTGGGAAACTTGATTCCGGCGGTGCTGGCGAAGGCGGAAGTGCTGCCCAACAGCTCGCTTGATCCGTTGGCGCCGTTGAACGTGTTGCCCGAATAACTATAGAAAAAGGCCGAGTCCGTGGGATTGGTGGCGATGGTTGTAATCGTGGCACAATACAGCGCGCCGATGAGGAACGACTGGCCGTTGGAAGTGCCGCTGACGTAGCTGAACGACGGCGTGCCCACGAACCCTCCGCCGCCGCTATGGAGCGTGATGCTGTCACTGCCGTCGGTCGCGCCGACGGTGTAGAGCTGGGCGAAATTGCTCAGCGTCGTGGTCACGCTGCCATAACTGATCGTCGTTTGCGTGGGCGCACCGACGACGATGGCATGCGATACCGAGTAAACATACGCGTATGTCGTGCCGCTGGCGCCGGTCACGGTTTCGTTGCCAAAGCCAGACAACTCGCTGTAGATCATCTGGATCGGGTCGGCGACATAGCTGTAGTCCAGCGGGGCGTCATCGACGTAGAAATTGCTGCCGGTACCGGCCGTCAGGTTGACCGTAGCCGTCGAGCTTGGGTCGCTGACGTAAATGTAAAGATTGGACACGCCGTTGGCATCGAACTCGAACGGCGACCCGCCACCGCTGCTGGTCAGAACCGTCGACGCCAAGGATTGCGTGGCCGTGTAGTCGTTGGTCGTGGTGGGATCTGCGAAGACGACCGTCGCGGGATTTCCCGCCGGACCGTTGTAGACGACCTTATCGTACGCCAAGGTGCTGTACGACGTCGTCGTCCCGCCATTGATGGTGACGTTGAAATCCGTGGCATCCGAAAACGCAATCGCCACCACGTCGTTGGCCGCGCCGGTAATTGTCAGCGTGGCCGGGGCGGAACTGAACGAGCCGGTCGTGGCCGGCGTCAGCCCGTCGCCCGTATCCGAGAATTGCAAGCTATAGCCGGTGCCAACGAGGTTCGTCGTCAGATCCGAAAAGACCGCCGCGCCGCTCGATGCCGGCACCGAAAGCGTGCCGCCCAGCGACGCGCCGGTGGGGCCGCCTGCCAGAGCTACCGTTATCTGGCCCGAGAAACCGGTGGCCAGGTTCCCTTCCGCGTCTTCAGCCGCGACGGCTACGCTGAATTCGGTGAATACCGGCACCGACGCGGGTGGCTGATTGACGACGACCAATTGCGTGGCCGGGCCGGGAATTACGGCCAGCCCCGCGGTGATGGCGTTGGCCAACGTTTGGACTAACGGGCGCGATGGTGAATTGCTGCTGGCCAGCATCGTGTAGCCGGTGCCAACCTTATTCAGCGTCAGCGTCGAAAAAACTGCGACGCCGGCCGAAGCGGACAGGGTGAGAGTGCCCCCCAAGGTGCTGCCGCCTGGATTATTGGCTAGCGCCAGCGTGATCGCGCCATTGAAATTTGGATCTGTGTTGCCGAAACCGTCCACGGCATCGACGGTGACCATGAACGGCGTGCCCGCCGTGGCCGTCGTCGGCTGGTTCGTGCTGATCGCCAAATCGATCGCATAGCCGAGCGGCGTCACGGTGAACGCGCCGGATGTTCCTGTTGAAAGTCCAGTGCCTGTTGCCACCAGAGTATAGCCGGCTCCGGTGCCCCCCATCACGCTTATGCCCGTAAAGACGGCCACGCCACTAGCAGCGCTAAGCGTCGTGCTTCCGCCCAACGAGGCGCCGGCCCCGCCCGGATTGCTCGCGGGCAGCGCCACGGTGACGCCACCGGAAAACCCTGTTGCCAGGTTCCCTTCGGCGTCGAGCGCGTCGACGGTGAGGTCGAAACCCGCCCCACCGTGACATCGGCGGGCGGAGTCGAGGCGATCAGTTGCGCCGCGGCGCCCGGCACCACGAGAATGCCCGCGGTCGTACCCGGCGAAAGGCTACCGCTGGTGACCGAAAGCGTGTAACCCGGGTCGACCTTGTTGAGCGTCAGTCCCGAGAAGCTTGCCATGCCGCCGGCGATGGCAACGGTCGTCGTGCCTCCCAGCGTGCTGCTGCCGGGATTATTCGATAGGGCTACGACGGCATTGCCCGAGTAACTGCTAACCAGGTTTCCAAAACTATCTTCGGCCACGAACGTCAAGCCGAAGCCGGCGCCGGCGGTGACGGTCGTCGGTTGCCCCGTGATCGCCAATTGTGCGACGGCGCCCGGCGTTACGGCGATACTGGTGGTGGTGATCGACGTGAGCCCCGTGCTGGTGGCCTGGAGCGTATTGCCCGTCGAAACCGTGCTGAGCGTCAAGCCGGAGAAGACGGCCTCGCCGCCCGTCGCCGCAACGTTCACCGTGCCGCCCAGGGTGTTGTTGCCGGCGCCCGCCGCCAGCCCAGGCTGATGACGCCGCCGTAACTGGTGCTGATGTTGCCGACAGCGTCTTCCGCGGCGACGGTCACGTCGAAGCCTGCGCCGGCCGTAACCGTCGTCGGCGGCTCGGAGAGCAAAACCAAAGAAACGGCCGTTCCCGGGATGACGTCAAAGGTGTCGGTCGTATCGCCGGACAGCGAGCTACCTTTGACGTTGAGCGAATAGCCGTTGCCCGGCTTGTTCAGCAACAGGTTGGTGAACGCGGCCACGCCGTTGAACGCCGTGGCTGTGACCGTTCCGCCCAGAGTGGTCAGGGTTGGGTTCGTGGCCAGCGTCGCCGTCACCGTGCCTTCGAAACCGGTGGCCAGGTTGCCGTAGAAGTCTTCCGCTTCGACCGTAAAACCAAAGCCGACGCCGGCATTGATGCTATCGGGCGGCTCGCCCGTGATCAGCAACTGCGTCGCTTTGCCGGGAACCAGGTTAATCGTGTACGTGGCGGGCGAACTGGGGATATTACCGTCGGTAGCGGAGAACGTGACCGTCTCTGAGCGAACGAAGGGTTGGACGCCAGGTCGATGTAGGTGACCGAATCCAGAGCCGTCTGGTACTGGGCGACCGTTGCCGTGCCGGCCAGAATCAGTGTGCCCGTCGTGGAATTGAAACTGGCCGTAATGCCGTTCTGATTGGCAGCATTCAATTCGTCTTCCGTCGCGACGTATCCGGAAGAGATCGCCACCGTGGCACCGATAATCGTGTTACTTTCGTTGTCGACCATCGTCAGATAAGGATCGACCGCCTGGGCGCCGGTCCGGACGCCGTACGTCAAGGCCGAGGGCTGCCCCGCAGTGTATGCCGTGATAGCCGGGCCTTGGGCGACCGAGAAACTATTGCTGACGGCCGATGTCAATGAGCCGCTCATGGCCAAAAGCGTGTAGCCCGTGCCGACGTTGTTCACCGACAGGCCGGCGAAAGTGGCCAGGCCCTGTATGGCGGCCACGGTCAGATTGCCCCCCAGAGTGCTGTTGCCCGGGTTGTTCAGCAAGGCGATGGTCACATTTCCCGTGTAGGGCGTGGCCTGATTCCCGTACTGATCTTCTGCCTCGACGGTCAAGGCAAACCCGCCGCCCGACGTCACCGTGGCCGCAGGCTGCGAACTGAACACGAGCATCGCCGCCGGACCGGGAACGACGTCGATCGTGCTGGTTGCCACGTTGCTCGATGCGCCACCGTCGTTGACCGTCCAGTCGATGGTTCTTGCCAAGAACGACGGGTTCGCCGATCCGTTCAGGTAGCTGATCGAGTCCAAAGCCGTCTGGTATTGGGCGACGGTTGCGGCGCCGGTCAACGTCAGCGCACCCGCGACGGGATCAAACGTCCCGGTGATTCCGTTTTGATTCGTGAACAGCAGGTTGTCTTGCGGAGTGGAATAGCCCGAAGCGATCGTGACCGTAGCGCTGGCAATCGTGAGACTGTCGGCATCCAATATTGTCACGTGGGGATCGATGGCCAGCGCATTGCTCTGATCGGTAAAGGTCGTTGTCCAAGGAGTACTGATGGGAGAAGTGGGAAAATTCGTCGTCAGGACGGGCGCAGTCGAGGAAATCTGGAAACGCTGGGCATACACGCCATAGCTGCTGCCGTCTTCATTGGAGCCGCTGTCCCAGGCAATCGTGAAATTTCCCGAAGTGGACAGGGCCACGCCGGCCGCGCCGCTGTTGAGGCCGGAAATGATCAGCCCGCCTTGGTTGCCGGTAGCAAACGTGTTCGCGCGGGTTTCGCCTCCCACGGGCGTGCCGCTGGACGAATAATACTGGGTGTAAACACCGTAGAGGCTGCCGTCTTCGCCGTTGTCCGA
>CAVQAC010000014.1:0-37573 GCA_963710365.1 uncultured Planctomycetales bacterium
AGATGGCCGCTGGGCGTGGTGATGCCGTGCCGCGCAGGGTACTTGCCCGTGAGGATGCTCGCGCAGGCGTGGGCGAACAAAGCGGATTGGCCGAATAGGCATCGGTGAACAGCATACCGCGCTGTGCGAATCGATCGATGTTCGGCGTCTGTAATACTTGCTGCCATACGCGCTGCAGTCCATCCAGCCCATGTCGTCGACGAGAAAGAGGACGATGTTCGGCTTGCGCTGCGCACAAAAACAACGCGTGGCAAACAAATCCGAGACGCCTGGTGCCGAAATCCAAGATACGAACAGCCAAAATACGGCGAAATGCGCGGCGGCTTCGGATCCTCGCGGCCAGGGGCGTGGGATGATTCTGCCCATCGCGATGGAGTCTCTGGAACGATCTGAGGCTGGAATCGACCGGGGGGGTTTCGGCGTGGTCGCCAGTCATCTGACGCGATCCCCCCGCGCATGATTGTTCGCCCGGAGTTGAATTTCTACATATTCCGTGCCGTAATGTTTCCCGGTGGCGGATGCGAATCCTTGCCAAGAGCCGCCACGAACCTTCTATTCACAGCTCCTATCGCCCGTTTTGCATGCTCTGAGGAGTCTCCGATGGCGCAGCGTTTCCTGGGGGTTTTGCTCTTGATCCTGGTTGGGGTCGGGTACGCATCAGCACAACAGGCCAAAGAACCACTCCGGAACGCCAAGGTTGGCGACTACGTCGTCTACAAACTAGCGGCCAGGTGCAGGGGACCATGCGGCAGGAGGTGACCGCGGTTACGGGCAACAAAGTCACGATTAAAACCACCTCCACGACCGGCGGCTTCGCGTCCCACCCTCGGATCAAACCGTCGACATCACGACGAGGTACGATCCGGCGGCCGAGGCCAGGAATCGGAAGGAATTGAAGTTCGTCGATACGGGCCACGGCGAGGAAACCCTCTCCATCAACGGCCGTGCCTACCGGTGCCAATGGAGCTCGAACACGACCACCGGACGCAGGGCGGCACGGAAATCGTCAGTGAGTCCAAGGTTTGGACTTCCCCCAAGGCCGGTGTACGGGCTGGTAAAGACCGAGACCAAGGTGTTCGGGCAGACGACGTTGATCGAGTTGACCGAAGCTGGCAACAAGCGGTAGCGAGCCCGGTTCATCGGCACAATCGTCGCCCCGTAGCAAAAAACCGGGATGTTTGCCTGGAGCGTGCCCCCCGTTCAACGTGCTGGTCTGATCCGATTTGCTTCACCCGCGCGAGTTGATTTACAGGCCCCGAAAATGGGTGTAAGCTAAAGATCTGGGCCGGCTTAGGTGCATGCGGCAGTTTGTCGGGCGCCCGGCTTCCATTCTTTTGGCCGAGGGGAGGACTCATGGCTGCCGCTGTCGTCGATCCCGCCGAATTGCGGAAGTTTGCCCACAACCTCAAACATTTTTCCAGTGAACTGCAAAGCCAGATGACCATGCTGCGTGGGCAGATGCTCAGCCTGGGTCAGACCTGGCGCGACCAGGAGGCGGAAAAGTTCGCCACCGAGTTCGAGCAGACCGTGGCCGTCGTGAATCGCTTCCTGGAATCGGCCGGCCAGCACGTGCCGTTCCTGCTCCGCAAGGCGGAGCGAATCGAAGAATACCTCCACCAGCGTTAATCGAGCCCGCCCATGAGCCCCGGGGCTAAAGTCCGTTCGATCGATACGCTGCGCGAGTTTCGCGTGCGCATGAGCAATTTCGGCTGGCGGCCAGCCAGGCCATGGCGGCTGTCGAGGTCGAGATTCGCCGCACGCTCGACTGGCTGAAGCACGACCAGGTGAAGTTCTGGCAGCAAGAGGTTCGCCGTCGCGAAGACGCCGTCGGCGAGGCCCGGCAGGATCTCAGCCGCTGCTTGATCTCGACGACGGCCGGCGGCACGCAGGCCTCGTGTACGGATCAGAAAGTGGCCTTGGAAAAGGCCAAAAAGCGGCTGGACCAAGCCCGCGAAAAGGTGGAAGTCGTGCGCCGCTGGGGGCAGATCATCGAGCAGGAAGTGGGCGATTATCGTGGCCCGGCCCAGCAGTTGACCACCATGATCGACGGCGAATTGCCGCGGGCCATGGCCTTGCTGGCCCGCAAGATCCAGGCCCTGGAAGAGTACGCCAATCTGATGAGCGAAGGCGCGGCGGCCGGGCCCATCCCCAAACGTCCTCGTCCGAAGCGACGACGTCGGACGTGGCTCGCAAACCGGCCGAACCGGAGCCGTCGCCCGAGCAGATCCTGGGCAGCGAACCACCGTCGTGAAAGATCCAAATCCATCTGGTCCCTAGCCCCGCGCTGATACCCTGGCTCCTATCCTCTAACCCCTCGACCGCCCATGAAGCGTGGAGACCTGAGCATTGTCGCCAGTTCGCTGAACTTTGCGTTAAAGACCTTGAAGATGCGCTGGGACGACACCGAGGAAAGTTGGAACGACTCGGTGCGGCAGAGCTTCGACGAAGAGTATATGGGGCCGCTCGAACCTCAAGTGCTGTCGACCCTCAAGGCGATCAACCGGCTCAACCAGGTCATGGCCAGGGCGTACGAAGAGTGTACTTAGGTCAACCCGGGCCGGATGCCGGCCCGCCTTGTCCCGCGAACTGCCGCCTCATGACCGAATTCAGCCCTGTCCGGCAGCAAGACGCCATTCTCGCCGATCTCGAGCGGCTCGTGGCCCAGCGCGCGCGGGGGTGCAGCAGGCCGAAAACGCCGAAAAGCAGCCTCGAAGCGGTTCAGGCCAGGCTCGACAAAGAGCGGAAACAGACCCAGGCCGAATCCCAGGCGGCCGGCCAGGCCAACCAGGCCGAATTCGATCGGCGGCGAACGCGAGCTGGAAGCCCGCTTCGAAGCCGACTACCGTCCGGCCGAGCAAAAGTACGCGGCCCTCAAGCAGCGCACCGTCGCCCGCTTCAACGCCGAAAAGGAAGCCGCCAAAAAGATCAACCAGGAAGCACGCTGGGAAACGACCACCGTCTTCGACGCCACGAAGCACAAGCCCAAGCGAGAATTCCTCGAGGCCGAACGCCAGGTCAAAGTTCGCGCCGAACGCTTCGAGGCGATCGCGGCCGAGGCCAAGCATTACCTGGAAGAATGCCGGCTGTATCGCGAGCCGAATCTCGACACCGAGACGCCGCCGCCGGTCGACGACGATCCCCTGCAGACGATTCCTCGACAAGCTCGCGGCGGCCGAGGGCATTCTCGTCGAACTCAAGGCCTTGCGGCTGCCGCGGCTGGTTCGCGGCGGAGCCGGATTCTGGATCATCGTTGGCCTGGTGGCCCTGTTCGTCGGGCCCGCGGGCTATCTGAGCGATTGGCAGCCGTGGCCCATGGGCATCAGCTTCGCCGTGGCCTTGCTGCTGGGGGGCGGGATCGCCGGATGGATTTACTTCCAGGCCCGCTCCAATGCGCTGGGCGCATTCGACGCCTGTGCCAGACGCTGTTCGAGGGCGAAACGGCCCGGCAGCAATGGCACGAACAGGCCACGGAGAAGTGCCAGCGCGAGCAGAACGAGATCAAGCAGAAGTACGAAAGCGACCTGCAGCGGGCGGCCGACATCTACAACGCCGCCAAAGAAGTCGCCAAAGATCGCCGCCAGCAAGAATCGCAATCGATCGAAGAGACCTACCCGCAGCGCATGGCCGAAGTGCAGGCGCAGTTCGACGCCGCCACGGCGCAGGCCACGGCCGACCACGCGGCCCAAAATGCGGAAATTACGGCCCGGCGCACCGAACGGTTGCGGGCCGCCCAACAGGAGTTCCAGCGTGGACAGGCCGAATGCGAAAGCCGTTACCAGAGCGACTGGCAGGCGGTGGGCGACCTGTGGCGTGCCGGGCTGCGCAACGTTTACGCCGACGCTCAGAAATTGAACTCGCAGCTCGATCTGCGTTACCCCGATTGGAATGCGCCGGATTGGGAAACCTGGACGCCGGCATCGTCCGTTGCCTCGGCGATTCGCATCGGCCAGTTCTCCGTCGGTCTGGAGCAGATTCCCGGCGGCTTGAGCGAGGATCCGCGATTGGCGGTCGACGTGCCGCCGAACTTCCAATTGCCGGCCATGCTGTCGTTCCCCAACCGTGGATCGCTGGTGCTGAAGGTAGGCGGATCGGCCGCCCGCTCGCAAGGCGTCGACGTGCTGCAATCGGTCATGCTTCGCTACCTGATGGCCATTCCACCGGGCAAGGTGCGGTTCACGATCGTCGATCCGGTGGGCTTGGGTCAGAACTTCGCCGGCTTCATGCACTTGTCGGACTACGACGAACTACTCGTTTCGCACAAGATCTGGACCGAGCCGCAACAAATCGAGCAGCGGCTCAGTGACCTCACGTCGCACATGTCCAACGTCATTCAGAAATATCTGCGCAACGAGTTCGAAACGATCGAGGACTACAACCAGCACGCCGGCGAAGTGGCCGAGCCGTTTCGGATTCTGGTCGTGGCCAACTTTCCGTTCAACTTTACGGAAGCGGCCATGCGCTACCTGCTGAGCATCGCCAGCACGGGTTCACGCTGCGGGGTCTATACGCTGGTCAGCGTCGATACGCGGCTCTCGATTCCCTCGGGCTTCAAGGTGGGCGACTTGGAGCAGCACGGCATCAAACTGGTATGGCGCGAAGACAAGTTCGTGTGGCGTGAAGAGCGGTTCGAGCCGTTTGCGCTGCAATTGGAATCGCCCCCCGTGCCCGAGCGGTTCAGCAAAATCGTCCACATTGCCGGTGAAGGGGCCAAGAACGCCAGCCGGGTCGAGGTGCCATTCGACTTCATTGCGCCCCCGCCCGAAGACCTTTGGACCAGCAGCGGCAGCCAGGGAGTCGACGTGCCGCTTGGCCGGGCCGGCGCTACCAAGCGCCAGAATTTGAAGCTCGGCCGCGGCACTTCGCAGCACGTGTTGATCGCCGGCAAGACCGGCTCGGGCAAATCGACCTTGATGCACGCTCTGATTACGAACCTGGCCTTGATGTACAGCCCGGACGAAGTCGAACTGTATCTGATCGACTTCAAAAAGGGCGTCGAATTCAAAACCTATGCCCAGTACCAACTCCCCCATGCCCGGGTGATCGCCATCGAAAGCGAACGCGAGTTCGGGCTGAGCGTCTTGCAGCGGCTCGACGTGGAGTTGAAGGTCCGCGGCGACAAGTTCCGCGACATGAACGTGCAAGATCTGAACGGCTATCGGCATGCCGAAGGCAGCACGCGGATGCCGCGGATTCTGTTCATCGTCGACGAATTCCAGGAGTTCTTCGTCGAGGACGACAAAATTGCCCAGGACACGGCCCTGCTGCTCGATCGGATGGTGAGGCAAGGCCGGGCGTTCGGCATTCACGTCATCCTCGGCAGCCAGACTTTGGGCGGAGCCTACGGCCTGGCCCGCAGCACGTTGGGGCAGATGGCCATCCGCATTGCCCTGCAATGCAGCGAAGCCGACGCCAACCTGATCCTGAGCGAGGAGAATTCCGCGGCCCGCCTGCTGACGCGGCCCGGCGAGGCAATCTACAACGACGCCAACGGCCGGCTGGAAGGCAACCACCTGTTCCAGGTCGTCTGGCTCTCCGACGATCGGCATGAAGACTACTTGCGGAAAGTGCAGGAATTGGCTCGGAAACATGACCTGCCGACGCCGGCGCAGATCATCTTCGAAGGAAACATCCCGGCCGACATCACGAAGAACTTGCAGCTTCACGAGCTGATCTCGGCCCCGGCCTGGCCAGCAGCAGCCCTGGCCCCGCAAGCCTGGCTGGGCGATGCGATCGCCATCAAAGATCCGACGGCGGCCGCTTTCCGCCGGCAAAGCGGCACCAATCTGATCATGCTCGGGCAGCAATCCGAAGCTGCGTTGGCGATGATCATGGTGGCGCTGACAAGCCTCGCCGCACAGCAGCCGGTGGCCAGCCAAGAGACGGCCGGCGGAGCGAAGTTCTACCTGCTCGACGGCAGCCCGCCCGACGCCATGCACGTGGGCACGCTGGCCAAGCTGGCAAATGTTTTTCCCCATGCGGTTGAAGTCGGCGGCCCGCGCGATGTGCCGCGGATCATCGGCGAACTGGCGACGGAACTCGAACGCCGTCAGGCCTCGAACGAATCAGATCCGCCGGCCCTGTACCTGGTGATCTACGACCTGCCGCGTTTTCGCGACCTGCGCAAGGCCGAGGACGATTTCGGCTTTTCGCGCGGCGAGGAGAAGCCCAACCCGGCCAAGCAATTTCCCACGCTGCTGCGCGAAGGGCCCGGCTTCGGCATCCACACCATTGCCTGGTGCGACACGCTCAACAACCTGTACCGCTCTTGCGAGCGACAGGTCATGCGCGAGTTCGAAAACCGCGTGATCTTCCAGGTGAGCGTGGCCGATTCGAGTTCGCTGATCGATTCGCCGATGGCCAGCCGGCTCGGCCCCAACCGGGCCTTCTTGCACAGCGAGGAGCAGGGCCGGCTGGAGAAGTTCCGGCCCTATAGCCTGCCAACCGATCCGTGGCTGGCCTGGGTCGGCGAGCAACTCCGCCGCCGGATTGTCGAACCGGCGAGCACCAGCAAGAGTTGAGCGCGGAAAGGCGCCAACACACAAGCCCGACGCGCCAGCGAGGAAGTCCTGCCTTCGACTCCCTCGCTGGCGCGTCGGGCTTGTTGGTGACCGTTCCCTATGCCGGCTGCTCTTGCTGGATGTAGGTTCGTTCCCGGAATGTGTCGCAAAGAAAATGAAGGCTACGGCCGTCGCCAGCATGACGCCGCAAAAGAACCAGTAATAGTCGGCGCCCCCCAAAGTGCTCTCGCCACTGGGCGTTTTGAAGAACTTGTTCACCAATGCGGTGAATTGATTGCCGAGCGAAACGCTCAGCAAGTTCACGGCCATGAGCATGGACTTCATCTTCGGCGGTGCCTGCGTGTAGGAGAACTCCAAGCAGGTAATCGAGACCATGACTTCCGCCGCCGTCATGATGCAATAGGCCAACGCCTGCCAGGCAAAGTGCGGCCGCTGGCCCGCTGAAATCCAATTCTCGATGAGCGCCGAAACGACGAACGACAAGGCCGTGATGAAGAAGCCGATCGAGATTTTTCGAAGCGCCGTCAGTGGAAAGACCAATTCAATCACCGGGTAGACGACGTATTCGAACAGGGGCATGAACAGCAGGATCAGCACCGGATTGAGCGTGTGGGTTTGCGCCGGCTCGAACGTGTAGCCGAAGATGTTCAAATCCATTTTCCCCGCCTGCAGAATCCAGGCCGAGCTGGTCTGATCGTAGAGCGACCAGAAGACCGCTACGAATGCGTACAGCGCGCCGAGCCGGGCCAGCGCTGAAAGGCCCTCGGGGCTGAGTGCTTCCCGCACTGCTCCCCAACCCGCCGGCGGAATGTGGACGAACTTGTGCCGGCCGAGCCAGAAGCTAACTGTGGCGACGAACATCAGCACGCCCGGCACGGCGAACGCCACATGCGGTCCGTGGTGCGTCAGCAACCAGGGAATGAGCAGTGTCGAAAACATCGAGCCGGCATTGATCGAAAAATAGAACCAGCCGAATACCTTTTCCAAGAGATGCCGATTCGATTGTCCGAACTGGTCGCCCACATTGGCCGATACACACGGTTTGATCCCGCCCGAACCGACGGCGATCAGCGTTAGACCGACGGCCAATCCGAGCCGCGTCTCATCCAGTGATAAAGCGACGTGCCCCAGGCAATAGATCAACGACACGTAGAGAATCGTGCGATACTTGCCGAGCCAGACGTCCGACAACAGGGCGCCCAGCACCGGAAAGAAATAAACCGCCGACAAAAACCAATGGTAGTACTCCATGGCATCCGCCTTGCCCATCACGGCCAGGCTGCCGTCTGCACCCAATAAGTGCTGCGTCATGAAGACAACCAGGATGCCGCGCATGCCGTAGTAGCTGAACCGTTCGGCGGCTTCGTTGGCCACAATGTACGGCACCCCGGGCGGCATGTGCTTTGTCGGCAGCGGAGCTGTCAGATAGGGTTTCGCCATACAATGGTTCCGGAATCGCAAAGGGTTCGAGAAAGCAGGGGGGGTACGGGCGACCTGACCGCGCGGACATCAACCTGGTGGTCCACTCTCCAGCTTGACCAGGGCCCAGGCGATTGGGGCGGCGGGCCAAACTGCTTGCAGGCATCTAAATTGACCGGGCAAACCGGCCCAACCTGCGATCGCTTGCCTAAATCGAATCGCCATGGAGCTTTGGCACGGGCTCTGCATCTGGTACGGCCTGCCACAACATACCCCCGCCAGGCGAGTCCGGCTAGACAAACGGCCCACCGGTTGCGGAGCGCGAAGAAAGTAACTGCCCCCGATGACATCAATTCTAGAAACGATTTCGATTCTGAAGGGCCTGATTGTTGCATGTCACGGAGTCGAACAAGCCTGCCGTAAATCGGCTGAAGCAACGATGGATCCGAACGTGAAAACCGCCTGTGGCGTAATAACCCGGCAGCAACACAAGATGGTCGACGAGCTTGAACAAGCCGTGGTTCGACTGGGCGGCGACCCGCGGCATGGTGGATTGGCCGGCAATAACCGGTTGCTGTGGTCTGCCTCGGATCACCTCGACGAACCGTCGTCGTTCGTTGTCGGGGGATGGCTCGAGGCGGCCCAGCGCGAAGTCTATCTCCGCGCCTTGCATGCCGATTTGCCGCTCAATGTCCACATGCTGGTGCAGCGGCAGCACATAGAGATTTCGGCCATTCGAGAACGGGCACGGCAGTTGGAGCAAGCACAGTTGGAGCAAGCAGGGGGCAGTGTCAATACGAGACTCTCGCGGTCAGTCCCGAGAGTCAATACGTGGTTCGATTTCTAACCTGAAGGAGTAGATCATGTCGACGTCGTCCGAACAGTTCAGAAGTAAGGCCCAGGATCTCAAGCAAGACGCTCAGGAATTCGGACGTGCTACGGCCGCTACGGCTCGCGCAGGCGCCGACCATCTTCGCGACAAGGCAGCCGACTTGAAGCATGACGTCGAAGCCCTGGGTTCCGCGGCCAAGCAGGCGGCGAGCCAACACGCATCGACGGTCCGTGATGCCGCGGGCCACCTGTACGAGGAAGGCCGCGAGCAGGCCTCGCATCTCTACGACGAGGGCCGCCAACGGGCTCGGCAACTCGAACGGAACGTGGAAAGCCAGGTGCGACAACGGCCGTTGCAGGCGGTGCTGATTGCCGCCGGCGTCGGATTTATCCTCGGAGCACTGTGCGTTCGAAGGTAGAATGGGTGGGGCCAAGGCCCCGCGCGGCACCATGCTGGCGCGGGGCCTTGGCGACCGCCTCACCGGGCGTGATTATTTGTCCCTGGAAGATCCTTCGCATGGTTACGCCCTCACCCGCCACCGGCACGCCGCCGCCCGCCGACGGCGAAACAGCGAGGCATCCGCCGAAGTGTGCCGAGGGAACCACGGCCGGGAGCGACCCCTGGGCACCGCTACTGCTGCAATTTGACGAGTTGCGCGAGTACTTCTCTTATTATCTCGGAGCTCGCGCCGATCTGCTGCGCATGCGCGTCCGACGGCTCGTCGTTGCCGCGCTGCTAGTAATTGTCGGCGTGGTGGTTGTCGCAACGTTGGCAGCCACGGCCGCGGCGCTGTTGCTCGTCGGCCTGGGCGAAGGTCTGGGTCGACTACTGGGTGAGCGGATCTGGCTCGGCAATCTTCTGACCGGCGCTTTGGTCCTGGTCCTGGCCGCTCTGGGCGGCCTGGGAGCCTTGCGCTGGTTGAACATCACCTCACGTTTGAGAACCATCCGCAGCTATGAACAAAGACGCAAGCGCCAGCGGCGCCAGTTCGGCCGAGACATCTCGAGCCGGGCTCGCTCCCACTGAATCCGAAGCCGAGTTCCTCGCTCGACAAGCGGCCGATGCACGGGCCGCGATGGGCGCAGCGCTCGGCGATCTTGGCCAGAACCTCGACCAGGCCTGGCACAAGGCCACCGATGTGCACCGTGATCGCTCGCCATCCCTGGTTGGCGTTGGGCGCAGCGGCCGCGGCGGGCTTTGCGGGGGGCATGGCTTTCAACTCGGGCCGGCGGCGGAATTCGCGGGGGGCCAGCCCGGATTGGCAGGACGACTTTAATGGCCAAGCTCAATCCGAACGAGTTCGACCCAGCCGCTGGAGTAGCCTCGTTCCCTGGGAAATGCTGATCGGCCCGATCACCGAACTGGTCAGAACACTGGTGGAGAATCTTTTCGCCGCATTCATCGCCAGCCGAGTCGCGACCCAGGAAGCCGCGGCTCCGTCGCGCGGGACTGCGTCAGCCGATAGTAATGCTCCCCATGCGAATTCATCATCGGACGCGGCATCGCCCTTGGACGATCCGATCGTCGAGCAGGCCATCGAGGCCTGAACTCACACCACGATTCGGCTGCCCGGCCCAATACCAACGCCTCGCCCAAGAGCATCTCCATGCCCTATCACATACCGCGTTGCCAGTTGGTGCCGTTGCCCGGCGATCAGGTGTCGTTTGTCCTGGATGGCGTCGAGCGGCTGCGCTGGCATTTCGGCGCGAATTATCCGCGGCCATTCTTCTATCCGCTCGTTGGCCCCTCGGGCAGCGCGCTGACGAGGATGGGCCATCCCGGCGCCCGAATCACGATCATCACCGTTCGATCTGGTTTGCTCATGCCAAGGTCGTGGGCATTGATTTCTGGAGCGAGCAAACGCCAGGCCCGCATCCGCCAGAAGGAATGGCTCCAGTACCAGGACAGCGACGAAGAAGCGGCCATGGCCGTCTCGCTGGGCTGGTTCGACGGGCACGATCCGGCGCCGCTCGTCGAGCAGGAGCTGGTCGCGGCAACCCGTCCGGGGCCCGAGGGCGAAATGTTCCTCGAGCTGCAATCGACGTTTCGCCCGCATGCCGAGTCGCTGGAATTCGGCCAGACGAACTTCGGTTTCCTGGCGGTTCGCGTGGCCAAGAGCCTTTCGGCCTATTTCGGCGGCGGCCAGTTGCGCGATCAGCCAGGGAGCCGTCGGCGAGCCCGACATTTTCGGCAAGCCGGCCCGTTGGATGGACTACAGCGGCCCGGTTCCTTCGGGCACCGGCCAGGCAGTTACCGACGAGGGAATCACCTACTTCGACCATCCAGACAACGTCGGTTTTCCCACGCCCTGGCACGTCCGCGAAGATGGCTGGATGGGAGCGGCCGTCTGTCTCCAGCAGCCGCGTTCCACGACGCGTTCGTCACCTTTGGTGTTGCGTTACCTGCTGCACGCCCATCGAGGCCCGATTGATTCACAGCGAGCCGATCAAATCTCGCAGCAATTCGCAGTCTTGCGACGCTACGAAGTCGTCAAGCCAGCGATCAAACACACGCATCGTATCATCCAGCGTGTGGCGAGCTAGACGTCGGCAAGTGCCAGCCTGCCGAATCGTCTTGGCTGAAAGTCCGCTTTGCTGCGAATAAAGTACGCGCTAGCGGCTGCGTTTGGCGTCGGCCGGTCCGTTGCGCGGAGTCACCGATTTGCAAGGCGCGCTTCGCCAGGCGTTCGAGAAACGCACGCAAGGCTGCCGCCTGATCTTCCGTAAGGTAGTCGCCACCGATCGCCGTCGGCAGCTCTCGATCCCAGTTGGCAATCCGATTTTGATACAGCGTTTCGGCCATTGCGATTCTCCTCCCAAAGATGGAAATGGAGTGGGCACACCCGCTTGCTAAACATTAGGTCGGCCATACATAGCAGGCAGGCTGAGCCCGTGGTAGAGGAATCGAGACGCATGCATCAGGCAAGGTCTGCGGCCGGTGAAACTCGGTGCTCTACGTAGCTGCGAGAACCGGTTTAGCGGAGCTAGCGTTACGATCGCACCACTAACGGACCGATCCACGCGTTTTTTCGGCCGACGTCCTAGGGTCCGCAGAATCGCGCCGCCAGCACAAACCGCCACGCTTCAGGCAGGCCGTGTGCTGAGCGGACCAGAACGGCCAAGCTCCACGTCGGCCTGATCACAAATCGTCTCGCCGGCCAGCGGCAGGCGCACCACGAATTCGCTCCCCTGGCCGACGCCCGGACTGCGTGCTTCGACGCTGCCGCCATGCAATTCGACCAGCCGGCGGACCAGGGTCAGGCCGATGCCCAATCCGCCTTGCGCACGGTCGAGCGAATGACGCTCTTGCACGAACAAATCGAAGACCCGCGCCAACATTTCCGGCGACATGCCCAGTCCGTTGTCGCGAACGCGAATTTCAACCTCGTCGCCGTCGCGAGCGGCGCACACTTCGATCGTTCCACCCGGCTCGGTGTACTTTGCCGCATTGTTCAGCAGGTTTCCCAGGATCTGTGCCAGGCGAATCGGATCGGCATCGAGCGCGACGGGTTCGCTGGGCAGGTGAATCATCAACCGGTGACGCTGCGCATCGATGTGCGGCCGGGTCGTCTCCACCGCGCGTTGAACTACTTCCGACAATTCGACGCGCGTTCGTTGCAGCCCGATCTTGCCGCGCGTGATGCGCGAAACGTCGAGCAGATCGTCCACCAATCGCACCAGGTGATCGACCTGCCGTTGCATGATCTGCCGGGCACGCACGGCCGTAGCCGCGTCGTCCGGCGCGATTTCCAGTACGTGCAGCGCACTGGCGATCGGCGCCAGCGGGTTGCGCAGCTCGTGGGCCAACATTGCCAGGAATTCGTCTTTCCGACGCTCTTGTTCTTCGCGCGTACGTTCGGCCGCGCGGCGGGCCGTCACGTCGCGAAAGACCACCACCATGCCGGTAATGTTCCCCTGAGCGTCGCGGATCGGCGCCGTCGTTTGGTCGATCGGGCGAGTTGTCCCGCTGCGGCTCGTCAACATTTTGGAACTGCTGGTATAGTGCTTGGGCAGCGCGTTCGCAGGTATCGGCCGCATCTCCGGTCGCGCTGCTCGGTCCCGCCTCGTCGCGCACCGGGAAGACGTCTTGCAATCGCCGCCCTTCCGCTTCGGCCGAGGGCCAGCCGGTTAACTCTTCGGCCAACGGATTCGTCAACTGCACGCAACCCTCGGAATCAGCGACAATCACGGCATCGCCAATGCTGCGCAGGATGACGCTCAGTTCCTGTTGCTGCTCGAGCGCGAACCGCTCGCTGCGCCGCCGCTCGACGATCTCTTCTTCAAGCTGTTTCTGCCGGGCCAACGCTTCCGCGGCGCTGGCTTCGGCCCGCTGTTGCGCTTGCCGAAGCGAGGCGCTGAATGCCACGATGATCAGGCCCGCGATCAGGACGACCAATGAACCGGCAACCGGGTTGGTGTGGACGAGGTTCGTCGGCGAAACAAATATCGTCATCGCAACTAGGTAACCCAACACCAGCGAGAGTATGCCGGGGCCAAAGCCCCCGTACCAAGCGGCGAAGCAAGCCGCGGCCAAAAAGAACGGGAACGGGATACGAGGCCCAATAAACGGATACAGCGCTCCGCGCAGGACGATTACCAAGACCACGCTCAGCACCGCGAAGAGATAGCGCGAGCCCGGAATCTGCTGGAAACGTGCTGAGAGAGTTTTTCGGTCGAGCATTCTTGATGCATTCTACCGCAGTCGCGACACGCTTGACGAGTTATTTCGCAATTGCGAGGACGTTGTCCCGGACCCCGCCACGGTTTAGGCTAGCACTGGATTCAACTCGCCCCCCCCACGTCGTGGCGCACTAATTCCGAGGATTCTTCCCGTGATCCGCAATCTGCCCGCCTTGGTAGTGTTGGCCTTATTGCATGCCGCGCCCGTCGCGACGGCCGAGCCCGTGGTCTTAGCCGGCAGCAAGCCGCTCGAAGGGAACGATGACCTGTCCGTGCGGATGATGGACGGCCTGCATCTCTATATCGAACGGAAGATCGCCGCGTCGGTCGACGGCAGAAAGGAATTCTGGCAGCGCGATTTTTCTTCGCCTGCCGCTTACGAGAAATCAATCGAACCCAATCGCCAGCGCTTCCAGCAACAGATCGGCCTGGTTGATACGCGAGTGCCGCCCCGATTGGAGAAGTTTTCGGTCTACGACGAAGGTCCGTTGATCGCGGAAACGAACCAGCTATCGAATCTACCAGGTTCGCTGGAACGTGCTCGACGGCGTGACGGCCGAAGGTTTGCTCATCGAACCACGCTTTGGCCCCTTAGCGCGCGTTGTCGCTCTGCCCGATGCCGACCAGACGCCCGAACAGGTTGCCGGGCTGACCGCTGGCGTAGCCCCCGAAGCGCAATTCGCGCGACGATTGGCCGAGGCCGGATTCCAGGTATTGGTACCCACCCTGATCGATCGCACGGACGAGTGGTCCGGCAACCCAAAGGTGGGCTTCACGAATCAGCCTCATCGCGAATGGATCTATCGACAGGCCTATCAAATGGGGCGGCACGTCATTGGCTATGAAGTGCAAAAGGTACTGGCCGCCGTCGATTGGTTTGCGACGCAAGACAAGGCGGGCGAGAAGAAGCTGAAGATTGGCGTAGCCGGTTACGCCGAAGGCGGGCTAATTGCCTTCTACTCGGCTGCCTGTGATCCGCGGATCGACGCTTGCCTGGTGAGCGGCTATTTCCAGGAGCGAACGCGTCCTTGGGAAGAACCACTGTACCGTAACGTTTGGGGGTTGCTGCGCGAATTTGGCGATGCCGAAATCGCCACGCTCATTTGCCCGCGCGCGCTGACGATAGAATATAGTCCGGTGCCCAATGTCGACGAGCCGCTACCAGTGCGCCCGGGCCACAAGAAAAGCGGTGCTGCCGGCCGGCTTGAGGTAGCCAACCACGCCAGCACCCATCGCGAGTATTTACGAATCGAAATGCTGTTACCGAAAGAGTATTATTCTGCGATTAATCTCGTTCGGGGTCCGGATAATGGAACGATCGGTCCCTGTTCGCAATTGGCGTTGAGATTCTTTGTCGACGGCCTGTTTGTTAGCAACCCAATCGAACTCAAGGTCGAACCACCGCGCGACATGCGCCGCAAGTTCGACCCGGGCGATCGCCAGTGGCGGCAGGTGCAGGAACTCGAACACCACGTCCAGCGCCTGGTTCGCGAAGCCGATCAGACGCGCGACGAGCAGTTCTTAGGGAAGCCCGAGTTCAAGACGCACTCGGCCGACGAATTCGCCGCGAGCACGCCCGCGTATCGAAAGAAACTGTGGGACGAACAGTTTGGCCGGCTCAACGATCGACTGTTGGAACTCAATCCGCGTTCGCGGCAGATTTACGACCGGCCCAAGTGGACCGGCTACGACGTGGTGCTCGACGTGTTCCCCGACGTCTTCGCTTGGGGCGTGCTGCTGTTGCCCAAGGATCTGACGCCGGGTGAGCGCCGCCCGGTCGTCGTTTGCCAACACGGCCGCAACGGACTGCCGCGCGACACGATCGAAGGCGATGTTCCGGCTTACCACGATTTCGCCGCTCGGCTGGCCGATCGCGGATTCATCGTATTCGCCCCGCACAACCCGTATCGCGGTGAAGACCGCTACCGGTTCTTGTCGCGCAAGGCAAACTCGGTGGGGGCTTCGCTCTTTTCCTTCATCCTGGCCCAGCACGAGCAGATTCTGAACTACCTGGAAACATTGCCGCAGGTCGATCCGAAGCGAATCGCCTTCTACGGGCTGAGCTACGGCGGCGAGACGGCCATTCGCGTGCCGCCGCTGCTGGAACGCTATTGCCTGTCGATCTGCTCGGCTGATTTCAACGACTGGGCGCGTAAGGTCGCTTCGACCGACTCGCGTTACAGCTTCATGTTCACGATCGAATGGGAGATGCCCTACTTCAATCTGGGAAGCACGTTCAACTACGCCGAGATGGCGGCGCTGATGGTTCCGCGACCGTTCATGGTCGAACGAGGCCACGCCGACGGCGTGGCGCCGGACGAATGGGTGGCCTATGAATATGCCAAGGTCCGCCGGCTCTATGACGACTTGGGCCTGAGCGATCGGACCGAAATCGAATTCTTCAACGGCCCGCACACGATTCACGGCGTCGGCACGTTCCGCTTCCTGGAAGAACACCTGAATTGGCATTCGGCGAAGAATTAACAGTCGCTCATTTGGGGCATTTTATAGCCGTGTTGTCGCGTCTCCGGCACCAGATTAAAATATGCGGGTGCCTTTGGGAACTGTCCGAATATGTCCACACATTCTCACTCTGCCGACCCGAGCGCCGCGGCGATCCCGGTGATTCCGCCATTGGAAACCGGCGATTGCCTCACGCGACCCGAGTTCGAGCGCCGCTACGAAGCGATGCCGTGGCTGAAGAAAGCGGAACTCATTGATGAAGTCGTTTACGTGGGATCGCCCGTTGGACCTTTGCATGCAGATGCGCATGCACAACTCATGGTTTGGCACGGGACGTATGCCGTACAGACGCCAGGAACTCGATGTTCCGACAATGCCACAGTCCGCCTGGACATGCTCAACGAGGTGCAGCCGGACGCCCTGTTGCGGTTGACTAAGGGCGGCCAAACGAAGGCTGGAAATGAAAAGTCGTACCTCGAAGGTGCGCCAGAACTCGTTGCCGAGGTTGCATCCAGCAGCGTGAGCCTCGATCTGCATGCTAAGCTCGAACTCTACCTTCGCCACGGTGTGCGCGAGTACATTGTCTGGCGCGTGCTTGATAATGATATTGATTGGTTCCGTCTGGAAGACGGCGAATATCGACGCCTGGCAGCCGGAGACGATGGTGTTTTCCGCAGTCGCGAGTTTCCCGGCTTGTGGCTCGATCGGGCCGCGTTGTTGCGCGGCGAGATGTCAGCCGTGCTCAACGTGTTGAATCAAGGTCTGGCTTCGCCCGAGCACTTGGACTTCGTCGCCCACCACTCGTAGGGTGCTCTGTGAGCACCAGTCATGACAACGACTCTCAATCCGCCGCGGGTTGTGCCGCCGATGCCGAGTTGCTGCGACCTTGCCGATACGGTAAACCGTGCGCCCGACTCGCCAACCCGGCTGTCGCCAGTTGGGACCAGCCGGAGGCAAACTCTGCCGCCTGTGCCGTCGAAGCCCGTCGGCCATGCCGGCACGCGCGGTTTTTGCTGAATCCCAGTAAGCTTCCGGACGATCGGTCTATGGGGCAGCAAGCGTGTGCGCGGCAGTATGTGGCTGGCCGCCCCCTCTAGGGTTAACGCCTTGCCAGCTCCTCGTGGTGGGAGTCCTTGCGCATGACAACCGGCTCAGCGCGTTGCGGACGATCCTTGGCCTTGGCCCTGTTAGGGCTGGCGATCGTCACCTATTGCACAACGAATTCGCGATCCGACGCGCCGACGGATGCTCCGTCTGTGATTAGCCGGCCAATGCCGATCGATGGTGCCGGCTGCGGCACCGAACACTCCCCTGGGTCAGGCGATACCAAGCACGTCGTGCTCTGCCAGGCCACGAGCCCGGCGGCTCCCTATCCAATTCATGCCATCGATGCCTACGAGGCGTATTATCCGGTTCCTTGGGAAGCGGCTCGACCAATGGATTGGCAGCCGTTCGCCCAGGGCGAATACGCCGGCCACGGGCGCATCCCCCATGTGCCCAGCTACCGGCTGCGCGTGGATGATGTTTTGGAACTGGTCTTCCGCATGACGCGAAACCAGACGACTCGCCCCTACACGCTCAACGTGGGCGACGAAATCCGCCTGGAGTCGTCGGCCGATCCCACGCTCGACCGCAGTCTGCTGGTGCAGCCCGACGGCAACGTCACGCTTCGGCTCCTGGGTCAGGTCAAGGCCACGCGCCATACCGTGCCTCAACTGCGCGACGAGATCGAGACCGCGTACCAGCATTATTATCGCGTGCCCGCCATCACGATCACGCCTCTGCGGGTGAACACGAAGTTGGAGGATTTGCGGGCCACGGTCGACAGCCGCTTTGGCTTCGGCGGGCAATCGCGCCAGGCCCGCGTCACGCCCGAAGGAACGATCGCGTTGCCGGCCATTGGCTCGTGCCCGGCCCAGGGGTTGACGCTCAACGAATTGAAGCGCGAACTCGACGAGCGCTATGCAATGAAGATCGAGGGTTTCGA
Organism: uncultured Planctomycetales bacterium; assembly: GCA_963710365.1. Taxonomy (GTDB): domain Bacteria; phylum Planctomycetota; class Planctomycetia; order Pirellulales; family PNKZ01; genus CAVQAC01. The sequence goes on from CAVQAC010000014.1 coordinate 17,899, forward strand.
AGTAACTCCGGTGCTGCTCACACGCGCCCCGCGGTACATTTACGTGCTGGGCGAGGTGGTGCGTCCCGGTCGTTACGACCTGCAAGGCCCCACGACGGTGATGCAAGCCGTAAGTCTGGCCGGCGGTTGGAACGTGGGCGGCAATCTCCGTCAAGCCGTGATTTTCCGCCGCGGCGACGACTGGAGGCTGATGGCCACGCTGATTGACATTCGCGGCGCGCTCTACAGCAAAGTCGCCACGCCGGCCGACGAGTTGTGGATGAACGATTCCGACGTGCTGGTCGTACCCAAGGCACCGATCCGGGTATTCGACGATTACGTCAATCTGGTGATGACCCAGGGAACCTACAGCATCATTCCGTTCCGCAGTTTCGGGTCGTTCGCTATGTTCTCGACGCTCGGAACAGCGGGTACCATCGCGCCAGCCGCAGGTACCTGAGTGCCGCCGCTCGAGCCCGGCTCAGGCCCTGGCGCGCTTCAGACGCCGCAAATACGGCTCGCCAAAAGCGAGCATTTGCTGCTTTTCATCGCGGCTCAAGATCCAATTGGTACGGCAGATCAGCCCCAGCGTGGCCACGACGGCGATCGTGGCGGTCCACATGCCGAAGCAAACTGCCAGCGGCAGCACGAACACCAGCCAAGAGCCCATTTGCACTTTCATGCCGCGTGACATGGCCAGCAGCACCAGCAGCAGCAGAGCGACGACGTTGCCGGCGGCCGTGGCCCAAACTGCCCCGTGCAGGCCGTAGGGCGGCAGCAACAGCAAGTTCAGCACGATGCTCACGGCCAGTCCGCTCGCATAGGCCACGCTGCTCAAGAGCACCTTCTCGTCGCACAGCAGATAGGTGCGGACCACATAGCCCAACGAGACCCAGATGCAGTAGCCCATCGTCCAGGGAAGAACTGCCAGGCCCAAGGCATACTTGCCGCCAAACACCAGGTCAAACATCACCGGTGCAACCAAGAGCACCCCTGCACCGATGCCTAGCAAGGTCAGGCCCAGCACCTTAATGAAAAAATTCATCCGCTTCGAAACGAGTTCGCGGCAACCGGTCTCCCAGTCGTAGCTCAAATGGGGCAGCAGGACCGCGGACAACAGGCCGGCGAACGTCAACAGCAGAATCGGCACCAATCGCGCCGCGTGGTACTGGCCAACTTGAGCCAGCGCTTCGGGTGCCGGCATGCCGGAGAAGTGAATGATGAGGTAACGGTCCGCCAACAGGAAGACATTGCTCAACCAATTACTGCCCCACAAACTCAAAGCATAGGGGAGTAGTTTGCCCCAGAAACCACCGAACGACACGCTTTGAGAAGATCGGGGCGTGGAATGCCAGGCATGCCACAGATGCGGCAGCGCGACCGCGAACGCCAACAGTGATCCTCCACAGTAGGCCATGACGACGCTTTGCGCACCTTGCGGATACCAGGCCAGCAGACCGATGCCCAGCACGGAAAAGGCCAACGCCTGGACTGTTTGCAGTTGCGACGAGATTCGCTGCAAACGCAGTCCCATGAACGTTTCGATCATGAAGTTGAAGGCAATCACGGAAAGCAAGCTGGCAGTCAGCCAGCCGACCAGTTCCGTGCAGTCCGGGCGGCCGAAGATCCACGACGAGAATTCCCGGGTGAAACAAGCCACGATGAGCGTCGCGATGCCGGCCATGACCAGCGTCGCCACGGCAGTCCGGCGCAGCAGCATCTGAAACTGGCCGCGGACCCGAAAATGTTCCATGTACCGGCCGAACGCGCCCGGCAAACTCAGGATGGCCAAAGGAGCGGCGAACAGCAGGAAGCTGAAGCACATTTCCCACTCGCCCAACTCTTCAGGCGACAACCAGCGGCAGAACACCAGCCCGCGCACCAAGCCCACAACTCGCTGCAAGACGGTCAGCGCCAACAGAATCAGTACGCTCTGGGCCAGCGTATCCGCCGCCAGCGCGGCGCGGCCGGCTCGTCACCGGAATTGGTTGCAGGCTCTTCACACGACGTGGCCATGCTGGTCGATTCCTTGATCCGTCGGCGACTCGTCTGGCCCAGAGAGAATGCTGTGGAACGAATCGGCCTGTCCGGTCCAGCCGCCCAGTTGCCTACACGCTACTGTTTAACGAGCCAACGAAGCCAGTTGCGGGAAGGCCCTCGAATACGATGCCGCCCGTGAATTGCTTGACTGGGTTTCGATGCACCATGTGCAGCCAAACGCAGTCGCGATCCTCGTCGCTGAGATCCACGAAGTCCGAGGAAAGTTTCGGCGATCCAACGTCCTCCGTTACGGGCTCTTCCAAGATCTGTTCGAACCCCGCCTCACGGAACAGTTGTGACCATTCCAAAGGTTGCACGCGGTTGAAGTACTGCACGTCGTTCTCGAAGAAACGTCGCCAGGTTTGATCGCTGTAGCGAAGGTAGTTCTTCATCGACATGCTTGGGTCGTAGTGGGACAGATGATCGCTCAGGTCGATCTTGTGTATCGAATGACCGCCCGGCCGAAGCACCCGACAGCATTTGCTCAGCAGTTGCGGCAGCACGCTCCGATGGACGTGTTCCAGCACGTTCCAACTGAAAACCATATCGAACGAATTGTCGTCCAACTCCTCGGGCAGGCCGGCCGAATTGAGCAAATAGCGGAATCCCAGCAATTCATACAGCTCGTCGAAAGATCGCGTTCGAAGGATCTCCTGCAACGTCTGTTGAGCTTTTTGCCGTCGTGCCTCGGGTAGCTGCGTAAGTCCATCGATCACAGGAGGCAGTTGGCGGCAGATCGCGATGTAAGCGTCGAATTGGCGGTTGTCCCAAACATCGAACAACGTGATGCGTACATCGTGAAATAGCCGCAATATCGTCGACTCCCAATGCATCCATCCAGTACCGACCTCGAGCAGTTGGTCGCCGGGACGCAAGGGATGGTACTTGGCGCAGAAGTCCAGGAACGTGCCAACGCGGCCCGCATATTCCGCCGTCAGGCCTTGGCGTCGGCGAGATCGCGATCCGACCGTGTTTCCGAGCAGGCGATAGAGCCGCCTGGTTTGGCTGGTGGCCGAAAAGAACTTCAGGGACGCTGCGGTCAGCCAGTACTTGATCATGTGCGATAATCCTGAACTAAGGGGTACGTCGATCTTCTCTAGATCGCTGCAACGTTCATGCTAAGGGCTGGAAAATGGTCGAGCGCGATTACGACGTTGAACAGACGCGTCGGCCTGAAACCGCCCGAGTGCTGATCGTTGCAATGACACTCCTTCGACAAGCATAGGACAAGGATAGGCGATCGGTGCATGCCGCTGGCGTCTGGTTGCGATTTCGCCATCTCCGAAAAGCAAGCGCCGGTCGCCGACTGCAACATCCTTTTTTCTTCGAATTCCGATTGGATCGATTACGCCGATATTTCGCGAGATGGTCGTAGTGGGCCAATGGTGTCTGGCCGGACTTCTGCTGACGTGCCCGGGCGGTTCGGTCAGAATCCGCCTTCATAGCTGGCCACCAGCTCACGGTCTTCGAGCGCCGGCTCGTGTTCGTGCTTCTCGCCCAACAGGTAGAAGGCCGACGCGGCGTCTTTGGCGCCCGAGCGGTGAATCAGGAAATAATCGAAATACTTGAGCCAGAAGAATGCGCATCGCGAAAGCGCGCTCACCAGGGCCCGCACCGGTTGCGATTCGAAAAAGCTCAGCAAGAAGTAGCGCAGTGTCCAGGCCGTGGCCATGCCGGGTCCGCAGGTTACGCCGCTGGCCACCAGGCTGAACTTTCGGAACAGCCGCCGGTGCCCCAGGAAAGTGAATCGCGTAAAATCGAACTCGCGCCCGTGTACTTGTGCCATGAAGGGGGTGTCGGAGTACACCAGTCCCCGATCTCCAAGCACGCGGTACATCTCCTCGACCACGGCATAGGGATCGAGCACGTGCTCAAGTACCGCTTGAGCAATGACGCAATCGACTGAGCCGTCTTTGAACGGCAGGTCGTGGGCATCGCAGATCAGTTGGGTGCGAGCGCCACCGAAACGTCGGTTTCGATCAATTCGATGGCCGGATCGTCGAGGAGGCACTTCATGCCTTCGCCCAAGATGCCGCCGCCGATCACGAGGATGCGCGACTTCGATCGGCGAGCTTTGAGTTCATCGCGCAGCCGCTCGAAGTTGCGGTGAGCCACGAGGTTCTTGTCAAGCGTCGGCAGCATCCGGCTCAGCCAGCCGCGCACCCTGCCCACGGGCGGGAAGTAGGTAGGCCTTTTAGCCAAAAACGTCTCCAGCGAGAAGATACTGTTCCCCTCATTGATGAGGATCGGAACACCATCAACCGTCGGATATACGCGGCCGCAATCGGGATCCGTGCAAACAACCTTCTCACCTGCAAAGCTCAAATCGGCTCGGCACGCGGGGCAACACAGCAGATCGCGAGTTTCGTCGGGGAGTCGCATGGGGCGGATGGTCCTTGTCGCACGGAACTAAAACGGCACGAATAGAGTCCTCGAAACCCTACGTCTCGGATGCCCGGATCGCAAGCGACGCGGAGAAAACGCCATGCAGGGCAAAAACAGCCCTCCGCTCAGCGGCGTATCTCGCACGACAATAGAAGGTTACGTCATGTATTGCCGCAACGCCCCGCCCCCCGAGGCTGCGACTTCGCCCGTCGATGCCGCCGTGCTAGGATGAGCCGATTCCATGACGGGCATTTCTGGACCAGTCCACCCGAGGCACGACAACCCATGACATCGCAACCGGTTTTATTGGCCGGATCCTGGCGGCAGGCTCTCGCGGCAAACACATTTCAGGCCGAAAATCCCGCCACAGGCGAGCGTTTGCCCGAAATCTACCCGGTCAGCCGCTGGGACGATTGCGATGCCGCCTTGGCGGCTGCCGCCCGTGCGGCCGAAACCTTGCGCGGGCTGGCGCCTCAGAAGTTGGCCGACTTCCTCCGTCGGTATGCCGAGCGGATCGAGGGTCGCAGCGCCGACCTTGTCGAGCGTGCCCATCTGGAGACCGGCTACCCGCGCGCGCCGCGACTGGCCGACGTCGAGTTGCCGCGAACGACGAATCAACTTCGCCAGGCCGCCGATGCAGCCTTGGAAGGTTCCTGGGCTCTGCCGACGATCGACACGAAACTCAACATTCGTTCGCAATTCATGCCCTTGGGTCCGGTGTGCGTGTTCGGCCCCAATAATTTTCCGCTGGCGTTCAACAGCATTGCGGGGGGCGATTTCGCTGCCGCAATTGCCGCCGGAAACCCCGTGATCGCCAAGGCCAACACGTCGCATCCCGGCACTACGCGACTGTTTGCCGAAGAAGCCCGCGCAGCAGCCGAAGAAACCGGTTTGCCGCCGGCAACCGTGCAACTCCTCTATCGCACCAGCCACGAAGACGGGGCCCGGCTGGTGAGCGACCCGCGTGTGGGAGCGACCGCCTATACCGGCAGCCGCGGCGCGGGACTGGTCCTCAAGGCCGCGGCCGACCGTGCCGGCAAGCCGATTTATCTCGAACTATCGAGCGTCAACCCCGTGGTCATTCTTCCGGGTGCGCTCGCCGAACGAGGCCCACAATTGGTCGATGAGTTCACCGCCAGTTGCTTGATGGGGACCGGCCAGTTCTGCACCAATCCAGGCCTGGTGCTGCTCATAGCCGGCGATTCGACCGAACAGTTCATCGCCGGTGTGTGTGGCAAGTTTTCGCAGCAAGCGATGCCCGGCGTATTGCTTTCGTCCAGCGTGGCCCGGTCACTGGCCACCAGCGTCGCGGAGTTGGCCGCCGCCGGGGCGAAGATCATCGTCGGGGGCAAGCCGGTGGACGGACCCGGCTACCGCTACGCCAACACCTTGTTGCGCGTGTCGGCCGCCGAATTTGTCGAACATGCCGAATCCCTGCAAACCGAGGCCTTCGGCAACGCTTCGCTGTTGGTGGTTGCCCACAATGGGGCCGAGGCAGTCGCCGTCTTAGATCAGCTCGAAGGGAACCTGACCGGCACCCTCTATTCAGCCTCGGGCAGCCAGGACGACGAACTTTACCGGCAGCTCGAGCCCCATTTGCGCTGCCGCGTCGGACGGCTGTTGAACGACAAGATGCCGACCGGCGTGGCCGTCAGCCCGGCCATGAACCACGGCGGTCCGTATCCGGCGACAGGGCACCCGGGCTTCACGGCCGTGGGCATTCCTGCCTCGTTGCGGCGATTCGGCATGCTCGCCTGCTACGACAACGTGCGTCCGGACCGCCTGCCTGCGTCCCTCGGCAATGGCAACCCCAACGGACGCACGTGGCGTCAGATCGATGGCCTGTGGACGCGCGACGACGTAGCGGCGAAGTAGCGTTTTTGAATCACGGTCGACGTCCCGCTCCACGGCTGTTGCGATTCGTCATCATCGGCCGGCACCCGGACATTTCGCCACGCGGGCTTCGCTCGGTTCCCCAGCCTTCGCTCTAAACGTGGCTGGTCAAAACACTTCGGCTCTCTGAGAGAGTGCCGCATGCGGTGCCCGACGTACTCCGCCGGTTCGTCGGCACCCGCTTTGCTTTAGCTTGCCAGGCATCACTCGCCCACAGCGACTTTCCTGGAGCTAAGCACACCATGTATATCTCGCTCGCCGGCCCCGCTGATCTGGTTCGCCTGCTGATCGCTTACCCGTTGCGATGGTTGGTGCCGGCCGTGATGGTTGTGCTGGCCGCCGGCGGTTATGCGACTTCTGCGGCCCGATACCTGGGAAGCCACCCAGGCCCTGATCATCCGCAATGAAGCCGCCGGCAACAGCGACGCCCCGGGCAAGTTCCGCCACGAGGACGAGATGAAGACCCTGCTGGAGACGGTGCTGGAGCTGGCCAAGAGCCGCAGCGTGCTGGCCCAGACGCTGGAAGAAGTCGGCCCGCCGGCCGATCGCTCGTCGACCGAAGCCTGGCCCAGCGACGAAGAAATCGTCCAGTTCAGCGAAGCCTTCAAGATCGTCGCCCCCCAAGGGTGCAGAATTCGGCAAGACCGAAGTCTTCTATCTCAAGGTGCAGGACCGCAACCGCCGCCGGGCCATCGCCCTGGCCACCACGCTTGTGCAACCAGCTCGAAGCCCGCTACAGCCAGGTCCGCAACGGCCGGGCCGAGGGCATGGTCGGCGAACTGACCAAGACCGTGCAACTGGCCCAGGCCGATTTGCAAGCCTCGACCGCCCGCCTCAAGCAGGTCGAACAACAGGTGGGAAGCGATCTGGCCGAACTGCGGCACCTGGCGCAAGTCGGGTGGCGGCGGCGAAAGCGATCTGCGTCGCAAGAGCCTGGAAATGGAAAGCGAACTGCGGAAGGCCGTCGCCGACGAGCGGAATCTGACCGCACTGCTCGACAACCTGGAAGCCTCGCTGGCCGACCAGGGGCAGTTGCTCGCTACGCCCAACGGCCTGCTCGAATCGCAGCCCGCGTTGCGGAAGCTCAAGGAAGGCCTGTTGGACGCCCAACTGCGTACGGCCCAATTGCTAGGCACGATGTCAACCGCAGCATCCGCAAGTGATTGCCGCCCGCGAAGCCGAACAAGAGATCCGCCGTCATCTGCGGGGCGAACTGATCGTGGCCATCCGTGGCGTCGAACTCGACCGGAACCTGGCCACCCGTCGCGAGGAGACACTCGAAGAACCAACTCGCCACCCTGCACGAGCGGCTGGAATTGCTGGCCGGTCTGCGGGCCGAATATGCCGGCCTGGTGGCCGAAGTCGAACATCGGACCAAGGTTTTGGAAGGGCTCGCAACGGCAGTTGGTGGACGCTCGGGCGAGCCAATCGAGTGCCCTCACGGCCAATCTGATCAGCCGGCTGGACGCCCCGACGACGGGCCCGCGGCCGATTGGGCCGGGCCGTTCGATTTTGCTGCTGGCCGGCTTGGCGGGGGGGCCGATCTTCGGGCTGGCGATTCTGCTGATTTCGCTCCCCTCGGCCCCGAACCTGGGCGTCCGCACAGGCCGAACCGGCCGGTCGGTCGGTCAAACGTGGCCTATCCTTGAAGCAGGCACCCTCTGAGCGGAGCGAGCGTCGTCCGCAACCGTCGCGCGTGTTGTAAGCATTGGCTGCGGAGGGAACGTTGACCGGAAAAGCGCCCCGCCGCTTGAGCAGCGTATGATGATCGTCTGGTTCATCGCCGCGTTAATCGCCCTGAGTTGGGGCAGCCTGCTGTTGCTGCGCGGCGGCCTGGTTGGCGGTTGCTTGCTCGTGCTGCTGGCCGGAAGCTGTTTTGGTTCCCCGTTCTTTAGCTTGCCCAGTGGGCCAATTCCGCTGACGTCGGACCGGCTGCTGTGGGTTCTGCTGCTGGCGCAGTACTTCGTGTGGCGCAAGTTCGGGCTGGCCGACCCCAAGCCGCTCACAAAAACGGATCTATTGGTGGCGGCTTTTTTTGGCGTGCTGGTCTTCAGCACTCTGACCCACGATTGGCACATACACAGTTCGATGCCGCTGGCACGGTTTGTGTTCTTCTATTTCATGCCGCTCGGGATGTATTGGGTGGCGCGGCAGATGCGAATTACCGAACGGTCGATGAACGTGGTGTTCATCGGTTTTGCGTTGTTCGGCGTGTACCTGTCCGCGACGGCGGTTGCCGAACGACGTGAACTGTGGTGGGCCGTCTTCCCCAGCTACATCAAGACGACGACCTATACTGAGTTCTTCGGCGCGGCCGCGGCCCGTTCTTGAACCCGGTCGGAAATGGTATCTTCCAGTGCGTTTGCCTGTGTGCCGGACTGATGCTCTGGCCGCGGTTAGGACGCATGGGCCGCCTGGCGCTGCTGGCCTCGGTCGGTCTGACGACCTTGGGCGTCCAGAGTACGATGACCCGCAGCGTGTGGATGGGGTTGGCCTTGAGCGTCGGAACTGTCGTGGCGACTCAGCCTGCCGCGTAGTTGGCGGCTGCCAATCCTGGGCAGCGCCACGTTGGCCGGATTACTGATCGTCGGTACGGGATGGGAAAGCCTGTTGTCATTCAAGCGCGACAAGGATCTCAGTGCCGAGGCCACGGCCGAATCCGTCAAACTGCGGCCGATCCTCGCGACGATTGCCTGGCAGATCTTTTGCGATCGCCCGCTGCTGGGCGTCGGCTTCGGTCAATACAAGGAAGAAAACATCTACTACACGGCCGATCGTTCGTACGATTTGCCGCTGGAGAAGGCCCGGCGCTATGTGCAACATAACGTGTTCTTGAGCCTGCTTGCGGAGACCGGACTGGCCGGGATGGGCTCGTTTGTGGCGATGTTGGGCGTTTGGGGATTCCATGCCTGGCAACTCTGGCGAACGCCGACTGCCCCTTCGTGGGCGCGACAGCAAGGCCTGCTCTTCCTGGCTCTGCTGGGTTGCTATTTGCCCAACGGCATGTTCCACGAAGTCTCGCTGATTGTGATGGTAAACATGCTGCTGTTCTTCATGGCCGGACTGACCGAGGGGCTGAGTATGACCTACGGCCCGGCGCGAGGTTTGACGGTGGATCACTACGCCCCACAGCAGCCCGACTCGCAAATGCAACCGGCTTGAAAGCCCGGTTTGCTCTAGCGAGCGTTTCTCGCGACGCGAGATCTGTTTCTCCCGTACGCTCGCACGTACAATCGGGCGCTTGCTTCCAGCGTTGCAGCCCCCCGCGTGCGTGATCGATGTGAATGCTATTTGCCTGGTGATCGATGGCTTGAACTCGGGCTACCTGGGCTGCTACGGCAACGCGTCGATCAGCACGCCCGAGTTCGATCGGCTGGCGAGCGAATCGTTCCTGCTCGATCAGGCGTTTATCGACTCGCCCACGAGCGCCGGGCTCTACCGAGCATCTTGGTCGGAAATCCACGCGTTGGAACCACAGTCGTTCGGCCGGGCGCCGCTGCCTGATCGGCTGGCTCGAGCGGGAATTGCCACCACGCTGATCACCGACGGGTCGTCCGACGAATTGCCCTATGCGGGCGAACACGCCGAACAGATTCATTTGCGTCTGGCCAGGCCCCATCAGCCGGCCGATGACGCGGGACAAACGCAATTGGCCGCCTTCTTTGCGGCAGCATGCGACTGGCTGAGTTCGCCGCGCGAGCCGTTTTGCCTGTGGCTCGACTCCAGCTCGCTGGCCACTTGTTGGGACGCCCCGCTGGAGTTTCGCAACCGCTACGCCGACGAAGACGAACCGCTGCCGCCGCCTGTCGTCGAAGTGCCCCGGCTGGTGCTCCCGCCCGGTTACGACCCCGATCAACTCTTGGGCTATGCCCAGTCGTACGCCGGCCAGATCACACTCTTGGATCAATGCCTGGGCGGATTGACCGACTATCTTCGCTCAAGCGCACTAGCCACGAATACGCTGCTGGTCGTAATGGGCTCGCGGGGCTTGGCCTTGGGCGAACATCGACGCGTCGGGGCCTGGTATGACGCCCTGTGCGAGGAGCTGATCCACGCCCCCTGGGTCATGAGATTCCCTGACGGCCTGGGGCATGCGGCCCGCAGCCAGGCCCTGGTTCAGCCCCCCGACCTCGCCGCAACTTTGGCCGATTGGTGGCAGTTGGAAGCAGACACTCCGCACGAGCCGGGCCGGTTCGCCCGTAGTCTGTTACCGCTAGCGCGCGACGAAGTTTTGACCTGGCGAGATCGGGCCTGTCTGGTTTCGCCGCGTGGAGAGAGAGGCATTCGCACCCGCGCCTGGTATCTCCGCACGGCCTCAGAGCCGCTAGCAGGCGATAATTCGCAAGCAAGCAGTTTCTTGTACGCCAAGCCTGATGATCGTTTCGAGGCCAACGACGTACGAGCCCGATGCGAACCAATCGCCGAAGCGTTGGAGCAAGGCTGGGCTGAGTTCGAGAGTCTGGCGAGCACAGGCCAACTGGACAAGCTCGCTCCCCTCGACGAATCGTTAGTGGCCGAAATGCGATAGCATGGATAGCGTGACGAGCTTGCATCCCGCAAGCTGCCATAGGTCGAGGCGCGAGGCGTGGCTATAATCCGCGTCGCTCGTCCGGCGGCTCTTCTGCCTGCCGTGGCAACCACTTACGACAATAGGCCTACGATGGTCGGACACGCTCGTCCGAAAAAATCGCGGCTGTCGCACGCCCTTCGTACAGCGGTAGGCGCTGCGCGCGTGCCATTCCTTGCGCCTGCTACTGGCCTTAAGCCTTTTGTCGTCACCGGTTCGGGCGGATGACGCCGGCCTTCGGCTGCGGATCGAATGGGGCGGCGCCGCGGAACGACGCTGGAAAGGAACGCTGGCCGTGGGCCAGGGAACGCTTTCCGATCCCAAGCCGCTGGGAATGGAGGCCGACGAGCCGGGCTCGATGTGGCTGTCGGCCGGGCAGATCGTCATCGAATCGCGGAGTTTGCGGGTATACGATGGCTTGGATGTGACGGTCCGGGCACCGCCGGGGGCTCGTCTGGTCCTCCAACTCTCAGCCGCCGATCAGCCGGGACGTACGCACACGGTTGAGTTCAACGTGGGCCAGGTTGCCGAAGAGTATTCCTCGGCGCAACTCGACGAGCGCGGAAACCGCGTGATCGTCCGCCCGCGCCGGGCGATCGACTGCGAGTACACGTCGGCCGTCCGTCGCTGGTCTTTGCCCCGGTGAGCCCTTTACCTGGGAAGTGCAGCCCAATCTGCCAAGCCTGGCCCCTGGCACACGTCTCCGCGTGCAATCGCGAATCGTAGCCTCGCGCGGCGCCCGATCGTTGTGGGCGGCCGAACAGGAGCGAACCATGCCCGAGCCGGGACAGCCACTCGCGGCGCTGTCCTGGACGATCAACGTGCCGGAGCAGGAAGGCATTTACGACCTGGTGGTGAGCGCCACCAAGCGCACCTTTCAAGATCGGCTTCTGCTGTGGCCCACGGTCGATGAGCGGCGCGTGCAGTTCATCGTCGTTTCGCCCGAGCCGCCTCCCAGTTCGACCACCGCGCCATGGGAAACGCTCGTCGAAATCGATCCAGCCAACCCGGCCTGGGCCGATCGATTGAGCAATCTGTCGCTGATGCCAGCACTGCGGCGCGGGCCGTTGGTGCATGGCGGTTTGACGCCCTGGCCGCATGGCCCAACGACGTGGGCACAATTTGGCCCTGACAATCGAGAGCAAGATATTCCCTGGGCCGCCTACCCGTTGCCCATCAGCCGCGTCGGACAGGCCCACATTGTCGAAATCGATTTCCCGGCCGACGTTCCTCAATCGTTAGGCTTCAGCATCATCGATCCAAACGCAGCGGGGGCGGCGCTGCCGATCGGGCTCGATTCGGGCGTCTACGTCGCTGCCGATTCGGCCGAAGCCGTGCCGACGCCCCGGAAGCACCGGCTCGTTTTCTGGCCGCGCAGCGGGCTGCCGCTGTTGCTGGTGACCAATCGCGGCCACGCATCGCGGGCCGCCTATGGCAAAATTCGATTGCTGGGACCACGTTCGACGACGTTCTCGCTCACGCGTGAAGCCGCGCCCAGCCAATTGCCGCGAGCCCTGGCCTCGGACGTCCGACTTTCCGATCGCATTCTGGCCGGCTATCTCGACCGGCCCCTGTTTCCCGAAAACTTCTCTGCCAGCCAGGGCGTCGATCCTTGGACGAACGCCAGCGGCCGGACGCTCGACGACTGGTACACGTTCTACGAAGGCGGCAGCCGGCTGATCGAGTATCTGCATCACGTCGGCTACAACGGTGCAATGCTCTCGGTGCTGGCCGATGGGAGCACGATCTACCCGAGCGCGCTGGTAGAACCAACGCCGCGCTACGACGACGGCGTCTTCTTCGCCAGCGGCCAGGATCCAGTTCGCAAAGATGCCTTGGAACTGTTGCTGCGGTTGTTCGACCGCGAACAATTGAAAATCATCCCGGCCGTGCAACTGGCCGCTCCGCTGCCGCAACTCGAAGCCATCAAACGCACAGGCGGAAGCGAAGCGGAAGGCATCGACCTCATTGGCGCGAGCGGCGCCAGTTGGCTGGCCAGCCACGATTCGCGGCAGGGCCTGGCGCCTTATTACAACCCGCTCAACGAACGCGTGCAGGACGCTCTGCTGGCGGTCGTCGATGAGATCATCGATCGTTCGGCGGCCCATCGTTCGTTCGCAGGCGTGGCGATCCAGCTTTCGGCCGACGGATACGGCCAGTTTCCCGGCCCCGACTGGGGTTTCGATGCCACGACCCTGGAGCGATTTGCCCGCGAAACGCAGCTGGATCTCGGACCGCCGGGCGCGAATACCTGGCCCAGCGCGTGGCACTCGTGCGTGCCCAATATCCAAGCCAATGGCTCGCGTGGCGTGCGCAGGCCCTGGCGGCGTTCTACGATCGCCTGCAATTTCGAGTCACGGCCGCCCGTCCGGCGCGAAGGTTTACCTGGCCTGCACCGATCTGTTCCAACGTCCCGAGTTGATGCGCGAGTTGCAGCCGGCTCTGCCGCGCAGTTCGAGCGCCCGATGACATGCTGCGCTGGGTGGGCATCGATCCAACGCTGTATCGCGAGCGGCCGAATATCGTCCTGCTTCGGCCGCAGCGTCTGGCGCCGCTCGATTCGCTGCCGCAGCAGGCCGTGAACATTGAGACTGAACCAGTCGCCGGATCTGGACCGGGCCTTCCAGCATCGGACCTCGCCCGGCAGCCTGTTCTTTCACGAACCCCAGGAAGCCCGGCTGGCTTCATTCGACGCCAAGAGCCCCTTCCGCCATACGTATACGAAACTGGTTTCACAGCCGTCTCCGGCCGGCCCGCAAAACCGTCGGCGTTTCGTTCACTCGTTGGCCTCGCTCGATTCGCAATTGATGTTCGACGGCGGCTGGTTGCTACCATTGGGGCAGGAAGACGATTTGCGATCATTCGTCGACGTCTATCGGCGGTTGCCGGCTCAACCATTTACAACCGTCGTCGGATCAACCCAACCGGTGACCATCCGTACGTGCGTGCTCGACAACGAGACGTACGTTTACTTGGTGAATGATTCCCCCTGGAATGCTCGCGTGATCCTGCCGGCCTCGGGGCCGGAGGGCGTGCACTTCGAGGCTCTGGGCTCGCGCCGGCTGCCACAACTCGAAGGCCTCGGCGCCAAGCGCGCCTGGAGCCTCGATTTGGGGCCCTACGATCTCGTGGCGGCCAAATTCTCCGGCGGGCCGGTGACGTTCTCCAATCCCCGCGTCGAGTTGGACGAAGAAGTCGTGGCTTCCCTCGATGCCAAGATCAAGGATCTGTGGGCGAGAGCCGCGTCGCTCAAGATTCCAGCCCCGCTGGTCGCGCTTTCGAACGGAGATTTCGAAGCACTCCCGGCGCCGATGGTTCGATCGTCTCGTGGACGCAGGGGAAGCAGCCCGAAGCGCAACGCGAATCGACGTCGACGAACCGCATCGTGGTCGCCAATCGCTGCGATTGTCGGCCGGCGAGGCGGGGGCCGATCTGACCAGCGTGTCTTTTTCCGCGCCGCGCACGGGCCGCGTTTCGGTGTCGGTCTGGCTGCGCGTGAGCGATGAGAACCGACAACCGTCGCTTCGCTTGGGAATTCAAAGCGCCGCCAGTTCGCAACCCTACGCCCGGTATGCAGCGTTGGGGTTCGCAACCCGCGAGCAAAAACTGCATCGACCTGGTCGCAATACGTCTTCCAGGTCCACGACTTGCCGTCCGACGGCGTGAATCAATTGGTGGTGCGGCTCGAACTGAGCGGAGCTGGAGAATTGTGGATCGACGATCTGCAATTGTATGAGCTGGATTTTGCCGAGCCGGAACGATTGGAGCTTTCCAAGCTCCTCACCTTGGCAGAGTACAAGCGTCAGAGCGGCGAATTGAACGATTGCTTGCGATTGGTCGACGGTTACTGGCCGCGCTATCTGCGGGCCAACGTTCCGCTCTCGCAAGAACCGCTCGCGCAACGGCCCAGGCGTTCTCCGCCTCCCGAGGCGCCGGCCGAGCAGGACAAGAAGCCCGGCATGTTCGACCGTATGCGCCGCGCCATGCCCGATTTGTGGTGGCGATAGAGTAGCGGGCGGCAGGAACTTGAAAGCTCAGCCCGGCGGCCAGCCCAGACTGCGGCCGCCCAGCAGATGAAAATGCAGGTGATCGACCGATTGGCCCGCATCGGGGCCGGAGTTCGCCACCACGCGAAAGCCGCCACTCAGCCCGAGTTGTTCCGCCACCTTTCGAGCGACGACCAGCAGATGGCCGACCAAGGCCGCGTCCTCGTCGCACAGATCTGCCAGCGACGCGATCCGCTTCTTTGGGATGATGAGCACGTGCGTCGGCGCCTGCGGGTTGACGTCGCGAAATGCCAGCGAGCGATCATCTTCGTAGACGATGTCGGCCTTGATCTCTCGATCGATGATCCGTTGGAAGATCGTCTTGGATGTCATGGCGCCAATTCCTTGTCGTAGGCGTCTGCCCGGGCGTGAGCGTCGTTACGACCCCGCGGGATGTTCGGCCGGCGGCAGTTGCTCGAGCAGGATCGCCTCGTCGACGAGCAATACGGGAATCCGATCGATGATCGGATAAAGCACGACGCCGTCCTGCCGCAGTAGTCCGCCATCGAGCGGCCGTTCGACGACGTCGCCAGCCCGGTTCTTCAGCTCGCGCCGTGCTACCCGTGCGTTCAAGGCATCGACGAGCGGCGGGTTCGCTCCCGCGCTGACAAATTAGTCAGTACATACTCTTGCGTCATTGCCCGCCTGTCAGGAGTCTGTTAGCCAGGAGTCAAAGATGCACCTTCTGGACACGATTACGATCACTTGCGCGGGCTTGATGGTGGGCAATGAACTGGCCGTTTCCGCTTTCTTCAATCCTGCGGTCTGGCAGTTAGAGAGCGGCCCGCAAGCGCAGGGTTTGGCCATCCTGGCGCGTGCCCTCGGCCGGGTGATGCCTGTTTGGTATGCCGTATGTTTCGCGCTTCTCGCGCTGGAGTCCGTCCTGCATCGCCATCAGGCTGCATTCGCCCTTCTGCTCACGGCGACTCTGATCTGGTCGGGCGCCATCGTTCTTAGCATCGTTATGCTGGTTCCCATCAACAACCGCATCGCGTCTTTGAACCTGGCGGCGCCGGCGCCCGGTTGGCGGGCCGATCACAAAAGGTGGGACTCCCTCCATCGCGCCCGCATTCTGCTCCTGGGCATTGCCTTCGTAGCGCTTGCCTACGCATTGGTCGGTTGAGTTCGGCCTCCGGATCGTCACACGGCTCCACTACCTCGGCGATCCACCGAAGTACTAAGGCCCGAAATTCATTCAAACCTGGCCCCGCCGCAGCGATAAGGGAATTGTGAGCCGGTTCATGGACAACGCGATGCACATCCTGGATGCTGCGGAAAGCGCTGTCCAAGCGGGCCACACTCCCACGGACATGACCATCCTGATTACCGCCGAAGGCGCCATCCGGATGGTGGCCGATTCCGATTGGCCGCTGGATTCGCTGCAGGCGCACCATGGAGCGAAGATGGCGTACCGTGTGAGCCAGGACGCGTCACATGTGCGCGTGGAGGGGCGGGCAGATTCTCGCACTTGTTTGTTCGAAACCGTAAAGCCTGAACGGGCCGCCCGTCTTCTCCTAAACGGACTCCTCCACAGCTCCCCCAACTACCTAAGCGCTCCGCGTTTGCTCACGGCCGCGCAGGGATAGTACGTCCCGCAGGTGCGTCACCTCCGGCGGCGTCCGAAACACGATATTCACCACGTCAAAGCGAACCTTGTCCCACGCCACATTGGCATGACGCGCGTATTCGCGGGCGGCGCGGATCAGGCTGGATTGCTTGGCCAGTCCAATGGCGCGGTCGGGTGAACCGTACTCGTCCGTGCGGCGCGACTTTACTTCCACAAATACGAGTCGATCGCCCTCCCAACCGATCAGGTCAACTTCGCCGGCGCCGGACGCCATGCGGTAGTTGCGGTCGACCACCACGATTCCGGCCCGCTGGAGAAAGCGATGGGCGATGTCTTCGCCCCGGCGGCCGAGTAAATGGTCGGCGGTCATGTGACGCTGGCGCGCGCGATGGCGCAGGAGGTCGGCGAACTGGTAGAGCCGGGCTAACATTTGGCCACCCTTCGGCAAACCAAGTGCGCCGGGCGGCCGCGGGATCTCGTGCGAATTTCCCGGATTCGTTGCGCGCCTAACGCCGGTGATTGTGGCGGTCCTGGAATTCCTTCAAACGGACCAGATCATCCGCCAACACGTCGCGATCGCGCGGAGCCAGCCGTTCGTCGTTCGACGACTTCCGGATAGAGTCGATCACATCGTTCAGAATGCCGTTATCCCACCGGCCCTGATCCAGATCCGCCTGCATTTGCGTGAGCTCGCCTTCGGTTCGCCCTAGACGCTTGCGCTCCCTGTCAGCCGCGTGGCCGCTCCACACGTGTTCCAGATCGGTCCTCACCTGCAGGAAAATATGGCTGCGCCACCCCTCCCCGCGGTAGCGCTCCTCGCGCTGGTGATACCAGTCCTGTGCTGCGGCTCCGAAGGCGAATGCCGCCAATAGCACACTTACCGTAAGTAGTCGTTTCATAGAACACTTTCCCCCCGAACCATTATCGCGGAGAGAGCGCAAAGCGGTCCAGAACGACCTTTGGCTATCGGATCGCTTCAGGCGATTTAGCTGGGTGCGCTAATGTTTTGCCCATGACCACCCGGTGATTCGCCATCCCGTTTGGCTCTTGTGGAGCGTCAGGGTAATGATGGAGCCAATCTCGCTCACCGGCCTGCCCCGTTGCTTGTAGACGTAGTTTGCCGGGACCACTACGTAGGCATAGCCGGCCGTGATATCCACATGGGACGGATTGCCCAGGGTGACAATTCCGTCGCTGATGCCGTTCTGCCTGGCGTTCGCGTCGTAGTCGCTGACCCACTGGAGACACGCACCGGCGCCATGCCACTCGTGGGGCGGAAATTCGTCGATGATGGAGGTTTGATCGGCACAGGCGGCGCGGATCGTCTTGGTGTCGCCCTTGTTGAATCCGTCCACGAACCGGCGAACGGATGCCAGCACCGCGGTCTGCCCAGAATCGGGAGCCCCCGCGTGTGCACACGTAACCAACAGGACCGCGACCAGCGTTCTGTGCATGAGCTTGGCTACCGTCGCCCGGCGGACTACTGTTCCAGCGCTTTCTTCTTCGCCGCGGCCGCGTCCTTGAGCGCCTTCAGGTGCGGAAGATCGTGATCTTCCTCGTGGCACGCCGCCTCCAGCAGTTCGAACTTCTCGCGCTGGACCGGAAATTCGATGGTCCAGGGACGCGTGTACACCACCGGATCGCTGACGGTCGCCTGATAATCCAGCGTGTTGGGCGCCACCGGAGTGAAGCGCTCCACCACGTGTGCGGCGTAGCTCATCACTTCACCGCCTTCGCCCAGCCAGGTCTTGCCGTTCATATTGGTGGTGTCGACCACCAGCGTGTCGCCTTCCCAATGCCCCACCGAATCGCCTTCCCACAGGCGCATCGAGGCCGGAAGATGTGCGCGCCCGTCGAGTGGAATGATGCGCCATTGCGTGCGTTCGAACAGAAGAACGATGTAATCGGGGGTCTGAATCAGCTCAATCCCCTGCGGGACCCACATGCTGCGTGGGGCGCCCTGGGGGAAGCAATGCGCGGTCGGATCGTCGTAGCCGCGTTCGCTGGTGTCGCGGCTGATCTTCTCGGCGACGGCCCAGGGTTGCGTCGGAAGCTTGCCGTCCGGCGGATCGATGATCAAGAAGTGTCCCCCGCGCTTTCCTTGCAAATTCTGGTTTGCGCCGCCGGCCTTGGATTCATAGAAACCCTGCAGGTCGGGCTTGCCATCGGGCGTGCGGCGAAGGTCCGGCACGGATTTGGTCGGAAGCGCGGGCAAATTCGAAATCTTGGCCGTATTGCTTACCGGCGCCGGGCCGTCGCCCGGGTACCACGTCTTCGGCTCGCGCTCGAACGCGCCGTTTACCTCTTCGAGCTCCGATTCACAGGAATACTCGAAAAGCCGGCTTCGGTCGGCACGGCGGTGCAGCGCGACGTCGATGGTCCAGGGCTTGGTGAAGACTTTCGGATCCTGGATGGTGGCCTGATATTGAATGGTGTCGTGATCGGTCATGTGGTAGCGCTCGGTCACATGCAGCTGGTCACTGTGGAAGTCGCCCGCCATATCGAACCAGGTTTTGTCGTTGATGTCGCCGACGTCTACGACCAGGGTGTCGCCTTCCCAGTGGCCGCGCGAATCGCCCATCCAGAAAGTGCTGTCCTCCGGGTGCGGCGTGCCGTTGGTGTAGATCAGGCGGTAGTCGAGCTCCCATTCAAAGGCCATCGTGATGACGGAGGACGTCTGGAAAATCTGGAACGGGAAGTCCATGTACATGATGCGCGGGACGCCCGGGATATAGCATTTCGAAACGGGATCGGCGGTGAGCCGGTTCTTGAAATTCTCCGCCCGCTGCTTGGCGGCCCAGGGCTGGTACGGGATAGTGACGCCTTCCACCACCGAGCGGCCGGCCAGCATGTTGAGACTGGCCGTGTGGTCCTGAAGATCGGCCCACGCGGTGCTGGTGGCCTGCCAGATGCCTTCAAAATTCGGCTTGCCGTCGGTGGTGCGCGGCAAAGGATCGACCCGCGGAGCAGCCGTGGCGAGGGAAGCGGCAAAGAATGCCGCCAGAGCAGTTGCAGCGATAGTGGCGAGACGGTGCGTATTCATACGAGAGCTTTCTCCGGGTCGCGCGTTTGCGAAAGTCTGGAATCGTGGTCCACAGCCCGGTGGAGTCACTATGAGAAGCAGTATATCAACCCGCGCACCGGAACTCAGCGGGTTTCGTGCCCGAATCGCGTAGGATGGAAGTTGCACATGAACGA
>CAVQAC010000015.1:0-1074499 GCA_963710365.1 uncultured Planctomycetales bacterium
GCGAGATCGAATCGAGCTCCGACGCGGTACGAGCCCGGCGGTGGAAGTGGCTTTGGAGAACTGTGCAGCGATAATGGCATCGCTGCCCAAGAATACGAGCGACATGGTCCGCAAACCAGTAGTCGATCATAGCCGCACCAGGCAGTCGGAACAACAATTCGCAGCTCCGCCGGTTGGGCGCAGCACCGGCCCGAGGCCACTAAAATCGCAAGCGAGCCCGGCCCGGAGAAATGCCGGCCTGGGCTCGGCTTGGCGGGCACCGGATTGTGAAGCGATCCGCGATAAAGGATGTCTCGCGGAGCATGGGGTCGCGTCGAACGGGCTCAGTTCTGCACCGGCTCCGTGCCGCGCAGGGCACAAGTTCCGACCCAGCCAGTCCCTTCGCGGTAGTCGCCAGCGATGTAGGCCGAGACGCCGCCGCCGAAGTAAACCTGATGGCGCTGAAGAAAATCTTCGAGGGGTAGTTCTCGCCGTCCCATTGGGTCTTGAAGACCCAGCCGTCGACGTTGCCGATTCGCTCGAGCCCATGAATTGCAGCTTCGTCGTGCCCAGCGCCTGCTTGCTGGTGTCGGGGTAGTTGTGAACGACGATCATGCCTTCGGCGTCGTCCTTGGTCGTGACTTCGAACGAGCCCAATTCGCCGACGTAGCCGAAGTTCGGGTCGTTCATGGTGCTCGAAGCGTCGGCTTCTTCGAGCTTGCCCAGTTGCGGCGAGACGTGCTTGCTCGCCGCCATTTCCGCTCCGACCGCCAGGGCCGAGACGGCCACGACAATCGCCACGCTCCAGATTCCGACCAGCACGCGCAATTTCAGCTTGGACATGTTTCACTCCTTTGACGGGTTCTAAACTCACCGGCGACTGCGGTGTTCGACAGGAACGGCCCAAATCAGCCGCTTGCTCCGTCGTTGTAGCGGCACGCAGTTAGCCGCGCTGAGGGGGCCGTGAATTCGCAGTGGTCTGGCGCTAAGCCCGGATGAATCAAGATTTGCGAATCTCTCAGCACGAACGCGCAAATTCGCCCACGGCCAGGAATCGGACGCCTGCGGCGCTGATTACGATTCGCGAAGCCTTCGACCAGCCGTCCGATATAGAACATTGCGACGGCCGCGATGAGCATCACCAGCATGCTGCCCAGCGGCAGCTTGTCGGCGAGTTGCAGCACGATCGACAGCGGGGGGAGAACCAGGGCAATACGTTGCAACAAGCGGCCGAAGGTGCGCATGGCGGGGGGCGACGGGAGAAGTGCTAAATCGATAAATGATAAGTGCTAAATGGTCGACGGTCTGCCATTTAGCACTTATCATTTATCATTTAGCATTTCCCTATGCGTTTATCTACCCTGCTGGCCCGAAGTTGTCGCCTGCGCTGCCCTCGCTGTGGCCAAGGCAAGTTGTTCAACGGCTGGCTCAGCATGCCGCCGACGTGCGATCATTGCGGCCTGGTTTACCAGCGCGAGCCGGGCTACTTCCTGGGCTCGATCTATTTCAACTACGGCATCACGGCTTTGCTGGTGACGGTGGGCTATTTCGCCGGCTTCTTCTTCACGACCATCCCGAACGACGTCCTGCTCGGCGGGCTGCTGGTCTTCATCCTGCTCTTTCCCTTGTGGTTCTTCCGTTACGCCCGCAGCCTGTGGATGGGCTTCGATGAGCTCTTCGACAGCCGAAGCGGTGACGGAAGTGACCGGAGTACGTAGGGCCGGTTCGTACAACCTCGAAGCGGATACACGCCCCTGGCAATTGCATAATGGATGTTTGTGCCGCGCATCAACACGGATACGCGCGGATTAGGAAAACGGAGTATCGTGTAGGAGGCCGGACTTGGAAAAATTGGCCCTCGGTGTAGAGCAGTCTCCCGTGCCATCGACGTGTGTTCGAAGCCAAGACGACACGCACGCCGGTTGGAGCTTTTTGCTATCTGGAATCGCCACCTGGCTCGTGCTGGCCGGGTTTTGGATTCGATGGCAGACCTACTACAAATACTATGGTCGCACAGATCTCGACATGCCCGATTGGTTTGCAATCAATATCGGCATGATGGTCAAGATCGGCCCGCTGATGTTGCTGGCCGGCGCATTGAACGTCATCGCGCTCGCGGTGTTCGTCGATTGGGTAAGACGCCAGGGCTGGCCGTTGCGATTAGGCTTTGTCCTAAGCTGGTTGGGATCTTTGACGTTGACGGCATTGCTCATGCTGTCCGTCAAGCCGTGATACTAATCGTAACTGGCATCGCCGTCGTAGACGGACGGATCCCAAACCTCCGGCCGAGCCAGTTGCGCGGCGAGTTTCGTGTCGGGCGTGCGATAATAAAACGGCCAACAGGGAAGATCCCGACGGTAGGGGGCGAAGCGATCGAAACTTTGCATTTTCTGCAGCCCGCAGCCGACGTGTTCCAGGACGTGAAACTTTTCGGCGATGCACTTCCGCAATGCGTGCCGGAGCAACCCGGGCAACAGATCTTCTTGCAAATCAAG
Source organism: uncultured Planctomycetales bacterium (assembly GCA_963710365.1). Lineage (GTDB taxonomy): Bacteria > Planctomycetota > Planctomycetia > Pirellulales > PNKZ01 > CAVQAC01. The sequence goes on from CAVQAC010000015.1 coordinate 2,475, forward strand.
CGTCTGGTAATCGACCAATCGCATGCGGCGGACGGCGTCGCTCGGGTCTTGTCGTTTCACGATGCAATAGGCTTGCATCAACCCGTTGCGCGACGCGGTGAAAATCCACAGGCGTCCCAGACGCAACGGCCCGGAAAAATGCCAGGCGAGCGTCCGAGCGGTTCGAACCGCCAGCAGCTTATCGGGATTCTGACGAACGAGCTCTTCCCAAAAAGCGTCGAAACGCCGGTCGAATTTCGCCGCTTGTTCGATCACGACCGAAGCGGGAGTCGCCGGAAACGATCGAAGCAGCAAGGCATCTTTCAATCGCAGCGCAACCGCGGCGGGGTAGGACAGCAGCGTGGCCCAGGGCATGCGCATTCTCCGCAAGGCCTTTTCCGCAAAGCCGCGGAACACGAACGCCCGGAAGGCCACCTTTTGCAGGTCACCGATTGGAATCGGGTCGGAAAGCGAGGCCATCAACGGCGCTGCATTCGGACCAACGGTGGTGTTGACGAACAGGTCGGCGCCCGGCTGGCTGAAGTATTCGTCCATCAGCGAGAGAGCAAAGCCGCGATATTCTGGGTCAACGACCCAGCCGCGGCCGTTGGCGCAAATCAGCTCCCGTCCCCGAAATCTGTAGAGCGAAGGAATGTTGACCAACGAGCCGACGATGTTGTTGCGAGCATCTTCCAGTACCCAGCCGATCGGCCAGTCCTTGCCCAGGCGTTGCCAAAGCGGATTCTTCACCCAGAGATTACGCCAGTCGCCCCGTGGCATGCTCCCCAGCGCGTTGGACGATTCCAGATGCGCGATCTGTTCGTATTCGTCGAGGATCGTCGGCCGGAGTCGCAGAGTTGAAGTGAGAGTTGCAACGCTCATGGTTTCTCGCTGAAGGAAAGCGGCAGTGATTTCAGGCCGCGAAGTCCGAGGTTTTCTCGCCACACCAGCGGTTCTCCGACCAGTTGAAGCCTGGGGAATCGTTCTAACAGGGTTTGAAAGGCAATGTGCGCTTCGATACGGGCCAGCGGCGCGCCGAAGCAAAAGTGGGCGGCCCATCCGAAAGCCAGGTGCCGGTTGTCGGGACGATCGAAATCCAGCCGGTCGGGATCGGGAAAACGCTCCGGATCGCGATTGCCGGCGGCCATGACGGCGATCACCGCTTGCCGTTTGCGGATCTGCTTGCCGCCGAGCGTGACGTCGTCGGGCGCCAGCCGTGCGGTATGCTGGCTGGGACTCTCGTAACGCAGCAGTTCCTCGACCGCGGCCGGCATCAACGCAGGCTCGCTTCGCAGTCGGCTCATTGGTCGGGGTTGCGCAGCAGCGAGAGCATGCCGTTGCCGATCAGATTGGTCGTGGTCTCCAGGCCGCCGACCATGGTGACGATGCAGTTCGCGATCACTTCCTCGTCGGTCAGTTGGTCGCCATCGACGGTCGCCGTCATCAGCGTATGGATCAGCCCTTCGCGTGGCCTGATCCGTTGCTCGCGGATCGCGTTCTGGAAATAGGCGCTCAGGCTCTCGACGGCGCGCAGCACGCCGGGCAGCCGGTCGGGGTTGTGCTGGAAGTTCCCCAGCATCTCGGCGAACGTAACCGACCAGTCTTTCAACTTCTCGTGATCCTCGACCGGCACGCCCAGCATGTCGGCCGTGACGATGGCGGGCAGCGGTTCGGCGAAATCGGCGAGCAAGTCCATCCGGCCCGAGCCGCGGGCTTGCACGTCGTCGATCAGACGCGTCGCTGTTTCCTGGATGAACTCACGTAGCACGCGCACGCGCGCGGGCATGAAGGCGCCCGCTGCGAGCTTCCGCAAGCGCGCATGCGCCGCGCCGTCGCGGAAGAGCATCTGCTTGACCATGACCTTCGCAATCGGGCTCACTTCGGGCGCCCCAGGGCTTCGAAGTATTCCGGCGAAGGCGCACGTTCCGCGGAAAAACGCGTGAGGACCGTGATCACGTCCTCGTAGCGCGTCACGATCCAGGCGTGCAGATAGGGATCCCAATGGACCGGGTCTTCCGAACGCAGGCGATGGTAGAGCGGATACGGATTGGCCAACACCTCCGGATTGAGGAGATGGTACAGGCTCAACGGAGCTTCTGTGGACGTGTCAGGCATTGGAACCTTTGCCGATGAGGCCCGCAATCTCGGCCGACAGCGCGGCGACGGTCGGAGCGTTGAAGAGTTGCCGCAGCGTGAGTTTCACGCCGAACAGATCATGAACCCGCGCGACGAGTTGAGCGGCCAGCATCGAATGGCCGCCGATCAAGAAGAAGTTATCCTCCGGGGCGATCGAGGGCTGGCCCAACAGCGAAGCGATCAGCGCAGCCAGCTTGGGTTGCACGCCGTCGCCTAGGCTACCGTCCATGTTGGTCGGAGCACGGCTGGGCAGCAGCGTCTCGGGCGAGGGCGCGGGCAGCGCCGGCTTGTCCAGCTTTCCGTTGGGAGTGATCGGCAGCTCGGCAATTTTGAGGAATTGCCCGGGGATCATGTAGTCGGGTAATCGCATAGCTAGAAACTCTCGCAGTTCAGTGGTCGTTAATTTGGCGTCATGGGCCGCCACGATATAGGCGACCAACACCGGGCCGGCCTCGCTTTCGTTGGCAATCACGGCGCTGGCTTCCACGCCCGGGTAGCGGTCGAGCCAGGCGACGATTTCTCCGGGCTCGATGCGATAGCCGCGGATTTTCAGTTGCTCGTCCAGTCGACCCAGGAAGGCGATCTCGCCGCTGGGCAGCAGCCGAGCACGATCGCCAGTCCGATAGATGCGCATCGGAGAGCCGGATGCGGGCGAATACGTCACGAAGCGGCTGGCCGTCAATTCGGGAGCATTTCGATAGCCGCGGCCGACCAGCGCCGGCCAGGCACAGTTCTCCGGCTTCGCCCCAATTCACCGGGCGCAAGTTCTCGTCGAGAATCAACGCGGTCGCGTTGCGTGATCGGCCGGCCAATCGAGGGTGGCCCGGAGATTTCCGCGTCCGGGCCAATCGTTCCCGACGTGGATACTACGGTACATTCGGTCGGACCATAATTGTTGACTACGACGAACGGCAGTCCTGCAACCGGGCGGCGATGCAGCACGTCGGCGCCGGTGAGCAATGTCCGCAGAGAAGTTTCGGACGGCCAATCCGCATGCGAGCAACTGTTCAGCCAGAATCGGTGGGAATGAAGCCGATGGTGATTTTCTCGGCGACCAGCCAATCGCGAAGCGCATGTGGCGAACGACGCGTCAGCTCGTCGGCCAAATGCACGCTCGCGCCGGCCGCCAGATGAGGCCAGACCTCCCAGGCCGTGGCATCGAATCCGAGGCCAGCCACCTGGCTGGCGCGGTCGGCCGGCGTGACACCGAACGCGGCCTGGTGCCAGTCGATGAGGTTGCAAAGGTTCGCATGCGTGATTTCGACTCCCTTGGGCCGACCCGTCGAACCCGAGGTATAGATGACGTAGGCCAGGCTATCTGCGTTCGGCTCGAAATCGAGCGGCTTGGTTGGCCCCGGTTCCAGCGTGTCGATATCGAGGACGCGCCAGCGGCCGTTCGGCCAGTCGCGAGTCTTCTGGCGGTGCGTCAGCACCAGCTGCGCGGCAGCGTCGGTGAGCATGATCTCCACTCGATCGGCGGGCGCGTTCGCGTCCAGCGGCAAGTACGCCGCTCCGCTCTTCAGAACAGCAAGAGCGGCAACGACGAAGTCTGCCGAACGCTCGAGGAACAGGCCCACGCAGCAGTCCGGTTCGACCCCCAACTGCCGCAGGTGCCAGGCGAGCTGGTTGCTCTTTTGTTCGAGTTCTGCGAAGGTGAGCTGGCTGTTACCATCCGCGATCGCGAGTTGATGCGGCGCGCTCAGCGCGTGGCCCGCGATGCGCGACGAAATCGAACTAAACGAGGCCACCGACACGAATGCATTCTGGTGCATGATTCTTCTCTGTTTTTCCGTAGTCCGCTATTGAACGCCTGATGCGTTCGTTGGCTGCCACTTGGCACTGGCCGACGAGCCTCTTGGCCCCCCTCGTCGGAAATGCTTCCTTGCGCATGCGCATGGAGCTTCCGCAACAGCGATCGCCGCAGGATTGCGGCGGCTGGGCAATCATTGCCCCACAGCGCGAGCTGTATTTTCCACAGTGCTTGCCGTGGTGAATTATCGCAACCACAATTCCGGAGCGTTTTATGCGGAATAGGACGAGTCCTAAGCAAAACCGGCATAATCGTTAGACGTCAGATTCCGCGGCTCGGCCGTAACCATTCCACGCGGCAGGGAGACACCCCCCCCGGCCAGGACAAGGCTCGCATCGGGGGGGTATCGGGGCGGTCGTGAACGCGAGGCCGAGCCTGGATTTGGTTTCCGCCTCGTCTTCCAGGGGCGATGCCGGCTATAGTATCGCTGCCAAACGGCCGAATTCCCGCGGCTAGCCGCAGGATCCGGTTGCTGCAGTGCGTGCGTTGGCCTGCCGGACATCGGCACGGAATCGCGAACCATTCTTAAACCAGTCGTGGAAGCGAGATGCACAGGCCGTCACCTCATCGCTTCCCTGCCCCGGACGATTCCAACGCCGGTGTCCTAGGTCCAATCGGCCGGCCGTCAAAGCTGGCCGCGATGGCTTTCCAGTGCCTGCCCGCTCTGGATTCGCTGAGAACCTATTCGCTGCGCGCTTTCGGCGCCGACACCGTGGCCGGACTGACCGTCGCCGCCGTCGCGGTGCCCGCAATCGATGGCCTATGCCCAGATCGCCGGTCTGCCGCCACAGTACGGACTGTACACCGCGATTGTGATGACGACGGTCGGCGCAATCTTTTGTTCCTCCAAACAATTGATCAATGGCCCGACCAACGCGATTTCGATTGCCGTGTTCAGCGCCTTGGCCATGTACACCGGCGACGAAAGGCTGCAGGCGGCTTTTCTGCTGGCTTTGCTCGTCGGAGCCATCCAAACCGCGATCACCCTGCTGCGACTGGGAGACCTGACGCGGTACATCTCTCATGCCGTGATTGTCGGTTTTACGCTGGGGGCTGGCTGCCTGATCGTGCTCGATCAGTTGAAAAACCTGTTGGGGCTGCCGGCCCGCGGTTCGGGCGAAGATCATTTCCTCAAACGCCTGTGGTTGACGCTGGCCCAGGCCGGCGAGAGCAACCCCACCACGATCCTGGTGGGCCTGGGCACGATTGCCCTGGTGCTGGGCATTCACTTCGCGAATTCGAGGCTGCGACTGCGATTTCCCGAATTCTTGTTGGCGGTGATTGGCATGGCGGCGATTGTTTGGGCATTCGACCTGAGCCGGCAGGGGGTCAAGGTCGTGGGCGCAATCCCGCCCGAATTGCCGCATTTTCGCCTTCCGGTCGTAAGTTGGAGCCAGGTTCGCGAACTGGCCGACAGCAGCCTGGCAATCGCCGTTCTCGGCTTGCTGGAAGCAATTGCCATGTCCAAGGCCATTGCCGCGAAAACGGAACAAAAGCTCGACATTAACCAGCAATGCCTGAGCGAGGGGCTGGCGAACCTGGCCGGCAGCTTGTTTCAGTGCTTTCCGGGATCCGGATCGCTGACCCGATCAACGGTCAATTTGCAGTCCGGAGCCGTGACGCAATGGTCGGGAGTGATTTCGGCCGCAGGCGTAGCCGCCGCCGTGCTCTTGTTTGCTCCCTACGCGCAATACATCCCCAAGGCCAGCCTGGCGGGCATCCTGGTCCTCTCGGCCTGGAACCTCATTAACCGGCAACAGTTGTTCTATTATCTTTGCGCCACGCGCTTCGACGCCGCCATCGTGTTGCTGACCGCGGTCTCGGCCGTGGCTATTTCCGTCGAGTTCTGCGTGCTGATCGGCGTATTTCTCTCATTTGTGTTGTATGTTCCCCGCGCGGCCCGAGTGCATCTGACCGAATTGATCCTGACACCCCAGCGCGTGATTCGGGAACGCGTCGCCGAAGACGTGCCGTGCGCCCGGATCCTGATCTACAGCTTCGAAGGGGAACTGTTCTTCGGGGCGGCGCCCGACTTGCAAGAACACTTTGACGAAATCCAACAGGCAATCCAGCCGGGAATGCGGGTCGTCGTGCTGCGGCTCAAGCGGGCCAGAAATTCCGATGCGGTCTGCCTGAATCTGCTGGACAAATTCATTCGCCGTGTGGAATCGCAGGGCATTACCGTGCTGCTTTGCGGAATTCATCCAGACCTGGCGAAAGCGCTCGATTCCAGCGGGATCGCAGCGCATTTGGGAGAGGACCGGGTATTTCGCGAAACAGGCGTCGTCTGGTCGGCGACGCTGGCCGCGGTCCGGCGGGCTTATGAAATTGTCCAGAACGATCTTTGCCCGGGCTGCCCCCGGCAAGGACAGAGCCTGGACAACAAGCAGGATTGGTACTACATGATCTGACGGGGCGATCCTCTGGATCAACCCAATCGCAGCTTCATCGCCTGCAGGGTGCGCTTGAACGGGTCGAGCGCCAGTCCGAGATTTTCAAGCGTGACGGCTCCCAGCAGCGCGTCGTCGCCGGGTTCCCCGAGGATGACAGGCGTATGACCGTCCTCGCCGGCGATCGCGATGTGGCATTCGGACATGTCGCGCTGGATCATCGTGCCGTCCGCCCACGAGAAGCTGAGCTGTGCGTTTGGCCTTCAGTTCGAGATCCTGCCAAACATCGTTGGAAAGCAGGGAATAGCTCGACGCCACTATCGATGAGAAACTGCACCTGCCGCGACTTGGCCGTCGGACAGGTCATGGTTCCCACGACGAACGTCAGACCCATTCAAAAAAACGGGGGCGAAGAAGAAGTACCCGAATTATGCGTGGCAGAATACCGAGCGGCAACGGGGCGCAATAAAAAAGCCCGGCGCTGTCTTTGTAGGACAGCACCGGGCTTTTGGTGTAAAAAATCCGGCAACACCTACTCTCGCACTTTTGGTACTACCATCGGCTCGGAAAGCTTAACTACCGTGTTCGGAATGGGAACGGGTGTGACCTTCCCGATATGGTCGCCGGAAAGGAGACGAGCGGGGCGATAAAACCCACGCTCGCTCGGGTATATACAAAGTGCTCTCTGGTATACAAAGGGTTGTTGGTACAGAGTGGCACTTGATTTCACGGCTGAACTCGGTTCGCAACTGGGAACCAAGAGCGTTCAATAAATGTGGTCAAGCATTCGTCCATTAGTACCGGTTAGCTGAGCACATTGCTGCGCGTACACATCCGGCCTATCAACCTGGTCGTCTTCCAGGGGACTTTCGGACTAATGTCCTTACGAAACCTGATCTTGGAGCGGGCTTCACGCTTATATGCTTTCAGCGTTTATCCTTTCCGTTCTTAGCTATCCAGCCGTGCCACTAGCGTGACAACTGGAACACCAGAGGAACGTCCTTCCAAATCCTCTCGTACTAAAGAAGAACCTCCGCAAGTTTCGTGCGCCCACAGTAGATAGGGACCGACCTGTCTCACGACGGTCTGAACCCAGCTCACGTACCACTTTCATTGGCGAACAGCCAAACCCTTGGGAGCTTCTTCACCCCCAGGATGTGATGAGCCGACATCGAGGTGCCAAACCGCTTCGCCGCTATGGACGCTCGGAAGCGATAAGCCTGTTATCCCCAGAGTACCTTTTGTCTGATGAGCGACGGCCTTTCCATCCAGCACCGCCGGATCACTAAAGCCTACTTTCGTATCTGCTCGACTTATTGGTCTCGCAGTTAAGCACCCTTATACTTTTGCGCTCGAAGCCTGATTGCCAACCAGGCTGAGGGTACCTTTGCACTCCTCCGTTACTCTTTTGGAGGAGACCGCCCCAGTCAAACTGCCCAACTGACACTGTTCCCCGCCCGGATTCACGGGATCGGGGTTAGAACTAAAACATATCCAGGGTGGTATTTCAACGTTGGCTCCACGAGTACTGGCGTACCCGCTTCAAAGCCTCCCACCTATCCTACACAAGATGTGTCTCAGCCCAATATCAGCCTACAGTAAAGGTTCACGGGGTCTTTCCGTCTTGCTGCGGGAACGTGGCATCTTCACCACGGCTACAATTTCACCGGGTCGGTGGTTGAGACAGTGCTCCAGTCGTTACGCCATTCATGCAGGTCGGAACTTACCCGACAAGGAACTTCGCTACCTTAGGACCGTCATAGTTACGGCCGCCGTTTATCGGGGCTTCGGTCGCGAGCTTCACTCTTGCGAGCTAACCCTCTTCCTTAACCTACCGACACCGGGCAGGCGTCAGACTCTATACATCCTCTTGCGAGTTAGCAGAGTCCTGTGTTTTTGATAAACAGTCGCTGGAGCCGATTTACTGTGACCCCCAGAGGCTTGCACCTCCAAGGGCACCCCTTATCGCGAACTTACGGGGTCAATTTGCAGAGTTCCTTAACCACCGTTCTCCCAAGCGCCTTAGACTACTCGTCTCGCCTACCTGTGTCAGTTTTAGTACGGTCACTCGAGCTTCAACCCTTAGAGGCTTTTCTTGGACGTTGCGCAGATAACTTCCCGAACATAAACGCGGTCGAGACACACCCTCGGCTATAGGGGCGGATTTACCTATCCCCCACCGAAGATGCGGCTACGGACATTTCTAATCGTACCGCTTACCGTTACGACGCCGTCCCCTCATCGGTCCACTCGAGTGGCGCAGGAATATTGACCTGCTATCCATCGTCTACGCCTTTCGGCCTCGACTAAGGTACCGGCTAACCCTGGGCGGAATTACCTTCCCCAGGAAACCTTAGGCTTTCGGCGAGCAGGATTCTCACCTGCTTTATCGTTACTCATTCCGGCATAATCACCTGTAGACCCCGCGACCACTCCTTACGGTATGGCTTGTATCTGGTCTACAGCGCTCTCCTACCACTAGAACGAACCCGCAGGTTCGCCTAATCCATTGCTTCGGTGTAGAACTTACTCCCGTTCATTATCGGCGCAGAATTGCTCGTCCAGTAAGCTATTACGCACTTTTTAAATGGTGGCTGCTTCTAAGCCAACATCCTGGCTGTCTCAGCAACTCAACTTCCTTAGTGACTAAGTTCTACTTTGGGACCTTAGCAGATGGTCTGGGTTGTTTCCCTCTCGACCGCGAAGCTTATCCCTCGCGGACTGACTCCTGCGATAGTCGCATCGGTATTCGGAGTTTGGTTCAGCAGAGTAGTCTGGAAGGACCCTCAAGCCGATTCAGTATCTCTACCCCCGATGCGTAGTGGCGCAAGGCTAACCCTAAAGCTATTTCGGAGAGAACGAGCTATCTCTGCGTTTGATTAGACTTTCACTCCTCCCCACAAGTCATCCCCTCGGTTTTCAACCCAAGTGGGTTCGGTCCTCCACGCGGTATAACCCGCGGTTCAACCTGCTCATGGGTAGTTCACGCGGTTTCGCGTCTACCACCAACGACAATGTCGCCCTATTCAGACTCGGTTTCCCTCTGGCTTCGATCCTGAAGATCTTAACCTTGCCGTTGACGGTAACTCGCCGGATCATTATGCAAAAGGCACGCCGTCAGGCATTCTCCTTGCGGAGCATAGCCCTCCGACAGCTTGTAGGCACATGGTTTCATGTTCAGTACCTCCCCTAGCCGGGGTTCTTCCCATCTTTCAGTCGCCCTACTGAGTTCACTATCGGTCGTCAGGTAGTATTTAGCCTTACGGGATGGTCCCCGTAGATTCAGTCGAGATTCCACGTGGCTCGACCTACTCAGGTACTCCTCGGGAGGCTAAGCCGCTGTCGCTTACGGGACTGTCACCCTCTGTGGTTTCGCTTTCCAGCGAATTCTGCTAGCGAATAGCTTTGTAACTCCCATGTGAGAAGCCCTACAACCCCGCAGAGGAAAACCTCCGCGGTTTGGGCTGTTTCCCGTTCGCTCGCCGCTACTGAGGAAATCGATTTTTCTTTCTTTTCCTGCGGTTACTGAGATGTTTCAGTTTCCCGCGTTGGCAACGTACGCCTATGGATTCAGCGTACGTCAGTTCGGGAATCTCGGGATCAAAACTCGTTTGACAGCTCCCCCGAGCTTTTCGCAGTCTTCCACGCCCTTCTTCGCCTCCTGACGCCAAGAAATCCCCCACGTGCCCTTAGTAGCTTGACCACATTTATCGAAAGCTCTCGCAAACCATCACCGCCCCCAGCACTGCAAAACTGCATTGCCGCCGAACAGTGAAGCAGATCTTGAAAACGCACTCGACGAATGTGCGCCACACATTTTGAACGACCTCGCGTGGCTAGACGGGCTGCCCGGTAACGATCCTTGGTCCATCATCTGAACCTGCATCTGGCAACGCAATGCCTTCAGCCGAATGTCACCCAGTACGATCTAAGTGCCGTGAAGAACAGCTCTATAGGCCCAAAGGCCTACGAACAGCTTCATCAAGATGCCACTCTTACCAACAACCAAATTGTCAAAGAACAAACAAAGTCAGCCTTCCCCCAACAGGAAGAAGCTGACTCGTGCTGCCGGGTCGACAGAGGCCGAGTTCACCACAATCGCCCCAAAAAATGGGGATAACCGTGAACGCGCCCTTTGACCACCCGGGGCAATCGGATCAACTTGAACCCTGGGGCGAAAAGTCCCAATCTAGCGATTTGTTTCCATCGTGTCAAAGGCTTTGCCGGATAAATCTCGGCGACTTCGACACCCACAATTCGCTTTCAAATCCCTTTTGTGCTTGCTTCTCCCGTCCTAAGTGGGAATGCGTAAGTCTAGCCGAACCGCCACGGGGCACAAGGGGGCCAAGCCGAGTTTTCTGGTATTCTCTTTTCGTCCTCACCGACACCACGGCTGCGATAGCTCGCTGCTGATGTCGGGGGACTATCAACTATCGGCATTTCCAGGGCGTCGCTTGAGACCCACGCGGCTCGCAGGCCAATTGGTCCGTGGGCATTTTATACGGCTTATACGGCAATCGTCCCCGTTTTTCCTGGCCCTACTCGCGGCCGGCGCACGCATTTCCTTAAGTGGAACGAATTTGCGAACGATCCTGTGGGCGGCGCTATAATCCGGCGTAATTTCATGCTGCCAAACATCTTTGCTGCTCCACTCCCATGGCTGATGCGCCGGGCGATTCGAAGCGTTTGGAACAGCTCCTGGCCGCGCTTTCGGCTGGCGATCCAGCGGCTCGCGAAGCTGCTTATCGAACAGGCCAACCTGCGGGTTCGCGCGCTGGCGCACCGCATGCTACAGAATTTCCCGGGCGTGGGACGCTGGGAACAGACCGACGACGTGCTCAACCAAGCCTTGGTCCGATTACATCGCAGCCTGGGAAGCGTGCAGCCCGATTCGCCTCGGCATTTTCTCAACCTGGCGGCGGCCCAGGTGCGGCGGGTGCTCATCGACTTGGCCCGCAAGTACGCCGGGCCGCAGGGGCTGGGCGCCAATCATGAATCGCGCGGTGCGCTGTCCGCGTCAAGCGGCTCGGCACGCTTCGTCGATACTACCGAGCCGAGCGATTACGCCGAGTGGGCCGCATTCCACGAGTGCATCGAAACGCTCCCCGAGGCCGAGCGTGAAGTCTTCGGCCTGCTGTGGTACGACGGACTCAGCCAGCCCGAAGCGGCCGATGTGCTCGACATCTCGATCCGCAGCGTCAAACGCCGCTGGCAATCGGCGCGCTATCTGTTATTTCGTGCGCTGCATGGCGAACCACTGGCCGGGTAGCGCGACTGCGGCACGTGAAAGTTCTGTAATGTCGCCGTTGATTGTGCTGGGCGGAGCCTGTTTACTGAGTTCTAAATAGTATTTCGCAATTGGTCACGCGCCGGACGTGCGGCTCAAGGAGATCAAGTTATGGCGGAGCAAACGCACGAAAAGCGATTGCGAGAATTGGTCGATCGCTGGGAGGAGTTGCGAGCCCAAGGCGTCGAGCCGTCGGCAGCCGAACTCTGCAAAGACGCCCCCGAACTGTTCAGCGAATTTCAATCTTGGGTCCAAGCGATGAAGGCCACCGATTGGCTGTCGAAGCCGGTCGCTCCGCAGACGCTTTCGGTCTCGGGCCAGCCCGAAGACACGCTTGCTCCGCGCCCCGTCTCCGCACGTGCGGCCGTTGCCAAGTCAGCCGATGTGAAGCCAGCAACCGCCACGCCGACGCTGGAAACATTCGTCGCGCAACTGACCGCCAGCGGGCTGATGTCAGCCGCCGACTGGCAAGCGTTCCGCTCCAGCTTGCCGGCCGATAAGCAACCGGCCGATGCCACGGCGCTGGCGCGCGAATTGGTGCAGCAAGGCAAGCTCACCCGCTACCAGGCCACCGCCGTATTTCAGAATAAACTCCACGGACTGGTATTCGGTGACTATGTCGTGCTCGACCGCATCGGCGCCGGCGGCATGGGCCAAGTATACAAGGCCCGGCACGGCGCATGGATCGCATCGTGGCAATCAAGGTGCTATCCGACGCCTTCAGCAAGAACGCCGACGCCGTCAAGCGATTTCAGCGCGAGGTGAAAGCCGCTGCCAGGCTCAATCATCCGCACATCGTCACGGCCTACGACGCCGGCGAACACGACGGCATGCATTACCTGGTGATGGAGTACGTCGAGGGGAGCGACCTGTCGGCCGTGATCAAGACCGGCGGCCCGATGCCGATCAAGCAGGCCGTCGATTACATCCTGCAGGCGGCGCGCGGCCTGGACCATGCGCATGCCGAGGGCGTCATCCATCGCGATATCAAGCCGGCGAACCTGCTGCGTGGACAAGAAGGGACGGTCAAGATTCTCGACATGGGCCTGGCGCGCATCGACAGCCGCTGGGCAACGCGGCGAACGACGGCCTGACGAACACCGGCAACATCATGGGCACGATCGATTACATGGCTCCCGAGCAGGCGATCGACACCAAGCACGCCGACCATCGTGCGACATCTACAGCCTGGGCTGCACGCTCTATCTACCTGCTGACCGGCAAGAGGATGTTCGACGAAGACACGGTGATGAAGAAGCTGTTGGCGCACCGCGAGGCCGCGATTCCTTCGCTCGCGGCGGCGCGGCCCGAAGTGCCGGCCAACTTGGACGCTGTGTATCAAAAGATGGTCGCCAAACGCCCGGCTGAGCGGTATCAGTCAATGAGCGACGCCCGCGCGGCGATGGAAGCGGTGCAAGGGGGCAAAGCTCCGTTGCCAATTCCCGCCGCCGCGGCGCTGCCCAAGGGAACAGCGAGTACCGAAACCTGTGGCAGATACTCGCACAGCCAGCGGCAAACGTGCCCGGGCTGCGAAAAAATCATCGCGAGGTTTGATTTGGGGCGGAATCGCCGCGGCGGCGTTGCTCGCGCTGGGCTTGGGCGGCTATGTGCTGTATGGCGTGATCTTCAAATACGAAACGCCGGCCGGAACGGTCGTCGTTGAAGTCGATCAGCCGGGCGCCGAGGTGACGCTCGATGGGAAGCAAACATTGACCTTGGATCCTGCGGACGGCGGTGAAGTGGTCGAGGTCCGTGCCGACGCCGGCAAGCACACGCTCGAAGTGCCGCAAGGGCGGGTTCAAAGTTTCTGCGAAAGAGTTCGTGATCCATGAAGGCGAGCCCAATCGAATCGCCGTGAAGCTTGAGCCGCTGGTCGCTGCGGCAGCCGCGCCAAATAACAGCAGCACGCCCGTCATGGCCGCGGATCGCGACCGGCAAGCAGCGGAATGGACCATCCGTTCGGGCGGACGCCCGACCGTCATTCGTGGCAACGGGACGAAGCGAGAAGTCATTGAGCGAATTGAAGAACTGCCGAACGAGAAGTTTCGGCTGGTCACGGTCGATTTCTGGAACAAGGCAGGCAATTCCAACGTCACCGACGAGTCGCTGGCGCAACTCGATGGGCTCGAGCACATCGAAGGGCTGATTCTCGATCGCACATCCGTCACTGACGCGGCGATGAAGCGCATTCGGCAAATGAAGACGCTCACGCTCCTGAACCTTGCCAAGACGCAGCTCACCGACGCAGGCTATCGCGAACTGCGAGGTCTCTTTGGACTAACGAACCTGGGGCTCGACACCACGAAAATCACCAGCGATGGTATGGAGGCCGTCGGCGAATTAACCAATCTCACAAACCTGGCGCTGGGTGGGTCAAGCGCAGTCGATGACCGCGGCATGCAGTATCTTGCCAAGCTCACCAAGCTCCGCAGCCTTGCCATGAGCGGCGTTTCCGTCACCGACGCCGGCCTGGCTCAACTGAAACCGCTCGTCGAATTAGACTTCCTGGTAATCAGCGGGCCGAATCTCACCGATCAAGCCATTGAGACGATCACAGGCTTCAACAAATTAAACCATCTCGTGATTGGCCGTTCACAGATCGGCGACGAGGGACTCCGATTGCTGGCCACCGCGAAAAGCCTACAGAAGTTGACCCTGGAACAAACGCGGGCGACTGCCGCAGGTGTTGCCGCCCTGCAGGCTGCGCTTCCCAATTGCAAGATAGAATACCGGCCGGCTGCCGAACTCGCCGCCGCGCGGCGCCGGGCGGTGCAGACGCCGAGCGGCGCGCGGCCGAATGGGCCCTCAGCCTCGGCGGCAAGCTGACGATTGCCTCGCAGGGTGGCACGTCGCTGTTTGTCGTTAAAACAAGTGACCTCCCTGCGGGGCCGTTTACGCTGACGCGCGTGAGCTTCGGCAATACCCCCGCGGTTGACGATGCCGGGCTAGCGCATCTGGAAGGGCTGCACGGCCTTGATCGGCTGTGGCTGCACCAGACATCGGTTACGGACGACGGCCTTGCTCGTCTGCGGCATCTCACATCGCTCACTCAATTCGGGGCCAGCGGCACTGCGATCGGTGACCGCGGACTGGCCGAGTTGACTAGGTTGGTCAACCTCGAGGTTCTTAACCTTAGAAAAACGCGGCGTCACCGACGCCGGACTCAAGAACCTCGCCACGCTGCGCAAGCCTGACGGAACTCCAGCTCGAAGGTCCTTATAGCGAGTCGGCAATTGACGCACTACGGGCGGCGCTTCCAGGCTGCAAAATCGAATGGTCGCCGGCAAAAGGCGGGTTGGAGGCAGCCTCGGGCGAACCGCCCGCCGCGGCGCCGCTCGATCCGGCTGTTGAACGGCGCACGGCCGAGTGGGCGTTGAGCGTCGGGGCCAAGCTGTTCGTGCAAATAGCTGCAGCGAAGTCGGTGGAAATTACCCGGGCCGACCAGCTCCCTCCACTTCCTTTCACGGTGAATACGATCGAAATCCGCAATAACCCGCGGGTTAACGACCAGTCGCTGGCCGTCCTCCGGGGCCTCAGTCGTATAGACCGATTGGATTTGACCGGGGACGCCGTGACGGATCGAGGGATGGACGAGGTGCGCACGCTGACGACTCTGACAACGCTCGGCGTTTCAGATACTACGGTGGGAGACGCCGGCGTCGAGCAGATTGCCGATCTGCCGCGACTGAGAATTTTTTACGGCAATAATACTGCGATTGGCGACCGAGGGGCGCAGAGCCTTGCGCGCTCGAAGAGTTTAAGCATGGTGTTTCTACTGAGAACTCACATCTCTGACGCAGGGCTCGCGCATTTGGCTCGCCTGCCGCTGTCTGGTCTGAATCTGGAATACACATCTGTTAGCAATGCCGGGGTGCAACCATTGCAGAAGTGCAGCACCTTGACCCAATTGTTTCTTAGCGCCACTCGCGTCACGGATGCAGGCCTGGGGATCCTGGCCGGGATGCCGGCGCTGCGTATGCTTGAGTTGCGGCGCGATAATATCACTGACCGCGGCGTCGAAAAGCTGGCCGCGCTGAAATCGCTGCAAAAACTGGCAATCACCGATACGCAAATAACCCAGGCTGGCTACGAAACGCTACAAACCGCCCTGCCGGGTTGCAAGATTGATTGGTCGCAAGGGGCGGCGAGCAATGTTGCGGCAACAACGCCGACGAATATCGCGCCGCTCAGCACTTTGAATCGCCTACCAGTCCCATCGTCCGCCGACCAACAGAAGGCCCTGGCCACGTTGAAAGACGTGTTCAAAGACGATTTCGCCGCGGCCAAGAAAGCGGAGGACAAGGTCACTCTGGCCGAGAAGTTACTCAAGCAGGCGCAGGAAACCGGCGATGATGCGGCCGCGATGTTCGCCTTGATTGGCGAAGCGCGGGTCCTGGCTGCCGACGCGGCCGACGCCGGATTGTCGGTGCGGCTGGTCAGCGACTTGGGGAGTCGATTCCAGGTCGATCCGCTGGAACTGTTGGCGGATGATTTAGAAAAATCGGCTCAAAAATCACATCCGTCGTCCGCCTTCAAAGCGATCGCTGATGTGGCGCTGGAACACCTGGACGAAGCTCTCGAAGCGGACGCGTTCCCGTTGGCCAAACGACTAAGCGACGTGGCGCTGGCCGCGGCCCGCAAGGCGAAAGACTCCGCGACGCTCAAAACGGCGATCGATCGAAATAAGGGCCTGGCAACGCTCAAGCAACAATGGGATGCCGCCCAAGGGGCACAGGCCACGCTGGCCAAGACGCCCGACGATCCCGAGGCCAACCTGGCGCTGGGCCGGTACTTGTGCTTTACCAAGGGCGACTGGGCCGAAGGCTTCGCGCACCTGGCTCGCGGCAGCGATGCCACGCTGAAAGATCTGGCGGCGAAGAGCGTGGCCAATCCGCAGGATGCCGCCGGGCAGGCGGAGCTTGGCGAGGCCTGGGCCCAGGCCGCCGACGCGGCCAAGGGGAGATCGAAGGCCGATCTTCAAGCCGGTGGCGCGTTACTGGTACACCCAGGCGGCTCCGGCCTTAACGGGACTGGCCAAGGCCAAGGCCGAGCAGCGACTCAAGCAACTTGGTTCGACGACTGGAACCGTTGGATCGGCGGCTTCGCCCGCCCGCGGCAGCCGACGCTCCGGCGGGAATGCCATGGATCAACTCGCCCGGGATCGCAAAGCGGCCGAATGGGTGCTCGGTTTGCGGGGCAAGGTCGGCATCATGGCTCCCTGGCTGCCCGAGCAAAAGATGATTGAGTTAGTCAGCGAGTTGCCGCCGGAACCATTTGCTCTGACCTCGATTGATTTGTTCAAGATCGGAGATCTAAACAACGACGATCTGACGCACTTGGAAGGGCTCGTTAACCTGCGAGAATTGCGGCTCGACGCCACACCGCTTACCAACGCCGGCATGGAGCACATCAAAGACCTGACCAATCTGATTTCGCTGAACATCAGTACTACCCAGATCAGCGATCCCGGCCTGGCGAACATCCGAGGTCTGAAAAACTTGCAGAAGCTCTGGATCGGCAACCGACCGCCGGTGACGGATGTCGGCTTCGAACAGCTCAAAGATCTCAATAACCTGAACTACTTAAGCCTGAGCAACTCCCGCGTGACGGACGCGGGTCTGGCGATGCTCAAGAATTTCCCGCAAATGGAAACATTGTTACTGAACATCACGCCGGTTACCGACGCCGGGCTGGAAAGGCTGCGCATTGCCACTGCTGAAGGAACTCGATCTTTCGCAAACACAAATTACCGATGCCGGCCTGGCAAAATTGGCCACGATGCCGAACCTGATGCGGCTGTCGCTACGGGGGCTGAAGTTGAGTGATGCCGCGATCGGCCGGTTCCGGCAGGCCCTGCCGAACTGCAAGATCCAATTGTAGGCGAACGGGGGGGGCATTTCGATCTGGCAATACCGGTTGTGAGCTTTCGCGCGAACAAATCGAAAGCTAGAGTTGATTCGTTGTTTCGCGCGCTTTCGGGATGGCCATGCTCCGAACTTCCTCCACGCTCGCTCCCCTGCTCTTCCGCTGGCTGGTGGTCGGCGCGCAGGCCGTGACCATCGGGCTCATGTGGCCGATCTGGCACACCCGAACGATGCCGCCGATGCTGCCGGCGATGGATATTTGGTCGTTCGACATGGGCTGGCCGCTGCTGGCCTCTTTAGCGTTGGTGCTCGTCGTGCCGGTTTGGGGCGTGGCCCTGCATGCCGCGCTGCTGGCCCTGGCCATAGCCATGGACCAGATGCGGTTGCAGCCCGAGTTGATCTCGCTCTGGATTCTGATGCTGGCCACGCTCCCTGTCGCCGGCGCCAAACTCGTTGGCCGGATGCACCTGGTTAGCCTGTGGTTCTTCGGCGGTTTTCATAAGCTCTTCAGCGCGGGCTACTACGAGATGATGCACGCCCGGCTGTGGCAGCGAATGCTGCCGGAAATCGGCCCTGGCACGACGTTTTGGCTGTCGCTGCTGTTGGCCGTTGGGGAAATGCTGCTGGGCCTGCTGGTTTTGTCGCCGCGGACGCGGCGGTTGGCAGCAATCTTGGCGCTGCCGCTTCATGCAGGGATCATCGCCACGCTCTACGTTTTTGATTGGAATCGGGCCGTCTGGCCGTGGAATGTGGCCTTGGCCGGCGCGGGCTTCGCCCTGCTCTGGTCCTGGCGCGAAAGCGTTGGGAGCGATCTGGCAGCCGTGCGCTGGCCGGCGAAAATCGCGGCGTGTATGCTGCTGGTAAGCCCGTTGGGCTATTACTTGGGCGTGGTCGATGCGTACCTGGCCTACTGTCTTTATTCGGCGAACATTCCCGTGGCGACCTGGAATGGCGGACAGATCGTGGCCTCGACGATGTATCGAGGACCGCTAGACAATCCAAACCAACTGTACGTCGGTGTGCCGATCCCGCCCACGCATCGGACGTACGAGGCATTTTTCCACGCCCTGGCCAAGCCGGGCGACAAGCTCGAGATTCACGACCCGCGCTGGTGCGCGAAAGAGTTCGGATATGCCGACCGCGTGATCGTGCAACCGTAATCCAATGGGGAATGCGGATCGAATGGGGAATGCGGAATGGGGAATGGGGAAAGCGCTGATAACAGACGGAGATGGATCTGCCTGGCGCTGGTCGTGGCGACAGTCGTCATCTACGGCCGGGTAGCAGATTTCGATTTCGTCAATTTCGACGATCCTACGTACATCATCGACAACTCGATGGTCAGCCGTGGGCTGTCGCTGAAATCGGTCGGCTGGGCCTTCACGACGTTCGAATTCGCCAACTGGCATCCGATTACCTGGCTGTCTTATTTACTCGATAGCCAGGCATTCGGCCTGCGCCCTGGCCCGATGCACGTCGAGAATCTGCTGTTTCATCTGGCGAACACTGTGCTCCTGTTCCTGTTGTTCGAGCGGATGACCAAGGCGCTATGGCCCAGTGCGATGGTGGCGGCATTGTTCGCCCTGCACCCGCTGCACGTCGAATCGGTGGCCTGGATTTCCGAACGCAAGGATGTGTTGTGTACGCTGTTCGGCCTGCTGGCCATCAGCGCCTACGAGCGCGGATTCGTGCTGGGATCGCGATCGCGTCTGCTGGCAGCCGTTGCCTGGTACGCGCTGTCGCTGCTGGCCAAGCCAATGCTGGTTACGCTCCCGGTCCTGTTGCTGTTGCTCCACCGCTGGCCGCTGGGTCGCTCGCCGCTAACCGCCGGAGTGGGACGGTCATGGATCGTCGCGGTTTGGGCAGCCGTGCTGTTGTTGGCCATGTCTTCCTCGGCCATGACCGTCATTGCGCAAGGGCATGGCGGCGCGATCGCGCGGCTCGATTACCTGCCGCTAGATGTCCGGGCGGCCAACGCAGCGCTCAGTTACCTGACGTATTTCATCGACGCGATCGTGCCTTTGGGGCTGGCGTGCCCCTACCCTCACCCGTACGTGACTGGACGGACGGCCCATCTGCTGTGGATCTTTTATTCCGAAGCCGCGATCGCGACCGCGTTGTTCGGCGTCGCTTGCTGGGGCGCACTGGCGGCGAGACGGCAATATCCGTACGTCCTGGTCGGCTGGCTGTGGTACGTGGTGTCGCTATTGCCGGTGATCGGAATCGTGCAAGTCGGTCGCCAGGCCATGGCCGACCGCTACATGTACATTCCGTCGATCGGCCTGTTCATCCTCTTTGCCTGGGGAGCGGCCGACCTGTTGCGCAAATCCCAGGCGCGAACGGTCGCGAGCGGATTGGGAACGCTCGTTTGCCTGGCAAGCTGCTGCTTCATCACATGGCGCCAGGTCGGCTTCTGGCATGACAGCGTTACGTTGTTCGAGCGTGCGCGGGCAGTGACGACCGGCAACGATATTGCCCAGACGAATCTGGCGGACGCTTACCATTGCCGAGGCGACGAACGGGTTCAAATGGCAGATTGGGCGGGTGCCGAGATCGAATACCGCACTGCATTGGAAGTGTTGCCCTATTGGGCCACGGCGATGATCGATTTGGCGAACGTGCTCGTCGCCCAAGGCAAGTTCGATGAAGCCCAGGCGTTGTACGAAAAGATCCTTCATCGTTTTCCGGATTATGCGGAGGCCCATTACAACTGGGGGCTGATGCAGGCCAGGCGGGGGCAGTACGCCGATGCCATCGAACAGTTTCAGCAAGTGCTGAAACAGAAGCCAACGGCCGCCGAAGCCGAGTTGAGTTTGAGCTTGCTACTGGCAGCGGAAGGGAAGCTGCAAACCGCCGCTGAACATTACCTGCGAGCACGCGAAGACGACAGCTCGTTTTGCGCCGCAAGTCCAAAGGTGCAAACCGCGTTCGCAGGGATTCGGCCACTCTTCGAAGCCCAGCGGCAACTCGACGCGGCGACCCACGCCGCGCCGAGCAACGAGGCGTTACAGGCCCTGGCTCGGTTCGTTCGCTCGATGTGCTCGCTAATGCAGAATAGCTGGCCTTGAATTGCTTCGAGCGCCCCTGCGCCGCGATTCGGCGCGGTGCAGCAAACGGATAAATGCACTTGATTTTATCGCCGGAATGCGGAATAGTTCGCTGGCGGGGGGAACGCCACGTTTTCGGCTGGCGACCACACCGCATCGGCGTGACTGAGGCGGCAAATGCTGATCGTGGGCTTGAGGTTCGCGAAGAATGGACGCATCGCATTTCGCGAATGAAGCTGGCTCCGAACCGATCGGGGCGGCCCACGACACGATCCAGAGCCGTCAGCGTTGGCAGCACTTCATCGAGGCCAGCTCGACGATCCTGTACGCGTTGCGCCGCGAGGGTGATGCCTACTTGCCGGTTTGGGTCACGGACAACGTCGCCCGGCTGCTGGGATTCTCCCTCAGCGAAATGCTGGATCCCTGGTGGTGGGAAACGCACGTCCATCCCGACGATCTCCCGCAACTGGAAAGTCTTCCGCGTCAGGTTACCGTAGGCTCGGAACCAATCGTGCGTGAATACCGCGTTCGGCACGCGCACGGCAACTACCTGTGGATTCGGGACGAGGCGCGGCTGCTGGCCGACGCCAGCGGCGGCGTGCTGGAAGTGGTCGGCGCTTGGACGCTCATCGACAAGCTGAAGCAGACCGAACGGGCCCTGCGGTTCACGCAGTTTGCCGTCGATCACAGCGGCACCGCCACATTCTGGTGCGATGCCGACGGCCGCTTCGTCTACGTGAACGAGACCGCCTGCCGCCTGCTCGGTTGCGACCGGCACGAACTGCTCTGCATCAACATTCAGCAGGTCTTCCCGGCTTATCGCGCCGAGGGCTGGATGGAGTTCTGGACGCGGCTCAAGCAAGCCGGAACGCAATCGTTCGAATCGTCCGTGCGCCGGCAAAACGGCGGCTATGTGCCGGTGGAAGTGACGGCCAACTACCTTCGCTACGAGGGGCTGGAATACAACTGCGCCTTGGTACGCGACATTACCGAACGCAGGGCGGCCAAAGACCGCTTTGCCAAGGCATTCCAGCGCAGCCCGCTGCCAACCTGCATCTGCGCGGTCGGCGACGGCCGGATCATCGATGTGAATGACGCGTTCTTTCAATTGTACGGATTCAACCGCGCGGAACTGATCGGCAAGACGGCCCTGGAAGTCGATCTCTGGCCTTCGACCCCCACCAACGAAGCGATCGCCGGCGATTTGCTGGACGACGGCGGGTTTCGCAACGTGGAGATGTCGTTTCGCGACAAGTCAGGCCGCCATGTCGAAGTGTTGTGTTCGGCCGTATTGATCGATTTCGGCGGCGAAGACTGCGTGCTGGCGATGGGGATCGACATTACCGAACGCAAAGCCCTCGAAGCGCAACTGGCCCAAAGCCGGAAAATGGACGCCATCGGGCGGTTGGCCGGTGGTATCGCCCATGACTTCAACAACATGCTCTCGGTGATCCTGAGCTACAGCGAGTTGTTGTTGAACGAGTTTCAGACCGATGGCCAACCGCGGGAAATGATCCTGGAGATTGAAAAGGCCGCCCAGCGGTCGGCAGCGCTGACACGGCAATTGCTGACCTTCGGTCGCAAGCAAATCATCCACCCACAACCGCTCAATTTGAATGTCGTCGTCCGCGACGTCGGCAAGCTATTGGGCCGCCTGGTGGGTGAGAATATCGAATTGCGAACCGCGCTCGACCCCGAACTCCGCCTGGTTCGGGCCGATCCTGGGCAAATGGAACAAGTCGTCATCAACCTGGCCATCAACGCCCGCGACGCCATGCCCGCGGGAGGCCAATTGCGGATCGAAACCCACAACGTCTGTCCGCCAGGACACGTCGGAAACTATGTGCAGTTGCTGGTGCGCGACACGGGCATCGGCATGGACGAGCTCGTGAAGTCGCACATCTTCGAACCGTTTTTCACTACCAAGGAAGCCGGCAAGGGAACCGGCCTGGGCCTGGCCACGGTCCACGGCATCGTCACGCAGAGCGGCGGCTTCGTGGAAGTCGAAAGCCAATCCGGCGCCGGAGCTACCTTCAAGGTCTACCTGCCGGCACCGGACCTGAGCCAGGCCCTGGCCGTGACGAACGACGACACCAGCCGGTTGCTACGCGGCGACGAGACGATCCTGCTCGTGGAAGACGAAGACGCCGTGCGCCAGTTGGCTCGCACAATCCTCGAAGGTCGAGGCTTTCAGGTGCTTTCCGCCCCCAGTGGCCCGGAAGCCCTGGAGGTGCTCGGTCGCGAAGCTCAACAAATCGACCTGCTGCTGACCGACATTGTCATGCCGCAGATGAGCGGCCGGCAGTTGGCTGAAAATGCGCTGCGATTACGTCCCGATCTCAAGGTCGTCTTCATCAGCGGCTACGAGAGCGAGAACGATGCCATTGAGACGCTTGGCACCGCGTCGATTGGAATCCGCTCGCTGCCGAAGCCGTTCAATCCTTACGATCTGTTGCGAGTCGTGCGCAATGCTTTGGACTGCGACTGATCACGGCTGGCGATAGATGTGAAACTCGGTTCCACGAAACGGCCAGCGAACCGGTCCAGGAGCATTCGTAGCGACTGGCCTGTCGGCTCGATCACGGTCTTCGTCGGTCGTGAAGACGCCGAACACGGCCAGTGGCTCCAGGCCCGCCCCCGGACCAGGCAGGAGCCGGAAATAGCCGCTCGGTTCGTCGTAGTCGAATGCGTACACTTCCTTGCCGAGGTAATCGGCCAGGGCCCGCAGGTGTTCGAGCTTTTCCAACGACATGGCCGCGCCCCGATAGGTTTGTACTGCGAAAACTTACGCGCCTTTAGCCGTTTGCCAAGGCGGCCCAGTTTTGAATCGTAGCCAGCACGAAATCGGCTGCCGTGGCAGGAACGGATCCGGTGCCTACGTTCTTGATCGACCGAACCGATGAGAAGCCGGTCATCTGCACGGTATAACTTCCGGCGACCAATGTGGGAACGCCATTGTTGCGGACGAGAGAAGTGCCGTGTGTAGCGATGCCGTCGACCAGGGCGATGCTGTTCGTCGAACTACTGGCAGTGACAACAATGGTCTGGAAGCCTTGTATGCTGTCTTGGAATCCGCCGCCGACCATGATCGCGGCGCCAGCTCCGGCGGCGAACTCAGGGTTCGACCCCAAGCCACTGAGCGAAGCCGTGCCCAAGCCGCCGGTGGGCACGATGCCTTGAACGGAGTGGAAGCCAATCATCGAATTGAAGAAGTCGGTATTTCCGCTGCTGCCGATCTGGATACCTTGCATGTAGGCGTAGGCCGTCGTGCCGACAAACGCGCTGAAGCCCGTCGCCGTGCCGTAGAGCCAGGCGGTGTCGCCCCCCGTGGCGGAGCCGAAGGCGTAGACCGTGGGGAAATTGTTCGCCGAGTAGTACACGCCCGTAGCGGCGAGCGAACCGTAGGTCGGCGTGTCGACGATCGTATCGCCCGAGGCCGAGATGAAATAGGCCGTGTCGTTATTGCCCGCGGCAGCCGTCGACGAAAGGGTGCCGAAGTTCTCGGCCATGTTGAAGTAGCTGCTCCCGCTCGACGGTTCCTCGTACGCATAGCTGCTGTTGGCCACGAATGTGTTGCTTTGCCCCGAGGTGTCGGTGAACGAGAGCGAGGAGGAGCTATTGCCGTAGAAATAATTCGTGGCCGCTCCGCTGATGCTAATTGTGTAAGTTGGGCCTTTGATCTCGCCCCCTTCGGGCACGAGCGAGGCGCTGACCGTGCCCATCGAAGCGCCGGGCGCCGCGAAGACGAAGGTCGCGGCCGTGCCGTTGCCGTTGAAGTTGATCGTTGATACCTGGGTGGTGCTGATAGGTCTGCGACTGCCGCCGATCTGGGCGGTGAAGTCCGTGGCGTCGGCGAATTCAATGAGCAACGTTTGCTGGCTGGTCGTCCCGGTGATGGTGAGTGTCTTTCCCGACAGGTTGAAGTACTGCTCGTTGAATTGCACGCTGACCGTCGTCGAAGCGGTGTTGCTGTTGCCGGCCGAATCCTGGGCGGCGCCGGCCTTGACCGCGGCCGTGACCGTGCCCGTGCTGGTCATGCCGCTGACGCTGACGGTGTAATCCTGGCCGGCCACGTCGCCTGAAGGCACCGTCGATACGGCCGCCACCGTTGCCACGAGCGTGCCGCTGGCTGTGCCGCCCAGGGTGATTCCCGCACCCGTCAGGCTAAAGCCCGTCACGGCCTCGCTGAAATGGACGGTGAACAAGATCGGGCTCGAAATGGCCGGGTTGGCCTGGCTGCTCGCCAGACTGATGGTGGCCGCCGGCACCGTCGTGCCCACGACGAATGTCCCCAGCGTTGAAGCTGCAATGGGGTTGCTGTTGGCGTCCGTCACGCTGCCGGCAACGACCGCGACCGTGTATGTTCCTTGCGCGGCGGCGGCCCAGGTGCCGCCGGGGGCCGCGACGGTGTAAGTCACCGTATCACCGGAAATCGAAGCAACGCCGGTTACCGTGGCCGTCGTCGAGCCGTTGGTGACCATGATATTGCCTTTGGTGAAGCTGCTCGTATTCAGGGCCACGCCACTGGCCGTGTCGCCGTAGGTCACCTCGACCGTGGTGGTCGTGCCGTTGCCGTCGGACGCCCCGATGTTCGTCAGCGGCGTGGCCAGGGCCGCCGTCGGAGCCGAGTTGAAGTTCACGCTCGCCGTGTTGGAAGCCGTGTTATTGTTGCCGACCGACGTGTCCTGAGCTGCCGCGGCGTTCACCATAGCCGTGACCGTCCCGCTGTTGGCCATGCCGCTGACGCTGACGGTGTAATTCTCGCCGGTTGAATCGGATGCCTTGACCGTTGCCACCAGCGTGCCGCCCGCCGTGCCGCCCAGCGTGACTCCGGAACTCGTGAAGCCCGTGACCGCCTCGTCGAACGAGACGTTGAACACGATCGGGCTCGTCGTCGTCGGGTTGGCCTGACCGCTGGCCAGGCCGATCGTAGCCGTCGGCGCGACGGTATTGACCAACAGAGTTGCTGAAAGCGTCGAGGCCGCGATCCCGTTGCCGTTGCTGTCCGTCACGCTGCCGGCAACCGTGGAGATCGTATAGGTTCCCTGAGCGCTCGGCCCCGAGGTGCCGCTGGGAGCTGTGATGGTGTACGTCGCCGTATCGCCAGACGATGTTACGCCCGTAACCGTGGCCCCGTTGGAGACGGTGATGTTGCCGGTGCTGAAGCTGCCGGTGTTGACCGTAGCAGCGCTGTCGCTGTCGCTGTAGGTTACCGAGACCGTGGTAGTGGAGTTCGAGGCGTCCGACAGGCCGATTTTCTGCCCGCTGCTCGACGTTACCGTCGGCGCCGAAGGGGTGACGCTCAATGCAAAAGGCAGGTCGTCGATGAAGTGCTCCGTCGAATCACCGCTGCTATTGGTCGTATCGGTGATGGCATAATTGACTTCCACGGCCACCACCAGGTTGACAGAGGTTGTCGAACTGGTCGGCGTGACGCTTACAGTTGCCGACGCGCCGTTCGGAGCAATGCTGTAATTGACTCCACTCAACGTGCCGGTGTTGGTAAACGAAATATCGCCTGTCGTTTGACCGGATGGGATCACCGTATAGCTGTAGGTAACCGTGCCTGTGCCCGAGTCGCCGTTGTTCAAAGTGAGCGCACCGATGGGGAAACTCGAGGCCAGCGTGGCCGCCACGGGGAGCGTCGCAGCAACGCCCTGGGACGTGTTTACCGTCGTGCTCGAACCCGTGGCCGTGGAACTCAAGGCGATCGGGTTGGTGCCGCTTGTAATCGAGGGCGAAGACAATGCCGAGGTAACCGAGAACGTTTGCGTCTGGCTGCTGCCGTCGCTGCCCGAAGCGGTCACGGTGATGGTTGCCGAACCGGCGTAATCGCTCGGCTCGGAGATCTGCACCACACCGTCCTGGGTATCGGTGCTGATGCTGGCCGAATTGATCACGATGGGAGTGTTGGGCGAGACGCCGCCCACGCCTGAGATCGGCGATGTATTGCTGAAGTTGAGAATGTCGTTATAGATGGTGAATCCGCTGGTCAACTGCCCAAAGATCGCGTACTGGAAATTCCAATTCGAATTCGGCTCGTCGGTCAGGCCCACGCCGGGCGCGGTGATGAAGACCTCGGACGACCCAGAGTTCGGCTGACCAGTATTGGCCATGGTCAGCAAGCCGGGGCTATTGAACGTGATATCGCTGTTGTATTCATCCTGAATACTGGTGGGGGTGGAGACGGTTGATCCTGAATATCCGACGCCGCCCTGGATCGCTTGGGTCGGCGGCGAAGTCAGAAGGCGGTAGAACTCCGCGTTCGTGTACTCGCCCGAGGTTACCAGGCTCTCAATATTCGCGACCGTGTTCGGGGCGAGGTTTTGGAACAACTGGAACGTCATCGCGCCCGAGAAGCTCGAACTACCGGTTCCCCCGGTGACTTCGAGCGTCAGCGTCGGGTTGCCCGTCAGCACTGAGGCCGTGATATTGGCGTTGTTGCTGCTCACGGAGTAGGTGATGGTCTGGCCCGTGTCGGTCCCGGTCATCGGGACATACAGATCCTTGCCGGCGATCACGTTGAAGGAACTGCCGTTGTTCGCCCCCGTCGTGATTGGGCTCAGCGACACGCTCAGCAAATGGCGATCTTCGAGGGACTCGAACCGAGGGCTGTGAAAGCCCCGGCCGCGACCCTTCCGGGCCGCTTCGATGGCCCGCTTGTCTCGCCTCTTCCGCCATGCCGACATCCAACCGAACAACATTCTCGCCTCCCTCACAAATTACCTGCACTGCCAGCATCGCCTGACGCAAATTGCCGGCACACGCGTGTCTTCTTCCAATGTAATCGTGTCTGCAAACCCCAAAAGCGGAAAGTTTTCCGATAAATCCAGCAAAGCCGGTGCCGCGTTCTGATAAACCCTCCGGATTAGTCAAAGGCGACGGCCGGTCTAGTCCCCGCACGCGCAATTGGCAACCTCATAGGCCCGGTCGCGACATTTTGTCGTCTCGTTTTGAGAGGGCTACTGAGAATGTCCGGACGCCGGCTTCGGCCGCCGGCTCCCAACCGCGGTTCGCCTGAGATGGGGACGGCCGGGCACCAACTCGTCAACCATTGCGGTCCGGAGCGGTTGCAGCGGTTGCACAGCCTGGCACACCGCGTGGGGGGGCGAAAAAATCAGCAATTTTTCCCATGAGACCATGAACGCGTCCCAAATTTGATTTGGATGGTCAACGGAATTGGGAATTGGGTCCTCGCGAAATGGAAAGCCTGGCAATCAAACCGACGCGTCTAGCAGGACGTTTGTCGCAATGCGTTGTCTGTAGCGCTCCGCTTCCACTGCGGCTGCCGCAGGAAGGTGAAACCGGCACTCCGTGGCACTGCGCCCAGTGCGAAACCCGGTATCTGGCGTTGCTCGACGAGGAGTCGCCGCCCAAGTTGCTCGAAAATGTTCGGCGCGAAGTCCAACAGGCGCCAACCCCGAACCAATCCTCGCTCGACCTGTTCTCGATGAGCCGCCGCTACGAGCCACAGGGCATCGCGAAGATTGCCCTGCCGGCCCGCAACGGCATCCTTTGCCCGCTGGAAAACTCCTATACGCGGCAATTGGACCGCGATGCGTGCGAGGGGGCCGACTTGCAAGTCCGCACCCTGGGACGTCCCTTTATTGAAGTGGTGCAGAAACCGCGCGACTCCGTCTTCAGCGAGCCTCTGATACGGCGGTTCGTCGAGAGTTTCGAACGGTCGAGTGCCCAGGTGGCCGAATTTTTCGAGCACGTGCCCGCTGGCTATAACGCCAGCCTCGCGGATCTCGAAGCGGTCGCCCAACAGGGACTGATGCGCGCCGCCGAAGATCTCGATCTGTTCGTGGCCCTGGGGATGAGTGTTCCCACCGGCGCCTATCCGGGCCGGCACAGCATGCACGTGGCCATGGTTTCCATGTCGATCGGCGCCACCATGGGATACGACACGCTCGCGCTGATGGAACTGGCGATGGGCTGCATGATCCACGACCTGGGCATGTTGCGCATCGATCACATCAACTACCAGGAAGGCCGGGTGCTGGGAAGCGCCGATTTCCGCGAGATCGCCAAGCATCCGATGTACACGCTCGAACTATTGCGGCACCACTTGGACCGGCTGCCCTACGGCACCCGGATGGTCGCCTACCAAATGCACGAGCGCGTCAATGGCAGCGGCTACCCACGCGGACGTCAGGCAAACCAGATTCACGACCTGGCCAAGATTGCCTCCGTGGCCGACGTGTTCGTCGCGCTGACCTCGGAGCGTCCGCATCGCCCCGGCATGATGCCCTATTATGCGTTGGAGCGGATTCTGCGCGGCGTCAAGGACGGGTTGTACGATGCCGCGGTCGTGCGGGCGCTCCTGAAAACGGTCTCTTTGTTCCCGGTCGGATCGTTTGTATCGCTCAGCGATGGCCGGACGGGCAGAGTTGTCCGGGCCAATGGCGAGCATTATGCCCGGCCCGTGGTCCTGGCTTGGGACGATACCGATTCAATCGGCACGCAAGCGGTCGTCGATTTGAGCAAAGAGGACGGCGTCTCCGTGCTTGCGGCGATCAGCAGTCCCGGCGCCACGGCCTGATTTTGGCAACGAATCATCCCGCGGGGCGCTTGCCAATTTCGCTGCCGGCCGGAAGAATGCGGCTTCGACGATTGTGCTCGCGCACCATCGCTCGGCCCTCTCTCTGCTTCCGACTGCTCCTCCGCCTACTGCCCACGATCTTGCCATGCACGAAGAAACCGCCAACAGTATTACCCACGGCACCGGTTTCGCCCTGAGCCTCGTGGCCTCGGCGGTGCTGCTGCAAAAAGCGTCGCAGTCGCCCGACCATTGGGTGCTGGTTGGCTGTGGCATTTACGCGCTGACGATGGTGGCCGTCTATGCGGCTTCGACCTTGTCGCACGCGGTCCACTCGCCTGGGCCGCGTCGATTGTTTCGCATCCTCGACCAGGCCTGCATTTACCTGTTGATCGCCGGCTCGTACACGCCGTTCGGGCTGACGTACCTTCGCGGCGGTTGGATGTGGCTGCTGTTTGCGGCCATGTGGGGCGTCGCGTTTTTGGGCTTCCTGTCGAAGACCTGGCTGCGGCATCGCGTCGACGCCTCGTCGCCGTGGACTTATGTCATGCTCGGGTGGATGCCGATCACGGCCGCATGGCCAATCATGGAATCCGTGCCCAGCGGCGCGTTGTGGTGGATGCTCTTCGGCGGCGTGCTCTATACCGTGGGAACTCTTTTTCTGAAATTCGATTCCTACATGCGTTATTTCCACTCTGTCTGGCACGTGTTGGTGATTGCCGCCAGCGCCGCCCATTTTTGGGCCATCTATCATTACGTGGCCGTCCTCTTCGCTCCGTGATCCGGCAGATCCCTGGTTCGACAGGGCCACGATCCGGCCATTGCGTACGCACGGGCAAAACGCCTCATTACCGCCATCCTCGCGCTTGCAGTTGCCCGATCCGTGGTAGACAATCGGCCGAACACCTGCGATTTCGTTCGCAGTGCGGTTCCGTTCCGGATTGGTCGACCAGGATCGATGCCCGATGGCGCTTCGCATCTCGATCATCAGTTGCGCTGGTCGTGTTGGTCGCGTCGCTTGCCCCAGGCGGCTCGGTCGACGTTCCCCCGCTGGGACAGTTGACGCGCCCTTATGGCGGCCCAATTCGTGAAAATCCAGAGCAGCCGATCGAGCGGCTCAACCAACTTCCTCGCGGGCCGATCCGCTTCAACCCTCAGGATGCGCTGCAAGGCATCGAAGGCGCGACGCGTTCTTACTGGCCAGGCCTGCAACCGCCGCGACCTGCGACCCAGTCCACCACGCGCCAGTCCATCCAGCGGCGATCAGGGTCGACCCCCGCGCAGCCGATGAAACCCAGGTGACCGCCTTGCGACGTGGTCTCGCACTCGACGGCCGCGGACGATTCGCCTGGTTTCAGGGCGTCGCAAATTGCCAGCGGATCGTCCTGCGCGCGCAGCAGCAGCGTGGGCAGACGGATCTGTGCCAAGGCTTCCATGGCGCTGACGGCTCGATAATACGACTCGACGCTGCTGAATCCGCCAGCCGGCGCGGTGAACGCGGTATCGAATTCCAGCAAGTTGCGCGGTCGATGCGGAAGCTGGACCGGTGGCGATTCCAGACCCGCTCGGTGCCTCCGGCGCAGATTGGCGCAACATCAGGCTGACGAAATGCCTGTCGTACAGTCCGCTTGATTGCTGCGCCAACCGCTGCACGCAACGGCCGACGTCGAGCGGCGGGCAAACGGCCACTAGGCTATCGAGCCATACCGGGGCCGAAGCGTCATAGCGGCTGCAAAGATTCAAGGCGATGTTCGCACCCAAAGAGAAGCCGATCAAAGTGCTCGGCGAATCGGGGCAACACCCTGCCGCGAATTCCACGGCCGCTGCCAGGTCGGCGTAGCGCGCTCCGTGGAACGGCCGCCGCGCCAGCGCGAAACCGGCTCCCCAGCCACGCTGATCCATGCGAAACGTGCGGACTCCGCGGGCGTTGAGTTTGGCCGCGATGCGCTGCATGTAGCCGCTGCTATGGCAGCCGCCCAAGCCGGGAACAAGAACCGCGACCCGGTCTCCGCGCTGCCAATTCGTCGGACGGTCGTCGTGCAGAACAATCTGGTCGCCATCGGAGACGCGCACCCGACGCTGCCGGGCACTATAGGCGTACTTCGCACCGGGCAGGTATACGGCCGCCAGAGTTTGGGCGTGCGGATTCCGCAACAGGTGATGAGGCTTGAACGAAGGAAATCGGTTGCCGTGGAGCATGCAAAATTCCGAGCGGAAGCAGCCACAGTAATGTACGCGACGAACGCGAAATGTCCCAGGGCGGCCCCCCGCAGCATTCATCGCCGGGTTCATCCTGCACACGCGCTCCGGGCCGCCCGGATTTTTTTCGGGATTGCAATCCAAGGCTGGCGTGGACGGACTGCCATAAACTCCAGCGGCGCAGACGTTTAATTATGACTGGCCGGTTTTCAGAATCTCCGAGCCCAATGTCGTTCGAGGAACCCCTTTCGTCTGGGGAATAAAAAGGTTAGCTTGGCTGCCAGCTTGGGGCAAAGTTTAACGGTCGAGTAAGCTGCTGGAGACCAAGCTCGTAGCGCGACTCGGATTATGGCTGTGGTTTCGCGGCAATTTCGTCGGCCCATCGAAATCGTCATCAACGACCTGGTTCCTGCCCGTTGCTCTTTGATTGCCTCGGAGCGGGTACCTAGGAGATGTTCATGAAGCTTACGCGTTCGGTGGGGTATGCCGTGGGTATTCTCCTGCGGGTGCAGGGCGCGGTGACGGAAGGCCCGATGACGGCCGACTCGATTTCTCAGGGCTGCAAATTCCCGCCGCGGTTTCTGTATCGTGTTCTCCGCCGACTGGTCGACGCCGGTCTGTTGCAGGGGATTTCGGGCCCACGCGGCGGTTATACGCTGGCCAAGGCTTCGCGCCAGATTCGCTTGCTCGAGATCGTCCAGGCGGTCGAAGAGGGAGCCAGCGGCGGCGGCCTGGTGCCGGTGAACCGCCAGCAGAAACCGGCCATCGAGTTTGTCAACGGACTCTGCGAGCGCAGTGCCCGGCAAATGCAGAATCAGTTGGCCAAAGTCACGCTCGCCGAATTGGCGGCTCTCTGCAAGCCGGCCAAGCGTGCCCCAGGTAAGGATGGCGGACGTAAAAAGTCCGCGACTCGCAAAGCCCCTGGTCGCAAAGTTCGCTCCGAGAAGTAAGGCCCGCTCCAAGAAGTGTTAAGTGAGCCCGGGCCGAGCATCGCGCCCCAGGCGAATCGCCCTGGAACGCCTTGCGCCGAGCCCGCTGGCCGGGGCGCGTTGGTCCGAGTGGAAAACGACGCCGGCCGCTCGGCAGCAAGCCATCGACCTCCGCCTTCTCGGCGGCGGCGAAATCCTTGCTTCCGAGCGGCAGGCTCAAAAGACTAAGCCATGTCCTTCAGGCTTTTCAGCGCGCGGACGGCAATCTTGTTGTAGGCCGGCTTCGCCGGTCGATCCTGCAATTCGCCGGTGAAGGGGTTCTTAACGCCCTTCTGAGCCGGACGAGCTGCGACTTTCTTCCGAGTGACCTTAATGAGACCGGGAATTGTGAAGACGCCGGCGCCCTTGCCGCCAACGTGCTTCTTGATCTCAGCCGCGAGGGCCTCGAAGACGTTCGCCACGTCCTTCTTGGACAGATTCGTGGCAGTCGCAATGCTGTTCAGGATTTCGCTCTTAGACGGTGCCTTTTTGGTAGCGGGTGCGTTTGCTGCGGCCTTCGCCATGGTGACAGGTTCCTCCCTCCGGGAATGTGAAACAAGAAAATCGCGTCCGTCCGTTCGTGGACGGGGATGATTAAAATCAACAATATCGAAAAAGCAACCCAAAAACTGCGGCAAACTCCCAAGAAACTGCCAGAAAGTGCCGGAAACCCAGGGTTTCTCGGCAGTCAGGGGGGCGAAGCTGCATTTCACCCCGTATTTGCAGGGCTAAAAATGGGCCGCTGTCGCTGCCCGCGCCGTCAGGATCGCAGAATTGAGTTGGACCGTGTAGCCCCCCCCCAATCCACGCTCCTGCCCGCGGGTTGACGGGCGGGGAGGTGCTTGTTTCTCAAGATTACCGCAGGGCTACCCCCGTCGCCCCATTCCGACCTGTCCAGCCCCGGCTGGCTCCAGGCTGATCGCGGCGCCCCCCCAATTTACATTTCCTTGCCGCTCTAACACCGTTTGTGTAAGATATTATTTGAAAGCTGGTTAGAGCTAACGCGACAACCCAAATCACCAGCCGTGCAGACCGAATCGCCCCCTGAGCACCAGCCGGGGCAGGATTTGCGTGTCGGGCAAACTTTGCTCGATGCGAGAACGACGGAGGGAACGAAGCATCATGTCGTCCGGAGGGAAGCCGGCGGTCGGGCTCCTGGATCGCGCCAGATGTAAATTGCTTGTCCTGGCGGTCGCTGTGCCTTGGCTGGTCGCGGGTTGGGTTTGTGGCGACGGTTCGCTGTCGACCGCCTGGGGTCAGGAAGACTCCGAGGTGGCCGAGGAGAGCGTCTTTTTTCCGGCCGACCGAGATTCGATGCGGCGTTTGGCCAGAGCTCGAGATCTGCTCCTTGAGCGGCGGTACGACGACGCGGTCCAATTGCTCGATAGCCTGCTGGAAGCCCCGGAAGACTTCTTTTTCCAGCCCCACAAGGGTGTTCAGATCTATCGCAGCCTCAAGACCGAGGCCCAGCGTCTGATTGGTCAATTGCCGGCCGCCGGGCGGGCCAGCTACCAATTGCAATTCGGCGCCGAGGCCAAGCAATTGCTCGAAACGGCAGCCCGCGAAGGCAATGCCGACGGTCTGGCCGAAGTCTCGCGGCGGTTCTTTCATACCACCGCTGGATACGAGGCCACGGAACTTCTGGGCACTTACCACATGGAACACGGCCGCCCCTTGGCCGCGGCCCTGTGCTTCAAACGGCTGCTCGAATCGCCGGCCGCAGCCGACGCATTCGAACCAGTATTGTCGATCAAGATCGCTGTTTGTTGGTTGCGGGCCGGCATGCCCACGCTCGCCCAGGAAACGCTGTCGCGGCTGAAACGGCGGTTCCCCAATGCTGAAGTCACGATTGCCGGCCAGAGCCACAAGTTATTCCAGGCCGATGCTGAAGCCTTGAACTGGTTGGCCCAGGCCGCCGGACCGCCCTCGACGCGAGTTGCAGCCAGCACTGACGAATGGGCCATGTATCGTGGTGATCCCGGCCGCAATGCGCCCAGCGCCGGGGGCAGCCCGCTGCTCAATCGACGTTGGGCCGTGCCGATGACCAACGACCCGCAGCTCGAAAAGGGCATCGAGCAACTCGACCAGGCCTATATCGACCAGGGGCGCGCCGTCGTCCCCGGGTGGCACCCCTTGGTGGTCAAAGACACTGTCTTCATGCGGTCCTTGGCATCGCTCGTAGCCATCGATTTCAAGACCGGCAAACGGCTCTGGAAAGGGCCCACGGACGATGCCATCAGGCAGGTTCTCGATTTCCCCAAGAGCGATGCCGTATTGGGCGATTCGTCGATGCTTTCCCTCTGGCTCGAGCAACG
The DNA here is from genome assembly GCA_963710365.1 of uncultured Planctomycetales bacterium. GTDB lineage: Bacteria > Planctomycetota > Planctomycetia > Pirellulales > PNKZ01 > CAVQAC01. The sequence goes on from CAVQAC010000015.1 coordinate 37,012, forward strand.
GGTCTGGGAAGACGCCACCTACGGCACGATGAGCAGCGACGGCGAAAGCGTCTTTTGCGTCGAAGACGTGGGCTTTGGGCTGACGACGGAGAACCAGCGAACGGTTTTTCTGCCCAACGGCCGCGTCGTGGCCCCATCGGGAGGCGTCCGCTCCTACAACCGGCTGGCGGCCTATGAAATCGCTACCGAAGGCAAATTGAAATGGGAATTGCCAGGCAGCAGCAACGAGAGCCGCGGCACTGAGAATCGTGGCAAAGAGGATAAATCGGCCCTGTCCGGCGTGTTCTTCCTTGGCTCGCCCTTGCCGCTGGCCGAGCACCTGTACGTGCTGGCGGAGATCAAGGGGGAGATTCGCCTGTTGGCGCTCAACGCGCGCACGGGCGCACGAGCAATGGTCACAGCAATTGGCCGTGCTTGAGCAGTCGATCTTCGAAGATAGCGCGCGGCGCACGGCCGGCGTCTCGCCATCCTACGCCGACGGCGTGCTCGTATGTCCCACCGCGGCTGGCGCCGTCGTAGCTGTCGATCTGACCACGCGCTCGCTCCTTTGGGGCTACCAATACCATGCCACGCCCAGCCCCAATCGACCGCGGATGCGTGGCTTTGCCATCGTCACGCCGGTCGCGTCGAATGAAGGCGATCATTGGGGCGACGCCAGCCTTACCGTGGCCGATGGCCGCGTGCTGCTCGCGCCTGCGCGAAACGATCGAAGCCCCCGAAGCGCATGCCGAGTTGCACTGCCTGAACCTGGTCGACGGGTCGCTGCTTTGGAAAAAGCCCCGCGAAGACGGGCTCTATGTCGGCTGCGTGGCCGACGGCAACGTGCTGGTCGTCGGGTCAGCTCGAACTTACGCTGTTACCGATTGGCCGACGGCACCAGCGCCTGGCCCGAACAGGCCGTCGGGCTCCCCTCGGGGGGCGCCACCAGCGGTCGGGGCTTTTATAGCGACGGGCGCTACTTCCTTCCGCTGACGACGGCCGAAGTGATTGCTATCGACGTAAAGACGGGACGCATCGTCGGCCGCTCGCGGTCGCGCGCCGGCACGGTGTCCGGCAATCTGATTTGTTATCACGGGGCCGTGATTTCGCAGAGCGCCAATCAGCTCGAATGTTTCTACCAGTTGGATGACTTGCGCCGACAGGTGGCTGACTCACTGAAAAAGAACCCTGAAGACCCGGCAGCGCTGGCACTGCGGGGCGAATTGCTGCTGGACGAGAACAAGCTCGACGAAGCCGTTGATGTGCTGCGACGCTCGTTCCGGCTGGAGCCTGAGACTCGGACTCGCGAACTGCTGGTCGACGCCCTGCTGGAAGGGCTGCGAAACAATTTCGCTGCCCAGCGGAAGAACGCGGCCGAACTCGAACAACTCATCGATCAGCCGGCCCAGCGCCTGGCCTATTTGCGGCAATTGGCCGCCGGCTTGCAGCAGGTGGGCGAGACGATGCCCGCCTTCCGCACGTACCTCGACATCATCGCCCTGAAACCGACCGGCAACGAACTCGAGTCGCTCGACGGTGCGCTGAGCGCCCGTCGCGATCGTTGGGTTCAAGCCCGAATCAACAACCTCTGGCAGTCGGCGTCGGCCGCCGATCGCGAGGCCATCGAAAAGTCCATCCATGGGCAGCTTGACGAAGCCGTCAAAGGGGGCCCCGACGCCCTGCGCGCGTTCTTGAGCTACTTCGGCAGCCATCCCACGGCCGACGAGGCGCGCGAGCAGTTGCTCGCGACACTGCCGGCCGAGACCCCGCTGCTGGAACGCGAACAATTCCTGCGGAAGCTGGAAAGCTCCGCGAATCCCGAGCGAGTTCGGAGGGCCGTCGCCCGGCTGGCAAAGTTATTGCTGGATGCCGGCCGTGAGGATGACGCCAGCGTTTACTACGCTCGGCTGGCTGGTCCTTGGGCCGACCTGGTCTGCCTCGACGGCAAGACCGGCCGCGAGATTGTCGCCGATTTGCCCGCCCCGGCGGAAATCCGCACACAGTCTCTCGACCAGGACACCTGGCCCACGGGCCTGGTCAAGAAGGAAGCTCTGCGGAACCAGCCCGGGCCTTCGTACCGTAGCTTCGGCGTAGAGCTGCGTGGTCCGAAGGGTCCGTTCTTCGCGCAGCCACGATCGAGCTGGATCAGCCAAGGCAGGCTCTGGTCGGCCGCGACGGCTTGGGACGGGAAGCCTGGCGCGTGTCGCTGGTCGAACGCAACGATCACAACCAATACGGTTTCAATCCGACCCTGAGCCATGGACGCGTCGAAGGCCATCTGCTGCTGTTGTCGATGGGCTTTCAAGTGATGGCCATCGACACGCTGGGCGCATCGAGCAAAGAGGGCCCACGCGTGCTGTGGCGTGAGGATCTGACCGACGCGCTGGCTGGCCGGCCGGGGCAGATGGGCATTCACGGTCAGGCGGTCCACATGCCATGGGGTCAACAGCGGTTCGTCGCCGCCGACGCCCATAACCGGCAAGTCGGCAATACCGGCCCCCTGACCGATGAATTGGCCTGCTTCCAAAGACAACGCAGCCTGGTCGCCGTCAATCCGTTGACCGGCGAGACGCAGTGGACCCGCTCCGGCATCCAGCCAGGCAGCGACATTTTCGGCGATGGCGAGCGGCTGTTCGTGACCGCTCGGAATTCCAGCGAAGCCATCGTGCTCCGCGCGCTCGACGGCGAAGAGCTCGGCCGTCGCAAGGTGCCGCCGCCCGAGCAGCGACTGGCCGTGAACGGCAGCCGCGTGGCGACATGGTCGACGGTCGACGGCAAGACGTTGCTGCAAATGCGCGACGTCTGGACCGACAAGGAGATTTGGCAACGTTCGTTCGAGTCCGGCGCCCACCCCTGGCCTATCGATGAAGATGCCGTGGGCGTGCTCGATCGCCAGGGCCGATTCGTCGCGCTTTCCCTGTCGGATGGCAGCACACAGATCGATGGCAAAGTGCCGGCCGAGCCGACGTTGACCGAAGTCTACGTCTTCCGCACGCCGACGCACGATCTGCTGGTCACCAATCGGCCGGCCCAGAACCGCGACGGCGACAATGTGCAGCCTGTCCCCGGTGGTTACGGGAACCCGGTCATCAATGGGATGGTCCACGGCTTTGATCGTCACACGGGCAAACTCATCTACAGCACGCCGGTGGCGAACCGTAGCCTGACGTTCAATCAACCGGCCGATCTGCCCGTGCTGGTTTTCGCTTCGCAGATTTATCGTACCGCGGCCATGCGCAACACGGGCGAAGCGGCCATGCCCCGTGCAGCCGTGCTGTGCATCGACAAGCGGACCGGTCGCGTGGTTTACGATGAACAATCCGCCGGCCCGATCACAACGATCGAACTGCAAGGAGATCCGGACCAGCACCAAGTCACGCTGAAGACCATTCGCGCGGCCGTGCGGTTGACGTTTACCGACGAGCCCTGGCCGCCCCCCGCCGCTGCCCCCAAGGCCGATGCCAAAGGCTCGCTCCCCTCGCGTGCCGGACGGGCCGTAGCCCGCGGCGTCCAGAAATGGCTGGAAGCCATTACCCCGCCGCCGGTGTCGATCCAGGTTCCACCGGCACAAAACAATCCGCCTGCAGAGAATAACAAGTAAACCGCGATCCTTGCCTGTCGGCTGTTCCGCTTGTGGCACTCGTGGCCCCGAGAGTTATAAAATGCCCATGATCTCCCGGACGTTCGTTGCCCACGGCTGCCTCATCGTGGCTGTGCTGGCTGGTTCCATCCCGGTCAAGGCGACCAGCGTGAACGACCCAAAGGTCCAACGCATCGTTTCGCGCGGACTCGACTGGCTGGCCAATAGCCAATCGCGGCTCGGCCACTGGGCGGCCAACGAAGGGCGTTATCCAACGGCCATGACCGCACTGGCCGGCATGGCCTTGTTGTGCGACGGCTCGACCACTACGCAGGGCAAGTACGCTCCGCATTTGCGTCGGGCGGTCGACTACCTGGTCAGTCGCAGCCGCACGAACGGCCTGATCGGCGATCCGACCCGCGACGACCGCTACACCTACGGCCACGGCTATTCGATGCTCTTCTTGTCGCAGGTGCTGGGCGAAGAAGAAGACGCCGAGCGTCGAGCCACGCTGGTCGAGATTCTAACCAAGGCCGTCCGCTTCACCGGCGAAGCCCAAACGGCGGCCGGCGGCTGGGGCTACGTCAGCGCCAAAGACGGCCACGGTTTTGACGAAGGCTCGACGACGATCACTCAGGTTCAGGGCTTGCGCGGTTGCCGAAACGCTGGCATCCCGGTTCCCAAAGAGATCATCGACAAGGCCGTCGGCTACATCCGCCGTTGCACCCTGCCCGACGGCGGAGTGCAGTACAGCTCGCAAGGCGGCGGCGGTCGACCGGCTATTTCGGCCGCAGCCATCGCCTGCCTGTTCAATGCCGGCGATTACGACAGCGATTACGTGCCCAAGCTGCTGAACTACTGCCAGAAAAACCTGGACAACATCCAGAACGAGGGCTTCGGCCACTGGCACTACGCCCACTATTATTACTCGCAAGTCTGCTACCGCGAGGGGGAAAAGCCCTGGACGGCCTACCGCGATAAGATCTTCAACAAGATCCTCTCCGAAGCTGGCACCGACGGATCTTGGAACCAAGGCTACATCGGACCCGTCTATACGACGGCGATCAATCTCACCATCCTGCAATTGGAAAACGGAACCTTGCCGATTTATCAGAGATAAAACGCGGTTGCAGTAAGCCCGTCGGCGAGAGACGCGGCGAAATGTTTTTCATTCCCCATTCGACATTCCACATTCCCCACTGGTTTTTGCATGTCCGATCCAGGTTTTGCCGCTCAAGACTCTGCCGCCATCCGCAAACTCGGGCATGCCCGCGAGCGGATCCTCGAACAACTGGGCCAGGTGATCGTCGGCCAGGACAACGTGATCGAAGAATTGCTGATTTCGTTGTTCAGCCGCGGCCACTGCCTGCTGGAAGGCGTGCCGGGACTGGCCAAGACGTTGATGATCAGCACGCTGGCCCGCACGATGAGCCTGTCGTTCAGCCGCATCCAGTTCACGCCCGACCTGATGCCGGCCGATATCACCGGCACTGAAATCATCGAAGAGAACAAATCGACCGGCTCGCGCGAGTTTCGCTTTCTCGAAGGGCCGCTGTTCGCCAACGTGATCCTGGCCGACGAGATCAATCGTACGCCGCCCAAGACGCAGGCCGCGTTGCTTGAAGCCATGCAGGAGCGGCAGATTACGGCCGGCCGCGTGCGTCACACGCTGGTCGGATCCGTTCTTCGTGCTGGCCACGCAGAACCCGATCGAACAAGAAGGGAACCTATCCGCTGCCCGAGGCGCAGCAGGACCGGTTCATGTTCAAGGTGTTCGTGAAGTACCCGAGCTTCAACGAAGAGTTCGAGATCGCCCGCCGCACGACGACCACCACCAGCGACCGGATCGTGCCGGTGCTGGCGGCCGAAGAGATCCTGCAATTGCAGCGGATCGTGCGCGAAGTGCCGATCACCGACCACGTGGTGCGTTACGCGTTGGCACTGGTTCGACAAACCCGTTCCGGCGAACCGGGCGTGCCGGACTTTGTTCGCGAGCAGGTGAATTGGGGGGCCGGCCCCCGGGCCGTGCAGCACCTGATCCTCGGCGGCAAGGCCCGCGCGCTATTGCACGGCCGGACGCACGTGGCCACGGAAGACATCCAGGCCCTGGCCCGGCCCGTACTGCGGCACCGGTTGGTGGTCAACTTCGCTGCCGAGAGCGAAGGCATCACCTCAGACAGCGTGATCGACCGCCTGTTGGCTACGACCCCCACCCAAGACGACGAACTGAGCGGCGATGCCCGATTCCAAAAGATTTTTGCATCCTGAGGCAATCAAGCGGATTACCCGGCTCGATCTGCGGGCCCGCTACATCGTCGAAGGATTCCTCGCCGGCGTACACCGCAGCCCGTACTTCGGCCAATCGATCGAGTTCCTGCAGCATCGCGAATACGCGCGTGGCGACGACATGCGCCGCATCGACTGGAAAGTCTGGGCCAAGCAGGATCGGTACTACGTCAAGCAGTACGAAGAAGACACGAACTTGCGTTGCACGCTGTTGGTCGACGTTTCGGCCAGCATGCGTTACGGTGCCGGCCCGCTGAACAAGTACGAATATGCCTGCACCACGGCAGCCACGCTGGCCTACATGCTGCTGCGTCAGCAGGATGCAGTCGGTTGCGTGGCGTTCGACAGCACGACTCGGGCCCTCGTCCCGCTGCGCAGCCAGCGGCAGCACTTCGGCGCGATCATCCAGGCGCTGGACACCAGTGCCTCCGGATCAGAAGACCGAATCTGGCGCATCCTCCGCACCGTGGCCGAAAGCTATCCGCGTCGCGGCCTGATCGTGTTGGTTTCCGATCTGTTGGTCGAGCGTCGCGGCTTGTTCAAGGGTCTGGCCATGCTCCGTCAGCGCGGCCACGACATCATGCTGCTGCACGTCATGGACGACGACGAACTCGATTTTCCCTTCAACGGCCCGACGCGATTCGAAGGGCTGGAACTCCCCGAGCGTTTGACCTGCAATCCGCGGGCCCTGCGTGAAGGGTACCTCGAGGCCTTGAACGCTTACCTGGACGAGATCCGTCGCGGCTGCGCCAAACAGTCCGTGGACTACGCGCTGCTCCGCACCAGCCAATCGCTGGACGCGGGCCTGACAGCCTTCTTGTCGCACCGACTCGGCACGAGCCATCGAAACTAACCACTAGCCACTGCCCACTAGTCACTAATCACTTTCCTCCAATGCCCACTTTCGTTCATCCCAGATCTGCTCTGGGGTCTGGCGATCATCGCCCTGCCCGTGCTGATCCACCTGATCAATCTGGTGCGTCAGCGGCGCGTGCAATGGGCGGCCATGGAGTTCCTGCTCCACAGTCAGCGCAAGAACAGCGCCTGGGTGCGGCTGAAAGAACTGCTGTTGATGCTGCTGCGGATGGTCGCCATCGCGGCCGTGGTGCTGGTGCTGGCGGAGCCGCTGTTGCACCGCGAAATTGGCTTGCGATTGGGCAGCCACCGCACGCATCACGTCGTGTTGCTGGACGACAGCTTCTCGATGTCCGATCGCTGGGCCGATACGACCGCCTTCGAACGGGCTCGGCAAACAGTCCGCCGGATCGGCGACGACGCGGCATTGCATAGCTCGCCACAAAGTTTCACGCTGCTGCGATTCTCGGCCGCACAACCGGCTGGACGTGCCAGCCAGCCCGACATGCTGGAAGAGACCGTCGGCTCCGACTTCGGTAGCCGACTCGCCGTCGTGCTCGACCGCTTGCAGCCCTCGCAGGCGGCCACGGGCCCCGGCCCTGCGCTGTCGGTGGCTGAGCACCTGGTCGGCCCCGACCACGGCGACAATCTCGTGCTGTACCTGATCTCCGACTTCCGCGCCCGCGAGTGGAATGAACCGGGCGAGCTGGTGAAGAACTGCCAGCGGCTCAATGAGCGACGGGTTTCGCCTGGAATTGGTGCAGTGCGTCGAGACCGCCCATGCCAACCTGGCCATCACCTCGTTGCGGCTCACGCCCACGTCACCGAGCGGCCGGCGTGCCGCTGAACATGGAAGTGACGGTCAAGAACTTCGGCAGCGAAAAGGCCCGCGAAGTGTCGCTCACGTTGGAAGAAGACGCCGCGGCTCGCTCCGGATTGATGTTCGACGAAATCGGCCCGCGGCCAGAGCGAGAACCTTTCGTTCCCGGTCCTGTTCGGCGCGGCGGGCGAGCACACCGTCGCCGCGCATTTGGCCAGCGACGCCGTTGCCACCGACAACCACCGCTTCCTGGTCGTTGATCTGCCGGTGACCGTGCCGGTGCTGATCGTCGATGGCGACGCCGAAACGGCGAACGGCGCGGTTTCTGGCCGCGGCCCTGGCTCCCGGCGGCGTCAAGACCGGCACTTGATCCGCGGATCGAACCGCCGGGCTATCTGAACAACAACCCGCTCGCAAAATTCCACACGATCTTTCTCTGCGACGTGCCGCGGCTCGATCATGCGGCCGTCGAATCACTGGAAAAATTCGTCCACGATGGGGGCGGCCTGGGCATCTTCCTCGGCCCTCAGTGCCAGGTCGGTTGGTACAACAAGGAGTTCTACCGGGCCGGAGCAGGTGCGTTTCCCGTGCCTTTGGCCGGCGCTACGCAATTGCTCGTCGACCGCCTGGACAAGGCGCCCGATCTCGAAGCCACGGATCATCCGATCTTCCGCGTCTTTCTCGGAGAGCGAGCCCGATTTCTCAGCGCCGTTACGATCGAACGTTTTTTCGCCGTCCCGCCAGATTGGAAACCCACTCCGGGCGGGCCCGCGCAGGTAATCGCCCGGCTGCGCAACGGCGCGCCGTTCGCCGTCGAACGCGAGTTCGGCGCCGGCCGGGTCGTTGCGTCTGCTCTCGACCGCCGCGCCGCAATGGAACAATTGGGGCCGCAATCCGAGTTTCGTCGTGGCCTTGCTGGAAATGCAGGCCCATCTCGATCAGCCGCGGCGCCACGGCCAGCGCTCGGCAACTCGGCTCTCCGATCACGATTCAACTTGATCCGGCCCAATTTGAGCCGCACTTGAAACTCGTGCCGCCGGCGGACGATCCGCTGGGACCGCGCACGCTGGAAGCCGCCGAAGGGCCGCAAGGCCTGGCGTTCACGCTCCCCGACACCACGACCAGCGGCACGTACGAACTGCAGCTTGCGCCCCACGACAGCTCGGTTCAGTCGCGACGTTTCGCGGTCAACGTCGACCCGGACGAAGGTGACTTGCAACTCGTCGGCGGCGAGCAACTGGCCACACGATTGAAGGGGGTCAAGTACGACTTTCGCCAGGCCAGCGAGTTCACCGGCGCCAACCATGAGTTGGCCGGATCGAATCTGACCGATGGCGTCCTCTACCTGCTGGTCGCGTTGCTCGTCGGCGAGCAGTTGCTGGCCTACTCGGCTAGCTACCACACCCGCCGCCAGGAAGGAGGGCGCCGATGAGCCCGACCTTCTTGCTCCTTGCCCAGGCTGCGACGCGCACGTCGTTCGAACTGGGGCGCATTCAAACCGAAGTCGACTGGCTAGCGCCGTTGGCCGTGTTCGTCGCCCTGCTGGTCTTCATCATCGTCACCTATCGCCGCGACACGCGCGAACTGGGGCGCTGGTCGTGCGTGGCCTTGGCGTCGCTCCGAATCTTGGCGGTCACTGGGCTGCTGGCTGCCTATCTGCGGCCGCAATGGCGGAACCAGCGCGAAGTCGTGCAGAACTCGCGGTTGTTGGTGCTGGTCGATACGAGCCTGAGCATGGAAGTCGATGATCACGACGCTTCGCCGGCGGAACCGAATCGCTCGCAGCAGATCATGGCCTTGTTGGCCGAAAACAAGTTCCTCGATCAATTGCGCCGCACGCACGACGTGAGCGTGTTGCGTTTCGACGAAGACCTGGGCCGCGTCACGACGCTCGCTCGGTTGCCGGCGAATAATTCGCCCGCAATCGATCCCAAGTCGCCTTGAGGCCAACATCAAAGCGGCCGCGCCGGCAACCATCGAATGGCAAAAGCTGCTCGCCCCGCGCGGCACCGAAACTCGGCTCGGCCAGGCCCTGCGGCAAGTCGTGCTCGACGAAGCGCACGGCCCCGGTCGCCGGCATCGTCATCCTGTCCGACGGCCAGCAGAACGCAGGCCTCGATCCAACCGTCGCAGCCGACCTGGCGCGTGAGGCTGGCATTCCGCTGTTTCCTATCGGCATCGGCTCGAATCGGTTGCCGGTCAACGTGCGAATCAGCGATCTGTCGGCGCCGTCCCGAGCCTATCCGGGCGATCGCTACACGGTCACCGGCTACTTGCAGGCTCAGGGACTGGCCGGCAAGACGGTCACCGTCGAGTTGCTTTCGCGCCCCGACGACGGCAAGCCCGGCAACGATCGCGAGGGCCGGCACGAGGCCAGCGAGCAGGTCCTTTTGGGCGGCGACGGCGAAGTGACGCCGGTTCATTTCGAGTTGCAGCCTGCCGAAATCGGCCGGCGACTTCTCATACTTCGCGTACAGGCGCCGGCCGAAGATCGCAGCGCCGCCGACAACCGCCGCGAAGTCGCCGTCGAAGTCGTCGATCGCAAGACCCACGTGCTGCTGTTTACCGGCGGCCCGTCACGCGAGTATCAATTCCTGCGAAATCTGTTGCGGCGCGACAAGAATGTGACCGTCGACGTGCTGTTGCAAACCGGCAGCGAAGGCATCTCGCAGGACGCCAGCCAGATCCTGGAGGAATTTCCCACCACGCGTCAGGAGATGTTCGACTACGATTGCCTGGTAGCCTTCGATCCCGACTGGCGGCAATTGTCGGCCGCGCAGATCGATCTGGTCGAGCGTTGGGTGGGCGAGCAAGCCGGCGGCCTGGTTACGATCGCTGGACCGATCTTTACCGACGCCTTGGCCAAGGCGCCGAACCTGGCCAAAATTCGCGACCTCTATCCGGTCGAGTTCAACCGTCGCTTTGCCGCCGTTGACGATGCGCATTTCGGTTCGGCCGATCCCTGGCCGTTGGAGTTCACCCGCGAAGGGCTCGAAGCTCCATTCCTATGGCTGGCCGATTCGGCTCCGGCGAGCGTCAGCACCTGGAGCGAGTTCAAGGGCGTGTTCGGTTACTTCGCCGTCCGCGGGCCCAAGCCCGGCGCCACGACCTATGCCCGCTTCACCGATCCCCGCTCGTCGGCCGGCGGGCAATTGCCGGTCTATTTTGCCGGCCAGTTCTACGGCTCGGGACGCGTGTTCTACATGGCCAGCGGCGAGATGTGGCGATTGCGGCGTCTGAGCGACGCCGACTTCGAGACCTTCTACACCAAAGTGATTCGCTACGTTTCGCAAGGCCGGTTACAGCGAGGCTCGAACCGCGGCGTGCTCATGACCGAGCGCGATCATTACCTGCCCGGCAACACGGTGCAGGTGCGGGCTCAGCTCACCAGCGCTCAGCTCGAACCGCTCGTAGCCACGCAAGTTCCGTTGCAGGTGATTCTGCCCGATGGCAACCTGCAAACCGTCCGGCTCACGCCCGACCCGATCCGGGCTGGCAGCTTCCGCGGGCAGTTCACCGTTCGCAAGGAAGGTAGCTACCGACTCGAACTGTTGGTTCCCGAGAGCAAAGACGAACGGCTCACCGCGCCGCCGATCCAGGTTACGATTCCGGATCTGGAACGCGACCATGTCGAGCGCAACGATGCGCTCTTGACCGATCTGGCCAAACGCACCGGCGGCCGATACTTCGTCGGCATCAATGCCGCGTTGGGCTTGAAACCGGGGAGCGAACCTTTGGCGGCGCAATTGAAAGACCGCAGCCGAACAATGACGCTGGCCGCGGCGCCGGAATTGTTCTGGAACGATGCAGCCCCCTGGCATCGGGGCTGGTGGCTATTGGGCACGGTCTGCGGCCTGCTTTGCTTGGAGTGGCTGTTGCGGCGATTGTTGAAACTGGCATGAGAGCGTTTGTAATGATGTGTGACACCAGCCCGAAGCGCAAGCGAGGGAGCCGCTCGTTCGACTCCCTGGCTTGCGAATCGGGCGGGTGTGAGAGGCAAACAGATATGAGTAGTCCGCATGGCGACTGATTACCTGGAACCGCATTTGGCGGCCAACATCGAGCAGCTCCTGGCGGCACTGCGCCGACGGATCCGCGGCTACGTCTGGCTGCGCGGCCTGGCGATCGTGGCCGTGACCGTGGCCCTGCTCTTCTGGGCGCTGGTGGCCATCGATTGGTTTTTCGAGCCTGAACGCGAAGTTCGCTTGGGCATGCTCGTCATGGCCACGCTGGGCGCAGCGATCGTGGCCTGGCAGTTTGTCTTCAGCCGCGTGTTTGTCCCCCTGCTCGATCGTAACCTGGCGGTGGTGCTGGAGCGGCACTTTGGCCGGTTTTTCAACGAAACGCTGGTCACGGCGGTGGAACTTTCCGGCAAGGGGGAGCGACTGTCGGCCGATGGCCGCGAAATGCTGGCCCACACTTGCGCCGAAGCTGCCCAGCGTGTCGAAGACGTCAACTTGAACAGCGTATTCAACTTCGCCCCGTTGGCCGCGAGCCTGGCGGCAGCACTGGCGTTGGCCGGTTCGATTGCCGTATTCGCGGCGCAGGATCCGCACGATTTCGCGATTGCCTTGGGCCGGTTGTCGACCGCTTCCGATACGCCCTGGCCGCGGAAGACTCGACTAGTGGTCGAAGGCTTTCCCGAGCGCGACGGCGTGCGCGAGGCGGTCGTTGCCCGCGGCGGCGACCTGACCTTGATCGTCAACGCCGATACCAGCAAGATTGTGCCGTCGGTGGTCCAACTGCGCTACCGCACCGAAGAAGGCCTGGCCGAACGCAAGCCGATGATCCGCGAAGGGAACGCCACGTCGGGGCGCGATCCGTTCCAGCGCTTCGAGTACACGTTCCAGGGCGTGATCTCGCCGCTCGAATTCGAAGTTCGCGGCGGCGATGCCCGCATCCGGAACTTGAAGATTCGCGTGGTCGACAGCCCCTCGCTGACGGCGACGATTGCCTGCACGTTTCCGTCTTATACGGGCTTGGCGCCGCGCAAGATTCCGGTCACGGCCGCCCTGCCCTTGCCGCGCGGCACGCAGGTCGTGATCGAAGCCGTGGCCAACAAGGAGCTCGAACAGGCGCGTGTTGAATACTCGAATCCGATCGACAAGAGCGTCGAGCGCCGCGAGCTTCCGCTCTCTCGTTCGAGCCAGGGCACGCGGCAATTCAACTATACCATCGATCGGCTCGACAACGACTTGTCGCTGGCGTTCCTGCTGCTCGATACCGACGGCATTCGCAATCGCGAGCCGATCCGCATTTCGCTCGACGGCCGTGCCCGACTCGGCCCCGCAGGTGAATGTTCGCTTGCGTGGCATCGGCACGGCCATCACGGCAATCGCGCGGCTGCCGCTGGCGGGCGAGATCAAGGACGACTACGGCGTGACGAAGGTTTGGGTCGATTTCGCCGTCGATGGCGGCGCGCCGCAGAGGAAGCCATTTGCCCAACAGCCGATCGGCCAAACCCTCTGGCAACTCGACCAGACGCTCGACGCCGCGACCTGGCAATTGAAGCCCGGACAGAAGCTCGTCTTGGGAGCGCAGGCCGCGGACAATTACCAGGCCCCTGACCACCCCGACCCGAACGTCGGCCTGGGCGAGCGGTTCATGCTCGACGTAGTCACGCCCGAAGAGTTGCGCGGACTGCTGGAGACGCGCGAGTTGAATCTACGGCAGCGATTCGAGTCGATCCTGGCCGAAGTCACGGAAACCCGCGACTCGCTCGCACGACTGGAAGTCGATGAGGCGCCGGCCAAACCTGCCAAGGCGGGCGCTGCGAAGCCCGGCGGCGTCGAGCCCGACGAAGCGCCGGCCGATGCGCTGGACCAAACGCCCGCGGTGCGCTTGGAGCGGAGCCGGCTGCGCATTGAACGGGCCGGTCAGAACAGTCAGAAGAACGCCGAGGAGACGGCTGGCATCGCCGTCTCGTTCGATGGCATTCGCGAGGAGCTCGTCAACAACCGGGTCGATACCGAAGAACTGCGAGTTCGGCTCAAGGATCAGATTGCCGACCCTCTGCACTCGATCGTGGGACGGATGTTTCCCGAACTCGAAACGCGGCTCAAGGCCCTCTCTGCGAAAATCGAGACCGGCCCGGCAGCCCGAAACGAAGCCCGCCAGGGAGCAGTTGCTCAGGCGGATGCGATTGTAGTGGAAATGCAGAAGATACGGGATCGGATGCTGGAACTGGAAACGTTCAATGAAGCCATCGATCTCTTGCGATCGATCATCGCTGCGCAGCACAATGTTACGGAAGAAACTAAGAAAGAGCGGTCCAAGAGCGTCCGCAAGCTTCTGGAAGACTAGCAGAAAGCCGCGGCCGTTGGCCGCGAAAGGCGCTCCCACTTGCCTGCAACTGCCCTACAATTGAGGGTATGACTTTGAAATCCGTACCGATGCGTTTGTCTTTCGACCGGGCGTTTTCGCGGTCCTGCCTGGCGGTCGTCACGCTGCTGGCCCTCGGTGCCCTGGCCGTTGCGGAAGATGCCCTGCCGGCGAAGCCGGCCGCCAATCCCAAGCCAGCGTCCGCCGACCGACTTGCGCTCGATCAGGAACAGGTCGCTGCCAGGTACGCACAGCTCGAGAACACGCTCTTGAACATGGCTCGGCTCTCGGCCTCGAGCGATCCCAAGCGGGCCGCGCTGCTGCGGAAGGCTGTCGCTCAGAGCAAAGAGCAGTTGATCGCGTTGCAGATGAAGCGGCTGGTCGACGAACTCAAGAAAGACAAGCTGGCCGCAGCGGTGACTGATCAGCAAGCGGTCGAGGAAGATCTGCAACGGCTGCTGGAACTGTTGCTCACCGAACAGCGCAGCGATCGGCTCAAGGACGAGCGCGAGCGCGTGAAAGCCCAATTGCGAAAGATCAAGGAGCTGATCAACAAGCAGATCGAACTGCAGGCCAAGACCGCGGGAGCGTCTCAGCCGGCCGACCTCGCCCCCGCCCAAGGCAAGTTGGGCGAAGACGCCGGCCGACTGGCCCGCGAGATGCAACCTCCCGAAGGAGCCAAGCCAGCTTCGAAGTCGCCGGCCAAAGACGGCACCGGCAAGGGGAAGCCTGGCAATGAAAAGCCCAGCGCCGATAAGCCTGGCAAGGATCCGTCGGAAAAATCGCCTCCCGACAAGTCGCCGGACGGTAAAAGCGACAAATCGCCGGGCGAAAAAAAGCCCAACTCCGACAAGCCGGGGAAACCTCCGAAAGCAGGCCAGCCCGGCAAGCCGTCCGATGGTAAACCTTCCGACGGCAAATCGAAGCCCGGCGATCAGCCGGACCAACCGCCCGGCGAACAAGCCGAGGCCGACGACAGTGGTGAGCAACCGGTCGAAGTCGATACGCCAGGCCGTAAGCGCGTGGCCGCGGCGCAGCAGAAGATGGAATCAGCCCAAAAGAAACTGGAGAAAGCTCAGCGCGAGGGAGCGGAAAAAGACCAGGAAGACGCCGTTCGCGAGTTGGATCAGGCTCGGGCCGAGTTGGAAGAGATCCTGCGGCAATTGCGCGACGAAGAGGTCGAACGGGTGCTGGCGCAGTTGGAAAGCCGCTTCCGGCTGATGCGGCAGATGCAGCAGGAGGTTTACGAAGGGACGAAGCGCGTCGACAGCGTGCCGCAGGAGAAGCGAACTCGTAACGACGAGATCGAGGCCGGACGCTTGAGCCGCAAAGAGTCGATGATCGTCGTCGAGGCCGACAAGGCGCTGGTCGTGCTCCGCGAAGAAGGGACGGCCGTGGCCATGCCCGAGGCGGTCGAACAAATGCGCGACGATATGAACCAGGTCGTGGCGCGGCTAGGCCAGGCGAAGGTTGATCAGGTGACCCAAGGCATCGAGGAGGAAATCCTGGCCGGGCTGGACGAAATGATCGCTTCGCTCCAGCAGGCCCAGCGCGACAAGCAGGAAGCCAAAGCCCCGGCCGGGCAAGCCCGGCGAACCGCAAGATCCGCCGCTGGTCGATCGGCTGGCCGAATTGAAGATGCTGCGCTCGCTGCAGATGCGCGTCAACATGCGGACCCAGCGTTATTCCAAGCTGATTGGCAGGCGATGCCGGGCAGAGCGATGCGCCCGAACTGCTCGACGCATTGCAGCGGCTGGGCGAGCGCGAGGAAAGAATCTACCGCGCCACGCGCGACATCGTGCTAGGAAAAAACCAATGAGATCCATCCTGTCTCCTGCTATTCGCAGTCGTGGGACTGGCCATCCTGGGCCCAGCGTCGTGCCATGGCCTCGCCGGAACTCGAAGGCCCCGGCACCGGGCCGAAGATCAAGCCCCCCTCGGAATCGGTCGTGCATGAACAGCTAACGGCCTGGCTCCACGAGGGAAAAAGCCTCCGAGGCAGTCCAAGCTGACGTTGAAGCGGCCTGGAAGAATGAGCCTCCCTCGGCGACGCTGCTCGATCGGCTGGCCGGCTGTTTTGCCCTGGCCGATCCGTGCGCTAGGGATTTGGTCCAAA
Source organism: uncultured Planctomycetales bacterium (assembly GCA_963710365.1). Lineage (GTDB taxonomy): Bacteria > Planctomycetota > Planctomycetia > Pirellulales > PNKZ01 > CAVQAC01. The sequence continues at coordinate 52,969 of CAVQAC010000015.1, forward strand.
TTTGCTCCGCTCCGCGGCGCGGCGTGACGCTGCCTGATTTGGGCTGGCTACGCGAACCGGGCGTGGCCGAATTCGAAGCTTGCAACCTGCGGCTGCTGTACGGCCGGTGGCTGGCCCACGAACGATTGTACGACGAACTGCTCGACCAGATCCGCGGCCTAAGCACGACCGAGGTTGTCGACCCGGCCACGCCTGCTCTTCTGCCAGAGCGTTGGCTTTTATCGGCTGTTGGACAAGGACGCCGGATTGCGAGCCATCGATCGCCTGTTAGGCGACGTGGCCGACGTGCCGGGCCGATACCGGTCGTTGGCCATGCTGATGCGCGGCGACCTGGCCGAACTCGATGAAAAGAACCTCGACCACATCTCCCGACGAATGGACGACATCCGCCGCCGACTCGACTTGGGGCGTGCCGGAAAGCAGGTCGTGCGAAATCGAAAACGGCGTGATCAAATCGCTCGATAAGCTGATCGAGGACATGGAAAAGCAGCAACAACAATCGAAGGCGGCGGCTGGCTCGATGGGGCCGTCATCGCCGATGAAAGACAGCCGGATCGCACCGCTCAAGGGTCCGGGCCAGGTTGACAAGCAAGCAGATTGGCTCGACGGCCGGCTGGGGAGACTTGCCCGCCAAGCAGCGCGAGGAGGCCTTGCAGCAGATTGGCAAGGATTTTCCGGCCCATTACCGCGACGTGATCGAACAGTATTTCCGCAAATTGGCGACCGAGGGGGAACGTTGAGCAATGATTAAACTCGGATTCTCAGTTTCGTTCATTTTCGCCGGGTCGTTTGCCGAAGAGTTTTCCCAATTCTGCTGAAACAATGCTCCAAGACGGCCGCGAGATCGCTGAGTAGAATAACAGCAGGAGGTCGCTTACCCGATGTGGGCACTTATCTTATCCGCCGTGATGGCAGCCGGGCCCGAATTCGAGGCTCCTGGCATAGCAGGTCCGTCGGTCGTCGGCTCGTTGGTCGAACTTTCGGCCGATCACGTGATTCTCAAGACGCCTGCCGGACCGAAGGATGTCGCCAGCCAGGCGACGGAACTTGTCGCTCGACCCGCGTCAGCCGCTCCGGCGGAAAAGCCCACGGCCTGGGTTGAATTGATCGACAAGTCGCTGCTCGCTTGCCGCCAGTTCACCACCGGCGGCGGCCAGGCTCAGCTTGAACTGGTCGATGGTCGGAAACTCGCGGTGCCGATCCGGTCGATCGCCAGCGTGCGGTTCTTCGATCCGGCGTCTGCGACCCAGGACGCTTGGAGCGAGATCGAGAAGGCGGCCCGCACGGGCGATACACTGGTGATTCGCAAGCAGGACGTGCTCGACTACTTATCGGGCAATGTCGGTGACTTCACGGCCGAAACGGCGCAGTTCACGGTCGACGGCGAAAAAGTCGACGTCAAGCGCCGCAAGATCGCCGGCCTGCTGTACGCGCAGTCGCCGGACCGCGAACTGCCGCCGGCGGTGTGTACGCTGGTCGATGCGTCGGGATCGCGAATCGAGGCTGCCAGAATTTCTCTGGTCGGCGATCGAGTCCAGTTGGCCAGTCCGGCCGGCTTGGAACTCGCCTGGCCCATGGCCGGCGTCACGCGGATCGTGCTCGCCAAGGTTGCAATACTTGAGCGACCTGGTTCCTGAATCGGTCGTTCGCGTGCCGTTCGTCGGGGCCGAGCGGGCGCTGACCCAAGCGGCGCGGCTGTTCTACAGCCCGCGTTTCAATCGCCCCTCGGAATCGCAGGAGCTGAGCCTGCTGGGCAAGAGCTACGCCAAAGGGCTGGCCATCCAGAGCCGCACCGAGTTGGTCTTTCGTCTGCCGGGCAAGTTTCGCTCGTTTCGGGCGTTGGCTGGCATCGACGATGCAGTGCGACCTGATGGAAACGTGAAACTGCAAATCTTCGGCGACGATCGGCCGCTGTTCGATGCCCAAATCACCGGCCAGCGATCGCCAGCCTGTGCCGCTCGATCTTGATCTGCGCGGCGTCAACCGGCTGAAGATCATCGTTGATTTCAACGGCGACGAGGTTTCAGACCACCTCGACCTCTGCGAGGCGAGGATTCTGCAATGAAGTGGCTATTGGCCGCAGCTTGCTCACGATCGGTCTGGCGAATCGGGCTTTGGCCGGCGCGGAAGTCGACGAATGTGGTCGGCCGGGCCGAGCGCGAGCGCGTGCAGGTCATGAAAAAGGCTTGCAGTACGGCGATCGTGATTTTCGCCGACGGCGGCCGCGACGGCGGCTCGGGCGTGGTGATCTCGCCCGACGGCTACGCCTTGAGCAACTTTCACGTCGTCAGCGCGGCCGGCAATGCCATGAAGTGCGGCATGGCCGACGGCCGGCTGTACGACGCCGTGCTCGTTGGGCTCGATCCGGTGGGCGACGTGGCCCTGGTCAAGCTGCTGGGCCGCGACGACTTTCCCTGCGCCGAGCATGGCCGACAGCGACACGGTTCGCACCGGCGATTGGGTGTTTGCCGTCGGCAACCCGTTTCTGCTGGCTACCGATTTTCAGCCGACGGTGACTTACGGCATTGTCTCCGGCGTTCACCGCTACCAGTACCCGTCGGGCACGCTGCTGGAATACGCCGACTGCCTGCAGACCGATGCCTCGATCAATCCCGGCAATTCCGGCGGTCCGCTGTTCAATGCCGAGGGCCGGCTGATCGGCATCAACGGCCGAGGTTCGTTCGAGAAGCGCGGCCGCGTGAACGTCGGCGTGGGCTACGCCATCTCCATCAATCAGATCAAGAACTTTCTGGGCTCTCTGAAGAGCGGACGGATTGTCGACCATGCCACGCTCGGCGCCCGCGTGGCCAACGACGAGCAGGGCCGCGTCGTCGTCTCGGACATTCTCGACGATTCGGACGCCTACCGGCGCGGACTGCGCTACGGCGACGAGATCGTCACCTTCGGCGGCCGGCCAATCCACACGGCCAACGGCTTCAAGAACGTGCTGGGCATTTATCCCAAGGGCTGGCAGGTGCCGCTGTCGTATCGCCGCTCAGGGCAAGTTGTACGACACGTTCGTGCGGCTGGCCGGCGTCCACAGCGAGCAGGAGCTGATCGACAAACTCTCCGGGCGCAAAGCCGAGGAAGTGCCGCAGCCCAAGCCGGAAGACAAGAACCCCGACCAGCCGCCCGCACAGAAGCCAGCCGACAAGCCCGAAAAACGCCCGCCGCCGCGTTCGCCGCACGCTCGCAAGACGGCGCCGATGCCGGAAATCGTCAAAGAGCATTTCGAGAGCCGGCGCGGCTATGCCAACTACTATTTCAACAAGCTGAACCGAGCCCGGGTCTGGAACAAGTTCATTGCCCGCGGCGATTTCGCGGCATTGACTGGCTCCTGGGTATTGCGTGGTCAACTGCTCACCGCCGGCGACAGCCAGTTTCGGATTGGCGATCAGGAGGTCGAGTGTTCGTTGCCGGGCGGCAAGTTGAAGCTCAATGTGAGCGATGACCTTTCGGCAGCGGTCGACCCGCCGGGTAGCGGCGGCCTGTTGGCGGCCTTGAACCTGTGGCGGCGCCTGCTGGTGCTGGGGCCTGAACAGTTTGGCGAAGTCCATTACCAGGGGACGGCGCCCGTCGTCGGACCACTGGGGCTTTGCGACGTGCTGATCGGCACCTACGCGGCCGTGCAAAGCCGGTTCTTCTTCGATCCGTCCTCGGGCGATCTGGTGAAGATGGAACTCTACCTGCACGCGGGCGAAGATCCCTGCGAATTACTGTTCGACAAGGTCGAATTGCTCGATGGCCACCGATTGCCCCGGCGGCTCGAAGTGCGCTACGGCGATCGGACGTATGCAGCGTTCACGTGGGCCCAGTTTCATTCGGACCAGCCTGCGGAGCGATAAAGCGTGAACATCGACCTTCGAAAGATTTGGACGCTGCTGCTCCTTGGAACCTGTTGCTGGCAGCTTGTCGCCGCTTCGCCGGCCTGGGCGGCCGCCGCTTCGTTCGCGGGCGTCATCGAAGAAGTGGAACCGAAGATCGTGAAGATCTATGGCGCCGGCGGCTATCCGCGGACTGGAACCATACCAGAGCGGCATGCTGATTTCCGCCGAGGGGCACATCCTGACCGTATGGAGCTACGTGCTCGATACCGATTACATCACGGCCACGCTCAACGACGGCCGGAAGTTCGACGCCAAATTACTGGCCGCCGATCCGCGCCTGGAACTGGCCGTGTTGAAGATCGAGGCCGCCGGGCTGCCGCACTTCGACCTGGCTCAAGCCCCCGCGGCGCCGGCCGGCACGCGTGTGTTGGCATTCAGCAATTTGTTCGGCGTGGCCACGGGAGACGAGCCGGCCAGCGTGCAGCATGGCTGGATCGCCGCGCAGTTCCCGGCTCGAAGCCCGGCGCGGAGCCTACGAGACGCCCTACAAAGGCCCGGTCTACGTGCTCGACGCCATGACCAACAATCCCGGCGCTGCCGGCGGGGTGCTCACCGATCGCCAGGGGCGGCTGCTGGGCATGCTCGGCAAAGAGCTGCGCAACTCGGTGACGAACACCTGGCTGAACTATGCGATTCCCGCGCCGGAGATGGCCAGAACGGTCGACGAGATCCGCGCCGGTCGGTTTGTCGCTCGAGCCACGGAAGACGCGCAAGCCAAACCCAAGCAGGCTTTGAACCTCGAACTGCTGGGCATCGTGATGGTTCCCGAAGTAATGGAGCGAACGCCTCCGTATATCGACGAAATCCGACCGGGTTCGCCGGCCGCCGAGGCCGGTCTGCGTCCCGACGACATGATCGTCTTCGTCAACGATCGGCTGGTCGCATCCTGCAAGGCATTGCGGACCGAGTTCGAATACATCGACCGGATCGACAGCGTCAAGTTGAGCGTCACGCGCGGCCAGGAATTGATCGAGATCAAGCTCGCCGGCGCCCAAAGAGTGAGGCAAGCGAATTCACGCATGACAAACCAGCATTCCAATTCGCCCGCGCGGAATCGGTCATTCGATATTCGGATTTCCTGCGAATTTCGAATTTCGTCATTCGGGTTTCCCTGCTTGCGTGCGCGGTGGTGGCCGTCAAGCTCGTCCCGCGCCGGCCGCCGAAGACCTGCAGGCCCGCGAAGAGCGGGCCCTGTTGGCGGCCGTCGAGCACGTCGCTCCCTCGGTGGTCAGCATCGAGACGGTCGGCGGACTGCAGCGATTGGGGACGGTGATGTTGGGCACCGGACCGACCACCGGCCTGGTCATCTCGGCCGACGGGTACATTATCTCCAGCGCTTTCGGCTTCGTGCAGAAGCCGACTTCGATCCTGGTCGGCTTTGCCGATGGCACGCGTGCGCCGGCACGGCTGGTGGCCACCGATCGCAGTTGCATGCTCGCGCTGCTCAAGGCCGACGTCGACGAGCGTTTGCCGGTGCCGGAATTGTCGCCGGAAAAGGACTGGCGCGTCGGCCAATGGGCCGTTGCCGTGGGCCGAACGTTCGACGGTCGCGAGCCCAACATGTCGGTCGGCATCGTCAGCGCCCTGGGGCGCGTCTGGGGCAAGGCCGTGCAGACCGATGCCAAGATCTCGCCCAGCAATTACGGCGGACCGTTGGTCGACATCCGCGGCCGCGTGATGGGCGTGTTGGTGCCGCTGTCGCCCGACAAGACCGGCGAGATGGCCGGCGTCGAATGGTACGACTCGGGAATCGGCTTTGCCGTGCCCCTGGAGCGAATCTACAAGGTTCTGCCGCGGCTGCGCGAAGGGCATGATCTTTCACCGGGGCTATTGGGCGTGTCGCTGAAGGCCGAGGATCTGTACGCCGACCCGCCGGCCATCACGTCGGCCCGGCCCAATTCGCCCGCGTTTCAGGCGGGACTTGCGCGGGGGACAAGATCGTCGCCATCGACGGCCATAAAATCGAACGGATGGTGCAACTGACTCGCGAGATCCAAGGCCATTACGCCGGCGACAGAATTCGCGTCACCGTCACGCGTGGCGACCAGACTCTGGATCGCGAATTGGAATTGGCCGCGAAGATTGATCCCTATCGCCGACCGTTTCTGGGAATCCTGCCCGGCCATGATGCCGGTTTCGATCCGGGCGTGGTCGTGCGTTATGTGTATCCGCACAGCCCTGCGGCCGAGGCCGGAATCAAGACCGGTGATCGCCTGGTTGAGTTCGAGGGCCAACCGATCGTCGATCGCGACGCGCTGGCCGAACGCGTGGCGCTGGTGCGAGGCGATCAGCCGGTGCGGATCGAAATCGATCGCGGCGGCGAGCGGCTGAAGCTAACTATGAAACTGAGCCTGGAACCGGTCGGGGTGCCGGCCGATTTGCCGCCTGAGAAGCGGATGGCCAAGGCACCAGTGGGTGATCGGCCGCCGGTCGGGCAATTGCCGCTCAAGGTCGGCGAGTTCAGCAATTCCGGCGTCGTGTATGTTCCCGAAAATTACGATCCCGACGTCGGTTATGGCCTGGTCGTTTGGCTGCACGGCCCCGACGGTTTCGAGGACGACAAGCTGGTGGCCCAGTGGCAGACCTTCTGCCGTGACCGCGGATTCATATTGTTGGCTCCCAAGGCCGCGCAGAAGGCGGCCTGGACCGCGGGCGAAATGGAATTCGTCTCGCAAGCCATGGCCCAGGTCCGCGATCAGTACAGCATCGACGCCCTGCGAATTGCCACGGTCGGCCGGCGTAGCGGCGGGGCGCTGGCCTATGTGCTGGCCTTCGAAGATCGGGACGCGGTTCGCGGCGTGGTGGCGATCCAATCGCGGTTGCCAATGAAGCCGCAGGAAAACGACCCGGAACATCGGCTGGCGTTCTATTTGCTGATGGACAAGGAAATGGCCGACCAGCCGGCGCTTCAAGCTGCTGCGCGAAGCCGAGTATCCGGTCACGTTGCACGACGTCGACGACAGCCCGGAACTGAGCGACGTCGAACAGGCGAACCTTTGGACTTGGCTCGACACGCTGGACCGAATCTAACAAATGGGGAATTCGGAATGGGGAATGAAGAGCACCCATTTGCCGTTCGCATTCCCCATTCCCCATTCCGCATTCCCCATTTGTTGTCTTGCACCGTCCCACCCTTGGCATCCTGGCGATTGTGCTCTTGAGCCTGGCGGCGGCGCTGACATTTTTCAGCCCGGCCGAAGGCCAGTATGCGCAGTACACGTCGGCCTGCATGCGCGTAGGCGTGGTGCTGGCCGTCTTGTGGCTGGCGCTCCCCGAGACGAAGCCGCTGAAGAACCGGCTGGTGATCGCTGGCATCGTACTCGCGGCCGTGGTGTTCATCGCGCGGCCCCGGCTACTGCTCGTGGCCGTGAAGCACCCGGTGGTGGTGGGGCTCGTCGGGGCGGCGCTCTTCCTGCTGAAGATCTTGCGTCCGCGCCGGTCACGCACCGAAGCGCGGAGTAACCGCAAGGCTTCGCCAGTGCGCGAGCCGAAGAATGATTGACGGCGCCGTTCCCGGCCGCGGCTAACCGGGAGCGTCGAGATACGGATCCTGGCCCATCTGCCGTTGAGCCTTGTGACGCTCTTTTTCCTGGTACAGCAGCACGCGCCGCTGACGGAACTTCTGCCGCTCGATCAGGCGTTGGGCCTTTTGAAATAAGCCGGCATAGTCGTCGAACGACTTGCCGCCGCGGGCGCCGCGGCCTTTCAGCTTCTCCGACTTGTCGGGGCCCAGCCCGGCCAGCAGGATATCGTCGTCCAAGGCCAGGAATTGGCGGAAGGTGCCCGGATCGCCCTGGCGTCCGCAGCGACCGATCAACTGTCGATCGATACGAGCTGCGTCGTGCATCTCGGTGCAAATGACATGCAGACCGCCCAGCGCGGAAACACCCTCGCCAAGTTTGATGTCGGTACCGCGGCCCGCCATGTTGGTCGAAACGGTGACTTTGCCGCGCTCTCCCGCCACGGCGACGAGTTCGGCTTCGCGGCCTTCTTGGTGCGCATTGAGGATGTTGTGTTCGATCCCGGCCGCGCGCAACATGGCCGCCACGGCATTGGACTTGTCGATGCTGCGAGTGCCGATCAGGATCGGCCGTCCAGTAGCATGGACCTCGTTGATTTCTCGCACAATGGCCGACACTTTGTCTTCGTCGGTGCCGAAGATCCTGGTCGGCAATCGCTGGCGAATTGCCGGCCGATTGGTCGGGATGGGCACCACGCGGAGCTTGTAGATGCGATACAGCTCGCGGGCCGAGGTGGTGGCGGTGCCAGTCATGCCGGCCAGGTATTTATCGCGCAGGAAGAAGTCCTGCACTGTAACGCGGGCCGCCTGGCCGCCGCCGGTGACAACCTTGAGATTCTCCTTGGCCTCGACCGCCGGGTGGATGCCGTCGCGCCATTTGCGCCCTTCGGCGATGCGGCCGGTGAACTCATCGACGATCTGCACCTCGTCCTGACCGGTGTCCTTGCTCTTGCGGACGACGTAATGCCGGTCGCGGAAGTACTCGCGGTCGACCTTGATGGCCCGCTCGATGAACTCGTAGAGCGTGGTCATGCCGACGGACTTGATGGTATCGTTCTGCGGCAGGGCACGGAGGAATTGCCGGCCAACCTGCGTGAGTTCGGCCCGTTTGTATTCGTAGTCGTATTCGTAATGCTCGTCTTCGACGAACTTGTTTGCGGCTTCGGAAGCCCAACGGAAGCATTCGGCCTGGATCTTTTCCTCTTCGGTCGGCAGCGTGCCGATGATCAGCGGCGTGCCGGCGTCGTCGATCAACACGCTGTCGGCCTCGTCGACGAGAGAGAAATAGGCCTCGCGTTGGACCGGCTTTTCTCCTCCCGACTGGCCGCCGTAGCCGAGCATGTTGCCCAGGATATCGTTGGCTCCTTCGCCGATCCGCCGCAGCAGCAGCCGGTCGCGGAGGAAGTCGAAACCGAACTCCTTGGCCGTGCCGTAGGTCACGTCGCAGGCGTAGGCTTCGCGGCGAGCGTTGCTTTGCATCGCCGATTCGATCACGCCCACGGTCAAGCCGAGCACCTCGTACACCGGCCGCATCCATTCCGCGTCGCGGCGGGCCAGGTAATCGTTGACGGTCGCCAGGTGGCAGCCTTTGCCGGCCAGGGCGTACAGGTACATTCCCAGCGTGGCGGTCAGGGTTTTGCCTTCGCCCGTTTGCATTTCGGCAATCGACCGCTCGAACAATGCCATGCCGCCCAACATCTGGACGTCGAAATGACGCATGTTGAGCGTGCGGCGGGCGGCTTCGCGCACCAGGGCGAAACTCTCCGGCATCAGGTCCGAGAGCCGTTCCTGGCTGCGTACCCGGTAGCGCAGCGAAAGGCTGCGCTGCGCATTTCGTTATCCGAGAGCCGCTGCAACTCGGGCTCGAAGGCCGCGATGACCGGCAACAGCTTTTTCCAGCGCCAGGCGCCAGCGGTTGCCGCCAGCCAGACTCGAAAGCTTCGTCGAAAAGAGACTCACCGTTAGCGGTCGTCCGATACGAAGGAGGAGCCCCGGGCCCCTCGGCGCATCAATCGTCGAGAGGCTCGATCTGCTCGATATTATAAACCGGTGCGTAGGTTCCGGCCACCGGCGACCCGGCTGCCAGTTGCCCGCGAACCATCACGAAATCGTGGGGTTTGAGGTCGGCCGCGGGCACCCCGTCGAGAACCACGCTGCCGCCGAAGCGATCCGTGGCCCCATCGATTGGGATGTAACGCAGCTTCCACTTTCCCGCAACTTGCGACCGCTCCAGCCGACCCTTGAGCCAGGTGTACTGTGGGTCGTGGCCGTAACGTCCGCCCGTTACGGGCCGATAAGCCTGCCGCCCTTCCATTATTGTAGGCGCCTGCGCAGTACGCGAGGAATTCTTGGGCGGCAAATTCATAATGTCCGTCGCTGCCGCGTCCGCCGCTGCGGCCTGATCCGGTGGCGCGCTTGGTGCCGATTCTGCCGGCTGCGAGTTGACGATCTTGATCTCGCTGGAATAGCTCGCCGGAATCACTGCCGCCGTTTGCGCGGCCGGGGCACTGCCATCGGCTGCGGTCCAGGCCTGCGAAGCGGAAGCCGGTAGTACGCCCGACGGCTCGGTCGAACCGGCTTCCGGCGGAGGATCGCTCTGGGCAGCCAGTTGCGATGATTTCGAATTCGGCGGCGTGATCGAGCTTTGATAGCCGCCCGGATACCCGCCAACCGGCGGGCTGGTCTGGACGCCCGGCGGGCTGAAGAGATTGTTATTGCTCTCGGGGGGCGTGAACTGGTTGCCCGTCCCCGGATTCATCGGAGGCGCTGCTGCAGAAAGCCGCCCGTATCGGGAGATACGCCGGGCGGAGGCCCGACGGCGCCCGTCGCCGGCGGCGGAACCGTGGTCCGTCCCAGGAACGGATCGAAGTTCGGTCGCGGCGTCTGGCATCCCTGGCAACCGACTGAAAAGACGGCCGCAAAAGAAACCATGATGATTCGTTTCATCGGTAGACTCCCTCCTACCAATCCCATTGCCTCGGCCGCCTGCTACTAGGCGCACGGGCAATCAACTGCTGGACGAAAGCCCTGCGGCACGCGCAGGGTTAATGTTTCAAAGTTTAAGTCTGCGGAAGCCGTTTGGGTCGAGTGTTTTGCACCCACCCCAAAGCCTCATGCTCGCGGCACACCGCAAAGACTTCTATCGACCGATCGGCGACAAAATGATGCAAGACCAGGGCCCGTACGCACTCCCCGCCAAGGCGGAAAATTCGGGGTCGCGATAGGGTAGCGAGTTGGCCTGCCGCGTCCAGATCAGTTTCCTGGAGCAGGCTTCGGCACGTCGGCCGCCGTCAGAACGGGAGCGGTGTCCACCACGAATGGGTTGCGAATGACCAAGGGCTTGGGGCGGTCCGCTAGCTCCCCCTCGTCCGGCGCGGGGGCCGGAGCCGGGCAGAACGGGTTCATCACCATCTGGGGCGATACGGAAACAGGTGACGGTGTCGGCGAGCCCAGCGGGTAGGCGTATGGGCTGAAGCCGTACGAACGAGGAATGGCTTGCTTGTAGTAAACCGGCGGAAAAAGCGAATAGTACGGCAGCCGCTCATTGGCGTAAATGCTGCTGCCGTAACCACCGAGAGCGTAGGGAACACCGAATTGGGCCTGGGCTTTGCCAGCCCCGCTTATCAGTAGGAAGGCGGCAGCCAGCAGCGAGTAGCGGATCGTGCGAACGAACATGGCGGAAGTCTCACCGAGCGAAGTTAAATGCCAGCAGCAATCAATGCCGCCTTGGTTCTAGCCTAATCCGCGTCAGAACCAGAACAATCAGAAAAATGTGGAATGGGGAATGTGGAATGAGGAATAGAAGACCTCTCGCTCGCAAAACACTCTGGTAGCATAGGGTTTTGGCAATTCCCCATTCCCCATTCCCCATTCCCCATTCCCCATTCCCCATTCCCCATTCCCCATTCCCCATTCCCCATTTGTCCACTGCCTCCCTGACCGCTGAATTGAAGCAGGAGGCCCAGCGACTGGGCTTTTCGTTGTCCGGAGCTTGTCCGGCGGTGCAGCCTCCGGGGTTGCAGCATCTCTACGATTGGCTCGCGGCCGGCTATCACGGCCAGATGCACTACCTGCCGGACCGGCGTGAAGCGTACGTGCATCCAGAGCATGTGCTCGATGGGGCTCGCAGCCTGTTGATGTTGGCCACCAGTTACCTCAGCGTTGAACCCGCCCCGTGCGGCACCGGGCATAGGCCGCGTTTCGCGCTATGCCTGGGGAACCGACTACCACGAGTCGCTCCGGGAGCGGCTGAATCAACTGGCCGATTTCCTCACCAGCCGCGTCCCGACAGCCAAGGTCCGCGGCGTGGTTGACACGGCGCCACTGCTCGAAGGGGAGTTTGCCCAACTGGCTGGGCTAGGCTGGATCGGCAAAAACACGCTGCTGTTGAACAAACAGGCGGGCAGTTGGTTCTTTCTGGCTGCCTTGCTGACGGACGTCGAATTGGCCTACGACGAACCGCACGCGGCCGAGCATTGCGGCACCTGCCGGGCGTGCCTCGACGCTTGCCCCACCGACGCGTTCGTCGAACCGTACGTGCTCGATAGCCGCAAGTGCATCAGTTACCTGACGATCGAACTGAAGTCCGCCATTCCCGTTGAGCTGCGCAGCGGGTTGGGCGATTGGCTTTTCGGCTGCGACATTTGCCAGGATGTGTGTCCTTGGAATCATCGCGTCGCGCCGCAACGCGGAGGCTGGCTTTGCGCCCCGCGAAGGCTCGAACCCTGTCGATCTGGCGGGGCTATTTGACTTGGACGAGGCGGCATTTCGCGCGCGTTTCAAAAACACGCCGTTCTGGCGACCGCGGCGGCGAGGCATCTTCGCAATGCAGCGCTGGTGCTAGGCAACCAGCGCGATGCCGCGAGTGTGCCAGCGCTGCATCAGGGGGTTGCACGACGTCGAGCCGCTGGTGCGCGGCGCCTGTGCCTGGGCACTGGGCCAGATCGGCGGCGATGCGGCGCGGGCGGCACTCGAGAATCAACGGGCCGCGGAAGTCGATCTCGATGTGCAGTCGGAAGTCGATGCCGCCTGTAGAACCGCCGGGCCGTGATCGCCTGTTACTCGTTTCCAAGGGTTGTATTGCGGGCTGCGAAACAACGGCGGACCGCTGCCCGACGGCGTGCTTTGCGTCGCTGTCCCCGTGGTCGTCTCACCCGTCGATTCCATCGAGAACGTTGACCCGTCGTGTTGGGCAGGGGATATTACGATCGTCCGCCGCCGAAGGCGGAACTTGCGCTGCGTGCCGTGTTCACCGCCCATGTCGTGGTTCAAAGAGGTTGTCATGCCCGTGCCACAAGAGCTGACGGTTCGACGATGCCCCCAAATTTCAATAAGCCGTCTGCTACCTGGAATCACTGCACTCATCATTGCGGGGCTATGCCTGTCCCTATCAGTTGCCCAGGTATTCGCCGATAACGTAGGACAAAAACACAGCAGGCCGAACATCATCGTCATACTGGCCGACGACTTGGGCTATGGCGACATCGGCGTCCACGGCGGCAAGATGGTGCCGACGCCCAACATCGATGCTCTGGCGGCCTCGGGCGTCCGCTGCAGCAATGCCTATGTCTCGGCCCCGTATTGCAGCCCCTCGCGGGCGGGATTTCTCACCGGGTGTTATCAGACCCGTTTCGGCCACGAGTTCAATCCGCACGTCGGCGACGAAGCCAGCCTCGGCCTGCCACTCGATCAACGCACCATCGCCGACCATCTGCGCAGCGCGGGTTACGCCACGGCATTGGTCGGCAAATGGCACCAGGGGTTCAATCCCGCCCATCATCCGCAGTCACGCGGCTTCGATGACTTCTTCGGGTTTCTCGTGGGCGGCCATAATTTCATTCTGCACAAAGACGCCAAGGCCGTTTTCGGCTCCGCCCATTCGCACGACATGATCTATCGTGGTCGGACGGTGCAGAAGCTCGACGGCTACACCACCGACCTGTTCACCGACGAGGCGATCTCCTTCATCGATCGCCAGGCAGCAAAGCCTTGGTTCCTGTATCTGTCGTACAATGCCGTCCACACGCCGCTGGAGATCGCCGATAAACTCAAGGACCGCATTCCCGCCGACGTCACCGATCCGGCACGCCGCGGTTATCTTTCGCTGCTGCTGGGACTCGACGATGTCGATCGGCCGCGTCACCACGCATCTGCACGAGAAGGGACTCGATAAGAACACTTTGATCTTCTTCTTCAGCGACAACGGCGGCTCGGGCCACAAGCCCTTTCTGGCCTACAACACAGGCTTGAACACGCCGCTTCGTGGCGATAAAGGCCAGACGCTCGAAGGTGGCATCCGGGTTCCGTTCTTCGTGTCCTGGCCCGGCAAGCTGCCCGCGGGCAAGGTGTATGATCAGCCCGTCATCGCCTTGGATGTTTTGCCCACAGCGCTCGCCGCCGCGGGAGAGCAGCCTCCGGCAAACTGCGACGGCGTAGATCTGCTCCCGTATCTCAAAGAGCAGAAAAATGCCTCGCCGCACGATGCGCTGTACTGGCGATTCGGTCCGCAAAAGGCCGTGCGTCGTGGCGCGTGGAAGCTGGTCGACTGGCGGGACTTCGACAAAAAGCAGGAGAGCGGCTGGCAGTTGTACGACCTGGCTAGCGACGCGGGCGAGCAGCACGACCTGGCCACGTCGCAGCCGCAACTGGTAGCCGAACTGAGTCGAGATTGGGAGCAGTGGAACGCCAAGAACATCGCCCCGCTCTGGCACGGCAGTCCGACAGAAGACCCAACCGCACCGGCGGCAGCCCGCCCTGGAACGACGAAGAAATAGAATCTCGTCTCGTCCTGGAAGTGAGGATGTCCTTGAACCACAGAAGGTGTTCGAATGAAACGCTTGGCATTTGTTCTCACTCCCCTGCTGTTGGCTCCGCTGGCCGCTTTCGCGGCTGCTGAGCCGTCCAGGCCGAACGTGGTGCTCATGATCGCCGATGATCTCGGGTATCGCGATCTTGGCTGCTACGGGGCCACGAAGATCAAGACGCCGCACATCGACCAACTCGCCGGCGAAGGGGCTCGATTTACCGACGCGCACTCGAGCTGCGCCGTCTGCAACCCCTCGCGTTATGCAATTCTCAGCGGCACTTATCTATGGCATGCCAAGCGAAAGCCCGACTACTCGCTCTACTTCCACGAGGGCCAGGTCACGCTCCCTGCTCTCTTGAAGTCGGCTGGCTATCGTACGGCCGCTCTGGGCAAGTGGCACAACGGCTTCGGCCGCGCGCCGGAGCCGGATTGGAATGCGGAATTGAAGCCCGGGCCGTTGGAGATCGGCTTTGATTCGTTCTTCGGCACGCCCAGGACGCACAACGAGCCGCCGCTGGTGTTCGTCGAGAACCATCGCGTGGTGGGCCTCGATCCCGCGGACCCGGTCCGTGTGGATCGCTCGCCCGAATACGGCCCGTTCGGCAAGATGTTCGGCGGCGAGAAGGCCCAGGCTGCCCGGCCGGATGACCAGATCGACTTCATCATGGCCGATAAAGCCGCTGAGTTCATCGGCAAGCAGACCAAGGAGAGCCCCTTCTTTCTGTACCTGGCTTTCGCCGCGCCGCACGTGCCGATCAATCCCGCGCCTGAGTTTCGCGGCAACAGCGAGGCCAGACTGTACGGCGACTACATCCAGCAGCTCGATCACTGCACCGGCCTGGTGCTCGATGCGCTGGAGAAGCATGGACACGCGCAGAACACCATCGTCTTGTTCACCAGCGACAACGGCGGCATGTACCAGCGTGACGCACTCGAGTCGGGGCATCGCTGCAATGGCGAACTGCTGGGCCAAAAGACCGACGCCTGGGAAGGCGGGCATCGCGTGCCGTTCATCGCTCGCTGGCCAGGCCACATTCCCGCCGGAATCGAACGGAAGGAGTTGTTTTCGCAAGTGGACATTATGGCCACGCTCGCCGAAGCTGCGAACGTGAAGATGCCCGCAGGTGCATCGCCTGATGGAAACAGCGAGCTTGCCGCTTTCATCGACCCTGCACATGCCAAGCCGATTCGCACGGAAGCCGTGTTCCTCGGCACCGGAGGCTTTGCGCTGCGGCAGGGCGATTGGGTTTACATTCGCAAGCAAGGCTCTTGTGGCCTATCGGTGCCCGAGAAGCCTGGTCAACCTTGGAGTCAGCCGTATGCCAAGATGGGCTTTGTCAACAGCGACGTGGACGCGCAAGGTAAGATCAAGCCCGATGCGCCCAAGGATCAACTCTACAATCTCGGTAGCGACGTCACCCAGGCCAAGAATCTCACGCTCGATCACCCCGCGCGCGCCGAATCCATGCGGGCGAGGCTCGAAGAGCTCACGCGCAAACCGCAGGCGTCCGCAGCCAAGGCGATTCCCGTGGAAACCGATCCGCGCCTTCAGGCCGATGGCAAAGGCTGGCGACTCGACAAGGCAACGGTCGTCGATCCCACGCGCCCGCGGGTGTTGCTCATTGGCGACTCTATTTTGAACGGCTATTTGAAGCAGGTCGTGCGAGCCCTCGACGGCAAAGCCTATGTCGACGCCTGGGTGAATCCGTATTGCCAATCCGAGTATTTGAACAAGACGTTGGGCGAGGTGCTCGACCAGGGGCCCTACGATGTCGTGCATTTCAACATGGGATTGCACGGTTGGAACGAAGGCCGCATCAAGCCCGGCACCTTCGAGCCTCTTACCAGGGCGTATGTGCAGGTAATCAAAGACAAGTTGCCCAAGGCCAAGATCATTTGGGCCAATATCACGCCGGTGACCACCAAGGACAAGCCCACGCAACTCAACGCCGAGATCAACCCCATCATCATCGAGCACAATCGCCTGGCTGCCCGTGTCATGGCTGAGATGCAGGTGCCGACGAACGACTTTTATGCGATGCTGATCAACAAGCTCGAACTGGC
This sequence comes from uncultured Planctomycetales bacterium, assembly GCA_963710365.1. Taxonomy (GTDB): domain Bacteria; phylum Planctomycetota; class Planctomycetia; order Pirellulales; family PNKZ01; genus CAVQAC01. Next base: position 69,245 of record CAVQAC010000015.1, read on the forward strand.
ACGCGGCGATCAGTTTCACTGGACCGCGCCGGCTTACGAGATACTGGCGAAGACCGTATCGGACTCGGTGTTGCGGGAACTCGGCGCCGCAAAGACCGCGGACTCAAACTAGGCGACTCACGATAAGGCCACTATGAAACAGATCGTTTGTTCTCTTGCCGTTTTGTTTCTGCTTCCTTGCGAGGTGATTTGCGCCGCCGATGCCACGCTGGCTTTTGACGACCCGCACCCGCAGCGCTACGAGCTTGCGGCACGGGCCAGCCAGATCGACGCGAGTGCCAGGGAGCACCCCGAGATTGATTTCGTGTTTACCAAGCAAGGCAAGCCGAGCGATACGGAGCACGCCGCGGTCGACACTCGAGTGCCGCCCCGGGGCAAGCTGGTAATCTGGCTGATGGGCTATGGCTCGCCGTTGTTCGAGCGAGTGTCCGGTTACGGCTTGCATGCCATCCAGGTTCATTACGCCAACGGCTGGTTCGGAAAACTCTCCAAGCAGGCGCCGGCGTCCGACGATAAGTTCCTGGGCAAGATTCGCCTCGAGGCAGCCACGGGCGAGGACTTCAGCGACGCCGTGAACATCCCCAAGCCCGATGGAATGATGGAGTGCGCATTCCAGTTCGTAAAATGGCTGGCCAAAGAGAACCCGCAAGGACGCTGGGAGTTCTTCCTGGCCGACGATCGGAAAGGGTTGCGTTGGGATCGGGTCATCATGGCCGGCAGCTCGCACGGATCGACCACGGCAGCGAGGTTTGGAATTCATCAACGCGTCGATCGGGTGGTGATGTTCTGCGGACCGCGCGATCAGTATGAGACCTGGCAGAGTTTGCCGTCTGCCACGCCCTCGAATCGCTTCTTCGGATTCAGCCATGTGCTGGACGGCGGCTGGACCGACGATCACTACTGCCGTTCGTGGGAGTTGCTGGGGCTGCAGAAGTACGGCCCCATTGTGAATGTGGACCAGTCGCAACCGCCCTACGACAACACGCGTCGGCTGATCACCTCGGCGGATGTGAAGAACGACGTCCGCCGTGCCCACAGCTCGGTCACGCCGGGCGGAGCCGCCGTGAAAGATGCACAAGGCCGATTCGTTCATGAAGCCGTCTGGCGCGTACCTGTTCACTCATCCCGTGGATGTCACAGGCGAGCCCGTCGCAGCCGATCCGGAGTGCCTCAAGGACCAGCGTTCAACAAACCTGAAACCAAAGGCCACGAATTGAGCACCGCAAACCAGCCCGTCAAAGCGAACGCGACATCTGCTTCCGCCGTTCTCGGCCGCCGCCAGTTTCTCGGCGGGTTGGCAAGTCGCGCTCGTCGTGCCACGTTTGGCTCACGCCGCCACGAGCGCCACCGTTGCCGTGTTCGCCTGCTGCTTGGACCAAGCACGGAGTGCTGCTGCGCCACACGGGTGAGCCGGCCGGCGGCTGGATTCAGAATTTCACGAGCCCTGCGGAACCGCTTGCCGACGGTCGCTGGCGACTGTGGTGCAGCGTGTCGGGGAAAGAGAATGTCCCGAAGAACATTGGCTTTGCCGAGGGCCTGCCGGGCGGAGACCTGAAGCCAGCTTACGCGGTGTTGTCCGACGGCGAGCCCGACCCTGCGGCGCCGCTGGCGATCGGCAATCTGCCCATCGGTTGGAGGCCGGTCCAGGCCGTGCATCTACGGCTCAAGGACGGACGGCATCGGCTCTATTTCTGGGCGCATGGAAAGGGAGTCGTCCGCTATCTCGCCGCGGACAGCGCGGACGGACGCGCTTATCGGGTCGTCGATCCGCTGCGGCCGTGTATTTATCATCCGTCCGATCGCGCGGTCGACGGCGCCGTGGCCGTGGAAGCGGGATTGTCGCGCTTTGCGAAACGCCAGGCCGCTCCCGTTCAAGGCGAGCCGCTGGCCCCCGCGGCGCTCATCTCCAACGACGCCACGAACGTCTACCAACTTCCCGACGGCACGTTTGAAATGTACTCCGTGGCGCTCATCGAAGTCGGCAAGGATGATCGGCGTTACATGGCTCACGACAATGTTCCCGGTCTCATCCGCGTGATGGACCGCTACGTGAGCGCCGATGGGCTGCGCCTGGGAGGGACGCCGCCGCGTGATCGCGCCGGACGCCGACGATCCGCACGACTTGCAGTTCTATTACCTTTCGGTCACCCACACCGACCGCGGCCGCGTGGGCATCTTGGGCCACTACCGGCTGGAAGCGCAGACCATCGACATGGAGTGGTGCTTTTCCGAGGATGGCATCCACTGGCAGCGGCCGGTGCGCCAGCCCTGGTTGCCGCGCGGCGACGCTTCGCAGCTCGATAGTTACATCCTGCACGCGCCCCACGCACTCGTCGAGCGCGAGGGGAAATGGTGGCTCTTCTACACCGGCGGCAATTTCAGCCACAATCATCGCCAATCCTACGGCGAGCCCAACCGGGCCATCATGCTCGCCACAACCGCGAGTATTTGGGGATAGTGATACCGTTTGGCATTCGAGAGGACTGTTGGATCGTGTGCCACCTATAGGAAGTCCCCTGTCAAGGCGCACTCCGGGCGGTGGCCCGTTTTTGCTTCCCTTGTCGGGGAGGGGCGTCGGAAGGGTGGCGTGGCGAGAACGGGTTCCTGGGGTTATGTCTGCGACGGCTTAGTCGTGATGTCGATGCTTGTCGGGTTTCGGTTCGCTTGACTCCGCATTCGGTGGGTGATCGTAACAAACGTCGCCCAGGCACCTATCGGGGACTCTCGTATGAGGTCCATGCGGATATTGGAGCATGCGTCTGATTCAAAGACGGCGGGTTCATTCACTGGCTGAAGCTCAAGGCTTAGGGGCACACAAGGAACTCCGCCGTTGCTCATGGGCGAGGTTGAACTCGTACAAGCGATCACGAGCAGCCGACGCCACGCACCAACGCAGGGTCGTATCTGCTGCCGGTTTTCCAGAGGCTCCACAACGTAGCGGCCAACGAGCGCGCCACGCTGCGACGAGCCGTCGAAGGATGAACTCCTTTCTCCTGGGTCCAAGAACGGTACTTGTCGGCGAACGGGTTGCCTTCCCCGGCGGCCGCCGACCTGGCCGCTCCGAGAAGTACGTCTTTGAGTCGCCGATTGCCTGCCTTGGTCAGTCGCACCTGCGTGGGCCCGCTACCGCTACGACGTCGCTCCAGGCCCACCCCGCAATATCGCCAGAGGGTCGCCTTGCTGCGGAAGCGGACGGGCGTATCGAGGTAGACGTAAAACGTGATCGCGCGGATCCAGCCAAACCCCGGCACGTCTTGAAAACGACGCACGGGCTCTTCCCGACGCGCCAGGCGAATCAGCGTCGTTCGCAGTTCTCGTTCCTGCGACTCCAGAAGTTCATATACCTGGAACACGCAGTCGAGGTCGTGCAGCAGCACCTTGCGCCGGGGCAGCTTGTTCCAGAGCCGCTTTCTCTCGTCGGCATCGACCACGTCGCCGATCGAGGCAAAGACGCCGTGCCGGCGGAGCAACGCCAACAGTTGATGCCCTTGGCGGACCCGCTCTCGAACGCGGTCGTGATAGAAACTGACGTGCTGCTTCAGCAGCGTGCGATCGAGCGATTCGGGCTGGTGGACCTCCTTGAGGTATCCGCCGCGAAGCAGTTGAGCCAGGCGTTCCGCGTCAATCGGGTCGTCTTTGTCACTCTCCTTGGCGATGAGCGCGTTACGTCGTGGATCGCACACCATCAGACGGTCCACGTGGGAACGCAGGTTGCGCCAGCCAATCCGCCAGCGGCCCTTCCTCGAAAGTTAAGACCCGCGGGCCACGAACCGAGTCCAGCGCTGCCGCCAACGCTGGGATGTTCGTGTCACAGCGTGCTCGCTTGACGATCCGGCCGGTGTTCGAAACGGCAACCATCTCGCAGAACTCGCAATGCGTATCAAACGCGATAAAATGAGGGCTCGGCATGTCGGGGCTCCGGTAGGGGGACGATTGGGACGTTGAACATCTTCAATCTATCCCTTCCGGCAGCCCCGGCTTCCTATATCTTCACTGGCTCCGCCAGTGTTTTCCGCAGCCCTTGGCTTGCCGTTGAAGTTTTTGGCAATCCTTAAACATGCCGCTGATTTTAAAAAAAGGGTCAGAACTGAATGGCACTGCCTGCCATTTTCTCATAGGTCGGCGCAGGCCAAGCGGCGCACCGACGCGTGCTTCAGAAAAGACGATACCTGTGATAATCTGTCGACGGGAAGCGTAAGTTGACGTTGGTGGACGAGACCCGTCTGGTCTATGCTTCCCATCGACGAGACCCTCCCTGGCCCTGTGAAATGGTTGTGGACCAGGGAGGGTCTTCTATGTCTTCTACCCAGTTCTCGCCGGCAACGCTTTGGCGATTTGCCCTCGTTTCTCAATCGTTCCTTCGACAATCCGGGCTGCCATTCGCCGAAGTGCTTTCCGAAGGGGAAAATAAACGGGAAAATAAACGGGACAGGTCTAATTGTTGCGGGAAAATAAACGGGACAGGTCTAATTGTTGACAACCGGCCCCGTCATCAATTACGCTGTCTACCATGCCTCGAACCGCTCGACTAGCTCCCGGTGGGATGATTTTCCACGTCCTCAATCGCGGCGTGGGACGGATGCGGCTCTTTCTCAAGGATGCCGACTATGAGGCCTTCGAGCGAATCATCGAACGGACGCTCGAAACACGCAGCATGCGGATCCTGGCGTACTGCCTAATGCCGAATCACTGGCACCTGGTACTGTGGCCGGAACGCAAGGCCGACCTGGGGGCCTTCATGCAAAAATTGACGATCACCCATGCACGCAACTGGCAGGAAAACCGTCGCCGCGTGGGGTACGGCCATTTATACCAAGGACGCTACAAGTCATTTCCAGTCGAAAGCGACGAACACTTTTATCAGGTTGCGCGCTATGTCGAACGCAATGCGCTGCGAGGAAAATAAACGAGGAAAATAAACGGGACAGGTCTAATTGTTGACAACCGGCCCCGTCATCAATTACGCTGTCTACCATGCCTCGAACCGCTCGACTAGCTCCCGGTGGGATGATTTTCCACGTCCTCAATCGCGGCGTGGGACGGATGCGGCTCTTTCTCAAGGATGCCGACTATGAGGCCTTCGAGCGAATCATCGAACGGACGCTCGAAACACGCAGCATGCGGATCCTGGCGTACTGCCTAATGCCGAATCACTGGCACCTGGTACTGTGGCCGGAGCGCAAGGCCGACTTGGGGGCCTTCATGCAAAAATTGACGATCACCCATGCACGCAACTGGCAGGAGAGCCGTCGCCGCGTGGGGTACGGCCATTTATACCAAGGACGCTACAAGTCATTTCCAGTCGAAAGCGATGAACACTTTTATCAGGTTGCGCGCTATGTCGAACGCAATGCGCTGCGGGCGAAGCTGGTAGAGCATGCCGCAGATTGGCGCTGGGGCAGCTTATGGCGGCGGCAACATGGAACGGCGGAGCAGCGTCAAATCCTGAGCGACTGGCCCGTGCCAATACCAACCGGCTGGGCTCGCCACGTTGACAAACCCCAGCGCAAAGCGGAAGTCGAGGCCTTGCGCCGTAGCGTTACGCGCGGGCAGCCCTACGGCAACGATTCGTGGGTTCGCGCGACCGCGGAACGCCTCGGCTTGCAGTCGACATTACGTGCTCGCGGTCGGCCCAAGAAGCTCGACGGCTAAACGCAGCGCGATTACCAACAATTAGACCTGTCCCGTTTAATTCCCCCAGACCGGTCCGTTTTTGCCCAAGAAGCTCGACGGCTAAACGCAGCGCGATTACAAACAATTAGACCTGTCCCGTTTAATTGCCACCGTTTAATTGCCCCCACCCATGCACGCAACTGGCAGGAAAACCGTCGCCGCGTGGGGTACGGTCATTTATACCAAGGACGCTACAAGTCATTTCCAGTCGAAAGCGATGAACACTTTTATCAGGTTGCGCGCTATGTCGAACGCAATGCGCTGCGGGCGAAGCTGGTAGAGCATGCCGCAGATTGGCGCTGGGGCAGCTTATGGCGGCGGCAACATGGAACGGCGGAGCAGCGTCAAATCCTGAGCGACTGGCCCGTGCCAATACCAACCGGCTGGGCTCGCCACGTTGACAAACCCCAGCGCAAAGCGGAAGTCGAGGCCTTGCGCCGTAGCGTTACGCGCGGGCAGCCCTACGGCAACGATTCGTGGGTTCGCGCGACCGCGGAACGCCTCGGCTTGCAGTCGACATTACGCGCTCGCGGTCGGCCCAAGAAGCTCGATGGCTAAACACAGCGCGATTACCAACAATTAGACCTGTCCCGTTTAATTGCCCCCTGTCCCGTTTAATTGCCCGTCAAATCGCCATGGCGTCGAGCGGCACCCACGCGGCCAGCCATTTGAAGCTGTCACTTTCTATCTGGGTTACGGGCTTGCAGGACACGAAACGTAGAAACGTGGTTGCCGCGATTGCCGCTCTTCCGCGGTTGCTGTTTGCGTTTTGGAGACCAAGAGTGGGTTGCGAAGGTCGAGAGGTTGACGTGTTTGGCCAGCCGGAGCAGCGCCTTCGCCAGTTCCTGGTTGGCCAAGCCTGCGAATGCCTGCGTCCAATGGCGAGCTGGAACGGCGATTTCCATGCCGCGAAGCGTCGCCGTGATTTCGTTCGCCAGATAGTACGTCGAGATCTTTTTCGGAGCTGTCTTGCGATGGGCTGCCCGCATCGCGGCCTTGACGATGCTGAGCAAATTAAACGTCACCAGCGCCAAGCAAAACGCCAACAGTGCCGCTTTGGGATACCCCAGCGTGTTGACTTCGCCACGCAGAACTGTGGCCAGATCTTGGAACACGGTTTCAATCTTCCAACGCTTGCGGTACAGATCTGCAATCTTCCGCCCGTTCACCTTGGCCGGCAGATTCGTCAAGATGTGGATGAATTGCTCTTTGTCGCGGGTCGGGCTGCCCAAACGGACCGTGATCCGGCGGACCGTCCAAGCAGTGCCATCGGGACGTTTCAACGTCAACGCCTGCTCGTACACCGTGCCGGTCTCAGTCGTGCCCAGCTTCTTGCGTCTGCCAACCAGCTCCCCGCGAGCATTGCCCATGTGCTGTCGGATGGCAAAGTAGGCCTTCCGGGAGTCGATGCCGTCCAAGAAAGAGGGAGTGCAGAAATTGCGGTCTGCCATCCAGCAATCACCGGCTTCAATGATCTTGAAGAGTTGTACGGACAACGGGCGTTCGTTGGCGTGCCCGTCTTCACAGGCGATAACTTCGACTGCCAACATCACTTGCGGATCAAGCACCACCAACGCAATGCCGGGCAATGCGGCGGCACGGGTGCCACGCAACTCGGCGATGCGATGATCCGTACCCGCGAAGCGGTTGCCATCCAAAATCCGGAGTCGATAGCCAGGCAGCAACGCCTGTGGCTGGGCCTTCATCGCGACGAAGACTTCGGCAAGGCTCTTCGCCGTTTCGTGGACCAATTGCTCCGAGACGCACGGCTCAACACCACCCAGCTTGTCGTAAACGGCCCTAACAGAAACGCCGATCTCTTTGTCCGCGCGATACGACGCCAGCACCGATTTGTGATAACGGCAAACTACGCCCGCCAACAGGTTGGCGACCGTGGAAAACAGCAACCGGCCCTCGTACTGTTGCTTGGCGGCGTCGGAGAACAACTTATCAAGGCGAACGGGCGCGAAAACGTTCTCCATGGCGGCACGAAACATGACGGTCACGGGGCTCGCGCCTACGAACTGCTCAAAGATTTTTCTCAGGAACATAAGGCACCTACCTGTGGACGATTCAAACACCACAGAAAGCGTTGCCACATCGACCGAAAAGACAAGCCCATGCGAACCTGGGACGCCGCTAGCAGCCGGCACCGACAGCTTCAAATGGCTGCCCACGCGGCCGCGAAAGGAATCGAACATCTTGGCCTCCTTGCCAGCGGGTGAAAGTTGTTTCCACCACCTTCTTGGCAAGCGAGGCCTTTTACGTCCATATCAACTTGTCACGTAGCGAGTTGTAAAAGTTCAAGTGCCATTCGTGTCAGGAACCAATTGAACTCTTCGTGAACTCTTCTTGGGACGCCCTCGCGGTCGAACGGTCGATTCCCGGCCCAGCCGACGCACGGCTCGGTCGCTCCACGGTTCTTCGCCGAACGGATTGCCACGGTGCACGCTCCGACGCACTGCCGCCAATTCGGCTTCGGTTGCGTGGCACGGGCTCCGCCAGTGTTTTCCGCAGCCCTTGGCTTGTGGTTGAAGTCTCTGGCGATTCTTGAACACGCCGCTGGTCATCATTCTGGCCCGCCAGGTGCGACTGAGCCAGTCAATTTAGATCCGTTCGTACGCAGCATTGAAGCGCTGCAGAAACAAATGACCTCGATGCAGGGGGCCGTGCTGCAAGCCAAGGGCTGCGGAAAGCACGGGCGGAGCCCGTGGCACCCAGCGGAAAGGACGCACCGGAGCCCGTGGCACCCGGGGCTGAGTTCGCCGCGAGCCATAAGCCAATCTTGATTTGTCAGCTCCGAGGCCTTAGGATAACCGGCGCCATGAGTCGGCGGCCAGGGAGGCGCAGCAGCGTCCTCGCCTTGCGGCAGCCGGCTTGTGGTCCCGCCGTCCGCCTGCGTGAAGTCCCACCCTACGAGCTTGCCATGCCTGCCATGTTCAGCCAGCCAGAATTCGTGATGGCCAAGAGGGCCGGAATTCAGCGCCGCGACTTCTTGAAGATCGGGGCCTTGGGGATGGGCGGGCTGTCGCTGGCCCAATTGCTGGCGGCCGAATCGCAGGCCGGGATCAAGAGCTCGCAGAAATCCGTGATCATGATCTACCTGGTCGGCGGCCCACCGCATCAGGACATGTTCGATCTCAAGCCCGACGCGCCGGCCGAGATCGCCGGGCCGCTCGGCAGCCGATCGAGACCAACGTCCCCGGCATCCAGATCTGCGAGGCGTTGCCGCAGTTGGCCGGGATCATGGACAAGCTGGTGCCGATCCGCTCGCTGGTCGATGCCCAGAGCGGACCACGACGCCTTCCAATGTTTCACCGGCCACCACCCGCAAGCGCGCGCCGGCCGGCGGCTGGCCGCAATTCGGTTCCGCCGTCGCCAAAATGCAAGGGCCGGCCGATTCCGGCGTGCCGCCGTTCATCAGCCTGTGCTACCCCTGCACGCACGGCCCTTACAACGAGCCGGGTCCCGGATTTCTTGGGCGTGGCTCTGGCGCCGTTGCGGCCGACCGGACCCAGCCGCGACGACATGGTGCTGCACGGCATCACGCCCGGCACGGCTCGCCGACCGCAAGACGCTGCTGGCGAGCATCGACCGCTTGCGCCGCGACCTCGACGCCAGCGGCAAGATGCACGGAATGGACGCCTTCAACGAGCAGGCTATGGACGTGCTCACTTCGTCCCGGCTGGCCGAGGCCCTCGATCTGTCGAAGGAAGATCCTCGCGTCGTCGCCCGCTACGGCACCGGCGACGAGACGGTGTTCATGGACGGCAACGGTGCGCCGCGCGTGCCGCAAAGTCTGCTCGCTGGCCCGGCGGCTGGTCGAGGCCGGTGCCGCGTCGTCACGCTGAATTACAGCAAATGGGACTGGCACGGCGGGGCCGAACAACTCCATCTTCAATCGCGAGGCCGAAGACTTTCCGGTCTTCGACAGCGCCATGACGGCCCTGGTCGAGGACCTGCACGAGCGCGGCCTCGACAAGGACGTGACGGTCATTCCTGGGCGAGTTCGGCCGCACGCCGAAGATCAGCGACCAGGTCGGCCGCGACCATTGGCCGCGGGTCAACTGGGCCTTGCTGGCCGGCGGCGGCATGAAGACCGGCCAGGTGATCGGAGCCACGGATCGGCTGGGGGGCGAAGCGGTCTCGCGGCCGGTCAAGCTTTCGGCGAAGTCTTCGCCACGCTTTACCACAATCTCGGCATCGACGCCCGCAACATCACTCTCCCCGACCTGCATGGCCGGCCGCAGTATCTGGTCGAGAACGGCACCGCGCCGCTACGAGAACTGGTATCTTGAAGCACTGTCCCGGAACTCTCTCTCCTTGAAGAAGGTGACAATTCCATGTCGCTCCAGTCGCTGCGGCGTATTGTTCGCCTGTCTGGTTCTGTCGGTCGCCATCGGCCCTCCGCGGTCTCTGGCCCAATTGCCTGCCGAACCGGGCGATTGGCCTCAGTGGCGTGGTCCCAACCGCGATGGCATCAGCCAGGAAAAGGGCTTGTTGAAGGAATGGCCCAGCCAAGGCCCGTCGGTGGTGTGGCAGGTGGATACGGTCGGCATCGGCTATTCGTCGCTGGCGATCAAGGACGGCCGCATTTTCACGCAAGGCGACATTGACGGGGTCGAGCACATTCTCGCCTTGAGCGTCAAGGATGGTTCGACGTTGTGGACCGTGCAGCCCGGACCGGTCGGCAAGTTGCTTGCGAGCCGCGTCAGCGGCGAGATGCAGCGGCTCGATAAGAATTCCGACGGACAATCTGGACGAAGCCGAAGCCCTGGCCGGTATTGGGCCCCAAGTTCAACGACTTCGACCAGCCCCTGGCCGGCGGCGACGCAACGGCCATCGCCACCGCGCGGCCGAGAAACTGTTTGCCCAGCTCGATACGAACAAGGACGGCAAACTCAGCTTTGCCGAAGCCGGGTCGCGGTTGCGAGACTACGTTCGCCAAGATCGATAGCGCCGATGCGGCCGCCGATGCCGCCAAACTGGCCAAAGAGCGGACCGACGAAGCTCTTCAAGAAGTTCGACAAGGACGGCGACGGACAAGCTCAAGCGAGGCCGAAGCTCGCGGCTCGTCGCTCGACGAGCCGTTCAGTCGAGCCGACGAAAAGCTGCCGGCCACCGGCAAAGGGGACGACGTCGCTCACGCCGGCCGAAGTCGACGCGTATCTGCTGCGGCTTCGAGCGCGGCCGCGACGGGCTGATCACTCTGGACGAGCTCGAAGGCCTACGACTTGCGAACATTATGCCAGGAAAGACGGCAAGCTCACCGCCGCAGAACTGCGCAGCTACTATGGCGGCTATCGCAACGGCATGGGCGACGGCCCGCGCGGCACGCCGACCGTCGACGGCACGCGGCTGTATACCGAAGGCGGCAACGGCGACGTGACGTGCCTCGATACGGCCACGGGCAAGACCATTTGGCATGTCGACCTGGTCAAGGATTTTGGCGGCGGACGGCCCGGCTGGGGCTACAGCGAATCGCCGCTGGTGGAAGGCGAACTGGTGATCGTCACCCCCGGCGGACCCAAGGGGACGATCATCGCGCTCGACAAGCAGAACGGCCGATTGGTGTGGCAGGCAAGCGGCTTGAAAGAAAACGCTCATTACTCCTCGCCGGTGGTGGCTGACATTTCCGGCGTGCGGCAGGTCGTGCAGTTCGGACAGAAGAGCGTCTTTGGCGTGACGCTCGATGCCGGCCGGCTGCTTTGGAACTACAGCGGGGCCAACAACGGCACGGCCAACTGTTCGACGCCGATCGTGTCGGGCGACAACGTTTTTGTCTCGAGCGCCTACGGCACGGGCGGCGGCCTGGCACACATCAACGGCAACAGCCAGGAGCAGCAGGCCGAACAAGTTTATTTCGAGAAGAAGATGGCCAACCATCATGGCGGCATGGTGCATGATCGGAGAAACGTTGTATGGCTTCGGCAACGGCGGGCTGATCGCCATGGACTATCTCAGCGGCAAGATCCACTGGGTCAATCGCAGCGTGGCCAAAGGTTCGCTGACGGCCGCCGACGGCATGCTGTATTGCCTGGGCGAAGGGTTCCAGGTGGCGCTGGTCGAGGCCACGCCCGAAGCGTATCGCGAGCACGGCCGCTTCAAAATCGACGACCTCGGTCGGCCGAGTTGGGCCCATCCGGTCGTGGCCGGCGGTCGGTTCTATATTCGCAACGAGCAGCGACTGACCGCTTACGACGTCCGGGGGAATTAACGTGATCCCATTGCTGAAGTACGCACGAATCGCTGCCGCTGGCTTGCTGCTCGGCGCTGTTGGTTTGTCTTCCACGACTGTGCTCGGACAGGCCAGCACAGCGCCGGCGACGGCGGAGAAGACCGACGAGCAAGCCAAAATCAGCGCTCAGTACGACGCGCTCGTGGCCAGCTTGCCTCCCGATCAACAGGCCTGGGAGCGAACCTTGCAGGCGAATCTGGGCACGTTCTACCTGCCAATCCATAAGCGGCTGCGGGTGCAAGGACGTTCGTCGTGCTGGGACTTCGTCGCCGACGATTCCAAGCTTCCCCGCGTGCTATTGATCGGCGATTCCATTTCCGGCGGCTATACGTTGCCGACGCGCAAAGCGCTCGCGGGCGTGGCCAACGTGCATAAGGCCCCTGAAAACTGCGGCCCCACCAGCAACGGCCTGAAGAAGCTCGATATTTGGCTCGGCGACGGAAAGTGGGACGTCATCCACTTCAACTTTGGCATCCATGACCGGAAGACCCCGACCAAGGACTATGCCGTGCGGCTGGAGCAGATCGTCGACCGGCTGCAGAAGACCGGTGCGAAGCTCGTCTGGGCGAGCACCACGCCGGTGCCTGCGGAGACCAAGGACGGTCCGACCATGCCGGCGGCAATTGTCGAGCGCAATGCCGTTGCGGCCGAGATCATGAAGCGGCGCGGGATCGCGACGGATGACCTGTATAGTACCCTCCTGCCGCAGATGGGGCGCGTGATGAAACCCGACGACGTACACCCCAACGGCGACGGGTACAAGCTGTTGGGCGAGCAAGTGGCCGCCGCAATTCGAGCGGCGTTGAAGTAACGCCCCGGACTTCGATCCTGGACTCGCATTGCTTCGAACGGGTTTGCTCGATTTCGGTCTGGGTAGGCCTGCTGGAGCTGGGAGAGCCGAAAGCGGTGCGTCTCGCAAAGCTCGACAACCCCCTACGACGACAACCCCCTACGAATTGTCCAGCGTCAAGAACTGAGTCGCCGCGATCGCTACGCCTGGCCGGTGAACAGCGGCATGATGGGCGTGCCCTGGTTGAGACGCAGCGGGCGCCCCAGGCTATCGCGAATCTCCGAGGCCGGGTCGACGCCCAGCACGTGATAAACCGTCGCGCCTACGTCGTTGGCCGAATACGGTTGCGTCGTCGGAGCGGCGCCGAGCTTGTCGGACTTGCCAATCACCTGGCCGCCACGCACGCCGCCTCCGGCAAACAGGCCGAAGAAGCACGACCCCCAGTGATCGCGGCCGGGCGGACGCCCGGCCGCCGTGGTGCCGATTTTCGGTGAGCGTCCGAATTCGCCGAGCATCATCACCAGCGTGTCGTCGAGCAGGCCCAAATGGGTCAGATCGTCCAGTAGCGCTGCCACGCCTCGGTCCAACGGAGGCAGCATCTGTTTCAGCGTCGGGAAAATGTTGCTGTGATGATCCCAGGCTTGCACGCCGCCCACGTTCACCTGCACCACGGGCACGCCCGCCTGCGTCAACCGCCGGGCCAGCAGCAGCGACTGGCCCACCTTGTCTCGTCCATAGCGATCGCGCACCGCGGCCGGTTCGCGATCCATCTCAAAAGCCTTGGTCAGGCTGCTCGACGTCAACAGCGAAAAGGCCAGGTGCTGTTGCTCGGTCATGGCCCTGTGCTCGGCCGTGTCGCTCAGTCGTTGCTGCGTTACGTTGACCTGGTTGAGCAAGTCCCGGCGATGCTGAAATCGATCGATGTCGATGCCCGGCGCCAACTGCAAGCTGTCGACGCGAAAGTCGGCCGCGTTGGGGTCGCCAGTAATCTGCCAGGGGTCGTGCTTGGCGCCGAACAGGCCGGCATGCTGCCCGGGCCAGGTGAGCGGGCGTTGCACCAGGAACGTGGGGAGATTGACGCCCGAGGGGATAGGGTCGTGCCGTGGCCGGAGATAATCGAGCGCGGCTGCGTAGCAGGGCCAATCGTCGCGTGAGGCCACTTTGTCGAAGAATGCTCCCGGCTGGGTGTGGCCGGTCAGCAGCATGTGCGTCGACATCAGGTGGTTGTTGTCGCCGTGCGCAAGCGAGCGCACGATCGCGTAGCGGTCAGCCCGGGCCGCCAATTGCGGCAGGTGCTCGCAGACATGCAAGCCAGGCACGCTGGTCGCAATCGGCTGAAACTCTCCCCGCACTTCAGCCGGAGCGTCGGGCTTCATATCGAACGTGTCGTGATGGCTGGGTGCCCCGGTGAGGAACACGAGAATGACGGACTTCGCCTTCCTCGCCCCTTTGGCCTGCGACCGACTTGCTTCCGAGCCCCGGCCCGAGCCGGGAACCAGTCCGCTCATGCCCAAACCCAGCAACCCCGAGTAGCCGACCTGCAACAGCTCACGTCGATTGATGCCGACGAATCGTCGCGGTCGAGTCGAAGGGTCGAAGGCCATGGGGCTATCCTCTACAGGTCTAGAACGGCCGCCATTGGTATTAGGCGATCGATAAAGGCGGCGGGGCGTGCATTCTACGCAGGCCATTTATTAAATGCGATCTGGTCGTTTCCTGCAACATTGGCTCGGCTACAATTCAGGGCCGATCAGTATTTTAAATTGGGAATTGAGTCCGTGATCCTGCACGTCGACATGGATGCCTTCTACGCCTCGGTCGAGGAGCGGGATAATCCGCGCCTGGTCGGCAAGCCGGTGATTGTCGGCGGCACGGCCGAAGGTCGCGGCGTCGTCGCGGCGGCCAATTACATCGCCCGCACATTCGGCGTCCACAGCGCCATGCCGGCCATCACGGCCCGGCGGCTTTGTCCGCAGGCAGTCTTCCTACCCGTGCGAATGGAGCATTACGCGCGGGTGTCGCAGCAGATTCGCGAGGTGTTCGAGCGATTCACGCCGCTGGTCGAGCCGTTGTCGCTGGACGAGGCATTCCTGGACGTGACCGGTAGCGAGCCGCTGTTCGGTCCCGCCGCAGAGATCGGCCGTCAGATCAAGCAACAGATCCGCAACGAAGTGCAACTCGTGGCCTCGGTGGGCGTAGCGCCGAACAAGTTCCTGGCCAAGATTGCCAGCGACTTGCAGAAGCCCGACGTGCGTGGTCGTCGTCGATCCGAACCGCGTGCAGGAGTTTCTTGATCCGCTGCCGGTGAGCCGGTTGTGGGGCGTCGGCCGGGTCACGGGGAAGGTCTTCGATCGGCTCGCGATTCGCACCATCGCACAACTGCGAAAGCTGTCGGCCGACACGCTCAACGAACTGTTTGGAGCGTCGGGCGAGCATTACTGGCGGTTGGCTCACGGAATCGACGATCGGCGAGTTGTGCCCGACCGCGAGGCCAAGTCAATCTCCAACGAAACCACGTTCGCGGAAGACATTTCCGACCTCGAAGTGTTGCGGGCCTGGCTGGTGGAACTCGTCGAACAGGTCGCGCGGCGTCTACGGCATCATGGCATCAAGGGGCGCACGGTGGAATTGAAAGTTCGCTTCGCCGATTTCACGACGATCTCACGATCGTTTACGCTCGCAGAGCCTTCCAACATCACCCAGGAATTGCTCGAGGCGGGCATCGAGCTGCTGACGAAACGCCTGCCGCCGCGGCATTTGGCCGTGCGGCTGCTCGGCTTCGGCGTCAACAAGCTCGACGACTCCGGCGCTTCGCAGCAGCAGTTGTTCGATGAGCCCGATCGGCAGCGCCATCGAGAACTGGATCGCGTGGCCGACGAAATCACGGCCAGGTTCGGAAAGCTGGCCATTCGTCGGGGCGCGGCTGGACAAGGATGAGGGTTGAAACGGTCCGCCCCTGCGCATCGGGCTCGCGTGCGTCAGGCAGAAATCGCCGCCTGGCTGGCACACGTCATTCGAATGCATGCAGCCGACGACGGAGTTGGGCCAGGCTCCGGGCCCAGAGCTTCTGAACGCCGTCGACAGATCGGCCCATCTTCAGGGCCACGTCGGCATACGACAGACCTTCGACGTTGCGGAGGACAATGACCTGCCGATAGTCGGAAGGCAACTGTTCGATGGCGGGCGCAGGCGCAGCACAGCCTCGTGGCGCTGCGCCTCCTCGCTGGGTGAACCGTTCGTGGAGGCGAGTTCGCAGCCGGATCCGAGAGCGTCGTTGAGCGGTTGCGCAATGGTCCGCTCCAGTCGCGCATCGCGACGGCAGGTCTCCAGGTAATGGTGCGCGTGATTCGCAAGAAGCCGTTTGAGAATGCTGCGAAGCCAGCCGACAAATTCAGCCTCAGTGCGGCCACGGAACGCCGCGAAGTGGCGATGCGCTCGCAAGCAGGTCTCCTGCACCAGGTCGGCGGCGTCGACTTTGCCTTGCAGACGCTGGCTCAGGTGTGCGCGGGCTATTAATTCCAGATGTCGCCGGTAAAGCGAGAGCAGTGCTCCGTGCGCTTCATGGTTGCCGGCACTGCGCCGCGACGAGCAGGTCACCCGCGCTCGAGACCAATCGTGAGCACATCGTTGGCGACGATCCTTTCATCTCACCACAAGCATCGCTGCCAATGACCGAGCGATCATGCCAGTACGGCGCGGCACTCATTGCGGCTCGATAGAAGACTCTCCGGCCGCAGAAGATTTGAACGGACGCGGCGGATTTGTACTGAGGCCGTGTCTATTAGCCACAGTGGAAGCCGATTATATCCCACGTGCTACAAATAAAAATCAAGCCTAAGAGGGGTTTGATTTTTTCGAGAGCGGAACGTTTCCGACAGGTGTCCGATGACCGGGCATGGCTACTCATCGCTGCCGATGTATCTGTTCGCCGTGCTCGTTGCGGCGCTCGATTCAGAACTTCTGAAAACGTCCACACGCGCGCCGCGTGGCAACTCTTTTCCACGATTGAATCAGGCAGGCGCGGCTCGCCCCCCGCCACGGTGACAACGCTGATTGACAGCTATGCGCGGTGAAGCATTGCACCCGCGCGGACCGGTGGAATTCGAACTCCGCCGGCCATTCGATTGTCGACACCCAGGGGCTGCTATTTCTGTCGGCGTTTCTCGCCGACTGCTTTCGACCGATTCGTCGCTTTCTACCTTCATTTCCGTTGCGGTTTCCTACCGCTGCCGGTGAAAGCCGGCTGGGGCGAGGGGACGCTATTTACATCACAATCCGGTGAAGAAGCGGATCCGAATTCGAGCCCGAGGCCAACTCAAGAGCGAAGTCATCGCGCTCGGGAAATTGCCGATCCACGCCGGGGCTACTTTGTCTACCTGGGGAGTGGTTATGCGTCAAATGCTGTTTATTACCGCCGCCGGCTATGGTGCGCGGATTCGATCTTGCTCATGGCCGTGGCTGACTTTGGCGATCGTTGTCGGAAGCGCTTTGCTACCCGACCGGCCGCTCGCCCAGGCTCAATCGTCGGGCAGTGCCTCGGCCGCCAAAGTGCTGCTGGGTGAAGCTCTGTTCTTCGATACGAATCTATCGACTCCCGTCGGTCAGGCCTGCGGGAGTTGCCATTTACCCGCTGCTGGCTTCACGTTTCCCGATCCGATCGTCAATGAACTCCTAGGCCCCGTCCCGGGCGCTGTCGACGGGCGATTCGGCAACCGCAAGCCACCCACAGTGAGCTATGCGGCGTATCTGCCGGCCGGACCGCCGACGTTCGACACGGCTCTCAATAAGTACGTGGGCGGCTTTTTCTGGGACGGCCGCGCCCCGACCCTGCTGCGCAGGCCGCGGCGCCGTTTCAGAACCCTAACGAGATGGACAACATCGTGCATGGAGTCGGTTCGCCGGCGCTCGTCGTGAGCAAGGTGGCGAGCGGCCCCATCGTGTCGACCCTATTTAAAGTCGTCTACGGCCCGAAGGCCTTCGCGCAGCCCACGAACGTCGTGTTCGGCCAGATTTGCGACGCCATCGTGGCATTTGAAAGCTCCAACCAGGTTTCGCCCTTCAATTCCAAATACGACGCGTATATCGCCGGCCAGGCGTCGCTCTCGCCCGACGAGTTTGCTGGCTTGCAGCTCTTCACCGGCAGCACCACGGGCCGACCTGGCGGGCCCGCCAATTACAAGAGCGCCGGTTGCACGGGCTGTCACTCCATTTCAAGTGCCAGCTCAAGCGGACCCGACCTTTTCACCAACAGCGGATACTCAAACACCGGGGTACCCAAGAACCCAAACAATCCCTTCTACACAGAGACCAACTCGCAATCCAACCCGCTTGGCTATAACCCTGCTGGAGCGGCATTCATCGATCTCGGCCTGGGAGCCTTTCTCTACCCCAGCATGTCACTACCGCCGGGCAACCTGGGGGCGGGCAGCAATGGCGAGGGCGATTTCCTCGCTATCAACGGCAAGTTCAAGACGCCCACGGTACGCAATGTGGACAAGCGGCCGTTCCCCGGCTTCTTGAAGTGCTTCAATCACAACGGCGTTTTCAAGAGCCTGGCCGAAGTTGTCCACTTCTACAACGCGCGGAATCTGACCAGCGTTGCAGGCGAAGTCATCAACTTCACCCTGCCCGATCCGTACGCGGCTCTGGTGGGCGAGCCGTTGTTTGCGTCGCCTGAGGTCATGACCAACCTCGCCAATGCGTCGGGTGCGCTGGCCGGCGTCGGCAATCTGGGACTTACGGCCTCGGAAGAGAACCAAATCGTTCTCTTCCTGCAAACGTTGAGCGACGGTTACTATTCGCCGTGATCGCAGTTGAATTGTCGACAATCGCCACAGCCGGCCCAGGGTGACCTGCCTTGGGCCGGCTCGTGCGGTGCGCCATCGTCTACCTGCGCTCGGCCGCGGCAAGTGCAACCGCTGAGTCCGAGACGTTCGCACGCAAAAGTCGCTAGCCAGATCAGGGCCAGGTTCGGAAAGCTGGCCGGCCGTCGAGGTGCGCGGCTGCACAAAGACGAAGGTTGAATCGGACAACCTCTACAGGTCGTCCTGCCACGAATCGTCCATGCCGCATTCCAGCCTGCCGGCCTGCAACTCGAACTCGATGGCATCCTGCTCTTCGCGCAGCTCGCGCTCACAGGTAGCCGGGTCGGTCTCGACCGTAACCTTGCCGTCGCACAGATCGGCCAGTTCTCGCTCAATCTCATGCCAACGGGCTTGCAGGGCCTTGCGATGTTCGGGGGTCATGCGGCTATTGTGCTTTGCCGGATAGCCCAAGTCCAGTGCTCGACGGCTCGATTCGCCGGGGAACCCAATTCCTGGTGCTTTGCCCGGCGGTTCGGATTTTGTAAGATGCAATTGTAGATATATTTGGGGGGCAATTCCGGACGGCACAGTTTCGATTCTGACGCGGCGCAGCCATGAAACCGCAAGCCTCGCTGAATACTTCGGATGGCGATCGCGAGCAACTGCGAGAGCTCGAATCGAAGATCAATTCGATCCTGCCGCCGCGATACGTGGGCTGCTTCGAAGATGTGTCGCCCACCTCGATGGGCTCCGCGTCGCTCAAGTACGATTCCGAAGGGCGAGTCGCCTGGGGCGAAATCTGGACGACATTCTGTCACCTGGCGCTGGCCGGCGGTCCGCCTCATCGCGCCTGCTTGCTGGAGCCGGTGTCGCGTGCGGATGCCGAAGCGCAGCCTGCCGAGCAACGTGCCGTCGTGGCCGAGATCGAGCGCGCGATCCGACTGACGACCGAACTGAAAACCGTGCAGAGCCCCATTCCGGGCTGGGTCGGCGTGCGGTGCTACGACGAGGACATGGCCGCCTGGCTGGTGCGGGCGATCGTGGCCGAGAACGTCATCGCCCGACGCGACCGCAACGTGCTGTTCGTGCCGGCCGGGCCCTACTTCCGGGTTGAGAAGGAGATCAAGAACGTCGTCGTCAGCCTGGCGAAGACTTGTCACTACCTGCTCGACCACACGGCCCCGGAGCAGCGGCCGGCGGGAATTGCCCGCAGCCTGGTCGAGGCGGCCCTGCCCGACGAGATTGCAGCCGCGTCCGACAAGTATCGCGCCGTGGTCGCCGAGATGGAGCAAGGCATTCGTGAACGCACCGGGCTGGGCGTGGTGCATGGCGACGTGCAGGGTTGGATGGGAATTCGATGCACCAGCGAAGAGATGGCCGTTTCGATTCTGCGAGCGCTGATCGTCGAGGATATTCTGGCTCGGCGGGAGGGCGAGATTCTTTATGTCCCGGTGAGCTTGAGCGACGTGCCGCAGCGCGGGCGTGCCAAGGTGATCGCCGCGATAGGCCAAGGGTGCCGGTTGTGGCAGTTCAAGGCGGCCGAGCCGGCGAAGCGGTAAGGTTCGTTTTTTTTTTGCGGCTTCTTATTGGCGCTAGGACGCGTTCCAAGAGCCAATCCTCCGCCGCAAACCGGTCCGAATTACTCTCATGAAGTAAATCGCCTCCCCTTGCGGCGACTGCGCCGCGAGCAACGTTGTTGGTTCGAGTGCGGATTGCGCCTACTGCCTTAACAGGCTTGGCTGTATGGTGTCGCCAGTTTGTCACAGTGGAGCTTGTTCGCTCATATCGTTGATCCGACTCAGAATGCGTTTGGCCAAGGCATTGAACTGCCGCTTGCAGTCTTGAACTGCACTCGAGTGGCCGCCGATAGCGCCGTCGGCGGCAGTTAGGCGAAACATGGGTTTGCGGGCATCCTGTGCCATTGGCATCAGGCTTTTGAAGTGCTTAAGCATTGCAAGTTGATTGTTGTCCTCGTCCGCTAACGCTTCTTCAGGAGGTTCGCCCAGCACCTCCGTCGCATATATTCTTGGAATTCGATTGGCCCACTTCAAGTACGACTTTACAGGGCGGTTTTCGCGGACTGAAGGATTTAAGAGAACATAACCAAGCGGCAGCATCAGACCCGACGGAAGCGATAGGCCGGGCGGAACCCGACCATGCCGCCGTGTTTCCCAACCCTTTCTCCAGTCTCTCAACGTTGGTCCAAGATTTCGAAGACCTTGTAGAGAAAATAAATCCGCACCGAGAGGAATTACGACATAGTCGGCAGCGACTAAGGCGGCTCGGTTCATTGCACCGATATTCGGGCCGACATCGATTAGCACAAGGTCGCTGCCGCTGCTCTTCGCCGCAGCCCGCATCACTCGATGAAACGCGGTGACGACTCGAAAGCCGTCGCCCGCGATCGGAGCTTTGTCATCCAGGCACTTACCCCATGCCTCGGATAAGCGATCCTCGAATGTGCTTAAACCCAAGTCTCCGGCAACAAGAGAGAGCCTCGAAGTAATTCGGATCGGTTTTGGTTCTTCGATGTCGCCAAGGCTCTCAATGAGCGGATCAATAGCTCCGAGAATCGTGTCGGGATGCTTTCCTTCGGGCCATAGCTTCTCGACCTCGGATTCGTCCAAGAAGATGCTTGTGAGGTTTGATTGCGGGTCCAGATCGACGGCTAGCACGCTTTTTCCGGTGTCGCGGAACATCCATGCGAGGTGGTAAACCATGGACGTTTTACCGACCCCGCCTTTATTATTGAAGAATGCGATCGTCTTCATGAACGCTTTCTCACAATCATGGCAAGGTGATTCTCGCCAACGATGTACTCGAGCGGGGGACTCCCATTGTTCTCCAGCAGCTTTGCAGCAAGTGTGACCCCGCGTCCGAATTGGTTGGCGAAACCGAGCGTCTTTGCCGCCTCCGCCAGAACCGGATTTCGGTACGCCGTGCCGCCTGGGAAATGCTCCCTAGTGAGGTCGCCGTACAGTGATCCAGGATTCTGGATTTCGATTCGATCGGAGAAATGATTGACCGAAACCGGAGTAGTCGAATCATCGTAATTTCGATGAATTACCGCATTGATCAACAACTCGTGGAGAGCAATATCGGGATAATCCGCGACAGTTTCGTCCGTCAGGTCGGTTCGCGCGCCGGTCTGCGATTCGCGAGGTCTTGGGCGAGTCGGTCGAGATCCCGCATCACGTTAAGGAAATCGCCTGATAGCCTCTGTTCTCTTAGCGGCGTGTCAGCTTGGGTTGGACCGTCGTATTTCACATATTGCACATACGCGCCTGGGAAATAAGACAATGGATCTTTCCCGAACATGAGAACCGCTGCATTTGTCGGAACGCCGAGCTTCTTATGGTAGAAGCGAAGAGAACCGAGTTGATCTTGGACCGTGCGATCGTTCTCGTCCAAAACTTCTTGTGAGACACCGTTAGGAAGATAGTTCAGCTTGAAGAGATCGAGCGCGAGGTCGTCCAGGGACGCCTCACGGCAAGCCCGCATATCCCATGTCTTGGCTCGGTCAACCCGACGCTCCTCCAGACGCCGCTCCTGTTCGGCGGTGGCTCTGTCCGTCGATGGTCCGGTGCGAATCCAGACTGTCTGCTTATAGCGAACCGGCGGCATATCCGATGGCTCGACCTTTACGATTGCAATTTCAACTCCATTGTGAACCGCCTTGAAGACGTGCATTGTCGGAATTGGCAGTATGTTGCCGCTATCCCTGTGATTTGCAAGTCTTTCGAGAAGCTGCTCATCGATTCTCGCGCTCGTTGGATTACCTCTCTTGTCTACGCCAACAAAGAGGTAGCCTGGGAGACCCGACCCGGGCATGTCGTTAGCGAATGAACAGATCGCCTTGCAGAACTTGTCAGTGTCGTTGAGTGACTCTGTACGTTCGGTGCGGAACGACTCAATGTCAGCGAGCAGTGCCCCAAGTTCCTCCATTTCGCAACGCTCCTGGCGCATGTCCGCATCGAGTGATTTAGTAGTAAGGGTCGTACTAATATTTATTATATAGGGGTGGCGGCGCGGTCAGCGGCCAGAGTGCCGCGATGTATTATCGGGTAGTGGTGACGTAATAGAACAGGCTGTTGGGACTACGGCTAGATCGGCAATCATTTCTATTCTCGTCCCTGCCCAGGAACGGTTTTCACTGCAATTCGGTGCGCATTCCTTAATTGCGGAACTGCGTCCCGAACTATCGTGCCTGAAATGACTTATGGCGATTCGTCGAAAGTAGGGGAGAGTGGCGGCTTAGAAGGCGGTTGCATGTTCGCAGAATGCCATCCATCGCTTCCGCAAGCGGATTTTG
Organism: uncultured Planctomycetales bacterium; assembly: GCA_963710365.1. Taxonomy (GTDB): domain Bacteria; phylum Planctomycetota; class Planctomycetia; order Pirellulales; family PNKZ01; genus CAVQAC01. The sequence goes on from CAVQAC010000015.1 coordinate 92,062, forward strand.
GTCCGAGTCGATCATAGGCGTCGCGCATTTCTGCCCGCACCTGCATCGCGTCATGGCGCGATAGGAGATTGCTAGACCTATGGGCACGAATGTTTCGGTCCGCGGAAAAAAATGACCCGCCGCGTATTGAGAAGGCCGAAGTCCCGGTACGGCGTCTTGAATTGCGCGACGAATAGGCGATACTACGCGTCGGAGCGGCACCGCCGCAGGCCCACGGGGGGCACCGACGGCGCCGGTTCCGGTTTTCCTTCCCAACCCAAACTTAATGACCAAGGACATAACGATGGCACGACCCGGTGGCGTAACGTTCAAAGGCACTCCATTGACGCTGGCAGGCGAGGCCGTGAAGGTGGGACAGCCGGCACCCGATTTCACGCTTCATCGCTTTGAAGGGGGACTGAAGACTGTCACACTGGCCGACATGAAGGGCAAGCCGACGATCATCAGCGTCGTTCCCTCGCTCGACACGCCCGTTTGCCAGATCCAGACCAAGAAGTTCAACGAACAACTGGCCACCTACGGCGACAAGATCAACGCCCTGACCGTGAGCCTCGACCTGCCGTTCGCCATGAACCGTTTCTGCGGGGCCGAGAAGATCACTCACCTGGTCTCGGCCAGCGATTATCAGAACCGCAACTTTGGCGAAAAGTGGGGCATGCTGATCGAAGAATTGAAGATCCTGGCCCGCGGCACATTCGTTCTCGATTCGAGCGGCAAGGTCGTATATGCCGAAACGGTGAAGGAAGTCGCCGAGGAACCGAACTACGACGCGGCCCTGTCGGCGTTGAAGTCGTTGGTTCATTGAGGAATTAAACACTGAGCCCGGGTTAGAAACTGAACACAGAGCAATTGAGTCCTAGCAACTGACTCTCCTGAGCCCGGGGCGTAAGCCCCGGGATTTGCCGGCCGGGCCGTTTCGGTACGTGAAAGAATCCCCGGGCTTACGCCCGGGCTCGGGCGGGGCTCGGGATCGTTCGCTGTATCGGGGTCGTTCGCCGTAGACAGCCACCGGCATCGAATCACACGCAAAACATCCATTTGAGACGCTGCCAAGTTAACGAAAGGTAATTCCGCCATGACGATCCGCGCGATCCAACTCTTCTCCCTCGCGACCTGGATAGCCTGTGGGCTGATGCTGGGATGCGTCAAGCAGGCAACCCCGCCCGCCGAACCCAAGGCCACGGCCGAAACGAAGCCGGCAGTGTCTCCACCAGCAACGCCGCCGGCTGCTCCGGCCGACGCCGACCCGGCCAAGACTGCCAAAGCCGACGAAGGCAAAGCCAAGGCAGGCCGCAAGGTACTGCTGGGTTCGAGTTCGCCGGAGTTGTACGCCGGCATTCCTGGCGGCGGAGATTTGTCGGACGCCGAGATCGAGAAATGGCTTGCCAACCCCAAGAACCACGAGCCGCTCGAGGTCGAGTTACCACTCGGATTGAATGCCGGCACACGCGACATCGTAGGCGTCAAGGAAAACCCGCTCACGCTGGCCAAGATCGAACTGGGCCGGCAATTGTATTTCGACACGCGACTGTCCAAGGACCAGACCGTCAGTTGCTCGAGCTGCCACGACCCGAGCGAGGACTTTGCAGCCCATTCGCAATTCGGCATCGGCATCGACAAGCAGCAAGGGGCCGCAACTCGCCGGTTTCCTACAACCGCATTTTGAGCGGCAAGCAGTTCTGGGACGGTCGTGCTCCTTCGCTCGAAGCCCAGGCCATCGGCCCGATTGCCAATCCGATTGAAATGGGGCACACCCACGACGCTTGCGTCGCCTGTTTGAAAGAGATCAAGGGTTACGCCCTGCAGTTCGACAAGATCTTCGGCAAATTCACCATCGAGGCCGTGGGCCAGGCGATTGCGTCGTTCGAGCGAACCCTCGTCAGCGACCCCGCGCCATACGACTATTACCAGCAACTGCAGAAATTCTCCGGACTCGACCCGGACGATTTGAAGAGCGACGATCCCGAGCAGTACAAGCAATACCTCAAGGCCAAGGCCGATGCCGACGCTCACCCACTCTCGGAAAGTGCCTTGCGAGGGATGAAGATCTATTTCGGCACCAAGGGGAAATGCTCCGCCTGCCATGTCGGGCCGAACCTGACCGATGAGAAGTATCACAACCTGGGCATCGGCATGGACGCCAAGAAGCCCGACGTCGGCCGCTTCGAGGTGACGAAGGAAGAAGGCGACACGGGGGCCTTCAAGACCCCGACCGTTCGCAACGTGGCGCTATCGGCCGCCGTACATGCACGACGGCACGCTGAAGACCTTGGAAGAGGTGATCGATTGGTACGACAAGGGTGGCCTTGCCAACCCGCACCTCGACAAGGACATCAAGAAGCTCGACCTCTCGAAGACCGACAAGGAAGACCTGCTGGCATTCCTGAAAGACGGTTGCACCAGCGGCTTTCCCAAGATCGAGCGGGGGCGTTTGCCGAAGTAATGAGCGGCCGTGAGCGACACGATCGCTGCCAGCGTGATGCTATCAGCGGCTAACTGCTCTCCCCTCCTTTTCCCGACCGCGCTACAATGCCGCCCCAAGGCATTGAAGTGAAGAATCAGGACCAGGAGTTCCGAGCATGAAACGCGTTGCGCTATTAGGAATCGTATTGCTGGCCGCAGGTTGCGATAAGATGGGCCAATCGCTGCCGGCGGGAGCCATGGGGCACCGCCACACGCTGGGCCAGAACGCTCAGGCAGGCGACGCGGGCGAGGAGTTCGAAGGCACCATCGACCTGGCGGGCAAGAAGGTGCGGGCCTGCCGGCAAGTGATGCTCGACGCCGATGGCAACTACGTCAAGCACGGCAAATCGGTGGCCTACTACGAAAACGGTCAGAAGGCCGGCGAGATGTGGTACGAGCAGGACAAGCCGACCGGGCCCGAATACTCGTGGCACGAGAACGGCAAGAAGAAGATGCACGGCCAGAGCAAGGATGGCCTGGCGACCGGCATGTGGATCGAATGGTACGACAACGGCCAGAAGCAGTCCGAAGGCGAGTACGCGAATGGCGAACGGAACGGACAGTGGACCTTCTGGGAGCCCTCGGGCCAGGTCAAGGAAACCGTTCAATACAGCTTTGGCCAGAAGGTCAGCGTCGCGGAGAATCCTTCGGCTGAGTTCAACCGCTAGTTGTTGCGGCTGCGCTCGCCATTGAACATCGAGGGCGAGAATGTCAGCCACGCGTCAATACGCCGTCATCACCGGGGCAGCCAGCGGTTTGGGCCGGTCGATTGCCCTGCGCCTGGCCCGCGACGGCTGGCACCTGGCCATTGCCGACATAAATCTGACGGGCGCCAAGAGACGCTCGACCTGGTTCGTGGCGCTGGCGGCGAGGGTCAGGTCGAACGTCTTGACGTTTCCCAGCAGCAGGACTGGGCCGCGCTGGCCCAGCGACTCGAAGCCACCTGGCCGCAGCTCGACTTGCTGGTCAACAATGCCGGCGTCTCCGGCTCGGGCGAGGTCGGCCAGTATCCGCTGGAGAATTGGCAGTGGATGATGGCGATCAACTTGTGGGGGCCAATCTACGGCTGCCACACCATGATTGGCTGGTTGAAGCGCAATCCGCGCGGTGGCCACATCATCAACACGGCTTCGCTGGCAGCCATCTGCACGGCGCCGACGATGGCCGCCTACAACGTCGCGAAGGCCGGCATCCTGGCCTTGAGCGAAACGCTCTATGCGGAATTGAAGAAGGACCGCGTCGGCGTAACCGTTCTCTGCCCTTCATTCTTCCATACGAACTTGCTGTCGATCTCGCGGATGCAAACGCCCGAACAACTCGACCTAGCGGACCGCACCATGCGTGCAGCCAGCTTCACGGCCGACGACGTGGCCGCGGCCGCCGTTCGCGCCATGAAGCGCAAGCGTCTGTACGTCGTCCTGCCTCTGAGAGGGCGCATCTACTGGCGTCTCAAACGGTTCATTCCGGAAGAATTCTTGTGGTTCGTGGGGCAGATATTCAAGAAGGGACTGCCGAAGAAACTGTGACCTGGAAAATTCGAATGACGAAATTCGAAATTCGATTGAAGCTCGAATAACGAATGCTCAAATTGGATCATTCGAAATTGGTCATTCATTCGAATTTCGAGTTTCGTCATTCCTGAATTGCCGTGCTGAATCTCAAATCCACCACCAGCCCCGGTTGGCTCGCCAGCGTCGAAGCGTCTCTGAACGACGTCCTCCTGGACCACGCGCATTGCGAGAAGAAGGCCGCCGGCACGGCCATGAACCTGATCTTCGCCTATGTCGATCGAGTCGAATTGGTCAAGGAGATGACCACGATCGTCAACGAAGAGCTCGACCACTTCCGCCAGGTGATTGATCTGCTCGAATCGCGCGGCGTCCGGTTCCGCCGCCTCACGCCCAGCAGTTACGGCGCGCGGCTCAACGAACTGATCCGCAAACAAGAGCCGGGCAAGGCCGTCGATCGGCTGTTGGTGGCCGGGCTGATCGAAGCCCGCAGTTGCGAGCGGTTCGCAATTCTCAAGGACCACTTGAGCGACCGTAGCCTGGCTGCGTTCTACGCCAGCCTGTTCGAGTCGGAAGCCCGGCACCATTCGACCTACGTGCAGATGGCGAAGCTGTTCGCCTCCGACGACACCGTGCATCAGCGGCTGGAAGAGTTGGCCACGGCCGAAGCCCAGGTCATCGCCAGCAGCGACGATCCGCCGCGAATGCACAGTTAGGAAGACCGGGGTAGGAGTGCAGGCGGTATTCCACGGATGAGGCGTCAAACGCGCGTAGCAGGATGCCCGTATCGATGAGACACGCCATTAGTCATGGTCGCTGTAAAGCTCAGCACGGGAGAAGGCCCCAGTTGGCGAAGGCCCGGTCGAGGCCTCCTCGTCAAGCAGACGGTCCAATTCGTCCAGCGAGAGGCGCGATCCGGGTTGGGGAGGAACGGAGAGTAAGACGTTCTCAAGATACGCCTCAAGCGTCAGCCCTTGGGCGGCAGCTCGGGCGTCAGGGCGGCAACGACAGTTTCGCTAAGCTGAACGCGTATCATGATCCGCGTTTCCCTGCTTGACTCCTCGTATATTACGCCGCCAGTCGGTCGTTGTCACCCCGAATCATGCCCCCGAGGCGATTGCCATGGGCAAGCAGCTCTGCCGGGTCGGGCGACACGAGAGATCAATATTATTTTTGCGCTGCGTGCCGCCAGCGACGATCCGCCGCGAACGCACAGTTGACGTAACGAGAGTAGTCGATACGATTAATTGCGCGGGCAGCGATTCAAATTGGCTGCCGCCTCGCGACTCCGACCGCTCTCGTTCGCGCCTCGCCGCGAACCATTCATGCACGATGATTTCACCCGCGTTCTAGCGGAGTTCGGCGTTTCACCCGTCGAGTACGACGCATTCACGTGCCCGTTCTACCATATCCCACTTGGTCACAGGAAAATGGCCAGTTGGACTGTGGGGGAACTTGATGGGTGTCGCGACACCTTCACGGCCGACGAGTATTATGTTGCCATCGAGGGCATGATCGCTAAGGATTGGCTGTGCATTCAAGGGGATCCGTCGGCCGAGAGAGAACGACACCAGGCGGAAGGATTCCCGGCCCCGAGCAGCCATTATGAACCCATTGTTCCCTTTGCTGACGTTGTTACGTTTACCCGGCGCGGCTATCTGCTTCACCGCAGACTCTTGCGGCGAAAGCATGGCCTGGATTTCGTGAGACGTCTCGACACGCTTGAATTGAATGACGACGACGCCTGCCATCTGCGTTTTTACGCCCGCAGTGAACGCCAGTGTCGCGATTGGTTGGAGGCGAAACGGAGCCTTAATCGTTCGTCGCACATTGAGATTCTCGCCACCACCGAGCCCGAGCCTACCGGTCCGTGGCGCCCGGATCGTTTCCGTGTGGTTCATGCTGGTTATTTGGCAACGGCAACTTACCGGCGGGTACCGGATTCCGAGTTGTACAGGCCGTTCAACGTTCACGGCCTTGCGGTTGAAGGAAAGGTTGGAACGACTCCGCCGATCACAATCAGGGGCACGGTCGAGGGGTTGCGGTTCCAATTCACGGATTTTACCGCGTCGGCGTGTAGCCCAACGGAATCGTCACCGCCGAACATATATTGGGATTTTACGGTGTTCGGGCCACCCGGGAGGCAACTCATACCTGGATCAGCCCTTTCGGGCGAAGAGAATCTAGCCCGTTACCGCGCTACACGAAACATCGTGTTTCGTCGGACAGAAATCGTCCGGAACGATGGGGCCAAACCGCTGAGCGTCGATGAGGCGTGTCGGTTGGCGGAAGATTGCCTCCGCGCAGTACATCGAACGACGACCGTGCCCGGGGCTAACGAGCGATCGGGCGCCATGAATTCGGCTATCGGGTGACGTACGACATGCGCGCGACGTCAGAAAATCTTGCACAGCGTGCCGCCGTCGACGATCCGCCGCGAATGCACAGTTAGTGTCCCGGCGAATGGCAACGAGCGATTAACTGCCGTTTCTGAAGGGGCCTGGCTGGACGCCGGTCGCTGCTCGGTTCCAATTGCACGGCCTATTCGTGGCGGACAGGGCCTGCAGGGGTTGGGAACCGGGCTGGTTTTGTGAGAATTGCGTAAAGTCACCGGCCTGCGGCGTTTGTGCCGATAATCTGTCGAGGCGATGGTAGGATAGTATCCATCACCTGCACTTGCGACTGGTGCCAACTCGGTGCGGCGTAGCGAGCCGAAGATTCTGCACCAACCGCGCGGGGCGATGAAGTTTACTTCCCCTGAACTGGTTCACGGCAACTTGATGCCTGGGACGCCCTGGAGACTCTGCGTGTCATTCTTCTTGCGGTGCTTTACCTTGCTCGAACAGGCGTTCCGTACGACGCCCAAACGCGGCCGCCCCGTGCGCTCGCGGCGCAGCACGCCACTCGGCTTGAACTGCAATTGCTGGAAACACGGCTAGCGCTGAGCGCCTACGCGGTCACAAATACCAACGCCAACGCGGCCGTCGTCGGCAGCCTGGGATTTGAAATCGCTACGGCCGTCGTCGCCAATGACCCGGCCGCCGTGATCACCTTCAGCGGCGTGCCAAATAACTCCACGATTGCCCTGGGCAGCGGCAACGCGAACGCAGCCGCCGCCGAGTACGGCCCAACCGCATACTTCATCAACGGCACCAGCGGCACCAATATCACCGTCGACGGTTCGGGCGCCCCGGGGTTAGTGATCGACGGCGGCGGCGCCGTGCGGCAGTTTGTGGTGGCCGCAAGCGACTCGCTAACGTTAAAGAACCTGACGCTGCAAAATGGCAATGCGAGGGAGGCGCCGGCGGCACGGGCATCGGCGGCAACGGCGGCGGGTTGGGCGATGGCGGTGGCGGCGGCGGGGCGGGCCTGGGAGGCGCGGTATTTGATGACGGCGGCAGTTTCAAGGCGCAGGGTTGCACCTTCAGCTACAACACCGCCCAAGGGGGCGATGGGAACGTCGAGATTTCTAACATCAATGCCCTGGCCGGCGGCGGCGGCGGTGGCCTCGGCGTGACTGCCTCAGGAGGGAACGGGGCTGGCACGAATGGCGGCGCCGGCGGCGGCGAAAACGGTGGCGCCGGTGGCTACTACGACGACGCAGGCGACGTCGGCGTCGGATACAGCGGCAGTTTCGGCGGCGGCGGTGGCGGAACCTCCCCCGGCGACGGTAATGCCAGTTTCATTGGCTTCGACGGCCTCGGTGGCCTCGGCGGCTTTGGCGGCGGCGGAGGTGGTGGAATCCGCGGCAACGGCGGCTTCGGCGGCGGCGGCGGCGGAGACTTCGGCGCCGGCGGCTTCGGCGGATTCGGAGGCGGTGATGGCTCCGCATTCTCCGGCGACGGTGGAGGCGGCGCCGGCCTGGGCGGCAGTATTTTCAGTAACCAGGGCACGCTCAATCTGAGCAACGACACCTTTACCGCCAATTCGACCATTGGCGGCAGTGGCGGCTCTGGCGGATTCTACAGCAATGGCAACTCCGGCGCGCCCGGCATGGCCCTGGGAGGCGCTGTCTTCGCCCGCAACGGCTCGTTGACCGCCGCCTTCGACACGTTCACCGGCAACACCGCCGCCCAAGGTGGCACTGACGTTTACGTCCTCAGCGACGCGAGCAGTGGCAACGTCAACACCGTCCCATACACCAACCCCGGAACCGGCACGGCCACCGCCGCGCTCGTGAACGACATCCTAGGCCAGACCAGCAACGCGCCAGCGATTTTGTCGCCGACAGCTACGCTGGCGGAACGGCTCCAATTCTTTCTGGCAGCCAGAATGACCTGATCAGTAACAACCCAACCGATGGCACGGGGCTAACGGGAACCAACATCGTTGTCGGCAATCCAAACCTCAGTGGCCTTGCGGTCGACGGCGGTCCGACCGAGACCATCGCCTTAACGCCGGCCAGCACGTTGGCGCTGGGCTTCGGCGCCACCGGCACCGGCATCAGTACCGACCAGCGCAGCGAATTCCGCGCCAGCCCTCCCGACTTAGGCGCCTACGAGTACAACGTAGTGGCCAGCAAGCTGCTGCCCACCACGCCGACCGCCACGCTGACGGGCTCGCCCTTGCCTTTTGCCATGGTCTTCGACTCGCAGGGTGACCTGTTCGTTTCCAATGCCTACCACAACACCGTCAACGAATATGCCCCAGGGGCGACCACGCCCACGGCCGTACTTTCCGGTGGGCTCAACTTCGCCGGCGCTATGGCGTTCGACTCCCACGGCGATCTGTTCGTGGCCAATTATGACGGCAGCACGGTGAGCGAATTTACGCCTGGCGCGACCACGCCAACGGCCACGCTCACCGGGGTCGACGAGGCCACTGCGCTAGCGTTCGACTCCAGCGGGAACCTGTTCGCTAGTAATCTCAACGGGACAGTGAGTAAGTTCGCACCGGTGCCACGACGGTTTCGGCCGTCCTCCACACCGACCTTGGAGAAGTCATCTCGTTGGCCTTCGATCATGACGGAAATCTATATGCGGGCGTCGGCGGCACTAACCTCGTGGACGGGGCCATTGTTGGTGTTTACACGGTCGACGAATTTGGACCCGCGCCACCACCCCCGCGGCCGTGCTCACCGTAACGGGGGCGCCGTACGCGCTGGCCTTTGACGGCGGCGGGAACCTCTACGTCACCGATGGCGGAACCTTCAGCGACGTTCCAGGACAGACTCCGACGTACACTTCCGGCACAACCGTGAGTAAATTCGCACCGGGGTCAACGACTCCCACGGCGATTCTCACCGGGGTCGACGGGCCCAACGCGCTGGCGTTCGACTCTCATGGCGACCTGTATGTGTCGAACGCCATACCTGGCACGGTCAGCCAGTTCGCCCGGAGCGCTCACACAAACATCAACCCTCACAGGACTCGACGACCCGGATGCCCTGGCCTTTGACTCGTTCGGCGACCTGTTTGTGGCCAATGGCGGCAACGGCACCGTGAGCGAGTTTGCTATTCCTCCGGCCACGCTCACGATTACCGGAAAGCCGGGCGACAACATTGAAGTCGAATTCACCGACGCTACCAATTTCACGCTGATCGAGAACGGCGCAGTCCACATCGTACTCCACGGCACAGGCCAACAAGATTGTCTACAACGGGCCGAGCGGGGCTAATGCCAACGTAATCTTCTACGACGAATCTGCCACCGACGCTTACACGGCCACACAATCGCTTTCGTCGATGAGCGTGGTGGACAGCAACTTCGAGTTCGATGCCAGCAACGTGCAGACCATGTATGGGTATTCCACCGACCCCAACTCGAGCGCGACGGTCAACTTAGCCACGGGCACTGGGGCGAACTTTTACGTCGACGCCGCCCATTCCGGCTACAGCTACATTGCCGACCCGGTGGCTGGCACCTATAGCGAGCTGTCAGGCTTCGGCAGCCAAACCGTCACGGGCCCGGGCGGCGCGAGCTACGCATACATCTATTCGACCTCGCACGCGGTCTTTGTGGGCGACGCGGCCGGCAGCAACTTCACGAACGCAGGCGCAACGTCAACCTACACCGGTTTCCCGCAGCTCTATCTGGTAGGCGCTGGCGACGGCACCGATACGACGACGCTGCGCACCGATGGAGGTTCATTCGTCGGCGCGCCGGCTTTAGTTACGTCAGCGGGAAATTGAGCGGCGCGGATTTTCTGATCGGTGCCATGTCCGCAGCCAATGTCGTGGCCCAGGCCACGAACCCGGCTGATTCGGCCTTCTTCTACAGCGGTGCGGGCGACATCTATAACTATAACGGCGGCACGACTCAGAGCAGTCTCACCGGCAGTGCGGCCGCGTTTGCCGGCTTCCCGACGTTTGCTATCCAGGCTACCGGCTTCCAAGGCGTAACGGTCGAAGAGTCGGGCACCGGAACGGACGTGGCCAATCTCACGTCCCCGGGCTATGGGGTCTTCATCAGCTCGCCGACCGTGAGCACGCTGGCCGTCAACGGCGTAACGGTGGTCACGGTCATTACGGCCAGCTTCAGCAACGGTTCGTTTCAGGCCGCGCCCAGCCAGGTGAACGTCACCGGCGCCGGCACCGACACGGCCTACCTGTACGACGACCCGGGCAGCAACCAACTAGTCGCGGCGGGAAGCAAGGCCACGCTCACCAAGGCTGTCGGCACGGTCTCGGTTTCGCAATTCGGCCTTGTTCTCGCTGAACAAACCACGGGTACGGATGATACCGCCAGCGTGCAGGCAACCGATTTCGCTCTGCGCACCATCGGCAATTGGTCGATGGTGTGAGCCCCGCTCGCTTGGCAATGCGATCAACCTACGCGAGCGGCAAGGGGCACCGACGCGAAGCATTGGTCGCTTGCCGGTAGGACGCCCTGCCCTGCTGTCCTCTGATTCCCGATTAAAAAATCTTGCACAGCGTGCCGCCGTCGACGACCAGCACTGTGCCGGTGATGTAGCTGCCGGCGTCGCTGGCCAGCAGCAGCGCGGGGCCGACCAGTTCTCGCGGGTCGGCCCAGCGGCCCAAGGCCGTCCGCTGGGCAAGGGCCGCCTTTTGCTCGGCGGTTAGCATCTTGCCCGGCAGATCGGTAAGAAACGGACCAGGGGCGAGGCAATTGACCGTGATATTGTACGCCGCCCAAGTCCGCCGCCGAGGCCTTGCACATGCCGATCAACGCCGCCTTGGTGGCCGAGTAGACGTTGCGGCCTGCCTTCGAGGCCAAGCCCATGATCGACGAGATATGAATGATCCGGCCCCAGCGGCGCTCTTTCATCTGCGGCGCCAAGGCCCGCGTGAGCCCCATGCAACTGGTCAGGTTCAATTCGAGGAGCCGATCCCAGTCTTCGTCGCGGATCTGGTCGATGTCCTGCGGCACGTTCGAGCCGGCGTTGTTGACCAGGATGTCCACGCGCCCCAGCTGCGGCCAGCGGCCTCGCGGGCCAGTCGCTGCACGTCGTCGCGGTTGGTCATATCGGCCACGATGTAACTAGCCCGCCCGTGGCTGGCGGTCTTCACTTCGGCCAGCGGCCGTGCGCAATTCGTCTTCATGCCGGCTGCTGATGACGACGTCGGCGCCGGCCGCGGCAAACCCTCGGGCCATCGGCCAAACCCAGACCCCGGCTGCCGCCGGTGACCAGGGCCACGCGGCCTGTGAGATCGAAGAGCTTGTCGTTCATGGCGTATTTGCCTGTTGGACTACCGGCAAGCTGGCGCGTTACCGCTCGCCAGAGTCGTCGCTGAATAACTACAGAGCCTCGATCACCAGGTCGCCAACTTCCTGCGTGCTGTAGCCCATCTTGCCGGCGGCCTGGCTCTTCATCTTCGTGCCCGTGACGCTACGGATGGCTTTCATGACTCGCTCGCCGGCTTCGGGTTGGCCGGTGTGCTCCAGCAGCATGCCCATGGCATTGATCGCGGCGATCGGATTGATGACGTGCTTGCCGGTGTATTTCGGCGCACTGCCGCCCATCGGCTCGAACATGCTGGTGCCGCCCGGATCGGGATTGATGTTGCCGCCGGCGGCCACGCCCAGCCCGCCTTGCAGAATGCGCGCCCAGGTCCGTGATGATGTCGCCGAACATGTTCGTGGTCACGATCACGTCGTAGTATTCCGGATTCTTGACCATCCACATGCAGCAGGCGTCGACGTGGTTGTAGTCGGGCTTGATGTCGGGATATTCCTTGGCCACTTCCTGGAACGTCCGCCACCACAGGTCGTGGCCGTAGGTCAGCACGTTGTTCTTGGCCACCAGCGTCAGCATTTTCTTGGGGTTGTTCCGCTTGCGGGTGAACTCGAAGGCCCAGCGAATGCAACGCTCGCAGCCCTTGCGGGTATAGATGGCCGTCTGGCTGGCGACTTCGTCGGCCGTGCCCTTCTTCAAGAACCCGCCGACGCCGCAGTACATGTCTTCGGTGTTTTCTCGCACGACGACAAAGTCGATGTCGTCCGGGCCTTTGTCGCGCAGCGGCGTCTCGACGCCGGGGAACAAATTGCACCGGCCGCAGGTTGATGTACTGGTCGAGCTGGAAGCGAAGTTCGAGCAGCAGCCCCTTTTCCAGGATGCCGGGCGGCGACGTCCGGATGGCCGACTGCACCCAGGTAAATGGCGTCGAACTTTCGCAGCTCGTCGACCGCCCCTTTCGGCAGCGTTTCGCCGGTGCGCAGGTAGCGCTCGCCGCCGAAATCGAAGTGCTCGAGTTCGTAGTTGAATTTTTCCAGTGGCGGCGACGGCCGCCAGGACTTTGAGGCCTTCGGCGGCAACTTCCGGTCCGGTGCCATCGCCGCCGATGACGGCGATGCGAAGCGGTTTGTTCTGAGTCTGAGACATGGAAATAGATCGCGAAATCGTGGGATTAGGGGCGGGCCAGGCCGCACGTCAGGGCGGCAAAACATGGGGTGTCGAAACCGCAAATTCTATCAGTCGCCGACTGGGGTCACAAGTTGCGGACAGGCCAGTTCACGATCCCGGGATGGCGAGCCGCGAAACGGCGGATGGCTTTGGAAGTAGCGGCCGGAAATGCACGCGAATGGACGGAAATGGGAACGCCCGTCAATCGGCCGCAGGGGTCGTCTTTCACGGCAGAGACCGTTGCTGTTCCCTCTCTTCATTTCCGTTCATTTCCGGCCGATTCCCCGGGCTGCTTGCGCGGATCGGCTTGTGACCAGATGCCGAGCCTGCGCGGCCCGGGCAGCGGCCTCGGCGCGACGGAAGCGGGTTTTCATCGCCGGGGAATAGTTGTATTCGAGTTCAACCCGGGCCAGGCCTGCGCGGACCAGTTCTTCGTTGAGCATGCGATCTTCAACCCAGACGTAGGCCAGAAAGCGGTCATAGCGGTCGAGTCGCTCTTTGTCGAACTGCAGGCGCACGTGCCCCGCGGCGACGAACTGGCGGGTGAATTGCGTGGCCTCGGGGCCCCAAGGCTCGACCGCATGCTCCGGCTTGACCGTCTCCGGCGTATCGACGCCGATCAATCGAACGCGGGCTCGATTGGCCAGCAGCAACGTATCGCCATCGACAACGCGCTCGACGTCGTATTGCCGTTCGTCGAGCGTCGAGGGCAGGTTGACTGCGCGGTCGGTCTCTTGCCAAATCCGCCATGCGACCAGCAGCAGAAACAGCCCGCCCAGGATTGCTCCGGGCACTTGGGTGCATGGTACCGACGTCGGCTCATGACGCAGAGGGCCTCGCGGAGACGCGCATCGCCAGCGAAACGGCCAACCGACAATGCGCATCACCAGCGGCCGCGCACATACTGCTTGCTGCCAGAGCGATACCTTCAGTTCTTGCTGAAGTCGAATTGCTCGGAGGGCTTGCGGCCCAGCGGGTTCTTGATGAACTTCTTGCGGCATTCAGGACAGAGATCGAAACGCATCTGCTGATAGACGTCGTCTCCGACCTCCGGGCTGCTGACGTCGTCGATGTGCTCGAGAATCTCGTTCAGATCCTGGAGGCTGTCGCGGTCGTCGTCGCGCGTCATCGATCTTCAAGGGATCGAAGGCCGCGTAGACCTCGAGCTTGACGACGTAACGGAGATCGTCTTCCGGATCGAGAGGCCGCTTACAGAGATCACATGAGAAATGGATCATCGATTCGGTCCCCACGCCATGAGCGACAAGCTTGTCGCTGCAAGATTGAATGCCAAGAACAAGTTTCATCCTAATGACAAACAACGAACGGCGGCAAGGGAGGTTGGCGAAATTTCAGGGCTAAATTCAGATGCCGTTCGCGCCGCGAAGCGAGACTTTTCCGCTTGACGCGGACCGGCCGAACGGATTAGCCACTCTGTATCCGATTCTAACACGCGCCGTCTGCAGCCCCTTGGGTTCGCACCGAGTGGCGGGAGTGCTGGCGGCTGGGCGAGGGCCGTGAAATCGTGGCCAGGAGCGTCCCCGACCAAAAAACTAGCCAATCGAGGCTCCACGCGATAGAATAAAGTTTCAAAGTGCCCTTGCAGGCACGGTTTATATCCGGCCCAACGGCACAATCGCGGAAGTCCTGGCCAGCGGACGAACCCGCTGGCCCTGAGGAGACTGTTGTTCCCGAGGGGAGGCTTGCATGTCGAGTGTGTCAGCCACGGATGGGCTCAGCACCAGCGTGCTGGTGCTGAATCGTTTTTACATGGCGGTGCATGTCATCAATGTCCGCCGGGCATTCACGTTGCTGTTTCGCGAGTTGGCCGAAGTTGTCCATCTCGAGCAGGGGCAGTTCGCCAACTACAATTTCGATTCGTGGCGCGAAGTCAGCGAGTTGAAGGCCAACTTCAAAGAACCGCATGACGATTGGATCAAGGCGGTCAATTTCGAGATCCAAGTTCCCCGCGTGATTCGCCTGCTGTTTTACGATCGCCTGCCGAAGCAAGCCATCCGCTTCAATCGCCGCAATATCTTTGCCCGTGACGGCAATCGCTGTCAGTATTGCGGCAAGAAGTTTCCCACCAGCGAATTGAGCCTTGACCACGTCGATCCGCGCAGCCGCGGCGGCGACACGACTTGGGAGAACATCGTCTGCAGTTGCGTGCGGTGCAACGTGAAGAAGGGAGGCCGCACGCCGCAAGAAGCCCACATGCACCTGATCCGCTTGCCGGTCAAGCCCAAGCGCAGCCCGCTGTTAAGCGTCAAGCTTGGCAATCCCAAGTACGAGAGCTGGAAGACGTTTCTCGATAACGCCTATTGGTCGGTCGATTTGAAATAGCCGGCAGCGGGCGGCAGGAAGCAGGCAGTTTTGCAAGACGCCGGGCCTTGGGCTCGCTTGGCGACGGTAACAGTCCCGCATGCGCAACAGCCGTGCAGGCACTGTGGCACGAAATTCCTGTTGCGCAAGTCAAAGCCCGTCGGGCACTGAAGGCACGACAGGCTTTGGGGGTGGGATTGGGCAGATTGATTCGATTCAGCGAACGGCCCGTGCAGCCGGTTCCTCGCCGACATCGCCACTCGCCGACCAGCAGTTCTTTGTCACTCGCCGACCAGCGGCTCTTTCTTTTCGGTAATCACCGGGCACTGCGGAGCCATTTCCGCATTCAGAGCGGTGAAATCCTTCCACTCTTCAGGCACGTTGTCTTCATGAAAGATCGCCTCGACCGGACACTCCGGCACGCACGCTTCGCAGTCGATGCATTCGTCGGCGTGAATGTAGAGGATCTTGTCCCCCTCGTAGAAGCATTCGACGGGGCAAACGACCACGCAATCCGTGTACTTGCAGCCAAAACACGGTTCGCACACAACGTGGGTCATTGAGCAGCATCTCCTTTCGAGTTCCAAGCGTGACGGCGACGGCAGGCCCGCGAGAGCACGCGTGGTCGTCGTTGAACGGCCCTTGAATCACCAAGATAGGGCCCATTCAACACGCTTCGCCCAAAGGGTGTCAAGTGCTTGCCGATTAACAACTTGAAGGCCGGGATTTTGCCCTGGCCGTCAGCGGGCCAGGGAGACGGCGTCCGGCGGTTAGTGGCCCGATTATTTGCAAATCGTTTTCCCCGGACCAGACTTGCTTCGTATCTGGAGCCGACTTAAAATCAAAAGACGTCAGCTTTTGCGGGGGCTCACCGGAACTAGGCGCTACGATCATCGTGCCCCCCTTCGGTACGTGTGGGTGAGATTCCGCCCCGAGCGCGCCGCTGCCAAACTTGAGGTTTCGCGTCGTGGCCCTATCGGAAATCGACCGCAATCTTCTCGAACGCTGCCTGGCTCGCAAGCCCAAGGCTTGGGAAGATTTCGTCGATCGCTTCATGGGGCTGGTCGTTCACGTCACCAATCACACGGCGCAGGCGCGCAGCGTCCGGCTCACCGCCCAGGATCGCGAGGATCTGGCGAGCGAGGTGTTGCTGACCATCATCAACGACGACTTCGCCGTGCTGCGTCACTTTCGCGGCCAGGCCAGTCTGGCCACGTACCTGACGGTCATCGCCCGCCGCGTGGTCGTGCGGTCGATTCTCGAACGCAAGGTGGCTGCCCGGCTGACGCCCGCCACGTCGCCACTCGAGTCGGGCGACGGCACAGCGGCCGCGGTGGAGCAGCGGATCAGCGATCGCGAACAGGTGGCCCGCTTGCTCGAAGGGCTCGACGGCGACGAAGCCGAAGTGGTGCGGATGTATCACTTGGAAGAGAAGTCGTATCAGGAAATCAGCGCGGCCAGTCGGCATGCCCGAAAACAGCGTCGGGCCTGTGCTCAGCCGAGCCCGCGAGAAAATGCGCCGCGCCGCGACCGAGCAATCGCAGCCTTAAGCGGCCGCAACCCTGAGCGGTGCATCGTAGCCTTCGCGATCCCTGTTTTCGTAACGCCATGTTTTCGTAACAGCGGCAGCGAATTTTTCCCTTGCAGATCCCGGAATTTGTTTGCAGAATGAAGCCATGACTTCAACCGGCACGATCAACCACTTCGGCTTCTGGTTTTATTTTACCCGCATTCGTCGCGGGGCCGGAGGAGGTTTGTAACCTCGATCCAAAGCGACAAGCGTCTATCAGGCCCCGCGACCATGTAGGTCGGCGGGGTTTTTTGTTTTCCCGACCTCCAGTCTCCGAACTGCAACGCCACGCGACGCCGTTCGGCCAAACAGGAGCGCATGCCCGTGATCGTCGTCATGAAGAAGAACGCCAGCACCCAGGAGATTGAACACATGGTCGAACGCGTCGAGCAGTTGGGCCTCAAGGCCCACGTCTTATACGGGGTCGAACGAACCGTGGTGGCGGCCATCGGCTCGGAACACGACGGCTTGAAGGAAACGCTGGAGAGCGGGCCGGGCGTAGCCGAGGTGCTGCCGATCCTCGCGCCGTACAAGATCGCCAGCCGCGAAGTGAAGAACGAGACCGACCGTCGTGCGCACCGGCAGCTTCGAAGTCGGTGGCCAGCGGATCGGCGTGATCGCCGGCCCTTGTTCGGTGGAGAACGAGGCTCAGATTGTGAATTCGGCCCGCATCGTCAAGGCGGCCGGCGCCACGGCGCTGCGCGGCGGCGCCTACAAGCCCCGCACCAGCCCCTATAGCTTCCAGGGACTCAAGGAAGAAGGGCTTAAGCTGCTGGCCCTGGCCCGTGCCGAGACCGGACTGGCGATCGTGACCGAAGTTCTGGCCACCGAGGACGTGCCGGTCGTGGCCCGCTATGCCGACGTGCTGCAGATCGGCGCCCGCAACATGCAGAACTACCGCCTGCTGGAAGCCGTCGGCGAGTTGAAGCTGCCCGTGCTCTGAAGCGCGGTCCTTCGGCCACGATGGAAGAACTGCTGCTGGCCGCCGAGTACATCCTGGATGCCGGCAACCCGAACGTCATCCTCTGCGAGCGTGGCATTCGCACGTTCGAAACGCACACCCGCTTCACGCTGCCGCTGGCTTCGGTCGTCTATCTGCACTCCAAGACCCATCTGCCCGTGGTCGTCGATCCCAGCCACGGCACGGGCCACACGTACCTGGTGCCGCAGGATGGCGGCGGCCAGCGTGGCGGCCGGCGCCGATGGGCTGATTCTCGAAGTCCATCCGGATCCGGAAAACGCCCTCAGCGACGGCTACCAGACGCTCAACCCCGAGCAGTTTTCCGCAACGATGGAACTCTGCCGCAAGGTGGCCGTGGCGCTGGGCCGGACGATGTGAGGGGGAATTGATGAGTGATGAGTGCGAAGTGATAAGTGATAACTCTGACTGCAAGCCGTGGGAGCTTTTCCGTAGCCCAGGCATTCATGCCTGGGTGAAAGTGCAGCAGATAACCACGGTTGTCCAGCCCCTTCAGGGGCTAAAGCCCCGCTGACGATCCGAAACGGAAATGCGGTCGTCGGGGCTTCGATTCCCAGGCGTAAACGCCTGGGCTACGGAAAAAACGAGGCGTGGATCTACAGTTTAAGTGATAAGTGACAAACAACGGCCACTCATCACTACGCACTTATCACTTCGTCTCTTCCTACCGCAGCCCAGGGTTCGTGTCGGGCAGGCGGCTGAGTTGCGAATTGCCGGGACCGTTTGGTCCGCTGGGCACATTCAAGCCGGAGACTGGCGCAGTTCGGCCGTATTGCCCGATGCGTTGTCGGTCGTGATCTGGCGGTAGGCGTCGACGCTCGACACCACCGGCTTGGTCCGCATGGCGAGCGCTGGGTCGCGGCGATAGTTGACTAACTGGCCCGACTTACGAACGTGCAGCATGATTGCATCGAGTTCGGGCACCTGCCGCCAAACCTTGTGCAATTCCTGCTTGTCGACCTTGGCTTCAACATCGACGCCGGCCTGAGTGACCTTGGCCACGGTGAAGTAGCCGGTTTCGTTGAGCTTGCCGATGGCCTGGTCCAGTTCCACCTTCGGCAAATCAAAGGTCCAATGCTCGAAGGCGCGGTCTTTCTTCTTCTTGTCTTCGAACTTGCTCATCAATACGGCCCACTTCGACGGCTTCTTGCCGGATTGAATGTCCGCATCGGGCCCGTCGGGCTGGCGCGTCTCGATCACCACTTCCGCCAACGCGCAACCCGGCACGCCGTCCGGATGCGGGTACTTGATCGTCAACGTGCCGACCGCGCTATTGGGCACCGGAGCGGAGGGAAGCTCCTGGTAGGCCACTAGTTGGCCTTCAATGCGGGCCACGGCCAACGGTTCGCAAAGCTGGCTGGCATCGAGCCGATAAACGATCGATGCCCGATCGTACAGGCCGGCCATCGAATCGAGCTGTGGCCGGGGATGGTTCCACCACGAACACCCGACCCCCAGCGGCGCCGTCGCCAAAAGACAAACCAACCATGTCGCGGGCCGATTCACCGATGATCCTCCCGCCACGATGCCTCAGGCATCGCGTGCCGGCGATCGGACCGGGTTGAATCGCAACGCGTGCTAGCATCGTGCTTCGATCAGAAGGATTCGCAGTTTGGGGATGCAATCGGACTTATCGACTTAAAACCCGGTCGGCTTGACCTTCTGCGGGGCCGAGCTTTTACCAGTTTATCGCGTCCGTGCCAAGCTCCTCTTCCAGCCGCAGCAAGCGATTGTACTTAGCGAGCCTTTCGCTCCGCTGAATCGAGCCAATCTTGATCGATTTCGATGCCGTTCCGACCGCCAGGTCGGCGATCGTCGTGTCTTCGGTCTCGCCGCTACGGGCCGACACAACGCGGCCGTACTGCGATGCTTGCGCCAGACGCATCGTTCGCAATGTTTCCGATAGCGTGCCAACCTGGTTCACTTTGATGAGCACGCTGTTAGCGGCCCGCACGGCGATGCCTCGGCGCAAGCGGTCTTCGCGCGTGGCAAACAGGTCGTCGCCGATCAACTTGACTCGGCTTCCCAGCCGCCGCGTCAGGGCTTCCCAGCCGCTCCAGTCTTCCTCGGCCATGCCATCTTCGATCGATACGATGGGGAATTGATCCACCAGCGTTGCCAGTTGGTCGATCATGTCGGCGCTGGTGAGCCGCTGTCCACCGGTAGCATTCAGGCGGTAGAAGGCTCCGTCGTAGAAGTGGGTGCTAGCGACGTCCAACGCAATCCCGACGTCTTCGCCCGGCCTGAGTCGAGCGGCTTCGATGGCGCGAACGACGAACTCGACCGCCTCGCGATTGCTCTTCAATCGCGGCCCGTAGCCCCCTTCGTCTCCCACCAGCCGGCCTTCGTAACCGGCGTCGGTCAGCAACCGGCCCAGCCGACGGGAAACACGCACGATCCATTCCATGGCCTCGGCGAAACTGGTCGCGCCGACCGGCATGATCAGGAAATCCTGGAAGTCGAGATTTCCGCCGGCGTGCAGCCCGCCGCTGATCAGATTCGTCATCGGCAGCGGCAGCCGGGGGTGCGTATGGGCTGCCCCATGCCCGGCCAACGATTGCCACAGTTCGTTTAGATGGCGATAGAGGGGCACGTTCAGCACTGTGGCGCCGGCATGAGCTGCCGCCAGCGAGACGGCCACGAGCGGCATTGCCCCCCAGCTTGCTTTTGCGCGGCGTGGAATCGAGCTCGCACAGCCGCCCATCCAGGCCGAACTGGTTCACCGGATCGAACCCTAGCAACGCGGGGCGGATGGTCTCGTTCACATGGGCGATGGCCGACAGAACACCGCGGCCGTCATACCGCGACGGATCGCCGTCGCGCAGTTCAAGGGCCTCGGCGCTGCCGGTGCTGGCGCCCGACGGCGCAATCGCCCTACCCCAACCACCTTGGTCGGTTCGGATCTCGACTTCGACGGTCGGATCGCCGCGGCTGTCGAGCACCTCGCGTGCTTGGATCGATTCAATGGCAGCCAACTTTGCTTCCTTTCTTGGGTCGTGTTTTGCGGGGCAATCGGCCCGCCTTGGGGGTCAGCCCATTCTGCAGTATTCGCCAGCGTCAGGCCCACGGTTGGCACAAAGTTCGGACTCGCGTCAGCACGTCGTCCCATCCGGCTCCGGGCGCTCGCAACAGGCCGCGTGCCAGGCTCCGCACGCCTTCGCGACGCCGCGGGTCGGCGAGGTAGTCGATCTTACTCGTTCCGTCCAGCCGCGCCGAGCGCAGCCGGCAAAGTTCTGCACCGCCCGCTGGACAAGTTGGCAGTATTCGCCGTCCGGGACGCTGGGCTGCACCCGATCGTGGTAGGCGGTCCAGAATTGGGTCGTCAAATCGAGATAGGGTTCGTGCCCCGGCGCCGCCTGGCAGGCCTTGAGCACGAGGTGGCTGAGAAAAAAGCCCAAATCAAAGGCCGGATCGCCAAAATGCCCGGTTTCGAAATCGACCATCATCAGCCCGTCGGCGAACACCAGCAGATTTTTCGGGCTGAAATCCGCATGCACCAGCGACCGGCCCGGGCTCGATACCTGTTCGATCAAGGGTTGCAGATCTGTCTGGGCGTCGGGGTGGGCTCGCACCAGTGCCCGATAATAGGGATCGATCCGCAACTCGTCGAACAGCTTCCGGTCGCCGATTCGCCGGGCCGTATCGGGGTCGAGCCAGGTCGAGGCGTGCAACTGGCCCAGCAGCCGCCCGCAGGCCCGGGCGATCGCCGGATCGACGCGGCCGGCCAGCAGATCCTGCTTCCAAACGCGATGCTCGCGCGGCGCGGCGCTCATGGCAAAGATGTATTGAGGGCGGTCTTCGAATAAGATCCGTGGCGTGACAGCCCGCAGGTCATTGGCCGTCGACGTGTTGGCCCCTGACGAATGGGCCTGCCCGGCCGGCTCGCGCTCCAGCACTTCTTGGCAGATCCGCAGCACGTCGACTTCGCGCCACACCCGTTCCACGCTGGCGAACCAGGGGTCGGGGGTTCGCAATTGAGGGCGGGCCTGCTTGAGCACGAAATCTTCGCCCGGACGCTGGGGCCGGGCGACATACAGCACCTGGTTCGAAACACCACCGGCCAGAGGCGCAATGGTCACCTGCTCCCCTGCCCCGAGCCGGCCGGCTTGCGCAGATAGTCTTCGGCATTGAGTTCGTCGATGAGCAACATGGAAGAGAATGATAATGGAGGAAGTGATGAGTGATAAGTGATGAGTGATAAGTTAATTTGGCGAACACTCATCACTTATCACTTATCACTATTTCCGGCCCTCTGCCGGCGTGCGCGCAGGGAATCCTGCCTGCGCACCGCCGACTTCGGAAGAGGCGCCGTTTGCGCTGCTGCCTGCAACTCCGGGATACGGAGGCTTTGGGTACTTGGGCGGCACGCCCGCAAGCGGCCGCAGAAAAATGATTCACCGCCTCCGCCCCTCGGCCGTCGCGCGGCGTTCCGTTGACGTGCTTCGCAAAAGACACGCTCCGCGTGCCTCCGCATTCTCAATTGGAGGATGTGCGAAGTCGGATCAAGGTGAATCGACGCCTACGGTCAAGAGCCTTTTGAGCTGCAGGGGGCCCTGGGTTACGTCCACTCTCACTCTTCGTCGGCGTCTGGCCGCGTGGTCGCGGGGCAACAGAGCCCGGCAGGGAAAACGGGCGACGGTCTCTGCCGGGGATAACGCCCAATGGCTTTGCGGAAAGAACCCTCGTGCTCGTAACCAGCGCGCGAGGCGTTTCCGACGAGTCAGGAAGAGCTATCAGCCAGGTCTGGGCTGTACCCATCGATCCGCACACACGGCCACCCGCACTCTGGATTAGTGGTCGCGCGGACGAGTTGGCAATTGCCAGGCACAACACTTGGTTGCAACACGAAACGCCTGTACCAAGTTTTCGGCTCATCATGTTGTTCGCACCCGGAACGTCCACTCTGCCCTAGCTGCCTGTGTGCGAGTGTATCGCGCGAGTGGCCTGATTGTAAACATAATTCTGAACATAATGTAGGGTGCTCTGTGAGCACCATGGTTTAGCGGGCGGCGGTGGACGGCCCTGGTCGAGACATGCCGTCGAAGAAATGGTGCTCGCAGAGCAACCGACGGCTGTGCAACACATCAAAGAAGAAAACCACAGAGGCACAGAGACACGGAGGGAAAAGAGAATGGATCACGAAACCGCGAAAGCGTGTGGAAAGGTTCGGTCGGCCGAGGGAAGGGCGAGCGCGAGGAAATAAAGGGGACGCGAGTCGATATTGACGAGGGAGGCGCGTCCGATTAGCCTGATGGAATGCCACGCATTGCTCGTCATGCACCGAAAGGGTTCGTCTATCATGCGCTGAACCGCTCGGTCGCTCGCCTGCCGCTGTTTCAAAAGGAAGCAGACTACGAGGCCTTCGAGCGTGTGGTTGCCGAAGCATACCAGAAGTTCCCCATCGAGATTTTTGCCTACTGCGTGATGCCGAATCATTGGCATTTCGTGCTGCGGCCGGCGAACGAAGGCCAACTGACTGCGTTCTTGCGCTGTGTGGCGCACACGCACACGATGCGTTGGCATGCACACCACCACACGTCGGGCACCGGACACTTGTACCAAGGACGCTTCAAGGCTTTTCCCGTCGAAGATGACGACCATTTCTACACGGTCGTGCACTATGTCGAACGGAACGCACTGCGTGCCGGGCTTGTAGCACAAGCCCAAGCCTGGCGGTGGTCGAGTTTGTGGCGTTACGAGTCTGGCGACGCGGAAGCACGAGCACTATTAGCGCGCTGGCCGCTGCCGCGTCCCCGCGACTGGACCCAACGGGTCAATGCGGTTCAAGCCGACGCGGAACTCGAAGCGGTGCGCCGGGCGGTGCTGCGCAGCAGTCCGTTCGGCGATTCGGAGTGGCAGCAGGCCATAGCCAAGCGCTTAGGATTGCAGTCAACGCTTCGTCCCCGCGGCCGCCCCAGGAAGTCGGAACGCTAATTCGACTCGCGTCCCCTTTCCCCCCCTAGCGCGCTGGCCGCTGCCGCGTCCCCGCGACTGGACCCAACGGGTCAATGCGGTTCAAGCCGACGCGGAACTCGAAGCGGTGCGCCGGGCGGTGCTGCGCAGCAGTCCGTTCGGCGATTCGGAGTGGCAGCAGGCCATAGCCAAGCGCTTAGGATTGCAGTCAACGCTTCGTCCCCGCGGCCGCCCCAGGAAGTCGGAACGCTAATTCGACTCGCGTCCCCTTTCCCCCCCGCGTCCCCTTTCCCCCCGCGGTTCAAGCCGACGCGGAACTCGAAGCGGTGCGCCGGGCGGTGCTGCGCAGCAGTCCGTTCGGCGATTCGGAGTGGCAGCAGGCCATAGCCAAGCGCTTAGGATTGCAGTCAACGCTTCGTCCCCGCGGCCGCCCCAGGAAGTCGGAACGCTAATTCGACTCGCGTCCCCTTTTCCACCCCCGGAGTGGCAGCAGGCCATAGCCAAGCGCTTAGGATTGCAGTCAACGCTTCGTCCCCGCGGCCGCCCCAGGAAGTCGGAACGCTAATTCGACTCGCGTCCCCTTTCCCCCCCAGCGCGCTGGCCGCTGCCGCGTCCCCGCGACTGGACCCAACGGGTCAATGCGGTTCAAGCCGACGCGGAACTCGAAGCGGTGCGCCGGGCGGTGCTGCGCAGCAGTCCGTTCGGCGATTCGGAGTGGCAGCAGGCCATAGCCAAGGCGACTTAGGATTGCAGTCAACGCTTCGTCCCCGCGGCCGCCCCAGGAAGTCGGAACGCTAATTCGACTCGCGTCCCCTTTCCCCCCCGCGTCCCCTTTCCCCCCCGCGGTTCAAGCCGACGCGGAACTCGAAGCGGTGCGCCGGGCGGTGCTGCGCAGCAGTCCGTTCGGCGATTCGGAGTGGCAGCAGGCCATAGCCAAGCGCTTAGGATTGCAGTCAACGCTTCGTCCCCGCGGCCGCCCCAGGAAGTCGGAACGCTAATTCGACTCGCGTCCCCTTTTCCACCCCCGGAGTGGCAGCAGGCCATAGCCAAGCGCTTAGGATTGCAGTCAACGCTTCGTCCCCGCGGCCGCCCCAGGAAGTCGGAACGCTAATTCGACTCGCGTCCCCTTTCCCCCCCGCGTCCCCTTTCCCCCCCGCGGTTCAAGCCGACGCGGAACTCGAAGCGGTGCGCCGGGCGGTGCTGCGCAGCAGTCCGTTCGGCGATTCGGAGTGGCAGCAGGCCATAGCCAAGCACTTAGGATTGCAGTCAACGCTTCGTCCCCGCGGCCGCCCCAGGAAGTCGGAACGCTAATTCGACTCGCGTCCCCTTTTCCACCCCCGATCTCTGTTCGCGAAAGATCGTGGGCTGGGCAACGGCCGATCACCTGCGGGCCGATCTGACCTGCCAGGCGTTGCTCATGGCCGTATTGCACCGACAACCACCCCGGGACTGCTGCATCACAGCGATCGAGGAGTCCAGTACGCCTGCGACGACTACCAGGCGTTGCTCGAACGACACGGACTGGCTTGCAGCATGAGCCGCACAGGCAACTGCTACGACAATGCCGTCATGGAAAGCTTCTTCGGCACGCTCAAGACGGAGTTGGTTTATCACGAGAAATATCCGACCCGCGAGGCTGCTCAACGGTCCTTGTTCGAGTACATCGAGGTGTTCTACAATCGCCAGCGTCGCCACTCGACGCTGGGCTACCAGAGTCCTGCGCAGTACGAGACCAGTCTTAATTAACCCCTCGGCGGCGCCCATCAACCATGGGGAAGGTCATTTTACGGAAAATAGTTCTGACTCTTTTGATTCCCTGTGACTCTTTTGATTCCCTGACCCTTTTGATTCCCCTAGGGTGCTCTGCAAGCACCATGGGTTGGCGTCGCGGCGATGAACGGCCCCGGTCGCGACAGATAGTCGAAAGAAAGGTGCTCGCAGATCCCCCTACGACTTTAGGAAAGGCCGGCCGCCGTCGCGGAAGGTGAGAACCGCGACAGCGCCGGCCAGGTGCGGCGATCAGCCACACGGGGTTATCCTAAAAGGAGATGTGGGGATTTAGTCAAAGTCGCGGGGCGACTCGCCACCCGTTACAATCCCGGTATGGACGAGAAGCCGAAAAGAACCTGGTTGCGGAAGGTAGGGCTGGTGCTCTTGGCAGTGGTCGTCTACTTGACTGTCGTTAATCTGGCTGGAATCATTTCCAGGAAGTTCGCGCCAGATCGCGTCCACGAAGTTGAACTGTTTCCGCGACGCTGAGAACTTCAGCAACACGGACTTTCAGACGCTAGCCACGGCGATGGTTCCTTGTCGCCGCACACCGCGGCCGTTATCCTGGAGATCGTGGTTGCGACATTGTTCGCGGTAACGAATGCGGAACGCACCCTGTCGCCCGCCAAATCCTCTTCGCGTCAGGAGTCTCCGTCGTGCAACGTCTTACCGATCAAGGGTGGCAGAGAATCCTCGAATTGTCCCAACGTTACGGCGTCAGCACCGATGCTGTAATGGCTCTGTTGCAGTCCGTGATGAACGGCAACGGGACGATGGCTCAGTTCTTTCACCCGGAATTGGGAGGCGGTGGCCAATGGATGCAAGGCGGCATGACCATGGTCGGAGATATGTTCAATTACGGCCTTAAATCGAAGGTCGATGGTCTCTGCACCGAGCTCTCCCAACTACTGGCACAGCAGCCTTTCGCTCCTCCTCCTGTGAGCAATCAGTCTCAATGGCAGAATGGGCAGCAGCAAAGTGGAGGCGCCCCGGTTAGCCTATTCGTTCCAGGGCCGGCGGGAGGTTATGGGGCTTGGTGGCCAGCAGAGTTAGGTAGCCCGAACGCGAGCGGCGGGCAAAACAACGTGCGGTATGCCTATTTTTCTAACGCCCGGCGACTGGCCGTGGAGATCAATGGGCACGTCACCGTTTACGATACTCTGGATCATCAAATCGGCGGCGTTTCTCAACAACAGGGCGTCGGTGGGTCGGTCACATTGAGCAGTCAGTACGGCACCGTGGACCTGGCGAACTTGCCTTTGATTTCGGTCGATGGCGTTGCTCCACAAACCTCTACTCAGAACTTTGGGCCGCAGAACGCTCAGCAATCGTCCAATTCAAACGTCGTGCCGCCCTGCTCTCCAGAACCTCAACCGTACAATTCGCCTGTTTACAGCAGCAACTCTCAAGAATCCGACATTTTCGCCAAGATCGAGCGCTTGGCCGAGCTGCAACAAAAAGGGATCCTCTCTCAAGAAGAGTATGTCTCGAAGAAGGCGGAACTTTTGAGCCGGATTTGATTCGTCGTCCGAACGTTCGACCACCCTCGACAAGCCTTCACTAGATTTCCGACACCCACCCAAGCGTGCCGAAGCCTTTCCCAACCACTACCCATGCGTTCGCTGCTCCTCTCCGGCATCCTCCTCGGCTGCGTGGCCGCTCATGGGATCGCGATCGATCCCGCCTGGGCTGCCGAGAGTGATGTGGTGGTCAAGAAGGTTTTGCTTCGCGGTGAGCCTACTGAGGCTGACCTGCAGCGTGCCCGGTCAGTCCTCGCCGCGTGGGAAAATGAGTATCCGCAGAAAATCCCTCGCCTGATGCGGATCGTTTACTGGAGCCCGTCGGATCGTAATCCACAGCCGGAATTCCGCCCTCGATTGACGCGAGTGATGCTGCACATTCAAGACTTCTACCGGCGGGAAATGGAAAGCTGGGGATTCCCGAGGCGCAGCATCCAGTTGGAACTGGCGGCCGATGGCTTGCTGAAGATTTACGAAGTCAAGGGAAACCTGAAGTCCGACGAATGCAGCCAGGCTGACCGCAACGACGGCCACGACATTCGGCAGGATAGTCTGCGGGCACTGCAAGCCGCAGGCTTGAACGGAGAAAATGAAACGCTGGTGATCTTCTGCAATCTGGCCGATTGGGATCCGCTCAAACGCACCATGGCGCACCACAGTCCGTATTATGCCCAGGGCGACCATCGGGGCGGCACCGCCTGGCAGGTCGATTCGCCGTTACTGGATGCCGCATCGCTCGCTGTCAAAGATCAACACATTGACGATCGGGAATATGGCAGAATCTCGCTGGGGAAATACAACAGTATTTTCATCGGGGGCGTATGCCACGAACTAGGTCATGCCCTGGGGCTGCCGCACTGCAGGGAATGCGCTGCAGATCGGCTCACGCGTGGCACCGCGCTCATGGGGAGTGGGAATCGAACTTACGGTGACGAGCTGCGCAGAGAAGGCCGCGGTTCCTTCGTGACGTTGGCGCATGCCTTGAAGCTCGCAGCTCATCCCCAATTTTCCGGTTCCACGAAACAAATCGAAACCAGGGTCTCGGCAATATTCTCGGACTGGAAGCTCACTCCCAATACAGACGGCCTGCAAGTATCCGGTCAGGTGCAGGCCAACCTTCCGGTTCATGCCGTGCTGGCCTATGCCGATCCCGCCGGGGGAGCGGACTACGATAGCGAGATCGCAGCCGCAGTGCCTCGCGACGACGGCCGCTTCTCCCTGCAACTGCCACGCCCGCAGAAGAGTGATGTTCGCGCCACGCTGCATTTTGTTGCCGTGTGCGCCAACGGCGCTGCCACGGCTTCCGTGTGGTCCTCTCAGGCCTATACGTTGCCAGTAAGGATCACTGCCGATTCCGGCTACGACGTCTCCAAATCGCTGGAAAAACTGGAACTGGATCGGCATCTTTCCGCCTTCCGCCAGGGAAAGCTCACGGACGCGGAGATGGCTGAACTTTCCACGCCGCTCCGATCGCTTTTCAAGCGGCTACGCGCGGCCGATTCTGCTGCCGGAAAGCCCTCGCCCGCCACTGCCGCCGAAACCATGGGTGCGCTGCCGCTCTCGGACGCGGCTCCGCTCGCCGCCCAGACGGGCTGGGGCGGGGTGCATTATGACCGCGCCAACGACGGCAACCCGCTCATCGGCCCTGACGGGCTGCTCGCCCACGGGCTCTACGCGCATGCGGATTCGGTTTACGAATACGATCTGGGGGGCAAATGGAATTCGCTCACCGGCTTGGGCTGTCTTCTGCAGGGCGCCCACGGTTCCGTCGAGGCCACGATCCT
Source organism: uncultured Planctomycetales bacterium (assembly GCA_963710365.1). Lineage (GTDB taxonomy): Bacteria > Planctomycetota > Planctomycetia > Pirellulales > PNKZ01 > CAVQAC01. The sequence goes on from CAVQAC010000015.1 coordinate 120,694, forward strand.
GGGAGACGGCCAACCGCTCTGGAAGTCCGGCCCACTCAAGCCTGGCGACGGTAAATCATTCACCGTTGACGTCAAAGAAGTCAAAACGCTCCGGCTCGAAATCAAAGGCATCCGGGGCAACAGCGGAGCTTGGGGAGCCTGGGGCGAACCGATCTTGCAGCGCTAGCCACATTAGATGCCCGTCGGTCACGGCATGCTGAATTCGAGGAACGGGCCGATTTCATCCGCGCCACGTTTCACGGCGGCGTGCGTCGCCGTGTTCCAGCCGCCTTTCTCGGCGAGCAGCGCGTCGATCTCGGCCAGTTGGGATTCGGTGACGAAGCGGGGTTGGTAGTCGGTGAGTTTGTTATCGCTGACGATCGGGTACGCGCGCAGCCCGACCTGCGAGCGGCTTCCCGGCGAAAGCTCGACCACCAAAGGCAGGCTGAACGGTGCGGTGTGATGCTCGGCATAGCGGCCTTGGGCATTGAACAAAAAGTTGCCAATGCTGTAGAAGATCCATCCGCGGCCGTCGTACTCGACCTCTTGCATGGTATGCGCACCGTGCCCTACGACCAGATCGACGCCGGCTTTGCGCAACGCGTGGGCGGTGGCAGTTTGCTCGGCATTCTTCCAGGAGTAATTGCCTCCCCAATGCACGAAATACACGACAAAAGCGTCGGGCGTGCCGCGTTTCAGATCGGCGATGGCCTGTTCCACCGCGTCGACGTCGACGCGGGCGGTGCCCGGTCGGTCGGCGCGGGCGTAGAACCGAAAATCCTGGTCGTAGTCCCGGCGAAACTCAAAGGCGCCAAACACCGCGAGGTTGACCGTTTGGCCGCCCACGCGAAACGCTTGCAGGAGGGGGTTGGCCGCTTCGCGAAGATTCTCGCCGGCGCCGAACCAATCGGCGCCAGCCGCGGCCAGCGCGGCGCGCGTGTCGTCGAGCCCTGCCGAGTCGTGGTCGAGCGTGTGATTGTTGGCCAGCGAAAAAGCAACTCTGCCGAACTTCGTGAACAGCGTCGGCAGTTTCACGGGATCGCTGTAGTGCAAATAGTCTTTGGTTTTGAACGGGCTGTCGCGGCGCAAAGTCAGCGGCGTTTCGAGATTGATGACCCGGTAGTCGACCGCCGCGAGCAGGTGGTCGAGCTGAGCGGTGCCGTACTCGTACCCCTTTTCCACCAGCACGTTCTTGCCTCCCTGTTGAGCATACTGCTCTTGGTAGCTCTCGCCCCCGCTGGTGTCGCCGCCAAGGAGGATGCGAACACGGTTTGGATCGCGACAGACGATGGTCGGCTGACCAAATAAATGCCGCACCGCGAACACGGCCATTCCCTTGTCGTTGTGATCGACGCCCGGTGCGGTCGCAAGCTGCCAGCCGAAAGGAACGCCGAGTTCCGCGGCCCGGGTTCGTCCGGCCTCGTAGAAGAATTGACCTCGCGCGAAGCGATGCGGCCCCTGCGCCAGGGCTTCGGGAGTGCGACGCAGATGGACGTGATTCGGATCGGTGTCGGCGGTTCCCAGCAGCACGACGAGCGGACGGCGGAGCATCACCTGCAGCGCTGCCCCATCGACGGCCGAGCCGCGCAGTCCATAGGGAAAATCCACCGCAGGGTCGGGCAACGTCCACCAGCCGGCATTGGCAGCCACGGCTTTCGTCACCCGAGCGTTGGGCACGAAATACAGGAACCGGTGAACGAACTGTGCTCCCGCCGAGTGGCCGTAGAGATGGTACTCCCGGCTCTGGTTCCCCGTGGCCTTCTTGGCGGCATCGAAGATCGGTTCCAGGAAGCTGAAGCTCCACTGTTCGCGCGGCAGAGGGCGTTTCTTCGAGTCGCGCGTGTTTCCCTGGTTATAGTTTTCCTCGGTTGGGAACAACTCTTTGGAGAATTCAGGGACGAGCAGCAACAGCCCGTACTTTTGCGCATGGGGGAGCCATTCGTCGCGGTAGCGATCGGCGTCACGATTGACGCCATGCATGACGAACAACACGGGCGTGTTGGGCCCGGCCTTTTCCGGCAGGTAATACCACACCCGGATCGTCTTGCCGCCATAGGCAACCTCGAAGCGGCCTGGTCCCGACGAAAGCTTCTCGGCTCCCAGGGCAAGTTGCACGAGCGCCGTCACCGCGAACAGCCCGATCGCAAGCCGCGACAGAATCGAACCACGTCGTTTCATGGGCAGAGCAAAGCCTTTTTCTCGGGCTGGTAGATCTCGGGACGAAAAGCGTCATACTAACTCGTTGTGTCATGGTAAACGAGCCGCGGCTGAAACGAAATAAAAAATCCGCACGCGTCGGCCGCCTTCGACCGCCCTGCAATTGCGGCGTACACACCGAGCCGGATGGCGTCCGCGAACGGTGGTCGCCATCAACGAGGAGAAGGAAATGCAGAAGCGCAAACTTGGAAACAGCGGTCTGGAAGTCTCGGCCATCGGGCTTGGCTGCATGGGCATGAGCTTCGGCTACGGACCGGCCGGGGACGAGCAAGAGATGATCTCCGTGATTCGGTCGGCGGTCGACCTCGGGGTCACCTTCTTCGACACCGCCGAAGTCTACGGTCCGTTCACGAACGAAGTGCTGGTGGGGAAGGCGCTCTCGCCGATCCGCAAGCAGGTGGTGATCGCCACCAAGTTTGGGTTCCACTTCGATGCCAACGGGAAGCAAGCGGGCCTGAACAGCCGTCCCGAGCACATCAAACAGGTCGCGGAAGCGTCGCTGAAGCGACTCAACATCGACGCCATCGATCTGTTCTATCAGCACCGCGTCGACCCGAGCGTGCCCATCGAGGATGTCGCAGGGGCGGTGAAGGAGCTGATCCAGGAGGGCAAGGTCCGGCACTTCGGTCTCTCCGAAGCGGGCGTGCAGGTCATCCGCCGCGCGCACGCGGTCCAGCCCGTCACGGCCCTGCAAAGCGAGTACTCGCTTTGGTGGCGGGAACCCGAAGCGGAGATCATCCCGACTCTCGAACAGCTAGGCATCGGCTTCGTTCCCTTCAGCCCGCTGGGCAAGGGCTACCTCACGGGCAAGATGGACGAGAACACCACCTTCGACAGCACCGACTTCCGCAACACCGTTCCCCGCTTCGCGCCGGAGGCTCGCAAGGCAAACCGGGCCTTGGTTGACCTGCTCGGCCGCATCGCTCAGCGGAAGAACGCGACGCCTGCCCAGATTGCGCTCGCCTGGCTCCTGGCTCAGAAGCCCTGGATCGTGCCGATTCCAGGGACGACGAAGCTGCATCGCTTGCAGGAGAACGCGGCGGCGGCCGGCGTCGAACTCACCGAGGACGATCTCCGCGACATCGACCGCGCCGCCTCGCAGATCGAAGTGCAAGGGGCTCGATATTCCGAGGCCGCGCAGCGAATGATCAACCGCTAAGCGAGGTCTGCTGAAACACCCGGTTCGCTAGTGGTCTGTCACGCGATTATTTTCGCACTTGGGTGCCATGCCCACGGCCGCCGTGGGCATGCGTTGGCGAGGTAAGCATGGCCACGCAAGCGTGGACCATGGCACCCGAGATTCCTGGCGTGACAGACCACTAAAACACTCCCAACAAACGCAGGGCAGCGACACCAGCGAACAGCAGCAGTAGCGTGTCGAAGAGTCGCTGCGAAATGCGGTGGACGAGCCAACGCCCTAACAACATGCCAGCCAGAATGGCGGGCGACAGAATGGCGTCGAACAGGAGAGATTCGGCGCCGATCAGTCCCAGGCTTGCGCCGAATGGCACCTTGATGATGTTGATGATGAGAAAGAACCACGCGCTCGTTCCGACGAACTCGAACTTGGGCAAGCTCACGGCCAACAAATACAGGGCCACCATCGGTCCGGCGGCATTGGCCAGCATGGTGGTTATGCCGGCCACGAATCCCAGGCTGTACGCAAACCAACGTGCGTGCGGAATCTCCGCAAACCACTCGGGGCGGTACATCCGCGTCAATTGCAGCAGGGCCAGCATCAGCACAACCGAGCCAATGACGCCGCGAAACGCCTGGTCGTCCAGACGGTGCATCAGGGCCCAGCCCACGACGATGCCGATCAAGGCCGGAGGCAGGATGCGGCGGACGTAAACCCACCGCGCGTGCTGCCGGAAAAACAGCACGGCACACACGTCGCCCACGATCAACATGGGAAGCAAGGCCCCGGTCGATACGCGCGGGCCAAGCAAGTACGCGAACGCAATCACATGGAACAGGCCCACGCCAGCGAAGCCGCTTTTTGAGAAACCAATGCCCATGGCCGCCACAACGGCCAACGACCACTGCGGCAAAGTCAATTCGGGCATCGCGTTTTACCGACCGATCTTTCCCAGGCAAATTCGGCCGGAGGCCCCGTTCAAGCTCGGCGTGCCCCCCGATTCTAACCACGCGTCCCGCTCCGCGTCCAGAATTGAAAGCACCACCGAACTGGAAAACGGCTGTGCGTCGCACCGGGCGGCCGGTCAGAGCGAGTGACCCGGCATGTCGCTCGGCCATGACTGGTTGAACGCGTCAGGCCGCTCGGCATTTGGCTGGCGCTCCGGCACATCCACAGGTGGGGAAGAAGACGAAGAAACTTCACTCAACGCCAGGCGCACCGGGTTCCGTCCGTTGTTAAAATGGAACACTTCGAGCCCGATTCCAATCCAGGCTCGGTCCATTTCAGAGCAACCGATTGAAACGCCCTGCTCGATCAAGGTTCGCAACCACGAGGTCACCCGCGGCATGAAACTTCAGCTTGTCATTTCTTGTCTATTGGCCAGCAGTGGCTTTGCATACGCCGCCGCGCCGCAGCATCCCAATATCGTGGTGATCCTTGCCGATGATTATGGCTACGGAAGTGCTGGTTGTTATGGCGCCGATCCGAAGCTCGTTCGCACGCCGAATTTGGATCGGCTAGCGACCGAGGGGCGCCGGTTCACGGATGCCAGCACGACGTCGTCGGTGTGTTCCCCCACTCGTTATTCCGTGCTCACCGGAAGATACTGCTGGCGCACGTCGTTGACTCACGGGGTGCTCGGAGTCTTCGCGCCGTTGCACATCGAGCCGGACCGCTTGAACATGGCTTCGCTGCTGAAGAAACACGGCTATGCGACCGCGGCCGTGGGTAAGTGGCACCTCGGTTATGGAACGGCCGACGATTCGCCGAAATGGCAGACCGATTACAAGGCCGAATTGTCGCCCGGCCCTCTCGACATTGGCTTCGACTACCATTTTGCGGTGCCTGCCAATCACGGAGATTTGACGGGCGTGTTCGTCGAAGACCGCTTCGTGTATGGTTTGTGCCGGCAAGATTCCGCCCGGCATGAAGATTGCCGGCCCCGAGTCCGACGATGGAAATTTCCAGGCCGCCTATGGCCCCGAAGACACAGAGAGCGGTCGAGCCAAAATTCTCGACATTGAAGCGCCGCGACGCAAAAACGAACGCGTCATGGCCGAGCTGACGGACAAAGCCGTGAGGTGGATCTCGCAGCAATCGAAGGACAAGCCGTTCTTTCTCTATTTCACGCCCGTCGCAGTGCATAGCCCGGTCACTCCCGACGCAGACCTGGCCGGCAAGAGCGCTGCGGGTCTCTACGGCGATTGGATTCACGAACTGGATCGCAGCGTGGGGGGCATCCTCAATGCGCTCGACAAACAAGGGGTTGCCGAACAAACACTCGTAATCTTCAGCAGCGACAATGGCGGCGTCTTTACACCGCAGCGAGCCGACAGCCCCCAGACAAAGGCATTTCTGGCCGGCTTGAAGGTCAACGGCCCTTTGCGCGGCGGCAAGCATGACGTCTGGCAAGGGGGCTTCAAAGTGCCCTTCCTGGTGCGCTGGCCTGGCAAGGCTCGCGCGGGAACGGTGTGCGAGGAAATGATCAGCCTGGCCGACATTCTAGCCACGACGGCGGCAATCGTCGGAGAACCCCTGCCTGCTGCAGCCCAGGCCGCCGAGGACAGCTACAATTTTCTCCCTGCGATCCTCGGCCAGTCGTCGCAGCCAGTCCGCGGCGCCATGATCGTACACAGTTCGGATGGAGTTTTTGCGATTCGTAAAGGCCCCTGGAAATGGATCGAAGGAGTGCCGGTCGACGATGTCCTGCCGGCGCACGGAAGGCCAAGGCCGATCAATTCCACGCTCAGCTTTACAACACCAGCGTCGACCCGGCCGAGAAAAAGGATCTCAGCGCCGAGCATCCGGAGATCGTCAAGGAACTGAGCTGCGCTGCTGAATCGTTATCGCGATGGCAACTACAGTCGCGAGTTGCCGCCGGCCGGGGCAAAACCGAAGACTGCCGCCATCGAACTGCCGCCGCCCGCCGGTGAAGCCGTGATCCATGAAACCTTCGCGGAATTGCCCAGTGCGCCGTGGAAAGTCGTACTCGGGGAGTGGGCGGCACGTGAGGGTGGCTTGTGGGGCAAGCAAAAGGCCGGCGACAAACAGGTGCGACTTTGTCCGTTCCCTGCAACCTTACCGACGCCACGATTCAATACGAGATCTGCTTTCAAGGTGCGAACCGGCATTCGTTTCGCCTTGAGTGCGGAAAGCGTCAACACAGTTTCCGCATCGAAGTCTCGCGCTCGCAGGTCGGCCTGACGAAGAATCCTTCGTTTGGCGAAGACGCAGACCAGACCGAGCCGCTTGCCCGCAGGCCGATACGGCTACAAGCAGGAACGTGGTATCCCGTGCGAATCATCGTCCAAGGCAACGAAGCCGTCGTGCAGGTCAACGAGGTTACGATCAAAGGGGCCCACGCAGTCATCGGCGAAGCGAAAACCGGGCTCAACCTGCTGGTGTTCGGGGAGTCGGCAGGCTTCCGAAATCTCCAGGTCGTGAAGTGAAAAGTGCGGCTCCCAGGCGGCATCTCCGCCTGGGTTCAGTTCCGAGGGCCTGAATTCCGCTCGCCGCATTGTTTCCCTTGTCGAGGGCGAATGACGGGGTACAATGACCGCAGGTCGCTCTTGAACCCACAACAGCGCGTGAAGCTTGCAGGCCGGTCCATTGGGATCGGCCTTTTTCATGGGGTTGCTGGGGTCATGACGCGGCTGGGTTTATTTCGCGGCGGGGCTCATCTCACGGCGGGCGGTCTCACGTCTCGGTCGATCTTCTCGGCGGTGTTTGCTCCTGCGGTGCGCGACCTACGGATTTGTCGCGTCGGAAGGCGGTTTTTCATGTGGCGCGATTCGGACGGTATGCCGCCAGTTTGGACCGCGAGACCACAGCGTTCGGTGCTCGGCAGGCTGGCGTTGTGTGCCGCGATTTCGCTCTGGACCGGATCGAGCCCAAGCGATGCCGAAGAGGCGAAACCCGACGCGGCGGCCACGGTCGAACGTCCCATTGCCGACTTCACGCTCCGCGATTTCGGCGGCATGCCATTCGACCTGGCCCAATCGAAGCAGTCCAAGTGCGTGGTCGTGGTATTCCTGGGCACGGAATGCCCCTTGGCCAGGCTCTATGGCCCTCGTTTGCAAACGCTGGCCGACGATTATCGGGCTCGGGGCGTGGTCGTCGTCGGCATCGATTCCAATGCGCAAGATTCAATTGCTGATCTGGCCGCCTACGCGCGCGAACACAATATTAAATTCCCGCTGCTCAAGGATCCCGGGGCCGTGGTGGCCAACCAGTTCGGCGCCCAACGAACGCCCGAGGCGTTTGTCTTGGATCAACAGCGGATGGTGCGCTACCGCGGGCGGATCGACGACCAATACGGCGTTGGGCACATGCGGCCCGAGCCCAAGCACCACGATCTGCGGCAGGCGCTCGACGAACTGCTGGCCGACAAGACGGTCGGCCAACCGCTCACCGAGGCGGCAGGTTGCCTGATCGGACGGGTGCGGAAGCCCGACGAGACCAGCTCCGTGACCTTCTCGAAACAAATCTCGCGGATCTTCAACGAGCACTGCGTCGATTGCCATCGGCCTGGCGAGATTGGTCCCTTCGCGCTGACCGATTACCAGGAAGCGGCCGGCTGGGCCGCGACGATCGGGGAGGTGGTCGCGACGGATCGGATGCCGCCCTGGCATGCCAATCCCAAGTTCGGCAAGTTCGCGGGGGATCGAAGCTTGACGGTGGCGGAGAAGCAGTTGATCGCCCAATGGGTTGCCGCCGGGAGCGCCCGAGGGCAACCGGGCGGAACTGCCCAAATCGCCGCAGTTCCTGGCTTCCGGCTGGCAGCTGCCGCGCGAGCCCGACGTGATCATCCCGATGAGCAAGTCGCCATTCAAGGTATCCGCCCAGGGCCCGTTGGATTACCAGTTTTTTGCCGTCGATACGGATTACAAGGAAGACAAGTGGTTCACGGCCGCGGAAGTGATGCCTGGAAATCGTTCGGTCGTGCATCACCTGATGGTTTTCGCCATCACCGCGGGATCGTTCGAAGCGCTTAATGACCTGACGCCCGATGGCTACCTGGCGGCCTATGTGCCCGGCATGCGCGCGACCAGCTATCCCGCAGGCATGGCCAAACGGATTCCGGCCGGCTCGCGGCTGGTCTTTCAAGTACACTACACTCCCAACGGGTCCGAGCAGTTCGATTGCAGCAAGCTGGGTTTGCTCTTCGCCGATCCGAAGAGTCTGCGATACGAGGTGCATACGGGCACCGTGACGCAGCGTTCGATTGTGATTCCGCCACGCGTCGCGCGCTATCGCGTAACGGCGAAGTCGCCCCGTTCGACCGAGGGAGCGTTCTTGCTCTCCATGATGCCGCACATGCACCTGCGCGGAGCGGCATTCAATTACCAGCTTCTCTTTCCGGGCGGCAAAGTCGAGACATTGCTCGACATTCCGCACTACGATTCCAATTGGCAAACTTCATATCGCCTGCTGACGCCGCTCGCTTTGCCGGTAGGCAGCCAATTGCGCAGCACGGCCTGGTTCGACAATTCGGAAGACAATCTGAACAATCCTGATCCGTCGAAGACCGTCCGTTGGGGCTTGCAAGCTCAGGACGAAATGATGGTCGGCTATTTCGACGTTGCCATTCCGCACTATTGATCACCGCACGATTGATCAAGGCGACGATCGACCGGCTGAGGCCGGCGTCGCCGGAGGTGCGCTCAGCAGTGGCCCCAGCCCGCGCATCGTGAGCAAGCGAGGTCGGCTGCCGGGCTGTTGAGGGTCGGCAGGTTCAATGTCGACGCCGGGCTGGCCTGGAACGATCGCCGCGGCGGCCGGATAATCGTACTTCGGCGGCTCGACGTACTCGGGCAGTCCTCGGCCCAGGCCGAAACAACGGGTCGCCTGTTCATAGCCGGCCGCCAGTTCCTGTTCGCTCGACAAGGCCCGATTGATCATGGCATTCTGCAAACTGCGCGGTTGCTCGATCTCCATGTCGGCCCACCACAGATTGGCTTGCACCGCGGGGCGAATGTCGACCAGCGTCCAGTTCTTGATCAATTGCCGGGCAGCGATCGGCACATAAATCCAGCCGGTGCCCAGCACGCGTACCGTGGGCAGCATGCGGCGCACGTCCTGCCCGACGAGCGGCATCACGAATCCGCCGTAGTATGACCGGCGTCGGCTATTGCCCAACTCGCCCAGCCGATCGCCCACCATCAACTTTTCCAGGTGGGTATCAGGCACCGGCGGGAAATAGGAAGGTTCGGCCGTCGACGATTGGATTGCCAAGGCAAAATCTTCGGGCCCCGTCACCAGCCGCAAGTCGCATAGCCGCTCGACGGCCGGAATCCGTTTCAAGAGCTCGAACATCGTCGGATCGACGAAGTAGGTGCAGGCCTTACCGATATAAGGCGTCGGGCCCAGTTTCAGGTCGGGGTTGTCGGCCGCGAAAGCGTCGGGGTGCGCTTTGTAGAACTCGTAGACCTCGGGCTTCCACGAGACCGAATAGTCGCTGGGGTCGAACGTCTTGTAGTCCTTGCCCGAGAAGTTCGAATCGGCGCGGCGATTGTCGACGATCTCCTTGTTGGCCGCCACGACAACGTAAAGGCGCAAGGGCCGAGCCTGACTGCTGGCTACGATCTGGGCAATTGAACGCCCCTTCCACTCGGTCACATTCAGAGCGAAGGCGATATACTCGCGCAGCTCCTCGGACGAAATCTCCGTGGGCTCGTTGCGAGCGAGCTTGGCGGCTTTGCTCGTGCCGCTCTCGTTGCTGCGGATCGCGTTTACGTCGGCATGCACCATGTGGTAGACCATGTTGTCGATGCTGGCCTGCGTGAAGCCGACATACGAGAAGTAGGTCGCCAGGATCGAGCCGCTGCTGTTGCCGGCCATGATCACCTTTTGTTGCGCAAGGCCGGCAGCGATTCAAAGGCCTTCTTCACCACCCCGGCATCGTAAGGCAAGCTCGATCCCTTGCCCGAACACATCAGCAGCAATTCCTTCTGCTTCAACGTGTCGCTCCAATCATCGGCGCGAGCAGGAGCGAGCAGGGCCACGCTCAAAGCAGCGGCCAACGAGAACGCCCAGGCGAAACCACCACGGGGATTGGACTTCACGGTTGCACCTCGTTTGTCGAATTGGTTCGAACAGCTGGCGCGCCCGTTGGCGATGCCGGAGCGGTGGGCGCCGCGGATTCGTCGTGTTCCCAGCCCACGTTCAGCCAGCCGTCGGCCACGGAGAGATGGGTGACTCGCAGATGATGGCTCGCGGCCAGATCGCCGGTGGTTGTCGGGCCCTCGGTCGTGGCCCGCTGGGGCAGCACCTGCGACATCAAAGCGGCCAGATCCGGCTGGCCGGCCACCGACGCCGGTTCGACCCGGACCGCCCCTTCGCGCACCACTTCCACGCCGTGGGGGCCGATCTGCGGGCGATAATCGACGCTCACGGTGCGCTCGCCTGCATACGGCCGGCCGGTCGCGTGGAACGAATCGATGTGGAAGGTGATCCCGATGTGGCCGTCCTTCAGGCTCATTTCCAGCGGCTTGCGCTGGGTCAGCGTTACCTTGGCGGGAACATGGCCGCGCTGGCGATTCGGTTCGTCGGGCGTCAGCGCCAGCGTGTCGAAGACCACTTCGCGGAAATCCGGCTCGTTCAGCGTGCGGCCTGCGAAGTAGCCGGCATTGTTGTCAATCGCCGATTCGTGAACTTGCATGAGCACCGCGTGGTCGATGCCGGCGATGGTCGGAGGCGGAGACGGTGCGGCCATTTGCCAAGGCGAAGCAAACTCGGCGCCAGCGTACATGTGGCTCGCCGTCGTGTAGAAGTGCAATCGCGGCGCCTGGGAACCATCGGCCTCCATGGGCGGGTAAAATGAGCGGAACAACTGATTGAATTGTTGTAAGGTGCTCTCGGTTCGGCGAACGATTTCGGTCTTCAATTGACTCTCGACCTCTTGCTCCGTTTGGCGATCGCCCGCGGCCTTTTGTTTCCATGCCGTCTTCCAGGCGATCGGCGTGACGATGCGTCGCAGCAAACCGCAGTCGAGGTTGATCTGGACCGCGTAGGGGCGAATGTCGCTCTTGGCATCGGCCGCGGCCGGCGCGGTTCGCACGCCGGTGGTCGCCGACAAGTAGCCGACGTCGTTGGCGAGCAGGTCGGCATGCCCGCGCTCGAAGACGTTGACTGGCCCTTTGGTGCCGGTCAGCCGCGCGTTGGTCCGGCCGCGAAATTGAATTTCGATCTCGGCCTCGGCGTCGTTGGGGTGCAGGACGACCTCGATGTTGCCCTTGGTTTCGGAACTGCCCCGGATCGCGGTGCCCGAGGACATTTTGTTGATGGGAGTCGTCATTCCGACTTTTTGCCGGGCGGCCTCTTCGTTCAGGAATTGGGCCGACGCCACCAGCATTTGATTGGGGTAAGAAATCACCCGCCGCACGGCCAGCCGCAATGGGCGCCCGCCTGGATAATGCGGCAACCGCTCGTACGCTTCGTGCAGCCGAGCGCGCGATTGCGGCGTCGACTGCCCGGTGTCGGCCCGCAGCGCTTCGGCCAGATCGCTGAGCCGGCGTTTGTACTCCTCGGCCAAGCCGGGATTCGCTTGGCGCGTAAATGATCCAGGTAATTGTTCAGCGCCAGCCGCAAGGCAATCTGGGCCGCCGAAGAGTGCCGATCGTTGCGCAGCCGCTCGTCGAGCGTGGTTAGTGCGGACAGGTCGGCAGGCGTGCGCTGCAATTGAACGGCCAGCGCATCGAGTTGGATGGATTTTTTGACGGCCTGGCCCGTCGGCAACTGCTGGAGATGCGCGTCCAGGCTTTGGGCGGCAGCTGCGGCTTCACTCTGCTCGAGCCACGTCCTCGGCGGAAGGAGCCTTGATTGTCGAGCGGTTCTGCTCGATCTGACGCAGCACGTCGGCACGATCGTCGGCCCAGGCCTGCGAACTGCCCACGATGGCTGTGGTTAAAAATGCGGCGAAAAGGCCGCCGAGCCTGGTCTTGGCTTGCATGACGGTAACACACGACGAATCATTCCGCTAAGAGATGAGGGGCCAAGACCGCCCTGCCCGCTGGAACCCATCGGTCGCGGAGATTCCTCTTCGATCGTAAGTTCCAGCCTGGGTTGAACTCAACAAAAATCGCCCCGAAAAGCCGGTTGCGGCGGGCGCGGCGATCTATTGGGGGGGTAGTGATGAAAGTTCGTGAATTGAACCCTTTTCCGGAGGGCACGGTAAACCGTAGCATGTTTGAAATGCTGAGCGATTTTCGCAACCGATTGTTGTGTGCATTGTTTTGGGTACCGCTGGCGATTGCCGCCCTGGCCCAGGTTGGGCAGGGCCAGGAACCGGCTGTGCCGAAGGCCGAAACACGAAATGCCGCCGGGCCGGCGGCAGCAAAGGAAGAGTCGACCGACGTGGGAACCTTGGAACAATTGCGCTCGCGCACCTTGGGCGGCGTGGCGCTGTGGGGCGACGTACTCTGTTACCGCGAGTGGCGCATCCAGCGGCATGCGGTCACGGGCCATTACCGGTTGCTCGACGGCAACGATAAGCGCCTGACCTGGGGCATGTACGAAACCTGCCTTGCCGAACTTGAGCGGATCAAGCAGGCCGGACACCTCGAGCCGATGCGCGGCCGGGTGGTGATTGTGCTGCATGGGTTGGGCGGCTTTCGCGCCACGATGCAGCCGCTGGCCGACTACCTGCGCCAGCAGGGCAACGACAAGTACCAGGTCATCAACGTGGCTTATCCGAGCACCCTTTCTGACATCGGCGAGCATGCTCGGGCTTTGGCCGGCATCATCGATCAACTCCCCGAAGTCGAAGAACTGTATTTCGTCGCGCACAGCCTGGGCAATTTGGTGGTGCGTCACTACCTGGGCGACCAGGTGGCGAAAAATGGCAAGCAAGACCCTCGCATCAAGCGGATGGTGATGCTTGCCCCGCCGAACCACGGAGCCGAACGTGCCCGGGCGTTTGCCGACAGCGACTTGTTCGGCATGGTGTTGGGCGATTCGGCCGTGCAGTTGGGCGCCCGTTGGGCGACCATCGAACCGAAGCTGGCCACGCCGACCTTCGAGTTCGGGATCATCGCCGGCGGTCGTGGCGACGACAAGGGCTATTTGTCGGGCGTTCCTGGCGACAATGACGGCATGCTCAGCGTGGCGACCACGCGTTTGGACGGCGCCCGCGACTTTATCCTGCTGCCGGTCATGCACCCGCTGACGATGCTCAACGCGACGGTCAAGCAGTACACGCTGACTTTCCTGGACCGGGGCTACTTCGTTTCCGAAGAGAAGCGTCAGCCGATCGTGCCGGTCAAGGCCGGCCCCTAGCGGTGTGTCACGCGTCTGCTTTCGGGTGCCATGGTTTTTGGGTGCCATGGTCCACGCTTGCGTGGCCAACTTCTCCGCGCCAACGCATGCCCACGCGAGCGTGCGCATGGCACCCAAGTGCGAAAATGTTCACGTGACGGAACCCTCGATTCGTAGGGTGCTCTGCGAGCACCATTTTCCCGGCGGGCTGGCGAGGGGGCCGGCCAATTGCAGTGTTCGGCCGAACGAACAGGTGCTCGCAGAGCACCCTACGCAGTTGTCCCCCCGGCATCACTTGTTGGCGTCGGCCTCGGTCAGGATCTTCTGCGTCTCGTCGGGTCCAATCTCGCGGACGAAAATATTCCGCCAACGAATCTCACCGCCGTGCGTTTGCAACATGATCGGGCCTTTGGCGGGCAGCGGTTTGCGCGGTCCCAATAGTTTTCCATCACCGCCCCGTCGACCACGAGCTGATCGTTGAGCCAGACCCAAGTGCGCGCTCCAATCTGCCGAATGCGGAAGGCGTTCCACTCGCCGAAGGGCTTATCGGCACAGACCAGCGGATCCCGGCCGGGCGATTTCGGCGTGTTGTTGAACAAGCCGCCGGAGCCCTTGTTCGGATTTCGATCGGGCTTGTCAGGAAGGCTCGGCTGAGTGACGTCCCAGATCTGCACCTGCGGAGTTCCGCGCAGGTAGATGCCGCTGTCGGCATGCGGCACGGTCTTGTACTCGATGAGCAGCTCGATATCGCCGAACTCTTCGTCGGTGGTCGCATAGGGACCGGTGCCCACGTTGACGAGCTCACCGTTTTCGACGCGCCAATGCTGGGCGAACTCATCGCGCATCTTCTGCAAGCTGGCCTCGCGCTTCGCGCCCTGCAGCTTCACGACCGAGTGTGGGTTCAGCCCATGCCAGCCGGCGAGGTTCTGGCCGTTGAAGATCGCGCGAAAGCCCGGCGGGGGCGCCGGGTTGGCGGCGTGCAGCACGGCCGACGGCAGGAGAATCGCCGCGCCCAGGATTGCCAGCGGAATGCACTTCATGGCCTGTGTTTCCCTCGACGGTTGGAGAATCGTCACCGTGGCAAGCCTTCGATTCCGAAACCAAGGTGAAACGGCAGGAATGCAGGTCACGTGTTTTCGGAGCGGGCCGAACGCAGCACGGCCCGAGGCATTGTAAGTCGCCGCCAACGGTGCATCAACACGCCGGAAGGTGCCTCAGGGCCGATTCGTTTTCAAGCTGTAGAGTGTTGTCGAGCTTTGCCTTGACGCACCAATTCTCGGGCAAATCGCAGACAGCGGTGCAAACACTAGCCCGATGCGCCAGCGACGGATTCCGCGGGAGTTGCAGATTGCACTCCCTAGCTGGCGCGTCGGGCTAGTGTTTGCCAACTTCAAGAACGGATCGGCCGTGAAGATGAGGGTGCCGTCGGATCGCCCCGATCGATCTTGCAATTGGGCAGGGCTTCTTGCGAGGGCGACGACACCTGCAGGGGTGACTTTGGTTTCAGTGATTTTCAATACCTTGAGCGTTTGGCAACCCAGCAGGGCGGAAAGGTCGGCCACCGGCGTCTGTGCCAGATCAAGGCCCGCTAAGCGCATTCCTTCTAAGGGACTCAAGTCAACGACTTGGGTGCCATAACAATGAATGTTCGTCAGCAGCATTCCTCGCAAGGAGGAAAGGTCGGACACAGGCGTTTCGCTGAACCACAAGGTTTGAAGGGGCATGCCTTGCAGCGGCGACAGATCGGAAACTTTTGTTCGGAAGCAGGAATAAAACGTCAGCGACATGCCTCGCAATGGGGTCAAATCGGACAGCGTTCCGCTTCTTGCGTTGCTGCCAACACTGCGGAGTCTTTTCAATTTCGAGAAGACACAAATTGCGGAGAGATCGGTGACGTCATCCACCAGCAGATCCAATTCCGTTACCGCCCCGGCTTCGATCTTGGGCGTCAGCTTCCCATCAAACCCCAGGTTCAACTCCATCAGCTTCTTGCTGACGGCTTCGATCTGCTGTTCGGCCGGCAGGGCTTGCGTGGCTGTGACCCATTGCTGGAAGGCCGGGCGTATTCCAGGGCTTTGCTAACCCCTGGCCACTAGCCACTGACCACTCTCCGGCGAGCGGCGAGGGGGGATTGTTGCTTGCCATGACCACCGTGGCGGCTGCCTGCTGCCCGCTACTTGCGGCTGGCTTGTCTTCCTTCTCCAAATGCCGAATGAGATAAAACACCAAGACAGGAGCGATGATCGTGCCAAAGGCTCCTCGGACCACCTTCGCAAAGAAGTATTTCGTCTTCTCCGAAGCCACGACCTCGGTGATCGAACCCAACGGCTTCTTCGTCGCCTTGGAAGCCAGCTTCTTCCGGTCGTCAAAAGAAAGGGTCAGGGCGGTCGCTGCCTCGCCCAAATTGCTCGTTTCCGAACTGCCAAACCCAAGCCGCTCCAGGGCCGCCACGACTTCGCTCATCGACTGATAGCGATCTTCGATCCGCTTGGCCACCATCTTGCGGAAGACGGTTTCGAGTTGTTTGGGGACCGTGGTCTGAGCTTCTTGCAGAGAGGGAATCGGTTGCTCTCGATGGGCGACCAATTTCTCCATCAGCGAGTCGCCGCCGTAAGCGGCATCAGCCTTGGGGGCACGAAGTTTTCGAGCTTACCGGGAGCAATGATGCCGGAATCGGCGAGCTGCTTGACGACAGTTTCTAGATTGGCGGCCATCGGCTCAGTCCGGGTTCGGGCGGAGATTCTCCGATTATAGCTACCCCCAATTTGGCTGAAAAGCATCGCAAGTTCTTCTCAGATAGCCAGTTGGGGGCCCACCCAGAGGGACATTTTTCGTCATCGGAACCTGGGTTTCTGGCCGTCGCCGTGAGCACCTGTGGCCAGCGCAGGTTGCGGACTTTTTTCGATTTTCGGGTCCAAAAAACCTCGCTGCGGCTCTATGATTTAGGTTCCAGTTGAGCTCCCCCCTTGGCAACCCGCCGACCGCCTTTCGGTCGTCCCCCACGGTTGCCAGTTACGCCCCCTGTCCCGCCGCCGGTTTGTTACGTCGTTCATCCCCGCGATCCGACCTTAGCTGCTTGGTCCCAGGCATGAGCCGTCGAATAGTCATCCTGGTTGTATTGGTCGCTCTGGCCCCCGGTCTGGCCGCTCCGGCGCTGGCCGCAGAGCTTTCGCGGCCGGCAGCGTCGTTCCTCGACAAACATTGCGTCGAGTGCCACGACGCGGCGACGAAGGAGGGCAATCTCGATCTTACGGCCTTGAAGTTCGATCTCGAAGGCATCAAGACCTTCGCTCAATGGGTCAAAGTACACGACCGGGTGCGCGACGGCGAAATGCCACCCAAGAGCGAAGCTCGACCTGATGCGGCAGCCGCGGCGGCGTTTCTGCACAGCATCGCCCAGCCCATGATCGAAGCGGACGAGGCGCGCGAAGCCCGTGAAGGACGCTCGACATGGCGGCGCATGAATCGCTACGAGTACGAAAATACGCTGCGCGATCTGCTGGATGCGCCGTGGCTGCAAATCAGAGACAAACTGCCCGAGGATGGCGAGGCGAACCGCTTCAACAAAATCGGCGACGCCCTGGACGTTTCGCACGTGCAGATGGCGCGTTACCTGGGGGCGGCGGACTATGCCTTGCGCGAGGTGATGGCTTCGCAGATTTCTAGACCAGAATCGAAGACCGTACGCTACTACGCCCGCGATGATTCGTCGCTGGTGGGAAAGATGAAGTTCAGCGAGTTCAACAAAAGCCCGGAGCGCGCGACCTTTCCCGTGCTGGGCACGAAGGCCCAGCCCGAGGTTCGCTCCGGCGAAGCGCCCGCCACCGTGGGGCCGAAGAATCCGCAATTGCGCGAGCAGGAAGCGATCGGCGTGGTCGCGAGTAGCTACGAGCCCATCGAAGTGCGTTTCCGGCGGTTCCAAGCCGGCAAGTCTGGTCACTACAAAATCCGCTTCAGCGGCTACTCCGTGTGGGTTGGCCCGGGGCCCGAGAAGAAATGGTGGTCGCCCAATCTCGACGACGTCTCGCCGGGGCGTCGTTCGGAACCGGTGACCATCTACTCCGAGACCACGCCGCGTCAGTTGCGTTTGCTGGGCAGCTTCGATCTGGGCACGCAACCGACCGTGCGCGAGATCGACACCTATCTGCTCAAGGGCGAAACCATCCGCTACGACGCGGTGCGATTCTTTCGCTCGCGTCCGCCGAAATACCACAACCCGCTCGCCGAGCGCGACGGCCAGCCGGGACTGGCGATGCAATGGATGGAAGTCGAGGGCCCGATCCTCGACCGTTGGCCCAGCGCCGGACACAAGCTGTTGTTCGACACCCTGCCCCTGAAACGCAAGGACAGCAGCGCGCCGATCGAAGTCGTCTCAAAGGCTCCTGGCGACGCCGAGCGGTTGCTGCGCCGCTTCATGCAGCGTGCCTATCGACATCCGTTCAACGACGACGACGTCAAGGCATTCTTGCAGGTGATCGACCAGGCCAAGAAGACAGGGAGCGATTTCGCGAATGCGATGATCGCCGGCTACACCGCCGTGCTGTGCTCGCCGAAGTTCGTGTACCTGGAGGAGAAGCCCGGGCGTCTCGACCGCGCCTCGTTGGCGGCACGGCTGTCTTACTTTCTTTGGAATTCGGAGCCCGACGCTGAATTGCGCGCCGCGGATCTCATAAAGCCCGACGTGCTGCGACGGCAGACCGAGCGCCTGTTGAGCGACGACCGGTCGCAACGGTTTGTGAATGCCTTCCTCGACTACTGGCTGGATCTGCGCAAGGCCACGGCCACGTCGCCCGATGCCACGTTGTATCCGGACTATTACTTGGATGATTTGCTGGTCGAGTCCGCCACGCACGAGACGCAAATGTTCTTCGCGGAATTGTTGCACAATGACCTGCCAGCGCGCAACCTCGTCTCGTCGGACTTTGCGATGCTCAACGAGCGTCTGGCCCAGCACTACGGTTTGCCCCCGGTGAGCGGTGTGAACGTGCGTCGCGTGTCGCTGCCCAAGGGGAGCGTCCGCGGCGGACTGTTGACGCAGGCCAGCGTGCTGAAGGTCACGGCCAACGGCACCACCACTTCGCCGGTGCTGCGCGGCGCGTGGATCATGGAGCGCATTCTTGGCAAGCCGCCCCCGCCCCCGCCGGCGAGCGTGCCCGCCATCGAACCCGACACGCACGGAGCGCACACGATCCGTCAGCAACTCGATGCGCATCGCAAGCAGGAAGTCTGCGCCGCTTGCCACACCAAGATCGACCCGGCCGGATTTGCCCTGGAGAACTTCGACGTGCTAGGCGGCTGGCGAGATCGTTATCGCGCGCTGGGCGAAGGCAAGTCGCCCCCTGGGTTCGGCAAGAATGGGCAGCCGTTCACGTTCCACCTTGCGCAGCCGGTCGATGCAAGCGGTGTTCTGCCGGATGGCCGCGGCTTCAAAAACATCCGCGATCTCAAGCAACTCCTGCTCGCGGACGAGCAGCAGGTGGCACGCAATCTCGCCAGGCAGCTCATGGTCTATGCCACGGGCGCCCCTGTTCGATTCGGCGATCGGCCGGTGGTCGAGAAGGTGCTCGTCCAGGCCCAGTCCAGTCAATACGGTGTGCGGTCGCTCGTTCATGAAATCGTGCAGAGCGAAGTCTTTCAAACCAAGTGATCCCCATGAACTCCCAAAAATCATCGGTTTCCCTCCCGAAACAACGCGGCCTGTCGCGGCGGCAATTGTTGCGTGCTTCCGGAGTCGTGCTGGCGCTGCCGCTGCTCGAAGCGATGCAGCCGGCGTTCTCTCGCGAGGCTGCGAACAAGCCGCCGCCGCGCCGCTTCCTGGGCGTGTGCAATAACCTGGGCCTGTTACCGGAGAATTTCTTTCCAGCGCAAAACCAGGCCGGACGCGGCTACAAGCTTTCGCCTTACCTGGAGATCCTCCAGGATCATCGTAACGACTTCACGGTCTTCAGCGGCGTGATGCATCCCGACGTCGACGGCGGGCATCCGGCCGACAATTGCTTTCTCACCGCGGCGCCGCATCCCGGCGACGGCGGCTTTCGCAACACGATTTCCATCGATCAATTCGCGGCCGAACGCATCGGATATCTGACTCGCTTTCCATCGCTCACGCTGGGCGTGAACGTGGCTCAGGGTTCGCGCAGCCTGTCGTGGACCGGAAGCGGCGCATTGATTCCCTGCGAAGAAAAGCCCTCGGAAGTCTTCAAGCGGCTGTTCCTGCGCGGCAGCGAAAAGGAAGTCGCCGAGCAAGAACGCCGGCTCTTGCAGGGCCAGAGCATCATGGATGCCGTGGCCGGTCAGGCCAACAGCTTGCGACGCGACGTCGGCCCTCACGATCGTGAGCGGCTCGATCAATACTTCACCGGCGTCCGCGATCTGGAGCAGCGTCTCGGCAAGGCCCGCGCGTGGGAACGTAAGCCCAAACCAGTGGTGAAGGTCAAGCCGCCGGTCGATCCGGACAGTCCGCGCGAATACATGGAGAAGGCGCGATTGATGTACGATATGGCACGGTTGGCATTCGAAACCGACAGCACTCGAATGATCACGCTGCTGCTGGACAGCGTCAACTCACCGACCATCGAAGTCGAGGGGGCCGAGATCACCGACGGCTATCACAGCCTGTCGCATCACGGCAAGTCCGAGAAGAAGCTCACTCAGCTCGAAGCGATCGATCGCGAGCACATGAGCTTGCTCGACGGTCTCTTCACCGACCTCAAGGCCACCAAGGAAAACGGGGCCTCGCTGCTCGATCACAGCATGATCCTGTACGGCAGCAACTTGGGCAACGCGAACACCCACGTAACCACCAATCTGCCGGTGCTCTTCGCCGGCGGAGGGTTCAAGCACGGCCAGCACCTCGCCTTCGACCGCGAGCGCAACTACCCATTGCCGAACCTCTTCGTCTCCATGCTGCAGCGTTTGGGCATCGAAGCCGACAGTTTTGCCACCAGCACTGGCACCATGCGCGGGCTGGAAATGGCGTAGTATTCCGTCATGCTAAGAATTCCGGGTGCCATGGTCCACCCTTGCGTGGTCATGCCTGCCACGGCAACGCATACCCAAGGCGGCCGTGGGCATCGCACCCAAGTGCGACCCGTAGGGTGTTATCGAGCTTTGCGCTGATGCATCGCTGTCTGCGTTTCGCCCGGGATTTGGTGCGTCAGCGCAAAGCTCGACAACACGCTACAGCTGATTGGCCACGTAGTGCCGGGGGGCCTCTATAGCCAACCGCCTCGGGGGCGATTAACCTATGGGAATCGTCCGTCCCGCCCCCAAGCTCGTCCCTTAATAGGTGTCGACATGCTGCGAATCGTCTCGATGTCCATGATTCTGTTCTGCGCACTCTTCGCCTCGGCGGCCGCGGAGCCCAAGATCACCTTCAAGAAGACGCAGCTCGACGCCAAGTTCCGCGCCGAGTCGCCGGCCGTGGGAGATTTCAACCACGACGGCAAATTGGACATCGCCGCGGGCGACGCCTACTACGCTGCTCCCGATTGGAAGCCAGTCGTGTTTGCCGAGGAGCACCGCGAGTTCGAACCGATCAAGTACAGCCAATGTTTCAACATGTACGCCGACGACATCAACGGCGACGGCTGGACCGACTTGACGATCGTCGAGTACCCCGGCCAGGCCGCCGTGTGGCGCGAGAATTTGCAAGGAGCCTCGAAACCCTGGCCGCGGCATGTGATCATTCCGGTGGCCAATAACGAGAGTCCACAATACCTCGACGTCGATGGCGACGGCCGCCGTGAATGGCTGCTCGGAACCGCCCCGGCGCCGGCCGAAGCCGACGGGCCGAATCGCGTGTTTGCCGTCGTGCGCCGACCGGCCGACGTGCAAGCCCCGTGGCTGGTCGAGGCCATCTCGGCGGTCGGTGTCGACGAAGCCAAGAAGTTCTACCACGGTCTGGGGCTGGGCGATTTGAACGGCGACGGTCGGAAGGACATTGTCACTCCTACCGGCTGGTGGAAAGCGCCGTCGAGCCCGGCCGGCAGCGCCGCTCCGTGGGAGTTCACGAAAGCGAAGCTCGGCGAGCCTTGCGCCCAGATGCAGGTCTACGATTTCGACGGTGACGGCGACGCCGACGTGCTCAGTTCGGCGGCCCATAAGCTGGGGATTTGGTGGCATGAGCAAACGCCCGCAGGCTGGCAAACGCACCTGATCAGCGAATTGTTTTCACAGACTCACGCGCTCGAACTGGCCGACATCAACGGTGACGGCCTTCCGGACTTTGTGACCGGCAAGCGTTATTGGGCTCATGGTCCAAAGGGTGACGTCAACCCGGGCGATCCGCCCGTTCTGTATTGGTTCGAGCTCGCGCGCCGCGACGGCAAGCCGGTCTGGACGCCGCACGAAATCGACAACGACAGCGGTGTCGGCACTCAGATTCACGTGGCCGACGTCAATGGCGACGGCCTGCTCGACGTGGTCACGGCCAACAAGCGCGGCGTGTACTACTTCGAACAGTCCCGCGAGCCTTGAGCGATCGAGGATCGCGATTCGGCCTGCATACGGTCGCGATCGTAGCCGAGTGCGCCTTGCTTGGCCCGTCGCTCGATGGCCCGCGTCGCTCCCGTGGCTGCGATTCTTGCGTTGCGCTGCAGCAACCTCCGGTCGGACCTGCGCACTCTGGGTTCTGGCGATAAGCCTCGTCGGAGACTCCATTTGGGCTTGCCCCGGAGTTTTTCGAGAATCATTGTCCGAAACCTCCGGCGGCAAACCTAATAGTTCTGAAACATGGATTCCAACCCTCCCGAGCCCGCTGACCCCACGGAAGCCTACGTGCGGCTGTTGAGCCAGCACGACCGCTGGCTGGCCACGTATGTCTACAGCCTGGTGGTCGGGGCGGCGGATGCGGACGACATTCTGCAAGAGGTCAAGGTGACGATGTGGAAGCAGTTTGCGAAGTTCGAACTGGGGTCGAACTTTCGCGCCTGGGCCCGCACCATTGCCACGCACCAGATTCTGAACTACCGCCGGGCCGAAAAGAAACGCCCCGCCACGACGCTGGATAAGGATTTCATCGAGGCCGTGGCCGCGGAAATCGATCGGCGCGGACGTGCTCGATCAGCAGACGGATGCACTGAAAAACTGCCTGCAGAAACTGCCCGACGCGCATCGGAAGATCGTTCTCTGGCGGTACTATGAAGACTGTGGCGTGGAAGAGATTGCCGTAAAGACCCAGCGCACGGTCGACGCCGTGTATCGGCTGCTCAGCCGAATTCGTAGCACGCTCAACGACTGCGTGAGTCGCCAACTCGCCCGAACACATGCGCCATGAACGATTCCCAGCCAACCGATGATCGCATTCAGCGGGCGCTCGAAGGGCTGCTTTCGGTCGAAGAGCACGATGCGCTGAAGGCCGACGTCATCGGCGACGCGACGTTGCGTGCGGCTTACGTCGATCAACTGTGGCTGCACTCAACGCTACGCGCCCGGCGCGATACCTTGGTCACGCTGTTGGAAAATCCTTCAATCTTGGAGTTGAAGGCCGTGCGCCGTTGGCCGACGGCGCTTTGGGCCGCGGCTGCGGCGGCTTGCGTGACGCTGGCGGTGAGCATGGCATTCTTCGGCCAAGGCATTTTGCATGACCGACCGGTGGCCACGCTGGTGCAGGCTGATAATTGCAAATGGGCCGGTTCCGATCTGCCGACGGTCGTGGACTCGAAGCTCGGAACGGGACGGCTCGCGTTGGTCGAAGGGATCGCTACGCTGAAATTCAAGAGCGGAGCAACCGTGACGATCGAGGCGCCGACCACGTTGGAAATTCTCACGGCCATGCATTGCCGACTGGTCGAGGGGACGCTCACCGCCGAGGTGCCCGAGCCGGCACATGGCTTCAAGATTGATACGCCGGACATCCAAGTGATCGATCTGGGCACGAAGTTTGGAGTCACGACCGGCTCGACCGGCAATTCGCAGGTCCGTGTCTTCGAGGGCGAAGTGGAAATCGACGGGTTGGCCGACGGCAAGCCCAAACGCCTGACCGAGGGCAAGGGCATGCACGTCGGCTCGGGAAACACCTCGCTAGGCCAGGAGCCGACGCCCGGAGTGCAGGTGCAAGAAGCGGGCGGGTGGACGGCCATTCCAACTTCCTTCGGCCGTGGCAAGGACGCTTATGCACGTCGCGGCGATAGCGGCGCGCCGCTGGGCTCGCAGCCGCTGATCATCGTCAAGCACTCGGACCTCGCTTCGAGCCGCAATAACGAGCGTCGAGCGATCATCACCTTTGACGTTTCGCAGATCGCGACGGTCAGGATCAGCGAAGCACAGATCGTGCTCGATCCGGAGCCGAGCGGTTTCGGTTTCGCTTCGCTGGTGCCCGATTCACGCTTTGCGGTGTATGGCCTGACCGACGGCGCGCTCGATGATTGGAATGAGAAGGAGATTCGCTGGAAGTCGCTTCCGGGCTGCACGAACGAAGGCCCGAATCCGCAGGCCGCCCGCAAACTCGCCGAGTTCTGGATTCCGCGCGGCGGATCGGGAGGGCCGCTCACGGTCCGCGCCGACGCACTGGCCGAATTCATCCGCACGAAGACGAACGGGTTGGTCAGCTTTCTGATTGTCCGCGAGACGGGCGAAACCGATTCGTCGGGTCTGGCCCACGCCTTTGCTTCGAAAGAACACCCCTCGCGCGCCCTCCGACTTGCGCCTCAAATGACTCCTCGCCGCATCGCCATGAAACACGCCCTTCTCTTTCTCGCCTGTCTGGGTGCCGCGGCTCCGCTGGCCGCGGAAGACGATGCCGCGCGGGCGACATCACGATTTTTCGAAAACGAAGTGCGGCCGGTGCTGGCCAACCGTTGCTACCAGTGCCACAGCCAGAAAAAGACCAGCGGCAGCCTGCGAGTTGACAACATCAGCTACCTCAAGGCCGGCGGCGATTCCGGGCCTGCGCTGGTGCCGGGCGACCCTGACAAATCGATCATGATCGAGGCGATCCGCTACCAGAATCCCGATTTCCAGATGCCCCCCAAGGCCAGGCTGCCCGACAAGGAAATCGCGATCCTCGAAAAGTGGATCAAGCTGGGCGCGCCGTGGCCGGAGAACGAGGCCAGCCGTGTCGCCGTCGATGGGTTCGGCTTCACCAACGAAGACCGCGCGTTCTGGTCGTTCCAGTCGCTCGCCAAGCCGACTCCGCCCAACATAAAGAGCGAGTGGGTGCGCAACGACATCGACCGTTTCATCGCGAAGACCCATGCCAAACTCGGCCTGACGCCTGCGCCGGAAGCGGATCGCCGCGAACTGGTGCGCCGCCTGTATTTTGGCCTGCACGGCTTGCCGCCGACGACAGCTCAGGCCGATGCGTTCGCAAGCAGCACCGATCCGCAGGCCTACGAGAAGCTGGTCGACGAGTTGCTCGCCAGCCCTCGCTATGGCGAACGCTGGGCCCAGCATTGGCTCGATTTGACGCGTTACGCTGAAAGCGACGGATACAATCAGGACGCATTTCGCCCCGCGGCCTGGGCCTATCGAGATTACGTCATCAAGAGCCTGAATGCGGACAAGCCTTACGATCAGTTTGTGCGCGAGCAACTCGCGGGCGATGAGATCGACCCGAAGAATCCCGACGTGCTCGTCGCGACTTCGTATCTGCGCAACCCGATCTACGAATACAACCAGCGCGATGCGCGCGGGCAGTATGAAGTCATCCTCACCGACATGACCGACAACGCCGGCGAACTATTCCTCGGCCTGAGCTTCGGCTGTGCGCGCTGCCACGATCACAAGTTCGACCCCATCCTGCAAAAAGACTACTACCGCCTGCGTGCGTTTTTCACCCCGGTCCGCTGGCGCGACGATCTGAAGCTGGCCACCGACGAGGAGCAGGCACGTTTCGCCGAGCAGCAGGCGAAATGGGAGGCGGCCACGGCCGATATCCGGTCGCAGATCGACACCATCACTGGCCCGCTGATCGAGAAGAACGTCCGCCGGGCCTATCAACGCTTCCAGGACGACATCCGCGCGATGGTCGACCGTCGACCCGAGGAGCGGGCACCGCAGGATTGGCAGTATTCCTATTTCTGCGAACGTCAGATGCGGTACGAACGCGAGCGTTTCGACGCGCTGAAATCGATCAAGAAGCCCGAGGACAAGGCGCATTATCAGGCCCTGCTGGCGGAGTTGAAGAAGTTCGACCCCATCAAGCCCGAGTCATTGCTCGACGCCTTTGTGGCCACCGACGCCATGACGCAGGGGCCGCCCAATATGCTGCAGACTCGCAAGGGAACGATGGACGTCGCTCCCGGCTTTCTGACGCTGCTCGAGCCGCAAGAACCGACGATCGAACCGCTGCCGAAATCGACCGGTCGTCGCAGCGCGCTGGCGGCCTGGATCACGCGCCCCAACAATCAGCTCTCGACGCGGGTAATTACGAATCGCGTCTGGCATTACCTCTTTGGCCGCGGGCTGGTGGAAACGCCGAATGATTTCGGCAAGCTGGGCGGAACACCTTCGCATCCCGAACTGCTGGATTACCTCACCCAGCGTTTCCTGGCCGGCGGCTGGAGCCTGAAAAAACTGCATCGCGAAATCCTTCTCTCGGCGACCTATCGCCAGACGGCCCATCGCGCAGTGCCGGAAATCGCAGCCAAGATCGATCCGGCGAACAAGTTCCTGTGGCGATTCAATCCGCGGCGGCTCGACGCTGAGCAGGTGCGCGACGCCATGCTGGCGGTCAGCGGCGAGTTGGATTTGAAACCAGGCGGCCCTTCGACGGATGGCAATGGCACGCGGCGCTCGATCTACACGATCAAGAAACGCAACAGCCAAAATGAGCTGTTGCGCAGCCTCGATGCGCCCGCCGGTTTCTCCAGCACCTCGGAGCGCCAGAGCACCACCACGCCCACGCAGGCGCTGCTGCTCGTCAATGGCGACTGGCCGCTAGCCCGCGCGCAGAAGTTCGCCAGCCGCGTTTCCTCCGTCGAGCAAGCCTGGCAATACGCGCTCGGCCGCCCGCCGACCGCCAAAGAACTGGCGCTGGCCAAGGCTTTCATTGCAAAACGCGTGGCGGACAACGTGCCGGGTTCGGGGCCGAGCGCCGCGGCAAAGGCGGACGCGAGCCAGTTCAAGGAAAACACACCGCAGGAGCGGCTCGTTGCCCGAACCTCGGAAAAGGAAGGAGACGAATTCACGATCGAAGCGGTGGTGAAGCTCGACAGCATCGACACGAACGCCTCGGTCCGCACGATTGCTTCGCACTGGAACAATGGCAAAGACAATGTCGAAGCGTTTGGCTGGAGTCTGGGCGTCACGGGCGAGAAGTCGCGTTTCAAGCCGCGTAATCTGATTATCCAACTTGTCGGCGAAGACGAGAACCGCAACATCGCGTACGAGCCGGTCGCTTCGGATTTGCGCATCGAACTGGGCGTGACCTACCACGTGGTGGTGAAGGTCTCGTGCAGCGGGCATGCCGTTACCTTCCGAGTGCAGCAAGTCGGCAAGCCGAATTCGCCTGTGCTCACCTCCGTGGCGCCGCACGGCGTCCGCACCGGGTTGAGCGACGGAGCTTCCGGGCTGGTCATTGGGGGCGTCAATAAACGGGCGCCGACGCACCAATGGGATGGGCGGATCGAAGCGGCTCGCGTGGTCCGCGGTCTGCTCCCCGAGGAAGCGTTCTCGCCCGATCCGGCGAACTGGGCCGAAACCGCGGTGGTCGCCTGGAAAGCCACGCCGGCCCGACGGAACAGCTTGCCTGGGCCAGCGCCGAGAGTTCCGCGGAAACGGTGAATCCTCTGCAACAAGCGCTGCTAGATCTCTGCCACGTCTTGCTCAACGCCAACGAATTCTTCTACCTTCATTAATTCGCTGCCATGTCCTGCCATAATTACGACATCCTGACGTCACGTCGCGATTTCCTGCACCGGGCCGGCTGCGGCTTTGGCGCCGTGGCCCTGACCGCCCTGATGCGCGAGCCGGTGCTCGCCGCGCCGAGCATTGCGAACCCGGCGCTCGCCCAACTGCCGCAACGGGCCGGCCGCGCAAAGAACGTGGTCTTCTGCTTCATGGAAGGCGGACCGAGTCATCTCGACACGTTCGACCGCAAACCGCTGCTCAATAAGCTGGCCGGTCAGAAACTGCCCTCAGGCTTCAAAGTGCCCGTGCTCGCGATGGGCGAAAGCGACGCGCCACTGCTGGCCTCGAAACGCGAGTGGAAGCAGTACGGCCAGAGCGGGCTGTGGATTTCCAATTGGTTTGAACACGTCGCAAAGCATGCCGATGAGCTGGCGGTCATCAATTCGTGCGTCTCCGACGGGATCAACCACGCGGGCGGCGTTTGCCAGATGAACACCGGCTCGATCTTCGGCGGCCGCCCTTCGCTCGGCGCACTGGGTGAACTATGGCCTCGGCACGGAGAACCATAACCTGCCGGGCTTCGTGGTCATCAAAGACAGCGAAGGCACCGTGGTGAACGGCGCGCGCAATTGGGGCAGCGGCTTCATGTCTGCCGTGTATCAAGGGGTCGAATTTAACGCTGACGGCGTGCCGATCAAGTACCTCGACAACCCGAAGGGCGTCACCCCGCGGCGACAGGGCGACAAGCTCGACCTGCTGGCCGCGCTCAACCGCGATTACGGCGCAACGCGCACCGACAACAGCGAACTCGAAGCCCGCATCCGCTCGTACGAACTGGCTTACTCCATGCAGGCCGATGCGCCGCAGGCCGTCGATCTCAGCCAGGAAACCGACGCGACCAAATCGCTCTACGGCATGGATCAACCCGAGACGGCTGTGTATGGCCGCAACTGCCTGCTGGCCCGTCGGCTAGTGGAAAACGGCGTCCGCTTCGTGCAGCTCTACAGTGGCGCCGGCAGCAAGTGGGACAGCCATTCCAAGATCGAAGAGAATCACAGCAAGCTCTGCCGCTCCGTCGACAAGCCGATTGCCGGGCTGCTATCGGACTTGAAGCAGCGCGGGCTGCTCGACGAAACGCTGGTCATCTGGGGCGGCGAGTTTGGCCGCACGCCGATGAGCGAACAGGGAGGCGGACGCGACCACAACCCGACCGGCTTCAGCATGTGGATGGCCGGCGGAGGCGTGAAAGGGGGCCAGACCATCGGCGCCACCGATGATCTGGGTCTGTACGCCGTCAAGGACAGGCTGCACGTCCATGACTTGCACTCCACCATCCTGTATTTGCTGGGGGTCGATCACACCAAGCTGGTCTACCACTACAAAGGCCGCCCCGAGCGCATCGACCTGAACGAAGGCCACGCCTTCGCCAAGATCAAGGCGTAGGCGAACCCGCCGGATTGATGCCTGAGCTGGCCAGCGATTTAAGCCGCAAACACCAGCCCAACGCGCGAGCGAGGGAGTGGAATGCGGACCTCCCGAAGAATCCCTCGCTGGCGCGTCGGGCTGGTGTTTGCAACGGCCGCTGGATGGAATTATCCTGGGGCAGACGCCCACCGCGGCAAT
Source organism: uncultured Planctomycetales bacterium (assembly GCA_963710365.1). GTDB lineage: Bacteria > Planctomycetota > Planctomycetia > Pirellulales > PNKZ01 > CAVQAC01. The sequence continues at coordinate 149,696 of CAVQAC010000015.1, forward strand.
TCGCGAACTCTCTTGTCCCCATTGAGCCGAATGCCCATCGTGCGGGCCGAACCGTGCCCGTAGATTACCCTGCCCACCATTGCCGAAAGAGTAGTCGATGCTTCACGACGTTCGCCGGTTGCTTCCCCTGATCCTCGCTGCGGAACTGTTGGGGCTGAATGCCGTCGCGCGGCTCCAGGACGCGCCGCGGCCGGTGGCCGAAGCCGCCGGGCACATGACGGTCCCCAAGGGGTTTAGCGTCACGCTGTTCGCCGGCGAGCCCGATGTCGTGCAGCCCATCGCCATGGCGTTCGATGATCGTGGACGGCTGTGGGTGGTGGAATGCCTGTCCTATCCTAATTGGCGCAAAGACGGTAAAGGAAACGACCGCGTCGTGATTCTCGAAGACCGCGACGGCGACGGTCGACTTCGACTCGCGGAAGGTGTTCTTCGATCGCGGCGTCAATCTGTCGGGCATCGAACTTGGCTTCGGCGGCGTCTGGCTCTGTTCGGCGCCGAATCTGGTTTTCATTCCCGACCGCAACGGCGACGACGTTCCCGACGCCGAGCCCGAGGTGCTGCTCGACGGCTGGGACATGATCAAGACCAAGCACAACGTCTTCAACAGCCTGGGCTGGGGGCCCGACGGCTGGCTGTACGGCTGCAACGGCATCCAGGCCGAGTCGCTGATTGGCGCGCCGGGAACGCCCGACGCCCAGCGCGTGGCCTTCAACTGCGGCGTCTGGCGCTACCATCCCATCGCCAAGCAATTCGAAGTCGTGGCCTCGGGCACGACCAATCCTTGGGGGCTCGATTGGGACGATTACGGCGAAGCATTCATTACCAACTGCGTCATCAAGCACATTTTCCACGTCATTCCCGGCGCGCACTACGACCGCATGTACGGACAGGATCTGAACCCGCACACGTACGGCCTGCTGCCGAGTTGTGCCGATCATATCCATTGGGGCGGCGGCGATTGGACCAGCTCGCGCGGCGGCAAGGGGGAGCACGATTCGCCGGGCGGCGGCCATGCGCACGTCGGCTGCTGCGTCTACCTGGGGACAAATTTTCCGCCTGAATATCGAAACAGCGTGTTCATGTGCAACTTGCACGGCAACCGGCTGAACCGCGACACGCTCGCCTGGCAAGGCTCCAGCTACGTTGCCAAGCATGCTCCCGATTTTCATGCTGGCCAACGACGAATGGTTTCGCGGCCTGGTCGTCAAGTACGGCCCTGACGGCGGTTTGTACGTCAGCGATTGGACCGACACCGGCGAATGCCACAATTACAAACAGGTCGATCTGAAGAATGGCCGCATCTACAAAGTGGTGTACGGCCAGCCCAAGTATCAGCCCGTTGACTGGAAAAAAGTTGGGCCGGAACCGTTGGCGGATCTGCTTGATCGACGCGAACGAATGGAACTCCCGCCGCGCGCGGCTTACCATTCAAGAACGTGCCGCGAGCAGGATCCCGGATCAGACGAGTGTCAATGGCTCGCTACGCTCAAGCAGCGACTAGCCGACAATCTTGACTCCACGCGTCGTTTGCGGCTGCTGTGGGGCCTGCACGCGACGGGCGGAGTCGATGCGCCGTTTTTATGCGGAGCAGTTCAGTGACCGTGATGCAATCTTTCGGGTCTGGTCCGTGCGTTTGTCGGTGGATCGCGGCGTGCCGACGAGCGAAACGATCGGACGCCTGACGGCATTGGCCGTGCAAGGAAACGAATCCGCGCGTGCGGCTGGCGCTGGCCAGCGCCTGCAGCGGATTCCCGCGGCCGAGCGTTGGCCGCTGGCCGAGGCGATGGTGAGGAATGCCGCCGATGCCGACCGATGGCTTGCTTGCCGCTGATGATCTGGTACGGCGTGGAACCGCTGGCTGTGGTGGACGTTGCCCGGACTGCGGAGTTGATCGGCCGCTGCCGAATTCCGCTGGTTCGAGAGAACCTGGTGCGCCGGCTGGTGGAACGCGATGACAAGGCTTTGGCCCAGGTGTTGCCGCCGCTGGTCGATTGGCTGGCCGCAGCAGACCGATTCCGGACGTGGTTCGCGACGTGCTCGAAGGCATGGGCGATGCCTGGCGCGGCCGGCACGACGTCCCCATGCCGGCAAACTGGAGTAAGCTCGCCCAGGCCCGCTTCGCCGGCGACTCGCAGCTTGACTGGCTCACGCTCCAGCTTTCGGCCCGCTTGGGCGACGACTCCGCGCGACAGCGGCTGCTGGAAACGTTGCTGGCAAGTGCGTCTCCCGAGGATCGTCGATTGCAAGCGCTCACGGAGTTGGTGGAGATGCGATACGCCCCGCTCGGGCCGAACCTCGCGCAATTGCTGACCGATCGGGCGATGCGAGGCCCGGCGACCCGCGCGCTGTCGGCCTTTGACGATCCGAACACGCCCGCCCGGTTGCTGGCCGTGTACGGCAATCTGAACGAAGACGAACGGGCCGCCGTCGTGGCCACGCTGGCCTCGCGCGCCGGCTATGCCGCAGTTGCTGCTGGACGCGGTTGCCAAGGGCCAGAGTTGCCAAGGGAGACGTTCCGTTGACGATGGTGCGTCAGATCAAGGCTTTGAAGAAGCCCACGCTGGACACGGCCATTGAGAAGGTCTGGGGCGTGCTCCGCTCCCCTTCGAAAGACAAGCAGCAGGAAAAGGCCCGCTGGCGCGAACAGATTGACCCCGGCAGCGCTGGCCCAAGCCAACTTGCCGCACGGTCGTGCGATGTTTGCCAAGACCTGTGCGAATTGCCACGTGTTGTTCGATGCCGGCAAACGAATTGGGCCTGAATTGACCGGCTCGCAGCGGACGAACCTCGATTACGTGCTCGACAACGTGCTGGACCCCAGCGCGGCCGTGGCTCGCGATTATCAGATGACGCAACTGGTGCTCGTCGACGGGCGGCTGTTGACGGGCATCGTCGTCGAGGAGAACGAGCAGACCCTCACGCTGCAATCGCCGACCGAGCGAGTCACGTTCTCCAAAGACGATATTGACGAGCGCGAGCGTTCGCCGTTGTCGATGATGCCCGAAGGGTTCCTCAATTCGCTGTCGACGGAAGACGCCCGCGACCTGGTGGGGTATTTGGCCAGTCCGCAGCAAGTGCCGTTGCCGGCGGCGCCGAAGTGAGAGAGACCCGCACGTATTACGGCGTCCAGAAGTGGATCTGGCCCGAGGCATCGCCGGCGATGATGAGTCGGCCGTCTTGGCTCACGGCGACTTGAGTCACCAGCGACTCGGCGACGGAAAATGTCTTGAGTTGGTTGCCGTCGGCGTCCCACCAGCGAACGACGCGATCGCGTCCGGCGCTGGCCAGTTGCCCTTGCGGGCCGAATGACACGGACAATAACGCCGCCGGGCAGCTTGCCGTAAACGCCCGGCTTGCGAGCCGGCGGGTGGGCATTGGCCTTCGAGATCGCCGGCCAGCCGTCCGAGGCGTCCCACCAGACGAGCAGCCCGTCTTCGCCCCCCGAGGCCAGCAGCCGCGAATCGCCCCGCCAGCTGAGCGTGCCGATGGACGCCTTGTGCTCGGCCAGCGTCAGCAGGATGCGCCCGATGGCGGCGTCCCACAGATGCATGCCGCCGGCGCGATCGGCCGTGGCCAGTTGCTTGCCGTCGGGGCTGAAAGCCAGCGCGGTAATCCAATTCGTGTGCTTGGTGAGCTTGTACTTCAACGTGCCGTCGACCGTCGAATAAACCTTGACCACCTTGCCGCGAGCCGCCGAGCGCCACGAGCTGCTGGTCGGGGCTCAGATCGGCGGCCAGCACCGCGTCGATCTCGTCGCCGATCGTGGCCAATCGCCGGCCGCTGACGACGTCGAAGAGCACCACCTCGCCCGACTGCACCGGCCGCCCGCCGGCGGCCAGCAATACCTTGCCGTCGCGGCTGAAACGCAGCACATGCGGCTCGCCTTCGGGAAACGGCAGGTTGCCGAGCGTTGCTCGCGTCGCCAGATCGATCGAGCCGAATGTGTTCTTGCCCTGCAACGGCCGCCACGGGCGCCGTGGGACTGGCGGCCAGCGCCAACACGGGCAACGGCCGGATCGTCTTGGCGAGCGCAACGTCCGGCAGCTTCGCCGGGCATCGGCGGCGGGCCGCCGGGAGCGGCAGTCGCGCTGGCCGGCTGGGTTTGAAATTCAAATCGCGGGCCGTGGCCAGCGACTGGCTGCCGGACGATTCTCGCAGGCCATCCTGGATCCAGACGCGGATCAGCTCGATCTGCGCCGCTGGCAGCGGCGGGCTGTTCGGCGGCATGCGCACGTCGGGATCTTCATGCGTGATCACCTGGTAAAGCAAGCTGGCGCTGGCGCGGCCGGGGACCACGATCTTGCCGCCGCTGCCGCCTTTCACGATCGAGCCGAACGCGGCCAGATTGATGTCGGCCTTCTGTTCGTCTTCGCCGTGACACTTCCAGCAATGCTGCCGGAAGATCGGCTTGATCTGCTCGTCGTAGGTGACGGCCGGCTTATCCTCGGCCTGCGCGAAGCGGCGGCCAGACGAGCGAGCAGGAGAGCAAACAAGGCGGCTGCGATGCGTGTCAATCACGCGGCGATCGATCAATGGTTGAAGATGAACTCGGTCGAGTTCAGCAAGCTCCAGAAAATGTCTTCGTAGGCCCGGCGGTTCTTCACGTCCTTGCCCACCAGCGCCATCATGCCCGAAAGCTTCTTCCGTGGGCTCGGCGCGAGAGAGCCCGAATGTAGAGTTCCTCGATGATCGCCTCGGGCGGGAGCTTCTTCGCCAGCATATCGCTGATGCACGACGGAGCTGATGCGGCCCTGGACCGTGTCGCCGGCCATCAGGTGCAAGGCTTGCGACAAGGTGGGCTCGGGCTTGGTTTCGCACGAGCAGATCGACGCTCGCGACGAGCGGCCGAAGGTGTCGAAGAACGGATCGCCGGCGTGCGGCCCGTTCGGTCGACCCGCCGGAACGTGGATAGAACTGGATCGCCTTTGTGCCCGGCGGGAAATCGGGGAATCCCCGTTCGCTGCCGGTGACCTGCACGATCGAGTCGAGCAGCACGTCGGCCCGCAGTCGTCGCAACCGGCAGCGCGAGAATTGGCGGTCGTCGAGCGCATTGGTGGCGTTGGGCTTCGAGGAGAGCTGATAGACTCGCGACGTGCAAATATCGCGCACCAGAGCGCCGCAGGTTGAAGCCCGAATCGACGAGGTGCTGGGCCAAGGCATCCAGCAGCGGCTTGTTCGTCGGCGGGTTGCTGATCCGCATGTCGTCGAGCGGTTCGACCAGTCCGCGGCCCATGTGATGGGCCCAGATGCGATTGGCCAGGTTCCGCGCGAACAATTCGTTGTCGGCCGAGGTGAGCCAGCGGGCCAACTCGGCGCGCGGGTCGACTCCCGGCGGCACGGGCTTTTCGCCGCCCAAGACGCGTCGGCGGCACGGGCCGGTCGTCGACAATGTTCTTGGCCGGCGGGGCCGAAGCGTCGTTGATAGATGTAGTACTCGCGGGTTTCGGCCCCCGGCTTGCGGCGGATGCCGGTGAACAGACTCACGAAGCCGTAGTAGTCGTCCATCGTCCAGCGATCGAACGGATGGTTGTGGCATTCGGCGCATTGGATTTGCACGCCCGTGAAGAGTTGCGAGAAATCGGCGGCGAAGCTCTTGGGCGTGAACTTCGACATCGTGGACCAGCATCGTGTACAGATTGGCCGGACCGCTGGTGAGGTTGCTGCCGCTGGCGGTGATCTGCTCGGCGACGAACTCGTTGAGCGGCCGGTTGGCGTGCATCTGCTCGCGAATCCAGTCGAAATAGGCCTCGGCCGCCTTGACGTCGGTGCCGAGCGGCGCATAACCGCCCCCCATCACGCGCAACGACTCGGCCCAGATGGCCGTCCACAGGTCGGCAAAAGCGTCGCTCGCAATCAACGTGTCGACCAACGCGTCGCGTTTCTTGGGGCTCTTGTCCGCCAGAAAAGCCGCGATATTGCTCAGGTGTCGGCGGCACTGCCGGTCAGGTCGAGATAGACGCGCCGCAGAAACGTCTCGTCGTCGGCCAATTCCGAGGGGAGCAGATGCAGCTTCTGCAGCCGATCGTAGACCAACTCGTCGATGTAGTTGTGCGCCGGCGGGTTCGTCCACTGGTAATTCGCCGGCGGCCGGCAGCACGATGACTTCCGAGCCGATCGTGAAGCGGTTGAAGCGGGCGAATACAAACGTGTCGCCATGCTGGCCGGCCGTCACCCGGCCTTGCTTGTCGATCGTCGCCGTCGAAGGATTGTTCGACACGAACCGTGCCAGGTCGGTCACGTCGCGCGTCGAGCCGTCCGAATAGCGGGCCGTGACCTTCGTCGGCTCGGTTCTCCTGGGCCGCGTGGAAGACCATCCGCTCGGGCTGCGAGCGTGATCTCGACCGGCACGGGTACCTGGTCCGAATCATCGGCGCGCCCGCCGCAATCCAGCGATAGAGCGTTTGATAATAAGGGCTGTCGGGCGTGAACAGCTGGCCGCCCGTATGCGGCACTTTGCCCGTGGCCTTGAGCAGCAGCAAGCTCTGCTCGGGCACGGCGACATTCACCCGGCGGCCGATCATTTCCTGCGTGATGCGGTAATAGTCCCCCTTGGTATCGTAGCCGAAGAGCGACAGCATGAAGCCGTCCTTGCCGCGGGCCGAGCCGTGGCACGTGCCCGAATTGCAACCCGCCCGGAATAGCACGGGCATCACGTCGCGGCGAAAGCTCGGCGCTCGGCGGCAACTGGCGCGGCGGCATACGATCCCGGCGCAGCGACCAGCGGCCCGACGAGGAACAGCACCGACAACAGCAGCTTGATCGCTCGCAGATTCCTGGTCATCGAACGCTCGTCTCCGTGGGTGAGTTCAAGGCCGGATCGACCCGGAGAATGCCTTTGCCGGTGCGTTGGCGGATTTCCTGTCCTGCCTGGCGGACAATGATCTCGCACGTCAGCTCTTTATATTGCCCCAGCAGGGCCTCGCCGCCGGCGGATACTTCGAAGACAAGCTGCTTGTCGCCCGTTTTCAGTTTCGGCATCGGCTCGACGGTTGTCACGCCCTTGGGCAAGCCGAGCAACACGGCTTCGGCCTCGCCCGCGAACGGCTTCTTGTGCTCGACGTCCCAGACTACCTGCGACTTCTCGCCGCGCCGCACGGCCGCCGGCTTGTTCTTCAGGGCGATGTAGGGCTCGGCAATCGTCAGGTCGACCAGCGCCGATGAAACGCGGATGCGCCCCGCACCCAGGTAATACGAACCGCCGACGGTCGATGCGGTCGCGGCCACCTTCCAGGCGCCGGGCTGAGCCGAGGGACTGGCGAACAATCGCAACACGGCCGACGTCTCGCCCGGGGCGACGGTGATCGTCGGCTGGGCCTGCACGCCCGGCGGCGTCCAATCGAATTGGAGCTCAATCGGCTCGTCGAATCCGGCTCGCCGCGACAGATTCACTTGCATCGCCAACTCGCCGCTCTGCGACAGCGGAATCTGCGGCGGCACCAGTTCGATCGAGAACGGCGCCGGCTCGGTAACGGCCAGGGCGTAGCGGTCGAGCCGCAGGGAATGCCAGGCCGGCCGCCCGAATGGTTCATGAATGCGAACGACTGGTGCGACCCGCTTTCCAGCTTCCGCGACGCCTCGGCGGGTTGGGCCAACAGTTCGACCAGGGCCGTCTGCTCGGCGAACGTCGGCCGAGGCGATGAACTGCACCGGCACGGATTCTTCAGGCCTGCACGCACGCGCGGAGCGATCATCTTGCATGCCCTCGGGCAGCCCCCGGGCGACGATGTCCAACTCGCCCTTGTAGCGGTTCCCCTGGCACTTCGCCGAGCGACAAGTTGAAGGTCCAACGATTGCCCCGCGGAATCACCAGGCCGATCAATCGCGGGCACTCGACGCTGTCAATCACCGGCGCAGAGAGATACGTGTGGACGGCATCGTGAACCGGCTCGACTTCGACGCGATAGACGCTCGTGGCGTCGCCCAGGCTGCGCATGTCGGCGATGCTCAGTAAATACTCGCCCGCCTCCTTCGGCGTCCACACGATCGACGGATCGAGCAGTTCCTTGAGATGAAACGCCGGTTGGGCACGCCGATCAAATCCGCGATCGGCGTGCGTGGCGTCGTCGGCTTCGACTTCCGGCTGCTCGGCGATCCGCGGGACGAATCGAGATCCGCGGATCGAGCGGCGTGCCCAGCGCACGGGCGAAGACCCGCACTCGGTAAGCGTCTCCCTTTTTCACCGAAAGCTCGAAGACGTCGACGTCGCCGGGCTTCTCGATCATGCCGTTCAAAGCGGCCGGGAAGTTGCGGGACAGTGCGTCGCCTCGGCATCGCGATCTTCCAGCACGTTGGGGTAATTCGACACCCGCAACGGCAGCGGCGAAGGAGCCTCGTCGTAATAGATCAAAGTCGCCGGTTTTCGTTGGCAGCACAACGGTCTGCTGGTATTCGCCGGCCGGATCGCCGATGCAGCTTCACCGACAGGGGTTGGCCCGCCGGGCCGCCGGGCGGGATAGGCCGCCAGCGGGCGTCGGTTCGTGCCGATGCTGGCAAGATAATAAACGTTCGTTCCGCGCTTGAAGATCCGCTGCCGGACTTCGACATAGTAATCGCCGTCTTTGGGCAGCACGGTGGAAATGATCGGGTCTTGCAAGTGCAAGGCGCTGTCGTCGTTGCGCGCCAGTTCGCGGCCCGTGCCGTCGAGCAATCGGACCATCAAATCGAACTCGGCGTCGGCGTAGAATTTCTCGGTCAGCCAGACCGAGGCGACCTCGACGGAGAGATGCTCGCCTGCCTTGCCGGCGACGCGGTACGTGTCAACGTCGGCGTTTTGAGTCACCACGATGCTGGCCGTGTACGGCCGAGTTCGGCTTCACCGGCAGAGCCTTGGCGAGCGTGTCGTTACCCCCCTGCCCCGTCTCGCCTTCCATCACGACCGTGTAACGGCGTCACCCAAAACGTGCTCAGCAACGACAACTCGGTGGCCGTGCGAAGCTTGAAGGGATGCTCGCCCAGCGGGCAGTCGGGAGCGATCACGAACTTGCAGCGGATCTGCTCGTCCGAGATGCCGCCATGCGGCAGCCCGATCGGCCGGGGCGGCGGCATTTGTTCGAATTCGATCGGCCTTGATTCCCGGGCGAAAGAAAACGATCTCGCGAGGGTCTTTGAGATGAACGCCTTGCAGCGTCACTTCGACGGTCGTGCCGCGCTGGCCGCAGCGTGGCAGCGTGGCTTCGATATGATGGACCATCGGCCCGGCCAACGCCGGCGCGGTCAGCAGAAGCCAACAGAGGGCCGCAATGACAGGGCGCATGGTTCAGCTCACGATACCTTTGACCAGCTTGCCGTCCTTGATGATCTCGATGGGCCGCGTTCCAAAGGCCAGCAACTCTTCGTCCGCGTTGATGCCCAATTGGTGATAGACGGTGTACAGGAAGTCTTCGAGCGGCACGGCGTCTCGCGCCGGCTCGGCGGCCGTGGCGTCGGACGCGCCGTAGACCTGGCCGCGCGTGATTCCGCCGCCGGCCAGGACCATCGAATACACCCGCGCCCAATGGTCGCGGCCGTTCGATTGATTCACCAGCGGCGTGCGGCCGAACTCGGTGGTCACCATCACCAGCGTGGTGTCCAACAGCCCGCGCTGATCGAGATCGGTAATCAACCCGGAAATGGCATGATCCAAGGCCGGCATCTTGTCGAGGCAATCGTCCTTGATGCCGACGTGCGAATCCCAGGCGCCATAGCTGACCGTGACGAACCGTACGCCGGCCTCGACCAAGCGGCGGGCCAACAGCAGCCGCGGCCCGATGCCGGCCGGCTCGCGCCGCGCCTTGGTGATGTAATCGTGCCCGTACAGATCGCGCATCGACTCGCGGTTCGTCGGCCAGTGAAAAGGCCTTCTGCGATTGCGGGCGAGCTCACCAGCGAATACGCGCGGCGGTAGAACTCGTCCATCGTGTTCAGCTTGTCGGGATCGGCTTGCATCTGGCGCAGATGACTTTCGACCAGCTCGCGGCCGGCGCGACGGCGCTCGAATTGCTCCGGAGTCACGCCGGCGGGAATCGAGAAGTCGCGAACTTTGAAGTCGCCCCTGGCGCCAGGATCGGCGTAGAGTTGAAACGCGCCGAACTTGCTTCCCAGGTAACCGGTGCCCCCGGCGAAGCCGACCATGCTGGGAATCGCCACGTAAGGAGGCATGTCCTTGCGCGGGCCGAAATGCTGCGACACCACCGCTCCCATCTGCGGATAGTCGATGACCGTGGTCGGCGTGTAGCCGGTAAAGAGATGATAGGTTGCCTGCCCGTGGTCGGGAATCTTGCCTACCACCGAGCGCACGACCGTCAGCTTGTCGGCCACCTGGGCCGTGCGGGTGAAGTTTTCGCTGAACACCTCGCCGGTGTTGGTCTTGGCGACATTGAAGGCGCCGCGATATTCGGCCGGCGCTTCGGGCTTGGGATCCCACGATTCCTGCTGAGCCATGCCGCCGGGCAGATGTATTTGAATGATGCTCGTGGCTTTGGGCTCGGGCTTGCCCGCCGCTTCAGCCATTGCACGCTGGCGGAGGAAGTCTCCGAGCGACAGCCCTAGCGCGCGCGCAAACGCCGACCTGCATCGCCTGCCGCCGGCCCATCAGAGATCGAAAGCCGGAACAACCGCTCGCGTTCGTTGCTTGTCTAGCCATGTTCGCACGCATCCTTTTTCAGGATTGGATTCAATGACGACGCTGGGTAGGAGGAAGCTGTCGTCGGCGCCAGGTTTGCTTCAGCGCCTTACGTTCTGGGGTACCTGTATTTATAACCTGTATGGCGGTGCGTTGTAAACGCTCGGCCGGCCCAGAACACGGCCGATCAGTTTTGTAAGTTGAGAAACACAAGCCCGACGCGCAAGCGAGGGAGTGTGATCTGCAACTCCCGCAGAATCCCTCGCTTGCGCGTCGGGCTCGTGTTTGCAAGTGGCGGCCGAAGTCTTCCTAGCTTCAATCACTGATCGGCCGTGCGGCCCAGAACACGGCCGGTCAGTTCTCAGAGCCGGGCGATCATTGGGGCGGGAGGGTGTTGTCGAGCTTTGCGCTGGCGCACCAAATCATAGGCAAAACGCGGGCAGCGGTGCGTCAGCGCAAAGCTCGAGAACACCCTACAGCAAAAACGTTTCGCTCGGGCGACCTCAAATTGCCACGCTGACAGCAGCTTGACGTTTGTTACTTGAGATCCATTCCCCAGTTAGAATGGTCCGGACCGGGCCAATCATCGACAAACGCGCGAGCCGCCCAATTGCTCCAGGCCGTTTGCAGCTTCGCCGCGACGTCGCTGTGCTGATCGATGAGGTTGTGCTGCTCGGTGCGGTCCGCTTCCATGTCGTACAACTCCCAAGGACCGCGCCACTTCTGCACCAGTTTCCAACGACCGTCACGCACGGCCTTGTTGCCTTCGTGCTCCCAAAACAGCGGCTGCGTGCGGTTGAGCGACTTGCCCTCGAACGCCGGCCGCAAGGTCACGCCTTCCATCGGCAGGATCGTGTTTCCCTGGAACTCCGTTGGGTACTTGCGCCGGCCAGATCAACGGCCGTGGCCATGATGTCAATCAAATGCGCGGGCTGTTTTTCCAGGCTGCCGCGGCGCTCGGCCGGAATCCCCTTCGGCCAATGCGCGATGAGCGGCGAACTGATGCCTCCTTCGTGCGTGAAGTGCTTGTAGCGGGCGAAAGGCGTGTTGTTCAACGTGGCCCAATTCATGCCCAGCAGAACGTAAGACTGCGGCCCGCCGATGGGCCCCTCGCCTCGCGCAACGCCTTGGGGCCCTCCCTCGGCGTTGCCGCCGTTATCGGCCAGAAACACAATCAACGTATTGTCCAGCACGCCACGCTGCTTCAACCCTTTGACCAGCGTCCCCATGCTGCGATCGAGAGACTCGACCATGGCGGCATAGACAGCCATCATTTCGTCGAAGCGCTGCTGCCGATCGAGCGGGCGGGTGTCCCAGGCCGGCGATTCCTCGGGCCGCGGGGCGAGCGGCCAGCGGGCGTCGACAATGCCTTTGGAGATTTGCCTCGCATGCCGCTCTTCGCGCAGCTTGTCCCAGCCTTTCATGTATTTGCCGCGATAGTGTTCGATTACGTCGGCCGGCGCGCGGAGCGGAAAATGCACGGCCCCCTGGGCGATGTACAGGAAGAAGGGTTTGTTTTCCGCGCGGGCTTCGTCGACGAACTTCAGTCCCCAGTCGGTGAACAAGTCGGTCGAATACCAGTCCTTCCCCAATTCCGGCGAATCTTTGGGGATCTCCTTGGCCGTTGAGGTACAGCGATCTCGGTTCCCGGCCGGTCGTTTTCCTTGGGGAAATAGACTTCGCCATAGCGCGAGTTGAGCGATGCGCATGAAGCCGCGTTCCCAAGGGGGCGTGCCGTTCTGCTGGCCGAGATGCCACTTGCCGGTCATGGCGGTGAAATAGCCCGCCTCGCGCAGCACCTCGGCGATCGTCACGCAGCGCGGCATCAACTCGGCCGTGAAATCCTGTGCGACTTTGGTTCGACTTTGTTGTCGAGCCAGCCCATGCCGGCCTGGTGGGAATACAGACCGGTCAAGAGGGCCGCCCGCGTGGGGCTGCAGCGAGGCGTGTTATAGAACTGCGTGAATTGCAGTCCGTCGGCGGCCAGTTGATCGAGATTCGGCGTCGGAATCTCGCTGCCGTAACAGCCCAAATCGCTGAAGCCCATGTCATCGGCCAGCACGACGACGATATTGGGACGCGCCGCCGCTTCTGCCGCGTCGCTTCGCGCACCGGTCAGTAACGTGGCAAGGCATAGGAGTTGATACACCATGGTGCGACTCATTGATGAATCCTTCGTTGGTCGTCTGGTTGGTAACAGAAAGAATCAGGGGGGGGGCGTTGCGGTTGCTTGCTCCGAAACCGCGTGGCCCCAAGTATAATGGCGCCCAGACGTGGAAGCGACAACTCCGCACCAACATTCAGGTAGCCGCGCATGCCCTCGATTTTCCGATCCTTAATCGCGGCCTCTGGGCTGCTGGTTTCCATGGCGGGGGCCCTCCACGGCGAAGCAGTTTCCCCGCCCGCCAGGCGGCCGAACATTGTTTTCATCATGACCGATCAGCAGCGGTGGGACTCGATCGGCGCCAATGGCAATCGATTGGTGCGAACGCCGAACCTGGACCGGCTGGCCGCCAGCGGAGCCAACTTCACGCATGCTTTCGTGCAGTCGCCGGTTTGCGTGCCGTCGCGCATCAGCTTCTTCACCGGCCGCTATGCGCACGCGCATCGCAATCGGGTGAATTACACGCCGCTCGACCGATCGGAAGTGCTCGTGCAAGCTCGTCTGCGCGAGGCGGGCTATCAAACGGCGGCTGTCGGCAAACTGCATTACTATCCGCCAACCAAGGACGAGGCCCTGCGGACCGGCTTCGATGCCGTCGAGCTGCACGACGGCGTGCCGTTCACCGATGCCTGGTCGGATTATGTTCGTTGGCGCAACGCCCGCGATCCGCTGAACTATCTGCCCTATCGCAGCGTGGCCAAGGACGTCGCGCCAGACAAGAACCCGTTCCGCTCGAACATCGCGGCCGAGTTCACCGACACGGCCTGGACCGGCGAACGCTCGCGCGATCAGTTGCGCCGGTTAGCTGCCGCCGACAAGCCGTTCTTTCTGTTTGCCTCGTTCTGGAAACCGCATGGGCCATTCGAAGTTGCGGAGCCGTACGCGTCGATGTACGACAGCGTCAACTTCCCATTGCCGCAACGCACGACGGCGAGTGACGTGGAAAAGTTTCCCTTACCGCTGGCCAGGCTGGTACTGCGCGGCGGGCCGAAGATCCTGGATACGCCCGCGGAGCGTTTGCAGTGGATGTACCGCAGCTACTTCGGCACGATTACGCACGTCGATGCCGAAATCGGCGGCATCCTCGGCACGCTCAAGCAACTTGGACTGGCCGACAACACGATCGTCGTGTTCAGTTCGGACCACGGCGCGCAAATGCTGGAACACGGCATCATGGACAAGAACTGCTTCTTCGAGGCCTCGGTGCGGGTGCCCTTCATCGTTGCCTGGCCGGGCCAGATCAAACCTGGCAATCATGCCGAACTGATCGAGACGATCGACCTGCTGCCGACCTTGTTCGAACTGGCGGGCTTGCCGGAACCTCGCTCTTGCCAGGGCCGCAGTTTCGCACCTTTGGTCTCCGACCGCGGACGCGCGTACGTGCCGCACGAAGCGGTCTTCAGCGAGAACATTATTCCGGAAGTGATTACCGACGGCGCGGTCGACATGCCCTTCGAAAAGGGGCGTGGCGTCGCCGGCATCCGTCATCCGGACGCCAAAATGGTCCGCACCAGGCGTTGGAAATACAACTATTATCCCGAGGGCTACGCGGAGTTGTACGACCTCGAATCAGACCCCACCGAGCAAGAGAACCTGGCCGGACGTCCGGAGCAGCAGGCCGTCGAAGCAGCGATGAAGGATCGACTGCTCAAATGGTTGACGACGGCCGACGAGGCCGACCAGATCGCCCCGCTGGCTGCTCGACAGCCGGTCGAAGAAGTGATGCAACGTCGAGTGTCAGTTCGCGAACTCGCTCTTATGCCCGATGAAGCTATAGTACGGCACGTCGCCTAGGGGCAGATAGGGCACCGATGAGCGGCTTTCGATGAGCCGCTCGGCGGCGAAGCGGCTTTGCAACATGGGGAGATGGTCGGCGCTGAGGAAGACGTTGTCGGTTGCGAACCAGGCCGGCCAGAAGGTTCGCGTTAGCCAGCCGTGCTGGGCCAGCGACTCGCTCGTATGCTTGCGCGAGACGTAGAAATCGACCACTCCGATCCACCCGCCCGGCTTTAGCAGACGCCAGGCTTGCTCCAGGGCCGCGAACCAGTCGGGGATCATCGTCAACGAGTACGAAAACGTAACGACGTCCACGCTTCCGCCCGGTGGCTCGAAGCTGGTGGCATCCGCCTGGCAGATCCGCACGTTCGACCAGCCGTGCTCGGCCACGCGCCGCCGCGCGACGTCCAACAACGAGGGCGATAGGTCGACGAGAAACAGCTCGCTGAGCTGCGGCAGCCGGTCGCCGAGATGCTCGAGGTTCGAGCCGGTGCCGCCTCCGAAATCGATCCACCGCCCGCCCGCGGGCACAGGCAGTGCGCCGAACATTTGTTCGCGACCGGGGAGCAATCGAGCCCGGAAGTCGTCGTACCCCGCGGCCTGGCCGCGGTAGAAGCTTTCGAGCCGTTCGGAATGCGTGGCGCCGCGAATCGGCGTCAGCAGCAATTGCCACAGGATACGCAAGTCGGCCACGACGCTCATGTCACGCTTCCCTCCCCCAGTAGTTCCAAGTTCTCTGCATGACAAATGGAGAAGAACGCTAATCTTCACTAATCTCCACTAATTCTGATTTCTGATTAGTGTCGATTAGCGACGATTAGTGTTCCTGCATTGGCCGGGGTGCCATGCTCACGCTTGCGTGGGCATGCGTTCCCACCCCGGACATGGCCACGCAAGCGTGGCCCATGGCACCCGAAAGTCGATACTTGGCGCGCCACTACGCCGCCAGGTTGGCGATGAAGAAATTGCCGTAGGTGTGAACGCGGTCGAGCGGATGCAACGCGGCGGCCAGTCGCCGGTTGTACCAGAGCAGATCGCCGATGCGCTCGCGGCGGCCGCCGAAATCGACTTCGACTTTGTCGATGAAGGTGCTGCTATGACCGGCGCTGCGCCACAACATCCGCGCATTCGGCGCGGCGCGATTGACGATGGCTTGCCATTCCTGTTGCAGCCAAGGGCAATGCAGCGCACTGAGCCAGTCCATGTGGTCGAGCAGCACGAACCGGGAGATCGGTTCTTCGTGCTTCTCCAGGTAGCCGGCCACGGAGGTGTGGTGAATTGAAACCCGATCGACCAGTCCGGCCTTGAGCCGGGCGAAGTTCGCCGGCCGCAAATAATTGGGACAGCAATCGGGCGTGTACTGCCCGGTCAGATAAACGCGCCAGAAATAATTGTCGTGCAGCGGCAGATAGGCAAACACGGCTCGCAACGAATCCTCGATGAACCCGCACACGCCGCCAGTGTAGTCGCGATCGAGTTGCTCGCGCTGTGGGCGGGGGACACCCAACAACGACAGCGTCGAATCTCGCCGCAGCAGCCACTTGAGGAGCGGCCGCCAGACGGCGCCGTGCAGGCTGGCTTCGTAGATGGCCCGTTGCTCTTCGACGGTTTGGGCCGCGAGCACCGCTTCAATGGCGTCGCGCACGTGGGCCACGCGATCGATATACCCATTGAGCAACCAGGCAAAATAGCCGGTCGTGCCGCGAAAGTAGAAGCTCGTGCGCCGCGAGCTGCCGTCGAAGAAATCGACGTGGCGGTCCCACCAGCGCCGGCTTGCCGGCGTCAGAGCCTCGCGGAGTTCGTGCCGGTACACCTGCGGAAACTCGGCCAGACGTCCACGGCCGAAGATCGCGAAGAACCGCTCGAAGTCCAGCTTGCGGATGCCGGCGATCTTCAACTCCAGCAGGGCGTTCTGGCGAGGGTTGATATCGACCGCGATGACTTTGCGAGGCTCCTGCAGCACGTAGTCGAGCACATTGCAACCGCCCGAGGTGATGGTCAGCAGCACGTCGTCCGGCTGAAGTTCCAGGGCGACGTGGTCCAGCCGTGGATCTTCCCAGCAGGTGTTGTAAATGAGCTGGTTGTGGTGAACGAGATTGAAGCTGCGACGGTTGAGCCAGTGCATTAAACCCATGCGGAACCTCCAGCCAAGGGTGACATCCGTACCGCCCTGTAAGACTGTCGGATATCTGTGTTCGAGCGCGATGAGTTGCCGGCGACGATTCTGTTAGATTCTGGCTCGGCCTGCGTTAGCCCGAGTTTTTCAGGGGCTAGTGGCCTGTCACGCGATTGTTTTCGCACTTGGGTGCCATGCCCACGGCCGCCGTGGGCATGCGTTGGCGCTGTAAACATGGCCACGCAAGCGTGGACCATGGCACCCGAAATTCCTGGCGTGACAGACCACTAGCACCTTGCGCAACCGGAAAATCGAACCAAATACAGCGGTTCAAGCCTACATGTTCGTCCGGTCGTCGGCGCCGCCGGGGCCGGCCAGCGTATCGAGCGCCGCAGCCAGTTCGGCGTGGTGGGCGTCGGAATCGGTATACACACGGCAGATGCGATAGCCCAACGGAATCTGCCGCAGCAGTTCGTGGTCGTCGAGCGCCCGGACGGTGTCGCGGTCGGGATCGTAGAGAAAGTTCTGGCCCGAGCTGGGCCCGCGCGTGCCGGGCCGATGAATGTGCCGCGCCAGGTCGACGCGCAGTCGTATCGATTTCAAGCCCGGCGGCAAGACGTCGCGCAAGGCTTGCTCGAAGAAATCTTCGCGGCTGAAGATGCTGGCCTGGTCGCCGGCGGCCGGCTGCAGGAAGATCGTTCGCTCGGCCGCCATCTTCCAGTTCAACTCGCGAGCCACGAGCTTCGCCCAGCGGGTTCCCAAGGCCTGCAACTCCGGGTCGCTGCTCGCAGCCCACCGGCCGACGTCGACCAACAGAGACCACTCGGTGAAACGCCGGTAGGCGTCGAGATGCGCGAGCGGATTGCCTGGGAACAACCGGGCTTTGCTGTCGACGAACAGTTCGGCCAGCGTGAGATCGATCGAACGGACCGTGCGATGGAAGTAGACCGATCGAAACAGCTCGGCGCGGACGCCGATGAACCGCACCAAGGCCGGCAGTCCGCGGGCGTGGATCGCCAGGCCGGAACTGGAATAGAAGCTGTAGTGCAGCAGGCGTTCCAGGTCGAAGACGCGGGTGTTGTAGCCCGACATGTAGGCGTCGCGGAGGACGAAATCCATGTTGTCGACCGTGTACAGGCCGCAGAACAGGCTGCGAAGAAACTGCAGCCAGCGCGGCGCCGGCGTAGCGCCGGATCGGACGACGGTCGAACGACGAGATAGGCAACCCGCTGCGGGTCGAGCTCTTCGCCCTCGGCCAGGCGATGGCTGGGCGTGCGGCGAATGCCGCGGACCAGGGGCCCCAGCTCTTCGGTAATGATGTGGCTGCCCAGGGTCTCGTGCGTCAGGGCGAAATCGCGCAGGAAATGCTCGTCGAGAAAGTGGCCGAAGGGGCCATGCCCGACATCGTGCAACAAGCCGGCCACGCGCAGCAGGGCCTCGACATAGCCGCGGCTGGGCACGTCGGGACACGTTTCCGCCAAACTATCGTAAAGCGCCGCGGCTGCCCGACTTGCCAGGTGCATCACGCCCAGCACGTGTTGAAAGCGGGTGTGTTCGGCCGTGGGGAAGACCCACCAGGCGGTCTGCAATTGGTGGATTTGCCGCAGCCGTTGAACCCACGGGTGGTCAATCAACTGCCGTTCCGACACTTCGCCGCCCGGCAAGCGGCCGGAAGTGAATGAGATGTAGCCATGGATCGGATCATGGCTGAGGCCTTCGTGTTGGAAGTCGCGCATGTTGGGGATTATGGGGTGAAAGGCCGATCGAGTCTACCGGCGTCGCGGCGGGGTTGAAGCGTGCGCGCCAGCAATGCCGGTTGGGTGGTGTGGGATTTGCTAAGGAAGGTTCGATCGGTCTGGCAGAAAAACGGGCGCAAAGTTAAACTGCCCGGCGACTTGGCTTTTCGGCCGCCATCGGCCGATTTACTAATCGCTGGGGCGTGTCGCCGCTGCTGCTGGCACCATGGGGGCGCAATTCGCGGCCACCATTTGAGAGTCGGCGCAAGGAGAATCAACGTGTCGAGGAACTTCGTGCTGGCGCTGGTGTGCGGGGTGTCGTTGCTCGTGGCAGCCCGATCGGCCCAGGCCGTGCCCCCCTGCGATCGACTTTTTCCGGCGTCGACCAAGGCTTTCATGTCGGTGGAAAATGTTCCGACGTTCATCGATCACTATCTGAAAACCGAAATCGGCCAACTGTTGGAAGACCCCGACGTGCGGCCCTTTCGTGACGATTTGGATCGCCAATTCCGCGAAAAAGGCTGGGACTTGCAGGAGCGTCTGGGGCTGTCCTGGGAAGATCTCGACGGTTTGGCCTCGGGCGAGTTGGCGCTGGGCATCGTGCCCGACGGCGAGGGCCAGGCCGCGGTGACGCTGCTGGTCGACGTGTCGCAAAGCACGGAGTTGGCAAAGAAGATCCTGGGCAAAGTCACGGATAGTTTGAAACGCGGGAATGCCGTTGCGCAGTGCGCAGGAAGCCGGCGGCACGACGTTGCAGGTGTTCGACATTCCTGCCGAACCAAAAAAGAAGCGTCCGCAGCGGCAGGTAACGTACTTCCTGCACCAGGGCGTACTGTGTCTGGCCGAAGGGGCGACCATTGCCACTGACATCGCCAATCGGCTGACGACGCCCGACAAAGCCAATCTGGCCGGGCTGCCCGCCTATCAGGCGGTGCAAAAGCGGGCCGCCGCCGGCAACTCGCTGCCGGTCGATATTCATTGGTATGTCGATCCGTTCGGACTGGCAGATATTGGGCAGGACCGCGTGCCGCGGCGTCCGCAGTCGGGGCCCGATCCGGTAAAACTGGCCAAGGGTGAAGGCTTCGACGCGATTCTGGCCGTCGGCGGCGTGGTATCGTTGGCGGCTGCTCCTTACGGCACCGTGCATCGCACGAGCATCTATGCCCCACCGCCGTACCAGAGGGCGATGCGGATGCTCGTGCTGCCCAACGGCGGCAAATTCACCCCCGAGCCGTGGGTGCCGACCGACATTGCCACGTTCACCACGTTTCACTGGGACATGCAAATTGCCTTCGACAATTTCGGAACCCTGTTCGACGCCTTGTTCGGTGAGGGCGAAGAGGGAGTCTGGCCCGATGTCCTGGAAAGCATTCGCACCGATCCGAACGGGCCGCAGCTCGACATTCGCAAAGACCTGATCGCCCATCTCGGCAAACGCCTAACGCTGATCACCGACACGCAGTTACCGGCCACGCCACACAGCCAGCGGCGACTGTTCGCAATTGAAACAACCAATCCTCAGGCCTTGGCCCAGGCCATCGACAAGTCGATGAAGAACGACAAGGACGTGCGCAAGCTCAGCGTGCAGGGCCAAACGATTTACGAAATCGTCGACGAAGAGGCGGCCGCAGCCGCCAAAGCCCATGCCCACCAGGCCGGCTTGCCGCGGCCCGCTCAGGGCGATCGGCTGTTGCCGAATTCGGCTGTCGCCGTGGCCCATGGCCACTTGTTCGTCGCCACGCACCTCGAGTTGCTCAAGAAAGTGCTGTCGGCGCCGCAGGCCCCGCAGCCGCTGGCGAGCGACGCCGAATACCAACTGGTCGAGCGGCAGTTTGCCAAGCTGTGCAGCGATCCGACCTGCATGCAGGCCTTCTCACGCAACGCCGACAAATGGTCGTTGGCCTACGAGCTGTTTCGCCAGGGTAAGCTGCCCGAAGCCGATATGCCGATCGCTCAGGTGCTGAATGGAGTGTTGAACGACTCGACCGAAGGCGAAATGCGCAAGCCGCTGCTCGACGGCAGCAAGTTGCCGGCCTTTGAAGTTGTGCGGAGGTACTTGGGCACGGGCGGCATCTTGTCGACGAGCGATCGCGACGGCTGGCTGATCGTCGGCTTCTCGCTCCTCAAGAACGCCACGCCGCAGGCCGAAGCCCGAGTTCCGGCGGCGCTCGATCCCACGGCAGTTAAATAGTTGCGATCGGTCCTCGGCCGTGTCGGAGCCACGCTTAGCGCAATTCCATGTTCACACGGCCGGCGGGCATTTCCACTTTGGCCCAGAAGACGCGCTGGCGATCGCCGCGCGTGCGAACGTCTTCCAGCAACACGGCCAGATCCGGTTCGACGATGGGAGTGCTCTTCAGTCGGACGCCGTTGACCGTCAGGCGAACCGGCTGCTTGAAATCGACCAGTTCAGGCGCCAGCCAGATCACCGCCCGGGCGGCGCCGGTGGTGACGAAGATGGTGTTCTTTTCCTTGACGCTGGCCTTCGTAAGGACGGGCAGCAATCCAGCCGGCGGCGGCCATTCTTCCGGCGCCGTGACCGCCTTGGGCGGCAGCTCCGCGAGTTCCAGCCACCAGAACGAGTTGTCCCAATCGCGCATCGACCGGGTGACGAACTCCTTGGGGAAGAAATCGCGCCGAAGGCGGCCCATCCAGTCGAAGATTCGCAGGATCTCGTCGGAGAAGTGCTCGTGGCCGCGGCCCTGGAACTCAACCACCGTGGTGTTGTAGCCGTGCTTGAAATAGCGGTCGAGCTCCGTCGAATTACGCACCGGTTTATCGCCGTCGAGCTGGCCTGAAACCAGGTACAGCGGCATATAGGCGGCATTTTCCCAATAGCGCGACACGAACTTGTCGGCCACCGCGGCAATCGGAATCACGCCGGCCCATTGATCGGGATGCGCCAGCGCGATGTCCCAGGCCGCGTCGCCGCCCATCGAGTGCCCGGACAGGTAAACCCGGTCGGTATCGACCGAGAATCGCCGGCAGGCGTCGCGCAGCGAGTTCAACACGGCGGCGTGCTCTTCGGCCGAGAAAGCGTAAGTGCCTTGCTGCGGCTTGGCCCAGGCCGGCGCGATGACGATATAACCCCGGCGGCGCAGCCTGTGCCGCCCCACCATTGGATTTGAGCGAGCGGCGTACTGCCGCCCCCGTGCAGGCTGACGACCGTCGGATACAGGCGGTGCGGATCGTACTCAGGGGGCAACTGCACGAGATAGCTCGTCGGCGGCTCGCCCGACAGCAGTTCGACTTCGTGTTGATACAAGCCGGGAGAATCCTTCACCTCTTCGCCGGGCGGAAAGACCGGCTTCATCTGCACCAGCAGCTTCGACACCAACGGCGGCGTCGCTCCTTCGTGCAGCTTGAGTTGCGAGAGAATCTGTTCGCGCTTCAGTTTGCCGGTCTCTTGCATGTACTTTTTGATCAGTTCGCGGGTCTCGAACAGCGAGACGGCCACGGGCAACTTGCGCTGAGCATCAGCCGTCCCCACCAGCCAGCCGCTCACGGCCAGCCCAACCCGGTCTTCGGGGCTCAGGGTGTTGTCGTCCCACAATTGCTTGTAGGCGTCGAGACGGTGGATCGTTCCCAGGTTCAATTCATTCTTCATTTCCTCGCGGACCTGGGCCAGGATCGAGCGGTAGGCCGAATCCTTGATGAGCGTCAGGTCTTTCTCGAAATGCGAAAACACTTCGTTGCGATTGTTGATGCTCTCTTGGTATTCGTCGAGCAACTGCCGCACGGCCTGCAACGTTTCGCCGGCCACGTCTTCAGCCGGAAACTTCTGCAGATACGCAAAGGCAAACGCATGCTGGCCGGCGTCGCGCCGCACCTGGATTTCGCGCAGGATCTGCCGCGCCAAGCTCTGGTGCAGCTTGAGCACGATCGGCGCAAACTGTTCTTTGTTCTCAGGAAAATCTGCGACGACGGCCCGCAGCTTCGCCTCGGCTTCTTTGTAGCGTTCGCATTGCAGGTAGAACCGCACCACCCGCAACCGCTGGTCGAGGTTTTTCGGATCGGTCAGCTTGGTCAGGATTCTTTCCAGGTCGCCCAGCGGAATGGAAGAGGTGGCAACCCGCATGTCCCAGGCGATGGCCTTGCCTTCCATCTGCAGCGATTCCAGCTTGGTCCAATGGGGCGTCATCTCCGTGATGCCCTGGATGATCGGCTGCCTCCCCTGCACGGTGAGCATCTGCACGGTGCGGCGGCCAAAATCGTCGAACGGCGAGATCGACACCAGCGGACCCACCGTGCCGAATCGGGCCGTGCCGGCGCGGGGCACGGGCTGGCGGAGGAAGATCTTTTCGTCGGGGTCACTGGCCGCCGAGGGACCGGCTCCAGCCAACTGCCGCTTGGCGACGAACGTCCGCCGCAGGTTGTCGTCGACGAACACGATCAACTGGACGCCGGTCGACGAGGGATTCTGGTTGCCGGGCTTCTCGGCCATCGACGACAGCGGCGCGATGCTCCCTTCAATGATCCGGCCGTCTTTCAGGGTGATCTGGTCGCCCCGAACCGGCGCGATCAGGCACCCCCAGGCAGCCAACGGAACCAGCAAAGCCGCGGCACTTCCTATCCAACGGCTGGGTGATGGCATCCGCAACCCCTCATCTCTCGTGTAAGTTCCGCCAGCTTTTATTTTCGCCCCCTCCAGGGCCAAGTCAACGTAACGCGTGTCGCAAGCCAGAGTTTGTGTCATTGACACCCCCTGCTATAACCCGCAAAATTGGAGGCTCTGGGTAGAATGTCCTGCCAGGCGGCCCGCTCCATGTTTCATCGACTGATGCTGTGTTTGGTTGCCGGGCTGGTCATATTGCCGATCATCCTCTCGGTTCTAATCGCCTTGGCACGGCTGCTCGGTGCGATGGGCGACGCCACGGGAGCCATTGTGCTCGACCGAATCGGCCTGGGGGTGGGCGTCGTCTGGCTGGTCGATTTTATATCGTTGGTGCTGGTTTTGGCGTTGGAAAGGGTCGGACCGCCCGGCGGAGATTCCTAATTGGCGCTTCTTGGCAAACGATGCTTGGCTCTACCCTGCCCAATCGGTTAGCCTAGAATGAATCGGGCCTGCTTCTCGCCGCGTCGCGGCGATCGCGACTCCAGGCCCCCCCCTTTGTTGGCCGCCGGAATCCTCGAGCCATGCCGGTTCATTTTGCTTGCCCGCAATGCCGACAGTTGCTCAAAATCTCCCGTCGCAAGATCGGGACGATTTGCGAGTGTCCGCGCTGCGGCAACCCAACCGCGGTTCCGGCGCCCACCACGACAAAGCATGAATTGGCCCATAGCGAACTGGCACAAGGTGAACTGGCACAAGGTGAACTGTCCCACAGTAGCTCCAGTCGGTTGGAAAGCGTAACCAGCGGCTCCGTCGGTCTCTTCGACGAAGTGAACGATCTGCTGGCCCAAGGGCCCATCAGGCCGGCGCCTGCCGTGGGGAGCGACTCGGCCGCCAATCTGCGAAAACCTTCTTTGCCCCCGGCCGCCAGTTCGCGCTGGTCGCAGCCGGTGGATCGAGCGGCTGGCTCTGCGGCAGGCACGTTCGCGGTTGCTTCCCGGACACGGATCTTCATTCAGTGTGGTTTGTTTTCGGTGGTTGCGGCCGCCGGTTTTGCAGCCGGTTATTTCTTCGCTCATCATCGCAGCCTAACGGTTCCGGCCACGGCAATCGCAGCCCCCGAACATTCGGCTGCCGCCCCTCACGCGCCTGATTGGCCGACGCCGCAGCGCTAAGCGGAATCGGTGTGCCACCTATAGGAAGTCCCCTGTCAAGGCGCACTCCGGGCGGTGGCCCGTTTTTGCTTCCCTTGTCGGGGAGGGGCGTCGGAAGGGTGGCGTGGCGAGAACGGGTTCCTGGGGTTATGTCTGCGACGGCTTAGTCGTGATGTCGATGCTTGTCGGGTTTCGGTTCGCTTGACTCCGCATTCGGTGGGTGATCGTAACAAACGTCGCCCAGGCACCTATCGGGGACTCTCGTATGAGGTCCATGCGGATATCGGAGCATGCGTCTGATTCAAAGACGGCGGGTTCATTCACTGGCTGAAGCTCAAGGCTTAGGGGCACACAAGGAACTCCGCCGTTGCTCATGGGCGAGGTTGAACTCGTACAAGCGATCACGAGCAGCCGACGCCACGCACCAACGCAGGGTCGTATCTGCTGCCGGTTTTCCAGAGGCTCCACAACGTAGCGGCCAACGAGCGCGCCACGCTGCGACGAGCCGTCGAAGGATGAACTCCTTTCTCCTGGGTCCAAGAACGGTACTTGTCGGCGAACGGGTTGCCTTCCCCGGCGGCCGCCGACCTGGCCGCTCCGAGAAGTACGTCTTTGAGTCGCCGATTGCCTGCCTTGGTCAGTCGCACCTGCGTGGGCCCGCTACCGCTACGACGTCGCTCCAGGCCCACCCCGCAATATCGCCAGAGGGTCGCCTTGCTGCGGAAGCGGACGGGCGTATCGAGGTAGACGTAAAACGTGATCGCGCGGATCCAGCCAAACCCCGGCACGTCTTGAAAACGACGCACGGGCTCTTCCCGACGCGCCAGGCGAATCAGCGTCGTTCGCAGTTCTCGTTCCTGCGACTCCAGAAGTTCATATACCTGGAACACGCAGTCGAGGTCGTGCAGCAGCACCTTGCGCCGGGGCAGCTTGTTCCAGAGCCGCTTTCTCTCGTCGGCATCGACCACGTCGCCGATCGAGGCAAAGACGCCGTGCCGGCGGAGCAACGCCAACAGTTGATGCCCTTGGCGGACCCGCTCTCGAACGCGGTCGTGATAGAAACTGACGTGCTGCTTCAGCAGCGTGCGATCGAGCGATTCGGGCTGGTGGACCTCCTTGAGGTATCCGCCGCGAAGCAGTTGAGCCAGGCGTTCCGCGTCAATCGGGTCGTCTTTGTCACTCTCCTTGGCGATGAGCGCGTTACGTCGTGGATCGCACACCATCAGACGGTCCACGTGGGAACGCAGGTTGCGCGCCAGCCAATCCGCCAGCGGCCCTTCCTCGAAAGTTAAGACCCGCGGGCCACGAACCGAGTCCAGCGCTGCCGCCAACGCTGGGATGTTCGTGTCACAGCGTGCTCGCTTGACGATCCGGCCGGTGTTCGAAACGGCAACCATCTCGCAGAACTCGCAATGCGTATCAAACGCGATAAAATGAGGGCTCGGCATGTCGGGGCTCCGGTAGGGGGACGATTGGGACGTTGAACATCTTCAATCTATCCCTTCCGGCAGCCCCGGCTTCCTATATCTTCACTAGCTCCGCCAGCGTTCTTTCAGCCCTCGGCTTGCCGTTGAAGTCTCTGGGGTCTTTAAACTCGCCTCCCGCCATCATCCTGGCCCGCCAGGTGCGAATAATCCAGTCAATGAGATCCGTTCATGCGCGAGCACTGAAGCGCTGAAGAAACAAATGACCTTGATGCAGGTGTCCGTGCTGCAAGCCAAGGGCTGCAGAAAGCACGGGCGGAACCCGTGGCACCCGGCGGATTGCAAGCCGCACACCGTCGGGTCAAAAGTTCAATTCCGTGCCCGGGATGCTCAGAATCAAATCTTTGCCGAAGGCCTGGCTTGGCGTGGCGAATCCCGGCGAGACCTGGCCGGCCAGCACGCGCTCGGCACAAGCGACGGCCGTGAGTTGCGTCAGTTTATAACCGCTGGGCGTTTCCAGCGTGGCCGTGACGCGACGCGAACCGCCGTCGCTGACCTGCCCCCAGAAGGATGCTCGGCCACTTTCCAGCACGGCCGCCGTGGGGCCCTGAACATGGCGTTCGATGTAACGCACCGCCAGAGAGCGAACGAAACTGGCCTTCAGCACCGATGCCGCCCAGCCCCAGCGGCGCACGCGGTTGATCTGGCGTAGCGGGACGGCCAGGTAGGTTTCGATGTTTTTGATTCCCGTCGAATAAAAGGCGCTGGACACGTCGCCCCAAGGGACGGTCATGGCCCACAGCGTTCCGCTACGAAAAGGAATTTCGCGCATCTTCCAGGCTGGCGGCACATGGACAATTTGCCCGTCGAGCCGCACGCTTCCTCCGCGCGGCATGTTTTCGAGGACCGTCTTCGCCGTTCCGGGACTCACGCCGCTGGTGTCGGTAAAGGCCAGCCAAAGATGCGTGGCGCCGGGCAGTTTGTCCGCCAGGCTCTTGGCCAGGCAATCGCTCGGCACGACGTCGAACCCGACGGCCGGCACCAGCATCACCCCGGCCACCTGCGCGGAGATCGCCCGCGCGGCTGCCGCTTCGATCACATCGATTTCGCCGGTAATGTCCAAGTAGTGAACGCCCGCGCGGATGCAGGCTTCGATGAGCGGCACGGCCGTGGCCGAGAATGGACCGGCACAGTTCAACACCAACTCGAAGCCCCGCACCTGCTCTTCCAGGCGCGGGTCATCGACCGCAAACACGCG
The DNA here is from genome assembly GCA_963710365.1 of uncultured Planctomycetales bacterium. Taxonomy (GTDB): domain Bacteria; phylum Planctomycetota; class Planctomycetia; order Pirellulales; family PNKZ01; genus CAVQAC01. The sequence continues at coordinate 176,476 of CAVQAC010000015.1, forward strand.
GTATGGCCGGTTCAACCGCGCAGCCAAAGCCTCGACCGCCGCCAGTCGACGGCCCGCGAGCATGGGTTCCAGGCCGCGCGAGACTGCTTCTTGAGCAATCAGCCGACCGGTATAGCCGGTGGATCCATAGATCATCCACCTGGGCGGCTTCTCCATCGTCGGCTCCCTCTCGCATTCTTGCGTTTGAGCGACTTGTCGATAATCTTCCACCAGGGGCGTGCCAGATTCTAACGCTGCCCCTCTGTAGATGGAATACCCCCACGCACGAAATCCGTGGGCCGGATTCGAGCAGCCATTCGAAGCACTTCGCAGGCATTTCGCCCGGCATTGCAGATGGCTGGTCGCTAAACGATCAGGAGATGATTGACCGGCGGCGGTTGACGTAGTCCCAGACGACGTACCGATCGAGGTCGCGGCCGGCCGTGAAGAACACCCGGCCCGTGGTCGATTCGGCCAGGCGATGGGCAAACTGCACATCTTCGTGCGTCTGCGACCAGCTTGAGAGCAGGAACAGGTTAATCGTGATTCCCTCGCGGTGGCAGAGCTGCCCTTCGTGCAACGTGGCCCGTTCGGTCTGCGAGTGCGGCGGATAGAGCAGGTAGAGTTGCTGTCCCTCGAAATGGGCGGTTGGCAACCCGTCGGTAATGAGTATTATTTGCCGATTGGGTGTGTCCTGTAGGGCTAGAAACCGCCGGGCCAGTTGCAGCCCATGCTGGATGTTCGTGAAATGGGGCGGCACCAGGTGCTCGCTCATGTTCTCCCGGCTCATGTCGTAGCGCCGGCGGACGATCGGGTCGAAGATCGTCACGGGCTTGGGCAACAGCCCGGCCAGTTCGCTGACGTGCCGCGGCTTGGCGAAGGAGTACATCTCCAGGAATTGCAGGAAATCGCCCGGGTATTCGCGGCGAATCAGCCCGTCGAGCGCCAGCGCCATTCGCTTCACGTTCACGTACAAGCCGCCGTAGCGCATCGAGCCGCTCATGTCCATCAGCACGACGGTGGCGCATTTGGGCGAATTGCGGGTGCGATGGATCTCGATGTCTTCGGGCTTCAGCCGGATCGGCAACTGGGCTCCGCCGCGGATCATGGCATTGGTGAACGAGGCGGGGATGTCCATCTGCGCTGCCGAATCGCCGAACTCGTAGGGCTTCGTGGTTTGCAGTTCGACGGCCCCTTCGCCCACGATTGGGCCCTGGTGCCGGCCGCTGCGCGAGGGTTGCAGTTGGCTGAAGATCTGCTCCAGCAATTTGGCTTGGAACAAGCGGTAGGCTTTGGGCGTGAGCTGATAACCGCCGCGCGTCCGCTCCAGACCTTGCTGTTCGGCCATCTCGCGCAGGTAGTCCTGCACCTGCTGCTGCAATTCGTTCAGCTTTTCGATATCGCCCGGCTCGGCGAACTCGGCCAATTCTTCCAGATCGATGATGCCGATCTGCGCCGTGCGGGCCGCTTCTTCGAGCTGCTTGAGCAGCTTGTCGATCTGCTCCAGCTCCTCTTTCACTTGCAGGGCTTCGGGAATCGCCAGCGGCGTGTGTCCGGTGAATTCGTATTTCGAGGCCAGCTCGTCGATCTGGTACTTATCGCCCAGGAACTCGGCCAGCCGCAGCAAACGGCCGGCAAACTCCGACCGTTCGCCGCCGGCCCGGTACCACAGGTCTTCCAACTCGCGGAACTGTTCGTCCTTGAAGGCCCGTTGGAATTTGTCGCGCAATTCGGCCGGCGGTTGCAGCCGCTGCCCTTCATCGCGATAGCGCCGCAGGGCCGCCTTCTGCACGGCAGTGGTCTCGTACTTTTCCAGGATCTTGCGTTTCCGCTCCAGCAGCATTTGCCGCAAGGCGTCGAGGCTCGGGCCCAGGCCGCCGATCTGCCGCGGGTCGATGCGAACCGCGCGGGCCAGTTCCTCGTCGCTCAGCTCGCGCATATCGCCATACATCAGCAGGTGCTCAAAGGCACCGGAGACCATGTCGGGCGGAGGCTGGGTGGGGCTGGGGAAGTTCTTGGGATCGAACTTCTGGTACGTGTGGATCACGCCGCCCAGATGTGGCTTCTCTTTATTCACGCCCCCGATTGTATCACGTAGGGTGCTCTGTGAGCACCAGTTTTCGCCCGACTTCAACGAACATCATGCTTGGCCGGATTCCCTGGTCACCAAAAGGTCACGAAAGCGAAGGCGCCGGAAATGGACGCGAATGCACGCGAATGAGAAACGACCGTATTCGCCGTTCCGACAACGCGCGAGCCGCGTATTGAAATCCTTCGTATTTCCGTCCACTCGCGTTCATTTCCGGCCCCCTCTCTTTGCCGATCCAGAATGGTCACAGGGAGGCCGCGGATCGACGCAGATCCGCGATCATCAGCGTCAATCCGCGGCCAGTCTTCGTCCTTCTTCCTAACGCTGCCTGCCGCCCGCTTCCCTCACTGACTACCGAATACTGACTACTTCCCCTTTTCTTGTCGCAGCCCAGCGACCGTGTTAGATTTAACTTTATGGAACACGGACTCTCGCCGCAGAACCAACAGTATCTTGAGCAGGTCGTGGCCGGAGGGATATATCCCTCGAAAGAAGCCGCCCTCGACGCCGCCGTGGCCGCGTTGCGAGAAAAGAACGACGAGATTCCTTTCATTCCGGACGAGCACATGGGGGCCGTCGAGCAGGCCATCGAATCCGCTGATGCCGGTTTGTGTCGTACGATGACGGAAGACGATTGGGAACGTCTGCGTCAACTTGCACGCGATGTTGCCGCCGGGAAGAATCAGGGCACCGAATAATGCCCACCGTGCGCCGCGCGCCCGAGGCCGATGAAGACATCGAGCAAATCGCTGCCTATATCGCAAACGACAATCTCTCCGCGGCGATTGGCTGGCTCGACGAGACGAATGCTCTCTTTCGGTTGCTCGCTTCACAGCCCGAAATGGGCCAGCGGAGCAAGACTCGCAGATTCAAGGAATCGCGGCGTCACGTCCGTGGAAAGCACGTCATCTACTACCGCCCTATCGCCGATGGCGTAGAAATCCTCCGCGTGCTACACGGCGCCGCGAACAAAGACGATTGCTGTAGCCCATCGTTACGACAAGCGGCCGGTCCTTTTCCCAACACTGCCTGCTGCCCGCTTCCCCAACTGACTACTGACTACCGAATACTGACTACTTCCCACTTCCTACTTCCCCGGTTTCTCCACAGGCAGCCATTGCACGGCATCGGCGATCACATACTTGCCTTCGGTGCCGTCGGTGGAAACCCGCACCCAGCCGGCGCGGCCGGCCTGGAACCGAAACGTGCCCAACGTGCGAAACAGCCGGTCGTGCGGCGGCGTTTCCTGCTCGTTAATGCGCACGGTCGTTTCGCCGTCGGCATGGTGGATCGTCACGGGGGTATTGGTCGCGCGGCGAATGTTGTAGCAGTGGGAAATCCGCACCTCGTAAAACCCGTCGGCCGGCAAATCGGGCGTGAAGGTCACAGACTTCTTGCCTTTGCTTTCCTTCTGATCGGTCAGGTACCCCAAGCCCACATAGGGCGGCGTGTGCGTCGAGTACTGCCACTTGCCGACCAATGTGGCCGCCGTGTCATCCACGACAACGCCAGGCAGCGACGCCGGATCAGCCACGATGAACGGAACTAGCTCAGGCTTGTCGACGTCTCCGGCCGGGTGAATGTTGGGCACGGCATCGGGATGCGGGACGAGCTTGCTCGCCGGCGGCGCCGCCAACACCGCGGCCAGCGGCGCGAGCAGCAGGGTAACAAGAGCAATGCGAACGAGGATTTGCATAATATTCAACCATGATAAAGACGCGAAAACGAAAGAGCCGGAAATGAACGCTCATGCACGCGAATGGAAAACACTAATCGGCGCTAATCGATACTAATCAGAATTAGCGGAGATCAGTACGTAGTACGTAGGGTGCTCTGCGAGCACCTTTTTCCTGTGCCCAGTAGTTCGATGTTCAAGCTTCCGAGGCAAGAACACTAACCGGAATTAGCGGAGATCAGTGCAGATCAGTGTTCCTTTTTCCTCTGTCATGCGGAAACCTTGCCACGACGGGCGCTCCTTGGCTCATCAGCCACGGGGCGAGATCCTCGTATTCATTTCCGTGCATTCCCGTGAATTTCCGGCCCCTTCCTTCCTTCAAAAGTAAGCAGGCCGCGGATGAGCGCGGGAGTGCGCCGATCCGCGTTCATCAACGGCGGTTTTGACTTGTTCATTTGCAACCATTCTGTAGGTCAGACGCCCAATGTCTGGCGCCGGCCACAAGCAGGACGGTAATACGAAAGGGCCGGAAATGAACGTTCATGCACGGAAATGAAAAACACTTTGAAAACACTAATCGGCGCTAATCGACACTAATCAGAATTAGCGGAGATTAGTGCAGATCAGCGTTCCTTTTTCCTCTGTCATGCGGAAACCTTGGCACGACGGGCGCTTCTTGGCTCATTGGCCACGGGGCGAGATCCTCGTATTCATTTCCGTGCATTCCCGTGAATTTCCGGCCCATCCTTCCTTCAAAAGTAAGCAGGCCGCGGGTATGCGCGGATCCGCGTTCATCAGCGCCTATCCGTGGCGGTTTTCTTCCTCGATGTTCGTAATCGCCCCCGCCGACCGTTCACGGGCGAGGCTCTGCCAGGAACTTCTTTAGTTCATTCTCGGCCGCCGTGCTGCGTTCATCCAGGCCGGCTTTGGTGTAGGCCTTGATCGCCGTGTTGTAGGCGGTCTCCAACTGGGCGCGAGCCGCGTCCAACTGTCGCTGGTAGTCTCCGGTCGGCACGAGCGCCGGAACACGGCCCCGCCCCTCGAATGCCGCCCGTTCTTCCTTGATCTGATCGACCAGCTTCTTGTCCCCGTTGGATCGGGCCGTGGCTTCCTTCCGGTCGAAGTTCTTTAATATGCCGTCGCGAAGCGAACGAACCTTGTTCTCATACGTCTCCTTCGCCTTCGCGAGCTTCGCGCCGATCGGATCGGGCTTGGAAACACCTTCGTCGGGTACGTTTGCCGCAGGCCGTTTTAAGCCCTCAGGCGAAATCGCGGCGGGAGCGGCCGTCGAAACACGTAACACACGAAATCCCACATGCACGACTCGAAGATAGGGTGTATCACCGTGACGGAATGCCGAACGGCAGCTGTATGGGGCGCAGAGCCATTCGCCGCCACGGCGTACGTGTTGAAAACCGGATGGCGGGCCGAACGGGTCGGCCGGTGTGGAATTTGGATAGTAATCACCTGCGTAAAAATCTTGGCACCACTCCGAGACGTTGCCGTGCATGTCGAATAAGCCGAACGCGCTGGCTACTTTCATGCCGACGGCCCGCGGCCCGCCGACGCCGTTTTTATTGAACCAGCCGTAATTGTCGAGCATTGCCGGGTCATTTCCGAATGAGAATTCCGTCGTCGTCCCAGCACGGCAGGCGTATTCCCATTCGGCTTCTGTCGGGAGGCGATAGCCCATGCTGGACGTCAGTAGTATCCAGCCGTCTTTATCGTCCTGTTGATAGCACGGTTTCAACCCCTCTTGATCGGACAGCCAGTTGCAGAATCGCACGGCATCGTTCCAGGTGACTTGCGTCACCGGCGAATCATCGGTGGCGGCGTAACCCGGCGCGCCAGTTGATCTTCCTTGCCTCCGGTGTGGTCTTCCCATCGGGTTTCGTCGCGCCAGAGTGTCCGAAGCCGAATTTCTCGGCTTCGCTTATATATTTGGCGGTCTCGACAAACCTCTTAAATTGACCAGTGGTCACTTCCGTCATCCCCAGCCAATACGGCTTGGTAAGCGTGATGTGGTGCGGCACTTCTTCTTTGAGACGCGTCCAAGTCCAAGTGACGTCCGTGGGTTGAACCTTTTCGGCTTCGACCATTTTGCGGCCGAGGGCATTCTGCTCCGGAGTGCTGCCCATCATGAACTCACCGGGCGGGATCAGGACGAGCTTCATGCCGATCGAGTTCGTTTGCTCGACCGGCACGCCAAGATGCTTGGCCCAGGCTTCCTGGTGCGCGCGGGCTTGCTTGGCGTCGAATGGGGCAATGGCGGGAGCCGGCGTCCCGGTCGGCCACTTGTACGGAGCGGCAGGGGTTGCGACGGCTGCAGGTTGTTTGGGCGTGAACTCACCTGAGTCGTAGCGTTTCCAAAACTCGATCGCCGTGAACCGTTCCGTCACGCCATTCTCGCCTGTTCCTATGAATCGAAGGCTGGGCATACCCCGCAAGATTTCAAGCCCCGTGGATATCTTGGCGGGTGTCAAACGGATATCGACTAGCTCCATCCCCCGAAGCGGGGTAACGTCGGTAACGGCAGTCCGATATATCAGTAAGGATTTCAGCTTTTTGCCTGCCAGGGGAGACAAGTCGGCCAACCGCTCGCACCCACCGACATGAAGGTGTTCAAGCGGCATTCTGGCCGTTGGCGTAAGGTTCGTCACATGAAGGCAGTTGGAAATATCCAGATCCTTCAGACCCATACCGTTGAACAATTTTAGATCTTCATCGGTGACGGTCGGCGGTAAGGACAACTGCGTCAGCCGCATCTCGGTTAGGGGTGTGAAGTCCTTCACATGCTCACACCCTTCGAGGAGGCATGCGCTCAGTGGTAGTCCGCGTATCGGACCGAGGTCTCGCACCTGATTAGGCCCATGACTGAGGTTCAAATAATTGAGTGGCATGCCCGCCAGCGGCGCTGAGGTCCGAAATGTGGTCGCCGTACGACAAATCGAGGCGAGTCAGTTTCATGCCCTTAAGCGGTGTAAAGTTCCGCAATGAAGCGCAGTTCCAAACAGACACGTTCGTCAGCGGCACGCCTTTCAGTGGCGAAAGGTCCGTGAGGCGACCGCAATTCAGCAATGATAGAGTCGTCAATGGCGAGCCGGAGAGCGGGCTGAGATCAGTAACGTCGCTTCCCTGAATGACCAGCCTGTTTAGCTTCAACCCCGCCAAGGGTCTTAGGTCCGATACGTTAGAGAAGAAAAGTTCTTCCAGTGGCATTCCCTTGACAGCCTCAAGGCTCGTCAAATCGCGACAACCGTCGAGGTGCAAATGAGCAAGCGGCATCCCTTTAAGTGGCGTGATATCACCAACGTCTTTGCAGCCAATAAGGCTCAACCAGTGGAGCCGCATACCAGCTAAAGGCGTCAGGCTATTAATCTCCTGGCAATCGTGCAGATCGAGCTTGAGATGGTTCTGCTCGTCGATCCTGAGCCGATCTTCCCGCCCCGGCCACGCGGCTTTGATCCGCTGACGATAGGCGTGCAGGAGTTCGTGCGGCGGACGGGAATCGTCTGGGATTGGCGGGGTTGTGGACGCTGCAGCAGCCGTGGCGGAGTTAGCATGCTCGGGCTTGCCTTCAGGCATCGCCGCAGTACGAACAACTCGAAAACCGCTCATGAAGTCGCGTTTGTGCGGCACATTCGCGCGCCGTACTGCTGTGCGGCATAGTGCCTCGCTGCGATTCCAGAATCCTGCCCGCGTCACTCGCAAGGAGCCTGACTCTGGGCCGATGGGGTTGATTTGCGGAGACTTGGCGTAAATGTACGTACCGTACCAGTCCTGACACCATTCCCAGGCATTGCCGTGCATGTCATAGAGTCCGAACGCATTCGGAAGTTTCGTACCGACCGCCTGAGTAATGTACCCAGAGTTTTCGCGAAACCACGCGTATTGGTCGAGTACGGCCGGGTCGTCGCCGAACGAGAACTGGCTAGTCGTCCCCGCGCGGCAAGCATATTCCCACTCCGCCTCAGTTGGTAGGCGGTATCCGTCTCCGCCACGCGATACGCGCCACCTATCCTCCGCATCCCGCCCGTAGCACGGCTTTAGCCTTTCTCGTTCGCTTAACCAGTTGCAGAATGCCACGGCATCGCTCCATGTAAGCTGTGCAACCGCTGAATTGTCTGTGACTGGATAGCCGGGAGCGCGCCAGCTCATCTTTTTCTGCTCTGGGGTGACCTTGTCATCGGGTTTCGTCAATTCTGAGTCGCCGAATCCGAGCCGCTCGGCCTCGCTTACATACCTAGATTCGTCTGCGAATTTCTTGTACTCACCGATGGTTGTCTCGCACATTGCTAACAGGTATGGCTCGGTGAGCGTCACGGGGTGCTGTGGCGATTCATCACGTACCAAGCCAGCCGCCCAGGGATGCTTCACGTCTTCCGCAATCTTCCGTCCCGCTGCTTGTTGCTCGGGCGAGCTGCCCATCATGAACTCGCCGGGTGGGATCAGCGCGAGCTTCATGCCGATCGAGTTGGTCTGCTCGACTTGCACGCCAAGATGCTTGGCCCAGGCTTCCTGGTGTGCGCGGGCTTGTTTGGCGTCGAAGGGAGCGATGGCCACTGCTGGCGTGCCCGGTGGCCACTTGTACGATGCGGTGGGGATCGCGGTGGCCTCAAAACGCTTGAGGCGAATGTTGCGGAACTGCACCTTCATCGAGCCGCCGGCGTGAAGTTGAAGTGCTACGAGGCCGGTCGCGCGACGCTGTGTCGTGTCGTCGTCGGTTACGTCGGACATCACCCTGCCATTGATCTTCTGCACGAACTGGAAGCCTTTGGCGATGATCGTGTACTCGTTCCAATCGCTTTTCTTGATGTGGCTCGCCAACTCGCCAGCCTCGCCAACCATGCCGACTACTTTTGGGGTGTGATCGTCGCCGATCACGGTCTTCTGCCCGCGCACTCCGAGCACGCCTCGGAATCTCTCGCCATAGTTGCCGCCCATGTAACCGCCATCGGCGTCGATGTCCGCTTGGTAGCCGCCGACAACCCATCTCTTGCCAGGCACCTCGAAGCTTCGGTATTGAATGCCCGAGTTATTAGCGAAAATCTTGAATTCGGCCGTGAGTTCGAAATCCTCGACGTCGCCGCCGCGCCAGATCAGAAAAGTATTGTCATCGATCGGCTTGGCGGGGGTCGTTTCGCCGGTGATGGCGCCGTCTTCCACGCGCAGAGTTCCGGGTTGCCGTCCCAGCCGGCGAGCGATTTGCCGTCGAACAGGTCGATAGCGAGCGGCGGGACGCCGATGGGCTCACGCTTCGCCAGAGGCTCATTTGTGACGGGCGCGGAACCGAGCGACCGCGCTACCCGAAACCCGGAGGTGTGGTTGCGGCCCGATTGTGATAGGAAGTCGCGTGACGCGCTCAATCGGTAGAAGGGGGAGCCGTTATCCCAATAGCTTCCACGTCGGACGCGCAGATTTCCGGTGGGAGGGCCGGTCGGGTCGACAGTTTGTGAGTTCGCAAAGTAGGTGTCGTCGTACCAATCTTGTGCCCATTCCGTTGCGTTGCCTTGAATGTCAAAAAGCCCGAAGGGGTTCGGTAGCTTCATGCCGACTGGCTGCGCTTTTTCACCAGAGGTTCTCGCGTACCAGCAGTAGTATCCGCTGTCTTTGTCGTTCGCGCCCCAGAAGTAAGCGGTCGTGGTCCCAGCGCGGCAGGCGAACTCCCACTCTGCGTCCGTGGGGAGCCGGTAACCTGGCCCAGGCACAATTCGCCAATTGCGGCTGCCGTCATCGGCGTACACCGACGCGAGCCCCTCCTGCCGGCTGAGCCAATTGCAGAACTCGACCGCATCGTTCCACGAGATTTGCACAACGGGGCATTCATCATTTTGTTCATGGCCCGGATTGCTCCAGATGATATCGGGACTTTGCTTAAGTGCGCCGCTAGTATGACGCGGTCCGCCTCTGCCATCGCGCTCGGCGTCCGTTCTGTACTTAGTGGCTGCGACGAATTTGCGAAATTGACCGACCGTGGCCTCGGTGGACGCCATCAAGAGCGGCCGGCTGATCGTCACTCGGTGCTGCGGCGTCGACTGGTTTGCGTACGCGTTGCGCCATTTGGGAGTTTCGCCTTTGAGTTCAGCCAACTCCGCCTCGGCAGCGCCCATCATGAACTCGCCTGGCGGGATTAGGACGAGCTTCATCCCGATCGAGTTCGTCTGCTCGACCGGGACACCGAGATGCTTGGCCCAAGCCTCCTGGTGCGCTCGGGCTTGCTTGGCATCAAACGGGGCGATGGCCAACGGTGGAGCGCTGGCGGTCGAAGACTCACGCAGTGCGATCGCCATCCCAGTTAGCGGCTCCAATTTCGCTTCGAGCAACTCCTGGCCGCCGTCTGCGATTGAGACGGTTTCGCCGAAGGCCTTGAAGCCATCCTTCTTCAACTCGATCTTCCGCGAACCGAGCGGCACGTGAATCTCGGCCTGCTTGCCGCCATCAGCCCAAGTGACCGTCAAGTGATTGCCGTCCACGAGTACGTCGGCATTGGGCACGTTCACCTTCAGGACCACAATGCCCTCGGGCGTCTTGACCTTGAAGATCATGGCGGCTGCGCCGATCAGCCCTGCCACCATCAATCCGACTGCAACCAATGGGGCAAGCCGCCGGCGGCTGGGCTTCGTCTGTTTTCGCGACTGGCCCGGCGTGGCATCGATGCCGGCCAGCGATCCAAGCGGAGCCACGAAGTCAGCGGTTGCGCTTTGCGGCTGCGCGGCGACAGGGAACGGAGCAGCAACGACCGACGCTGAGGGGAGCATGGAAGGAGAAGCTGGCGGTGGCAAGTCGGCCTTCGGAACCGTCTGCGCTGCTGCCTTGAAGAAGGGGCCGAGGGCTTTGGCCACGTCGGCCGGCGTTTGATATCGGTTGGCTGGGTCTTTGGCCATCATCTTCGAGACGATCGCCGCCAGCTCCGCCGGCACGTCAGCCCGTACCAGGTTGAGCGGCTGAGCTTCGGTCTGATGATGCGCTTGCAGGATCTCGTACAGGCTGTTGCCCTGGAACGGCGGATGGCCGGAGAGCATGAAGTAGAGCGTGCAGCCGAGTGAATAAATGTCGGCCCGTATGTCGGCCTTCTGGGCATCGAGCGTTTGTTCGGGTGCAATGTAGTCGGGCGTGCCAAGCATCTGGCCGGTCTTGGTCAGTCCGGCATCGGCAGCTTTTTCGCTGGTCGCCTTGGCCAGTCCGAAATCCAGAATCTTGACGACATGCTTTTTATCTTCGATGGCGAACATCAGGTTGCTGGGCTTGATGTCGCGATGGACCATCCCCTTGGTATGCGCGTGCTGCAACCCAAGCGCCACCTGGTAGGCGTAGTAGGTGGCGTTGGTCACTGGCAGCGGGCCGCGCCGCTTGACGACCTGCGACAGATCTTGCCCGTCGACGTATTCCATGGCGAACACCAGCAGGTCGCCCAGGCGGGGAACGCTGTGCGCCGCGACAATGTTGGGATGCAACAGTTTGGCGGCCGAGCGGATTTCCTGCTGAAAGCGTTCCAATGCTCCCGGCCGGTCGAGGAAGGCTTTGTTGACGACCTTGAGCACTTCCAGCCGGTCCATCATCCGATTGCGGGCCAGGTAAACGACGCCCATGCCTCCCTGCCCCAGTGCCTTGATGACCTCGAAGTCGGGGCTTTCGGCCAGGGCCGGAGGCAGCGTGAGATTTGCGGGCTCAGCGGCTGATTTGGCACCGGCAAGCTCGCGCTTGCCGCTCGCGTGCGTCGGTGTTTCGGCGCTGCTGGCGGCGTTGGAGACGGATTCGGCTCCGAAGATGACCGTCTGCGCTGGTTCGGGAGGCGATTGGGCCGGGCTGGCTGCGGGGCTAGCGCCGACTGCCTGCCGCATGCGCTTGATGAAGCTGTCGCCCGCCACGCCGGCCACCTGGGCGCGGCAATCGGCGCAGGTTTCCAGGTGCTCGCTCAAAGTCTCGGCGGCCCGGTCGTCCAGGATGCCCAGGCCAAAGTCACTCAGCACGTTCTTCGGCGGGCACTTCGCGGCGTTCGCATTCATGGGTTGAGTTCCGGTCGAGATTCCTTGCGTACGTCAGGCCATCCAGGTTTTCAGGTTTGCACACACTAGCCCGACGCGCGAGCGAGGGAGCGGAAAAAGGCAGTTCTCGAAAAACCCTCGCTGGCGCGTCGGGCTGGTGTTCTATTGAACGTGCTTGCCCTACATAAGGAAAAGGCCGCCCGCAGCCCGGTTCTTTCATGGAGAATAAAAAATTAGTCGACCAGCCCGGCAGCCTCGGCACGCAACCTCTTGAGCACACGGAACTTGGCGAGCAAAACCGCATTCTCGGAAATTCCCAGGGCAGCGGCCACCTGGGCGGTCGATTGGCCCTCGACGGCTGATCGGCGGAAAGCTTCCCAGGTCGACGGCGACACGTCCGACTCGATGCTCGAGAGCACCTTCTGAAACACGTGCTCGTCGTGCTGCCGATCCCACTCCTTGGCTAACAGGCTCGCTGGGTCTTCGAGTTGCGATAAAAAACCCTCGGTGCCGTCTGCTTGTCCGGCGGCCGGCTGACGCCCGCGCGATCGAGAGAAGGTTCGCACGCGGTTGACGGTGACGCGCCGCAGCCAGGTGCGGAACGAGCCCTCACGCAGTCGCTCGAAGCGGGGCAGTTCGCGGATCACCACCAGGAAAACTTCCTGGGTCAGATCATGGGCCTCGTCGCCCAAAGCTGGTACCCGAGCGAGCCAGGCACGAATCAGCGGCTGGTCAATATCCTGGAGCCGCCGCCACTCGGCGGCGTCCGGCTTGGCTACCTTGAGCCGGTCGAGCAAGCTGACGGGAGTTTGGTTCACGGTACGCTGGAACCGATGCGGGGGTGCTGGGCCACGGCAGAGTAAGGGGTAGTATAACGGCCGCCAAGGCGGGATGCACGGACGGGGACCGCGGGCCGCGGAAGAAAACAGGATGGGGCTTAACTGTTTGACCGTGCAGCGGGCTGCATGATAGCCTCGAGGAAACAAGGAGTTTCGAATGTCCTTTTCTTCGCATTCCAGCGAAACCGCAATTTGGGAACGGGTGATACATCCCGAACGAGGCGATTTGCCTCGCGAAGCCGCGATGTACTTCTTGAACCTGGCATTTGAAGCCGACGATCTCGACCGAATTCATGAGTTGGCGGTTAAAAACCAGGACGGCACGCTCACCGCCGACGAGTTGGAAACACTGCGAAACTATCGGCAAGTCGGGTTGCAGCTTGATCTGCTGCGCTCCAAGGCGCACTTGGGAATTGGCCAGCCGCCTGTTTCTTAGAGCAATTCCATGGACGCGGCTCTCATCGAGGTAGTGCGCGAGCGCGCGGCCCGGTGCTGCGACTACTGCCATTTGTCACAGACGCTGTCCAGCATCCCATTTGAGATCGACCCCATCGTCTCGCGTAAGCATCGCGGCGCATCGACGCCAGAGAATCTGGCCTTTTCGCGTTTCTACTGCAACAGCCATAAAGGGCCAAATATCGCCGGGATCGACCCGGAATCCGGGCCGCTCTCGCGTCTTTATCATCCTCGCTCCGATTCCTGGGGCGAGCACTTTCGATGGAGCGGCGCAACGCTGGCTGGCCTCACGCCAATCGGTAGGACGACGATCGAAGTTCTTGGCATCAACAGCCCGGATTGTGTCCGCCTGCGGATGTCGTTAATCCGCGAGGGGCTGTTCCCGCCGTCCCAGCCGACGTCTGGGCTGTGAGCGCAATCCGTCGACCGTGTTCCAGGGACTGGCAACGCCGGGCTACGCGTCTGGAATCCACCTGGGCCAGGAACTCAGGAAGATCAGCGCTTCGCCGCGCGCTCGGCCCGGCGGCGGGCCAATAGCTCTTCCAACTGACGTTGGACGGGCTGATTGTGCAGCACCAGCAGCGACTGACTCACCGGGTCGACGGCCATCGCGCCCGGGCCGCCGGTGTCGGACCAACGCGCCGCGGCCAACTCGGTCTTGATCTCGGCGACAAAATCTTCCGCGGCCGTCGCCCCGGCGGGCAACAGGTCGCGAACCGGGTAGAACTCCAACTCCAGGAATTCACGCAAGCCTTCCAGCGTCGTGATTTGCAAGGTTTGCTCGTCGATGGCGCGGAAGCCCAACCCCAACGGCTTCAAGGCGGCGGCCAGCGCTTTCGACAGCGGTTCCTTTTCGACGGCCATGCTGGTTTCGCTCAGCACCGAGCGCCCGGCCTCGGCGAGCGTGACCTGGTCGATTAGCAGGTGCGCGCCGGTCGAGGCTTCGAGCTGGTCGCGAATGGCGCCCAGCCGGCGCTGGGGCGGAAATTGGCCGTGACGAGCATGTCGAGCTTGGGCCGTGCCCGCGTCCAACGCGTCTGGAGCGAAACGAGCCGCGGATCGACTTTCTCGCGTCGCGGCAACCCGCGGGCCGCGCGCACGCGATCGAGCAGGGCCGCCACGCGTCGCTGCACGAGGTTGGTTTGTTTGACGATCAATTCGCCGGCGGCTGGGGCGACGGTCCCCTGCCCTCCGGCTTCGGCCCAACTCGTTGGCTCGACGAGTTCGCGGACCCAAGCGGCCAACACAACGGGCTGAGTCGGAGCGAGATCTTTCACGTCGTAATGCACCGTCCGCCAGGTCGTCCGTTCGGCCTCGGGGTTGGTGAGCAGCAGTTGATCGTGGTAGATGACGTATTCGAGCCCCTGACGCGACAGCACTTGCCTGAGCACGTCGCCGGCCGTCGTCGCGCCGGCATGGAATTCGATGCGATCGTCGAGATGCACGCCGGCCTCGACCATGGCCTCGGGATCGATGGTCGTCGGCACGGTGGTCAACTGCGTGAAGAATTGCAGGAACTGCCCCCAGGGGACTGGCGGCAATTCAAGGGCCGGCAAGTTGTCCTGCAAGCGGGCGGCGACATCGACCAGCGGCAACTTTTCCTGAGCGAGCACCGGTCGCGGTGGCGCATCGACAGGCGGCTTCGGCACTGGCCTGGCGATCGCAATGGCGGGCCTGGCGGGCGCAGCCGGTTCGGCCGGAGCTGGCGTCGGCGGCGGCATGACGGGGATTTGCCGCAACGCAGCATCGCGCGTGGCCAATTCGACCGGCTCGCCGCCGTGGATGGTGGCCAGCCGTTCCAGCAGACTGGGGTCGATGTCCTTGGAGATGAAGCGGACCGAGCCATCGGCCATGCCGACGAACATGCCGTCGGGCTGGCCGGAGCCGAAGCCGTCGGGACCATTGACATAGGGCTTCGCAGTCAAGGCACGCACGGTCGCCTGCCCGCCTGCGGCCCACGGGCCTAACTGGCCGCTGACGCCCATCAGCGCGATGGTATTGGTCAGGCCGTCCGTGATTCGCGCTGCGGCGACGCTCTCGCGATTGGCAAAAACGCCGCGCGCGGGCCGGCGGGGCCGAGATCGGCCGCGTCGCTCCCCACGCCTGCCAGGCCCACGTAATGGGTCACGGGAAATCCGGCTTCGGTAAGGCTCAGCCCGAGCGCTGGGTTAATAAACGGATCGAGCGGCTTTTTCGTGATGAGCTGGTTGTCGAAAGAATTCCAATCCTGGCCGAAATTCAACTTGCGATGCCACTCGAACTGGTCGTAGTACGGCAGCAACTCGGCGATCCAACTGAGCCGCGATTCGGGGGCGAACATCTTGCGCCCGCGGCGCCGGCCGGCCAGAAGCCTTCGTGATGCACGTAGCCCGACAACCCCGTGAGGATGCGCTGTTGCCGCTGTTCGTCGAAGACGCGAGCCGACGCCAGGCGAGTCATCTCTAGCGCCGGAATGCTGGTCAGAGCGGCCACGCCCAGGTCGGAGAGCTCGCCGTTGGTCTTGGCTCCGAATCGCACCTGGTTTTCGTCTACCGTGATGGTGCGCGATGCCAGGCGCGCATGCCGTGGTCGATCAGTAGATGCACCTGGTCGGCCGTGGCCGTCGACATGGGCAGCGCCAGCAGGTTCTCGGCCAGGCGTTTACGCTGATCGGTCAGGGTGGTCTTCAGCGAGCCGGTGACGCTTTCCAGTGCCTCCTTGGTTTTGTCGGCCGTGGTCTTGCTCTCGCAAACCAGCACCAAGGCGGCCAGCAAATCTTCGGCTTCGACTCGCGCGAGACTGACAGCGCCAGCGGCAGTTCGGCGACTACGCGGCTCTCGTCGCGCGCCGCCCCCCAGCGTTCGAGCGCCGCGATCGTTTCCTGGCCGACCGTCAAACCGGCTGCCGGCTCATTGGCCTTGCGCAAGGCGGCCAGATCGAGCACGATGCCCACGGCCGATTTCGGGTCCAAGGAATCCCAGGCCTGCTCGATGGCCGTCGTGGCCGCCTTCGGAGCGCCGGCCGTGCAGAGGGCTCCCAATCGCAACGGGGGGCCCGAGACGATCGTCGTCTGGCCGGCATCGAGGACGAACGGGTCGGGCCAACCGGCCGCTTCATACTTCGGGTAAGCCCCGAGATCGTCGGGCAATTGCTGGTATTTTTGCAACCATTGGGTCGGATCGGTCAGGCGTTGTTTCAGTTCGATGGCGACAACCCAGCGGGCTGCCGGGTTCGACAGGTCGATGGTACTGAACGTCAGACGTTCGATCTGGTCGGGTTCGAGGGCGAAGGCGGTCAGCAATCGGCCCAGATAGTTCTGCCAGAGTGGCTTGCTGCGCACGATCAGCGGTTGCGTCGCCGGCTCGGAGAGCAGCGTGCGCACGCGCAGCGTCAACGCGCCCTTGGTCCCGGCCGGCAGCCAACGACGGCTCAGGGCCGAAGCCGGAGAGGGCGCCTCGGGAGCAGGAGTGGCTGGCGCCGGCGGCGTAGGCGCAGCGATGGCCGCGACGGTTGCAGGTTTGGTCGCCGGTTCAGCCGGCGGCAGCGCAGGCTGCGAGGTGCCGAGCGCGAACCAAACCGCGAGCGCCGAGCCGGCAGCCGCCAAAGGAACGCAAGCCCAGGGCAGCCAGCTCGAAGTGGTGGCAGCCGTAGCTCGGGTCGCAAGATCGGCAGCTTCGGCGGTGGGATTCTTGGGCGCGCCGGTCAACCCAGAGCCTGAGTTCGCCAGGTCCGGATCGTGGACGTCGGAGTCGGTTCGCCAGGCCGCCGGGGGCGTGCGTGCGCCGAGCATGGGGGCGGGCGTCAGGTTCGCGGGATCGACTTTGGTCGTCGGCTGACTGGGTGGCTCCCAGCCGGGCGGCGGCGCCACCTGCACCATGCTTTGGCATTTGGGGCAGGCCAGAATCTGGCCGATGGCCGCCAGATCGCGGACTTTGAGCCGAGCCCGGCACGTCGTACAAGTGACAGAGAAAAGTTCCACGCCGGCCAGGCCTCGAGGAGTTTGCGCGGTTATTTCTTCTTCTTGTCGGCAGCTTGCTGCACCATGTCGGGCGTCAGGGTGTCTTTACGCTTTTCGGCGGCTTGCCGGGTCGTGAGCCAGATCTCTTCTTTGCCATCGACCGTTTTGATGACATAGATCAACTTGCCGTCCGGATTGGCCTGCTTGAGGATCTTGTACAGGATTTCGATGGCCGGAACGTCTTTCTCTTCCAGGCCGAACGACTGGTTCTTGGTGATGCCGTCGATTTGCAAGTCGGGACCGATGATCTTGATCGGCGTCTTGATTTCGTCGGCCATCATCTGCATCGCGACTTCCAGCGTGTTGCGCGGGAAGCTGAGCGTGATTTTCTTCTTCAACGCTTCGGCCGCCGAGGCAGGCGCGGCGTTCTGGACAACGGCCACGGCTCCTCCGCCTACGGCTGCCGGCCCGCTGTAGTTTTCCAGCAAGCACAAGTACGTGGCCAGCATCAAATTCGGCGCCGCAGCCGCGGGCAGGTAGCTGCGCAGCACGACCTGCCGATCGACGACGCCTACGCGGGTGAATTTTTCCAGGGCGTCGACCTGGTCAGGGAACTCGGTGAGCACCTTTGTGCTGTAATCGCTGGGATGCAACTCGATGATCGCGCGGTTGATCTTCTTAGGCACCAGGCCCAATCGTTGCCGGATGGCCTCGGCCGGCAAGGTCGAATCGGGCCCCGCTTCGAGATTGGAGTATCGCAATTCGGCGAAGAAGTCTTCACTCAGGTGACAACTGAAGAGCACGACCTTGGGTAGTTCGGCCGGGATCATTTCGACCGTCGGGTCGGCCGAATCGCTGGTCGAGAGGAGCCAGTCGAAGATGTCCTTGATCGCCGCAGCCGGCCCAAGGAGCAGGCCCTGGCCCGCGGTCGCGAGCATGTCGCCCGTGGTGACGAGCGTCAGCATGCGCTCGCGGTCGGTCGAAGTTTGCAGCATCTTTTCCAACTGCAAAGGAATCAGCAGCGACGTGCCGTCGCAGGAGACGATGTCGCGCATTTCGGTGGCTGGCGCCACGACAAGGATCTTGCCTTCGGCCGAAGCCGGCAGGAAATAAGCGTCCTCGCCCTTGTGAAAGAAGGCACGCTCGCCCATCCTCTCTTCTTCGGCGTCGGGCCAGACTTTCTTCATGGCCTCGGCGTCGATCGGCTGGAAGAAGTGCAGCACCAATGACAATCGGGGCGGCCCCAGAGGGCTTTTGAGCACGCCGATCAGGACCAGTTCAATGTTGTCGACGCCCGTGCCGCTGATCGCCGGCAACTGCTGACGCACCCAGGTGCCCAACACGCCGGAAACTTTTGGATCGAGCAGCTTTTCACCTTCGGGATGCTTGGCGATATCGGCCGGCCGAATGGCTACCAGCGCCTTCAGACCCGGCGCGATGTACTTCAGGTCGAGCGGGTCGCCGTGCGTGGGTGGTTCCCACATGCCGTCGGCCAGTCCCCACACGTAGCCTCTGGCCTTGGTCGGATCCTCCTCGGGCTGGTTCTCTTTCGCTTCTTTTGCCTTCTTGGCCTCGATCTCTTCGGGCGTGGGTTCGGGGGGCGCCACGACAATGGGTTCGGCTCGGCCGTTGAGGTCGTCGAGGAACTCCGTGATCAGGCCGTGCGAGTCGGCATACCACCAACCCCCGCCGGCCACGCCGCACATGAGTAGAAAAAACACCAGGCCGACTATGGCCTTGCGGCGAGCGTTGCGGCACGCCGGAGTCGGCGTGCGGCTGCCGGGTCGCTGTCGGTCGTGACGTCCAATTCACTTGCAAAACCCGTCGAGGCCATCACCCGTGCGCTCGCCGCGGGCGCTGCTGCCGGAACGGCCCCAAGCGCCACGGCTGGAATCGCCGTAGCTACTGCGGCGCCATTGGCGACTGCCATGGCGGCCACAGGCTGAGCGGCAACGGGAGCCACGCGCGCGGCCACTGCTGCGGGGGATGCAGCCACGGGAGGCGCCGTTCGGGCAACTGCGGCAACCGCCATGGCCGGCGTTTCGTTGGCGGCTTGCACAGCCGTGGCGGCGACGGCGGGCCGTGCTGCCTGAACGGCCGCTGCAGGAACGGTTGGTGGGGGTGCCGAAACCGTGCCGCCGGCCGCAGGGGTTGCCGAAGGCGGAGCGCCGGCCGGAGTCGGCGTGGCAGCCAATTTTTGTTGCAACCATTTTTCGTAGATCATGCTCCGCCGGCTGGGCGGCGCCGGCTGAGTTTCCGCGTCGCCGGGCGACACGTGCGGCAACAGCGCCTCGATCACGCTGTTGACCTGCTGATAGCGCATTTCCGGATCTTTGGCCATCATGTAGTTGACCAGTTTGGCCAAAGGCGTCGGAATCGACGAATCGACGCGGTCCAGCGGCACCGGCTTCTCGTTCTGATGGCGCAACAGCTTTTGCTGCAAATCGCCGCCGGGAAACGGCGCCTGGTTGGCGAGCGCGTGATAGAGCGTGCAGCCCAAGCTGTAGATATCGCTCTGCGCGTCGGGAAGCCGATCTCCGGCGGCCAATTCGGGAGCCAGGTAGTCGGCCCACGGAGGCAGGCGCTGGTGCTTGTCGGCTTCGGCGATGAACTGTCGAAAGTCGGGTTCGAACGGATCGCGATCCAGCGGAAACAAGAGCAGCTTCACCAGGCCGTCGGGCTTGATCCAGATGTTGCCTGGTCGGATTTCGCCATGGACATGGCCCATACCGTGCAGCCGGGCCAAACCCAGCGCCGCTTGACGCGCGATACGGCAGGCTTCGGCCGGAGGCAAGCGGCCGCCGGTGGCCAGTTTGCGCTCGAGCCGCTTGCCTTGCAGGTCTTCGACCACCACGAACTTGTAGGCTTTCTGGTCGGACAGGTGATAACAGCGGTGCAGATGCGGATGACCCATGCTGGCGCGATTGGCCGCCGCCGCTCGTTGCGTGAGCGAGGCCATGACCTCGGCGTCCTTGCACGCTGGGCCGGAAAGGAAGTTGAGACAGACGGGGTGCTTGCTGCCGACGTGCAAGGCGCGGAAGATGCCTGCCAGCCGGCCGCTGTCGATGCGGTCGTAAATCGAGTAATCGCCGTACACGAACGGCCCGGGCTTGCCTGCCTTCAGAATCTTACCTTGGTACGTGCTGATGCGCCGCTGGGCGATCAACCAGTTGATCAGGCTATCGACCGTCGGAGCGGCCGAGCCCGAGGCACGGGCATATTCCTGCGAATACTTGCTCACCTCTTCCGGGGTGACAAGCTGGCTTTTGATGGCCAGATTCCAGAACTGTTCGATGGTCAATGACATATACAAACGGTGCCCCTACGACAACATATCGAAAACGAACGCCTGAATCGCGCGGTGCGGGGCATGCCCCGCTGTCTGTCTGTTCCCAGGCAGCCGAAAGGCGAGGTCTGCGGCGGCGGCCTGCTTCCCCAGCTCAGCCGGGTCCGCAGCGAAACAAAGCGAAACCAGTATTGAATTTAGCCGCGGGGACGGGAAAGTTCAAAGGATTCGTGGGCCCGTGGTAATAGGTTGCGAATTATTAATTTTCCATTGTCGCAGACTTGAGGCAGGCAACAAGCACGTCTCGAATGGCGTCCAGCGTGAGTCCGAGAGGGCAGTTCCAGATCGAGGAGCCATGGCCAGCCTCCGAATATGGCCTGTAACGTTGCTTGAGCGGCTGGCACCGTGACAGTATGATTTGCGCTCTCGGGGCTCGAAGATCGTCCCGGCCCACTGGCACTGCGAAATCTGGGCCGCCGTGGCTGTTCGGGAAAAGTTTCTTAACTGTTATGAGTGCCGGCACTTGCGGGCGCCGAACCGATTTGTTTTCGGGGTCTGCGGACCGATACGTCCTATCATTCCTTTAGAGTCGAGCCCCCAACGCAGCCAACTGCCCGCACCGTCAGGCGTGCCGCGAGATTCCTCGCCAGGGCTAAGAGTGCCACCCGGGGGGGCCGCCGCCAGGAGGCGGACGCGAAATGAAAGCGTTTGATTCCACCGAATTCTATTTTAATCGCGCTGCCGACTTCATCGATCTCTCGGAGAACGTGCGGCGGTTGCTGGTCACGCCCAAGCGTGAGGTGCAGGTTCAGGTTGCCATCGAGCGCGACAACGGCGAAATCGCCACCTACATCGGCTACCGCGTTCAGCACGACGACGCCCGCGGCCCGATGAAGGGAGGCCTGCGCTACCATCCGGACGTCGATCTGGATGAAGTCCGCTCATTGGCCGCGCTGATGACCTGGAAGACGGCCGTCGTGAACATTCCCTACGGCGGCGCGAAAGGCGGCATCGCCATCGACCCGACGCGAGTCAGCCCGCGCGAACTGGAACGGATCACGCGCAAGTTCATCGACGGCATCCACGACGTGATTGGTCCGGACACCGACATTCCGGCGCCCGACATGGGCACGAACGACAAGGTCATGGCTTGGATCATGAATCAATACAGCAAGTACCACGGTTTCAGTCCGGCCGTGGTGACCGGCAAACCGGTCGAGATGCACGGCTTGCCGGGGCGTGAAGAGGCCACCGGCCGCGGCGTGGGCACGGTCACGCTCAAAACGCTCAGCCGATCGGGTCGCAAAGCGGCGCAGACGACCGTCGCCATTCAGGGGTTCGGCAACGTCGGTTCGCACACAGCCAAGTTCTTGGGCGATGCCACCTGCAAGGTCGTGGCCGTCAGCGACGTCAGTGGCGGCTACTATCGCGCGGCGGGGCTCGACCTGCCCGGCTTGCTGCGTTACGCGCTGCAGAATCGCGGAGCGCTGACCGGATACAAGGACGCCGAGCACATCACGAACGAGCAGTTGCTCGAACTCGAGGTCGACGTTCTCATCCCCGCGGCGCTGGGGAACGTGTTGACCAAGGAGAATGCCGACCGCATCAAGGCGCCGATTATCATTGAAGCGGCCAACGGGCCGACGTACCCCGAGGCCGACGACATCCTGGACAAGCGGGGCATTGTCGTCGTGCCCGATATCCTGGCCAACGCCGGCGGCGTTACGGCCAGTTATTTCGAATGGGTGCAGAACAGGCAACACTATCAATGGGGCATGAACCGCGTGCGTCAGGAGCTCGATCGCGTGATGTCCGAGAGTTTCGAACGGGTCTGGGAACTGTCCGTCGAGCGCAAGGTGAGTCTGCGCACGGCGGCCTACATCCTGGGCATCGGTCGGGTCGGCCGGGCGACGATCCTGGGAGGAATCAGTTGATGTTGAAGACACTGCCGATCGAGGCCCTGAAGCCGATTCCGCTGTTTCACGGCTTCACGGATTCGGAATTCTTGCGGCTGCAGGCCCTGGCCGAGCAGTCCACGTTTCAGCCCGGCGAATTGGTCGTCGAACAAGACCAGTTGAGCCAGAACCTGTGGGTTCTGCTGGAAGGGACGTGCGAAGTGTTCCGCCAGGACAACGGCCGCGAGCCCGGCTCGATGCCGCTGGTGCTGGCGACGCTCGAACCGTATGCCGCGTTCGGCGAAATGTCGTTCTTTCAAACCGCGCCGCATTCGGCCAGCGTGCGCGCCCAGACGCGCGTCAAGCTGCTGTGCCTGACCAAGAACCAGTTCGACGAACTGCTGGAGCGCGATTCGACCGTGGCCTGCAAGTTGGCCATCAACACCATCCACATCCTGGCCCAGCGGATGCGGCGCATGGATCAGTGGGTTGGCGAGCTGGTGCAGGCCAAGCCGGCTGCACAGAACGTCCGCGAATGGGCCCGGCTGCACGAGCAACTGTTCAACACCTGGCAGTTGTAGGCCGCTGGATTGCGAAAACCGACCACGGCGAGCGGGAGGCGCGAGCCTCCCGGTGCTTCCGGCAAGCTTGCGCTTGCCGCTCGCCTCTTCAAACCCGGGGGGAAGCTCAATGGTCCTGCGACGTCTTGGCGTGCTCTCGGTCGGCGTAGTCATGGGCGTCATTTACACGGCCCTCGGACTGCTTCTCGGAGTCTTCTTCAGCTTGTTCGCGATGATCAACTTGATGATTGGCAAGGGCGAAATGCACGGCCCGGCAGCGATCGCGATCGCTGTTTTTGCCGTGGTGGGCTTCCCCATCTTTTATGGGTTCACGGGCTTCATCGGCGGAGTTGTCTTGGCCGCGATGTACAATCTGGTGGCATCGTTTACTGGTGGGATCAAGATGGAATTGACGCCCGAATAGGTTGGCTTCTGAGCGGCGATCCGAATGCGACGACCCTGCGGCACGCTAAAGCTGGCGCTGGCGGAATTCGGTGTGTTCGGGTGAGTTTGTCCCATGGCCGACGGTTTCGAACACGCGAGCCAGATCACCTCGTAGCATGGCAGCCGAGTCGAGCCAGAGGCCGGGAAACTCGCGGCTACCGAGCACGCCGCTACCGTCTGGCACAAGTGGCCGATACTCGCTTGCCTCGAGTCGGAACCAATCGATTGCGCCATCCAGCACGCGCCATACCAGGTACTCGCGCACTCCCTGTCGCAAATAAAGTTCGAACTTGGCGTGCATGTCGCGACTCGCACTGGTCGATGCCACTTCGGCGACAAACTCCGGTGCGCCTTCGAAGAACCCGCTCGGCCCGATTGCTGATGTGCCGCCCTTGACCAATCTCAGCAAGGCGTCGGGTTGGACTTCGTTTTGCAAGTCAAGCCGCACTGTGGCGTTGTCGGCACACTCCACGCTCAGAGTGCGTGCTACGTACGCCATGAGCCACCCCATCAGTCGGGCGTGCGCGTTCGGCGTGCAATTTGGAAACGGGCGATCCCACAAAGACGACTCCTGCCACGAGCTCGGCCTTTTTCAGCCAGGGCATCGCCTGGTACCGGCGCTCGAACTCCGTTCGCGACAGGCAATCGCCCGGCTCCAGCGGCGGCACGATTGCCAATGGCGGCTCACCAGGTGTGGTCGCATGCGATTGAAGGGACATGGCTCGCTCTCCTGTCGGACAGCCGCTATTCTAATCCACATTGCCCAACCGGCAAACATCCTCGCCGGTCACGTCCACGTTTTCGACCCGATACAACGGGCACGCAGCAGGCAAATCTCATGCCCGCCACACTCACCGAACATGTGCTCGACCGCGAAGGCTGCCCGCTGCACTACGGCGTCGCGGGGCTCGAGGGTCGGCCGCTGGTGGTCTTCACGCACGGCGCGTGCGTCGATCGCCATACGTTCGATTTGCATTGGCCGGTCGTGGCCGCGCAGTACCGTGTGCTGGTCTGGGACGTGCGCGGCCATGGCCGATCGCAGCCCAAGGGGATCGATTATTCGCTGGCCTGCGCCGTGGCCGATTTGCTGGCCATCCTCGACACGATCGGCGCCGGCCCGGCCGTCTTCGTGGGGCATTCCAACGGCGGTTATATTTCGCAGGAGATGGCCTTTCATCATCCTGAGCGGGTGCAGGGCCTGGTGCTGGTCAGCGGCACCTGCATCACCTGGCCGCGCGACGCGAGAACGGTGCGCCGGGTTCGCGCGGCCATGCGCGTGATCGATTTCCTGCCGATCGAGTGGCTGAAGCGGATCGGTTTGCGGATGGGCTCGACTCGGCCCGAAGTGCGGGACTATGCCTATCGGGCCTTCTCGCAACTCACGCCGGCCGACTTCCGCAAAGTGCTGCATGCCGTGGGAGCGAGCATCCATCCCGAGCCGGGTTATCGGATCGGCAAGCCGATGCTGCTGGTCCACGGCGAGCACGAGCGGACCGGTCACATCGCCAGCCTTGCGCCGCTTTGGGCGGCGCACGAGCCGTACTGCCGATACGTCGTGATCCCCAATTCGAAGCACTTCGCGTTGATGGACAACGCGGAGTTCTTCAACCGCGCCTGCTAGAGTTCCTGGCCGAGTGCGCGCCGCTGGAAGGCTCCACGAAGTAGCCACTTACTCGGTTGTCGCGTCAGGCAGTCTTTTTTCCGACCTCTGTATGTGGGGAGTCAAAATAGTGTCTCCCACCGGCGGGCTCCGTGGAGGATGCGGAGTAGTTGGATGCTGTTGGGGTGATCGCGGTAAAAGAGGAGATAGCTCTTCACAGGAAGGCACCGCAGACCGGGGTACACCTCGTCGAGCGGGACGCCGATAAGCGGATGATCGACCAATCGCTTAAGATTTTCGTCGAACAGTCGTAGCAAACGGCTTGCCGCGGCAGGGTCGTCAGCAGCGATGTAGTCCCAAATCTCGCGGGCGTCGCGTCGAGCCGCGGCTGTACGCACCAACCGTTTCATACGTGCGGATTGTGGTCGGTCGCTTGTCGCTCGCCTTCGGCGATGATCTCTTCGACGTTCCACGGCTCCACTTCGCCGCGGTCTGCCTGATCGATCGCGGGTTGAAGTTCACGGCGGAGCGTAAAAATAGCGAATTCGCGAGCCGCTTGAGGATCGAGGAGGATATAAACGCGTTGCGTTTCCTCGTCAATTACAGACAGAGGTTCGCCCGCGGGTTGGTGTTGGAGCGCTTCGCGTTGTTCGTGCGTGAGCTTGATCATGATCCAAATAGTTTACTAGAGAGCCCACCTTTTGGCGAATTTTTGAGTTCGATGGTCGTCTGTCAGTCTGATCGCATGCGTTCATTGGCGCATTGCGCTGGCATAGGCGGAATATCGTTTTGCGAGTTCCGACAGATTCATCTTGGTCGCGGCCGCGCTAAGGGCCATCCAAAAATCTCGATCGACAGGGTTGCCGTTAGCATATTCTTCGAGCATTACGCATGCCATTTCGAGTTCGTTGTGACTGAGGTATTCTCGGGCGCCGATCGCCTGGCTTTAGCTGGGCGATCGCGGAAGCGTTGCCATCGCCCGCTCGATGTCCGCTTCGATCAGTTTCCAAAGAGCTGGCAAATTCATGCCCAAATCCTCACCCACACGCTCCGCGGACGGCTGCCGCTGGCTTGCCGTCGGCGGCTTCGGACGCGACGTCGCGGAGGATTTGGATCGCGGCGGCCGTATCCGATTCGTTCACGTCGAGATGCGTCACGGCGCGAATCAATTGGCCGCCGAACGAGTTCATCAACAAGCCACGCTGCTTCAATCGGGCGGAGAATTCAGATCCCGTGCCCAGCCGCAGAGCGACGCGGAAGATGACCAGGTTGGTATCGACCTGCGGCGGACGTAGATCCAAGCCGTCGGTCGTACGGATGGCATCGGCCAGTTGCTGAGCATGGCGATGGTCGTCGGCCAATCGCTCGATGTGGTGCTCCAGGGCATACAGCGCCGCGGCGGCGATCATGCCTGCCTGACGCATCGCGCCGCCGAACAACTTGCGATGCCGATGGGCCTTGGCGATATGTTCGCGCGAACCGGCCAGGGCCGAACCGATCGGCGCACCGAGCCCCTTGCTGAAACAAACGCTGACGGTATCGAAATGCTGAGCCCAACGGGCGGCTGGAATGCCCGTGGCCACGACGGCGTTGAACAGCCGCGCGCCGTCCATGTGCGTGATGACGCCGTGCTCGTGGGCCCAGTCGCAGATGCGGACGACTTCGTCGTAGGGCAGCACCCGCCCGCCACCCCGGTTGTGCGTGTTCTCCAGACAGACCAGCCGCGTTCGCACGGCGTGCTGATCGGCCGGCCGAATCAGGTCGCGAAGCTGTTCCTGCCGCAGCACACCGTATTCGCCCTCGACGGTTCGGGCGACCAGGCCGCTGAGCTGAGCAAACGCTCCTTGCTCGTAGTTGTAGATGTGGCAGCCGGCCTCGCAAATGAATTCGTCGCCGGGCTGGCAGTGGACGCGGATGCCGATCTGGTTCGACATCGTGCCCGAAGGGACGAACAGGGCCGCTTCCTTGCCCAGCATCTCGGCCAGCCGCTCTTGCAGGCGGTTGACCGTGGGGTCTTCGCCAAAAACGTCGTCGCCAACTTCGGCCGCCGCCATGGCGGCCCGCATGGCGGGCGTGGGTCGAGTGGCCGTGTCGCTGCGAAAATCGAGCATAGGAAGAAGTAGTCAGTAGTCAGTAGTCGGTGGTCAGTAGTCAGTGGACGAGTTTCTCGCCCCTAATTGCTCTTCTAACCCACATGCGTAGCCGCAACAAGAGGCCTGTAACCGCTTTGATGGCGTGAACCTCATGCGACGCCTGCTGTCACAAGGGCGGTCCCGCCGCCCACTGACTACTGACAACTGGCTACCGACTACTGTTTCCGCCCCTTCCCGGCCGGCCTTCCACGGGGCAAAATGGACGGTTCCTGAGCTAGCGTACCGAGCCCTGTTGAGCGAACGACGAAGCGATGACTGTTGCCGAACTGCGAATCCGCCGCATTGATGCCCGCCGCGACGATACCCGTGCCGCGATCGACGAACTGCGCGAGCGGCTCAGCCCACGGGGGAATGTGGTCAGCGAAGCCGGCCAGCGGAAGACGCTGGAAGTGTTCGGCGAGGCGCTGACGCCCGTGCAAGTTGTCGAGCGGATCTGCGGCGACGTGCGCAGCCGCGGGCTGTCGGCCCTGCTCGATTATTCGGCCCGGCTGGACAAAGCCCAAGTCACGGCCGACTCGTTGCGCGTGCCGGCCGTTGAATTGGAGCAAGCCCACGCGGCGGCCGATCCGAAATTCCTGGCAACCATCCGCCGGATTCGCGCGAACGTGCTGGCCTTTCAGCGGGCGATTCTGCACTCCGACGTGCGGTTGCCGCTCGAACATGGCGGCTACTTGCGGCAGCGGTATCTGCCGCTGACGCGCATCGGCATCTGCGTGCCGGGCGGTGCGGCGGCCTATCCATCGACCGTATTGATGACGGCCGTGCCGGCCCAGGCGGCGGGCGTCGGTGAGATCGCGCTGGTTGCGCCGCCGACAAAGTTCGGGGCCTACAATCCCGATCTGCTGGCCACGTGCCATGAGTTGGGCATCCGCGAAGTTTATCGCATGGGCGGGGCGCAGGCCGTGGCGGCCTTGGCCTATGGGGTCGAAGGGGTGCCGCGGGTCGACAAGATCGTCGGCCCCGGCAATCTGTTCGTGGCCTTGGCCAAGAAGTTCGTCTATGGTGATGTCGATATCGATTCGATCGCCGGCCCGAGCGAAGTGGTTGTGATTGCCGACGGTTCGACTTCGCCGTGCTATACGGCGGCCGACCTGATTGCCCAGGCCGAGCATGCGCCCGGGGCGAGCATCCTGATCACCTGGAGCGAGCAGGTGCTGGAAGCGACGGCAGTGGAACTGGCCCGACAATTGGCCACGCTCGAGCGAGGCGACCTGGCCCGACAATCGTTGGAAGATTTTGGGGCCTTGGTGTTGGTGCGCAGTGCCGACGAGGCCGCGGCGCTGGCCGACGAGATTGCTCCTGAGCATTTACATATCGCCACGGAGAATGCGGAATCGCTGTTGGCCAAGATTCCGCACGCCGGCGCGGCGTTTCTGGGGCCCTATAGCCCCGTAGCCTTGGGCGATTACGTAGCCGGCCCGTCGCACGTGCTGCCAACCGGCGGAACCGCGCGATTTGCCAGCGGGCTGTGCGCCAACGATTTTCTGCGCCGTACGAGCGTAATCCACTTCACTCGCGACGACCTGGCCGCCGCCGCGCCCGACGTGAAGCTGATGGCCGATAAAGAGGGGCTGACCGCACACCGAGAAAGCGTGGAGGTTCGAAATGATAAATGCTGAATGATAAATGCTAAATTGGCACTGTCTGACATTTATCATTGAGCACTTATCACTTAGCATTTCCCTATGTCCTACTTCCGTCCCGCCATTGATGCGATGACCGGCTATGTGCCTGGCGAACAGCCGCAGGCCGGCAAGTTCATCAAGCTCAACACGAACGAGAATCCTTACCCGGCGTCGCCGGCCGTGGCCCAGGCTGTGCGGGCGGTGCTTGAACGCGGGCTGGAACGCTATCCCGATCCGCTGGCCACGGGGTTTCGCACCCGCGCGGCCGATATCCTGGGCGTCGATCCGGATTGGATCTTGTGCGGCAATGGCAGCGATGAAATTTTGACGCTGGTCACGCGAGCCTTCGTGGGCGAAGGCCAGCGGCTGCGGCTGCCGTATCCGAGCTACATCCTGTACAAGACGCTGGCCCAGATTCAGGGAGCCGAGAGTGAAGAGATTCGCTTTCACCACGATTGGACCTTGGGCTACGACTTTGCCCATCCCCGCGCGGATTTGAAGCTGGTCTTCCTGCCGAACCCCAACAGCCCGTCGGGCACGATGATCGAGCCGCAGCGCATTCTGGAATTGGCCGAGCGGCTTCCCTGCCCGCTGCTGGTCGATGAGGCGTACGCCGACTTCGCCGCGACGAACTGCCTGAACCTGGTAAAGGCCAACGACAAGATCATGATCTCGCGCACGCTGAGCAAGTCGTACTCGCTGGCGGGGCTGCGGTTTGGATATATCGTGGCTCAGCCGCACATCATCCGTGGGCTGCGGAAGCTGAAGGATTCCTACAATTGCGACGCCTTGTCGATTGCCGCGGCCACGGCCGCCATCGATGACCAGGCCTGGCTGCGGCAGAACCGAGCCCGCATCCTGGCCACGCGGCAGCGGATGGTCGTGGCCCTGGGGGCGCTGGGCTTCGCGACCGTGCCGTCGGAAGCCAATTTCGTCTGGAATCCGCACCCGGATTTGCCCCTCAAACCGGTTTACGAGCGGCTCAAGACCAACCGCATTTTGGTGCGTTACATGGATTATTCAGGCTGGGGCGACGGGCTAAGGATTTCCGTGGGGAGCGACGAGCAGATCGACGCCTGCCTGGGATTGCTGAAAACTATGGTTTAAGCCGTCCGCCGCGCAGGCTCGGGCATGCTACGATTGTAGGGTCGCCAAGTAGTGTCTTGAGTTGTGAAACACCAGCCCGACGCGCAAGCGAGGGTTTTTTCGCGCGTTGCGTATTCGCTTCCGTCGCTTGCGCGTCGGGCTAGTATTGGCAAACGGCGATCACCAATCGGTGGCGCAAAACGCAGCAGTAAATAACCGCAGGACAAGTGATCCTACCGGCAAGCTTGAGAACTATGACTCGCACCGCCCGCATCAACCGCCAGACGGCGGAAACTCAGATCGAACTGGAATTGAACCTCGACGGCGCCGGCACGGCCGACGTGGCGACGGGCGTGGGCTTCTTCGACCACATGCTCACGCTGCTGGCCAAGCACGCGGCCATCGATCTGAAGGTCCGGGCCAACGGCGACCTGCACGTCGACCAGCACCACACGGTCGAAGACACGGGCATCTGCCTGGGCCAGGCCCTGCGACAGGCGCTGGGCGACAAGGCGGGCATTCGCCGCTACGGCCACTTCACGCTGCCGATGGAAGAGACATTGGTGACGACGGCCATCGATTTGAGCGGCCGTTATTACCTGGTCTTCCAGGCCCCGATTCCAGCCTCGAAGATCGGCGACTTCGACAGCGAGCTGGTCGAAGACTTCTGGCAAGCCGTGGCGGCCAACGCGCTGGCGAACCTGCACGTCGTGCTGCACCACGGCCGCAACAGCCATCACATCAGCGAAGCCATCTTCAAGGCCACGGCCCGGGCGCTGCGGATGGCCGTGGAATTGGACCCGCGTTCGAGCGGGGTGCCGAGCACCAAAGGCACGCTGTAGGAAATTCGAATGACGAAATTCGAAATTCGAATGAAACTCGAACGACCGAAATTCGAACATTCGAGTTTTGAGCATTCATTCGAATTTCGAGTTTCGAATTTCGTCATTCATTCACGTACGTTTCCAGGAACCGCGCCAGGCGATGGAAATCGCTGGTCGGTTCGACGTAGCGGACTTTGGTGACCAGCGTCTCGGGGTTGATGAGCGTATCGAAGGGAACGTAATTCAGCTTCAGTTGGCCGGCGACCGATACCATCACGCCATTGAGCTTCTCTTCGACCAGGGCTCGATAGCGCCGACGCCCAGCTGGCTGCCCAGCATCACGTCGAAAGCCAGCGGCCGAGCGCAGCGGGCTTCGTAGCCCAATTGCAGGCCGTTCACTTTGCGGGTTTTGCCGGTCTGCTTCTTGTATTCATCCATGATTAACTTGGCGAACATCCGGCCGAAGTTCAATTGCGCGATGGCGATGTGCCCGTGGTCGTCGCGGGATGCCTTCCAGGTAGCGCATGGGGAGCAACTCGGCCAAACCTTCGGCCATGACGATCACACCGTATTCCTTGCCCTCTTCTTCTTCGCGGACGCGCATGGTGCGGACGACGCGCTTGACGACTTCGTCGACCTTCATGACTTTGCGTGTCTTGGCTTCGCCGGTTTTCGGGTTCGTCGCGGTTTCCTGGTCCTCGTACTTGCCGTAGATGTCTTCCACGCTGATCACCAGGCTGGCCTCGCCGGCGATTGCCGAGCCGTAGGCCAGCCAACCAGCGCTGCGGCCCATGGTTTCGGTGAGGAAGTAGCCACGGCAGGCTTCGGCGTCGGCCAGCAGGTTGCGGATTTCGCCGGCCAAGGTCTCGACGGCCGTGAAGAAGCCGAACGTGAAATCGATGCCTTCGTAATCGTTGTCGATGGTCTTGGGCAAATGAACGACCGGAATCCGCGGCCGATCCGCCGGCAGGTGCTCCTGGAACAGGCGGAACTTGTTGGCGCTCTTCAACGTGTCGTCGCCGCCAATCGATACCAGGGCATCGACGCCGATCGACGATCAGCGCCGCGTGAACCGTCTGCAACGTAGCGGTGCGGGCCGGATCGGCCAGATGATCGGGGCTCGAAACGTCCTTGCCCGGGTTAGTGCGAGCCGTGCCAATCAAGATCCCCTGGCTGTTGCGCGTGCGGCGGAGCATCTTGTGGTTGATGATGACGTAATCGCGACCTTCAACCAGCGGATGGTCTTCGCGGTACTCGACCAGATGTGAGTAGCCATTGAGAATGCCGATGACCTGGATGTTGTTGCGCAGGAAGGAAACGGTGCAGGTCGAGATCACGGCGTTGGCAGCCGGGGCAGGACCGCCGGCAAACAGGATCGCGACACGGCGAATGCTCGACTGCGTTTGCGGTGGCCGTGATAGGGGACTTGTGCTCATGTGCGAACTCCAAACGAGGGGCAATGCGATTGAAATCTATTCTACGACGTGAGCCCCGAGAGCAACAATAAGTAGTGTTCAGTAGTCAGTTGTAAGCATCGCTGACTACTGAGTACCGACTACTGAATACTACGCAACAGGCCAGGTTCGCTCGATGAACGTCGTGTCGACGCGGCCTTCCTGGAACGCCGGGTGGCTGAGAATGTCGATTTGCCGCGGCGCCGTGGTCTTGATCCCCTCGACGCGCAACTCACGCAAGGCCCGCAGCATGCACTGAATGGCCTCGGCGCGGGTGGGCTGATGGACGATGAGTTTGCCGATCATCGAATCGTAATACGGTGAGACCGTGTAGCCCGTGTGAGCGTGCGAATCGAAACGCACGCCGAAGCCGCCGGGGATGATCATGCTTTCGATCTTGCCGGGCGAGGGCTGGAAATTGCGGGCCGGGTCTTCGGCATTGATGCGACACTCGATCGACGCGCCGCTCAAGCAAATGTCCTCCTGCTTGAACGGGAGCGGCTCGCCGATGGCAACACGAATTTGTGATTTGATCAGGTCGATGCCGGTGACCATTTCCGAAACCGGGTGCTCGACCTGGATCCGCGCGTTGACTTCGATGAAATAGAAGTTGCCTTGCTTGTCGACGATGAACTCGACGGTGCCGGCGTTGGTATAGCCGGCCGTCTTGATCAGCCGCACGGCCGATTCGCAGATCGCCCGCCGAGTTTCGGCCGACAAGTTCGGCGCGGGGCTCTCCTCGACTACCTTCTGATGGCGACGCTGCATCGAGCAGTCGCGCTCCCAGAGATGCACGACGTTGCCGTGCAGGTCGGCCAGGATCTGCACTTCGACGTGCCGCGGGTGTTCGATGTATTTTTCCAGGTAGATGGCCGAATTGCCGAAAGCCGCTTCGGCCTCGGCCTGGGCTTGCTGAATGGCAGGCTTGAGCGCCTGGTCGTTCAGAGCCACGCGCATGCCGCGTCCGCCGCCGCCGGCCGAGGCCTTGATCAGCACCGGAAAGCCGATCTCGTGCGCCACGCGAATGGCGTCTTTTTCATCGGTGATCAGTCCCTGGCTGCCGGGAACTGTGGGCACGTTGGCCGTGCGCGCCAGCTTCCGGGCTTCGTTCTTGTCGCCCAACTGACGCATGGCATCGGGCGTGGGGCCGATGAAGTCGATCTTGCAACTGCGGCAGACTTCGTTGAAGTGGGCGTTCTCCGAGAGAAACCCGTAGCCAGGATGGATCGCCTGCACATTGCCGATTTCGGCAGCGCTGATCACGCGGTCGATCTTCAGGTAGCTGTTGGCGGCCTTGGCCGGCCCGACACAGTAGGCCTCGTCGGCCATCTGGAGATACGCGGCGCCGCGATCGGCCTCGCTGAAAATAGCCACGGTTTCGATGCCCATTTCGCGGCACGCGCGAAATACCCGCAGCGCAATCTCTCCGCGGTTGGCAACCAGGATTCGCTTGTACATGGACGCTCTTGCAGCCTGCGGTTATTGGAGCCTACTGCCGATTCTCGAACCTACTGCTTTTGGAGCTTACTGCCGGGTGTTGACCTTGAACAACGGCTGCCCGAACTCCACGGGGGCACCGTTCTCGACCAGGACCGCCACGATCTGGCCTGCCATTTCGGCCGGGATCTCGTTGAAGACCTTCATGGCCTCGATGATGCAGACCGGCGTCTCCGGGCCGACGTGATCGCCGACCTTGATGAACGCCGGCGCTTCCGGGCTGGGCGAGACGAAAAACGTGCCCACCATCGGGCTCTTGATCACCGCCATGTGCTCTTCGCTCTTGGGAGCGGCCGATGGCTGGGCGGCAGCCCGGCTTTCCATCGGCGCGGCCGCCACCGGCGTTCGCGGCTCGTAGGTCGTAATGACCGGTTCTTGATGCTTCCGCAGGCGGATGCGCACGTCTCCGTCGCGAAGCTCGATTTCGCCCAATTCGTGCTCGTTCATCAATTCGACCAGGCGGCGAATGCGCCGCACGTCAAAGATGTCGCCCGAGCCGGACGGGGGGTTCGACATGCCAGTTCTCCAAACGCTAGGTGGTTTTAATCGCCGAAGAAATCAGCCGCGTCGCTCGTCGACGCGCTCTTCTCCGGCTGAAGTTGCAATTCGCTGCAATTTGAAATTCGCTGTCTGGGATTCGCTGTCTGGGTTTCGCGGGACTAGTGGATTACCATCTCGGTCAGTTGCTTCGGCACGCTGGTCAGCACCTCGTGGTCGGTCTTGGTTACCAGGATGTCGTCCTCGATTCGCACCCCACCCCAGCCAGGAAAGTAAATCCCCGGCTCGACCGTGACAACCATGCCGGGTCTCAAGGGCTTATCGTTGGCGGAATTCAACCGCGGGGCCTCGTGAATGTCCAATCCGATGCCATGCCCCAGGCCGTGCCCAAACTGTTTGCCGAAACCGGCGTCGGTGATTACCTTGCGAGCCACGGCATCCACTTCGCGGCCGGTGATCCCGGGCCGGATTGCCGCGATGGCTTGCATCTGAGCTTCGAGCACAACTCCATATATACGTTCGAGTTTGGGCGAGATTCTACCGGTCACCAATACCCTCGTCAAGTCGCTCTTGTAATGCCGGGCCGTCGCGCCCCAATCGACCAGCACGAAGTCGTCCGAGCCTATCGTCTTGTTTGTCGGCCGAGCGTGGGGCAGCGCCGCCCGTGGCCCCACGGCGATAATCGACGGAAAGCTGGTCCCCTTGCCGCCGAAAAGCCGAATCTGGTGTTCCAGGTCGTCGGCCACCTCTTTTTCGGTCCGCTGAGGCCGGAGCGTCGCCCGTAACACGGCAAATGCCTGCTCGGCATAACGGGCCGCCTCGCGGATTTCGGCAATTTCATACTTGTCTTTGATCTCGCGCAACTGCTCGACCAGTCCGGTGGTAACCACGGTGGGGATGCAACTCTTCGCGGCCAACCGCTGGTGCTGCGTGACGGTCATGGCCTCGCCTTCGATGGCCAGCGAGCCTGTCTTGGCCGACTTCAACACTGCAGCCGTGGCGTCGAGAATATTCTTGCTGGTCGAGCGAATATGCACCGCCAGGCCAGGGCATTCCTCTTCCAACTGCGTCGTATACCGCGGATCGCTGATTAGGATCGCTTCACGGTCGGTGAGCAGCAGGTAACTGTCGTCGCCGGTGAAGCCGGTTAGATAGGTGACATTGGTGAAACTGGTGATCAGAATACCTTCGGCGCCGGCCTTCTTGACCAGTTTGCGCAGGCCTGCCTGCCGGGCTTCGTAACGTTCCATGGTGCTATGTCCTGGTGAGCTTCGCGGGGGATCCCAAAGGCCCTCTCATTCGAGCCCTAAAGATAAGCGCTGGACCGGCCCGGGTGGAAGAGGGCGCTGGGCGTCTTGGCTCCCCCCTGCCCCGGATTACGATGACTCGTATGGAACGAGAACAGATCACCCGATTGGCCGAGAACCTGTTACGTGGCGAACTAACCGTGGCCGAATTGGTCGAACGGCTGGCTGTGGGCCCGACGGCCGACGTCGGCGTGGCCAAGGTCGATCTCGACCGGCAACGACGCTGTGGCTTTCCGGAAGTCGTCTACGGACCGGGCAAGTCGGTCGATGCCCTGGAAAAGATCTTTCGCGCGCTGATCGCCGCAGGCGTCGATGTCCTAGCGACGCGGATTTCCACCGAACAGGCCGCGGCCATTGGCCCGTTGTTTCCCACGGGACGCTATAACCCCACGGCCCGCACGTTTCGCATTCCCTTGGCGGCCGGCACTGAACTGAAGCCAGCCGGCGGCCATGTGGCCGTGCTGACTGCCGGCACGAGCGATCTGCCGATCGCCGAAGAAGCCATGGAAACGCTCTTCTGGATGGGCGCCCGCGTGACGATGATTCCGGACGTCGGCGTGGCCGGTCCGCACCGATTGCCCGAGCGGCTGCCGGCGATTGCCGGGGTTGACGCGGTGGTGGTGATCGCCGGCATGGAGGGGGCGCTGCCCAGCGTCGTGGGCGGTTATGTGGATTGTCCCGTAATCGCCGTGCCTACGAGCGTTGGCTACGGCGCCAGCCTGGGGGGCATCGCGGCACTTTTGAGCATGCTCAATAGCTGCGCCGCCAACGTGTCGGTAGTAAACATCGACGCGGGCTTCAAAGGGGGCTACGTCGCGGGACTGATCGCCCGCAAAGCGCGAAAGGCTGCCCCATGACCGCGAAACCTGTCGACGTTCCGGCCGATCTGCCGCGGCTTTCCGCCCGATCGAATGAGAGTTCCAAGTACGACTACGGCCGAGCTTTGCTCGTCGGCGGTTCGCTGGGCATGACGGGGGCCATTTCCCTGTCGGGCATGGCGGCCCTGCGCAGCGGCGCAGGCCTGGTCAGCGTCGCCGTGCCCCGGCCCTGCTTGCCGATCGTAGCCCAATTCGAGCCCTCGTACATGACGGCCGGATTGCCGGCCGACGACGACGGACGCTTCAGCAGCGCCGCGCGGGCTGAGATCCTGACGCTGGCCGAAAAGGCCACGGCCATCGGCTGCGGTCCGGGATTGGGCCGCTCGCACGATCTGGCTGCGCTGGTTCCGCATCTTTACACGGGTTTCGAAGCGCCGGCCGTGTTCGATGCCGATGCGTTGTGGGCCCTGGCCGAGCATCGCGACGTGCTCGATCGTGCCGCCGGACCACGCGTGCTCACTCCCCACGGCGGCGAATTCCGCCGGCTGTTGGGCGCCGATGCTCCTCAGGATCGCGGGCCGTTGGAAGAGGCGGCCGCAAAACTGGCCCTGCGCTGCGGCCTGGTGCTGGTGCTCAAAGGGCATCACACCTTGGTGACCGACGGCCAGCAGACGTGGCACAACACGACCGGCAACCCCGGCATGGCCACCGGCGGCACGGGGGACGTGCTGACTGGCGTGATCACGGCGCTGATTGGCCAGGGACTGTCGCTCTTCGATGCTGCCCGGCTGGGCGTCTTCGTTCACGGGCTGGCCGGCGATTTGGCGGCTGCTGAACTCGGCCAGGTGTCGTTGATTGCGAGCGATTTGTTGCGATTCCTGCCGGCAGGGTTTGAGAAAGTAGGCAGCGGGCAGTAGGCAGCGAGAAGCCAAGGCGAGCGGCAAGCGCAGCTTGCCGGTAGCTGAACTATCGCGCCGGCGTTGAACGTTCTCGCAGCTTTTCCAACAACCGCGGGATGTAGGTCGCATAGCGCGCATCCGGCACCGGGCCGCGATCGGGAAGCTGAGCGATCCAATCGCGTAACGGATCGGCCTTCGCGCCCAGGGCGTCGATCGCATTGAGCGCCGCCAGCACGGTGAAGACATCGCGACGGCCCCAATCCGCGTCGCTCTTGAGTAAGGCCAACGGCGCGCGGCAGGTCAATCTCTTTACCATAACGCCCCAGCGCTTCGGCGGCCGCGATTTGCACATCGGGGGATGAATCGTCAAGCGCTTGCAGCAACTCCGCCTCGTCGGCCTGCACAGCCTCGGCGCCGCGCATCAAGTGCCCAAGCACGGCCCAATAGCGCACCGCGGAATCGGCATCGCCCAACGCCGACTTCAGCGCCGGCAACGAACCAGGATCGCGCGACGAGGCCAACTCGGCCATGCCCAGGATCTTTTCAATAGGATACTTCGCCGCGTCGTGTCCCAGATCGTAAGGCGTGCTGCCGGCACTACGCCGATGGATCTCGCCTTCGGGCAACAGGCCCACGTCGCGAATCCGGATCATCTGGTCGTGCAGCGCAGTGCGCAACCTGTTTTGCACCTCGGCAACGTGCGACTGGCCGGCCAGGTTGTCGATTTCGTCGCGATCGGTCGATAAATCGTACAACTCTTCAGCCGGCTTGGTTTTCCAGAAGGCCGCTTGAGCGTCGTTGAGTTTGCCCTGCTGGAACATCCGCTCCCAGACGCGCGTGGTCGGCGTCTGCCACATGTAGTCGAGATGCTGCCCGTAGATTTTGTCGGGCCGGAAATTGCGAATGTACACGAACCGGCCATCGGTCACGCAGCGCACCAGGTCGTAGCGCTCGTCCATCCGGCCGCGAAATCCGAACACGAACGGCTGGGGCGATTGTTGAAACTTGCCCAGGAAGGCGTGGCCTTGCATCCACTCCGGGGGCTCGATGCCTGCCAGGCTCAACAGCGTGGGGGCGAAGTCGACAAAACTCACCAGCCGGTCCGATGAGCCGCCACTTTTGTAGTCGGGCCCGCCGAGCGATTTGAACTTTTCCGGAATGAACACCACCAGCGGCACGTGCAGGCCCGACTCGCGCGGCCAGCGCTTGTTGCGCGGCATGCCCGAGCCATGATCGGCAAAGTAGAACACGATCGTGTCGGCGGCGAGGCCGGAGAGCTCCAGTTCGCGCAGGCGATTGCCCGCATCGGCGTCGGCCTCGGTCACGGTGTCGTAGTATTGGGCCCAGTCCTGGCGCACCTCGGGCGTGTCGGGATGGTAGGCCGGCACGCGAACCTGGGCTGGTGGGTGGATCTGTTCGTGCGGCCGCACGCGCAATTTGCTCTCATGGCTCTTCTCGCTGTTGAAGACCGCAAAGAACGGCTGCCCGGCCGCGCGGTTCCGCCAATGCGCCTTCTTGGACGATTCGTTCCAAACCTGGCCGGGCTTACGAAGGTTGTAATCCTCCTTGGCATTGTTGGTGCAGTAGTATCCGGCCCCGCGCAGAAACTGGGGAAACATTTGCTTCTCGCGCGGAAAATCCACCATGCTGCGCATGTGCTCGCCGCCCGTGCTGGGCGGGTACAGGCCGGAGATGAGCGTGGTCCGCGCCGGCGCAGACCGGCGCGTTCGACCAGCAATGCCGATAGAGCATTCCCTTGGCCGCCAGGGCGTCGACGTTCGGCGTCGTGGCGAACGTAT
Organism: uncultured Planctomycetales bacterium; assembly: GCA_963710365.1. Classification (GTDB taxonomy): domain Bacteria; phylum Planctomycetota; class Planctomycetia; order Pirellulales; family PNKZ01; genus CAVQAC01. The sequence continues at coordinate 215,181 of CAVQAC010000015.1, forward strand.
CGCCGTAGCAGCCCAAATGCGGGCCATGATCCTCGCTCGTAAGCCAGAGGATATTCGGCCGCGGAGGTTCATCGGCAGCGATCGCGAAGCCGGCGCCAAGAAACAGAATTACCAGACAAAACCCGAACGGCGATGTTCTTGTCATCAAGCGACTCACTTCAGAGCTTAGGTTGGAGCGGTTTTACGGCGGGCATTTTTCCGCGGAGGTTTAACGGGCTCAGCGATTGCAAGCTGAACCTGTCTCCCGACGGCAGCGGCGTAACGCTGCAATGTGTTGAGCGTCGGATTTAGATTGCGCCCGTTTTCCAGCCGACTCAATGCCGCCTTTGTGATCCCGGTCAATTTCGACAAATCACCCAGACTAAGGTCGGCGGTCTCGCGAAGCCGTTTGAGTTCATGGACTGCAATACGCAAGCTCTGGAACTCGCCGAGCTGCATGAGTTCCGAGAGATCGCCGCTGGCCGATAACTCGTTCAACGAGGGTTTTTCTCGTTGGAATTTGGCACGAATGGCGCGATCCTCGGCGCGCTGTTTTGCAGTGCGGATTTGCTTGATAAAAACGCGCTGAACTGCCATCCGTTTACCTCGCTCTGGGACGCATCGTGTCGCCTCAGTTTTATCTTACATATCGCTAGTCGGCCAATTTGAATTTGCAGTTCCGAAAGACCTGTGGCGTCGACCGCCGAACTGCTTGCAGTCTGTAGACCGCATTCCTCGCCGCCTCGAACGCGCTTTCGAGATCAGCAACTTGATCGGGCGGCAGATTCGCCCCGTGATGCGCAATCGCCTGCTCCAACGAATCCATCAGCATTGCCCATCCATCAGTAAGCCCGTTTAGGCAAGAAAGACCGTATCGCACTTCGGATGCCGCCTTGAGATGGCCGCATTGCTCCATCCGCCCAGCGAGGCGCAGAAGCTCATCGAAGTATTCGTGATTTGATCCGTAGTTTTTCATCGGGCGTCACCACGCTCATATAATAACCCCGGGAAACCCCGGCCGTGTCGTGGTGAAATGGCTGGCGTCCTGCTCTGATGCACTTTTTGCCCTATACGCTACCAGCAGCCTGCTGCCCGGCCCATTCGATTTCCAGGTCGACGCCGAAGGCCTTTTCGAACGAGCTGCTACGACGTTGGGCGGTCCAAATGTCGACCTCGGGCAATTCGTCGGCGATGACTTGCAAGGTCAAGCGTCCGCCGTTGGGCAGGACCGCCACGCTGCGAACCTGCTGGCTATTAGAGCGGTCGAGCCCGCCGGCCAGGCGCAGAATCGACGAGAGCCGCCGCACGCGGATCTGATCGCGCGGCGAAAGCTGGCTGAAATTGTCGTGTTTTTTCTTCGGTTCGGCGCCGCGATGGTAGCGGGCGATGTTGGCGATCAGCTCCAGTTCCTGCGGCTGAAATCCGGCCAACCGGCTGTTGAGAATCAGATAATAGCTGTGCTTGTGGTGGTCTTCGTAGTTGATCAGGTAGCCGACGTCCTGCAGCCGGGCCGCCGTTTCCAGCAATGTCCGATCATGCGGGTCGAGCCCGAAGCGGTCGATCAGCTGCGAATAGATCAGGCCGGCCAGCCGGGCAATCTGCTTGCCGTGTACCGGATCGCTGTCGCAACGAGCCGCGAATCGCTCGACGGCGGCTTCGCGGTCGTGAACGTTATCGCTGGACGAGCCGAGCGAACGGTCAATCATCGTCAACAGCAAGCCGTCGCGAACGCCGCGGTCGTGGATGATGACGCGGTTGAGATTGAAGTGCCGCATCAGCCGGTCGATGATCGCCACGCCGGCCACGATGATGTCGGCCCGATCGGGGCTCAAGCCCGGCAGGCTGCGACGGGCTTCGGGCGTCATCTTGCGCAGCCGGTCCAGCAGGTGCCGCACTTCGGCCCGGGTGATTTCGCAGCCTCGTAGCGGCAGGCCGGTTTGCCCTTTGCCGGCCATGACGATTTCGGCCAGAGTCGTGAACGTGCCGCCCGAGCCGATGAGCTGGTGCGGCTCCAGCAGCACGTCGCGCGTGCTGTCGCCGCAACTCGCGGTCGATCGCTTCGCAGCAGCTCTTCGAACTGCTCGACGCTCAGCGGCTGGCCGCCGCCGTACAGTTCGGTCATCGCGCACCGCGCCCAGCGGCGTCGTGCAGAGCGCTTCGATAAAGTTGCCCGAGGCCAGGATGATCTCCGTGCTGCCGCCGCCGATGTCGGCCACGGCCACGTTCTTGCCTTCCAGATTGAAATTGCGGGCGACGCTGAAGAAAGCCAGCCGAGCTTCTTCCTCGGCGCTGATGATCACCAGGTCGAGCCCCGCTTCCTCCTTGACGCGGCGGCGAAATTCCTGGCCGTCCGAAGCCTCGCGCACGGCGCAGGTGCCGATCGCTCGCAGTTCGCGGACCTGGAATCCGTCGGCGATCTGCTTCATCCGCCGCAGCGATTCCAGCGACTGCTCGACGGCGTCCGGATTGAGCTTGCCGCTCGCGGCCAGGCCCTTGCCCAAACGGGTCGTGGCCTTCTCTTCGTCGAGGATCCGGTAGTCCCCCCCGCGCAGGGCCTCGGCAATGATCAGCCGCAGGCTGTTGGTCCCGACATCGATGGCCGCCAGCCGATGCGTGAGATCGGGGGAGAGAAAGAATTGCTTTTCTTCCATCGTCGCGTGCAGTCCTGGCGTCAGCCTGGTGGGCGGTCAAGTTGTTGTTCCAACATAGCACAAAGACCGGCTTTGCGGCGACCCAGGCCCTAACCGGATCGTAACCATTGTGTCGATGGCAACGTCGGCTGTGCAGTTGGCAACCAATCGCCGAAGTCGATTGTGTAAATCGCGCATCCGGGCCACGCAAACGCCTGCATTGCTTCGGGTGCAGCCGGTTGACCCTCGTGCCGCAGACTTCCATAATACAAACCTTAGCAATTGCTCTTACCATTCGGCCCTGAAAGCACTTAACGCGTGAAACTCTTTCGCGAACTGGCGCACCTGCCCGACGAATTCCGCTCGGGAGCCATCGCGATCGGCAACTACGACGGCGTGCATCGCGGCCATGCGCGGATCATCGGCCGGTTGATTGCCCAGGCCCGACGCGTGCGGGGCCCGGCGCATGGTTTTCACGTTCGACCCTCACCCGGTGCGAATTCTGCGTCCCAGCCACGCGCCGCCGCCGCTGACCTGGACCGACCGCAAAGCCGAGCTTTTGGACGAGTTGGGCGTCGACGCCATGATTGCCTATCCGACCGACGAAGCGCTGCTGGCCCTCAGCCCGCGCGATTTCTTCGATCGATCGTGGTCGGCGCCCTGCAGGCCAAAGCGATCGTCGAAGGCCCGAACTTCTTTTTTGGCCACAATCGCCAGGGAACGATCGAGACGCTGGGCCAGTTTGCCACCGAGGCCCACATTGCGTTGGAAGTCGTGCCGCCGGTCGAGATCGACGGCGAGATGGTTTCCAGTTCGCGCGTCCGCAAGCTGATTGCCGCCGGCCGCATCGAAGAGGCTTGCCACTTGCTCACCCGCCCGTACCGGATTCGCGGCATGGTAACGCACGGCGCCGGCCGCGGCGCGAAGCTCGGCTTTCCCACGGCCAACGTCGACGCCATCGACACGCTACTGCCCGGGCGTGGGCGTGTATGCCGGCCTGGCGATCACGACCAATGGCATCATGGCCGGCCGCGATCAACATCGGCCCCAACCCGACGTTCGGCGAACACGCCTTGAAGGTCGAGGTACACTTGATCGACTTTCACGGCACACTGTATGGTCAGCCGTTGGAGGTCGATTTCCTGGCCCGAATTCGCGACGTTCGTCCGTTCCCCGGACTCGATGCGTTGCGGACGCAACTGGAACTCGATGTGGCCGTTGCGCGGCAGATTGTCGGGGCAGCATGACGACTGCGTTGGATCGGAGCTTTTTAGAAGTTCGAGAAATCCGAGGGCTTACGCCCAGCCATTTGAAGCTGTCGGTGCCGGCTGCTAGCGGCGTCCCAGGTTCGCATGGGCTTGTCTTTTCGGTCGATGTGGCAACGCTTTCTGTGGTGTTTGAATCGTCCACAGGTAGGTGCCTTATGTTCCTGAGAAAAATCTTTGAGCAGTTCGTAGGCGCGAGCCCCGTGACCGTCATGTTTCGTGCCGCCATGGAGAACGTTTTCGCGCCCGTTCGCCTTGATAAGTTGTTCTCCGACGCCGCCAAGCAACAGTACGAGGGCCGGTTGCTGTTTTCCACGGTCGCCAACCTGTTGGCGGGCGTAGTTTGCCGTTATCACAAATCGGTGCTGGCGTCGTATCGCGCGGACAAAGAGATCGGCGTTTCTGTTAGGGCCGTTTACGAAAGCTGGGTGGTGTTGAGCCGTGCGTCTCGGAGCAATTGGTCCACGAAACGGCGAAGAGCCTTGCCGAAGTCTTCGTCGCGATGAAGGCCCAGCCACAGGCGTTGCTGCCTGGCTATCGACTCCGGATTTTGGATGGCAACCGCTTCGCGGGTACGGATCATCGCATCGCCGAGTTGCGTGGCACCCGTGCCGCCGCATTGCCCGGCATTGCGTTGGTGGTGCTTGATCCGCAAGTGATGTTGGCAGTCGAAGTTATCGCCTGTGAAGACGGGCACGCCAACGAACGCCCGTTGTCCGTACAACTCTTCAAGATCATTGAAGCCGGTGATTGCTGGATGGCAGACCGCAATTTCTGCACTCCCTCTTTCTTGGACGGCATCGACTCCCGGAAGGCCTACTTTGCCATCCGACAGCACATGGGCAATACTCGCGGGGAGCTGGTTGGCAGACGCAAGAAGCTGGGCACGACTGAGACCGGCACGGTGTACGAGCAGGCGTTGACGTTGAAACGTCCCGATGGCACTGCTTGGACGGTCCGCCGGATCACGGTCCGTTTGGGCAGCCCGACCCGCGACAAAGAGCAATTCATCCACATCTTGACGAATCTGCCGGCCAAGGTGAACGGGCGGAAGATTGCAGATCTGTACCGCAAGCGTTGGAAGATTGAAACCGTGTTCCAAGATCTGGCCACAGTTCTGCGTGGCGAAGTCAACACGCTGGGGTATCCCAAAGCGGCACTGTTGGCGTTTTGCTTGGCGCTGGTGACGTTTAATTTGCTCAGCATCGTCAAGGCCGCGATGCGGGCAGCCCATCGCAAGACAGCTCCGAAAAAGATCTCGACGTACTATCTGGCGAACGAAATCACGGCGACGCTTCGCGGCATGGAAATCGCCGTTCCAGCTCGCCATTGGACGCAGGCATTCGCAGACTTGGCCAACCAGGAACTGGCGAAGGCGCTGCTCCGGCTGGCCAAACACGTCAACCTCTCGACCTTCGCGACCCACTCTTGGTCTCCAAAACGCAAACAGCAACCGCGGAAGAGCGGCAATCGCGGCAACCACGTTTCTACGTTTCGTGTCCTGCAAGCCCGTAACCCAGATAGAAAGTGACAGCTTCAAATGGCTGGGCTTACGCCCCCGGCTCAGATCCCCCACTGAAAACAAATCACTAGTCACTGACCACTAGCCGCTGACAACTACTTACGGATTCATTCCATGTCGATTCACTGGCCGCGTTTTGTCGAAGTCATCCGCTCACATCAGCGGTTCTTGCTCATCAGCCATGTGCGTCCCGACGCCGACGCCCTGGGGAGCGAACTGGCAATGGCCGGAGCGCTGGAACAGCTCGGCAAACAGGTGCGCATCGTCAACGGCCAGGCTACGCCGCCGAACCTGCAATTCCTCGACCCCGAAGGCCGGATCAAGGCCATCCATGTCGACGTTCAGCCCGCCGAACTGGCCGACGTCGAAGTAGCGATGATTCTCGACACCAGCGCCTGGATTCAACTGGGGCCGATGGGCGACGTGTTCCGCGCCCTGAAGGCCAAGAAGATCGTGCTCGACCATCACGTGAGCGATGATGAATTGGGGGCCGAAATGTTCAAGGACGTCACGGCCGAAGCCACGGGCCGGCTGGTCGTCGACGCCGTACACGCGCTGGGGCTCAAGCTCACGCCGGCGATTGCGACACCGGCGTTTGCCGCTCTGGCGACCGACACCGGCTGGTTTCGGTTTGCTTCGACCTCCGGCAATACGTACCGCTGCGCGGGCGAACTGGCCGACGCCGGCGTCAAACCGGCGGCCATTTACAAGGCGCTGTACGAGCGCGATACGCTGGCCCGGTTGCGATTGATCGGACGCACGATCGAACGTGCCCAAACGGATTTGGGCGGGCGATTGATCTATACCAACGTGCGGCGCGAAGACTTCGCCGCCACCGGCGCCCTTGCCTCGGATACCGAGGACGTCATCAACATGACGTTGCAAGTGGCCGGGACCGAGGTGGCCGTGTTCTGCTCGGAGTTGGCCGATGGCAATGTGAAGATCAGCTTACGCAGTCGCGGAACGCTCGATTGCAGCCGCCTGGCCGAGCAGTTTGCCGGCGGCGGGCACAAGGCCGCAGCCGGCGCCACGCTGCCTGGGCCGGTCGACGAGGCCCAACGGAAAGTGCTTGACGCGGTTCGAGCGGCGATGCGATAATTTTGTCGGCAACGTGACTGACGGATCGATCGTCGGGGCTATGGAATCGCTCTGCGAGCAGAGCTAACCGAGGAATCGATCGGCGGTCGCGGTTTTGCTCCCGCCCGAAAGAATTGCCTGCCGCGTTGTTCTGATTGTTCTCACGCCACCTGTTCGCCGGTGAAGGACCATTTCGCCATGGACGAGATTCCCCTGGCCCCGCTCCCTTCTTCTACAAAAGCAAAACCTGCTTCGACGCTTGCCGCCGCAGGGCGTCCGTCGATGGCGCCGTTTTCGCCCCCGCGCCGCGGGTTTTTTACCAAGGCGTTGGCCATACTCATCGGCGCGCTGGTGGGCACGGTGCCATTGGCCGTAGGGCTGGCCACGTTTTTCGATCCGCTTCGGCGTCGTAGCGGCGGGGCTCGCGAGCTGCGCGTGGCCGCACTCGATTCGTTGCCGGCCGACGGCGTGCCGCGTCAGTTTCCGGTCGTGGCCAGCCGCCAAGACGCTTGGAATTTGTTTCCCAACGAGCCGATCGGCGCCGTGTTTTTGCGGCGGCTCCCCGGTTCGGATACGGTGCAGGCCTTCAACGCCACCTGCCCGCATGCCGGCTGCATGGTGGCGTTCAAGCCGGATCGCCACCAGTTTCAATGCCCTTGCCACACCAGCGCGTTCGAGATCGACGGCAAGCGCGTGATGCCCTGCGTGGCTCCGCGAGATCTCGACAGCCTGCCGTGCGAAGTCCGCGCCCAGGGCAAGGAGCAGGTGGTGTTCGTCAAATTTGCCAACTATTACACGGGCATCGCCGAGAAGAAAGAAAAAGCGTAAGGGGAAATGCTAAATGCTAAATGATAAGTGATAAATGGAAGGCACTCATCATTTAGCATTTAGCACTTATCATTTAGCATTTCTGAGGCATCATGGCTTTACTCAACTGGTTGGACGATCGCACCGGGATCCGCGACCTGCTGCACGAAGCGCTCTACGAGCGAATTCCGGGCGGCGCGCGGTGGCGATATGTCTGGGGGAGCACCTTGGTGTTTGCCTTCAGCATGCAAGTGATCACCGGCATCTTTCTGTGGATGTGCTACAGCCCCAGCGGCCAGACCGCCTGGGAGAGCGTGGCCTACATCCAGTACGAGATGCTCGGGGGCTGGCTGCTGCGCGGCTTGCACCACTTCACCGCCCAGGCCATGGTCGTGCTGCTGGCGCTGCACCTGATGCAGGTCGTCATCGACGGCGCGTATCGAGCCCCGCGCGAGGTGAACTTCTGGTTGGGGCTGATATTAATGCAAATTGTGCTCGGCCTGTCGCTCACCGGGTACCTGCTCCCCTGGGATCAGAAAGGCTACTGGGCCACGCGCGTCGCGACCAACCTGATGGGCCTGGTGCCGGTCGTGGGCGGCGACTTGCAACAACTCGTCGTCGGCGGCAGCGACTACGGGCATTACACGCTGACTCGTTTCTTCGCCTTGCATGCCGGCGTGTTGCCGGGATTGCTCGTTGGCTTCCTGGTGCTGCACGTGGCCATCTTCCGCCGCCACGGCATCCATGCCACGAATCCGACGCGGCGTCCTGACACGACGTTCTGGCCCGACCAGGTGCTGAAAGACGCCGTGGCCTGCCTGGCGGTGCTCGCGGTGGTGTTGTTCTTCGTCTTCAAACCGGCCATCTTCGGGCACGCGCACGCCCCCGACGCGCGGCTGGGCGATTATCTGGGCGCCGAACTCGGCGCACCGGCCGATGCAGCGAACCAGTATTCGGCTGCCCGGCCGGAGTGGTACTTCCTGTTCTTGTTTCAGTTCCTCAAGTACTTCGAAGGCGACACCGAAGTCATTGGGGCGCTGGTCGTGCCCGGCGTGGTGATGGGCATTTTGTTCCTGATGCCGATCGTCGGCCGCTGGAAGCTGGGGCATTGGTTCAATGTCGGTTTGTTGTGCAGCCTGCTGATCGGCGTCGGTTTCCTCACGGCCCAGGCCTGGTACGACGACCATAACGCGGAAGACGTGATCATTGCCGGCCACAAGTTCGACTTGAAGAGCAAGAACAAGAAGGCGCTCGAAGAGTCCGAGGCCTACCTGGCGGCCGTCGAAGAAGCCGAAGCCAACGCGGCTCGGGCGCTGGCCCTGGTGCGTTCACCCAGCGGCATTCCGCCGGCCGGCGCCGTTTCGCTCATGCGTGGCGATCCGAAGCTGCAAGGTCCGCGATTGTTTGCCACGCATTGCGGCATCTGCCACGACCACGTTGCCCCCAGCGGTCAGGGCATCGCGGCCGAAAAGGCTTCGGCCCCCAACCTGTACAGTTTCGGCAGCCGCTCGTGGCTCTTTGGGTTGCTCGATCCGCGGCAGGTCGACGGCCCTCGCTATTTCGGCACCACCAGCCATGCCAAGGGCGAGATGGTCGAGTTCGTCAAGGAGACGCTCACGAAGACCGACCCCAAACAGGTGCGGGCGATCGTGGCGGCCCTCTCGGCCGAAGCGGGTCTGAAGCCGCAAGCCGCCGAGGACGCCCGCGACACGAAGCTGATCGCCGAAGGCCGAAAGCTGATCGAGACGCATTGCACCGACTGCCACAAATTCCGCGAGGCTGGCGATCTGGGAAGTGCCCCCGACCTGACCGGCTGGGGGTCGACCGCTTGGGTCGACGGCATGATTCGCCATCCATCGGGCGAGCGATTCTACGGCGACAACAACGATCGCATGCCATCGTTCGCTGAGTTTGCCGAGCCGGAGCGGAATCGGCTCAGCCCGCAGGAATTGGAAGTGATCGTTCGCTGGCTGCGAGGCGAATGGTACGAACCGCCGGTGACCCCAGCGGAGCCCGCCAGCGTTGCTGGCAACAAATAAGGCCGCGGCGGTTGGTCGCGCCGGCGCGAGCCGGCGACCGTTGGCCGCGAATTTGCGACTCTTTCCAAAACCGCCCGCAAATTCTGCGGAATCTTTGCAGTTTGTCGGCCGCAGCAGACGATTGAGAAGGTGATCGATTCTCGAACATCTGCTAGCAATCGCCGACAACGCATGTGGTGTAAGAACTGCCGCCAGGATATTCCCGGAGTCTTGTCGCAAAACGACAAGCAGTTCTGTTGCATGCGCTGTGGTCAATTGCTGGGCGCGGCGAAGGACGCTGCGGGCACGCCCGCCCATGCTCGCAATTCGATCGCTGCCGAGAATCCAACGCCGGTCAGTCCCCGGACGCTGTACGATCCGTGGGAAGTGAACGAAAAGTTGCGGCACGCCGAGCGCGTGTTGCAACTCGGTCGCCGGCCGGGTGCGGGGCTCGACGAGACGCTTCGCTTCGACCCGATGATGCCTGTGGCGCCGATCTCGATTGCGCCGCCCCAAACGCCGCGCCGGCGACACCCGATTGCCATCGGGATTGCCTGGCTGTTGACTGCCGTGGGAACGAGCGGCCTGAGTTGCGGGGCCTTGCTGGCGGTTTGGGGTTGGCTGGGCCAGCGCACCGAGCTCTGGAACCTGGGCCTGCCCATCATGGTTGTCGGGCAGATGGTGCTGCTGGCAGGATTGCTAATGCACTTTGGCCGCGGCAGTGCCACTCAGCCAACGACCTCGGAAGCTCCGCAACCGCCACCGGTTTTCAACCAGTTCCCAGCCGCGCAACAGTATCGCGTGGACGGGTCCGATATCTATCACGCGCGGCCATCAACGCGCGGCCGCAACGCGCCGCCGCCCCGGGCCTAAGGCCACAGGCCTGGAGCACGGACGATCCTCTGGCACGCTCAGCGCGGCGCGAGCGCACGCGGCGAAATGGGCGGCGAAAGCCGCCGCGCTGGCAACCGGTCTGCGCAGCGTCTATACTCAGCGCCCCTGCCCGCCTGGTTCGCATCCCGCCCTAAGCTTGGAGTCACTTCATGCACTGCGCACGCCTCAGCCTGGTGTTGATCGTCGTTCTGGTTTCTCTGGCATCCGTAGTCCGTTCGGCGGAAACCGACTCGGCTGCCGTAACGAGGCCGGCAGTCGAACGTTCGCTGGTCGTGAGCAAGCAAGGGTATTTTCCCGTCGCGCTGCGTTTGGCCGATGGTCGGATCGCCGTCATCCTTCGAGGCGGTGCGTCGCACTTGGGAATCGAGGGCCGGCTCGATATGGTCTTTTCGAGCGACGAAGGCCGGACCTGGACGACCCCCAGTGTTGTAGTCGATTCGCCGGCCGACGATCGCAACCCGGCGCTGGGTCAGGCGGCCGACGGCACGATCGTGGTCGCCTTCTATCGCACGGAAATGTATACCGATGGCAAATACGATCTGAACAGCAACAAGCCAACCAGCACCTGGGTCACGCGCAGCAGCGACGGCGGCCGATCTTGGTCGGCGCCGGTGGCGATCGATGTTGCGGACATTGGTTGGGGCAGCCCCTTTGGTCGGATCGTCACGCTCGGCGACGGCTCAATGCTGCTGGCCCTGTATGGCGGCGCGGTCGGAGGCGGGCCGCTGGCGAGCAAACGCACCGACCACAGCTACGTCTATCGCTCGACCGACCAGGGGCAGACCTGGAATCGGCTTTCTGAATTGGGAGCCAGTTATGGTCAATTCAACGAAACCTCGCTACTCGAGGTTTCTCCTGGCCGATTGTTGGCGGCCATGCGTTCCCGCGCCGGATCGGTTTGGACGACGCAGAGCCACGACGGCGGGCAGAGCTGGGACGCGCCCCGCGAGGTGACGCCCATCTCCGTTCATCCGGCCGATCTCTGCCGCTTGGCCGATGGGCGGGTGCTGATGACCGTCGGCGATCGACTCGAAGGCTTTGGCGTCCGCGCCATGGTAAGCACGGTCGATGGCGTCTTCGATTGGAACAAGCGGCAAGTGCTGGTCGACGACGCGGTCAGTAAAGACTGCGGATACCCGAGCAGCGTTCTATTGAAGGACGGCCGGGTGTTGACGGTCTATTATTCGACGGCCGTGAAAGAGCATCGAGATTGGGGCGTGCATTGCGGGGCGGTGGTTGCAAAATTCGAATGACTGGATTGAAGCTAGGCAAGATTTCTCGATAAGCGTGAAATTATGCTCTCAAAGATTACGTTTGTCGTTGTGAACCTACTGTTAGCAGCGTTCGCTGCTTTCGGCCTTCTGCATGTGGTAGGCGAAATCTCAGGCCGGACCGTCGGGGGGCGCGTCTACATGCTTTGCAATCATAAAGTAATCGATCTTGTGAAGGCCTGCGAATATAAGGCTGAGTGGTGCGGCGAAGATGCAACCTATGCAATCGGGCGATGGATCTCCGCCCACTACATCAGTGCGCTCGCCGTGGTTTCGTTCGTCGCATTGCTCGTTGCATCTTATAATCTGTGGTACGTTGCGAGGCATCCTTGATTTTCAGGCACTCCCGAGAAGACATCGATCGCGGCACAAGATTAAGCGTTCAACTTCGAGACGTTGTTTACAGAGTATCGACATTTTGGAAAGCGAGTTGTTTACTTCGATCGTTCCACGGCTGACCACGATATAGAGGACTCATCCATGTCTCACGCCATCCACCGCCGTCAATTCCTGACCCGTACTGCGGGACTTGCTGCGCTGGCCTCGGGCGTCCATATCGGTTCGGCGCCGGCCGCGCCCAGCAGTTCGCCGAACGAAAAGCTGAACCTGGCCATCATCGGCGCCGGCAATAAGGGTTGGCACAACGTACAGCAATTGACGAGCCAGAATATCGTGGCGCTGTGCGATGTGGATACGAACTTCCTCGACAAAGCAGCCGCGAGCTTTCCGCAAGCCAAGCAGTTTCGCGACTACCGCCGGCTGCTGGACGATGCTCAGCAGCAGTTCGACGGCGTCGTTGTTTCGACGGCCGATCACACGCATGCCCCGGCCACATCGATCGCCATCACGCTGGGCAAGCACGTCTACTGCGAAAAACCGCTCACGCACACGGTGGAAGAAGCCCGCACGATTGCTCGGCTGGCAGCTCGCCACAAAGTGGCCACGCAGATGGGGACGCAGGTTCATGCCAGCGAGAATTTTCGCCGTGTCGTCGAGGTCATCCGTAGCGGGGCGATCGGGCCGGTCCGCGAGGTTTACAATTGGTGCAACAAAGGTTGGTCCGACGGCCGGTTCACGGCCTGGGACAAACCGGTGCCTGCCAACCTGGATTGGGATTTGTGGCTGGGGCCGGCAGCCAAGCGGCCTTATTCACCCAGCATTCATCCGGCCAACTGGCGGCGGTTCTGGGAGTATGGATCCGGCACGTTCGGCGACATGGCCTGCCATGTGATGGACTTGCCGTTCTGGGCCTTGGAGCTGCGCTATCCGACGGCAGTCGCGGCCGAGGGCCCTCCGGTCCATCCTGACGGCACGCCTGCCTGGGTCAAAGCCCAGTACCAGTTTCCGGCTCGCGGGGATCAGCCGCCGGTGAAGTTCTGCTGGTCGGACGGCGGCGCGCACGAAGACCTGGTCAAACAAACCACGGATCGCTCGGGCAAGAGCCTGAGCAGTTGGGGCTTGGGCGTGCTGTTCGTCGGCAGCCAGGGAATGCTGGCCGCCGACTATGGCAAGTACGTTCTGTATCCGCAGGAGAAGTTTGCCGATTTCACGCCGCCCCCGGTGACGATTGCCCGCTCGATCGGGCATTGGAACGAATGGGTCGAGGCCTGCAAACACGGTACGCCGACGACCTGCAATTTCGATTACTCGGGCGCCTTGACCGAGACTGTGCTATTGGGCACGGTCGCCTATCGAACCGGCCAGCCGCTGGAGTGGGATGCCGAAAGTCTCCGGGCGACGAATTGCTCCGATGCCCAGCGATTTGTGCGGAAGGACTATCGAACCGGGTTTGGTCTTCAGGGGACAACGTCCTAAGCGAACCCGGATTGAATGCCGATCGCAGGGCGTTTTCCCCCTCGCGTTCGCTAGGACCGTCAAATCCCGTAACGGGCGTTTGCCGGTTGCCCGTTTATGTTCTAGTAATTGAGTGTTCGCGCTTGTAGGCAAATCCAGGCGGTGCCGGCGCGAACGATGATCAGCGCGAGGGCCTCCCCCCCGGGGGCAGTGGCGATGTTGGCTCCCGAGTCGCGAGATGCCGGCTTCTTCAAAATGATGCACAAGGTGCAGCCGGTTGAGCTGCCGACCGATGCCGAGGAAGCGGACCGCCGACAACGTGCTCGCCGCAGCTACCCGACGGTTCAATCGATTGCGCCCTACGTCAACGATAAACTGCCGCTGCGGGAACATTTCCACCAGGTGCAGTGCCAGGACTTATCGACCAACGGCATCGCTTTTTTTGCGGATGCCCCCCCCACCTATACCCGGTTGGTGGTCGCCTTGGCCTCGGCGTTCGACGTCATCTATCTGACGGCTGCCGTGGCCCATTTCAAGGAGATCGGGCTTGAGGGCCAGCCGCCTTCCTACCTGATCGGCTGCCGGTTCCTTGGTCGAATTCAGATCAGCCAGTGACGTGCCCCGGGGCATTTCGAACCGTTCGGGATCTGGTATCGTAATAGGGTTCAGCGAATTGGACCCTGCCCCCCGGTGTCGGGCCTGGCTGCAAAGCCGGCCCTCGACGGATGCCCTCCGATGCAACGCGCAGTGATGCAACATACGGTGTTGTTCGTCGCGGTGGTTGTTGGCCTGACAGGTTTCTCGGCTTGGGCGGTCGAGCCGCCGCGGCCAGCCGAACTCGCTCCCCTGCCTCAGAAAGTGCCGGCGGCGCCTCAGACTCTGGAAGAGGTCTTTCTCAAAAGCGGCCGCAGTTACCGCGGCCTGATCGAGTCGATCGGTCCGGATGCGATCAAGTTCGTTCAAATCATTCGGCCGGGCACTCCCGAGATGTCGGTGGCTCCGCGCAAGATCTGGCGCAGGGTCGTCGCTCGGATCGAGAAGTTGCCGGCCGACGAGCACGAACAGCTCGCGCAACTGGTGCATGATTTTCGTTCGAGCGATCGTTTTGGTGACAGCCAGCTCAAGCGGCTCGTCCTGAATCCGGCGCGGCGCGGCGGCTGGCCGGTCTCGCGCTATCGAGGGCCGTACTTCCTGCTCGACAGTTCGGCCGACGACACGACCACGCGGCGCTCGGTCGTGCAGATGGAGCAGATCTTCGGCGCCTACGAGTTGATGTTGCCGCCGCGTGAGAAGCCGAAGAGCAAGCTGGAGATCGTGCTCTGGGGCTCACCGGCCCAATACCATGCGCTGCTCGCGCGGCGCGGCACCGATATGGCCAACCCGGCCTTTTATTCGCCGATCGATAACACCGTCATGGCGGGTCTCGAACTGCCGCGGTTCGCCCGCCGGCTGAAAAACGTGCGGTCGTATCGGGAAGAAGTTCAGCAGCAAGCCGAGCAGGATCGGGTGGCGATCCAACAGACCAGCCGCAAGTTACAGCGTCAGGGCGTACCACAGGATGAACTGCAAGATATGACCCGCTCGCGCCGACAGCAAGTCGATCGCGAGACAGGGCAAATGTTGCGCAACCTGGCGATGGCCGATGAGCAGGCCTCGGCTGCGTTGCGACAGGCCAGCCAGCGAACCTTCGCCATGCTCTACCACGAAGCGTTCCACGCCTACCTGGAAAATTACGTCTATCCGCACGACCACTACGACGTGCCCCGTTGGCTGAACGAGGGGCTAGCTCAAATCTTCGAAAATGGCCGACTCGAAGGGGACACGTTGCATTTCGATGGGCCGGCGCCGATGCTGTTGCAGCACTTACGGGCCGATTTGCGAAGCGGTAATCCGCTCGCGCTCGATGAATTGCTGCGTTCCGATCAGGAGGGCTTCCTGGTCACCCGACCGCAAGACGCCGAGACTTCGCACCGCAGCTATCTGTATTCCTGGGGCGTGGCTCAGTATCTGACCCAGGATCTGAACTTGCTGGGCACGAAGGCCATGGACGAATACGTTTCCAAGCGGGCGGCCTTGCGCAGATCCCCGCGAGCGGTTTGAACGATTGGTGGGCGAATCGCTCGACGAGTTCGAAGCCCATTGGCGGCAGGCCATGTTGGGCGACGAGATAGCCGCCTGGCCCGGCATCCAGCCTGCTGGCTTCAGGCATGCAGACCAGCAACGGGCAGAGTTGCCCAGACCCGCGGAACTGCCGCGTCCGGCGGAATAGTTTGCCGGACGTTTTCCTCTGGAGGCAAAAGTGCCACGGGTGTGTGCCACTGGCTTCGCCAGTGCTTCTTCCAGCCCTTGGCTTGCGGTTCAACCCTCAGTAATAAAGCCATTCTTCGTTGCCCATCGCTTCCTTGGCGTTAGCATGCAGTTGCCATAGCGTAATTATTATGCCACACCGCAAATCCATCCGGCATTTTCACGAACCCGGACATTTGCATGAGCTGACGTTTTCCTGTTTTCACCGAATGCCCCTGCTGACGAACGACGTGTGGCGGCGGCGATTGGCGAAGTGTCTCGATGCGGCGGTCGAAGAGACCCAGGCTCGACTCATCAGCTTCGTGTTCATGCCCGAGCACGTACATCTTTTAATCGGTCCGGTTAACGCCGAGTGCTCGATAAGTCTTTTCCTGGCTCGAGTCAAGCAGCCGTTCTCCCAGCAAGTTCACGACCAATTGCGCGAGTCGGGCGGTCGTTTACTGGATCGGCTCGTCGTCCGGGAGAGGCCCGGCAAGACGTGCTTTCGGTTCTGGCAGGAAGGCCCCGGGTTTGACAGGAATCTTTTTTCGCCGGAGGCGATCACGGCGTCGCTCGATTACATCCATTTGAATCCTGTCAAACGTGGCCTTTGTCGAAAGGCCATTGACTGGCCATGGTCCTCGGCTCGGTTTTATCTGGGCGAACCGCCGATGCAGCAATACCCGGAGCTACCGTTTGTGCATGGCCTGCCTGCAGGGGCGATTTCGTGATCGAAGAGCGAGCTTAGGAACTTCCAAACCATTGAAGTCTTCGCAGAGGCCTCGGCTGCAAGCCAAGGGCTTTGGGGGAAACACTGGCGGAGCCAGTGCCACACTCCGAAGCACCTGATCTGCGCTGACTCCGCTACCGCCGGCCGAAGGCCTTTTGCTGGGCCTGCTCGTTCTCGGTGCGTTCCAACTCGGCCACGGCTTCCAGCAGACGTGTGCGAATTTCGTGCAGCCGATCCTCCTGCTCGATCTTCTGGCCGTTTTGATCGGTGACGTAAAACACGTCAACCACCTGGTCGAGATACGTGCCGATCTTGGCCACCGAAACGCTGAGCCCCAACTCGAACAGCGTGCGCGTGATGCTGTAGAGCAGCCCCATGCGGTCGGCGGCGAAAATATCGACGATCGTGAATCGTTCGGAATTGCTGTTGTCGGTGTGGACCTGGGTTGGCAGCGGCGTCAGCGTGGCGGAACTCCGCGCATCGGCCGGCCGCCACAGACGGCGGAACGACGGCGACTGCTGCGAGGGCTCGCTGATCGCCCGAATGAGTGCCCGGCTGATGTCGGCCAACCGCTCGAGTGGCGGCTCGCCGACAAAGTCGGTGTCGTTCACGCAAAAGCGATCGAACACCAGGCCGTCGGCCAAGGTGTTGATCTCAGCCGAAAGGATTTGCAGTCCCTGGCCTGACAGCGCGCCGGTCAGCTTGTGGAACACGCCGGGCGTGATGTTCTCGTACGTTCCAATCTGATACTCGACCGTTCGCGATTCCGGCTGGTAGCGGCCAGCGGCCACGGCCTGGTTCGGCGCGATGGCACGCAGTTGCCGCAAATCGGTGACGATCTGGTCCGGCGCCGTTTGTTGCAGATACTGGCCGGGCAAGGCCATCAACTGCTTCTCAAACCATTCCCGGTCGTCATCGTCTTTCAACAAGGTGATGACGTCGTCGCGGCGGCCATCGAGCCGTGCCTGCAGATCGAGCGCCGGATCCTCGCCGCCGAGATGCTTGATGGTGCGATGGAAGAGATCGGCCAGCACCTCGATCTTCCAGGCATTGAGCACGCCCGGCCCGACGGCCGCCAGGTCCGCGGCCGACAGTCACGAACAGCATTTCCAGCACTTCGGGCGAGCCAACTTCGACGGCGAAGCGCACGATCAACTGATTGTCGCTCGTGTCGCGGCGAAAGGCCAGGTGCGACATGATCAGGTGCTTGTGAACGAGGAATATCAGCGTTTCAGTGTCGCGCTGCGACAACCTCAGCCTGGCGGCCGTTTCCTCGGCAATCCGCCGGCCAACTTCACTGTGATCCTCGACATAGCCCTTGCCCAGATCATGGATCAACAGGGCCAGGTGCAGCAGCCATTTGCGTTTGAGATGCTTGTAGACCGAACCCAGCGGCCCCGAGTCATGCTGGAAGCGAGTGGCCTCGGCCACGGCGCGGATCGAGTGTTCGTCGACCGTGTACTTGTGATAGACGTTGAATTGCAGCAGGCTGCGGGCATGGGCAAAGGCCGGAATGATCTTCTCCAGCACGCCCATGCCGTGCAGGTGCCGCAGCAACTCGCCCAGTCGGGCAGGCTGGGTCAGCAGCGAGATGAAGCGCTCGGCAGCCCGAGGCGAGACCTCGGCCGGCAGCCGGGCAACCGCGGCGCGGATGGCTTCGCAGGTGGCGTGCGAGATTGGTTTGTCGTACCGATTGGCCACGTCGGCCAGTCGCAGGATCTCGGCCAGGTCGCGCGACAGCTTCTCCAGGCCGCGCTTGTTGGCCGTGATCTGATACGGCTCGACGCGGTAATCTCGCTCGAACTGGTGGCTGAACAGCGGGGCCAGGAACTGCTTCCACGCCGGACCGCGTGCGCTCCGATCAGAAAGCGATTGACGATGTCACTCACGCTGTTCGTGTGCCGAAAGTATTGCCGCATGAACTGCTCGACCGGCAGCAGCCCTTCGGTGCCCTGGAAGCCGAAGGCCGCGGCAATGCGCAGCTGCTCGGCGCGGTCGAGCTGGTCGTTGGACTTGCCGGCGGAAAAGTGCATCTCGTTGCGCAGCCGCAGCAGGAACTCGAACGCGGCGCGTTGCTGCTCGTAGTCTTCGCGATCCAGGTGGCCCATCAACCGCAGGCTGTCTGGATCGGCATTGCCGTATCGGGCGAAGCCGATCCAGCGCAACAACTGGATCTCGCGCAGCCCGCCGGGCGAACGTTTGACGTTGGGCTCGAGCAGGTAGACCGTCTCGCCGAATTGCCGGCGTTCTTCGCCGCGCGACTGTTCGATGGCCGACATCAGGCCTTTGGCCCGCCGCAGAGCCTGGGTGCTGAAAGCGACGGGTGAATTTCTGGAACAGCGGTTCGCTGCCGGCCAGGAACCGCGATTCGATCAGCGACGTGCAGATCGTGGCGTCTTCGCGGGCCAGCGTCCAGGCGTCCTGCGGCGTGCGCACGCTCTGGCCGAGGACCAGGCCGATGTCGAAAACGTCGCGGACCATGGCGCTCGGCCAGCGGGCCGACCCGTCCGAGCGCGCCGGCTCGTGGAGGATCATCAGGTCGACGTCGGAATAGGGCGCGATGTCGGCGCGGCCATAACCGCCGTGGCCACCAGGGCGATTTGCGTGGCCAGCCCGTCTTCGTGGTCTTCGTGCAGATCGACCAGCGCGTCCCGGTAGAGGTCGAGCACCAGGGCGTCGAACAGTTCGGTCATGGCCCGGCAGACCTGAATGCCGGGCGAGCCTGCGCTGGTGCCGCTGGTGGAGCTTTTCGCGCCCCTCGGCCAGCCGTTGCCGGGCGGCAACGACATTGGCGAAGCTGCGGGGGCGAAGGCATGGAGATGGTCGCGGAGTTTCTGATCGGCGTAGACTGCTAGATGGCTTCTTCGCCCGTCTCGCCGGTCCGAATGCGGACGGTCTCGTCGAGGCTCAGGACAAAGATCTTACCGTCGCCGATCTGGCCCGTCTGCGCCGATTGCATGATCGTGTCGATGACCTTCTGCACGCCGTCGTTGGGGACCACGACTTCGATTTTGACTTTGGGCACAAAATCGACGGAGTACTCCGTGCCGCGGTACATCTCGGTGTGCCCCTTCTGCCGGCCGAAACCGCGGACTTCGGTGATCGTCATGCCGCGGATGCCTTGCTCGCTGAGCGCATTTTTGACGTCTTCCAGCTTGAAGTGCCGGATGATGGCTTCGACTTTCTTCATGCAGCGTCTCCTTCGGGCCCGGCGATCAACAGGTCCCATGGATCGGTGCAAGGTCACGACCTCGCCGTAGGCTGCGGCCGCCAGGACCGGTAGCCCGATTATCTTAATGCCCCTGGCGTGGCAATCCAACGGAAGCGGGTCAAATAAAGATGTAGCCTTCTTCGCCATGCTGGCTGAAATCCAGGCCTTGCATTTCGTCCTGTTGCGAAACGCGCAGGCCCATGCGTCAGCGTCCAGAACTTTCAGGATGATGAAGCAGCACACGGCCGCATAAACCCAGGTCAGGACCGCGGCGGCGATCTGCGGGACCAGCAGCGAGCCGCCTTCCAGCAGGCCGACAGCCTTGCCGCCGGCGACGTCGTTGACGGCCCGCGTGGCGAACACGCCGGTCAGGACGCGCCCAGGGTGCCGCCCACGCCGTGTACGCCGAAGGCGTCCAGCGAGTCGTCGTAGCCCAGCTTGGTCTTGAGCGTCGTGCAGGCGAAGAAGCACAGCACGCCGGCCGCCGCCCCGATCATCAGAGCGGGCATCGGTTGCACGTAGCCGGATGCCGGCGTGATGCAGACCAGCCCGGCCACGGCGCCCGAGCAGGCGCCCAGCACGGTGGGTTTGCCGCGCAGTCATCCACTCGATGACCGGCCAGGCAACCGCTCCGGCTGCGGCGGCGAAGTGGGTGGCCACGAAGCGCGCTGGCCGCCAGGCCGCTGGCGTTCAGGGCGCTGCCGGAGTTGAAGCCGAACCAGCCGACCCACAGCAGCGCCGCGCCGATGACCGTGTACGTCAGGTTGTGCGGCGGCATTGGCTCGTGGCCGAAGCCCAGCCGCCGGCCCATCACCAGCGCGCAGACCAAGGCCGAGATGCCCGAACTGATGTGCACGACCGTGCCGCCGGCAAAATCCAGCGCTCCGCGCAGGACTGGCGTGTCGCTTGCCGTAGGCCAGGATGCCGCAGTCCCAGACCCAATGGCACAACGGGCAATAGACGAACGTGCCCCACAGGATCATGAAGACCACCATCGTGCTGAACTTCATCCGCTCGGCAAAGGCCCCGCAGATCAGGGCCGGCGTGATGATGAAGAACATGCACTGATACACCATGTGCGTCAGGCGGGAGATGCTGCCTTCCAAGGGGAAATCGACGACTCCCTTTCCTTCGACCAGCTTGAATTCGCCCTGCACGTTTTTCATCAACACGTAGTCGCCGTTGCCGATCCAATTGCTGAACGTCGATTCGCCGGGGCTGCCGCCGAACGAGAGCGAGTAACCGTAGAGCGCCCAGATGACGGTCATCAGGCCCATCAGGAACAGGCACTGCATCATCACGCCCAGCACGTTCTTCTTTCGCACCAGGCCGCTGTAGAACAGGGCCAGGCCCGGGCCGGTCATCATCAGCACCAAGGCCGACGACGTCAGCATCCAGGCTTGATCGCCTTTATCGAGGGCGGGCCCTGGCGGCGGTGCATGCGCTGCCGCCGCATCGACCGGCTTCTCGTCAGCCGCCCACAGAATTGAACTCCAACTCAGGCAGCACGTCAGTGCCACCAGCGCGATGATTCCAGTTTTCCACGCAGCCATAGCAATCCACTCCTGACGACTGGAATCCTGCTCCGTACGCAGACCGCCCTTCCCACGGTTGGCAGTCCGCGCAGGATCCAACTCCGCCGAAGTATCGCGCCGCCTTGGCCGCTCCAAGAGAGAACGTGGGACGGACCACGCGAAACTTCAGCCCCAAAGCGTAGCGATCGAGCGACGAAGCGTAAAGCCGCTGGGGAGTGGGAATTCGAGGTTCGTGCCGTGTTTCGAGGTTGGAAGGCCGGCTAAACCGTGCCGTCCTGCCGCCAGGGCTCGTCCGGCATGCCCCTGGCTGTGATTGATCGCCCGCGCCAGCACGAACAGCAGATCGCTCAGCCGGTTCGAGATAGATCACCAGTGAGCCCGAGAGTGGTTCCAGCGCGGCCAGCGTCACCAACAGGCGTTCGGCCCGACGGCAAACGGTGCGGGCCAGGTGCAACAGGGCCGCGCCGCGCACGCCGGCAGGCAGGATGAACTGTTTGAGGGGCTCGAGCGTCGGCTTCGTGGTGGTCGATGGCCTGCTTCCAGGGCGGCGATTTCGGCCGGCCCGATTCTGGCGATCGACAGTTTCTCTGGCTGCGGGCGTGGCCAGTTCGGCCCCCAAGTTAAACAGTTGGTTCTGCACGCGGGCCAGCAGGCTCTCGATTTCCGGGGGCATGGTCTCCAAGCGGGCCAGACCCAGCACGGCGTTCAACTCGTCGACCGTGCCGTAGGCCTCGATCCGAGGAGCGTCTTTGCGAACTCGCGGCCCGCCGAACAGGCCGGTTTCGCCGTCGTCGCCCGTCTTGGTATAGATTTTCATGGCTGGCATACGTTGCAGGTTTTTCGGTTCGTCGGGGAGTTGCGTTTTAGGTGCGTTGAGAAATCCGGGGGCTCATGCCCCCGGCTCGGGTAGCTCGGGGCTTACTTGGAATCGGCTGCTGTCCTTATAATCAACGGCGGCAACCCAACGCAAATCACTTACCTGCCCCTCCCGAGCGCGAACGCGAGAACCCATGGCCATGTTTGTGCGAAACCTGTTCCTGGTCTGTTGTGCATTGCTGACGCCGCTGGCGGCGGTTCGACCAGTCGTGCGCGGACGATTCCATCGAAGCCAGGTATCTGGCCAACGTTCGCCAGGTGACGCAAGGCTTCGTCAAAGCCGGCGAAGGTTACTTTTCGCCGGATGAGAAGCAAATCATCTATCAGGCGGTCAACAAGGACTATCCTTTCTACCAGATCTATATGCAAACCCTCGCAGGGGAAGCCACGCCGCGAATGGTCAGCACCGGTCGGGGCCGAACGACGTGCAGCTACTTCTCCCCCGACGGCCGGCACATCATTTACGCTTCGAGCCATCTGGATCCCAAGCTCGATGCGACCGAAAAGGCCGAACGCGACCAGCAGGCCGAAGACGCTCGCACCGGCAAGCATCGCCGCTACGAATGGGTCTTCGACCCTTATACCGACATCTTCCAGGCCGATCCCGACGGCAGCCATCTGCACCCGCTTGACCACGACCTATGGCTACGACGCCGAGGGCTCGTATTCGCCCGACGGCAAGCAGATCGTGTTTTGCAGCACGCGCGACGGCAATCCGGAACTGTATCTGATGGATGCCGACGGCTCGAACGTCCGCCGGCTGACCAATGCCCCGCGCTACGACGGCGGCCCGTTCTTCTCGCCCGACGGACGCTGGATCGTCTTCCGCAGCGACCGCGGCAAGGAGGGCTTTCTGCAGATCTACGTGATCGGAGTGGACGGAAAGAACGAAACGCCGCTGACCGACAATCCGAACACCGTCAATTGGGCTCCCTACTGGCATCCGACCGAGCCGTACATCATCTGGACCGGGGCCGATCATTCCGACCCCAAGGCGCGGCCGAACTACGACCTGTGGCTGATGCGCATGACACGAAGATGGCCGAATCAATCGCCCCGGGCCCGATCACTCGGATCACCGACCACGCGTCAGCCGACGTGCTGCCGGTCTTTTCGCACGACGGCAGCCGGTTGATGTGGACCAGCAACCGGTCGGCAGACCACTCCAGCCAGTTGTGGATCGGCGATTTCACGCTGCCCAAGTGAGACTGCACGCCGACCGAGCAGCAGGCAGGAGTCACTCTCAAAGCGAATTATCGCTGGCGGATGAGAACCTCGGATAGGTCGTCGAGCTTGACCGGCTTCAGTAGGTGGTCGTCGAAGCCCGCTTCGAGTGCTCGACGTCGATCTTCCGGCTGGCCGTAGCCCGTCACCGCGACCAGCACGATCCGATCACCGCCCGGCCGAGCTCGAATGGTTTGAGCCAGTTGGTAGCCGTCCATGTCCGGCAGGCCGATGTCGATGAAGGCAAAGTCGGGGAGCGACTGGTCGAGCGCCGCCAGCGCTTGCTGCCCGTCGGAGGCGATCGTCACGGAGTGCCCTTGGTGGCGAAACAAGATGGCCAGCAAGTTGCTGGTATCGGCGCTGTCGTCGACCAGCAAAATGCGGCGGGCGTAGGTCGCATGCGTCTGGGGGCTGCTCGGCTGGGGTTGCGAACGGCCGTCGCCGACCGGCAAACGCACGACGAACTCGCTCCCCTTGTCCAGCCCGTGGCTGTGCGCGGTGATCGAACCGCCATGCATTTCGACCAGGCTGCGCACGACGGCCAGGCCAATCCCCAAACCGCCTTGAGACCGGTCCACCGATCGGTCCACCTGCCAATAGATCTTGAACACGTTGGGCAGCAATTCCGGGGCAATGCCAACCCCTTCGTCGCGGACGCGAATCACGAGCTCCGCGCCGTCGCGACTTCCTTCCAGCCAGATGCGTTTGTGCGCCGGCGAGTACTTGGCCGCGTTGGTGAGCAGGTTCGACACGATCTGCACCAGCCGGGCCGGGTCGGCTTCGAGTTGCAAGCCTTCGCCCGACAAATTCACCAGCAACTGCTGAGAGCGGCTTTGCACCAGCGGATCGCAGGTCTGCCGAGCCTGCGCAAAATTGCGCTCAGGTCGATCCACTCGCGGCGCAACCGCATCTTGCCCTGCGAGATCCGGGTGACGTCGAGCAAGTCATCCACCAGTCGCCTCATGAGCTGAACCTGGCGTTCGATCACTTGCCACGTTTCGGCGACTGCCGGATCGGGCGAACCTTGCATGCGGGCCGTCTCGGCGGCGAACAGAATCGGAGCTAGCGGATTGCGCAGCTCGTGGGCCAGAGTAGCCAGGAACTCGTTCGTGCGACGTTGGGCTTGTTCCATCTCGGCAGCGCTTTCGCGCAAGGCTTCGCTGGTGCGCTGCTCCAGGCCAATGCGGAGTTCTACGGCCTCCTGCCGCATCTGCTCGCCGTACCTCACATACGCTTCGACGCTCGCCATGCTTGCTTCGTCGATCGCCAGGCCGACGGCCATCACTTCGCGAGTCGAGAGCGGACGATCCAGCCGCTCGTCGAGAAAGTCGACGACTACCAAACGCAGGATCTGGTAATCGCGGATCACTTCGGACAAAGCCCAACCGGCTTCCCAGCGTTGTTCGCCGTGCTCGAAGCGCCACGACGATGGTGCTGCGGCAGAGTCCTGATCGTTGCACACGACCAGGCCGTGGCCTAACGCGGTCAGCAGCTTGCGCAACTGGTCTTGCAGGACGACATGATGGACGCGCGGCGCCGTAGGCTGCTCGGCGATTGCTCGCTGGCACCAACGGGCCAGGAGCGTTTCCACACCCTGCTGGATGAGCAGCCCGATGCTCAGGAACTGCTCGGAATGAAGCGTTTGAGGATCGATCGACAAACGGCTGCTCGCAAAAAACCGCCGTGACTATCGAGAGCTTCCAGTTGAGTCTATCATGCCCGGCGAACGCTATCTCTGCAACGGGGGTGCGGAATTCCGGATCATTGGGCACTCAACACGGTCACTTGCAGCCGGCCCAACACCTGGGCGATCGGCAAAAAGCCGGCCAGGGCGTCGGCGCCGGCCAGGCTCGATTGAGCGAGTTTCAAGTGGGCCGCCCCGATGCCGCCGCGGCCCAAGGTTGCATCCAGCGGGATCCAGCGATCTGCGATGAAAACTTCGGTCCACATGTGAAAGGCCAGCATCGGCTCCCCGCCCGGTGGTTCGGAATAGACCAGGCCCATGGCCACCCGTGCTGGAATTCCACGCGCACGGGCCAAGGCTGCCAGCAGCACGGCGTGCTCCGTGCAGTCGCCTTCACGCGTGCGGGCTACTTCGCCGGCCGAACTGAAGGCCTGAGAAAAGTTCTTGCTGCGGATCGTTTGCTTGACGAACTGTTCCAAACGGACGCTCGTACGCCAGGGGTCGCGCTCGTCACCGGCTGCCTCCTGGGCCAATTCCATGACCAGCGGGTCGTCGCTTTGCACCAAGGGACTCGGCAGCCGGTCGGCGTCGCTGGGGGGCGAATCAGCGGCCGCGGCCGGTTGCGGGCCGGCCACGCGCCCGTCCGACGGCCGGATCGCCCGCACCGTGACTTCGGCCAGGTGTGGCCCCAGGCTACGCACCTGCTGCGACGGACCCTGGGGAAAGACCTGGGCCGGATCGCCGTCGGCCAATTCAACTCGATAGCGGACCAGCGTCGTTTCGTGAGCATGCGGGATCGGCGCGGCGAGCCTGACGCTGGTCGAAAGCCCTAGATCGAGCGCCGGGCCGGTCGCCTCGGCCAGGGCCGCTTCGCGCGTCGTGCGATAATTGACCTGATCGATTCCCGGCGTGAGCGTTTTGAGAACCTCGCCCTCAGGATCGGACCACAGGACTGAAGCGAGCGGCTGGGCCCCCGGCAAACGCAGCGAGCAATCGATCCGCAGCAGCCGGCGGTCGCCGTCGAGCAGCGACGTGGTTTCGTAGTCGCGGGCGACCAGGTCGGTCGTTCCCAACTGATTAACAATCGGCACCAGCGAACGAATCGACCTGCGCTCGCCCGGGGCCAGGGGCCGAAGGCGCAGCGATTGCTCGAGAGCCGCGAAGCCGCCTGTCTCGGCCGACCAAGGGAGCGTGCTCGTCTGGCGAACCTGGCCGGTTGTGGTTTCCAGCTTCAGATTGTTTCCTTCGACATGGCCCGAGAGCTTCGTTGGCTCGGGGCCCAAGCGAGTTTCGCTCTCGAACCGCACCAGCCGGCCGTCGGCGTGTTCCCAACTGATGGTGTTGACGGAGAGTTGGGTAGTGTCGCCGTATCTGCGGGCGTGCATCTGCATGGCCGTCGTAATCCGCACCAGCGGCTCGCCATCTTCGACGATGGTTTCCTCGGTCGTTTGGGCATAGCCGATCTTCGTGCCCTGCATGTAGACGGCGTCCCAGGTCTCCCGCTTATCGGGTTGGGCTGCCAACGGCTGCGAACTCGGCACGATTGAACCGGTCGAATCGGTTGGAGAGGTAGAGCCGGCCGGCGCGCTGACTCCGCAGCCTGCTAGCACTACCAGCGCCAGACCACGACCAGACGAGCCGGCGACAAAAGACCTTAGGCAGCATCGGGCAACAACTCCGCCACGGCATCGAGGAATCGTTTATTCGGTTTAGTATATGCGGGCATGCGTTCGCGGGGTGGCGATTTTCATTTTTCGTCCCGGTGGTGGTGAACGCCCGGCCATCGCCGTGCGTAGCAGTTATGAAGACGGGAAGTCTATCCGAAACGGCGCATGCGGCACCACGGAAGACTTCCCGTTTTTTTGTTGGTCGTTGGCGTCCAGGCAGCCGGGGGCGTTCCAGATGGGCCAGGACGCTGGAAAACTTTGCCCCATGGGCAGCTACGGACTTTTACCGGTTCAAGCCAGGTTCGAATTCATGGCCGCCGGACGACCAGTGCAAACTTGCAGTGCTAGACTACTTGTGGAAGTTCTGTGTCCCTGCCACACACCAGCGCGGGGGGGCACATTGCCGGAGGCAAACTTTGGGAACCACGGCTTTCATAGCCAAGAGTGTCGGTTGAGCAGGTGGTTCCCGGTGTGAGGTTCGTCGAATGGCACATTTATGCAACTTCGCTGGACGCATCGTCGACTTTCGAGGGACGTAACCTAGGGTTTCTCGTGAGTCGCAAAGAAGAATCAGTCGCAACTAACCACAGCCAGAATCAGCCATAAGGATCGCCGAATCCATGGGCTTCTTGAAGCGCTTCTTTCGCAATGTATTTCGTGATGGGCAAGCCATGCCCGGCACCAGCAGTTTCGAGCGGCTCTCCGAAGAGGAGCTCGAAGCCCATCTGGGAGTCGTACGCTACGGCAACTTCGCTCTGACTGACGCCGTCCGCCCGAGTTACGACTTGCAGGTCGTGCCAACCCAGGGCTATCGCCACGACGTCTATCGCGACGAAGAGAGTCGGGCCAGCGTGCCCGTATTGATGGGCGCCGCCTCGAACGAGTCGCTGTTCGAGGTCTTCATGGATCTGCTCGATCCGTTGGGACCGGAAGTCGACGTCGTCCTCGAGACGAGTCACAACCGCACTCAACGCGGGCACGTCGACCTGTACCGCGAGCACATCGACATGCCGGTGCTCAAGAGCACGCTTTATGACTATGAAGACCTGATTCTGAACGACGGTTGCACGGGCATCGCGGTGCTCAACCCCGGCATTCCGCTGGAAGTGCAATTCGACGAACACAAGCTGCTGATCGTCTACGGCGAAGACCTGACACCGTTCGAAGACATCTTCCAAGAGCGGAACGTTCACTGCCACGACAAGATGAAATTCATCACCGAGGCCGAGCACGTCCACTCGTCGAGCGACAAGTATTATCAGCAGTTCGAAGAGTTGCGGATGAGGCTGGGGATGGACAGCTACGGCGATTGAGGAAAGTAGTCGGTATTCAAGGGAAGCAGTCGGTATTCAGTAGCCAGTAGTCAGCGGAATCGGGTTCGAACGAGAATCGCCAAGAAGCCGAGCTGTCAAAGCTCGGCTTTTTGGCTTTTATACGTGGATCTGACCGCACGAGTTCCCAACTCGGTTCTGACTACTGAATACTGAATACGGACTACTGAACACGGACTACTTCCTCTTAAACTGCTGATACGCGGCTACGGCCAATTCATCGCAGCGATCGTTTTCCTTATGGCCGCTGTGGCCGGCCACGCGAGTGTAGGTCAGCCGATGGCGGGCGACGAGCGCGTCGAGCCGGCGCCATAGATCCTCGTTCTTCACTTCGGCCCATTTGCTCCCCTCGCGTCGGCGCCAGCCGTTAGCCTTCCATTTTTTCATCCACTCGGTCAGCCCCTTGCCGACGTAGACGCTGTCGGTCAGCAATTCGACGTGCGTGGGCCGGGTGAGCATTTCCAGTCCTTGCACGACGGCCATCAGCTCCATGCGGTTGTTCGTGGTCTCGGGCTCGCCCCCCGAGCTTTCGACTTCCTTGGTGCTGGTCGGATGCCGCAGCACAAAGGCCCAACCGCCCGGACCAGGATTGCCGCTGCAAGCTCCGTCGGTGAAGAGTTGGACTTCAGGCGTGTCGGGAAATGAGGGGGAACGGGCATGCGAGGAACGCCGGGGTAACGAATGTCTAATGACGAAATCCGAATGTCGAAAGAATGACGAATCACGAATGACGAACCGATTTGAGCATTCGTCATTCGGATTTCTTTAGTCATTCGTCATTTGGCATTCGTCATTTATTGCTGGCCAGCGGTCGTTCATACTCGGCCCGACGGGGCTTCGTCAAGTCGTCCAACCCGTCGGCCATCGGCGTTTCCATCTTCGGAGCGCCGGCATAACGCCAGGGCAGCCGAATGGTGAATACGCTCCCCTTGCCCAATTCGCTGGTCAGGCCAATCTCGCCGCCCAGCAGCTTGCAGAGTTCCTTGACGATCGACAGGCCCAAGCCGGTGCCGGAGTACTCGCGGGTCATGGCGTCGCCGCCGGGGAGCACGGTATTGCCTCCCTGGCGGAACTTCTCGAAGATTTTCGTCTGGTCTTCCTCGGCAATGCCCACGCCCGTATCCGAGACGACCATGTTCAGGTCTCCATCCTGGCCGCGCTTGGCGTGGATGACGATGCGGCCTCCCTCGGGCGTGAACTTGATGGCGTTGGAGAGCAGGTTGTTCAGGATCTGCTGCACCTTGCCCTGATCCTGGCACAGGTCGGGCAGGTTCGGCTCGATCTCGGTCACCAGGTCGATGTTCTTTCGCTCGGTGAGCGGCCGGGCCATGTCGCACTGGGCGGCCACTACGTGTTCGATGCGGAAGTCGACCAGGCGGACATCCATCTTGCCGCTTTCGATCTTGGCCAGATCGAGAATGTCGTTGATCATGTCCAGCAGCATCTTGCCCGACTTCTGGATGTTCTGCACGTAGCGCTTCTGCTTGTCGTCCAGCGAAGCGATCGAACCCAGCACGTCGGAGAAGCCGATGATGCTGTTGAGCGGGGTGCGTAGTTCGTGGCTCATCGTCGCCAGGAAGTCGCTCTTCAAGCGGTTCATTTCGAACAACTGCATGTTCAACTGGGCCAGTTCGTCGACTTTGACGTCGAGGTTCACGTTGGCCTGGCGCAGTTCGTCTTGCGCCGTAACCATGTGGCGAAGCATGCGGTTGAAGGCGGTGCCGAGTTCTTCGAATTCGTCGCCCGTGCGGATTTCGGCCCGCTTTTCAATATCGCCATGGCTGACTGCGTCGCTGACGTCGCGAAGGTGCTTGAGCGGCTTGACGATCACGTAGCGGACGATGACGTAGGAAGCAATCATCGCCAGGAACACGGTGACGATGGCCGTGGAGAGGAGGATGGCCCGGTTCACCGTCAGATCCTTGATCGTCGGCGCGTTGGAAATGCGCGACCTTGGCCACGGCCATCAAATCGCTCTCGGCCAGGTCGGCAGGATAGCCGGTCAGCGTGCGGTGGCACCCGATGCACGATTTCGAGGCGTACGTCGCTTCGAAGTATTGATACTCCCGGCCGTTGTCTTCCGTGCGGGCTTCCCACACCGCTTCGTCCGGCGACTTGGGGCGCGAGGCATCTTCGAACTTTGCGATCAGCTCGCGTTCGAAGCGGTCAACCGGCTCGCCGGCGCTGTCATAACTGCTGCCGGGGCGAATGAAGCTTGATTTGTACTGGTCCAACTGCACGCGGCTGAGTTCTTCGAGGACCGGTTTGAACTCCGAGTCGGACTCGAGTTTCTGGCAGTGCTCCAGCGTCAGGATCGTGCGCACCAACAAACGCCCCTTGGTCTGGTTTTGCTTGGTGACCAGATCCTCGGTCTTCGTGCCGTACCAGAAGAAGCTCAGGGTGATCAGCACCAAGAGGCAAGCACCGAACAGGAACCGGCACTTCCGCTCCAAGCTGGTTTCGCCGAGCACGCGCTTGAAAGAACGGTACGACATGACCGCATTCTATGGTTCAGAGGTAGGGGATGGGAATGACGAAATCCGAAATTCGAAATTCGATTGAAATCCCAATGCTCGAAGCTCGAAGACTCGGATTTGTTTCGAATTTCGAGTTTCGAATTTCGTCATTTTCCGGTCATTCCCCATTCCCCACTCCACATTCCCCATTTGCTCAGAGCATTTCAATAGGGTCGACGTCCACAATCCATTGCACGTCGCCCGGCGGCTTCAATTCGGCCGTGGCCTGCGCCAGCACCGCATGCAATCCGGGGGTGTCGCGGCTTTGCACCTGCACCTGGTAGCGATACTTGCCCCGCAGTTTCGGGATCGGCGCCGGGGCAGGCCCCAACACGCGGGCCTCGATTTCGCGCTCCTTGATGGCCGTCTGCAATCGCTGGGCGATGTAGCCTGCGAACTCGCGCGTGGGAGCCTCGACCGAGCCGCGCACGATCAGCCGCGCCATGTCGGCAAAGGGCGGATAACACAGATGCTCGCGCATCGGCAATTCCTGGTCGGCGAACGTGCGGTAGTCGTGCTTCACGGCGGCCTTGATCGCCGCGTGGTCGGGGTTGAACGTCTGCACCAGCACCCGCCCGCCCTGCTCTCCGCGTCCGGTTCGTCCTGCTACTTGCACCAGTAGTTGGAACGTCCGCTCGGCGGCTCGGAAATCGGCCAGGTGCAAAGCCGTATCGGCGTTGACCACGCCCACCAGCGTGACGTTGGGAAAATCGAGCCCCTTGGCGATCATCTGCGTGCCCACCAGGATTTGCACTTCGCCGTCGCGAAAGGCGGCCAGTGCCCGCTCGTGGCTGCCGTGCTCCTGCATCGTGTCGGTGTCCATTCGCAGGCAGCGATACTCGGGAAACCTGCCCCGCACTTCTTCTTCCAGCTTCTGCGTTCCCAATCCGCGGTAGTTGATTCCCGGCGCGTGGCAGGCCGGGCAGCGGCGCGGGGCCGGCACTTCGTAATCGCAGTAGTGGCACAGCGCGATTTCGGTATTCCGGTGATGGGTCAAGGCAATTTCACAATGCGGACAGCGCACCACCTCGCCGCAGGCCGAGCATTGGATGTGCGTGGCAAATCCGCGGCGATTGAGTAGCAGAATCACCTGCCCTCCGGTGCGCGAGCGCTTCGACCATGGCCGAGTGCAGCGGCCGGCTGATCGCGCCACGGTAGCTCGTCGCCTGCGACTCGTTGCGCAGATCGATGGTCAACACGTCGGGGAGCGGTCGGTCGTAGACTCGCCGCGGCATTTCGACGAGTCGATATTGCCCCTGGCGTGCCCGCTGCCAGCTTTCCAGTGAAGGCGTTGCTGATCCCAATACTAGCGGCACGCCCTCGTCGGCCGCGCAGTCGCAAGGCCACGTCGCGGCGTGGTAGCGTGGGGCATTGTCTTGCTTGAACGTCGACTCGTGTTCTTCGTCGAGCACGATCAAACCCAACTGCGGCAGCGGGGCGAAGATGGCGCTGCGGCGCCAACCACCACGGTGATCTCGCCCCGGGCGATCCGCTCCCAATGCCAGTGCCGCTCATTATCGCTCAAGTGGCTGTGCAACACGGCCACCTTGCCGAAGCGGGCCCGAAACCGATTCCGCGTCTGCGGCGTCAGGCTGATTTCAGGCACCAGCACGATCGCCTGCCGGCCATAGCTCACGACCTCCTGGATCGCCTGGATGTAGACCTCGGTTTTGCCGCTACCGGTGATGCCGTGCAGCAGAACTGTTTCGTGCCGGCCGGAACGCAACACGACGTGGATGGCGTCGAGCGCCCGACGCTGGTCGTCATTGAGCGCGTAGTTTTCCTCGGCAACCGCAGGCAGCTCGATTTGTTCGTGCGACCGCATGCGGCGGGTTTCCGAGGCGATTAGCCCCTTGCGGCGCAGCGCCGTGATGGGCGCCGCCGTGCAATGAGCCAATTGCGCCAGTTGAGCCGGCGTGAGCGCTTCGGCGCTGGCCGCCAGGCTGCGGAGGATCTGCATCTGCTTCTTGGGCAGTTTCAACTCGGTGAGTTGGGCCGCGACTTTCGTGGGCACGCTCAAGAGCGTCGTCAGTCGCGTGCCGGCCTGATCGCGCACGCCGGCCGGAATCACGGCTTCGAGCACCTGTCCCCATTCGCACAGGTAATGCTCGGCAATCCAGCGGCTCAGCCGGACCATGGCCGGGCTGAGCAACGAGCGGGCATCGAGCACTTCGCGGACGTCTTTCAGTGGCCGGTTGCCGACCGCTCGATGTTCGAGCCGCACGCAATAGCCGATCACCGCTCGGTCGCCACGTCCTAGCGGCACGCGCAGCCGCCGTCCGACCTCGGCTTCCGCCTGCAAGCGATCGGGAACCAGGTAGTCGTATTCCTTCGGGGCGCCGGTCGGGAAGACGACGGTGGCCACCAGCCGCTCGCTCGAATCGTCGAGTTCCCACGCCGGCGGCTCGACCTCGAACAGATTTTGTTGCTTGCCGGGTTTCAAAGCAGCGAGGCCCTCTAGCAATTGGAAACCAGCGGGCCAGGAAGTACGATATGCAGCGAGGGTTGCGGCCTACTGCCCTCTGCGTTCTGACTACTGGCTACCGACTACTGACTACTTTCTTTCTTCTCGCAATATCACACCTGCTTCCAAGGATGACAAGCTGTCATGCGGCTCGGTTTGTTCGGCGGCACCTTCGATCCGGTCCATTATGGGCATCTCCTGTTGGCGGAGTGTTGCCGCGAGCAATGCCGGCTGGACCAGGTGTGGTTCGTCCCTTGCGGTCATCCGCCGCACAAACGGCACGAACTGACGTCGGGGCCGGCGCGGATCGAGATGCTGCAACTAGCGATCAGCGGCTATGAGCCGTTCGTGGTCTGCCCGTTGGAAATCGAGCGGACTGGAACCAGCTTCACGGTCGACACGCTCGCCGAGATCCACCGCACTCAGCCCGAGGCCGAGCTGTTTTTTCTGATGGGGGGCGATTCGCTGCACGATCTGCCGGGCTGGCGTGAGCCGGCGCGGATCCTGGAACTGGCGACGCTGGTCGTCGTGCGGCGGCCGCAATCGCCGTCCCCCGATTTCTCGATTCTGGCCCCGCTGGTGCCCGCCGGGCAATGGGCCGACCGGCGCGACCTGGTGGTCGACATGCCGCAAATCAATATCAGCAGCAGCCTGCTGCGCGAACGCGTGGCTACGGGCCAGGGCATTCGTTACCGCACGCCCCGGGCCGTGGAGAAATATATCGAAACCAACGGATTGTATAAGAAGTGATCGCCGGCGCTAGCGAATGCGGATGATGCCCGCCGAGTCGATTTCGATGATCTTGCCTTCGAGTTGCAAGCGGCGCAGGTGGGCCATCGTTCCTTCGTGAACTTTGAACTGTTCGCCCGCACCGGCCGGCACACCAGCGACTCGAACTTCAATGCCCGCAAGCTGTCGGCCACCACGACCTGAACTTGCGACTGCTGGAACTGGGCGCACCGACAACGGCGCCGCGCCTCCGAGAACCACAAAGCCCAATACCTTTCGCATACGAATCCATCCTTTCGAAAGTCCATCTTCACGCCATCTTCACGCCCCGATCGGCCGGGCCGCAGTTTACATTCGACCGCAGCCTGGCGTCTATCTTGATCGGGGCTATTCAAATACAAGCCCGCAGCGCCAGCAAGGGTGCCTCTTGTTCGACTCCCTCGCTGGCGCGTCGGGCTTGTGGTTTCGTGGCAAATATGCTGCCGTCAACTCGCCAACCGAATAATGCCATCCGGCCACGTAAGCCGCGGCAGCACATCGAAGCGGTCGATCTGGGCTGCCGTGGCAATGTCGCGCGGAAAGCCTTCACGCAGCAGATTTCGCCCCCCCTCGCTGGCTTCCAGCGCCCGCAACAGCGCGTCCCCCTTGGCATCGGCACCCACTGCCAGCCAGGCGTCGCGGGCAATCACGGCTTCATCATTCAATTCCCACACGGCCGAACCGGAAGTCAGGCCGGCCACCAGCGATCCGGCTACCAGCACATCTTCTCGCGTGATTGCGCCGCCGGTGCCGGCGCAGACAATATGCACGACTTGCTCCGTGGCGAGTGCCGCGAGCACGGCCGAGCGATTGGCGAAAGCCGCCAGCAATACCTGCCGGGCATTTCGGCAGCGAAGCATGGCCCGCGTGCCGTTGGTGGTCGTAAACACAACGGTTCGGCTGCCGACCGACTCGGGCGTATACTCGCTGGGCGAATTGCCCAAATCAAAGCCTTCGATGCGAACGCCCTGCCGCTCGCCGCCGAGCACGACCTTTTCGCCCGTTCGCGCAGCCGCTGCCGCTCGGGCATCATCGACCGACAGGCAGGGAATGACCTGGCGAGCTCCGGCCGCCAACGCATGGACGATCGTCGTCGTGGCTCGCAGCACATCAATAACAACGGCCACATTGCCGGCAAGTTTTTCTTCCGGAACCAGGTCGGGCAGCAGATGAACGTGTACAGTTGGCATGACGACAATGATAAATGTGGAATTGGGAATGGGGAATGGGGAATGCTGGCGAGCGCCAGCTTGCCGGTATTCACTCTGCGTCTGTCCGCCTCGGCCCGAATCATCTAAAATCGGCATCGCCGCTCGAGCGGTGAATGGGAAGCATTCCCCATTCCCCATTCCCCATTCCCCATTTTCTTTCATGTTCCTGGCTGACTTTCTCGAAATGCTCGACCGATCGGGCGAACTGCTGGCGTAGCGGCCGAGGTCGATCCGGACCTGGAACTCGCGACCGTGAGCGGACGGCTGGCCCGCGAAGATGGCCGGGCGATTTTTTTCGAGCGTGTCAAAGGGCAACGTCCGCCGGTGGTGACGAACCTGTTTGGCCGGCAGTCGCGAATCTGCCAGGCCTTGGGCGTCCAGCGAATCGAAGAAATGGTCGATCGAATGATGCTGGCGCTCGCGCCGCGCGAGGCCGAGGGCTGGCTCGACAAGATCCGCCCGATGGAACGGCCCGGCTTCGCCCCGCACGGTCAAGAGCGGGCTGTGTCAGCAAGTCGTCAAGCTGGGCCGCGACGTCGACCTGGGCGAACTGCCGGCCTTGCGCTGTTGGCCGCTCGAACAGCATCGCTCGATCACGGCGGGCATCGTTTTTTCACGTCACCCCGAAACGCACGCCCGTGCGCTCGAATCGATTCCCTTGGTAGTGCTCGATCGTGACCGGTTAGGCGTCGCCTGGCATGTTTACCAGGATGCGTATCGCCATCAGCAGGCCACGGCGGCGCGAGGCGAGCGCATGCCCGTGGCCATCGTGCTCGGCGGCGATCCGCGGTTTCGATTGGTAGCTGGGACATTGCCTTCGGTGATCGACCGTTTGCAATTTGTCGGCCTTTTGGGCGGCAAGCCGGTCGAGTTGGTCAAGTGCCGCACGCACGACCTCGAAGTGCCCACCGACGCTGAAGTCGTAATCGAAGGTTTCATTGAGCCTCAGGAGGCTCACATCGAAACGGGACCACTGGCCGGTTCGAGCGGCCATTATCTGTTGCCCGGGCCG
This sequence comes from uncultured Planctomycetales bacterium, assembly GCA_963710365.1. Lineage (GTDB taxonomy): Bacteria > Planctomycetota > Planctomycetia > Pirellulales > PNKZ01 > CAVQAC01. The sequence continues at coordinate 250,953 of CAVQAC010000015.1, forward strand.
ATCCCCGTGCTGCACGTTACGGCCGTCACACAGCGGACCAACCCGGTTTGGCCGGCGATCATCCTCGCTCAGCCGCCGCACGAATTGACGTGCGTCGACAAGGCCCTTGAACGGCTGCTGCTGCCGCTGGTTCGGCAGGCGGTACCCGAGTTGGTCGACTACGATTTGCCTGAGACGGGTGGCTGGCAGAATTTCGCCTTCGTTTCGATCCGCAAAACCCTGGCCCATCAGGCCCGCAAGGTCGCGGCGGCGCTGTGGGGCCTGGAACAAACGATGTTCGCCAAGTTCCTGGTGATTGTTGACGAAACCATCGACGTTCACGACTACCGCCAGGTGCTCACGGCCTTGGGCACGAACGTCGACCCGGGCCGCGACGTCTTCTTTCATCAGGGGCCCGGCTGGCCGCTCGATCACTCGGCCGCGACGCCGCTGGCGGGGCATGCCCTGGGCATCGACGCCACGGCCAAGCAGCCCACGGAGCACGTGCGCCCCTGGCCTTCGCGACTGACCACCAGCGAAGACATCGAGCGGCTGGTGGCGAGCCGCTGGGGGGAGTATGGGAACAGTGGCTAGTGGTTAGTTATCGACGGGCGGCGTGGCACCCCCCAGTCACTAACTGGATTTTGCGTTATGATGGGGATCGTTGTGCCGGTCTCTAGTGTCCTGAGTTGTTAATCCGTTTACAAACCTTTTTAACGCGGGCGAGAATCAAATCAGCGTCGGCGGTCCAGACGAACGGCCGTGCTTTGCGGTTGTGGTGGTCCAGGTATCCTTCGATCGCCTTGCGAAGGGCTTGCACGCTACGGAACGCGCCGCGACGAATGCGTTTCTCCGTGATTTCAGCAAAGAATCGCTCGACCTGATTCAGCCACGATGAACTCGTGGGAATGAAATGCACATGATAACGCGGACGCCGAGCGAACCAACGTTTGACCTTGGGCGTTTTGTGCGTGGCGTAGTTGTCCATGACCAAGTGAATTTCAATCCCAGGCACTTCCGGAATCTGCTCGTCGATCAGTTCCAGGAACTTGATGAACTCCTGATGCCGATGCTGTTGTTGACAGTTACCGATCACCTTTCCGGTCGCAACTTCCAAAGCCGCAAACAACGAGGTAGTTCCATAGCGAACGTAGTCGTGCGTATGCCGTTCCACTTGCCCAGAACTCATCGGCAGCAGCGGTTGGCTGCGATCCAAAGCCTGCACTTGGCTCTTTTCGTCGACGCACAAGACAATGGCCCGGTCGGGCGGATTCATGTACAAGCCGACGACATCGCGGACTTTTTCGATGAATTGCGGGTCGGTCGACAGCTTGAACGTTTCGGTGCGGTGCGGTTGAAGATTGAAAGCTCGCCAAATCCGGGAGATCGCCGTCTGGCTCAGGCCCGTGGCCTTCGCCATGCCGCGAGTGCTCCAGTGCGTCGCGTGCTGCGGCTTCGTTTCCAACGTTTTGGTGATCACTTTTTCAACCTGTTCGTCGCTAATCGTGCGCGGCGTGCCCGGCCGTGGTTCATCCAACAACCCGTCCAAACGCCGCGCCACGAAGCGAGCTCGCCACTTGCCCACGGTGGGCATGCTGATCCGCAACTCTTTGGCCACTTGCTGGTTCGTGCGACCGTCACCACAACTCAATACAATTCGCGACCTCAGCGCCAGTTGCTGACTGCTCTTCGGCCGCCGCGCCCAGCGTTCCAGCGCTTGCCGCTCCTCGTCGCTCAAAACCAACTCCGCTTTCGGTCGTCCCATAGCCATCGGCTTTCTCCTTCGAGAAAGCCTACACGGCCCGCGGCCAGGGCGCAAGACTATTTCAGCGGATTTATAACTCAGGACACTAGGTAGGGACGGTACTCGCCGGTCCCAAACTGGCCACTAGCCACTGACCACTATTTCCCCCCTCCCCCATGACCGTCGATAAGTCCGCAGCACGGGTCCGCAAGATGTTCGGCGAAATCGCCGAGCGCTACGATTTCTTGAACCACCTGCTCTCGGCCGGGATCGACAAGTACTGGCGGTGGCGAACCGTGCGGGCCGTGCCGCCGCAGGATGATGCCCCGATCCTGGACCTGTGCAGCGGCACGGGCGACCTGGCGCTCGCCTATTACCATGCCAGCGGTCAGCGGGCTCGAATCGTCGCCGCCGACTTTTGCCATCCCATGCTGGTGATCGGCAGCGCCAAGGGGCAGCGGGCCGGCGCCGGCGGGCAGATGACATTCGTCGAAGCCGACGCCCAGCGATTGCCCCTGGCCGACGATCTGTTCCAGATCGTCTGCGTGGCCTTCGGACTGCGGAACGTGACCGACACCGATCGCGGCCTGGAAGAGATGACTCGCGTTTGCCGGCCTGGTGGCAAGGTTGTGGTGCTGGAGTTTTCGCAGCCGACGTGGGAGCCGCTGCGGGCGGTCTACAGTTGGTACTTCCGCAACGTGTTGCCGCGGATTGGCCAGGCCCTGTCGCGCAACGCGCAGGACGCTTACAACTATCTTCCGCAAAGTGTGGGCGAGTTCCCGGCGGGCGAGGCCTTGGCCCAGCGAATGCGCGGGGCCGGTCTAACTGAGGTTGGCTTCGTGCCGCTCTCGCTGGGCATTGCCACGCTCTACGTCGGCACCAAACTAGGTCGCGAGCCGTCAGCGAGCGGCCAGCGCGAGCTTGCCGGTAGGTATCCTTTGGAGATGACTCCATGACCTCCGGCAATCGTCCGATCGTTCTGGGAATCACGGGAGCCAGCGGCGCAGCCTACGCGGTTCGGCTGTTGGAAGTGCTGCTGGCAACGGGCCGCTCGGTGCAGTTATCGATCAGCCCCTCGGGCGCGGTCGTGCTGCGGCAAGAACTGGGCCTGATCGTCGATCTGGTCGAATTCCACCTCGCCGATCTGCTGCCGGATGCCCAGCGGCGAGCCAGCGATCCGCGTCTGGCGCCATTGCGAGCCTTGCTCGGCGGTGCAGCGCGCTCGAACCGGCGAAGATGAAGCCGCGTCGTCGACGGGCCAGGTCATTTACCACCATTATGAAAACCTGTTGGCGCCGATGGCCAGCGGCTCGGCGCTGACCGACGGCATGGTGATCTGCCCCTGCTCGGGCGGAACGCTCAGCGCCATCGCCACGGCCGCCTCGGGCAACTTGATTCAACGCGCCGCCGACGTTCATCTGAAGGAGCGGCGGAAGCTGATCCTGGTGCCGCGTGAGACGCCGCTCTCGATTATTCAGTTGGAGAACATGCGGCGCGTGGCCGATGCCGGCGCGATTGTGTTGCCGGCCATGCCTGGGTTTTATCACGGCGCCACCAGCATCGCCGAATTGATCGATTTCGTTGTGGCGCGAATTTGCGACCAGTTGGGCGTCGAGCACCAGTTGATGCGACGCTGGGGAGAAGCGCAGAGGGCAGTAGGCAGTAGGCAGTAGGCAGATCAATTGGCGAGCGGCAAGCGCGAGCTTGCCGGTAGTTGACATCATGATCACGGTTTCGGCGCGGGACACACCGGCAAACGATGTTCGCACGAATCAAGCTCATTCTGGAGATGATCCGCTTCAGCCACACGCTGTTTGCGCTGCCGTTTGCGCTGTTGGCGGCGGTGATGGCTTGGAAGGCGGAGCCTCGGCCTGAATGGCATTGGCGCGATCTGCTGGGCGTGCTGCTGTGCATGGTCTTTGCGCGGAGCGTGGCGATGGCCTTCAATCGACTGGTGGATCGCGACCTCGATGCGCTCAACCCGCGAACCCGCACGCGGCATATCCCGGCCGGATTGCTGAGCGTTCAGAGCGTGGCTTTGTTTGCGGCCTGCTGTGCCGTGGGTTTCGTGGCCAGCACGGCGTTGTTCCTGCCCAATCGCTTGCCGCTGGTGCTATCGGTGCCCGTGTTGGCGTTCGTTTGCGGCTACAGTTTTGCCAAGCGGTTCACGATGCTGGCTCATTTCTGGCTGGGAGCGGCGCTGATGTTGGCGCCGATCGCAGCCTGGATCGCAGTCCGGGGCGAAGTTGCCTGGCCGCCGGTGGTGTTGGGTGGCGCCGTGCTGTTATGGGTCGCTGGGTTCGACATCATCTACGCCTGCCAGGATGTTGAAGTTGACGCGCGGCTGGGATTGCGCAGCGTGCCGGCTACGGTCGGCGTGCCCACGGCGTTGCGGTTGGCCGCCTTGTGCCATCTGGGAATGGTGCTGTTGTTGTTCTTGCTGCCGCAGGTCTTTCCGCAATTGGGCGGCGATTTACCTGGCCGGCATCGTGGCCGTGGCAGTGCTGCTGGTCTACGAGCATTGGCTAGTGCGGCCAGACGACCTTTCGCGAGTGAACACGGCCTTTTTTCATGTGAATGTGGTCGTCAGTCTGGGGTTGCTGGCGGTCGGGGCCCTGGATTTATTGACATAGATCCTGGTACAAAGATAACTACTGGCTATTGATTACCGACTACCGACTACTGCTTATGAACTCATCAACGTCTCCCAGTCTGGCGTCGATACGTGCCAAGGTCGAAGCACACCAGCGGCTGTCATTCGACGATGGACTGTTCCTGTACCGGCCTGAGGTGCCGCTCAACGAGGTGGGCCAGTTGGCCAACCTGGTGCGCGAGCGCTACAACGGCAACTTCGCCTACTACAACATCAACACGCATCTGAACCCGACCAACGTCTGCGTCTATCGCTGCACGTTCTGCGCGTTCCGCTCCGACCTGCGCGACCCCAAGGGGTATGCCATGAGCGACGAGCAGATCCTGGCTCGCGGGCGCGAAGCGGTCGAAAACGGCTGTACCGAGATGCACATCGTCGGCGGCCTGCACCATCAGATGAAGTTCGACTGGTACCTGAATATCGTCCGCATTCTGCACCAGGCCTATCCGCGGCTGCACCTGAAGGGTTGGACGGCGGTCGAAATCAACTGGTTTCAGCACCTGACGAAGAAGCCCGTGCGCGAGATCCTGGCCGAGTTGGTCGAAGCCGGGTTGGGCAGCCTGCCGGGCGGCGGGGCCGAGATCTTCCATCCCGAGGTTCGAGATCGCATCTGCGAGCACAAGGCCGACGCCGGCAACTGGATCGACATTCATCGCACGGCTCATCAGCTAGGGCTGAAGACCAATTGCACGATGCTCTACGGCCACATCGAGAACGCCTTTCATCGCATCGATCATTTGATCCGCCTGCGGAGCTTGCAGGACGAGACGGGCGGGTTTCAGACGTTCATTCCGCTGGCTTTCCATCCGGACAACACCGGCCTGGCGCACATCAAGAAGCCGACCAGCCTGATGGATCTCCGCACGATGGCCGTCAGCCGGCTGATGCTGGACAACATCCCGCACATCAAGGCCTACTGGATCATGCTCGGCATCGGCACAGCCCAAACGGCCTTGAGCTATGGGGCCGACGACCTCGACGGCACGGTGCGGCACGAGTTGATCTACCACGACGCAGGGGCCGAAACGCCCGAGATCATCTCGGTCGACGAGATTCGCCGGCTGATCATCGAGGCCGGCCGCGAACCGGTCGAACGCGATACGCTCTATCATCGCGTGCAGCGCGAGGGTGCCCAGTGGCAAGCCGGCGAAGCAATCGCGGTGGGAGCGTAAGCGCCACCGATCGGTTTTCGAGCTGTAGAACGCCGGTGAGCTTTGCGCCGCGCGCCGAACACTTACATCGACAGCAACCAACCGAACGTGACAACGGCCGCCAGTGTGGCCGCGCCCAGCCAACGGCTGTGCGGCAGCACCAACGCGTCGATTTCGACGCGGGTATTGAGCTTGTTCAAATACGGTTCGGTTTCGACCCACCGGCCGCCGCGCAGCGCCAACGCCGTAAACAACCGCGGGCTGACCAGGGCCAACCCACCCAGTACGCCGAGCAACGCCAATACTGTCCAGGCAATGGGGAGCCAACGAGCTTCGGTAACGGCCAATAGCGCGGCCATGGAGTTTCTCCTCGAACACGAATGTGCGTAGCACGGCGTAGAACCGCCGATTTGATCTGCCACTACAACGCTAGGTCACGGTCCGCGATTGTCAAACGACGCCAGCGGCGTTTCGACCCCAGCGCATAAAGAAAGCCCACGCTTTCGCGTGGGCTTTCTTGTCCGCCTGGCGGGGCGGAGCGATCGAGCGAGAAACCGGTTGCCCGGCATTTGCGAGGTCGATCAGAACTGCAGAATCGCATCGATGGCGGCCACCTGCTGGTTGGTCCGCCCGTTGAAGGGCGTGCCGGTGCCGTCGAACCAGTCGAAGCGAACTTCGGGCCGCACGCGGAAATTGGGTGAGTACGTCCAATTCAGGCCGGCCGAAATCTCGTAGAAGTTGCCCGGGAACGAGCCCTGATTCGGGTTCGCCGGATAGGCCGCGCCGCTGACTCGCGTGCCGTTGACGTCGCGGAACCATTCGCCGCGGATGCCGGCCCTCCAACGCTGATTCAAGTTATAATAGGCATATTGTGCAATACCGTACCAGGCCGCAGTTCCGCCACCGGCGACGCCTTGCTGCTGCCAGGCACTGTAGTATTGGATCACGTATTCCAAACGATTGGTCAACTGCCAATCGAGGTAGAAGTCGTAACGGGTACGGTTGGCATAGGCTCCGGTGTTGCTGAATTCGTCGCCCGTAATCAGCGAGCCGACCCATTTGCGTTTCAGGTTCTCGCTATAGAACGTCGTCCGGCCCACGTAGGCCGCGGTGTTCACCGGACGCACCAGCGAATTCCAGCCGTTGACTATGCCTTGATCGAAGGTCAGTCGATCGAAAGGCTTGTAGGTCGCCAAGGCACCCCAGTGCGTGAACGGGCCGGCGTACTGGTAGGCGTACGAGTGGGTGTAGAAGAAGTTGTTGGGTGACATCACGCTTTCGTAGCCGACCACCGTGTAGAAGTGGCCCACTTTGGCCGACAGGTCGCCGATGCCGGCCGACGCATACATTTGCGGCAGCGCCAATCCGTTGTATCCGGCGTTCCAGCGTGCCGTGCCGTCCTGGTGGCGTTCCAATCCGTTGGATTCGGCGTAGAAGAAGTCGGTGCCGTACATCAGATCGAACCGGCCACCGATGTCGAAGCCGTCGCTGGTGTCCAGCCGCGCTCAGCCACCATGTAGAGTTGGTTCAACTGGATCTGGTCGCGCGATTGGGCGTTGAACGGACCGTTGAAGTGGTTTCCCGGGTTGGCAAAATTCATCGGTGCGCCGGCGTCGACCCAGCCGTACATCTTGAAGCATCCATCTTGAGGCAACAGCCGGCAAGGCGGGACCACGGGACTCAACAGGTTCCGCTCGCAGCAGCACGACGGGCAACAAGAGCGGCACGCGTTGCAGCAACCCTTTCCACAGCGCGGGCAGCCACTGTCAACGCCGGGCTGCTCGGGCGGTGGCTCGATGACGTCGCTCGGGCTGCCGTCGGGCACCGCAGCCGGATCGACGGGTACCGTTTCCGCAACCGACGTTTCGGCCGCGTCGTAGTCGTTGGTTAGCTCCGCGGTTTCGGAACGAATTTCTTGAGCGCTGACAATCGTCGAGACACACGCTGCCCCGAGTAGCAGACACGCCGCCATTCGTGTAATCACTCGCATCCGGGTCCCTCCATGGAACAAACTCGTGATCAGTCATTGACCACCTGGGCATGGAATCGACCCGCTTTATTCGTCATCCTGATTCTTTTCAGATCTACCGGCACAGCTTAACGCGCTGCGGAGCCCCGTGGATATTCACTGAATGCAATGCATGCGGCCCTGAAATCGCCGACATTATCGATTGGGCAAAACGTTCACCCGACCGCCCCCAGGTCGAGCACGTGGCTGTAGCGGATCAGAGCCATCCGCCGCAGCCGTTCATGCTCGGGACGCGTCAGTCCGGGATCGGCCGAGACCATGGCGATGGCATCGCGATGGGCTTCTTCCAGCACGACCGCGTCGCGTGCCAGGTCGGCGATTCGTAGCGGGGGCAAGCCATGTTGCCGCGTTCCCAGCACATCGCCCGGTCCGCGCAGTTCGAAATCAAGTTCTGCCAGCCGAAAGCCGTCGGTCGTTTGGACGAAGGCTTCGAGCCGCTGCCGCGCCAGTTCGTTGCCGATGTCGGCAAACACGCAGCAGAATCCCGGCTGCGAACCGCGGCTGACGCGGCCGCGCAATTGGTGCAGTTGCGAGAGCCCGAAGCGCTGCCCGCCTTCAATTGCCAACAATGTGGCGTTGGGCACGTCGACACCGACTTCGATGACCGTCGTCGACACCAGCACCTGCAAGCGGCCGCTGCGAAAGTCAGCCATTACGGCGTCTTTCTCCGCTGAACTCATGCGGCCGTGGATCTGGCCGAGGCGGAATTCGGCCAGCGGCCCGTTGGTGAGCGTCTCGTAGACTTCGTCGACGCTCTCGGCCGTGCCGTCATCGGATTCTTCGACCCGCGGCGTAACCACATAACCCTGCCGGCCCTCGCGGAGCTTGCGGGCCATGAACTCCCACCAGCGCTTGCGCTGCTCGGGTTCGGCCAGGTATGTGTGAACCGGCTGCCGGCCGGGCGGGCTATCGGCCAGCGTCGATACGTCGAGATCGCCGAATTGCGTCAGGGTCATGGTTCGCGGGATGGGCGTGGCGGTCATGACCAGGTAGTGCGGATCGAGCGCCGCGTGTTTGAGCGTAGCCCGCTGGAGCACGCCGAACTTGTGCTGCTCGTCGATCACCACCAGCCCCAGCCGCGAGAATTCGACGTCGGCCTGCAAGATGGCTTGCGTGCCGATCACGGCATCCAGTTCGCCCGTACGGAGCTGCTCCAACAGCTCACGGCGTGCTGCGGCCGATTGGCCGCCGGTGAGGCAGGCCCAACGTACGCGGCTCAATGAAAGCACGCTGCCCAGCGTGTCGGCATGCTGGCGAGCGAGAATCTCCGTGGGGGCCATCAGTGCCGCCTGATGGCGCTGGGCGATTGCCAACAGCATGGCGTATACGGCCACGATGGTCTTGCCGCTGCCGACGTCGCCCTGCAACAAGCGGTTCATGGGATGCGGCCGGGCCATGTCGGCCTGCACGTCGGCAATGGCTTGTTTCTGTCCCGCGGTCAATTCGAAGGGAAACAGCCGCAGGATGCGGGCATCGATCTTGGCCGTCGCTTCCAGCGGCGGCGCCTGCCGCTGATCGTATTGACGTTGCCGGCGCAGCGCCAGGGCCAGTTGCAGGATGAACAGTTCCTGGTAGATGAATCGCCGCCGGGCCCGCTCGAGACTCGGGCGATCGCGTGGGAAGTGCAACTCGGGCAGCGCTTCGCGCAGCGGCGCCAGGTCGTGCGCGGCCAGGTATTCCGTCGGGAAGACCTCGTCGAGAGCGTCAACGCACGTTGCCAGCACGCCGCGGACGATTTTTCGCAGCACCACCTGGCTCAAGCCTTCGGTGGCCGGATAAACCGGCAGCAAGCTGCTGCCGGTGTCTTCGGCGTTGCGTTCGATCCATTGCACGTGCGGATGGCTCATCTGCCAGATGCCGCCTCGCAACCGGGCCTTGCCCGATAGCAACACCTCTTGCCCGACGGCGAAGCGATCGAGCATGAACGGCTGACCGAACCACAGGGCCCGCACATTGCCGCCGCCGGCAGCCTCGACCAGCACGCCCAAGATCGACCGGCCGGCCGAGGTGGTGCGTTGATCGCACTCGCGGACGGTGCCGCGCAGCCGCACGAGCCGGTTTTCTTCGAGCGCGGCGACCGAATCGAGTTCGGTCAGATCCTGATAATCGCGTGGGAAATGGAACAGCACGTCGCGGGCGGTGTGCAGGCCCAGCCGCGCCAGCAGTTCGGCGCGTTGCGGCCCCACACCGCTCAGGTACTGCGCAGGTGTTGCTAGCGGCTCGGTCATAGCCGAAATGATAAATGATAAAGGATAAATGCTAAATGCAGGGATGCTGCCCACTTAGCATTTATCATCTAGCATTGATCACTTCGTCCAAGCTGCTCTTGCCGCCGGGAGGCGATCTTGCCACACTATGCCCCCCGCTTTTAGCGAAAAAGGCGGTCCTATCTACCTTTCTTCTACGGTTTCGATCTGCCAACGTCGCGCCGGCAGTGCGCGCCGCGGAGTGCTCGATGCGCTACCTGTTCGCCATCGGCTTGTCGCTTGTCGCGCTCTCGGGCTGCGCGTCGGTGACCCGCTCGATGTGCGGCCAAATGCCCAATCCGCTGCCGGTTCCGCCGGCCCCGCGCGATTGGGTCTGGGAGCAAGTCGTCGACGTGGTTGACGACTACTTCGAGATCGAAAACGAAGAGCGCGGCCGGGCGGTCGGCGACGTCGTTACCGTGGGCCGCATCGACACTTTCCCTGCCATCGGGTCGACCTTGCTCGAACCTTGGAAAGGCGATTCGGGCAACACCTACGAACGCCTGGAATGCACTCTGCAATCGCAGCGCCGCCGGGCCGTGGTGCAGGTTATTCCCTCGCCCGACGGCAGCGCCATGATCGATGTACAGGTCTTCAAAGAGCTGGAAGACGTGTCGCAGCCGGAGCAGGCGCCGACGGCTTCCGCCACGTTCAACTACACGAGCAGCTTGCAGGCGTTCGTCGAACCAATCGGTGGTCAGCCCGTGCCGATCGGCTGGATTGGCGTGGGCCGCGACCCGGTTTTGGAGCAGTTGATGCTGGCCAAGATCGCTCTGCGGCTCAATCATCCACCACCGCAGCCAGGCTGTAAGAAGCCTTGGTGGCAGCTGTGGTAGGGGCGGAGGAATGATAAATGATAAGTGCTAAGTGATAAATTCGGAGTGCTGCAATTTATCACTCATCATTTATCATTTATCACTCATGACCTGTCCCGGAATGCCGATCGGCAGCGTCGGCGCCGCGATGATCGGCTGTTTGGCAACCGGCAGCTTGAGCGTGAAGGCGGTGCCGCGGCCGACGGTGCTTTCGACGCGAATCTTGCCCTGGTGGGCTTCGATGATGTCGCGGCAGGTGGCCAGGCCCAGGCCGGTGCCCCCCTTGCCCGAGGCGTCGGGCCCGCTCTTGGTCGTGTAGAACGGATCGAAGATCCGCCGCATCACCTCGGGGGCCATGCCCGAGCCCGTGTCGCGAATGGCCAGTTCGAGCATGTCGCTGGCCGCGTCGTGTACCAGCGTGACGATCACCCGGCCCCCTTGCGGCATGGCTTGTCGGGCATTGACCAGCAGATTCAACAGCACTTGCTGCAATTGGTTCGGATTGGCCCAGGCGTCGGGCACCGGCGGCAACTGGCACTCGACTTTGATCCGGTACTTGGTCATCTCGCGTTCCAACAGCATCAGCGTGTCGTCGACCAGCTTGTGCATGTTGGTTGGCTCGAAGCCGCCCGTGCGATTGCGAGCGAAGCCCAGAATGCCGTGCGTGATGCGGGCCGCTCGATTGCCGGCGGCCAGGATCTTTTCGAACGACTTCTGGCGGGTGGCAGCGTCGGTGTGGCGCAGGCCCATCTTGGCATAATTGATGATCGTCATCAGCACGTTGTTGAATTCGTGCGTCGTCGTGCTGACCAGTTCGCCCAAGGCCGTCATTTTCTGGGCCTGGGCCAACTGCTGCTTGAGGATCGCGATCTGCTCTTCGAGCGCGATCTGCTCGGCTTTGCCGCTCGACATCCGTGTCTCCTGCTCGTTGCCCGCAAGGTCGCGGCGAAGGTATCGACGCAAAAATTGCCAACTCGACCTGGTCTTCCCGGTCGCTGTTGTCCTCGCCTGCTTGCCTGATAGACGCTGCTTAACTCATTATGAGGCGTGCGTTTACAGGTGTAGTTCTCCTATCGTCGCACTCGCCTGGGCGACTGGAGCGGGAGCTAATATAATCCCGAGCCTGGGAAGAATGCTTAATGCTAAATGATAAATGCTAAGTGCTGACACCGCCGGCCTTTCATTTCATTTATCACTTAGCATTTAGCACTTATCATTTCCGCGAGGTGCATGGATGCACACAGTCGATTTACTCGCCAGGGCCTTGGCAGCGGCCCAACACTTGGGATACCGAGTTCGGCACGAATGGCTGGACGGCATGGGGGGGCCGTGCGAGTTGCGGGGCCAAAAGTGGCTCTTCCTCGACGAGGCTCTGAGCCCGGCCGAGCAACTTGAGGTCGTACTCGAAGCCTTGCGCGGCGATCGGTCGTTGGCCAATCTGCCTCTCGATCCCGCGTTGGCCCGCCTGGTCGAAGCGCGGAAAGCCGCTTGACAGTAAAGCGGAAAGCGGTGTACCTCCTCGTCCGCTTTCGGCTTTCCGCTTTCCGCACTCGTTCGGCCGAGTTAACCTGAATGGTTGGCGGCAGGCATGAAGGCCGGAGGCGGGTATGAAGTCTTTCATCAAAAGCATTCGCCTTTTCACTGCCTTCTGCCTACTGCCTTCTGCCCTCTTCCTGCTGACTACTGACTACTGGCTACTGACTACTGCTGCCGCCGAAGAGCCGGTGGCCGACAAGGAGCAGATCGAGAAGGTCCGGGAAGTTGCCCGCGAGTACCTGAATGCGTTCTACAAGCACGACTTGGATACGGTTGTGCGTCTTACGAATCCCAAGCTGATTGAATCGTGGGGCGGGCCGTTGAAGGCCAAGCAGGTGCTGCTGGGCCCGGTTCAGCGAGTTCTTGCCGAAGGGACGGAGATCATCGATCTCGAATTCCCTGAGGATCCGATTTTCACGCACAGCGATCGCAACGAGTTTGTGCTGGTGCCGACGAAGCTGTGGCTGATCAACCCGCGGCCCACCGTTCGGAATCGATCGACTATTTGTTCGGGGCTCGCCCCGTGGGCGGCGGCGAGTGGACGTTCATCGAAGGCTCGCGAATCGGCCGTGCGAACGTCGGCAAATACTTCCGCGATTTTCCGGTCGACGTCCCGTTCCCACCGCGGCGTCTGAAACGCCTCTGAGCGGCGATGACATCGCGCAGGTCAGGGCTTTGCCCTGACAACGAGCTTTGTAGTCGCATCACCGTCAAGGCAAGCCGGGGCCTACTTGGCTAAGCTACAAGCGGCGCTACTCGTGCAAGTCGGGCGTACGTTGCAAGACAGGGATATTCTGCCGCACCAGGCTGGGATGCCGGTCGAGACCGTAATACCGCAGCAGCCAATAGGCGTACAGATAATCCATCGCGCAAAAGCACTCGTTGGTGTTTGCGCCGGTTGGCTGGAAGGCAAGTCGCGGCGATTCTTTCCAATACGTGTCGTCAGGTCTGAATTCATCAACCCAGCGCAGGTCGGGCGTCTCAATCAACCGGCCCGGATAGACGAATCGGTCGAGCTTGAAACGCCGCAACTGCTCGACGCCCACGGCCAGCCCTTGCTCGATCTGCGTTTGGGCCGTGTTGCGTTTGTGCGTCACGATGGATTCGAAGACCGCTGGATTCTGCGCCAAGGCTGCCCACATGAAGTTGCATAGCGCGTTACGCGGCATGTCCGGATGCCCCATGGCCAGGTAAACCGTCTGGCCCAGTTGGAACATGAACTTGGGATTCCAAGCCGTGTTCGTGCGGCGGGCATAATCCAGCTCCAAGGCCAGGCCGGTGAACGCGGCGCAGACGACATGGTTGCGATCGTTCATCCCTTTGACCAACGGGCTGGCGCCCACACGCTGCGGCTGGATCAGGCTCCAGGGCTCTTCATAGTAGACGTGGTGCTCGCCGCGCAAGCGGCGGAACTGATCCACGATCCGCTCTCGCTGGCGCGGGTCGTCGGGCGGAAAGGAAAAGCCCAACGCCACAATCTCATACGCCACTTGCGCGTTGAACGGCACGCCAACCGTGCCTACTAGCGGCGTCATGTCGCCATACTTGGTGCGCGAGCCGTCGGCGTACGTGGCCCGGTAATCGTGATCGATGACCTGCAACACCAGATCAGTGACGTCTTGCCGGGCGAGCCGTTTCAAATCATCCGGCAGGTCAGGGTAAACGAGCATCATCAGCGCTGCGTAGCCGCCGGCGATCTGGTTGAACCCGCCTTTGGCCGGTTCGGCTTCGTAGTAGTAGAGCGTGCCATCGGATGTCTTGTAGGGATGGGCCTTCATGGGCGGATCGACGATCCCGCCGTCTTGATTGACGCAGCGTGCCGGCAGGCCCGGCTGGCCGGTGACCTGAAAATAAAAGTGCATGCCGCGCAGAAAGATGCCAATCCGCCCTAGCGTTGCTCGGTCGCGTTTGGCCGCGTATTCGTAGCTGAGCGCGGCCAGGTAGGAACCGGCCCAGGTCGAGTTGTCGCGGTCCGGATAGATTTGCGGCCGCGGACCCACCTGGTCGGGCAGCAGGACGTGGTTGTAGACCTGATCGAATGCCGTGGCGTGATAGCGCCACAATTCCCAGGTGAAGTAGTCGGCCTTCACATCGAGTGGAATATCGCGATACGAGCCATAACGGGCCGTGAGTTCCTGCTGATAGCGGCGCAGCGAGACTTGCGTGTAGTCTTCGCCGGTCGGCGCCGTGGGCCAGGGCGCCGGATCGGCCGCGCAGACCGGCAGGGATACGAGCAACGAAAGGATGAACGCGGAGAGCGGAAAGCGGAGAGCCGAGATCGGCATCACGGCGAGTCCTTTCGCGGTACCAACGGCATAATAGCTGATGCTACCGCGATTGAACTTGGGCTGCAAGTTGCAGATCAGGGCACTCCGTGCCTGACTTCGGGTACCCGCGGAGCGAATAAACCAGTTCCGGGATGCTTAGCCCTGCCTGGCTACATGCTCAATTCGTAGCCTGCAGATCTGATTATCGGAACCACCGAGCCTTGTAAGGGCGATCGGTGGCGAAACGAACCGTTCCGGCTGGCAGTAGCAGCTTCAGCTCCGCCCCCCATTGGCCGACGACGATTCGGCCACTCGCCGGATGAATGTCGATCGATTTCACGCTCTTGTATGAATCTAGCGCAGGATCTGGACGAAACTCCCCTCGCTCGCGATCGAAAAGCTGCACCGATTTCTCCGTCGAGAGGATGAGATCGTTTGACCAAGGAACAGCTCGTAAATCGTGCCCATCGTTGTCGGGCAGATGATGGGTCGAACTCAACAAGAGCGACGGATGGTTCGTTTCCCAGTTTTCTAGTTCGTAGCTGCGCAACTCGTCGAATCCCAACGCCCACAGCCGTTCGCGGTGCGCATCCCAAACAACGCCGTGCGCTGAGCGCAGCGGAGTCTTCGCCAGCACCTCGTTTGAGCGGGCGAGATCAAAGAGCACCAAATGATCGCCGCTCAACGAACTGGCGACGACTACTCGGTTGGATGGCAGTAATTCAATCGAATGGGCATTCGTGACCGACGCACGCCACAAAACCTTGCCGGTACCGCGCTCGACCAGGCGCAGCCGCTATTCGAGGCCGTGACGAGAATCTTGCTGCCCCCTTCAATCGCACGGCATTCATCGAGATGGTGAAACCAGGGTCGCTCGTCGTTCGTCAGGCCATCCGCATGGTCTCCGCTCCAGCTCCACAGCTTTTGCACGGTCCCCTGCTCTGCCTCGCGAGCGTCCATCAGGAACATCTCGTTGCCGCCGGCACACAGCAGCAGGTCGCCAGGGCGTGGCGGCGTTGGCGCCGCCACGGTCACCAAGCAGACCGCCAACGAGAGCGTCAACCCGAGGCGAAGAAATAAGGCGGCGAGCAAAGGACGAATCACTTGAGCTTCCATACCTTCACATCGTCCACCTCGGCAGACTTGATCACGGCCAGCGTAATCATGCGCTTGGTCGGATGGGCGATGCCTTCGCTTTTGAGTTGGCCGATGGGTTTGCCGTCGAGCGTCACTCTCATCACGTCACCTTCCACGACAACCAGCAGTTGATGCCAATCTCCGGCCTTCAGTTCGACCGGAAAGTCAGCCGACTTGCCCTTGAGCAACTCGGCGAGTTCGGGCGACTTGTCCCCTTTCAGTCGGCGCTCCTGAATCTTGAGATCCATGACGCCGGTCTTGGAGTCCCGGAGCGAGACTCTTTTCAGCGTCGCCCGGGCCATGCACAAATGGCCGGCATGTACCGTCTTGCACTCGCGATCGACGAAATCGACTCCCAAGTCGTCGCCGGGTCCGAGTTTGAACTTCAACTGCACGGCGCCGTCCTGAAAGGCCACGTCGTGGAAGATGGCGACGCCATGATCGGCTTCGGCAGCACGGTTGACTTTCATCGCGCCGTCGGCCAGGTCGACCTGCTTCTTGCCTTTGGCGCGCCACGCGCTGTTGCTGGTCCAGCCGTTGCCGATCTCTTCTTTATCGGGCGAGGCTTCGTCGCGATTGAAGGCGTCTTCGAACAGTAATGAGCCATGCGCTTCGACGAGTGCCGAGTCATCTGCGGCATTCGCGACGCGGACGATCAGCAGCAAACAAATCAGGAAGAGGCTAAGTTTTGTGGCTTTCATGGGAGGCGTGACTCGAGTGTCGGTGATGTGTCGGCGGAATGACATGCAAAGGCAGGAGTTCTCTTCTCGGAATCTATGCTTCCTGCGTGCGACGATCAAGCGTAGCCTGGCAGCTCACCGGCCGATAATGCGGCATTCCGTATGCCAGAAGCATGCCTGACGCGTCTCGCGGAGTTCAATTGACCTAAGCTGCGTCGCGACGCAACAAAATAGACGCATGGTGCGTCTCGCAAAGCTCGACAACACCCTACATTCCGCACTGGCCCCTGACCACCAGTCACTTCCTACTGCATACATGTTCTCCCGGGCCATAGACCATCACCCCCGTGGGCGAGTAGACTGTTCGGTTTGATTTGCCTGGTGTACCCCCGGTCATTAATAGACGGTCCGCGATCATGGAAATGGACAAGCTGGTCTCGCTCTGCAAGCGGCGAGGGTTTTTGTTTCAGTCGAGCGAAATCTATGGCGGCCTGAACGGCTTCTGGGATTACGGCCCCCTGGGCGTGGAGCTGAAACGCAACGTCAAGGAGGCCTGGTGGCGCGACATGGTCTCCGGCCACGACGACCTGGCCGCTCCGGCCGGCGCCCCTGAGTCGTACGAGATGGTCGGCCTCGATTGCACGATCATCATGCACCCCCAGGTCTGGAAGTGTTCGGGCCACTTCGACCTGTTCGTCGACAAAATGGTCGATTGCAAAACCGAGGGCTGCAAAGGCCGGTTCCGCATCGATCATATCCCAACCAGCGAATGCCCCATCAAGCCGTCCAAGCACCCGGGCGAGTTCGAAAAGTGCCAGCTCACGGCGCCGCGCGATTTCAACCTGATGTTCAAGACGATCGTCGGCGCGTTGGGGGGCGAGGAAGACGCGGCCTTCCTGCGGCCCGAAACGGCCCAGGGTATTTTCGTCAACTTCAAGAACGTGGTCGATTCATCGCGGGTGAAGATCCCCTTCGGCATCGCGCAGCAGGGGAAGAGCTTTCGCAACGAGATCACGCCCCGCAACTTTACGTTCCGCTCGCGCGAGTTCGAGCAGATGGAGATCGAGTTCTTCTGCCAGCCTGAGCAGTCGCCGCAGTGGTACAAGTATTGGCGCGACCGCCGTTACAAATGGTACCTCGACCTGGGGCTGGCCGGCGACCGCTTGCGGCTGCGCGATCACGACAAGGAAGAGCTGAGCCACTATTCGTGCGGCACGGCCGACATCGAATATGCCTTTCCGTTCTTGCAGCCGGGCGAGTTCGGCGAGTTGGAGGGAATTGCCCATCGCGGCGACTTCGACCTGCGCAGCCACATGGAAGGCAAACTCGTACGGCAGGGCGACCAACTCGTCGTCGAACTCGGCGCCGACGGCAAGCCGCGGCACCGTGGCAGCGGCAAGGATCTGAGCTACTTCGACGACCAGACCAAGCAGCGGTATATCCCGCACGTAATCGAGCCTTCGGCCGGCGCCGACCGAGCGACGTTGGCCTTCTTGTGCGAAGCCTATCACGAAGACCAGCAGCCGGACGAGAAGGGCGCGATGCAGACGCGCGTGGTGCTGCGATTGCATCCGCGCATCGCTCCGATCAAGGCCGCCGTATTCCCGCTGGTGAAGAAGGACGGCATGCCCGAGGCGGCCCAGAAGATTTATCGGGCATTGAAGCAGCGCTACAACGTCTATTACGACGAGAAGGGGGCCGTGGGCCGGCGTTATCGCCGCCAGGACGAGGCCGGCACTCCCTACTGCATTACGGTCGACGGCCAGACGCTCACCGACGGCACCGTCACCTTCCGCGATCGCGACACGCTGAAGCAGTGGCGCGTGAAGGCCGACGACTGCTTGGACGAACTGAGCGCGAAGATGAAAGCCTGACGCAAATGTGGAATGGGGAATGTGGAATGGGGAATGACGACGCACGGCGATTGCGAGGCTGTCGTGCATGCGCATCTCTGTATTGCATTCCCCCTTCCCCATTCCCCATTCCACATTTTCCGCTCCCCATTCCCCATTTTCTGCCGTGATTCCTTCCCTCAGCCAGGTCTGTTCGCTCAACGCGTCGTTCGAAGACGACATTGCCGACTACGCGGCCGGGGCTTGCCGCGTCGTTGAACTGTGGCTGGGAAAACTGGAAACGTACCTCGAAACGCACTCGATCGACGACGTGCGTGCGCTGCTGGCGAAGCACGAAGTCGTGACGCCGGTGGCCAGCTTCCAGGGCGGCTTGCTCATCAGCCAAGGTGATGCGCGGCGCGAACATTGGCAGCATTTCGCCCGACGGCTGGAACTCTGCCGGCAGCTTCAAGTGCAGACTCTGGTGCTCGCGGGCGACGTCGTGGGCCCGCTGTCGAGCGAAGACGTCGACCGCATGCGCATGTCGCTGGTGCAAGCGGCCGCGCAAGCCGGCGCACAAGGCGTGCGGCTGGCGTTGGAATTCCAGGCTCAGGCCACGCTGGGCAATAACCTGCAAACGGCAGCGGCGCTGGTGGCCGAATGCGGTTCGCCCCACCTGGGTTTGTGCTTCGACGTGTTTCACTACTATATGGGCCCCAGCAAGCTGGAAGACCTGGCCTATCTCACGCCCGAGAATTTGTTTCATGTCCAGTTCTGCGACCTGTCGGGCGTGGCGCGCGAGCTGGCCAGTGATAGCGACCGGATTCTGCCCGGCGATGGGGACTTTCAATTGGCCCCGATCGTCGACTGCTTGCGGCAGATCGGTTATGCCGGCTGCGTCTCGGTTGAGCTGCACAACCCGCAAATCTGGCAGATTCCCCCCCGCCAACTCGGCGAAATCGGCATGACCGCGCTGCGCAAGGTGCTCGGCCTCGCCAGCATGAGCTGAGGGGGATGCGGGGCATCGCGAAGGGCGAAGGGGAAAAGCGTTCGGAATTTGATTCGTTATTCCGCGCTCCCCAATTCGCGTTCCAAATTCTGATTTGACTTCGTCCCCGGTCGACCTAGAGTTTCGTTGCACGTCTGTCGCGTTCTGCGGAGCTTCCCTCCCTCAAGTCACCGAGGGGAAGCTCGAAAATCAACTCTGATTATTGCACCAGGGAGTCACCCCAATGTTTAGCCGAGCCCGTGCGCGCACATGCGCACGGGTGCGCGGAAAATGCGCGCCCAGAGCCTTGCGAATCGAATTTCTTGAAATCCGCAACTACCTTTCAGCCAGTCCCAGCGACGTTTTTGCCACACCGCAAGTTTCGATCATTCCCAGTATCAACACGGCCGTTACCGGCTACACTCCGGCGCAAATCGCCAGTGCCTACGGCTTCAATCAGATCAAGTTCGGCAATGTAGTAGGCAACGGCGCAGGGCAAACGATTGCCATCGTCGACGCTTACGACGACGCAAGCATTGCGACGAACCTGGCCACCTTCGATCAGCAATTCGGCTTGCCCAGCGCGACGCTGACCAAAGTCAACGAGACCGGCGGCACGAAGATGCCGGTGGCCAGTCAGAGTTGGGACATGGAAATCTCGCTCGACGTCGAGTGGACCCACGCCATGGCCCCCGGCGCGAACATTCTGCTGGTCGAGGCCAATTCGTCCAGCCTGACCGATCTGCTGACGGCCGTGAATTACGCCCGATCGCAACCGAGCGTGAGCGTCGTCTCGATGAGTTGGGGCGCCGGCGAATTCAGCGGTGAGCAGTCGTACGACACGTACTTCACCACGCCTGCCGGACACGGGGGCGAAACGTTCGTGGCTTCGTCGGGCGATGGTGGCGCGGGAGCCAATTGGCCGGCCGTCAGTCCGAACGTCGTCGCCGTCGGGGGAACCACGCTCTCGATCTCCGGCTCGGGAGCTTACTCGAGCGAGATTGCCTGGAGCGGCAGTGGCGGCGGCGCCAGTACGATCTATTCGACTCCGTCGTACCAGGTCGGCGTCCAAACGACCGGCCATCGCACCGTGCCCGACGTCTCTTTCGACGCCAATCCGGTGACGGGCTTCGCGGTTTACGATACGGCCGGCGGGAGCGCAGGCTGGATGGACGTCGGCGGCACCAGCGCCGGCGCTCCGCAGTGGTCGGCCTTGATCGCCATCGCCAACCAGGGGCGTGCCTTGAGCAACCAGGGAGCTTTGAACGGGACCGATACCAACCTGTACAAACTTCCCGCCTCGGACTTCCACGACATTACCCTGGGGAGCAACGGACAGTACAGCGCCAAGGCCGGCTACGACGAAGTCACCGGCCGTGGCTCGCCGATTGCAAACCTCGTCGCCCGCGACCTGGTCGGCGTATCGTTTCCGACCGCGCCGACCGTGCCCCCGATGCTTCCCCGGCCAATCGTGATTTCCAGCCAGCCGGCTGCCAGCGGTAGCGCGGGAGCCCATTTGGAATTGGGGTCTGGCGATTTTGGCTCGACTTCGACCTTGCTCCCAACGGAAATCGAGAGCTCGATCTCGGCCGGCCCATCCACGATCGTCGGCGCTACGAGTGCGGTCACGAACACCACTTCGTTCGCGTCGTCCCCATATCAGACGGTCACTGGATTTGGCATTCGCCCCGCCGCCGGAACCGCTGGCATCGTTGAGAGTGTTGAATCGCAGAGCGAGTCGACGACGAGCACGGAAGATGAGACGTCGCCCAGCGTGGAGAATGCCACGGTCGACGCTCCTGCGGCGACCGACGTCGACGCCGTCCTGGCCGTCGAGTACGTAGACTCGTTGCAGTTCCTGTTGCCGGAAGTTGGCGCAGAAGCGGATGCTGCGCCCGCCGCCGGTGATTCGGCTGTTGACGCGTGTTTCGCCGAGGGCGATTTTGCCGACTTCGAGTCCAGCGAGGCGGATGCCATGCCGGCCGAGTCAGCCAGCGAGCATCCGGCAACGATGGGCCTGGCGGTTCTGGCCGGCCTCGTTGTCGGCGGATGGCGACCGCTAGCCACGGTCGACCGATCGGCTGGCCTGGTGAATCGCGGCTCGGCTTCACGATCGACCGCGAATTCCAAAGGTGACGACGAGGGATCAGACGAATAGTAGGTTTCGCGACAGCGCGGCCCAAGGCCCTTTCCCTCTCGCAAGGGGATCGGGTTTGCCGGGCCAACTCCCTGGCCGCCCCTGCAAACTTGATGCAGGGGCGGCTTTTTTTATGCGCCGTCAAAGTGAGCCCACTGCCATCATCTTGAGCGCGAAACAGCGCCGTCCGACTCCCCTGCCCGCTAAATTCTCGCACGGAATTCGTGCGGATTGCCGAAAATGGCCTGAAATCGCTTCGCATTTCTCGCGGAGTTTTCATAGATTGAAGGGCGCACAGAAGAGGGCGGGCGCGACGAGGGTGCGCATCTGGAACATGCGGCTCCCAACGCCCGCAAGGTGATTGGAACAGTTCTTCGGAACCCTTCGAGGAGGTGTCGCATGGTATCGGCGTCGCGCAACAAGTGGGCGTGGTTGTTACTATCTCTGTTGGTTCCTTCGCTGCTCATGGCGGCCGAACCGAAGACTCGCAAAGCCAAAGTGGGCAAGCCGGCGGATGCAACTTCCACCGCGCCGGCGGAGAATGTCGAGCTGTTCAAGGCTGTCGCCGCGCAGCAAATGGCTGCGCAGATCGTGCCGAACAATGCCGAGGTGGCACACATCTTCGTGACCAACGTTTCGAAGAAGGCGCTGAACGTGCAGTTGCCCACGGTATTCGCTGCTCGGCCGGTTTTGGCTCAGTTCCAGGTGCCCGGCGGCCAACAGAACAATCAAACTAACACGGGTTTTTTGCAAAGCGGCGGGCAGACGCCGCAGATCATTGGAGGCACGATGCGCGGGAATCCTGGCGGCACCGGCCAGCAAGGCCCTCCGGGTATCTTCAACATTCCGCCAGGCAAAACCGTCAACTTGCGTGTGCCGGTGATGTGTTTGCAGTATGGCAATCCGGATCCACGGCCCGACATCCCGTATCAACTGGTGACGCTCGATTCGGTTTTGAAGAAGCCCGAGTTGACGACCATGTTGGAGGAGTTCGCGGCCGGCAAATTCGATCAACCGGTGGCGCAACTGGCCGCCTGGCATTTCAGCAACGGGCTGACTCTGGATGGCCTGGCCAACACGGGATTTGCACCGGGACGGTTGAGCGAAGTGGCGCGCGTGATCCAGCACGTTCGCGAGAAGGTGAAAGCCGACGCAGCAACGAGCCCTAGCGCTACGGCCACGATTGAGACTCCGGTCCCGGCCGACGCACCCAGCGCCAGTAAATCAGCGCAACCCTAGCCAGAGGGGCAATGACCCAAAGGCGGGCGTGTTACGTAGAACAGTATCGCCGGGTTCGCTCTGGCGGAGAGCGAACCCGGCCGATCCAAATGTCCGGGGCAAGGAGCCGGAAGGACCAAAGGACGTGGTGAGCTACAGGCAAATCGTGTGGGGTGCTCTGCTGGCCGTCGCGGCCGGCTCGGGGCTCATGTCGTCGGCCCGGGCTCAATCCGAGCATTCGCACCACCACTCGGGCTACCACGGTGGCGCGAGCGATGGACCCTTGCGTGGCGAGGGGCCGATTATTCTGTATCAAAACTACGGTGCCTTCTGGGGACCGGTTTCGACCGGCACCATTGCCTCGGCCTTTTTGTCGGGCTACAGTTCGCCGAATCCTGTGCCTTTGATCCTGCCGCCACAGCAGGGCGGAATGATGCCGCCTTCGGGGCCGTCGATGGTCATGCCGCCGCAGCAAGCGGGGCAGCCAGGCTTTGGCCTCTTGGTGCCGGACAATGAGCCGGTTAATCAGGGGCCGAGGCCGCGAGTTTCCAATGCCGAAGCCCGGGCTCGGGCGAAGACGTTCCTGGACCACGGCGACGAACATTTCCACAAGCAGAAGTTCAACGAGGCCTATGCTCGTTACCGCGACGCCGCAAAAGAAGCTCCCGATCTGGCTGAGCCTTATCTTCGCGAGGCATTTGCGCTGGCGGCGATCGGGCAATACGACAACGCAGCTAAGGCCCTGAAACGCGGGTTGGCGCTCAAGCCCGACTGGCCGCAGACCGGCTTCCAGTTGAAATCCCTCTATGGGCAGAACAAGATTGCCAAAATCGCACATCGCGAGTCGCTGGCCAAGGCCGTCACCGAACATCCGCAAAGCGCCGACCTGATGTTCCTGTTGGCCGTGGTGTTGTACTGCGATGAAGATCCGCAGCGCTCGCAGGCATTCTTTCTGCGGGCCAAGGCGCTCGAGCCGGGCGACCCGTCCTACATGAAAGGCTTTTTTGACGTCCTGGCACGTGGCCCAGCCGTGCAACCAGCTCCGCCCGCGGCACGCGATCTTTGAAACGGCGCGAACTTTGACGATGTATCGACGTTCTTTCCTGAAAGCCGCGGCGAGCAGTGCGCCGTTCGTGACTCCGAGCGTTTTACGCGCAGCCGAAGACGATTTGCTGCCGCCGACGGTGATCGACGCTCATACCCACTTCTACGATCCGCAGCGGCCGCAGGGCGTGCCTTGGCCGGCGAAGAACGACGCGGTTCTCTATAAGAAGACGTTGCCGGCCGATTTGAAACGCGTCGCGCCGCGCGTGACCGGCACGGTGGTCGTCGAGGCCAGTCCCTGGCTGGAAGACAATCAATGGATTCTGGACCTGGCTGACCGCGAATCGCTGATTGTCGGCTTCGTCGGCCATCTCGATCCCGGCACGCCGGGTTTTGCCGACTACATTCGCCGCTTTTCGCGTCACCGATTGTTTCGCGGCATCCGCATCCAGGGGCAGGGTCTGCCGCAGCAGCTCGACCAGCCCGATTTCGTACGCGGTCTCGAATTGCTGGCCGACAACGACCTGGCCCTCGACGTCAATGGCTCGCCCACGATCTTGCCGGGCGTTTTTCAACTCGCCAAAAGGCTGCCGACGTTGCGCGTGGTAATCAACCATGTGGCCAACGTACGCGTTGACGGCCAGACGCCGCCGGCCGATTGGCTTGCAGGGATTCAGGCGGTTGCGAAGCATCCGCAGGTCTATTGCAAGGTTTCGGCGCTGGTCGAAGGGGTGCGGCCCGCCGGAATGAGGCCCCCGGCCGATCCTGAATTCTATCAGCCGGTGCTCGATGCGCTGTGGGACACCTTGGGCGAAGATCGGTTGATCTACGGCAGCAACTGGCCGGTGTGCGAGAAGTATGCGCCGTACGCTACGGTGCAGCACATTGTCGCGGCGTATCTGCAAGCGAAGAGCAGCCAGATTCGCGAAAAGTTCTTCTCGCGCAACGCGCTGGCGGCCTACAAATGGGTTGCGCGAACGAAATGAGTCCGTCGCTGCCTACTGCCTAGTCTTCTTCCGTCCAACGCTCGATCGCGCCGATGATTTCCTCGGCCAGCATCTCCAATGACCCGGGAGCGAAGATGGCCACGCTCTCTTCGTAGACGCCGGTGCCGTATGAATCGCGCGTCGGCAGATAGGTGTGCGTTTGTCCGCCGGAAAGCGTGGCGATGACGATCGGTTTCTCGGGAAACCGGTCGCGGAGGATTTGCTGCAGCCAGTGGTAATGCTCGCCTTCGAGCATCACCCAGAAAGCATCGCCCAGCCGCGCCAGGACGAGCGAAAACGGATAGGCCTTGCCTGCCGGAAGCGTTGCCAGACGCGATTGCCAACGCCGGCAGCGTTCGACGTGTGCACACGCGTCGGCCGCCGCAGGCAGGTTGCCGGCCGAACGGGCGGCCTGCTCGCGCCCGCTCCATTGCTGCAATTCCGTTGCGAGCTGTTCAGGCCGCGGCAGGTCGTTTCGATAGGTCAGCGGCAATACGCTTGGGCGAACGTGCCACCGCGCCAGCGGCTGGCGCTCGTCCGATTCGAGTGGCACGTGAGACCACAGGCCGACCGTGGCGCCGGAGATGACCGCGCCCTGGAATTGGTAGCGTGTAGCCGGGGGCGGCAGGGCTTCGAAAGCTGCCATGGCCGCGTAGCCCAACTGCCGGCCGTTGCGATCTACCACCGCAACGTCGCTGGTAAAACCATCGCGAGGGCCGAGGTCGCCGCCGGCGCCTTGCAGGAACAAGCAGGGCGCTCCGCCGGTCGCCGTCTCGACCACCTCGCGCATGGCGCCGACGAAGTCGGGGCTCAGCAGCGTGCTTCCCCAGGCCAGCGTCGTCGGATGGCAGGCGTAATTGACGATCGTGCCCAGCACGCGATTTGCCGCGTTGGTAATGCGAGCTACCAGAACCGTGTCGTCGGTCGGTCCGTCGGGATTGTAGCCCGAGACGTATTGCTCGCTGTCTGGATCCCACAGGTCGCGGTGCGTGGCCAGCGCACAGCGGCCCGTGTCGTAGACGATCGTGGCGGGCTCAAGCCCGGCTCGAGCGGCACGGACAGAATCGACCAACTGCGAAGCCAATTCGTTCAGGTAGGGCTCGATCAACTCGCCGCCCGGCAGGTGCCGCCGCTCGAGCCCAAGCAGGCCGACGCCGTGCGTGTGGGACAGAGTAATACACAAACGGGCCGGATCGACGCCGGCGTCCGCGGCCACGCGAGCTCGTAGCGTTTGCATCTCGCCGCCCCACAGCATGCAATGGTCGATGCCAATCAGCACGAGCTCGTCGGCCGGCCGATCAGGGCCCTTCGATTGCGGATCGAGCGGCGCAAGCACCAGCGTCGTAGCCACCAGAGGGCGGTGGACACCCGTCGCCTGGGCGTGGTCGGCGGCTCCCCACATGCGGTGGTAGATACCGATCGGCGGCGTGATGTCGCGGCGCGACAGGCCGGCGCGGCAAATACTCTGCGGCGTGCAAACGTACATGGGCTTTGGGCGTGCGAAACAGGTGGTCGTGCGGCGAGCAAGCGAGTGGCAGGAGCAGCTGTGCGAAGGCTGCGCTTGCGCAAGATAACAAATCGGCGAGCGCTTATCAAATTAGCTGCCAAGTTTGAGGCAATTTATCTTGCCGTCGCTTACGGCGAAACCGGCGTGAGGTTGAATACGCGAGCGAGACGTGCCGCCCCCTGAATGTCGTTGCGTCGGAGGGCTTCGCGGACATCGTCTAGTTTGCGCACGTCATCGAGCGAGAGATAGGGCGACCAGCCGTCATTCGTTTCGATCAACTCGACATCGACTTCTGCTGCGTAGTGGCCCTCGCGGACCAACTTGGTACGACGTCTCTTGTTCATGGTGCATTACTGGCGCACAGTACGACGGCTGCGATTGGCGCGGCTGCTTGCGCCGTTCGGTCGCGATCGCTTGGCAGGTGCGTCAGCGGTAGTAACGGGATCGCATGCGTACAACGTTTCCGGCGCGATGTCGGCACCATTTGGCCAGGCGATCGTCCAGCCATCGAGAAAGAAACGTCGGAAGTACTTCGCGTCTTTCAACGGCTCGAAGACCGGCCCATTGAGCCAGCATCGGAAGTCAATCGTCTTTTCTGAATTATCGTCGAAAGTGACGTGAATTCGATGACCTCCACGATACTCGGCCCCGATCACGCAACGAATTCCGGTCATACTGAATTCTCTACCTTAAAGGTGGGATCGCTTCCAACGGCTGCCCGGCACATGCGCCGCCAGTTCGCCACGATTTCCGCTTGATTTAGTTTTGCCCATTGCTTGATGAGGCGCCGCGCCGTCCTCGATTGAATATCTCCAACCATCATTCGACCAGTGGCGTCGAACGTCGCTCGTTGTCCTTGGTACTCCGCGTGAAAGTGCAGTGGCTCATGTTCATTATAGAACATCTTGATGACGATACCGAAGAAGATCGAGATAGCGGGCATCGCGGTATGTTTTCCTCGAATCCGGGTTCCCGCCCTATTGCGACGCCCACCTTTAGGATCGCACCAGGATCAATGCATTCTCGCAATGGAGTGTTGTATCTGTCAATCACGCTACGGCCTGACTACAATGCGCCCAATCCCACCGTCCGCGAGGTTCACGCCCCATGAAGTCGCTCCGCTTGTTGTTGCCAGGCGCGTTGCTGGTGCTCGTTTCAGCGGCTCAATCTGCCGAGCATTCGTACCCTTCGAGCGTCGTCGCTCCGGGCGCCAAGCTCGTGACGCTCTACGAGGCCGAACGGTTCTTCGAGGGGCCAACCTGGGATCCGCAGACCGCAAAGCTGTACTTCACTTCGTTCCAGAAAACCGGTCCGCGGTCGTTCAATCCCGAGACCGAAGTGTTGCGCCTTGACGAGCCGGGCAAAGCCACGGTTTGGCTCGCCAAAGCCGAGGGCTTGAACGGGACGTGCCTTGCCCAGGGCGGCGGCTTGCTGGGTGCGCAGGCCTTCGGCCATCGGCTGATGCGCTTCGGCTTCGGGCCGACCGGCCCTAGCAGCACGCGCGTCGTGCTCTACGATCCGTCGCTCAATCAGCCGAACGACGTTTGCCAGGCTCCCAATGGCGACATTTATTTCACCGATCCGGATTTCAAAGAGCGCAAGGCCAGTGCCGTGTATCGGCTCAACAAGGACGGCAAGCCCCAGAAGATTCTCGACGACATGCCTCTGCCCAATGGGCTGAAGACTTCGCTCGATGGCAAAACACTCTACGTCGGCGATAGCCACGAGCAATGGTGGCGCTCGTACCCGATCCATGACGACGACACGGTCGGAGCGGGTCGCGTGTTCTTCAAGCCGACGGACTGGACGGGCGTGCCCGACGGATTCTGCCTCGACTCGACCGGGCGGTTGTACCTGTCGGCTGGCAACGGCCTGTGGGTGGTCGAGCCCGATGGCAAGCCGGTGGGACTAATTCCGCTCGACACGTTCTGCTCGAACGCCACGTTCGGCGGCCCTGACGGCCGGACGTTGTACATGACGTGCGACAAGAAACTGTATTCGCTGGCCATGCAGGTTCGCGGTCCGCAGTCGCCGGCGAAAGTCGGTGCGGCACGAGACATGGATTCCGGCCTGCGATCGATCTGCGTGGACATTCTGCGAGCGGCACTCAACTCGGACGAATTCTGGCCGTCGATGCACGCAGCCGAAGCCTTGACGCTCGCCGGCGCGGGGGCCGACGTTCGCAGTGCGCTCGAACCGCAGCTTGCCGGCGATTCCGACGTCCAGCACCGTTGCGGCCTGGCCCGAGAATTGGTTCGTGCCGGTGATACTTCGCGCGTGTCGATCCTGTTCGAGATCCTCGCCTCGCCCGATCCCTACGGCCACACCCACGCCGCCGAGAGCCTGTACAAAATTCGACAAACGGGCGACGGCCGTTCGCTGCGGGCGGCGATGGAGCGTGGTGAAACGGCCAAGCTGCAGTTGATTGCGGCCGGTGCGCTCGCGAGCAAGGGAGACGCCACGGCGCTGGCGCTCATTCGCGAGCGATTGACTACCAACGAAGTCGAATCGCGCTGGGTCGCGGCCTGGCTGCTGGCTCGGCTGGGCGACACGAGTGACATTCCCGCCTTGACTCAGTGCGTCGGCATCGTGAAAGACCCGTTTGCGAAGGCATACATCGAAAATGCCCTGGCCGCCCTGGGCGATCCCAACGGTCTGGCTGCGCTCCGTCGCAACCTGTACGACCATAATCCCGACGTTCGAGCCTATTCCGCCGAAACAGTTGGTTACATGCGCGCTACGCAATTCACCAGCCGGCTGGAGCAATTGCTGGCCGACGCCGCGCTCGACGTCCGCGTGCGCACGCGCAATCGCTGATCCTGCTCGCCACTGACCCCTAGCCCCCTGCCCTGCCCCGGCTACCCGACGTTGCTCTTAACCGTCGAGTCGTCGGCCACGTTGACCCATACGTGAACGTGCGGCGTGCCGCGGAAGTACCAGACGAACGACGGGCCTTCCAATCGCCAGCAATCCCAGACCTGGTCGTTGCCCAGGTCGCCCTGGCGATAGAACGCCAACGCACAACTGTCGATGCCGCCTTGCGCCTTGAGGCATTGCACGACTTCGTCGCGGTCGCTTTGCCGGTAAGGTTCAATCAGTTTCTGCAGAACCTTTTGCAGCTCCTCTTTCTGATCGCCGGATAGCTCCGTCACTGGAATGCCGGGCAGCACCGATTTGCCACGGAAGCTAACGTCCTGCTCGCGCGGCAATCGTTCGATGAGCGCAGCTTTACGTTGCTTTCCGTCGAGCATGGTGTAGACCTTGTTGGCTTCGAGCGCTTGTGGCCAGAAGACGTTCCCGGGGTGATCGGCCGGTTCGTCGAAGCCCGAAGCGGCGTGGCCGTAGAAGATCGGCCCGCCGAAGGCCAGGTGGCCGCTCGAGTTGCCGTCGCAGCGCAACGTCATGTGGCGGCCGGTCATTACGAACTCGAATTTACCATCTCCCGGCTTGCCGAAGATGGCGATGTTCTGGTCCTCGCCAAACCCGCCCGCGTCGTCGTCGAGCTGTTGATCGATCCGCTTGTGCCAATCGGGCTGAATGAGTCCCTCGAAGATCGCCCGGACGATGTCGCGCTGATCGGCCGTGTAGAACTTGCCGTTGATCTCCGGTTCGGTGATGTGCCAGTTGTTGGCCACGCGGGTGCGTAGCAGGCCCATCTTCGGATGCACGTAGTCCCAATCGAAGCAGACGGCCTTCTTCTGTTCGTCGCTGAGGGCGTTGAACAACGTCTTGACGAGCGTCTCGGGCGAGCCGGTTGGTTTGGCCGCGGACGTCTCGGCGGCGTGAGCCGCAGTGGGCAATAGCACAGTGGGCAGGCCAGCCGTGACCGCGGCCGCGGCGCCGGCCACGCGCAGAAACTCGCGGCGGCTGACCGAAGTCTCGCTGGTGGGAGATTCGAAACTTTCGCAATCCGGGCAGCGGCGAAGCTTGTCGTTCATGACGGGCGTCTCCTACGGCGTTCTGGGGGCGGGCTGAAGCCGGTACTGGCGGGCGGGATGCATATACGCCCGTGCCAGTGCGGCGTAATGGCGCGATCAACCTCCCTATTAGAGCCCGTGGCAACACCCGCGGCAAGCTTTTGGTAAACGGTCACGCCAGGATTTCGCGGATCACTGTTCCGTGGACGTTCGTCAGCCGCCGGTCCAGCCCGTTGTAGTACCAGGTGAGCTTCGTATGGTCGAAGCCGAGCAGGTGCAGCACCGTGGCATAGAAGTCCCAGACCGCCGTGGGATGCACGGCGGCGCGGCGGCCGAAATCGTCGGTGGCGCCGTAGCTCGTGCCCCCTTTCACGCCCGCGCCCATCATCCAGCAGGTGAAGCCGTCGGGGTTGTGGTCGCGGCCGGTCGTGCCGGCCTGGTGCGTCGGCATCCGGCCGAACTCCGTGGTCCAGAGGATGAGTGTGTCGTCCAGCAGGCCCAAGCGTTTCATGTCGGTCAGCAAGGCGGCCGTCGGCTGATCGAAGATCGGCACGTGACGCTCGTAGTCGGGCTTGAGCGTTTTGTGAGCGTCCCAGTTCAGCAGGCCATCGACGCCGGATGCTCGCGATGCACAGTACAAATTGACGTACCGCACGCCCCGTTCCAGCAGCCGCCGAGCCAGCAGGCAGTTGCGGGCGTAGGCCGCCTTGAGCGGATTGGCGTCGTCGGTGCCGTAGAGCTTGTGGACCGTGGCTGATTCGCCTTCCAGATGCGAAACCTCGGGGGCCGAAAGCTGCATCCGCGCCGCGAGTTCGTAGGCCGCGATCCGAGCCTGCAACTCGCTCTCGCCGGGATGAGCCGCCGCATCGCGCCGATTGAGTTGGCCCAGGAAATCGCGAGTAGCCCGCTCTTCGGCCGGGCTGATTGCCGCTGGCGTTTCCAGGTTGCGGATCGGCTGCTGAGCGGCGAGCACAATGGCCTGGTGCCGGGCCGGAAGAAAGCCATTGCTCCAGTTGGCTTTGCCGTTGGGCGGCTCGCCGCGAATGTCGGGGATCGCCACGTAGGTGGGCAGGTTGTCGTTGGCACTGCCCAGGGCGTAGCTGGTCCAAGCGCCGGCCGAAGGAAATCCCTCCTGCACGTTGCCGGTGTTCATGAAAATGCAGCCCGGCCCGTGCGTGTTCGACTTCGACGTCATCGAATGGACGAAGGCAATGTCGTCGACATGCGCGGCCATGTGATGCAGCAGCGACGAAATCTGCTTGCTCGCTCGATCCGGCCGGGGCGAACGGCCAGGGGCTGCGCATCAGGTTGCCGTTCGCGCCTTGGAACGAGACGATCTTTTCGCCCGGCAGCGGCTGCCCATGCCGCTTCTCCAGTTCCGGCTTGTGTTCCCACAGATCGATGTGCGAGGCCGCGCCGGGCAGAAGATCTGCAACACCCGCTGGGCCTTGGGGGCGAAGTGCGTCCGGCCCTGGCCGGGCTGCCAGGCTGGCACGCTAGCGGCCGAGACTTCGCCGCCCAGCAGTTGCGCCAGCCCGATGCCGGCCAGGCCGGTATAGACGTTGCCGAGAAATTGCCGCCGCGAGAGGTCGTCAAGCAGGTTGGTCATAGCATGTGTTCCAATGCACCGCGAAGCTTGGTTTCTCGTGCGGCCCGAGCCCGGGGCGTCAGCCTCGGGATTGCGTCGCGGCGGGGGCGGGTCCAGCCGCGGAGTAATCCCCGGGCTCACGCCCGGGGCTCAGAGGTTTTTCGGTATTCGACCGACGTTGTAAAGGTTTTCAAAAGGCATTCGCGCACATAGACGAACTCATTCGCGTTGAACAACGCCCGGCAAAACGCCCGCAGGCCGTGTTGCCCGATGAGCTTCGCGGCCGCGTCGGACTCTTCACGCTCGGGCGATCGGCCCAACGTCAACCAGAACGCCCGGTCGATTTGGGCCTGCACGTCGCTGGGGCGCTCGCTTTCGAGCCGCGCCGCCAAGGCCGCGGCCATATCGAGCACGAACGAATGGTTGAGGAGCGTCAGCGATTGCAGCGGCGTGGTCGTCGCCGCCCGGCGCGGCGCGGAGAACGAATTGTCAGGGCAATCGAATTCGCCCAGCAAATCGACCCGCGATGCCCGCGCGTTCTGATGGTAAACGGCCCGGCGATAGGTTTCCGGTCCTTGCACGTCGAGCGGCACATAGGTCGCAACGTTATCGACCTCGTACTCATACAATCGAAAACCCGGACCGCCCAGCCGCGTCTGGAGCGAGCCGCTCACGGCCAACAGCGCGTCGCGCAGCTCTTCGGCCTCGAGCCGCCGTGGCGGATAGCGCCACAGCATTCGGCTGTCGGCATCGAGTCGGGACGGTTCAGCACGCCAGGTCGACGACTGTTGATAGGCCTCGGACATCATGATCAGCCGGTGCAGCGGCTTGAGCCGCCAGCCGTCGGCGAGCAACCGGCGCGCCAGGTAGTCGAGCAATTCGGGATGCGAAGGACGTCCGCCCATGTAGCCGAAGTCGCTGGGCGAATCGACCAGGCCGCAGCCAAAGTGGTAATGCCAGACACGATTCGCCAGCACTCGCGACACCAACGGGTTGTCGGCCGAGACCAGCCAATTGGCCAAGGCCAGTCGCCGCTCGGCCTCGGGTGCCTTTGCATCCAGCCGATAGCCGGCCGTGCGTCCGTCGAGGGCAGCTAGGCTGGCGGCGACGACCGTTTCGCCGGGCCTTTGTGGGTCGCCACCGGCGAACGTCTGGAACGGGCCGGGGGCAGCCTGCCGCTTGCCGACCCACCAGGAGGGCAGCGGCGGCACGCGATCGATGGCCTTGTTGACCTTGGCAAGCTCGCGATCGATGGCCGCAAGACGAGCCCGATCGTCGTCGGTCATCACGATCTTCAAAAGCCGCTCTTGCTTGCGGCCCAGCGATGCTGGCAGGCGGTCGATGGAACTTGCGACCTCGACCCAATGCTTGCCGTCGAGCGAGACGTCGACCCAATAATCGCCGACGAAGGTGGTCGCCTCATGACTCTCGCCCAAAGCCCGTGGCCGGTCGCTGGAGAAGAGGACGCGGTCGATCCGCTCAGGCCGGGCCAGCGTGATGCGCAGCTCTTTGCCACCGGCGATCCAGCGCTCGCCGAAGCGGCCGTCGATCACCAGCGCCGCACCGTAGGCGCCTTTCACGTCCTTGGCCTCGCGGGCCGCCAGCCCGGCGGCTCGTCCGCCGGAAGTGGCCAGTGCGACATTGCGAGGCTCGGATTCCGCCGTCCAGACCTCGAATTCGTCTAACCGAAAACTATACTTCCTCTCACTCTTGTCGCTCGGCGCGTCGCTGCCTTCCACGCGCAGGCGTACGTAGCGGGCTTCCACTGGCGCGAATCGCTCCTCGGTGCCGTAGCGGCTGGCGCGCTCGCGGGTCCAACTCTTCGCGACCTCCGCTTCGCGCGCGGCCACGCGTGATTCGAGCTCCTTGTCGATCGTCTCGCGCTGGCCGAGCAATCGCCGCTGCTCTTTTTCCAGCGGTTCGAGAGCTGCCGCGTGGGCAGACTTTTCCGCATTCGTTGCGACAGGCCGCTCGCCATGCACGACGCCGGCAAATGTCGAGTACAGGGCGTAATAGTCGCGCTGCAGGATCGGGTCGAACTTGTGATTGTGGCAGCGGGCGCAGCCGACCGTCAGCCCGAGAAAGGCTTCGCTCGTGGCACGAATCATTTCGTCGAGCGTGTCGGCGCGGATCTGGGCCTTGGCCGCCAGGTCGTTATTGTTGACGTCGTCATACGGTCCGGCGACGAGAAACGCCGCCCCTACTTCGACCTCGGGCTGGTCTTTGCCGATCACGTCGCCGGCGAGGTGCTCGCGGATGAACTGATCGAAGGGCTTGTCGGCATTGAACGAGCGGATGACGTAATCGCGGAACGGCCAGAGGTTGTTGATGACCAGGTTCCGTTCGTAACCGCGGCTCTCGCCGAAGCGGATCACGTCGAGCCAGTGACGCCCCCAACGCTCGCCGTAATGCGGCGAGGCGAGCAATCGGTCGACGAGCCGCCCGTACGCATCGGGCGACTGATCGGCCGAGAAGGCGGCGATTTCTTCGGGCGTCGGCGGCAGGCCGAGCAGATCGTACGTGGCCCGGCGAATGAGCGTTGCTTTTTCTGCGGGGAGCGATGGCTGCAATCCTTTTTCTCGGAGCTTCGCCAGTACGAACCGGTCGATCGGGTTTTGTGACCAGTCAGCGCCGGTTTGCGCAGACGAGACCTTCGGCGGTTCCGCATGCTTCGGCAGCGGCCGCAACGACCACCAATCGCGATCGGCCTTGGCTCGCTCGCGCACCACGACATCCTTGGGCCAATGAGCTCCGGCGGCGATCCAGCGACGAAGCGTCGCCACTTCGTCGGCCGTCAGCGCCGTGCCTTCTTTGGGCATTTGTGGACGCGCACCGGCTGCGGCCGTTACCATTTCCAGCAGGTAGCTCTCCGCCGGGCGCTCGCGGTCGACGTAGTCCTTGGCGGCCAGATCGTCCGGCGTCGAGAGGAGCAGGTCGCCTTGCTTATTCGATGGCTGGTGGCAGCGAATGCAGTGTTGCTCGAAGATCGGCGCTACATCCCGGGCAAAATCAATGGCCGTCTCGGCGGCAT
This sequence comes from uncultured Planctomycetales bacterium, assembly GCA_963710365.1. Lineage (GTDB taxonomy): Bacteria > Planctomycetota > Planctomycetia > Pirellulales > PNKZ01 > CAVQAC01. The sequence continues at coordinate 285,438 of CAVQAC010000015.1, forward strand.
TAACCCGAGCGACGGATGCACTCAGGGCGAGTGCAGCAACGACGACCCGAGTTAGTAGTCTGTCACGCCAAGAATTTTGGGTGCCATGGTCCGCGCTTGCGTGGCCATGTATGTGTCGCCGACGCATGCCCACGGCGGCCGTGGCCATGGCACCCAATCCGGAAACAACCAGGTGACGGACCACCAGGAACAATGCCGGGCGCCCATCGGGCTGGGGAGCTTGTCGTTTGCCGGACGTGGGGAGCATGCGAAACCTCATCGCGGCGATCCGCTGCGTCGCGTGGGGGAAAACAGGTCGCGCTCCAAGGCCTCGGCCGCCGAGAGGATGTGGCGGGCCATGGCGGCGGCGGCCTCGTCGCGCTGATCGGCCAGGATTGCTTCGACGATGGCCAGGTGCTCGCTGTTCTCTTCCATCTGCTGGAAGTCTGCCCGCGACTGGCGACGTTGATGGCGCACGTCGCGGAGTGCGCGGAACAGCACCTTGTAGCGGCCGATCTCATGGGCCAAACGCTCGCTGCCGCAGTGGTCGGTGATCAGTTCATGGACTTGCGTATCGTAGAGCCGCGTTTCGGCCGACCACTGCGCACTGCGCGGAGCGGCAACAAGGCGACGTAGTTCCGTGGCCAGGGTGCGCAGTTCGTGCGGAGCGATCCGCCCACAGGCACAGCGTGCCGCTTCGCTCTCCAGGATGCGGCGCAGGTTGCAGATCTCGCGCAACTGTGGAGGCCCAAACGGCCGCAACACGGCCCCGCGATTGGGTTGCAATTCGACGATGCCTATACCGGCCAGTTCGACCAGAGCCTCACGAACCGGCGTGACACTGACGCCCAACTCCTCGGCCAGGTGCTCGACGCGTAAGCGAGCCTGCGGCGCGAACTCCCCTTTGAAGACTGACTCCAGCAGCCGCTCGGCCACGGCCTGGCGCTTGAGTCCATGATGGGTCGGCCTGACAGGCCGGGCGACGGTCGACATGGAAATCGGACCTCGATTGTTGGCCGGGTGTGATTATGCCCAACGTGCCAGGATTGTATAAAATCCGACTGGGTTGTCAATCGGCGGCTCGTTTGCGATTCTCCGGGCATGAAGATCGAACACGAAGAACCGATCGAACCGGGTCGCACGGGGACTGTCCGCTCGACCCGGAAAGCGACCAACCCCTGGGTGACTTTCGTTATTAGGGTTGGGTTCTTCTTGATGATGTCGGGCCTGGCGATCTTGCTGGCGTTTAACGGCCGGAAGGCGATTCGCGATCGTCATTTTGACCATCGCTGGACGACGATCACTTCGACCGGCGTCAACATGCAGTACACCTCGCAAACTGAGAACGGCGAGGAACTGCTGGATGGCCCGCAGGCCGTGCGGTTCGGCATCGGTCTGTTGGCGGCGGCAACGATGCTGGTCGAGTGGTCGATTGGTTTGGCGATCACAATCGTGCGCGGCACGAACGCGGCGAACAAACCGAAGTGGACCGTCCTGCACAGCATCGCCACGATCGTCTCGCTCGTCTGTCTGCTCACGGCGTTGGCGGGCCTACTCCCGCCTGAGCGCTTCGGGAGCCGGCTGTTCACGGGCGCGTTTTACGGCACGATCGTGGTGTTGTCGGTTGCCGTGATCGCGGCCGTGGCGAGCAAGCGTCCGCGCGTTGCGGCGCTCATTTTCCCCGCTTTCGCGATTGCGGCCGTATTCATCTCGCCGCTGGCCGGCGGCATCATCTTCGGGTTCTTCGCCTGGTTGGCGCTGGCAACGCACGTGTTGCTACTCGTCCCGCCGCTTCGTGAGAAGGCGCTGCTCGAGTGCTAAGTGTTGGCAGGAGCCTGATTTCGCCGCGTTGCTTGCGACGCTTCTGCCCAGCAGGGGCGTCAGCGACTTCCTCGCTGGCAGCCGGGGCAGAAGAAAGTCGAACGCTGAGCCTGCACGATCCGCTCGATCGGCTTCCGGCAACTGGTGCAAGGCTCGCCGGCTCGATCGTAGACGCGATGATGGTTCTGGTAGTCGCCGGCCTGGTTGAGCGCGTTGCGGTACGTGCCGTCGGAGAGTGTCGAGCCTTCGTGGCGAATCGCCGCTTCCAGCACTGCAACCAGGGCCGCGTGCAACCGCTCCCAATCGGCCACTCGGAGCCGGTCGCAACGCCGCCGCGGATCGATGACGGACAGGTGCAGAATCTCCGACGCGTAAAGGTTGCCGATGCCGGCCACGGCGCGCTGATCCAACAGCGCCACCTTGATCGCCCGTCGACTGCTGCCCATCCGCTCGCGCAATAGTTTGGCCGAGGTCTGCAATGCGTCCGGCCCTAGCCGCTCGCCGCCGTACAGGCTTTCGAATTCGGCGGGCGAAACGAGCCGCACCAGCCCCAGTCCGCGGCGGTCCCAAAACAACAGTTCCTCGGCCTTCGATCGACTGGATCCACCGGGCTCCAGGGCGATTCGCAATCGCAGGTGTTCCTGGTTGGGCGGATCGGCCACGAGCACCAGGCCGGTCATCCGCGGCTCGAGCACGATTCGTTCGCCGCTATCGAGTTCGACGACCACACGCTTGCCCACTCGGCCCAGCGCCGTGATCGTGCGACCGACGGCGCGGCGGCGAAATGGCCCCAGGCTTGGGGCAATCAGGATTGGCCGCAACCGGCAGCGTGGCCGTTCGACAGCCGTAATGCGGCAGCCGACGACGGACGCTATGCCGCGTTTCATAGTTTCGACTTCAGGGAGTTCAGGCATACGAACATCATACGGTGGAGGGTCAAATGTCTAATGTCAAATGACGAAAGACTACCGAATGCCGAGGCTCGAATCGTCGTCATTCGGGCTTCGATATTCTTTAGACATTCGTCCTTCGTCATTTTGGATTTTCGTGGGGCCCTTGACCATGGACAGCAGGCCGTTGACAATTAATTTTTCGATTTCCGCTGAACAAGGCGTTCGTATGTCTGCTGGTCCCTCATCCGCCCAAAGCCAGGTTCCCGACGCGCAGGGGCGTTTCGGGGCGTTTGGTGGCCGGTACGTGCCCGAAACGTTGACCCGAGCGTTGGATCAATTGGTCGTGGCTTACGACGACGCCCGGCGCGATCCGAAGTTCCAGGCCGAACTCGACCAGTTGCTGAAAAACTACGTCGGTCGCCCGTCGCCCTTGTACCATGCCCAGCGATTGAGCCAGAAGGCCGGCGGCGCCCAGATCTACCTGAAGCGGGAAGACCTGAATCATACGGGCGCCCACAAGATCAACAACACGCTGGGGCAGGCCCTGCTGACGCTGCGGATGGGCAAGCCACGGGTGATTGCCGAAACCGGCGCCGGCCAACACGGCGTGGCCACGGCCACGGCCTGTGCCCATTTCGGTCTGGATTGCGTTGTCTACATGGGCGAGGAAGACATCCGCCGGCAGCGGCTCAACGTCTTCAATATGCGGATGATGGGGGCCGAGGTGCGCCCCGTCACCAGCGGCTCGCGGACGCTACGAGACGCCATCAACGAAGCCATGCGAGACTGGATGGGCTCGGTTGAGAACACGCACTACATTCTCGGCTCGGTTGTCGGCCCGCACCCGTTCCCGCGCATCGTGCGAGATTTCCAATCCGTGATCGGCCGCGAAACGATAGAACAGTGCCGTGCGCAACTGGGACGGTTGCCCCACGCGGTCGTGGCCTGTGTGGGCGGCGGCAGCAACGCGGCTGGGATGTTCTATCCATTCGTCGAGCATCGCGAGGTGGAACTGCTGGGCGTCGAGGCGGGGGGGCGTTCGAGCGCCGCGGGCGATCACGCCTCGCCCTTGTCGTTCGGCGAGCCGGGGATTCTGCACGGCAGCTTCAGTTACGTGATGCAGGACGAAGACGGCCAGACGTGCGACGTGCATTCGGTTTCGGCTGGGCTCGACTATCCGGGCGTGGGGCCGGAACATAGCTATTGGAAAGACACCGGCCGGGTGCGCTACACCTTCTGCCGCGACGACGAGGCCCTGGCTGCGTTTGACACGCTGGCGCGCTCCGAGGGCATCCTGCCCGCGTTGGAAAGCTCGCACGCCATCGCCAAGGGGTTGGAACTGGCCGCCGGCCGTCCGCGCGATGAAGTGATCGTCGTTTGCCTGTCGGGTCGCGGCGACAAAGATGCCTTCGAGGTGGCCCGGCTACGAGGCGAGACGATGTAGGGAAATGATAAATGCTAAATGATAAATGCTAAATTGCTCGGCGCTTATCGTCTTCCATTTATCACTTATCATTTATCATTTAGCATTCTCATACTCTCTATGTCGAAGATTGACGATACATTCAAACAACTCCGTGCCGCCGGCCGTAAGGCCTTCATGCCGTTTGTCACGGCCGGTGATCCCGATCTGGAGTTCACGGCCGACGTGCTGCGCGAACTGGCGTCGCGCGGAGCGACGCTGTGCGAGTTGGGCATTCCCTACAGCGACCCCATTGCCGACGGTCCGGTGATCCAGGCTTCGTACACGCGGGCGCTGGAACGAAAATTGAAGCTCGCGCAAATACTCGACATGACGCGTCGCGTCGCGCCGGAGATATCGGCGCCGATCGTGACCATGGTCAGCTATGCGATCGTCTACCGTCACGGGCTGGAGAAGTTCGTGGCCCAGGCGAAGGAAGCCGGAATCGCCGGGGCGATCGTGCCCGACCTGTTGGTGGAAGAGGCCGGCGCCATGGCCCGCGTTTGCCGGGCGGCCGACTTCAGCCTGGTGCAACTGGTCACGCCCACGACCAGCCGCGAGCGCGCCCTGCGGATTGCCGAGACGTCGACCGGTTTCATTTATTACGTATCCGTCACCGGAATTACGGGCGAGCGGACCGAGTTGCCGCCCGACCTCATTGAGAACGTTGGCTGGCTCCGCGAGCAGACCGAATTGCCGATTTGCATAGGGTTTGGGGTCAGCCAGCCCGCGCATGTACGGCTGCTGGCGCCGGTTGCCGACGGGCTGATCGTCGGCTCGGCAATCGTCCGCCGCGTGGCCGAGGCCGGGTCGCGACCCCGGGCCGAGGTGCTGCGCGCGATCGGCAACTATGCGGCCGAATTGGTAGCCGCCTTCGAATCTACAAAAGCGTGACGGACGCAGGACTGTCCACCTCGCAAGGGTTATTCAAGGCCGACGAAAGTTTGCCCCTTTCGACCCGTATATGGGCTATTTATCCCAGATTCTCGGGCAATTGCCCCCCGAACGGTCTTGACCCAAGAAAAATTGGCAGCGTAGACTTCAGGTAGGAGTTGCCGATCTAGTGGATAGGCAACGATAGTACCAGGCGGAAGATTCGGGCGGCGAGCCGCCTGAACGGGTCTTAGGCCCAAGAGCCGAACAAGCGCCACGACCGGCGAACGAAGCCGGCGAGGCGACTGCTCGCCCCTTAGGGGCCTGACCGCTCAGGAGGTGCGTTGGCACCGAGCCTGAGTCGGTTTTTTTCCTCCCGGCCCAGGCATGACGCCTCATGGCAGCTTCTCGGGAGGTCTTGGCCTTATGGATCCGAGCCGGTCTCAGCCCCCTTTGCACCGCTTCTTTGCTGGATTGGCGGAGTACACGTTCGAGACGCGTCTCGGCGTAGCCGATCCGCCCTTGGTCGACTATATCGCGGCCTTGCTGGCGCGGTTCGTACATTTCGACGCGATCCACCAGATTCGCAATCCGGCCGGACGTCGGTTGAGCGAAGTGGGCGAAATGCTGATCGAGGCGGAAGGCCGCATCGGCAAGCCGCGGCGGGAAGTTCACCGCCATATCGGCGACTTCACGCTGTTCTGGACCGGCATTTATCCCGAAGCCTTGCGGCGGCTGGGGTGCCGGGCGACGTTGGACTACTTCGTCGACTACTGCGAGCAAGGGAAGAAGGCCTATTACATCGCCAGCACGATTGCCGGCGACGACGAAGACGAGGGCGAGAACCAGGTGCTCGAACGTTTGAGTCAGGATTTTGAACTTTGCGTTTACGGGCTGAACGAGCTGCGGCGCGAATGGGAAAAACGCGACGACGGCGACCCCGGCCGGCCGCTGATCATCAATTAGGGAAGAGTGGTCAGTGGGAAAAGTGGTCAGGGGCTAGTGGTCAGTATCGAGTGGCACTGACCACTAGCCACTATCTCTTCACTGCACGAGCACTGCCGGATGCGGCACGCGATCGACCAGTGGAATGACCTGGGGCTTGTAGATCGTCATATAGGCCGTGGCTTCGCGGTGACGATCGAGGTCGGCCTGCGACGCCCAATGCTCGCTGAGAATGAACACGCGGTTGTCACTCTGCGAGTGATAGATCTCGAAGCGCCGGCAGCCTGGTTCCAACAGCGACAATCGCCCCTGTTCGCTCAGCAGGCCGCGGACCTTTTCCACGTCTTCCGGTTTCTTCACGGTCAGGATGACATTGAGATAGATCATCGAAGGCTCTTTCCTTCAGGTGGATTTCACGTGCGCCGCGTCGGCCGCATCAAGCACTCTTCAAAAAGGCTTCGATCCGATCAAAGCCGGCTTCCAGGTTGGCCATGCTGGCGGCGAACGACAGCCGGGCATAGCCTTCGGCCCCGAAGGCCGAGCCCTGCACCGTGGCGACTCCCTGCTGGGAGAGCAATTCCAGGCACCATTGGCTCGACGTCTTCACTTCGACGCCCTGGTATTTGCGGCCGAGATGTGCCCGGATGTTCATAAAGGCGTAAAACGCTCCGCCCATTTCCGGGCAGCTCACGTCGCGCAGGCCGGCAATCCGCTTGCAAACGAATTCGCGCCGGGCGGCGAACTGAGCCAGCATTTCGTCCACGCAGCCTTGCGGCCCGCTCACGGCGGCCAGCGCGGCGTATTGGCTAATGCTCGACGGGTTCGAGGTTTCCTGGCTTTGCAGGCTGTCCATGGCTTTGGCGACGTTCGTCGGAGCCAGGGTCCAACCAATGCGCCAGCCGGTCATGGCATAGGCCTTGCTCACGCCGTTGATCGTGAGCGTCCGATCCGCCAGGCCGGGGCGCACCGTCGCGAAGCTTGCGAACCGATGGCTGCCATAGACCAACCGCTCGTAAATCTCGTCGGCGATCACCGTCAGGTTCTTTTCCACGACGACGTCGGCCAAGGCGCCCAGCTCTTCGGGCGAGTACATGCTCCCCGTGGGGTTTGACGGCGAACAGATCAGCAGCACCTTAGTGCGCGGGCCGATCGACGCCCGCAGTTGCGAGGGCGTCAGCTTGAAATCGTTGGCCTGCTCCGTGGCGACGATCTTTGGGATGCCGCCGGTCAGTTTCACCAGTTCGGCATAGCTCACCCAATACGGCGCGGGAATGATCACCTCGTCGCCCGGATCGAGCAGCACGGTGAAGGCATTGTGCAGCGAGTGCTTGGCGCCGTTGGAAACGATCACCTGTTGCGGGCGCGTATTCCAGGCCATGGCTCTGTTGGTATTGTTTGGCGATCGCCGCCCGCAGTTCGGGAATGCCCGAGCTGGGCGTGTAGTGCGTATGGCCGGCCTTCATGGCGGCGGTGGCCGCCTCGCAGATGTGAGCGGGGGTGGTGAAGTCGGGCTCGCCGACGCTGAAGTCGTAGACCGTCTTGCCCGAGGCTTTGACCTCTTTGGCCTTGGCGGCCATGGCCAACGTGGCCGACGGCTCAAGGGCCTGGATGAGCTTCGAAATCGCTGGGGGCATGGCAGAAAACTCCGCGGGCCGGGACGCTCGGACATCGGGTGGACAGACTCGCCTTGGGGGCACGTTCACCGGGCCAGACTCATGGTCCGGCATGGGGCATGCTCCGACGATTCCGACAATAATAGCCCTCGCCGGGTTCGCTTCCAAGTGGCTGGAACTCACGCCCCGAGGTATATCGACCGTACCTGTGATCGGATCTTGCGCGACGTAAATACGCCCTCGGCTTATTCCGGCGGGTTGAAGGTCTGCAGAATCTCGCGCCCTTTGTGCATGGAATACACTTCGGTCGGTCCCAGCGGCCGCCGGGCGTTTGAAGCGGGGTACCAGTAGATTTGCCGGTCGCCGTACACGACCACGCCGGCGTAGTTCTCGCGGTGGGCGATGGCCACGAAATGCTCGTGCGCGAAGAACTGGCCAACCTTGTCCAGCACCGCATCTTCATAGCCGGCTGCTTCCAGTTCGGCCTGAGCCTGCTCCCAGCGGGCTCTTTGCTCGCTGGTCAGCTCACCGGCCGGCACCTCGCGAATCTCTTCGTGCGTGGCAAACCAGCCGGCGTAGACCGCGTAGATGTCCGCCGGCGGCAGGTCTTGCAGATCGGCCAGTAAGGCGTGCGTCACCGGTCCGGCCAGGCCGACCCCCGAGATCGCTCGCTCGCCGATGCGGAACTCGTAGCGAAACAGGAAGCAATCAACCGGCTCGCCAAAAGCGGGCCAGTATTGGCGCCGCGAGTCGACCAGTTCCAGGCTCGTGGGCGGAACGCCGAAATGCGTGGGCTCGGCGAGCCAGGCGGCCAGGTCGCCTTCGGCCCGCGCGACGGGGTTGCGTTGTTCGTCGGGCACCTTTGACAACTGCCCCAATTCTTCCAGGTAGGCCAGCACGCGCGTGCGCACCAGCGGCTGCGCGGCCAATTCGATCAGCGCGTCGATGCCGGCCGATTCGCCCAGCCGTGCCAGGGCGGCGGCAGCTTCGGCTTGCACTCGACGATGTCGAAGCCCGAGCGCGTGATGCAGTTTGACGATGGCGGCGGGATCGCCGACCAGCGCCAGCGCATCGCACAGGGCGACGCACAGCGCCACGCCTTCGCCGACCAACACCGTCAGCGACTGGGCCGAACTGGCAAATTCCTGCGGATGCGCTTCCACGCGCTCGAGCCTGTTCAGAACGGCCTCGAGCAGCGCCGACAGTTGCGGAGCTCGCTCGGCGGCTGGGTGACGCGGCAGGGCGTGCTGTCGAGTCACATAATTAGCCAGATCGAGAATCACAGCGGCCAGCACCGGGTGTTCCAAGGCGTCCAACAGTCGCGGGAACAAGGCCTGGGCCGCGTACGGGCGCCGCTGGAAGAGCGGGCTGAGCGCCAGCAACGCGTCTTCGCTCTGCCGTGGCGGATCGCTCACCAGCAATTCGGCCACGGTGCCCAACGGGGCAGCGCCGCCGTGGGCCGACAGGGCTCGCAGTAAGTGTGCGCGGGCGCGGCTGTCGGGGCCCAGTTGCCGGTAGAGGTGCTGCCAGGCGGCTACCGCGTCTTGCGTGAATGGCCAACGCTCAGACCGATCGAGCACGCTACGGCCGAGTTTCTCCAAGGCGATCGTCACGATTGGATCGGCCGCCGGAGCGGGCGGTTGCTGGCTGAGAGCGGCGACCAGCGCCTCGCCGTCGGCCGGTCCGGAGATCGAAAGCTCCAGAGCGCATGCGCGCAGTTGCCCACGCTCGGCGGCAGACAGATCTGCGAAGCGAGCCAGTTCGCGCAACCAGGCGGCGAGTGGTTCCGAAGTCGTCATGATGCTCGTTATAACCAACCGCGCGCGCCGCGACGAGGAGTCCACGAACCGATTTGCGACTCGCTACGAATTCGGTTTGATGCGTCGCGCGGTCGATGGCGAATACTTTCTTGACAGGCTTGCGAGGCCGTCTTATCTTACGCAGATATAATATCGGCGCTTCGATATTATTTAGTGGCGCGTGTCCCGCCCTGCGTCTTCCGCGAAGTGTCCTCGGCCATCATTCCCGTATCACTGAAGCACCCGCGGAGAGAATCCCATGCGGTTCATGACGCTGATTCTTACGACGGCCGTCCTCTGCTCCAGGGTTGCCTTCGGAGGCGAGCTGATCGGCTCCCTCGATACGCAATTATGCGTCTATGGCGGCACGCCCGGGGGACTGGCCTGTGCCGTGCGCACGCGCGCCAGGGAGTGTCCGTCTTATTGGTCAATCGCCATGGTCACTTGGGCGGAATCCTTTCCAGCGGACTTGGTGTCTGGGACACGCGCTGGGAGGGCAAACGTTCGCCGATCTACGACGAGGTACGGGCCGCGATTTTCAATCACTATCGTCAAGAGTATGGCGCCGAGTCGCCGCAATATCGCGACGCCCTACCAGGCAAGGCCGGCCATACCAATGGCCGTTTCGAACCGCGCGTCGTCGAGCAGATTCTGGAAGCGCTGGTCGCCAAAGAAAAGAACATCCGCGTCGTGCGCAGGCTATGTACCGGTCAAGGCGCATCGCGAGGCGCCCGGTTGCTGGGAATCAAGTTTCGGCAAATAGACGGAACGGCGACCTTGGAAGCGACGGCGAGGGTTTTCGCCGATTGCACGTATGAAGGGGATCTGCTGGCGCTGGCGAAAGCGCGCTACCGCGTGGGCCGCGAAGGACGCGAGGAGTTCCACGAACCGCATGCCGGCATTGTCTTCATGCGGGCCACGTTGCAGCCGCCCAGCGACGAGGCGGCCCGGCTGGCCGCCGCGCACTCGAAGTTGAAACTGCGCCCGTTCCCCGGTTTCCAGCAGGTTTTGCCGGCGAGCACCGGCCAGCCCGATGACGCCGTGCAAGCGTGCAACTACCGCACGATTCTGACGACCGACCCTGCGAACCGATTACCGATTCCCGAGCCTACCAAGCAAGACCCGTACTTTCTCAAATCGCTCGAAGTCTATTCGGGCGTCGAATCGGTCCCCAACGACAAATTCAGTTGGAATCGTCCGCAACTCATCGGGCTGCAAACCGAGTATGTCGAAGCCGATTGGCCCAAGCGGCGGCAAATCATGGACGAACATTGGGAAACGACGCTCGCGCTGCTGTATTTCCTGCAGCACGATCATTCCGTTCCCGAGAAAGTGCGCGAAGGCTGGTTGAAATACGGCCTGGCCAAGGACGAATTCACTGATCATGGTCATCGTCCCTACGAAATCTATGTGCGCGAAGCCAGGCGACTCGTGGGACGAATGATTTTCACCGAACACGACGCACGACTGGCCGCGGGCTTTGATCGCGCCCCGATCCATGCCGACAGCGTAGCCATGACCGAGTGGTACCTGGATGCGCATGGCTGCACCACCGCCCGCGTGCCAGGGAGCTTGGAGGAGGGGAAAATGATGTTGCACCAGGAAACGTTTCCCGGCCAGATTCCCTACCGCGCGTTGCTCCCTCAGAATATCGATAACCTGCTGGTGCCGGTGTGTTTGTCGGCAACGCACGTCGCCTGGGGGACGGTGCGATTGGAACCGGTGTGGATGCAAACCGGCGAAGCCGCAGGGTTTGCCGCCGCACTTTCGCTGGAACGCGACACCAGCCCGGCACAGTTGAGTCCCGACGTGCTGCTGCGGGCGCTGGCCGAGCATCGATCGATGATTTCGTTCTTCAACGACATCGACGTAGCGAGCAAAGATCCGTGGATTGTGGCCGCACAGTATTTTGGCACGAAGGGCTTCTTTCATGACTACGACGCGCGTCCCGAGGCGCCCCTGAAGACGAGCACGGCCAGGCTCTGGGTCGACGGCTGGAATCGCCTGTGCGCGGGGAAACTTGATCCTGGCGCCTTGCCCGTACCGTCGCCGAATCGGAACGCAGCGACGCTTCCGCCATGACCGCAGCTGAATTCGCCGCGATTCTTCCCGTAGCGGATGTTTCATCCTCGGCTCATTCTGCGGCGATCATCTCGCGGGGCACTGCGCATGCAAGCGTTGTTCTCGCTGCCACACTGAGCGTGCCAAGACCTCGTAATTTCCAGAATTTCCGCAGCCATCCCGATGGGTATCCGTCCATGAAACGAATTTCGCTACAGCGTGGCATTCCAAAATTGGTAGCATCGGCATGGGCGACGCGCATGTCGGCGCGCTACTTGCCGTCATGGGTGGTTGGTTGATCGCATTTTTTCTCGGGCAGAACGTTGCGCAGTCGGACGAGCCGGCAAAGGAGCAGGTGCTGTTCGCGTTCGACGAGTATGCACTCCCCTTGCAGCATGGTTTGCGGTTGAAGTTGAACAGCTACCGCTCGCCGGGCGAACAGGGGGCGTCGAATCTGGCGGTGCCCGTGGGGCCGCCGGGATCGGCCGATGGTCGGGGCGTGATTTATTACGGCACGGTCCTGGAAGTGAACGGCGAGTTGTGGATGTGGTACCTGGGCATGGGAGACCAGGACGAGGGGCGGCAGTACCGCGTTTGCTTCGCCAAGAGCAAGGATGGGAAATCCTGGGAGAAGCCCAACGTGGGACTGGTCGATTACGGAGGCAATCGCCGCAACAACCTGGTCGATTTGGATCAGGGCAAGTTCTCGGTCGCCGGTTGCGTGGTTTTCTACGATACGCAAGACACCGACGCCAATCGCCGCTTCAAGATGCTCTTCACCGGGACCAAGTATCCTGGATTGTTGTTCGGCGTCGCCTATAGTCCCGACGGATTGCGCTGGACGGAATCGCCCGACAATCCGCGCGGCGCGGTCAAGTTCGAGCCGCAAGGGGGCATTCAATGGAATGGAGCGTTCTACGTCAACGGCCAGGGAGGGCGGCACTGGGCTCCCGACGGCTGGATTCGTACGCTGAACACGCACATTTCGTACGATTTCGAGAATTGGACCGAATCGACGGTGCTCGGCTTCCGTCGCGATCCGTTGCCGCCGCGTCCCGTGGCGCATACGGGCGGCGTCGACGGTGAGCAGGTTCACTTGGGGGCTGGATTGTGGAACCGTGGCAATGTCATCGTGGGGTTTTACGGCCAATGGCACGGACATCCCACCAACGATCGACGTTGGGTGTCGATGGACATCGGCCTGGTGGTCAGCCACGACGCGCTGCACTTTCGCGAACCAATCCCCGACTTCCGCATCATCCAAGCAGCGGAGAGCACTTCCTCCTGGCTTCCTTCCGGCCAGCCGACGTCGCTGGAGCGCGCCCCGGCCTTGATGCAAGGTCAAGGATTCGCCAACGTAGGGAACGAAACCTTGTTCTGGTACTCGGTGTGGGTCGTTCCGACCGCCGGCCTGCGCAGTGGCGCGGTGGGATCGCGATCGATTGGGCTACCTGCAACCGTTCGTCAGCTCCAAGGATGCGCCGCATGTCGTCTCGGCGCCAATCACGACCAATGGCAATCCCGTGGCCATCAAGCTGAACATCAAAGGCCTGAACCAGTGGAGCAGCGTCAAGGTGACGGTGCTCGATGAAAAGCTTCGCGAGCTCCCCGGCTTCACCGCCGCCGATTGCACTGGCCCGGAGCAATCGGGCCTGGCTCAGCGCGTCGTTTGGGGCAAGCGAAGCCAGTTGATTGCGAAGGGCCCCATTCGCGTGCGTGTCGATTTCACGGGAGTCCGACCTGAAGATACGCAATTGTTTGCGGTCTATGTGACACCTGAATAGTTGATCATCGCCGAAGCAAAATCGGCGACCGCGTCAATTTTGGACGCAGCATATCGGATGCGCCGGAAGATTCCATTTGAGAGTTCTCTGCGCTTCGAGAACGAATGTTTCGCGCCGACGTATGCTTGCGCAGAGCAACTCGCCTTGACGTGAACCGGGGCAACCTGCTTCAATGTGTGAATCTGGGGGTGAAGGAGAATGCCGATCGATGCGACGTGCATTGACTCGGCGATCTTCGCTTCGCACCTCAGAGCGACTTTCCTCGTGCGGGCATCAGGGGACAGTAAGTCGCGTTTGGTTTGTTGATGCCCCAAGTTGAATGAGGAGCCAAGGACATGGCAAAGACCACGAAGAAGGCCGCGAAGACGACGGCGAAGAAGGTGACTGTAGCCGCCAAGCGTTCGCCGAAGGCGAAGGCCGCCAAGAAGACCAAGACGGCAAAGAAGTAACTCGCCCTTGGCTTGATCGGCCCGCTCTGGGTCGGACGGATTGACCCGCTCTGGGTCCGACTACGACGAGAAAGGCCGGGAGCGCCCTTCGGGTTTATGACCCGTGGAGGGCGCGCCGGCCTATATTTTTGCGCCCAACGCAAGAGCGTTGACCAAAATTGCTTGCCCCGCTAGAGTTAGGGAGAGCATAATGAGGTAGACGAGGGTGGATTTGGACTCGCTCCGGGGAAAAAGCCTGGCCAGCGAGGCTGCTAAGCGACGTCGACGCATGTGCGTCCCGTTTAGCCGTGCTATTGAGCACTGTGTTTGAGCTTTTCCCCGTCGCTGCCGACTGTTAGGAGCCGCATTGTCCACTCCAAGCGTGGAAACGGAACCAGGATTCGAATCGCTGGGTTTGTCTGAAATAACGCTCGCCGCTTTGCGCGAGGCCGGTTACCAGCAACCGACCCCCATCCAGGCGGGATTGATCCCGCGGGCACTGGCTGGCGTCGATGTGTTGGGCCAGGCCCGCACCGGCACCGGCAAGACGTGTGCCTTCGTGTTGCCGATTCTGGAATGCCTGGAGTTGCGCAAGCACACGGCGCCGCAAGCCCTGGTGCTTGTGCCGACGCGCGAGTTGGCCGTGCAGGTTCGCGAAGAGTTGGTCAAGCTGGCCCATGGCCGTAAGGTGCATTGCGTGGCGGTGTACGGCGGCAAGCCGATTCGCGGGCAGATTGACAAGCTGAAGCGCGGCGTCGACGTCGTCGTCGGCACGCCCGGCCGGCTGTTGGATCACTTGGGGCGCGGGACGGTCGTGCTCGACAAGCTCAAGTTCGTCGTCCTGGACGAGGCTGACCGCATGCTCGACATCGGCTTCCGGCCCGACATCGAAAAGATTTTGCGTCGCTGTCCGCAATCGCGGCAAACGCTACTGTTCGAGCGCCACGGTTCCGCCCCCCGTCGAGCGGCTCGCGCGGCGTTACATGCGCGACCCGGAGTCGCTCAACTTTTCTCCCGGCGAAGTGTCGGTCGACGCGATCGAACAGTTCTATTTCACGGCCACCTCCGAGACTAAGTTCGATCTGCTCGTCAAGTTGATGAAGCGCGAGCAGCCGCGGCAGGCCATTATCTTCTGCCGCACCAAGCGTGGCACGGAGCGGGTGTTCAACCATCTGCGGAAGAAGTTCGACAACGTCGAGTGCATTCACGGTGATTTGCAGCAGAACGTCCGCGATCGCGTCATGGCCGCATTCCGTGAAGACAAAGTCAAACTGCTGGTGGCTACGGACGTAGTGGGTCGCGGCATCGACGTCAGCAATATCTCGCACATCATCAACTACGACATCCCGGCCTTCTGCGACGATTACGTCCACCGCGTTGGCCGCACGGGCCGCATGGGCGCGCGAGGGCGTGGCCTACACGTTCGTTACGCCCGAAGAGGGGCAAGAGCTGACGAAGATCGAGGTCCGCATCGGCAAGTTGCTCACGCGGGCCGAGATCGAAGGCTACGAGGCCTTCCAGAAGCCCGAAGCCAAGCCCACGGCCGAGGGCGGCGGTACGGTCGACGGCGATGGGGACGAGCCCGCAGAGCCCAAGAAGCAGGTTCCCGTCTTCGGCCGCCCCGTGCGGCGAATTCGCCGCGCGCTGTAACGCGAACTCCGACTGTAGGTCAGTCACTCCGTGCCTGACGTATCCGAGAGCGCGGTCTGAGATCGCTTGCATCGTTGTCACGCACAGGAGTGCGTGACCTACGAGCTACGAGCTAGCCACCCAGCCGCTCGCGCGCTTGCTGCTTCACTTGCCCCCACGGCACCGGCGTCACCTCGCCAGAGCGCAGCTCGGCGGCCCGAGCTTCAATTACCTCGCGCCACGCTACATCGAACGGCGGCTCGTCCTCGGGATGCAACGACACAATCAACGCCTCAACGAGCTCCAGTCGCTCGGCATCGGAAAGCGACAGCGCCGCGTTGAGCAGTTGTTCGGACGTTGGGCTCATGGACAAGGAACCTCGCGCGATGGTCGTGAGTCAGGCTGAACTCGGGCTTACTGAAAACAGGCCAACCGCAGCGCCTGATTAGCCGCGATTTTTGTCGTCGAAAAGGTGATAAAGGCGCCGGTTCAAGGCGTATGCCGATCCGATGAACGCGGAAACAAACGCAGCTTCAAGGGTTAAAACAAGAGTAAAGAAAGTTAGACCAGACAATACGCGGGGCACGTCGAGTAGACGCAAGGGCCCTGCGCGTGCCAATTCTTCCAGAAGCAAAGCCCATAGAGCTGAAGGGACAATTGAGATTAAGGTGCTTCGAATGGATCCGTAAACGAAATGTTGTACGCGGTAGTGTACGACCAGGGCGATTATTGAGTAGACGCACGGTGGCAGTACGAAAACTAAAAGCGTCACTTAAAATCGCCTATAACGTTCAAGCCATTGACCGCCAACGGCGAGCATTTCATCCCCGCCATCCTACCGGAGGACGCACGAAAAGGCCCGGAACTCACGGTAGCTCACCCGCCGGCCACGGCCGGTTCAGCCAGCAAACTCGTCCAGCGGCGCTCGGTGCGGTTGCGCCAGGCCCCCTTGTGATAGCCGTAGCCGGCAATCAGAGGCACCGCCAGCGTGGCTTCGCTGAAGACCATCTGCTCCCAGGCCGTGTCGACCTTGCCCCAACTCGACGCTTCTTTCAAGGTCGAACTCGACAGCGCCCCGTCGCGCACGTCGGCCACGGTGATCTGCAGCGCGTACTTGTGCATGGGGACGTCGTGGCCCAGGATCTCAGCCGCAACGACGATGTCCTGCGTGAAGTTCTTGGGCACGCCGCCGCCGATCATGAAGATGCCCGTCGTCGGGTTCTTGATCTTCAATTGCGTCAACTCGTAGAAATCCTTGGCGCTGTCGAGGCTCAGCTTGGGCCCCTCGCCCCGGGCGTGCTGGTGGGCCACCAGGCCGAAGCCGGCCGAGCAATCGCTGAACGCTGGGCAGAAAATCGGCACGTCGTGCTCGTAGGCCGACAGCACGATCGAATCGCTCGTGCTGGCCGCGATGCGCCAGGTATGCCCCCATCTCGCGGATGAACTCCCGCGACGAATGGGGACGCGGCGGCAGCGAGTCGGCGATCTCGCGGGTCGTGTCGTCGCAGGCACGCAACTCGTCCTCGTCGATCAGCGTGTCGTAGATGCGGTCGATGTGCAAGTCACGCAAGACGGAGTCGTCGAGCCCGGCTTTGAGCCGTTCGTCGGCCATGTAGTGGCGGAAGCCGAGCCCTTCGAAGAAATCCTGGTCGACGATGTTGGCGCCGGTGCTGACGATGCAATCGACCATGCGGTTGCGAATCATGTCGACGAACACCTGCTTCAGGCCGGCACTGATCAGCGACCCGGCCAGGCAGAGAATGATGCCGCACTCTTCGTCGCGTAGCATGCGATCGTAAATGTCAGCAGCGCGGGCCAGGTCGCGGGCCGTAAAGGCCATCTGCTGCATCGCATCGACCAGGCCTACGACGTCGTGCTGCTTGATGTCGAGGTGCTCGATCGTGCGGGAAAGCAGTTCGCGTTTGGTGGGCATCGTCGACTCCTCGGAAGCGGGTTAGTTGTGCTGTGTCCGAATCTAGCAAATTCGGAAGCAAAAATCAGGCAGTCGTTGCTCGGTTCCAGCGGAGTTGGGTGCCGATTTGCCTGAGACGCCGTTCTTTAAGCCTCGCGGCAACATGCACTTGCCGCGTAACGGCCCAGGCCGTGTTTTAATCTGATGAGGAGCACCCTTCCGGCGCGGGGGGCTTGCTGGCACCGGCAAACCTTTAGCTGGAGGGCTTCACGACCGGCAGGATTAGCCGCGACGAACGCTGGCTGGAACGATACACCCGCTGCGTGGCCTTGATGAAGTCGCCCGGCTGGGCCGTGTAGATGTCGACGAACGTCTGCGGATTGCGATCGACCAGCGGGAACCAGGTGCTCTGCACTTGCACCATGAGCCGATGACCGGTGCGGAATACGTGGCAGACGTCGGGCAGGCGGAAGGTAACGGCGGCCGGCTGCCCGGGAGCAAACGGTTGCGGCCGATCGAAGCCGTGGCGAAACTTGCCCCGCATCACGTCGCCGCGGACCATTTGCTGGAATCCGCCCATGCGGCGACCGGTCGGATTGGGATTGGGATCGGGGTATTCGTTGGGATAGACATCGATCAGCTTCACGATCCAATCGCTGTCGGTGCCGGTCGTCGAGACTTGCAATTCAACTTGGATCGGTCCGGCGATCGCCAGATCTTCCTGCAAAGCCTCTCCCTCATAGACGAGCACGTCGGTCCGCCGGCCGGCAAACCGCTGATCTTCGGTCATGTAGTCGGGCGTCATGCCGATGGTGATCTTTTCGAGGTAAGGAACCGGCTTGGCCGGGTCGCTTACGTATTCATCGAACGCGTCGCCCCCATCGTCTTCGGAGGGCTGATACGCCAACCGGCCGCCCGAGCGGAGATACAAGCCGCGGGTTTCGACGGTCGCTGGCGGCCAGGCCGGCAGTTGCAACCATTGATTGGTGCCGGTCTGGAAGACCCAGGCTTCGGTCGCGGGCGCTTGGCCCTTACCCTTGAGATGGAATTCGAAGAATGGCAACTCAATCTGCTCGCGAAAGAAGACGGAGGTTTTTGCATTGAACTTCAGCGGTCCGAGCGTTTCGCCGTCGGATCGGGCCCAGCCGCCGTGCGACCAGGGGCCCATCACCAACGTGTTGCTGGTGTTGGGTCCGTTCTTCTCGATCGTGCGGTAGGTTTCCAGCGCCCCGTATAGATTTTCAGCGTCGAACCAGCCTCCCACGGTCATCACGGCGGGCCGAATGCGCTGCAATTGCGGGCGTGGCGTGCGGCTCTTCCAAAACTCATCGTACGTGCCGTGCTTCATCACTTCGTTCCAGAAAGGAACGTCGTTCTTGAAGTACCGGGCGTTGGCCTGCGTGATCGGACCCAACTGCAAGAAGAAGTCGTAGCCGTCGACGTTATCGTGATCGAACGTCGGATTGAACTTCCTGGTAGGCTCGGGACGCGGGCGGCCGAACGTGGCCATGAAGTTGAAAGCGTGCGGCAGCATCAGCGCCCCGTTGTGATGCCAATCGTCGCCGACGAACCAATCCAGAATCGGAGCCTGCGGCGACGAGGCCTTCAACGCCGGATGGGCTTCGATCAGGCCCTCGGTGGTGTAGTAGCCCGGATACGAAATACCCCACATGCCAACCTTGCCGCCCGCTAGCGGCACGTGGTTCACCAGCCATTCGATGGTGTCGAACGTGTCGGTGCTTTCGTCGGTCTTCGCGCCCATCACCGTGCTGCGTTGCGGACGCATGTCGGCGAAGTCGCCGTCCGACATCCACCGTCCACGCACGTCCTGATAGGCGAAGATGTATTTTTCCTTGGCCAGCAGCGGCGACGGCCCGAGTTCCGGCTTGTACTGGTCGACGCCGTACGGCTGACAGCTATACGGCGTACGCATGAGCAGGATCGGATAGCGCTGGCCCTGGTCTTTGGGAACATACACGGCCGTGAACAGCCGCTTGCCGTCGCGCATCGCAATTCGGTACTCGTACTTCGTGTAGTTGGCCTGGACGAATTCCAGGCCCTGCGCCACGGCAATCGCCGGCAGGACGAACTGGCCCACGATTGCGACCAGTTGCCAGCAAGCAAGACGCGCGAAGGTCGACGGCATGGACACTCCTCCACCTGACACGAGGAAATAACGCGGGGCGGGCCCGGCGAGCCCCCCCGCCGAGTATAGTATTGATCGCCAGTCGGAGCAAAACACGCTCGTTGCCGAATGCAAAACTTGCACCCCGCTCGAGCCGGCCTTACCCTGCTGTGGTTCCTCCGCGAATCACGAGCCCTAGGGTTCGCCGTCCCTATCCCATCAAGGATTCTCCCGTTTGAGTTCCGACCCGGAAGTCACGGCTCGGCTGATCGACCGACTGCACAGCGCGGGGATCGAGTTCCGGCGGTTGGAGCATGCGGCAGTGTTTACCAGCGCCGAAGCGGCGGCGGTCCGTGCGCGCCTTTGGCGAGTGGGGCCAAGGCGCTGGTTTGCAAGGCCGACGGGGAGTTTCTGATGTTCGTCGTGCCTGCCGATCGCAAGTTGGCCAGCAAGTCGGTGCGCGCGGCCCGCGGGTGGAAGAGCCTGCGTTTTGCCGATAAGGAGGAATTGCGAACTCTGACCGGCCTGGAACCCGGCGCGGTGCCTCCGCTGGGCAGTTTGTTCGGCTTGAAGACGCTTTGCGATCGCCACCTGGCCGAGCAGCCAACGATCAACTTCAACGCCGGCGACCATGCAATCTCGATCAGCATGACCTACGGCGACTACGCCCGCGTTGAGCAGCCCGAATTGGGCGAGTTTGCCGAGTAAGGACGATGGCTGTTGAACGCCAGTCGTTCCAGGTTTGAGCCTCCGATGCAGGAACACTGATCGGCGCTAATCGACACGAATCAGAATCAGCGGAGATTAGTGACGAGTAGCGTTCCTCTTCATTTGCCATGCCGAGAACCTGGAATTACTGAGTGCTGTCACTCCAGGCTCAATCGTTCCTCGACCGGGCGAAAACCGGCCTTGACCCTGAAAACGGATTCTCATATCTTCCCGCCTCACGAGCGGCCAGTAGGGCATTGGACCGGGGCACCCCGAGGGCCGCTCGCTAAGAAACAACAGGCGATCTACGTGGAGGGTCTGCATCAGGAGAGGCGAAAGTCTTTCTGCGGACCACGTTGCGAGACCCGTCGACAAGGATGTTGGCGGACCGCTTCGTACAGCGGCGGGTGGGGCGAGAGTCGTGTCGCGTGAATCACGCGGCGAGATAGATACGGCAAGTCTGACGACGGTCTCTGAGGCAGCGCACGTCCCGCCCGGTGTGGCTGAGGATGTGCGGCAGCAACAAGCCCGAGTCGCAGTCAGCGCAGCGAATTTAACAAATCGTCTCGATCGGCCTCTGGGCCATTGGGGCGTGGCGATCCAATCGCTCCCGGAAACGGATGGCGTCCTTTGCCCCCCTGGGACCCATCTTTTCCGGGGGCCTTTTTTTGCGCTCTCGTTTCAGCTCCCCCTCTGGGATCCGGCCGCGAAACCTTCGCGGAGAAACCGCTTTGCAGGCAAATGAATATCGCCTGCGAAATGCGTTCTTCATGAGATACGACCCGATAAGGCGGTCTTGTCACCCATTCATGTCGGGTAGAGGCTTCGTTGCCGATCCAATCGAATTGTTAGGGGATTGTTAAAGGTCTTTGCACGCCGGAGGAGGATTCCGGCCCCAATTTTTATTTGCTCGAAAATGGGTTAGCTGATGGACGACGCCCTAGCGGCATGGGACAATCCACGTCCCGTTGGGGTAGACAATCTATTAATCGACGGATGAAAACGCGGACTCCGATTCGACCATGGTTCAGAAGAGCAAATGGGTAGAGGGGCTATCGCCCGACGATTGCTTCTCGAAAGCGGCACGCCATACGTTGGCTGCCCGGCTGAAGCTGGTCTGGTATTACCTGGCTCCAGCAGCGGCTGCCAATGGCAGCAATCTGGAGCCGATTCACCAGTTGCGCGTGTCGACGCGCCGAGCCAAGGCGGCGATGCACAGCTATCGCTCGGTCCTTCCCGCGGCCCGCGGCCATTGGATCGACAAGCAGTTGAAGCGAATCCGCAAGGCGGCCGGCGACGCGCGTGATTACGACGTGCTGATTGCCCGGCTGACGCCGCGTGCTGCCGATGGCGGCGCTGACTGGTCTGCCTTGCTCGATCTGTTGCGAGATTACCGCCGGCAGGCCCAACGGCCGATCAAAAAGATCTATCGTCGTTTGAAGGATCACCGGTTCAAACGGCGGGTGCGCGAGTTGGTGGTGCGCATCGAGTGGGACGGTGCGGGCGACGGCGCGGAAGAGCCCTGCTTCGACCAGGTCGCCCGACAGGGCATGCGCGAAACGCTGGAGCCTTTCTTTGCGGCGGCCGACGGCTCGTTGGCCGAGATTGCCGCGATGCACGAGTTCCGCATCCTCGGCAAGCAGGTTCGCTACGCCATGGAAGCCTTCCACGAAGGCTTTGGGCCGAGTTTTCGCACCGAGGTCTATCCGCAGATCGAGCAATTCCAGGAGAAGCTGGGCGCCGTCATCGACCATGCCAGCGCCGAGCAACGCTTTGAAAAATGGCTCGATTGCCATAGCGAAGACGCGCTGGCTGGTCCGCTCCAGGATTTGCTGGACGAAGAGCGAGCTGCCGTCGAGGAGAGCCGCCGGCTATTCTTCGAATGGTGGACTCCCGAACGCCGGGCCGCCATGCGCGGGCGTTTCGAAGAACTGCTCAATGCGCCAGCCGCCGAACACGTGGCGTAAAGGAAGTAGTCGGTATTCAGTATTCAGTTGTGAACAGGAAATCCAACGCTGACTACCGAATACCGACTACTGACTACGTCTTCAGCAAGCGGCGTGTTCCAGTTCGGGCGACGCGGAGACGGGAACGGCGCGGATGAATTTTCCGCCGCTCTCGTACCAGCCCTGCCGTGTGAAGCGGCACCAATCCACGTCGAGCAGGAAGCCGATCCAACGGCCGTCCCCTTTGTCCAACGCGGCGACCACCCAGCGAAAGGGGAGCGGGTCGGGATGAAAGAAACTCAGGCCCGACTCCGATAGTTGCTTGCCGGCAGCCGTAAAGCTCGGCCCCAATCGCTGCAAGCCGTCGGCACCTACCGGAGTCAGTTGGAGCAGCCGCGGGAACGGGAAACGCTGCTCGCGCCGCCGCTCCAGCGATGTGCCGGGCGGAAACATCCCAGCCAGCAATCCGCGCACTTGAGCGATCGCTTCATCATCGATCGGCGCAGTCGGTACGACGCGCCGTGTTTTGTGTGCCTGCACGAGAGAACTCATGCCTCATCCTTTTTTCGCCTGGCGGCGGGCGGGTGCGAATTAGCGGAAAACGATCCGGGTGCTGCCGTCCCGCATGTCTTGCCGCCGCGAAATGCCACAAGAGATATCTAGGTCAGCCCTGGGCCGGAGTCAAATCGCTTGGGCCGGCCGGAACTGGTCGGACGACCTGGGCCTCGGTCGGCCACGCCAGGAACGGATCCTCGGCCGCCTGGCGTGCCACGCGCGCGGCTTCCGCGTCGCGGCCCGAGGCACGCAGGCGGCGGGCCCATTGCTGGTAGCCGTAGCGGAGGTTGTTCAGTCTGGCGGTATCGAGCTGGCCCGGGCGGCTGGCATATTCGGTGCGGCTGATGGCAGCGGCATAATCGTGCCGGCGAAAGGCTTCGTCGGCCCAACTCATCACGGCTACCCGCAGGTTGTCATTGAGCAGCCCGTCGGACGGGCGATTTGCCAGGGCCTGCCGGTACCAGTCGATCGCTTCTTCGACTCGATCCGATTCGAGCAGGCGGAGGCCTTCGCGGTTGAGCACCTCGGCTTCGAAGGCCTGCAACTCAGCATCTTTCGGATTCTCTTGTCGTGCTTCGGCCAGGATCGTCGAGGCGCGGCGGAATTCGTGCCGATCGCAGAGCCCGATCACCTGCCGCCGCCGGACGACTTGCAGGTTCTTAGCCGCCGGCTCGAACTCCGGGTCGATCGAGCGGGCGAAGAGCAACTGCTCCAGGGCCGCTTCGTGGCGTCCCTGATCGCTGACGGCCAAGGCCCCGTTGTTCAAGGCCGCCAACAGGTTGCTCCGGGCCGTGCGGGAAGCGGGATCGAGTCGCAGGGCCTTGACGTTTTCGGCCAATGCTGCGTCGAAATCACGCTTTTCCAAGGCGTCGACGCCGCGATTGTAATAGGCCAAGGCCAGCAACCCCAGCTTCGAAAGGCCGCGGAAAGCCTCGCCCGGCCGGGCCGTATCGAGTTTTGCAGCGCGGCGCCAATCGCGGCAGGTGGTCTCGATATCGACGTGGTTTTCGCCCTCGATCAGTCGGGCGATTACGTGCCCGGGCGCTTCGGCCGCCCGAACGTCGATCTGCAAGTGCTCGGCCAGGCAACAGAAAATGATGGTCGAACTGACGCAGTTGTATTGGCCACGCTCGAACAGTTCGACGAGTGAACTGGACGATTCTTGGTACGACCCTCGTAATACGTGGCGCTGCAGGAACTGGAACACCAACTCGGTGCGAGCGGTGGTGCCGGTTTGGCCGGCGATTGTCGGCAGCAGTTCAGCGATCCAGCCCTCGAATTGTCGGCGGTAGCGGTCCTGCGTAACGGGGTTGCTGATACCGTCGGCAACCAATGCCGCGGCCAGCAGGTCATGATCGTCGAGCCGGCCATCGGCGGCGTCGGCCAAGAGCGGCTTTTCCGCCGGCCCGAGATCCAGGCGGAGCCAAGCCGGCAGCTCGGCCGGCAAGGACGCAGGCTGGCCCCACGCGGTCGTCGGTGCGTAGGCGATGCCAGTCAGGCCAAGGCCGATTAATAAAATGATTCGCAGCAACATGGTGCCAGTCGTAACGGTTGTAGTGGGCGTACTCACGCACGCCCGCCTGAGGAAAGCGGGCCCTTCGGCGCTGAAATATAGGTTGCAAAAACGCCACGCGGGATGTTGAAACGAGGTTTTGCACCCGGTTGCAGCGTGCGATCAGATCCGTCCGCGCAATCCTTTTGCACACTCCGCAGGGAAGAAACAAATGACCTCGGTGCAGGTGGTCGTACTGCAAGCCAAGGGCATCGGAAAGCACGGGCCGAGCCCGTGGCACACGGGGACAGCACACGAACGCGGCAAGCTGCGTTCCGACGAATCCGGTGCGGCTCGCGTTACAGCGATTCAGGCAGGTTGTGCCCGAGTTTCTCGCGCTTCGTGGCCAGGTAACGGGCGTTGTGCTCGTTGATTGCCGGCAGGATGGGCACCTGATCGACCACTTCCAGGTCGAAACCGCCGTAAATGAAGGCGTCGGTCTTCTTGGGATTGTTCGTCAGCAGCCGGACCTTCGAAAGTCCGAGATCTTTCAGAAGCTGGATCCCGATGCCGTAATCGCGGGTGTCGGCCTTGTAGCCCAGCGCCAGGTTGGCTTCGACCGTGTCGAGCCCTTCGTCTTGCAGGCCGTAGGCCTTGATTTTCTCGACCAGGCCAATGCCGCGCCCTTCTTGCGGCAGGTAGGCCAGCACGCCGGCGCCTTCGTTGCTGATCATTTGCAGCGCCATCTGCAACTGGTCGCCGCAATCGCAACGCAACGAACCGAGCAGGTCGCCGGTGAAGCACGAGGAGTGCAGCCGCACCAGCGGGGCGGCGATCTTCGCCGGATCGCCCATCACCAACACGATCGGCTCCTGGTGCTCGTACTTGACGCCGTACACGATGAGCGTGAAGCGGCCGTAACGCGTCGGCAGTTCGGCTTCGGCAATGCGGTAGACGAGTTTCTCGCTACGACGGCGATAGCGGATCAATTCCTCGATCGAAATGATCTCCAACTTGTGTTGGGCGGCGATCTCGAACAACCGCTCGCGGTCGGCCCGGTCGCCTTGATCATTGAGGATCTCGCACAGCACGCCTGCCGGCGGCCGGCCAGCCAGGCGGGCCAGGTCGACCGCCGCTTCGGTGTGCCCGGCGCGGCGAAGCACGCCCCCTTCCTTGGCAATCAACGGAAACATGTGGCCAGGGCGGACGAAATCGCTCGGCTGACTGTGCGGGTCAACTAGGGCCCGGATCGTCGCGGCTCGCTCTTGGGCGGTGATGCCGGTTTTCGACGAGCGATGTTCGACGGAAATTGTGAAAGCAGTCTGCCGCGGAGCCGAGTTCGTGTCGGTCATGGGGCCGAGTTTGAGGCGTTCGCAAACCTCGGGCAGCACGGGCATGCAGACCAACCCACGGCCGTGCGTGATCATGAAATTGACGATTTCCGGCGTGACCAGGTCGGCGGCGGCGATGAAATCGCCCTCGTTTTCCCGGTCTTCAGCATCGACGACGATGATGATTTCGCCGCGGCCAAAGGCCTCGACGGCTTGTTCGATGCTCGAAAATCGACTGTTCATGACATATTTTCCGAAAGAGTTGCGGGCCTTGCCACTGGGGCGGTCCCCTCGTCTATGATTATAGATGGATGCCGGCTGCCCGTCAGGGGGCGAATTTCCCAAGCAGTGAGAGTACGGCATCCGAACCGGGGGCTCGGACAGCTTGGAAACTTTTGCGACTACGCTACGAGATTAACTGATGCTCGATCGCGAAGAATACGTCGAACAGGCCTATTTCTTTCGGGCCTTGAACGAACGGATGCAGCAGAACTTGTCGACGCAGGATCTTTTGGCCGGCCTGCGCGACGAAGTGTTGTCGACCACGAAGTTGCCGATGGCCATCGACTTTCTGTCGAGCGAACTGAAATTGGTCGGCGGGTTTGCTCCGGCCATGCAGCGGCTGGAGCATTATTTCACCCCTTTCCAGACGTTCGTCATGGGCGAAGCCGAGAGCGATCGGGGCCGATTTGATTTTCGCATCGCTCTGGAAGTGCTGGAGCGGGAAGCCCGCTATCGCTCGGAGGGGGCCACGCCGCAGGGCGTGTTTCTATACCAGTTCGAATGCTTGAGTCGCAACCGGCTGGGCTACGATCGCGGGCTCGAGGCCATTTCGCGAGACACCATCTTTGACCAAGCCTGGCGGGAATGGATCCTGGTCGTCCGCCGCCAGGTGGGATTGGTCGACTTTGCCGACTTAATTTATGTCCGCAGCCAGCACTACGCTAACCAGCGGGCTCGGCAGGGAGTTACCGCTTCGGAGAAGCCGGTTCTGTTCGGCGAAAAGGAGGGAAAGATCGCCTGGGCTCATCGCCAGAAAGAGCCGTTGTGGCTCTTTGCCGCCTTGGAGCGCCACCTTAATTATCCGCACGTGCCGCGCAGCCGTCCAGTCGATGAAGCCAAAACCTTGCTCCCCGGGGCGTTGCGGCGGCTTGATCGTCTGGAAAACAGGATAAAACTGCTGGAGGAGGAACAGCGTGGCGGGATCGATCTGAGCCGATTTTATAATCCTCCGGCAAGTGAACAGGAACGGCTCGGCGAACCGTGAGCCGGACGATCAGGTTTGCAAATCGAGAAACATTAGCCCGACGCGCCAGCGAGGGAGCGCGATCTGCAACTCCCACGGAATCCCTCGCTTGCACGTCGGGCTGGTGTTTGCGAGCAGCGGCCGAGATCTGTCCTGCTTCAAACACTGAACGGCTCGGCGAACCGTGGGCCGGCCGAAAATCCGTCAAAAATGTTTCATTTGGTCAGGTGTTCGTGGTAGATTTTTAGTAGATGAGCTTCGCGATTAGCGTTCGAGAGCTTGCCGCCGCGGTTGAGGTTCTCGAATTGCTGATCGTCGTATTGCCGGGGGGCAGTACTTCGTAAGGGCAGGTGCGTAAAAAGGGCAGAGAGTTTCGAATTTGACTGGCGCCAGTGGTTCCCTCTTTCGTGGAAGGGAGGCCGTAGGTGGACATCGAATTCACGCTCCGCACCGACACGGTTGATCAGGCCGGGCCGATCAAACCGCTTTGTGTCGAAGTGCAGACTTCGATTCGCGAAGTCTTCAGCCTGCTGAAACAGCGTGGATCGAGTTGCGTGCTCGTTTGCCGTCAGGGGCAACTTTGCGGCATCTTCACGGAACGCGACGCCATGCTGCTGATGCAGCGCCAGGCCGATTTCGACGCCCCGATCGAAAGCGTCATGACTGCCGCGCCGGCAACCTTGCAAGCCGATGCCACTGTGGCCGCGGCGATTTTGCGGATGTCCTCGGGCGGCTATCGGCGGTTGCCGATCGTCGACCCGCAGTGCCATCCGCTGGGCATTCTGGAAGTGTCCGGCATCGTTCATTACCTGGTCCAGCACTTTCCCAAGACGGTTTATAACCTGCCGCCGGTGTCACATCCGGTGATGCACGACCGCGAGGGGCCCTGATCGGGTCGTTTCGTCGGCCTGCTGCATAGAATGTTGATAGACACCTTGAAAGATCGCCCCGCCCAACGTTGCCATCCTGGAGTCTGACCGTAGTTGTTGAAAACCCCTGAGGCAGCCCCTTCCTCATAACGAGTTGAAATGTCCACCACGACTTCGACAATTCCCACGGACGCACACCCGCTCAAGCCAATCATCGAACTGGATCAGGCGACGGTTCGATTTTGCGGTGACTCGGGCGACGGCATGCAACTAGCCGGCACTCAGTTCACCAATACCTCGGCGCTGGCGGGGAACGACATCGCCACGTTTCCCGATTTTCCGGCCGAGATTCGTGCTCCGCGCGGAACGAAGGCCGGCGTCAGCGGTTTCCAGATCCATTTCGCCAGTAAAGAAATCTTCACGCCGGGCGATCAGGTCGATGCCCTGGTGGCCATGAACCCGGCGGCCTTGACGACCAATCTTTGCGACCTGGTGCATGGCGGCATTCTGATCGTCAATGAAGACGCCTTCGAGAAAAAGGGGCTGGAGCAGGCCGGCTATGATACCAATCCGTTGGAAGACGGCAGCCTGACGGGCTACCAGGTTTTCAAAGTTGAGATGACTCGGCTGACCCGGCTGGCGGTGGAAGAAATGAACCTGGGCATCAAGGAGAGCGACCGCTGCCGCAACTTCTACGCCATGGGGCTGGTCTTCTGGCTCTACGACCGCTCGCTCGAACCGACCATGCGGTACATCGAAGCCAAGTTCGGCAAGCGGCCGGAAATTGCCGAAGCCAACCGCCGGGCACTCAAGGCCGGCTACAACTACGGCGACACGGTCGAGGCCTTTGCCAGTCACTTCCGCGTCACCCGGGCTCACTTGCCCGCGGGCTTGTATCGCAACGTGACCGGCAACGAGGCCACGGCCATGGGCCTGATCACCGCCGCCAAACGCAGCAACTGCGAATTGTTCTTGGGCAGCTACCCCATTACCCCGGCCAGCGACATTCTGCACGAACTATCGAAGCACAAGAACTTCGGCGTGCGCACGTTCCAGGCCGAAGACGAAATCGCCGCCATCACGTCGGCCATCGGCGCCTCGTTTGGCGGCGCCGATGGCCCTGACCACGTCGAGCGGGCCGGGCATTGCCCTGAAACAGGAAGCCATGGGCCTGGCCGTCATGACCGAATTGCCGCTGCATCATCATCAACGTGCAGCGCGGAGGCCCGAGCACCGGGCTGCCGACCAAGACGGAGCAAGCCGACCTGATGCAGGCCATGTTCGGCCGCAACGGCGAATGTCCGATCCCGGTCGTCGCCGCCCAGAGTCCGGCCGATTGTTTCGACATCGTGCAAGAGGCCTGGCGGATCGCCACCCGCTACATGACGCCGGTGATCGTGCTCACCGACGGCTATCTGGCCAATGGCTCGGAGCCCTGGAAGATTCCCGACGCCGGCCAGCCTGCCGCCGATCGAAGTCAAGCACCCTGCAGCGCCATCAAACGGCCATGAGTTCCATCCCTACGAACGCGACGAACGGCTAGCCCGTCCTTGGGCTTTGCCCGGCACGCCGGGACTGATGCACCGCATCGGCGGTTTGGAAAAGCAGGACGTTACGGGCAACGTCAACTACGAGCCGGAAAACCATCAGCACATGGTCAACACGCGCGCCCGCAAGGTGGCCGGCATTGCCCTGGACATTCCCGAGCAAGTGGTTCGTGGCCCGGAAACGGGCAAACTGCTGGTGCTGAGTTGGGGCGGAACCTACGGAGCCTGTGCCACGGCCGTACGCGAAGTTCAGGAACTGGGCGGATCGGTGGCCCACGCGCACCTTCGCTATCTCAACCCATTTCCTCGCAACCTTGGCGATTTGCTCAAACGTTACGAAAGAGTCCTGATTCCGGAATTGAACCTGGGTCAGTTGCGGCTGCTGATTCGGGGAATGTTTCTGGTCGACGCCATCGGGTTGAACAAGGTTCAGGGCAAGCCGTTCTTTGTCATTGAAGTTGTCGAGAAGATTCAAGAATTGTTGGGGCAATCGTCCAAATAGGCTTTACGAGTACGTTTTATAAAGCTCTGCCCCGCGCGGAGCGGCGAAGTTTATTCCCAGAAAGAACACGCTTTATGGCTGCGGAAACCTCCTCCTTGCCCGTGTTGACGGTTGCCGATTTTGCCAGTGATCAGGATGTTCGTTGGTGTCCGGGATGCGGCGACTACTCGATCCTGGCGCAGATGAAGAAGGTGCTGCCGACCTTGGGCGTTCCGCCCGAGCGAACCGTGTTCGTTTCCGGAATCGGCTGCTCCAGTCGTTTTCCCTATTACATGAACACCTATGGCATCCACTCGATCCACGGCCGCGCGCCGGCCGTGGCTACGGGCCTGAAGGCCAGCCGGCCCGACTTGTCGGTGTGGGTCATCACGGGCGACGGTGATGCCTTGAGCATCGGCGGCAATCACTTTTTGCATTGCATCCGCCGCAATCTCGACATCAACATCGTGCTGTTCAACAACCGCATCTACGGACTGACCAAGGGGCAATACTCGCCCACCTCGCCGCTGGGCAAGGTGACCAAGAGCACGCCCATGGGTTCGATCGACAACCCGCTGCACCCGCTGTCGATTGCCATCGGCTGCGAGGCGACGTTCGTAGCCCGCTCGATCGACACGCACATCAAGCACCTGACGATGGTTTTGAAGCGGGCGGCCGAGCATCGCGGCATTTCGTTCGTCGAGGTCTACCAGAACTGCAACGTCTTCAACGACGGAGCTTTTGACTACGCGACTGACCGCGAATCCAAGGCGGACACCGTGCTGGAACTCGAACATGGCAAGCCGCTCATCTTCGGCAAGAATCGCGACAAGGGGATCCGCCTCAACGGCATGAACCCCGAGATCGTCGAGTTGGGCAAGGGCGTCAACGAAGACGATTTGTTGTTCCACGACGAGAAGCTGACCGAACCGACCTTGGCCTACCTGCTCAGCCGCATGCGTCACCCCGAGTTTCCCGAGCCGATCGGCGTCTACCGCGACGTCGACCGGCCGCGTTATGAGGAGCTGCTCAACGCGCAGATCGCCGAGGCCCGCAAGACTCGCGGCGAAGGGGATCTGCAGAAACTGTTCACCGCCGGAGAGACATGGACGGTGAGCTGAACCGGAAATATTTGACACCCGACCCAGAGGCGACAACCATGATCATCTGTCCTTTCTGTGGCGACGAAAACATTGACGGCGCCGATGCCTGCCAGGAGTGCCAGCAACCTCTGGAGTTCCTTTCCAAGCCGCAGCCCGGCTCGCATCTGGAGCGAAGCATTCTCAAGGATCGCGTGTTCGTTCTGGCCCCGCGCCAGCCGATCATGGTGGAAAGTCGGACGCCGGTCCGCGAGGTGCTCGACATGCTGGTGGGCCACTCGATCGGTTGCGTGGTGATCGTCTCAGGCGACGAACTGCTGGGCATCTTTACCGAGCGCGACGCCCTGAGCCGAATCAATGCCGACGTCAAGTCGGTAGCCGATCGGCCGATCTCCGACTTTATGACGGCCAATCCGGAGACGGTCGAAATCGACGCCCGCATCGCCTTCGCGTTGCACAAAATGGACATCGGTGGTTACCGGCACATGCCGGTGGTCGAGGACGGCCGGATTGTCGGCGTGATCTCGATCCGCGACATCCTCGACTACATCACAGCCAACCTGCTGGCCACGGCCGACTGAGGATCGCGAAGCCGGTCGTCGCATCCGCGCTGCCCCAGGCATGTTCCGGCATTGCATCAACCGCCGTTATTGGAACAGCGCCCACGGCGGGGGCTTCCGGATTGAGATGCAAACGGGTAAAAAAGAGGGCCGGGTGGCCGACCGCAGTGTACCTAGTTCGTGTGCCACGGCTTTTGCCCGTGCCGGGGAAAGGCACTGGCTGAGGCAGATTCCCTGAAACGTGGCGCACGGTCCAAGCACCCAGCCTCGAACGGTCGTCCGACGTACTCCGTGGTCGACTTGTTCATCATTCCCGCCGTTCGCTTCTAAATCATTCTCAACCCCCGATGTGGTTCGATGAAGGCTATTTTGCTGGAGAAACCGGGCCAATTTGCCGCCATCACCATTCCAGAAGCCGAGCGCCCGCGGCCGGCGAGGCCCTGGTGCGCGTGCATCGTGTCGGCATCTGCGGCTACCGATATCAGCGGCTATCTGGGCAAGATGCCGTTCTTTCAGTACCCGCGCATTCCTGGCCACGAGTTGGGCGTCGAAGTGCTCGACGTCGGCCCGGGCGTCACGAACGTCAAGCCCGGCGACCGCTGCTCGGTCGAGCCGTACATGAACTGCGGCAATTGTCACGCCTGCCGCAAGGGGGCGAGCAACTGCTGCGCGAACCTGAAAGTGATCGGCGTGATGATCGACGGCGGCCTGCGCGAACGGTTCAATCTGCGCGCCGACAAGCTGCACCCATCGAAATCGCTGACCATGGAACAACTGGCCCTGGTCGAAACCCTGGCCATCGGCTGCCACGCCGTCAATCGCGGGGCACCGGTGCGGGGCGAGAACTGCTTGATCATCGGCGCCGGCCCGATCGGCCTGGCCACGCTGGAATTCGTCAAGCTCACCGGCGCCCGTTCGATCGTGCTCGATATGAATCAGCAGCGGCTCGATTTCTGCCGCAGCGTGATGGGAGTCGACGAAACCGTGCTGCTGACTCCCAATGTCGAGGCCGATCTGCGCCGCGTGACCGACGGCAGCCTGCCCGACGTGGTGATCGACGCCACCGGCTCGAACGTTTCGATGTCCAACGCCTTCGGTTACGTGGCACCCACGGGCCGGCTGGTGTATGTTGGCATTACGACCGGCGACGTGACGTTCAAGCATCCGGTGTTTCACCGGCCCGAAGGAACGCTGCTGTGCAGCCGCAACGCCTTGCCCCCCGACTTCACGCGGATCATCAAGCTGATCGAAGACGGCCAGATCAACACCAAACCCTGGATCACCCACCGCACGCCGATCGACGACTGATCGACGTCTTTCCGTCGTATACCAAGCCGGAGACCGGCGTGATCAAGGCGGTCGTGGAGGTGTGCAACTGAGCGGAGGCGGACGATGGACCGCAGCAGAAGTCGCTTTGATATTCTCGAAGCATGGGCCCGTATCTGTGCTGATGCTGCTGCGGCCTTATCGCTTTCACTCTCACGATGTTCTCTGGTACGGCCGCAGCCGGCGGTTGGACAGCTTTGGTTTTTATCGTGCCGATCCCTTCCTGATTGGGCATTGGGATTCTGAACGGGCAATTTGGTATCGCCGTCCGACACGGTGATCCAGTGCGGAACTATTCCGAGATGTTGATTCTCTTGGGTTGGAATGATCCTTTCCGTACCGCTATCTTGTGGCGTCGTCGGCCTGTAATTCGATCGTTTGGCAAAGACAGCGAGGTTCTCGTAGAATGTTGACGCTCTCAAAATACTCTTTCGGCGTAGGCGACCGCTTCGCCCATCAGGCCAAGGCTCAGTTGCGGGCCTGCCTGCTGGCGGCCGAGCATGGGGCCGACGTGGTGCCGGTCTGGAACAAGTCGCATCGCGAACACACGACGGTCGGCTCCCAGCCCGATAGCGTGCGCGTGGCTGCCGACGCAGCCGTGCGTGAGCTGAATTGGAAAAAGCCGTATCATGTCGATGCCGATCACATCCGCCTGGAAACCGTCGACAGCTTCATCGCTTCCAGCGACTTCTACACCATCGACGTGGCCGATTCGATCGGCAAGCCGGCCGCGGCCGACGCCGTGAAGGGCTTCGTTGATCGCCACGGCGAGCTGGCGGGAACGATCGAAATCCCGGGCATCGCCGGGCCGTTTCAGACGTCGCGCACGGACGTCGAGCGAATCGCGGCCAAGTATCTGCTCGCCGTTCAAGAGGCAGGCCGCATCTACCGCCATATCGTGGCCAAACGCGGGGCCGACAACTTCATTACCGAAGTCTCGATGGACGAAACCGACAGTCCGCAGAAGCCGCCGGAACTGCTGGTGATCCTGGCCGCCTTGGCCGACGAGAAAATCCCGCTGCAAACGATTGCCCCGAAGTTCACCGGCCGCTTCAACAAGGGAGTCGACTACGTCGGCGACGTCACGCAGTTCGAAAAAGAGTTCCAGGAAGATCTGGCCGTGATTGCCTTCGCCATCAAGCAATATGGGTTGCCCGCGAACCTCAAGCTGAGTGTTCACTCCGGCAGCGACAAGTTCTCGATCTACGCGCCGATTCGCCGTTCGATCCGCCGCTTCGACGCCGGGCTGCACGTCAAGACAGCCGGCACCAACTGGCTGGAAGAAGTGATCGGGCTGGCCGAGTCGGGCGGCGCGGGGCTGGCCTTGGCCAAGGATGTCTATGCCAAAGCCCTGGAGAAGTGTGAGGCGCTGTGTGCCCCCTACGCGTCCGTGATCGATATCGATCCCAAGAAACTGCCTGCGGCGGGGGAAGTCCAGGCCTGGTCGAGCGAGCAGTTTGTGGCCGCATTGCGCCACGATCCGAAATGTGCGGGCTTCAATTCTGACCTGCGGCAGTTGATTCACGTCGGCTACAAGGTGGCGGCTCAGATGGGCGATCGTTATCTGCAGATGCTCAAAACGTGCGAAGCGACGATCGCCAAGAACGTCACCGAGAACCTGTACGAGCGTCATCTGAAGCCGCTGTTCGTGGGTTGATTCTTGCTTCTGTAGCGTGGGCACCGCCCACCTTTTTCCAAAACACGACCGCTGGTGGGCGATGCCCACCCTACGAATCAATGAGCATTCGATCCTGTGTTACCATCAGCCTGGTCGAGGCCGCGCGAGGCGGGCCGTTCGTGTATTGGGACGATTTGGCGGCCGCCTGTCGCAAGGCCAGCCAGTTGGGCTTCGACGCGGTCGAACTCTTCGCTCCGGGGCCGCAAGCCGTCGATCCGCAACAGCTACGCAGTCTGCTCGACGAGCATCATCTCAAGCTGGCGGCCGTCGGCACCGGAGCCGGCTGGGTCTTGCATCAGCTTCATCTGACCGGGGCCGACAGGACGCAGCGCGAGCGGGCTCAGCAATTCATCCGCTCGATGATCGACTTCGGCGGACCGTTCGGCGCTCCGGCCATCATCGGCTCAATGCAAGGACGTTGGGCGGGCGAAGTCGATCGCAAGACGGCGCTCGCGCATCTTTCGGCCGCATTGAACGCCCTGGGCGAGCATGCCCGGCAATACGGCGTGCCTCTCATTTACGAGCCGCTGAATCGCTACGAGACGAACCTCGTCAACCGCGTTGCCGACGGCGTCGAACTGCTCGAATCGTTGACGACGAAGAATGTGGTGTTGCTGGCCGACTTGTTCCACATGAACATCGAAGAGGCCGACCTGGCCGCGGCCCTGAAGACCGGCGGCAAGCACATCGGCCATATTCATTTCGTTGATTCCAACCGCCGGCCGGCCGGTTACGGGCACATCGACTACCGCCCGATCGCTGCGGCTCTCGTCGAGATTGGTTACCAAGGCTATCTTTCGGCCGAAGCGTTGGCGTTTCCGGACTCGGATACCGCCGCGAAGCAGACGATCGACCTGTTTCGCAAGTGTTTTCCCGCGGGCAGGTAAGAGCGCAGCCGCGGCTGCTTCCACGGGCCAAGAAACTAGCTGCGCGGATTGGAGTCGGCCAGCCCGGTTTCTGCCGCCGGACGCTGGGGGCGGCAGCAGGCTCGAAGCGCGCCTCGCGGCCGGACTTTGCCGCGGTAAACCCGGTCGATCAGATCCTGGTAGCCCTCGACCATCCGCTCCAGCGACCAATGAGCGACGACGCGCTCGCGTCCGACGGCTCCCATGCGTCGGGCTTGGTCGGGGCACTCGAGCAAGTGACCGAGCCGGGCGGCCAATTGGGCTTCGTCGCCGGCCGGAAACAGATAGCCGTTCACTCCGTCTTCGATCGTCTCGGGAATCGAGCCCACGCGCGGGGCCACGACCGGCTTGCCGCAGGCCAGGGCTTCCAGGATCGACACCGGATTGGCTTCCATGTGCGAACTGAGCACCAGCACATCGGCGATTGACAGCAATTGCGGAATGTCCGACCTGGTGCCCAGGAACAGCACGCGATCCTGCACGCCCAGCGAACGCGACAACTCTTCCAACTCGTTACGGCGCGGGCCATCGCCGACGAGCAGGAACCTCGCCTCGGGCAATTGCCGCGTGACGCGCGCCACGGCTCGCAGGAACAACTCGTGGTTTTTTTCCGGTCTGAGCGCCGCGACGATCAATGCCACAGGCGCTTGCGGCGGCAGGCCCAACCGTTCGCGCAAGCCTTCGGCGGGCGCCGATGGTTTGAAGGCATCGACGTCGACGCCGTTGGGAATCACGAATACTTTTCGCGGTGGGCAGCCCTCGGCCGCGGCAAGATACTCGCCGTGAGCGCTGTGCCACGCCGATAAAGCCGTCAGTGAGCGGCGCCAGCAGCCGATTGGGGAATTCAACGTGGTCGGGCAGGCCCGTCGAGTGCAAGGCCGACAAGATCACCGGCACGCCGGCGCGCCGGGCGGCCAATCGGCCCCAAAACATCTTGTCGCCCCCCGTTCCGACCGTCACCACCGCATCGATGCGGCGCGACGCAGCAGCCGGGTCAGGCGGCCGAAGACCGCGAAATCGTATTTGCTGGTCAGCAGGCCCTCGAAGGCCGGAATTTCGCGCGACAACACTTCCCCCAGCGGTCCAAAGTACTTGAGGCAGCACAATTCAGGCGCGAATCGCGTGCGGTCGATGCGCCGTATGAGGTTCGTCAGCAGCGTCTCGGCTCCGCCAACGGGCATGCTCGTGATTACGAACATCACCTTGTAAGGTCCACGATCTTCGGGCGGCAACAGACGTCGGAATTGCAGCATGGCCAGTCAGCTCCTGGAACTTCGGACGCGATGAAAAATCGTGGGGCGAGAGTGTTAGTGACAGCAATCGTGCAGCGGTTCGGCGGTCGATGTTTTGTAGTCGTAGCGCGGCACGCGGAGCTTGCGGGGATCGAGCGAGAGCCAGTTCTCTACGCGGACCCTTTGGATACACCCGTGGATGCGTTGCAAGTGAAAGGCGTCGTCGCCCGGAAAGTTGTAACCCCCATGGGCCGAGCAGACGCCTTCGTAGCCGGCATCCTGGGCCATCTGAAACGCAACCTTATTGAGATTCGCGTGCAAGCCGTACGGGAAGGCGAAATGACGCACTGTCCGGCCCAGGCCGGCTTCCAGGTCTTGCTTGGCGCGGACCACTTCATCGTAGATTCGATCGGGATCGGTTATCGCGCCCAGGTTGGGATGCGTTCGCGTGTGGCCGCCGACTTCAATCCCATGGTCGGCCATGGCACGCAGTTGTTCGATCGTGTTCGGTGCGGCGGGGCTGCCCCAGGGCCACATCGTGCGCGAAAGGCAGGCCCTGGGTCACATGGTCCATGGTGACGAAGTACGTGCAGGGAATCCCTTCCCGCACCAGCAGCGGAATTGCGAAATCGCAATTGTCTGCGTAACCGTCATCGAACGTCACGCTGACGCAAATCCGGCGATTGTTGCCGCTACGGATCCGACGCTGGGCTTCGGACAGCGACACCAGCTCGAAATGCTGTTTGAGCCACTGCATCTGACGGGCGAACGTCTTAGTCGGCATCGTCCAGGCGGTGAGCGAATGATCCGCCACGCGATGGTAAAACAACACTATGGCCGGCATCTGCCCGGCCGCTGCCAGCCGATGCTGGAGAAGACGACGATAGGGCATCGTTCCCTGGCAGTACAATTGCAAGGCCAGTTCTTTCCACCAGGGCGTGGCTACTGAGAGCGGCATCTGCTGGGGCGTCGTGTCGGGTGCCATTTCAAGTTGCATCCAGGAAAGGAGTCGGGAGTTCGGTTTGGACCGGAAGCATCTCGCCCAGCCACGGACTCTCGTGTTCGCTCGCCATCCAGGCAGGCAAGCCCTTGGATCGGGTGCGAAGCCAGCTCCGCATGACGTCGCCGGCCAGCCACATCCCAAAGCGAACGCGATCGGCGCCTCGGCCGGGCAGCACGCAAATCTCCACCGTGGGTCGAGGTTCGGCACGCCAGTGTATTTTGTACGGTTCGTCTCCACGCAGCAGGTCGAAGCAACGATAGCCTTCGGCAATTGCTTGCCGGAGGATGGCCAGCGTGATCAAGCGGCCGGGAGCGAACCCCAGGGCTTCGATTTCGATTCCTGATTGGTAGGCATAGATTACGCCATTGTCGCCGGCCAGATGATATTCTGCGGCAATCGGCTGACCGTCGAGTTCCAGCCAGTGCAGCCGCAATTGGCCGCTGGGCAGCAGCCGGCGAACCACATCGCGATGGAACTCTTCGAATCGAGGCGCGGCAAAGCAGCCCGGATCGCCCAGGCTGCGCCGGCGCCGTTGGTGCAGATCGATCAGTGTTCGCCAGCCTTCGTCCAACTCGCTTTCCGAGCGCGCTGTGCGCAGCGTTGCCCGGCCCGAATCGAAGAATCGCCGGCGCAAAGCCCGCAACTCCTTGCGGTGCGACTTGGACAGTTTACGCAGGTAATCTTCCCAATTGTCGGGCAGCGTCACGCGCCAGCAGGGCATGCCCGGCCGGCAGTGTACCAGAGACCCGTAGCGGAGCAGTTCGTCGGACAGGCGATGCATGGTCCCATCGTGGGCATCGATTCCTTCCAACTCGATCTGATCCCAGCCGTTCTCGTGCCCTTCCCTGTTGATTTCCAAGGAAAGCCAATGTGCCAGGGCCTTGGTTGACTTGCTTTCCCAACCCGGCTTGCACAGCACGCTTAGATAGTCGGTGCAGACGGGCCCGGCGCCGAGGAACTGCACCACGCGACCCTGCAGTGGAAACGATTCGATATACCAGGGAGCCACGGCAATCAGTTCGCCGTCCTCCTCGACGCAGAGAACGAAGAGCTCCAGGTTCTGTTCGCTTCGGCCTCGTCGTACGCCGTAGTGTTCCCACCAGGTTGCCAGCCATTCCCAGCTACGAAACGGCACCCCGCGTGTCAGGCGGTTCCATGCCGGAGCGATGGTAGCCAGTTCGGCTAGCGACGTTATACGCCGAATATTCATCCTCAAATCTCGGTCGGGCTTTGGTTTTTGCAAGTGTTTGATTTGAGTCCACCCCCCAATGTGTCTCATGGATCTGCAACGCATCATGCGTTGCTTTTTTGCAACCTGTGACGTGGCGTTCGGAAAGCGGCGACCGGCGTGAATCGATTTCCCCTGCGTCCCGCAAGATCCATGAGACGCGTTGGTCCGAAGTCGCCAAAGAGTGTGCTGGTAAGAACTTAGATTGTATATGAAAGATGTATATGTTTATGGGGATGGCCGTCGTGGCTCCGCCGCCGTTTCGTCGGCACTCGCTTTGCTTTAGCTTGCCAGGCATCACTCGCACCAGCGACTTTCCTGGAGTTGAAGCACACCATGTATATCTCGCTCGCCGGCCCCGCTGATCTGATTCGCCTGCTCATCGCTTACCCGTTGCGATGGTTGGTGCCGGCCGTGATGGTTGTGCTGGCTGCCGGGGGCTATGCCTTCCTGCGGCCCGATACCTGGCAAGCCACCCAGGCCCTGATCATCCGCAACGAAGCCACCGGCAACAGCGACACCCCGGGCAAGTTCCGCCACGAGGACGAGATGAAGACCCTGCTCGAGACCGTGCTCGAGTTGGCCAAGAGCCGCAGCGTGTTGGCCCAGACGCTGGAAGAAGTCGGCCCGCCGGCC
This sequence comes from uncultured Planctomycetales bacterium, assembly GCA_963710365.1. Lineage (GTDB taxonomy): Bacteria > Planctomycetota > Planctomycetia > Pirellulales > PNKZ01 > CAVQAC01. The sequence goes on from CAVQAC010000015.1 coordinate 324,605, forward strand.
GATCGCTCGTCGACCGAAGCCTGGCCCAGCGACGAAGAAATCTTCCAGTTCAGCGAAGCCTTCAAGATCTCGCCCCCCAAGGGTGCAGAATTCGGCAAGACCGAAGTCTTCTATCTGGTGGTGCAGGACCGCAATCGCCGCCGGGCCATCGCCCTGGCCACCACGTTGTGCAACCAGCTTGAAGCCCGCTACAACCAGGTTCGCAACGTGCGAGCCGAGGGCATGGTCGGCGAATTGACCAAGACCGTGCAACTGGCCCAGGCCGATTTGCAAGCTTCGACTGCCCGGCTCAAGCAGGTTGAACAACAGGTGGGAAGCGACCTGTCCGAACTGCGGCACCTGGCGCAAGCGGGTGGTGGCGGCGAGAGCGATCTGCGTCGTAAGAGCCTGGAAATGGAAAGCGAACTGCGAAAGGCCGTCGCCGATGAGCGGAATCTGACCGCACTGCTCGACAACCTGGAAGCCTCGCTGGCCGACCAGGGGCAGCTGCTCGCTACGCCCAACGGCCTGCTCGAATCGCAGCCCGCGTTGCGGAAGCTCAAGGAAGGCCTGTTGGACGCCCAACTGCGTACGGCCCAACTGCTGGGCACGATGCAACCGCAGCATCCGCAAGTGATTGCCGCCCGCGAAGCCGAACAAGAGATCCGTCGTCATCTGCGGGGCGAACTGATCGTGGCCATCCGTGGCGTCGAACTCGACCGGAACCTGGCCACCCGTCGCGAGGAGACACTGAAGAGCCAACTCGCCACCCTGCACGAGCGGCTGGAACTGCTGGCCGGTCTGCGGGCCGAATATGCCGGCCTGGTGGCCGAAGTCGAACATCGGACCAAGGTTTTGGAGGGGGCTCAACGGCAATTGGTGGACGCTCGGGCGAGCCAATCGAGTGCCCTCACGGCCAATCTGATCAGCCGGTTGGACGCCCCGACGACGGGCCCGCGGCCGATTGGGCCGGGCCGTTCGATTTTGCTGCTGGCCGGCTTGGCGGGGGGGCCGATCTTCGGTCTGGCAATTCTGCTGATTTCGCTCCCCTCGGCCCCGAACCTGGGCGTCCGCCAGGCCGAACCGGCCGGTCGGTCGGTCAAACGTGGCCTATCCTTGAAGCAGGCACCGCTGGGCGCCGTCTCGTAGGTCGAGGTGGTTCGCGATGCCTTTTCCCTCGCCAATGTCCGCACTAGGTCGCGAGCGTCGATTGAATATGTCGTCCACGCTACAACTCTTGGAACATGAGTCGCCGTCCGAGATTGAGCACGTCGCGAAGGCCAACGCTCGCGTGCTGCACGTCATCAACGGCGAACATTATGCTGGCGCCGAGCGAGTGCAGGATCTGCTCGGGATGCGGCTGGCCGAACTTGGCTACGACGCCGGTTTTGCCTGCATGAAGCCGGGACAGTTTCCGGCCTTGCGGCAGGCCGTCCGGCAGCCGGTTTACAAAGTGCCCATGCGGGGCCGTTGGGATCTGAGGCCGGCCTTGGCAATTGCGAAGCTCGTGCGTCGCGAAGGCTACTCCTTGATCCACACGCATACGGTCCGCTCGGCGGTCGTCGGCCGAATCGCTGCGTCAATGTGCGGCGTGCCGATGGTGCATCACATTCATAGCCCGGCGGCTGCCGATACAACCCATCGCTGGCGCAACCGCATCAATGTGACAGGCGAACAGATTACGCTACGCGGCGCGGCGGCCTTGATCGCCGTGTCCGACGCGATGGCTGAGTACGCCCGCAGTCGCAACATTCCCGATCGTAAGTTGACGGTCGTCCACAACGGAGTGCCCACGCCCGGGCCGCTGGTATCGCGCACGACTCCGCGTGAAACTTGGACTCTGGGCACGGTCGCACTGCTCAGGCCTCGCAAGGGTCTGGAAGTGCTCATCGAGACGCTGGCAGCGCCTGCGCGCTCAAGGGGCTCGCGTACGGTTGCGCATCGTGGGTAAGTTTGAAACGCCGGAATACGAGCGTGCAGTTCACGAGCGTGTGCGGGCGCTGGGCGTCGCCAAGCTGATCGATTGGCGCGGTTTTACCCGGCAGATTGATTCCGAATTGGCGGCCATGGACTTGTTTGTATTGCCGAGCCTGTTTGGCGAGGGCTTGCCCATGGTCGTGCTGGAAGCGATGGCGGCCGGCGTGCCCGTGGTCGCAACGCGAGTGTCCGGTACGCCCGAAGCCGTACGCGATCGGATCGACGGCCTGTTGGCCTGCGCCGGGCGATGTGGCGGGTCTGGCCGCGGCGATCGGCCGGTTCATCGAAGGCAGCGTCGACTGGCAAACCATGCGGTCGAGCGCCCATGCCCGGCAGATAGAACGTTTTTCCGACTACAGCATGGCAGTCGGCGTCGCCGAGGTTTATCGCCGCGTGTTAGATCGCGGGGCCAAGGCCTCGCCGGCGAAGCCCGCCCGCGACGAATAGGGTCGAACACCGAGACACGAAGAACACAAAGAAGAAAGTGGCAGTGGGGAACTCGGGAAAGTTCCTCCGTCTTCCCTCCTCTATCTTTGTGTTCTTCGTTTCTTTGTGGCGGGCCCTGCTCGAAAGCGCAGCGGCATTCTCTACCCTGTCGCCGCGTCATCCTGTCCAGCCAGTCGAGCGTTGTAGAACGCTTCTGGCCCGGGTAGCATCAAAGCCGGCGACCTTCGGGTCGCCCCGCCCCCCTGCCCTTTCATCGCTTCTGCTTGGGAGTCGCACGCCATGCGCTATTGGCTCTTGTCACTCGTACTAATCGCACACTCGGCATCGCTGCCGTCGTCCGCAGACGCTTTCGAGGCCACGATCGTCGACGTGCGCAAAATCTGGGATGCCGGCCAACACAACGCATTTACCGACCTGACTCGCTTTCACGACCGTTGGTGGTGTACGTTCCGCGAGGCTGAGGGCCACGTCGGCGGCGACGGTAAAATTCGCGTGCTCACCTCAACCGATGGCGGCACGTGGGAGTCGGCAGCGCTCGTGGCCGAAGTGGGCATCGACCTTCGCGACCCAAAGTTTTCCATCACGCCCGATGATCGCTTGATGATCGTGGCCGGCGGATCGGTCTACGGTGGCACGAAACAGCTCAAGGGTCGCCAGCCGCGGGTGATGTTCTCGGCCGATGGCCGCACCTGGACCAATCCCCAGCGCGTGCTGGCCGAAGGCGATTGGCTGTGGCGCGTCACCTGGCACCAGGGCCGAGCTTATGGCGCGGCGTACAGCCTGGCACCGCCAATCGCTGCGAATCCGGTGTCTCCCGCTGCCGAAAAAACGGCCGAAGACTGGTCACTCAAGCTCTACCAGAGCGACGACGGAGTGCATTGGAGCCTGGTCACGCCGCTCCAAGTCGCGGGTCGACCGAACGAAACGACGCTACGTTTTCTGAAGACGGGCGAGTTGATGGCCTTGGTTCGCCGCGAGAGCGCGTCGGGCGGCATGATCGGAGTCGCACGCCCTCCCTTCAAGGATTGGAGCTGGCACGAGATTTCGGATCGATTGGGTGGACCCAATTTCATCGAATTGCCCAATGGCACGCTCATCGCCGCCACGCGCGACTATCGCCAGGCGCCGAAATACACGACGCTGATCGCCCGGCTGAATCGCTGGGGGCTCGAGCCTTTGGCGACGCTTCCTAGTGGCGGCGACACCAGCTATGCGGGCCTGGTCTGGCACGACGGTCTGCTTTGGGTGAGCTATTACGCGTCGCACGAAGGCCGCACGGCCATTTATCTGGCGAAGCTCAAGCTACCATGAGTTCTGGCCGCGGCGATGACTCGGCGAGGATTGCATTTCGCCGACTGTGTGCCTAAGCTGCGGCAGCGTTGCAATTGAACCCTATTCGTGCCTGCGGGGCTGCGAACGATGAAGCGAGCATGTTGGTTGCTGTTGTTGGCGATGGCGTTGGTCGCGAATGGCGGGTTCTTCGCGATTGTCCGGGCCGCGGATGACAATGCGCCTCGGCCGCGCGTCTTGGTGGACTTTGCCGATCCGCAGGCCTTCACGCTGCACCCCGAGCAGGCCGAGGCCGCGATCGTCCCGAGCAAATCGGGCCCGGTGCTACAAGTTACGACCGACGCCAAGGCTTCCTGGCCCGGGGTGAGCATTTTCCCGCGTGATGGGAAATGGGATCTTGCCAAATTCGATCGCGTTGAAATGGGCGTGATCAACCCGCAGGACGTGCCGGTCAAGGTACTGTTGAACGTCAACAATCCCGGCGCCGATGGGAACCGCAACTGCAACGTCGCAGCGGTCACAGTGCCGCCGGGCGCGGCGTGACGCTGGTCGTTCCGTTTGGCACCTGGCACGGCGATCCGACGCATCCGATCGATTTGAAAAATATTGTTTCCGTCAAAGTCATGCTCGACCGGCCCGGCCGCGGGCATCGGTTTCAGGTGGAGAACATCCGGGCCCTGTCCTTCGATCGCAGCGACATGCAGCAGGTGTTCGCCGATCCGTTCTACGAACAGTTGCGGCCGCTGTTTGGCCGCGGCATCAACCTGGGCAACATGCTCGAAACGCCACGCGGAGCGGATTGGGGCGCGACGCTCAAGCCCGAGTATTTCGAGATCATCAAGCGAGCCGGATTCGACTCGGTGCGGATTCCAGTCCGTTGGCCGGCCTATACGCAGGATTTCGCGCCGTATCGAATCGATCCGCCGTTCTTCAGCCGTGTCGACGAGGCCGTGCGCCAGCGCTGCTGAAACAGTTGCAGGTGGTGTTGAATATTCACTATTACGACGAACTGATGGAGCAGCCCCGGGAGCATCGCGAACGATTCGTGGCAATTTGGCGGCAGATTGCCGAGCATTATCGCGACTATCCCGGCGAGGTCGCCTTCGAGTTGCTGAACGAACCGATGAAGAATCTTTCGGCCGATGTCTGGAACTCCCTGGTGACCGACGCGTTGGCCGTGATCCGCCCCACGAACCCCACTCGCAACGTCGTGGTCGGGCCCGTCGGTTGGAACGCGATCAGAGAACTTCCTACGTTGGAACTGCCTGAAAGCGATCGTCATCTGATCGCCACGGTCCATTACTACGATCCGTTCCGCTTTACGCATCAGGGCGCGTCGTGGGTCGGATCGGAGTCGCGCGCCTGGCTGGGCACCGAGTGGCTGGGCACCGAAGCTGAGCAACGCGTTGTCCAACGCGATCTCGACACGGCCATCACCTGGGCCGTGAAGCATCGCCGGCCGCTGTATCTGGGCGAGTTCGGCGCCTACGACCGGGCCGATTTGGAATCGCGCGCCCGCTGGACTCGCTACGTTGCCGAGCAGGCCCTGGCACGGAAAATGGGCTTCGGATACTGGGAGTTTTGCGCCGGCTTCGGTGCTTACGATCCTCAGCGCCAGGCGTGGATCGAGCCGCTGAAGAACGCGCTGATTTTCTCCACGCGTTAGCGTGCTAAAGCGCCGTAACTTATCACAACGAGCCTCGAAATGAGATTCAATTTGTGCTTGCTCGCGATGGTGTTAGCCAGCTCGGCGGTTGACGTTTCCGCTCAGCAGAAAGCCGGGCCCTTTGCCGGCCGGCTTTCGGACAAAATTGCCCTCGAGGCCGACTTGGAATACGGCCGCGCCGGCGAGCGCTCTCTGAAGCTCGATCTGCTGCGGCCCAAGGACCAGGGAGACAAGCTGTTGCCGGTGGTGGTCTTCGTGCACGGCGGCGCCTGGCGCCAGGGGAACAAAGAGAGTGTTCGCAACCGGCTCAACGATCTGGTGGCCTCGGGCGATTACGTCGGCGCGGTAATCGGCTATCGGCTCACTCCCGAGGCCAGTTGGCCGGCACAGATTCATGATTGCAAGGCGGCCATTCGCTGGCTGCGGGCCAACGCGGGGAAGTATCATCTCGACGCCCAGCATATCGGCGCGTGGGGCTCTTCGGCCGGCGGGCAACTGGTCAGCATGCTGGGCACCTCGGGCGACGTCAAGCAATTGGAAGGCGAGGAGGGCAACTCCAGTTATTCAAGTCGCGTGCAGTGCGTCGTCGATTTCTGCGGCACCGCGGACTTTCTGGCGGAGATTGCCGAAGGCCACATTCTCAATACCAGCGACAGCGTCTTGGGCCTGCTCTTCGGCGGCCCGCCATTGGAGAAGAAGGACGTTGCCCGAGCCGCCTCACCCGTGACTTACGCTTCTCCCGACGACCCGCCGTTTCTGGTCGTTCATGGCACGGTCGATCCGACGGTGCCGATATCGCAGGCCGAGGCAATGGTGGCGGCGCTCGAAAAAGTGCAGGTGCCGGTGACGTTCATTCGCCTGACCGGCGGCGGCCACTTCATCGGCGGACCCGAGATCAACGCCCGCGTGCGCAGCTTCTTCGACAAGCAACTTCGCGGCCAGAAGGTTGAAGTCTCCGACGCGCCGATCACAGTATCTGCGGCAGGAAACGGGCCGCCGCGTGCGGGGAAATGATTGCCCCCGGTTTGCAAACCGGCGATAATCGACCGTAGCGATCCACCGCTTCGTCCCCTTTCATGGCGGGTGTCGGTTATGGTCGACTGCAAGGCCGCGCCGGTTCGTCCTCGCGTCTTGGTGCCCGATTCGTCGGAGACGCTGATTCTCGAGGACGAAGTCCGCACGCGGGTCGAAGCTCGCCAGTGGAGAATCATCGAACTGGCCGGCCCGATTGGTGCGGGCAAGAGCGTGGCGCTCGGCCATCTGGCACACATCTTCGATAGCGACCGCCGATTGCACCTGGCCGACCGACCCAGCGGCGCAGCGAGCCAATTGCTCGTCGACCTGGCGACCGACCGGCTGGTGATCTGTACGTCGCCCACGTTCGTTGAAACGCCCGAAGGGCTCGAACGTTGGCGGCTGGTGCCTTGGGGTCAGGACGAGCGGATCGAATATCTGCTGGCGGTACATCACGATCAGTGTGCCTCGGTCATGCGTCGCATCCGGGCCGACTCGCAATGGCGCTGGCTAAAGGGCGTGGTCGGGCTGTGGTGTGTGGTCCTCGATCGGATGGCGGCCGACGAGACGCTCTGCGACGTGAAATCGGCCCTGCGTCAGGAACTCGACGCACAGTTGCCGACCGAGGTACGGCCGCTTGCGCGAGAGTGCGCTTTTGCGGTGCTCAATGATCCTGCGGCCGTGGTGATGTCTGCCAAACGGCTGCTCGAAAGCGGCCAGATCGACCCGCCGGCTCGTGCGCTGTTGCGGCACGAGCAAGTGAACCTGCTGTTGGCCGTCGAATATCTGATCGAGCAGTTGCAAGGCGACAGCGTTGGGGGCGTGTTGGAAAAGCGTTTGCCGGAACTATTGGTGCGCGAAGCGGCGACATTTCTGCGCTGCGATGAGGGGATTCTGAATCGCTTGCGAAACGTCGTGGCGAGCTGCGATTGGAATTGTCACGCCATGGCAGCCAGCCTGTTGCACGCGGCCGGCGTGGGCTGGGTTCCTGCCGACGGCCGCCCTGCCCCGCGCCTGTCCCAGGCCTATCTTGCCGGGGCTCAATGGCCCGGGGTTCGTTTGCACAAACTCAACGTATTCAAAACCGATTTAACCGGGGCCGACCTGAGCGGATCAAAATTGGAAGATGTGCTGGCCAACGCAGCGCAAATGTCCGGCATCCGGTTGCACGGAGCCCAGCTAACGAGATTTGTGGCCGATCGCGCCCAGCTGGCCGACGCCGATTTGTCGTTCATCCGCGCACCACATGCCGATTTTACCCACGCGGATCTGCGAGGCGCCAACCTCGAAGGCGCGCTTGTGGCGTACGGGAGTTTCAGACAGGCGGATCTGCGTGGAACGGCCTGTTGCCGAGCTTGTCTGGCCCATGCTTCCTTCCGCGACAGCCAGCTCGACGGAGCCGACTTTTCCGGCGCTGACCTGTCGTACGCGAATCTCCGCGGGACCGTGTTGCGGGTTGCCGATTTCACCGGGGCGAAGTTCGCGCACGCCTTCATGGTCGATTGCGACCTGGAATACATGTCGCTGCCCGGCGCGAATTTCGAAGAGGCCCGGCTCCTGCGTGCGCATCTGACCGGCAGCCGGATTCCCGCTGCGAAGTTTCGCGGCGCCGATTTGTACTTCACCGGTCTGGCTGAAATAGACTGGCCGGGGGCCGACTTGCGCGACGCTGATCTGCGCGGCGCCACGTTCCACATGGGAAGTTCGCGGAGTGGGCTCGTTGGCAGCCCCATCGCCAGCGAAGGAAGCCGCACCGGATTCTACACCGACGAGTACCAGGAGCAGGAATTCAAGTCGCCCGAGGAGATCCGCAAGGCCAACCTGTGCGGCGCCGACCTGCGCGGGGCCCGGATCGACGACGTTGACTTCTACCTGGTCGATCTTCGCGGGGCCCAGTACACGGCCGACCAGGAAGTTCACTTCCGTGCGTCGGGTGCAATCCTGGAAACGCGGGTGTGAATCATGGATCGCTATTTTGCCGGCGTGCTTTTCAACTCGGCGGCCATTTCCAGCAATTCGTCGAGTAGTTTTACCGACGCTTGCCTCTCCAGCCGGTTCGTTCCCAGCCACGTTTCGTAGCCGCCCAATTCGTGCTGCCGCGGCGTGGGCAGGTAACCGTAGTAGCCGTGGTTCAGCGAAACCATGAACGAGTTCGACAGCGGCGAGCGGCGTTTGAACTCCAAGCCGATCTCGCAAAACACTTCGCACGGCATGGTGCCGATGCAGGCGTCACCGATCCGCAACGCCTGCACGGGGATGGGCATCGTCTCTGGGTAATCGGCCATTCGCAGCGTGCGCTCAGCGTAGATGGCCGATAGATCGGCCTTGCCGGTCGGTTGCGCCCTGCGCTCTGCCAGGGTTTTGTTCGCCCAGGCCAACTGCTCCTGGTCGGGCCGACGCCAGCCAATGCTCGGCTCGCGATAGCGGGCGGCCAGTTGCATATCTCTTTGGTACGACGCGCTGGTCAAACCTGCATGGACTTTTTGAGCCACGCTGGCAGCCACGGCACGCATCTGCGCGTACGGCTCTTGCCGACCTCGCGGGTGGCGAAAGTCGATGTTGTTGATGTCGCCGCTAGTGCCGTTGGCCAGCATCGCCACGAAGGGTGGATCCTGGTGTTCGGCATTCAGCAATCGCGTCAACTCCTCGCAAAACATGGCAAAATAGTCGGCCGAGACGTGCCCCGGGCCGACGCCGCCGACGTAGTGCAGCGAATAGGCCGCGAAGACCGAGATCGGCCGGCCATCCTGGCCGCGCACCGCCAGCATCGAAACCGTGGGATCGGTCGGGCCGGCCGGTTCGAGTAGGTTTGGGCTGCCAGCCGGTGGGTTCATCTTCACCAGGTCCGATCCGCCGAAGGGATTTGGAGGAATGGTTCCCGGCAGCATCGACCAGCGGCGGTTGAACACGTGTCCCGGGGCGTCGACCTTGACGATCGCCACTTCGGCCGGACGCAGGTTGTTGAAAGCGCACTGCACGGCGTCGGCAATCCGCCGGGCGACGAATTCCTGGTAGTCGTCCAGTTGCTGATCGTGCTTGAGCCGGTCCTGGCCCAGGGCGCTGCAGGCCGAATGGGTATGCGTGGCCGAGATCAGCACGTTCTGCGGCGGGATGCCCGTGCGCTCGGAAATCAGCTTGCGGGCTTCGTCGCTGACCAGGCGATGAATCCCCAGCAGGTCGCAAACGACCAGCGCCAACCGCGTGTGGCCGTCGTCGAGGACCAGTGCGCGGGCGTGCAACGGATCGTGGATGTGCTTCGATGGAATGGGCACGAAGCCGCCCACGATATTGCCGCCCAACCTGGGCGTGATGTTGCTCGTGGCTGCGCCGCCGAGGAGCGTGGGGGCGTCTTCAGCGGCAGACGTGGCATTTGCATACGCCAACAACATGAACGCACTGACCAGGGGAACGAAAATGGCGCTGCGGGGCATGGCGGTGAATCCTGGCGTGGGAAGGGCGGGAGACGCAAGCGAGGCGGGGAAAGAAGCAATACGTGGGAGCCGAGCCTATTGCCCGAAATCGCTGTGGGCAGAAGATTAGGATACACGATCGCGGGCTGGATTGCCGCACAGTTTTTTTACGCTAAGCGATGATGCTCTTGGCAACCTGGCCGGCCAGATCGGTGAGGCGGATTTCCCGGCCGCTGTACTGGTAGGTCAGCTTGGTGTGGTCCAGACCGAGCAGATAGAGCATCGTGGCGTGCAGATCGTTGATGTGCATCTTGTTTTCGACCGCGGCGACGCCGTGTTCGTCGGTCGCGCCGTAGCGTTGGCCCCCACGGACGCCGCCGCCGGCCATCCACATGGAAAAGCCCTTGTTATTGTGGTCGCGTCCGTCCTTGCCCTGCGCCGCCGGCGTGCGGCCAAACTCGCCGCCCCAGACGACGAGCGTGTCTTTGAGCATGCCGCGCTGCTTCAGGTCGCCGAGCAGCGCGGCGATCGGCTTGTCGATGGCGTGCGCGTTCGTGGTCAATTGGGTCTTGAGGTTGCTGTGCTGGTCCCAGGTGCCGAAGCCCAACTCGATGAACCGCACGCCCTTTTCGGCGAAGCGACGCGCCAGCAGGCATTGCCGGCCGAAACGGTCGGTTCCCTCTTCGTCGATGCCATAGGCGGCCAGCGTCTCTTTCTTTTCCGACGACAGATCCATGACCTCGGGAACGGCCCCTTCCATGCGGAAGGCCAATTCGTACGATCTCGATCACGCCTTCCAACTCCGGGTTGACCTTGTCCTGGTCGAGCTGTTCGCGATTGATGGCGCCCAGCAGGTCGAGTTGCTTGCGCTGTAATTGTGCCGTGAGCTTGGGGTTTTCGATATTGGCCACCTGGCTGTCGCCATGACTGTGACCTCCACGGCGACCACCGCCGCCTCCGCCGACCCCCTCGATCTTCGTCCCTTGGTACGAAGCCGGCAGGAACGCGCTGGCGTAGCTCGACGTGCCCGCAGCCGGGTTGATGGTCAGGAAGCCGGGGAGATCCTGGTTCTCGGTCCCCAAGCCATACAGCACCCAGGCTCCCATCGACGGCCGGACGAAGCGGAAGCTGCCCGTGTGCAGCATCGTCGTCGCCTGCGGGTGGACGGCCGCGTCGGTGTACATGCCGTTGAGCAGGCAGAGGTCGTCGGCGTGCGTGGCCAGGTTTGGAAAGATGGATGGAAACCACAGGCCGCTCTGGCCATAGCGTGGAGAACTTGAACGGCGACTTGAGCAGTTTGCGCCCGCCCTTGTCGCCGTCGATGCTCTTGCCGTCGTCCCGTTCCAGACGGGGCTTGTAATCGAACGTGTCGACGTGTGACGGAGCGCCCTGCATGTAGAGAAAGATGACGCGTTTGGCGCGGGCCGGAAAATGCGGCGACTTCGGCGCCAGCGGATGCGTACTGTCGGCCACGGCGGCCCGGCGCAGAGATCGGCCAGGGCCAAGAATCCGAATCCGCAGGCGCTGGTCTTGAGCATGTCGCGGCGGGAAAATCGTCCGTCGAAGTTACCGTTCATGTTTGTCGCGCGAGCTTGCGCCACCTTCCATATTTTCAGTACAAGTAGCGGAATTGACCGGTGGCAAATAGCGTCTGGCAGACGCTGGTCCAGGCAGCCAGTTGCGGGTATTCCTTGTGGCCGGCCCCTTCCAGGCTCTGCCGATAATCGCGGACGAAGTTCGTTACGCGGGCCAGTTCCATGTCGCTTGGCGCCGTCCCAGGGCAATTCGATAGGCCAGTGCGATCCGCCCCTCGGTATTCAAGCTACTCTGTTCGAGAACCCGCCGGGCCATTAACTCGGCCTGCCGGAGCACGAACGGATTGTTCATCAGATACAGGGCCTGCGTGGGCACGGTCGTGACGTCGCGTTGGCCGACGATCAGGTTCGGATCGGCCATGTCGAAGACTTGCAGTGCTTCGGGCACGAACCCGCGCACGATGGGCAGGTAGACGCTGCGCACGTTCGGACGGATGCATTGACTGCCAACACCCGGCCGCCGAAGAACTGCTTGTTGCTCAGATTCATCACCTCGGAGCCGTCGGGCCGGTCGAGCTTGAGTTGGCCGCTGGCCATGAGCATGGCGTCGCGAATTTCTTCGGCGTCGAGGCGGCGGCGCTCCATCCGCCAGAGCAGCCTGTCGTCGGGATCTTTGTCGTAGTTCACCGCGTCGTGAGCGCTGCTGAGCTGGTAGACGCGGCTGAGCACGATCGAGCGGATCAGTCGCTTGACCGACCACTTGTCTTCCATGAACTGAACGGCCAGGCGGTCGAGCAGTTCGGGGTGACTGGGCTCGTTGCCCAGGGCACCGAAGTTGTCGACCGTATCGACGATCCCCTGCCCCAACAGATGCTCCCAGACGCGGTTGACCATCACTCGGGCGGTGAGCGGGTTGTCGCTGCTGGCGATCCAGCGGGCCAGTTGCAGCCGGCCGCTCTGACGCGGCGGAATCTGCGACGCGGTCGAGTCTTGAGCACAGTCAGCACGCCGCGCTGGACTTCCGGCACCCTTGTTCTCCAATTCCCCGCGGTTGAGCACCTGGCAATTCGCCGGCGACTCTGCGTCCGCGGCCACGCCCATCAGCAAGTTGGTGTAGGGCGACGGGACGCTTTCGAGTTCTTCGAGCTGGTCCTGGAGTTCCTTGATATCCTGGCGAAGATCTTTCGTTGACATTTTGGGCATCGAGCCGCCATTTGATTGCGTTTTTTGCCCTGGCCTGCCTTGCTGCGGGCCTTGCTTTCTGCAATCGGCGCAGCTTGGACAAGTTGATCTGTGCCGTCTGGGCGATTTGTCGCTGCCGTTCCTCGGCCTCTTTGACGGCCGCGGCGGAACCTCGTTCTGCGACGGCTTTGTCGGCCAGCGTCAGCAGCCGGTCGTCGCTGGCGTGTCTTCGTGTTCGGCGCAATGCCTGAAAACGTGCGCGTGCTGTGAAAGATGCCGGCCAGCGCGTAGTAATCGGCCGTCGGGATCGGGTCGAACTTGTGATCGTGGCAGCGGGCACACGCCACGGTCATGCCCAGAAAGGCCCGGCTCGTCACGTCGATCTGATCGTCGACCTGGTCCATGCGGAACTGCTCGGTCTCCTTGACGTTCACCCCTTTGGGACCAATCGCCAACAAGCCGGTGGCGACGACCAGTCGATCGTGCATCGGCGGCGTTCTTTGCAGGGAGCAGGTCGCCGGCCAGTTGCTCGATGATGAAGCGGTTGTACGGCTTGCCATCGATTGAAGGCATCGATGACGTAGTCGCGATAGCGCCAGGCATAACGATAGGGAATGTTGCGATCCTTGCCCGTCGATTCGCCATAGCGAACCACGTCGAGCCAGTGCCGGCCCCAGCGCTCGCCGAAACGGGGTGAGGCCAACAGCCGATCAACGACCGTGGCCAGTGCCTCGGGCGATTCGTCGGTGACGAAGGTCAAGATTTCTTCCGGCGTCGGGGGCAGCCCGGTCAGATCGAAAGTCACGCGGCGCAAAAGCGTCGGCGCGATCGGCGTCGGCCACGGGCTTGAGGCCTTCCTGCTCCAGCCGCGCGAGCACGAACCGATCGATATCGGTCCGCGGCCAGGACGCAGTCGCGGAGCTGCGGGGCGGGCGAAGGCTTGGGCGGCTGAAAGGCCCAGAACTTCCGGGCTTCGGCCAGATCGATCTTGTTGCGCGGATTGGCCGCCTTGCCGCTGCGCGGATCGGGCGCACCATCTCGACCCAGCGAGACGAAATCTGTCAATCACTTCGTCCGGGCAGCTTTTGCTTGGGCGGCATCTCCAGCGATTCGTATTTCAAGGCCTCGATCAGCAGGCTGTGCCCGGGGTTGCCGGGCACGATCACCGCGCCGGAGTCGCCCCCTTTGCGCATCCGTCGCGGCTGTCGAGAACGAAGTGTCCCTTGGCCTTGGCCGGATCGCCCGAATGGCACTCGTAGCAGTTGTGGATCAGCACGGGCCGGATCTTCTGTTCGAAGAAGTCGACCTGTTCTTTCGGCAGACGCTTGGGCGGCCGTTGCGATGCAGCTTCGGTGGCGCCAGTCATCAGGGCCAGAAGCGCAAACGGCCAAATCGTGTGGCGTGCGAACGTCATGAAATTCCCCTGGACGCGTCCTTGCCAGGGAGAGCAGTGCGCAGTGCGCAAGGACGTATACAAACATACGTTACTGTCACGGATTATGTTCGGTTTTCGCCGCTCGCAGCAAGACGAGACAGGCCAAAATGACAGATCCGTAAGGGTTCATTTCCGATTCTGGCGGAATTACAATCCAGCGAGTGTGACACCCTATGGAGTAGAGCCCCCAGGTGGGGAGCTAAACCGAGCGGCTTGGTCTCTGGGAACGATGCCGGGTCGAACTATGCCCCGATGTACGTTGATCGTCTTCCTCATTGTTGCCGTGTCGGCGGCTAGTGGAGCGGCGTCGGCCGAATCGCTGGTCGGGCATCATGAGCAGGTTAGCGTCAGCGCTGCGACCAGGCTCGACTGGATTTTCGCCGTCGCCAATCAAAGCCCGGCCGATCCGCCCGGTAATTGGCAAGCCGAGTACGATTCGACGAAACAACAGTACGAGCTGTTCGTGCCGCCTGCCCTTAGCCCGCGCAAGGCTGCGCCGCTGGTGCTCTTCATCTCCGCCAGCGACAAGCCTGCCGGTTGGAACCAGTGGCAATCCGTCTGCCAACAGGCCGGTGTCGTCTTCGCCAGTCCTTACGGCGCCGGTAACAATTGCGAGTTGCCGAGACGTGTGCGAATCATTCTCGATGTGCTGGACGACATCGCTCGGCGCCGCGCGATTGATCCTGATCGCGTTTACCTGGCCGGATTCTCAGGCGGAGCGCGCGTGGCGTGTGGCATCGCCTTTGCGCTGCCGGAATACTTTGGCGGCGTGATTGGCGTTTGCGCAGCCGAGCGATTGCGCGACGAATCGTGGCTCCGGCAGCGGGCCGCCGACCGTTTGAGCGTGGCGCTCGTGACCGGCGAACACGACTTCAACCGCAACGAACTGGAACTGTTGCGAGGGCCCCTGCTCTCGGAAGTCGGCGTGCGGGCGAAGGTCTGGAACGTCCCGCAGATGGGTCACGCCATTCCCAACGCCCAGGTCTTCGCCGACGTGCTCAAGTGGCTCGATGAAGGAGCTGCGGATCGGGGCCGCAAAGCCCGGCAGTGGCCCGCGATGCGAGTCGGCGGCAACTCCGTCCCTTCGCGCACTGGCTGGGCCGACCTGCTCCTCAAAGAGGCCCGCACGCGCTTGCAGAAGCCGGTCACGCTCTATTCGGGCTTGATGCAATTGCAGGGGCTGGCGACGCGTTGGCCCGATGTGCCTGCCGCGGCTGCAGCCCGCAAGCTGCTGGCCGAGTACGACGCGCGGCCCGATCGGTTCTGGGAGGAGGACGACCTGGAAGAGCAGCGTCGGTTCCTGGTAGCTGAAGCCCGGGCCCTCGACCGCTATGGATGCAGCTCCTTCCCTGCGCAGTACGTCAAGGAGCGACCGGCGGTTCTTCGCAAGGCGATCGAGCTCTGGCAGCAGGTTCGCGACGACCGACCCGATTCGCCGGCCGGCAAAGAAGCCGCCCAGCGGATTCCCGAGTTGGAGCGAAAGCTGAGCGAAGGGAGCGAGCGGTAAATGGCTTACAGGAGTTCCAAGTTTGAGCCTGATTGCAAGAACACTAATCGACGCTAATCAACACTAATTAGAATTAGCGAGGATTAGTGAAGATCAGCGTTCCTTTCCTTTCGCCACTCGGGGAGCTCGGAACTACTGATTTAGAGATTGCAGCACATGAGGCATTACTCGCTTTTCGCCTGATGTCGCTCGGTGCGGCGATCGTGGTAGCGTCGGATTTCATCCTCGACGTTCCACTCGATTCCCAATCCAGCGTCAAGTTTATCGAGGGCGCGTTTGATCTCTTCCAAGTGCTCCCGCGGCACGGAGAGCGGCTCCTCGCGCATGAGACGTTCGACGCCGGGTTCGAGCACGGCTTCGCGTGACGGAAAAAGCCCGCTCGCAACCGCATGCTCGATCATCTGCTCGATATGGGGAGAAAGTCCGATTACCATACCATTCAAACTATCACGGTGCCGGCTGGCGAGCGAGCGTTGCGAGCGCCATCCGAGGATTCCGCTTTTACTGCGGCTTGAAGTTTGAGTATTCGCTGTTTCGTCAGATGACTGCCACAAGGGCTTTTAATCGCCGCAAGGCTTGCGGATCAATGCAATAGCAGACGCGTTGGCCGTCCACCTCGCCGCGGATCAATCCCGCGTCCTTCAGAATCTTCAGATGCTGCGACACGGTCGATTGCGCCAGCGGAGACGCATCGGCGATTTCGCCGCAGACACACGACCGCCGCCGGGACAGCAAGCGAAGGATCTGCACGCGAGCTGGATGCCCGACTGCCTTGGCAAGCGTCGCCAATTCTTCGTCGGCGGCTGGCCCTTCGACCGGCCGCACGTCGATGGTCGTGAGGTTATCTGCGCAGAGCTTTTCCTCATCCGGGCAGTCGGGAGCTTTTTTGGACATAATCGTTATTGTACGATCTAATTCTGAATTTGGAAAGCGGCGGGCCGGCAACTTCCTTTTCGGAATATCTTGGCATTATATGGAAAAATTGGTTGCTAACGGAAATCTAATACCTGCCTTGTCGAAGGATCTCTATGATCGTTAATCGTCGAATGGCGATTATGTGAGAAAACCACACCGAGGAAATAACGTGGCAACACGCGTTGGGATCAATGGTTTCGGCCGGATGGGGCGGCTGGCGCTGCGTGCCGCCTGGGAATGGCACAATTTCCAGTTTGTCCACATCAATGAGGCCAAAGGCGGAGCGGCGACCGCAGCCCACCTGCTCGAATACGATTCCGTCCACGGCCGTTGGCGGCACGAGATCGAGGCACACGAAGATCGAATTGAAATTGACGGCAACCGAATTGGCTTCACCAATCAGACGATCCCCAGTGAAATCCCCTGGAATGACCATGATATCGAAATCGTGCTCGAATGCTCCGGCAAGTTCGTCACCCCGGAGACGATTCAAGGCCATTTTGATCGCGGGGTGAAAAAAGTCATTGTCGCCGCCCCGGTCAAGACGGGCGCGCTGAACATCGTCATGGGCTGCAACGATCATCTCTACGATCCTGCTCGGCATCATATCGTCACGGCCGCATCTTGCACGACCAACTGCCTGGCTCCGGTGGTCAAAGTGTTGCACGAAGAAATCGGCATCCGGCACGGGCTCATCACCACGATGCACGACGTGACGAATACCCAGGTCATCGTCGACGCTCCCCACAAAGACCTGCGACGTGCTCGATCGGCGCTGAATTCGCTCATTCCGACCAGCACCGGATCGGCCACGGCCATTGGCATGATCTATCCGGAACTCAACGGCAAGCTGAACGGCATCGCCGTGCGCGTGCCGCTTCTGAACGCTTCGCTTACCGATTGTGTCTTCGAGATGGAACGAGCGACCTGCGTCCAAGAGGTCAACGGCTTTTTGCAGGATGCCGCCAACGGCCCGCTGAAAGGCATATTGGGGTTTGAGTCGAAGCCGCTCGTTTCGGTTGACTTTCTCAATGATACGCGATCGAGCATCGTTGACGGCCCGTCCACGATGGTCGTCGATCAAACGCAGGTCAAGGTGCTCGCCTGGTATGACAACGAAATCGGCTATGCGAACCGGCTGGTCGAGCTGGCGGCCCTGGTCGCGAAGAGCCTCGATTCGGCGCCGCAATCGCCACGCTACGCACCCAAATGACGACACGAATCGGCATGCATTGGAGCATTGAATGAGGAGCAACTCGTTGGCACAGTCTTCGACCGAAGTGTCAGGTGCCCTGGACCTGCGCAATTACGTTCTGGTGACGGCTTCGTATTGGGGCTTCACGCTTACCGACGGCGCACTGCGCATGCTCGTGCTGCTGCACTTCCATAAGCTCGGCTACACGCCCGTCAATCTGGCCTTTCTGTTTCTGCTCTACGAGTTCTTCGGCATTCTGACGAACCTGTTTGGCGGCTGGATCGGCTCCCGGTTTGGGTTGCGAATGACGTTGTTCACCGGGCTGGCGATTCAGGTCGTGGCGCTGGTCATGTTGTCGTTCGTCAACAGCGACTGGGTGGCGTGGATTTCGGTTGCCTATGTCATGACGGCTCAGGCCCTCTCGGGCATTGCCAAGGACTTGACGAAGATGAGTTCCAAGAGCGCGATCAAGCTCCTGGTTACTGAAAGAAACGACTCGGCGCTGTTCAAATGGGTGGCCATCCTGACCGGCTCGAAGAATGCACTCAAGGGATTGGGATTCCTGGTCGGCGGCTTGCTGCTGGGTTGGCTCGGCTTTGCCGGTGCGCTGTGGGCCATGGCTGCGCGCTCGCGTTGGTGCTGCTTGGCTCGGTGCTCAGCCTCAAGCAGGATATGGGCAAGTCGAAGACCAAGGTCAAGTTCAAGCAGCTGTTCTCCAAGAGCCGGGAGATCAACATGCTGTCGCTGGCCCGGTTCTTCCTGTTCGGCTCGCGCGACGTGTGGTTCGTGGTCGGCCTGCCGATCTTTCTCTACGATTCGCTGGGCTGGAGTTTCAGCGGCGTGGGCGGATTCATGGCCGCCTGGGTGATCGGCTACGGGTTCATTCAGGCCATTGCCCCCAAGTTTTTGAGTCGTAACGCGGACGTGCCCGCAATCGCTAAGGGA
Source organism: uncultured Planctomycetales bacterium (assembly GCA_963710365.1). Classification (GTDB taxonomy): domain Bacteria; phylum Planctomycetota; class Planctomycetia; order Pirellulales; family PNKZ01; genus CAVQAC01. The sequence goes on from CAVQAC010000015.1 coordinate 343,102, forward strand.
GCTCAGCTCTGGGGATTCATCTTGGCTCTGGTGTCGGCGGGGATCGCCATCGCGCTCGAATTCAATTTCCACCCCACCGTGGCCGTGTTGGGAGGTTTGGCGCTGTTCGCGGTTGCATTTGCCGTCAATTCGTCCGTGCATTCCTACCTGATTCTGGCCTACACTGATTCCGACAAGGTGGCGCTCAATGTCGGGTTCTATTACATGGCCAACGCCTGCGGCCGGCTGGTGGGGACGCTGCTTTCGGGAGTCATGTATCTCGTCGCTGGTTTGCCCGGATGTCTTTGGGTTTCAACAGCGTTCGTCCTGGCTGCTGCCGGCCTGACGCTTCTCCTGCCAGGCACGGGCCGCCCGTCATCCGCAGTCCCGATCGAAGCCATTGCGGGGCAAGCGGCGGAATAGTGGGGCAGCATCACTCAGCGGTGGTGTCCCAGTTGACGCACAAAGCGTCGCGACGAAGTTTCCATCTACCCCCGTGGATCGAGCAGCTTTCGTGCTCGGGCTTTGAGCAAGCCTACGAAGTCGAGGGCGTCGATGAACTCCTGGTACTCAACACGTTCCGTCTCTGACAGTGTTCCTTCGTTGGCTTTTTCACGCAGATAAGAAAGTCGTTCCTCGGTGCGGTGGTCGGGACGGAAGTCCACGACACGTCGCGCCACGTCTGGCGTGAAGCAATCTGCGAGCGGACCAAGATATGATTCGAGCACGGTCATTGGTTTTGTCTCCAATCCGATTCTACCACGCCGAATAGCAAAACCCCAAACAGTTGCATGGGGTAAATGGACTAGGCGGCCCCAATCCGCTGGGCCAAGCGTACCAGGCCTTGCAGCGTCTCTTCGGGCGTGTCGACCATCCGGATCGGACAATTTTTGAAGCGCTCGGCGATCATCTGTCGCAAGGCCGGCAGCTTCTGCGGCAAACCGCCGGACAATACCAGCCGCGTCCAACGCTCTTCGGGCGACAATAGTCGGGCAAAACGCAGGTAGTTATCGGCCATACTCTCGAAAGCGGCGCGAAACAGACTCCCCACCGTCAGGTCTTCCAAGCGGATGTTCGAGATGTGTCCTCGATCGCCCAGCGGCGTGGCGAAGAAGGCCAGGCTGACGTCGAGTTCCGTGTCGGGCGTGCGCTCGATTGCCTGGGCGATCGCTCTCCAGGGATTAGTCATGGCGTGCCCTTCCGCTCGCGGCAATTCGCACAACAGATCGACCAGGGCCCCAGCGCACGGCCGGCCGGCAGATGAGTGATCGTGTTGAGCAATCGGCCGTCGAAGAAGGGGCGGGTTTGATACTCGCCGGGCGCAAAGGTATTGCTGAGCATCGCGACTTGCGAGCCGGTCGAGATGTTGATCGACAGTTCTCCTTCGGTCAGGTCCGCACCGAGCAATGCGGACTGCTGATCGCCGATTGCCGGATAACAGGGAATCGTCAGGCCGCCGCGCGAAATTATCCCCGCAGGATCATGTGCGCTAACCAGCTCGGGCCATGCCAGAGAGCCGAAACCGAGCCGGGCGAACCAATCGGCGTGCCAGGTGAGCGACTGAAGATTCAGCAGGCCGAGCGCCAAAGTCGGCTCGGCTCGCGGCGGAGCCTGGCACAAGCGGGCCACGATGTACTCACCCAGCCCCATGGCAAGAGCCGCACTGGGCGGAATTGCAGCATTCTCAGCCAGCCAGAAGACGAGCGCGGCGGCCGTGCCCGGCTTCAGCTCCCGGCCAATTCGGTCCCAATCATCGGGCGTGGTGCGGCTTCGCAGTTCGTCCAGGCACGAACTGCCACCAGGAGTGTGTGGTTCGAGCGTTCGCTGATCGCGCCAGGAAAGGTAATTCGTCACCGCTTCGCCGGATGAATCGGTCAGCACGACGCCGCCCATCTGGCAACAGACGACAACGCCTGCCGGCGCTCGACGAGCATGAGCATTTCGTCGAGCAATCGACCGGCGACGTCGACCACGGCGTCGGGGTCGATTTCGAACTGCCCCGCCGGCAATCGGGCCAACGGGCTGGGAAACGGCAGCGAACGGACTCCCGCGACCGTGCCTTCGTCGAGACCGAGCACGCCGGCCTTGATTGTTGTCGAGCCAATATCGATGCCGATGAAATTCATGGAGTTCAATATAGCAGGGTCATTTCGGTGAAGGCGGCAAACATGGTGCCGATTTGCCCGACAATCGGGTCGTACAGATCCTTTAAGCCCTGGCCGGGAATCAGAGCCGACAAGCCGCCCAGGAAAATGACGTTGTTGTTCAGCAACGGACGGTACTCGGTTCCCAGGCTCAGGTCGGTGCCGATCGAACGCCGGATCGTGTTCTGGAACACGAACTGCCGGAGCACGGCGGTTGAATCGAACCACAGAAAATTGGCATTGGAAACCAGCCGCAGCTTGGGCGTGACGTCGAAGTCCATGCCGACGTTGGTCAGCATCAAGCCGGGGTTGAAGAAGTTGGCCTGGCCATCGATCTTGCTGGATCGCAGATCCGGCAGCAGGCTGAAGCGATTTTTCAGGTTGACCCCGTCGAGTGTGATCGCCTGACGCTGCCAGAAGCTGAACTGGCCGCCGGCAAAGTTCGGATTGTCGAGGATGGCGTCGAAGCCATGGCCGGTCGTGGAATTGATGTTCTGCTGGCCCGACGCGAAGAACGCCGAGCTGCGGAAGCGAACCCAGTCGCGATCGTACGACAGTTCGAGGGCTGCCATTTCGGCCGAGATCGTCAGCGGCTGGCCGGCCATGGGATTGAGCGTGTCGCGTCCGCACACGTAGTAGAACGCATGGTTGATGTTCAGCCGGTTGATATGGCCGTCGCCCGCCCAGCCGAAATAGAACGCATCGACCTGGTGCGGCTGAAAGACGCCGACCGGATCCGGCCGGATCAAAAAACCGTCTTCGTCGTAATGAGTGCTCGGCTGGTCGTGGTCCCAGTGGAAGCTGAGCTGCGTGGTGTAGCCAGGAAAGATCGTGTCCTGGTGATAGAAGTTGGCGATCAGCAGTTTTTGGTGCCGGTCCTGAAACGTATTGAGCGTGCTGTTAACATCTTTGTCCAATTGATCGAAGAAGGCTACGTTGAACTGCTCGCGGTTGCCCAGCCGCGTGCCGAACAGCCGCACGGCCCGGTTGGTGTCGTTGAAGATGAAGCCGCGGAAGTCGCTCACGAAGGGCTGCGAGCCGACGCGCGCCGAAAGAAAGTCGTAGTCCGGGCTGAGGTCGGCCAGTTTGGTCTCCACGAAATACTCTTGCAGTGCCGTGAAGGTGCTGTAGCGGTTCGTGCCCGCCAGGACGCTGGGGTTGACCACGCCCAACTCTTGCACCGAGAGGTCGTTCTCGTTGAAGATGGGCGTCAGGCGAACGCGCCAATCGGCCGGCTTGAACGAGCTGTCGCCGTGCGATAGGTCGAACGACAGGATGGTGTTGTTATTGAGAAAGAACTGGTTGGGATTGCCGAAGGGCCCCGGCGTGCCCGGCCCCGCCGTGCTCTCGAAACTCGTGGCCGGCGTCGGCACCTGGCGGAATTCGGTCAGCAATACGTCGCTGGCCGTGATATTCAAGAACGTATGCTGTCCGACGATCGGGTAATCTCCCTTGAGCACATTTTGCTTGTAGGGATTGAGGATATTGCCGGGGGCGAAGGGATAATCGTCCAGCCGCGGGTGCCCGCGACCGTAGCGGTCCCAGGGTTCGAGGCCCACGCGCCAACGGTCTTCGATGGGCACGAAGTGGCTCGATTGCTGCGCTTTGCGCGGCATGATGCCGGATCGTCCGGCGAAGCCCGTGGGCGGATCGAACGGCTGAAAGAAGAGCGGCTCCATGACCACGCCCGGTTCGCTCTCTTCGAGCGGAGCCAGGGGCCCGAGCGGTCGACGCAACAAGCCGGGAGATAAATCCAACGGATCGGACCGTGGAGCGGGGAGCGGTTCAGAATTGCTGGCCAGCACGACCTTCGACGCGTCGAGCCGCTCAGCGATGAACTGGAATTCGCCGTTCGATTTCGGTAAGACTCCGAGTTGCGCGCAACTCGCCGGGCGAGATCAGGCCGCAGATACAGACCAGCCCGAGGAGCGCCAGCCAAGGTCGGCGCGTGCGCGATCCGCCGGCGACTGACGGCCAGGCTCTTGCCTGCGGTCTAGTCCTCGCGCGCGTTGGCGGCAAATTCGTGGGCCCTTAGGAGTTAACAACAGGCGCAAGCATGCGACCCCCCCGTTCCGAATATACTGGTTGTATCGGTTATTCCGGCTGCTCCGGCTAAGCCGAATCCACCGCCTGCAACGGTCCGAAATGGATATAGCGGATACGTTTCGGCACGTGCTTGCTGGCAGCCGACAGATGCCGAAAGGGCGTGGTGTCGCTCTGACGGATATGCCCGCAGTGCGCGGGATCGCGACAAGATTGCTTGCACCCGAGCGCAACTGCCGATGGCCAATGGCCCAAGGATCAACATGCTGCGACTGCTGACGCTCTCGCTAGGGATGCTTGCGGCTGTTGGGCTGCCGGCAATCGTGCAATCGGACGACGCCTGCCCGCGTGCCGGCTGCTGGCATTGCTGCCCCGGCTCTCCGCCACGGGTGGGCATCGTGAGTGCGCCGTCGAACACCTGGCATTACGGCGGCTACTACGTGGGCGGCGGGACGATCTTCCGCGGCGGCCAGCCCCGATATGCCAACGAAGGAACCTGGGGCTGGGACTACGGCGGCTTGCTCAACCGCAAATGGGTTGTGCTCGACTGGTCGCACGGTCGCCGTTACCAGGCGGGCGGCGGCACGTATCGAACGGCGGGTCCGGCGCCGCACGCATCGCAATAGGCGACGCTGTTTGAGAAATGTCTCCCCTCTCCCACGAAGGGAGAGGATTTTTGGGCTACAACTGCAAGGCGTTGCGGCTGTATTCCTGGTAGGGAAGCCGCACGCCATCGACGAAGAACTGGTCGGCTTCGATCGAGGTTGGGGGCGTGAATCCAACGGGGGCGCTGGCACTCACGACATCGTCCTGATCAACGCCGTCACCGCTGACGCCTAAGCCGCCAACCGGGTTCGAACCCACGTACAACGACGAACTGCCCGGGAAGAAAACAACCCCGTTCTGGTTCTGCGGATCGTCCGGATCGTGGAAGTTCGTGCCTGGATGAAACACGGCGTAACCCAGCACGCTGGTGAAGTCGGAAATCGGCGTGGGTGCGCCTTCGTTGTAGCCGTTGGACGGATTCACGCCAGGGTCGTTCAGAATTGAGAATGGGCCGGGCGGAGAGCCTTGTACGCCTTCGGGAATGAACGGATTGGCCAGGAAGCGGAACGTGCGGCTGGTGAACGCCAGGCCGCTGTCGGAGACCGATTGGCCTGAACTGTTCGTCAGGCTGACGGTGTCTTCGGGCTGTAGGTCGGGGCCCGAGTAATAGGCATCGTTGCGGGCCTTGGCCACGGCCACGCCGATCGAGAACACTGTGGCGTCGGGCATTCGGTACAGCCCCAGGATGTTGCCGTTGGGGTCGGAGACCGCAATCACTGTCACGGCCGAACTGCCCAGCGGCCGGATCTGGGCTCGCGTTTGTTCGGCCTGGGCAATTCCCTGATCGATCATCTGGGTTACGTCGGCGGCCGTGAGCGAATCGCCCGGCAAGGTATGCGCTGGCACGAGCCAGCCGCTGGGAACGGCCGTGCCGTTTTGATAGAGCTGCCCGGCCGGGTTGATCGGTTCGTCCGTGCCTTCGAAGGGATTGCCCTGACCCGGCGGGATGCCGGCCTGCGATGCGGCGTTTTGCAGATAACTGGTAACGGTTGGCCCGGCCATGGGGCCTGCCACGGGGAGCGTGATGCCGCCAAGATCGATATTTCGATTCGGCCCGACGACATTCGCCGAGAGATCGTAACCGGCCACGGCCGGGATGCCGCCAAGCGTGCCCACGGAAACGCCCAGACCGGTGCTTCCTCCGGCCGCGGCGAAGGCGATCAGTTCGGCGTCGTCGTCCAGCGTGGAGTTCATCCGCTCGGTTGTGGTTTGATTGGGATTGCTGGGGTCGAAACCTTGTTCGTAGGTGGCGTAGCCATTCGGGCCCGGGAAAAAGACGCCGATGCCGCCGACGAGCTGGCCGTTCTTGTAGAGCGGGATGCCGCCGGGCAAAGTTCCAATGCCTTGCGCTTGTGCGGCAACCATCAGCCCCGATTGAAAGCCATACGACTCCGGCGCGTTGATGCCGGCGGCCGGAGCCGCATTGAAGCGACCGTCGAGCGTCAGGCTGGCATCGCCTGGATCCTTCAAGCCCGTGGTTGGGTCGGGCTGCAAGACGCTGTCGAGATTCGTGTCTTCGATATTGAACAGGTCGACCAGGGCCGTGTCGTTCACGCCGGGCGGGAAGTTGCCCCCGATTCCTATGGGAGCGACGTAGCCGGGGCCTTGGATCGTGGGGTCGGTCGAGTTGGGGTTGGCCTCGACCTCGCGCTGAATGATTGTGGACTCGCTGATGAACTCCACCGTTCGCGACGTCAGGGCTTGTTGATTGCTGGAAAAGAACGCGGCGGTGCGAGCTTCGGCCACGGCCCCATCGATGTCATAGACGAGCCCGCTCTCGTCGGAGTATTGAACGCCGTTTTCGACGCGCACGCCCAGGATATTCCCTCCGCGGTCGACCACGGCAATGATTGCGCCGTCATTGGCTGAAGCGGGCGTTGCCGCGGAAGCGCGCTCGAGCAATTGTTGAACGTCGCTGGTGGTGATTTGTGAAGCGTCGGCCGATTGCCAGGCACTGGGAAATCCGTTGGCTCCGAACGTGCTGTAACTGAAACTGGTCGAACCGATCTGCTGAGTGTCGATCGCACCGTAGTTTGTCGGGTTCGCGGCCGTATTGGGCGCCGGCTGGGTGCTGATGGCCAGCAACGCCGGAAAGTTTTCGGCCGTCACCGACGAAGGAATCTCAGTCGTCGAGTCGGTGCCCGAAAGAGTTGCCGTGTTCCCATTGGCGACGATGTTGGCCTGGACGTTTTCCTGCGACGCGTCTCCCGAATCGTAGAAGAACGCGTTATCGGTACCCGTGCCGCTGGCGACGCCGATGACGTTCTGAAAGCCGGCCAGAATGTTCAGAATTTGAGCACCGTCGCTGTTGTAGCTGTAATCCGGGGTGCCGACGAACTCGTTCGAGTCGGAGTTGTATAAGTAGCCCGTGGCCGCGCCGTCGGCGGAGCTGCTGGCATAGACGCTGCCGAAACCCGTGGCAACCACCGTGCTGCCTGTCGAGCCGGCAGCCGGAGTCAATTGATTGAACGTGGCAGCCGCCACGTAGGTATCACCCGGATGGGCGTAGAAATAAGCGATTCCACCATCGCCGGTGGCCAGCACTTTGCCGACGCCGGAGACCAGGCCAAAGAAGCCGGACGTGTCGGCGATGTAGCTGAATGGCGCACCCAGAGCGAACGTATCGTTCGCAGATCCTGCAGCGAGGCTGGTGCTGTCCGGTTGGGTTCCATAGATGAACGCCGTCTGCATGTCGATCGCATCCAGCTCGAAGGCACTCTCGACCACCTGCGCGTTGTCTTGTCCCGCGCCGGCGTCTCCGACCAGGCTGGCATTGAACGTGTTCGACGTCGGGTCATCGAAGACAACCTCGTTCGATCCGCCGCTGCCGCCGATGAATACGAGCTTGTCGTAGTTTGTGGTTGAATACGTGACCGGCGTGCCGCCGTTGAGCGTGACCGTAAAAGCCGTCGGGTCGGCGGAATTGTTGAACATCACGGTCAGCGTATTGTTGACTCCCGGGCTGCCCATGATCGTCGGCAGCGGCATCGCCGACAGCATCGAGCGATCTTCGAGGCATTCAACGCCGCGGAGGGACCATACGGCGTCGCGCTGGACCGGCTGCGAACGAGGGCGCTTGCGCCGGTAAAACGCGCGCCACAAAGAGCGCGGCAACCCCAGCCAACGCAGGCCGTATCTGCCCTCGGACGGACTATTCATGATGAATGGTAGCCGGCGGCGAATTCTCAGGAGGCATCAGCAGCACACGACGGATTTATTGGTCCTTGAATACTAATTCGGCATTCGCTGGCGGCAATCGCCACGCCTAAACTGCATCGAAATCATGGGTTTAGGGTGCTTTCGCGGGTCTTCACCGCCAGTGGCTTAGCTAGCATCGTCTGGCAACGCCCAAGGGCTCGGATTCATTTTGACGTGGCATTGCCAGCTTCGCCAGGAAATCCCCCCTCGTTCTTGGGGCGATGGCGTTGCTCTGGGGCCTCGATTTGAGTTAGCATTCGCCGCAAGTTAATAGCTTGTCGCGACAAATCTGAGACAGGGACTTCTTTGGTTCACTCGTCAGCGGATTGGCACCCTTGAGAATACGTCGACTGCGAGCCAAGGACTGAAGGAAACACTGGCGGAGCCAGTGGCACTCGCGCGCTAACGCCCGGTGAATGATTCACGACCGCGCACGCGTGTGCCAACGACAAGGACGTCGTTCATGAAACCACCTCGACAGACTTCGGCTGCGCCCGGTTGTAAAGCCGCTGGTCTGAACTGGTTCCTGCTCGTCGTGCTGGGGATTGCTGGTGCTCTGTTCGTGTTGCCGGTTCGCGCGGGTGCCGACGAGCCCAACGGCGGCAAGGCAGGTCAAACGTCGCCAGCGAGCGAGGATGCGAACAACCCGTTCCCCTTGCCAACGGACTTCAACCCGGCCGACTTGCGGCGGCAGACCGACGCCCAGGCTCGGGCCAAGAGCGACGGTTGCATCCAGTGTCATCAGAGTGTGCGGGATATGCACGCTCTGCCCACGGTGCGACTGGGCTGCGTCGATTGCCACGGCGGGAACCCCTGCACGAGCAGCAAAGACGAGGCTCATGTGCGGCCGCGCTTTCCCGAGGCCTGGCTCAGTTCGGCCAACCCGGTTCGTTCCTACGCGCTGCTGAACCACGAATCGCCCGAGTTCATCCGCTTCGTCAATCCGGGCGATTTGCGGATTGCGCACGTCAGTTGCGGTGCATGCCACGCCAAGCAGGTGTTGGAAGTGCGCAAGAGTATGATGACGCACGGCTGCATGCTGTGGGGCGCGGCCCTCTACAACAATGGAGCCGTGCCGCAAAAGCACGCCCGGTACGGCGAGAGCTATAGCATGCTCGGCTCGCCACAACGATTGCAAACCGTGCCGCCGCCGACGAGCGAAGAGATTCGGCGGAAGGGCGTGCTGCCATTCCTCGATCCGTTGCCACGGTTCGAGATTTCGCAACCCGGCAACGTACTGCGCATTTTCGAGCGCGGCGGCCGCTTCCGCCCCGACGTCGGCATTCCCGAACCACTGGAAGTGTCGGGACGCCCGCGGACGCGGCTCAGCAATCGTGGTCTGGGGACGGAGAATCGCACCGATCCGACGGTGCTGGGCCTGCAGAAGACCCGGCTGCTCGATCCCACGCTCAACTTCCTGGGCACCAACGATCATCCCGGCGATTTTCGCTCCAGCGGCTGCACCGGCTGTCACGTTGTCTACGCCAACGATCGCTCGCCGGTCAATTCCGGACCGTACGCCATGTTCGGCCATCGGGGCCTGAGTTTCAGCGAAGATCCGACAATCCCCAAGCACGAGCCTGGGCACCCCATCATGCATCGTTTTGCGCCCGGCAATTCGATCCCCACCAGCCAGTGCATCGTCTGCCATATCCACCCCGGCACCAACGTGATGAACACCTACACGGGCTATCTGTGGTGGGACGAGGAGACCGACGGCGAGCTGATGTATCCGCGCGAGCAACGCGATCCGACCTCCGAGCAACTCGTCCAGTCGCAGATGGCGAACCCCGACGAAGCGGCAGCCCGTGGGCTGTGGTCCGATCCGCAGTTTCTGGAAAACATTACGGACCTGAACACGCAAACCCGCTATACGCAATTCGCCGATTATCACGGCCACGGCTGGGTCTTTCGGGCTGTGTTCAAGAAGGACCGTGCCGGCAACCTGCTCGACCATCGCGGGCAGGTCATCGAGCAAGTAACGAATGAGAAGCTGCGGGCCGCGGTCGAGATTCCCCAGGCCATGAAACAACAATACGCGGTCAGCAGCGAGCCGGCGCCCACGCCGCACCGCGACGACTTGCCCGTGCATCTGCTCGACGTACACCTGGAAAAAGGGATGCACTGCGTCGATTGCCACTTCGAGCAGGACGTGCATGGCAACACCAAGCTCTACGGCGAAGTTCGCGCGGCGATCGAGATTCAATGCATCGACTGTCACGGGACGATCGACCAGCGCGCTACGCTGCTCACCTCAGGGCCGGCTGCCGACACATCGAGCCGCCGGGGCGGGCGGAACCTGGAGCTGCATGCGCACTCCGAGCGGTCGACGCCGCTTCGAACGGCAAGGAAACAAGATCTTCCAGAATTCGATGGTCGAGAAGAACCTTCGCTGGGAAATCGTGCAGACCGCCGACACGATTGATTTGCGGAGTGAACACTACAACGTCCGCTCGCACCAGGCCAAGACCGTGCGTCACGGCTCCGAGGGGAAGCTTGTCTGGGGCGGCGCCGTTCGACCGGCAGACTGCGCCCACAAGAACGAGCGGATGAGCTGCATTTCCTGCCATTCGGCGTGGAATGCCAGTTGCTTCGGCTGCCATCTGCCGCAAAAGGCCAACAAGAAGCTCCCCAGCCTGCACTTCGAAGGCGACGTGACCCGCAACCTGCGTTTCCTACAACTTCCAGACGTTGCGCGACGACGTATTCATGCTGGCGGTCGACGGCAACGTTACCGGCAACCGGATCGGGCCGGCCCGTTCGTCGTGCGCCATCCATGTCGGTTCGTACAATAACAATCGCGAGTCGATCTACGTTCAGCAGCAGACCATTTCGGCCGACGGGATGAGCGGCATCGCCTTCAGCACGAACGTGCCCCACACGGTTCGCGGCGGCAACTCCGGGCCACAAGACCCCCAGTCGCTGGCTGCCTACCGATCGGGCACCAACGAGACCAAGATGTGTACCGATTGTCACGTTTCGAAGAGCGACGACAACAACGCATTGATGGCGCAATTGCTGATGCAGGGCACGAATTACGTGAACTTCATCGGCCGCTATTGCTGGGTGGCGGCCGGCGACAAAGGGCTCAATGCCGTGATGGTGACCGAACGCGACGAGCCCCAGGCCGTCATCGGCAGCTCGCTGCACCAATTGGCCTTCCCAGAATTCTTCCACCAGCACCAACACCATGGCGGCGTTCTCGCTCACGCGCATCATCACCCAGGCAAGGACATCAGCGAAAACGTCACGCACCCGCTGCGCACGCCCGAGATCCTGAGCCTGCAGGCGCGTGGCGAGTACCTGTACACGGCTTGTGGCGAAGGTGGCTTGCGGGTCTTTGACATCGCGTTCATCGACGACAAGGGTTTTTCCAAACGCATCCTGACGGCCCCCGTTTCGCCGCTGGGCCAGCAGTTCTACGTCAATACGCGCTATGCGACCGCCGTTGCCGCGCCGACCACGATTGCTCCCGATCCGACCCGTAAGCAGAACCCGGAGAACCAAGAACAGCCCATCAACGGGCTGTACGCCAACATCTACGTGACCGATCGCTACGAAGGGCTGATTGCCGTCGGCGCGGGCACGCTGCTCGATGGCAACCCATTGAATAACTTTCTCGAACGGGTTGTAACTTTCAATCCGAACGGCATCTTGAATGGGGCTCGCAACCTGTGCATCGTCGGCACCTACGCCTACGTCTGTTGCGATGCCGGGCTGGTCGTCGTCTCGCTTGCCGATCCGAAATGCCCGCAGGTCGAGGCGGTGATTGGCAACGACGTATTGGTCGAACCGCGTGCCGTGCAGGTGCAGTTTCGTTATGCCTTCGTCTGCGATCGCGAAGGGGTGAAGGTGTTCGACGTGACGAAGTTGAACCAACCTGTGCCCGTGACGACGCTGCCGCTGGCGGATGCTCGCAGCATCTATTTGGCCCGGACGTACGCCTACGTGGCGGCCGGCCGCCAGGGCCTGGTGATCCTCGACATCAGCAATCCCACGCAACCGGGGCTCGACCAGGTATTCAATGCCGACGGCTGCATCAACGACTTGTGCGACGTGAAACTCGGGATCACGTACGTCAGCGAATTCGCGTATCTGGCCGACGGCTGCAACGGCCTGCGGGTCGTGCAGTTGACGTCGCCCGAGACGCCGGGCAACCAGGGTTTCAGCCCTCGCCCCACGCCGCGGCTGATTGCCTCATTCCCGATGCCGGCCGGAGGACGGGCTTTGGCCGTTTCCAAAGGCGTCGATCGCGATCGCGCCGTGGACGAGTCGGGCAACCAGATTGCCGTGTTCGGTCGCGTGGGCGCCGGTCCGCTCAAGCTTGAACAGCAACAGCGCATGTATCTGTCGCGCGGTCAGGTATGGAAGGTGAGCGACAACCCGTTCGACGCGGACATTTATCAGCCGCCGTACGAGCCACTGCAACAACGCGGGGCGCCGTTGCCCGCTGCCACTCAACCGAGGCCCGTCGACCGCCTGCGATAAAACTAGTGATCCGTCACCTGGTTGTTTTCGCACTTGGGTGCCATGCCCACACGGCCGCCGTGGGCATGCGTTGGCGCGGCAAACATGGCCGCGCAAGCGTGGACCATGGCGCCCGAAATCCTTGGCGTGATCGACCTCTAAGGCGTCTTGCCCGGTGCTGGACCGCGCAGGAACTCATCGAGGCCCAGGCGGTGAGCCGCGCCGCGCGAACTGGCCCCGCGTGCTCCGCCCGAATGATCGGCGGCATGGTAAACGTGGCACTCCACGCAATCGAAGCGGGCTCCACCGGCTCCCGCGCTGCTACGCGGCGCATGGCAACGGACGCAGACCTCGAGCCGCGGCAGGGCAACCTTTCGGTCCGACGTCCACGGCTGGTTCAGGTACTCCGAAGCATGACAGACACTGCACTCGACCGCCCGATGGGCCGAGTGGTCGAACCGTGCATGCTCGAACCACACGCTCGGCACCCTGGTCGGTTCGACGGCAACTTGCGTCGGCATCCCGGCCAGTTCGTGGCATTCCTGGCAACGGCCGCGCAAGTAGGTGTCGGCGCGGGCGACGCGATCAAGGATGGCCGCTTTGGCCGCTGGCGATTCGGCAGGCTCCGGCTTACCGGGCAGCCGCTGATCGACAGGCAACGTTTTCGAAAGCGCCGAACCTGAATCGAGATAGTCGCCGGTATAAACCGCTCGCAGAAACTGCTCGATTTCGGATGGCTTGAGACCATGCGGAAGCACTAGCGGCGATTTCGCGCCCGTCAACCTCGGTTCGTAATTCAATCGATGGCAAGCCCGGCAGTGATCTTCGTACTTGATCGGCAGCATGTAGGCGCCGGTCGTGGGCTGCGTCGCTGGCAAACGATCCTTACCAGCGCTCGCAGATGAAGCCATCGCTTGCTGTCGGTGGCAAGCTGAACAATCAAGGCGGATCAGGTCATCATCCTGCTGGCCGGCCGCTCAATATCGGTCCCGGTCTTCAGCGGCCAGATCTTTCACTTTGCGGGCTGGAAACCGATCGTCCGCTCCCAAATTCAAGCCCGGCGCCAGATGCCGGCGATGCGAAAACTTGAGCTTGCCGGGGTCGCTTGCCGCGGAGCGAAACTCCGGGTGATGTTGCGGACTGAACGACGTGACCTGCAAGTTGGCGTACGATCCCGAGGCAATCAAGGCGTCCTGGCGCGCGGCATGTGCCGGTAAGTCAGCGTGGCATTTGACGCACGCGCGGTCGTCGGTCCGGGCAATTCGTGCGTCTCGCCCCAGGTGCTCTTTGTGGCACGAGGAGCAGTGTCCCAATTCGTTGGGCTTTTGGGCAGCGTAATGCGGCGGACCCCGATGGCAGGCCTGGCAGCGGCTGTCGGCCACGCTGTCCGGCTTGCCGAACAGGTTTTGCACGTTCGCGAAGCTCGGAATGACCGGCTCGTGGCATGCAGCGCAATCGGATTCCCAGGTGGCGTGGACGACAGCCACCGGACCTGGCGAAAAGGAAGCCGCCGGACGCAGCGTTGCGAAGACGGCCCAACCACCGGCCGCCAACAGCGCCAGCCACACCAACCAGAACCGGCCGCGCGCAAGCAGATCCGGTCGCTTGTGATAATCAAGCGGAATCCGCGATGCTTTCCGTTTACCGGTCTCCTCGAGAGGCGCCATGGCTCTTTATAGATTTGGGAAATTCAGCGCCGAACCAACGTGGATGATCAACAGGATCGTCAGGGCCACCGACAGCGGTACGTGGAGCCAGAGCCAGGCGTGCAGCACGAAGTGCAGTCTTGCCTGCAAATCGAACTGCTGCCGCTGTTCGCACAGGCTCTCCCAGGCGTCGACCAACGATCGCGTTTGCGGGTCGACCTGGCTGGCGAGTAACTGGAAATGCCGCCGCGCTTCATTCGCTCGACGTAATGGCGATTTGCTCTTCGGGCCGTGCTGCAGGTAAGGGGCGATGGTCGTGTAGAAGGCGTCGCGCAGCAGTTCGGCGTGCTCGGGCGCTGCGATCCAAGGCTGCGTCTCCAGGACGCGGCCCTGCACGTTGCCGACTTTGCGCATCGCTCCCACGACGAGTGGCTCGCCCGGCTGCCGCGTATCGGCGTGGCCCTTTTCGCGCTGGAGATGCCTGCCCGCCGGATCGGGACCGTAGGCGGCGAGCAGCATGTCTTCGGCGCCGTAACAATATCCCTGAGCCACGTAGTCGATCTGCGAATAGATCGTTTCGGCCGGCACTTCATCCAGCAGCAGGCGTGGAATCCACTGCTGCAAGGCCAGCCCTAAGATGCCGCTGCCGATGACGAGTAGAAACAACACCATCAGGACGGCGCTCAGTTGGCCACCGAAATGAAAACCGCTATGCAGCACGACCAGCGGCAGCGACAACAACCCCAACCAGACGTGGGCGCGGAGCCAGGTGCTGGCGCGTCCCAACCGCCAGCCGCGGACTTTTTTCCGCGGCCACAGCAGCATCTCGAACACGATGATCGCATGCACCAGAATGCCGAAGGTCAGCCCTGGCAGACTGCTGCCGCCAGGCCAGGTGTCGCTGTGCCATGCGAACTCGACATACCAGGCGATTGCCGCGGCCGTGGACGTCAGAACGAAGATCAACCAGGTCCGATGCTCGGCGAAGCTCTTGGGACCGATCAGCATAGCAACCGTCCGCTGGTGGAATCCGGTCCACCGCCCAAGTGCCGTAAGGTGTGGTAAGTCTTCCTAGCGGCGCCAGTTTCGAGAGTTCCTTTCCGTAGTCCAGCCATGAATGGCTGGGCTACGGAAAACGCATACCAGAAGAACTTGCCACACCGCTGGCTCTCGCCGGCTCGACCAATACGACCAGGATCGATTCAATTGGTCCAAACGCCGACCACTTCTATCACCCCCACCAGGGGAAGTCAATGCTCACGCTTCCGCGCTCTGGCAGCTCATTCGGCAAATTCTCAGGAGCCATAACCAAGCGTTGCCGGAATCGCGAGTCGGCCCTTAGAATGGGACCACAGTTTTGGACCGCATCAGGAGCCGAGTATTCGTGGCGCGATTTGCGGCTGGTATCTTCTTCGTGTTCGCCGTGGCTTGGCTCGCCTGGTACGGGTCGGCCACGATTGCGCCGGCCGATACACTTGCGCCGGCAGAAACATTGCCGGCGGGCAACTCGACTCGAACTCCGGCGGCGCCCGGATTGATCGGCGTCGGCTCGTGTGCTTCGGCCTCCTGCCATGGCGGAGCGATCCACAGTCCGTTTGCCTGGCAGCGATCCTACTCAGTCTGGTCGACCGAGGATAAACATTCCCGCGCGTACCAGGTTCTGTTCGGCGAGCAGGCCAAGCGCATCGTGCAGTTGCTTGACGAATTGCCGAGCTTGGATCAGGCCCGCCCTTTCGACGACCATCGTTGCTTGGGCTGCCACACGACCGCCGATCCAGCCGCGCCGCGAGCACGCGAAATGCTGGCCGACGGCATCGGTTGCGAATCGTGCCATGGGCCGTCGCAAGCGTGGCTCGTCGATCATACCCGGTGGCCCTCTTCGCTGGCCGAGAGCGACCGCCGGGCGAAGATGGTCAATGCGATGCGGCGCAACTATTCGCGGCGCACGATATGAAATACACGAAGGATGCATTCGTCGCAGCGGGCGTGTGCGTTGACTGCCATGTGGGCGCCCGCAGGCACCCGGCGCGACGGTCTCGCGCGACATGAATCACGACATGATCGCGGCCGGACATCCGCGGCTGAATTTCGAGTTCTCGGCCTATCTCGCCCGCATGCCGCGGCATTGGCACCAGCGAACCGACGAAGCCCAGGCCTGGGCCCTGGGGCAGGCAGTCACGGCCCGGGCCGCGCTGCGGCTGCTCATCGGGCGTGCTGATGCTGCAGCCAGCGAACTGGCTGCGAACAAGCCGACCTCTTGGCCGGAGTTTTCCGAATTCGATTGCTTTCGCTGCCATCACGACCTGCGCGGCACCGATTCCGGGCAACGAGCCCGTTTGGCAATTCCCGTCGCAGACCGGCTTGCGCCGGGCGGCTACCTGTGGGGTACCTGGTACTTCGCCATGACCCAAGCCTTGGCCGAGCAGAACAAGGCCCCTGAATTCGGCGCGAAGGTCACGGTACTCTCGCGGGTCATGGCCCAACCGTTTGCCGAGCCAATATCAGTTCACGACGGCGCAACGGCATTGGTTGCGGCACTCGAGCCATTGGCGGCTTCATTAAAAGGCCAGCATTACGACCCGGGCTGGATTCGGCGCACGCTCGTCGAAATGGCCTCGCCCTCGCGCGTGCTCACGTGGGACCAGGCCGCGCAGTCTTATCTGGCCTGCGTGGCGCTCAACAACGAACGCGTGTGGCGAAACAAAGACGCAAAAAAGCAGCCTCTCGATCCTGAGATCGAGAAGCAACTCACGCGGCTGCGCGATGCGTTGCAGTTTGGCCGTTCGGGCAACATGCAGTTCGACAGCCCTCGCGATTTCGATCCGCTCGCGATCCAAACCGATTTCAAGCGATTGCAAGAACTGTTTGAGAAGCTGGGGTCATAAACCAATGTCGTACGCCGTTAAGCTACGAATCGTCTGCGCCATAGTCGCAGCGGCATGCTCGACCGCGCCGGCGACGACGGTCCGGTGGCAACCTATAAAGGAAGCGTCAACTGCAATCGTTGCCATCGAGCGCGCCGTGCCCGAAGATCGTGAAACCGGCGCACTCGACCGCTTCAAGCTTACTGAATACCACACCTGGGAAACCGAAGACAAGCACCATACGGCGTCGAAGTCTCTGGAAAGCGAACGCGGCCAGACGATGGCCGGGCTGTTGGGCTGGGACGTCAAGACTGACGTGCGGTGCTTGAGTTGCCATAGCGGGCACTGCACCGTCGGACCGGCGGCAGCCAACAAGGCCCCGCGCGTCGAACCGCCGTCAGCGTCCATCCGCAAAGAAGGAGTCAGTTGCGAGGCCTGCCATGGCCCTGCGTCGCGGTGGTTGGATCCGCACAAGGAACCTGCTTGGCACGCGCTTTCGTCCGCCCAGAAGCTGGCCCTGGGGATGAACGACGTTCGTTCTCCCGTCAAACGGGCCGAGATTTGCCTTTCCTGCCACTTGGGCAATCGCGGCCAGGGCAAATGGTTGACGCATGAGATGTATGCGGCCGGTCATCCTCCGCTGCCTGGCTTCGAAATCGCCACGTTCGACGCGGCGATGCCTCCGCACGCCAGGTTGTTCAGTGAGAAACCGCGAGAAGTTCGCCCCAAGTGGGAGTACCCGGCGAACGATCTGTACCAAATTCGCTGCATCGTCACCGCCGGTCTGGTCGCCTTGCGCGAACAGGCCGGGCTGCTGGCCAACCAGGCGGCAGCCGCCGAAGCCGGCGCCAGGAACGAATACGGCGGATCGGCCTGGCCCGAACTGGCTTTGTTCGATTGTCGCGCCTGCCACCACGATCTGCGAGCCTCACAGCCGAGAGCCAGCGCTGGCGAACCAGGGCGACCCGGTCGACCGGCGTTTCAATCCTGGCCCTTGGCCATCTACCTCGTGGCCGGAGGCGATGAACGTAAGCTTGCCGCGCTATATAAAGCCTTCGATCGCCGGCCCTTCGGCCAAGCCTCGGAAGTATTTCAGGCGGCAAGTGAACTCCAGGCCGCGGTGCAATCCCAACTCGATCAGCTTGAGCACAAAACATTCGACCAAGCCGAAGGCTTGCGGCTGCTGACGCGAATCGAGGAAGTCGATTCGCGGCTCTTCAACGATTACGACGCTGCCCGCCAATTGGCGTGGGCCTTTGCCCGGATTTACGCCGACGTTTTTTCCGTGCCGCCCGATGGCGATGGAGCCATTGCTCCGCGGCAACGAGCGGAAATCGACAAATGTTTGCAACAAATGTCGCGAGACTTTCATCTGACGATCGAGCCCCGGCCGATCACCGCGGTCGAGGTTGCCGAGCGCCGGCTTTCAGCGGCGACCGATTACGATCCGCAGAACTTCAAAGCTTATCTCAAGACGTTGAAAGCGCTCGTTCCTACAAGCCCTTGAGCAGGCGTCAAGCGCCGGGCGTTTCCGTCACGCGTTTCAACAACTCAGGGCCGCTCATCCGGATGGCAGCCGAATGCGGACAGGCGTAGACGCAGGCCGGATCCTGGTTGTCAGCGACGACGTCGCGGCAGAGATCGCAGGTGGTGGCCTTCTGCTGAATGATCGGCATCAGCGGGCGAACGCCACGGCTGTTGGGCTCGGCGGTCGGATCTTCCCGCATTTCCGAGATGCCGTGCATATTGATGTTGCCGTAGGGGCAGTTGCGGGCGCACAGTCCGCAACCGATGCACCAGTCTTCGATCACGATCTCGAGCGATTGTTGCCCCTGGCCGCGTTGCCGGCGATGGATGGCATCGACCGGGCAGCCGACCATGCACACCGGGTCCATGCACGATCGGCAGCTACTGGCAACCAGGAACTTGTCGAATCGCAAACCTTCGCGAATCAACCGAGTCACGCCGCCGTGCGTATCGGCACAGGCGCGCGTGCATTCGTCGCAGCGCGTGCAACTCTCCAGGTCGAGAACCAACAGTTTCTGGGCTTCGAACAATCCCTGATCGAGGAATTCGGCCAAGGGCTTATTGAGCGTGGTCCGCAGGGTGTCGTCCTGGGTGAGTCGTGAGCGAGCGTGTTCGAGCAGCCTCTGCGCGCACGTCGCCGAATTGCTCGATCATGGCCTGAAAATCTTCCAGTTCGATCTGCACCAGTTCCAGGTCACCGAGCGCCGTGCAGGTGGCCGTGCGCAGCCCGAGTTGCGGAGTGGTTTGCGGCAATGCGCCCGTCGGTCTTCAGGAGTGACGAGAGCAGGCCGATTTCGCCGAAGCTGCTGCCGGGCCCCAGGTAGTCGCGAACCACCTCCTGGCCGGCATGGGTTTGAGCCACGCGCACAAACCCCAGCCGCACCAGGTAAAAGCGGTCGGCCACGTCTCCCTGACGGAAAATCATCTGGCCGCCGTCGAGGCGCACCAGCCGCGCTCGATCGCGCAGGAATTCGGCGCAGCTCCGGCGCTGCTCGTCATCGACGTCGGACAGCAGCGAACTATTCTGCAGGCAGTCTCCCAAGGCGCAGATCGCGGTACACGCGGTCGAATACGTCGCGGGCCGAACGATTGCGACGCAGATAATGCAGCACGTTGCGACCGATCTCCAAAACTTCGGCTTCCTCCAGCGCCGTCACGGTCGCCGAACGGGGATAGCCGCTCATGCACGTCATGTCGCCGATGATCAGGTCTTCGGCCGTGCACACGGCCACCGGGTTGTCGAGCGAGAGCGAGCGTCCCGTCGCCCGTGTTGACGACTCGCCCGCGGCCCGTGGACCGGCCGGGCTGCAAGCTGGTGCGGACGAATCCGAACAGCCCGCGCAAGCCGCCGGCCCGTTCGTTACGCAGCGCCTTGAGTGATGATCGTAGAGGAAATCTGGAACTTGCCAGAAATCAGCAGGAATGCAGTCGAGCCCGGTTCACCCTCGCGACACAGCACGTCGCCGGCCTGGAACGTGCGGCGGCGAATCGATTCGGTCAGCCATTGCAAGACCTTGTAGGGAACGCCGGCGAAAATCGGCAGCCGCTTCAGGCTTTCGGCCGACGGCATTTCGGGCATCGTTGCCGACTGCGTACGCTGCACGGGGCGGCGGAACGTCAGGGCCGAAGTCGGGCACGACAGCATGCACTCGCCGCACGACACGCAGCTCGACGAACCCATCGGATCGTCCAGATCGAAACCAATTCGCGTCTCAAATCCCTTTCCGGTGCGGCCGATGACGAAGTTGTTCTTCACGTCGTCGCAGGCTCTCACGCAACGGTCGCAGAGGATGCAGGCGTCGTGATCGACGGCGATGACCGCCGAGGAATCGTCACGCCCTCCCTGGCGGGTCGAACGGGCGAACCGCGAAGTCTTCAGTCCTAACCGGCCACAACGCCGCCGAACTCGTCGTACGGCGCGGGCGTCGCAGGGACGCGCCACCCAGGCTGTCGGCCATCAACAACTCGGCCAGTGTTTTGACGGCGGCGCGCACCCGGCTGCGGGGCTCGGGCTGTGGCGACTCGACCGTGTGTACCTCCATCGTCTCTTCCACGCGGTGCTGGCAAGCCGGCAACAGCTTGCGCTCGCGCTGCACATGTCCGCGTTTGAGCTTTGAGATTTCCACCACGCACAGCCGGCAGACCGCGACCGGGTCCAAATGCTCCTGGTGGCAGAGGATCGGGAATTGGATTGCTGTCGCCCGGCTGTTTGACGAACAGCTCTTGGGCCGCGTCGTGAATCGTCGTGGCGCGGGATCGGACGGCCTTCCGCATCGCGGCGAATGTTTCCCTGCGAGTCGGTCGCTGGAACGGCTTTCTTGACGGTGATCTTCCGGCCGTCGACCGTGATGGTCACGTCCTTGTCGAAGTCGGCGGCCGTGAGCTTGTCCATGCGAACGAGCTGGCCGTCGAAATCGCGGGCGAAGAGCCCTTCTTCGTCGTACGGCAGAATGCTTTCCGTGGGCACTGGAGGGGGCATGATATGCCTTGCGTGAAGGGTCGCCTGCTCGTGAGCTGAATGATCTCGATTATACCGCCGTCGGCGCCAGGTAGCGTTCGACTTCGTTGCGGAAAAACTGGAACAGGCTGGTCAGCGGTTTTCCCGCGACCATGCCCAGCCCGCAAATCGAAGTCAACTCCATCGTTTTGACCAGTTCCTGCACCAGGCTGGTGCGGTCGGCAAATTCCGAGCCGGCAATTCTTCGACCGTAGCAACGCCGTGGCGATCTCCACGATTTTTTGCGAGCCGATGCGGCAGGGAACGCACTTGCCGCACGATTCGTTGCGGAAGAACTCGACGCAGTTCAGCGCCTCGGCCACCATGTCGGCCCGGTCGCCATAGACGACCAGGCCGGCCCCCAGCATCAACCCCATGTCCCGGCAGCGTTGCAAATCCAGCTCGACGGCCAGCAAATCGAGGTGCGTGGGGCTGTCCTTTTGCAAGGCCTCGACCGTTGCCGCCGGCAGTTTCTCTTTCCAATTTCGCGAAAATGAACTGACCGGCAATTGGGTCGGCAAGAACCCGCCCGACGGGCCCGAGAGGGCCACGGCCTTCAGCGTTTGCCCGCCGCTCACGCCGCCGGCATACTCCCGCAGGAGCTCTCCGAGCGGCAGGCCATTGGGAACCTCGATACGGCGCCCGGGCGATTCACGTCGCCGCTGATCGAGAAGAATCGCGCACCCTTGCAGCCGTTGCGGCCCAGGTCGCGATACCACTCGGCGCCCTTGAGCAGGATGGCCGGCACCCAGGCGAAGGTTTCCACATTGCTCACCAGCGTCGGCTTGTCGTACAGCCCGTTCGTCTCCAACTGGGGCGGCTTGTTCCGCGGCTGAGCGCGATGGTCTTCCATGGCTTCGACGAGCGCGCTTTGCTCGCCGCAAATGTATCCGCCCGGGCTGACGAACACCTCGATGGAAAACTCGCGCCCGGTATTCAAAACCTGCCGGCCGCAAATCTTCATCCGCTCGGCTTGCCGGATCGCCGTTTCCATCGCGGCGATTTGTTCCGGATATTCATGGCGAATGTAAATGTAGCCGCGCGTGGCGCCCGTGAGCAGCCCGGCCAGGATCACGCCTTCGAGCACCAGGTGCGGCGTCCGCAACATGAGTTCGCGGTCTTTGAACGTTCCCGGTTCGCTTTCGTCTCCGTTGCAGATGATGTATTTCTGGTCTCCCTTGGCTTGCCGAACGTCAGTCCATTTCTGAAAGGCCGGCACCCCGGCGCTCCCATGCCGCGCAAGTCGGCAATTCTCAGAGCGTCGAGAATGCGGTCGGGATCGGCCCGTTCGACGAACTGCCGAACGGCGGCGTAGGTTGGTTCGCCCTCATAGGGTTCGATCAGCCAGGGCGCACTGCGTGGCGAGGTCGAACCGCGTCGAGATCGTCGTTGGGTTCGGCGCCGGACAAGCAGCCCTCGACAACTCGTTGCAAATGTCCGGCCGATTGTTCGACCAGGTAATGACCATTGACGCAAGCGGCTGGCGCACGGTCGCAACGTCCCAGGCAGGAAGCGAACTTGACGCTCACCTGGTCCGATTGCGGAAACAGTTGCGCAAGCTGAGCCTGCAACCCGGCCGCGCCGCGCAGGTGGCAGGTCATGTCGTGGCACACCTGCACTTCGACCTTCGCCGGGGGCTGCAGGTGGTAATGCGGGAAGAAGCTGGCGACCTCTTGTAGCCGATACAACGGAACGTGCAACTGGTGAGAAAGCATCACGAGCTTCTCCCTGGGGAGATACCCGTGCTCCTGCTGGATCTTGTGCAGCGCTTGGGTGATCATACGCGACGCATTGCGGGCGAACCGGTCGAACGACTGCGGCCATGCTAGGGGTGATGGTACTTTGCGTCAAGCGAATCGAAGACGTCGGAGATTCTCAGGCGCATCAGGAGTTGAACTGATAAGCCAGGGCGAGTGTGACGACGAGCAGCCCCACGGCCGCAGCGACGGCGATGCGCAATGCGACCGCAGGCCGGTGCGACGCGCCACCGCGCCCAACAGCATCGGAATGGTCGTCCAGCCGATGCCACCGATCGCGAATAGCATCCCCACGGCTCGGCCATGCACGGCCGCATCGAAATGGCCCAGCAAAATGGCCAGCAGCGTGGGGAAGATCGGGCCAAACACGGCGCCGGCTGCGACGACCAGCGTCCCCGATAGCATTCGTCCGCTCGCGAGGACCATGGCCGCCAACACCAGGACGGCCCCCAGCGACAGAATTACGAGCAGCAGGCCTTCGCGTCCGCCGGCCAGAGTGAACGCCGTGATCAAGCGCGACGCCATGAAGGCGAGCCAGAAGCCCGAGAGCAGGCCCGCAGCCGTTGGCTCGCGATAGCCTTGCTCGCCCAGGTAGGTCGTTGTCCATGCGCCGAGCGACGCTTCCAACGGGCCGTAGAAGAATAGCGCGAAGCCGCACAACCACATGATCGGATCGCGCCCAGCATGCTCGCTTGCGGCGCCGCAACGTCGGATTGGTTTGTCGGCGAAATCACGTCAAAGTCGACTCCCAGGGCCAGTAGCGCGGGCAACAATGCCAGCCCCGAGAACAGGCAAAGCGTCAGACCCAGATTCGTCCGTCGCACGAAGAACGCTGTTACCAGTGGCGTGAAGAAAGCACCAGGCCAAAGAAGACGTTGGCCAGGTTCGTGGCATAAGACATGCCGCCTGGAAATGCCAGCGGTGTTAATACGTTGCCGACGTTGCTCGCGACTGCCCAGCCGGTGCTCATCAGCACGACGGCCACCAGCGTGATGGAGTAGCTTTTGGCCCGCGCCAACAGGCTTAGGCTAAGCGCAAAGAGGATGCTGCCGCTGACGAGCACGGCTTGCCGGCCTACGAAATCCGTCATGAAGCCGGCCGTCAGGAATACGGGGATCAGCGTGAAGCCGAACAGCGAAACGAGTCCGCCCACGCGGGCTTCGTCAATGCGCAGCGCGCGGCCAACGGCACTTTGATGCTGCCCAACAGGGCAATGCCCAGGCCGCTGCTGAGCAGGGCCACGATCAGCATTGGGCTGAGCAGTGGATTCGGATTGGCCGTTACGACCAGATTGTCCATCGCATCGCCCTTTGAGATCCGTAGGCTGCAGTCGAGCTTTGCGAGACGCACCAAATCCGGGCGAACCGTGGTCAGCGGTGCGTCTCGCCAACCTCGACAACACCCTACAGGTTGAATAATGATCGGCCCTGGCCGAGACGCCCTGCTCCTTTGCCGTCGTATCGCCGCGTGGTATCCTGCGAGCGGCCGGCAGACATTGTACGGTCTCGGTGGCGTGGCCAGAAACGGGCCAACACCAGCCCGAAGCGCCAGCGAGGGAGTGTCAGTGCCAGTCCCTCGCTGGCGCTTCGGGCTCATGTGAAACACTTTGACGTGGATCTTTTGGACCACGAATAATCCGGGTAGGCGGAAAGTCCATGAAGACACCGGATGCCTGGCGGACGATCCGCGACCTGCTGTCGCCCAAGGTCGATCCCGCCAAGGTCGAAAAATGTCTGGCTCGGGCGCGTCGGCAATTGCCCGTCCCCGTGTTCTGGCTGTTGGGCAAGACCCAAAGCGGCAAAACGTCGCTCATCCGCGCCCTGACTCGCAGCCCGTTGGCCGAAATCGGCAGCGGCTTCAAAGCCTGCACCCGCACGGCCCGGATCTATGATTTTCCCAACGAGGCCGAGTGTTTCCTCCGCTTCCTCGATACGCGCGGGCTGGGCGAAGCCAGCTACGATCCGAGCGAAGACCTTGGCCTGTTCGAGAAGCAGGCCCACCTGCTCGTCGTCGTCATCAAGGCCGCCGATCACGCGCCGCAAAGCCTGCTCGAGCCGCTGCGGGTGATCCACGCCTCGCATCCCCGCTGGCCGGTCATTGTCGTGCAGACTTCGCTTCATGAGTTGTATTCTCCAGGCATGCAGCACCTCGACCCGTACCCTTACGCCCAGTTCCCCTTTCCTCCCGAGGTGCCCAGTGATCTGGCCCGTTCTCTGACGGCTCAGCGGGCATGGTTCGACGGCTTCGAGGCTCGCTTCGTGCCGGTCGATTTCACCTTGCCCGGTGACGGCTTCACGCCGGAGGATTACGGCTTGGAATCGCTCTGGACGGCCGTCGAAGAGGTCTTGCCGTTGGGATTGCGGGCCATGCTGAGCGAGTCTCACGACGTTCGCCGTCCGTTGCGAGGCGCCTACTTCCACGCCGCGCATCCGCACGTGATTTCCTACTCGATCGCGGCCGGCGTCGTCGCGGCTGGCGTCTTCGTTCCGCTGGTCGACATGCCACTGGTATTGGGCATTCAGCTCAAGCTGTTGCACACAATCGCTTCGATCTATGGCCAGCAGTTGAGCCCGCAACGAATGATGGAAATCGCCAGCACGTTGGGCGTCGGGCTGCTCGCCCGGCAAGGCGGCGCAGTCTCTTGAAGCTGATTCCGATTCCCGGGCTCGGCTCGGCCGCGGCCGCGTTGTATGCAGCCGCCAGCACCTACGCCCTAGGGTGTACGCTGTGTGCATATTTCAGCTATGTTCAGCAGGGGGATGTGCCAGACCGGAAGGTTCTCGACGCGCTCTACCGCGAGCAATTCGAAGAGGGCCGCCGTCGATTCCGCGAGTACCTGCGACACACTTCGAACCGGGACCAGACGCCATGAAGTTGCTGACGCGCTGGTTCCTCGTCACGGCCATCCTGACCGCGCCGTACGTGCTCGTGCTCGCTGCCGGCTGGTGGTGGTTGTTCGAGCATGGATACATCATTGCTTGGGCCTTAGGTGCTGCGGTTCTGACGATTGCCGGCCGATGGATTGCCGGGCGCGGCAACGCGGGAACCCGGGTGGCGGAAGTCGAACCGTCGGCCCAGTGGTCCCCCGTCGGAGAGCAGGCCTGGCAGAAGATTGGCGCACTAGCGACGGAAGTGTGCCGCGAGAACTGGCCGCTCGACGAATCGGACGCCTGGCGGGCGCTGCTCGAACGAGTGCTTGCCACCGTGGCTCGCGAGTTTCATCCGGAGAGCGTCAACCCGGTGCTGGAGATTCCGGTGCCGCAGATTGCGAGAATCGTCGAGCTGGTGGCTCATGATGTGGCCGACGCAGCATCGGAAATGATTCCCGGCAGTCATATCCTCACGGTCAACGACTGGCTCAAGCTCAAAGAGCTGGCCGGCCACGGCAACTTTCTCTACACCGCGTACTATCGGATCTATCGCTGGGCGCGGTTGGGTTTGAACCCTGTCTCGGCCCTGTTGCGTGAATTGGCCGATCGGGTCACGGGAAATTTGCTCAACGACACGACCGGGCAGGCACGCCAGGCCTTGCTCGACTTCGTGGTTCACAAGGCCGGATACTATTCCATCGAACTCTACAGCGGCAAATTGGCGATGCCCGCGGAGTTCGTCACGCAGCGTTCGACGGGCGACGTCGTGACGGCCGATCGGCACGAGGCGGCCCGCGAGTCGGAGCCGCTGCGAGTGCTCGTCGTGGGCCAGGTGAAAGCCGGCAAGTCGAGCCTGGTGAATGCCTTGTTCGGCGAGGTCAAGGCAGCGGTCGACGTGTTGCCGACCACACGCGGCGTCACGCCGCTGGTCTTGGAACGCGACGGGCTGCGCCGCGCCTTGGTGCTCGATACGGCCGGCTATGGCGAAGCCCAATCCACGGCCGATCCGTTTCAAGGTTTGGAGGAAGAACTGCTGGCCTGCGACCTGGTGCTGCTGGTTTCCTCGGCCACGACGGCCGCGCGCGAGGCCGATCGCCATTTGCTCGACGAGCTGCGTAGGCGGTTCCACACGGCGAGCAATCGCCGGTTGCCGCCGATCCTCGTCGTACTTACGAAGGTCGACCTGTTGCGACCGTTCGCCGAATGGAGCCCGCCGTACGACCTGATGCGGACGACAACCGACAAGGCCCGCGCGATTGCCGCGGCGCTGCAGGCCGTGGCCGAAGAGCTGCGCATCGAACCCGAGCAAGTGGTGCCGGTGTGTCTGCTCCCCGAGAGGACCTACAACGTCGAAGAGGGGTTGCTGCCCGCCGTGATTGAGAATCTTCCGGAAGCCGCGCGGGCCAAGGCGCGTGCGCTGCCTCAGCACGTATCACGACGAGGAGTATTGGCGCCGTCTGTGGCGCCAGGCCGCGAGCGCCGGCAACCTCGTCGTGCGTCACGCCGCGTCGCTGATTCGCCCCTCGCCGTGACAGTATTATATTATTGATTACTGCTTCACCGCGTCGACCGCCAGTTGCTGAAAGGCTTCGCGCACCTGCGACGTATCGCTGCCCCCGAATCCGGTGCGCTGGACCAATAGCACGAAGATCATTTGCCGCTGCGGATCGACCCACCCCTGCGTGCCAAAAGCTCCGCCGTGGCCGTAGGTGCCGGGCGAGACCATCTTGGTCTGCCCCTGTGGCTCGCGGACTACGCCCCAGCCCAGCCCCCAACCGCTCCCGGGCTGGAAACCGGCCTCCAACGGGCCCGTCTGCACGCGTGTCATCTCGGCCACCGACTTTTGCGAGACGATTCGCTGGCCGTCCAGTTCGCCGCCGTTCAAGACCATTTGATAGAACCGGAACAAGTCATGAGCCGTTGAGAACAATCCGCCCGAGGGATTCGGCGTCCGACCGGGGGACAGGTCGGTGAGCCAATGCTTCGCGGGGACGAGCGATTTCTTGTTTCGGGGAAGATTGATAAAGACTGGCCATCCGCTGTTGCTGCTCGGGCGTGGGGAAGAACGTCGTGTCGACCATTTGCAGCGGCCGGAGAATCCGCGCCGCCACGAACTCCTCGTAGGGCTGCCCCGACGCTACCTCGACAATCCGTCCGCAGATCGACAGGCCCGGGCTGTATTGCCACTTCGATCCAGGCTCGAAAGCCAGCGTGCGGCGAGCCATTTTGGCGGCCGTTTCGGCCAGCGTGCCTTCGTTTCGCTGCTCGCCGATCAGCCCCGAGGTGTGCGTGATCAGATCACGAATTGTGATTTCGCGCCGCGGCGGCCCGGATTGCAGGGCGGTCTGCTTGAATTCGGGAATGAACTTCGATGCCGGGTCGTCGAGGTACAGTTTGCCTTCATCGACCAGGATCATGACGGACGTAGCCGTGATCGGCTTGGTCATCGAAGCGATGGCGAACATCGTATCGGGCCGCATCGGCCGATGCGTGGCCAGATCTGCTTCGCCGGCCGCGCCCAACTCCACGATCTTTCCCCGTCGAGCGACCAGCGTCACGGCTCCGGAGATCTGGTGCTCATCAACAAACTCCTGCATCCGTTTCGAGATGGCGGCCAGCTTATCGGCATCCATGCCGACTGACGCGGCCGCAATGGGAGTATCATCCGCACGCAACGTGTGCGGAGCGGCAAACGGCGCAGAACGTTGCCGCCGACGCGACCGCGAGCAGTACTCCAAGTGTGGTAATAAGTCGAGACTTTTGATGAAAAGGGTGCATTCGACAATAAACCGGGCTAATTGTGCAGATCCAAGACAAGAACGCTTAATCCTTAGTTGAGATCGAATTCAGTGGTCGGCCGGGCTGATTTTGATAGCCACGATTCGCCGGTCGAGGTATGCCTAGGCGAAAGGCTGGGCCGCAAAAGCTTGGCCTGCAGCTCTCGCCAGATCCTGTTCCGACAGGAGAGCGCCTTGGAGCCGCCGAGGTTCGCCAATGTCCTTGAACAACAAATCTCCATGCAATAAGAGGTGCTCAGCGCCAGGAGTGTCGATAATGCGGGCCTCGATCGCACTGGAAACCGTCAACCCAACCCGAGCTGGTAGGTTCGACTTGAGCGCGCCGCGAATCACATCGCGACTTGGGCGTTGGGTAGCAATGATCAAGTGAATGCCGGCTGCGCGGGCCTTTGAGCCGAGCCGCGCCAGCAGCGCTTCAATCTCGTCCCGTTGTTTTCGATTGCCTTCAACCAGATCGAAATACTCATCGCAAACGCAGACGATACGCGGTTCTGGTTTACCTTGTCGAATTATTAATGCTCGTAGGTTTTCGACTTCCTCCATACGACGGTATCGAGCTTCCATATCGTCGACTAGTTGCTGCAGAACTTCAACCGGCGAAGTCTCGTCAGGAAAGACTATTCCCATGCCGTCATAAAGATGCGGCGACTCTCGCCACCCGGTAAACGCATTGCGCTTGGGGTCGATGAGCACTAATTTGAGGTTCTCGGGCGAATTCGTCTCAGACAAACTTGCAATCGCTGCGCGAAGCCATTGGCTTTTGCCGCTTCCGGTCGTACCCGCCACGAGAATGTGGCAATGCTCCGGCTCCGCCAAGTCGGCAAATTCAACGTTGCCGTTCAGGTCGACGCCGACCAGAAGCTTCGAGTTTCCAAGAAGGGGGTCGGCTTTTGGGAGGAATTGTCGCACGGCATCATAATGAACTGATTGCCGATCTGGTCGGGCAAGGTCGATTGCGATCCGCCCGCGGATACGCTCGATTTGAGGCGGCTGCTCCAGGTGCATTCCCAGAGCGATGTCTTGCTCGCGCCCCTTGAATACCGAGACTCGCGTTCCGTCGGGCAGCTTGATGAGAAAACGAATGAATGTTGGCCCGACTATCGGCGCTTCGTCAATCGACGCGTCGATCTGGTGCGTCCGCAGCACTCTGAGCAATCGTTGCTTGAGCTCCTCGTGTTGGGCTGTTGGTGCGCCCCACGTTATTGCGCTCGGCCGAGCAGGAGCTGGTGCGCCTGTCTCAGGTATGACACCTGCCATGCGGCCGATGAGTTGCTTAAGGCGACCGGTCGCCTCTCGCAGCTCCTCAGTTCCAAACAGTCGCTCTTCCCGTCGGGGTTTGAACGAAACCAGCGCAAGCGTCCCATTTACAGGCACTTCACCGTTGCGCCCGTGCAGCATGA
Organism: uncultured Planctomycetales bacterium; assembly: GCA_963710365.1. Classification (GTDB taxonomy): domain Bacteria; phylum Planctomycetota; class Planctomycetia; order Pirellulales; family PNKZ01; genus CAVQAC01. The sequence continues at coordinate 372,898 of CAVQAC010000015.1, forward strand.
GATGGTACAAAGCCGCCTGCGCTGCATCGGCCTCCGGGGCAGTGTAACCGAGCTTGAGTTCGATGGCACACCAGTCCGAACTGCCATTACGCCGAAGCACTGCGTCGGCCAGGCCCCGCAAGCGCACTGATTCCGTCCAACCTTCCTCGCGAATCTCCGTTTCCAGAGGTACCTCGCACGTCGCGAGGCCGTCGGCTGCATTAATGGCGCCATGCGCGCGGTATACTTCCCAAAAGATCCCGGCAATCCATTCGCACAATTCGCGGATGGCGTCCCAAAATTGGGCGGTCTCTTCCGCGTACCCCTGCAATTGTCCGGCAACGTCATCCAGCCGCGGTCCGACAAGTTGCCGATAGGCGTGGTGGATCAGAGCGTCACGCCATTTGCCAATATCTGGTTCGGCTTCTGCGAGGGCACTGCCTGCATACTGCGGAGTGCCGGCAGTCACTAATTTGGCAAAGACGTCATGGAGGAACTGCCCGAGCAGCGGAGTCGATTTCGCGCCATTGCCCACCGCCGCACCTCGACCTGTCTGGGCCAACAGGTGATTGCGCACGTCTCGCACTGTCAACGTTACGGTCATGATCTAAAAACTCCCTCGGGCGCCGCCGCGAATCTCTCGTAGACCAGTGCCGGCGGCTCACCAAGTAAACCGAACTCGGATTGGTGACGTCGCAAGCAATTCTCGATCGCAATTTGCGGTTGGTTGAGTTTGCTCGCAAGCGCCCCGACACGAATGATGTGCTGACCTTGGATCGCTTCCATCGCGTCGTCGAATAGCGAACTGTCGGTGACCGCGTCAATGCCGGATTGGATTATCTGCTCTGGCTGCCGCACGACCTCCGCCAAGAGGCGTTCGAGGTCCTCGTCGAGGAGTTGCTTTCGAATCCACTCCTCGACGGTCTTGGGCTCGATAGTCCGCCCGTCGCTGGCCAAATCACCCGCCTTCGCGTCGGCTAGGAGATTCCGGATCGCCTCAAGTGCCGCCAGTGCCTCAGCACTTGGACGTACCTCTCGGCCAATTGCCCCCGATTGCGTCTCCGGTTGACGTCTAGAAGTCAGCTCTGTCCAAATCTCTCGTGCCTTTTTTGACGTTGCCGGAATAGGTAGCTTGGCATCACGCATCAAAACCAATTCGTCGGAGCTACCGAGTGCGCGACGAGCTGCGGATAGACGTTTTAATCGATTGGTGAGAGTGTTTTGCTTCTGATTGCAAATACTTACGCAGATCCGTTGGCTGGCCGGTTCGACGATAAAGTCAATGTCGCTAAGATCGCGGCCCATCCTTTTCGGGTCAATTATCTTGCCGGCTTGCTCTTTCAAACGTAGAAACTGCGGCAGTCCATGAACCAGGGTCGTCTGTGTGTCCGCAATGCGGGATAGCGACGCGGAGCGTAGCTGCTCAAAACTTTCCTGCAGGAACGGCGCGGCGGGCGGCGGCGGCACACCGGCATCCATCGGGTCCGGAACCGGTTGCCCGCGCCGCCACGCCTCCAGAACCTTCTTGCAATAGGCGATCAACTGCCGCGGAGTGCAGGTATTCAGCGCCAGACAGCGCCTTCAGGCGGGTAGCTCCGATCGGCCACAGTGGGTCGCCGCGTACCCGTTCGTCAGTACGTAACTCCGGCACTAAGTGGAGGCGCCGCCGCCAATGCCGTTGCTTCATCGTACGTTAGTGGATTAATCGACAGTTTTTGCTCAGCCAACTTTTGCCAGTCAGCATCGCGGATCGCAGCCTCAACTTTTTGCTGCAGAGTGCTCTGAGCGCACGTAATTATTAGCACGCCAGTTGTTTGTTCACGCAGTTCGGCGGCCAGACGCCCAAAGCTGAATAAGCCGTCCAAATCGTCAGGCGATCGTTGCAATGCCTCGATTTGGTCGAAGCACAGAGCAAGTGGACGGGATACTGTAATGAGCCGTGTAAGGCAAAATAGTGTCGAATGACGCCGCCTCTGGATCGTCATCCATTGAAATCGAATCCCGCGAAAATCCCAAATCTCGCGACACGTCCTGTGGCAAGTCGTCGCCGCGAAGCCACGCTGCGACGTCTCTCCGGTGTGCCTCAGCATCCAATTTCGACACGCGATTACTAGATTTCGGCCCAATCTATTTCTTTCGTCGAGCGTCTCCAGATAGGGCGTAAGATGCTTTTCCGCTTCAGCAGAGCGACGTAATTTGTCAAGCCATAAGACGACGTTTTCGCGACCAACCTTCCGTTTGCCGGGGCGGTCCAACAGAACGACATCCAACTGCGAAACACCGTCGTGGTCGAGGCGGAGGAGGTCATCGACCAAACATCGTCGGACGTGACGGTGTAACAGGCCGGCTCCCGTTGCCAGTCGCACATAGCAGAAAATTGCGGGTCGATCTGCTTCCGGCCGCGTAATCGCCTGTCGAAACGCGCCCAAGCAGGTGCGTCTTTCCGCTGCCTGCCGCGCCGTATACTAAGATCGAATCGGTCCGCTCTTCCCGTTGTGCACGAACGGACTCAATTGCTTTAATACATTCATTGAAAACGCTCTGGTGGATTATGGGCACATCAACTACGGGAGGAGTCCACGGGTTGGGGCCGATTGAATTATCGAACGGATTCGATAGTGAGTTTCTCATTGTCGCAGAGCAGCTCCGCTGAAATGGCTTTGGCCGTCGAATACAAGCAACTCGCGCTCGTCCGCGGGCAAACTTGTCGGATAATCGTGGCGGTGAATCGCAATGCGGCCTTGGCGTGAAAGCCGCAAGATCGCGTTATCGAAGGCCTCCTTGTCCGGATGGCAGAAATCTAGTGAACGCCGAAGGTCCGGAATTGAGACGAGTGCCCCTGTTTGCGCTGCTGGCTCTATCTCAACCATCTGCTCTAGAATGCGTTCGTCGAATTGTTCGGGTGGAAATGGCGATTCAACATCGCTGCTTCCAGGCTGCGACCGCACCGGGAAGTTAGCCTCAATTAGATCCTGTGCCGCGCTGTTGGTCTCTTTCCGGGATACCCCCGCCGGTTCGAGAAGCGCCGCTATCGTCGCAATAGCATTTTTCAAATTGCGAATCGCGGTTTCCAGATAGGCATGAGGGTCGGGAACCGTTGTGCTGTACGTTGCCACCCGCGACTTGGGTTTTAGCGGCCATTCCCTCACCTTGCCAGCACCGACAAGCTGAATGACGAGCTCCTTTCGACGGGACGGAGGCAAGTCGTGGAGCCGACTTTTTACCTTCCGTTCAAGCGAGGTCAGCGTATGTGCCGCGCCGGTCAATTCTTCCAGGATTACTTGCTGGCCAAACACGTCAGGAGGATGGCAGAAGTAGCAGGGTGCCTTTCCGCGGATTGGCGAATACTTCCAGGCCAGCCCGTCTGCCACAAGTTTTTCAAGCATGCCTGCAAGGTCGTTCTCGGACGGACGATATAGTTTGGGAATGCCCTCTCGGAGCTTCGCCATGCTCTGCGGCTCGGGTGCCACACTTAACGCCTTTACCACGACAGCCTCGATATCTGATGCAGACGCCTTTATTACAATCATTTCGACCACGTTCCGCCTCCCACGATGTCCCTCAGGTTGTTTTCAACGAAGCATGCGAGCCAGGCGTCTGCTGGCCTACGAGACCACCTAATGGTAGCGGTAAACTAAACCAAAATCCAACGCTCGCACCAAATATAAAATGCCGGTTTTTCGCTACACTCACTGCTCCTTGCGGAGGGGGCCTCGACCGAATCTATTTCGAGAGCGGGCTGACAATTCTCAGGCGGAATCCGCCTAAAGTATTTGCGATGTTCCGCCTCTAATGCAATCCGACGGACAAATATGGATCGAACAACCGACGTTCTCGTCATCGGTGCTGGCGTGGCAGGCTTGGCGGCGGCGGCGATTTGGATCGGGCTGGATTGAAGGTGGCTGTCTTCGAGGCCCGGGATCGGCTCGGCGGTCGCATTGATACGCGGCGCGAAAGCGAGTGGCCGTGGCCCATCGAACGCGGAGCCGAGTTCGTGCATGGAACGCCCCCGGAAACGTGGGACATTCTTCGCAGTGCGAACCTGCCCGTCGCCGAAATGACGGGCGATCATTGGTGGGCTCAGGATGGAGTGCTCCAGCCGCGCAGCGATCGCTGGCAGCGGATCGAGCGCGTGCTGGAGCGGATGCGTAATTCGCTCGATCGCGATCGCTCGTTCGCCGAGTTCCTGGCCGAGTTCTGCCAGGATCTGCCCGCGGAAGATCGCAAGCTGGCGGTTGCCTACGTCGAAGGCTTCAACGCCGCCGATCAGCATCGGATCAGCATTCGCGGCCTGGTCCGGGCAGAGCAGGAGTTCGAAGCGATCCAGGCCGAACGGAATTATCGGCTCCCCGGTGGATACGATGGCGTTGTTTCCGCCTTGGTTCAATCGCTGTCTGTGAACACCGAGACGAACTTGAATGCGCCCGTGCGAATGGTCCGCTGGCAGCCGGGCCGAATCGAGTGCGAAGTACGTGCGGCGGGTCGCTCGTCCGAAATTCGAACGGCGCGAGCGGGCGTCGTGACGTTGCCTGTAGGCGTGTTGCAAGCCGGCCCGGAAGACGAGGGAGGCATTGCGTGGACGCCCGAACTGCCGGCTGAGAAGCGCGATGCTCTGGCGCACCTGGCCATGGGCCCGGTGATCAAGCTCGTGTTGCGATTTCGCGAGGCCTTTTGGGAAACCAACGCTCCGCAACTCGGTTTTCTGCATGGCGGCGGTGGTCCGTTCCCGACGTGGTGGAGCGCGCTGCCACTGGCGGCGCCGATGCTCACAGGCTGGGCCGGCGGCGTGGCAGCCGAGCGAATCGGCGATTGGAGCGATGAGGAGCTGCTGAACGCCGGGCTGGGCACGATCGAGCGTTTGCTGCGGCCGCGGCGACCGGTGCGCGAACTGCTGATCGCCGGGCATGTCTGCCATTGGCAGCGAGATCCGTTCTCACGCGGCGCGTACAGTTATACGGTCGTAGGCGGCGCCGAAGCGCCGCAGCGCTGGCTCGGCCGGTGGCCGAAACACTGTTCTTTGCCGGCGAAGCAACGCATCCCGGCCTGAGCGGCACGGTGGGCGGCGCTGGCCAGCGGCTATCGGGCGGCGCGCGAAGTGCTGGCCTCGCTGGGGCAATAGGCGTGCGACCCTGACAGGCCACGGGCGAAGCTGGATGGCAGGTGGAAGGGGGCAAGCTGCGGTTGGGCCAAACCGCATTCGTGCGTCGGCGAGAAGCTACTTCCCCGCCGGGATCGGCGACATTATGATGGTCTTGCGAATGTTGAATTGTATCTCTCGCCAAATGCCTGCCCGCCACGTCGCCCCCCGAGGAAATGCAGATGGCCACGTCGATTCCTGCCGCCGGCCTTTCATCCGAACAGGTTGCCGAGTACGAACGGTTGGGATATCTTCGTTCTGCGCGAGGCATTGGATCACGACGAGGTCGCAGCGCTCGCGCGAAGCGGACCAGCTCTTGCAGCGGCGTGATTTGATCGACGTGCAGAACATCCGCTGCCGCTGGCAGAACCACGTCGAGACGGGCGAGTGCCTGTTCGAATGCTTCGATCCGGTGATCGACATCGGGCCGGTCTCGCGGCGCGTGGCCCACGACACGCGGATTCTCGGTCCGCTGGCGGCGATCTATGGCGACGAGGCCTGCCTGTTCAAGGACAAGCTGATCTTCAAGCCGCCAGGAGCCAAAGGCTACGGCTTGCACCAGGACTACATTGGCTGGCAGGATTTTCCGCGGACGTTCGTCACCGTGCTGGTGGCGATCGATCCGGCCGACGCCGACAACGGGGCCACCGAGGTATTTCCCGGCGTTCATCGGCAAGGATACCTGTCGCCGATCGACGGTGAATACCACGAAGTGCCGGCGGACAAGGTTGACCTGTCGGCCGGCGTGAAGCTCGACTTGCAGCCGGGCGACATCGCAATGTTCGGCTGTTTCACGCCGCACCGCTCGGCGCCGAACCATTCGGACCGCTGGCGGCGACAACTCTATCTTAGCTACAACGCAGCCAGCGACGGCGGCCAGCGCCGCACGGCAGCACTACGAAGAGTTTCACGCCTGGCTGAAGGTAAAATATGCCCAGTATGGCAAGACCGAGGTGTACTTCCGATGAGTGCTTCGTCGGAAACGTTGCCGCAGAAGCCGGACGACAGTTCGCTCGCTGCCGCTGTGCTCCCAGCTCATGACAACGTGGGCTATTACGCCTGGGGCGCGTTGAACGTGCTGCTCGGCGGCGCTGGCCATGGTGGGGACGCTTCCCGGCCGAACGCATGGGCTGGGGCTGATCACCGAACCGCTGATGGCCGATTTGCACCTCGACCGCAATCAGTTTGCCGACATCAACATGTTCGCGACGTTGGTCGGGGCGCTGGCCTGCTTCCCTGCCGGCTGGCTCATCGATCGGCTGAGCACGCGCTGGAGCCTGGCACTGGTGGCGCTGGCGCTGGGTGCGGTTTGCTGGGCGATGAGCGGCGTGACGGGCGTTGTCGCCCTGGTGGTGCTGGTCACGCTGACGCGGGCGCTGGGCCAGAGTGCCTTGAGCGTTGTGAGCATGGCCGTCGTCGGCAAGTGGTTTCGCAGCCGCGTGGGCGTGGCCATGTGGATCTATTCCATCCTGATGGGGTTGGGCTTCGGCCTCAGCTTCTGGGCCGTCGGCCTGGCCGTCCGCACGCAAGGCTGGCGCACGGCCTGGTGGGAGATTTCGCTGGTGCTGATGGTTGGCCTGGCGCCCCTGGCGGCCTTATTCGTGGCGCAGCAATCCGGAACGTTACGGCGCGAAGAGCGAACAGACGCCGACCACTCCCCTGCCCCAGACCGGTTTCAGTTTCTCTGAGGCGCTGGGCACGCCGGCGTTTTGGATCTTCGCGCTGGCTGCTTCGTTGTACGGGCTCGTCGCTTCGGGCATGGGCCTGTTCAACGAAGCCATTCTGCGCGAGCGGGATTTCGATCAGCAGACCTATCACCAGGTTCTCGCCTTGGGGGCGTATATCGGATTGGGCGGGCAAATGCTGGCCGGCGTATTGGGTCGGAGATTTTCGCTAGCCCGAATTCTGGCTGGCGCGATGTTCATCTACGCCGCCGCCCTGTTGTGGCTGCCGCAGGTGGGGACGATGGTGGAGTTGTACGGCTACGTGCTGCTGATGGGCATTGCGGGCGGAATCATCACGGTGGTGTTCTTTGCCATCTGGCCGCAAGCCTTTGGCCGTGCGTCGTTGGGACGGATTCAGCGCCGGCGCAAATGCTGACCGTGTTGGCTTCGGCCGTCGGCCCCAAGGTGTTTGCCTTGTGTTATCATTGGAAGGAATCGTACTCGCCGGCGCTGTATGTCCTGGCGCCGATCGTGGCCGGGTTGGGATTGGCCGCCTGGTTCGTCGACACACCGCACTCTGGCGAGCGGGAAGCGCAAGCTTCCCGGTAGGTCCGTTCTCCTTAAGATGTTCAAGCGTCTCAGCGATAATCAAAGTCCTTCAATAGTTTCAAGTTCTCTGGATGACAAATGGAGAGGAACGCTAATCTTCGCTAATTCTGATTAGTGTCGATTCGCGGAGATTAGCGTTCCTGCATCGAAGGCTCGAACTCGGAACTACTTTCATTCACAATACGGAGCCCTTCGCCATGGCGACCGAAACGACAACTCTGCCGGTGAAGTTCCACATTGCGTTGAACGTTGCTGATCTCGATCGGTCGGTGGCCTTCTATCGGTTGCTGTTCGATAGCGAGGCCGGCGAAGTGCCGGCCGGATTATGCCAAGTTCGAATCGGAAGATCCGCCGCTGGTGCTGTCGCTGGAGCCCAATCCGCGCTCGCCCGGCGGTTCGCTGAATCACCTTGGATTTCGCGTGGGCGATCGCCGCGGCCTTGGTGGAGATTCAGCGACGCTTCGAAGCGGCCGGCGTCAGCACCCAGCGCGAAGAAGGAGTCGAATGCTGCTACGCCTTGCAGACCAAATTCTGGCTGACCGATCCGGACCGCAATCTCTGGGAACTGTACATTCTGCACGAAGATCTCGACCATCGCGGCATCGGCCAGACGCTGGGGAGATGCTGCCCGACAGGGACGCGACGCCAGAAGAAGTCGCCTCCGCCCCGTGGTTTGGGAACACACGCTTGGCATGGACGCTCCCGCCCGGTTGCCACATGACGATGATTCGGTCGACGAGGTGCGTCTGTTGGGCACGTTCAAGCGCGAACTGTCGCCGGGCGCGAGCGCAGACCTTGCTAGCCGAAGACGCCGCGAATTCTGCGACCGGGCGGCAAGTTGATGGTCCACACGCTGGTGGCCGATCGCGAGTTCGCCGCGGCGAAGCCGAATTGCCCGGGCCCGGCGGCGCAGGTCCAGGCGATCCCGGTCGATCGGCGGTGTTTCGCTCGATCGAGCAGGCTGGCTTTGTCGGCCTGCATTGGAGAAGTTCGCTGCGCGAGCCGTGCTTTGTGCGCGACGGCGTGCAGATGCGCGAGTCGAAGCTATGGGCTCAGCGAAGCCGGTGCCGGCCGTCGGCCGGCGGGCAGCATCAGGTGGTCTATAAGGGGCCGCCAAGCAAGTTGGCGACGAACTGGGCAATATCTTTCCCCGTGGCCAGCGCGTGGCCAGTCGCACGCGGCGGGCCGCGGCTGGCTTTGCCACGGCCGACAGTTTGTCGTGCGCCGGACCACAGGTCGTGTGCTGGCGTGCGGAAGTTGCGTCGACAGAGCGACGATGGCAAGTGTCGGCCAGTACAAGACATCGAAAACTGGAGGCGAACGTTGGACGGCGGCCGGGGAAGAACCTGGTATTGGCTGAGGACGATGGCATAGTAATCGTGTTGAAGATGTTGTCCCAAAGAGCACCCGTTGATATGGCCGCGATTGTAGTAGAAGCCGAGATCCCAGACGTCGTATGCCGGCAGGACCAATGGCGAGGAGTAGTCGCCCAGTCGGCTGCCAACGTAGCGCATGCCCACCGCCGTGCCAATCGTCCTCTGCTGGCTTTGCACAAAGTTGTAACGCAGCCAGAGATTGCCCAGCCAATGCGACACACCCCGAACTCGAGTTTGGGCCAACTGGTGGCGAATCGTTCCAGTTGTCGGCTGGGCCAGTGAACAGGTAGCTGTCGTTGTATGAGAAATTGCTATGGGTGATAGCCGGTCGGTGAGTTGGCCGGTAGATGCTGTTTTCAAACCCCTGGCTGCGCTCCATCCGGCCTGAGTAAGGAAGAACGGAATGCCACCAGGATTGGGGTTAAACTGTTCAACGTTTACATTGGTATTTTGGGTCCAGTAGCCGGAATTCGCTCATCGCAAGCGGTTGGTCAACTGGGTCTTAATGCCCCCTTCCCAAATGTCGCCGACTCCGGGCAGCAGCGGTCACTGTGCTGGAGAAGTTAGACACGCCGACACTTGGCGTAAACGAATGCGAGTACATGGCATATACACTCACCGTTTCGGGAATCAAATCATATGTAACACCGGCACGAGGAGAGAACTGATTGAAACTGTCATGTGTTTGGTTTGCTGCGAAAGGGAAAGGCGGGAATCCGCTGGTAAGAATGGTATCGCTACGGGCATATTCCTGGGTCATGTAGTCGAAACGGCGCGCCGACCAGCACGTGCAAGCGATCGGTGACATCAACCACGTCCTGGCCGAACCAGCCGAAACGGTTCTGTCGAAACGACGGATTGTCGAACACATTCTGAGTATAGACCGCGTTGGGAAAGGTATTGGCTGGGCCAACCAATGGGAACGGCCCTCCTCCGGCCACGTTGATCGGCCCATAGGCGCTGCCGCTGGCGCCTGTTGAGAAGGTTGGTGGTCGAACTCGTCGTGAATGTATCGTGGTTCGTGATGAACCAATCCTGCTCGGCGCCGAGCAACGAGCTTGTGCGCAAACCGCCAGTGTCGAATTCGCCGGCCAGAGTTTCCAGGATGTCGTGATTCTGCTCCTGGAATGGGCTGGCAACGGTCTGGTCCTGGGGAATCAGCGGGACTACTAATAAGCCCTGCGCCGTTGAGGGTGCCATTATCCAGAAAAGTGGTCGTCGACGGAGTGTTGTACCAGAGGGACATTTCGCCCACTTTCATCGTCCAATTGTCGCTGAGGATCTTGGTGAAGGTCAGCGTGTTTCGGTAGCTGGTATAGTCCGCGACGTCGCCGTTGGGGTTACCGGTGAACGTGTTCCGGTTGATTGCGAACGGATCGCCATTGATGGCCGGAACACCTTGATACATGCGGAAGCGATCTTTCTGGTATTCGGTGCTCCAGGTCAGGCTGGTGTCGTCATCTAAGACAAACGTGAACGTCGGCGCGACGAACGTGCGTTCGTTGAACACGCTCTGCACGTTGGTGTTGCCGTTCTGGTACGCACCGTTGAGGCGGAACAGTATCGTGCCGTCTTGGTTCAGAGGGGTGTTGACGTCGAACGTATAACGCTGCAAGCCGTAGCTGCCGGTCATGAACCCGCCATACGCGAAGGCGTCGGCCTGCGCCGTCTTTGTCGTCACATTCCACGTGCCGGTGGGCTGCGCCGCTCCGTACAGCACCGAGGCAGGGCCGGCCAGCACATCGACGCGCTGCATGTTGGCCGGATCGCGGGGCATGTAGGTCGGATCAAGGTACCCGTCCTTGCGCCAGTTTTGCGAAGTGACTTCGAAACCGCGGATGAAGAACTGATCGGGACGGATTACGCCGTCCGCGCCGTAGGACTTGACGGCGCTAGGCACGTCGCGGAGCAATTCGTCCATGGTCAGGATCGCCTGGTCGCGGAGGACGTCTGCGCGAGACGGTGTTGATCGAGCCCGGGAAGATGCGGTCTTGTACGTCGATAATAGTGCCAACGGTCGACGAGGGGGCGTTGTAGCCGTTGACCGGCGGGCTGGTGAAGACCGTCCCTTGCAGGATCGACGGACCGGTGACTTCGTTGTATGTCGTGGTGGCGGGCGGGCCGGCTTGCGGCTGGGCGACGACCTCGGTCTCGGGCAGCACCGGCGGGGCTGCGGCGCGCCGGCCGCAGGCGGGGCGGCGGTTGTCGGCGCTTGCGCCAAACTCGTCAGGTCGACTGCGTCCTGATCTTCCGTTAAAGGCGGAGTTTCCGTGGCTACCGCCGGCGGCGGATCGTCTGCGGCCGAAGCCGGCGCGAGCCACGAGCCTTCAATCATCAAGCCTAGCGCGCGCCGAGCGCAATAAGCTTTGCCAGTTGCACCGTCCGTGTGCCCATCGGTCGTCCTGTTGTAAGCTCTGTGCGGATCCTGCCGCGGGCCAGGATCGAGGCCTGCAGGTCATCCTATGACCGGCATTCAGGCCTCGCGTTCGCGCTGCTCCAACGTGCGAGAGTCGGAGACACGATTCGTTATCGGTCCCGTGCGGAGGTGGCTCGATTCTAACGTTCTTAAATTAATAAGAATGACAGTGCTTTTTCGGCCGGTGGCTGCTACATTCGTTGCAGGTGTCGGCAGGCCCATAAGCGTGCGGGCAGGCGCGGCGGGAATCGTCGCCAAATCCGGCACGCGCCGCCGGGGCCGTTTCACGATGGGAATTTCAGGAGCTGCTTTGATGACCTGGCTGCGATCGTTGGTTTTGGCGTTGTGCTCGGCAGGCATGGTGCGGGCGGCGGATTGGCCGCATCGTTTCGGCCCTCATCGCAACAGCACCACGACGGAGATCGTCGCACCGTGGAGCGGGCCGCTGGAGCGGCAATGGCATATTCCCCTGGGCGAAGGCTACAGCTCGCCGACCGTGGCTGACGGCCGGCTGTTCGTGCATGCCAAAGTCCAGGGCAAGAACGAAGAGGAAGTGATGGCCTTCGATGCCGTCACCGGCAAGCAGTTGTGGCGGATCAGTTACGAGCACAAGCCGTTCGAGAGCAACGTCGGCAACGGCCCACGCGCTGCGCCGGTCATCGTGCGGGGGCGAGTCTACGCTTACGGAATCACCGGTATTCTGACCTGCCTGGATGCCGAAACGGGAAGGCAATTCTGGCAGCTCAATCCTTTGGAGCAGAACTCCGCGCCAATCATGATGTTCGGCGCGTCGGCCGGTCCACTGGTTGAAGGCAATCGGATTTTTCTGCCCGTGGGTGGTCGCGATACGGCCTTGGTGGCGCTCGATACCGAGTCGGGCTCGACGATTTGGAAATCGCTCAAGGAGCCGCCGACCAGTGTGTCGCCGGTGGTGTTCTTGCCTAAGGTCGATGGCCGTGGCGTCGTGCGGCAGTTGGTCTACACGTCGACTCGGGGGTTGATCGGAGTCGACCCCAAGGACGGGCATGCGCTGTGGGAGTTTCCACTCGCCGACCTGGCGATCGGCACCTTGCCGCCGCCGACCTTGTTCGGAGACACGATTCTCTGTTGCTCGATGTTGACCGGCAGCATCGCCTTCAAGCTGCAAGACGTCGAGGGGCAACTCAAGCCCGTCGAAGTCTGGCGCAATCCGAAGGTAACGACTTACTTCACGCAGAATCTGGCCGGGGCTGACGACAAACTGTACGTCATTCACGCGTCGTTGATCCCTCAGGCGGAAATCGCGCTGGCGTGTCTCGACGGCAAGACAGGCCGGGAGCTGTGGAGACGGCCCAAGATCGGCCTGTATCAACTGAACATGATCCGCCTGGGGGACGACCGGCTGCTGATGCTCGACGACACGCACGGCGATTTGATCCTGCTCGACACTGCAGCCAGCGAATACCGTGAGCTGGCGCGGAGCAAGGTCTGCAACCCAACGATCATCAGCCCGGCGCTCGCCAACGGACGGCTGTACACGCGCGATGATACCGGGGTGAATTGCTTTCATCTGGGTGAAGAAAAGTAGAAGCGGCGGCAGCAAGGCAGCTCGTTTGCACGTTTCCGGGAATCAGTCTTTCGTGGCGACGTTGGCCTCGACGGGCGATACCAGGCCGTCATTGTCTGCATCGTAGCGGCGAAACACCGCGAGCGTGCCGAGGAACTCGCGTCGTGAAAGGTCGCCGTCGCCGTTCCGATCCATGCGCAGGAACCAGAGTGGCGCTGCGGCCTCTTTCTTTTGGGCGGGGCCAATCGTCGTCGGCGACTGCGGCCGGCCCACGCTCCACGCGAGCTGGCAATCGTGCGGCACTTCATCCCAGGACAACTCATGATCGTTGTTGCGATCCCAACCGGCCAGGCTTGGCCAGCCGTGCCTCAGTTCGCGCAAGCTCAAGGTCGCATCGCCGTCCGTATCGAGGATTGCCGCCAACGACGAGCCGAAGTCGCTGGCCGTCACAACCACGCCATGCTTCGCCGCCGAGGCTTGCAGATCCAAATAGCGGTTCATTTCCGAGTTGGTGAGCCGGCCGTCCGTGTTGCGATCGGCGACGGTCATCAACCTCGAGAAGTAATTGCTCGACGCGGACTGCTGCGTCTCGCGTTGGTCCAGTATTTGATTATGGTCGAGGTCGTCCGTTTCAAACTGCTGGAGCAACGATTGACGCGCCGATTCGAAGTCTTGCGCACCGTAACCACGCACAACGCGGAGTGTCAAGCGAACGGCACCAGCCTTGCAGCTCAGCGAATCGACCAACTTGCCTTGGGCTCCCTCGGTCCAAGACTCACCGGCCGGGGCGCTGCTGTGCAAGACGTCGAAGCCGTCGTTTGCCGGCGGCGACGCGCCCATGCGCATCGCCAGCTTGATCGACCGGGGCGAGGCGGACTCGGAATTGGCGAACGAACCAAATCGCAGTGGCCGCTGAGCCGTTGAGTGGTTCGGCGCTGAGCCGCCAGCCGGCGATCGATTCTCGTTGGCGATTTGCCCGAGTTCGTCGAGACTGAGCCGCTGGTCGTCGTTCACGTCGAAGCGGCGTAGCCGAGGGTAGGCATCGGCGAGCGACGTGCTATCCCAAGTGCCCCCAGGCGAGGCCAGCAGCTCAAACAGCCGGCGAGCGGCTCCCGTGTCGAGGCCTTGCGCTGCGGGCGTCGGACGCAGTTCGACGTTGCCGACACCCGCTTGCCGCAGGTATTGGGCCAGCTCGTCGGGCGAGACGTGTCCGTCGGCCGGCCAGCGATCTACTTCAGCCTGTGGCGCAAAGTCGGGAGTCACGTTATCAAAGTCGCCACGGAACTCAGCCAGCAAACCTGCTGGCTGAGGGATGCGGGCCGCTTCAACACGGTCCAGCACGCCGTCCTCGTTGCGGTCGAGGATTGCCAACAGATCGGCGAAGTATTGTTCCCAAAACGCCATGAGCGGTTGACCGTGTACAGTGATTTCCGCGGCCACGAAGACGGGTTCTGGGGAAGCGTGAACCACTACGCCGGTTGGCACTGGCGGCGCAGCTTCCGCGGCCGCCGGGGTTGGCAGGCAACATGCAGCGACGCAGGTTAGCCAAATTGTTCGTCGTGTCATTCCACCACCCCGTCGATTCCGTTGCGCGTCGTAGTCGACCAGGTGAATGGGACGACCAACCGCCGAGGGATTCGTTTTGTGGGGATCGACGCCGACGGCCTGGCAGACCGTGGCCAGCAATTCGGGCACCGCACAGGGCCGATCTTTCACCGCCGCGCCATCTGCGGTCGTGGCGCCGACGACCTGCCCTCCGCGAATGCCGCCGCCGCCCAGAACCGCACTCCAGGTCAGAGGGTAGTGATCGCGTCCGGCCGCACCGTTGATCTTCGGCGTGCGCCCAAATTCGCCCATCCAGACGACGAGCGTGGTCTCCAGCAACCCCCGGTCCTCGAGATCGCGCAAGAGCGTGGCCCAGGCGGGATCGAGGACTCCGCACAGATGCTTGACCGTCTCGAAGTTGTTCACATGGGCGTCCCAGCCCATGCCGCCGCTGCTGACGCCTCCCAGCGATACTTCCACGAACGGAACGCCGCGCTCGACCAGCCGACGCGCCAACAGGCAGCCATGCCCGAACAGGTTGCGTCCATACGCGTCCCGTAGAGATTCCGGCTCGTCTTCGAGGTCGAAGGCGCTAGCCGCTGAGCTGTCCATGAGTCGAACCGCACGTTCATACGCGGTCAGATGGCTTTGCACGGGCACGTCAGGCCTGGAAGCGAAGAACGACTGCTCAAACGTCCGCAACAACTCCAGGCGGCTACTCTCTCGTTTTGGATCGTGCGGCGTCGACGGTCGCAGGTCGGCAATGTGCAAGGCCTTTCGATAACCGTCTGCATCCTGTCGCTGGGCCATTGCCGGCGTAACGTCGCCGACGATGAAAGGAGCATAGCGCGGCCCCAGGAAACCGGAGTTGTAAGCTGCCAGATTGGTCGATCGATAGGGAGCGATACTGACGAAGTTCGGCAGGGCCGCCGAAGAGTTCCCCAGCTCTTTGCTCAGCAGCGAGCCCAGAGTCGGGTATTGCAGCGATCCCTCGGGCAAGCGTCCGGTGCGAACCAGGTACGAGGCTCGTCCGTGATCGGCTTCCTTGCTGGTCATCGAGCGGACGATCGCGAGCCGATCCATTTGCCTCGCGATGTGCGGCAGGTGTTCGCTGATGCGAATGCCAGGCGCGTTGGTGGCGATTTCTTGGAACGGGCCCCCGTTCTCGTGTCCAGGCTTGAGGTCGAACGTGTCCAGATGGCTGGGACCGCCATTCATCCACAGCAGGATGCACGACCGCTTGCGCTGCGATTGCCCGGCGGCATTTTCCGCCAGCGCCTCCATCCACCCCGACATTGAACCGCCCAGCACGCCGGCCGTCGACAGACGCAAGCAATCGCGACGGGACAACCGAGGCGCGACAATGGTCGTGGAGTTGCAGCATGGGACGGGCACTCGGTCTTTTAATGGTTCAGCAAGAACTCAGCGCTGTTGAGCAACACCCAAAAGATGTCTTCCAACCCGCTGCGGGACGTGCTGGCCTGGGATGAATGATATTGACCGAACCTGGCACGCTCCGCGTCCGTCGGAGGGCGCGAAAGCGTGGCCAGAAACAACGTCTCCACGCGGTCGCCGTCGTTGAGAAACGGCGCGTCCGCAACCGCGGTCAGGGTGCGTACATTCCGACAGGGTTGTCGCACTGGCAGTCAGACGCCCGTTCATCATCGACAAGGCTTGCAGGATCGACGTTTGCATCTCCGTCGGTCGATCAAGGTAGGCGAACTCGACGAGAACTCGCGCTCGGTTGCTCTCATCGCAGCCGGTGGCCAAGGCCAAGCTGTCGAACAGTTGTTCGGGCGTCAGGCCGCGCGATTGCATTCGCGCGAAGGCGGACCGATCTTGCTGCGAAGCATGCGTCTGTTGGCTGCTGCGCTGGTAGGCGGCGCTGTTCGTGATCGCGCGAATCATGAACTGGACGTCAAACCCCGAGGCGGCGAACTGGCTGGCCAACTCGTCGAGCAACTCGGGATGAGCGGGCAACGATGCGCCCGCCCAATTCGTCCAAGGGATCGACGATCCCCCGTCCGAAAAAGTTTGCCCACAAACGATTCACGGCGGCGCGGGCGAAGTACCGGTTGCCTGCGGCGCCGTGATCCAATCGGCCAGCGCCTCGCGAGGTTGGGCCGTCGCCGACCAGTTCGGCGACGAGCCGTCGAGAAATCGCGCCGGCACGACGCGGTCGGTTCCAGGGATCGTCAATTCGCGACGCTCGATTTGCTCGGGCGCTGCGGCCATCGCGTTGTCCGGGCGCAGCCGCTGCACTCCGGCAAAGAACCCGGCGAACTGCCAGAACTGATCTTGTTTCCAATCGGCAAAAGGATGGTTGTGGCACTGAGCACACTCGAGATTCACGCCCAGGAAGATCCGCGAGGCTGCTGAGGCCAGCATTCTCGGGCTTCAACTCGTTGGCCTGGTAAAACGCCAACGGCGTCGGCTCACCGCTGGGCGTCGAGGAAGAGGTCAGACGGTCTCCCAAGGGCATCGTGATGAGCTCACGAACCATGACATCGTAGGGCACGTTGTCGCGCACCTTCGGCCTCAGCCAGGCTTCGAGGTACGGAGTCAGCGGCCGCAAATCCGGGCGCTGGCCTGACTCAGCAAAACGGCTCGCCAGACATTCGTGAAGTGATTCACGTAGAGCGGGTCGTTGAGCAATTGCTCGATGAGGCGTCGGCGTTTGTCCGGCGTGGTATCCGCCAGGAAATCTCGCACGTCCGCCACGCGTGGGATGCGGCCCGTCAGGTCCAACGAGATACGGCGAAGAAACTCGGCGTCGCCAGCCCCGGCGCAGGCTCGATGTTTTTCTGATGGCAATACTGCGCTAACAGCTCGTCGATCCTTGCTGAAAGCGCGTCGGCCGGGCGTGGTGTTTCGCTCGCGCCCGACGACGTGCTGAACACGACGCCCAGAACGAAAACGACGATGTAATGGAACCGTGCCAATCGACACACATCAGGCTTTCAGTGAACCGCGACAGGGGACATTCAGACGCACATCATAATATTAGTCCGTGCGACGGCGCGCGTAAAGCTGCCCGGTGGACACCCTGCGGTCGATCAGCGTTCGACGCTGGGGGAATATCGGCCGTTGCTTGAAAACATGAGCCCGACGCGCCAGCAAAGGTGTCGAACGAGAGACACCCTCGCTGGCGCGTCGGGCTCGTGTTTCTAAGCCTACAAAACTAATCGCCCGCCACGATCTTCTTCCGCAACGCGTCAACTACTTCCTGCGGCACGAAGTGACGTAGTTCGTCGTCGGTCGCCAGGGGTGCGATCTGTTTGATCAGCGAACTGGAGACGTGCGAGAACTCCTTGTCGGCCATCAGCACCACGGTTTCGATGCCGGGGTCGAGCTGGCGATTGGCCACCATCATCGTCAACTCGGCTTCCAGATCCTGCAACGGGCGGACGCCGCGGATCATCACGCGAGCCCCGCATTGGCGGACGAAGTTGACCGCCAGCCCGGAGAACTTGCAGACTTCGACATTGGCGAAGCGGTGCGTGACCTCTTCAACCAGTGCCATCCGCTCGTCAGGCGTGAACAGCGGATTCTTGCCGGCGTTGACGCCGATGCCCACCACCAGCCGGTCGACCAACGTGCTGGCCCGCTCGATGATGTTCAAATGCCCGAGCGTGATCGGGTCGAACGAGCCGGTATAGACGGCCACGCGGGAGTCGCTCATAAGGAAGTAGAGGAGTGATAAGTGATGAGTGATAAATGCCCGGCGGACGCCCTGTATCATGTATCAGGTATTGCTGAGCACTTCAATAAGTTTCTCCACGTCGGCCTGATTGTTATAGGCGTGGGGGCTGATCCGCAGACGGCCGGCGCGACAGCTCAGCACGATGCCGGCGGCCAGGCATTCGTTGCGCAGTGCCGCCGGATCGGTGCCCGGCAATTCGAAGCTGACGATGCCGCTACGACGGGCGTCGTCGCGGCAACTGGTGATCGTGGCGCCGATCTGCCGTAGCCGCTCGACCGCCAGATCGGTGATGGCCAGCACGCGGTCGGCGATGGACCGCGCAGGCCAGGTTGCGAGCAGATCCAGGCTCGCGCCCAGGGCGACGAAGCCGGCCATGTTAGTCGTCCCCCCCTCGTACGCGCGCGGCCGAATCTTTCAGCGTCAGATCGATGTGGTTGAAATCGTTGCCACGAACACTGTTCCAGCCCAGGCCCAATGGGCGCAGTAGTTCGAGGTGCTCGCGTCGGAGATAGAAGATGCCGGCTCCTTCGGGGCCCAGCAGCCACTTGTGGCCATCGGCGGCCAGGAAATCGATCGGCGTCTTCCGCACGTCGAGCGGGAAAACGCCCAGCCCTTGAATTGCGTCGACGAATAAATAGGCCCCACGGCAGTGCGCCAGCTCGACCAGGGCATCGAGATCGTTGCGCCAGCCGCTGGCGTAGCCGACCCAACTGACTGAAACGATCCGCGTGCGGGCGTCGCAGGCAGCGGCCAGCCGCTCGATTTCGACGCGACCTTCGGTCACGGCCACGCGGCGCGTCTCGACGCCGCGCGAGGCCAGGTTGAGCCAGGGGTATTGGTTCGAGGGGAACTCGTCGGCGAGCGTGACCACGTTGTCGCCCGGCTGCCAGGGAAAGCCTTCGGCGACCAGATTGATGCCTTCGGTCGTATTGCGCACCAGCGCGATTTCAGCCGGTTCGGCACCGAGCAGCCGGGCCGACGTGCGACGCACGTTTTCCACCTGCTGGGCCCAACGCAGCCAATGGGCGTCGCCGTTTTCGGTCATGTCGGCAGCCAGGGCCGAGAGCGCCGCGAACGCCGGCTGCGGAAGCGGGCAGACGGCCGCGTGGTCGAAATAGGCCCAGCGGCGAGCGACCGGCATTTGCCGTCGAAAGTCGTCCCAATCGGGCGTGGCCGCGGCGATCATGGCTTCGAACCGGGGACGGAGAGCAGCTCGTGCCGGGTGAATTCGAGCTGCATGACCTTGTTCCCCTCGGCGTTAGCCCGCACCAGGCTCACCGATCGGGGCAACTCGTAGTCGCCGACGGCCAGCCAGTGATTGACGTGCGTTTCGGTCCGCTGCAGCGCGCCCGAGGTTTTGTTCCAGAAGTTGACGGTGAAGACCCGCGGCAGATATTTTCCGGCCGCATCGCGCTGGACGTCGAGCACGTCGATGCTGAAGCGCAGGTCGCCCATCACGCGGTTGACTTCCGTGACCATATTGTCGCGAACCCGATAGCTGCTTTGCATTTTTTCGTCGCCGATGAAGCGGATCATCCGGCCCAGCGGATGGGGCTGCGATTCGGCGACATACTCGACGTTTTCGTCGGCAGCGGTATCGGCCAGGCGGTGCTGCACGAGCGATTCCAGGTACCCTTGCACGGGCTTGGCGTCGAAGCCCTCGGGAAAGCCTTCGAGCGAGACGTCGCCGTCGGCGCGTAACGGTCAATTGCCCCGCGCCCTGGAAGCCGGGCACTTCGACGGCCAATTGGGCGCGGAAGCCGGGGAACTTTCGCCACGTGCAGCGGGCCAGCCGCGCTTGTTCGAGCAGGGCCGGGGCAGTGAGTTCGGCCTGGGTTTCCGGGGACTTGGATTCGGATGCGGTTTGAGGATTCATGGCCAATTCCATGGTGAGAGTGGCATAGTGCAGCGCCCCGTCGTAGGGCTTTCCTTGGTGTTCGCCTTTCCGGTCGGCCTCGAGCAATCGAGCCGCGCGGCCAGGCGTCCGTGGGGAGCCGGTTCGAGAGCGATCTGGCCCTGGGCGTCGGTGGTCATTTTTTGCGGTTCATCGTGGCCGGGCAGGAGCAGCACCACTTCAATGTTCGCTGCGGGCTGGCCCTGCCATAGTGCCGTGAGCTTCAGACCGGTCGCGGTTCTTTGCGGCACGAGATCGAGGGCCAAGGCTTCGGCCCGACCGAGTTGCGGCCAGGTGGCCTCGTTCGCCTTGGTCAGATGCTTGGCGTAATAATGCAGCAACAGCGGCTTCGGGCCGCGGCTGAAAACGCCGTAGTCGCACTCGGCTTCGAGGCTCGACGGGCCGTCCACGACCTGCTGGCCGACCCAAGCCGGCGGAGCACCCTCGGCCGACTTTTTCAATTCGATTGGCGTCCGAGGTTCGGACTCGACCCTCAACCAGGCCTTGGTGTGGGCGATCTTATCGAGCAGTTCGGCCTCGCCGGGGGCCGGAGTTTCGCTAAAGTAGACCTCGGGTCGCGGCATCCCATCGGCCCCAGGCCGAACGTCGATCCAGACGAAATGGGCCTGGGCCATCGTGGGTTGGAAAACCAGCGGCCTGAAATACCAGGAATATGAGAGTCGGCAGGGGCTTTTTCAGCATGATCGGGCTTCCTCGGGCGTGTCGGGGCATGCGAGAATCAGCGCCTCGCACCACGGCCGGAATTATACCCGCGACTGGCCTGCTACGACGAGGAATATGTGGTCAGACCGAATGGACGGACGGCTTAGCCCCCGTGACAGCCCCGTTTCTGTAACTATACTAGTGCTTCCGAAGCCCCGCACCGAGAGTCTGCCGCGCCTGAGACGAAGTCGATGCCCAAAGCTTTTGCCATTTTGTCGCTGATCGTGGGCTTGTGCCTGCTGCTGGTGTTTGGGCTGGATCTGGGAATCAAGTTCCCTTTCAAGCAGGCGAGCACCACGATGGACATCGGCTTTGTCGTTTGCGGCCTGGTGTTGTCGGCCATTAGCTGGCTGACGTTCCGCGAGCAGAGGTGAGGAAAGTAGTCAGTATTCGGTAGCCAGTAGTCAGTTCTTGTCTTGGAATCCTTTAGCTGACTACTGAATACTGGCTACCGACTACTGCTCTACGCTGCTTGTTCCCGCAAGATCGAGCGCGGCGGGGCGTCCTTGCAGTGAGCCCTGCACTGTGGCCACCAGTCCGGCAATCGAACTGGCTTGCAGCAGCCCCTCGTCGCGACGTCGGGCTACATGACGCAGCACGCGATCGACGAGCCCCCAGGGGCCGCGGCCGGCAAATGCCAGCCGCTCCAGGTCGAGCACGGCGTGGAACGGTTCATTCGCGGCCATGGCCCGGTCGATGGATCGCTGCGCCGCACGGGCACCGGCCTGCAGCAAGTCGCACGAGGGTTGCAATTCCCACAATCCCCAGCGGAGCGCACGGGGGGCAGCCAGGGCTGGTTGGTCACGGCCGCGGCGCCCACAAGCTGCGGAGCTTGGCCAGCAAGCCGCGAGACTGTCCCGGCTGCACTCGGAAACTGGGGCGTACCGCGGAGAATCCCGAGCGGGCGACGAACTCGGCGGCCACGCCGAGCGACCCATCGGCGAGCGCGAGCGTGGTCGGCGTGACGCCCAGCACGGACCACGACTCGCGCCGCCGGCTCAATTCGGCTGAAAATCCTCCACGACCAATCGTTTCGCCCGTCCAGTTACGATCGCCCAGCAAAGCCAACTCGTGTCCATCGGTAGCAGCGATTCGTTCAACCGTCGGCAGTGACACAAACTCGGCCATGGCCCAGGTCGCCCGCAGGTCTGCGTTGCTCAGACGCGCGAGCAATTGGTCCGAAAGCTTCGTCGAGCGTACGCCGGCCCGCCAAGTCGAGGGGTGGGGTGCGGGCGTCAATATCCACGGACAGAACGAACGTGGCAGACCGAGAAACTTCAGGCATGCTGGCCAACCTCCGTGCGGCACGAATCGGACATACCAGCAATTGAAGTCGGCATCGCCGGCGCGGCGACTGCATCAAAAGCCGCGCATGGCAAGCGTGGTAATCCTGGCCGCCGGAAACGTTGGATCGGAACATACCGGTCTCCGGTCGAAACGAATGGGACGGTGGGATAGATCCGCGTTGCGTGCCGCACGCTTATCCGGCTTGCGAGAGTTCGATAATTTGTGCGGCCTGCGAAGAGTTGCCGCACTGGAACCGTCATGGCGGGGCGGTTGAGCCGTGCGCGCATCAATCGAGTGCGTGATGCTGGATGATGGCGCTGACCAGACCGGGCATCGTGTAGTCGATCGCTTCGACCGCAGGCTGAAAGCCAAGTTCGCGGAGCGTGGCCGAAGTGACGGGGCTGATGCTGGCCAATTTCGCCCGGCGAAGCCGATCGCCGAATAGGGCTGCCAACGAGCGGGCGATGGCCGAACTGGTGACGGTGACCCAGTCGATTTGGCCGCCAGCCAGCAGGTCGGCGATTTCGGGGATCGGTTGCTCGACGTCGCTCGAGCAATACGTCACGACCTGTTCGACCTCGCGTCCCGCGGCGCGTAACTGTTCGGCCAGCACTTCACGACCGCGGCTGGCGCGGATCAGCAGATACCTCTGGCCTTCGGTGGCCGCCAATGCTTCGGCCAGGGCTTCGGCCCGAAACTGGCTGGGCACGAGATCCGCTCGCAAGCGGAAATCGGTCAGCTCCTCGGCCGTGCCGGGGCCGATTGCCGCCAAGCGAACGTGGCCCAATCGCCGCAGGTCGCCGCCGATGGCCAGCAGGCGGTCGAAGAAATAGCGGACTCCGTTGGCGCTGGAGAAGACGAGCCAATCGAATTGGTCGAGTCTCGCGAGCGCTGCATCGACCGGCGCCCAATCTGCCGGCGGCGAAATCTCGATTGCCGGCTGCACCAGAACGTCGGCGCCCAATTCCTGCAACGTGTCGCGCATGGCGTCGGCCTGGCCCAACGGCCGAGTCACGACGATACGTTTGCCTGATAAGGGCCGGGCGGCGAACCAGGCGGTATTGGCATCCCAGCGGACCACGTCGCCGACGATGACGATCACCGGCGGCCGCATTTTGCGACGATCGAGTTCGGCGACGACCGTGCCCAGCGTGCAATGGATCGTTTCCTGATCGGGCCACGAACAGCGGCGAACGATCGCGGCCGGCGTGTCGGGCGACTTGCCTGCGGCCACCAGCGCCACGGTCCAATGTCGGGCCGAAGTGACGCCCATGTAAAAGACCAGCGTGCCGGGGAACTGGGCCAGCGATTGGTAATTGAGCGCCGGTTCGGGCTTCCCTTCTTGTTCGTGCCCCGTCACCAGCGCTACGGCGCTGGCCAGGTGTCGGTCGGTGAGCGAGACGCCGGCGTGGCTGCCCGCGGCCAATGCCGCCGTGATGCCGGGGACGATCTCGAACTCGATTCCGGCCGCGATCAGGGCCTGCACTTCTTCGGCCGCGCGGGCAAACACGGCCGGGTCTCCGGCCTTCAGGCGGACGACGATCTGGCCGGCCAGCGCGGCACGGACCATGCGGTCGTTGATTTCCTGCTGCGACATGATCCGGCCCTGGCCATGGCGTCCCAGGCAAATGCGCTCGGCGGTCGTCGGCGCATGGTCGAGGAGCTGCGGATTGACCAGGTAGTCGTAGAGTACGACGTCGGCCCGAGCGAGGCAGTGTACGCCGCGCAGGGTAATCAACCCAGGATCGCCCGGTCCGGCACCGACCAGATAGACGCGGGCGGAAATTGGCAGCGGTCGAGGCATATCAGGCGACTTCGGGCGGAAGCGAGGGACGAATGATAAATGATAAATGCTAAATGCTAAATGATAAGTGGGCTGTTCCGACCATTTATCATTTAGCATTTAGCATTTATCATTGTCTTTCCATGTATTTGTTCGAAAACCCAGTCCTTCAGAGCGAACTGCTGGTCAACCTCCGCAACGGGCGGTCGTTCTTGCTGCTCCTGGGCTTCGTGGCCGTGCTGGGCAATATCGTGCTGCTGGCCTGGCCCGAGGCGCAGAAGATCGACATGAGCAATCCCGAGGCGGCCCGGTCGCTGGTCAACCTGTTCTTTCTCGGCCAATACCTGATCGCTTCGCTGTTGACGCCCAGCTTCGCGGCCGGGGCGATCACGGGCGAGAAAGAACGGAAGAGCTACGAGATGCTCCTGGCCAGCCCCTTGCGGCCGTCGGCCATTGTGTTGGGCAAGCTGCTGGCCTCGCTCTGCTATGTGGCCATTCTGGTCGTTTCGTCGCTGCCGATCGTGATGCTCTGCCTGCCGTTGGGCGGCGTGTCGTTCTTCGAAGTGCTGGCCTTGTACTGGGCCCTGTTGCTGTCGGTTACCACCAGCGGCATGATCAGCCTGGCTTGCAGCAGCTACTTCCAGCGGACTGCGGCTTCGCTCGTCGTCTCGTACCTGCTGATCCTGCCGCTATCGCTGGCGGGCCTGTGGTTCTGGAGCCAGTTCGAAGGGGGCGGGGCCGGCTTCCGGCTGTTCATTTCGGTCACCGTGCTGCCGGTGTTCTGCCTGGTCTTGTGCGGCGTACTACTGCGTATCACCAGCCGGCGGCTGCTCTATCCGCCCGACCTGGGCGCGGAAGGCAAAGAGGTCGTCGACGAAGAGCGGGAAGTGCGCGAAGCGATGGGCATGGTCATTCATCGCCACGAGTTTCCCGATCGGCTGTTTGCCCCGCCCAAGCGGACCGACCTGCTGCCCGACCATGCAAATCCGGTTTTCGACAAAGAAATGCGCAGCGAGCTATTCAGCCAGGGGACGCTGATGCTGCGGCTGGTGATCCAGGTGAGCATGATTCTGGCCGTGCCACTGATGGCCTTCTCGCTGTTCTTCTTTCCGCAGCAATCTCCCTGGTACATCAGCTACGTCATTCTGTTCAACGTACTGGTGGGACCGGTTTTCTCGGCCGGCAGCGTAACCAGCGAACGCGAGCGGGAAACGCTCGAGTTGCTGCTGGTGACCACGCTCTCGCCCTGGCAGATCATCTGGGGCAAACTACTGGCTGGGCTGCGGGTGTCGAGCGTGCTGACGTCGTTTCTGCTGTGGCCGTTGCTGCTGGCCGCGCTGATGGTCTCCTACTATTGGAGTCATTTGCCGACGCTCTTCGGCTACGTGGTGCTGCTGATGGTCACCTGCCTGACGACTGCCATGCTGGCGCTGTTTTGCTCGGTGCTGTTTCAGAAGACGTCGGTCAGCATGATGGCTTCATACCTGTTGATCATTGCACTGTTCACGCTGCCGCCGGCTTTGCAGTATTTTGCCGAGAGATTCTATCCGCAAACTTCGGCCGCCGAATGGGTCGACTGGAGCACGTTCATCAGTCCTTTCTCGACGGCCTTCGCGCTGCCGCTGCAGCCGGACGGCGCGACGGGCGATGCGAGGCCAGCCCAGTGGGATGTCTGGTGGCGATTCCTGGGCTTCTACGCCCTGCTCGACCTGGGATTGCTGGCCGGCATGATGCGGCTGTTCCAGGCCCGCTGGCGGGTTGCAGATTGAGCCGGTTGTGCCGCTCGTGCGGCGCACGCATGGCGCCTAAGACTGCAGCGAACAGATGGCCGTGTCGCGCCACGTCAACTTGACGTGGGGTTGCAACAATCTGCAAGAATTCCAGACATTTCAGTTCGAGTCACGCGGGCTGTGCGGGTGATTCCGCGGGTTAGCTCCTTTGGGTAGCGTAGGGTTAAGTAACTTCAGTTTTCGAGCGGGTTCGTCGTTCACAACTGTTTCAACCCCCCACATTTTTCAAGGGGTCAGGGTGGCGGCGGGTACGATTTTTGTCGGAGTAAGAGCATGGCACTTAGAATCCGCAGGTTTCTTCAATCTGAAGACGGCCCCACGGCAGTCGAATATGCCGTGATGTTGGCGTTGATTGTGATCGTGTGCTTGACGGCGATCAGCAGTATTGGCAGTCATGCTTCGACGACGTTTTCGAAGGTTGCGACCAGTCTGCAAAGCGCCAGCTAACGCGCGAGCGGCAATAGCATGGGGCGTGTCATTCGGCCCCGACGCACGAGCCAGGGATTCAATCCCGGCCATGCGTCGGGGCCGCGTCATGCGCGGAGGATGGCGCACGTCATGTCTGCCGCAGTGCCAGGCGGAATTGGATTTGTTCGTTCGAATTCATCCGCAACACATCGATTGTTGTGCGACCAATCGCGTCTTGCCAACCAAGTAGATTCCCCGCCACTCGAAATGGTCGCTCCAAGTGTCTCGACGAGGGTGAAAGAGTTCGGTCATGTCGCGAGTGATCGGTTCAATCCCAGCAATGTTCGTCCCCTTCGCCAGATTGCAGTCGATGCACGCCAGCGCGAGGTTTTCGGAAACGTCGGCCCCACCCTGCTTGCGAGGAATGATATGTTCGATTTGCAGCGACGCCAGCGGCGAGTGTTCTTGGCGTAAGCCGCAATACTCGCAAGCATCGCGAGCTCGGCTGCGGACGAGTCTTCGCGTGGCAACATCGATCATCCCTATTCACTCACGCTCGCCAGGATCTTTCGAGCTTGCGCCTGGAGGATCGCGACGAACTTATTCGCCCTGACGTACCCCTCGTACTCGGCTCGCTCGTCGGGCGAAAGCGCCCCATCGGTGCTTTTGGCAGCCAGCTCATCAATTCGCTTGCGGAGTGAGTCGTCTGCCTGGAACTTGACCAATTGTCGAGTCTGATCGGGAGAAATGAGGCGCAAGACCGGCGCCGTGCCACGATCGAAGGCGTCTGTTTCGTAACCGCTGCCGTCAAATGTCGCGTTCATACCGCATGTCCCATGCTCTGTCGGGCCGGATTCCATGTTACCGCGCTACGGCGATGGTGTCACATTCATTTCGCGGGTGTGAATCCCCTACTGGTTGGCAGATAGTTTGCAGTCTCGACCGGCGGCCTTGGCCCGGCCCAGCGCGCGATCGGCCGCGTCGAATAGCTCGGCTGCCGCAGCACGGCTGCCTGCGGCAATACGCACAAAACCCAGGCTGGCCGTAACCGACGGCAAGGAAGCGGCGACGGCTAACTCCACGGGAACGAGGTGGCGGCGAATCCGCTCCAGCACTCCTGGCGCTGAGTCAGGCGTGAGCCCGTCGATGAGTAGGCCGAACTCGTCGCCCCCCAAGCGCGCGATGAAGTCGGCCTGGCGAACCCGAGACCGCAGCGTTTGGCCGACGGCTCGCAAGACCTGATCGCCCAGGGCGTGCCCACCCTGGTCGTTGACTTGTTTGAAATGATCGAGGTCCAGGATGGCCAGACAGCCGTCGCGCCCGCGCTCCGCAGGGCTTCGACACGCTGCACGAATTGTTCCTCCCACGCCCGGCGGTTGGGCAAGCCGGTTATGACGTCCATCAGGGCCTGTTCCACGAGCGACTTTTGCTGCCCGGCGAGAGATTGAACCAACCTCCAAAGTCGGACTCGTTCATACACCAGGCGAAGGCAATTCAGCAATTCACGATCGCTCACGTCCGCCGGCAGCACGACTTCCGCCGGCCCCGGCCAGCCAATGGCGATCATACCGATGTTGCGTTGTTCCAACTGCGGCCGGAGTTCTGCCGCCAACGGATTTGAGTTGCCATCCAGAGGCGTATCGCAAATCATCAACCCGACATGCTCGGGCGCCAGCAAATGCCCTTGGCTATCGACCGGTGAAGGTTCGAGATGAGCGGCTTCCAGCAGCGACAACAGGCGGGCATGTCGCTGCCGGTCGTGGCAAATCAGCAGCACGGTGAGGGATCGGTCGGCCGTCATGGATTCAAGTATAAGGGCAGCCGGTAAATGATAAATGCTAAATGATAAGTGATAAATGAAAGGCATCTTCATTTATCACTTATCATTTAGCACTTTCTATTTCCGTCATCGGCCCGCGCAGGGAACAGCCCCTGCGCGCGGCCGACTTCGGTCGTACACGTTTGTGCAGCCACTGGGCCCTTGGCCGGAGGCTATCCTTGATTAACAGTGCGCAACCTTGTGAAGTCGGTTTTGCCGACGAGGCGCCTCCGGCCTTCCGCATTCGCACTCGGGGCTCCAGCTCAAGCCTTTTGGGCTACGAGGGGAGTTTGTCGCCCGCTTGCTACTAGCTTTTGGACCGTCATGGGGCAACGGGTTACTCTTCCTCAGTGTGTCGTCTGCCGTCGTCATCCCGAATTCATAGGTAACCCAATGTCGAGCCGACAAACGATTAGGAGGTCGTCCAGGCAGCCGGGCTTAGCCCTACGATCCGCACGCTCGGTGGCGACGTGTACTTGGCCGCGTACCGCACGGACGGGAACAATGGCGGCCCCAGGCACAATCTTGCGATTGCCGCTGCCATGAACTCAAGAATGGATTCATGATCAACGGATTGGCACCTGGAGCGACCTCCCTGTCTGCCCTTCTACGCAGCAGCCTAACGAAAGAAGTGGCCTGATTGCAAGTAAAATTATGTACAGAAGTAGTGGCTGGTGGTCGTTGGCTAGTGGGCAGTGCGGAAGGTGGGGCGCCGTCGTTTGCGAGACGCACTATCGTCTATCTCGTTGCCTCGCGACGCACTCACCGGCCAGAACCAATTCGGGAACCAATACTGGAACAGAAGCACGCGAAGGACGCAAAGTTGTTCCATCGTCTTCTTCGCGCTCTTTGCGGTCTTCGGTTCTAATTTATTTCGGTGCGTCGCGACGTACCCTATGGGTTACTGACTGCGCACTGCCGACATTCGGGTTTCCTCTAAACTCCCGGTCGAGCTAAACTGCTTTGAAGCGATCGGCGCCGGCGGACGAATCAGGAATTCGATTGGAGTGTGTCAGGCGATGGAAAGCAGTGCGAAGAAGACCGTACTTAAGGTGACGACAGGTCTGTGGCTGTTGGCGACCGTACCGGGAATCGGCCTGGCCATGTTTTCCGTGATGCTGTTCGACGCTCCGGGATCCGAAGAGAACCCGGCGACGATTGCGCTGTTTTACAGTTTGAGCACGTTTCCCGTGATCTGCGTGGTGTCGGTTGTGCTCTCCTGGATCCTCTACCGCAGGCAGTGGTCCACCGTAGCTTGTTGGATTGCCTGCCTGCCGCTGCTCAATGTGATCGCCGGCATTGGCGCGATCGTCTACCTGGAAACCTTCTGCGGCGGCAGATTCTCGGGCTGAGGGGCGTCGCAGATGGCCGAAGTACTGCCGGACTCGAGGATTAGCCTCTGCTCCCGCAGCTTGCAGGTTCGGGGGCAAGTGTTAGAATCAGCGAAATCCTGCGGACCGGGTGGATACCAAACTCATCGCCCCAAATCGTGGTGGTACTCTGCGCCCATGAGTCTCGATCTAGGTGAAATTGGCTCGGTTCCGGCTTCGTGGACTCGCCGTCACTTGCTGGGACTGGAAGAACTCTCGGCCGAGGAGATCACGTTGATCCTCGACACGGCCGAGACGCTCAAAGAAGCCACCGGCGGATGCCGACAGAAGCTGTCACTGTTGGCCGGCAAGACGTGTCGCCAACCTGTTCTTCGAGGCTTCGACCCGCACTAAGACCAGCTTTGCCTTGGCCGCCCGGCGTTTGGGCGCCGACACAGTCGATTTTTCCGCCTCGGGATCGAGCCTGTCGAAGGGCGAGACGTTCATCGACACGGCCAAGAACATCGAGGCCATGGGCGTCGATGCGGTCGTGGTGCGGCATCGCACGCCCGGCACTCCACACCTGCTGGCGCAGAACCTGGCCTGCTCGGTGATGAACGCCGGCGACGGCCCGCACGAACATCCGACGCAAGGCCTGCTCGACATCATGACGATTCGCGAGCGGCGGCGGTTGGAGGGGTTGACCGTGGCCCTGGTGGGAGACATTCAGCACAGCCGCACCGCGCGCTCGAACATCTGGGGCTTGCAGAAACTTGGCGCCCACGTGATCGTCTGCGGTCCGTCGACGCTGGTTTCGAAACGCTGGGAAGAACTCGGCGTCGAAGTGTCGAATTCGCTCGACGCGATCCTGCCGCGTTGCGACGTGCTGAACTTGCTGCGAATTCAGTTCGAGCGGCAATCGACGCGGCCCTTCCCTTCGGTTCGCGAGTACGCGCTGTTGTACGCGATGAACCGTGAGCGGCTGGCCAAGGCCAAGAGCGACATCCTCATCCTGGCGCCGGGCCCGATCAATCGCGGCGTGGAAGTTACGCCCGACGTGGCCGACGGCCCGCACTCGGTGATCCTCGAGCAAGTGACCAACGGCCTGGCGGTGCGAATGGCCGTGCTATGGCTGATGCTCGGCGAGAAATGATAAGTGCGAAATGATAAATGCTAAATGACGGAGACGGACGTTTAGCTTTCATCATTCGGCATTTATCACTTAGCATTTATCATTTAGCATTTTTTTCCCATGCCTAAATTGCTCATCGAAAACGGACGCATCATCGACCCCAGCCAGGGAATCGATCGCGTTACGAATCTGCTCATTCAAGACGGCCGGATCGCCGGTTACGACGTGGCTCGCAACGGCCAGGATACGGTCATCGACGCCCAGGGGAAGATCGTCGCGCCCGGGCTGATCGATATGCACGTGCATCTGCGCGAGCCGGGACGCGAAGAGGACGAGACGATCGCCACGGGCACGGCCGCGGCTCTGGCCGGCGGGTTCACTTCGATCGCCTGCATTCCCAACACCGATCCGCCCATCGACACCCAGGCGACGGTCGAGTTCGTGCAGCACCAGGCGGCGCTGGCCGATCGCTGCAATGTGTTCGTCGTGGCCTGCGTCAGCAAGAATCGCGAAGGCAAGGAGCTGGCTGAGATTGGCCAACTGGTCGAGGCCGGCGCCGTGGCTTTCAGCGACGACGGAGCCCCGGTCTACAACGCCGAGTTGATGCGCCGGGCGTTCGAATACTGCCTGATGTTCGACAAGCCGATCTTGAATCATGAAGAAGTTCTGGAACTGACGACCGGCGGCGTGATGCACGAAGGGCTGGTCTCGCTCGTCCTGGGATTGCCCGGAATGCCGGCGGCGGCCGAAGACGTGATGACCGGCCGCGACATCATCCTGGCCGAAGCCACGGGCGGGCGGATTCACGTCATGCACGTTTCGACAGCCGGCAGCGTGGAGCTCGTGCGGCGGGCCAAACGGCGCGGCGTGCGGGTAACGACCGAGGTCTGTCCCCATCATTTCACGCTCACCGACGAACGCCTGCGCACTTTCGACAGCAACTACAAGATGAGCCCGCCGTTGCGGGGCCAGGGCGACATGCAGGCCTGCATTACCGGGCTGGCCGACGGCACGATCGACGTCATTTGCACCGACCACGCTCCGCATGCCCCGGAAAAGAAGATGCAGGAGCTCGACCGGGCGCCGTTCGGAATCATCGGGCTGGAGACTTGCCTGCCGCTGGTGATTCAGCAATTGATCGAGCCGGGACACCTCACCTGGCCGCAGGCAATCGAAAAGATGACGATCAACCCGGCCAAGGTGCTGGGGATCGACAAGGGCACGTTGCGAGTGGGCGCGGATGCCGATGTGACGATCATTGATCCGTCACGCCCCTGGACGGTCGCCGTCGGTGACTTCTGCTCCAAGAGCCAGAACTCCCCCTTCATTGGCTGGACCTTCCATGGCCGGGCTGAAACGGTGATCGTCGGTGGCCGGGTGAAGTATCGGCTGGGGGCGTAACGGGCACGGACCGCCGCAGCTGGTTTACTGCTCAGCAGTCGCAGGCGAGAATCACGTCGCCCAAGTCTCCGAAAAAGTTCGGATCGAACCGTGGAAACTCGTAGGTGATCTGCAGCGGTTTCTGCGGTGCGGGAAACTGGAGCCATTGATAGAGCGTCACACCGTCCGGGCTAACCGGTGCCTGATCGGGCTGCTTGGGAAGCGTGACGAGCGACCTGACCGGATTCGCTTTCGAACGGATGCTGAAAAACACGCTCCAGTGGTCGTCGGCAGACCGGCTTTGCAAGATGGCCGTGAACAAGACGTAGCCATCGTCCCGGACCAGCAGGGTCGCCCGTTCCAATTGAGCCTCGCCGTTGCGCAGGGGCGAATCCCAATGCCAGGTGAGCGACTTTTTGCCCGCGATCGGAGTGTTGTCCTGGACAAGGTACTTGGCGGGGTAGCCCCCTTCGCGGTCCGACGACTCCAGACGGACTTCTTTCGCGGTGCCATGAAACACCTCGACAATCTGCGTCGTCGGTTGACCGCTGCTCGGTTTCTCACCGGCAATTGTCGATCGTTTGGCCAGCGTGCCCAGCGCCGCCCCGCCTGCAACCAGCATCGTCCGGCGCGTGACTCTCAGCCGCTCTAACTTGGGCATCTTGCAAGCTCCTGCGTCCTCAGGGGGTGAGGATGCATTTTATGATCGTTTCGTCTCGCTCTGCCAGTGCGGGTTGGGCGCCGACCGGCACAATCGGCTTTGCAGCTTTGTTCCACGATCGGATAGAATTCCGTCCGGCGGCATTTGCGATCCACTTCTTTGGTATCTGGTCAGCGAGGCTGCCGTGTCGCTCATCGTCGATGGCTACAATCTGATCCACGCGGCAGGGATCATCGGGCGCGGCATCGGGCCGGGTGGCCTGGAGCGTTCGCGGCTGGCGCTGTTGAACTTCATCGTCGAAAGCATCGACCCGGCAGAAATCCCCAACGCAACCATCGTCTTCGACGCTCAGAACGCCCCGCCCGGGCTGCCGCACACGCTCTCGCATCGCGGCTTGCTGGTACGCTTCGCCCCCAGCCCCGGCGATGCCGACGCGCTGATCGAGGATCTGATTCGACGCGAGAGCGCACCGCGGCGTCTGACCGTGGTATCGAGCGACCACCGCCTGCAACGGGCCGCCAAGCGGCGCAAGGCTCGAGCCGTCGATAGCGACGTCTGGTTCGACGAAATCAAGACGCGGCGCAAGCAAAAGACCCAGGCCAGAGCCGACGACGCAGAATCAGCGAAGTCCGACCGGCCCCCCTCGTCGTCGGAGATCGAGTTCTGGCTGACGCGTTTCGGCGGCGACGAAACGGCCAATGATCATTCGCCGGCGGATGAGATTTTTCCGCCTGGCTATGCGGAAGACGCGTGGGGAGAAAAGGACGAGTGAAAATTCGAATGACGAAACTCGAAATTCGAATCAATTTCAAATGACGAATGAACGAAGGTTCAGCGTCGCAGTCACGCGCAGACGTTCAGCACCTCATTCGTCATTTGAGCATTTGCGATTCATTCGAATTTCTTTCGTCATTCGTCGTTTCGGCGCGGCGCCAACAGCGCTTTATCGGAAATGTCCTTGCGGCACCAGGCGCCGTCCCAGCGGATGGCCTTCACGGCGCGGTAGGCTTCGAGCTTGGCCGATGAGATCGTTCCGCCGAGTGCGGTGACGCCCAGCACGCGGCCGCCGTCGGTGACGATCTGGCCGCCGGTCGTGGCTGTGCCGGCGTGGAAAACTTTGACGTTCGGCAGCTTGGCGGCGTCGTCGAGGCCGCGGATTGGCCGGCCGCGCTGGTACT
The DNA here is from genome assembly GCA_963710365.1 of uncultured Planctomycetales bacterium. Classification (GTDB taxonomy): domain Bacteria; phylum Planctomycetota; class Planctomycetia; order Pirellulales; family PNKZ01; genus CAVQAC01. The sequence continues at coordinate 406,238 of CAVQAC010000015.1, forward strand.
TGCCCGGATAACCTTCGCTGGCCATCACGACGCACACGGCCGGCCGCGGATCCCATTCCAGCGGCGGCAGTTTGTCGAGCCGGCACTCGGCGGCCGCTTCCAGCACGTCGACCAGGTCGGTCTTCAAACGCATCAACAGCGGCTGGCACTCGGGGTCGCCGAAGCGGACGTTGTATTCCAGAACCTTGGGCCCTTGGTTGGTGATCATCAAGCCGGCATAGAGCACGCCGCGGAACGGCCGCCGCGAACGCTTCATGGCATGCACCGTGGGCACGAGCACGTGGGCTTCGATCCAATGCAATTGCTCTTCGTCCAATGATCGGCGCGGGGCAATAGGCCCCCATGCCGCCGGTGTTCGGGCCGGTGTCGCCGTCGTGGGCGCGCTTGTGGTCCTGGCACGGCGGCAGCGTGACGATCGTCTGCCCGTCGGTGATGGCCAGTACGCTCACTTCCTGTCCATCGAGCCGCTCTTCGATCACGATCTGGTCGCCGGCGGCGCCGAACTCGCGCTCGCCGCCGATGCGCTGGACCGCGTCCAGCGCCTCTTCGCGACCGGCGCAGACGATCACGCCCTTTCCCGCCGCCAGGCCGTCGGCCTTGACGACCACCGGCACGTCTTCGCGGTCCTTGAGATAGGTGGTCGCACGCTCGGCGCTGCGGAAAACGCGAAAGTCGGCCGTGGGGACGTCGGCATGCCGCAGCAGGTTCTTGCAAAAGACCTTGCTCCCTTCGAGTTCGGCGGCGGCCTTGGTCGGGCCGAAAACTCGCAGCCCCGCGGCTTGCAAGGCGTCGACCGCGCCCGATACCAGCGGCAACTCCGGTCCCACGACCGTCAGGCCGACCTCGTTTTCCTTGGCGAATTTGACCAGCCGCGGAATATCGGTCGGCTGAATGTCGACGTTCTCGGCGTCGAGCGCCGATCCGGCATTGCCGGGGGCCACGTACACTCGCTCGACGCGAGGGCTCTGCCCGATCTTCCAGGCCAAAGCATGTTCGCGGCCGCCATTGCCGATGATCAACACCTTCATGCGAGCTAATGCCGAATGGGGAATGTGGAACAATGTGGAATCGGGAATGTGGAATGGGGAATGACACAGCCCCACCACGCGGATGCCCGATTCTAGCGCCCCGACCGGTATCGAACAAGGATGACACCGGGAGCCTTACGTGTGATACGCTGGCGCCGGTTCCGGTCGGTGGGGTTCTCGGCGGCGTGGAGAAATCCCGGGGCTTACGCCGCCGGGCTCGGATGTTATCGCGAAACCGGTGGATTTTACACCACGCCGAGGATGCGACGGATTTCATCGAACACTTCCAAGTACCGCTCCAGAGGTAAACCATCGACCGTGGCTCGTGAAGTACGCGTCACGCCGTCGAGCGCGCCGGCGCTGACCAGCGTCTCGATCAGTAGCCGCTGGCCGGCTGAGTTCCAAGGGGCCAAGACTTCGCGCCGGCCTCGTTCGACGCAAACTGCGGCGGCCAGCGCATAGGCAGCCCAATCGCTCACGCCTGCCAGAATGAGGTAATCGGTCGCAATGCGGCAGGCAATTCGGCCCGCGACGTGCGAGGGTACGGCGGCCCGCACCAATTCCCAGGCGATTCTCCCCGTACCGATTTCGTTGCCGCCGTCGGCCAGGCCCAGCGTGACGATCGGCAGCCCGCGCTCGCGAATGATTTCGAACACCCGGTGCAGCGGCACGGTCACAGCATCGACCGGCATGCCCCGCATGTTGTGGCAAGCGTTACGCTCCGCAGGGGGCACTTCCTGCTCGAATTGGGCCGCCGGCGGGGCGTGGTCTCGCGGTTGCGCGAGCAATGAGGCCAGCGTGTGGTTGGGGCCGACACGCTCGATGGAGATCAGATGCGTCCACGCGCGGCCGCGATCGTCCAGCAATGAGTCGACATCCGCCGGACCGACTTCGCAGACGATTTTCTGCGGCAGATTCCAGGCCTCGCAGCCCGCCCGCAGTAGCGGGCAAGCGAAGCGATCGCTCACCAGCGTGACGTCGATATCCAGCGCGAGCAGGGCTCGAGCGAGAAACAAAGCTCCGGGGGGGCCGTCGGTTTCGGCCGCAGGTGGCTGGGCATCGACGACGCAAAAGCCGGTGACGATGCCAACCGAACGGGCGGCGGCCAGGCTGCGGGCAGCCAAAGCGAGTTGGCCGGCATCGAGAAAGATACCCCCGTGCTGGAAGCTGGCCAGACCACGGGCCCCGGGATCGCGATGGATGAGTTGCTCAAGAGCCTGGTGGTCGGGCGAGGTCATACGCGAAAGATTCTGAGCCGGGCGATAATCCAGGTCATTGTGGTAGCGTGGAATTTTATTATGTTACTCGGCATCATGAGTGTCGGCAGTTGGAACAATTCGCCGGTCGCGCATCGTCCGAATTTGCCCAGAGCGTGATCTGTAAAAGGGTGGGTTGACAAGAGATACGAAATAGCTAGAACATGGAACTAGTTCGTGAAAAATGTCACGAATTGATTTTTCGAGGTCGGCTGTGTGATGAAACACGCAGCTCTGGAACGAGTTACGCACGCAAGACGCGTGCCACGGTTGGTTGCTTGCAGGGCAGGTTGAGCGGGCCGCGGCATGCCAAGAGTGCGTGGTGCCAATTCGAGTAGTCGCGAGTCATCTCGACGTGAGCGAGCGAGCGCATGGCTGAGAAGAAAAAACTGACCGTGGCCGAAATTCTGGCCGCGGCGCGTCAAAAAGACGGCGGTAAAAAGTCCGAAGAGCCGGCAGCTGCTCCTGAGCCTGCGGCTCCCGTTCCAGCGGAAGAGCCCGGTGTTGCCGCCGAGGCGCCTGTAAAGAAACCAGCGGCGGCCAAGCCGGCAGGGTCCAAGCCAGCTGCGGCAGGCGGTGCGCGTCCGAGCGTGGCCGACATTCTCGCGGCCGCTCGCGCCAGCAAGGGCGAGGCCGGTGGCGAGAAGGAGTCGCCCGTTGAAAAGAAGCCGGCCGCAGAGAAGAATCCCGCAGCGGACAAGCCTAAGCCGGCCGAAAAGGCTCCGGCGAAGGAGGTTTCCGTCGGCGTTGGCGCCGGTGCGCGTGACACGGCCAGTATTCTGGGTGCGGCGCGTACGGAAGCGAAGCCTGGTCCGATGTCGAAGGCCGAGGCTGCGAAGCTCAAACCTGACGCTCCGGCCAAGGAGCCGAAGGCCAAGCTCGTCGTGCCGCCGATGCCGGCCAAGCCGGAGTATGCCAAGCCGAAGTCGCCCAAGGGCGAAGAGGCGACCGACGGTCGACGGTTCTTCATGTCGTCGTTGGCCATCGGTTTTCTGTCGATGGGGACGACCTTCACGCTGTGGACCCTCGGCTTCGCCCGGTTCATGTTCCCCAACATTCTCACCGAGCCGCCGAGTCGGTTTCCGGTCGGCTTTCCGAGCGACTTTCCGCCGGGTTCGGTCGACGAGAAGTTCAAGGCCACGAACGGCGTGTGGATCGTCAATAGCGAGTACAACGGCAAGCGCGAGATTGTGGCTCTGCGGACGGTTTGCACGCACTTGGGCTGCACGCCCAATTGGCTGGACGGCGAGCAGAAGTTCAAATGCCCCTGCCACGGCAGTGGTTTTTATAAGGACGGCATTAACTTCGAAGGGCCGGCCCCGCGCCCGCTCGAACGCTATGCCATTTCGGTGGGCGACGACGGTCAGTTGGTCGTCGACAAGAGCAAGTTGTTTCAGGAAGAGTTGGGCCAGTGGCAAGATCCCGCCTGTTACGTGTCGGTCTGAGTTCGCGGTTAGGTGGCAGGTAAGTCGGGGCTAGGGTTCGTAGGCGGCGAGATACGCCGAGAAGTCTGTACTCCATCAAAGGCAGTTAGCACCGCCCATGAGCATTGGCGAAACCATTCGCAATTCCCAGGTCTGGAAGAGTGTCTTCCGACACCCCATGCCCATCGATCGGCGTAACCGTATCGTGGTCATGCTGACGAACTTCTTCCTGCATCTGCACCCGGTATCAGTGAAGAAGCAGGGCATCGCCCTGAGTTACACGTGGTGCATGGGCGGGGTGACGTTCTTCCTGTTTCTGGTGGAAACGATCACCGGCGTGTTGCTGATGTTCTACTACCGGCCCACGCTGGAATGGGCCTACAACGACATTCTCTCGCTACGCGACGTGACGAGTTTGGGCATCATGCGCGAGATTCATCGCTGGGGCGCCCACGCCATGGTGATCACCACCTGGTTGCACATGTACCGGGTGTTTCTCACGGGAAGTTACAAGCCGCCACGCGAGTTCAACTGGGTGATCGGCGTGATCCTGTTGTTGCTGACGCTGTTGCTCTCGTTCACTGGTTACTTGTTGCCTTGGGATCAGTTGGCCATTTGGGCCATTACGGTCGGTTCGAACATGGCCCGCGCGACGCCCTTCTTGGGGCACGAAGGTCCAGGTCAGCAGTTGCTGACCTTGGGCGGCATCGACATGATTACCAACGGCTCGGACGCGCGCTTCGGCTTGCTGGGCGCTCGCTTCGTGGGCGAGGAGACCTTGAACCGGTTTTACGTGCTGCATTGCATTGCGATTCCGCTGGCGGCAGCCTTGCTGATTGCCATTCATTTTTGGCGGGTCCGCAAGGACGGCGGGATCAGCGGCCCCCTGTGAAAAATTGCCGTCTCAATAGAGTTGCGCGGTTCCGGGAGGCGTCAACGGTTTTACGATAAAGAGGATTTTGAACAGAAGGTTGCAAAGGTCGCAAAGATTTCATCGAGAAGTATCTTCTTCGCGCCCTTCGCGACCTTCTGTTCAACGTCCGCTTGTTGCTCGGCTTCCTGGATCGCGAACGGTTATTTAGGTTCAGCACTATGCACGGTCATTCCGCCGATTTCCTTTCCGTCGTATCAACCGGCCTGGGGTTGTACTACCTGGTATTGTGCGCGATGAACTGGATCACGGCCTTGCTGCTCTGGCGTCGTGGCCCGTCCAAGACCTATTTCTCGATCCTTGGTTTCGAGGTCAACAACGCACTCACCTGGTTCGTGGTGGGTTCATTTTTTCTCATTCTCTCCCCCTTGTCGTTCATCGGCATGCCGCCGGAACTGACGGTGGGCACCAAGCATCTGGTCAATGCTCTGTCGGGCCCGGTCACGCTGACGGTGGGCTCGCTGGTGGGCATGGCGATCTTTTTCTTTTTTCGCCGCTTCCTGACCCTGCCGGCCGTGGCTTGGACGGTCTTCAACCTGTCGCTGTTCGCGATGGGCTTGTCGATGACCGATCCTAACTTCGCGGCCATCGTCGCCAAGCCCGACAACGTGCCGATCGTGGGCCTGGTCTTCCTGCTGGGTTTCTTCACCTGGCTGGCAACGTACAAGGCGGTGGTGAACGACGACCGCATTGCCCAGGGCCTGGAGCCGGTGGAAAAGACCGACAGCGAAAAGGTGCTGGTGTGGCCGGATCTGGTCTACACGGAAATGATCTGCATGGTGGCGCTGACGGCGTTCCTGGTCGTGTGGGGTATTGCCCTGCAGGCGCCCTTGGAAGAGCCGGCCAGCAGTGTTAAGACGCCCAATCCGTCGAAGGCTCCCTGGTACTTCCTGGGGCTGCAGGAAATGCTGGTGTACTACGATCCGTGGATGGCCGGCGTGGTTCTGCCGAGCGTGGTGATCTTTGGGCTGATGGCCATTCCGTTCCTGGATTTCAATCGCAAGGGGAACGGCTATTTCACCATCGAAGAGCGCAAGTTCAGCTACATCATCTTCCAACTCGGGTTCCTGGAATTGTGGGTCGTGCTGATCATCCTGGGGACGTTCCTGCGCGGTCCGAACTGGAACTTCTTCGGGCCCTTCGAATACTGGGACGCCCACAAGGTGTTGGCGCAAAACAACGTCGACCTGTCGCAGTATTTCTGGATCAGTTGGCTGGGCACAAGCCTGCCCAAGGCTCCGGTCGGCACCAGTAAGTTGGTCGAGTTGGGCTGGATTGCCTGGCGAGAGTTTCCCGGCATCTTGCTGGTGCTGGGCTACTTCATCTTCCTGCCTCCCTTGATGGCCACGACGATCTTTCGCAAGTTCTTCGTCAAGATGGGCTTCATGCGCTACATGTTGATGGCCAACTTGCTGCTGCTGATGTTTTCTTTGCCGTTGAAGATGGTGCTGCGGTGGACTTGTAACCTGAAGTACCTGATTCACATCGACGAATACTTTTTGAACTTCTGATGTTCCGCGCCTTCGCGGCGCGGTTGAAGGCCTGGTCTTATGCCTGCCACAGAACAAACTTGGCGTGACTCGAAGATTCTGCACTTTGTGTTCGGCATCACATCGCTGGCGATGCTGGTGACGACGCTGTGGATGCTGGCCGCCGACCACTTGCGCGAATGGAAGGATGTCCAGCGCAAGTTTCGCGACATCGAAACCTGGACCGCGCAGAGCCGGCTGGACGAGCAGGAAACGGACAAGTTCACCGAGCAGACGCAGGATTTGGAAAACAACCTGGCCGTAGTGCGCTCGCGAGTTCCCGCGCCGGAACCGGTGAATGCGTTTCTCGACATGGCGCACGCCCATGGAGCAGAGCAGCGGCATTCCGCGCACTCGGGCCGACGTCAACGGTTACAATCTCGTCAAGGTGAAGGACGCCCAGAACGCGCTATCGAGGCTAAGAAACGGAACGAACCTCGCGACGAATTGGTGAAGAAGCATCTCGCGCTGGTGTCGTCCTTGGAAGACGTCGTCAAGAAGGCCAAGTTCGACGAGGACAACCGCCAGCGAGATTTGAAGTTTGCCCGGGCCGACCTGGACGTTGCCCGCAGCCGCTATTCGCTGGGCGTCGACGAGGGAAAGAGCGAAACCGAGTTGGCCGAGATTCAGGAAGAAGTCAGCAAGATCGAAGATCGGGTCGAATGGCTTGACCCTGGGCTACCAGGCCGCCAAGACGCATCGCCTGGCGTTGGAAGACAAGCTGAGCGTCATTACTAAGGAAGAATTTGCAGCCCAGAAAGCGCTCGACGATCACAGGGGCATTGTCAACCGCCTGGTGAAGGCCGAATACGAAAAGGCGCCGAATTGGGCAAAGAAATCCTGGAAATGCCGATTATCGACGCCTTCGGCCGGCCGTTGAAGGTCGAGCAGATCTGGCTGCCGACGTTGACGTTGAACAACAATTTCCGCGACGTGGCTCGCTTCGACCGCTGCACGACCTGCCATCAAGGGATCGATAAGACGGCCCCCGGTGCTGCCGGTAGTCCCGGCTACGACATCCGCCACGAAGTGACGGTTTCGCTGGACACGCCCAAGAAGCCGCCACAGGGTGCCAAAGACAAGGACGACAAGAATAAAGACGGCAGTAATAAAGAGGGTAAGGTCGAGCCGCCCACGCTCGGGCGAAGTTTACGGCTTGAAGCTGGCCGCCAAGAGTCCGGTCGACCGCCGAAGAGGTGATGATCGACGTGGTTTGGCCGCGCACGCTGGCCGCCAAGGCCGGCTTGCAAGCCGGCGACGCCATTCTGCAGATCGGCGACGTCAGGATTCGCAACAAGCGCCTGGCCACCAGCCTACCTGCTCGAAAGCGTGAAGTGGGGTCAGCCGCTCAGCATCAAGGTTCTGCGCGGCGTGCCGCAGCCGTTCAGTTCGCATCCGCGGCTCGATTTGTTCGTCGGTTCGCTCAGCCCGCACAAGATGGGCGAGATCGGCTGCACGATCTGCCACGAAGGGCAAGGCAGCGCGACGGCCTTCAAGTATGCCTCGCACACGCCGAACACGCCGCAGGAAAGTTCCGAGTGGAAGCGCGATCATGGCTGGTTCAACAACCACCATTGGATCTACCCCATGCTTCCCGATCGCTTCTCGCAGAGCGGCTGCTTGAAGTGCCATCATGACGTGACCGAACTGGGCCCCAGCGAGCGGTTCCCTGACCCGCCGGCGCCCAAAGTCATGGCCGGCTACAACACCATTCGCCAGTTCGGTTGCTTCGGCTGCCATGAGATCAACGGATTTGACGGCCCGAATCGCCGTCGCGGGCCTGATTTGCGGGCCGAGCCTCCGTTTTTTGCCGCGGCCGCCGCAGGTGCTTGCCGATCCGGCCTTGAGCAAGGAGCAGCGGCGATTGGCCCAGGAAGTGGTCGATCATCCCGAGCAGCAGGCCACGCGTAAGTTGCTGGCCGAATCGATCCGTGCGACCGGTTGTCAGTGAATCCGCGCGCGAGCAAGGGTCCGAAGCTCAGTGCCGCCACCGCGCAAGATGGGCGAGATGCTGGGCGCCGACGATGCCACGCCCGGTCAGTTGCGCAAGGTCGGCCCGAGCCTGCGGCACGTGGCCAGCAAGGTCGATCGCGCAATTCCTCTACAATTGGATCCGCGAGCCGAAGGATTTCCGCCCCACGACGAAGATGCCGCAGTTCTTCGGGCTGTACAGCCACCTGTTGCCGGACCAGAAGATCGGCGAGGACGGCAAGCCGGATTACAAAGACGGCAAGCCCGTGATGGTCGACAGCCCGGGCCTGGTCGCCTCGCGGCGTTTCGAGCCGATCGAGATTCGCGGCGTGACGGAGTATCTGCTCTCGGCCAGCCAGAAGTTCGAGTACGCCGTCGCATCCGAAGGGCGTGACCGAATCGGCCAGCGCCGAGCGCGGCAAGCAGCAGTTCCAAACTCGCGGCTGCCTGGCCTGCCATCAGCATCCGGACTTCCCCGAGGCCAAGAACACGCAGGGCCCGGACCTGTCGCGATTGGGTTCGAAGCTCACCGGCAGCCGCGGCGAGGATTGGCTCTATAGCTGGGTGCGGGCTCCGAACCGTTACCATTCGCGAACGGTGATGCCGAACTTGTTCCTCGAGCCGATCAAGGGCGCCGACGGAAAATCGACCGATCCGGCCGCCGACATCGCCGCCTACCTGCTCAAATCGCAAGGTTGGAAGCCGGCGCCCGTGCCGGCGGTCGATACGAAGAATCTCAACGATCTGGTGCTGATGCTCCTAAGCGGCAGCTTTACGCGCGAGCAGGCCGGAGACCTACGTCGAGGAAGGCATTCCGGCCGACATGGCCAGCGGGATCAAGGGGGACGAAGTAGCGCTGCTGGTCGACCATAAGCTCTCGCCGCAAGAGCTGACGGATAAAAAGCTGCTGTACGTCGGCCGGCGGACGATCAGCCGGCTGGGATGCAGCGGCTGCCACGATATTCCCGGCTACGAAGACGCCAAGCCGATCGGCACCGGTCTGGCCGACTGGGGCCGCAAGGAAACCTCGAAGCTGGCCTTCGAGCAGATCCTGCCTTATCTGGAAGAGACGCTCAGCAACGGGCATGGCGGCCACGGCCTGTCGACGCGCGACATGCCGGCCGACCAGGGTTTCTACGTCGACGCGCTGTTGAACCATCAGCGCGAAGGATTCATCTGGCAGAAGCTGCGCGAGCCGCGCAGCTACGATTTCAAGAAGACCGAAACAAGGACTACACCGACCGTCTGCGGATGCCGCAGTTCAAGTTCACGCCCGAGCAGCGTGAGGCGGTGATCACGTTCGTGTTGGGATTGGTGGCCGAGCCGCCCGCGGCCCGCTACGTCTACAAGGCCAGCCCGCGGCGCGAAGCGATCATCAAGGGCGAGCGGTTGCTGGCCAAGTACAACTGCACCGGCTGCCACACGGTTCAGATGGAGCAGTGGGCCTTCGACTACAAGCCGTACGACCCGAAAGACGATACGTCGTTCCAGCCGCCGCCGAAGGTGGTCGACTACCCGTTCGTGCTGCCGCACTTCACGCCCGAAGCAGCTGGCCGCGTCGAAGAAGGTCGATCGCCGTGGGCTGGGCCACGCCGTCGTCACCGGCATGCCGAATCCTGAAGTGGGCGAGGATGACAACGGCAAGCCGCTGTATTATTTCGGGCTGTGGAAGTCGGTTGGCGATCGACGGCCATTCGTGGCCGGCCGGTGGCCAGGAGATCCCGCTCACGCCCGCACAGATTACCGGCAAGCGGCCGCCGCATGGGGGCGACTTTGCCCGCTTGCTGCACCCGGTTGCGTTGGCGATGGAGAAGAAGACTAATCCGAACGCCAAGGCCAGCGACGCCTGGGGCTGGGTGCCGCCGCCGCTGGTGAACGAAGGCATCAAGGTGCAGACCGGCTGGTTGCACGACTTCCTGCTGGATCCGTATCCCGATCCGGCCGGCCGTGGTGTTGCGTATGCCGCGCTTCAATATGTCGAGCGACGAGGCGAGCTAGCTGGCCGATTACTTCGCGGCGGTCGAAGACGCGCAGTATCCGTACGAGTTCGATCCGCGTACGCGAGCGGATTATCTCGATTCGGAGGACGCGCGGCACCCGCATCGGCTCGACGATGCGTTGAAAGTCGTTACCGACAACAATTATTGCGTGAAGTGCCACCGCATCGGCGACTTCGTCCCGCAGGGAGCCGTGTCGGCTCAGGCCCCGCTGTTAGACCGCGTGGCCCAGCGCTTGCGGCCTGAATTTGTCGAACGTTGGGTGGCCAATCCGAAGCGTTTGTTGCCCTACACGGGCATGCCGGTCAACTTTCCCGATCGACAAGCCGGCCGATCAGAAGCTGTTCCACGGCACGAGCGAGGAGCAGGTTGAAGCGGTCGTCGATTTGCTGTTGAACTGGCCGACGTTCATGAAGGACAAGCAATCGATCAAGCCGCTGGTGAAGCCGGCTGCAGCCCCGTCCGCGGCGGCCGCAGGGAAGTAGACGAAAACCCCGTCCGAATTGGAACAATAGCTCCATGCATCGCATTGGTTATAGTTTGTCCGCAGTGTTGGTCGCCGCCGGGCTGTTGTTCGGCTGCGGCAAGGGAGATGGAAAACCGCCGCCGGGAGCGAACGAGGCCAGTCCGCCTCAGAATCCCGCCGGCGAGTTCACTCCGCCGGATGTTTCGCTCGGTGGGCTCTCGGATTCGCCGGGCGCCCCGTCCAAGCCGGCGGATGAGCAAGAGCAGCGCCGCCTACCAAGCAGGAAGAATTGACACTGCTTCTCACCGATCGCACACACCCGGTTGAAGAGCAACTGTTTGATGGCGCCTTCGCACATTGCTGCTGGCCTTTGGAGTCGGCGAGCGCACGGGCCGAGTGGGGCACGCTCAAAGGCAAGTTCGTCTACGACGGCACGCCTCCGTCGGTATCGAAGATTGACGTCACCAAGGACGTCGAAGTTTGCGGCAAGCACCCGCTGGTCGATGAAACGCTGACTGGTCGATCCCAGCGGCGGCCTGTCGAACGTCGTCGTCTGGGTCCGCACCAAGGGGGTTGAGGTCGCTCCCATCATACGCCAAGACGGCCGACAGCAAGGTGGTCTACGACAACAAGGGTTGCCGGTTCGAACCGCATATCCTGGCGGTCTGGACATCGCAGTCGCTCGAGATCCACAACTCCGACCCGATCTCGCACAACAGCAACATGGCTCCGTTGGGCGGCGAACGCGATCAATCCGTTGCTCCCCGCCAACGGTGCCGTGGAATACAATTCGCCAAGGCGCCCGATCGTCCCCACGCCGGTGACCTGCAACATTCATCCTTGGATGAAGGGTTATGTCGTAGCCAAGGACAATCCGTACATGGCGGTTTCCAAGCCGGACGGCACGTTCGAAATCAAGGATCTGCCCGGCGGCGAGTTGGAGTTCCAGGCCTGGCACGAGAAGTCCGGCTACCTGGCGACGCCCGATTGGGGCAAGCGCGGCATTTTCAAATACACAATCAAAGAAGGCGACAACGATCTGGGCACGATCAAACTGAGCCCGGAGTTGTTCAATAAGTAGGGTGGGCACTGGCCCACCTGCTGGCTGGCCGCACGTGCGGTTCTGAGAGAGGTTCACGGTGGGCATGCCCGACCCTACGAGGTTTGGAATGACTCGATTAAAGTTTGTGTTCATCGTCGCCCTGGCCTGCGCCGGTTGCAGTCCTGCCGGTTTCCACGATCCGATGTACCAGCGTCAGGTCGCCGAAGCGTTGCGCGGCAAGTCGGCCGGCTAAGACGGCCACCGCAGGCCCGGCGAAATCGACCACCACTGGCTGGGCCACATTGAAGGGCGTCTTCAAGTTCGACGGCAGCGCGCCGCCGACCGGCGCCATGTCGACGGCCGGCAAGGATGCCCAGGTTTGCGGTCAGCAGGTTCCCGTCCAGTCGCTCGAAGTCGACAGTGCGACCGGCGGCATTTCGAACATCGTGATCTTCGCCCGCAGCAAGGTCTCGCGCGTTTTCGACGCCGGCAAGAAGGGTCAGGAGCGGGTTTTCGATCAGCAGCACTGCCTGTTCTTGACCCACGTGCATGGCCGTGCAGACCAAGGTAGACACGCTGTTGATCAAGAACAGCGATCCGATCAGTCATAACACCAGCCTGAGCCCGCCGGGCAACGAAGCAATCAACCCGCTGCTGCCGCCGAAGGGCGAAGTCAGCTACAAGTTCAACAAGCAACTGATCACGCCGTCGGAAGTGACCTGCAGCATCCATCCGTGGATGAAGGGTTATCTACTGGCACGTGACGATCCGTACTTCGCCGTGTCAGCCAAAAATGGCTCGTTCGAAATCGCCAACCTTCCGGCCGGCGAGGAAATAGAATTCCAAGTCTGGCACGAAAAGGCCCCGGGCGGCGGGCTGGCGGCCAAGCCCGCTTGGAAGAGCGGCCGTTTCAAGTTGAAGCTGACCGCGGATAAGACGGAAGATTTGCAAACGATCACTGTGCCGCCGGGCGCGTTTCAGTAGTTTCAGTAATGGAACACAAATGACGAATGGCGAATTTCGAGTTTCAGAAAAGCAGATCACGATGAAAGTTGCTGACGTGACACGGTGTCTATCTCTATTGTTGATGGCCCTGCTCTGTTGTGCAGCCGGATGCACCAAAACTGAACCGCCGCGGTTTCAGCTCAACATGCAGGGCGCGATCCGCTCGATTTTCTGATCACAGGCAGCGAGGACAAGGACGATCTCGACGCCAAGAAGGCTCGCATCAAGGGTCGCCAGGACATCGTCAACGCCCTGTATGCCATGTTCGGCACGCCCAACGATCCTTACGTCTTTCCCGAATCGGGACTCGATCTGGCCAAGATCGAACTGGCGGCCGGTCCCACGGGGGGCGATGCCTCGGGGCGTCAACGCGGTCTTTACCGTCAGCACTGCGTTCATTGCCACGGCATCAACGGCGACGGCGCCGGGCCGACGGCCGCCTTTTTGACCCCCTACCCTCGCGATTACCGCAAGGGAATCTACAAGTTCAAGTCGACGCAGCGCGGCAACCGGCCGACGACGGCCGACCTGGAACGGACGCTACGGCAGGGAATTCCCGGCACGGCAATGCCTTCGTTCCTGCTACTGCCCAGCGACGAGATCGAAGCCCTGGTCGAATACGTGAAGTATTTGAGCTACCGCGGCGAGGTCGAGAACGGCATGGCCTTCGCCGTTTACGACCAGGAGGGCACATTGGAGATGAACCACGGCTCTTTGGTGAGCGAATACCTCGAGCCGGTATCGACCTCGTGGCAGGCGGCCGACGACGCCGTGATCCATCCAGCGGAGCGTCCGGCCATCGACACGGTCGAACAGTTGCAGGCCTCGATCAAGGCCGGCGAAGAACTGTTCCGCGGCGGCAAGGCACAGTGCATGAAGTGCCACGGCCCGACGGCGCTGGGCGACGGCAGTGAGGAGCGGCTGTTCGACGATTGGAACAAGGACAAGAAGTTCGCCGAGTTGCATCGGCAAATCGATCAGGCCCAGACTCGTGCGGAGAAAGTCCACTTGCGGGGCGTCCTGCACAGTTGGTTGCTGCCGGAGCAGGAGTTGAACCCGCGGAATCTGCGGTTGGGCATTTATCGAGGCGGCCGCAGCCCGGCCGATTTGTTCCGCCGCATTCACGCGGGCATCAACGGCACGCCGATGCCCGGAGCGGGTGCGGCGCCCGGCAATCCAGGAACGCTCAAGCCGGAGGAAATCTGGCACATTGTCGATTACGTTCGCTCGTTGCCCTACCAGGCGATGAGCCAGCCGCAAGTGGGCGAGACGACATCGGTTCATAAGCCGCAGCTATAACGGGCCGCAATCGTAATTTGAAACTAACACGGCGGCTGTGGTAGCCGCTGACCAAAGGTGCGAGCCTGTTCGCTCGCGCGGAGGACGACGGTGGGTAAGTTTTGGAGTTTGCTGTTTTTGCTCGTTCCCATCTTCGGGGTGGGCCTCTTCGTTTGGTTCATCGCGATGCCCGAGAACCGCATCTGGCTCCCCAGGGACGTTTCCGAACATGGCCACCAGATCGACCACTTGTTCAATTTCATCCTGGTGCTGACCGGGGCGGTATTCGTCGTCACCGAGGTGGTGCTGTTCTGGTTTCTGTGGGTGTACGAAGGCGGGACGAACAAAGAGCCCGTCAAGTTCACACACGGCAGTCACAACTTGGAAGTCGTCTGGACGATCCTGCCGGCCGCCACGCTGCTGTTCATCGCCATCTACCAGATGAACGCCTGGGCCGACGTGAAGATCCGCAAGCCCGACATGTCTCCCACGGTCGAGGTCACGGGGCGGCAGTTCGAGTGGCGGTTGCGCTACCCGGGCAAGGACGGCAAGCTGGGCACGCCCGACGATGTTTACGCCGTCAATGACTTGCACATCCCGGTCAACGAAGACATCCTGGTCGACCTGAAGAGCATGGACGTGCTGCACGATTTCTTCCTGCCGAACCTGCGGGTCAAGCAGGACGCCGTGCCCGGCATGGCGATCCCGGTCTGGTTCCGGTCGCTGGAGACCGGCACGTTCGACCTGGTGTGCGCCGAGCTGTGTGGCTGGGGCCATTACAAGATGAAGGGGCGTCTGACCGTCGAAAGCCGTGAGGATTTCGAAGCGTATCTTCAGCGGATGTGGCAAGCCCAAGAGACGACCAAATAACCGCGACGCCGTAACCCGCGTAAAGCAGGTCGCGCCAAACCGAGAGCGTCAAGTAACGATCCCGAGGCAATTTCGATGAGCAGTACTACGGCCGGTTCCCACGCGCACGATGCAGGCCATGCCCACGACCATGCTCATTCCGAGCACGGTCATGCGGCCAGCTTTCTGCGGACCTACGTCTTCTCGCTCGATCACAAGGTGATCGGCATTCAGTTTCTCTTTTCGACGCTGTTGTGGTTCGTCGTCGGCGGGCTGTTGGCCTTGGCCGTGCGTTGGCAACTGGCCTGGCCGTGGGCCTCGATGCCGGTGGTGGGGCCGATGCTGTTTTCGGCTCAAGGCGGCCAGATGTCGCCCGAGTTCTACACCATGCTGTTCACGATGCACGCCTCGATCATGATCTTTTTCGTGATCATTCCGATTCTGGCCGGGGCCTTCGGCAACTTTTTGATTCCGCTCATGGTTGGGGCCGACGACATGGCCTTTCCGACTCTGAACATGCTGAGCTACTGGTTCATGTGGCCGGCCTTCGTCTGCATGATCGGCAGCTTCTTCGTTCACGGCGGCGCGGCTGCGGCGGGCTGGACCGGCTATGCGACCTTGTCCATCGTCCATTCGGCGGCGCCGGCCAGCGAAACCGGCCAGACACTGTGGCTGCTCGGCCTGATCTTCGTCGGCATTTCGTCAATGATGGGATCGGTCAACTACATGACGACGATCATCCAGATGCGGGCTCCTGGCATGACCATGTTCCGGCTGCCGATGACCATCTGGGCCATGTTCATCACGGCCGTGTTGCAGGCATTTGCCTTGCCCGTGCTCACCGCGGCCTTGTTCATGCAGTTGCTCGACCGCACGGTGGGCACCGGCTTCTTCCTGCCCGAAGGCCTGATCGTCAACGGTGTGAGCGCCGGAGCCGGCGGCGGCCAAACACTGCTCTGGCAGCACTTATTCTGGTTCTATTCGCACCCGGCCGTATACATCATGATCCTGCCGGCGATGGGCATGGTCTCCGACATGATCGCCTGCTTTGCCGCAAGCCGTTGTTCGGCTACAAGCCCATGGTTTATTCAACCGCGGGCATTGCCGGGTTGGGCTTCATCGTCTGGGGCCACCACATGTTCATGTCGGGCATGAACCCGGCGCTGGGCATGACGTTCATGGTCTCGACGATGATGATCGCGCTGCCCAGCGCCATCAAGACGTTCAACTGGATCGGCACGGTCTGGGGCGGACGCATTCAGTTCACCACGTCGATGCTGTTCGCCCTGTCGTTCGTGTCGATGTTCATCATTGGCGGGTTATCGGGCATCTTCATGGCCGCCACGCCGGTCGACATCTTCATCCACGACACGTACTTCATCGTCGCCCACCTGCACTACGTGTTGTTCGCCAGCACGGCGATGGGGGTGTTCGGGGCGATTTACTTCTGGTTCCCGAAGATGTTCGGCCGGATGATGAACGAGACGCTGGGCAAGATTCACTTCTTCCTGACCTTCATCTTCCTCAACTGCACCTTCTACCCGATGCACATTCTCGGCGCCGGCGGCTTTCCGCGGCGCTATGCCGATCCGTATCACTTTGAATCGTTCGCCCACATGCAGGGGATGAACCAGTTCATGACCATCTGCGCCTCGGCATGGGGGCCACGCAGATCATCTTCGTGTGCAACTTCATCTACAGCATTTTCTTCGGGCCCGAGGCCGGCCGGAATCCCTGGCACGCCAACAGCCTGGAATGGTTCGCCCCCAGCCCGCCGGGACACGGCAATTTCGACATCCAGCCGATCGTCTACCGCGGACCGTACGAATACGGCTCGCCGGAAGTCGACACCGATTACTATCCGCAAACGCAGCCGCCACCGAAGGATCGCCCGGAAACGCCGCCGGCACATTGAGAATGAATTCGTCCGGTGCTCTGTGAGCACCCTTGGATTTTGATCGCGGGACATGCTGCCCACAGAGCACCCTACATCTACTGCCCTCTGCCTACTGCCTACTACAATGTCCTACGCTTCGACCAACGCCGCGAACCCCTGGCCTCATCGGCTGGCCGTGGTGTTGGTCTGCGCCACGTTCCCGCTGATCTGGGTCGGCGGACTGGTGACGACATACGAAGCGGGCATGGCCGTCCCCGATTGGCCGACGACCTACGGCTACAACTTATTCCTGTATCCCTGGCAGACCTGGATTCTCGGACCCTGGGATCTGTTCATCGAACATGGTCATCGGCTGCTGGGCGCGGGGGTTGGTATGTTGACGATCGCCCTGCTCGTCGCGCTGTGGCGCTACGATTCCCGGCGCTGGGTGCGCTGGCTGGGCGTGGCGGCGCTGGCCGCGGTCATCTTCCAGGGACTGCTGGGCGGAATGCGGGTGCGAATGGACGAGCGGCTGCTGGCCAAGATTCACGGTTGTTTCGGTCCGGCGTTCTTCGCCCTGTCGGTGGCTCTGGCGGTATTCACGTCGCGATTCTGGCGCGATTCGCCTGCGCCTCGCGTGGATGCCTCGGCCGGAAAGCTGCACACGCTGGCTCTGTTGGCGACTTTCTTCGCCTATTTGCAGATTGTGCTGGGCGCTCAGTTGCGGCACGTGTCGCTGGCCTTGGATGCGAGCGGCTTTCGCGTCGCCGTGCTATTTCATCTGCTCGTGGCTGCCGTATTGTTGTTGCACGTCGTCCTGCTCGCACTGCGAGTCGGGCGTTCGTACCGCAGCGAAACCCTGCTGGTTCGGCCGACGTTTGCTTTGGTGGCGCTGGTTACGGCGCAATTGGCCCTGGGAGCCAGCACTTGGGTATTGAATTACGGCTGGCCGGTCTGGTTCGGGGGCTATGCCTGGTCTGAGTCGTTCACGGTACAGCAAGAAAGCCAGTCGCAAGCTCTGGTCACGACGGCCCACGTCGCCACCGGCTCGCTGATCCTGGTAACATCGCTGCTGGTGAGCTTGCGGTCGTGGCGGTTGTATCGGGCTGCGGCCCACGGCACTGCAGGATTGCACCTGGCACTGGGGGTGGCCGTATGAGCACCTCGACCCTGGTTTGTCAGAATGAGCGGGCCCAATCGCCGGGTTTGGCGGCACGTCTGCTCGATTACATCGAACTGACCAAGCCCAAGATTGCTATTCTCGAATTGGTGACCGTGGTCGTGGCCGGTTGTGTGGCCCGTTGGAACGCGCCCGATGGTTGGGTGCTGGCGCACGCTCTGCTGGGGACGGCTCTGGTGGCCGCCAGCGCAAGCGCGCTCGAATCAATGGCTGGAGCGCGATCGCGACGTTTACATGCCGCGAACGGCGGAGCGTCCCCTGCCCGCTGGCCGGCTGGGCTCTGGTGAAGTGCTGACCTTCGGAATTTGCACGGGAATTGTCGGCGTCGTGTGGCTGGCGGTCCGCGTTAATTTGCTCACGGCCGGAATCGGTTTGGCCAGTTGGTTGCTGTACGTCGTTTGCTACACGCCACTCAAGGCGCGCACGCCGCTCAATACGGTGGTCGGCGCGGTGGCCGGGGCGTTGCCTGTGTTGATGGGCTGGGCGGCCGTCGGCGGGAAGCTGGGCCTGCCTGCGGCGACGCTGTTTCTGATCGTTTTCCTGTGGCAGTTTCCGCACTTCATGGCCATTGCCTGGATCTATCGGGCTCAGTATGCGGCTGCCGGAATGCGGATGCTGCCGGTCGTCGACCCGAGCGGGCACCGGGCCGGCGTGCAGGCGTTTGTCGCGGCACTGGCATTGGTGCCGGTGAGCCTGGTACCGGCGGTGGTGAGTTTTGCAGGCCCCCTGTACTTTGCGGGCGCCGTGTTGCTGGGCGTCGGCCAGTTGGCATGTGCCGCGTTGTTTCTTTATCGTCGCAACGACGAAACGGCCCGCATCCTGTTGCGAGCCTCGTTGGTCTATCTGCCGACGCTGCTGGTGATGTTGATGTTGGGACCGTTTGTTTAATAGCGTTTGTTTAATAGAAAGAATACGAAGCTTATCATGGCCGAAGCTCACGCTCTTCATCCGCCGAAGCTCGAGTACCAGCCCGCGCTGCCGCTTCCGAACGGCAAGCTGTTCTTGTGGCTGTTCCTTTCGACCGAGATCATGTTTTTCGCCGCATTGATCGGCATGTACATCGTGTTGCGGTTCGGCGCCGAGACCTGGCCCGCTACGCACGCGGTTCACTTGAGCGAGCCGATCGGGGCCTTCAATACGTTCGTGCTGATCTGTTCCAGCGTGACGATCGTGCTCTCGTTGGAATCGTGTCGCTCGGGGAAGCAGGGCGCCACGAAGTTCTGGTTGGCGCTGACTTTGGCCTTGGGAACGCTGTTCCTCGGGGTGAAGGGGTACGAATACAACGCCAAGTTCGCTCACGGGATTTATCCCGCCTTTCCACGTAGCGGAATCTACGAAAAGCCGGATTTGAACTACGGTTCGGCCGTGCGGCTGCGGCTGCGCGCGATTGACCAGGACTTCACCAAGCGACAGAACGACGTGAAGGCCGCGGCCAATACCGTCATCGCCGATTTGCAAAAGCGCAAGGCCAGCGAGAAGGAAGTTCAGTCGCGCAGGCCCAGTTGGACCAGGATCTGGCCGTCATTACGACGGAACAGCAAGAGAAGAACCAGGTGCTGGCCGAAAACAAGCTGAGGGAGTTGTCGGCCAAGGAGGATCGGGCTTCGATCGTCGAATTGGCGGCGCGGATCATGCCCATCCCGCCACGCGAGTCGCACGCCGAACTGCACGGCTTGAACGACCATTACCACTGGCTGAAGATGCCGATCGTGATTCCCGGCGGCAACATGTGGGCCAGCACCTACTTCACGTTGACGGGCTTTCACGCCATTCACGTGTTGGTCGGCTTGATCTTCTTCGCCCTGATGCTGCGGATGACGTTGTCGGTGGAAAAGGCCGGCATGATCGAGAACATCGGGCTATACTGGCACTTTGTCGACCTGGTGTGGATCTTCCTGTTTCCGCTCCTGTATTTGTTCTGAGAGATCTGGGCAGGCCGCCGATCGGCAAGCGTGTGTTTGCCGGCTGAAAATTGTGGAGTCTGAACGATGACCGACCATTCCGTAACCGACCATTCCACAGGCGATCATGGTCACTCGCATCCGCCGCACCAAGGCTACGACGGCTACCCGGCCGCCCACGTGGATCATGGAATTGCGAAATATATCTATGTGTTCCTGGCACTCTGCCTGCTGACCATGTGCTCGTTCTTGACCTACACCGATCTGTGGCGGACCCACTTGCCGATCGGCGTCGGCCGGTTGTTCATGATGATGGTCTCCTGCCTCAAGGCCGGGTTGGTGATCTGTTTCTTCATGCACTTGAAATACGAAGCCGATTGGAAGTACGTGCTGACGATTCCGGCTTCGATCATGTCGATCTTCCTGGTGCTGGCGCTGGTGCCGGACGTCGGCCTGCGGGTTCGCACCTACTCCACCGAGCGGCAGGAAAACGTGGCCACGCAAAAAGACACCGATGATCTGGTGACGCAAAGTGCCGCCGAGCGGAACGAAGAGCATGGCGGGCATGGTCACGCCGCGTCCCCGGCCAATCCGCCACACAAGCATTGACCGGAACCGTTTCTGGCACTGGCAAGAACACGAATTTTGAGAGAACACGGAAGTTCCGAGAATACAGATGTGTAATGGGGAACGGCCCTTGGCGATTGGAAGACGACGGGGCTGCGGGGGCTCGTAGTGCGCCGGCGGTTGTCGCTTCAGTGAATCTTCAATCGGGGGATCCTCGATCGGGCAGTGCTGACGACGGGAGTGCCGGCGAGTCGTCATTGCCGGCCATCCGTGCCGCTGGGCTGACCCACGATTACGGTTCGCGGCGGGCACTCGACAATCTCGATCTCTCGATCCAGCGCGGCGAGTTGTTCGCCATCCTCGGTCCCAACGGCGGCGGCAAGACGACGCTCTTCCGCCTGTTGTCGACGCTGATTCCGATTCAGTCCGGATCGATCCGCATCTTCGGCTTCGACGTGGCTCGGCAGCCAAACCAGGTTCGCTCGGTGCTGGGCGTGGTGTTCCAGGCGCCGAGTCTCGACAAAAAACTTACCGTGCGTGAGAACCTGCATTACCAGGGTCCGCTGTACGGGCTCACGGGGCCGGCCTTGCGCCGCCAGGCCGACGCGATGCTCGAGCGGCTGGTGCTCACGGATCGGGCTGGCGATCTGGTCGAGACGCTCTCCGGGGGCCTGCGCCGCCGGGTGGAACTGGCCAAGGGCTTGCTCCACCGCCCGCCGCTGCTGCTGCTGGACGAACCGAGTACCGGCCTCGATCCTGGCGCCCGGAGCGACCTGTGGAACTACCTGCGCCAGATCCGCGACGAAGATGGCGTGACCGTGGTGCTCACGACCCACTTGCTGGAAGAAGCCGAACGCGTCGATCGCCTGGCCATCTTGAACCGGGGTTCGCTCGTGGCGCTCGACACGCCCGATAGCCTGCGGGCGACCGTCGGCGGCGATTCGATTACCATTCAAGCGGACGATCCGACGGGCCTGGTCGCTTCGATCCAAGAGCGATTCGGCATCGCGGCGGCCGTGGTCGATGGTCGCGTGCGGCTGGAGCAGCGCGAGGGGCACGTCTGGATTGCCCGGTTGGTGGAAGCGTTTCCGGGCCAGATCCACTCGATCACCCTCGGCAAACCAACTTTGGAAGATGTGTTCATTGCCCGCACCGGCCATCGGTTTTGGACGGATGAGAAAAACAGCAGTAGCCGGTAGTCAGTATTCAGTGGCGAGCGGCAAGCGCGAGCTTGCTGGTAGTTCATCATGTCAATAACCGCCGGGATTCCTGCAACGATCGAACCGCGCCAGGCGCTGACGCATTCGGTTCGCGCCCGCGATGTGGTGCTGGCGCTTTGCTCGCGGGAACTGGTGCGATTCTTCCGCCAGCGTAATCGCGTGATCGGGGCGCTGGGTCAGCCGCTGATGTTCTGGGTGCTGTTCGCGGCCGGCTTCGGCCCATCGTTCTCGGCGCCCGATAACGGGTCGTCGCTCAGCTACGGCAAGTATTTCTTTCCCGGCACGGTGGTGTTGATTCTGTTGTTTACTGCCATCTTCGCCACGATCTCGATCATCGAAGATCGCCGCGAGGGCTTTTTGCAGTCGGTCCTGGTGGCGCCGATCCCGCGCTGGTCGATGGTGCTGGGGAAATTGCTGGGCGGCACGCTGATCGCCCTGGTGCAGGCGCTTTTCTTTTTGGCGCTCGGTTGGTTCGTGGGCTTGCGGCTGACGCCCCTGGAATTGGCGGCCACGATCGTGTTTTTGTTTGTCGTCGCCCTGGCCCTGACGGGGCTAGGTTTTGTCATTGCCTGGCGGATGGATTCGACCCAGGGCTTTCATGCCATCATGAGCGTGTTTTTGTTGCCCATGTGGTTACTGTCGGGGGCGTTTTTCCCCGCCGAGTCGGGGCCGCTGGCCTGGATTTTACGCGCCAATCCGCTGGCCTACGGAGTCGCCGGACTTCGTCATCTGTTACACTGGCAGGTGGGCGACGCGATCGTCTCGGCCAGCCAGCCCAGCCTCCCCTCGGCGGCCACTTGCTGGCTTGTAACGCTCGCGTTTGCCGCGGTGACCTGGGCCTTGAGTTGGAAGATGGCCGGCTATCGTACCACGGGAGATTTGCTATGAGCCTGGCCGTTCGAGTTTGGTTGTCGATTCTGCTTGCCGCGTTGATTGCCTACACCGGCTTCACCGCCTGGCGCATTTACTCGGTCCGGAATTCGGATGCGTACTATGCCGGAACGGCAGCCGACGCTTACGGCTCGTCGGCCGAGCCCGCAATCGACGTCACCGCCGCGCCCGCTCGTCAGGCTTCGATCCGCGACGTGGCCGACGTGACGCTGACCGATCAGAGCGGCCAAAGCTATGCGATCAAGAGTCTCGAGGGGCAGGTCTGGATCGGCAGTTTCTTCTTTGCCAGTTGCCCAGGGCCGTGCCGCCAGATCAACGTGGCCATTTCGCAGTTGCAGCAGGAACTGCGCGGCAAAGACGTGAAGTTCGTCAGCATTACGGTCGACCCCGACAATGACACGCCCCAGGTGCTGGGCGATTACGCCAAGAGTTTTGGGGCCGAGCGCGATCGCTGGCGGTTCTTGACCGGCGACTTCAACGCCATCCGCCGCATCTGCGCCGACGTGTTTGCCATGCCCATCGATCGTAAGGTCCATACCGAGCGGCTGCTGTTGATCGATCGCCAGGGCGTTCGGAGAGGTATCTTCAGCACGGGCGATCCGGCCCAGATGATCGCGCTCGAAGAAGGGCGTCGACAAACTGCTGGACGAGAAGGCCACGCTGCCGGACGAAAAGCCCAGGTCACCGGACGAGAAGCCGCAAGCCGACGCTAAGCCCGCCGCCGTCGGCATCAAGGAGCGCTGCGTGAGCGTGGCGACCGGTTCGTTGCTGGCCTTTCCACTCCTGGCTTTTTCGCTCCAGGATTTGCCGCTGGTGAACGCCGTGCTCAATACCACGGCCACGCTGCTGCTGGTGGCTGGGTGGGTGCTGATCAAACGGCGTCGCGAGCAGGCGCATAAGTGGGTCATGCTCACGGCCTTTGTCGTTAGTTGCCTGTTTCTCGCCTGCTACCTGGCCTACCATTTCGATCTCAAGAGCCGCACGGGCGCCAGCGGGGTGCCCTTTGGCGGCGGCCCGCCGATCAGCTATGCCTATTATTCGATGTTGTTGACGCATGTGCTGCTGGCAGCGACGGTTCCGTTTCTGGCTCTGACGACGATCTACTTCGGATTGAAGGATCGGCGCGAGCGGCATCGGCGGATCGCCCGCTGGACGTTCCCGATCTGGCTTTACGTGTCGGTCACGGGCGTGGTGATCTACGTGATGCTCTACCACCTCTACCCGCCAGCCAAACCAAAGCCTACAATGGCCGGCGTAGCCGTCTCCGCCGGCTCGGCGGAGCGAATGCCGTAAGCGAGGAAGCCGTTCGATGCGTGTACGTTTGCCCCAACTGCAATCGAATCTGTTCCGATCAATACAGCTGCGATCGATTCTGCGTCCCTGCTTGGTGGCGGTTGCCGTTCTCTGCCTGGCACAGGCGGCCTGGGCCTGTCCGACCTGCAAGGCGGGCTTGGGTGCCCACGATCCGGCGCACGGCGACCTGGTCGGCGCCTACATGTGGAGCATTCTGTTCATGATGTCGATGCCCTTCACGCTGTTGGCATCCTTCAGCGGCTACTTTTATTGGCTGGTGCGGAAGGCTCGGGCAGCCGCCCAATCATCGGCTACGAACCCACAGCCGGCCTTGGCTTCGGCGGCAGAAACCGAGCCAGAACCGGTCCACGCCTGACGGCCTTCGTTTCTCGAGTTTCTCAGTTGCGAATGCTGAACCGCACCGGCACGCGCACGTCGTATTGCGTGGGCACGCCCAACCGCTTGCCGGGCTGAAACCGCCAGCGCGGAACGGCTGCCAAGGCCGCCTGGTCGAGCGGAGCAAACCCGCTCGATTCGTACAGCGAAAGCCGCTCGACGGTGCCCTGTGGGCTGACCGTGACCAGCAACATAACCACGCCCTGTTGACCTGCGGCCCGGGCGTCGGGCGGATAGGGAGGCGCGGGATTGGAAACCAGCGCCGGCGGCAACTCGTCGTCTTCGGCGCCCGCCTGGGCCCGGGATGGGGCTGAGGCCACCGAAGCCTGGGCGGCTTCCTCGGCAACTTCTTCAACCTTTGGCAGCCGGGCTTGCTTCTTTTCCAGCACCAGCGGCTCGACGGGCTCCGGCGGTTTCTCCGTCAGTTTCGGCCGGGCGGTGGGTGGCGGCGGAAGCGGAACCGTTTCCTCGTCCTTCGCTACGTCGCGACGGGCCAATTCGAGCCAAGGCCTTTGCCGGGTGACGCTCAACGTTTCGGCGTCGAGTTCTTCGGGCGCCGGTTCGCGCTCGGCCCCGGCCACGGTTTCCTCGAGCAGGGCCGTGTCCGGATCGACGACGCCCACGGGTTGCGAGGCGTGGGCGGCGACGGCTTCGACCGAGGCCCGGCCCATTTCCACTCGCAACAACCGCGGCGGCTCGTCCAAGGCCGAGTTCAATACCCCCAGCACACTGACGTGCAAGGCGGCACTGAGCAAATAGGCGGCAAATTCGCGCATGGAAAACTTTCCGGCTCCCGCCCGTCGCCAGCCGCGGCGTCGTGGGTTAAAATCATGCGGGCAGGATGATCTAACACTCTAACCACCGTTTGAATGTCCGGCAAGCTACTGTCTCGGGGGGGCTGCGATCTTGGAGGATCGGGCCGGAGCGATTATGAAGCAGGTGGAAGAGTTCGAAGTGTGTGCCCGGCGGTTGAAGGCCTTGGCCGAACCGGAGCGGTTGCGGATTGTGACCTGCTTGTTTGCCGGCCCGAAGACGGTCGGCGACATGGCGGCCGAACTGACCGACGAGGTCGTCAAGGTCTCGCACCATTTGGGCGTGCTGCGCAACGCCGGCCTAGTGACGGCCACCAAGCGTGGCCGGTTTGTCGAGTACGCTCTGCACCCCGACGTCTCGCCCGCCGCGAAGCGTAACGAGCCGTTATCGGCCATCGACTTGGGCTGTTGCCGCTTGGAGCTGACCGGCTTGCCGTCGGACGCTCCCCGCTTGAAGTCGCGCCGGGCGTGAGCGGGCATTACCAGAAGAAGACTTCATCTGCGTCGTCATCGTCCGAACTGGGACAAAGCACGACATCGTGTACTTTGCGATCGCCGGCAATGGTTACGATAATCTCCGCAGGTCCAGGCGGTAGTCGCCGTGGGTCGCGCAAAATGAGCGTTCCGTTGCCGACCTGTGCGACCGGATACGTCTGGCCGTGGGCATTTAGTTCGAGCGTAACCGGCGCCGAGTAGCTTTTTGCATCCATTGCAGATTCCATGTCGCATGACCTCGAACAACGGGCCCATTTGATTTTTCTTCGTGACGAACGTGTCGTTCTTCTTAAGCGTCCCGAGGCTGATTGGCGCCAACTCCAGGATTACTACGCCTGATATATGGCGTCATTCGGGCCGTGGACCGCGTCAGAGATTGTAGAGTATTTTGAATGGGATTACGGCAACGATGATGGCCCTTGGCCATTTAGACGTCGATCGATAATCGAATTCATGCAATCGCCCGAGGCATTGACGCTTGATGCGTGAGGCCAGCGCGGACGGGGCGGTTCCGGAGTTCCGCATTTCAGGCTGACCCACGACCGAGAGGTATTCAGAATTTGACAACCTCCCCACCGTCATGGTCCAATAACCTTTCCCCCCAGATGGCCAGATAAAAGAACCCGCCCGCGAGTCCCGCTGATGGTTGATCCGACCCCATTGGGAAACCGCCGTGATTTCCTCCGCCAGGCCGGTTGCGGATTGGGCGCCGTCGCGCTGTCGACTCTGTTGTGGGAAGACGGGCTGGCTCGGGCGTCGAACTCGGCCGCGCCGCCGGCGACGCATTTCCCGGCCCGCGCCAAGCGAGTGATCTTTCTGTTCATGCACGGCGGGCCGAGCCACGTCGATCTGTTCGACCCCAAGCCCGAGCTGACGAAATACGCCGGCCAGCCGCTGCCTGACCAGCTACGGCATGGTGATGACGCGGCGCAAGGTGGCCACGAACCCGCTGTTGGGCCCGGTGCGTCCGCTGTTGGCCCGCGGGC
This sequence comes from uncultured Planctomycetales bacterium, assembly GCA_963710365.1. Taxonomy (GTDB): domain Bacteria; phylum Planctomycetota; class Planctomycetia; order Pirellulales; family PNKZ01; genus CAVQAC01. Next base: position 432,631 of record CAVQAC010000015.1, read on the forward strand.
GAATCAGGTTTGGAGATCAGCGACTTCCTGCCGGAGATCTCGCGGCATGCCGACGACCTGTGCGTGATCCGCAGTTGCCACGGCGACAGCGTGAATCATCCACAGTCGGTGTATCAGATGAACACCGGCTCGATCCTGATGGGCAAGCCCAGCCTGGGCAGTTGGGTCAGCTACGGATTGGGAAGCGAGAACCACGACATGCCGGCGTTCCTCGTTCTGCCCGACCCGGGCGGAGCGATCAAAGGCGGAGCGGCGGCTTGGGGCAACGGCTTTCTGCCGGCCGTGCATCAAGGGACGCCCTTGCGTCCGGGGGCCAGCCCCATTCTCAATCTTCGTCCGCAAGATGCGATCTCGCCGGCCGAGCAGCGGGCCATGCTCGATTTCATCCACCAGCGCAACGCCGAGCACCTGGCCGGCCGCCAGGCTGACGACGAACTATCGGCGCGGACCAAGGCTTATGAATTGGCCTTTCGCATGCAGTCGGCCGCTCCGGAGCTGGTCGACCTGCGCGCAGGAAACGGCCGAAACGCGGCGGCTGTACGGCATCGGCGAGAAAGAGACCGACGACTTCGGCACGCGTTGCCTGCTTGCGCGCCGGCTGGTCGAGCGCGGCGTGCGGTTTGTGCAGCTTTATTCGGGCGACACCAACGGCTGGGACGCGCATCGCGACGTGATCGAGCAACCACAGCCGCATTGCCGCCGCACGGACAAGCCAATCGCCGGGCTTGCTGGCCGACCTGAAGCGTCGCGGCCTATGGGACGATACGCTGGTGATTTGGGGCGGCGAGTTTGGCCGCATGCCGATGAGCGAAGGGGGAAGCGGCCGCGACCATAATCCCTGGGGATACACGATGTGGCTGGCCGGCGGCTGCGTCCGCGGCGGAATGGCTTACGGCGCGACCGATCCGTTGGGCCTGCGTGCCGAACAGGACAAAGTCCACATCCACGACTTGCACGCCACGATTCTGCACCTGTTGGGGCTGGACCACGAGAAACTTACCTTCTACCACAACGGCCGCAACGAGCGATCTGACCGACGTCGCCGGCCGGGTGATTACCGACGTCCTGACATAGCGAGCGTATATCGTAGGGTGCTTTGCGAGCACCGATGGTTGACTCGCGAATGCGAATACCGGGTGAATTGGGCGATGAATAGCCGCGATGCAGTTCGAAAAGGGCGATGGAATGGTGCTCACAGAGCACCCTACGCAGTATGCGCGTTCGTTCTCGCGTCGCTCGTTTGCCTCGCGCAGGCTTCGATCGTCTACGCCGCGCCGCCACGCGATCCGGATGCCGATCCGGAGGAGCCGATTTCCACGGTGAACGTCCCGGCCAAGGACGCGGCAGGCTCGGCCGAAGATCAAAAGCTGCACGAAGAGCCGATCGGCGAATTCGACCGCGAGCATTGGTCCTTTAGGCCTTTAGTGCGGCCCGAGGTGCCAACCGTCAAGGGCAAGGCCTGGCCGACCGGTCCGGTCGATCGCTTCATCCTGGCCCGACTCGAAGAGAAGGGCTTGCGTCCGCAGCCGCCGGCCGATCGCCGGGCGTTGCTGCGGCGCGTGACGTTCGATCTGACCGGGCTGCCTCCCACGCCGGAAGATGCGGCGGCGTTTCTGGCCGACAATTCGCCGCAGGCGTACGAGCGCGTGGTCGATCGGCTGTTGGCCTCGCCGGCTTATGGCGAGCGTTGGGGTCAGCACTGGCTCGATCTGGCCCGGTTTGCCGAAACCGACGGCTTCGAGCATGACAAAGTTCGCCCCGCAGGCCTGGCGATATCGCGATTGGGTCATCGAGGCCTTGAACCGCGACCTGCCGGTCGACGAGTTCATTCGTCTGCAAATCGCCGGCGACGAACTGCATCCCGACGATCCGCAGGCCGCCGTGGCCACGGGCTTTCTGCTGGCCGGGCCGGACATGCCGGACATCAATCTCAAGGAAGAGCGCCGCCACATGGTGCTCAACGAAATCACCTCGACGGTCGGCGCCGTGTTTCTCGGCCTGCAATTCGGCTGCGCCCAGTGCCACGACCACAAGTACGACCCGATCAGCCAGGCCGATTTCTACCGGCTGCGGGCGATCTTCGAAACGGCCGAATTGTTCGCGTCGAAGCCTGCGGGACGCGTGGTGCGCGAAAGCGGCCTGGTGCCGGTCAGCCACGTGATGGTGCGCGGCGATTTCCGCCGCCCGGGCCGACGGTAGAGCCGGCCTTTCCGCGGATCGTCAACGCCGCGGGCGCGAGCGTTCCGCGGCTCCGTCGAAGGGGCGAGTGGCAGCGGCCGGCGGACGGCGCTGGCTCGCTGGCTGACGCAGCCCGATCATCCGCTCGGTGACGCGCGTGCTGGCGAACTGGATTTGGCAGCAGCATTTCGGCCAGGGATTGTGCCGCACGCCGCGCGATTTTGGCCTGATGGGCGAAGAGCCCAGCCATCCCGAATTGCTCGATTGGCTCGCCACGCGAGTTGATCCGCGACGGCTGGAGCATGAAACGACTGCACCGGTTGCTGGTAACCAGCGCCACGTACCGGCAGGCCAGCCGCCCGGCGGCGGTTGGTTGGTCGGCGGACCAATCGCGCGATGCGCTGGCCAATTGGCAGCACTCGCTGGCAGTCGATCCGGAGAACCGGCTGTTGGCTGCGCTTCGAGCGGCGGCGGCTCGACGGCGAAGCGATTCGTGACGCGATGCTGGCCTCGGCCGAGCGGTTGAGCACGGCCGCGGTGGGCCGGGCGTAATGGCGCCGCTGCCCGACGAGATGCTGGCCACGCTGCTCAAGGGGCAATGGAAGACCAGCAAAAACGAAGACGATCATCGGCGGCGGAGCATTTACTTGTTTGTGCGGCGCAACCTGCGTTATCCGCTGTTCGAAGCCTTCGATCGGCCCGATACGAACGCCAGTTGCCCGCGACGGAATGTTTCGACGACCGCGCCGCAGGCATTGGTGTTGTTGAATTCGGAGTTCTCGCTCTCCGCGGCGCGTGATCTGGCGGGCTACGTGCTCCGCAAGTCCAGGCCCGGTCGAGCTGCGCAGATCGACTTGCTTTACGAGCGCACGCTTGGTCGATCGCCGACTGCGCAGGAAGTCGTCGCGGCCGAGAAGTTTCTCGCCGTTCAGTCGGCGCAACTCAAGTCGACGGCGGATGAGAATCTGGCGCTCCCCTCCCCTGCCCCGCCGGAGCAGTCGATCGCAGCGTCCGACGCCGCGGCGCTGGTGGATCTTTGCCTGGCCATGTTCAATCTGAACGAATTCATCTACTTGGACTGATGTCGCAGATCGACCGAGCCCGCCGAGAACGTGCCGCACGGGACCAACTCGGCGGCAGGTTCGTCGTGGTCCTGGTTTGTTGGCTGCTGTTGGTTTTCGCGGCTCCTGCCGTCCGGGCTCAGACGGAGCCCGAGGCCGAAAAGCCGGTGACGGAGATCAAGCCCGAGCAGTTCGAGTTAAAACCCGGCGAGCAATTCGCATATCCATCGCTCGTCGTCCGCCCCGCAAAACTGGCTGGCGCACTATCGTGGACGTTGGAAACCCGGCGTCATCGCGGTGAGATCATGACGTTTGATCAAAGTTACGACGGAAAGTTCGTGGCCACCGGCGGCGAAGATGGCGCGATCCGCATTTGGGATCTGACCACTGGAGCGCTCGTCCGGGTGCTCTTGGGGCATACGTCGCGCGTCTTGGACATTGCCTGGTCTCCCGATGGGCAAGTGATCGCTTCGACCGGCGGCTACGACTGCAAGCTGCGCCTATGGCAGGCATCCACCGGTCAGCCTTTGCGTGTCTTCGAAAACTTCAAGGAATATACGCGGCAGCTTGCCTGGTCGCCCGCTGGAGATCGGCTGGCCGTCGTCGGCGGCGATAGCGGCTGGATTTGGATGTGGGACGCCAAAGCCGAACAAGGTCGCCCGGTCGCCGAAATCGGCAAGCCTGTGCTGGCGCTCAATTGGTCGCCCGCCGGCGATCAACTGGCATTCACCGTCGCGGAGGGGTCGGCATCGATCGTCGATGCAACGTCGGGCAGAGTTGAGCAAACGCTCGGGGCAGCCGCGACCGTGCATTACAGCGCTTGCTGGTCGCCCGACGGCACGAAGTTGCTGCTGGCCAGCGCCGACAAGTCGGTCGTTTATAAGATGCCCGAGCTAACGGTGCTGAAGAAGCTCCCCTCAGCGGGCTGGGGGCCGGTCTGGTCGCCGGATAGCAAATCCGTGTTCGTTATGTCGGGCGAAGGCCCGCGGCTGTGGAATCTGGAGACTGACAAGATCACGCAGAGAATCGACCACTACGGCTGGCCTTTGCTTGCAGTTTCGTGGAGACAGCCCGATCAGTTGGTGGCGGTGAGCAAAACCACCTTGGTGCGCTGGGACGTGCGGGCCGGAAAGCGATCGGCCAGTTACGGCTTGGGCGGAATAGAACCACCGCTGTGGACCGACGGACGTCCTATTGTCACTGGGCTGAACACGCAGCGTCTTCAGACCTGGGATGCCAAAACGGCCGCGTTGCTGCACACCTACAAGGGCCATACGGGCGCCATTACCGATGCGGCCTGGTCGCCCGACGGCGGTGTGCTGGCTTCGTCGAGTTGGGACAAAACGATTCATTTCTGGGAGCCCGGCTCCGACACGTCGCGTGCCACGCTCGCCCATGACAAGGCCCCCGTGTTGTGCCTGGCCTGGTCGCCCGATGGCAAGACGTTGGCCTCGGGCGCAAACGACAACCTGGTGCGTCTGTGGAACGCCGAAGGCAAATTGCAGAGTACGCTCACCGGCCACACCAAGCCGGTGACGACCTTGGCCTGGACGGTGCGCGGCGATCTGTTGGCTTCGGGAAGCGAGGACTCGACCGTTAGGATGTGGGATCCAAACAAGGCCGAACTCAAACGTGAGCTCCGCATCAGCGAGCAGCCCAACGCGTTGGCCTTTCACCCGAACGGTACGATCCTCGCCGGCGGGGCGGCCGACGAGCAAGTTCGACTGTGGCTGGTCGCCAGCGGCAAGCCGGTGATGAAGGATCTGCGCGGAGACGCCGGCCGAGTTCAAGCGGCCACTGCCCTGGCCTGGTCGCCCGACGGCCGATTTCTACTCGTCGGCCGATACAATAATACGGTCCAGAATTGGGAGTGGCGAAAGGGGACGTTGTCGGAAGAACGATACCCGCATTCGACCGTCAATCGCGTCGGCTTCATGTCCGACGGGCGCTACATATTTGCCGGCACCCAGGACCGAATGGTTCATTTTTGGGATCGCAACGCCGGATCCTTGGTCGGTTACGTTCTCGATCAGGGAAACTGCATCATCCTGCTGAACGCGAAAGGGCATTACCGCGTCACGCCTTCGCGGACGCCCGACATCGTGTATGTCGTGCAGACGCCGGGCGAACTGCTCACGCTCAAGCCGGCCGAGTTCGCCGAGCGGTTCGGCTGGAAGAACGACCCCGAGAAGGTAAGCCTGCCGGGGAATTAGCAGCGGGCGCAACTTCCAGTTGGCCTTTTTCCGAAATACTATCGAGGCGCTGCCGTCAGGCTGGCCTGCGGCGCGCCGTCGATCCGCTGGCCCGGGCGCAGTTTGGGATACGTCAGCAGGCCGCTCTTCGAGGCGCCCCCGCGAGAGAGATCGTACTTTGAATCGGCGTAACGATTGAAAAAATCGTCCAGACGGGTGTGCAACTCGGCTTCCCTGGCTTGTGACGAGCTTTCACCGTGCAGGTTGTGCCGTTCGTCGGCATCGTGAGCCAGATCGTACAGTTCGTCGGGCCCGTCGGGGTGGCGACGGACGTACTTCCAATCGCGCGTGCGGATGGCCCGGACGTTTTCGAAATCGTAAAACACCTCGTCCCGCCATGGCGACGTTTGGCCGCGCAGCAGACTTGCATAGCTGCGGCCCGGGGAGACGGGCGGAATCTGCGGAAACGGCGGTTCCCCGAGATATTCGAGCACGGTCGGCAGGAAATCGTAATTGCTCACCAGCGCATCGATTTGTGCCGGCTGGAATCCGGCCCGGTTGGCGAAAGATGAGTGGGACGCGCATCATGCCGTCGAAACGCGCCCAGCGGCCGGGTGTGATCGCCCATTCCCCAGATGCCATGGTGGCCGCCCAGCCAGCCTTGATCGCCGCAAAACACGACCAGTGTGCGCTCTCGCAAGTGCAGGCGGTCGAGCGTGGCCATGATCTGCCCTACGCCGTCGTCGACCGCGCTCAATTCTGCGGCGAATGTGCGGATGGCTTTAGGATTGTTCAGATAATCCTTGTTGTTGTAGAGCCAAGGGTGCTGTGGCTCGCGTGGGAACGACGGCAGTTGCTTGTCGGCGTAATAGGCCGTGTGGCGGTTGGGGTTGTCTTCAAGCAAGCTGGGGCCTAGCCCGTAGGGGCCGTTGTACGAGAGGAAAAGAAAGAACGGCTTGTCCCGGTTCGATTCGATGAAACGCACACCGTGGTCGGTCCAGAGATCCGTCAGATACTTCGGCTCGCGGCGAACCGTGCCATTTTCGATGACTTCGGCGTTATAGAATGAACTCGTCGCGCCGTGCGGCATCGTGATCCAGTAGGAAAAGCCTTCTTGCGGCGTGAGGTTGCCCCCCAGGTGCCACTTGCCCACGAGGCCACATGCGTAGCCGGCATGGCTCAGAATTCTCGGCAGGTTGGGAAACTCGCGGATCGTGCAGTACGCGTCTGGTCCCATTTGGGCACCGTTAGCGCCCAGAAAGCAATGCACCCCGTGCTGCGAGGGAAGCAAGCCGGTCAAATACGTCGCCCGCGTCGGTGAGCAGACGGCGTTCGAGCTGAAGGCGTGAGCGAAGAGCGTTCCTTCGGCGGCCAGACGGTCGATGTGCGGCGTTCGGATGTCCGGATTGCCGTAGCAACCGAGCGTCCAGGCGCCGTGATTGTCGGTCATGATTAGGACGACGTTGACTGGGGGCGGCGCTTGCTCGGCGGCGCACACGGTAGACGCGGCGAAGCATGCTAGGGCCAGGGTGACGAAAGCGAGGGCGGGCGAGCGGAGCATGGCACACGGCGAATTGGAAACGGCAGGTGATTGGGTTGTCGACATCGAAGGTAATGGCGGCAGCGAGGAAAAGCAACTTTTGGGACACATTCACAAGATATGGCTGCTGAGGGGCGCGAACGGTCTTCGTCAAATGCCCCATAGTTCGATGTGCCGCGGCCGGGCGGCCCCAACGCGAAGGATTGCAAAACCGCGGGGAGTGAGGACGCCGGGAGCGATGACACACGTGGATCGCAGCGCACGGATTGGGCAGGAAACGTGCGAATTGTGCCTTCCGTAGGTTGGCCGAGACGAATATTTATCGAGTTGCGACGCGGGTAGTCGTGGTTGAAAAAGGTGGTGGGATGTGCGATACTCGCGGCACAGGAGTGAGTCGACGGCAGGTCCTTGGACAAAAAGTCGGCGCACCGCGGGGCGTGGCGCAGCCTGGCTAGCGCGCTTGACTGGGGGTCAAGAGGTCGCAGGTTCAAATCCTGTCGCCCCGATATCCTAAGGCTCACCGCAGCATAGAGTTGCGGTGAGCCTTTTTCGTTGGTATCGGACGAAAATCTCCGTTGCCACTATTCCCGCCACTTTTCCGCCGAGCGGAAAGGTCAGGGATGGGTCAGGACTGACTGCCAGCACGCTTTCTCTGAAACTCATTGAGTTGAAGGAGAGAGCGTCATGCCCCGTCGTCCCAAGCCGTTCTTCCACCGTGGCTGGTGGTGTACCAATGTCGGTGGTTCTCGAACCAAATTGGCCCAGGGCCGTGACGGTCGAGCCGCTGCCGAGGATGCCCTGCTCGACCTGCTGCAAGAGTTGAGAACGTCGGCCAATCGGAAGACGTATCCCCAACTCACCGTCTTCGATCTTTGCGATCAGTTCCTCGATTGGGTCGAGGTCAATCCCGCCAAGGCTACCGATGAGGACTACCAGCGTTGGCTCAACAAATGGCAGAAACTCCACGGCAAGAGGCGGGCGAGAGAGATTCGCAAATTGGACCTTGAAGAGTCGAAGACAACCCTTGCTGGTCATTACCCGTCGAATTCTTCAATCAACCATCACATCAAAGCGGTCAAAGCCTGTTGGAGTTGGGCGGTCGAGAATGAACTCCTTCCGAGCAACGCCTTCTCGAAGGTGAAAGTGCTTTACGCCGAGGGGCGTGAACGCATCTTCAGGCCCGACGAGTTTCGGCGCTGCTTCGAAAAACGGATGCCTTGTTCCGCCAAGTTCTGATCTTTTGTCGGTTGACCGGCGTGCGTCCGAGCCAGTTCTGCCAGTTGACTTGGGACCAGATCAATTTCGAGGCCCACGTCATCGTCATCCGACACCACAAGACCCGGAGAACCGCCAAGCAGAAGAAACCGCTCCTAGTTCAGATGATCCCCATCGTGGAGAAGCTGTTGCAATAGCGATTAAAGAAGTACGGCAAGACGGGACGGGTTTTCATGAGCAGCCGAGGACTACCGTGGACGGTGAACGCACTCCGCTGCCGAATGCGTTCGCTCAGAGATGTGGCTGGAATTGGTCCCGACGAGAATGGCGAACGGATCGTCATGTACACCAACCGGCATACGTTCGGCACGGGGGCTTGTGCCAAAGGCGTTGCGGATCGCAGACTTGCTGACCTGATGGGTCACACCGATACGAAAACCACGCAGAAGTACATCCATCTGGCGAACCCGGAATTTCAGGAAGCTGCACGCCAAGCCAATGAGAACTACCTGAGATTCAGTCGAAATGGCGGGACTTCTTCCTGACGGTGGTGGTTGCAACTCGAAGTGGGCCGAGGACTGCCGACCGGCTCGCTTCGAGATATGCCTCAATATCAGTTCGCCAGATGCGGTACGTTGGCCGTTTTCTGCCGCTGCCTATGGTGCGGGCGATCAACGTGCCGTATTTGATGCTTCGACGGATGGTGCTTTCCGAGAGGCCCGTAGAGCAACAGTTCCTTCGCATGTTGTTCGTTGATCTTCTCGACTACACCGCTGTGGCTCGGGCCGCCACCCACTATATCGCTCCGAAGCGTACGTCGCAGAGAGGCAAAGACATTCCGGACTTTGTTCTCGGGATATTCACACCGGGCGCGAAGGTCGAGAATTGGGTCGGAGTCGGCGAGCTCAAATCGCTCGGAGACTCGCTCGATACTCCGCAAAGCCGCTACCCATACGAATCACCGGTCGAGCAAGCATTTCGTTATGCCCAACATGGACAGGCCGGCGTCGAATGGGTAATCGTCTCGAATCTCGAAGAGATCCGACTGTATCGAAACGGCGATGTCGATGCGTACGAGCCGTGGACGATCGAGGAAGTCACGACGATGTGCGGCAGCAAATCTACTTGCGGCGGTCGTTCAGACCGTGCCGCAACCATTCCCAAACGTCGCCGATTTTACGGCGATACGGTGTGCTTTGATTACCGAGACGGCGATTTCGGACTGCTTGGCCGTGGAAGTTGGCCGGAAAGGTGGGCGGTGCGGTGCATTGCAAACAAAGGAACCGTTTTTGCGAGGACGGAATCGCCGGTATCGCTAGCTGCCAGAAGGCCTACTGCAAATGCTCCACCCACACCGTATGTTGACCCTTCGGATGCCGACCGCGCGGGGATCGACAAACCTCGCGCCTTCGCAGAGTCGTCACAATCGCTACAACCCGTACCACAATCGCCCGGGCAAGGCGTTTGCCCAACCTTTCGAGCGGTCGAACAAGCGGCGCAATGGCCGATCAAACTTGAAGTAAGAAGAAAAACGTCATGCTGCCGGAACCAATGCCGCCGATAGATTTCGCCTCGCAAGTTTCGATGCTACTGCCTCGTCCTGGCTGCGCTGATCGTTGCCGGCAGCACACCTTGTGCCGTCGGGCCGTTGGTCTGCTGGGGCGCTGAACCTTTGCCCGAGCAAACGCCTTTGCTCGACGCGTTGAACGAGGCTCAGGCGGAAAGCGCGGCAGTGGAACCGCAACCAATGTGGGCGCGTACATGGGAGCTGCGGCCGGGCGTCACGTTCAGGCTGCGAGGCCGTATTGATACGGATGCCATCTGGACGACTCAAAGTTCGGCCAACAAGGCGACCTTCGGCGATTTGGGAGACACTGTCGGTTTGCGCTGTGCGCGAATTGGGGCTGAGGGGAACCTTGGCGAGAATCGGCGCTACGTCGCCGAGATCGACCTGGCGTCGGGTAACGTTGTCCCGCGCGATGTTTATCTCGCCTTTGAAAGCATTCAGGATTCTGGGGAAACCCAGATCGGTCACTTTCGCGAGCCCTTCAGCCTGGAAGGTGGAACCAGCGCCAGGTATTTCGCATTTATGGAACGGTCGCCGATCAACCTGCTCGATCCGGCCAGAAACTGGGGCTTGGGTTGGTTTCATGAAAACTCCGAAGCGAACACCTCGCTGGGACCGGGCGTATTCCACGCCGGCACAGATGCTGGAGACTTTCAGGGAGGCGACGGAAGCACGGTCGGCTTTACCGGCCGGTTGACGAAGGCTCTGGTCAACGAACAAAACGGTGGGCGGCTATTGCACTTCGGCCTTGCGCTTTCGGAGCGAATCCCGGAAAACGGCGTGATCCTCATCAACCAGCAGCCGCGCTCGCCGCTATTGGACCTGGGCGATTCGTCGACGTCCCCCTTCGTACCGGTGATTCGCATTCCTGCCCGGTTTCAACAGCTCATCAACCTTCAGTTCGCTGCCGCCACAGGGCCGTTGTGGACCCAGGCGGAATGGTACGGCACGTTCATCAATCAGACGGGAGGCAGTTTGGTGTTCTTCCATGGCTGCCATGCTGATTGCGGATACTTCATCACCGGCGAGCATCGCGAGTACGTGTCATCGAGCGGCACGCTGGGGGCAATTCGCGTCAACCGTCCTTGGATTCGTACTCGTGCTCATCGCGACCGACCGCGTGGCTGCGGAGCTTGGGAACTGACGGCTCGGTTCAGTTATCTCGACTTTTTCGACCCAGGCACCCCGATAGGGCCAAACGGTCAAATGGTTGGGGTTCGAATCGCGCAATCGACGTTCGGAGTGAACTGGTATATTTCGGACCGGATGCGGCTGATGTTTAACTATTCGTATGCGATGCCCGAAGAATTGAATAGCGGCACCAGCGCGGCGAGCATTCTCGCCACACGCCTGGCCGTGTTCTGGTAATTGGGGGCTTGCGGCCGGGCCGCAGCGGGGGGCTTGATCATGCGGCGGGAAATCCTCGTTCTAGTCTTGGTTCTGTACGGCTGGATGGCCGGCGGGAATCAATGCGCAACGGCACAGACCGAACAGCTCGATGCCGGTGCCGAAGTCACTGAAGAGCGGGAACTCGAAACGGATCGAGACGCGTTCACGCCGGCCACCAGCACCGTGGGCAAGAGCCTGGCGGTTGTCGAATCATCGTACTCCTTCATCGATAATCGAAACGTCGCGGCCACCAATAGCTTTCCCGAGATGATCGTGCGGTACGGTATTAGCGACCGGATCGAATTGCGAGTGGGCTGGAACTATGAGGTCGGCGGTGCCGGCGACGTCGTTTCCGGAAACGATGGCTCCGAAGGGCTGGGCGGCGGCAGGATCGAGCGGGAATCGCAGATGGTGTACGGTCTCAAGGCGGCCATTACCGAACAAAACGGTTGGGTTCCTCGAAGCGCGACGATTCTGCAAGGCTATACGCCGACGAGCGGCGAGGCCACGGCGACGGACGTTGTCGTCGCCTACGCCTTTGGCTGGGAACTGCTCAACGGCTGGCGACTCGATTCCTCGATGCGGTACGGCACGGAACACGACGTGGGGGACGTGTTCAATCAGTGGGCTCCGTCGGTCGTGTTGCGCGTTCCAATCACCGAGAAGTGGAATGTTCACGCCGAGTATTTTGGAATCTACACGCAAGGGGCCGAGCACGATACCAGCCGGGCGTTCTTCAGCCCCGGTACGCACTATCTGCTCACGCCGAATCTCGAACTCGGCGTGCGTGTGGGTTGGGGCATCACTGAAGACTCACCGAAGTTCTTCTCCAACGTCGGTATTGGCTGGCGGTTCTAATGCTCCACCGGGCCGCACCCGCTTGGCACGGCCGTGGCCCGGTGGGTACCTCCCTCGCGGACCGTGCCCTTGGTGCCGCGGAACGGAGTGTAGCCGGCATCTGGATAGACGTCCTGCCATGCGCCGTTGTCGGTCGTGTAGAACACCAGCGTGTCCTTGTCCAACCCGAGGGCGTGCAGCTTATCCATGATTTGCCCGATATTTGCGTCCAGTTCCACGATCGAGTCGGCGAATTTGCTTTTCGACATCGACTTGTGGATGAAGTCGGGGTGCGGCATACTCGGCTGGTGGACTTTCATGAAGTTCACGTTGATGAAGAACGGCTTCGTCGGGGTCTTGGCCGCGTCATCGAGAAAGCTGAGGGCCGCCATCGTTACGTAACGATCGAAGAACGGAATCCCGACCACGCCTTTCTCTGGTGTGTCAACGTATTGCCCGTTGATCTTGAAGTCTTCGCGAGGCTTCTCTCCGGCGTTTCCAGACATTCAACCTTTGGTAACCTTCCCGAAAAACGCGCGCAATTCCGGGGCCATGTCGGGGAACCAGGTCGGATCGGCGTAGGTGTAAGCGTTGAGGTGATAAAGGCCGCAATACTTCATCACATCGAAACCCTAGGCGTTGGGCAGTGAATAGTCTGCTTCGCCGAGGTGCCATTTGCCAGTGAAGTAAGTTTTGTAGCCGCCCGTCTTCAGCACCGAGGCCAGTGTCCACTCCGCAGCGGGCAATCCGCCGCCCTGGCCCTGAAAGGCCACCGTCGTCATTCCACTGCGATTCGGAATGCGTCCGGTGATCATCGCGGCACGGCCGGGTGTGCAACTGGGCTGTGCGTAGAACGAGAAGAATGTCATTCCGTCTCTCGCCAACTTGTCGATGTTCGGCGTAGGCATGCCTCTTCCTTCGCCACCGCCATAAGGACCAAGGTCGCCATAGCCGGTGTCGTCCGAAACGATAAGGAGAACATTGGGCTTCTTGCCACTCGTTTGCTCGGCCAGCGCGTTGGCAGACCAACCGATCGCCATTCCGATGGCGGTAATCAGGATTGCGGACTTTGGTGTTCGATTCATGGGGCTGCCTCCAAGTTGTGGACGAAACGGACCGATGCACGTCGCTTCTTCGTGGTCGTAGTTGCGGTGGGAGATCATTTAATGCCGAACGGCGATTTGTCCGGCCTCGCATTCGCGGTGTCGATCAACGTCTCCAAGCCGGGTGAGATTTTGGAGTAACAAAAACATCCTGCCAAGCGCAGAGGTGCTTTCCATGGCGTAACGCGCCAGGACCGGCGCAAATGATAGGCAACTGCCGGCATTATGCCCTTCGGCCATGTCGCCGCCAACCAAACAATCCCGTCCAAAACGCAATTATTTCCGGGTCTTTCAGATTGTTAGAATCATTCGCACCTCGCTGCTCTTTGAGAAGCCGAGTAGCCAATTCTCTGTACTGTTTAGCTGCCTTTTACCTGCTCGCACGCCGTCCCACAATCGGCGACCCTTTTATTTCGGACTCTCATCAATCGACCCCTGCTGACACGCGCCAGAGCGTGCCGAAATCTCCAGACGTTTGGCGCGAATGCCGCGGCCGCTGGCGGCCGCGTCCGAATCGCCTGATCGGCGGCGCCGCGAAGCCAGGTTTTCTTGATACGCCGTTGGGTGGCAGTACAATTGGGGCTGACCAGCCGGCGAGCCTCGAAGAACCACGCGAAGGTGGAGAGGTTCCTCACCCAGAGTATCGAAACCACTCGACGCGTCGTTCGGAGGCAATCCATGACGAAGGTTGTTGAGACCACTCGCTCCACGCGCCGCCGTATTCTTCAAGCCTGGGTGGCAATGATGGCCGCGCCGTGGTTTGTTCCGGCATCGGTCCTTGGCGCCGAAGATTCACAGGTGCCGAGCCGTGGCCCGTCGCCAGGAGAGTTGAGGGTCGGATTCAGCAAGGTGGAGATCACTCCGCCTATCGGGGCCGTCATCACCGGCCCGGGCGCTCCCGCCAGCATGGGCACGGACGACCCGCTGTTTGCGAAGACTCTTGTGGTTCAGAGTGGCGACCGGACGCTTGCCATTGTCGGGCTGGACCTAGTGAAGATTACGCTCGATCTGGCCGATACAGCGATCGCCCAGGCGTCCCAGCGGACAGGGATCGATCGCAACGCGGTGATGATCTGTCCCAGCCACAATCACAGTTCGCCGCTTATCCCGGCAAATGGAGACTCGCGTTCGACCAACAAAGACTACATCTTAACCTTGCCAGGGCGCATCGCGGATAGTATCGAGCAGGCGTACAAAGCATTGCAGCCGGCCCGCATGTTGCTGGGTCGTTCTCTGGTTTTCGAGGGCATCCATAACCGGCGCGTAGTGTCCAAGGCCGATGGATTGGTGTTGAATACCTGGCTGAAGAAGCTGAACGACCTGGAGCAATGCCCGCAGGTGTTGGGCACGGAGGGCCCAATCGACCCTGAGTTGTGGGTGGCCCGGTTCGATACCTTGGATGGGCAAGTGCTGGGAACGCTGGTGAATTTTACCTGCCATCCCGCACTCCATGACCGCATTGCTATCAGCAGGTGGTCAGCGGACTTTCCCGGCGTCATTGCTGAGCATATGGCGGAGGCGCTTGGTAAACAGGCAACTTGCATATTCACGCAGGGCGCCTCCGGCAATATTGCTCCTCCCGTGCAGTTTACGCCCGACTGGCGGGAAAGATCGGCGGTCTTTGCGCGCGCGGCCGTGGACGCGGCGAAGCGAGCGATTTCGATCAAAGGACCGATCGCCGTTGGCTATGCTCGACGCGATGTGGCTGTGCCCTGCCGCGACCCAGCCGACCAACGAGAAGGGGCGATTGCTCGGTTGGGCTGGCGACCAGATATGTTCGACGCTGCCAAGCGCACTGCGGCAGGAATGCCCCGCGTGCGCAATGTCCCAGTCAATGCGGCGCGGATCGGCCCACTGGGCATCGCAACCAATGCCGGCGAGCTTTTCGTCGAGTGGGGCATTTCCGTAAAGAAGCGCTCGCCTTTCCCCCATACTATCCTGTGCGAGTTGACCAACGATTGGATCGGTTACGAGCCCACGGCGCAGGCCATGCAGCACGAGGGATACGAGACTTTGGCGGGCGTGGACTTCGTAACTCTCAAAGGAATCGAGATGCTAGTGGATACGGCGGTGGAGTTGTTGCAGGAATTGCACCGTTAGCTCGCACGATTGCGTCTCTCAGAAAATGACCGATATTTGACGCGGTTGCGGACAGCAGTGATCGACGCCTGCGATACCATCGGTCTCAGCAGCTCATCAATTCTGAGACTGCCCCGGCAAACCAACGATTTTCGGCATGCCGCCGGGGCATTCCGGCTCATCACAGAATTCTCATTCGGCTAAGTTGCGGGAGTGACATCAATACTGACTACGGAAATACTGACTACGGATCACCAGCGCCATTTTGAACAACTCATTGGTCCCACGCGAATCCCATCTGGTTTTCGGCCGATCTCAATGAGCAGGGGGAAAGCACTTCGGCAGTATCCATGCGGTCCTCGTCGACTAGGCCACGAAGTTTTTGATTCGGCACAGCCATAGCGAGAGTGTTTTTGTGAACTTCGACTCGACGCCTAGGATCTCGACCGGCAAGAAGCTGCCGTGGCGCCGGGCACGGGGGGGGCGATGGCAAAATGGATCGGCGAAAGAGCCTAGGTCGGCTCCAGGCTCATGGCACATGAGGTACCGAGCTAATCAAGATTGGGGCCAAGATGCCCGGCACTCGAAGTATGTGACATGCCAAGTGGTGGATGTCGCCGTGACGCGAACTTGTTCGCACCGATTCTTGACCGCATCGCGCAATTGGCGATTCCGCCGCCGACCCTGATGAGGAGAATGCTTGCCTAGGATCAGAACGGCAACGCAAACGCGGTGCCCACGTTGAGGGACGCAAAGCGGCCCTTCTGAGCGTCAATCCGGTCGTTGGAAATCGGAATCGTGGAAGAGAAAAACAAATGAAAATTCACCGCGTGCAATATGAAGACGGGACGCCCGTAATTAAAATAGGAACCGTTCCGAGCCTGGATCGGTTCCAGGCTCAAACCATCTGGGAAGTGTCGGTGAAAGCTGGAGCCTGAGCAAATGCGCGCTTGGTTTCGCGTCAAGAATTTTCGTCGTCGAAAGTCGCCTGCTAATCGCCGTCGCGCCGAACAGAATATCTTTCACCCGGTTGGGCAGCGGCTTGAGGACCGCTGGGTTCTAAGCACCGTCATTTCGCTCATTACTGCCACGGAAGGCACGTCGTACGCAAACGTGGGCTTCGCCAATAACTTTGTCGGTGGATTCTCTGCGACCGTCAACGGCGTGGCCGACAACACCCCAAGCGATTTCAGCGCGCAGATCAATTGGGGCGATTCGGGCACCAGCCAAGGATCCGTCATCTCACTTGGAGATGGACACTTTGGGGTCAAAGGTTCTCACATCTACACACAGGCCGCGGGCAATTCTCCCTACAACGTTTCACTTAACGTCACCGGACCGGACGGCGCTTCGGCCAGCGGTGAGACCGACACTCAGCAAGTGCTGCTCATGCCCAGCGGGCTGAGCGCCACAGCCCCATTGCCCGCCAGCCCAAGCATGGCGCCGTCGAACGTCTACGTTTCGCTAACCGACGCCAACGCAGTGACCACCTTCGCCGGCGTCGGCTTTACCTTAAACCAACTGGCTCTGGTGAGTGGTACGGTCAATGGGCAGGACGACGATACTTCCACCGACTACCAGGCTTTCATTAATTATGGCGACAGCTCGCAATGGTTCGCAGCCAGCATCACTTCGGGACTCGGGGTCAAAGGCTCCCACGTTTACATGCAGGCGGGCACATATCCGATCGTAGTCTATGCGGTCGGTCCCGACGGCACTTCGGTGAGCCGGCAAGTATTGTCGGCAACGGTGTCAGCCATGCCCAGCGGCCTGGCCGGAACTGAGCCTCCCACGCCTACCGTCTCTTTGCCGCCGTCGGACGTCGGCGTGGCGTTGAGCGACGCCAACGCAGTGACCACCTTCGCCGCCGTCGGCTTTACGTTAAACCAACTGGCGGTGGTGAGCGGATCGATCAATGGGCAGGACGACGATACTTCTACCGACTATCAAGCTTTCATTAACTATGGCGACAGCTCGCAATGGTTCGCAGCCAGCATCACTTCGGGACTCGGGGTCAAAGGCTCCCACGTTTACACGCAGGCGGGCACATATCCGATCGTGGTCTATGCGGTCGGTCCCGACGGCACTTCGGTGAGCCGGCAAGTATTGTCGGCAACGGTGTCAGCCATGCCCAGCGGCCTGCCTGGGACGGAGCCCCCCACGAGCACCGCCGCCCTGCCGCCATCGGACGTGAGCGTAGAACTGGCAGGTGTCGGAGGTGGACAATCGCAGTCGAACGTTGGATTTACTAACGCGTTAGTGGCCACGGTGAAAGGGGCGCTCAACGGTCAAACCGACAGCAACGCCGCAGATTATCAGGCCTTCATCAATTGGGGCGACACCAGTCAGTGGTTTCCTGCGGTAATCAACGCCAATTTGCAAATCGAAGGCTCCCACACCTATGGGAAGACGGGAACGTACGGCGTCGTGGTCTATGCTCGCGGGCCCGACGGAACCTCGATTTCGGCTACTACTGCCTCGGAACAAGTGACCCAAGGGCCGCAAGATACGACGTCCCCCACAGTTACCCTGACGCAAACTCCGCCGTCGTCAACCAGCAGCACGTCGGCCACGTTCGCCTTCTCTGGAAGCGACAACGACACGCCGGCCGACCAGTTGATCTACTTCGGGAGCTTGGATGGCACGCCCTTTGCCACGCTGACGAGCCCGGTCAATTATTCGGGGCTCAGCAGCGGCACCCACACCTTCGAGATTGAAGATATGGATGCAGCCGGAAATATCAGTCTGCCGGTTTTTTATACGTTCAACGTGGTCGCCAACGCCCCGAGCCTTAACGATCCGGGGTTTGAGTTGCCAGCCCTGGCGACGGGGGCGTACCGGTACGATCCATCGGGCTCGCCTTGGACGTTCAGCGGCGATGCGGGGGTGGCCAACAACAGCAGCGCCTTCACCACGGGCAACCCCAACGCCCCGCAAGGCTCGCAGGTGGCGTTCCTACAAATCACCGGCTCGGTGAACCAATCGATCACGCTGAACGCCGACACGTATTCGATCTCGTTCGATGCGGCCCAGCGCGCCATCGGACCTTCAAATCAGACGTTCGAGGTGCTGGTCGACAATTCGATCGTCGGCACCTTTACCCCAAGCGGCACCAGTTACTCGTTGTATACGACGCCGACGTTCAGCGTGACGGCTGCGCGCACACGATTGAGTTCCTGGGGCTCGATCCGCACGGCGGCGACAACACGGCCTTGATCGATGCCGTCGCAATCCAAGCCAACCCACAGAACCAGCCGACCGATCCGGGCTTTGAGCTCCCGCCCCTGGGCACGGGGCCGTCGGCGTACGAGTACGATCCGACGGGGTCGCCTTGGACGTTCAGTGGATACGCGGGGGTAGCCGGTAACGGCAGTGGTTTCACGGCCGACAATCCCAACGCGCCGCAAGGCGGTCAGGTGGCTTTCATTCAAATTACCGGCTCACTAAGCCAGTCGGTCACGCTCGCCAGCGGCACTTATTCAATCTCACTCGACGCTGCCCAGCGCACCATCGGCTCATCGAACCAGACGGTCGAGGTGCTGGTCGACGGCACTTTGGTCAGCAGCGTCACGCCAACCAGCACGAGCTATGCCGAATACAACACGGCGACCTTCACGGTCTCGTCTGGCGCGCACACCATCGAATTGTTGGGCCTGGATCCGCATGGCGGCGACAATACGGCCTTGGTCGACGCCGTCACCGTTCAGGCCGGACCAACGAACCAGCCGGCCGATCCAGGATTTGAAATCCCCGTCCTGAGCTCGGGTGCGTACCAGATCGATCCGACGAGTTCGCCCTGGACGTTCAGTGGCGATGCGGGTGTGGCCGCCAACGGCAGCGCCTACACGACGGGCAATCCCAATGCGCCGCAAGGCAGCCAGGTGGCGTTCATTCAAATCTCCGGCTCGGCCAGCCAATCGGTCACGCTCAGCGGCGGCACGTATTCGATCTCGCTAGAAGCGGCGCAGCGCGCCATCGGCCCGTCGAACCAGACGATTGAAATATTGGTTGACGATGCGCTCGTGGGCACATTTACGCCCAGCGGCACCAGTTACTCGGCCTTTACGACCGGCACGTTCTTCGAGCCGGCCGGTGCGCACACGATCGAGATCCTGGGCCTCGACCCGCACGGCGGCGACAACACGGCCTTGGTTGATGAGGTCGCATTCGTGGCTGTGCAGACGGCGAACCAACCGACCGATCCAGGCTTCGAGACGCCGTCCGAGGGTTCGGGTTCCTCAGCGTACAAATACGATCCGACGGGCTCGGCCTGGACGTTCAGCGGCGATGCAGGCCTGACTGGCAACTCAAGCTCCTTTACGGCCGACAATCCCAACGCACCGCAAGGAAGCCAGGTGGCCTTCATTCAATTTACCGGCTCGATCAGCCAATCGTTCACCGTTGCACCAGGTATCTATGACGTGAACTTGCTGGCTGCGCAGCGCGGCATTGGTCCCTCGAACCAGACGATTCAAGTTTTCGTCGACGGTCAACTCGTCAGCAGCATCAACCCGACGGGCACGAGCTACGCTTCGTACACCAGCGGAAGTTTCGTGATCGGTACGGGAGGCAGCCACACGCTGAAGTTCCAGGGCCTCGATCCATTGGGCGGCGACAATACGGCCTTGATCGACGAGGTCTCCGTGCAAAACGTCACGGCCAACCAACCGCTCGATGCGGGATTTGAGAGCCCATTTGCGGGCCCTTCGGCCTATCAGTACAACGCGGCGGGTTCGGCCTGGACGTTCAGCGGCGATGCGGGCGTGGCCGGTAACGGCAGCGGCTTCACGGCCAACAATCCCAACGCGCCGCAAGGCAATCAGGTGGCGTTCATTCAAATCACCGGCTCGGCCAGCCAATCGGTCGCGCTGGCAGCCGGGACGTATTCGATCTCGCTCGACGCGGCGCAGCGCGCTGCTGGCCCTTCGAACCAGACGGTCGAAATATTAGTCGATGGCGCTCCGGTCAGCAGCATCACGCCCAGCAGCAGTTATGCGTTGTATACGACGACGACCTTTACCGTGACCGCCGGCACGCATACGATCGAGATTCTGGGGCTCGACCCGCACGGCGGCGACAACACGGCCCTGATCGATCAGGTGTCGATCGTGGCAGCCGTTTCCAACCAGCCGCTCGATCCGGGCTTCGAAGCGCCGTCGGTGGGCGCGGGCACCTACCAGTACGATCCGACGGGCTCCCCCTGGACGTTCAGCGGATATGCAGGCTTGGCCGGCAACGGCAGCGCCTTCACGTCGGGCAATCCCAACGCGCCGCAAGGCGGTCAGGTGGCGTTCATTCAAATCACCGGCTCGTTGAGCCAGTCGGTCGTGCTGGCGGGCGGCACGTACTCGGTTTCGCTCGAAGCGGCCCAGCGGGCCATCGGTCCGTCGAACCAGACGTTCGAGGTACTGGTTGACGGCGTTTCGGTCGGCAGCATCAACCCAACGGGTACGAGCTACGCCGAGTACGACACGGCGACCTTCACGGTCTCATCCGGCGCGACACCATCGAGTTGCTGGGCCTCGACCCGCACGGCGGAGACAACACGGCCCTCGTCGACCAGGTGTTCCTGAATTGGGTGTAGCGGAACCCCAACCGTCTCCTCGGGCTCCAATCAAACGACCCATTTTTGACGCGCGCTGGCCGAGTCTGTCGTCACAACTTACGTGGAAGCGGTGTGACTCTTATTTCTCTGATCGGCGGTTCGCCACCCGCGTGCTGGCCACCGCTCGCACACCCCGCAAACGCTCCTGGGCTGTCGCTTTAGCCGGTCTCGCACCTGCCGGCCCGAGGCTCAACAGGGATCGGGTACCCTGGAAGGGCGGTCGTGCTCTGGCACTGAGGAAATTCGAGCGGGCCAGTGAGCGGGCAGTACCGCAGACGATTATCGCGTGACTGAGAAGCCACCCGAGCACCATCATCTTAAAACCTGGCACTCACTGACCGGAAAGTGGACCGAAGTGCGGCTCGACCCGTAAGCAGCGGCGGAGCGCACGGATGAATTAGGGGCCATCGAAGGCCCTTTTTTACCTCGCGAAATCTGACTACCAGGTCACCTCAAGGCTTGGCTTGGCGCACTGGTTGATAATCGCTCCAGCCGAGTCAACGTGCGAGGTTGCCTGCCCCACGAAGTTGAAGTTCCCTGTCGTCGGAACCTGTCTGCCCGCGACCGCAATTCCATCCAACCACAACATCTTATAACCACCTCGCAGGGCGATGTGGGGCGTGAGTTGGAGTGATGCATTTGCGAAGTCGAAGGGATTGAATGAGACGGGGTTGCCCAAAATCTCGAAGCCGTTTCCCGCGGAGGTGCCACAAATCCCCGCCTCGCCGCAACCCTCGGCCGGAGCCCAGGGAAGGTTGTTCTGCGCGATCCAGGCTGTTGTCGATGGTTCGCGTGGACGCGATTGCACGCCGCTCAATTGCTCTTTGAGATTCGCGTAAGTGAATCCGGCCAGGTTGCCGAACCGATCGAAGTGCTTGCTGATATTGAGTTCGGTAATCTGTGAGCTGGATTGGTAACTCCATTGGCCCTTCCAACCCGTGGCATGTGGCGCAGCGTCGTTTGCGCTGGCAGTCGCATCACTCATCCACATGTAGCGGAGTTCGGGGCCATAATTCTCGGTGCAATTCCAGGCCACGCTGCTTGTGATCGGCGCTTGATTGCCGAAAGTGAGTCGCAAGGCGTCTGGCAGGGTGCGCGCCGGATCTGCCGCAGACAAAAGGAACAAGCTCCCCTCGATCCTGGTTATGCATGAACCATGCGTCCACGGTCAAAGCCAGCCGGGGAGTGCAGCTGGTCTCGCGACCGTAAATCGCTTCGGGGCAATTGATCGCGCAGCATGGGAGGGTTGCGGGACACGCGGTTGGCGTGTTCTCGCCGGCTGGGAGAGATTGGACGTCGCTGACCAATTGGGGCTCAAGGTCGGCGTCGAGTTCGGCTGCCAGGGCCCCGCGCGTGCCCATGACGACAACCACGGTCGCAAAGAGGCCAATGATCTTCTTCATCGCTTGCTGCACTCTGGTTGGCGCCGGCAGCCGCTTTGTGGAATTGCGATATGGACCGACAACATGTCCGTCCTAATCTCTTTCAACCAT
Organism: uncultured Planctomycetales bacterium; assembly: GCA_963710365.1. Taxonomy (GTDB): domain Bacteria; phylum Planctomycetota; class Planctomycetia; order Pirellulales; family PNKZ01; genus CAVQAC01. The sequence continues at coordinate 454,890 of CAVQAC010000015.1, forward strand.
TCGACTTCGAGTGTCTGATTTGCTGAATTAAGGGAATCCCGTTGATACAATCGATACGATTGGCAGTTTTGGGCCATCTTCGCCCGACTGCCTCGGACGCGGGCGGCGTGCTCAGTAGCCAGTCTTACCTTCGATGCTCACGGCCGGCCGAGATGTTAGCTGGATGCCAATGTCGGCGCAGGCATCGCTGTTGCTTTCACATTCGCGGCGGCGTGTAATAGCCAGGGCGACGGTAGCGGCGGCGCAGTTCCAGCGGTTGCTGGCAGAGCTTGGGAAGATCGCCGGCGGCGACCTGGGGGCCAAGCGACGTCGCCAAGCTGCTAAAGCTTTGCGAACAAATGAAGGCGGTCGCAGACGCCGGCGCCGCGACCGAGGCCGCATGGAACGAGGTCGTGAGCCTGTGCCAGGCCCGCGGCAAACTGGCCAAGATCGAATGGCAAAGAATGCTTGCGGCTCGAATGATGATCTCGCCTGAGGTGGATCGCGTTTTCAAGGAATGTTTGATTCAGTCGATCCGACGGCAAGTCAAAGACCCCGCGATTTTGCAGGCTCTAGCGAGAGACCTTTCAACGCTGCTCTTCGACAATGAGTAGACCACCCCCTGTCGGCAGGTCCGACCACCGAAGTCGTTTTCAAACGTTTCGGCATCTCACCCATCAAATGCCACGGCTTGCTCCAGCAGATTCCATGGTGCGGCCACGGCCTGAAATGGAATTTGTTTGCTGGTGGCCCTCGGATAAGGCTTTCTACAAGCTTTAGCGAAATTCCCGGTTTGGCGCACGCTTCGCTTTATGCCGGCGGTACGAGCCTGCAAGGTTCTGGCTCTCGCCCACCAGCAGCATTGTTTGGTGAGCGGATGCCCTATGCCCCGGAGCATCTGCTTGAAGCGAGAGTCGACGCGAAGATGCGGGCAGGAGTTTTCCGGCCGGAGCGTTTCGGCCGGGTTCAATCGTGGTTGGATGCGCTGCTCACTGGAACACCGGAGGCACGCGGCGAAAGGAGTTTTGCGTGTCTTCCTTGTCGTTCGTAAGCAGTCTTTCGGTTTTGTCGACGGAGCATCTTTCTTCGGGCGGGCTGCTGGCCGGTTCGGGTCGCGGGGCGATTGACGCCTCGGCCTGCGATCGTCGGGCCGACTCATCCTGGCAGCGGGCCGAAAGGGTTCGTAGCCTGGCTGGCCGTTCCCCGTGGGAATGGCGCTGCACTGCGGCGTGCGTTTCACAGCGCCGCCTGCCTCGACAACCTGCCACGATCACAACAGCATCTCTGGGCTGTTAATCGTCCGTCCCTCCTCCGGCAGCGAAGCGGCTATCCGCACTGTGGAGCAGCGTTGGCTTTTGCGTTGCTCCGCAAACCGGCCGGCAATCGTCCTTCGAATTTGGGCTCGTCACCGCGCAGCGGTGAGCGTCCAAGTCTGGCCAAACCAAGATTCATTCTCGAATCGCGCGCCGCCTGTTCGCGCAAGCGGCTCCCAATACACAAATTCCCGATTCAGCACAGTACCCAAGGTAACTACGATGCTTTCTTCCCCGAGCGAGAACGGACCTCTCTATCAGCGTACCAGCCAGAACGAATCGCGCCGGCCGGTTCGAGGCTTGCAGGCCCCTGCACCAGCATCTCGCAGGTCGCCGTGGTTTGTTGCCCTGCGGAACGCTTTGGCATCCGCGAAGAAACTGTTTCAGCCCGCCAAAGCCAGGCGTCGCCGGCCCGAAAGGTTCCGGCTGTTCACGGAGCGACTTGAGCCGCGCGTGATGCTGGCGACGGATACTTGGACCGGTGCCGGCGGCAATACCAATTGGTCGAACGGTGCGAATTGGTCGAGCGGCAATGCGCCCAACGCCACGGGCGACACGCTGGTGTTCCCCGCCAGCGCCACGGCCTACGCTTCGAACAACGACGAGGTCACGTCGGTGGTCAAAATCTCATTTTCCGGAGGCGGCTACAACCTTACCGGCAATGCCCTGACCGTGAGCGGCGGCATCGTCGACACCGGCAACAACGTGATCGCCCTGGGCCAGGGTACGACGGGCATTTCGCTCAGTGCCGCGCAGACCTTCACCGTAAACTCCGGAACGCTGGTCTTGGACGACCCGCTCGCCCTGGGTTCGGTGACAAAAGCTCTCACTGTCACGGGCGCCGGAAACCTCACGATTTCAGGGGTCGTCAGCGGCAGCACGGCCGCGGGCCAGGACGCCATCGTCAAAGGCACGGTCACCGGCGACTCTGGCATTCTGACGCTCACCAGCGCCGACACCTACGCGGGCATCACGGCGGTAAGAGATGGCATCCTGAATATCCAGAACGCCGCGGCGCTGGGCGTTACGGACAACTTGCAGATTCTGAACAACACCACGGGCAGCGCCGTGAGCTCTGCAACCGTCCAGATCCAGGGCGGTATTACGGTTCCGGCCACGATCTCCTCGATCATCGCCGGTGGTACGGTCGAAAGCGTGGCAGGGTCGAACACGCTCTCGGGGGCCATCACCCTGACCCGGAATGCGACCGCGAACCAGGCCGCGAACTTCAAGGTCGACTCGGGCTCGTTGACCCTCGGTTCCACCGCCAGTATCGTCGCCGATAGTGCCACTTCTACCGGTACGTATAGCCTGGTTTTCACCAAGTCTGGCGCGGGCCAGTTGGATTTCGACGAGACCGGAGTCGCTGGCATAAACACCTTCTCGGGCGGCGCGAACATTACCGCCGGTATCGTGAGCATCAACGACGCCACGGCCGCAGATGCCCAAGCCGCTCTGGGGCCCAGCACGAGCACAATTACGGTTGGGTCCGGCGCCACGCTGCAAATAAACCCGGGTGCGGCCAGTACCTTCAGCAACCCGCTAATTCTGAATGGAGCCGGCTCCAGCGGGATCGGCGCACTTTACAACGAAGGAAAAACGAACGTCTTTTCGGGTAACATCACCCTGAACTCCGCCGCCACGATCAATACGCTCAACGCCGCCACGATCAGCGGCGCGCTGAGCAGCAATGGCAGCTCGACGAATAACCTGACCAAGCTCGGCCCGCAGGTTCTGACGTTGACCAACGCCAACGCCGGCTTCACCGCCAACCTGATGATCGGCAACAACGAGGACAACGTCGGCAACCTTACGCCCGGCACCGTGGCCATTGCGACGGCCACGGGCTCGTTGAGCAATGCCGCCGGCTACACGGTCGAACAGGGTGGCGCTTTCACCGTAGGCGATAACGCCTCGAATAATTCTACTCGCCTTTCGTCGACGAGCACGATTACGCTCAACGGCGGTAACTTGAACCTGGCGGCCGACGCCACCGGCACGACCAGCGAAACGTTTGCCGCGGTCGTCTTGAACACGGGCTCCTCGACGATCACCTCGAACGATGACGGCGGCACGGCGACTTGGACCATCACCAATTTGACGCGCAATGCCGGCGCCACCGGCAATTTTCTTGGTTCCGCGACGGCGGCCTTGGGAACCGCCAATAATCAGATCCTGGTGACCAACGTCAACGGCGTGGCGACGTCGACTGGCAATGAGTTGGTTCACAGTATCCTGCCCTGGGGCATCGTCGGCACGAGCAGCGCGACCGACGCCGACTTCGCCACCTATAGCACCGCCAGCCCTGGAGGCATCGAGGCACTGGCCGCTGGATCGTATGTAACCAGCTTGACCGGCGCCACGGCGTCCAGCAACGTGAAATTGACCACTGCCGGGGGCACGATTACGCCGCTGACCGGCAACCTCACCGTCAACTCACTGATCATCGTGACTGGGTCGACGACGGCAGAAACCATCAACCTGCAGACTCATGCCCTAACCATTGGCGACAGCAGCGTCTCGGGTTCGACGGGCGGGCTGTTGATTACCGGCAACGCCAGCGAGGCCGTGACCATCAGCGCCGGGACCGGCGGTGCTTTGACCTTTGCCAACGAAGGCATCGTCTACGTGGGTACCACTGCCAAGACCACGGCCACGACCATCAGTGCCCCGATTACCGGCACCGGCGTGGCACTGACCGTCGACCCGTTCGGCGCAGCTGCGTCGCAATTGACGCTGTCGGATACTACCGGGAACAGCTACTCCGGAGCGACCACCCTCGCCGGTGCCGGCGCCGCGGGTGCCGGCGTGTTGTCGGTAGCTAAGGGCGCCGACTTGGGAACCGGTACGCTCGTTCTCGATAACGGCACGCTGACGGCCACGGCCGCCGCAACCATCAGCAATCCAGTCACGATCAATGGCACGCCGACCTTGGGGAGCACCTTCGGGATTGCTTTCTCCGGTGCTGTCACCATCGGAGGCAACAGCACGATTACCCAGAGCGACACTGGCGGCGTTACGTTTGGCGCGGTCAGCGACAACAGCAGCGGCGATTCGCTGTCGATCGCTGGCGCCAGTGCCTCGACGTTCTCCGGCGCAATCAGCGGCGCCTTGGCACTCAATACCGAGGGCACCGCTGCGACTTCGATCTCAGGGTCGATCGGCGGCACGGTGTCGCTGAATATCGCGGACACCGGCGCGGGCACGGTTACCGTGACCTCCGCGTCCAATTCGAATACCTACACGGGCGGCACCACGATTACTTCGGGCACGCTGCTGGTCAACGGCAATATTTCCAGCATCACCACGGTTAACTCCGGTGGCACGCTGGAAGGCACCGGCACGGTCGGCGCCGTCGTCGTCAACAGCGGCGGTTTCGTCAGCCCGGGAGGCGGTTCGGGTGTTTATGGTGCCTTAACCGCGAGCTCAGTCAACCTGAGCAGTGGCGGCAATCTGAGCATCGCGGCCCAAGGAAGCACCGCAGGCGGCTACGATACGCTTACGGTCACCGGGAGCTTGACGCTGGGGGGCACTTCGCTTCTTTCGTTGAACTTGTCTGGCTACAGTAGCCCGGCAACGTTCACGCCGATCACGGCGGCTGGGGGGCTAACCGGCACATTCAGCGACACGTTCCCAACCTCGCCGACTCCGGCCACCTTGGCGAACGTGGCTTCGAGCGCCGAGATTACGAATAACCCCATCTTTTATGGCGTTACTGCCAACTACGCCAGTACAGCTTCTCTCCCGCTGACGATCGCAAATCCGGTGGCGCCAACAACGCTGGTGCTGTCCGATAACGGCGGCACTTATCACGGTACGACCACCTACCCGGCCACGACGCTCGTCAATGGCAGCAGCAACTCGGAAGGCATCGCTCCGACGCTCTCCTATTACCCAGGCAGCACGGCCACTGGCACGCCGCTTTCCGGCGCTCCCAACAGCGCGGGGACGTATACCGTGGTTGCTAACTTCCCCGGCAGCCCGGGCTATACGAGCGCGACCAGCAACAACGTGACCTTCACGATTGCCCAGGCCACGCCGACGGTCGCGGTCAGCGACGCCGGCGGCATTTATAATGGCAGTACGTACCCGGCTACGGCAACCATCGAAGGCGTGGGTGCCACGGTCGGCAGCTTCACCCTCGAAACAATCAGCCCAACGCTGAGTTACTATTCCGGCAGCACGGCCACCGGTACGCCACTTTCCGGCATCCGAGCGTGGCTGGTACCTATACCGTCGTGGCCAACTTTCCCGGCAGCACGGATTACACCTCCGCCAGCAGCAGCCCAGCGACCTTCACCATCACGCAGGCCACGCCAATGGTCACCGTCAGCGATGCCGGCGGGGCATACACCAATTCCGCGTTCCCGGCCACCGCGCTCGTCGCGGGAGTCGTCAGCGGTGTCGATAACACTCCCGCCAGCAGCCTGGAAACGGTCAGCCCGACGCTGACCTATTACTCTGGTATCGGTGTCACGGGCACGGCGGTCTCCGGTGCTCCCAGCGTTGTCGGCACCTATACCGTCGTGGCCAATTTTCGCCGGTAGCACGGATTACGGCTCCGCCAGCAGCAACCCAGCCACGTTCACGATCGCTCCAGGCCACGCCGACGGTCGCCGTCAGCGACGCCGGCGGAACGTACAACGGCTTGGCGTTCCCGGCAACTGCCTCGGTGAACGGCAGCAGCAGTCTCGAAACGGTCAGCCCGACGCTAACGTACTACGCCGGTGGAAGCGTCACGGGCACGGCGGTTTCCGGCGCACCCAGCGCGGCTGGGCACCTATACTGTTGTTGCCAACTTCCCCGGCAGCACGGATTACACCAGTGCTACGTCAACGCCAACGACATTCACGATCTCTCAGGCCACGCCGACGGTAACCGTCAGCGACGCCGGCGGAACGTACAACGGCTCGACCTTCCCGGCCACGGCGCTCGTCGCGGGTGTCGTCAGCGGCGTGGATAACACACCGGCGAGCAGCTTGGAAACGATCAGCCCGACGTTGACCTATTACGCCGGAAGCTCGGCTACCGGTCCGACACTCGCGGGCGCTCCCATTGTTGCTGGAACGTATACTGTCGTGGCCAGTTTCTCCGGCAGCACCGATTACACCTCGGCCAGCAGTAGTCCGGTGACATTCACCATCACTCAGGCCACGCCAACGGTCACCGTCAACGATGCCGGTGGAACCTACAACGGCTCGGCCTTCCCGGCCACGTCGCTAGTCGCGGGAGTCGTCAGCGGCGTCGATAACACTCCGGCAAGCAGCCTGGAAACGGTCAGCCCGACGCTGACCTACTACGCCGGAACCTCGACCACCGGTCCGACGCTCGTGCGGCGCATCCCATTGTTGCTGGCACGTATACTGTTGTGGCCAGTTTCTCCGGCAGCACCGATTACACCTCGGCCAGCAGCAGTCCGGTGACATTCACCATCACTCAGGCCACGCCAACGGTCACCGTCAGCGATGCCGGTGGAACCTACAACGGCTCGGCCTTCCCGGCCACGTCGCTAGTCGCGGGAGTCGTCAGTGGTGTCGATAGCACACCGGCCAGCAGCCTGGAAACGGTCAGCCCAATACTGGCTTACTACGCCGGTAGCAGTGCCACGGGCACGACACTTCCAGGCGCGCACGACGGCCGCCGGGACATATACCGTGTTGGCCAGCTTCCCCGGCAGCACAGGATTACACCAGCGCTACCTCGTCGACACTGACATTCAGCATTAATAATATCAGTCAGACGACTCCAACCGTCACGGTCAGTGATGCGGGCGGCACCTACAACGGCAGTACGTTCCCGGCAACCGCCACCGTCAATGGCGGCGACAGCCTGGAAGGAGTGACACCGACATTGATTTACTATGTTGGGACCAGTGCCGCCGGCACGGAACTCTCGGGTCTTCCCACCGTTGCCGGTACCTATACGGTGGTGGCCAACTTCGCCGGCAGCACAGATTACGCATCCGTGAGCAGCAGCCCGGCGACCTTCACCATCACTCAAGCCACGCCAACGGTCACCATCAGTGACGCCGGCGGAATCTACAACGGCTCGAAATTCTCTGCCACTGCGCTCGTCGCGGGAGTCGTCAGTGGTGTCGATAGCACACCAGAGAGCGGCCTGGAAACGGTTAGCCCGACGCTGACCTACTACGCCGGGACCAGCGCCACGGGAACCGCACTCGCGGGCGCGCCGACGTCCGCCGGGACTTACACGGTGTGGGCCAGCTTCCCTGGCAGCACGGACTACACCAGCGGCTCCGCCAGCGCTACGTTCACGATCAGCCAGGCAACGCCCAGCGTGAGCGTCAGCGATGCCGGCGGAACGTACAGCGGTAGCACGTTCCCGGCCACGACCTCTGGTCTGGAAGGCGTCACACCGACGCTGAGCTACTATGCCGGGACCAGCGCGCGGGAGCCGCTCTCGCGGGCGCACCGACATCTGCCGGGACGTACACCGAGCTGGCCAATTTCCCCGGCAGCACGGACTACACCAGCGGCTCCACCAGCGCCACTTTCACGATCAACCAGGCCAAACCCAGCGTCTCGGTAGGAGACGCTGGCGGAGCCTATTCCGGCAGTACGTTCCCGGCTACGACCTCCGGTCTGGAAGGCGTTACCCCAACGTTGACCTACTACGCGGGGACCAGTGCCAAGGGCACGGCACTCGCGGGCGCGCCGACGTACGCCGGTACCTACACGGTGTTGGCCAGCTTCCCTGGCAGCGCAGACTACACGAGTGGCTCCGCGATCGCGACGTTCACGATCAACCAGGCCACGCCCAGCGTGAACGTCAGCGATGCGGGCGGCACATACACCGGCTCGTCGTTCCTGGCAACGACCTCTGCTCTGGAAGGGGTCACGCCGACGTTGACCTACTACGCGGGAGCCAGCGCCACCGGAACGGCACTTTCGGCGCACCAATATCCGCCGGCACGTATACGGTGCTGGCCAGTTTCCCTGGCAGCACGGACTACTCCAGCGGCTCTGTCAGCGAAACGTTCATCATCGGCCAGGCCACGCCCAGTGTGATCGTCAGCATTACCGGCGGAACGTACACCGGCTCGCCGTTCCTGGCGACGACCTCCAGCCTGGAAGGAGTCGCGCCGACGTTGACCTACTACGCCGGAACCAGTGCGACGGGCACGGCACTCTCGGGCGCACCGACATCCGCTGGAACGTACACCGTGCTGGCCAGCTTCCCTGGCAGCACGGACTTCACCAGCGGCTCCGTCAGCGAGACATTCAGCATCGGCAAGGCCACACCCAGTGTGATCGTCAGCATTGCCGGCGGCACCTACACCGGCTCGTCGTTCATGGCCACGACCTCCGCTCTGGAAGGGGTTACGCCGACGTTGAACTACTATACCGGAACCAGCGCCACGGGCACGCCACTCTCGGGCACACCGACCTCCGCCGGCACGTACACGGTATCGGCCAGTTTCCCTGGCAGCACGGACTACACGAGCGGCTCCGTCAGCGAGACGTTTACCATCGGCAAAGCCACACCCAACGTGATCGTCAGCGATGCGGGCGGACCGTACAGCGGCAGCACGTACCCAGCCACCGGCACGGTTGATGGCGGCAACAGTCTGGAAGGGGTTAGCCCGACGCTGACGTACTACGCCGGGACTAATGCTACGGGCACGGCACTCTCCGGAGCGCCAAGCGCGGTCGGTACTTACACTGTGTTAGCCAGTTTCGCCGGCAGTGCGGATTACACCACCGCCACTTCGTCGGCGCTGACATTCAGCATTAGTAATATTAGTCAGACGACACCAACCGTCACAGTCAGCGATGTGGGCGGCACCTACGACGGCAGTACGTTCCCCGCGACTGCCACCGTCAATGACGGCAGCAGCCTGGAAGGAGTCACGTCGACGTTGACCTATTACGCCGGAACCAGCGCGACAGGCACGGCACTCTCGGGCGCACCGACCTCCGCGGGAACGTACACGGTGCTGGCCAGCTTCCCCGGCAGTGCGGATTACATCAGCGGTTCCGCCAGCGCGACGTTCACCATCACCCAGGCCACGCCCAGCGTCGCGGTGAGCGATGCGGGCGGCACGTACAGCGGCTCGTCGTTCCCAGGCACGACCTCCGGCCTGGAAGGCGTGACGCCGACGTTGACCTACTACGCCGGGACCAGCGCCACGGGCACGGCACTCTCCGCGCACCGACCTCCGCGGGAACGTACACGGTGCTGGCCAGCTTCCCCGGCAGCACGGATTACACCAGTGGAACCGCCAGCGCGACGTTCACGATCACCCAGGCCACGCCCAGCGTCTCGGTCAGCGATGCGGGCGGCACGTACAGCGGCTCGTCGTTCCCGGCGACGACATCTGGCTTGGAAGGGGTTACGCCAACACTGACCTACTACGCCGGAACGAGCGCGACCGGCACGGCACTCTCCGGCGCGCCGTCCTCCGCCGGGACGTACACCGTGCTGGCCAGCTTTCCCGGTAGCACGGATTACACCAGCGGCTCCGCCAGCGCCACGTTCACGATCAACAAGGCCACGCCCAGCGTGAGCGTCAGCGATGCGGGTGGAACGTATACCGGCTCGTCGTTCCCGGCGACGACATCTGGCTTGGAAGGGGTTACGCCAACACTGACCTACTACGCCGGGAGTAGCGCCACAGGCACGGCGCTTTCCGGCGCGCCGACGTCCGCCGGTACCTACACGGTGCTGGCCAGCTTTCCTGGCAGCGCGGACTACACCAGCGGCTCCGCCAGCGCCACGTTCACAATCAGCCAGGCCACGCCCAGTGTCTCGGTGAGCGATGCGGGGGGCAGGTACACCGGCTCTTCGTTCCCAGCCACGACCACCAGCCTGGAAGGAGTCACGCCGACGTTGACCTACTACGCCGGAACCAGCGCGACAGGCACGGCACTCTCGGGCGCGCCGACCTCCGCGGGAACGTACACGGTGCTGGCCAGCTTCCCCGGCAGTGCGGATTACACCAGCGGTTCCGCCAGCGCCACATTTACGATCACCCAGGCCACACCAAGCGTCTCGGTCAGCGATGCCGGCGGAACGTACAGCGGCTCGTCGTTCCCAGGCACGACCTCCAGCCTGGAAGGGGTCACGCCGACGTTGACCTACTACACCGGAACCAGTACCACGGGCACGGCACTCGCGGCGCGCCGACCTCCGCGGGAACGTACACGGTGCTGGCCAGCTTCCCTGGTAGCACGGATTACACCAGTGGAACCGCCAGCGCGACGTTCACGATCAACAAGGCCACGCCCAGTGTCGCGGTGAGCGATGCGGGCGGAACGTACAGCGGCTCGTCGTTCCCAGGCACGACCTCCAGCCTGGAAGGGGTCACGCCGACGTTGACCTACTACACCGGAACCAGTACCACGAGCACGGCACTCGCGGGCGCGCCGACCTCCGCGGGAACGTACACGGTGCTGGCCAGCTTCCCTGGTAGCACGGATTACACCAGTGGAACCGCCAGCGCCACGTTCACGATCAACAAGGCCACGCCCAGCGTGAGCGTCAGCGATGCGGGCGGAACGTATACCGGCTCGTCGTTCCCGGCCACCGCGCCGGTAAACGGCGCGGACAGCCTGGAAGGGGTGAATCCGACGCTGACCTACTACGCCGGCAGCACACCGACTGGAACAGCACTCTCAGGTGCTCCGACCACGGACGGAACGTATACGGTCGTCGCCAGCTTCGCCGGCAGCACGGATTACGTCAGCGCACAACTCCTCGGCACTGACGTTCAACATTGATGCCCCTCCGGTATTGGCAGTCAACGCCGGGCTCACACTGAACGTGGGCGCCGCCGCCACGATCAGCACAAGCATTTTGCAAGTGAGCGACGTGAGCTACCCGGACTCGCAGTTAACTTTCACGGTTGGCACCGCCCCAACGCACGGCACGCTTTCGGACAATGGCACGGCTTTGACCGCCGGCAGCACGTTCACCGAGGCCGACATCGACAACGGCCTGTTGAGCTATCTTAACACCGATACCACGGCGATCAACGACAGCTTTACATTTTCGGTCTCCGATGGCGCGGGCGGTTCGATCCCTAGCACGTCGTTTGCAATCACCTTGGGCCAGATCGCCCCAAGCTTCACCGGGGGGGCAGATCAGTCGGTGCTGGAAAACTCGGGGGCGCAAACCGTCCCCAATTGGGCGACGAACATCTCGACGGGGCTGCCCGACGAATCTTTTCAGACGTTGAACTTCGTCGTTACGAACAACAACAATACGTTATTTGCCGTGCAACCGGCCATCGATCCCACCGGCCAACTGACCTACACCCTGGCGGCCGACACGAACGGCAGCGCGACGGTCACCGTGCAGCTTCAGGACAGCAGTGACAGCGCCACTTCGGCCGCGCAAACGTTTGTGATTTCGGTCAACCAGATCCAGTTGACAGACGACACGCTGACGGCCGTAGGTTCGACCCAGGGCGACAGCCTTTCGGTGTCGGTGTTGAGCAATGGCGGCGGTTTGGCCGTCACGCTCGACGGCAATAGCCAAACTTACAGCATGTCTGCCATTCAAAGATTCGTGTTCGACGGACAAGCTGGTGCGCCCGCCACGGTTATTTTCGACGATAGTTCCGATAGCTATGCCGTGGCCCAATCCTTAAGCGGAGTCCAATTGATCGGAACGGATTTCGAATTCGACGCCAACAACGCGGCGAACGTCTACATCTATGGAAACAGCAATTCGACCGCGACGGTCAACGTCGCCAACGGAACAGGCAGCAATTTCTTCGTCGATGATGTTGGCGACGGTTACAGCTATATCGCCGATCCGATCCAGCAAATCTACAGCGAACTTTTCGGGTTCGGGAGCGTAACGGTAAGCGGCTCGGGTGGCTCGACGTATGCTTATATCTACTCCGCTTCGCACGCAACGGTGGTTGGCGACCCAGGCCAAACCACGCTCACGGTTGGCAGCGAGACGTCCACGTTGAGCGACTTCCCCCAGGTTTATGCAGTGGGCGCCAGCGACGGCACCGACAACGTGACGCTCGATTCGGCCGGCGGCACGTTCGTGAGCACGCCCAGCTTTAGTTATGTCAGCGGCACTGCGAGCGGCTCAAGCTTCATGATCGGTGCATTGTACTGCGCGAACTTCACGGCCCAGGCCGCCTCGACGAGCGACACGGCCGTCTTCTATAGTTTCCCGTACGACACTTTCAACGGTGCGCCCGGCACCAGCGAACTGACCGGCAGCACCACGAACGTCAGCGGGTCGAGCGTTACCTTCGTCAGCCAGGCCAGTGGCTATAGTTCAGTTTCGGTGTTCGAATCGGGCAGTGGCACCGACGTGGCCAATCTGGCCACCAACGGCAATAGCAGCTTCTTCAGCACCACAACTGCAAGCCTTCTCGATTTCGGCGCGAGTACGATCACGGTCAACACGGTCACGGTCAATACGTTCCTCGTGTCGGGCGGGCAAAGTGTCGGCCTGTCTCGCCAGATTGTCGTCACCGGCGCTGGCAATGATACGGCCACGATCTACGACGCTCCCGGCACCAATGCCCTCTCGGCCAGCGGCAGCACAGCGACCCTGACCACTTCGCTGGGCAGCGTAACGATTAACAAATTCGGCAGCGTGACTGCCGAAAAGCAGAACGGCATCATCGACACGGTTCACCAGGGGGTAATCGACTTCGCACTTTCGACAGTCGGCAACTGGACAAGCGACTAGCCGCTGCACTTCCGCCGGCTGACGATCTCGGCGAGTGCCGTGGCCAGGGCCTCCGCTTGCCAACCTCGCAGCACATTGGTCGCGATCACCATTGCGGCCAGCGTTTCCGCCCGAGCGAATGTCTTAGTCGACTCGAAAATGCCTTTTTAGATTCCGGAGCCGGCGTCGAAATCCTCGCTGCACAGCTTGGCCTGCGAGATGTTACTGCCCGGAGGAACGCTGCGTGCTCAGCCACACATTCTCTTAGCGATTCGCCGAGCGTATGTCCGACCAAGCAATCGATGCTCTCGCCGGCCAGTTCGCGCGAACTCAAGCGATTCGGAAATTGAGCCGCGCTGTGGCCGTCTATAATGCTGGCGATCCGCTTGCGCGAGGGAGTTGTCCCGGCTTCCCCACGCGCTGTCGAGCCACGAGCGAAGCGTTGCGCACGCTGCGCAAACCGAACGAGCGCCGAAGTCGAATTGGCCCGCGCAAATCGCGTAGGGGTCGCTATAATGCCCTGGCGGCTTGCAAGCTGACTTCGGCTCGGCATCGTTCCCCGGCTAGCGGCGGCCCTGGAGTCCTACCGCTGGCTCTCGTGGTGAGTTGTAACGGACAGCGACCAGCACGATTTCCGTCAGTGACGGAAAAAGCGCGGCTGGTCGAACGGCGTTGACTGACAATCCCGGCGAAACAAAGCGAGTTTATGCGAAGAGTTGCAAATGCACCAGGAGCTGGAACGGCGTGGGCATCGGTTCGTCCGCTGCGCCGACGACTGCAACAACCGGAAAACGTACCCCCAACTCACTGTCCTTGATCTCTGTGACCAGTTCCTCGATTGGGTCGAGGTCGAATCTCGCCAAGGCCACCTACGACGACTACCAGAGTTGGCTCGACAAATGGCAAAAACTTCACGGCAAGAAGCGAGCCAGAGAGATTCGTAAGCTGGATTTGGAGGAGTGGAATACCTCCTTGGCAGGCCAGTATGCGCGGGCTGGATGGTCTTTGGAACATGTATCAGTGGCTCGACCGCGCACCCAAGGGGCGCAATGAGGCCCGCATCTGGTGGCGCGTCCATGACGAGTACGAGGCGAATCTTAAAAATGCCGGCTCGTGTTGCCACGAGCCGCAGGCCGAGCTGTGACCAGGCTGCCGAACCCAAGCCATAAATTGCTGGTTTCGACATTGCGGACAATATGCAGCAGCGTGGCCCGCAGCGTGCGGTGCCCGACGGAGAACTCGCGGCCGCCCGCGGCGTTGCGGGCTTTTTCTACATTCCGGTTCTTGAAGCCATACGTCGCGCGTATCCTCGTTCGCAGAAGTTCCAGGCAAGTGCGTTGGTCCGGGTTTTCGGAGGTAATAGGCGGCCTGGTCCCGCGCCCGCGCGGTTCAATGCATCGGCTTCGCGCCGAAATCGGCGCAGCTCATGGGATGTGAAGTTGGATCCCGGCGTTTCGTGGCACGCCGGTCTCGCTGCGTGGAGCGGAATCCCGCGCCGATACTGTTCACTTCCCCAGAACTGGAACTCGGTCGAGTCGCAGAGCCGCGACTCGAGTCTTAGCCCGGCCCGCGTGGCTAGCAAATCGATGCTTGTTGGTGAATGAATGAAAATGTGCCGCGGCGCGTCGAGTTGAACCCAGTCGGAGGCATATCGCGACCACGCATCACAAGGAACCGTGGGAATTCGCACGAGACATGTGCCACCGGGTCGAAGCAAATTGGCAACATGCTCAAGCGTCGTGGCCGGCTCCGGCATGTGCTCGAACGAATGGTGGAACATGATCAGGTCGAATCCCTGTTGATCAAATTCCTCGAAGTACTGTTTCGCAATACGGACGCCGTTCTGGTAAATCAGCGACTCTGCGATAAACGGGTCGACGCCCTGGAGGTCGCGAAATCCCAAGGCGGCAAGGCTGCACAGGGCATTTCCCGCCCCGCAACCGACATCCAGAATACGCGCCTCGCGACGAAGCTCCAGGCATCTCAAGGCGTGCAACCCCAACTCCCTTTCCGGCCGCAAAGCATGCAGTATGCGGCCGATGATGCCAGTTCCACTCACGGCATATCGATTGCGGCGATTGATCCCGGCGTCCTTAAGCTTCTGGCGCCAACCGGCGCAGGCAGGGCCGCGAAAACGCGTAATATCCCGCCGGATAAAACCGTCCTAAGTCCGCCGGAACATCAGCCAATTGGACGCACTGGCAGGCGGCACACTCAATATACTCGAAAGACTCGCGCAGTCCGAACATCATCTCCCTGGCTTGGAGCGAGCGATTTCCGTCGGAGTTGCCGCACACTCGGCAAGCCTTTTGATTTTTGATCAGCGTCGTCATGCGGTTATGACCATTTCGGGAAACAAGCATTTCTTAGCGACGTTTTTGCAAGAATTCTCTAAGAGCGAAGCAGCGCAGTTTGAATTCCCGCGCTGCAGCGATCGTGGACAAAAGTTTGAAAGGCATGCACCCGCTCTTCAATCGCACCCAGGCAGCCCGGGTGCGGGCTGGAAGCAAGGCCGCGTTGTATCGCGGGGTAGATTCCGAAGTCCTCGGTGAGAATCGCTTTCGATAGGGCGGCATTCAATCGCCCCCAGATTGCACAACAACCGCGCAAGAACCAATGACGGTCGTGAGGCAGATAACAAAACAGCCGTACGTCGACCTGTGTCCGCATCGGCCCCAGCGGCGTCGCCGTTACGCACAAGCTGAACATATCGGTTGACGAGACCAGGATATTGGGAAAGAGATGGTAATGCGTGTAGGAGCGGCTATTCTCACGCCGCAGCGCCCGCAGCAGACAGTTTTCGATTTCGAACAACGTTGCCTCGATCCGACCCGGCGCGACGCTGGCAGTGCGGAAAGTCGTACCCGAGGGCCCCAGTATGTGCGTTGTCCGTTCGGGAGTCGGCGCCACTTTGAACGTGCGTGCGTGAACGCTGGGAATGTGGTAGCCTTCGAGACTGTTTTCGACCGGGATCTTCCAATTGACGTCGATCGTCGTGGTCCAGGAACGGAGCGGCCGCCACGGCGGGGAAAAAAGCCGGTTCAAAGTCGCGTGGCCATCCTCTAGATATTCTGTCAATTCAACGGCCGCGGGATTCAGCGAGAGAAAAAGCAAGCTGCCACAGGTCTCCAGGCGGTATTTGTCCAGATGATTCGTTTCTCGGTCCCAGGGGACGAAATTCTTTGGTGCCGGAATATGGGCGGTTCGCCCTTGCCGATCGTACTCCCAACCGTGGTATTGGCAGCGAATTCTTGGGCTGTTCCCGCAGCTGGCGCTGGTCAACAGGCAATGTCGATGAACGCAGACATTCAGATACGCGTCGAATTGATTTCCGCTGCGACGCAATAGAATCGGCTGCCCAAACAGTTCGAAAGTCTTGAAGTCGCCGTCTCGTGGTAGTTCGTCGATAGTACCCACGATTTGCCAGCCAGGACGAAATAGCACCTCGAGCTCGCGCTGATACTGTTCGTCAGAACAATAACTGGCAGGTTCGAGCACGTGCGGCAATCGCGACTTATGCAGAAACATCACGAGAACTCCCAACTCCAAATTCAGTTATTGTTCTTGAAGCGACTCGACCGTGGACTGGCGGTGTTGCTGTTTGCTCCAGCGGAGCCAGGAATCGACATAATCGTCGAGAAATCGTGACGTGTCTTCAGAGGTGAACCAACGAGGATCGCACCGGGCTGATAAACTGATTCGATCTGCGTAGCATCCCACGGCAATTCCAATACGCGTCCCCGGGCGAAGGGGCGGAACGGCGCCAATTCGTTCGAGGACCATGTTTCCCACCACCAGGCGACCCGCGTCGCGCGGCATTCGTCGATGTGCATGTCGCGAGGGGTCCGAGAGGTTGGTGACTATTGCGGTTGCCACGCTCCGCCTCAAGCGAAGGTACCCCCGCACCGCCGCCGGAAAACCGTGCAGTGCGCGTAACGCATGCAGCAAGTCGAGACCAACGCGGCATCTTTTCACGTACGACATTTCCTGGTGAATGCCGGTAAGCAACTGATCCAGATTTCGACAGTCGCTGGGACGGCGGGCAAGAAAGTACAAGCTCATCCGGTTGGCGGCCGACAATCGAATGTCGCTGCGGTCACGAAGATCGGTTGGCACGACAATCCGCAAAAACGCGTCGCTCGAATCGTCGGTGCGCCGATCGTTCCATTGGGCGATCGTTTGGAATGCCAACGCCAAGGCCACATCGTTCACCGAGACACCGAGCCGACCAGCAGAATCGGCAATTGCGAGAGATTGTTCGAGCGTCAGGAGGCGGGATTCGAATCCTCGAAAAATGGCATCCTCCGCGGATTGAGCTGCCACCGTTGTGCTCGACACGAGAAGTTGTGGTCGGCAGGTATGAAAGCCATAGGCCTCGCGAGCCTTTGCAATCAGGCGACCAGGCCAATGTTGGCGGCAGGGAGCCCCAGCTCGGAAATCTCCTCGTCTTTGTAGCAGTTGCAAATCGAGCGGTGGAAAACCGGTAGCGGACCCTGCCGAATTGTCATTCGAGGCATAAGCCGCCAAGAGATCGGCAATGAACCGCATGGCCCCGTTTCCGTCACAGCAGGCGTGATGGAACTGAAACAGGAATCTGGTTTCATTGCCACCGGAATTGACCAAGAGGCGCGCTCCAGGATCGGTTCGCAGGTTGATCGGCGAACCGATAAAGGATTCGACCGGGGTGACGCGAGTCTGCTGTTTGATTTGGTCGGGCGACGATTGGCCGGAGACCCAGCATGGCGCTGCCGCGGAGCCTGCGATGTTCGCGGTCAGCAGGGGATGTCGCGACAAGGCCTGGTTCCATGCTGCTTTCAGGCGCTCGTAATCGACTTCTCCGGAGAATATCATTTCGCCGTAGAAGGTCATCGGATAGGCCTTGCTGTCATCGAATAAATACAACCGCTCGATCGGCGTCAGCGGCAGTGGAAATGCGGCGAGATTGTCAGACGGCACGACGGAGGCGGCTGAAGCCGGAGCGCGGTCGATTTTCGGTACAGACGTCGACATAGCGGAACCGGCTACGGCAGATTTGACTCGGAACAGATCGTAGAAACTGCGGCATTGTCGAGTTGGCAAGCCCGTCGCAGGTATTGCTGAAATGCATAAATGCGTTCTTCGCATCGTCCCAGCACACCACGATGAAGGCTGCTTTCCGTACCGCGTTGAATATCTCGGAATAACGAACGATCCTCCTCGAGAATCCGCCGTGTTACCTGGGCCGCCAGTCGCCCCCAACCCGAAGCGAGAATTCGCGCGGCAGGGTTTTGCTGGCGTGCATTTCTCCCAAATTGCCGGACGACCGCTCGCGACGTCGTCGGCCCGGTAGGAATCACCATGTGGCACAAGCTCACGGCGTCGGTAAATGAGAACAGGAGATTAGGAAACAGGTGATGCTGCTGGTACTGGCCGGTTGTGTCGATGCCGAGCCGACGTAAGAACCAGCCTTCACTCTTCTGAAACCAAGAATCGACTCGCGAATGAGCATTGAAAGGCAAGTTGGTCGTGAGGGCCGTGTGTCGTTCGGCAAGCAGGTGATCGCTGCGAGCTTCTCCAGGATCTTCGCCGAAAGTGCGCGCGTGAATATACGGAACGTGATAGGCTTCCAACGAGTTCTCGACGACGATTTTCCAGTTTGCAGCGTATTCAACATCCCAGGCAAGGAAGCCCGACCACTGAGATCCAAAACGTTCCTGGCAACCTGCATAATACGGCCCCAGGAACTCCGCCAGCCTCTCGACGGTGGCCGATAGCGAGACAAAGACCAATTCTCCGCAAGCCTCGACTCGATAGCTCGGCAATCGGATATTCTCATGGTTGAAAGGCGCAAAATTCCTGGCCATAGGGATGCGGGCCGTCCGTCCATCAGCTTCGTACTCCCAGCCGTGGTACTGACACACAGGCCGGTTGGTATTTCCACGTCGCTGGTCGGTTAGCAGGCCATGCCGATGCGCACACATTTGACAGTGCAATCAGTCGGCCATCGGAGTTTCGAATCTGCACAGGTTGACCGCAGAGCTCGACCGTTATGAAATCGCCGTGCCGCGCGAGCTCGCTACGGTCACCGACCAAAAACCAGCCCGAGCGGAATAGCGATTCTGTCTCTCGTTCGTATTGAGCGCGTGAGGAATACGCCGAGGGTGGGAGCAAATGGGGCAAACTGTGGGGGTGTACGAACATGGGCAACAGCCTGCTGAATAACGTCGGACTGCGCCGGAATGGACGATCAGGTTGGAAGCCAATCAATTCGATATTCGTTGACGTCAATCAATACTTCGCGATTCTCACCGCAGAGCGTGAAATCGAAATAAGCTCGACCGGGTTCGGTGCGCAACAGGCAGGTTTCCACCAGGCAATCTTCGCCTGGCGCAGGATGTCTGCCCAGCCGGATTTCACCGAACCCCATGGGCAGAGCAATTCCGGGCGCCACCTGACTCCATGCCAGCAGTCCCGTTGTATATAGACAGGCGTCGAGCACCGCGATCGGCAAAACCCAAGCCATCGAGAGGCGGTGCGCACCGGCCAATTCCACCGGCAGCGGAGCGATGATCCGGCCCCAGGCCCGGCCTTTGCCAGAGCAAAAGCTACGCAGATTGCGCAGAGGCGGTCCCAGGTAAAACTTCGAGTCCGCCGACGGATACTCGACTTTCGTCCATCCACCTCGTCCGACGACCAGTTTTTTCGTGCGAAGGTCTCGTCGCCTTTCAGCCAATTCCACGTGGCCCCGAATATGCACCCTGCCGGCCTCGACCAGGCGCCCATCTCGAGTTAGAAAATCGCTCTGCACTTCGCATTGGAGTTTCCGGGAAGCCGTGCTGTGGGCCACGGTGCGCAGATCATGGAGTCGATCGCCATGGAATCGCAGGCCGCTGACGACATGCACATCCTTCAGTGCGCCAACCACGGACTTGTCCGCCAGCCCCACGACCCCTTCGCATAAAAGTTCCAGACCGACGACTACTGGCAGCAGTGGTTCGTTATCGAAGCGATGTTCCGCCAAAAATGGGTCGGCGACTGGATCCAGAACTGCATGGCCGATTTGCCCACCTGGATTGCCTGAGAAACGCTCAACCAACGGCAACCCCAACGCTTTCTCGCCGTTGGGCGTCGGCGTGATAGTTGGGTCGGCCGGATAGAACTTGCGGTAGTATTGATCGTCTGTGATCAATACCTCATTCGTGGGTAGGCCAGCTTCGAGTTCGGAAATCAGGTGCTGTAACCCTTCGGCGGCCGGCATGAACTGCATGCCGATCATCTCCAAAGCCAATTGGGTTTCGGGTTTGGTGGCCATTCCTACGTCGCCCCAGGCGTGCCAATGAAAGGTGGCGGCCGCACAGTCTGGCCGCTGGTGGCGAAATGCATTAACCTGCTTCGCCAGCATGTCGTTGGCGGCCGAATAATCGGAATGCCCGTTCGCTCCAAAGCGGCCGCTGATCGATCCGAAGGCAATAAAATACTTTAATGGGTCATTGCGGGTCAGCTCCATCAGCGCCGCAGCACCATCGACCTTGGCCCGCAAGCACCGGTCGACGTTTTCCAATTCCTTGCGATCGAAACGAGCGTCCTTGCCGAAACCAGCACCGTGAATGATCCCCTCGATGGGACCGTCATGATTTCGGATCTCATCCAACACTCGAGCCAGCGCCACTGGATCGGCGACATCACAAGCGTGATAGGTGACCGCAATTCCTTCGGCTTTCATATCCCGGAGGGTTTGATCTATCTCGATCGCCTGCTCCAGACGCTGCCATTCCTTCAAAGGGTGGCGGCCAACGGCCCTCGCGAAATCCATCACCTCCGCTTGACGTGCCTTCTGATCGGCCGGTTGCAAATTGCGCCAGCGATCGGCAATTTGCGGCAAGGCCGAAGTTCCCAACAAATGCAGTCGCAAACCGTAGCGACGTCCTAGCTCGCGCGCAACATAGGCGGTAATGCCGCGTGCCCCGCCGGTGCAGACCCAAACGCCGCCAGTTGCAATCGTCGATTGCGGTTGCTGTGTTTGCGGTTCGCGTACGGCACGCACGACGAACCGGCGGCCTCGGCGATAACCGACCTCCACGTCAAAACTGGGCGTGGCCAATTCACGAAAGATGCTGGACACGATTGATTTAGCGGGTTCATCCGCCGAGGTATCAATCACTTTGATGGGAGTGCGACGGTGGCCCTGAACCCACAACTCGATGGCAATTGCCTTGAGCAAGCCCCCGATTCCACCCCCTTCGCAGGCGGCGATCTTGCCGGAGAATCCGAAATCGCCACCCAACGATGTGGCGGCAATGAGCGAGGCGTCATCCAAGCGTCCGGCTTCGGCCACCAGCGAGATCCATCTTTGCAGTGCAATAAACGGGATCAAGAAACCGGCATGACGGCGGTCGTGCCATAACGCTTTCGACAACGGGCCAGCGGTTGTTGCCGCCACATCATGAGGCGTGAGCACAAACATGTGCATCGCGGGTCCACGCTTCCACGCTCTCTCGACCGCGGAGAGTGCCGTCGCTGGGTCGGACGTCGGCACGATGGTGGTGCGAACGCCTTGTTCGGCAAGTCGGCGCCGCAATTCTTTGGAAATGCGATTCGATCCCAGGATCAAAGCCGAGCCGGACCATGCCGGCCGTTTCCGTACCCGGCCGCGCCGCGCACTTAACTCTGTCCGTAAAACAAACCGTGAGGTGACGCTTGCGCCAGCCAACGAAGCCGGTTGTTCGCTGGAAACGGAGGGAATGAACGGCTCACTTGCTACGTCGGATACCGGAACCAGATCGGCGGCTTGGCCAAACATCTGACCGAAATGAATACGCATCACTTCGCTGGACGGATCCCCGTGTCTCATTGGTGAGCCAACCCATGCGCAATTCTCCTTCACGTTCAGAGCGACACATGCGAAAACCTTCGGCGCTGGCACCTCGGGCGACGCAACCGATGTGCGATGACCGTTGGACCGATGGCCGTTACCGTTCTTCGCCGTGGCGAAGTGTTGATGAGATTGGCCGGTGAACAGCGAGTGCCCTTCCACTCGCGAATTCCGCAATTCCCGGTCAATGTGCAGCGACCGTACGCCGACTTCGACTCGTACGAAGCAATCAGCCTGTCGGTCCTCAAGGTAAAGAATCGAACCGGGAGCACATTTCATTCGACGGAGGTTCGCGAGGGCGGATTCGACGTCTTCGGCCGTTTCGAGCAGAACGCCCAGCAACATTGTGCATGCACTTGCGGGTTTGAGCGAGAAGCGATTCGAGCTCGCATTAGGTGATGTCGCAATCGGCCCGGAGAAGATCGCCAGGCCTATTGAGTTGATGCCCGCAAAGGCGCCAATCTGGCCAGGCAAGCCGAACAAAACGTGTGGATGCCCTGCGATTGGTTGCCGCGTCTGAATAACGGGAACAATCGCATCGCAGACCGGAGAATTGTCGCGCCAACAAAATGAGATTTGCCACAAACCGTCGGCTTCGCGGCGGAAGTCCGCACCCCGGACACGTTCGACGAAGAAACGAACCTTCGACTCGCTGCTTGCCAATCGCTCGTTCCAAGCCAGAACACTGAGCGGATGCACTCCGCTCGATCGCGCCAGCCCTGTGATCTCGGCGCGGACAGCGGGGTGCAGTGCTTCGAGCAGTCCATCTCCGCTCAGCTTTGAGCGACGTTTCTCGATATCGCGATCGCATCCCTCGATCGCCATCATTCGTAGTCCTGCCTGGATCTGAGTCCGAAGCTCTCGGCCGCACTGAAAACCGATTTCGTCATGCGTTCCCTGGAACCGAACCGTCTGTAGCTGCGTGAAAGCTGCACTCGATTGGCGCACAGGGGGTAGGTCGAGTTCTCGGACTCCGGAGCTGGCCGTTGGTCCCGCGACGGCCGGCACACCAGGCGTGGTTTCAAATGCGGGGTGTGCTTCGCCCAGAGCTGACAATACGTGGCGCAAAGTCCGAAATTCGTTGAGGCTGGTCTGCCTTAGGACAGCGTCTGCTCCGCCTAAGTGCTCGCGTAATTCGCCGAACAGTTGCGCCTTCTTGATGCTGTCAATTCCCAGATCGGCTTCCAGATCGGCATCCAAGGTAATGACATCCTGTGGATAGCCAGTCTGCTCCATAACGAACCGTACCAGGTGCTCGGCCAGCGTTGGTATCTCGGCGCTACGCGTGGAACCATTGGACGAAGGCGATTCCGGTTTCCCATCGTGATTGCGACGAGCGGCGGCCGCTGTGTCGCGCAGCCCGGGCGAATGTCCGCGCAGTTGCGATGCTTTGCCAGATGGCTGGTCAGCGGCCTTGCCGACCTGCGCGTCGTGAGTCGGTTTGTCGATTCCGCGATAGGTACCGAGAAGCTGCACGATCTGGCCAAGCGTACGGCAGCTCATCAGGCCAGCGCGGTCAGCCGTCGCAAAATCGAAATACTCTCGCAATTCGCCGAATAATTGCGCTCGCTTGATGCTATCGATTCCCAGATCGGCCTCAAGGTCCGCGTCGAGTTGGACCACGTCGCAAGGATAGCCGGTCTGCTCGATGACGAAGTCGATGAGAAACGTCTTTAACGTCGCAGCTGAATGATTCACGGGTGCAACCGCCAGCGGAGATCCAGACGCGGGCGCCGTTGCATGCAAAAGAGAGCGGTCGCTTGCGTGATCGCTGATCTTTGCCCGGACCAAATCCGCGGCATGCTTTCCGTTGCCGTTGCCATTTACCGGCGCATAATGGTGCGAGGATACCTCCGCACCATTCGGAGACAACGCCTGGCTTCGCAGCCGATGGCGCCTGGCGGCAGTGGCATCGAAATAACCGATACGGGTGTGAACGGATGACTTTGGCGCGATCAGGCGATCTGACGAGAGCCTCGTAGCAACGGCTGCCGGACTCAGCTCTACGCCGTGGCATTCCAGGAATGCTTGCACGCGGACGAGGAGTTCCTTCGCTGGGCGTGACGGATGGTCGCTGCCAATCGCGAGCGCCTGTCGATTTGCCAGAATCCGACGATTCAATCGCGTCAGGACTTGTTGCGGACCGATTTCGACGAATAGCGGCGAATCGACCGCTGCCAGTCCTTCGATCAGTTCGGCATATCGCACCGGCTCGACCATCTGCGCAACCAGGTTCTCCGGAATGTCCGCTGTCGAGGTCACGGTACGATTGGTCACCCCGCTGACGAATGTAATCCGGGGCATCTGCCAGTTGACGGTCGCCAATTGGTCTCGCAGTATTGGCTGAGCTTCTTGCATCAAGGGTGTATGAAACGCTCCGGGGACGGAAAGAATCTGGGCCTCGATGCCGGTGGCAAGCAGCAGTTTGCCGAGTTCCTCGATTGCATCGCTCTGGCCACCGACAACAGTCTGACCGGGAGCATTATGATGCGTGACCCAAACATTCAATTTGTGCTCAGCGGCGAGACCGGCAATTGCTGCGTGCGTCGTGCCTGCTGAGAGCATCTTGCCACCAGCGCCTCGGCTCAGAGCGATTCCCTGGGCGCGGGCACGCGTGGCCGCGAGGGCATCGGTCAGCGACCAGGCACCGGCCGCAACGAGTCCGGGGAATTCGCCATAACTGTGAGCCGTAATACAATCCGGCGTGATGCCGCGCTCGCGTAACGCCGAGAACATCAGCAAATCGGCGACGAGCATCGCCGATTGCGTGTGGAAAATGTCGGTTCCCAGCTCCGAGTTTGAATTCCAAGCCAGATTCGCAAAGCTGCTCAGCCCATTGGTTGCGAACCAGAGCTCGGCTTCCTCGAGCAAGGCCGCCGCGGCGGGTGATTCCTCGACCAGATCCTTCAACATTCCTGGGTATTGTGACCCCTGACCGGGAAAGACGAAGATCACGCGCGGCGACGCCGCAGGCGACTCGGCGCAAAAAAATACCCTGCTCTGCATGAATCGCTCGCAGTTCCGACCGCTGCCATTGATTCATAGTCGTTCGCAGCTTTTCACGCAATTCCATCGGCGTCGCAGCGACGATGGCAATTCGTAATCGATGGTCGGGAGCGAATTGCGTTGCTGCCGCGAGGCAACCGGCAGGGTCGACCAATGCGGCCTCGATCTTCGTATTCAGCCCATTTGGGTCCGCGGCACTCAAGCGGACAATTCGGCTGGCAGCAGTGTTTGATGCGGGGTTGTTTTCGCCTGTCCGAACCGAGATGCCAGGAGATACTGGGGCGACTTCAATCCGGGCGTGATATGCCAAAACGCATGGTCCCGTCGTGGAATAATTGGAAATCGCCACGAGGGGGCGTTCGCCGTTCGTCGAATCCCCGTTGCCTTTGATACGAGTTAAACGAGTTAGCATGCCATTGGATAGGTTCGAATCCGGCCGGGGACGTTCCAATTCCAAGGTCGCCCTGATCAGCGACACCAGGCCATGGGCTGCACGGGTGTAGCCAATCTGCCCTGCCAGGGAAACGCCCCGCGCCGGGAGTTCACTAACGCGTTCGATCCCCACGGCGCCCAACCCGCTCCATTCGGCTGCGTCGAGTCGAGCTACGCCAATTTCCGCGTCGACAAACTCAGGCGTTGTCCGGCCGGGTCGCGCCGTTGACCAGGATCGCTCGGCTGCGCAAGCGACCGCGCGGGAAATATCCGCGACGTCGGTGGCAGCATTGATGCCTTGGATCGTGCCCAGGATACGGTCACCGTCAGCACGGGCAGCCGACAGCCGTTTGAGCAACACGACGGCTACGCCTTCCCCAGGAACAAGCCCATCGACGCTGCCGTGGGGGCCGTGCATGCCCGTCGTGCCGGCCAGGCGTCGGTTTAGCGCCAAGCATTCGTAGCTGGTTCGGTCCATGGATCGTTGGGCAGCGGCGCAAATTGCCAACGAACATGCGCCGGATTTCAGGAGATTGCACGCCACCGATAGTGCTGCAAATGACGACGTTTCTCCGGCGTCAACGGCCATCGCCCCGCCCATGAGGTCGAAGGTCTTGGCGATTCGCGAGGCCAACGTGCTGCTGGTAAAACTCCCCGTTTCGTCCAGCAGAGCCGGCTTGATCCGCAGGAACATCGCCTCGAATTCGGCCGAAATCCGGGCGATGTCCGGCGATGAAAGCTGGGCGTTGGCAAGCACAGATTCCAAGGTCCGCCGCACCTCGGGCAAGCGCAGGCCGATCTGCAATTGATTGCCGAAATCGCCACCGAAAATCGTTCCGACGATCGTGGTCGTTCGGGCACGGTCGAAGTTGCGATCGAGGTAGCCCGCTTCGCTCAGGGCCTGTTCCGTGGCATCGAGCAGCATGAACTGCAACGGATTGGCTTCGGCAATCTGCTTGGGAGGAATGCGGTGCCGCTTCCAATCATAATTAAAATCGCGGATGAATCCTCCGAGCCGCGTGACGGGGCGTCCATCGACCAGCAATTCAATGCCGCGCCGCCAGCGGTGTTCCGGAGGAAGGCCTTTGGGATCGGCGCCCGTCCGCAGTAACTTGCGAAAGGCATCGAGCGTCAATGCGCCGGGGAGTACGACCCCGCGTCCGATGATGGCGATTTCCTCGTCTTCGGCGACAGGGCTGCCGCTGGATTTCGGGGGCGCGATCGGCGGGCGGCGAGAACGCAGTTGGGATGCCGCGACCAATTGGCGATCGAATTCCTCGACCACGGCGTGGATGTTCAGCCCCCCGATGCCGAACGCATTGACAGCCGCAAGACGTGGCCCCAAGGCCGGCGCCGGCCAGAACTGCAGGGAGGTCGGCACGACAAATGGAATGTCGGACCAGGGAATCGTTGGACTCAGTTCGCCGAGATGAATAGTGGGCGGGATCCGCCGATGCTGGATGGCCAGTACGACTTTCAACAAGCTGGCCAAACCGGCCGTTTCGAGCGTATGGCCGATGTTCGATTTCACGCTGCCGACCGGAATGCGCTGCCCATTCTCGGCGAGCGGCCCGAAGAACTCGCCCAGGGCTTCGAGTTCCGTCGCATCGCCTACCTGCGTGCTGGTCGCATGCGCTTCGATCAACTGCACTCGGCGAGGATCGACGTCAGGCGGATAGGCCCGGCGCATGGCCTCGAGCTGCCCTTCTTTTCGTGGCGCCCACAGACTTCGGCCGCGTCCATCGGAGGAATAGCCGAGTCCGCGGATGACGGCCTGCACTCGATCGCCATCGGCCAAGGCACGAGCCAAGGTCTTGGCAACAATGACAACGTAGCCTTCCGAACTGATCAATCCGTCGGCCGTGGCATCGAACGGCCGCGAGCCCGTAGCACTGCAGGATTGTGCTTGAGAGAACAGAATCAAGCTATCCGACTTATTGAACGAAGCACCGCCGATAATGGCCAGGTCAATTTGGTCGTTCTGAAGCGCTTGGGTCGCAATCATCAAAGCCACGAGCGACGAAGCACAAGCGGCGTCCACGGAAATATGCGGTCCTGAAAGAGCAAACATCCTCGAGATCAGGCCGGCCGCTTCACCCGCCTCGACATACGGTCCGCCGTCTTGGGTTCGTTGCGGGCGATTCATCCGCAACCGCTCGATCACCTGGCGAATAGCCATGTCCACTGTCGTGGCATCCGCCCCCGCCAACGCCGGCACGTCACGAAGAATGTCCGCGGTTTCCTCGGCCAGCGTATTGACGATCAGGTCGCCCGGGAGCGAACTGCCACCGGAATGACCGACATACACGCCGGCATTGCGCCAAGGCAGTTCGAATGGGTCATAACCGGCGTGCCGGCAGGCTTCGGCAGCGACGTCACAAAGAATGCGATGACATGGGTCATAATCCCTGCGCAATTCGTCTGTCCAAGAACACGCAGAGCCATCCACGGACGCGACAAGACCACCCAGCGTGGAATAGGTTTTGCCTCGATCGCCCTTACGAGCCGAGAAATACAATTCCCGATCGAGGCGCCCCGGCGGCAGCTCCTGAATGGCGTCGCGCCCTTGGCAAAGCAGTTGCCAATATTCGTCGAGATTTGTCGCCCCTGGGAGCCGACAAGACATTCCAACGATCGCAATCGGTGACTGCAACAGGCCGTGATTCATCGCCACTCCTTATCCGGAGCGGATGCAAGTCGGGGTCGAGAAATACGATCTGCTTTCGCCCTACAGCGATTCAGAACCGCACGCAACCAATCCATGGCAACGACGAACGTGCAATCGTGAGCGATCAGAACCAGGCTACCTTCGGCCAACGTGCGCTCGATCGAGAGCTTGCCGAACCAGCCCTTGGAGCGTCTGCACGTGCAAGTGAACGGAAACCACCGGACTTGCCGGCAAGCCATGACCGCAAGCGATCGGCTGGCCGGTCGCCATTTTCAATTGCCACTGACCTCCGCCTGGGCCGCTTACGTCGATCCCTAGTGAACCAATCAGCGACCAGGATGGAGTGAGCTGGGCCTTTTTCAGCACTTGCTCAAAATCGAATTCGGCTGAGAGAGGTTTCGCGCGAGGCCAGCCGAAATTGACCGAGATCGCATACTTGGCGAGCCGTACCAGGGACTGCCGATCGACGCACGGACATACAAGGTGGCCGGCAACGTAATTCGTATTTGCTTTGTCGAATTCAGGATCATCGCGGAAGTAATCGCGGTAGAGTTGCATGCCCGCGACGAATTGCGAGTCGCGCGTGACCTTCGATTCGGAAGCAGGCCGCAATGAGTTGCCTGATTTGGCGGCTGTCGTAATGATCGCTTCGGTAATTGCTTCGTTGATCTCTCGAACGGTAACCGGCTGATCCGACGTCAAGTGATACGTCGCGCCGTGGTGCTCCGGATGCTTCACCACGTGGAGCAGCACGGCCGCAATCCAATCAACGGTAACTAGATTCTTTCGTTCGTCACCGTGGAGTCCCAGCAGCTGAAAATAGGAGTGCTCGGCACCGGCTACGCTGTGCTTCGCGCTGCGGGCCAACTCGACCCCGAGCTGGAGTGGGACGTAGATTCCGTGAAAGCTGCAGGTCCGTCCAGTCCGAGAATCTCCGACAATGATTGCAGGCCGAAATACGGTCGCCTTGTCCAAATGGTCCGCCCGGCGCACCAGGTGCTCGCTGTCGCGCTTGCTTTGTTCGTACGCGTTGCTGAATCGCTGACCGACGTCGAGTTCGCGCTCATACGCTCGTCCTGACCTGTCTCCGGCAACATAGGCCGTTGAAACATGATGAAATGTGCGAATGCCTGTCCGCTCGCAGAGTGCCAATAGGTGTCGCGTGCCTTCTACATTCGACTTGAACGGTTCGCCGTCGGGGGATTCTTCGAAAGAAAGGCTCGCAGCACAGTGGATCACTGTGTCGCAATGACGGGCTATCCATTCGACGGCATCGGATCCCAGACCACAATCTGGAGATAGCAGGTCGCCTTGCAGGACAATCGGGCGAGGGCAGGCCGATCGGCCGGACACTTCCTCTTCATGAAGAATCGAATCGATTCGGCCCGCGGCACGCATCGAATGGTCGCGGCGAACGAGAGCCGCTACCTGCATGCCCGCGAGTAGTGCGTCGCGTAGCACACGGCGGCCCAAGAGGCCCGTCGCGCCGGTGAGCAGCAAGTACCCCACGTTGCTATCGTTCCTAGTGTGATTTGGAGTTTGCGGGTGACGGTCGATCAGCCGAAAAGGACGAAGAAGCTGACGTGATGTCTCAGGCGGAATGTCTCATGCGGACATAATCATCACGTCAATCGACGGTCATTCCAGGCGCCACAGAGTTCGTCCGACAGACGCCTCGCCTTTGATTCGCTTCGGTTCGTTTTTACATCGTGACCATTTCCAGTACGGGCAGAACGGAAGTGAAGCTAGAGTGCGCCACTGGCGCGTCCAACGGCGATCGAAGCCGTTACGGTCTATATGACACGTTCGTCAGACGATGACGAAGCGGTCTCTGCGATGATCAGTGAGAAGTGTCGTACTGCTTGATTGATGCTAATTAGGGCCCGCGATGTTTTCAACCCATCGGTTAGCTACCCCATCGTGAGGGCGGAACGGGAACCGCTTCATGTCGGGTTCTTCGCGCCGCACTTCGGCGTCGTGCCGTGCAATCGAGCATTTTATGCTTGCTGCAAGCGCATTTCCGGTCCCAGGCACCCGGAAATGGCATTCGAAGGGAACCATCCTTGCGAACGATGTGCCGATGTCTCGTTCGCGCGTACCGAAGATTCACAATCCGGTCGGAGATAAGGTATTTCTACCCATACAGTAGATAACGGTCGAAAATCGACCATCAGCGCTGCGGTCCACGCCGGTCCCGGGGCACGCGTTTTGCTAACCACCAGCCGTGGAGAAACTGGCGGAAAATCGTCCATTCATGCAATCCTAATGCGACTGGTCGGAGATCGTTCATCCTGGCATGAAAGTGTCCAAGTCGGGAAATGTCGACAGCCGAATTTCTACTTGAAATCTATACAAGAGCGATACACGATAGGCATTCGGGCGCAATTGGTCACCGCTGACCGGACGCGCGTCGAATGGTGTGCGAGTGCCTTCGTCGCGTGTGATGGCGTCAGGCAGGGAGTATCTGTTGTATGTCTTCGCAATTCCGTTCTGAACCTCACTCGTCGATGTTATGGGCCAATGTCCCCCAGGTATCTCCATGAGCGATAGTCCGGAAAAGGCATCTGAGAGTTGGTCTCTTTCCTCGTCTCTGCCAGGCATCAGCCTGTCCGATGTCATGGGAATGGTACAACGCCGCATAGGTATTCTGCTGGCGTGCTTCGCAACCTGCGTGGCCTTGTCGCTGGCGTTTTATTTCGTCGCCAAGCCAAAGTTCCAGTCCTCGGCGCAGATTCTCGTGATGAAAAAGGACTCCAAGCTGGCGGCTCGCGGCGCTGAAGGCACGGAGGATAGTGATAGCCGGGTGTCGGAGGATCTGCTTGCGACCCACATGCAGATCCTGCAGAGCCGTCAAATCGTCGGGCAGGCGCTCAAGGCTCATGGTTACGACAAGTTGCCGTCGATCGTAGAGCGTCTCGAGACGGATCAAGACCCGACGGAATTCGTCATTGACCGCCTGTACGTCACGCGTGGCGGTTCCGGGCAGGCCAAAATGGGACATGTGCTGAACCTCCAATTCCGGCACACTTCCCCCGAAGAATGCCAGCAAATCCTCGAGGCGATTGTGCAGAGTTACAAGGCCTTTCTGAGTGAGAAGTTTCAGGACGTCAGCAAGGAAGCCGCGCAGCTCATCACGTATGCGAAGCTGGACTTGGGCACGGACCTCAAAAATGCTCGGGACGCCTACCAGAAATTCCGCGAGGACGCCCCGCTGCTTTGGAAAGGGGATGAGAGCGCAAATATTCATCGGGTTAATTACGAGGATTTGGCAGCGACCTTGTCGGAAATCCGCGTGAAGACCAGCGAGGCGCGTGCCCGGCTCGACGTTGTCCGGAAGGCCGCTGAAGATCAAGACAAAAACAACGCTTCGGACCTGGAGAGGTTGGCGCTGCTCGATGACGGCAACATCGAGCGCGTGGCGTTGTTGGTAACTGTCGACAAAGGTGATGCCAACACGGCGGAATTTCAATCGACCCAGCCGGCACAACTGGAAGGCGCAAAGGCGGAGCACGAAGCCTTGTTGAGTTTAATGTTGAAAGAAAAGACGCTACGAGTCGATCTCGGGCCGGACCATCCTCAAGTACAGGACGTCGTTCGCCAACAGGGGATCATGAAGAAATTCCTCGAAGAAAAACGCGCTTCGATGGGAAATCTCGAGGACAAGCTCAAGCTTACGCCACGGAATCTGGTTCGCGCCTACGTGAAGCTGCTGGAACACGACCTGACTACGATGGAACGTCGTGAGAAGGAGCTCAATGTGCTGGCCGACAAGGAGCACGACGCAGCTAAAGCGCTCGTCAGTTATGAATTGCGCGGTGAAACAATGCGGGCGGAAATCGATAATCGCCAGGAACTTTACGACGCCGCGATTGCCCGCTTGCGGGAAATCAATCTGGTCAAGGACTATGCCGGCTTTGTGACCGAGGTGATCGCGCCGGTCGAATTAGGGGAATTCGTTTATCCCAAACTTCCTATGTGCCTGGCGGTCGGTTGCCTGGCAGGGTTGGTGCTTGGTTTCGGCGTTGGTGGAGCCGCCGAGTTACGAGACCCGTTCTTTCTGGGGCCGGCCGACGTTGTGCATACGCTCGACATGCCGATTCTTACCCAAGTCCCAAAACTCGGTGTATCGAAGCACGGGACGCACGCGAGCGTTAAGCGAGGCTCCGCGCTTTCCCCGATTCTATCGACGTTTCATCGTCCACGGTCGCGAGAAGCAGAGGCAATTCGCGGTCTGCGCACGGCGGTGTTCTTTCGTTTGCCCGGCGGCAACTGCAAGGTGATCCAATTGACGAGCGCAAATCCGGCCGACGGCAAAACCACCGTCGCGGCGAACCTATCGATCAGCATTGCCCAGGCAGGTCAGCGGACGCTTCTCATGGATTGCGACCTGCGGCGCCCGTCGGTGCATAAGGTGTTTGGACTCGACCCGACGACGGGACTTTCCGATATCATTCGGGGCGACGTGGAGCCGAATGATGCGATACTTGCCGCCGAAGTAGGAAACTTGTTTGTTCTTCCGTGCGGTCCTGTTCCGACCAACCCGGCCGAATTGCTTACCAACCGAAAGTTCGCTCAGCTGATCGCGACGTTACGTGAGCAGTACGATTGCATCATCCTGGACACGCCTCCACTGCTGGCGGTAGCCGACCCGGCGATTGTGGCCGCGCATGCAGATGGCGTCGCCATGGCCATCCGCTTAACTCGCGACTCCCGGATGCAAGTGATCCGTTCCAAAGAACTATTGATGTCCAGCAAGGCGAACCTGCTGGGTGTCGTGATCAACGGATATGACCTGACGAGACGTCACCGGATCGCGACATACGCATATGGCTACGGCTATGGTTATGGATACGGCCCCGGAGGCGAAGGGGACGGATACACTGACGAGTCTACCGACGAAACTACCAACGGCGCAGCCAACTCGTACTATGACGATGAGGTTCACCACCACCAAACACGCAATGGCAAGTCGTCGACGTCAACCGGCTCGGCCTGATGACTCCACCGGAGTCTGAAGGTCGATTCGAGCCGAGTCGCGCTCTGACGGAGCTACCTGCCGGCTTTCGCAGCCGCTGAATTATCCGGAACTGGGCCAGACGGAAAAAAATGATGTCAACAGAGAGTGTCCCTAGCGTCTTGCCCGGAGTTGCCGCGCGTGCTCGGCGGCGCATCGATATCTCCGACGACGTCATGCCATCGCGATCGTCGATGAGCTTTTCCCGGCGTTATCTTTGGCAGGGACTGCAGACGACGTTCCCCTTGTTTTTGGCCGACCAATCGGCGCTGCTTGTTGGATTGACGTCGGTGCTGTGGCTGGGGCACCTGCTCGGGCAGGATCTGCTGCCGAGCCTGGCTTGGATCGCCGTGCCGCTTTCATTGGGGTTGATCGTCGCGAATTGCGGGCTCGATTTGTACCCCGGCATCGGACTGGGCACTGTCGCAGAAATCCACCGTTGTGCGTTGTCGGCCTCGATCGTATTCGGAATACTCCTGTTGGCCACCCTGTTGCGCGAGGGTTTGGCCGTCGGACACTGTTTGTTGCTCGGCGTGTCGTGGGTGTCGATGATCATCCTGCTGCCGACATTTCGGCAGTGGACGCGACGAATCGCAGCCAAGACGAGTTGGTGGGGGCAACCCCTTTTAGTACTCGGGGGCGACGAAGAGGGGCTGTTTGCGTACCGGACCCTGCTGGCCACTCCCGAACACGGCTTGCGGCCGATCGGAGTGCTGGATGAATTGCATCATCACTGGGCTGAGTCGATCGATGCGGATTCCTATCTTGGACCGCTGAGCGACGCGGCCCGGATCGCTGAGCAGACGGGAGCATTCTGGGCCGTCATCAGCATGGCTCGACATGCCGATTGCGATCTGGCCTTGGTGATCGATCGGTACGCCGCCGCCATTCCGCATTTGTTAATCTTGCCCGATATGGGGAGCCCGCTACGAATCTGGAAGGACGCACATCAGATTGGCGGCATCGCCGGCCTGAGAATCGACGAGCGGCTATTGCTGCCCATTCCAAGGATTGCAAAGCGCGCCATGGAACTGACGTTGATTTTGCTGGGCAGCGCGTTCGTGCTACCGGTGTGTGCGATCATCGCGCTGCTGATCAAACTTACTTCTCCCGGACCTGTGATCTATGGTCAAACGCGGGTCGGCGTCGGAGGGAAAACGTTTACGGCTTGGAAATTCCGTTCCATGGTGGTCGATGCCGATCGCGTCATCGAGGAGTTTCTGGCGACGGACCCCGCCCGTCGCGAAGAATGGAACCGCTATCAAAAGCTGAAATCCGATCCGCGGGTAACATGGATCGGTCGATTCATTCGCAAGACGAGCCTGGACGAGCTTCCGCAGTTATGGAATGTGGTTATCGGCGAGATGAGCCTTGTGGGGCCACGGCCGATGACCCCCGATCAGGTCGGCGACTACCCGAATTTCCATTTGTACACGCGACTGCGGCCAGGCATCACCGGCCTTTGGCAGATCAGCGGGCGGAACTGTACCACGTTTCGACAACGGGCCGAGTTTGACGCCGCTTATGTGCGGAACTGGTCGCTTTGGCTGGATCTGGTGCTGCTGGTCCGGACGGTCAGGGTGGTCCTATTGTGCGAAGGGTCGTATTGATGACCCTGTGGCAACTCTTGAACCAGAAGGCGTGGAGCAATCCTCCGGCAACGGCCCAGACTTCGGCGAGCGCACTTCGCATGGTCACTCATCGGCTCGACGAGGCGCTCCGCCAACCCAAGAGGTAAAGGGTGGACGAAAACGCCGCCGCAGATCGCCGGCCGAACATTTACGCGATGAACAAACCAAACGCTTGTCGCTGGCGATTCTCGGCTCGCGCGGATTCCTGCGCAGCATGGCGGGTTCGAGACTTTCGCAGAGCGCCTTTCGATCTTCCTCGTTGAGCGTGGCTGGGATGTGACCGTCTATTGCCAGGTTCCAGGCCGGGGTTCGATCCGGGAAGACTACTGGAAAAATGTCAAACGCGTGTCGATTCCAACCCCGACCCGCGGAGCTCTGGGCACGATCCTTTTCGACTGGAAGGCAACGTGCCATGCCGCCCGTCGCAGCCCTTTGACTCTTACCCTCGGTTACAACACGGCCCTTTTTGCGTCGATCTATCGAATACGCAAGGTTCGCAACCTGTTTAATATGGACGGTTTGGAATGGCGGCGGCAGAAGTGGCGCTGGCCAGAGCGAGCGTGGCTGTATTTGAATGAAAGGCTGGGGTGCCTTCTCGGCAATCACCTTGTTGCGGATCATCCGGAAATCAAAGCGCATTTAGCGACGCGCGTTTCAGCGGACAAGATTACGATGATTCCGTACGGCGCAGGAAATTCGCGATGCCAATCCGGATCTTCTGCGGCCGTTCGGTTTGACCCCCAAATCTTATGCCCTGGTGGTTGCCAGGCCGGAGCCAGAGAACTCGATCCTGGAAATCGTCCGGGCGTTCTCCAGAGTAAGGCGTGAGTGCCGGCTGGTCGTGCTGGGAGACTACGATCCGGACAGTCGCCCTTTCCACCGATCGGTCTTCGCGGCGGCCAGTGATCAGGTTGTTTTCCCTGGTGCCATTTACGATACCGCCACGACGGAAGCGTTGCGATTTCACGCCCGCGCCTACATCCATGGCCATACGGTGGGTGGAACCAATCCCTCGCTTGTTGAGGCTTTGGGAGCGGGCTCGCCGGTTATCGCACACAACAACCGCTTCAACCGCTGGGTGGCAGATAATGCGGCACGCTATTTCACGGATGAGGATAGCTGCGCCGCGGCCCTCGACGCTCTTCTGCCCGATCTGACAATGCAGACCAGACTTGGGGCCGCCGCCCGGGCGCGATTCGAAGAATGCTTTAGCTGGGATGAAGTTCTCAAGAGTTACGAACAATTACTCTTGTGCTGGATTTGCGCGGCCCCAGCGGCTGTGGCTGGGGGATGAGCGGCGACGGAACCGATGGTCGGAGAATGTGCGTGACGAGCGCGCCTGGCGGACTTCTCGTGGTGACCGTAGAACCGGCGTAATGCCGCATTAATATGAATATTGGCGTTGATTTGCACGTGGTGGGCGGGATCTTTCAAGGAAGCGCTACGTACATCCAGAGGATCTACGAATCTGCCGCCCGCGACTTTCCGAAACATTCGTTCTTCTTTGCCACCACGCCTTCGATGCAACTGGCGGCTCCATGGCATGCGCGCGGCAAAGTAGTCACATTTTGCGGCAATTCGTCGGTACGTCGCCTGCTTGTTTCCGCACGCCGGGTCGCGCATGCACAGTCGCTGGATGTATTTCATTTTCAATGCGTCGCCCCGATCGGCAGCCCCTGTCCCATTGCACTGACGATCCATGACTTGCTGCCAGATACGCATCCTCAGTACTTTCCGTTATCCCACCGGCTCTCACGACGTCATTGTTATCGGCAGTCGGCCGGCCGCGCTGCCGTCATCTTTACCGTATCCGAGTACACTCGCCAGGTGATTCAAGAACGCTACCGGTTACCAAAGGATAGAATCGTCCTGACTCCAAACGGAGTGGACCGCAATCATTTTCATTCGAACGATCGAGAGAAGTCTGCGCAACTCGTTCAGGAGCGCTACAACCTGCGGGATTTCATCCTGACCGTCGGACGTTTGGAGCCACGGAAAAACCACGTCACGTTATTGCGGGCCATGCATCTGCTCAAGCAGTCGAGTCAAAGCATTCCTCGGCTGGTGATCGTCGGCCAGCGTGATTTCCGCTTTCAGCAGATTTTCGACAACATCGTAGAGCTAGGGCTGCAAAACGACGTCGTCGTGCTTGAATCCGTCGACAACAATATGCTGGCGCACCTTTATCGCGCGGCGAAGGTGTTCGTCTACATTTCAATGGCTGAGGGATTTGGCTTGCCCCCGCTCGAGGCGATGTCGTGCGGATGCCCGGTGATCGTCTCCAACTGCACGTCACTCCCGGAAGTCGTAGGCGATGCTGGCATTCAGGTCGCTCCCGAATCTGTCGAGCAGGTTGCCTATCAACTGGAGCGAGTGCTCGGGGATACTCGTCTTCAGGCCGAAATGTCCGTAGCCGGTACGAAGCGCGCCGAGCGATTTTGCTGGTCGAACAGTGCCCGTAACATGATGACGGCGCTGCAGAACCTGGGTTGACGCGGTTGACGAAAGCCCCCTGTTTATTTTCGAGAGAAACTTACCATGATCCGTTTTGATTTACTTGAGCGTCGTCTCGGCAGTCTGCACGAATCGTTCATCAACGCGTCGCCGTTCCCTCATGTCATCATCGATGACTTCGCGGATGCCGAGACATTGCAGGCGCTCGTCCGGAAACTGCCCGAACCAGGATCTGCTGCCGTCAACAAAAGCCGCAACTATATGTTCGCCAAGAATAAATTCGAAAAGTCGTATTTTCGCGGGATCTCGCCGGAATGCTCCGAACTCTACGACGACCTCGTTTCGGAACGGTTCCAGGCGATTTTGCAAGCGATTACGGGGCAGCCGATCTTTATCGACCAGGAATTTCACGGCGGCGGACTGCACCAGGGAGGGAGTGGCAGCTTCCTGGACATGCACGCCGACTTCAATTACCACCCCCTGCATCGCGACTGGTTTCGGAATATCAATGCCATCCTGTACCTCAACGAAGGCTGGCAGACGGATTGGAAAGGGGAGTTGAAGCTACGACATGCGCAATCGGGCGCGAAGGCTGAAATCGAGCCGTTGTTCAATCGTTGCCTGATCATGTTCACGCGTGATTACACCCTGCATGGATACGACACGATTTTGTTTCCTCCTGGCCAATATCGTAAATCGGTCGCCATCTACGGTTATACTCCTGCGGATCGAACTGACGATGCGCCCGCCGAACGGAGCACGGTGTGGTATCCGGAACAGGGCGGCGTGCTGAAACGCTTGCTGGGGCGATCCTGGCCGACGTTGGTCAAATACAAGAGCCGGCTGATCGGCAGCGGGACCGCGCGGAATCGATGAATCGACGGCCAATGACCATTCCAGAAGGTTGCTTTGTGTCGAGCACTCGTCTCCCCGGCCTGGAAGCATCGATCTCGCCGATCGAGACCCAAGCAGAATACAGTGCATATCGCGAAGATCGAACTGCGCCAGGCGTTGGGATTCGTCGGCGACTCCAGCGTGACGGCATTTGGGTATTGGTCGGGCGTGTTCTCGGCGTCAGCATGACGGTGCTGGGCAACATCTTTCTGGCGCGAGTTTTGGGGACGGCAGCCTTCGGCGCTTTTACCTTGATTGCGACGATCATGTTCCTCGCCAGCACGGTTGCCACGCTGGGTATGGGCGGCGTGATTGTCCGGACGATCGCCGAGAGCTTGGCGCTCGCCGACTCGGGTCGAGCTCGATTGTGCCTTCGCCGAAGCTGCATCATCGGCGTAACTGCGACGATCTTCGTCGCGGTCGTCTCCCCATTCGCTATCGACCTCTTCCCGCGGAATATCCCGTCGGGACATTTTCTGATGGTTACTTTAGCGGCAACCGTCGCTTTGCTGGCCTGGCAGCAGTTGGCGGCAGACTGTTTGCGCGGACTGCACGAAACACGCTGGGCGGGGCTGCTCTCAGGAGGCAAAACAGGCGGACCGTTCCACATGCTGCTGTTGATGGTGTTCGTGTTCATCGCAGATTTGTTCCACTGCGCGAGCCTGGAGTGCGTGGTTCTTCTTACCGCATGCGCTAGCGCGGTGACCGGCCTGTTGGCCTGGATTGCCGTGCAAAGATTCGCGGGCGCTCGCCTGGACGGTCCGCTCGAAGCAACGCGCGTATCGCCGGCGAACGCGTTAGTGCCCCCCTCGTCGCGCTACCTCTTATCGATCGGCATCCGTTTGATGCTGGTTCAAGTCGTAAGTTTTGGTGCCTTGCAAGCCGACGTCTGGATCGCGGGCTTCTTTTGCGATGCGCAGCGAGTCGCTGAGTACGCCGCCGCCACGCGGATCGTGTTGCTCATTGTGTTGCCGTTGCAGATCGTGGAATTCACTGTTGCAGCAACCGTGGCACAATTGCACGTACAGGGGAATCGCAAAGAGCTGGAACGAATCCTCAGAACTGCAGCCAGTTGGGCGGCCATTCCGGCATTGCTTGCCGTCGCGCTGATCTGGTTTTGCGGCGAACCTCTGGTGACTTTCGTGTTTGGATCGAGCTATGCCGGTTCGGCTCCCTTGGCAGCGATACTCAGTGGAGGCCAGGTGATTGCCGTCGTTACGGGTGCATGCATTACTCCCCTGCTGATGACTGGAAATCAGAACGCACTACTGGTTGTCAATTTGGTGACCTTGATAATGACGCTGGTGGTGGGGACAGTCGCCGCTGATTATTATGGAGTTGAAGGCCTGGCGATTTGCACGTCCTTGATCATTTCAGGACAGAACATTGCTCAGTGGCTGTTGGTTCGAATCCGAATCGGAGTCTGGCCCCACGCTGGACTTCGCCACCTGCGTCTCGGACCGGACATGGCGAGTCCAATGGATGTTGAATAACGCAACTCCGGATCTGCACGCATTCCTGCAGGATCAGCGTCGACCGGCGATGGAATTGAAACTGATGCAACCAAAGCAGCCCACCGATTCAGCCATGATCACCCGGTTGATCCAAATCTTCCTGATCGTATGCTGCATCTGGCCCTCCTACGCCGGGATGAAGATCCGGGGCCTGCCGCTGATGAACCCTCAGCGCGTGATTGCGGCTGCGTTGATCGCGCTGTTGGCCTTCAATATCATTTACGTTCCTGGCCAGCTTCCGCGGCTGGTTCCGCGATCCGTGCGAACCAACTGGCGGTCGTCAGCATTGTCACGTTGTTCGTCTGGCGGCTGTTATCCGTTCCAGGATCAAGTCGATTCGAATATTCCCTTTTCATTGTCTGCGTCGATGCCTTGCTGCAATTGGGAATCTTTCTCGTAGCTCTCTATGCATTGAACTCTTATAAGTCGCTGGCACAGACGATCTATGTGCTGGTGGCCGGAGCTTTTGCCGTCGTGTGCGTCAGTCTCGTAGAGTCGGTGTTCGAAACCAACCTGTTTGCAAAGGTAGTGCCTGCCAGCGCATTACAGGAGGATTACGTCCTGATAGCCGTTGCCGACAAGGTGCGGACGACGTACCGCGCAGGCGAACTTCATGCATCCGCTCGTCCTCGCGGAATATATCTGCATCATCCTGCCCGTCGCTTGCTTCCTGTCATTCAATCGTCGCGCCGGAGCGTGGATGAGAATCCTGGCGATATTCGTGATGTTGGCAGGCCCTGTCGTCCTGTATGCCACCGGATCGCGGGCTGCGTATCTGGTACTCGGCTCGCAATTACTTCTATACCTGTTGAATCGCGCCCTGTTTGATACCAGCCGAACCGCTGCACCGATACGCGTATTCTTTTCGATTTCTGTAATCGCGATGGCCGCAATCGCAGCGCCT
The DNA here is from genome assembly GCA_963710365.1 of uncultured Planctomycetales bacterium. Classification (GTDB taxonomy): domain Bacteria; phylum Planctomycetota; class Planctomycetia; order Pirellulales; family PNKZ01; genus CAVQAC01. The sequence goes on from CAVQAC010000015.1 coordinate 495,211, forward strand.
CTTTCCGTAGGATTTGTGGAACGCCTGATTGGCGGTACGGACGTTTCCGAGTCGACGAGTACGAGCGCGCGGCTGGACCAGCTCGACGACGGCCTGCGGGCAATGTCGATTCGGCCGCTGCTTGGCTGGGGGCCAGGAACGGTGATCGACCACGCGGCGACCTCCACGATCGCGACGGGCGAGAGATCGGTCGACAACTATTACTTGAATCTGGGAGTCGAATCCGGCGTGCCGGCGGTGCTGCTGTTTCTGGGAATGGCCGCCGTGTTCATTAGCTTGTGCTTCAGGCTCAGACGAACGGCGCCGCAGGAATTCGGCCGATTTGCTTTAGCGGTTTTCTTCTCGATCGTGGCGTTTCTGATCTACGCAGTCATTCTCAGCACGTACGAAGCGTTTCCGTTCATGTTCGTGATCTTTGGAATGCTCTGTTCGCTGAACGCGTTGTCCGCTCAGGAAGTCAATCGCCTGCGACGTCCGGTTAATCGTTTCAGCATGGCAATGCAGCCCCTGGCATGAGTAGCCGGGAGCATCATCATCCGGTCGATGGATTGCAACTCGGAACGTTCGTACAACCGATGCCTTTGATCGACATCATCATCGTCAACTGGAATGGGTGGCGATACTGCTGCACGCTGTTGCCGCATTTACAGTCGTTCGCGGAGTCGGGACTCGTGGGGCAGGTAATCGTCGTTGACAACGCCTCGACGGACGACAGCCCCACTTTAATAGCCGACAACTTTCCCTGGGCAAAGCTCATCTGTAGCCCGAAGAATCTCGGTTATGGCCTGGGAAACAACCTCGGCATAGAACAAGCAACCGCGCCGTACGTGTGGCTGCTCAATAATGATACGGAGATTGTCGATTCGCAGGTTCTGGAAAGGCTTGTCGCCGAACTAGACCGCGATCACCGGTGCGTCGCCGTGGGGCCGGCACTAATACTCAACAACGGCGGCTACCAAACCGGAGCGGCGGGGTTCGATATTGCCCTGCACACCATTTTTAACTATTTCTTCTTTCTAGCCCGAGTGTTCCCTCATCGCTTTCCCGGCCTTTATCTGTCCCAGCGGGCATTCGCCGGCCACGCAGAAGCGGTCCGGGTGGATTGGCTGTGCGGAGCCGCCATGCTCGTTCGCCGGGCCCCCCTCGTCGCGGTCGGCGGATTCCCCAGCGATTATTTCATGTATGCGGAGGATATTCGCGTTTGTCGATCGCTGAGGCAGGCCGGCTACTGTGTCAAATACGTGCCGCGGGCGAGACTGCTGCACCATCATGGAGGCAGCGAGGGATCAGGAACTCCCAAGACACGTTGGCTGGAATCCACGCTTGCCGAATGCAGCACCGTCATGACTCCTGCTCGATCGTTCCTGGCAAGAATAATATTTGCCACTGGATTTCTCATGAGATCATGCATCTATGGGGTAATGTCATTGGTTCGGTCTAGTCCCGGCACTCGAACGTCCTCGCGGAGAATGTGGCTCTTTTTCAAGGCGACGGTCGCCTACCGTCCAGCCGCCAGGAAGTTCTCTAACGTCCCAAGTGCTCGCTGACGTTGCGCATTTGGTGCCCGAGTGTTTCCGGTCCTGAGATGCGACGTCAATCGACGCGTTTCCGAAGTGGGCGGGATTGACTACGGGCAGACTCGCTTGCGGCGCAGCCAGATGCTCCCTCCTGGGTCTTTCAGGCAGAGAGGCATGTTTTTCTCAAACCAGTCGCGATGGCAGGTCTCGAGGAAGGTGTTGAAAAGGACGATTTCAAAGTCCGAGTTGAATTGCAGGAACGCTCGCAGCAGATACGCTTCATTCCAGCCACGGCCCTCGAGAATCCAACTTTCCGGATAACGGAACGGATAGAAGATGTCGTGGAAGTGGACGTAAACTCCTGGCTGCAGGAGCGGGAGGATCTCGAAAAATAGATAGTTGACGTCGCTGTCGATCTTTGAAACGTGCGTGGAATCGATGAATAAAACGTCGTTCGCTTGCAGTGAGGCGAACGCCCCTAGGGGCACCTCCTGGAGCGGTGAGGAAATGATCTGAACGCTTGCAAAGTCTTCGGTCTTCAACAGCGAACGTAGCAATTGCGGGTAAGGCTCGATGAATGTGCATTGCAGGCGACGATCGAGCCAGAACTCGTTCGTATCCAGAGTCAGTGCCGAAGTGAAACCCGAGCCTGCCTCGATCAATCTTTGCGGCCGCAAATGCCGCAGCATACAGTGCAGGAAAATACCGTCCGAGTACGAATAGCTCGGGTTCTCGAAATAATAACGCCGCCCAGGCCGCGGGGTTGTCGGCAAGTCGAGTTCCTCGTAGTAGCGCTTGAGTTCTTCGGCTAGCGCGCTAACTGCTGCGACTCGCCGGATCGATGCCGGCGGGAAAAATCGTCGGCTCGGCGAAAACAATGTCGCGGCGGCGAATTACGTCGCGCAGATTCGCCGTGGGCGAGTAGAAGTGGCCGGGTGGCATGTATTCGACATGCTCGCCGGTAAACAGCGAGCGTGCGTGCGCAGCCATGCCGCGCACCGCGGAGAGGACGCGCCGAGGTACAAGCCGCCGTAGTGCTTTCTTCAACATGAAACAGGCTGCCTGACGTTCTAGCAGAGTCTTTCGGCTGAGACGCAAAGAAACAAGCCACTGCCGCGCACTGACTCGGACCGGCGGCGCATCGTTCGTCGACGGCGCTGCACAACCGTTCCGGCCAACTGCGTAGCCGGCGTCCAGGCACTATGCTAATTCGTCAGGAGCATAACGCAAGACCGGCGAATCGATGGACTTGATAGGTCGCGGCTGAAAGGTTATTTGGTAGAGCCGACGATCGACAAGGCGTTGAACGAGAGAAAGTTTATGGCGAAATTCCCGGCCACTTCCCCCGGCTTGTAGTACAGCATCACGACGTCTTCCGGTTGAATGATGATCCGTTCACGGCAATCCGTCTTCATGCGCTTCAGATCGACTCTAATTTCAATCTGCTCGCAGTTGGGTAACTTGCGGAGAATCAGCACGCGCGTTGGAGGGATGATCGCGCCGGGGTTGTAGAGCCCGCGGAAGTTGAGCGTATTTGCGTTTGGCCCGCCGGGGGGGCCACCGGTCGAACCCGTGGCGAGCGCTAAGGCACCGATGACATCGACGTCGTAATCCCGTGGCAAGGGAACCTGCCCGCCGGGCAACAGACCTCCACTGTAGAAGAATTCCGTCTGGCGCGTTTCGACGTACACGACGTCGCCAGTCTCCAAAACGATGTCCGTGGGGCCGAACGGCAACGGATCGTTGGGGCAGCCGCGCAAAGGAATGCGGACTGCGGAACGATTCACTTTGACCTGGCTTACCACGGTTTCCAACGACTCCCCGGTATCAACTCGCTGCTTAATGGCCTCCATCGCGTTCGGATCAGCCGTTCGAGCCCGGAAAATCCAGACTGTGCTGAATGCATCGACGCCGGGCAACCCGCCGGTCGTCGCCAGCGCATGGAGCACGTCATTCTCAAAAGCCGGCAAATCGATGACACTCGCCGTTCCGCGCCGCGTTAGCAGCGCCGCATTTCCTTGCGGTTGGAATGTCGGCTGAAAGGGAATATCGTCGCGCAATACGATGACCCGCTGTGTGCGCGGCCTGATGAGCGTGACCATGATTCGTTCTCGGCCTTGCTCGAGAATGTGACGTTTGACCGAATACTCTTGCCGGATCGCCTCGACCGCCTGGGTGAGCGTAAGTCCAGCGAGCTTGATCGGTGGAACCAGCGGCAGTTGAACGGCGCCTTCGGAGTTGATCTCCATCGGAAGACCGACCGCCGGGGAATTGACCATACCGCGAGGGGGATAGTAATCGGTTTGCGTCAGCACCGGCAGGTTCAAGATGTTTGGTTCTTGCCTGACATTAGTCGTGGGAACGATGTCCTGGATGTAGATACCCACAATGTCTCTTACACCGATGATATAGACGCTGGGTGGCTGTTGCCGCAGAAGCGCAAAGTCGATCGGCACTCGCGACGACCGCGAAGGAGGCTGGAATTCCGGAGGCAACCGGCTGGCTGGAATCGCCCGGCTGGAAACCGACATGCAGAAGCAGCCGCCGGCAACCAAAGATACGACGAGCGCAGCCAATACACAGTTGTAACGCCGCAGCCCGCGGGCTCGCCTGAGCATCGTTTCCGATTCGATTTGGTGTCGATCAGCAATCATTCGTTGGGAATCCATTCACGATTCGATGAAAGGCGTTCGTTCGCGCCCCTCCTCAATATATTTTGCGTGTAGTATCGCTGTCATTGCAAACTGGCAGTCGTTCCACGGTCAGATCAACGGGGGGCATCAATTTCGCCTGCGGCCCAAAGGGCGCTTCGAACATTGGCCCGCCGGGGTTCGGAACGGTGTTGGCCGGAGGCAATTCAAAACGTTGATCGCTAGGCGAGGCATCGATGGGCGACGTATTCATGTTTCGACCGGCGCCGGGCGGCAGAGTTTCTGGTGCCATCGCTGGCGGATACAGGTCCGCTGGCGGCGCGGCGACTTGCGACATCGGGGGAGTCTGAGCGGCCGAAAAATCGTGCGTGCCAGAATCATGCAGATCTGGCGGATTATGGCATTGAGTGCCAGGTGGGCGCAGGTAATGGTACTGGCCAACTCCTGCCCGCGCCGCACTGGCGGCGCCTTCCTGAAACCCCGCATACCAGGCCGCAACGGCTTCCTGCCCTTTGCACGATTGGTATTTCGGATGCCAATACTGCCTGGGCGGAACGGACGGGGGATGCCCGCTGCCGCCGGTCGCCACGCAAAGGTATCCTTCTTTCCAACCGTGTCCGTAGTCCGACGGACAGGCGATACGCAAAGGATTCTTGGTATAATCGGCCCAAGCCAACTCCGAGCGCATTCCGTTGGCAGTTCGATACTCCCAATCCTGGTATGCAGCGCAGCCCGGAAGGAGAAACATTATCGATATTGTCGCTAATACGGCTCGCATGCGCGGCACCTGTCCGTGGAGTCGGCATTCTCTCGTCCACCTTTGCCCCGGACATCCGGTGCCCGGTGCATGCACTGTCTAATCCGCGGCATGCCGACAATAGGTAGTTGCCTGAGATCCAAATCGGAACGAACTTGCGCTCGGCCAAGAAAATGTTGCAGCGTTGATATAACCGCTATCAAGCGGTCTATTTGTGCCCCGACAGGTCCGCTTTGGTGGAATTTTCCATACCTTCGAACCAAGCCGGCAGAAACGCACGACGTGGATTGCCAGAGCATTGGAGCTAACCGAACAGGTCGCCTGGTTCCTCAGAAACCAGTTCGGTTGGCCAGGGACCGATTTCAGTCCGTTGCTGGCAGCAGTTTGCGATCGATGATTGCGTCCAAGGCTTCGGTGAGGTGATCGTAAAAACCTCCGGACCAACCCTGCGCAAGCGCGAAAGAATCCAGCTTTTCGATAGGGAATCTGGCTCGAGCGCGAACGGTGGTGCGCCGCGTTACTCCCTCGGCGGGAAGCAGGTTGGCCAGGCGGTATTCGGTGAATCGGATTGTCCCGCGAATTCCGCATTCTTCAGGGCGCTTGGGAAAAGTGAAAGGGCGAAGGTAATTCAGTACCCGGCGCCCCTCTGAGGTCGCAAAGGCGTGCAATTCCAACCCGTCACCGGCCGGGCGCCCCCTGATAAAAATGAACTCGTAAATGGGCTTGGCTTGCTTGGCATACAGCCCGTTTTCGACCGTCATCATCAGGCTTTTATGAATCATGACGAGCGTCCGATATGTCTCCGGGCTTTGTGGAGCGTTCGTCGGCACGAACAACCCCAGGCTGCGCATGTTCTGAACCGAATCGCTTACCAGTTCGGTGAATTCTTTCGTAAGCCTCGGGCCGCCGAATTCTGCCGTGGCTGCCAGCGGACGATGATGTAGATAACATTCCCGGCTATCGAGATCTCGCAATACCCGCACTTCGACGCATACATAGTGCGCTCCCAGGTACTCCAGAATCTTCCCGCGCGTCAACGTCGGCAAGTCGGAACGATCCTCATCAGCCATATCAGTGCCGACGCTGAATGTCGCTCGTCGCGAAGCCGGGATGGGAAACTCGCTGCCACCCGAAAGCCGGTCGCCCAGAAGCTCTGGGATAAAGCTCGACATTTCCAGCGATTCACCGCTGGCCAGGTGTTCGCAGGACTGCCCACGGTTCCGTTCGTGAGCCGCGATGATCTCGGCCTCGGTTCGAGGGACCGATCGCAGCGTCTTGATTCCGGCAAAAGTGTCGTCCGCGATGCATGGAACGACCAGGTTCGAACTCATTACGACAGTGAGGAAAAACAGCGATGCCGCTCGGCGGAGAGTCGAGATGGTTCGAAGCACAGCAGTCATGATTTGCAACGAAATTATCGGAACGACAACGGCCAATGATCGTCCCTTTCATTATCCTTGAGTGAACATACGGCGTCTATCAGCCAAAAATCGTTTTCTCGCTGCTCTGGGCGGCTTATGCTATATGGGGGCGCACTGCGAGCGGGACGCATTGGTAGGAAAATCTCCGACAGATCGCGCAGCATTTACCGAATTGCCGCTCCAAAACGTCTGCGGACTTTCCAAATCTGATCGATTTCAAACCACCTTGATTCAAGCATTGGAACAACCCTGGCGTGTGGTGGCTGTTCGCACTGATTTTGACGACCTGGGATCTTTGGGCAACGATCCGCGTGGGTCGCCGTTACGCTTTAGGGTCAACCGTCCTCTTATCATTGCTGGTTCCGAGTTGGCTGCAATTGCCGATCGGCGGTTTACCGATCGACTTGCGAATCACAAGCTCCGCGATTGCCCTGATCGTTTTTTGCCTCCACCCGCGAACCCGTTGGCGAGGACCGCTCGTCGGGACCGACCTGCTTCTGGCTGGTTTGGTCGTGTTGCATGTCGTCTCAGATTCGATCAACGACGGATTTCAATGGCTGCTTTTGCTGCGGGCGTACGGCGAATGGGTACTGCTCTATGTCGCCGGACGCTTCGCAATCCAGGAGACGTCGGATCTCAAGCGATTGCTGCCGATTGCTTGCTCGATTTCCGCGCTGTTGGGGCTGTGGTCGGTCGGTGAAGCTGTTTCGCACATCAACCCCGTTGATCTGATCGTGGGACAGCATCGCGATGCCCCCGAGTTGGCAGACGCAGTGCGCTTTGGCTTGAAACGCGCTCTGGGACCGGTCCAGCATCCCATTTTCTTCGGGCTCCTGCAGGTGCTCTTATTCCCCTGGACTCTGGAAGCCGCGGCGCGGCCGGGACCATGAGGGCCCCGGCTGGTGGCGAATTACGCCTTGGGCAAGTGCCGCGGGCATTTTGGCCACCGTTTCGCGTGGACCTGCACTGGCGCTCTGCGTCCAGCTTTACTTTACGGCTTTGTTGACGGCGCCGCGTTGGCGGCGAGGGCTCCTGGCTGCCGGAATTTGCGTCGTTTTACTCGCCGCCCTCCGCTACGAGGCTGTTCTTAGCGGACTGTACTTCTGGTCCGGAGAAGTCAGCCGCGAAACGAATCCGAAAATCGTCGTCGACGGAAAACAAGTCGAGTACAACGGCACAATGCATAGGTTGATGATTTGGAGAGTGTATCTTCGGGCAATGCAGCGTGCGAGTTGGCTGGGATTCGGTACGGAACGCACGAGTGGATTTCCGGTGCGCGTCCCCTTCGGACCGGAAGATCAGCAGACGCTGAAGAGTCTGCGGTACGTCGACAATGCCTACATTCTGATGGACCTGCGGTTTGGCCTGCTGGGAGTATTGTGCTTGTTGGCGCTATTGGCTTCTGTAATCGCCGACTTCCTGATTGCGTGGCGTGATCCTGCAAATTCCGGTGAGCTGCTCTGTGCGGGGCTGGCCTCGGGAGTTTTCGCCTTGATGCTGGCCTTGCTGACGGTATGGTTGCCGCACGACTTCTGCGCGTTGTTTCTCTGGACCGCCGGCGTCGGCAGTGGGCTTCGCGCTGCGCCGGCCGTCACGCATCGAACGCGTTCTTCACGTCGCCCATCGCATCGCGGTACTCTCACGAAGGAATAGATATGATCGATTTGTCGAACCGTGTCGCGCTGGTGACCGGTGCTTCCCGTGGAATCGGTCGAGCCTGCGCACTGCGCCTGGCAGAGGCTGGAGCGGATGTGGTCGTCAATTTCGTATCGTCGCAAGCGGCGGCCGAACAGGTTGGCGCAGAAATCGCGTCGCTGGGTCGCCGAGCGATCGTCATAAAAGCGGATGTCAGCGAGCGCGAGGACATTGATGCCATGGTCGGCATGATTGGCGACCAGTTTGGTCAGCTCGACATTCTCGTCAGTAACGCCGCGAGCGGTGGTTTTCGGCCTTTACTCGAAGCAACCCCCAAGAACTTCGAAGCCGCGATGAGGATTAACGCGCTGGCTCTAGTCAACCTGGTTCAGGCTTCCATGTCGTTGCTTGAGCGGCCGCATCGCCGCGCGAAAGTCGTCGCCATGTCCAGCCACGGCTCTCATCGCGCCCTGCCCGCCTATGGGCTGATTGGTGCATCCAAAGCGGCCTTAGCCAGCCTGGTTCGTCATCTGGCCCTGGAAATCGGCCATCGAGGCGTGAATCTGAATGTGCTTGAATCGGGCTTGGTCGAGACCGATTCGACGCGCCAGATGCCCGGTGCCCAGCAGATGTTCGCTGCGAGCAGCAGCCATGCCCTGGTTGGCGATCGCGTCTTGAATGCCAAGGACGTCGCCGACGCGGTCCTGTTTCTCAGCAGCCCCTTAAGCGACGCGATTCAGGGCCAGACCATCATTGTGGACGGCGGTGCGTCGGTTCGAATCTAATCGCGTCGCGATCGGGCGTAATCGCGACGGAACCAGCCGGTTCGGCCACCGTCGCGGGCATACCGATCAAGACTTCGAGTTGGGTGGTGCCGACTCCAAGAAATCATCGAGCATCGCTTCTCGCGTCGCCCCCTTCTCATTCGCCTGCCAGATTTTCCCTGATTCGACGTCGAGACACGTCAACCACCCATTGCCATAGACCCAAGTATCAATGCAAACGGCGTAGCCCAGATTCCGTGGGACGCCACTTCGCTGGTGGGTGTGGCCGCAAACCATGACTTTGCCGGAACAGTGCGGTCGCACGTGGGTGAATTTCTCCCATCGCAAGGTGCGCGCGGACTGCTGACCTAGCGGTAGCCTCGCGTCTACGCTGCCATGCACGAAGAAGTGCGTGTCCGTCTCGAAATAATCGACGCAGATTTCTTGAAGGAACGTCCAGTGCTGCTCTGGGATCGCATGCAGATCAGAACCCAAGCCAGCCCGGGCGTAGCTATCCAACGTTTCCTTCCCTCCGAACGCTAGCCACTCTTGCAAGGTGCTGAGATCCTCGCGCACGTCCAACAGCATTTCCTCATGGTTGCCGCTGATCGCGATCAGCCTTCCGCTGCGATGCACTTCCAACAACCGTTCGAGCACACCGCACGAATCGGGACCACGATCTATATAATCCCCTAGCGTTATGATCCAATCATTGGTTGCGGGCGCAACGAGCGACAGCAGCGTGTCCCAGGCACGAAGACAGCCATGGATGTCACCGATTGCTAGAACCCGCATCAGAAACCTATGCTATTTCCCATGGACACCGCGCCCGACAAGAATTGAAATGTCGGGGTGGTGCTCCGAAGCATCATTCGCGAGACTTCGAGGTGCGTCTTCTGCAAAGAGTTCGTCGGAATTCGAAGTTCGCGCCGTTCAACGACTACTTGAATCATAACCTCGACATCGCGATTTGTGAGCGCCGCATTCAAAGCAAGGGCGTCATTCGGATCAGGTTCGTACGGCTCGATTCGAAACGTGGGGCGTCACGATCAGCCTGGACGGATCCCGACAGGTTCACTACGGCGAACGAGTGGAATACGTGCTTCGTCCGTCAAGGCAAGTCGATGAACACGCCAAGTACCACGCGGAATAGGTGCTTCTGGTGTCGTGATCCGAGTTGGCACGGATGCAAATAATCGTTCGTTCAATCCGTCATTCCAAGAATTAACGAATTTGCAGGACTGTTGAATTCGCTGGAGGATGTCGTCCGAATCGATCGACTTGTCTTAATGGCTGGCTTGCAAGTTCGATCTGCCAATCATCGGCCTGCACTGGCGGACGCCCAACCCTTTCGGCCCAGGGCGCGGGCGGTAGCCAGTCCAGCATTTGTCCGCTCTTGAATAAGACGGCGCTCGAAATGTGCCAGCGTCGAAAACACAAAAACGTTCAACGCGCCAGCACGCGGTGGCCCTATTAATCGCCCGTCGCAGACGGAACGGAAGCCGATATGTCAATTGCGCAACCCGTCGATCAGCGTCAAGAGGTGCCGCACCGATCTGCCACGCGGATCCAGTCGTCGGACGAATAAGACATTCCTCGCACGAAGCTGCGTGAGGCAAGTGTCGAATCCGGAACGTTGGCGTTTTGCGCCCGAGCCTTTTCGGTGAAGATCAACTCCGAGGCGACCTTTCTACTCTACTTCGGAATCTCGACATTGCTGTTTTCAACCATTCCGATAAAGGGCCGACCGGGCTGGCAGTCCGCTGGCGCACCCCACGGCCCAACAGCGGTTCTCCCATGCCTCGGGGGTTGGCAGTTGAGAAAATTCCTTTCCAGATCCGTCTAGCGGAGCCGGGAGATGGATCTGTATAATCGTTAGACTGACCAGTCAGTCAGCCTCTGGAGTCCCCCATTGAACTCTGAATCTGGCGTCACCGATGCCAAAGCCGACCGAAGCGCGGAGCGTCGCGAGGAAATCCTTGAGGCCGCAACGAAACTCTTTGCCGAGCATGGCTTTGCGGATACAGATACCCAGCAACTAGCAGATAAGCTTGGCGTCGGGAAAGGCACTCTCTACCGCTACTTCCCGAGCAAACGCGAGCTGTTTTTGGCGGCCGCCGATCGGGGGATGCGCAAACTCTGCGCCTATATTGACGCCAGTATGGCCGTGATCGAAGACCCGCCCGAACGGATCGCCGAGGTGGTGCGTTCGTATCTGACATTCTTTGCCGACCACCCGGAACTGTGCGAACTGCTGATTCACGAGCGGGCTCTGTTCAAGGACCGCAAGAAGCCAACCTACGTCGAGCACCGCGAAGCGAACCGTGAGCGACTGCGGTCTCTCTATAGAACCTATATCGCCGAAGGTCAGATTCGCGACATCCCAGTTGACCAATTGCTCGATGTCCTCGGGGATCTCCTCTACGGAACCATGTTCACGAATTACTTTTCCTGCCGGAACGTCTCCGTTGAGGAACAGGCCCAGGGCATCTTGAACATCTTATTTCACGGCATCCTCAGCGACGTGGGGAGGCAGCGGAGGCCGCCGGGATGAATTTCCTAAGTTCTCACCTTCGAGTGGGTTTCATGAAGTCAGTGTGTGTGTGCTCCCTAGCGTTCAAGTCAGCTGGTATGGTTTGCCGCCGGCCGTGGTGGCCTGTAGCTGTGGCGTGTCTCTGGGCGGCCGGGTGCGATCAGCCGCCGCCAGCACTTCCGCCGGCCATGGCGCCGGAGGTCGAGGTTTGCCTGCCCACCTACCGGGAAGTCACGGATCGCGAAGACTTCACCGGCCAGACTGAAGCCGTGAAGACGATCGACATCCGAGCGCGGGTCACCGGTTACTTGAGAGCCGTGCATTTCCGGCACGGCGCCGAAGTGAACCAGGGCAATGTGCTATTCGAGATCGATCCGCCCTACTACAAGGCCGAGGCCGATCGGGCCGCGGGCGTGGCCGCCGAGGCCGAAGCCAAGCTGCAGCGTTTGAACCTCGACCATGAACGCGCAAGAAGCTGCACCCTAGCGGCATAATTACGAAGGAGCAGTACGACCTCGTATCGGGAGACGTGGCCCAGGCCGAAGCCACGCTACGCGCGGCTCGGGCCTCGCTCAAAATCGCCACGGTCAACCTGGGCTATTGTGAAATTCGGGCGCCGATCGGCGGCCGCATGAGCCGGCCCTACATCGATCCGGGCAACCTGGTAAAGGCCGACGACACGATCCTCACGCGCATTGTCAGCCAGGATCCAATGTGGGTCTACTTCGATCTCGACGAGCGTACGATGCTTCGCCTGCGGCGGTTGGTGCAGCAGGGCGCGGTCGGCGTGTCCGCCGCCAAGGTGCCGGTGCAGATGGGTTTGGCCGATGAGCAGGGCTATTCGCGCGAAGGCGTGCTCGATTTCGAGGATAACCGGCTCGATCCGAGCACCGGCACGCTTCGCGTGCGTGCGGTGTTCGACAATCGCGACAGGTTGCTGTCGGCTGGAATGTTTGTGCGGGTTCGTTTGCCAACCGGCACGCCGCACCAGGCGCTACTCGTGCCCGAGCAGGCGCTGGGCACCGATCAGGGAAAGAAGTTCCTCTATGTATTAACGGCTCAGGATGAAATCGCGTATCGGCCGGTGGAGGTAGGCAAGGTCCACGACCGGCAACGCGTGATCAGCCAGGGGCTCGCTGCCGGTGAACGCGTGGTGGTTACTGGTTTGCAGCGCGTGAGGCCCGGCATCAAGGTCAAGGCGACGATGATCGCTCCGGCGGCTACGGCCGACACACGATCGGCACCGCAGGCGAAGTAAGCGATCGGTTGTTCCTGTAAGGCGGCGAGGCGGACGTGATCTCACGATTTTTCATCGATCGACCGATTTTCGCTGCGGTGCTATCGATCGTGATCACGCTGGCGGGCGGGGTCGCCGTCTTCAATCTGCCCATCGCGCAATTCCCGCAGGTTTCGCCGCCGACCGTACAGGTCACTTGCACCTATCCGGGGGCCAGCGCCAAAGACGTCGCCGAGGCGGTGGCCGCGCCGATCGAGCAGCAAGTCAATGGTGTCGAAGGCATGATGTTCATGTCGTCGAATTGCACCAATGACGGCCAATACAACCTGACCGTCACGTTCCACCACACGGTCAACGTCAACATGGCCCAGGTGCTGGTACAAAACCGCGTCAGCCTGGCCGTGCCGATGCTCCCCGACGTGATCAAGCAGACGGGCGTGAGTACGCTCAAGCGTTCCCCCGACATTTTGATGGGCATCGCCATCCTTTCACCCGACCGACGCTACGACCAACTCTACCTGAGCAATTATGCCATTTTGCAGATCAAGGACGAGTTGGCGCGGATGGACGGCGTAGCCGACGTATTTGTCTTCGGCCAGCGCGACTACAGCATGCGAGTGTGGGTGAATCCGGAAGAGTTGGCTGCCCGCAGCCTGACAGCCGGCGACGTGGCCCGCGTCATCCGCGAGCAAAACATGCCTGTGGCCTCGGGCTCCATTGGGCAACAGCCGGCCCCCAAGGGACAGGAATTCCAGGTCACGCTCAACACGCTCGGACGGCTGAACGAACCTGAACAGTTCGGCGAAATCATTCTCAAAGCTACGCCCGAGGGGCGAGTCACGCGGCTGAAGGATGTGGCTCGGGTTGAACTGGCCGCGAAGAACCGGGACGTGAACGTCAGCATCGACGGGCAGCCGACCGTCTTTCTCGCCATCTTTCAAACGCCCGACGCCAACGCACTGGAAACCTACGACAGCGTCATGGCCAAGATGGCCGAACTCTCGGAAGCCTTTCCCGAGGGGCTGACCTACGACATCGGATTTACCACGATTCCCTACACGCGTGAATCGATCCGCGAAGTATTCAACACCCTGCGCGATGCGGTGATTCTTGTAGCCGTCGTGGTGCTTTTGTTCCTACAGAACTGGCGTTCGGCCATCATTCCTCTGGTGGCCGTTCCGGTGGCCATCATCGGTACGTTCGCAGCCATGCTAGTGTTCGGTTTCAGCCTGAACAATCTGACGTTATTCGGCCTGGTGCTGGCGATCGGCATTGTCGTGGACGACGCGATCGTGGTCGTCGAGGCCGTGGAGCACCATATTGAACATGGCTTGGCGCGCGCGAGGCCACGATCCTCGCCATGGAGCAGGTTTCCGGGCCGGTGATCGCAGTGGGTCTGGTATTGAGCGCCGTCTTCGTGCCCTGTGCTTTCATCAGTGGCATCACGGGCCAGTTCTTTCGCCAGTTCGCCATGACAATCGCCATCTCGACGGTCATCTCGGCCTTCAATTCGCTGACTTTGAGCCCGGCCCTGACGGCGCTTTTGCTGCGGCCGCGTGGCAAGCAGGCTCCGCCGCCACTCCCTTGGCTGGCCTTCCCCTTGATCGGCGGCGCGCTGGGCTGGTTCCTGGCGGCGGATCTGCAACCGGCTTTGGCGCGGGTGCTCGCCGTGTTGCCAACAGGGCTGGCGAAGCCGCTTACGGACCACGGCGCGGTTACGACAGCCTTGCTGGCCACCATGGTCATGATGTTGCTGGGCACATCCCTCAATCGCTTGCTGAGTGTCGGCTTTCATTGGTTCGATCGCGCGTTCCACGTGGTCACGGGTTGGTATACGCGTGGCGTAGGCGGTTTGCTGCGAGTCAGCTTGCTCGTGCTCGTTGTCTACGGCGGGCTGCTCGGGGTCACCTGGTGGCGGTTCGTCAAAACGCCCAAAGGGTTCATTCCCTCGCAAGACATGGGCTACCTGATGGTCAACATCCAACTGCCCGATTCGGCCTCGATGGAGCGCACGCAGGAGGTTGTCGACCGCATCGTGCGCATTGCAACAGCCCATCCTGGCGTCAAGCATTGTTCGGGTATATCCGGCCAATCTTTCGTGCTCAATGCTTTCGGTTCGAATTTCGGATCGATGTTCGTGAACTTGCAGGATTACAGCCAGCGGCGCGATCCGAGCAATTCCAGCGATGCCATCGCCAACCACTTGCGCACGGAATTTGCCAAGCAGATTGTGGGCGCCAACGTGCAGGTGTTTCCTCCCCCGCCAATTCGCGGAGTGGGCCGCGCCGGCGGTTTCATGATCATGATCGAAGACCGAGGTGACGTCGGCCCGCATGTGCTGCAGGCGGAAACCGACAATTTGGCGAGCCTCGGCGGTAAGACGCCCGGTCTCTTGGCGTTGTTTTCCGTATTTCGCGCGAACGTGCCCCAGCTTCGCGTCGTGCCCGACCCGCGGCAGTGCATGCTCCGCCATGTGTCGCTGGCCGACTTCGCCGACACGTTGCGCATTTACCAGGGATCACTGTACGTCAACGACTTCAATCGCTTCGGGCGCACCTGGCAAGTGATCGTCCAATCGGACCAGAAGTTCCGCGACAGCCCGGAATACATTTCAAGGTTGAAGGTGCGGAACAGCGACGGTGTGATGGTGCCGCTGGGTTCGCTGGCGAGCGTGCAGGAAGTCAACGGCCCGTTGGTGCTGACGCGCTACAATATGTACCCGGCCGCATCTATCAACGGCATGGCGGCGCCGGGCGCCAGTTCGCACCAGGCCATCGACGCGATGGAGCGACTTGCGAGGCAGCATTTGCCGCGGAACATGAACTTCGAGTGGACCGACATGTCCTACCTCGAGTTGCTGGCCGGCGATACGGCCACGGTGATCTTCGCCTTTGCCGTGGTGATGGTATTCCTGGTGCTGGCGGCTCAGTATGAAAGCTGGTCGCTTCCCCTGGCTGTGATCCTGGTCGTGCCGATGTGCCTGCTCAGCGCGCTGGTGGGCGTAAACATGGCCCACATGGACGTGAACATCTTTACCCGTATCGGATTCGTTGTGCTGGTGGGATTGGCGAGCAAGAACGCCATTCTGATCGTCGAGTTCGCCAAGCAGCGTCGACTGGCGGGCGCTTCGCGCCGCGAGGCGACGCTCGACGCCTGCCGGCTGCGTCTGCGCCCCATCATCATGACCAGCCTGGCCTTCATCCTGGGCGTGGTCCCCTTGATTGTCTCACACGGCGCCGGCGCCGAGATGCGTAAAGCGCTGGGCGTGGCCGTGTTTAGCGGAATGCTCGGCGTCACGCTGTTCGGCCTGGCGCTGACCCCGGTGTTCTTCTCCACGATTGACTGGCTGGCCGAGGCGCGCCTGTTCAGTTCGTCGCGGCTGCGCCGCATGAGCGACCTCCTGCTGGCAGTGCTCAGCCTTCGTCCGCTGCGCCACTTCGGCACTAAGCGGCGGAGCAAGCCGGCGGTGGTCGTTGCATCCAAACCCGTTCCCCTGGAACTGTTCGAGCACCTGCCCAAGGAGCGCCGCGAAGACGTTTCGCAGGAGCACGCTCCTCATGCGTCGACCCTCGCCCTGGGCGAGGGTCGCATCACGCTGGACATCATTCGCCGTCCGGTTGAGAACTGAGGTTTCTGTTGTTTTCACGATTCTTCATCAATCGTCCGATCTTCGCCTCGGTGTTGTCGATCATCATCACGCTGTCCGGTGGCGTGGCGTTGCTCACATTGCCCATTGCGCAATATCCGGAAATCACGCCTCCGACCGTCGAAGTTGCGGCCGTCTATCCAGGCGCGAATGCGCAAGTCCTGGCCGATACGGTGGCGGCGCCGATCGAGCAGCAGGTCAACGGCGTCGAGAAGATGCTCTACATGTCGTCGCAATGCACCAACGACGGCACGTACACGTTGACGGTCACTTTCAAGCACGGCGTCGATTTGAACATGGCCCAAGTGCTTGTGCAAAACCGCGTGGCGCTGGCGCAGCCGATCTTGCCCAGCCTCGTGCAGCGGCGCGGCGTGATGGTGAAGAAGAAGTCGCCCAGCGTGCTGATGATCGTCAATCTCTTCTCGCCCGACAACAGCCGTGACAACCTGTACCTGAGCAACTACGCCACAATCCAGCTCAAAGACGAGTTGTCCAGGCTCGAAGGCGTCGGTGACATCACCTACATCGGCCAACGCGACTACAGCATGCGCTTATGGCTCGATCCAGAACGGATGAGCTATCGCGGACTGACAACCAGTGACGTCGTCCGCACGATCGAGCAGCAGAACGTCCAAGTGGCGGCGGGGCAGATCGGGCAGCCGCCGATTGCCGACGGGCAGGCTTTTCAATTCACGATGAGCACGATGGGGCGGCTGGTCGACGTCGAGCAGTTCGACGAGATGATCCTCAAGACCGACGCGGAAGGGCGCTTCGTGCGACTGCATGATGTGGCGAACATCGAGTTGGGCGCGCTGGTGTACAACCAGAGTTGCACGCTCGACGGCCGCCCCTCGGTCGCCCTGTCGATCTACCAGTTGCCCGGTTCCAACGCTCTGGATGTGGCCGATCAGGTGCGGGCCAAGATGATCGAACTGGAAGACCGCTTTCCTGAAGGGCTCGATTATTCGATCGTTTATGACACTACGCCCTTCATCCGCGAGTCGATCAACGAGGTATTCAAGACACTGCGCGACGCCGTCTTCCTCGTGGCCGTGGTCGTGCTCTTGTTTCTGCAGAACTGGCGTTCGGCGATCATTCCGCTCGTGGCGGTGCCCGTGGCCGTCGTGGGCACGTTCGCCGTGATGGCCGCCATGGGCTTCAGCCTGAACAATCTCACGCTCTTTGGCCTGGTATTGGCCATTGGTATTGTCGTTGACGATGCGATCGTCGTCGTCGAGGCCGTCGAGCATCACATCGAACATGGATTGTCACCACGCGATGCTACCTTGCGCGCCATGGAACAAGTGTCGGGGCCAGTGATCGCCGTCGGCCTGGTGCTGAGCGCCGTTTTCATTCCGTGCGCCTTTATCAGCGGTATCACGGGCCAGTTCTTCAGGCAGTTCGCGTTGACGATCGCCGTATCGACGGTGATCTCAGCCTTCAACTCGCTGACGCTCAGCCCGGCACTGACGGCTTTGCTGCTTCGCCCGCGAGACAAAGGGATGGCCCCGCCGCTGCCGATCCTCGTATTTCCGCTGGCCGGAGGTTGGCTGGGTTGGACGTTCCTTGGCCCTCGATTGGTCGCGCTGCTCGAAATGCATTGGGCCGCTGTTGCTAAGGCGGTCGCCGAGCCAACGTGGACCGTACCCGCCGTGGCGGCTGCGGCAGGGATTCTGGCTGGCTGGCTGGCCGGACGCTGGCTCAACCGGTTGCTCGGCTGGTCGTTCCGTGCCTTCAATCGATGCTTCGATTGGGCAACGGGCATTTACGCCCGGATGGTGGGCGGCCTATTACGACTGAGCTTGATCGTGCTCGTGCTGTACGGCGGCTTGCTGGTGCTGACGTATAAGAGTTTTGTGGCTGCGCCCAAGGGCTTCATTCCTTCGCAGGACAAGGGATACCTGCTCGTCAACGTGCAATTGCCCGACTCGGCTTCGCTCGAGCGCACGCGTGTCACGATGCACTCGATCGAGCGTATCGCGGCCACGATTCCCGGTGTCAAGCACACGGTCACAATCGCCGGCCAGTCGATTCTGCTGGGAGCGACCGCCCCGAATTTCGGCGCGATGTACGTCATGCTCGACGACTTCCACCACCGCGCAAAGAGCGACTCACGGGCGACGTCGTGGCCGCGAAGTTGCAGGCCGGCTTGGAGCACGTCGTCGGCGACGGATTGATCAATATTTTCGGTGCCCCGCCGGTTGACGGCCTGGGGACTGCCGGCGGTTTCAAGATCGTCATTGAGGACCGAGGCGACTCTGGATCCAAAGCGTTGCAGGAAGTCGCCGATCGCATAATGGCTGTAGCAGGCCGCACTTCGCAATTGCGAGAATTGTTTTGCAGCTTTCGGGCCAACAGCCCTTGGCTGTACCTGGATATCGACCGGGCGGCCGCCAAGCGAATGGGGCTGGCCATGGACGAGGTCTTCAATACGCTGCAAGTCTATCTGGGTTCGCTCTACGTGAACGATTTCAATCGGTTCGGCCGTACCTGGCAGGTGAACGTCCAGGCCGCGGCGAATTTTCGCAGCAACATCGACGATCTGAAACGATTGAAGATCCGCAACGCCACCGGCCAGATGGTGCCCCTGGCCGCGCTGAGCGAAGTGCGCGAGGTCGATGGCCCGACGATGATCACTCGGTACAACCTGTACCGCGCCGCCCCGATCAACGGCAGCCCTGTTGCGGGTGTCAGTTCTGGACGGGCCTTGGAACTGATGGAGCAGACTGCTCGGCGCGATCTGCCACGATCGATGCGGGCCGAATGGACCGAGCTGGCGCTGTTGCAACTTCAAACCGGCAACACCGCCATGATCGTCTTCCTGCTGGCCGTGGTCTTGGTGCTGCTGGTGCTCGCCGCTCAATATGAAAGTTGGTCGCTCCCCATGGCGGTGATTCTGGTGGTGCCGATGTGCCTGCTGTGCTCGGTCTCCGCCGTGCTATTGGCCGACATGGACGTGAACATCTTTACGCAAATTGGTTTCGTCGTGCTGATTGGACTGGCCTGCAAGAATGCAATTCTGATCGTCGAATTCGCCAAGGCGCATCGCGAGAGCGGCGTGGCCCGTCGCGAGGCGACGCTGGAAGCCTGCCAATTGCGATTGCGGCCGATCGTGATGACATCGCTGGCATTCATTCTGGGGGTGGTGCCGCTGATGATTTCCGAGGGAGCTGGCGCCGAGATGCGTCGCACGCTCGGCACCGCCGTCTTCGGCGGCATGTTGGGCGTGACGTTGTTCGGCATTTTTCTGACGCCTGTGTTCTACTATGTCATCCAGTGGTTCGCTGATCGCCGAGAGTCCGGTGGCGGCTAAGCAAGTGATATGTTGCTTGCAGCCGATCGACTGATTTGGTGCCGTAAGCTACAACGACGGGAAACCCCGTTTCATGCTTCAATACGCCGCTGGCACTACATATTGATTTCGAACCCCTTGCGGTTTTCACGCGAGAGGAACGAGTTCGCCTGACTGTCATCGATGACTTCCCGCCTGGCTGGATCCCACTTGAGTTCGCGGCCTAGACGCATCGCGATGTTCGAGAGGTGGCAGATCTCGAGCATGCGGTTATGCGACCAGACATCGGAGATCGGTTGCTTCCGCGTCTTCATGCCTTCAATGAAATTGGCGACGTGGTTCGCGCTGACCTTGCCGCCGTAGACTTTTTCGACGGCACCTTCTGGCAGTGGTTTGTCCTTCAGTTCTTCCACCGGCTTGCCGGCGAGCTTTCCGCGGTTGACGAAGAACCGACCTTCCGTCCCTTCGAACAGAATGCCATTGTCGCCCTTCGCTTGTAATGATCATCTCTACGTGGTTCGGCATGTCGACGCGGATGGTGAATTCGGTCGCCGCGTTGTACTGATCGTCAACCGTGGGATAACCGTCCTTGTAGTCGACCGGTAACTTGTACTCGACGGGCGTGATTTTGCTTGGCCCCGTTTCGGTGGCGCCGAGCGCCCAGCAGGCTATGTCGACGTGATGGGCGCCCCAGTCGGTTAGCTTCCCGCCGGAGTACTCATGCCAGTTGCGGAATGAATAGTGGCAATTGCTGTAGAGCGGCACGCCACCGCCGTAACCTTTTCGCATTTCCGGCAGAGCCCGATACGGCACCTTGGGCGCCGGACCAAGCCAGAAGTCCCAATCAATCTGCTCGGGAACAACCACCGTCGGAATGACCGGTGATGCCTCCATGTGGTCGATGCCGCAGGTCACTTTCTTAACCGTGCCGATGCGGCCGTCTCTAATGAGAGCGATCGCCTTCAAGAAACGCTGTTCAATCTCCGTTCGCTGCATCGTGCCGACCTGAAAAACGCGGCCGGTCTGTTTGACGATCTTCTCGATCAGCTTTCCTTCATCGATCGTCAACGTGAGCGGCTTTTCACAATATACGTCTTTGCCCGCGAGCATCGCCTCGACTGCAATCTTTGTGTGCCAGTGATCGGGCGTGGCGATCATCACCGCATCAATGTCTTTCCGCTCCAGGATCTTGCGGTAGTCCTTATACGCATCGGGCTTTTTGCCCTGGCCTTTCTCTACCTTGGCGACATTCTCCGCCAGCACGTTGGCGTCGACATCGGCTAAAGCGGCGAAATCGGCGAAGCGAAACGACTTGTTGGTGATTGCCCAGCCTTGATTGCGCAGGCCAATCGTTGCAAAGACCGGACGCTCGCTCGACGACGAAAAGCCAAAGACCCGGTTGGACGACGGGAGCAGAATGCTGGCGGTTCCAGCGGCGGCGACGCCTTGCAGGAACTGACGGCGGGATGCCTGTCGGGATGTCGACATTTGTGGAGATCCTTACTAGAGAAAACGAGTAAGACTAATCGCAGGAAGGCTTTTGGTCGCCCCGGGGTGGGCTTGCCAGGTTACTTGCCACAGAGCGTTCCCTGGGCACTGACGAAGAGAGATTCCAATCACGACTTCCCCATCAACGATAACACAAATCGTCAGCTGATTAAACTTTTGCCCGGAGGAATCTGAATCGTCGGCCGCCCGACCGATGCCAGGTCAAAGCTGCTCAACCATCGTTGGATTTTCGGCACCGCCAACCGGTCGATTCGGCCAAGACTAGCGGTCAGACCGGCGTTCTCATGAAGGGCAGAAGAATCCGGCACCCTGTGCGTGACCCGAAAGGGGGGCGATGACGGAAGGTGTAGTCGGATATCACGCCCATCGCGCGCCGAGATTGGATTCACTGGATCGTCTCCGCCAAACAAGCAGAGACGCGTACGCTTCGAATCAGAACTGCCTGCGAAATGCTCGCCAAAGGAAAGCGACGCCCATGCTGCTTGGATCGGTCTGGGATGAATGGAATGACCCTGAGCTGCCCCGTAGCTGATGAGATCGCAAAGTGAATCCAGGTTGGGCTGCCCCGCGGAAGCTCAAATCCCGTCGCCAGTTGCTTCCGCAATCAGGGGCGAGGCGTGAGTTTGCGAAATCGTCGAGGCGGTTGGAGTTGAATTTGGCCCCAGTTGTTGGCTTCTTGGAACTGCCAACCCAATGATTCAGCCAAGCCAACATGGTCAGCATTCCTGTTTAGATCATGCCGTTGAAGCAGCCAGCGGGAGTCACGCAATTCGCGCTCGTCGCCAAGATGGCTGCAGATCCAGTCGCAAATCACGATGCTTTTCCTTCTGTCCACGCGTTTGACCCGCTTTCGATCAGCGCGATCACAAGCTGACCATGACTCGCAGAGTTCGTCGGCTTGAGGATCCGATTGAGTCGCGTCGGTCGGACTGTATCGGTAGCAGCGGTACGGCAAATGCAGCCTGTACGCTCTTGAACGTTGCGCTATTTCTCGACAATCTTCCAAGATCCTTTCCTGACCTAAGGAGGTACGGCGATGAGACTACTACTCGTGATCCTGCTGGTGATGCTGTTAGTCGGCGCGCTGCCGGTTTGGCCTTATGCCGCCGGCTGGGGCGTGGGCTACTATCCCAGTGGTCTATTTGGATTGCTCTTACTCGTCATTCTGATTCTGGCGTTAACGCGAGGAGGTCGGAGAGTTCCGCCACTCTGACCGCGCCTCAAACTGCTGGCCATGCGGCGATGCCAGGCAGCAAAGTCGCAGCAGGAGGAATAAGATGAAGACGGTGAGAGCTTGCATTCCCTTGGTATTATTAGCCGCGTGCTCCACGACCCGAGCACAATCCGTCGTTTTTGAAGGCCCGTGGCATACCACAAATCGAAAGCTGGACGGAACGATGACCTGTGCAATTACAAAAATGGGGAACGAGTTGTGGCTAGGTCATTTCTACGGTACTTGGCAGGGTGGTGGGTTTGATTTTACCGAGACGTTTTCCGGCCCGCCGTCAAAACTCCATGGGACAGCAATCATTGATGGAGCTGATTACGATTGGACGGGTGTAATTAAACGGGAATCTCCAGGGTCGTTCCGCGGAACCTTCGAAGGCTCCCGATACGAAGGCTACTTCGATCTGCAGGAACGGTCGAAAAGCGCTTCGTTGCATCAACTGCCGTCCGATAATTGATTCCGGGACGCGCCATGACGGTTCCTAGTAAGGTCACACACAGACCGAAGAGCGAGGTCGCCGTATTGATTGTAGGCGCCGGGCCTACCGGGCTCGTGCTCGCGCTGTGGCTGACCCGGCTTGGAGTTACGGTGCGGATTATCGACCAGACTGCCGAGGCGGGAACTACGTCTCGGGCCTTGGCCGTACAGGGGCGAACGTTGGAATTCTATCGCCAGTTGGGAATTTCCGACGCCGTGGTCGAGAATGGCGTCAAGATTGCGGGCGTCAATCTCTGGGTAAAGGGCGCTAAGGCCGCCCGCGTGCCGCTGCAGAGTATCGGAGAGGGCTTGACCCCCTTTCCATTTGCATTGGTCTTTCCGCAGGACGCCCACGAACGCTTGTTGATCGATCGGCTGAGTATGTTGGGGGTAAAGGTGGAGCGCCGGACCGAGTTAGTGCGATTTGATCTTGGCCGCGAGTGCGTGCGGTCGGTGCTCCAGCGTCCGGATGGCTCGCAGCAGTGCTGCGCTGCCGCCTATCTGGCGGGCTGCGACGGCGCGAGTTCGACTGTTAGGGAGGTGCTTGGCATCGGCTTTCCCGGCGGAACGTATGCGGGCCGGTTCTACGTCGCTGATGTCGAAGCCGGTGGCCCGGCGACTGACCATGAACTGCACATCGATCTCGATGAGGCTGACCTGCTGCTGGTATTTCCTATGCGGGGTAAGGGCCGCGTGCGCCTGGTCGGAAACGTGCGCGACGAACCGCGAGGCGAAGAGCGGGAGTTGACTTTCGACGATGTCAGCCCGCGTGCCATCAGCCACCTGAAGCTGACGATCTCGAAGGTAAACTGGTTCTCGACGTACCGAGTTCACCACCGGGTGGCCGGGAAATTCCGGCAAGGACGGGCATTCCTTCTTGGAGACGCGGCCCACGTCCATAGCCCTGTGGGCGGTCAGGGAATGAACACGGGCATTGGCGACGCAGTGAACTTGGCCTGGAAGCTCGCCGCCGTACTGAATGAAGGCACCGCAAACCGCCTGCTAGATACCTACGAAACGGAGCGGATCGGTTTTGCCCGTCGACTCGTCGCGACCACCGACCGCGTATTTTCTCTAGCCACGGCGCCGGGACATCTCGCGCAACTTGTCCGCACCCGGCTCGTCCCCTGGTTGGCTCCGACAATGTTTCATCTTCCCGGCGTGCGACCGTCCTTGTTCTGCACGGTGTCGCAAATCGGCATTCAATATCGCAAAAGTCCGCTGAGCGCGGGCAGGGCGGGAAGCGTCCGCGGCGGCGATCGTCTGCCTTGGGTACAAATTGCTCCGAACCAGGATAATTTCGCGCCGCTCGTTTCGCTTGGTTGGCAGGTTCACGTCTATGGAGAACCGCGAGCCGACGTGGCCGACTCATGCGCGGAATTGCGGCTGCCACTCCATGTCTTCGCCTGGCAGTCAGCAATGAAGGCAGCTGGCCTGAGGCGCGCAGCGCTCTATTTGGTCAGGCCCGACGGTTATATCGCTCTCGCTGATCCCCAAGCCGATCCAATGAACTTGCGGCGTTATTTTACCCGGCTCAACGAGCCGTAATCGCCGGTCCCGATCAGGGAGACGAGGGGCTCCTCGCCGCGAGAGCGATCATTTCTGCTTTCTCTCTACCCGCGCCCTCGCTTGAAGAATTGAACTTGTCGTTCATGTTGTTCGGCCTTTGCCCGCGTTGAGAACGTGCCCAAGTTTCTTCGCTTGCCTGTCTTGGGGTCGAGTTTTCTCGAATACAGTCGATACTCGCCCGAACTCAGTTTGCGTATCATGCGTTGTCCTCCATTCGTCGATCGTCAAGGCTTATGAGCCGGTTGCTCATCGGTCTAGCAAGCCATTCCAGCCTAAAACCCCGCCCGGGATGAAATCGTCCGGTGGTTCCTCCGGCGGACTATGACCGGCACATTCGCGTTCTGATTTCTTCGCGGTCACGGCAGTACTCCTGTTCAAAGCGTCTCCTGCGGATGGCTGGTCGGCGAAATCGCGATTTCGAATCTACGAACCGGCAGTCGATCGGGAACATCTCGCTTGAGAGCAGATGCTGCCACGTTGAAGACTGGAATGCCGGTTCCCGTCCGCCCTTCGCAGCTTCCGCGATGTGCGTGGCCATGGAAGGCAACCGACACGCGATACGCGCTGGAGCGGCTCTTCAAGCCGGCTGCAACCCAAAAAAGGGAAAATCTCAGGGGGCTCTCCCGCGACCGTAGCCGCGATCGGCGCGTAGTGCAGCATCGCTACAATCTGCGGCGTCCGCAGTTGCGCCAGGGCCGTTTCCAGTTTGAGAGACTCGTTCACCGCTTCCTGGACGTAGGCCTTGACCGCCGGCTCGCCCCACGGCTGTAGCGTGCCCCGCCCAAAACCTCCGCCAAAGCCTTTTGTACCGGCAAACCCCACGCCATTGATCTCACATGCCGAGCCGTCGAGCACGCGGATGCCTTTCCCGACAAGAATTCGGGTGACTTCATCCTGCCGACCTGACTCGTAGTCGTGATTGCCGAGAACTGCCAGCACGGGAATATTGACGTGCCCTAGCTCTTTCGCAAGTCCCTGGGCTTCGTCTGGCACACCGCGATCGGTCAGGTCGCCGCATAGCAAGAGTACGTCGGCCCCGGCCGCCAATTCGTGGAACGGCAAAACTGGACCGGCGTGCGTGCTGCCGTAGTGCAGATCGGCTACGGCGGCGAGTCGCAAGGGGCGAGGTTCTACCAAGTGGATTTCTCCTTCCCGCGCGGACTGAGAAGCTGTTGGTCAGTTCGTGGAATGTGTCCGCAAACAGCATGCCACCGCGGCATGCCGTTTGCCGTTCATCGGCTAAGCATGTCTAGTCCAGGTTTTCTAAACGAGTCTCATTGAACCGGCGCTTCACCATGCCGTTCCACGCGTCTGCACGGAAATTCTATCGCCAGGTTTTGAAGACCTTATCTGCCGCCGAAATCCGCTTCTTAGTCGGAGGCGCCTATGCGCTTCGCGAACTTACCGGGATTTGCCGAATCACCAAGGATCTGGATGTCTTTGTAAGCTCCGCCGACCTCAGCCCGGCCTTGGCCTCACTCGAGGTGGCAGGATACAAGGTAGAGTTAACGTACTCACACTGGTTGGCGAAAGCGCATTGTGGTCGGAAATTCGTCGACATCATTTTCAATGCCGGGAATGGCTTCTGCCCGGTCGATCGTGGCTGGTCTGAGCATGCGACCGAAACTGCGGTCTTGGGCGTACCAGTCAAATTGTGTCCCGCCGAGGAAACCATTTGGCAGAAAGCATTCGTGATGGAACGCGAACGCTACGACGGGGCCGACGTCGCCCATTTGCTGCTGCCGCCATTTGGTGCCATGACGCCTCAGCAAGTGGCCGATTGGGCGTTCGACGCGTGAACCAATCTACCGTTGATCGGCAGCCGCTCGCAGGGAGCCGACGCCCGTTGGCTCGGCGCCGATTTCGGGAATGGTACTTTGGCGCTTGACTCAAGCGATTTTTAAATCCCCCCTGCCCGGTCGCGGGACCGGTTTTCGCAGTCCTGGTTCTGAACAATCCAGGCTGGATTTGAATCGAGCCATGCGCGAGCTGGGTCGCGCTGCCTCAGTTCCTATTTGGACCGTCCCGAGCGTTGGCATCGGGCTTGCACTGATGAACCCCCAAGCCGACCGCCCCCTTTTGGGCGGCCGCCCGTCGCTTATGCGGACTGAAGCCAATTCATTCGCGAGTAAATCCGACTTTCTTGCAAAGGTCAACCGTGATTTCTCTCAAGCCTGCGCACATGTCGCGTTACGGAGCGATCGCGAAACTGTTGTTCAAGTACGGGCACGGCGATCTGGTTCATAAAATCGGCCTGGAGTCATTCGGTGATTCGGCGCGATCAGAGTCGAATGCCGGCCCGACATCGTTGGCAAAGGATCTGGAGCAATTGGGCCCGACCTTTATCAAACTAGGTCAATTACTCTCCACGCGGGCCGATGTTCTACCGCCTGAATACCAGGAGGCACTTGCCCGACTGCAGGACGATGTCGAGCCGTTGCCGTTCGGCATCATCGCACAGACGATCGAGAAGGAATTACAGGTGCGAGTGAGCCACGCCTTCTCTGACTTCGAGACGACGGCGATCGCGGCCGCTTCGATTGGCCAGGTTCATCGTGCCCGCATGCGCGATGGTCGCAGGGTCGTCGTTAAAGTTCAGCGACCCGACTTGCGAGCCCGGGTTGATGATGATCTGGCTGCCATGCAGGAACTGGGGGCCGTTCTCGACGAACACACTCAGCTAGGTCGTCGTATCCGTTTCGTGCAAATCGTCGAATCGCTCCGCGAAGTCATGACATCGGAGCTCGATTTCCGGCAGGAAGCCGAGAACTGCCGCACGCTGAAGAAAAATCTCGAGCAGTTCGACCGGTTCATTGTGCCGCGCGTCATCGACGACTTTGTCAGCGAAAGAGTGATTACGCTTGAATACATCGAAGGGGCCAAGGTCACGGATCTCAGTTCCGTGGTGCTATTGGAGCTCGATCGCAAAATGCTGGCCGATCAGCTGTTCAAAGTGTATTTGCACCAGGTGCTGATCGACGGGGTGTTCCATGCCGATCCTCACCCGGGCAACCTGCTGCTTACTCCGCACGGGAAGATTGCACTTATGGATTTTGGGATGGTGTCGCGCATTGCGCCAGCGACGCAGCGCCAGTTGCTCAGGCTATTGATGTCCTTGAGCGAAGGGCACGCGGACGAAGCCGCGCAAGATGCGATGGCCCTTGGCAGGCCGTACAAAAAAGGAGAATTCCATGAAGAGGAATTCCGTGAAAAAGTTGCCCGGGTGATCACGTCCAATCATGGCAAACCGCTGGCGGCAGATTCAAGCCGGACGACTTGTCATGGACCTCGACGGCCTAGCTGGAGAAACGGGCCTGAAACTTCCGAATGCAGTCGTGATGCTGGGCAAGACGCTCCTCAATCTCGACAAGGTGGTTAGCGTTCTCGACCCGGAGTTCGATCCGAATGCGGCCCTCCAGCGGCACACCACCAAAATGCTCGTGCAGCACAGCGCAAACCGGGTTGGTCCAGGCCGTTTGTATCATGCGCTGTTGGAGAGCGCGGAATTCGCGGAACGGCTTCCGGACCGCGTGAACAAGTTCGCCGACCTGCTTGCGAACAACAAGTTGCGAATCGACGTTGACGCGTTCGACGAACGGCGACTGATGACCGGCCTGCAAAAAATAGCCAATCGCATTACCGCTGGCCTGATTCTCGCCGCCATGATCATTAGCGCATCACTGATGATGCCGCTAAAGCTGACTCCGACGTTGTTCGGCTACCCCCTGCTGGCGGTGCTGTTCCTGTTAGGGGCGGCTTTGGCTGCCTGCGTCTTGCTTTGGCGGATTGCTTTCGGCGATGAATGGTCAAACCAGTAGCGGTTCATTGGCAATCGAGTGGACGGCGAATTCGGGGAGAGATTGCCATGCGACCTGTAAGGAACCTTGGGCCGAATGCTCTCGCGGAGGATTCAGTGCGTCGAGCCATTTCGTTGGGCTATAGCCGCTTTCTTTGACTGCTGGCGACCTCGGACCGACTTCGGCGCAAATGGTCCTGCGAGTTGCGTTTTGCCGCCTCATGGCTCCCCTGCCCTTGCCGCATCTGCTGTAAACGGTTTTCAAGTTCGCCTTTTCGGACCGCAGAGAGCTTCTTGCGTTTTATGACCGACCACGCAGTGCCGTGATCCAACAGGTGCCTATTACGTTTGCTAGGAGTAAGATCGCAGTGAATTGTCTGGGAAGTCATTACATACTACTGTCCAGTTCGCAAAGATTGGTTGATATTCTTGGCGGTGCGAATGAAATCAACGTCATCCTGGCGAATGGTTCGGAACTTCAGCAAGGCATGAGAAATGCTCTGCGGGTGCGCGGGGCATGGGTTCGATGCGGAATCTGCGTTACTGGGTTTCTAGAAGGAAAGGGAGATGACCATGCGATTAGCAGTTGTTTTAGGAACAGTCGAAATCGCGATAGCCTTGACAACTTCGTTTCAATATGGCGAGAAACAAACCAAACCGGACGCTGCAGAATCGGCGCCGACCGCGCCTTTAGCGGCGGCCAGCCTGACGGAGCGACCAATCGAAATCGCCACGGCAGCGGCTCCCTCGCGGAATTCCCCACGTATCGAGCGGCCGAATGGCAGGCAATAAGCCGCCGACAGGCGGCGTCGATTCTCTACTGTGGATGGAACGTACCATGCCGGAAAAAAAGACCAGCCCAGAGGGCCGAAAAGGACTAGCTCGCGGGAAAATCCGCCGGTGCTCAAGCCGGTGAATTCGCGCGCGAGGAAAGTCGCTATATCCGCGAGGTGAGGCGCGGTGCGCCGATCGGCGAAGCAAGCGATCGCGATTGGGCTCTCGGCTAGAACCAAGGCGGCCCCCTCATCGTCGTCTTCCGGAAGATCCCCGTGAACTTATTATGAATCTCTCATCCTTGAAAATGACAACCGATGAACTGCAAGCGGCAAGGGAACAAGTCGCCCGCAGCGCCTACTTGAAATGGCTCGGCGCCGGTCAGCCAGCCGATGACGGGCTTTCCTTCTGGCACGCTGCCGAACGGGAATGGATCGAACAGAGCTATGTTCCAAACCGTGAATTAGCGCAATCAGAATAGTGGCAATGCGACAGATAGATAGAACAGAACTGGAGTCAGTCCGAGGCGCACTCCACGCGGGGCTCCGTTATTCGACGGACCGAGGTCCCGGGTTCCGACGCATCGGCAAGGGGCGGACGCTGTATTACGTCAACTCGCACGGGCGGCGCATACGAGATCGAAGAACATTGGAGCGAATCCGTGCGTTGGCGATTCCCCCGGCATGGAACGATGTCTGGATAGCTCCCCATGCCAATCAACATCTGCAAGCGACCGGGCGGTATGCCAGGTGTCGGAAGCAATACCGTTACCATCCCCATTGGCGCGAAACGCGAGACGCTGCGAAATACGAAGGCCTAATCGGCTTCCCGCCTCTCCGGCAAAAGACGCACGCACCGGTCCGGCGATCAGATGTGTGAGCAATTAATGCGCACACTGGTCGGGCGCTGACCACTGCCTGCAATTCTGTCGTACCATCGAGTCGAACGTCGACGGCTCCATTAAACGTCCGTATGGCCAAGTGTCGATAATGGGCTGGGACGGTAAAGGCTCTCCGTGGATGAACGCTGGTTGCCGACTGGACACGGCGACCAGCTTTTTCCAAGGCAGTCAATTACTTCGGAGAACTGCTCGGTATCTGTGATGAAACTATGTCAGGAAAGCCGTTACGACACCTGGGTGGCTGGGATCGGCGACATGGTTTTTTTCATGGAAGATCCCCCGAATCCTGGCCACGAATCAGACCACGGTAGAAATGTGGTTCGATAAGCCCAGAGTTGCCAGAACTGTTCAAGACAATTGGAAAACTAGAGCCGCCCTGAACGATCGAGGCCAAGAATCACTTGCTCGATCAGCGCACGATAAACCTGGTCCCTTTGCCACTCATGTTCAGACAATAGGCTATGACAGAAAAGGAATTCGAGTCATGGTACGGTGTCTCACACTCTACTTCGGCTGTCGGATCCTTCTCGTCAGCCTGGTTCTATGCGGGTTCACTCTTACAACCCAGTTAACTACTGCTGCCACTCCTCCGAGTTCGACGGAGCTAAACAAAAGCAGCGACGACGCAGCCGCTGTGACGACTGAGATTATCCGGGAGCAGCATCCGAATGGGTTGCTAAATATCGAGCGTCACGTCGCACAAGACCCGCAGGGCAACTACGTAAATCACGGCCCTTGGTCCATGTGGGACGACAAAGGTCAACTCGTCGGTCGTGGCACGTACCGGTGGGGCTTGCGTCATGGGGCGTGGGAGCGTCACTTCCGCGACCGCGAAGCATCCATGCTTTCTGCATCGCCGGCGAGGGATTTCACCGCTCCATTCGTCTCGAATGTTTCATTTGTCCACGGTGATTTAGACGGTGAATGGTCTGTTATTGACGCACAGTGTCGGAAGGTTGTCTGCTGGAAATTCAACCGTGGCGTTCGTGACGGGACGAGTACCTGGTTTTTTCCTAATGGGCAAAAATGCCGAGAGGTCGAGTATGCGAAGGGCGAAGTGGTCGGCCAAATAGCAAACTGGACCGCCGATGGAAAAACCATTGCCGAAGGACAATTGGTCGAAGGTCGAAGAACCGGTGTCAGGATCGAGTCTTATCCATCCGGGGCGACGCGAATTGAAGCACAATACCTGTTCGCTAAAGAGGTCGTCGATATCCGTGATGATTGGTGGAACGGCACCAGCGAAGTTCGTATCGTTGAAAAGCAGGGAAAAGACCAGCGGCACGGCCGTTGGATCGCCTTTTATCAAGATGGTCAAAAAGCCCTCGAGGGCGAATACCAACATGACTTACCGATCGGGACGTTTGTGTGGTGGCATCCCACAGGCCAGAAAGCGATTGAAGGCGATTACAAGGATGGCCGGCAGTCCGGCTACTGGGCCTGGTGGTATCCGAGCGGCCAGGCGCAAATTCGCGGCGAGTATTTGGCGGGCCAGGTGTGCGGCAAATGGATCTGGTGGAAAGAAACAGGAACGATCGCCCAAGCCCTGAGCTACGACGCTCAAGGGCGGCCTTCCCGTTCGCAGTCTACGTTCGACACAGTGGTTTCCATCCCCGATCCGCAGCGGTTACCGACGCTGCCGATCGTACCGACGCCTCTGCGAACTGCAAATCGAGGTCCAACTAGTAACATCAAATAGGACACCGCCCCACGAGCAAATTGAAATCACAAAACCTTCATTCGATCGATCAGCTCTCGGTTCGACGATTTGTCGGGGTTGATGTCCCGCCAATGGCAGTCTTTGGAGAATGGCCCGCTAGCTCTGCCGTGTGGATGCCGTCGCTGGAATCTGGCGATGGTATCGTGAAGCACGCTGGTAGTGTGCTCGTCGGGCCGGTCTCTCTTTCCCTTTCTTCGCCAGCTCGCGCGGATTGAGTGGCTTTCCGAAGGTGACATGGATTCACCGCAGCCATGGGACGAAACTTCCGGGAGGCAATGCCTCACGCGTTCCGTCGAGCGCCACTGGTTTGACTGAGGCAGGGTACCTCTCGAACAATAGTTCGGTTCCTGGCTGTAACGGCTCGAACTTGCCGGGTCTTCGAATGCCCCCTTGGGACTGCCACAACCAGGTAGTGCCCGTTGCGCGAAACGGACGCACCGAATGTAAGGCTCGACGCTGCCGCCCGCTCAATTAGCAAAGTTCGCCAGTTGCGGGTTCGAACCAGGACGTTTCGGTAAACTCTGCGGCCGACTTCCCGGATTCGATCGGGTTGCCGGATTCGTGCAGTGAACCGTGTGGTAGAGTTCCGTTGCAGTCGACCGGACTTGATGGAGCTTGAGCACGATGCCGCTGCTGTGCCAGGAAGGGCGCAAGCCAGGGAAGGTTCATGGGCGAGTTCTCGTCGCCATGGCTCTGTTGGCCAGCCTTGCGCTGCACGCCGGGTGTAAGCACTGCGCGAGCCGTCCACAATGGAAAAACGGCGAATGCCAATACGATCGGAAGATTCAGGTCTCCCAATCCGGCCATTCGTACACAGTTCAACAATGCGACTATTCGTGCGCCATCGATACAGCCACTGAGCTGGCCAAGACCGCCAGCGTTTTGGAAGCGGCCGGCGATCCGGCTTGCGTGGACGTTTATTTTGAGGCCGTCTGTCGCGGCTGGTTGGACCTCGAAGCGCTCGGCAAAGACATTGCCACCGACGACTACTTGTACGCGGCCGGCACTTATCATGCCAGCCTCGCCAAGTTGCTGACGACCGCCCAGCGCTATCGGCGCTGGAATCCGACCTCCGGCTTGCAGATCTTCCACGACGGCCAGCGGATGACGGTTCCCGTCGAGCGGTTCGGCTTTGCCTGGGGCGCGGAAGACTTCAACAGCTTCGAACTGATCGGCGAATACCGTCTCTCGAAATATGATAAGCCCGTGCGCAGCGATGGCCTCGGCGTGCCGTTGGTGGTCAAGCGCGTGCGGAGTGAGAGAGAAGAGTTCTTTCGACGCATTCAGCCCTTTTCCGCCACCGCCGTCTTGCGACTGCGGGGCGATGTCGCCTCGTCATGCGAGATCTACAACAAAGACGAGGACCGAGCGCGCTACTTCGTGCTGGAATTCTACAATCCGGCCCACTGCACGCGCGTGGCCGCCACGACGTCGCGCTGGCCGTTGGCCCGCGATCTCACGGCCCCCTTGGCGTGGCAGCGTGTCAACGAACCCTACAACCCCGTCGAACAATACCTGAATCCCAATGTCCAGACTTCTCGACCCCAACTCGTCATGCTGGCGCCGTACCAGTGCGGCAAGATTCCGGTCGTCTTCGTGCATGGGCTGCTCTCCGATCCTGGAACCTGGATGCCGATGCGCAATCAACTGGACGCGGAATCCTGGTTTCGCGAGCGCTACCAGGTATGGTTCTTCCGTTACCCGACCGGGATTCCCTTTCTGGTTAGTGCCGCTGCGCTGCGGCGCGAATTGAACGCGGCGCTGGCCTGTTGTCCCGGCGCCGCCGATGATCCCGCCGCGCAGCACATGGTGGTCGTCGGCCACAGCATGGGTGGACTCATTTCAAAACTGCAAGTAAGCGACAGCGGCAATGACATCTGGAATTTGGCGGCCAATCGTCCGTTGGACGAAATCCGTGCCGATCCCGTCGACCGCGAGCGGCTGCGAGAAGTGTTTTTCTTCACCCCTCAGCCGTTTGTGCGTCGCGTGGTCATGATCGGCACGCCGCATCGTGGCTCGACGCTGGCTCGACGCGGCATCGGCCGCATTGGCTCTTGTCTGGCCCGGCCTACGACCGAAACCGACGAGCGCCAGCGGCGCGTAGTCCGCGAGAATCCGGGCGTGTTCCAGCCTTGGATCAGCCGTCGCGTGCCGACTAGCGTGGATTTGCTCGAGCCGGACAGTCCGCTATTGGCTGGCATGCTCAAGCTGCCGATCTGCCCTGACGTGCGGCTGCACTCGATCATCGGCGTGGCGCGCACGAATTCATTGCAAGGCCCGGGCGACGGGACCGTTTCCCTGGCCAGCGCCAGTCTACGGGGCGTCACTTCCGAAAAGCTGATTACCGCGACGCACGAGGAATTACACGACGTGGCGGCTTCCATCATCGAGGTCGAGCGCATCTTACAGCAGCACCTTCGTGACTACGACATGCAGCTGAACAGCTCCGCTCGGTTTTCGCGTTGGTCGTCTGCGGCGAGCGCCTCTCGAGCCGGTGTGCCGGCCGTGCGTTCGCGATAAGCCTCGCTCGCCGGCCCGGCGTCTCGGGCAGACGACGCAGGACGGCCGGCAATGTTCAGACGCACTCGGCAAGCGGCTCTTAAGATTCGCTCAGAATCCGCATCCCATAGAACGAGCGATGCACAAAGAACATGGAGATGAGCAGGAAGGTCACCGCCAAGGCAGTGGTCACACCGGCCCCTTCCTTTTCTGTAAGCGTGACGGCCAACGGCACGGCCAACAGGCCAAAGAGTGTGGTGAACTTGATGATCGGGTTCAGCGCGACCGACGAGGTGTCTTTGAACGGATCGCCCACCGTGTCACCCACGACGCAGGCGTCGTGCAGATCGGTGCCCTTGGCCTTGAGTTCGGTCTCGACGATCTTCTTGGCGTTGTCCCACGCGCCGCCTGCATTGGCCATGAAGATTGCCTGATACAGTCCAAACAGCGCGATCGACACCAGGTATCCGATGAAGAAGTAAGGTTCAAGAAATGCGAAGCCCAGCGTCGAGAAGAACACAGTCATGAAGATATTGAACATCCCCTTCTGCGCATACTTCGTACAGATCTCGACCACCATCTTGCTGTCTTCTTTCGAGGCCGTGCGTACGGAGTCATCCAGCCTGATGTGGTCCTTGATGAACTCGGCCGCCCGGTACGCTCCGGTCGTGACGGCCTGGATGGAAGCGCCGGTGAACCAATAAATAACCGCTCCGCCGGCAATCAGGCCCAATAGAAACGGCGGATACAGGATCGAAAGGTGGGCCTCGAGTGCGGGCTCCAGTCCGTTGGTGAGCTCCAGGACGATCGAGAAGATCATGGTCGTCGATCCGACCACCGCAGTCCCAATCAGCACGGGCTTGGCCGTGGCTTTGAATGTGTTGCCGGCACCGTCGTTGGTCTCCAGGTTGTACTTGGCCAACTCAAAGTCGGGCACGAAACCAAATTCCCTCTCAAGATCCCGTTCGATGTTCGGTATGGTCTCAATGGTGGACAGCTCGTAAACGCTCTGAGCATTATCAGTCACTGGACCATAGCTATCCACGGCGATGGTCACCGGCCCCATGCCGAGAAATCCGAACGCCACCAGTCCGAACGCGAATACGGACGGCGCGAGCATCATCTGCTCGTCGATTGTGGTGCTGATCTGATATGCCACGGCCATGAGGCCCAGGATGATCATTCCCAGCCAATAGGCGCTGAAGTTACCGGCCACCAGGCCGCTGAGGATATTCAACGAAGCTCCGCCCTTTTTGGACGACGTAACCACTTCCTGAACATGCGCACTGCTGGTGGACGTGAAAAGAGTGACGACTTCCGGGATGATCGCTCCGGCCAGTGTGCCGCAGCTGATAATTGCCGAGAGTTTCCACCACAGCGAGCTATCACCGCCCAGCGTCGGGATCAGGGCGACCGATACCGCATAAGTGAGCAATACGGAAACGATGGACGTGATCCAAACTAGCACCGTTAATGGTGACTCAAAATCAAAATGCCGGGCATCCTTGTACCTGGCCTTTGCCAGGGCATCGTTAATGAAATAGGAGCCGATGGACGCCACGACCATCATCACGCGCATCATGAAAATCCATACCAGCAGCTGGATTTGCACCTGCGGTTCTTTGACGGCCAGCAGGATGAACGTGATGAGCGCCACGCCGGTAACGCCATAAGTCTCGAATCCGTCAGCCGAAGGGCCGACTGAGTCGCCAGCGTTGTCTCCTGTGCAGTCGGCAATTACGCCGGGATTGCGGGGATCGTCTTCCTTGATCTTGAAGACAATCTTCATCAGATCCGCGCCGATGTCGGCAATTTTGGTAAAAATTCCGCCCGCGACGCGCAAGGCCGCGGCGCCCAGCGATTCACCGATGGCAAAGCCGATGAAGCAAGGGCCGGAATAGTCTCCCGGAATGAACATCAGGATGATGAGCATGAGCAGCAACTCGACACTGATGAGCAGCGCACCAATGCTGATGCCCGCTTTTAGCGGGATTGCATAGCACGGAAAGGCCTTGCCTTTCAAGCTGGCGAATGCCGTTCGCGAATTGGCGAAAGTATTAACGCGGATGCCGAACCAGGCCACGCCGTAGCTCCCCAGAATGCCGATTACGCTGAACAGCAAGATGATGCTTACCTTGGGCCAATCGAATTCCTGCAGATACTTGAAATAGAAGACAATGATGCTGCCGATGAAGATCCACAGCAGAAACAGGAACTTGCCCTGAGTGATCAGATACGTCTTGCAGGTTTCGTAGATGAGATCAGATACGTCTCGCATCGAGGAATGGACGGGCAGGTTCTTGAGCTGCGCAGATCACCAAACCGAACACCAGCCCAAGGGTGGAAACGACCAGTCCCGCAAACAGCAGATCTCGGCCGCCGATCTGATCGCCCAGGAACTTGGCGGCATTCAGATCGGGCAACTTCAAATTGGCTTCATTGCCTCCATGGTGCTGCGTCTCGGCGGCAATGGCTGGCTCGGCCAATGCGACGAGGAATAAAAGCGCGAACGCACCCTGGAAACAGGCTGCTAGCAAGGATCGCGGGATTCCAAGCGGGAATGACTTATGCGGGTTTCTCTGTCGCCGTTGAAAACGGTAGCACAAGCACATGCGACGATAGTCCTCTGGTAATCGGAAACGGTACCGCAGGGATCAAGGGATAGGCGATAAAGACTATCTGTCCAGCCGCTATGACGCAACCGCTCCTTGCGACGCCGGCCTGCCTTGATGCTCTAAGCGACCGGTGTTCAAATCGACCTGAAACGCTTGAAACCTGCTCGTTTTATGGCCGAGTGTCAACACGACCGCCAGGGCCTGGTGCGCCGCCGGCCAGACGGTGACGAACATTAGACTCGCAGGGCACCCGCTTTCGGTGTCCCGACCCGGATCGCGAACCAGGCCCTGGATCTTCGGAGGATCCCACGCTATCCGCTATACCATTCGTGCATCGTTGGTATCAGGGTCGGCAATTGGAATAGTGCCGGCTGGTTTACGAAAGCCGCAAATGACATGCGGTTGCCCGCTCTGGACACGTGACGTATTCTGATTGGGCGTCCGAGTCCGTGAGGGAGCGATTATGCCAACACCCGTGACGGTCAACATCAGCCACAACCTGGGCAAGGCGGAAGCCCGTCGCCGTATCGAGGATGGATTCGGCTCGATCCAGCAATCCATGTCCGGCGGGTTGATGGGGATGCTGTCCTTTCAAAAGCGATGGGAGAATGACCGGCTTCATTTTGAAGGCGGCGCTCTCGGCCAGAAAATGTCCGGGTCGCTCGAGGTGTTGGAAAACTCGGTGCAAATCCAGATCAATCTTCCGGACCTGCTCGCTTCAATCGCCGACCGGATGAAAGGATCGCTGCAGAAGCAGACGCAACGGCTGTTGGAGAAGAAATAGCCAGTACCTGTCGAGTAGCAATCCGAGCAATTTCATCGCTTGCGATTGTTGCTTTCTCAATGACCGCCTACTCTGACCGGTTCGTCGCACACTCAGATCAATGGAGTATAACATGGCGAAGAAGAATCTTAATGGTCGAAAGTCGAACGGTGCAGCAGGGATTGCAGTCATCGAAGACCCGGCTGAACTGAATCAGGCTCCCGAAACCGCGGGCCGCGCAACTCACGAGGGCGAAACGACCCACTCGAAACCGAAGAGGAAAGCTAAAGATAATCAACCGTCCCATGGCAGTTTTGGGGTCGGCGAGATTCGCAAAGCGGCTGTTTTCGCCAACTCGATCGGCGGGTTGGACAAGGCGATCGCCCTGCTCCAGATTCTGAAAGTAGCGAAGGAAGTGCAGTAAGCGAGCAAATTAAAAGTTTGCTCGATCGTTATTGGCGGTCCGGCCCGCCGCCACCGGGATGGCAGAGACGGCGAGCAGCGTCGAATTCCAATGTCGCCGCCCAATTCTTGTCGGACGAGTCTTATTTCGAGTGAAATGCCTCGCTCGCAACGAGTGCCTGAATTAACTCACGCAGAGCGAAGTCTTTCTCCCGCGATTGGTTGGCGATGCTGGCCGCGAGATCCTCATCGGCGAACCCGAAAGGTCTGCCGAGCGCATATTCGATGAGGGCTTCCGTAAACCCCCGCACAAAGGCATCCGACTTCGACGCGACAATGTCGCGCAGCTCGAAATAGTTTTTGAACGCCGGACCGTTGTGGAATGCGGCGGCCGGATCGACGGGCCAGGTCTTTTTCACCCCGCCCATGCGCTCATAGGTGTCCTCCGTGCGCCACTTGCCCGCTGCGTCGAAGTTTTCCAGGCCAAAGCCGATGGGGTCGATTTTGCGATGGCAGTTCGCGCATTGCGGCTCTTCTTGATGTGCTCGCATCCGCTCGCGCACGTTCAGCACCTTGCCTTCGAGCCGCGCAAGCTGCGGGCACATTGGGCGGCGCGGGCGGCGGCGGGTCGTGGAGCAGTTTGCGCAGCACCCACGCGCCGCGCTCGACCGGGCTGGTGTATTGGCCGTTGCCCCCCATCGCGAGGATCGCCGCCATGCCGAGCAGTCCGCCACGCGGCGAGCCGGCGGGCAGCGACACTTTGCGGAACGCATCGCCGCTCACGCCATCGAGTCCGTAGTAACTGGCGAGCAAGCCGTTGATGACCACGAAATCGGACTTTAACAAGCGGCGCAGGCTGAAGGTTCTCGCGCAGCAGGCAGGACATGGTTTGATAAACTTCTTCGCGAGCGGCGGCCTTGGTGCTGTCGTCGAAGCCGCGATGGAGCCGGAAGTCGAACTGGAAGAAATCCAGCCGATCCATGCCGAGCCACTGATGCGTGAAGCCGGAGGCAAATTGCCGCGACTTGTCGTCAGCGATCATGCGATCCACTTGCGCGGCGAGCACGGCGGGGTTTTGCAAGGCATCGCTGCGAGCGAGGGCGAGCAGTTCGTCGTCCGGCGGCCCGCTCCACAGAAAATAAGAAAGGCGACTGGCAAGTTCGAAACTATTGAGCCGGCGATGCCCTCGCTCGGTCGACGGCTCGCGCAGATAAAGGAAGCCCGGTGAGGCCAGGACAACGCTGAGCGGCTCTTTCAACGCTTCTTCGAACGAGTCTCCCCTGCTGCGGCGGGTCTCGAACAGCGACATCGAGCCGGTCGAGATAATCAGCGCGATGGCTGCACGCCGCGAAAGGCACGCGTGGCAAAACGCTCGATTGCGCGCATGCGCTCCGGCGCGATCCTGCGTGGAGACGGCAGAGCAAGGCAACCGTCGGCACGTTGCGAGGTCGCAGGCCCCTCGATTTCCAGCCAGTCAATCCACACGGCCGGCACCGGGCCGTGACCGGTTTTCTCAAACTCGTCGTGGTAGCTGCGGATCTCCGCCGTGCGCGAATTCGGGCGTTTCTCTCGCACGGCAAACTCACGCTTGCCGCTGGTGCCCACTTCCACGGGCAGCTCGATGATTTGTGGCTCGCGCTAAGGTGCCGGTCACCTGATGCGCACTAAGCACGGTGAAGTCGCTCACGTCGTCGCCGCGCTGGCCGACCTCGACAAAGCGTCGCTCGCTCGGCGCGGCGTCGTTGGCGGCCACGCGCATGCGCAAGATATAGCGACCGGCCGGCCACTGTGCTCGCCCGCCGAGACGTAGGTCTCACGATACGCCTGGTAAAAGAGCAGCCAGGCGCCGGTTTCGCGGTTCGGCAGCCGTTGATAGTCGGCGTAATAGCTGAAAAGTCCTTGTATTGCATTCTCGTCGAAGAAGGCGGCCTGCGCGTCCTTGAAGCCGAACTCCGTCGGCGATGGTGCGCCGCTTGATCTGATCCCAGTCAAGATAGAACAGCAGCGGCGTCGCATAGGGAATGCCGGACGACGGGCGCGGCTTCTCGGCTTTCTTCCGCAATTGCTCGGCGATCTTCAGGTTCTCCGGGCGCTTCGCCGCTTCATCGACCTCGGCCGTCCAGCGTACGTAGTTGTCGTGACATCTCCTTGTCCTGCTCGAACAGGCCGTTCATTCGTCTTGTTGCCGACAACCTCTGCTTCCGTGCGTGCCTTGAACGGTTGCTGCTGGCCGGCCGAGACGCGGGCAAAATGGTCGTCCAGCGCATGACGACCAAGCGCAAGGTACTGCTCGATCTGATCGCTCGACATGAACAGCGACGCACCGACCGTATCGAACGTGCCGGTGCCGCCGTCGGTCGGCAAATCGCGCACGTCGATCTCGACGCCGAGCAGATCGCGGATGGTATTCCGGTATTCGCGTTGATTGAGTCGTCGCAGAGTGATGCGGCCTCCCTGGTCGCCGATGATCTTCCGCGCCGTCGCACAGCGTCTGCGACAGCGCGTCGAGGAATTCCGTTTTCCGTCCGCGATCAGGCTGCTTCGCGTCCTCGGGAGGCATTTCGCCGGAGTTGAGCTGGTTCAGAATCTTCTGCCAGCGGTCCGCCTCCTCGACGGACTTGATGACAAACGAAATCGTCATCCAGTCGCAGCTTGCCTTCTTGTTTCTCGGCGCCGTGGCACTGCGAAGCAGTAGTCTTTGAAGAACGCTCGCTGCGTTTCGTCGAGACGTGCCTGCGCCGGCTCCGCAGCCTGTGCCTGCGACGAGACAGAGGAAAACCAATGCGATCAGCAAGGACACTCTCATGCCCGCAGCTCCTTCACCACGCCAGTGCTGTCGCCATGACGTTCCGCTTCGATGCCGAGGCCGTGCAAGACTGTCAGCCAGGCATTGCACAGCGGCGTGCTCCGCGGCAACACGAGGTGCTGGCCAAGCTTGAGGCCCGCGCCCCGCCCTGCGAAAATCATCGGGCAGTTGTCGAGGTAATGGACCGTGCGAATGTTGCTGCCGTAGGCCAGCACCGTATGGTCGAGTAGCGAAGCTGCCGTCGGGCTCCTTGGTCGCTTTGAGCTTATCGAGCAGCCCGGCGAGCAACTCGCTCTGCGCCACATCGCGACGCTGCGAAGCCTCGAGACGCTCGCCCGTCGTGTAATGGGTCATGTCGTGTGCGGCGATCTTCAGGCCGAGACTTCCCAGCAGCGTTCCCACCGGTTGCCGATAAGTAATGACCCGCGTGGTGTCGGTCTGGAGCGCGACGACGATCAGGTCATACATGAGCTCGATCTCGTCGCGACCGGCGAGGCCAGGTTTCGGCTCGGTCAGCGAAGACTTCGCCTTTGGAATGGGGAGCCATTGCTCGTCCTTGGCGAGACGGGTCTCGATGTCGCGGACGCTTTGAAAGTATTCGTCGAGTTTGTCGGTGTCGGCTTTGTTGAGGCCGCGTTGCACACGTCGGGCATCGGCCAGCACGGCATCGAGCACGCTGCGCTTTTGCGCGAGCATGGCCTGCCGCTGAGCCAGCGGCACCGTCTCGTCGGAGAACAGGCGATGATAGGCGACCAGGGGATTCTCCATGCCCGCAAGCGGCTTGCCGCCGCGCGTCCCAGGCCAGCGAGAGGCCCGGGCCATGTCCGTTCGCCACGCCATCCGGGCTGCTCAACTGAATCGAGGCGAACCGCGTATCGGTCCCAAGTCGTTCGGCGACGACCTGATCGGCTGAGATGCTATTGTGAAAGCTCTGGCCTGGCTCCGCATAGCGGTTCGCCCCGGTGAGCCAGAACGTGCTGCCCCAGTGGGCTTCGTTGGCAAACTTATTGGTGAGCCCCTGCACTACGGTGAAGTCCGCTTTGTGCCGCGCGAGCGGCGCCAGCCCTGGCGGAAGCGTGTAATCCGGCCCAGTCACTTTCGCGTCGGGCATCCACGTTTCCTCGCGTCACTCCCCAGCCAAAGCCCAGGAAGACGGCCCGCTTGGGCCGCGCTGCGGTGGTTGGCGGCAGCCGACGCAAAGCGACGGAAGCCGATGGATTCCAGCGCCGGCAGCGCGAGGATGCTGCCCGCCGCGCAGAGCAAATGGCGTCGACTAAGGCGGTTGGTTTTCATGAGGATCTGATCCTTGGGTTCGCGCGCCGTACCGCGCCATAGTTGAATCCCGGTAGGGCTCGGTCACGCCCTTCCATGGAAGGCCGGATCACTTGCTGAACCGCGGTATGGCGGAAAAATCAGGGTAGCACAGGGCGCGACGGCGGTGGGGGCTATTTCGCCGCGGCCACCCTGCGTGATTTCAACGGCAGGCGGGGGAATCTCTACCGTTGATTGTAGCTGGAATGGCTTGAGGAGGAAAGCATTTGCGCCAGCCGACCAGGGAGTCTGAAGACTGAGACGATGCCAGTCCCGTGACCAGCTGGGGCCACCGGGTACACCGATCTCCGACGCGAGTTTTTACGGTGGCTGCCATCGGTAGCAGAGGTACGCATTCTGCGTCAGTCGCGTCGATCAAAGACTCGGCGCTGTTGCAATTCTTGACCAGAGAATCCATCGTCGGGCCCTCGTTTTGAGCGGTTCCATCAATGCCATGTGGAAATCTCATGCCTTGGATGGGGAGAGTCGGCCCGACCCGCCGTCTTGGCTGAATCGGCAGGACCTCCTGGGCGTGATCCACCCGGGAGTGTGCCAAGCAATCGGTTCCAAACTGATTCGCATCGCGGGATCGTAGGAGGTAAGATAGCTAATCCGTAGCGTTGCCAGGAATCCTCGGCTAATG
Organism: uncultured Planctomycetales bacterium; assembly: GCA_963710365.1. GTDB lineage: Bacteria > Planctomycetota > Planctomycetia > Pirellulales > PNKZ01 > CAVQAC01. The sequence continues at coordinate 537,677 of CAVQAC010000015.1, forward strand.
CTTTCGCAACTCGTTGATCCCTCCACCCATTGATTTTGATTACCATGCGACTTGTCTGCTCCGCTTTGATTGGCATCGCGGCTTTGATCTGTGGGCCGGGGACTTCCCGGTCGGCCGACACGAACTGGCCACAGTTCCGCGGTCCGCTAGGTAATGGCCAATCGTCGGCCAAGGGCCTGCCACTGAAATGGAACGAGACCGAGAACGTCCGCTGGAAAGCTCCGATCCACGGCAAGGGCTGGTCGTCGCCGGTTGTTTGGGACCGGCAGATTTGGCTCACGACCGCCACCGAAGACGGCAAGCAACGGTTTGCCGTGTGCGTCGATGCCGAATCGGGCCGGGTCGTGCATGACATCGTGGTCATCAACGATCCCGATCCGCAGTTCTGCCACCCGATGAACAGCTACGCTTCGCCGACGCCGGTCATCGAAGCCGGTCGCGTCTATTTGCACTTTGGCAGCGCGGGAACGCTTTGTCTCGACACGCAGACGGCCAAGACGCTGTGGATGCGGCAGGATCTGCCCTGCAACCATTATCGTGGCGCGGCCTCGTCGCCGATTCTGTTCGAGAATCTTTTGATCGTGTCCTACGACGGTTATGACCAACAGTATGTAGTGGCCTTCGATAAGCAAACCGGCAAAACCGTTTGGAAGCGTGACCGGGCCATCACGACCTACAAAAGCGACGACGGCGACACCAAGAAGGCATATGGCACCTGCTCCGTGTTCGACGTGGCGGGTCGATTGCAGTTGATTGCGCCCAGCGCCGAGGCGACGATGGCTTATGATCCGCGCACGGGCAAAGAACTGTGGCGCGTGCGTCATGGCGGCATGAACGCTTCGGCTCGGCCACTTTTCGGCGACGGCCGGTTGATCCTCAATACCGGCGCCGGCGGTTTGAAGCTCTTGGCCGTTGACCCGCAGGGGGAGGGAGACATTACCGACACGAACATCGTCTGGAAATATGCCAAGACCGTTCCCACGCGCTCGTCGCAGTTGCTAATCGGCGGCTTGTTGTTCATGGTCAATGATTCCGGAATCGCGTCCTGTCTCGATGCCGAAAAGGCGAAACAAAACTGGCAGGAGCGTTTCGGGGGCGACTATTCGGCCTCGCCCATCTACGCCGACGGGCGAATCTACTTTTTCTGCCAGGATGGCCGCACGCCGGTCGTCGAGCCGAGCGCCACGTTCAAGCTGCTGGCCGAGAACAAACTAGGCGATGGTTACATGGCTTCGCCAGCCGTCACGGGCAAGGCGTTCATCCTCCGCTCGCGTTCACACCTTTATCGCGTGGAGAGCCATTAGCGATTGTTCTTGACGGGGATTTGCGGGCGTTTAGGATTCAGGCAAACTATGGCTCCAACCATCGGAGCGTGATTGGGCTTCGCGAGTTTTTTTCTCAAAATGCCGGCTTTTTATGTTGAATCGAATTGCTGCCTGCGCCATGGGTACTGGACGGCCCAACGGAGAAATGATATCGATGCGAACCGCGTATTTCATCTTGGTCGGGGTGCTGCTGCTCGTTCCTGGAGCGTCGGACGTCATGGCGGACAAGCAACCCAGCGCACCGCCCTTCAACCCTCGGCTCAACGCGTATGTTCGCTTGAGAACAGGCGAATTCTCGCAGATCCCTGAGAGTCGCAAGGGCGACTTGCAACGAATCGCGACCTATGTGCGTCGCCAAATCGATGCGGGCCGAACGGCCAAGCTGATCTTCATCTGCACCCATAATTCGCGTCGCAGCCACATCTCTCAGATTTGGGCGAGCGACGCAGCCAGCTTTTATGGGATTTCCGGGGTCGAATGCTTCTCCGGTGGAACCGAGGGGACAGCGTTCAACCCTCGCGCCATCGCGGCGCTCGAGCGCGCTGGGATGAAGATTGAGAAGTCCAGTGAAGACAGGAACCCCAGTTATCTGGTGCAAGGTGCTGAGGGGCAGACGCCGCTCATTTGCTTCTCCAAGAAATTCAGCGATGCCACGAATCCAAAGTCGGATTTCTGTGCCGTGATGACCTGTCCGGAAGCTGACAAGAGCTGTCCGGTAATCGACGGCGCAGCGCCTGCGCGTGGCAATCCATTTCGAGGATCCCAAAGTCGCCGATGGCACACCGCAAGAAGCCTCGAAATATGACGAGCGGTGCGCGCAAATCGCCCGCGAGATGTTTTACCTGTTCTCGCAAGTGCGTCCGTCTACCCCCTAGGCAGCGCGGTTTGTCTCCCGTTGGGAGCGGCAATCTTGGCTGCAACCGAGCCGTTCCTGCTGCGCATTACTCCGGCAGCCTACTTCTCCGTGCGCAGGCCCCGGTTCGCAGCATAGGCCTGCACGAAACATTTCGGAATGACGTGATAGCCGTTGTTGGGAACTAGCGGCTGGGTCTCCCCGGCCGCTTCCAGGTGGACGTGTTGCCCGTCGACCTCCACAACATTCAGGCAATCGTCAACATCGAAAAGGTCGTCCGTATGGACTGAATCTGTTCCTCGCAAAAGCTCGCGCTTGCGCGCTGTTTGACTTCCTGCTCGTCATGACCGACCAAGAAGGCGTTGGCGTGCAACTCCGTGAACTCTCCGGGCCGATAGGCCCCGAGGTTGATGAAGAAGAGTCTTTCGTTTCCCTTTGACGGTTCCGGCGTCAGCACGACTTGGTATCCGTCGACCTGATGCAGTTCGAGCCACGAGTCGATATGCATTCGTAGCGGATCGCCAAACCATTTGTCCATGAGCCGCTCGTACGTATCCTCGATTGAAGTCCCGACCACAAAAACGACGTCATGTAGTTCCGTATTGCATTTCGGGGCCCGGCCACCGAGGTAGACAGCGAATAGTCGTTGGTTCATTGGAACAGCGTTCTTCGTCGTGATTCATTCACGTGCGTTGTGCATTCACCCGTTTAGTCGGCGTTAGTCGGTGAGCTTGATGAACGCAACGGCGTTGTTGGGGTTCATCGGAATGACGAGTTGGTGCTGCTTCGAGTCGTAGCCCATCGACGCGGCGCTCGGAATGCCGGCGGCGATCACCTTCGCCTTCTGGCCGGGGCGAATCTGCGACACACTGCCGAATTTGACGCTGCTGACATACTTGGTGCCATCCGGTAAGACGACGATGCCGTCGTTGCCTCCTTCTGCGGCGTGCTCCGTACGAACCAGTTTTCCGGACAAGTCAAAGGTAATGACCGCATTGTCGCCGACGTTGACAACGACGACGTTGCCGTCTTGGTCAATTGCTACGCCGTTCGGCAGCGCCAGCGGCTTGCCTTCGACAAACGTCGAAACGTCGCCAGAGGGCGTGATTTTGTAAACGCATTCCGGTGGGCGGGTGTTCGAGACCAGAATCGTGCCGTCTTTCGTTACGGCAATGCCATTGAGGAATGTCGAACCGGGGACCGGAAACGCCCGGCCCGGACGACCGGTGGCGAGATCGAACGACCGCACAGTGTCGATATCCGCCGCGTAAAGCGTTCCACCTTGAATGCAACTGCCGAGCGGATGGTTCAGAGTTAGTCCGTCACGCGTGGCGCCGATCCATTTGGCCGTGTGTACCGTGCCGTCAGGATTCAACAGCGACACATAGCCATCATTCGGCTCCTGCGTCTGCGGCACACCGGCGTTCATCACCACGATCAGGTTACGCGTGGGGTCAAACGTGCAGCTCTCGGCGAAGCGGAAGCTGCCGTATACCTTGACGTTTGGCGTCATGGTAATGAACTCACCGGCTTCGTTCACGGCACCGAGAGGTTTGCCGGCTTGAAATTCCTTTTGCTTCAGCGTGGCGGCCGGATTCTGCGCGTGCACCGCGCCCCCGATCAGCAAGACCGCCCAGACGGGAACAACAACGGATGCCTTCATGAGCGTGATTCCTCTTTTTGTTAACGTAACTTTCAATGGTCAAGTGCCAAACCTATCGCGCGCCGTCGTAGAGTGCTAGACCTTGGCTTTGAATTTGACGCGCCTCGTCCGACCCTTTCGTGGCATGTGGGTTGGGAAGGTGGTTGGCATCAGGGGCGATTCCGTTTTTGATCCGGTAATTCTCGCATCGGGGTGGTGGCACGGTCGAACCACTGGGCAGGTTGGCCTGAAGGCGTACGTCGTCTCCGTGCTCTCGATCACGACGACCGTGCCGCAGAGAAAAGCGATCAAGAGACGTCATTTCTCCTCGATCTTGGCAGCCAAGACGCGTTGGAGCAACTCGGAGAATTGTTTCATGGAAACCTCGCGCTGGCTGTCATGCTCGCTGTCTGCCCGATGCACGATGACCAGGTCGCGTACAGGATCGACGACCAGGAATTGCCCGCGATTGCCGCGAGCTGAAAACACCGTGCCTGGAAAACGGACCTGAAAGTGCCATCCATCGACGCCGACCCACCACAAGTAACCATAGCCGATCCCGTTGCCGGCACTGGAGTGCGCCGTCGTGCTTTGCTTAACCCAGTTCGCAGACACGATTCGGCGGTCCTGCCAGCGGCCCCCGCGGCTCATCAGCAGGCCAATGCGAGCCAGATCGCGTGCGGACAGACGCATGATGTACGCCGGATGATCGGAAACGCTTTCGTACTCCAGGCGCGTATCACGGCTGAGGTCGAAATCTTCGAACTCCAGCGGCCCGGCCAGGTCGTCGCGCAGGCCCTTGAAGACCGTCTTACCGCTGAACTTCTTGTAAATCGTGCCCAGGGCGTTGAAGTCCCAGTTGTTGTAGTACCAATGTTGACCGGGGGCGAAACTGCCGCGGGCGGGCCGCGCGGCTTTCATGGCGGTCGTTTCGTAGGCCGCCGGATGATAGATGCCCGAGCGAGCCTCGAGCAATTGTCGAACCGTTGCCTGTCGCTCGACGGCCGAGAGGCCACCTCGATCATCAATGCCCAATTGAACGAGTGTCTTGCTTGGATCGACCTGGCCACGATCAAAACCGATGCCCATCAGCACGCTCAGAATGCTTTTTCGCATCGAGTGGATGTTCGTAGGGTGCGACGTGGCGCCGTACTGGTGGACGATCGTGCCTTGGTCGACGACCAGGTAGGCGTCCGTTTGCAGCGTGCGTGCGAAGTCATCAGCAGCTTTGAGCTTCTGGCCTGACCAACCGAAGTCCTCGGCCGACGAGGCCTTGTCCCATTTTGCTCCGGGGAACGTCTCGGCGGCGCCCAGCGGAATCGGTGTTGGAAAAAATCCCGCGTTGGTGCAAATCACCACCGCCAACAGCCAGCGAGTAATCGTCTTCATGCTTTGAATCCTCGGAAGTCTATGCCTGTGCGAACAAGCAACGCCGTCGCGCCGCGAGCGAGTCCTCGGATGACGGCAATCGTGGGCGCCGTGCTCATGGCTTGGTTGGCGTGGCCCCGAGTGCGTGCTCCATGAACGAAAATGCAGGCGGCAGCCCCTGCTCGACCATCGGAAACGTGTGTCCGCCGTGCATGAGCAGCGTCTCAACGGTGAAACCAGCGGCGTGGGCGTCGGCGAGAAACGATTCATTCATTTGCCGCTCGGCGGCCTGGTCGGCATAGGCGGCGAAAAGCGTGGTGCCGCGTAGGCGCGCCATCAGGTGACGCGGATCGTATTTTTCCCACACCGCTGGGTCGGTGCCGAAGCGTGGCGGCACTTCGTAATTCTGCTTGGGATCCCCCACGACCGGGCGTGGGAAATCGATGAGCCCGATGACCGACGCGACCGCCACGAAATCTCCGCTGCGGCGGCACGCCGTGTACATCGCGCCGTAGCCGCCCATCGACCAGCCGCCGATCGCCCGGCTGCGGGCGGTGCGGCTCACGGGGAAATGCTTTTCCGCGAGGGTGATCACTTCGTCGACGTAACCGCCGTAGCGCTCGCCGGGCATCACGGGCGAATCCATGTACCAGCCATCGCGGCCACGCGGCAGCACGACCGCGCAGGGCGACGCGAGCACGCGGGCCCGCGTCTTCTCGTTTTCAATAAGCGTGCGCTCGTGTCGGCCGCGGCCGTGGAGAAAGTAAATGGTGGGCAGCGGAGAGCTTTCACGCGTGGCGCCGGCGGGCAGCACGACGAGGAATCGCATCGGCAGATGCACCGCCGCACTGGTGAATTCGCAACTCCAAATGCGGTCTTCGACCACCGTGATGCGCGGAGTGTCGTCGGCGGATTGGGCAGTCACTGGAGCGGACACGAATACCCCGAGAATGAGCAACAGACTCACCGCGAATGTCCAGGTGGTCCAGTTTCGAAACAAGGCCGATTTCGCTTCGCTCATATGCGTGGCTCTTGGGCCCAGTTTCTCGAATGGTACGTTGTGCGTTTTCAATCTTTGCTGCGTAATTCTTTAGACGGCCGACGCGGAGACCCGGCTTCTGCGGACGACCGGCAATTGCACATGCCGGAACTGCTGGCGATTGTATTCCAGGATCTTCATGTTGGCGATCTGCCTGGCGTTCTCAAGAGGTCATTCATAAGTGATCATTGGACGCAAGGGGCTGCGGCAGCGACAATTGATCCTGCGACTTTGGTCGCCGCCGCTATTTTTTTCCGGCGCAGGGTAACCTCGATGCGGTTGCTGCCATTGTATTCCATGAGCGAACCTCTCAAGACTCCCGGCGACGACCTGGCAGACGACGTCTACCGGCAAGCTCAGGCGGGGGAGATGCAGGCCATCGAGGCTATCGTCCGGCATTATCAGCGGCCCGTCCGAGCGTGGCTGGCGGCTCATTGTCCGGTGGGGGGGATGCCGACGAGGTGGCACAGCGCACGTTCGTGGCGGCCATCACCAGAATCGCTGAATTCCAGGTCGGCACGAGCTTCGGCGCGTGGTTGTTCACGATCGCTCGCTATCAACAGATGACTGAAACGACGCGGTTGCGACGGTTGGCAGACTACCACGCTCGTCTGGCACCGAACCTGCTCGCTCGAGAGCTGGAACGCCGCGCTTGCGAGCCGGACGAACCTACCGGCCAGCGGCTGCACTACCTGCGCGAGTGTCTGGCGGCCCTGGATGAATCGGCGCGTCAGCTCATCGAGTGGCGGTACACGGCGGAGATTTCTTTGGAAGAGATGGCCGCACGCACCGGTCGCACGACGGGCGCCATCAAAAAACAGCTCTGGCTGCTCCGGCGAAAGCTTCAGGAGTGTATCGAAGGCAAGCTTGCCGTAGACCCGGGAGGCGCTTCATGAACCCCGACGAACGTTTCGAAAAGCTCTGGACGGATTTCCTGGAGGGCGAGCTTTCACCGGCCGGCATCGCCGAACTGCAATCGCTGCTGGAAGATCAGCCGTATCTTCAGACCAAGGCGGGAGATTTGCTGCAAACGCACCGCCTGATCAGCTTCGCCTTGCCGGAGGACGTGGCAACCGGCGAAGCGTTCGTCCAAGAGACGCTCGCCAAGCTCCCTCGAACGGAGGCAGATTTCCATGATGCCGTGATGCGCCGAGTGCAACGCGCCGCTCCCATCCGCGCCGAAGCCCGGTGGCCCACGTGGCGCCCGATGGCTGCAGCCTCGGCCGGAATACTCTTGGGCATCGCCTGCACGACGGCGGTGTTTGCATACGTCGTTGCCGCGCCGACCAAGGTAACGACTTTGTTGCAGGAAGGTTTCGAAACAGGGCCTGCGCCCGGCGTGGTCGGCGCGCCGCTGGAACCGGGAGAGTGGAGCGGAGACTATTCCGAAATCGCTGGCCCCCAGTCCGGCGTGAAACCGGCCGGCGGCAGCCGAATGCTGCGGTTTCTGCGAGGCGATTATGAAAGAAGGTCAATACCGCAGAGTTTCGGCTGCGATGTCTCGCGGTTGATCGACGTTCGGCCGTATCGGCAGGAATTCGCCGACGGCGACGGGTTCGTGCGACTCACGGGGGTCTTTAACTCGGCGGCGTTTGCCGAGCAGGCGGAGTTCGAATGCACGCTGACGATTTTCGCGCTCGATGCCGAAGTCGTGAATGGTCGATCGTTGAGAATCGAGGGGACGCTCTCCGCCGAGTCGTTGGCCTATTCGCGCAGCAGCCGTATTGCGCTTGATCGCAATCCGGAAACCTGGCAGAAGGCGAGCAACGAACTGCGTCTACCGCCGAACACCGATTATCTGATGATCCGCGTCGGAGTTTCCGACGTCGCTCGACGCAAGGGCAAGCAGACGGCCGGCTTCACCGGACAATTCGCCGACCAGGTGCAGTTGGTCATCGCGCATCGTCCGGAGATTTCCGTGCCGTAACACGCGGGGGGCCATGAACCTGAGTAATCCTTCCGTTCGAATCGATATGACACCTTTGTTTTCAAAAAATCTTGGCATTGGATTGGCCCTTTTGTGCTGCTGGGTTCAGGCTGTCGCGGCGGCGGAATCGGTCGATTTCGAGCGACAGGTTCTTCCGCTGCTCTATAACCGCTGTTTCAGTTGTCACAGCGAGAAGCAGGCCAAGCCGAAGGCCGATCTGCGGCTCGATTCGGCCGAGGGAATTCACAGCAGCGGAGTCCTGGATGTCGAGCATCCAGACGAGAGCGAATTGCTGATTCGCGTTTCACTGCCGCATTCGGACGAAGGATTGATGCCCCCCTTGAAAGGCGGCGGTCAACCGTTGAGCGACTCGGAACGAACGCTGCTTCGTCGTTGGATTGCCGACGGAGCGAAATTGGGCGCCTGGCGGCGTTTCGACCATCGCCAACCGGCGGTCGAGTACCGTGGCGATCCTCGCACGCGCGCCGATGTGCCGAAGTTGGCCCGTCGCGTGGATGAGCTGGTCGAGCAGTATCACCACTCTCACGGTTCCGCGTTGAATCCTGGCGTGAGTGATGAAGGCTTCTTGCGGCGCGTCTACCTCGACGTGGCTGGTCGGATTCCGAGTTTGGCTGAAACGCGGCAGTTTCTCGACAGCAACTCTTCTGACAAACGCGCCCGGCTGATCGATCGCTTGCTCGACAGCGAAGCCTACGTCAGTCACACCTTCAATTGGAAGGCGGATCAACTGCGGCTCGTTACCAAGGGATTTCCCGGCCAGCCCGGATATATGTACGACGACTGGGTGAAGCAGTCGATACGCTCTGGCATGCCGTACGACGAATTTGTCCGCCGCCTGGTCAGCGCCCGTGGGCAGCTCTGGGAAAACGGAGCCGTGGGTTTTTATCTTCGTGATCTGGGCATGCCGTTGGATCATATGTCGAACATGGCGCGGATTTTCCTGGGTACACGGATTGAATGTGCTCAGTGCCACGATCATCCGTTCGAGCCGATCACGCAAAAGGATTTCTATCAGCTCTCGGCCTATACGTTCGGAGTCTCGAATCTCTACACCTCCGTGGGGTTCTCCACCGACAACGTGAAGCACTGGGGTGAACTCGTGGCGAAGTTGGATGCGATGAACGCTCCCAAGGCGCTGCGAGACTCCGTAAGCCAGACGGTCGCTCCGCTCAAGCGACTAACGAAAGACACCGAGCATCGACTGACGTTTCCAGATCACTATATGACGGATGCAGCAGACCGCGGAAAGCAAGTCGAGTTTCGCACGCTCTTCGGCGACGAAGCTCCGGCCACGGTCGAGAACCGCCGCGTCGTGCTGGCCAACTGGATGACGTCGCCGCGCAACCCGCGCTTTGTCCGCAATATCGCCAATCGATTGTCCAAACGCGTGCTGGGCGTGGGGCTGATCGAACCGGTCGACAGTCTATCGCCCGTCAATCGACCGGAGCAACCCGAACTACTCGATTTCCTTTCACAGTCAATGGCGGAGCTTCGCTTCGATGAACGGGCCTTTCTCGCGGTTCTGCTCAACTCCCGGCTGTATCAAAGCGAAGCGGAGCGGAAGCAGCTAGAGCCGGGCGAAATGTACTCGCTGCGTGGTCCGCTGGTGCGGCGTCTTTCCGCCGAGCAGCTGTGGGATTCGCTGCTTGTCCTGCTGGTCGAAGATCTCGACGCGCGTAAGCCGCTGCCCCCCGACCGCGGCCCACTAGGCCGCGAACAGTTGGACAAACTGACCCATATGACGGCCGACGAACTGATGGAGCGCGCAAAAGTGATGATGGATTACCATGTCGCGCGACGCCGTCACAACATCGACCTGGAGAATCAAAAGGCCGCGTTGAAACTTGCCAAGGAAGCAGGCAACATTGCAGAGGTTCGCCGACTGCAAGAGGAGTACGCCAAGGCGAACGAACCGTTCGAGCAACTCCATCAGGCGCTACAGATGGGCGGACCTTCGACAGTCCACGAAACCGATCCGCGTTGGGTGCGGATTTCTCCGGCGTTCGTGCGCGCTTCGGAATTCCCCACTCCGATTGCGACGGGACATTTTCTTCGGCAGTTCGGGCAGTCGGACCGTCGCGAGATCGATGCCTTCAACAAGAATCCCAACATCACCCACGCGCTGGCGCTCATGAACGGGGAGCTGACGCAAAAGGCACTCGAAGCGGGATCGTACCTGCGGACCAGCTTACGTCCGGCGAAGACCGACGACGAGCGGGTGGAAGCCATCTACCAATCGATCCTCGTTCGCAATCCCACGGCCGACGAAACCAGCCAGTGCCTGGAATTATTTCCGGCCAGCCACAATCCGGAAGCGGATCTCATCTGGGCGCTGCTCAACACGCCCGAATTCCTCTTCATCCAATAGGATCGCGCCCGATGCGAACCATGCAGACCGAAATCTCACGTCGCCGTTGGATCGAGGCCTTTGCCAGCGCGTGCTGCGGCGTCAGCTTGTTGGGATGGCCCCCGGCAGCGTTGGCGGACTCGCGCCGGCGGCCGAAGGCCCAGAGTGTCGTCTATCTTTACCTGCGCGGCGGGATCTCGCACGTCGATACCTTTGATCCCAAGCCAGGCAAGCCCGAGATGGCCGGCGTGCAGGCGATCGGCACCAGCGCCGCGGGCGTGCAAATCTCAGAATGGTTTCCGCAAACCGCGAGGCAAATGCACCATATCTCGTTGGTTCGCTCGATGACCTCGACACAAGGTGTTCACGAGCGGGGCAATTACTTGGCACACACCAGTTATTACCAAACGCCGACGATCGCGCATCCGGCGCTCGGCGCTTGGGCCTTGAAGCAATTGGGGTCGACCAATCCCCTGCTGCCCGGGAACATCCTCATCAATGGCAGCCCTCAGCATCCCGGCAGCGGTTACATGGAGTCGCATTTGGCGCCGCTGCCGATCGTTGATCCTGCCGCCGGGTTGCAGAACTCCGCGTTCAGTCGCGACACCACGGAGATCGATTTCGTTCGCCGCTCGCAACTCGTTCAGTCGCTAGGAACCCGTTTTCTTGCCCGCACGCCCCATCGTTCGGCCGCGGCCTACGACAAGATTCGTGCCAAGGCCGTCGAGCTGATGAAGAGTCCGGATTTGCGGGCCTTCGACATCAGTCAGGAGAGCCCAAAAACGCAGGAGGCTTACGGAACGCATACTTTTGGCCAGGGGTGTTTGCTGGCGCGACGACTCATCGAGCACGGCGTGCGGTTCATCGAGGTTGAAGACGATCAGAACTGGGATACCCACAACGACCAACTCGTCTCCATGCAGCGCATGACGCCCTCGGTCGATCAGACGTTTGCGGCGCTCCTCGACGATCTTCACCAGCGCGGGCTGCTGGACTCAACGCTGGTCGTGATGGCCACCGAGTTCGGTCGGACGCCGCAGATCAGCGAAGTCACTGCCGGCCGCGGGCATCATCCCGCCGTGTTCACCTGGTGGGTCGCCGGCGGAGGCATGAAGGGGGGCTATGTTTACGGCAAGTCCGACGCCACCGGTGAACGAGTTGCCGACCGCCCCGTGAACATGCCCGACTTCAACGCCACGATCGCCCAGGCACTGGGGATCGATTTGGAGAAAGTCGAGCATTCTCCCTCCGGGCGTCCGTTCACGATAGCCGACAAAGGTCGGCCCCTTGCTGATCTGTTCGCATAATCTATTCGGAGTGCCAATAAGTTCCCGGAACCAAGAGCGACATGCTTGCCCAGGAAATTCTGGCCAAGATCCGGCATCAGGCAGGCTAATGCGGCTTTGCCTGCGGGGGCGGGGTGTCGCGATCGGCCACCGGTTTGGGGCCGACGTGGAAAATCCGAGTGTCGTTAGGCCAGAGCTCCAATTCGCGCGGGCGCGGCGGCGGGTTCCAGTCTCGCAGCGCGAGCAGGATCGTTCTTCCACCGCGAAAGCCTTCGAGCATCTCGTAAAGATGCATCCGTATTTCGACGCCGCTGTGGCCCGGCGGCGGGGCCTCGATTCGCGTGACGCTACTCACCGTGCCCGAGACAGAACCGTCCCATCCGCGCAGGCTGGGTTCGGCCGCCCAGATCGTGACCAAGGTATTGGCCTTGAAGGCATCGACCAGTTCCGCTTCGATTCCGGCGGGAAAGGCGAACGTGACGTAACCGCGAGCACCCGCTCCAGGCATCGACTCGGTTTTGAGGACGATGGCGGGCAGACCGCTACGTTTCAACTGGGCGATGTGGATCTGCCGCTGCTGCTCGGTCGCGACTCTGCGGCTCGCCGCGTCAATCCAGATTTCGCGGCACAGGCCGTCTTCCTTGGTAGAGCCCAACAGCGTGGCCCAGGTGAGATTGAGCTGAACGATCTGTCCTTGGGCGAGATCCTCGACCGAGGCAATCTCGCGGCCTTTCCAAATCCGCACGCCGCGGTCGAGTCGCAGCGTTTGCGTGGCCTCGACGCCGTCGTCGGTGTCTGTCACCGCGGCGCCATCGGTCAACTCGACGCGCTCGAAGGTGACGGTGGCCTTGTCGGCTCCAAACGCGGCCAGTTTCCAGCCTTCGCCGCGCCGCTGGTGATAACTGAAGTCGTCCTCAAAACGGAGCACGCGCGAGTATTGCGAAACCACGGAGCGGAGATCAGGCGCGGCCATTCTGCTGGCGAAGTATCCGCTCTCGGGCGGCACAACCTTGAAATCGCCCTCGGGGCCGAGGTAGAAGATGCCGTGCAGATGCGTGCCCAGCGGGAGGTCGCCCAACTCAACTCCAGCGCCGTGGTAGGTGATGTCCGCATAGGGCAGCATTTGAAAATGGTGTGGCAAATCCCAGTAGTATTTGTTGATTGTGCCATCGCGGTCCGGGCGCAGGATGCCGCGGCGATTCACGTGCTCGACGAGGATCAGCTCGCCTGCGAATCGTTTACCCGCATTTGCCACCGGAAACACACCGTCGAGCGCGATGCGCCCGTCCGTCGGATCTGCCGCGTGCAATGGCGGGCTGGCAGCGATGAGCAAGGCGATCAAAAGCAGGATGCGCATGGGCCTAACCCTCCAATTGCGAGATCGTCTGTAAGCTGTCGGCAAATGCGGGCGTTTCCACGTCCATCTTCTGCGCGAGAGTGAGCAGCAGGTTGCTGAAGCGTGCCCGGTCGTTCACGGGCGCGAGCAGATCTGGTAATGCGAGGTCTTCAGCGCTCCCTGTTCGTCGAGGGCGTAACCGTCGAAATGTCCCGCGTTGAAGTCGATGTGACTGCCATGTTTCAAGCCGAGCGCGCGGCCACCGGCCACGACGGTGGGGAGATTCGCATTGCCGTGACTGTGGCCGTAGGCCATGCCGCTGCCGTAGAGAGCCACGGTCAGGTCCAGCAGCGGTGTGTCGCCATCGTGCGTTTCGGCCAGGCGATCGAGGAAGTAGGCGAAGTGCTCGAAGTTGAAGGCATCGCTCTGCGTGAGGCGGTCCAACTGGTCGGGGTCGCCGTTGTGATGCGAGAGGGCGTGCCGGGTCTGGTTGATGCCGAGTTCGGGAATCGGCAGGCCTTTGCCTTCGTCGCCCGAACTGAATGTGATCACGCGGGTGGTGTCGGTTTGCAAGGCCAGGATCATCAGGTCGTAGAAAGTGCTGAAGTAATCGCTGGGTTTGGTTTGCGGAACGTCGCGCGTCAGGTGGCGGCGGACGGCGTCCGGCACTTGAGGACGCGGCACGTCGAGCCAACCATCGGCACGTTCAGTTCGGATTTCCACCTCGCGGACCGAGGTGAGGTATTGATCCAGCCTGCCGCGATCTTCGCTGCCGATCTTGCGATCCAGCGCCTCGCGCTTCGCCGAGTACCGCGTCGAGCACGCTGCCGCGCCGACGCAGCGTCTCGCGCTCCTTGCCCACGCCGCCGTCCGGCGCTTCGAACAGACGGCGAAACACGTCGCGTGGCTTGGTCTCGGCAGGCAGGCCGATGCCACCGGCGGTGAAGGCAAGCGACCGGCCCGTGTCGCTCAGCTCCAACGAGGCAAAGCGAGTGTGCGCCGCCAGCTTTCCGGCGATCAATTGGTCCAGGCTGATGCTGTTGCGTTTTCCCTGGCCAATCTCGGCCCCGGTCAGCCAGATGCTCTGGCAGTCGTGATGATGCCCGAGCCCATTGGGATGATGCAGCCCCGAGATCGGCGTGATGTTGGCGCGATGTCGCTCGAGTGGTTTCAGCCCGCGGCTGAAGCGATAGTCTGGCCCGGCGTCCAGGATCTGATAGTCGAGCGTGTTCACACCGTTGGGTAGATAGACGAACACGCTGCGCTTGGCCTTCGGCGCAGCCGGCGCGGCCAACAATGGACGCATGCAATTCAGCATGGGAAGGGCGATGGAGACACCCAGGCCGCGCAGCACGTGGCGCCGACTCAGCAGCCAGGATTGCTTAAGAACGTTCATGGTTTTTCAGCTCGTGCGCTCGATGGCTGGCAAGGGGTGGGTTAACGTCTTCGGAACAACTCTGAGGCGACGAAGGCATCGATGAGGTCACGCAGTCGGTAGCCGTGGTCGCGGGTTTGCCGAACGATCAAGTTGATGGCTGCTTCGTCTTCCAGGGTTATCGACCGTCGCAAGGCATACACGGCAAGCTTGCCCGTGAAGGCGCGAGCAAAGACTTCCGGCTTCGCCGCGAGCAATCGCTTGAAATCAGCGGCATCGGCAAAGCGGCGCCCGTCGGGAAGCTGGCCGCTGGCATCGACGGGTGGGTTGGCGCCTTTGCCTGCCAGGACAACTTCTTCCGTGCGCCAGCGGCCGATGGCGTCGTAGTTGTCGAAAGCCAGGCCCAGTGGATCGATCTTGGCATGGCAGGCAGCGCAATTCGCGTTGGCTTTGTGTGCGGCCAGCTTCTGGCGAATCGTAGCCTTGGGTTCGTTCACGGGGTTCGGCTCAATCGCGCTGACATTCGGCGGTGGCGGCGGAGGCGTCTTGCCAAAGACCGTTTGCGAGACCCACACCCCGCGATGCACGGGCCGGTGCCGCGTTCCGTCGGAAGTCAACGACAGCACGGACGCCTGCGTGAGAATGCCTCCCCGATGCTCCTGGGGCTGCAGGACGACGCGCTCAAAGCCGCCACTGGCCGGCGGTTCTAGTCCATAGTGCAGCGCCAGTCGCGGATTGAGCATAGTCCAATCCGATTCGAGGAATTCGACCAGCGGAAGGTTTTTGCGGAACATTTCGGCGAAGTAATGCGTGGTCTCGAGGACCATGCTCTGCTCCAGCCAGTCGTCGTAGTCGGGGTAGAGTTTCGGATCCGGCGGAAAAGCTCCGACTCTCTTTAACTGCAACCATTGCCGCGGAAAGGATTCAGTAAACCTCGCGATCTTCGGATCGGCCAGCATGCGCGCGGCCTCGGCTCGCAGACCCTCGCGATCGTGCAATCTGTCATCCATCGCGGCGGCCAACAGATTCTCGTCTGGGCCGGAGCTCCACAGAAAAAACGACAGGCGCGAGGCCAATTCTTGATCATTCAACAGCGTGCGATTTTCGCCCGGCGAACCTTCCGCAATGTAGGCGAAATTCTTCGAGGCGAGCAGGCCCACCAGGGCAGTCCTGTACGCCACGCGAAAGGATGACTCGCGCCGCCAGTTCGCGCGAGACGATCGTCGCATAAGGGCGGATTTCTTCCTCGGTGACGGGTCGGCGCCAGGCGCGCTGGGCGAAGCGCGTGAGGCAGGCCAGCACGTCCTCGGTACTCGCGTTGTCGGCGGGAAACAAGCCTGAGCGCTTACGCACGTCGTCCGGTTTCTCCAGCGGCCCTTGCCAGTCGATCCAATCGAAGATAAGCAACGGATAGAGCGGCCGGCCTTCGTCGTCGGTCATCTTGCGCTGCCAGGGCGCGCGGGATTTCGGATCGTTGAGTGTGGTGAACACAAAACCGCCCGGCCGGCCCGAGCGCGGCGCGTTCGAGGGGCCGGGTACCGCGTTGTTGATCGCGATGTCGAACTTGCCGGCCGGCAAAAATGTCTCGAACTCCAACACCACCGGCTTGTCCTCCGACGCGAGGACATCGGCCTCGAAGATCATGCGGTCCAATTCGGGAGAATACAGGCTGACGTGCGGCGACCGCCCGCCGGTCGGCCTCAGCCCGCTCAACTGCATCCTTGCCCGATACAGCCCCGACGCCTGCCGGTAACCCGGATCGGGACGCAGGAAAGAAAGTTGCAGCCCGGGCCACATGAGCATGCGAATCCTGGGAGTGATGCCGATCCAATCCAGCTCTTTGCGTTTATCGCCATTCTGCCAGTCGATGGTCAGGGCATCGCGGTGGGTTTTGACTTGAAACGGCTTCGAGTCTGGAAATGCCTGATCGATAATCTCCGCGGCGGCTTTGAGGTATTGCTCGACGTGCGACGGCGACAGCGATAGTTCACTCCCCAGCCGCTCGATTCCCTGCCAATTCGGATCTTCCGCGAATGCACCGGGTGCGCGGGTGTCGTATCGCACGCCGAGGAGATCATACACGGCGTGCGAGTATTCTTCCCGGCTCAACCGGTAGTGGCTCACCGGCGCGCGTTTGGCCATGCGAGCGGCTTCGCCTTCCTTGATCCGCGCGGAGAGCCACTCCATCACTCGGCCAGACGCTTCGGCGGTGGGCTGCGGTTCATCTTCCGGTGGCATCTCTCCCGCGCCGATTCGCGTGATCACCTCGATCCAGCGCTCGGCCGCTGAACCGCCCGCGAAATCACGAGTCAGCGCATCCAGCCGCAGATCTGCCTTGTGCTCGTCCGGGCCATGACAACGCAGGCAGTGCTTTCGCAAATAAGGCTCAACCGTTTCCGCAAACCCTGGCGACGCGTCCGCGGCAGCGAAGACTGTGCTCGTCAACGGGCAAGCGAGCACAAGGCTCAGCAGCACAATGGCTCGAATCAGCGGCATCGGATTCATCTTCGAGGCGGGCGGCAGGCGGGCACCGAGGGAAAGTGCATTTTAACTGGGCGTGCCGCCTCGGTATAGCGACGGTCAAGTCTCGAATTTGCTTGCTATCCGTACTGCCCGCGGATAGGCTTAGGTTCGCTCGCGCTTTCGGAAGACAAAGTGAATAGCACCCCGGCCCATCCGGGTGGCTCGTCAATGAGTAAGCCGACGTGGTAGAGCACCTTTTGGTGTTCTGCCACGTCGGCTTTTTTTGTTTCCCCTCAATGTCAAGGTGACGACGGGGGTCAAGGTAACGACGGGGCCGGATTATTCCCTGCCGCCGGATTGGCCTCGCGACGAGACAGCGATTATTCGATCAGCGCTCGCTCAAACAGCGCTCAATCAAGTGGGAGAACGCAGTCATGTCTAAGTCCAATCGCTGGGCGCGGGCCACTGGGCTCGTCGTCGTATTCACATCGTTCGCGTGGGCGACAGCTTGCGCAAACGCGGAAGAGGTCGGGTTCGTGCGAGCAGCCTCGGGCGGAATCGGCGGGGATGCGAACACCGCTCGGCCGGGCAAGGCCTTCACGTTCGTCAAACCTGGCGGCGAGACGTACTTTGCAATCAGCCTGACTCCGAATGTCGCTCGGCCAGCTGCCGTAGCACAAGATATTCTGGTGATGTTCGATACGTCGGCCAGCCAGGCAGGCGATTTCCGCGATAAGGCGCTCGGCGCATTGCAATCGTTCCTGACCGGCTTGGGCTCGAACGACCGCGTGAAGATCGTGGCTGTCGACTTGCAAACGATCGAACTCACCAAAGGGTTCGTCGCTCCCGGCAGTGCGCAGGCGCAGCAAGCGCTGTCGCAATTGCGCGAGCGGGTTCCCTTGGGCTCGACCGACCTGGAACTGGTGCTCGAGGCGGCCGCCGACAGTTTCGCGCATGCGCCCCCGGGGCGTGGTCGCGCCGTGGCATATATTGGCGACGGCATGAGCACCGCCCGGTTGATTCCCAATAGCCGTATGCAGCAGTTGGTTGATCGACTGGTCAGCGAACAAGTATCGGTCGACAGCTACGCCGTCGGCCCGCGGTTGGACAACATTTTGCTCGGAGCACTCGCGAATCACACGGGCGGAATGCTGCTCGTCGATACCGAGAATTGGAATGCGAAACAGGTGGGCCTGTTGCTGGCCTCGAGCGTGAAAGAACCGGTTTTATGGCCGCAGCAGGTGCAGCTTCCGCCGAGCCTGGCCGACGTCTATCCACGCCGGCTGCCGCCCTTGCGATTTGATCGCGATACGATTCTGATCGGCCGCGGCAAGGAACAGCCGACCGGAACGGTTCAAGTGATGGCCGAATCCAGTGGCCAGGAATTGCCGATGAGCTGGCAGCTTGCGCCGCAGAAGCCGAGCGACGACAACGCATATTTGGCCGATTTGGCCGCAAGCAGCCAGCGCGACGGCGGCTTGGGATTGCCTCTGGTCGGCAGCGCCGGACTGGTCGAGATGCGGCGCTTGGTGCGCATGGAAGGTCGTGCCCTGGTGCGATTGGGCCAGCAGGCCGTGGCCACCGGAGCGCTGGATCAGGCTGAAACGTTGGCCGCCCAGGCGCTGAAACTCGACTCCGGCGATCCCGAGGCTTTGGCCATTCGCAATGCCGTGTCGAAAGCCCGTAAATCCGCGTTGCGCGGCCCAGGTCGCGAGCTGAAATTGGTGAATTTCCAGGCATCCGGCGAATTGCCGCCCGCTCAGACCGCCGCCGAGCAGGCCACGACGGCCCCCGCCGACGGCGATTTCCTCAACCAGGTTGAGCAGCAAAATCGCGTCCTGTCCGGTGCTCTGCAAGCCGAAGTGCAAAACGCTCTGAACCAGTCCCGCAACATGATGGGGACCAGTCCCGAACAAGCCATGAACACTCTGAAGCTGGAGTTGGAAAAGGTCCGGCAAGCTCCGGAACTCAGCCCCGAACTGCGGCTGCAACTCGTCGCGCAGTTGGAAACGGCCCTACGTTCGGCCAGCCAGCAGGCCGTGGTCGCCGCCGATCGCAGTCTGAAGCAGCAGGAGATCCAGGCCGAGAGCGAAGCCCAACGGCAACTGGTGCGAGACCTGTTCGCGAAGGAGGACAAGGTCACGCAACTCATGGAACGCTTTAATGCGTTGATGGACGAAGGCCGGTATCTTGATGCCCGCAACGCCGCGGAATTAGCCCGCGATAATTCGCCGCACCGTGTGGGGCCGCAGGAAGCCGCCTTGACCGACGCGCCAATCGAGGCTGCTCAGGTGAATAATATCACGTTCGCCTACGCAAACCGCGAAGCGCACCGCACTGGTTTCCAGAGCATGTTGATGTCGATCGAAAAGGCCGGAACCCTGTTGGTGGACGATCCCCCGGTGGTGTACCCGGATCCCGAGGTCTGGAAATTGCTCACCGAGCGCCGCGAGAAGTACAAGAGTGTCGACCTGGCGCGGAACAATCCGGCCGAAGTAAAGATCGTCAAGGCGCTGGATGAAACGACCGAGCTCGACAACATCCAGGAAATGCCGCTAACCGACGTCATCGACTATCTCAAGACGAAGCACAGCATCGAGATCCAGTTGGATAGCAAGGCCCTGGAAGAGGCCGGCGTGGCGCTCGATACGCCCATTACTCGCAACTTGCGGGACATTACGCTGCGTTCCGCGTTGCGATTGATGCTGCGTGAACTCGACCTGACCTACGTGATTCGCGACGAAGTGCTGCTGATCACCACCAGCGCTGCGGCTGAAACCATCATGACCTCGAAGGTCTACCCGGTGGCCGACCTGGTGATCCCGATCAAAAACCAGGGAATGAGCGGCTTTGGCGGGCTCGGTGGCCAGGGCGGCGGCATGGGGATGGGCGGCGGCATGGGCGGCGGTGGCATGGGTGGCGGTGGCATGGGCGGTGGCATGGGAGGTGGCATGGGCGGCGGTGGCGGCATGTTTGCCGTTCGCGATGCCCTGAAGCCCTCATCCAAGTAACGCACCAATGACGATACTGCCAACAAACGTACCTAGTCTCGACTATTGTCGATGGCTAACAGTTGGCCGGCGTTCCGAGCGGATTCTTCCGCAGTGGCAATCGCCCGCACAATCGCAACGTCATTTTCGAGCTGGGCCATATCCAGCTTCCCCGCACGCAGCACGTTGATGAAATTCCCCAACTCACGCGTTAGCGGAAGTTCTTCATCGTACACGGGGAACGACGTGCCTTGGGGATTGCGCAGCGAAAGTTTTCTCTTGGCGCCATCGTCGAAGGTGAGCGATTCGTTCTCGCCAACAATCGTCATGCGATGACGTTTCAGCGGCGAGATCCAACTGGCATTCGCGATGAACGGTACGCCGCCGATCACAAAATGGGCGATCGCTGCCTTGAACTGCGATGGCTCGCCGACGCCCCAGGCCTGCGCAAAACCAGGACTCGCGCCGAAGATCGCTTGTGCCATGGAAAGACCATGAGGAAGCCAATCCCACAGCACCGATGAATCGGTGCGTGGATGAAGACTCATTCCCTCCCAGAACACGGCCTGCACCGATTCGAATCTGGAAAAAAGTTGTATCGCAGCCTGAAACGCGGGGTTGTGCAATTGCACGTGTCCCACAACAACGGGTGTGCCAGACCGCAGTGCCGCCTCACGAATGCGCATCGCGTCGTCAACAGCGGTCGCCATCGGCTTTTCGATGAATGTCGGCACTCCCGCTTCAAGGAACGGGAGCGCTAACCCGGCATGCGTCGTGGAAGGCGTTGCAATGACGACCCCGGCAGGCTTCTCGCGCAGGATGATGCTGAGATCCCTTGATTCTTCGATCAACTGCACGTCGCGCATCGTCGCCAGCGTGCGGACGATGTTCATGCCCCATTTGCCGCGTCCAATCACTGCGAGTCGCATAGGCCCTTCCGATATGACGCCTGGTCCTTTGCCCAGGCGATGAATCGTGCGAGCCCGTCTTGAACGTCGACTTTTGCGTGGTAATTCAGTTGGTCGCGGGCTTTGGAGAGATCTGGACAGCGCCGCTGGGGCTCGCCACCGGGGTAACTGTCGGGGTACTCGATATGCTGAAAAGTCGAGCCCGGGATGAGTTTTCCGTACAAGTCGGCCAGGTCATGCATCGAAATCTCATTGGCGGCATTTCCAATGTTATAGGGTTCGCCCGGACGTCCGCGCAGCAGCACTTTCAAGAATCCGGTGATCGCATCGGTCGTGTAGCAGAACGTTCGCGTCTGCTGGCCTTGCCCATGCACCGGAATCGTCTCGCCATTCAGCGCCTGATAGGTGAACATGGGCACGACGCGGCGATCGTTGTGCTTCATGCCCGGCCCGAACACGTTGAAGGGCCGCACGATCGTCACCGGCAGGCCATATTTCTGGTGATAGATCGTCGCGATCGTCTCTCCCAGCCGTTTCGACTCATCGTAGCAGGCACGCGGGCCAACGCTGGAGACGTGTCCGTGGTACGTCTCGGGGGTGGGCACGAAGCGCGGATCGGGATCGCCGTAGATTTCGCTCGAACTGAAGAACAAGAAGCCTGCCAGCGATGGATTTCGGCGGCCCAACTCCAGCAAATTCTTGATGCCCGATACGGCGCTCTCGATGGTTTCGAGGGGATACTTCATGTAGTAGACAGGAGAAGCCAGGCCGGCCGCGTGCATGATGTAATGAATATCTTCGCGCACGGGCAGCGGATGCGTGACGTCGGCCCACACTTCGGCAATGTTTTCGTCACGATCGGCAGTGCTGGGATCGCCGGTGATGAAATTATCAACCGAAATCACGCGGACCGGCTGCTCCAAAATCGTATCGTTGAGCCGCTTGAATACCCGCAGAAAGTGCTTGCCAAGAAAGCCCGCGCCGCCGCTCAAGAGCACGGTTTTTCCTGAAAGCAGATGGGCATCGTCGCCGATTCCCTGGACGATTGCCTCGGTATCCCGGCGCAGGATGAAATGTTCTGGCATGCGATGAACCTTCTGCTTATGTCAGCTCTGTGGGAGGAATGGGCTTCAGATAGCGGTATGCGCCGCCAGTCTTCTTCTTGATGTCGTCGAAATATTCGTACGCGAACACGACGAGCACGTCGGGCTTATGCTCATCCAGATAACTCTTGGGAACAATCGGAATGTGCGTGCCGGGGGTGAATTTGTTCTGCTTCAACGGGCTGTCATCGACGGTGAATGGGATCTCTTTGGGCCCGATCTGCCCGTAATTGCAAATGGTTGCCACACGTGCGGGCGAACCGTAACCGCCAACTCGCAGGCCGGCTCGATGAAATTCCCCCAGCCGATCCTTGAACGCGGACACCTGAACATCGACGTTACGTCGAAACTCTCGCAGGGTTTCTTGCGTCAGATCCTTTGCTTCTCGTGCGAGCAGTCGGAGCGTAGCCTCGGAAGACGACCGTCCGCCCGAGCGTTGTACGAAAACTTGCAATGAGCCGCCATGCGGCGCAATTTCGTGAACGTCGGCGATGATCATGCCATGCGTGCCGAACAGCTTCGCGAGTGACGTGAGTGAGTAGTAGAATATCCGGTCCAGATAGAAGCGTTCGAATTGAGTCGTCGCCAGGATGGCTCCGATGTATTCGACCTCGACGATGAACGTGCCGTCATCGGTCAGCAGTCGCTTCACGGCCTCGATGAAGGCGCTCGGATTCTCAAGGTGCGTGAAGACGCTACTGGCGACGATGACATCCGCCTTCCCGTGAGATTTCTCGATCGCCTCGGCGGCCGGAATGTCGAAAAACGAATTCAGCGTTTCGAAACCCAGGTCGTTGGCGATCTTCGACACGTTGATCGAAGGCTCGACACCGAGCGCTTTGACGCCCAACTTCTGTAGCGGTTTGAGCAGTATCCCGTCGTTGGACCCGACGTCGACCACGAAACTCGCCGAAGAAAGCTGCTGAGCGAGCTCCTCGAAATGCCGCACCAACCCACGATTCACCGAGGAAAGATAGTAGTAGTCCTCGAACATTCGCTCGCGCGAGACGATGGTGCCGAGTTGCACGTTCTTGCACGTCGGACAGAAGAATACCTGCAACGGAAAGAAGTCCTCCGTGGCAAATTCAGCCTCCGTAGGGTACTTGTTCGCGAGCGGTTGTTCCCCCAGGTTGAGAAACTCGATCGCAGCAGGTTCACCACACAATCGGCAGGCAATCGTTGCAGTTGACGGTCCGGGCATCGAGGCGTCTCTTTTGGCTCGTGTGCAGGTCAATCCCACGACAACGCGCCGGCCGACTGGTATTCGGTGACGCGGGTCTCGAAGAAGTTCTTTTCCTTACCTAAGTCTATCGTTTCGCTCATCCAGGGGAATGAATTGGCAGGGGCATCCTGTGCCGGAATACCTGGGGCGTTCCAGTCGGCAACGTGCTGTAAATGGTCGCGAAATAGGTCGCCGTTGAGCCCCGGGGTTCCTCGCGGCAAGCAGTCCCAAGCATAGGTTATTCTCAGCTCGCCGGCTTCACAGATTCGGTCAACTATGCGCTGTTGGAACGCGGGAGTCCATAAATCACGGCTTTTCAGCCTTTATATCATTGGTCAAGTCGATATTGATCAAGTTGATGCCGAAACACAAGTGCGTCGTCTCACTCACCAACGCCCATCGTACGGCTCGGGCAATAGGGTGACAGTATCATGACAAAGCCGGTGGAGAAGAACAGGCCTTCCATGACCAGGTCGTAGCCGATCGGGCATTCGAGAAAGGATGGAGTCCCGGCGAACGTGTCGGTCGTGAAGCCCGGGATCCGGAATTCTCGCTGTCGGGGAGTTCGCGATCGTAGCAAGTTGCGTATCATTGGGGAAACGTCGGCAACGCACTCCAGCCGTGTGGTTGCCGACGCCGCTCGCTGGTACGCCGTCTACCGTTTTACGTATTGATGATATGGCAACAATCCTGTTCACTTGGGAACTTGGCGCGGCGATGGGGCATGTAACCATCCTGCGGCCGATTGCCGAAGCGCTCGCCCGCAAGGGCCATCGCTTGTTCGCCGCGATCCGAGACGTGACACAGGCGAAAAGCCTGGCCCCGCCGGGCGTGCTCACCTGCCTGCAGGCCCCCGTGCGGTTGAGTCCGGTGCGGGATCGAATTGTCCCCGCGGCTAATTTTGCTCATGCGTTGCACAACTTCGGCTTTGGTCATCGTGAGGAGTTGCAGCCGCTGGTGGATGCCTGGCGGGCTGTACGACATCGTGCGCCCGGATCTGATTTGCTGTGAATTCAGCCCTACGGCTCTGCTTGCCTCGCACGCGAGTACTGTCAAGCGAGTCGTCATCGGCTACGGTTTCACCTTCCCGCCTGACGTGCATCCGCTCCCCTCCTGGCGATCACGTCAGCGCCACGATCCGCTCAAGCTGCGGCAAGACGAACTGCGAGTGCTAGGCGTGATGAATGAGTTCTTGGGTTCCTGGAATCAACCGTCGCTCGAGCGTGTCACTCAGCTCTATCGCCGGACGGATCGGCAGGTGCTGGCCACATTCTCCGAGTTGGATCATTTCGGCAGCCGAGCGAATGAAGAATATTGGGGCATCTGGACGAACCAATGGGGGCAGCCGCCACAATGGCCTGCCGGTTCTGGAAAAAAGGTGTTTGCCTATTTGAAACCATTCAAAGCATTGCCGGCCCTGCTCGATTTTCTGCGCCGCATACGATTGCCGACGATTATCTTCGGCCCGACGATCGATCGTGATTTGCAAGAGCGAAACCGCTCCGACACGCTTTCGTTCGTATCCGATCCGGTCGATCTGGCTGCCGTCGGACGCGAGGCCGATCTGGCCATCTTGAATTCCACAAACGGTGCAACGTCCGCCATGCTCTTGGCCGGCGTTCCCTTGCTACTGCTGCCACTTCACAACGAACAACAAATGTTAGCCAACCGGGTTGTGCAGATGGGCGCGGGACTGATTGCCGATCGCAACGACGGCTCGGTGACCGTCAGCAAGTTGCGGAAACTGTTGGCCTCGGAGAGCTATGGCCAGGCCGCCCGTGCGTTTGCGAAGAAGTACTCGGACCACGATGCGCAGCGCCAGATCGATCGACTCGTCCAACAGATCGAAGAATTGCTGAGCAACTGATTGCCTGGCGGCATTGTGAGTCCGACTTTTTCGCGAATTCTCGGCCTTGGGGTCATCTGCAACAGCTCGAGATCCCCCTGCCCCTTGCTTGCGGACGCGCTGTTGCCAACCGCTTGGTCCCAAGGTTTTTCATTGCCCGCCTGAAGCGACCGCCTGTCGCAAAAATCATCGTCTTGTCTTATCGATTTGGCTTCAAAGCGTTCGCAAAAATAGGGTGGCAACGCGACCAGCCCGACCGCCACCGAAAGCCTGGATCGCGCACCTCCGAGCTACACGTTAGAAGTGCGTCATTCTGCCCGGAAACGACAAGAGATTTGAAACACCAACTGCCACAGTTTGAAGGCGTGGTTCCGTCAATGCTTATTTGCACTATTCAAATCTGGCCTACTGCGGCTTGAGTCAAGCGAATTCCTGGATATTTTTTGCCCAGGGGATTTACATCGAGCAAATAGCCAATTAGGGTAGCGATCCACGCGCCCCCTGTTGTGGGGTAGCTCCCCCAACAGCGTGGGCTCGCTTCATGTATTGAAAACACACGAATTGCTGTGCCTTGACGCGCACGATGAACAAACGCCGCCGCGACGCGCGGAGATGAGATTGCTAGTCCACGACGTGTCTCAACGATGAAGTCCTCCCCTAAGATCGGCACCCTTGAATCGCTGTGGCAACGTCGGTTGTCGAAAGAGCCTGCTGAATTGTCGACAGTTAAATTTTCGACTGTGCCAATGCAGTCGCGCGTGGTTTCTGCGCCAGCCATCTCGAACCGCGGCCATTGTTCTTCGCGGATTTCTACGACGGTGCCGGTGCGTCATTGCTTGCGACACTCTGCACCGATTCAATTCTCCCCAACCTGAGCATGGGCTCGAGGTATGCGCAAGCCCGCCCGCGCAGCACCTTGGGTTAACGAAGTGGAACAGCGTCCAACAATGCAAGAGATTCTCAACAACGCGATTGAAATGCATCGTACCGGACAACTCGGGCCGGCCGCGCAGTTGTATCAACAGGTTCTGGTGCAACAAAAAGAAAACGCCGAGGCGATGCACTTGCTCGGCGTGTTGCACCATCAGCGCGGAGAGCACGCCCGGGCCGTGGAGTTGATCGCCCGCGCGGTGGCGCTGCGTCCCAACGCCTACGGGTTCCACGCTAACCTGGCCGAGGCCTATCGCGCACTGGGCAAGTTCGATCGGGCGATTGGCTGCTGCCGCGCTGCTCTGCGGCTCGCGCCGAACTATCCCGAGGCGGTTTGCAATCTGGGCGCCGCGTTGCAAGGTTTGGGTCGGCAGGAAGAAGCCGTTGAGCAGTTTCGTCGTGCGTTGGAGTTGAATCCTGACTTTGTCACGGTACACAACAACCTGGGCATCGCCTTGCGCGAGCTGCGCCAGCCTGATGAGGCGCTTACGCACTTCCGGCGCGCTGTTGAACTCGATCCGACATTCGCCGAAGCGCAGACCAACCTCGGGCAATTGCTGCTGGATCGCGGCCAGGCCGAAGAAGCCCTGCCGCATTGCCAAGAGGCGGCCCGCCTGCAGCCGGACATGGCGGCCATGCACCATAACCTGGGCAATGTGCTGCGCCGGCTCGAACAATTCGTCGACGCGCGGGTAGCCTATCTGGAAGCCCTGCGGTTGGACCCAAACCTGGCCGTGGCCCAGGCTCACCTGGGATTGGTTCTGCAACGCGAAGGCGAACTCGATAATGCGCTTCCCTGGCTGAAGCAGGCCGTGGAACTGGAACCCGGCAACGCCATCTATTGGGAGCATCTGGCCGAACTCTACGACGAAATGGAAGAGCCGACCGATTCGCTCTCCTGCTGGGAACGGGTAATTGCCTTGGCGCCCCGAACGTGCGCGGCGCATCTTGCCCTGGGTTGGGCGTTCCAGGAGGTTGGCCGCTTCGACGAGGCCGGCGAGCATTATCGAATTGCGGCCCAACTCCAACCTGACTCCGCCATGGCGCAGATGAATTTGGGCGGACTACATGAAGAGCTAGGCGAAATGGAAGAGGCCGAGGACCGTTTCCGCGCCGCGCTCGAATTGCAGCCGGCGTTTGCAATACCCCACGCGCGGCTGGCCACGCTCTTGCGGAGCAAACTGCCTGATGACGATCTGGCCGCACTGGAGACTCGGTTGATCGATGAGCAACTGGGTCAGGGGCCTCGCGCGCGACTGCTGTTCGCCCTGGCTCACGCGCTCGATGCCCGCGGCGATTACGCCCGCGCCGCCGAGTGCCTGCAGCAGGCCAACGCCATGACGCTCGAACTGAACAAGGGACGCCGCGAATACGTGCCCGCCGATCACGAGAAATTCGTCGACACCATCGTGCGCTCGTTCGATGCCGAATTCTTCAACCGCCTGTCCGGCGCCGGGTCTGACACGCGTCGGCCGGTATTCGTCTTTGGCTTGCCGCGCTCGGGCACGACGCTCACCGAGCAGTTGCTGGCCAGTCACTCGCAGATCCACGGCGGCGGCGAGCTGCGCCTGGTGCGCGAATCGTTCGAGGCCATGCCCAAGCTGCTGGGGCGTTCCGGTCCGCCTCGTGATTGCGTACCGCATCTCGATCCGCCGACGGTCGCCCTGCTGGCCCAGCAGCATCTCGACCGCTGGCACGTGATCGACCACGGCGCCGGCGATCGCAGCACCGACAAGATGCCGGACAACTACATGTACGTGGGGCTGATTGCGGCGATGTTTCCGCAGGCCACACTGATTCATTGCCGCCGCGACGTGCGCGACGTGGCCGTGTCGTGTTGGATGACCGACTTTCGCAGCATCCGCTGGGCCAACGATCCAGAGCACCTGGCCGCGCGCATTCAGCAATACCGCCGTGTGATGGACCATTGGAAGAGCGTGCTGCCTGGGCGGCTCCATGAAGTGGATTACGAAGAGACCGTGAACGACACGGAAGGCGTAGCCCGGCGGTTGGTGGCAGCCTGCGGGCTCGATTGGGATCCAGCCTGCCTGGATTTTCACCGCACGGAGCGCCCGATCCGCACAGCCAGTGTCGTGCAGGTTCGCCAGCCGGTATATCGCCAATCGCTGGAGCGTTGGAAGAACTACGAGCCGGCGCTGGCGGATCTATTCGCACGCTTGTCTCTGAAATGAATCCCCGATGATTTAGTAACCACGAGTAGAAGTTTTTGTTTTTGCCCCGCTAGTTGACTCGCGAACTTTCCTACCGATTTTGAGCTGACAACATGGCCCGAAAAAAGAAGAACAAGCCCCGCCCGACTACCAAACGCTCCGGGAACAAGCTCCCTCGAAAATTGCATCTCGAGCAGCTTGAAAACCGCCACATGATGGAGGGCTATACGGCGTTCGACGGATCGGACCTGATCGGCGACGTGGTCTTGGCCAATAGCAACTCCGATGTCAGCAATACGATCACTCTGGCGTCTGGCACGACCTACGATGTCAACGACCTGTTGATCACGAACAACGCGACGGGCGGCGAAGCAGCGACGTCCAAGGCGTTGGTCATTGACGGGCCTGCCAGTCCGGCCCTCCCGGCCGTTCTCGATGGCGAGCAAATGGGCCGCGTCCTGGACATCAGCACTGCCAACAGCCAGGGCCTGACGGTCGTGCTTGAGAACCTGGTGATTGAAGGGGGCAAAGTCGTAGGCGCCGTCGGCACCGGCGCCGTCGGCACCGGCGCCGGCGGGGCGGGCGGCTCGGCTCGTGGCGGCGGCCTGTCCATCGCCGGCGGCCAGGTCACGTTGAGCAACGTGACCGTGAAGAGCAATTCGGTGCTCGGGGGCATGGGCGCAACCGGAGCGAAAGGAATCTTGGCCGGAGGAAATGGAACGGCGGGCGGCCAAGGCGGCCAGGGCGGCGCCGCCCTGGGTGGCGGCATTTATCTGGCGTCGGGCAGCGTCAACATCATCAATTCGTCGATTGAGAAAAACAACGCCGTTGGCGGCGGGGGCGGCAAGGGAGGTTCGGGCGGAAACGGAACCGTCCTGTCAGGGAACAACCTTGGAACCGCCGCCTCTGGCTTCGGCAGTTCGCCAGGTCACACCTACATAACTAGTGGCAACCCCGGCGGCAAAGGGGGCCACGGCGGTCATGGTATCACCGTAAATGGAACAGCCCCCAGCCGGGGCAGCGCCAACCACACCGGCTCAGCAGGCG
Source organism: uncultured Planctomycetales bacterium (assembly GCA_963710365.1). GTDB lineage: Bacteria > Planctomycetota > Planctomycetia > Pirellulales > PNKZ01 > CAVQAC01. The sequence continues at coordinate 566,876 of CAVQAC010000015.1, forward strand.
TGCAAGGCGGAACTGGCAGCAAGGGTAAGAACGGCGGCAACGCGGGCCATGGCGGCAACGGCGGCCCGGCCTTCGACGGGCACGATGGCGGCAAGGGGGGCACGGGCGGCAACGGCGGCGCCGGTTCCGGGGGCGGCATTTACGTGGCTGGCGGCGTCCTATCCATCAACGGCACCGCGACGGTGAACGCGAACTCAGCACTTGGCGGCGTCGGCGGCGGCGGCGGGGCGGGCGGGTTGCCCGGCGGCAACGGCGCCAACGGTGGCACCGGCGGGAATGGCGGTACCGGTGGCACGGGTCAGCGCGGCGGCAGGGGAGGCCACGGCGGGAACGCCGCTGCATCAGCCTACGGGACGACGTACATGGATTTCGGCGGGAGGGCTACTAACGCTGGCTCGGGCGGGGTCGGCGGCACCGGCGGCACCGGCGGCGATGGCGGATACGGCGGCGCTGGGGCGGCAGGCGGTCACGGCGGCGACGGCGGCGCCGGAGGGGCTGGCGGTCAAGGGGGCAACGCCTCGGGCGGTGGCATCTACGTCAGTGCTGGGACCGTGGTCCTAACCAGCACTTCCGTCGAATCGAACATTGTCAAGGCAGGCACGGGCGGCAACGGTGGCGCCGGCCAAGCGGGCGCGCAGGGCGGCTTGGGGGGCAACGGTGGTAATGGCGGGCAAGGCGGCCATGGCGGTTATGGCGGCACTGGCGGCTATGGGGGGACATACGCGCACTCGTACGATACTTATTACAGCTATAATTACACGTTTGTACCGTCAACCGGTAACCAACACCCAACCGCCCAGGGCGACGGCCGGTACGGAACCTACGAGTACGTCCCCACAGCCACCGGGCACCTCAATCAACATACCGGAGCTCCCGCCAAGGGCGGCAGCGGCGGCATCGGCGGCAAGGGCGGCCACGGCGGAAATGGTGGCTCCGGCGGCAATGGCGGCAGCGGGGGCTATGGCGGCGCCGGCGGCGCCGGCGGCAATGGCGGTCTGGCCCAAGGCGGCGGCATTCTCGTCGGCGGCGGAACGGTGAGTCTCGTAGCCGCGACCATCGTGAACAACACGGTCACGGGCGGAACCGGCGGCCGTGGTGCGCTGGGCGGTAACGGCGGCGTCGGCGGCAACGGAGGCCAGGGGGGCATTTCCGGCGCGGCCGGCATCGCAGGAAGCGGTGGCCAAGGCGGCGACGGCGGAATGAGCATAAACGGCGGATTTGCGGCTAACGGCAAGACTGGCAAAGCCGGAAATAACGGTGCCGCGGGCGTCGCAGGCGCCGCCGGCAAAGGTGGGAATGGTGGCGCCGCGGGCAAGGGAGGCGCCGGAGGAAAGGGCGGCGCTGCACAAGGAGGTGGAGTCGCCGTCTTAGGCGGATCCGTCGCGATCTTCACAAGCTCATTTTCCAATCCGGGCAGCACCGATCTGAACCGGGCCACCGGCGGCAAGGGGGCCAAGGCGGGAAATGGTGGTACCGGGGGCGCCGCCGGCCTCTCCAATGGCGGCAGCGGGACGAAGGGAATCGCCGCCTATGGCGGGACAGGCGGCCAGGGCGGCAACGGCGGGAATGCCGACGGCGGCGCCATATATCTGGGTGGCGGCACGCTCACAATGCCTTCTGGAGCCGCAAGTGGCCTACTCGGCACCCTAACGCCCGGTGGTCTTGGCACGGCCGGCGCCGGTGGCACCGGCGGCACTGCCGGGTTGATGGGCAACGGGGGCGGGAGTAACACCTCCGCCGGAAAGACTTCGGGCACCGGCATCTACCCAGGCAGTGCTAGTGTCGCGTCGCCTGGTCCCGCCGTGACCTTGGCCATCCCCTTCCAACCGGGCTTCGCAAATGTCAACACTTCGTTCCCCTTGACCGTTTGGGTCGAAGATGGCAACGGCAACTTGGTCGGCGACGACAGCTCGGACCAGGTGACGGTCTCCCTCGCCACCGGCAGCGGCACGCTCGGCGGCACGTTGACGCAGACAGCCGTCGATGGCGTCGTCACGTTCACGGATCTAACGATCAGCCAGCCGGGTACTGGTGACTCGCTGACCGTGTCCGACTCTCCGTTGACATCGGCGACCACGAACACATTCGACGTACTCAGCCCTCCCGTCGCCGTCGCAGGCACATTCACCGACTCCACCGGCACGCTATTGAGCGTGACGTTAGGCACCAGCGCGTAATGTCGGCATCGTCAGTACCGGCTCAACATACGTGCTGACGCTGGCGTCGGGCGTTTGGAGCGGAACCGACGATAACGACGTGAGCGGCAACGGAACCGATACGCTCACGATCGACAGTTCAGGCATGACCGACTTCACCGGCGGGATTTCGATCACCGATACCGATGACGCGAGCGCCGATGCCGTCTCGTTCAACGACAGCACGACCAGCGCCTATGCCAATAGCTTCTCCGTCGACCTGACCGATTCGGCTTCGACCGTGGTCTTTAACGGGGCGACCTCCTTCACCGGCAGCGCGGGGCTCTCGGCCACGGCCAACGGTTCGATCGTCGTCAATTCGGCCGCCATTGTCACCACCGCCGGTGGCGCGATCGACCTCGCGGCGACGGGCACCAACGCCCCGCTCACGGCCAGCGGCAACGTTCTCAGCAACGGCGGAGCCATTACGCTCGAAGCGACCGGCGACGTGACCGTCAATACGGACGTGACCGTCAACAGCGGGTCGGGCACGTTGATGCTCGCCGCCGATGTTACGGCCACCGGCGCCGGCGACGACGGCGTGGGCACACTCTCGATCGACGCCGGGGCGGCGGTCACCTCGACCAACTCCTCGGCCAGCGCCATTACGCTCCGCGGCGCCGACGTCGACATCGATACCAGCAACGATCCCGCCACGGTGGGAACCGCGCCCGGATTGAGCACGACGCCGAGCGTCACTTACTCGGCCGGATTGAGCAAGCCGTACACGATTGTCGTCAACTCCGCCGGCGACATTTTCGTGGCGAACTACGGAAACAGCACGGTCACGGAGTTTGCGCCCGGAAACACTGTTCCCATCGCCACCTATCGCACGGGCGTGTACTACCCGTACGCCCTGGCCATGGATTCCAGCGGCGATCTTTTCGTGGCCAACGACGGCACAACGGTGGTCGAATTCGCGCCGAACAATACCACGCCGCTCAGAACCTTCAGTGTCGGGATCGACGATCCGTATGCCATCGCCGTTGATTCCAGCGGCAACCTGTATGTAGCCAACTACGAATACAGCGACGCGGTGGAATTCGCGGCCGGGAGCACCACGCTCCTCAGAACATACACGGGCCTGTACTACCCGGAAGACATTGGCGTCAACTCCAGCGGCGACCTGTTCGTGGCCAATTACTACAACACGGTCTACGAGTATGCGCCGCAAAGCACGACGTTGCTCGCTACGATTACCACCCAGACAAATGGTGAGCCGTATGGCGGTTTTGGTTTCGACTCCAGCGGCAACCTTTACGTGCCCAACTACGGAGGCGACACAGTCCAGGAATTCGCAGCCGGAACCAACTCGCTGATCGCCACCTACACCGACGGGATCGACGATCCTGTCGCGCCGGTGTTCGATTCGCATGGCAACGTATACATTGCCAATTACCACGGTTATGTCGAGGAGTTCGCGCCGGGAGCACGACACCTGAGACCACATTCTCTACGGGTTTAGACGGGCCCTTCGGACTGGCCTTCGACTCCAGCGGCGATCTGTTCGTGAGTAACTACGTCAGCTATACGATCAGCGAATTCTCGCAGGCCGTTCCGCCCGGCGGCGTGGTGATTCAGTCGTCGGTCGAATCCCGCCCGATGCAGATTGGCGGCGCCAACAACGCCGCGGTGGCCGGCATCAATCTGACCAGCGCCGAACTGGCCCGGATCATCACGACTTCAACCGGCACGGTCACCATCGGCGACAGCAACCAGACGGGCAACATCACGTTCACCACGGCCACGCCGGCCACCACGCCCGGCGCTTCGGTCAACGTGATTCAGTCCACCGCCGGCGCGGGGCAGATTATTCTAGACGATGCCTCGGGCACCGGCATTGGGCTCAACGGCAACGGCGGCGCGGTTACGCTGACGCCCGGTACAGGCGGCATCGCCGCAGAATTGTTTGCCACCGGCACGCCGCTGGTTAGCAACGGCTTTTCGGCCACCGGATCGATCAGCCTGACGCTGGGCGTCACGCCGACTCTGGGCCAGAAGTTCACGGTTATCAGCAACACGGCCACGCCCGCGAATAGCCATCCGATCAATGGCGCCTTCAGCAATTTGCGCAGGGGGGCTCGGTCGAAATCAGTCAAGGCACGAACTATTACCTGCGAGGAAATTACCAGGGAGGCGACGGCAACGACCTGGTGGTGACGAACGTCCCGCCGGCGCCGGCGCCCATGGCCGCCGGAAGCGAATACCTGGTCAACACCTACACACCCGGCAATCAGGAGCTTCCGAAGGTCGCCACCGATGCCGCGGGGGATTACGTCGTCGTCTGGCAGAGCGCCGGCGAGGACGGCGACGGCTACGGCATCTACGCGCAGATGTACAACGCCAACGGCGGCGTCCAGGGAAGCGAGTTCCTGGTCAACACCTACACGACCGGGAATCAGGAACATCCGTCGGTGGCCGTGGACTCGACCGGCGACTTCGTGGTCGCCTGGCAAAGCTATGGCCAGGATGGCAGCGGCTACGGCATCTACGCTCAGCAATACAACGAATTCGGCGCGCCCCAGGGGAGCGAGTTCCAGGTCAATACCTACACCATCGGCAATCAGGAAGACCCGTCGGTGGCCATGGATTCGACGGGCGACTTCGTCGTTGCCTGGCAGAGCGCCGGCGAAGACGGCAGCGGCTACGGCATCTACGCCCAGCAATACAACGCCAGCGGCGCACCCAACGTCGCCGGCGAGTTCGAGGTCAACACCTTCGCCACCGGCAATCAGGAAAACCCGTCCGTGGCCATGGATGCGACCGGCACGTTCGTCGTCGCCTGGCAAAGCCAAGGCCAGGACGGCAGCGGCTACGGCGTCTTTGCCAAATACTATGGACCCACGGGCACACCCCTTTCGGCAGACACGCAAGTCAATGCCTACACCACCGGCAATCAGCAGAATCCGTCGGTGGCGATGGACACCGAGGGCGACTTCGTCGTGGCCTGGAACAGCTACCACCAGGACGGCAGCGGCTACGGCATCTACGCTCGGCAATTTACGTTTGGCAACGCACCCGGGGCCGAGTTCAAGGTCAATAGCTACACGCAAAAGCAACAGTCTCTCCCGTCGGTGTCGATGGACTCGGCGGGCGACTTCGTCGTGGCTTGGCAGAGCGGTGCTCTCACCGGCCACACCGAGGACGGCAGCCAGTACGGCGTCTACGCCACGCTACAACGCCAACGCCTCGCCCGTGGGGAGCCTGTTCCAGGTCAACACCTACACCAAGGGAAATCAGTTCTACGCTTCGGCGGCGGCCATGGATTCGACCGGCGACTTCGTCGTCGCTTGGGAAAGCGCCCGACAGGACGGCAGCGGCTACGGCATCTACGACAAGCAATTTGCTCCGCCTGTCGTCACCACCAGCACCAACACGGTCGGCTATAACGTCGGGGGCGGGGCGCAGGACGTCGATACGGGCGTCTCGATCAGCGACAGCGAAAGCGCTACGATCGCCAGCGCCACCGTCACTATCTCGTCGGGTTATCACAGCGCCGAAGATTCGCTGAGTTTCACCCCGGTCGGCAATATCTCGGGCAGCTTCAGCTCCGTCAGCGGCGCGCTGACGCTCACCGGCAGCGACAGCCTGGCCGATTACGAGGCCGCGCTCAACTCGGTCACCTATTACGACAGCAGCAACCAGCCGACGGCCGGCAATCGGATCTTCAGCTACACGATTACCGACGGCGTTGGCCTGACCAGCAATACGGCCACGGACACGTTCAGCGTGCCGGCCGACGTGGCGACGCAATTCGCGATCACGCAGCCGTCCACGGTCACGGTCGGCAGCCCCTTCAGCATTACCGTTACGGCCGAAGACGGCGGCAACAACACGGTTTCGAGCTTCGACGACAACATCACGCTCGCTCTGACGGGCATGCTCCCGATTGGTTCGACGTTGGGCGGAACGCTCACCGTGCAGGCCAACGACGGCGTGGCCGTTTTCAATGGGTTGACGTTGAACGCCATCTTTGGCGACTACACGCTGTCCGTGACGGACTCAGCCAGTTCCGGGCCGAACGCCGGGATGACTGCCAACAGCAGCCCGATCTCGGTTCTTGGGGTGCCAGCCGGCAGCGAGTTCCAGGTCAATACTTATACCGCGGGCAACCAGCAGGGCGCGAAGGTCGCCTCGGACACGGCGGGAGATTACGTCGTCGTCTGGCAGAGCCAAGGCCAGGACGGCGACGGCTACGGAATCTACGCTCAGCTCTACAACGCGGCCGGTGTAACACAAGGGAGCGAGTTCCAGGTCAACACTTACACGGCCGGCAACCAACTGAACCCGTCGGTGGCCATGGACGCGAACGGCGACTTCGTCGTGGCCTGGGAAACCTACGGCTATCACGGCAGCGGATTTGGCATCTACGCACAGCAGTACAATTCGAGCGGTGCCGGCGCCGTGCCGTACGGCAGTCAGTTCCAGGTGAACACCAGCACGACGGGTATCATGCAGAATCCGTCGGTGGCGATCGATTCGGCCGGCGACTTCGTCATCGCCTGGCAGAACTACGCCGACGACGGCAGCGGCGAATACGACATCTATGCCCAGCAGTACACGGCCTTAGGGACGCCCAATGGGAGCCAACTGCAAGTCAATACCTACACGACCGTCGCGCAAATGAGTCCGTCGGTGGCGATGGATTCGGCCGGCGATCTCGTCGTCGTCTGGCAAGGTTATGGTGCTGAGGGTTACGGCATCTACGCGCAGCAATACTCCGGCGGCACGACCTCGGGCGGCGAGTTCAATGTCAGCGGTCCCACGACAGCCCAACAGCTTGCTCCGTCGGTGGCGATGGACTCGGCCGGCGACTTCGTCGTGGCCTGGACCGGCTACGGCGCCGATGGCAGCGACTACGGTATCTTTGCCCAGCAATACAAGGTGAATGGCGGTATCGTAGGGTACCAGTTCCCCGTCAACACCTTCACGGCGGGCAATCAGCAAAACGCGTCGGTATCCATGGATGCCGCCGGCAGCTTTGTCGTGACCTGGGAAAGCTACGGCCAGGATGGCAGCGGTTACGATGTGTATGCCCAGCGCTACAACGTGGCCGGCATTCCGCAAGGGAGCGAGTTCCAGATCAACGCTTTCACCGCGGGCAATCAGCAGAATCCATCGGTGGCGATGGATTCCGAGGGGGATGTCGTCGTCGCCTGGAGTAGCTCCGGCCAAGACGGCGATGGCTACGGCGTCTACGCCAATCGCTACGACCCGGCCATCATCACCACCACCAGCCCGCTCACCTACACCGCCCAAAGCGGCGCGGTGGCCGTAGATTCGGGCCTCACGCTCAGCGATGCCGAGAGTGCAACGATCACCAGCGCCACCGTCACCATCTCGTCCGGCTACGTTCCCAGCGAAGACGTGCTGGCGTTCACCGCGAACGACAACGGCACCATCACCGGAAGCTTCAACACCGTCAGCGGCGCTGACTTTGACCGGCACCGACACGGTCGCCAATTACGAGCTTGCGTTGGCGTCGGTCACGTATGAGGACACGCTCGACGACGCGACGACCACCGCCCGTGTCGTTACCTTCGTCGTCACCGACGGCATCGCGCCGGGCGACGCCGCTTCGGTGACGGTCAATCCGCAGGTCGACGTGGTGACGCAACTGGTGATCACGACGCCGTCGACGATCACGGCTGGCAACGAGTTCGCAGTCACTGTAGCCGCCGAAGACGCGAATAATCTCGTCGTCACCAACTTCAGCGGCAGCGAAACGCTGTCGCTGGCTGCCGGACCAGGCAGCACGCTGGGCGGCACGCTCACCGTCAGCGCCACCAGTGGCGTGGCCACGTTTGGTGGCTTGACGTTGGACACCGCCGGCAGTGGCTACCAACTCGGCGCGACCAGCGGTACGCTCACTGGCACGAGCAGCAGCTTCACCGTCTCGCCGGTGCCGCCCGCCGGCGCCGAGTTCCAGGTAAATACCTTCACTCCTAGCAACCAAGAGCATGCGAAGGTTGCCACGGACGCGGCAGGAGATTACGTCGTTGTCTGGCAGAGCTATGGCCAGGACGGCAGCGGCTACGGCATCTACGCCCAACTCTACAACGCCAGCGGCACGGAGATGGGGAGCGAGTTCCAGGTCAACACCTACACGACCGGCAATCAGCTCAATCCCGTCGTGGCCATGGATTCCGAGGGCGACTTCGTCGTCGCCTGGGAAGGTCTCTACGAAACCGGTGGCGGCGGCTATCAAATCTACGTCCAGCAGTACAACGCGGCGGGCGCCCGCAGGGGAGTCGAGTTCCAGGTCGACCCCGGTTACGGGGAAAGCCATAATGCCCCGTCGATTGCTATGGATTCCCAGGGCGACTTCATTATTGTCTGGTCGACCTATGATCCTGGCTTCCTCTTCAACATCCACGCCCAGCAGTACAACGCCAGCGGCGCAGCCTACGGGGCGGAGATCACTATTGGCCGTGATATTTTCCGCCCGTGCTTACGTCGGTAGCCATGGATTCCGCAGGCGATTTCGCCATCGCCTGGCAGGGTTACAACGGCGTCGGGGTCGATGTCCAGCGATATAACGCCAGCGGCGCACCGCAAGGCAGCGCGGCGGTCACCATGCAGCCCGTTCAGGGCGCTCCGTCGATAGCTATGGATTCCGCAGGAGATTTCGTCGTCACCTGGGCGGGCTACTACTCCGGCGGCGCAAGCAGGGCAAGGGCTTGGACATCTATGCCCAGCAGTACAACGCCAGCGGCGCGGCCCAAGGAAGCCAATTCGAGGTCAATACCGGCACCACGGGCAATCAATTCACCCCCACGGCGGCCATGGATTCGGAAGGCGATTTCGTCGTCACCTGGTCCGGCTATGACCAGTCCGGCAATAGCAAGGGCTACGAGATCTACGCCGAGCAGTACAGCCGTAGCGGCGTGGCTCAGGGGAGCGAGTTCCAGGTTAATACTGCTGCGAATGTCAATGAACTAACCCCTGCGGTGGCCTTGGATTCGCAGGGCGACTTCGTCGTCGCCTGGGCGAGCGGAAAATGGAGCGGCGAGGGTAAACAGCCGGCCGGGGCCGGCGGCGGCGCTGAGGACGGCAGCGGCTACGGCGTTTTTGCCGCGCGCTACAACCCGCCGCTGGTCACCACCTCGGCCAGCGCGCTCAACTACACCGCGGGCAGCGGCGCGGTCGTGGTCGATCCGAACGTCTCGATCAGTGACGCCGAAAGCACCACCATCACCAGCGCCACCGTCAGCATCTCGTCCGGCTATATCAGCGGCGAAGACGTGCTGGCGTTTACCGCAACGGACGGCGGTACCATCTCGGGAAGCTTCGACAGCGTCAGCGGCGCGCTGACGCTCTCCGGCACCGACAATCTCGCCAATTACGAACTCGCGCTGGAGTCGGTTACCTACGAGCAGACCAGCGACCAGGTGGCCTATCCGGCCCGCACCGTCAGTTTCAGCGTCGGCGACGGCATCAGCAACAGCTTCAGCGCCATGCGCACGGTCAACGCGCCCGCGCCTGCGGCCGGGACCGAGTTCCAGGTTAACACCTACACACCAAACACACAGGCAAATGCGAAGGTTGCCACGGACGCCGCTGGGGATTACGTCATTGTCTGGGAGAGCTACGGCCAAGACGGCAGCGGCTATGGCATCTACGCCCAGTTGTACAACGCCAGCGGCGCGCAGTTAGGGAGCGCGTTCCAGGTAAACACCTTTACCGCGGGCATGCAGCAGGCGCCGTCGGTTGCCATGGACTCGGCCGGCGATTTCGTCGTCGCCTGGGAAAGCGACGGCGAAGACGGCAGCGGTTACGGCATCTATGCCCAGCAATACGCCGCCGGGGGCGTTCCGCAGGGGAGCCAGTTCCAGGTCAATTATTCGTCCGTGGCGGGCAATCAGCTCAATCCCGCGGTGGCCATGGACTCGGCCGGCGACTACGTCGTCACTTGGCAAAGTTACGACGGCGACGGTTACGGCGTCTTCGCTCAGCTCTTCAACGCCAGTGGCACAAACGGCCAAACCGAGGCGTTGTACGGTGGCCAGTTCCAGGTCAATACCTTCACGACGGGCGCGCAGCAAGCGCCGTCGGTCGCCATGGATGCGTCGGGCGACTTCATCGTCACCTGGCAGAGCTACGATGAAGCCGGCGGCAAGGGCGACGATATTCTACGCGCAAGCGTACACCGCCGGTGGCACTCCCAAGGCCAGCGAGTTCCTGGTCAACACCTACACGACAGGCAATCAGTTCGCTCCCGCGGTGGCGATGGATTCGACCGGCGATTTCGTCGTCACCTGGCAGGGGCAAGACGAGTCCGGCAGCCCGAACTACGAGATCTACGCCCAGCAGTACAACGCCAGCGGCGCGGCTCAAGGGAGCGAGTTCGAGGTCAACACCTACACCACGGTCGGTCAGCAGAACCCCGCGGTGGCCATGGATTCGCAGGGCGATTTCGTCGTCACCTGGGCCGGCTACAACCTGGGAGGCAAGAGCAAGAACTACGAAATCTTCGCCCAGCAATACAGCCGCAGCGGCGTGGCTTTGGGGGACGAGTTTGAAGTCAATGACAACACGGCCGTCAATGAATCTGGTCCCTCGGTGGCCATGGATTCGACGGGCGATTTCGTCGTCGCCTGGTCGAGCTACGGCGAAGACGGCGGCGGCGATGGCGTCTATGCCAACCGCTATAACCCGCCGGTCGTCACCACCACGGCCAGCGGGCTCCTCTACACCGCGGGCAGCGGCGCGGTTGACGTCGATTCCGGCGTCTCGATCAGCGACGCCGAAAGCACCACCCTCACCAGCGCCACCATCAGTATCTCGGCCTCGAACTACGTCAGCGGCGAAGACGTGCTGGCGTTCGCGAACACCACGAATATCACGGGCAGCTTTGACAGTTCGACCGGCATTCTGACGCTCACCGGCGCCGACACGGTGGCCGATTATCAAGCCGCGCTGGAATCGGTCACTTATGAAGACACGGCCAACGACGCGACGTTCACTCCGCGCACCATCAGCTTCAGCGTCAACGACGGCATCAGCAACAGCCTGGCCGCCACGCGCACGGTCACTCCGCTCGACGTGGTGACGCAACTGGTGATCACGGCGCAGCCTCCCTCGACGGTCAGCGCCGGCGGCGTGTTCGGATTGGTCGTGGCGGCCGAAGATTCCCAGGGCCGGCTCGTGACCACGTTCGACGGTAGCGAAACCGTCGCCCTCGGTGCGAATCCAGGCAGCAGCACGCTGAGCGGCACGCTCACCATCTCGGCCGTAAATGGCCTGGCGAAGTTCAACGGCCTGAACTTGAACGCCGCCGGCAGCGGCTACACGCTGCAAGTGAGTGGCAATGTGCCGACTCCGCAGTCCGTCATCAGCAATTCGTTCACTGTCGTGTCGGTGCCGACGGCCGTCGTGCCCACCGAATTCCAGGTGAACACTTACACCACGGGCAACCAACAAAACTCGAAGGTCGCCACGGACGCCGCGGGGGATTACGTCGTTGTCTGGGAGGACCAGAGCGGCGAGGACGGCAACAGTTACGGCGTCTTCGCTCAGCTCTACAATGCCGCCGGCGTCCCCACCGGCAGCGAGTTCCAGGTCAATACCTATACGTACAGCTTTCAGTACGCTCCGTCGGTGGCTATGGATGCGGCGGGCGACTTCGTCATCGCCTGGGCGAGCAATTACGAGGATGGCTACGGCAACGGCATCTATGCTCAGCGCTACAACGCCGCGGGCGTGCCGCAAGGGAGCGAGTTTCAGGTCAACACCTATACGACCAACACTCAGTACGTCCCGTCGGTGGCCATGGATGCGGCCGGCGCCTTTGTCGTCACCTGGGCGAGCTACGGCCAGGACGGCAGCGCCTGGGCGTCTTGCGCAGCAGTACAACGCCGACGGCACGCCGCAAGGGAGCGAGTTCCAGGTCAATACTTTCACGAACAGCGCTCAGACCAACCCGTCGGTGGCCATGGATTCGGCGGGCGACTTCGTCGTCGCCTGGGAGAGCTACGGCCAAGCCGGACCTGGCTACGGCGTGTACGCGCAAGCTCATAGCGCCAGCGGGCGCCTACCGGGAGCGAATTCCTGGTCAACCCCTCCGCCGCCAACCCCTCGGTGGCCATGGATGCGGCGGGCGACTTTATCATTGCCGTGCAGGGCTATGAAGGCAACTACGACGGCCAGGGCGTGTATGCGCAAGCTTACAACGCCAGCGGCACGCCGACCGGGAGCGAGTTCCATGTCAATACCTACGTGACCAACAATCAGGAATCCCCGGCGGTGGCCATGGATTCGGCCGGCGACTTCACCGTGGCCTGGCAGAGCGAGTACCAGGATGGCAGCCAAAATGGGGTTTACGCGCAGCGGTACACCGCCAGCGGCACACCGCAGGGGAGCGAGTTCCTGGTCAATACCTACACGCTCAACCAGCAGGCATTGCCGGCGGTGGCCATGGATGCGGCTGGCGATCTGATCGTCACCTGGCAGAGCTTCTTCGAGGACGGCGACGGCTACGGCGTGTACGCCAAGCAATATCCGGTGTTCAACCCGCCGGTGATCACCACCACCGCCAGTGCTCTGAGCTATACCGCAGGGAGCGGCGCCGTCGACGTCGATCCGGGCCTCTCGCTCAGCGACCTCGAAAGCAGCACCATCACCAGCGCCACGGTCACCATCTCGTCCGGCTATTTCAGCGGCCAAGACGTGCTGGGCTTCACGAACACGACCAATATCTCGGGCAGCTTCAATGCGGCGACCGGCACGTTGACCTTGACTGGCTCTGACACGGTGGCCGATTATCAGGCTGCGTTGGCATCGGTAACCTTCGAGCAGAGCAACGTCCAAGTTGCGGTTCCGTCCGTCACTGTCAGCTTCAGCGCCACCGACGCCGTCGGCATCACCAGCTCCGCGGCCACGCGCGTCATCACGTTGCCCCAGGCGGGCCTCGAGACGGAATTCCAGGTCAACACCTATACGGCCGGCAATCAAGAGAATCCGAGGGTCGCCGCGGATTCCGCAGGTGATTACGTCATCGTCTGGTCGAGCGAAGGCCAGGATGGCAGCAGCTATGGGATCTATGCCCAACTCTACAATAGGGGCGGCGTGGCCCAGGGGACGGAGTTCCAGGTCAATACCTTCACGTCGGGCGGTCAGAATTTCCCGTCGGTGGCCATGGATTCGGCCGGCGACTTCGTCATCGCCTGGCAGAGCTACGACCAGGACGGCAGCGCCTACGGCATCTACGCGCAAGCTTATAACAAGAGCGGTGCGCCCGCAGGGAGCGAGTTCCTGGTCAATACGTCGACGCTCGACAACCAGCAGTACCCGTCCGTGGCGATGGATTCAACCGGCGACTTCGTCATCACCTGGCAAAGCTACGACCGCGCGGCCGGCGGCCTGGTTTACATCTATGGCCAGCAATACAACTTCAGCGGCGCCAGCCAGCCGGTTGCCAACAGCAGCGAGTTCATGGTCAACACCTACACGTCTGCCGATCAGTTCAACCCGTCGGTGGCGATGGATGCGGCGGGCGACTTCGTCGTCGCCTGGCCGGGCTACGTGTATGCCGGCAATACCGTTCTCCGGGAAGTTTACGCGCAAGCGTACAACGCCAGCGGCGCGGCCCAGGGGAGTGAGTTCCAGGTAAACACCACGACGGTCGGGGGCGAAGCAATCGGTGTCTCGGTGGCGATGGATCCGGCGGGCGACTTCGTCGTCGCCTGGTCGACCTACGACTACAGTAACGACACCAATAACGTCGATGCCCAGCGCCTACAACTTTGCCGGCACGGGCCAGGCGGCGCCGCAAGGGAGCCAGTTCCAGGTCAATTCGTCCGTGAACGGAAACAACGAGGCGTACCCCTCGGTGGCCGTGGATTCAGCCGGCGACTTCGTCGTCGCCTGGACAGACAGTAGTGGCGCTGACGGCAGTTCTTATGGGGTCTTCGCCCAGCGCTACAACGCCAGCGGCACGCCGGCAGGGAGCGAGTTCCAGGTCAACACTTACACGGCCGGCAATCAGACACTTCCCTCGGCGGCGATGGACTCGGCCGGCGATCTCGTCGTCGTCTGGGAGAGCAACGGCACCGCCCCCAACTTCCCCATGGAGTCGGAGGACGGTTACCAGTCCGGCGTCTACGCCAAGCAGTATCCGGTGTACAACCCGCCGGTCATCACCACCACGGCCAGCGCCCTGAACTACACGGCCGGCAGCGGCCCGGTTGACGTCGATCCGGGCGTCACGATTACCGACACCGAAAACGGCGGCAACGTCACCAGCGCCACGATCACCATTGCGTCGGGCTACTTCCCCGGCCAGGACGTGCTGGGCTTCACCAACCAGAACAATATCACGGGGAGCTTCAACTCCGTCAGCGGGCGCTGACGCTCACCGGCACGGCGAGCGCGGCCGATTACCAGACCGCGCTCGAATCGGTCACGTTCCAGTCGTCGAACGTACAAGTGGCCGTGCCGTCCGTCACCGTCAGCTTCACGGCGGCCGACGCTTTCTATCCAAGCAACACGGCCACGCGCGTCATCAATCTTCCCCCGGCGGGCTTCGAGACCGAATTCGTGGTCAACAGCTACACGACGGGCAATCAGCGCAATCCGAAGGTGGCCACGGACGCTGCGGGGGATTCCGTCGTCGTCTGGGCGAGCCAAGGCGAGGACGGCAGCGGATACGGCATCTACGCGCGGCTCTACAATGCGGCCGGCGTGCCCCAGGGGAGCCAATTCCAGGTCAATACCTTCACGAGCAGTAATCAGAATTTGCCTTCGGTGGCGATGGATGCGGCGGGCGACTTCGTCATTACCTGGCAGAGCGCCACCGAGGACGGCGGCGGCGGCTACGCCATCTATGCGCAAGCCTATAATGCCAGCGGTGCGCCCCAGGGAAGCGAGTTCATGGTCAATTCCTATGCCACGGGTCAACAGGCGGATCCGGCCGTGGCGATGGATTCGACCGGCGCCTTCGTTGTCGTCTGGGAAACCTACGACCCCGGGGTCGGCATTAATGCCCAGCAATACACTTTCAGCGGCACCGGCCAGCCGGTGGCCAGCGGAAGCCAGTTCATCGTCAACACCTACACAACGGGCAATCAGTCCATCCCGACGGTGGCGATGGATTCGGCCGGCGACTTCGTCGTCGCCTGGCAGGGCTACGACTACACCCAGGATCTCGGCCAGCAAAGCCTTTACGCGCAAGCCTACAATGCCAGCGGCACGCCGCAGGGGAGCGAGTTCCGGGTCAATTCATCGCCCTACGTCGGCCTCAACCCCATACAGTCCTCGATCGCGATGGATTCGGCCGGCGACTATGTCATCGCCTGGTCGATCTACACGAGCTACGGCAATAGCGTCATCGATGCCCAGCGTTACAACGCCGCCGGCGTACCGCAGGGGAGCCAGTTCCAGGTCGCCAGCGACGGGGATTCCAATCGCGGCAGTCCCTCGGTGGGCATGGATACGTCCGGCGACTTCGTGATTACTTGGACCGACTACAATGAATTGGACGGCAGCAACTATGGCATCTTCGCCCAGCGCTATAACGCTGCCGGCGCGCCGCAGGCCAGTGAGTTCCAGGTCAATACCTTCACGCCCGGCAATCAGAATTATTCCTCGGCAGCCATGGATGCGGCCGGCGATTTGATCGTCGTCTGGCAGGGTGAGTACGAAGATGGCAGTGGCTTCAACATCTCCGGCAAGGTTTATCCTGCTTACAATCCGCCGGTGGTCAGCAGCACGGCCGTGCGCGCTCAGCTACACGGCCGGCAGCGGGCCGGTGAGTGTGCTATCGGGCGTGACGATCAGCGATACGGAACTTCCTACTCTGACCAGCGCCACCGTCACCATTTCGTCCGGCTACTTCAGCGGCCAAGAGGTGCTGGGCTTCACGACCGAAGGCAATATCTCCGGCAGCTTCAATTCCGTTAGCGGCGCGCTTGTCTTGACCGGCAGCGGAACCCCGGCCCAGTACCAGACCGCGCTCGATTCGGTCACTTTGGACCTGGTCAGCGACAACATCGCGCTGCCGGCCATCACCGTCAGCTACAGCGTCGCCGACGCTTACTATCCAAGCCTCTCCGGCACCCAGGTGGTGAATCTCCCCTCGCCCTCAGCCGGGAGCGAGTTCCAGGTCAACACCTTCACAATGGCCGACCAGATCGAACCGGAGGTGGCCACGGACGCCGCGGGGGATTACGTCATCGTCTGGACGAGCGACGGCGAGGGTGACAATCCTTCCGAATATGGCGTTTTCGCCCAGCGCTACAACGCCGCCGGCGTGGCCCAGGGGAGCGAGTTCGAGGTCAATACGCCTACGACGGACTACGCTTATTCACCCGACGTGGCCATGGATGCGGACGGTGACTTCGTCGTTACCTGGGAGCAGCGCGTCGGAACTTACTTCGTCAACGTCTATGCGCAAGCTTACAACGCCAGCGGCGTGGCGCAGGGAAGCCCACTCCTGGTCTTCGCCGGTCCGAAGTACGTTGACCCCAACGCAGCGGTGGCCATGGACGCGACCGGCGATTTCGTCGTCGCCTTGGAGGCCGGCACCGGGGACAATCCTAGCGATCTTAACGTCTACGCGCAGCGATATAGCTTCAACGGCACGGGCTCGGCCGCGGCCGAGGGGAGCGTGTTCCAAGTTAATACCGTCACGGCGGGCTATTTCAACTCGATGGCACCAACCATCGCCATGGACGCGGCCGGCGACTTCATCATCGCCTGGGAGGGCTACAGCATTGGCGACGGCACCGTTCCCAATGACGTCTTCGCGCAACTCTACAACGCCGGCGGCGCGCGACAGGGGAGCCAGTTCCAGGTCGATTCGGGGCTACGGTACAGCTATTATTTCGAGCCGTCGGCGGCCATGGATTCGGCCGGCGACTTCGTCATTGCCTGGCGGGCGCAGGACGAGCTCGGGTCTTATGAGGTCTACGCCCAGCGCTACAACGCGACCGGCGCGGCCCAGGGGAACCAGTTCAACGTCACAAGCGGCATAACCTCTGGATCCTATAACCAGTCCCCGGTCGTGGCCATGGATTCGACCGGCGACTTCATTGTTGCCTGGGCGCAAGTAGGTCCCAACTTGGGGGATCTCAGCGGCTTTGGCGTCTTGGCCCAGCAATACAACTCCGCCGGTGTGCCGGAGGGAAGCCAGTTCGTGGTCAACACCTATACGACTGCCAACCAAGGCGCTGGCATGGTTGGCGGTGGCACGGCGGTGGCCATGGATTCGGCCGGCGATTTCATCGTCGCCTGGTCGAGCAGCGACAACGAGGACGGCAACGGCTATGGCATCTTCGCCAAGCGCTACGACCGGCCCGTGGTCACCACGACCAGCAGTGCGCTCAGCTACACGGCCGGCAGCGGACCGGTGGCCGTCGATCCGGGCGTGTCGATCGTCGACACCGAGAGCAACACCATCACCAGCGCCACGGTCGCCATCTCCGGCGGCTATTTCAGCAGCGAAGACGTGCTGGCCTTCACCACCGAAGGCAACATCTCGGGCAGCTTCGACTCGGTCAGCGGCGCCTTGACCCTGACGGGCACGGGAACCGTGGCCCAATATCAGACCGCTCTGGAATCGGTTACCTACCAACAGACCAACGATTTGGTGGCGGCTCCGCCGCGCACGATCAGTTTCAGCGTCGAAGACAGCCTGGGTATCAGCGGCGTCGCAGGCACGCGCAACGTCGACCTGCCCGGCCCCGCCGCCGGGACTGAGTTCCAGGTCAACACCTACACGCCAAGCACACAGTTTGCTCCGAAGGTTGCCTCGGACGCTGCGGGCGATTATGTCGTTGTCTGGGAGAGCGCCGGCGAGGATGGCAATCCCATTCCCGATAGCTACGGCATCTACGCTCAGCTCTACAATAAGAATGGCGTGGCTCAGGGGAGCCAGTTCCAGGTCAATTCGTTCACGAGCGGCACTCAAGGGCCGGCGTCGGTGGCCATGGACTCGGCCGGCGATTTCGTCATCGCCTGGCAAGATAGTCAAGGCATTGGGAGCTACAGCATCTACGCGCAAGCGTACAACGCCACTGGCGTACCGCAAGGAAGCAATTTCCAGGTCAGCCTCCCGTTCACCACCTACACTCAGAATGCAAATCCCGCGGTGGCCATGGACGCTTCCGGCGACTTCGTCGTCACCTGGGGGAGTAATAACGACATGGGCACGGTTTCAATCGGCGCCCAGCTCTACACCTTCAACGGCACGGGCCAACCGGTGGCCAGCGGGAGCGAGTTCCAAGTAAATACGGATAACCGCGATGACGTATTCCCGTCGGTGGCCATGGATTCGGCCGGCGACTTTGTCGTCGCCTGGAGGAGCGAGTCATCGATTATCAACCTCTACGCCCAGCGCTACAACGCCAGCGGCGTGGCTCAGGGAAGCGAGTTCCGTGTTAACAGCGCCACGCCGAGCTACAACGCCGCCCCCGTGGTGGCCATGGATTCGGCCGGCGACTTCGCCATCGCCTGGACGGGCTACTACGGCGAGGACGGCTCTTACTACGGCGTCTTCGCGCAAGCGTACAACAAGAGTGGCGTGGCGGAAGGGAGCCTGTTCCAAATCAACACCTACACGACGGGCTACCAGGTCAACCCTGCTGTAGCCATGGATTCGGCCGGCGACTTTATCGTCACCTGGCAAAGCTACGGCCAGGTTCCAACGGATCAGGGCTTCGACATCTTCGCCCAGCGCTACAACTCGAGCGGCGCGGCCCAGGGGAGCGAGCTCAAGGTCAATAGTTACGCCAGTGGCAACGCGCAGAACCCCGCGGTGACCATGGATTCGGCGGGCGACTTCGTCGTCGCCTGGCAGAGTTACGGAGATGCCAGCGGCTACGGCGTCTACGCCAAGCGCTACGACCTGCCTGTCGTCACCACCACGTCCAGCGCGCTCAGCTACACGGCCAATAGCGGCACGGTGGACGTTGATCCGGGCGTGTCGATCACCGACGTCGAAAGCTCAACAATCACCGGCGCCACCGTCAGCATCTCGTCCGGCTACGTCAGCGGCGAAGACACGCTGGGCTTTGTCACCCAAGGCGACATCTCGGGCAGCTTCGTCGCCTCGACCGGCACGCTGATTCTGAGCGGCAGCGGAACCTTGGCCCAATACCAGACCGCGCTGGAAGCAGTCACCTACGACGATACGAACCACGACGCCACGACCGCGGCCCGCACGGTGAGCTTCAGCGTCACTGACGGACTGGGCATCACCAGCGTCACCAGCACCACGGCCAAGCGCTCGATCAACCCGGCGGCCAACGTCGCCACGCAATTCGCAATCACGCAGCAGGCGCCGGCGACCATCACGGCCGGCGGCACCTACAGCGTCACCATCACGGCCGAAGATTCTACCGGGGCTGTGGTGCCGAGCTTTAGCGACACGGTCACACTGTCGGACAACCTGGGCGGGGCGAGCTTCTCCGCCGTCTCGTTCACCGCGGGCGTGGCCACGGTCATCGCTACGCTGGACAAGGCCGGCTCGCAAACGATCACGGCCCACGATTCGTCGGCCACGTTCTCCGCCACCAGCGGCGCGGTCACGGTCACGCCGGCAGCGGCCAGCAAGCTGCTGGTCTCGGCTGCGCCGACCAACCTCTCGGCCGGCAGCTCCACGAGTGTCACGATCACGGCCGAGGATCAATTCAATAACGTCGTCACCGGTTTCAGCGACTCGGTGACGCTGGCCGACAATCTCGGCGGCGCGAGCTTCGCGGCCGTTTCGTTCACGGGTGGTAAGGCCACCCTCACGGCCACGCTCGATACGGTCGGATCGCAAACCCTGACGGCCAGCGATACGTCGGCGGCCTCGGTCAGCGCCGGCACGTCCAATTCAGTGACCGTCACGCCGGCTGCGGTCAGCAAGTTGCTGGTGTCGGCTTCGCCTGCGAGCATCTCGGCCGGAAGCACGACTGGCGTCACCATCACGGCCGTAGACCAGTTCAACAATGTCGTCACGGGTTTCAGCGACTCGGTGACGCTGGCCGATAGCTTGGGCGGAATGAGCTTCTCGGCGGCGTCGTTCTCAGGCGGCGTGGCCACGTTCACGGCCACGCTCGACACGGCCGGTCCGCAAGTCATTTCGGCGACCGACACAGCGCACCCGAGCGCCTCGGCCACCAGCAATTCGGTTTCGGTCACGCCGGCCGTGGCTACGCATTTGCTGGTCTCGGCGGCGCCTGCGAATCTGTCGGCTGGCCAGACGACCCACGTCACGGTCACGGCCGAAGATCAGTTCAACAACGTGCTGAGCACGTTCGCGGACGGCGTCAGCCTGACCGACTCGGCCGGCGGCCTGTCGATCAATGGCTTCTCGGCGGGTGGCGGCAAGATCACGCTGACCGTCGCGCTGGACACGGCCGGCACGCAAACCATCACGGCCACCGACACGTCGGTGGGCTCGGTCACCGGCGGCACGTCTAATGCGGTCACCGTCACGTCGGCCGCGGCCACGCATTTGTTGGTGTCGGCGGCGCCGACCACTCTCGCGCCGGGTAGCTCGACCAGCGTTACCGTCACGGCCGAGGACCAATACAACAACATCGTCACCAGCTTCAGCGATTCGGTGACACTTTCGGACAACCTGGCCGGTGCGACGTTCTCGTCCGTTTCGTTCACCGCTGGCAAAGCCACGGTCGGGGCCACGCTCGATACGGCCGGCACGCAAACGATCACGGCCACCGATGCGACGGCCACGATCTCCGGCACCAGCAACGCGGTGACGGTCACGTCGGCCGTGGCTACCAAGCTGCTGGTGTCCGTATTGCCCAGCAACCTGTCGGCCGGGAGCACGACCAGCGTCACGATCACGGCCGAGGACCAGTACAACAACGTCGTCACCAGCTTCAGCAATTCGACCACGCTGTCCGACAGCCTGGGCGGCGCGAACTTCTCGGCCATTTCGTTCAGCGGGGGCAAGGCCACGGTCACGGCCACGCTCGATACGGCCGGCACGCAAACGCTCACGGCGATCGACGCGCCGACCACGTTGATCTCCGGCACCAGCGGCCCGGTGACGGTCACTCCGGCCGCGGCCAGCAAGTTGCTGGTGTCGGCTTCGCCCGGCAGCCTGCCGGCCGGGACCACGACCGGCGTCACGATCACGGCCGAGGATCAGTTCAACAACGTCGTCACGGGCTTCAGCGATTCGGTGACGCTGGCCGACAGCTTGGGCGGCGCCAGCTTCTCGACGGCTTCGTTCAGCGGGGGCAAGGCCACGGTCACAGCCACGCTCGATGCGACCGGCTCGCAAACCCTCACGGCCACGGATACGACGGCGACTGCGGTCTCCGGCACCAGCAGTTCGGTCACGGTCACGTCGGCCGGGGCCAGCAAGCTATTGGTGTCGGCTTCGCCCAGCAGCCTGTCGGCCGGCAGCACCGTCAGCATTACGATTACGGCCGAGGATCAGTACAGCAACGTCATTACCGGATTCAGTGACTCGGTGACGCTGTCCGACAGCCTGGGCGGCGCCAGCTTCTCGGCCGTGTCGTTCACGGGCGGCAAGGCCACGGTCACAGCCACACTGGACATGGCCAGCACGCAATCGATCACGGCCACCGATGCCACGGCCACGGTTTCCGGCACCAGCAATTCGGTCACGGTCACGCCGGCTGCGGCCAGCAAGCTGTTGGTGTCGGCGATTCCCAGCAGCCTCACGGCCGGCAGCACGACCAGGATCACGGTCACGGCCGAAGATCAGTTCAACAACGTGGTGACCGGCTTCGCCGACAACGTCAGCCTGAGCGATTCGGCCGGCGGCATGTCGTTCAATAGTTTGTCGTCCACCGGCGGCAAGCTCACGATCACGGCCACGCTGGACACGGCCGCCACACAAATGATCACGGCCACCGACTCGGTAGCCACGATCTCTGGCACCAGCAACGCGATTACGGTGGGGGCCGGTGCGGCCACGCAATTGTTCATTACGACCCAACCGCCCTCGACGGTGCTCTCCGGCAGCGGGTTTGGGCTCACCGTCACGGCCAAAGATGCCGAAGGCAATGTGGCCACTGGCTTCACCGGCAACGAGATTGTTGCCCTGCTTGCCAATCCCGGCAGCAGCCTGCTGGGCGGAACGTTCATCATTTCGGCCACGGGCGGCGTGACCAGCTTCTCCGGCCTGACCTTGAACAACGGCGACAGCGGCTACACGCTGCAGGTGACCAGCGGAGCGCTCACGCCCGCTACCACGAACTCGATTACCGTCAATCAGCCCCCCTACATCACCAGCAGCAGTAGCGCCACCTTCATTGCGGGCTCGGCGGGCACGTTCTCCGTCACGGCCAGCGCCTATCCGACGCCGATCACGTTGTACGAAACCGGCACGTTGCCCTCGGGCGTGACGTTCAACAGTACCACGGGCGTGCTCAGCGCGTCATCCACGACCGCGGTCGGCTCCTACCCGATTGAGTTCACGGCCCACAATGGCATCGGCAGCGATGCCACGCAGGCCTTTGTGCTCAATATCGTCCCCAGTTCCGTGACGGTGCCCGACGGCGGCTTCGAAACGCCCAGCGTCGGCAGCGGCTCGAGTGCGTACCAATACGATCCGACCGGTTCGCTGTGGACTTTCACCGGCCATGCAGGCATCTCGGCCAATGGAACTGGGTTCACCTCGGGCAATCCCAACACGCCTGATGGCGTGCAGGTGGCTTTCCTGCAGAACACCGGCTCGGTGAGTGAATCGATCAGCTTCCAGCCCGGCACATACATGGTGACGTTCGATGCGGCTCAGCGTGGCAACATCTCTTCGAACCAGACGATTGACGTGCTGGTCGACGGCAAAGTGGTCGATGTCGTCACGCCGACGGGTACGACCTACCAATCGTATTCGACCGCAGCGGTTTCACGATCACGACGGCCGGCATGCATACGCTGACCTTCCAGGGCGTGCCTCCCAGCAGCGACACGCGTGGCGGCGACTTCGACACGGCCTTGATCGATGCCGTCGCGATTGCCGCCAGCCAGCCGAACCAGCCGTTCGATCCGGGCTTCGAATCGCCGTCGGTGGGCTCCGGCGGCTCGGCCTACCAGTTCGATCCGACGAATTCGCCCTGGACGTTCAGCGGCGATGCGGGCGTGACCGGCAACGCCAGCGGCTACACAGCCAGCAATCCCAACGCGCCGCAGGGCAGCCAGGTGGCGTTCCTGCAAATCACCGGCTCGGCCAGCCAATCGTTCTATATGGCGCCGGGCATGTACGACGTGAGCCTGCAAGCTGCGCAGCGCGGCATCGGCCTTTCGGACCAGACGATCGAAGTGCTCGTCGATGGCCAACTCGTCAGCACGATCACGCCCAGCGGTACGAGCTACGCATTCGTACACCAGCGGCAGCTTCGTCATCGGCGCAGGTGGCATGCACACACTGTCGTTTGTGGGCCAAGATCCCTTGGGCGGCGACAACACGGCCTTCATCGACCAGGTTGCCGTGCAGAAGTGTCACGGCCAACCAGCCGATCGATCCTGGCTTCGAAAGCCCCGACCTGGGCACCGGCCCGGCAGCCTATCAGTACAATCCGACGGGCTCGCCTTGGACGTTCAGCGGCTACGCGGGCGTGGCCGGCAACGGCAGCGCTTTCACGATCAGACAATCCCAACGCGCCGCAAGGCAGCCAGGTGGCGTTCATTCAAATCACCGGTTCGGCCAGCCAGATCGTCACGCTGGCGGGCGGCACTTATTCGATCTCGCTCGACGCGGCCCAACGCAATGCCGCCCGGCAGGCCAGACGATCGAAGTGCTGGTCGACGGCGCGCTCGTCGGCACGATCACGCCCAGCGGCACCAATTACTGGCAGTATACGACCGCGACGTTCTACGTGCCTGCCGGCGCACATACGGTCGAGATTCTGGGGATCGATCCGCACGGCGGCGACAACACGGCGCTTGTCGACCAGGTGTCGATTCGTCGCCGTGCAAGCCAACCAGCCGCTCGATCCGGGCTTTGAGAAGCCCGAGCAGGGCTCGGATCGTCGGCGTACAAGTACGACCCGACGAATTCGCCTTGGACGTTCAGCGGCTACGCCGGGCGTGGCCGGCAACGGCAGCGGCTTCACGGCCAGGCAATCCCAACGCGCCGCAAGGCGGCCAGGTGGCCTTCATTCAAATGACCGGCTCGGTGAGCCAATCGTTCGTCGTCGCGCCGGGCGTGTACGACGTGAACTTGCTGGCCGCGCAGCGCGGAATCGGCTCATCGAAGCAGACGATTCAAGTGCTCGTCGATGGGCAGCTCGGTCAGCAGCATCACGCCCAGCGGCACGAGCTACGCGTCGTACACCAGCGGCAGCTTCGTTATCGGTACGGGCGGCAAGCCACACGCTGACGTTCTTGGGCTTGGATCCCTCGGCGGCGACAATACGGCCTTCATCGACCAGGTCTCCGTGCAGAACGTCACGGCCAACCAGCCGGCTCGATGCAGGATTCGAAAGCCCGTTCGCAGGGCCCGGTCGGCGTACCAGTACGACCCAACGGGTTCGCCCTGGATATTCAGCGGCGATGCAGGCGTGGCCGGCAACGGCAGCGGCTTCACGGCCAGCAATCCCAATGCGCCGCAAGGCAGCCAGGTGGCGTTCATACAAATCACCGGTTCGGCCAGCCAGGTGGTCACGCTCTGCCGGCGGCACGTATTCGATCTCGCTCGACGCCGCACACGCGCCATCGGTCCATCGAACCAGACGATCGAAGTGCTGGTCGACGGCAGGCCGTGTCGGCAGCATCACGCCCACCGGCATCAATTACGGGTTGTATACGACGACGACCTTCGCCGCGGCGGCCGGAACGCACACGATTGAGATCCTGGGCCTCGATCCGCAGGGTGGCGACAACACGGCCCTCGTCGATCAAGTGTCGATCGTGGCGGCGCAGGCCGAATCAGCCGCTCGATCCGGGTTTCGAAGCGCCGTCGCTGGGCGCGGGCCCGGCGGCGTACCAGTACGATCCGACGGGCTCGCCCTGGGCGTTCAGCGGCTACGCGGGCGTGGCCGGCAACGGCAGCGGCTTCACGGCCAACAATCCCAACGCGCCGCAAGGCGGCCAGGTCGCGTTCATCCAAATGACCGGTTCGCTGAGCCAATCGGTCGTGCTGGCGGCCGGCACTATTCGATCTCGCTCGAGGCGGCGCAGCGCGCCAATGGTCCCTGGCGGACCAGACAATCGAGGTGCTGGTCGACGGCAAAGCCGTCAGCAGCATCACGCCCAGCGGCACGAGCTACGCCGAGTACGACACAGCGACCTTCACGGTTGGCTCCGGCGCTCACACCGTCGAACTACTGGGACTTGACCCGCACGGCGGCGACAACACGGCCCTCGTCGACCAGGTTTTCATGAATTGGGTATAGACCACGGCTCGACTATGCGACTTGGTTAGCGCCTGGCTCAGCGGAAATGCACGTAGGCTATGGGACTTTCTGCTGCTATGACCGACATGCCGGCTGGGGGACAAGGGTCACGTTATCACAATGCAGTTCTGCAACGGGTAGCAAGTAAACCTGTCGCCGTGGCGATGTCTGTGACCAGCAACCCTTCCTCGCCGTAGGGTTGGTAGCTGAGAATGTTTCCGTCCGGCCGGACGAGCGCCGACGTGGTCGGAGAGCCGAAGCTCGCGAAATTGACGGTTGCAAAATCGCCGGTGTTCTAAGCAGCGCGGCACAGGGCCTCCTTCTCGTGAAAAGAATTCGCGGGATCGGCGAGGGCCACGAGCTGGTAGGAATCGGGCTCGGCTTCGTGGAAGTGCGGTTGAAACACAATGTGTGCCCCGCGTCGTGCGGCCCAGCGGACAGTCTCTGGATTTCGCCGTTGACGAAGCGTTCGGTTCCGAGAACAACTGTGATGTATGCCTGCGCGGGTGCTGCCGCGATGGCGGACCAGTGCGTTCCAGGAACTCGGGATCGGGAGGCGGCACGGTTTGCCGATTCCATGATAGCCAGAGATGAAGCATTCCGGGAAGCAGATGATCTCTGCTCTCCCGACTGCAGCTCGATCGACGGCCTGTTTGGCGAGCTTGATCGACTCGTCAGGAGTCGCCGGGAACCTGATATTGGCGAGAGCGATTCGAAATGGATCCGACGTCATCGATACTTCAAACGAAGCGGTATACCGGGACGCCGAAACATCCTGCAATTCTCGATGATCACCGAGATTACCGAATTAACCAATCAGTTCCGGGATTGGTTTACCGTGATCGACGATGGGAGTCGGACGTCCGTTAAAGTCTCGAATCATAGTCTTGGACGAATCAATGCCCAGGTGATGATAGATGGTCGCCAGGAAATCGCCCGGGCCACAAATGCGCTCGATGACGTCCTCGCCCCGCTTGTCCGTGGCGCCGATGAAGCGTCCAGGCTGAATGCCCCCGCCCGCCCAGATGTTCGAGAACGCACGCGGCCAATGGTCGCGGCCTGGCTGCTGCGTGCCAGCCGGCGCACTGGCATTCCCGACGCCGGTGCTGGCCGCATAACTTATCTTGGGCGTACGGCCGAATTCCCCGGTCACGACGACGAGCACGCGTTTGTCCAGGCCGCGCTCGTAGATGTCTTCGATCAATGCCGAGACCGCCTGATCGTAGGCGTCCGCGCGGAATCGCATCGCGTCGAAAACATGGTGGTTCACTGCGTGGTCATCCCAGTTATTCACGCGTCCGCAAAGCGGGCCGTCCAAACTGGTGGTCAGAACCTCGACGCCAACCTCAACCAGCCGCCGCGCCAACAGCAGTTGCTGGCCCCACGAATTTCGTCCGTAGCGGTCGCGCGTCCGAGCGTCTTCCCGACTCAGATCGAAAGCTTCCTTGGTCTTCGGATTGGTCAGCAAGGTCATCGCTTGAGTCTCGAATTCGTCGAGAGCCGCCAACTCGCCTTGCTGATCGAAGGCCCGCTCAAGCGTGTCGAGGTTGCGGCGGAGGGTCGAGCGTCGATCCAGTCGGCTGAGTTCGCCAGGATCCGAGAGACCAATGTTGGGCACGGAAAAATTTGGCTGACTCGGATCGCCCGTTACCGTGAACGGCGAATAGGCATCTCCCAAGTACGCCGGTCCGTTGTAGATCGTGGGAGGATTGATGCCGACATAGGCGGGCAGCGGATTCTGTCGCGGGCCGTCCTGGGAGCGAAGGTAGTTGGTCACCGACATCCAGTCAGGCAAACGCGGTTTCGGCTTGTCGCGAGTGTCGGAATCGCCCGAGAGCAGTTGCATCGAACCTGCGGGGTGGCCGCCGGCCCCCTGGTGCATGGACCGCAGCACCGTGAACCGGTCGGCGATCTTAGCCTGGCGTGGAAGCAATTCCGTGAACTGCAGCCCAGGAACTTTGGTGGGGATTGTTCCGAACGGACCGCGATACTCGCTGCCGGCGTTCGGCTTGGGATCGTAGGAATCGACGTGCGAACATCCACCCGGCTGCCAGACCATGATCACCGCGGTTTTTTCACGGCCGGCCTCGATTGTGTCGCTGGCAAAGAGCGGGCTTTGCGCCCGTAGCCGCAGAATCCCCGGCAGACTTAAACTGGCAAACCCGGCCAGCCCAGCCCGCAGGAAAGCTGCGCCGGCTGGCCGACGCCGTGCGGTCGGGGCCCGGACAGACCACGGTTGAAAAAGCGTTGCGAGATGTGCTCATTTTGTATCCGCCGGCTTGACGCGAATGGCAATGGGTTCGGAGACGACGATGTCGGCAATATCTTTGGGGGCTGCTTGCGGATTGCTTCGGTACTTTGCCACGGCGCCGCCGTAAAACCCAATCAAGTAATCTCCCGGCGGGGTTTTCAGTTTGGCCAGGTCCAGGACCGCCTGCGAGGTGTCGGCCGTCAAGGGCACATCGAACGATGGAACGCGTTCGAACCCTGCCCCAAAGGCCTTCAATTTCAGCGTGGCACCAGAAAACTCGCTGTGGCGAGTCTGCATCAGCGGAATTGTGAGCTTTTCACCGACCTTGGCTTCCCAGACATCGTTTCCGTAGGGTGCGATTGTGATCGGGGCCAACTCGAAACCGCTGACCGAGATCGGCACGTCGGCCAGCAAACGCGGACTGGGAATTTCGCTCCAGGCATCCGCGACCGGCCAGGCCATCGAAGCGAGCCTGCAGGGGCGGATGACAGTCGTGCCGCCGATCCTAGCACGGCCCGAGAATTTGGCGCTGGAGACCGAACGGGGAGCTTTTTGGTGAGCAGTTACCAGCATTATGCCTTGTGACTTGCCGGCCGGGATGGTCAGTCCTCGCGCCGTTACCCCTTCCGGCAGACCGTCCATCAGCAACTCGATTTCCTCCTCGAATCCGTCGCGCCGCACGGCGACAACTTCCAGCGCCATGGTCGCTCCGCCGCGTAAGGCGAGCGGTTTGCTGAGAGCGTTGCGATCACCGTTCCGCAATTCCATGTGCAGTGCCCAGGCTACCAGGGCGAAATCAGGAGATGCCTTACGGATGACCAGGCGATACACGTTACGAGGATCGTTACGCGTGCCGCCGAACAAATCGGACAGTTGCAGGCGATGAACTCCGTCCTGCTGGATCTCCAGCTTCCCCAGGATGTCCGACGAACCTGCGTCATAGGGCGGTCCGTCATAGGCATAGCCGTTGCTGGAAATCTTCACCGGGCTGGGAATGTCGCTGAACTCCGCGACGTCGGTCAACTTCTTTTCGTCGCCCGAGCCGCTGACATGCTGAACGAGAATCGCAGGGTCTGTCGGCCGACCCAGTCGTTCCGAGGCCACCTCGACCCACCATGTGTCCCCTTTCTTGGCTTCGAACTCGAAAACGTCCACGTCCGCCGCTGGAAAGAAGCTGCCGGCAATGTCGCATGGCAGCGCGATCTTTTGTGCCTGGGCACTATCATTATTGGGCTCTCGTTCCGAAGCCTCGGCCTGGTCTTGAAGACCCTCCGGTGGCCAAGAGAAGGAGTTCACCGTCCTTGTCGATGGAAGCCGTGCAACGGACGCATCGGCTGGCAATTCCCGCAAGGCCAGACGATAGAAAAACGCAGATCCTCCTTTGAAGGTCAGTTCATGGACTTTGATCACGTATTTGCCGTCCGCCGGCACGATGAAGTCCAGCGCGCCGCTACGCCGTTCGACCAGCAGGTCGCGGCCCGCAGAGTCGGCAATGATCAGCACCGGATCGAGTTTGGAATCGATTCCCTTCGCGGTGCAATCCACAACGACGCGCTGCCCCTTTCGGCCTTCGAAGGAAAAGTGGTCGACGGCCCTAAGGGTCGTCGCCGCGTTGCACAGGGAATCCATCTTCAATTCCATTGCGGTTGCCAGCGACGTGTTCGGCTTCGTCCGGGTGACTTCCGGCAGAGAGCCAACAGAAAAGGCCCGCGAAGAAGAAATGCCTAGCCGCGTCATCACGCGAGTTTCGTAGACGCCGGCCGGACAATCGGCGGCAATCGTGACGAGGTATTTGTCCGGTTCGGGCTGTCCGGCGGCATTGAGTTTACGAGTCGCCGTGATCCGAGGATCGGAAAAGGCTAGCGCATCGGCATCTTCGATATTGTCTCCGCTGATCGTAACCTCGAATTGAGAGCCTGCCCTTCCGCCCATCGGCGTCGTTGTCAGCAGGCGCGGAGCGGGCAAGCCCACCGACTGGGCGAACGATACTGCCGCCACGCCCCATGGCGCCGCGACGAACATTGCGAAGACAAACATCGCAAGGGCCGGGCACGTCGTCTTTCGATCGGGGAACGCGCGGGCGTGGATCACCTCGACTGTCTTACTACGGCAATGCGAGCAACGAACGACAGCATTCATCATGCGCCTAATGATTGAAAAGGAATTCTTTGGTGTTGACGAGTGCCCAGATGAGATCCTGATAGTTCTCAAGAGCCGCCTTTTGGGCATTCATCGGCTTGCCATTGGAGTCGACCCGCGGTTCGGCGAGATAGTCCGTCGCGATTTTCAGTTCGTCCGGGTCTGGCCCGCGCGAAAATGCCACCAGGTACAGCTCGCGGACTTTTGCTTCGACGGGCTTGGCTTCTTTCGCCAATCGCTGGGCCCGGCCCGTAGGGCTGGCGAGTTTCGACTTGAGATCGGACGCATTGATCATGTGCAGGCTCTGGGCAAGACTAGAGGATTGCACGCGTTCGCATTCGCAGACGCTGGCCCCTTCCGGCCGTCCGAAGACCTTCAGGAAGGGGGACGACTTGTTATAGCTGTTATCCGGCAGTGCGATGGCCCTGGTTCCCGGCGGCAGATTGGCGAAGTCGGTCTGAGTTCCCGCCAGGTAGTCGATTGCGTCAAGGAGCACCTCGGCCTGGAGCCGCCGCGGATAGTAGCGTGAGTAGTTCTGCCGATCCGCCAGGTTGTGTTGGTTCGGCGTTTCGCTCAACTGGTAGGCCTGCGAGCGAGTGATGACACCAACCAGATCCTTGAGATCGAATCCACTGGCGACGAAGTGCTTCTCCAGGTCGCCGAGCAGCGCGGGGTTCGTCGGCGGGTTGGTGTCGCGAATATCATCCTCGGGCTCAACGAGACCTCGCTGGAAGAAGTGCTTCCAATAGCGGTTCACGAGCGCCTTGGCGAAGAACGGGTTGTTCTTGGAACTCATCCAATCGGCGAGCCGAAGACGAGGGTCTGCATCGGCGGTGATGTTCGGAACGGTGTCGCCGAGCGCGGCCGGCTTCAGCGGCAATCCCGTCCTTACGTTCGTTGCCACGGCGATCCCGCGCTTGTGAAAGATCAGGTCCTCCCCGCGCGTCGAGGAAGGTTTTCTTCCGACCTGACTGAAGAATGCCGACAGCGCGTAATAATCGTCCTGGCTCCAACGCTCGAACGGATGGTGATGGCACTGGGCGCATTGCATGCGGACTCCCAGGAAGAGCTGAGCCACGTCCTCGATCTGTTGCTTCGGATCCTTCACACGCTTGTACCAGGCAACCGGCGGATTGCCGATCACCGTTCCGGTTGCGGCCAGCAACTCACGGACGAACTGATCGTAAGGTTTATTGGCCAGCAGGCTGTCGCGCACCCAGGCAAAGAACGCGAAGTTGGATACGATGTCGCTGGTGTCGTCTCGCCGGTTCTTCAGCAGCGCCGTCCACTTGTTGGCAAAGTAGTCGGCGTACTCAGGGCTTTGCAGCAGCGAGTCGATCACTCGGTCGCGTTTGTCTTCGGCCCGGCTGGCGAGGAACTCGGTGGCCTCGCCCTCGGTCGGCAAGCGCCCGGCGATATCCAACGTAACCCGGCGAAGAAACGTCGCGTCGTCGCAGACCGGCGAGGGAGGAACGCCGATTTCCTTGAGGTTTGAAAAAACGTGCTCGTCGATGAAGTTCCTGGCGGAAGGCAGCTTCTCGACCGGTGCGCCCAGCGGAACCGACGCGCTATAGACTGCCACCCTGCCCTGGTAGCGAACCATCACCGCGACGTTGCCTGAGATGTCGAGGATGTTCACGACACCACGAGGGCTGACGTCGGCCATCGCCCTGTCGTTCGATTCGTAAAGTGCCAAGCCCGTCACGTCTCGAACGCTGCCATCCGAGTAGCGGGCCAGCGCCTTGAGTTGTTGTTCTGCGAGACGCTTAATGGAACCGCGAGCTGGTTGGACCTCGAACGACACGAGATTTGGCGTTCCAGCCTCATCAAACATCGCGCCCTGGGCAATCCATTTGCGCAGCAGAGCATAACCTTCGGAGGACGAATCGAGACGGACCCCGCCGCCGTGCGGCACCTGCCCTGAGGCTTTCAGGAGCAGCAGGCTGCGTTCGGGAGCCGCAGAAAACAGCCGCCGGCCGCGACCCTCTTTCACCAGGTGTTCGAAGTCCTCGAGCGGCTCGAAACCAAGCAGCGACAATTGGAACCCGTTCTGACCGTTGCCTGCTTTGGCGTGGCAAACACCGGCGTTGCATCCGGCCTTTGTTAACACCGGCATGATCTCGTTAATGAAGCTTACAGATCGCTCGGCGGCCTCTCCGGGTCGTGTCGTCGCCAGCCAGAGAGCTCCGACCACCACAAGGAGCAGATGTCGGGGCTGAAGCCGAAACCGGGAATAGTTGTCTCGGGTGGGCATTAGTTTACGGAGCGGGAGTTGGTGGCGGGCAACGAAGCGGGGGTGGCCGTAGTATAATCGTCCGGCCGATCGAATAAAACGATCTCGATGCGACTGGCGGCCAACCACGTTGCTATTCTCGAGACGGCTGTCGACGTAATTCGCCGATTTCATTGGGGTTATGGAAAGGACGAAGGATGCCGAAGGAAAGTCGCTACCGTGAGATCGAAGTTGCGGGCGCGCCGCGGGAGATGGGCCGTCTAATCGGCGAAGCGGCCGGCGAAGAGATCCGTGGTTTCTGCGAGACGGCTTTGGGACACATCGTCAGAACGGTTCGCATTTCCCGCGTCCGCGCCATGGAAATTGCCGCTGCATCCATCACCTGCGCGATGGAATACAGCCCGAGCATGGTCGAAGAATTGCGAGGCGTGGCCGAAGCCTCGCGGATGAAGTTGGAAGACCTCATGCTGCTCCAGGTTCGCAATCAGCTACGCCCGGAGCAGGACGCAGGCTGCACATCGCTCGCGCTGGCAGGGCGCGGTCCGATTCGAGCCGGAAGCCTCGTCGCTCAGAACTGGGACAATGACCCGGCTCTGGATCCATTTACCGTCGTTCTGACGCGTCGTCCCATTGGCAAACCGGCCCTGATCAATCTGACACAAGCCGGTCTCATCGCCTACATCGGCTTCAACGAGGCCGGGATCGGCGTTTGTCTGAACTCACTGCCGGCTCCGGCTCGAACGCTGGGCGTGCCGCACTATTTCACCGTCCGTGGAATCTACGAGGCCGATTCGCTCGATGGCGCCGTCGACAGCGTGCAACGCGCCCCGCGGGCAATTCCTGCGAACATCATGCTCTCTACGCCGCAAGGGCCGGTTGATCTGGAGGTCACGATCGACCAGGTCCATCTCGTGCGAAAAGCAGGCGGTGGCGGAATCGCCCACACCAATCACTGCCTGCACCCGGATTTGCAGCAGACCAACGAGCAGTTTCCAGAGTTGATCCAGTCCTACGCCCGGCAGCAGCGGATCGACTCGTTGTTGGGCTTTTCCAGCGGTCATCTGCCGAGCCTGGAGGACGTCAAAGCGGCACTTCGCGACCACGACGGCTATCCTCAATCGATCTGCCGGCACACGAACGACGATCCCGATACTGGATCGTGGCAGACTGTGTTCTCGGTAATCATCGAACCGGAGAAGCGACAGATGCACGTCAGCCGAGGAACGCCCTGTGAGCATCCTTACGAAGTGTATCGGTTGAATGGAGTAGCTCTATAGCGAGCGCTGTCTCGAAAGAATCTCGTCAATGCGACCGACATGACGGTAACGTAATGAGAACGCCGGTGCGGTCCGAACCTGCCGTTCCCTGGCTACGTAGAACAATGTGCTAGGTGCTGATTTTCTGTCGGATCCTGGCCTGAGCGAGTCGGCCGGTCGAAAAGAAGATTCAAGAGATTGTCTTCAAACTTCGAGGCGAGGGCGATCGACCCACGCCGCGTTCAATTGCTCCGGCTTTCCGCAAAGAACCGGCAGCGGTCCTGCTCCAATTTCGGGCTCGGATCTGACGGTGACGATGCGTTCCAGGCATCGCATTCGAGAGGCAATGGCCTTTCTGGCTTGGTGTCATTACGGACCCCATGAGTCGTACTCGGATGACAGTGTCTTTATCTTTTCAACTTCCGGGCTCTAACAGGCCGTCAGTCAATCGAGGCGTCTATGGTACACAAGCTGATTGAATGGTCCTTGAACAATGTCCTGATCGTCATCCTCATGGCCGCTACCTTGGCGGCAGTCGGCGGCTTTGCCTTCTTCAATGTAAACGTCGAGGCTTATCCCGACCCTGCGCCGGCGATCGTCGAGGTGATTGCTCAGTATCCGGGTGCGAGTGCCGAGGAGGTTGAGCGACAGGTGACCATTCCGCTCGAAGTAGCCCTGGCCGGCATGCCGGGGTTGAAGTACACACGCACCAAGTCGTTATTCGGGCTGTCGCACATGCGAAACCAGTTCGAGTACGGTGTTGACTACAATCAGGCCAAGCAAGAGGTCATCAATCGCTTGCAGTTCGTCGACGGATTGCCCAGCGGGGTCCAGCCGACCCTTTCGCCGCAAAGCCCGACCGGCGAGATCATGCGTTACACGCTGCGCGGCCCCAAAGACCCGTTGGGCCACGAGATCTACTCGCTCAACGATCTGAAGGCCCAGCAGGACTGGTATCTCGAACGGCAGTTCCGCCGTGTGCCGCGAATCATCGATATTGTATCAGGCGGTGGCACGGTCAAACGCTACGAAGTCCATCCCGATCCTGAACGGCTGATGCGCTACGGAATCACGCTCGACAAGCTGCAAAACGCCATCCAGAACAGCAATGCCAACGTGGGCGGCGACTACATGGTCGAGGGCGAAAACCTGCTCAACGTCCGCGGCATCGGCTTGATCGGCGGGGGGCTCGATCCGGCTCGCCAGCCTCCGGTGCTGAACACTAAGATTCCGGCCGCGGCGGCCAACTATCTCCGGTCTGAAGAAGATCGACGGGTGCTGCAGATCCGGCGGACGGTGATTACGTCGATCAACAACGTCCCAATTCGCGTCGAGGACGTGGTCGAGGGAGGCCCGATCCGCTACCCCGAGGATCTGGGCAAGGCCGGCGTTGTCGTGGGCAACCTGCCCCGATTAGGACGCGTCAGCATGAGCCGGCCGATGGTCGACACAGCGGGCCACGAGGTCGTCGATAAAGCCGGCAACCGCCTCTGGATCAACGAGCCGGAAAAGATCCAGGGGATCGTTCTGCTGCGCAAAGGCGAGGCTTCGCTCCCGGCTCTGCACAGCCTGGAACAGAAGATGAGAGACTTGAACGAGTCGCAGGGGCAACTGCTTCCGGGCGTGCAGATCGAGCCCTATTACGACCGCAGCGAATTGATCGGACGTCACGACGGAGACGGTCCACGAGAACTTGATCCTGGGCATGACGTCTGGTGTCGGTCATCTTGCTGATGTTCCTCAGCAATGTTCGCAGCGCTCTGATCGTGGCCATCAACATTCCGCTGGCGCTGCTGTTCGCCTTCGCGGTGCTCTATCTGCGCGGCAAGTCGGCCAACCTGCTGTCGATCGGCGCCGTCGATTTCGGCATCATCGTCGATTCATCGGTGATCATGGTCGAGAACATTTATCCGCCACTTGAGCTCGCGGCGAGCACATCGGCCTGCCGCTCAAGGAGCGCATCCTGATCGCCACGCGCGAGGTGGAAAAGAGCCTGTTCTTCTCCACCGCCATCATGGTCTGCGCGTTCCTGCCGCTGTTCACCATGCAAGGCCCCGAA
The DNA here is from genome assembly GCA_963710365.1 of uncultured Planctomycetales bacterium. GTDB lineage: Bacteria > Planctomycetota > Planctomycetia > Pirellulales > PNKZ01 > CAVQAC01. The sequence continues at coordinate 602,327 of CAVQAC010000015.1, forward strand.
GGCCAGATCTTCGGGCCGATGGCCGACACCTACGCCTTCGCCCTGGCCGGGGCACTGGTGCTGGCGCTGACCATCGCGCCGGTGCTGTGTTCGCTGTTGTTCAAGAACTTGCAAGCCGATCCGCGACAATTTTCTGGTGCGCTACGCTCAAACGCGCGCTACCTGCGGCAGCTCGACGTTTGCTTGACGTCATCGCTGGATCACGCTGGCGAGTCATGGGCACGCCTGATCGTGCTGACGATCGCGTTGTTGCCCTTGCTGGGCCGCGAATTCATGCCCGAACTGGAAGAAGGCAACCTCTGGATCCGCGGCACGTTTCCGCTCAACATCTCGCTGGCCGAGGCGTCGCAAAAGGCCGATCGGGCCCGGGCCATCATGCAATTGCTAGCCGGAAGTCCGACGTCGTCGTCTGCCAAATCGGCCGGCCCGACGACGGCACCGATCCGACGCGGCTTTTACAACATCGAGTTCTTCGTGCCGCTGAAGCCCCGCGACGAGTGGCCGACCGTGAAGAAAGGCACAGGATGGCGAAGCTGGTTTTCGGCCAGCGCGACCGCGCACCAAGGACGAACTCATCGAGGAAATGAACGCCGAGTTGAGCCACGAAGTCTCGGCGTCAACTGGAACTTCTCGCAGAACATCCGCGACAACGTCATGGAATCGCTGTCCGGCGTCAAGGGCGACAACTCGGTGAAGATCATCGGCCCGGACTTGAACGAGCTGGAAAAGCTGGCCGCCCAAGTGAAGACCATCCTGGAAGGCATTCGCGGGATCCACAACGTGGGCATTTTCCGCATCAAGGGGCAGCCGAATCTGGAGTTCCCGTCGATTCGCAGAAGTGCAAGCCTGGGGCGTCAGCGTTGCCGACGTGGAGAACGTGGTGCAGTCGGCGGTGGGCGGCAAGCCGTGCTCGCAGATGATCGAAGGCGAAAAGAAGTTCGACATCACGCTTCGTTGGCCCGAGGCCTTACGGAGCAGCGAACAGGCCGATCCTGAATATCCCGGTGGACATCTCCAACAATCAGCTCGTCTCGGGATTGCCCAGCACTCAGAATACGACTACCACCGGAGCCGCCATCGGGCTCTCGAAATCGGGGGTCAATGCTTGGCATGCCGTCCATTACCGGGAGCGAGTTTGGCGGCACGATCAACAACCTTGCGGCTACGCCCCGCCGCCGACTGGGCGATCTGGTCACGCCGCTCGACGACCTGGGACAGCCCGACCCCAACGGGTAATTTCGTTCGCTCCGGCGCGTCGACGATTTACCGCGAGCAAGGCAACCGCCTGATCGCCGTGAAGTTCAGCGTCCGCGAGCCGCGATCTGGCCGGCGCCGTCGCCGAGGCCCAGAGCCAAGACAGCACACTATTCCAGGCCCCTTACCGCGCCGAGTGGAGCGGCGAGTTCCAGGAGATGCAGGAAGCCGAAGCCGGTTGATGTTGATCATTCCGCTGTCGCTGGCGATGATCTTCGTCATGCTGTACCTGGCATTCCGCTCCCTGCTCGACGCGATCGTGGTGCTGTCCAACGTGGTCGATCTGTCGATGGGCGGCATCTGGGCGCTGTTGCTGACGGGCACCCACTTCAGCATCTCGGCGGCGGTCGGCTTCATCTCGCTGTTCGGCGTGGCCATCATGGACGGCCTGCTGATGATCTCCTACTTCAATCAGCTGCGCATCCACGGGCTGCCGCTGCAGCGAAGCGATCATGCAAGGCGCCGAAAAGCGCGTGCGGCCGGTGATGATGACCGCGCTGACGGCCATCTTCGGCCTGTTGCCGGCGGCCGTCTCGACCAAGATCGGCGCGCAGACGCAGCAGCCGCTGGCCATCGTCGTGGTCGGCGGCATGATCACCACGCTGTTCCTGACCCGCTACCTGATGCCGGTGCTGTACAGCTTCTACGGCCATCGGACGCCAAACGAGCACGCCAGCAGCATGGCGCATTAGCAACGGCTTGGCCACTTCGCAATGGCGTTGCCGCCAGAGCGAGGCTTTGCCCTTTCCCGTCCGGATTCTTCTCGGGTCTGGTACGTAGAATCAAAGCCGGCCAGGGAATTCAGCGGGGTTTCCCGGCGCAAAAAGGGGGGTCCGATGGCGGGCGGGATGCCACCGGCCCCCTTGGCCCAACTCGATGATGTCAAGTCGCCGGGCTGAATCGCCACGGCCGATCAGTTTTGTAAGTTGAGAAACACAAGCCCGACGCCGCTAGCGAGGGAGTGTGATCTGCAACTCCCGCAGAATCCCTCGCTGGCGCGTCGGGCTGCGCGGCTTGCAAGCGGCGGCCGAAGTCTTCCTAGCTTCAATCACTGATCGGCCGTGGCTGAATCGCCCCCCAATGCCCGCTGCTGGACAAGTTCAGCAGGGAATGGCAACCGGGCGAAACTATCCAGGTGTATCGGCAGCGACAGCAAGGGGCTTTATTAGGACCGTTCCACCCGCGGGGGCGGACAGTCCACCAGACCCAAACCGCGTCAATTCGTCCGAGTTGGGCTCGCCGGCCGAATCTTCCAGCCCCACTCAATCCGCAGGTCAGCGCGAGCAAACATTCTATCCACAGCCGGCGAACGCATCGGCAGCCCATTACAACGCGGGGAACTCGACGAAGGCCCGGTGTGCTGCGATCTTCAACACCATTCACGGCGCGTCGGCAGCATGTTCCGATGGTTGCTGTTTCATTGCGTAAATTGCCGCAATGAAACTTTGCAGCCGGCAATGACGAAATGCAAACCATTCCAACATGCGTTGCTAATCATTGCGTCACGCCCATGAACGAAAGGCTGGTTACAGCGGACGACGAGTCGCACAAAACACTCATAAAAAGCTAACCCCGCAACTGATTGTTTGCCTGCCAGCACCAACCTATACTGCGACGCGCTTGGTCGTCTCTGGCCGTTGAGGTTCGACTCATGTCAGTCTTGCCGGTGTCGTCGCTCCGTCGGGAGCAAGTCCGTTCTTCATTGACCAACGCCGCGTCGCAAGCCGCAGTTCCGCTCGCTGAGAAAGCGCTAGTTGGAGGCGGCCTCGCACGTTTGAAACTGACTCGTCGCCCGCATGTTGCTCATTAATAGACTTCGCCCATGGTTCGGGCAGTCCCGTAGTTCATGGATCAGGGAACCACTTACTTCGAGGAAAACTCATGGATATTACCTTCACGACGTTGTTTTTTCTTGTCGGTGCATTGACGATCGCCTTGGGCTTTGAGTGCATCAACGGCTTTCACGACACGGCCAATGCCGTGGCGACGGTCATCTACACCAAGTCGCTCAAACCCCAGATCGCAGTGTTATGGTCGGGGCTCTGCAATTTCCTGGGCGTGTTGCTCGGTGGCATCGCCGTCGCATTCAGCATCGTGCATCTATTGCCGGTCGATTTGCTGGTGAAAATCGATACCGGCGCCGGCATGGCCATGGTGATTTCGCTGCTGTTGGCAGCGATCATCTGGAACTTCGGCACCTGGTACATGGGGATTCCGTCCTCCAGCTCGCACACGTTGATCGGCGCGATCATCGGCGTGGGTTTGGCCAATTCCTAGCTCGTGGGCCACTTCGGCTCCGGGCATCAATTGGAAGAAGGCCGCGGAGGTCGGCACTGTCGTTGCTGATCTCGCCGCTGATCGGCTTTGGCCTGGCAGCCCTGCTGCTTGCTGCTGCTCAAGCGCTTCGCGCACAACCCGGCATTGCACGAGCCGCCCCATGGCGAGACGCCGCCGCCGTGGTGGGTTCGCAGTATCTTGATCCTGACCTGCACCGGCGTCAGTTTCGCCGCACGGTTCGAACGACGGCCAGAAGGGAATCGGCCTGATCATGCTGATCCTGATCGGCCTGGTGCCGATGAACTACGCGATGAACATGGCCCACGGGCCGACCGATTTCAAGCAGGTTGTCCAGGCCACCGACAACATCCAGGACGTGCTTCTGGATCCCAAAATGGAAAAGGCCATGATTGCTTACCGGGCGCCTCGACGCAGGGCTTGCTGGCGATGTTCGAATCGACAGCCCTGGCTCAAAGTGAAGACTCCTTGATCGACGCTCCTCCCCAGGCCATGCTGGCCGATCCGGATTTGCACACTTCCCAGGAACTGATCGACTCGCTGCACGGCGATCTGAAGGGGAAGAACTCACCGAGCGATCTGAAGCCGGATCAGCGATGGAAGTTCCGCACCAAAGCCCTGATGCTGGAACATTCCCTTACCCACATGCTCCCCAAGATTCTGCCCGGTGTTGTCGGAAGAGAAGGCGAAGATGTTGAACCAGTCGCGGTCCACTCTGCGTGGTACGATCGAGTATGCTCCGACCTGGGTCTTGGTGGCCGTTGCGATTGCGCTGGGTGCCGGAACCACGGTCGGCTGGAAGCGGATCGTCGTGACGGTCGGTGAGAAGATCGGCAAGACCCATTTGACCTATTCGCAGGGAGCCTCCGCGGAATTGGTCGCCATGACCACGATCGGCATGGCGGACATATTGGGCATGCCCGTCAGCACGACGCACGTGCTCTCTTCGGGCGTGGCCGGTTCGATGGCCGCCAACAAGTCGGGACTGGAAATGTCCACGATCAGAAGCATCGCCATAGCCTGGATTTTGACGTTGCCCGTTTCGATCGTGCTGGCCGGTGGCTTGTTCTTGTTGTTCCGGATCTTTGTCTAAGAGAATCTCAATCTCCCGAAAAGGAAATAGGTTTATGCGTTTCCGATTTCTAGGCCTGCTGTTCGGCGTCTTGTCGTTGACGGCCGTTTCCTGCTCCGATTCGAAGCGGGGCGGAGTCAGTCTCGACGGCGCCGGAGCGACGTTCCCGGCGCCTCTGTACCAGAAATGGTTTGAGAGCTACCACGCGGCTCATCCGGACGTGAAGATCAACTACGACGGCGTGGGCAGCGGGGCTGGCATCCAACTGTTCAGCGGTGCGCTCGTCGACTTCGGCGCCAGCGACGCGGCCATGAGCGACGAACAGATTCGACAGGTCGCCAACGGCGGAGTGCAACTCGTGCCGACGACGGCTGGCATGGTCGTGTTGGCCTACAATCTGCCGGGCGTTTCGCAGCCGCTGCAACTATCTCGCGAGGCCTACGCCGATATCTGGCTGGGGAAGATTACCTACTGGGACGACCAGAAGATCAAGAGCACCAATCCCGGCGTGAAGCTTCCCTCGACAGGAATCAAGACGGTTCATCGCCTCGGCAGCAGCGGCACCACCTATGTCTTTACCCAGCACCTGAGCGCCGTCAGTGAAGATTGGAAGAAGAAGTACGCGCACGGCTTGACCGTAGAATGGCCAGCCGGGACAGGTGCGAAAGGAAGCGACGGAATTGTCGCCTATATTCAACAAACGCCCGGTGCGATTGGCTATTTGGATTTCGGCACCGCCATGCGAAATAAGCTGGCGCTCGCCAGTCTGCAGAACAAGGCCGGAGACTTCGTTAAGCCGAGCATGGAGAGTTGCCAGGCCGCTTTCGTCAACGCTCCGCTGCCGGAAAACCTGCGGGTCTCGATTCCCGATCCGGACGGCAAGAGCAGCTACCCTGTCGTGACCTTCAGTTGGATTCTGGCGCATTCCAAGTATGACAATCCCAAAACGGCCGCCGCGCTGAAAGACGTTTTGAAGTACGGACTGACGGACGGCCAAAAGGACTGTGCGCCGCTGGGCTACGTTCCTCTTCCCGAGGGCGTCCGCAAAGCCGTGCTCGAAGCTGTTGATCGAATCAGTTCCTAAGCAACTCGGCACACTGCACGCCGGGATCGGCGGAAAGTTCTGCCGATCCAGGCGTGCAAGTGGTCTTCAGCTACGAGCAGCGCAACGGCTGAAATCGATGCCCGGCTTGTTTGCGGATTTGAGCTGGTGGATTCGTCATCACCGTCAAGGCTTGAGTTCCACCAAGGCCAATGCCCTAGCCGCAGTGTGATTGCTGACGGGGAGAAAGCCGCTGCGAACGACGTCCGATTGTCCTTGCTGGCTGTACAAGTAGCGGATGAATTCCCGGCGCAGCGGATCGAGTTCCGTTCCCGGCTGGTAATTGACGTACAGCAGCAGCACGCGGGTCAAAGGGTAATCGCCGGAATAGGCGTTTGCCGGCTCCGGCGCGACGTAGGGCGATTTGATATCCAGGGCTAGCGGTAGTGCTCGCACGGCCACCGTCTTGTAACCCATTCCGCTGTAGCCCATGGCATACTTGTCACGGGCAATGTTTCCCACGACCGATTCGCTGTCCGACTGCTCCTGGACCTCATCGCGAAAGGCACCATTGAACAGGGCATGTTCAAGGAAGAATTTGTACGTGCCCGAGATCTTGTTGCGTCCATAGAGCGTGATCGGTTTATCGGCCCATTCACCTTGCAAACCCAGGTCGCCCCAGGTGTTGATGGCCCTGGCGTACCCACCCTTGCGTGCGCGAAAACACGGCATCCACCTGTTGCATCGTCATGCCCTGGATGGGATTGTCCTTGTGAACGTACACTTCGAGCATGTCGATGCTGGTGGGCAGCGCCACCGGCGGGTATCCAAACTTCTTCTTGAACTCGTCGACTTCCCTGGCGTTCATGCCCCGACTCATGGGAGCGAACTGGGCCGTGCCGGCAATGAGCGCGGGAGGAGCCGATGCCGAACCTTTGCCTTCGATTTCAGATCCCACGTTGGGGTAGAACTTCGTGAAGCCTTCCATCAACGCGGCCATTTCGTTTTTCATCGTGTCAGAGCCGATGATTTTGAGTTTAAATGCCTGAGTCGCCTTGTATTCCCGTAACTCGGGATCAACTTTTACTTCGGCGTGAACCGGCGCCGGAGCTTGAACGGCATGCACCGGTGCTTGGGCTTGAACCGGCACTTGGGGCTGAATGGGAGCCTGAATTTGATTTGGTGCCGGTGCTTGATTGGCTTGGGGCGCTTGCACCGGGGCTCGGGCTCGAAATCGCACCCGGGCGTGAATTGGATTGGACAAGACCGCAACAGCGATCGCTGCCACGACAACTGCTGCCACGACGCCAAGCATTTTCAGTCGAATTCTCATGCGGCCCTCGTTCGGAAGTAACGCGTTGGTGATTTTTTGGGCATATCCAACTTTCTTGCATCTCGTCAATCGTCGACGGAAGCGTAACGCCAACGAATCGTTTCAACGAAGAGCGGCTCAACGCATCGATTAATCGAAGAGTCTCGAGATACTACTCGTATGGAATCAGGATGCCGTTAGGGTACCGTCACGTTACTGTTAGGATATTGTGAAGCGAGTAGACCCGTGAAGTTGAGGAGCTAATATGAAAGCCAACTCCACAACGTTCAGGTGTTCCCAACAAGCAATCGGGTGATCCATGATGATTCGATACCGAATGTTCTCGGCTTTTGTGATCGTCGCCTGCTGCGGTTCGACTCTGTCGGCCCAGGAGGATTCCGTCGTCAAACCGCCAGAGGCCCTGCAGCGACTCAAGGACGGCAACCGTCGATTCATCACCGACCAACTCGAGAAGTCGGCAGGCAAGGAGCGATTGGTCGAGTTGGCGAAGGGACAAAAACCGATTGCCACCGTCATCGCTTGCGCCGACTCGCGTGTCTCCCCGGAACTGATCTTCAACTTGGGATTGGGCGAGTTATTCGTGCTTCGAGTCGCAGGCAACGTGGCTGTGGACGCTCACGCCATCGTGGGATCGGCGGAATACGCCGTCGCCCATCTCAAGGTGCCGCTGGTGGTGGTGATTGGCCATGAGAATTGCGGAGCGGTCAAAGCCTGTCTGAAAGGCGATCCTGCGTCAGGCAACCTCGGCAGACTGCTCAGCGAGGTGCAGGTCGGCAACAATCTCAACACGGTGGCCGCAGTTCGCAGCAATGTCATTTTTCAAGCGGATCAACTGCTGTTGGAAAGTGACCTGTTGCGTGACTTCGTCGTGAGCGGTCGCATCATTGTCGTTCCGGCAGTCTATTCCCTGAACACGGGCGAGGTGACCTTCATGGATCCCGTGAAATGGGTGGAAGACAAAAAGCCCGCCGCGAGCGTGAGCCCACAAGCGGCATCTTTGAAATGACGTCCGAGCGTCTGCTTTCGATGCCGTTGGTTGAGTGAATCGCCGTACGGCAATCCTTTCGCGAAAGTCCCAGCACGCGATTGCAGACGGCGTCGCCAATTTCGGCAGGCGCCCGGCCGCATCAAACCCTCTGAGCCTCCGGCGAACCCGGAGGTGGTGGGAGGGTGGCTCGCTCGAGCCCGGCGTAATCGTTCTGGTCCGACTGCGCCGCCGGACTCGCATAATGCTGTTGCGGCGTCGGGCCGGTATTTCCCAACTTGAGAACTGATCGGCGATCGATCGGGCAGGCTGCGCGCTTTACGAGGCCGCTGTTTTTCGCTAGGCTTCGCCATGCGTGACTCCGGCGAGATTCTTTTGACAACGCAATGCCCGAGCACGGTTTCTCAGCTTTGGCCGAAGCGCGGAATATGAAATCAATCTCATCGGGAATGTGGTTATCGCGGTTTGCCTCGTGGGCAAAGAAATGGCAGCCGTTTTCCAGAACGGACCACGAAACCGAAATCGTGTTCCAAAAATGGGATCCCGATTCCAAACCCATCAAACGAATTGCTTTGGAACTGCCCGGATTCGCAGGCGTCGACAACAAATATGACGAAGCCCAGCCTTGGCAATGCAAGCCGTTTGTCGACGCGAACACCATGGGTTACGAGGTTTGTTGGGCGGTGAACGCCAAGGTGGAAATTGAATCCGATGACGGCGTAATCGCCAAAATGAAGAATACTTGGACCGAGATTACGCACAACAAATACACCGTTGCGCAGTTTGCGCCTGGGTACCTTGGAATCAACTGTCAGTACCAAATCACGATGCCACATGGATGGGGAGGCGTGATTCTGCCCCATCCCAAGTGGTTTGGCGATCCGTTTAACTCGGATCTTCCTTATGTCATTCCTGGATTAATCGAATTCGATTGGTGGCCCAAGTTCTTCTTCGTGGTGGTCAAAGTTCCCCCGCCGGGGAAGAAAGTGATGCTGTGTCCCGGCGAACCGTTTTTTCAAATTGTGCCTGTGCCGTTGCGCGTCAAGAGTTCGTCGCGAATCGCCACGGATGAGGAAGCTCTAATTGCGCAGGATCGTGAAAAGTTCATCAACAAGCACTTCGTTGATGCTTCCACGCACCAATGGCAAACGAAAACGGGGAACCAATTCGGAAACATCTACAAGGTGTTGGCGGCTGAGTACAAGAAAAACGGCAAAATAGATTGGGACGCGTTACAAGAGAAGTTTCCATAGAGCACTTCCTCTGTGCTGGCAGAACTCTGCTGCCGTCCAAAAGGCCGTTCGACGAAGGACTCGGCGGCCGGCTGAGAATTGAAGGGCTCGGCAGGAATTGATGAGCCTGGCGCGACGGAAGGCGGCTAGGCGCGCGGTTCGCGCTGATCCATGGCTCGAACCTGCATCATGACCTCGGCAGCATGATAAGCAGTCTTGGCCATGTTCTCCAGCTTGATGGGTTCCATTTGGCAAAGCTGGCCGTTCTTGTCTCGCAGGCTTGAATTCGAGGGGTCGCTGCCCAAGAGTGCTGCAATGATCTGACCGGCGAACCAATCCTGGAGCGTCATTCCTTGGCTGTGCGCGACATTCGTCCCGCCTGCTGAACGCTCCACGCCGCTGGCAAACGGAAAGGCATAAGCGATCATTGGTTTTCCTCTCAATGCCGCTGTGGCGGCAGGGCTAAGCGAGACACTTCACTCGGGTTTGGTCCTGGAAATAATGGCGGCAGAACTTGCCCCGCCACTCCGAACTTACGTTAGGAAAACGCTCGTCTGCGGAACTTTGCCCAGCAAATCGTGGGTTTGCCACATGCACGCCAGTTCGGAGTCGCACAATCGCTGCCACGCACGTCGGGCGGTGCGCGAGCCGCGCTCGCGCCGAGCGATGAACTGAGTGATCCGTAGGGCGTCGTCCAGCTCTGCGTTGGCGCACCGCTGCTCATTCGCCCGTTTGCCTGGGAGCATGCAGCGGCGACTTCGACTGAGGCAGGTCTCGGTCGAGCCATTGACGCAGCCGAGCATAGAATTGGCCGGAGGTTTCGCTCTCGATTCGCTGGCACTGCGCCAAACAGCTTGGTGCGGCGTTGGATCTCAGCAGATCCGGGAGGCGTTTGTTCCAACGCGTGTAACGAACGCCAACAATTGCGTCAGCTTGTGCTCGTTGAGTTCTTCGGTGAGCTGCACGTCCTGACGGCTCTTGTATTGCAGGGTGATTTCGTTGCCTGCACGATTCGCTTTTCGGCTGGTATCCATGCTGCTTCTCCTCGTTGCCCCTCGATTGGATTCCGCACAGGACATCATAGCAGATAAAACACGCAGTATCATGGTCCGATCAACTTTGCCCGCCGAACGATCCGGTTCTTTACCGGCTGGCCCAACGAAATGACGATATTGCGATGCGACAAGAGGCACCCCTTCACCGAAATGACTCAATTCGGAGCTAGTCGCCCGCCACAGGAACCGCTTGCGGCAACGGCTCGACCGGGTCTGCGTCATTGGCGCTCTGGATTTCTGAGGCCAGCAACGGGCGGGTGAGCAGCCGGCTGAGGCCGACGGCGAATACCAATAAGGTGCCCGAGAGATAGAAGGCGTTGTCCAAGCTGCCCGTGGTATCTTTGATATAGCCGGCAATCTGTGGAACGAAGAAGGCGATTCCCCAGCCGATGAATACCAATCCGTACTTAAGTCCCAGGTTATTGGTTCCGAAGAAGTCCGCGGTCATTGCCGGCATCAGCGACAGCCCTCCGCCGTATTGCCAATAGGCGATGCCGACGGCGACGAACAGCAAGATCATGCTGCCCGAGTTCATGATCGAGGGCATAAGAAACAGGCAGATTGCCGAGATGACGCCGTTGAGCAAATAGGCATTCGCCCGGCCGACGCGATCGGAATAGAGCCCGGTGCCCACGCGACCGGTGGCATTGATCAGTCCACCGTATGAGGCCAGCAACCAGGCGTTGGCAGCCAGGAAGGCGCTGGCCTGAGCCGTCTTGTTCAAGATGGGCGTGGCGTTGGCAATGACGAGCAGCCCGGATTGGGCCGATCCGATGAAGAGGAACACCAGGGCGTAGAACTGCCACGTCCTTACCATGGCGCCAGGCGACCAATCGATCGAGGTCATCGTGGCGCGACTGCTCGACAACTTTCCATCGATCGGTGTTGGCGCGGCCGGTGGCACGTAGCCCGGCGCGGGTGGCCGCAGAAATTGCGCGGCCGAAACAATGATGGCTGCGAACAACAGGCCCAGGCCGGCGAAACTTCCCGAAATGCCGTATTGCGAGATGAAAAACTTGGCCAGCGGCGAGATGTAGATAGCCGCTCCGCCATAGCCGGCCACAACCAGCCCGACGATCAAGCCGCGCTGATGTGGCCCGAACCATTTCAGCGCGGCGGGAGTTGCGGCGGCATAGCCCAATCCCATGCCGATTCCACCCAGCAAGCCGAAGCCCAGCACCAGTCCCAGGTAACTCTTCATCACCGCGGCCAGAAGACAACCGGCCCCCAGCAACAGGCCTCCCAGAGTCGCGCCCAAGCGCGGGCCAAACCGGTCCTGGACCAAACCGCCTGGGATCATGAATAGCGCGAACGTGAAGCCACAGACCGCATAGGCCCATGTGGCCTCGGCATCGGTGAGATAGATCCAACCCGCGTTCAGGCCGGTCATCGGCGAGCCGGCCGGGTGGTCGGGCGTGGCGATCAGACTCCCCTTCCACACGCTCCAGGCGTACAAGATGCCCAGGCAAAGATTGACGACCACACCCGCCAAAGTCACCAATCGAGCCCGTCCGGGGGCACGCGGCGGACAAGGATTCATCGTCTCTCCAGTTTTCAGGGCGGCTCGGAAGATATTCAACGGGCATGCGCTTTCGGAGCAGGCTGACTCGGGGCCTATTGTAATCCAGATCTGCTGGCAAAGGGAGATAGCAGAGTGGAATGGCGAACACGGTTCGCCGGCGGTTATACTTCCGTTGCTTGGCCTTGGCACGCTGCTACCGCCAACCCCGGGGTTGTGTTTGTGAAATCAATGAGCGAGACCGAAAACTTGCAGGCCCGCGTTGCCGTGCTGGAAGCGCAATTGGCTCGCTCTCGCGCGGTCGAGCAGCAACACCGCGAGACGGCCGCCGCACTGCAACTCAGCCAGTTGTGCCTGCATAATGTGGTGAACAACGCTCCGATCGTGATGTGGGCCGTTGATCGGCAGGGCATCTTTACGCTCTCGGAAGGTCAAGGCCTGGAAGGCCTCGGCTTGCATGCGGGGCAGGCGGTCGGGCAGCAAGTGTTCGAGTTGTTTCGCGAGAACTCGGAGATCGAGCAGCATATTCGTCGCGCGCTCGCCGGCGAAGAGGTGCTGGCTGAAGTTCTGGTTCGCGAGCGTTGGTTTCAGGGCTGGTATGCCCCGAAACGCGACTCCGTGGGAAGCGTCGTCGGCGCACGGCGTGGCCTATGATATTACCCAGCAAAAGCACGCGGAACGAGCGTTGGACGCCAACACCGAATTCCTGCAGGCCATGGCCGAAGAATTGCCTGCGGCGATTTGCATTTTCGATCCGCAGACGCTCGAGTACAGCTACGTCAGTCGCGGATACGAACGCTTGCTCGGCCACAAGCCCGAAGCGTTGCGCGAACAGGGGCCACGGCACGTGTTGGCGTTGATTCATCCCGACGACCTGCCGCGAATCAACGCGGAGAATGCCGCCGCCATCGCGGCGTACGAACAACGGGCCCCGGATGCTCCGCCGTTCTTGCCTCCCAGGTTCGAGTACCGTTTTCGCCATGCCGACGGCAGTTGGCGGTGGTTGCTGACCTACGGCATGGTCTTCGATCACAAGTCGGACGGTCGCATCTCGCGGATTCTGAACATCAGCCTCGACGTTACCGCTCAGAAGGAGCTCGAGCTTCAGCTGCGCACCATGCAGCAAGAACTCGAATGCCGCGTGGCCGATCGCACCGCGAGCCTCGAACAAGCCAACCAGGAGTTGCGTGCCGAAATTGCGCATCGGAAGTCCGTCGAACAAAAATTGAGCGACACGTTGAATCATTTCAACTTGATGGCCAGCGCAGCGCGCGTTCGGGTTGTGGGACGCCTCGGTAACGCCTGGCAAGCCCATGGACGGCACGACGTACTGTTATCACTCACCGATCATCCTGGAGATGCTCGGCTTTCAACCTGGCGAAGCGACCAACGACATGGACTGGTTGTTCCGGCGGATGCATCCCGACGACGTAACCAAGATGCAAATAGCCATCGAGCGTCACCTTTATGAGGGTGCTCCGTATCAGGATTATGAGTTTCGGATGTACGCCCGCGACGGCAGCTTGCGGTGGTTCTCGGCACGCGGCCAGGCAATTCGCGACGAACTCGGCCAGCCGGTGCGGTTTTCCGGTTCCGTGATCGAAATCACCGACCGCAAGCTCGAACAAGAACGCAAACTGCAACACGAGGAGTTTTTACGCGGCCTGCTCAGGACCAACGAAAGCGATCGGCAATTGATGGCCCATGATCTGCACGACGGCGTGCTGCAGGATCTGACGGCCAGTGTTTGGCAGCTCGACAGCCTGCGGGCTGCGAGTGCCCGGTTTTCCGAAGGGGAGCGCGCGCGTTTCGATCAGGCCCGGGCAACCCTGCGGCGTGCGCTCGACGAAGGGCGTCGGCTGCTCAGTGGACTGCGTCCGCCGATCCTCGACGAACAGGGGATTGTCGCAGCGCTGGAATACCTGGCCGCCGAGCTTCGCCTGAAGTATCCGCTCGATTTGCAATTGTGCGTCGATGTGCAGTTCAAACGGCTCGATCCGTTGTTCGAGGTGACCATCTTTCGCATCGTTCAGCAGGCGCTGACTAATGTAGCCCAGCACAGCCGATCGTCGCGGGCCGAGGTGAAGCTGGCGCAGCAATCGGCATCAATGCAATTGCAGGTCCGTGATTGGGGCGTAGGCTTCGATCCCACTCGCGTCGACAAGGAAAAATTCGGTTTGCGAGGCATCGTTCGCCGGACGGAGTTGGTGGGCGGCACGGCCCAGATCGTCAGCCAACCGAATGAGGGCACGCAGATCCTCGTTCACTTGCCGTTGCCGCCGGGAGCCGTGTTGTAGCTCCGGCGTTCAGGCTTCGAGCCCCTGATATTCGGTCGGAATGACGCGCATCAATTCTTCGTTGCTCGTCAGCCCCTGAGCGACTTTGACCAGGCCCGAACGCTTGAATTCGATCATGCCTTCGCGAATTGCTTCGGCCTCGATTTCACGGGCCACGGCGGCTTGGGCGATCAGCTTGCAAATCGTCGACGTTACTGGGAGGATCTCGAACACGCCGGTGCGATCGCTATAGCCTGTGTGCCAGCATTGGTCGCAGCCTTTCGGCGTAAACATCTGTTTTCCATCGCTGCTTTCGAGCAGGCTTTCCACCTCCTTGAAAGTGGTCGTTGCGTCCTGCCCCGCGACGGGTTGCTTGCAATGCGGACAGAGCACGCGCACCAGCCGTTGCGTAATCACGCCTCGCAGGCAAGTCGACAGGAAGTGTGAATTGACGTGCAGGCTCAGCATGCTTTGAACGGCCTCGGCGGCCACTCCCGCGTGCAAAGTGGAGAGGACCGTGTGTCCGCTATTGGCCGCGCGAATGGCGGTTTGGGCCGTTACGCTGTCGCGAATTTCGCCGATCATGATGACGTCGGGCGATTGCCGCAACACGGCTCGCAGCAGATCAGGAAAGTCAAGGTTGATGCTGGCATTGGTCTGAGACTGCCGCAGCCCATCGATGGCATATTCAACCGGGTCTTCGATGGTGTTGATCTTGCGCCGGCCGTCGTTCAGCGAATGCAGGCACGTATAGAGCGTGGTTGTCTTGCCGGCGCCGTTGGGACCAGTGACCAGGATCAATCCGCCAGGGCTCTGCAGCATCGAACGAACTTCGGCCAGTTGACGCGGGAGCAGGCCCAGGCTGTCCAAGGCCCGCACGGCCATGTCGTGTTCCAGCATGCGGATGGTCAGGTCTTCGCCATACAGCGTCGGCAGCGTATTGATGCGCATGTCGAAGCGTCGCGAGTCGCGTTTGAAGATCCAGCGGCCGTCGAGCGGGTGGCGACGTTCGGCCAGCGCGATGCCGGCCATGACCTTGATGTGGTTGATGCAGTGCTGCCCTTCGGCAAGCGATAGCTTGTCGAGTTCGTGGATCATCCCCAAATGCCGCAGCGACACAGTGACGTGGGTTTCCTGGGGGCTGAAGAACAAGTCGCTCGCGTGCAGCTTCGCGGCCTGATCGACGTAGTTGCGGACGGTCTCTTCGATTCGTCCTTCGTGCATGGCTGGGGGCTGAAAATCGCCAGTTTCGTTGGTAGGGTTCATAGCATTTCTCGCGGCGCAAGATTACTTAGGGGTTCGACTTTGAGCGTACCCGAAAAGCTGCTCCCCGTCACGTTTGGGCCAGCCCGATCGGGTTCGGATATTGGTTGTTGCCACGCCGAAAAGTTGGTTACAATTGCAGTCTCCCACACGCCCTCGATTTCCCGCCTGGCTGATGCGTATGTCACTCCGCTCCTCTACACGCCTGGCTTTAATTGTAGCCGTTAGCGCCGGACTAGGTCTCGTCGTGGCCGTGGCCAATGCGGCGGAGGGTTTCTTTGCCCATCGATTGCCGTGGAAAACGTCTCGAATACAAGGTTCGCCCGTGCCGCCCGAGCCCTATCGCATCGTGCCGGCATTTGCAAATCTGCGATTCGAGAGGCCCACAAGCATCGAAGAAATCCCCGGCGCGGACCGGCTGCTAGTCACCGAGATGCGTGGGCGGATTTTCAGCTTCCCCAAAGATGCTGGAACGAGCCGTGCTGATCTGATCGTCGACTTGTCAACGTGGTTGCCGAAAGACCTGACCGGCCGTACTGTGTCGCTCTTCGACGTAGAGCTTCATCCGCGGTTCGCCGACAATCACTACCTCTTCATCTGCTACGTTCATCCGGGCCAGGGTGGCCACTCCCGAGTCTCGCGGCTCACATTGGACGGCGCTTCGCCGCCTCGCGCCATTCCCGACAGCGAACTGGTTCTGATCACCTGGCCGACAGGCGGACACAACGCCGGCTGTCTGGAGTTCGGCACCGACGGTTATCTATATATTGCCACGGGCGACGGTGCGGGCCCCAATCCTCCGGACGGTTTGAACACGGGGCAGGACGTCAGCGACCTGCTGGGATCGATATTGCGAATCGACGTCGATCATCGCTCGGCCGATCGCGCGTACACCGTGCCTGCGGATAATCCGTTTGTGAAGCTGCCCGGCGCCCGGCCCGAAGTTTGGGCCTACGGGCTGCGTAATCCCTGGAAGTTTGGCATCGACCCCCAGTCGGGCGATATCTTTGCTGCCGACAACGGCTGGGAGACGTGGGAGATGATCCACCGCATCGTGCGTGGTGGAAACTGCGGCTGGCCGGTGATGGAAGGTCGCGCCGCGTTGCGATCGGAAGTCAAACCGGGGCCCACGCCCATCATCCCGCCAGTGGTCGATCATCCGCATAGCGAGGCGAATTCGGTTATCGGCGGTCCCGTCTATCGAGGTAGCAAGCTGCCCGGCCTCGTCGGCTCGTTCGTTTACGGTGACTATATCACAGGCACGATCTGGTCCATCCGCCCCGACAAGGACAATTCATACTCGCCCACCACGCTGGTCGATACCGACCAGCGGATCGTCGCCTTCACCGAGGGAAGCCGCGGCGAACTGTTCGTCCTCGACTATGACTTTTCCGGGATGATCTACGAATTGCTCCCTTCCGACTTGAAGGACACGTCGGCCACCTTCCCCCGGCGATTGAGCCAGATCGGCTTGTTCTCGTCGCTCGAAAAGATGGATCCCTCGCCGGGCGTTGTGCCTTATAGCGTGCGTGTTGGCCGCTGGATGGATGGCGCCACGGCGGATCGCTGGGTCGCGATTCCAGGCGATAGTTCGATCCAGCTTTCGACGGCGCTGAAACGCCAGCGATTTATCCGGAAGGGACAGTATTTGTAAAGCACCTGACTTTGCCCGCGGGCGACGGTCGCGCCCCAATTCGTCTGGAAACCCAGCTATTGCACTACGAGCGCGGCGCGTGGCATCCCTACACTTATCTTTGGGACGATGCCGGGCACGATGCATTACTCGTGGAACCAACCGGCGCCGCCCGATCGCTACGAGTTGCCGACAAATTATCTAGTGGCGGCATTGAAAGGACCTGGCATGTCAATGCCACGAACGAGTGTAAGTTGTGCCACAATGCGGGCCCGCGGTTTGTGCTAGGGTTCACCTTGAGCCAGTTGGATCTTCCGGATACGTCGAGCCAATTGAGCCGACTCGCCGCATCGGGCGTATTGGGATCAGTCAACTCGCTTTCATCGAACAATCCTTCACGACTGGTCGATCCTCGCGATCGTTCAAAATCGCTCGACGATCGGGCCCGTTCCTATCTTCATACCAACTGCAGCATGTGCCATCATCCTGGCGGCAATGCGATTGTTTCGTTCTACCTGCGTCGCGATCTGCCGTTCGAAAAATTGAACACGAATAAGGGGTCGGGTATCGGCACGTTCGGCATGCATGATGCGAAGATCGTCGTGCCTGGCGACCCATACCGCAGTTTATTGATGTATCGCATGTCGAAGCTTGGCAATGCCCGGATGCCGTATATCGGATCTCGCGTCGTCGATAGCGAAGGCGTGGCTCTGATCGAAGATTGGATCCGCTCCCTGCCGCACGACTCGCGGGGCAACCTTTCCGCTCTTGCTACCGCCGGCTCGGAGCAGGCGAAAGCGTTGCAAACGCTGCTCGTAGGCCAGAATCCGCTGAGCAGCGAACTAACAGAAAAGACAATCGGCCGGTTGCTCGAATCGACAGAAGGTACGCTGGCGCTAGTGCTGCAGATGCATCGCGGCGCGCTGGCGGGCTCGGTTGCCCAGACGGCAGTATCTGCCGGGAATGCCGCGCACGGCCGATATTCGTGGCCTGTTCGAGACCTTCGTTCCGGAGTCGAAGCGGCGAGCCACCCTGGGCGCCAACATCAATCCGCAAGTCATTCTTAGCCGTCAAGGTGATTACCAGCGTGGCAAGCTGATTTTCTTCAGCGACGGGGCGCGCTGCCGCGCGTGTCACGAGATCGACGATGCGCACAAATCGCTGGGGCCGACGCTGCAAGAGGTTGCCAAAAAACATCCGCTTCCCGCCGATCTGCTGCAGCACGTTTTGCAACCCTCGCTCAAAATCGACGAACCGTACGCTGCCTATTCCGTCGTCACCGACGATGGACGTTTGCTGGTGGGGCTGATCGTTGAAAAGACGGAGCAGGAAATTGTTCTCAAGACCCTCGAGCGGCAAGTCGTTCGGATCGCCCAGGAGAATATCGCCGAGATTCACAGAAGCGATAAATCCTTGATGCCCGACCGCGTGCTCAGCGATTTGACCGCCCAGGAAGCGGCCGATCTGCTCGCGTACATCCGGTCGCAGACCGGTTCACAATAGATACTCTTTCGCACGACTCGAAACGCATCCCCTTTACTCCCCTGGACCAGCGCCATGAAAACCACGATCCTATCGCTTGTTGCCTCGCTATTGTTCACTTTATTGCTAACTTCCGAGCCGGAATTCAAGGCCGTCGACGGCTGGCTCAAGCCGTCGGTGGGAATGGAAACCATCGGTCCGGCGCATGGAGACGTAGCCGTCAGTTCGACCGGCGACGTCTACGTCAGCGTGCTCTCCGGTCCGCGAGCCGGCGTCCAGGTTTTTGGAGCGGATGGAAAGTACCTGCGCAATGTGCCCGGTGCTCCCAACGATTTTCACGGCTTCGTCATTCACCGCGAACCGGACGGCGAGTTCATCTACGGCGCGCGGCTTGGCGGGCAAACGATTCTCAAGATGCAACTCGATGGCAAGGTGCTGCTGACGATCGAAGGCTCGACGATTCCCGCCGAGTTGATCAGCAAGCCCAAGGACAAACCGGCCGCGTTGCGGTTGACGGCGGTCGACGTGGCTCCGGACGGACGGATCTTCGCCGTCGACGGTTACGCCAGCGATTACATTCACGTCTTCGACAGCAAGGGGAAGTACCTGAAGAGCTTCGGCGGGAAGAAGGCTCCTTACGGTTTCAAGACCAATCACAAGATTGCGATCGACACGCGTTTCGATCCGCCGCGCATCTTGTGCTGCGATCGGGAGAACCGCCGGTTGGTGAATCTGTCGCTCGACGGCGAAGTTCTGAGCGTCGTGCCCGACCTGAAGCGTCCCGCGGCCGTTGCGGTTTTCGGTGATTGGGCAGCCGTGGCTGAAATCGAGGGCCGTGTCAGTTTGCTCGACAAAGCAGGCAAGACGGTGAAGACCCTCGGTGAGAACACGGTGAAGGAGCAAACCGCAACCAATAAGGTCGCGCCCGCTGACTGGCGAACCGGCATCCTCACTGCGCCCCATGGCCTCGCCTTCGATCGGGACGGGAATCTGTTGGTGACCGAGTTCAACATGTACGGCCGCGTACTGCGCTACGAACGCGAAGCAAAGTCGGGGGGCGAATGAGGTGGTTCGGGTGCCATGGCCACGCTTGCGTGGCCATGGCCCGCGACCGACATGCCCACGCGAGCGTTGGCATAGAACCCACCCCAGGGTTGTCGCGTGACGGACTATTTGGGAGCATCGGCCAGCGGGATCTCGAGGGGGAACACGGCTCGCGTGCGGCGGCGATAATCCAGCCTGGCCCAATCGTGGGTCAGGATTGCGCTGGCCTCGACGTTGTAGATCGAGCCAGCCAGGTTTTCAAAACCCGAGCGGAAATGGACGGCCGATTTGACGGCCACAAACTTCATTCGCCCGCAATCAATTCCCAACGTGCGGGCGAACCCCGGATCGAGCGGTTGTTCGCGAACCGTGACGACCACGACCGAGACGCCGCCCATGCGGAGCCAGGCCGAGGCGCCCATGTTGCCGGTCAAGCCGCCATACATTGGTCCGTCGTAGGCAAATCGGCCTGCGGAGATCGCCATCACTTCGGCCTCGCCCTCGACCGGCGGTCCTTGGATGGGGGCCGATTTTCCTCCGAGCGATACCTGCATCCGCCCGCCTATGCCAATCGAATGCGCAGCTGCCGCAACTTCGGAATCGACCATGTACAGCAGCAGTGCGTCCTGCAAACCCAGTTCCAGGAACGTGCGCAGGATTTCCGTCGAGTCGCCGGGCGCACCTCCGCCCGTATTGTCAGCGTGATCGGCCAGAAAGATCGGGTACCGACCTGCTGCGATGCCGGCTTCGATTGCCGCGCGAACGGTGAGCTGCGGAGCGTGCCAGCGACGGCGATTCTCCCAGATCCAATCTCCCAATTCGTCTGCCGCGCGCTGCGCCAGTTGCTGGTCGCCATCGGCCACAGCAATCACCGAAAGCGCCAACGTCGGGGATATCGGCCCAGGGAAAACCCGTGGCCACGGTTACGCTGAGCATGCCTGGCCGGGATTCAATTTCATGGACGCGCCGCAACACCTCGTCCATCGGCGGGTGTGCGGTTATTTGTCGGGCGGCAGCCCAGAAAATTGGCAATTGTCGCAGAGCCATGCGAGGTCGGATCTCGCTCCGTACGATGCGCACGATCAAATTGCCCGCCTCCCGTCCGCAAGCGGCCATGTCGACGTGCGGGTAGGTATCGTAGCCCACAATTGCGTCCGCCGCTGCGACACGGCGCGGGGTATGGTTGCCGTGCAAGTCCTGCGTCACGACAATCGGTCTGTCGGCGCCGAGGTATTGCCTGACGCTCTCGATCATATCGCCGTCGCCGTCGTCAATTTCATCGACCACCATCGCACCGTGCAAGTCCAGCAGAACGCCGTCCACAGGGCCGCCTTCGGCTTCGGCCCTCCGTAAATCTTCCAGGAATTCCTTCTTCAGCCCTTCGTAGGCAGATCGTTCGATCAATCCCGAAGGATAGGCGAATGTCCACAGCAACGGCACAAGTTCGAATCCCTGGGCTGCCGCCGCTTCGATGAAGCCGCCGGGACACATGTTCGATCCTGCGAATCGCTCCAGAATGTCAGGGCCGCGAAAGTGCCCGAGGCCTTGCTCGAAATCCTGCCGGGTCGTCGGTCGGTCAATGAAGGTGGAAGTTTCGTGGAGAATTCCACCGATGGCAATTCGCATGGCTGGTTCCTCGGCAGGTGCAAGCGTGAACGCGAGCGGTCAGGAGCGGTAAGATTAACTCGCCGCCACGCGCCTGTCATCTGTTTGCCGGCCAAAAAGCGTGAAGATCGTGCGCAAGCTTGTTACACTGCGCTGCTGGTGGACTTGCGAACGCCGAAACTACTCCTTAAGAAACGCCCAAAAATGAAATCTCTGATCAGCGGTCTCTTTGTTTTTCATGCGCTGGTTGCCACATGCCTGGCCGCGCCGGAGCCGGTCGTCCTCAAGCTTTGGCCCGATGGGCCGCCAAGCGCGCTGGCGCCGCGATCGGACGCTACCGAGAAGCTCATCAAAAGCTACGGCAAGCCCGGACCGAACCGCGTTACGGATGTCGTCGAACCGACCATCACCGTCTTCCGTCCGGAGAAGCCGAACGGTGCATCGGTCATCGTCGCCCCCGGCGGCGGGTATATGTTTCTCTCGTGGGTCCACGAGGGGACGCAAGTGTGCGAGTGGCTCAATTCACTGGGCGTGACGGCAGTGTTGCTGAAATACCGCACGCCGACGCGCGACGAGAAGGAGGTGTTCGCGGCGCCCGTGCAGGATGCGCAGCGGGCACTCGGCCTGGTGCGGCATCACGCCGCCGAGTGGGGCCTGGATGCGAAGCGCGTCGGTCTGCTCGGGTTCTCTGCCGGCGCGAACCTGGTCGGGCATGTCGCCTGGGATCGCGGCCCGCGCAGCTATTCGCAGAATCCGGAATTGGACGACCCGCGAGGGCCGGACTTCCTGATGTTCATCTATGGCGGCGGGTTTCTCGACAGCGCCGACAAATCGAAGTTTCGCGAGGGCTTCAGCGTGCCTACCGATGCGCCGCCGGTGTTTTTTCTGGTGGCGCACGACGACAAGTCGAACCCGGTCGAGGCGGCCATGCTGTACCTCGAATACAAGAATCGCAACCTCTCGGCCGAGTTGCACATTTGCGCGATCGGAGGTCATGGCTTCGGAATGCGACAAGACGGCAAGCCCATCAACGCCTGGCCACAGCGATGCGCTGAGTGGATGAAGAGCCTGGGATTGCTCGAGGCGAAATGACGCCTGCGATCGGGGAGGGTTTCAATTCTTCGCTTCGGGCGTGGGCAGCTTTTCGAGCGGAGGTTGCGGGGCCGCGGAACCTGCCGGTTTTTCGGCATCCAGGGGAACGGAGTGAACGGGCAACGCGCGACCTATCCCCTGCCCTGCCAGGAAGCAGCGCCAACCGCCCCCCAAAGCGCGATACAAATCGACCAGGCTGCGCGCGATGTTTCCGCGCACGGTCGCCAATTGGTCTTGCTGTGTGACCAACAGCGACTGCGTATTGAAGACCCGGTTGAAATCGGTGGTGCCCCCTTCGAATTGCTGGATGACCAACTCCACCGATCGACTCGCTTTGGCGACGCTCTCTTCCGACCACACGGCCTGCTCTTGAGTTTGCAGGAAGGAGATCATGGCATCTTCCACTTCTCTACCGCCGTTCAGAACCGTCTGTTGATATTGCAGCACGGCCTGTTGAAAACGTGCGTCCTGGACACGGATGTTGTTGTTGATGCGTCCGTAATTCAGCAGATTCCATTGAAACGTTGGAAAAACAATTCCGGTAAAGCTCTTGGCGCTGAACAGATCCTTGAAATCGTTGGCAGCATAGCCGATGAAACCATTGATGAAGAATCGCGGATACAAATCCGATGCGGCAATGCCGATCTGAGCATCTGCGCCGCCACTTGTCTCTCCGCTTTGCGAATGTCAGGTCGTCGCCGGATCAGGTCTGCCGGAATTCCAACCGCCACCTGGAGCGGAGGCTTGGGGATCGGCGCCGGCGTAAGACGCCCCGCCAGATCGTCGACTGGAATGCCCAGTAAGACGCACAGCCGGTTGCTGGCCTGTCGACGGCCAGTAACCAAGGGCGGGATCAGGCTCTTCGTCTGAGCCAGGTTGGATTCCGCCTGGCGCAAGTCCAACTCGGTTGCGATGCCGTTCTTGAAACGGTTCCTGGCGATGTTTGCAGTGCCCGTCTGTAGTTCGACGTTCTTGCGGGCAAAGTCGAGCCGGGTCTCGAACGTGCGGAGTTGAATGTAGTTGTTGGCAACTTCTGAGAGCAGCATGACCAAAGTCACGCCCATGTCTTCGACCGATGCCCCCAACTCGCCATTGGTCGACTCGATGGTGCGGCGATACCGGCCCCAGAAGTCGGGTTCCCACGAAGCATTTAATCCTGTGGCCCAGATGTCGAGCGTGCCCGGCAAAGGCATTCCACCGATCGCCAGATTCTGGCTATCTTGGACGTGGGCATACGCCCCCAGCGCACGTTGTTGCTGCGGAAAAAGGTTTCCCACTGCGATACCGCGCTGGGCTCGCGACTCGAGAATGCGGACTCCTGCCGTGCGCAAGTCCAGGTTCTGCCGCACCGCAGTTTCGATCAAACCATTGAGTTGCGGGTCTTCGAATACCGTCCACCACAGACAATCTTCCGCGGGTGTGCATTGGATTCGCGGATCCGAAGTATCCGTCCAATTGCAGGCCACGGGAGCCTTGGGAGGCTGGTAGTTCGGGCCAACTTTGAAGCCGTTGTGTGCCCACTCGCGAAGACTCGTAGCGCAGCCCGTTGAACAAAACACAATCAGCAGGCAGGCCAGGTAGACGAAAAGACGACGGCACTGCGGCTTGCGGCCACGGTCGCCCGTTCGACAAACTTGCCCCGTTCGACAAACTTGCACTGGCCCGTCCATGGATCGCCCTTCCCAAATCGCAAGATTGTTGAGATAACCGCAGCTAGCATTTGCGGCATTCTCAGCATGGCCGGCAAAATCATTCTGACCGGTCAATCGTTGTTTTCGGAGTGGGCGTTCGGATTGCCTTAGGGCGGTCGGAATTGTTCCCGTTCTACCGATAGTACCGGATAAGAGGGGGCCTCCTGGTCAAAAATAACCCTCAAGTGATGAGAAAATCGTCTGACGGCAGCCGGTTATTTCCGCCGTTGCTTGTTCTTCGCCAGGATCGATTCTGCCTCGTCGGTGATCTGATTCTTGCTCATTCCGCCCAGCGACTTCAATTTGGCTTCCGGGCTGGAGTTCGCTTCATCTCCGCCGGTGCCGCCCCCTTTGTCTGAAGCAACAACGAAGCAGGCCATGCGGAACTTGTTCTCGTCTTTCTTGCTCATTCCTTTGGTCATGACCGCCAGCGAATCGTGAACTGTCTGCTCGTTCGTGCCGTCGACCGTTGGTCCGCCGCAGCCGGCCAACAACACACAAAACAAGCTTGCAGCTACAAGGCGTTGAAACATAACGCCCCCTTTCGGTGAGATGACAATAGCCCCGATCATTGCATCTGAGGCCTTGCCCAGATGAAAGTCAATCAGCCAGGGTGGGATAGTTGCTGGATTACAGTTCGCCGAACTTGCCCTACGGGGCGATCGGCGACTTTCAATGCGGTTCACGGGGAAATTCATTGCCGGCCTGCCTGCGGCGGCTTAGTATCGCGGTCGTTGGGGCGCCGGCTAGACAATTTCACCCAGGATCCATTCTCATGCGCCGCATCGTAACGACATGTTGGGCTATATGCTTCGCGCTGGCTTTCTCCGAAAGTCTCATCGCCGACGAAGTGCGGCATTCGTTTTTTGTCGCCGGACCAACTTTCACCGGCATTATCGACGAGCAGGGGCGCGAGGCATGGAACGCTGGGCGAGCGGGTGCCCGCGACGGCTGGGTATTGCCCAGTGGCAATGTTCTCGTGGCCTGGAGTGACGAGGTCAAAGAATTCACGCGTGCGAAGGAGGTCGTCTTCCGCTATGCCAAAAGTGCTGAGAACCGCGAAATTGGCACGGTCGAGCGGCTGGCCAGCGGAACCACGTTGGTGACTGAACTTGGCTCTCGGCCGCGGTTACTGGAACTGGACAGCGCCGGAAAAATCGTGCTCGAATTCCCTTTGCTCCCCGAGACCGACAACGCCCACATGCAGACCCGGATGGCCCGGAAGCTCGCCAACGGCAACTATCTGGTTCCGCATCTATTGGCTTTCAAGGTCAAGGAGTACACGCCCCGCGGCGAGGTCGTGTCGGAATTGAAGACCGACCTGCCGGAACTCGGAGGGCGGGAAGCGCAGAACTGGCCATTTACGGCCATTCGACTGGCGAGCGGCAACACGCTCGTCAGCTTGACGCATGGCAATAAGGTTGCGGAATTCAACGCGGAAGGAGGCGTTGTCTGGTCGGCTTCGAACGACGAAGTCGCCGGCAAGCCATTCGACGATGCCTGCGGCTGCCAGCGCTTGCCTAACGGAAATACCGTAATCGCCAGTTACCACGCTCCCAAAGGCGTGAAAGTCTTCGAAATTACGCCGGGGAAGAAAGTCGTGTGGAGTTACGAGGGGCCCCATCGGGCTCATGAAATCCAGATCCTGACCACGAATGGGAAGCCGATTGAGGGCAATCCTTTGCGCTAGAACGTCGCGCGCGAACGCAACCGGGGGCCCCCGGCTACGCCGGCCAAAAGTGTGACCGGTTAGACGTTGATCGATGGGTTTCAAAGATCCTGCTCGCTAGGGAAATTCGTCAGCCGGTTGCCGATGAATTGAAGAGCTTTCACGGCGGTCGCTTGTTGAGCTTTGCGGAGATTTAGTACCATAGTCCTCGGGGTTCCTCAGAAAGATGATTGAGCGCGAGGTACGACCGTGGAAGGTGTGCAGTTAGTCAAGCGAATCTGCGGGCACGAGAGTCCGTTTACATTTAAGAAGAACGAGCGCTACGGCCGGCAGCGCTACGCAAAGTTCATGGCGACGAAGTGTCCGGCTTGTACCGTGGCAGACATCCAAGCGCGCGAAGCGAAGCAGAAGGCCGAATCGCAGCAGCGCAAAGAGCTGGCAAAACGCATCCGCGCGAAAAAAGCCGCCCTCGAAAAATCGACGCCCGCCGTCGATCAAGATTGCGAGACCAAAGGGGACTGAATCGAGTTCCCGACCTGGCTGTTGGCGCGAGCTGCGTTGTCGTGTGGTCAATGGTATCTAAGTCCCGCGTCCTGCACGGCTTGCGGCATGTTATCTTGAAAAAGGGGTAGGCGAACTGCGGCCGCCTATGGTATAGTGCATGCGGTCGGTTTGACGATGCGCCGTGTGGTACCGGTTCTTTTGGAATCTGACTGCTGCCTACACTCGGCTTCCCACCTGGCGGGCCACCACTCTTGGCCCCTTTCTCTGACGACCCGGAAAGTGTGATTGGGTCGATTTTGTCTGTGCGAGGAGTTCGAACGGTGGGAAAAAAACTGTATGTAGGAAACCTGAGCTACAACGTGACGAACGAAAGTTTGGAACAGTTGTTTGCTGAGTACGGTGCGGTGCGCAGCGCCGAGGTCATTCAAGACCGCGACACCGGCCGCAGCAAGGGTTTCGGTTTCGTCGAAATGGAAGACGACAACGCCGCTCGCGAGGCCATCAAGGGTCTGCACGAGAAGGAGCACGATGGTCGTCCTCTGACCGTTAACGAAGCTCGGCCGCGCGAAGACCGTGGCGGCGGCGGTGGTGGTGGCGGCCGTGGTGGACGTGGCGGCGGTGGCGGCTACGGTGGTGGCGGCGGCGGCGGTGGCGGTCGCGGTGGATACGGTGGTCGTCGTTAAGGCGTCCATTTCCAGCAAATAAAACGAAACGGCCAGAGGGGCACCTCCCATAAAGAGGCTCTCTGGCCGATTGTTTTTCTTTGCCCGTTGGAAGATTGACAGGCGCAGTGTTTGACAGGCGCAGTGTTTTGCAACGCAATCGCTGATCGGGCCCAAGCCCTCGTTCGGCAGGAGCCCGCGAAGACACGCGCCGCCAAAGCGATGCTAGCCCGCGACGAGCCCCAAGCGGCTCATGCGGAGAGACTCGTTCGGTAGCCGAGCGGAGTCAGCGAGTAGGCGTGGGGATGGCGTTCTTTCACTACCATGCCGCTGCGCACCAGCGACGTCATGGCGTGGTAGAACTGCTGCGGATGCGACTTGGCAGGGCCCGTGCTGAAAAACAGCATTTCGCTCGCCCCAATGCGGTAGCGCCGGAAGTAGCACATGATTTCTCTTTCCGAGTCCGTCATAGTTGGCTCCACTCTGAATGGAAAGGGCTGGGCCCAAAACGACCATCTCGCCGGCCGGGAACGGATGGACGCAGGGTTAGCCAAGAGCTGCTGAGGTCGGGGGGCGAAATGGATCAACGACCGCTGGGGACTATTCCTCGCCGCCAGTATAGCAGATGGCCAAGGGTTTTGGCAGGTTCACGCTACGGACTTTCGGTCGTGCCGTCGCGACCTCAATAGTGTAGAATCAAGCGGTCGGGAATACCCCGGCAACAAAAGGAACCATTGATGGCAACTCGAATCGAACGAGAACGGGAGTTGATGGCCATTTTGAGCAATCCCGTGGGCCGGAACCAGCTATTGGAGTTGCTGCGGCGGCAATTGAACCTGGCGGCCGGGCAAGCCCTGCCCGTCGGGACGCCCATTATCCAAACCATACTCGAGCACGAATTTGCCCATCACCAGTCCTAGTTTTCCTTCATTTCTGGCGTTTTCGGCCGATGCAAAGGCCCATCCGATTTGCGATCGGAGGGCCTTTTTTGCTTTTCGCGATTTTTGTAGCGGGCTCTTGAGCGGTCGCTTGATTCCCTGCACTTGAGAAACACCCTCCTTAGGAGCTCTTATCCATGTCCAAGCGCAGCCAATACCAAAATAACAAGCGCCAGAAGCCCCACGCCCGGCCGCCACTGGTGAAACCTCCTTTGGAGATTCGCGAAGCCAAAGCCCTTAAGGTCTACGGTAAGCCGTTTATCCTGTTGGAAGACGGAAACCGGGCCGTGTTTCAATTCCTGCGTGGGGCCTGGGTTCCCTATCCCAAGAATATCGCCGAGTGCCGGCAAGACTGCGAAGTTAAAGAGCTATCGCAAAAGGTCAATAAGATGACGCGCTACGAAGTTCGATGCCCCGTCGCTGCCGACTGAAATCCCGAAAAGAACACGAAAGTAGAAAGCGCAGAGAGTCCGATGCAGTTTTTCAACGGGATCAAGCTGCCCGACGTCATCGACAAGGAGGTCGATCTGTTCGTCACGGACA
This sequence comes from uncultured Planctomycetales bacterium, assembly GCA_963710365.1. GTDB lineage: Bacteria > Planctomycetota > Planctomycetia > Pirellulales > PNKZ01 > CAVQAC01. The sequence continues at coordinate 630,516 of CAVQAC010000015.1, forward strand.
GCAAAGGCGGAAAAGGGGCCTCGCTGCTCCTGTGTAAGGCCTTCATGAAAAAGGATCGGCTGTGGGTCGATTGCGTGCCGGCTTTGAATGGCCGCTACGTGGCAGCCGTCCCCTACGAGTCGATCGTGGCCCGCGAAGAAGGGAAGCTCGATACCGGCCGCTATGGCATTTTCATCAGCCCGACTTCGGTCTTGGGCCAAATGGTTCATTCCGTGATGGCATCCCCCGAGTTGGCAAGACGAGATGCGTAGAGTTGGCCGATCCTACCAGCAAGAAAGAACAGAAGATGAGCCCTGGTGAATGGGAAAGCACGGTCCAAAAGATCGTCGACGAATCCAATCAGGAACAAAAGCAGGGCGGCAAGCATCGAATCCTGACGGCATGGCGTGCCCGATTGGAACAGGAGCCGACGTCATTGCCCCCCTACAAGATCGACCTGATCGTGAGGGAAGTCCGACGCCGGCTCGATAGCCCGCCGTCGCCCGACGCTCGATCCTGAGCGGCGCGTCGTAATGCCCTCGCCCTGGCGCTGTTGAGCGGCAATGCCAGCTTGCCTCTTCGTGTGCCACGGGCTTCGCTCGTGTCCGTTCTTCGCTACGGCTTCATCGCGTGACGGAGTTCTGCACGTCGCTCACACCCACGTCACTGGCAGCGCTTGCAATGCCCCTTGAGCAACACCTCGGTCACTTCACCGACCGTGGTTCGTTTGCCAACCAGCGAAACGGCCGTTTTGAGCGCCAAGCCCGTGATGCAGGAAACTCCCCCGCAATCGACGCACAGGAAATGCGTATGGTCGCCTTCGTGGTCCTCGGAGTCGCGACGCAGCTCAAACCGCCAAACGTGATCTCCCAACTCCATGCGCGATAGCAGGCCGGCTTCGGCCAACTCCACCAGGTTGCGATAGATGGTTGCCCGATCATAGCCGAACGGCGCCAACTCGTCGGCAATTTCGGCGTGAGTCAACGGACCTTCGGTCGCTTGCAGCCGATTCAGAACGGCCACGCGGGCATGCGTGCTCCGCAGCCCGGCATCGCGAATCGTTTTTCGAATGGCATCCAAATCTGGTGCAGGGTTTTTTCTTCGCACGAGTCAGATTTCCCAGCGATCAACAACGAAGAGGCGAAAGATGCGTACGAGCCCGGGAGCGATCTATGGCGGGCAGCCAGCAGATCTCGATTCTAACCCAAACGGTGAGCGCACGCATCGTGTTTTCCGTAGCCCAGGCGTTCATGACGACTTGCCTGGACTCATCACTCGCGGTTTTCGTGCGTCGGGTCATCGTGACCGTGCTCATGCGAATGCGAATCCGCTGCCGCGGCATGGGCGTCGTGTGCGTGGGCCGGTTCGAGAAAGCCGATCCCATACGCCAGCGCTACGCCCAAGAGCAAGGCCGCGGAGAGCTTCAGCCGGTCATGGCTGTGGAACTGCAGTTCCGGCATCAGGTCTCCCAGCGAAATGCAGAGGAACACGCCTGCGGAAAACGCCAAGGCGGCGCCGACCAGCAAATCCTTTTGGCCCCCGGATCCTTGAATTCCCAGCCAGAACAGCATGGCCCCCAGCGGGCACATCAAGGCGAAGCTGCCATTGACCAATTGCGTGGCGGCCCGCGACCAGCCCCCTTTTTTCATGAGCACCGTAATCGTCATGGCATCCAGCGGCTTGTGCAAGGCAATTGCCAGGAACGTGCCGACGCCTAATAAGACACCGCTGGGCAAGTGTTCCGATTCGGCAACGACATTCGCGGCCAGGGCCATGCCGTCGATGGTCGTGTGCAGCGCCAAACCGATTGCCACCCCGATCCAATGCAGCCGGCTGCTCGTCGCCGGCGGATGCCCATGGTTGCCATGGCTGTGATCGTGGCCGTGTTCATGAGAGCACGTGGTCGGAATTTCCTCGTCCGGCAAGTGCTGGTGGAAATGAAACGCGCGGACCAGAAAGAACATGCCCAACATTCCGATCAACGTCCAGCGGGCGGCCACGTCGATGTCGCCCAGTTCGGCCACGGCGTGCGGGAGCAGGTGCAAAATGGCGACGCCCAGCATCAGGCCGGCCACGAAGCTCATCATGAGTTGCATGCGCGTGTGGCTCAACCGCATGGCCAGCGGCAGCCAGCCCCCCGACAACGAAGCCAGGATAATCAGCGCGCAATAAATAGCGATCGTGCCAGCCGGCGACATCGGAAGTTCCAGGTTAATCCAGCGAAACGTGCAAACCGTGAACTGCCGCCATGCGCAAGCGCGACAGGACTCCGAGTTATACGCGGTTGCGGCTGCAACTGCAACTCAATTGGATTTGCAAATCGGTAGCCGTTCGGGTGCAAAGATGTCGAATTGTCCACCCGACTGATCGTGATGCAACCGCCCCTACTCCGTCGGCACCTTGAGCGAGATTGAAGTGGTCGCTCGACTGCTCGCGGCGGGCCGCGTACGCCGGGCCTGACCGTCGGTGCGTCTCCTCGACGACCGGGCCGCGCCGTCCTGCGCGGCCGGGCTCTGGGGGCTCGCGGCTTTGCTCGGCGCAGAGGGCGTTACTTCAGCGCTGGGTTCGATCTGGGCTTCGGGCAGGGGAAACTCCGGCGGCATGTCGGCAGGCCCATGGCATAATGCCGGCGGACCGAGTGCCGGCGATCCGTACGGCGGGCCCTCGACGTAAACGTAACCGCGCTGGAAGCCATAGCGAGGGAAGACATAATCGCTGGGCGCGTAGCCATAGACGCGTGGCCGGTAGCCATAGAGCCGGTAGGCCCATTCGCCGGCACGCGCGGTCGTGGGGCAAGAGCTCGCAATCGCCAGCACCAGCAGGCAGCAACGCATTGGTGCGCTTCTCGATGGCATGGTGTTTCCCCCTCGATGTCGTTGCTGGATTAGCCCCGAGGAGAATAGTCTCGCTATCCTCGGCATAATCATCATCGGACGCGCAGGACGGCGCGCTGGTGCAACGAGATTCAAAAATACCGGTTGAATCGGTCGAATCGGCTTGGGCGCCGTTGACCTTGCCGAATAAACCGAGCGAAGCGGCAAACGGCAACCTGTCGGAGCGCGAGAACCAGGCCGATCAGGCGCGTACATATTGCCGAATATGGCGCCTCAGCATCGCTCGAAAGCCAGCGATGCTAGCGTGCAACACCCCGCGGCTCGGAACCGGCCACTGTCGAAGCGGCCAACTCCAGCGATCGCAAGCGACTCTCGATGGCTGTGAGTTCGGCCTTGTGCTTGCCTTTGTGTTCCCAGTATCGCGCCTCGTTCCAAAGGCTTTTCATCAGCAGGTCGTGCTGCCGGCTCATTTCGAACCGTCGTTGGGCGGCATGCAGCCGTTCGAGTCCCTGGGCCTCATTGCCCACCATCAATTGAGCCAAACCCAGGTCAGCCTCGGCCTCGGCCCGTTCGGGCCAATCCGGGACGGACTCTTGCGACAAAGCCCGTTCGAGCAGCGTCAGCCCGAGTTGCGTGTTGCCGGATTGCAGCTTCAATCCACCCAACAGCGCCATTGCCGGCCGGGCCATTTCGGAGTCGGTGCGCTTGCTCAGTTCGACCAGAATCGCCGTCGCGGTCCCTGCTTGTTCCAGTCGGAACAAAGCCTTGGCCTGGCAAAAACGCAGCCGTTCCTTGGTCGGTTCGTCATCGGTACACGTTTCGGCCCGCTTGAACGCCAAGAGCGAGGCCTGCGGCTCGTTCCGCTCGTAACGCCATTGGCCCAGGCAGGCGAACAAGGCGCACTCGCCCTGCGCAGTGACTGCGTCCGTGCTCGATATCACGGCCTCGGTCGGCACCGGTAATCGGCTGAGTTCGACGAGCCGGCGCAGGACCGGTTCGGGCCAGGTGATTTTTACAGGCCGCAAATAGGCGGCTCGTTCCCAAAACACGGGGTCGCGAATCGGCGTCTTGGCCACCAGCGAATCGCTGGCCAGAGTCGTCGATTGCTGCCACGCGTCGTTGGCCCGTTCGAACTGGCCGGCGCAACGTTCGGCGTCGCTCAACAGCAGCAGCAGGTAAGCCGCCTGGTGGACATCCTGGCCCTTGGCAATTTCAGCCGTCTTGGCCAGTATGGCGGCTGCCTCGGCTGGCCGCCCCGCCAACTGCACGGCAATTCCCGTGAGTTGCCCGGCGTCGATGGTCAGTAGCGAGTTGGGAGCCATCGAGGCCAAGGAAGCGAGTTTCAATTCGACCGCGTCCTGGGCGCGACCCAGCCGGAACAGCTCCAACAGCTTCTCCCGACCGTTGTCGTACTTCGCATAGCGGCGGGATTGGCCGCCCGATCCTGGAAGACTGCTTCCCAGCCTCCGGTGGCCGAGGGGGGCAAGCATTGTTGATCGCGCATCCGTGCGATGAAACGCACGCTGGCGCTGGTGGCTTCGTCGGGCAGCGGAGTTTGCAGGATCTCCAGGCTCAGATCTGGATGACGCTCGATGAGCATTCGAGCCGTAGCCAGCCGCTCGGTGGAGACCAATTGGTTGACCCGCGCGCTGAATTCGCCGCGGGCCTGCTTGTTATCCTTGTGCGGTTCCAGCGTCAGGCCGCTGCTCGCGGTATCGACTTTGATGGGCCCCGTTTTCTTCTGCCGGGGATCATTCGCGGCCGCGTCTTCGCTATGGTTGGAAGTGAACAGCCCGTTGCAGCCGACTTGTACGAGAGCGCAGACGCACACCAGCAGCGCTGCTCCGTACACGTTCGCACTTCGGTTCAGGTTTTTCATTAATAGATCAACGGATCGACGCTATGAAAACGGAAGATCGTTTGCAGCGGGTTCGCGGGCGGATCGGGCGCACCACTTCCTGCGACCCGAACGTATTCAAGCTTCCGACGGGCTTCACGGCCTTGGGGTGCAGGCTGTTGTCGGGAATCAGGTCGGCGCTCAAGGCCGCCGATTCCGCCGGCGTGTTGAAAACGTACGGCCGGATCAGGATGATCGTTTCCGTACGCGTACGGAGCGTCACTTGCCGGCGGAAGAAGAAGCCGACGACTGGCAGTTTGCCAAGCACGGGCACCTCGGCGCGGGTATCGCCGACTTCTTCGCTGATCAAGCCACCAAGCGCGACGGTCAATCCGTCCTTCGCCACGATCGTACCTGTGACCAGGTTGGTTTGCACGGTATCGACCGATTGATTGTCGGTTGCGCCGGTGATCGGATTGATCAGCGGAATTACCGCCGGCGTGCCAAGCTGCGAGTTTTGCTGGGAGATTCGCAACGTCACGGTGCGATCAGCGTTGATGTTGGGAGTGATCAATAGCCCTTGGCCGATCGCTTCGACGGTCGTTTGCGGGGTTGGCTGGACGGCCGTCGTGGTATTGCCGCCGGTGATCGCTCCCGACTGGCTGTAGCCCGTCACGATCGGCGTATACGTTCCGATGAAGATGCGGCTGACTTCGTTATTCGCCGTCAGCAGCATGGGCGTGGCCAGTTCGGTGACACGGTTGTCGTTTTCCAGCAGTTGAATCCGAGCACGGAAGTTGTTGCTCACGTACTGAAAAATTAGCGGGCCATTGCTGGGGGCTGGCTGTGTGCCGATGTTCGCCACGCCCGGGGCGATGACGCCCGTGCTGAGCGGCGTGAGCGAGGTCGCCGTGCTGAGCGGCGTGAGCGGGGCCAGCAGGTCGCCGCTGGTGAATCCGCCGGCTAATTCGCCCGAGTTGTTGCCGAACTGCATGTCGAAGGCCGAGGTGAAATTGTCGCCCAGGTCGAGCGATAGAACTTTGACTTCCAGCAGCACCAGCGGCGTCGGCACGTCGAGATGCGTGACCAATTCGCGGATGCGCTTGATCGTTTGGCTGTCGCTGGTGCGGACCACCAGTTGATTGTTGCGACGCAGCACGCTGACGTAGATTCGCGAGCGCTGCCGGCGTAGCAGGTCGTCGATCGCCGCCCGGCCTTCCTCGGTGGTCAGGTCGCCCTGAGCTTTCACCAGCGCCTGGATTTGTTCGGCGTTCAGATCCTCGAGCGGCTGCACGGGCTGCGGCTCCTGGTTCTGCCCCTGCCCAGTCTGGCCGAACCCGCCCATCATGTTGCCCATACCGCCGCCCATGCCGCCCATCATTCCGCCCATGCCACCCATCATCCCGCCCATTCCGCCGCCCATTCCTCCCATGCCGCCGCCGAAGCCACCAAGGCCGCCTCCGACGCCAATACCGCCTCCGCCGCCTCCGCTCGCCCCGCTGCCGCCGACCCCACCAGTGCCAGTGAAACCTTGCTGATTCTGGTTAGCGACCAGGTTGTAGCGCACGAACCTTTGGATCAAATCCTGGTACATCGTCATATCGCCGATGCCCAGGCTCAGCCGCACGCGGTCTCCGTAGATGTCGCGGATCGCCACGGCTACGTCGACCGGATTGGGATACAGCAACGTAAAGACCTGCGTCTCTTCCTCGCGGAAGCTGCCCAGATCGCTTTCGTATTCCTTGAGCGTATAGACGCGGATGATCTCGCTGTCAGGATCCTGCCGGTAGAACAGCCCGTTGGCTTTCGTCAGAGCATCCAGGGCGACCAGCGACGAAACGTTCCGCAGATAGAGCGAGACTGAGATCTTGGCCGCTTCGGCAGACGGAACGATTTTCAGGCCGGTTTGATCCGACAGGATGCGGGCCGCTTCCCCCATCGGCAGATCTTTGAATTCGACCAATTCCAGCGGTTTCTCTTCCGGCGGTTGCACGACTTCCGCAGCGTCGGCGGGATTGCCCGGCGTCTCGGGGAGCCGCATGACGGGCGGCGACGGAAGCTGATCCTGCGCCCAGGCCGCGTGGGCGCAACTGCCCACCAGCGCGATGGCGATCAGAATTTGCTTCACCAGGCCTCGTCCGTCCATGGACCCAACCTTTGCCGTTTGCGTCAAATGGATGACGACGCTAATGAAATATCAGCAGCTTCTTCATCGGAAGCACTTCAATCTGCACTTCGCTGGCCGTGATGGATCGGACCAGCAACGTAGTTGCGCCACCGCCAGGATTTGCAACCGTCGTTTCGCTGTCTGAATACACTGTGAACATGTGGCCGTTAACATCTAGGATGGCGACCGGACGCCCGACGGATCCCACCAGGCGGGCCTTGAGCGTCACCTGCGGCATCACCGGCGCCGCAGCGGCGGTCGAACCCGGCGCGGCGCCGGGAACGAATTGCGACGCTTCGATCGCCTCGCGCACTTCGGGGCTGGGTTGGGTCGGGTCGCGAAATCGGGCCTGGCCGGGCGGAGCGGCCGAGCTGTTCGGCGGCGGTCCGCGGCCGGGCATCGGCCCCGGCGCTGGCCGCTGGCCCCAAGCGCTTTCGGTTGAGCAAGCGCAGGCGAACACGCCCAGCGCCAGGCAGGCAGCACGCACCGATCGCTTGGCAATCATCGCACGGATCCTGCGGCCGAAAACATGGCCATGAAGAAGGATATGTAAACAAAGCCGACAATTCCCCCGACGACTACAATAATGATGGGTTCGACGATAATGCTGAAGCGGCGAATCGCCACCTGGAGCTGGGATTCGTGAAACCGTGCGACCTCGTCCAAAACATCGTCCAACGTCCCCGTCGATTCTCCCACCGCCACCATCGCCGACAACATCGGCATGAAGGCCCTTCTCATGCGTAAAGGTTCAGCCAGCGTGCCGCCTTGCATGACCGTGTCGCGCGCGAATGCGACGCGATTGGCAAGATAACGGTTACGGTGCAGGTGCTCGACCGTCCGCAGGGCTTCCAACAGCGTGATGCCGCTACGGATCAAAATGCCGAGGCTGCGTGAAAAGGTAGCCGTGGCAGCTAATCGAAACAGGACGCCAATGATAGGAACCCGGAGCGCAGCACGATCAATCCAGAGCCGTCCGGGCGGCCAAGAGTATAGAGCGATCGCCGCGCCGGTCAAGGCCGCTGTGCCGGCCAGGAAATAGGGCATGTAGACCTGCACGTAGTCCGCCAAATCGACCAGGAATTGCGTCATTGCCGGCAGCTTGCGTCCCAGCGCCGCAGAAAGATCTGCAACTTCGGAATGACGCTGACCAGCATGAAGATGGTCACGCCGATAGCTGCTATCAGCACCAGCGACGGATAGGCCATGGCCGTCATCAAGCTGCCCAGCAGATTGCGGCGCTTTTCCAGGATGTCAGCCGATCGGACGACGACCTGCTCCAGGTTGCCGGTTTGTTCTCCCACCCGCACCAATTGTACCACCAGCTTGGAAAAGCACTTGTGCTCGGCCATGGCATCGGCCAGGCTCGAGCCGCCTTGGATTTTGTCCGCCACTTGCTCCCAGACCTTGCGCATGGTCACTCGGCCAGACTGCTCGGCGGCCGTGCGGATCGCGGTTAACAGCGTCAGCCCGCCGCGCAACATCACCGCGAGCTGGTGCAAGCTGAGCTCCACGTCGGCCGATCGCGGCGGCAGATAGCGCAACGGATTCAATACCGCAACCTGGTCCGACAGTCCTGCGGTCTGTCCACCGACGGGTCGAATATCGATGATCAGCCAGCCACGTTCGCGCAGATTACCGGCCATAGCCGAGGCGCTGGCGGCATCCAAGTTGCCGCGCTGAACCTGGCCGTGGCTGTCCCGTGCTACGAATGAAAAACTGGACATCGACGCTCAACCTTCCGCTCTCTTGCGCTACCAGATGGCGACAGTCGCCAACACATCACGAACCGTAGTCTCGCCGGCGAATACTTTCTCCGCCGCATCCTCGATCAGGGTCGAAACGCCCCGCTCGCGCATCCGTCCCATGATCTGAGCCTCGTCGCAGCCTTGGGCAATCTCTCGCGACATACTCTCTTCGCTCGGTAACAACTCGAAAATTGCCATCCGGCCGGTGTACCCCCGATTAGCGCAATACAGACAACCGCCGGGGTCGTAGACCGTTCGGCCCGCTGCCTCGGGGCAAGCCAGCGCCACGGCTTCGGTCTCGGTCAGCGGGCGCGGCTTGCGGCAGCGCTTGCACAGCCTGCCGCACCAACCGCTGGGCGACTGCCAGCCGCAACGTGGCCGCGACCAGGTACCGCTCCATGCCCATATCTTGCAAACGCGTCACCACGCTGGCCGCCGAATTGGTGTGCAGCGTGCTGAAGACCAGATGCCCGGTCAGCGCGGCTTTGATCGCCACGCCGGCCGTTTCGCGGTCGCGAATCTCGCCGATCATCACGATGTCGGGATCGTGCCGCAGCACGCTCCGCAAGCGCCCGGTCGAAGCTGATCTTGTCGGCCGAATCCACTTCGACCTGGGCCACGCCTGGAATGTCGTATTCGATCGGGTCTTCGATCGTGACGATGTTGCCGTTGCGCATGCTGGATCAGCTTTCGCAACGCGGCGTACAAGCGTCGTCGTCTTGCCGCTCCCCGTGGGGCCGGTCAAGCAGAATCATGCCATGCGGCTTGGTGATCGCCCGCTCGAAATGCACCAGGTCGCACGGGCTCATCCCCAACCGCTCGATCGTCAGGGACTCGGTTTGCAACGCCAACAGCCGCAGCGTCATCCGCTCGCCATGCTTCGTCGGCAAGCGTGGCCACGCGGATATCGACCTTCTGACTGGTCGGTCCCAGACGGTGTGTGAACCGCCCATCCTGCGGCGAACGTTTTTCCGCAATGTCCATCCCCGAGAGCACCTTAAACCGGCTGATGACGCCGATCAGCGCCGGCGTGGGAAGTTGCCGGTAGGGTTCCAGCACCCCGTCGACGCGGAAGCGGACCAGCACGTTCGACTCGCCCGGATCGATGTGAATGTCCGAGGCTTCGCGGACCATCGCGGCGTAGAGCAATTCATCGCACAGGGCCACGGAATCGCTGGAATCTGGATCGGCTGCTGCCCGCGGATCGATCGTGCGTGAAAACAGCGGCGCGCCGTCGCCGCCGCGCCCGAAGGTGCCGTTGCCGAAGATGCGATTCAAGGCCCGCTTGAGCGAGGCGCAATCGGCCGCCTCGGCTCGCACCGGCATGTTGACGTAGCGTTCCACGGCTTGCAGCGCCGCCTGGTCTTGATCGTTGGCGCAGGCCACGTACACGTGACCATCAATCGCCGCGAACGGCAGCACCTGCCGGCGGGTCGCCAGGCTGGCCGGCACGCGCAGCGCCCAGGCCGGGTCGACTTTCACTTCGTCCATGTCCAAAAGCACAGGAGCCGATGGGTCGTTCATCGCACGGCCTTTCGCAAATAGATGCCCGATCCGTTGCTCCGCAGGCTCGCGGCCCGGTCGCGTACGATCTGCGGATTGCGGGCCATGGCCATGGCGGTCGGCTCGGTGATCTGGTTGCTCGCCCACAGCCGCGCCAGATCTTCTTCCAGCGTCTGCATTCCCAGGTGGCCCCCCGTTTCCATCGACGAATAGATCTGATTGCTCTTGGCCGTGGCGATCAGGTTGGCAACCGCTGGGTTGGCCATCAGCACCTCGCTGGTCACGACGCGGCTGTCGCCGCGTGGGCGATGCGGGATTGCCGTTTTCGCTGGGCCGGTTTGCCGATCCGTCGGCCACGATCAAGTGCTGGGCCACGATCGCCTTCAACACCAGGGCAATCTGGCGGCGAACGCCCGGCTGCTCGTCGGCCGGGAACACGGAAACCAGCCGCTCGATCGTCCCCACACAATCGCCGGCGTGGACGGTCGTGAACACCAGGTGCCCGGTCTCGGCTGCCGTGATGGCCGTGCGGATCGTGGCCAGGTCGCGGATTTCGCCGACCAGGATGACGTCGGGATCCTGCCGCAGCGACGCGACCAGAGCTTCGTTAAAGCTCTCCGTGTCCATGCCCAACTTGCCGCTGATTCACCAGGCTCATCAGCGGCGTGTGCAGATACTCGATCGGGTCTTCGATCGTGACGATATGGCAGCGCCGGTTGCGATTGATCCGATCGATCAGCGTTGCTAGCGTGGTGCTCTTGCCGGCTCCGGTCGGCCCGGCGACCAGAACCAGTCCGTCGGGCAGGTCGCACAGGTCGTACAGGCTTGTCGGCAAACCGAGATCCGCCAGCGATCGGAAACGATCTTCCAGCCGCCGCAGGGCGATCGACATCCGCCCTTGGCGGCGGAAGACGTTGAAGCGGAACCGCGTGCCGTCGGCCGCGGTCAGCGCTCCGTCGAGCGAGCCGATCCGGCCCAGCGCCGTCAATAGGCTTTCTCGGGCCAGCTCCTGGGCCAGCAATTCCATCTCGGCTGCCGGCACCGGCTCCAAGTTCTCGGTCGGGCCCAACACCCCGTGAATCCGATAATAGGGCGGCAGCTCGGGCCGCCAGGTGCAAGTCCGAGGCGTCCTGCCGCACGCAATCGGCCAGCAAGCCTTCGAGCACCAGGCAAACGCGCGTCGACTCGTCGGTGGCTGGAGTTTTATCTTGCATAATGCACACGGACTAGAAACCTGTAGGGTAGGACATCGCCTACCATCGTGGCTTGCACTCGACTCATGGTGGGCGGTGCCCGGCCTACGCAATCACGCCGGTCTGCGCCAGCGATATTCAAATCCACAGAAACAGCGTCCAGCGTCGGGTATCGGTCGAGAGCTTGGCCTCGCCCATTTGCAGGTGTACCGGGATGGCCAGCGGTTCGGTTTCGCTCAATTCTTCCAGCGCCCGCAGCACGTCCTCGTAACGCCCGTCGAACCTGACTCGCCACAATTGCGTCTTGACTTCGGAATTCTTTTCCTTCAACAGCGTGGCCACGCGCTCCAGGGCCATGGGGAGCTTGCCCGCCTCGGTTCCTTCGGCCGGCTCCTCGTCGACGAGCGTCAGGCGATTGTGATTCAACAACGCTGTCAGATCCTCGACGGCCTCGATCCGTAGCGTCGAATCCGTGGAGCGATCATCCTGCAACTTTCGCCAGCGGCCGGCCCACTCCAGATTCTGTTTTTCGATGTCCGCCAATTCCAGATTCAAATCCGCGCCCTCTTCCGCTCGGCCTGGAATTGCGCCGGAGCGGGCGTGGTTTTCTGAGCCGCGGCCAGCGCTGTCTCGGCCGTCGTGTGCCGCGAACGCAGGCCCGACAGCTTGAAGCTGTACAAGCCCAGGATCAGCGCCGCGGGCAGGATCAGCATCAGCATTTTTTCGCGATTCGTGGTGGGCGTCATGGCTTGCCTCCTTCTATCGGCTCGCGGAAGCTGGCCACCTTGTTCACTGGTTGTTGGGGAACGGCGGGTCGCGGCGGAGCGCCCGGCCGCGCGGGATCAATCGCCGCCGTGGCATTCGTGGTCGGGGCGAAATCTTTCAGCACCAATTCAAACTTCCAAGGATCGCCGCTGGCCAGAGCCTTGCCGGCCTCTTGCCGGGCAGGTTGAACGCGCCATCCCAACTCGCGCAGCCGTGTTTCCAAGTCGCTGGCCAGTTCGTTGGCCGGATGCGGGCCCAGGCACAGCCCGGTGATGTTGAGCCGTTCGCCGCTGCTATCGATTTTCTGAACGAGCAGATGCTGCGGACGATGCTCGGCCAGCAATTCCAGCAGCTTCTGCCAACGCAAGCGATGGGCCGCCAAAGTGGCCGTGCAGTCCTGCACTTTCTGGCTCAGGGCCTGCATTTCGCCGCGCAATTTGTCGCGTTTGGTCGTCAGGTCGGTTGCCTGCTTCTTCAAAGCGGTGAGGCTGGTCACCTGTTCGTTGATCGCTTTGGTTTGAGCTTGCAAATCGGCGATCTGCCGCTCGGTGAGCGTGTAGTGCCCAAAGCAGATCATGGCGGCCGCCACGGTCAGGCCGCCGGTGATGGCCAGGCGTCGCTCCTTGGACATCGGCCGCGGCGCCGGCCGCACCAGCGGCACGCCCGGCGAAGCGCTGAAGAGCTGTTCGGCCCAGGCCGTGAGCCACGATCGCAAAGATTCTTCGGAAAACAGGCTGAAGACCGGCCCCTGCTCTTCGGCGCCGCAACGCCGACGTCGGGAATCAGCCATTCGCAGTCGGGGCTGCTCCCCTCGACGTTTCGCCAGGGATCGACCGTCACCCGCCAGGTCCGCTGTGCGGGGTCGGCATTGATGACGTGAACTTGCAGCGAATGCCCGGCGCTGAGCGCACGCAGACGATCGCGTTGGGCCACAACTCGACGCGCTGCCACGAGCCGCCGGTTGGATGGTCGGTGAGTGGATGCGGGATGCCGGCCGGATGCCCAAGCCCGAGGAGTTGGCCGCCGGCCTGGTGGACGGCATCGTCGATTTGTTGCAATTGCGAAGTGGGCGTTTGCACGATCCAGAATTCGCGGTGCTGTCCGTCGGAAGGCATGGCCGCGAAGCCGACCTGCGAATCGAAGGCCGTGATGCCCGACAGCGGCTCGGCCTCGAAGCCCAAGGCCCGCGAAAGTTCCTGATCCGAAAGTCCGCGCGTGGCATCGACCGGCATCTTGAGCGTCTGCGTCCACAAGTCGCTGCTCAGTACGACGACCTTGCCCGGCTTCTTTTTCCCCAGCCGGATGGCGGTTTCGACGAGCGTGGCCGGGTCATCCGTATCGGGCTTGAGCCGCTGCCACAGCGCTTTGATCTGCGGCGCAGGGCCGAGCTTCACGTCCGCGCACACAATGCGTTCGCGGGTGATGAGGACTATGGTTTGAGTGCTACTTTGAATGAACAAGCGACGACTCCACGAGGCGGTTGACTTCATTGCAGAACCAGGGTCGGATTCAGGGTCACGCGCGGAGTCAAGCTCGCAACAATTGGGACGCTCCGGTACTTGATCGCGCCGGCCGACGTGTAATGCGCCGCCTGCAAGACGATCATCCCCGCATTCAATGTCAACGGCAGCGCCGGAGATGACGCCGCCGGACTGAACGTGAAATTAAAGGCCGGAGACGCTTGTTGCGTACTCAGGCTATTTGCCTGCGATCCGTATAGGTTGAACGTATAACTTGAAGACGTGGTCTTAACCGTCGCGGTTGGCTGGATAAACAAGACGTTACCCTGCGTCGGGCCCAGTAGCCCATCGTATTGGACATTGACGACTGTCATATCGTTCGTGACGTTTCCACCGTTGATCGTATACAAATACAGTTCGACGTATTCGCCCGTAGCTAGGGTTGGCGGTGCCAGTGCGCCGCCGCTGATCTCAGACGTAGTCACCGTAATGGAGGCGGCCTGATAATCCGTGGGATAGATCACCAGCGGGATATCGTCGCCGGAGATTGATGTAAGCCCACCGGCAGTCGTGTCATCAACCCCGTTTGGTCCGCTCGACCAAACCGTCCAATCCGTGGTTGCAAAGCGATGCGGCCCGATGATGCTTTGTCCCCAGCCGTCGACGATGGCGGTCGCCGCGGTTTGGCCTACCGGCGTGGTTATGTACGGCCCATTCCAACCGCTGATGACGGTAACCGTGGACGCGTTCAAGGTCGCATCCTGGACAGCACTGAAGGTCTGTGGCGTGGACAGGTTAGACGGGTTCAAGAACAGTTCGGCCAAAGTCATTGGCAAACGCCCCATGTCCGCTACGAATCCGGAAGTTACGCCCGGGTTGGCGGCGCCGGTTGGAGAGCCGATAATGGCGTTTTTTATCGTCGTCAGTGTCTGTTCCGTGGCGCTATAGCGAGCCTGGCTCGCCACCGGGACCAGTGACTGCACCGCGATCGTCGTCGTGATAGCCAGAATTGCCAGCACAATAAGCATCTCGGCGAGAGTGAAGCCGGCGCTTCGTCCGACGTAATTGTGGGGCGTGATCATTGCAGCGAGGGCCAATTTGGATAGTAAAGCAGTGGGAGCCAATACGGATAGTAAATCGTCGTGCCGCTCCCGGTGGTTACCAGCGATCGCAGGCCGGTCGTCGGGTCAATACCGATCGTGACGGGAACCGGACTGCTTGGGTACGTGGAAAAGGTTGAATCGAGCGCCAAATTTGCGCCCGCGGAAAGAAGCACGGAGTAGTAGCTCGACGAAGTCTGGTCGTGGACGTACACAATCACGATCGGGTTGCCCCAGCCATCGAGAACCGTCTGGTCGCCCGGCGTTGTCCCGCTGGGAGGCGTTCCATACGTCGTGGTAAAGCCTTCGTTTGCTGCGTTTGGATTGAGGCCTGGGTACGTCGCGGTGCCGCCCATCAGATACGGCCCGTTCCAGCCGAGTTGCGTCACCGGAGCGTATGTGTTCTGGGTCGCCGTGTCGGTGCCGTAGCTTGACGCCGGGTTGTGGAACAGCCAAATGAGCATCGGCTGGGCCGTCGGTGAACTTCGCGGAAGCCCGTTAGGGTTTATTTGAACGCCGGCGGTGGAGGTTCCGGCCGCAATGTCGGCGCCTTTCATGTTCGGAACGTAGGTGTTGAGAATCAAAGTTTGAAGTTGCCGCAGGCTGGCGAGCGTCGTTGACGTTCGGCTCTGGGTGCTCACGTTATCAAACAGCGGCAGCGTCATCCCCGCCAAGGCCACGAGCACGACCATCACGACGACCAATTCCAACAAGGTCAAGGCACTTCGCCGTCGGGAAGCGATTCGTTCGCTCACTTTGCGATGGTTCATGCAAAAACCTCCACGCCCGACCGAAGAACGTTGGCCGGAAATACACGCGAATGCACGCGAATTGGACGACACAGCCGAGCGTTCGAGACGCCGCTGCGGCGCATGCCAAGGCAAGCGTGGGCATGGCACCCCGGCTCTGCATATTTCCGTGCATTCCCGTGCATTTCCGGCCGATCTTTTCCGTGGTTGTTCAGGAACATGTAGGTCAGGCACTCTGTGCCTGACATCAACGAGCTCCAACATTGTGAGCGCGCCAGTCGTGACCATCCCTCATCATTTGTCAGAATCGTAGGTCAGGGCTTGCCCTGACTGTCGATCGAACGCCGATTCATTGTCAGGGCAAGCCCTGACCTACGCCTGACACCAACGGGCTATAGTATCGCGAACGCCAATCGTGCTTATCCCTCATCATTTGTCAGGCACGGAATGCCTGACCTACGCAATCGAACCCGAGCTTGTGCCGGACAACCAAGTCCGGCACAAGCTCGGGTGTATCTTGAAGTTGTCAAGTTTCGACGAACAACAACCTCACAAACGTCATTTAATCAGACCCTCGTTAGATTCCGGGGCCTGCGACCGGCGCCGAGGCCTGGGGCAGGTTTTCCGTATAGCTTTCGCTGACCTTATCCACGCCCAACAGCACGTTGGACTCGATGGCCACGACCCCGATGAACTGGGCCGACGACAGCCCGGCCCCGGTGGGGCCCTCTACCTGATAGATCACGCCGAAACGTTCGTAAACCAGGTCAGGATTCTCGTGAACCGCATCGTTGGGGAAGTTGTACGTGGCGTTGGCCATGCGTCGTGCCGACCGCGCTGCAGCGTTTGCCGAGCCCGAACATGACAAATTGCGTGGTGCTTCCGGAGTTAACGATCGCCGGGTTCGCGAGGTTCGCTACCAGAATGCCCGAACCGTTGACGTAAATGACCGCGGGCAGGGTTGTTGCTGCGCTGATATTTATGGGGGTTGGTACGTCGCTCGGGTACGGGTTGAACGTGGGCGTAAAACCAACGGTCCCGGTGTATCCGGTCGTGGCCGGCACGCCATTCGTCAACGCAACGTTATTCGCCATCGGATATAGGTTGTTGATACCGGCGTTGGTCAGGGCGGTCTGCGCGTTCGCCGTCAAGGCTGCGGCTTTAACGTAGCCCCCTACGGGGTTCGTGAAGCCCAGGTAGTTGGTGAGACGCGGTGGGCGAGCTCGCCGAGGGGCATGGGACTGGCTCCGGTGCCGAGGGCATGTAGTTGATCATTGCTCGTGCCGTCGGTCATCAGATCGTAGCCATCGGGATAGTTGCCGTACATCGACTGATACATTAGGATTGCCTTGGTAATTTCGCGGGTATTGGTTCCTTGCGAGGCTCGGTGAGCGCGTTCGATCATGCTGGGGAACATCGGCAAGACAATGGCGGCTAAGGCCATCAGGATCACCATGACCACGACCAACTCGATCAACGTCAAACCTAAGCGTTTGCGAATACGCACCTCCCAATTGAATTTCCAAAAACGAGCCAACAAGGATGGCCGCTTGGAAAGCAAGGGGTGTGCCGAAGCCGCCCATTCGGCGCAAAGCAAGTTTTGCGGCCGAATAGCGGCGTTTTCGGAGAGTTGCATGAGACGCATACGAATTACGATTCGATTTCAGGTCCAGGGCGATGTCGGTTTTTTCGACAGCGCTGGCGATTTAATAACGGTTAGAGATCCTGTTGGTTCCAGATTCTATAGGTCAGGCACTTCCGAATCGTTTGCCAGAATCGTAGGTCAGGGCTTGCCCTGACTGTCGATCGAACGCCGATCCATTTTCAGGGCAAGCCCTGACCTACGCCTGACACTCCTGGGTCGGCAACGTTGCCGGCCCGTGGTTTGTGTTCTCCCCCACATCATCGGTCAGGCATGGAGTGCCTGACCTACGCAACTAACTCCCAGTTGCCGGTGCTGTCGTTGATCCGTTGTTGGTTTGATAGTACTCCTGCAAGTGCATATCGAAGGTGCCCAGGCCGGTTGCGTCGGGATGCGCTGACCCTACGAACTCGCATCGCGAGCCGTCGTTGTAGACGCGGAAAACACACAGCAGGCGGGCGTACGCTTGTGTCGGCTGCTCGAAGTAATGCTCGCCGAAGCTGACCGGGGCGTCGAACAGGCCGAAACTCCGTGAGCCAATCATCGTGCAGTACGGGCCAAGCCCGAAAACGACATATTGGCACTCCACATTGTTGGAATCGTAAACGGGCTGGATGTACAGCTTGCCGTAAATGTAGTTCTGGTCGGCAAACACCACACTGGGGTACGAGGTGGTATTCGTGGTCGGGTTGGTCGTCGAGCCGACGGTGATGAGGGTCGGCGGCGGCGCGCGCCGTAGGGCGCCATAGGTTGGCCCGCCATAGTTCGCGTACGAGGAACTCAATTGCACCAGATTCGTGATGCCGCCGGCCACAAGGCTGGACGACGTGCCCGCAGTGAGGCTGCCCAAGGTGAGCGGTGTAATGGCGGTCGAACCACCGGGCGGCGTATAAGTGTTTTGCTGATTGGGATTGCTCGGGCTGAAAATGACCCCCGCGAATATTTTCCCTGTGTCATCGACGAGCGAATCCAATTGGTTGGGATAGCTCAAATTGGTGCTCAGATAGCCCGTCATGGCCTTGTTGACTTCCGAGATATTCGTGGTGGTGGTCGTGTCGTGAGCTTTGGTCAAGAAGCTCGGCAGCATGGGGAGGACCACGCCGGCCAATGCAATCAGGATGACCATCACGACGACCAACTCCATCAGGGTCAAGCCGCGGCGAAACCGGCTCTGTTTTCGATCGATGCACGTCATGTGTCTTCTCCTCGACTGTTTTGTCTGGAACGGGGTGGCGTAAATTGGGGGACGTAAAAAGCCACTCCAGCGTAGCCCCCACGAACTTTGCCACAATGTGGCAAAATGTCGCAGGCGCGGTTGCTCAAGGCACGGTTTTGGTTTTCAGCCCGGGGCGCGCACCAGCGCACCGGCGGACGCCGAGGAGTAGGCGCCAGCTTCACCCTGCCGGAAAACCACCGCGTCTTGGTCGATCAAACCTGTTTCGCCTCCGGTTCTGTTAAGAACGGACCATCCTGTGGCCGGTTTTCGACCACAGGACGGCCCTGTTGTTCGCATAGCCATCGACTCGTCATCGTTAGTTGTTCGTGCTGATGTTGTTGAAGTACTCGGCAATATGAGCATCGGTCCCCACCACACCGCCGTCGCCCGGGTCGTGAAACGAGACGGCGCCGCCATAGATCGCCTGAGGCAACGCGTGCCGTTGGAGTCGGCCACTTGGAACACAACGCCGAACCGTGCATAGGCTTTGGTCGGGCTGTACAGCGGGTTGTCGTCGAAATGGACCGGCACGTCGTCCACCGTCTTGCCCGACATCGTGGTATAGCTGCCGATGCCGAAAACGACGTAAGTCGCGCCATTGATCAAACCAAGATTCGCGACCGCTGTCGCGCCGAGCGTCGCCACGTTGGTTCCGGTCGTGACCAGCGTAATGTTCGCACCGGCTGGAACCGTATTCGTCGGCTGGACAGGCGTGCCGGCGTAGGGAAAGAACGTCGGGGTCCAGTTTCCAGTCGTATTGCCGGTCGATTCGACGAGCGTCGTCAGGTTCGTAATGCCCACCTGATTGGCGCATTGGCGGTGCCCGCGGTCAGCGCGACGGGCGCCAGATAATTCGATGCGGGGGCCGCGGTCGTCGCGCCCGAGACGGTGGCGATTTCCTGGAACAGAGTGCCGGAGCCCGTTGCCAGATTCTCCATGCCATTGGGATAACCGTAGTACAGCCCCTGGTAGGTCTGAATGGCTTTGCTCAGTTCCGCGCCGCTGGTGGCCGACGACGACGTATGCACCGGTTCAGCATGTTGGGGAACAAGGGGAGTAGAATCCCCGCCAGGGCTATCAGAATGACCATCACCGACGACCAGTTCCATCAACGTCAAGCCACGACGCTGACGGGCACGAATCAGTTTCAGTTCGATGTTCGAGGCGTTCATATTTCACAATCTCCCGATTGGTATTCGATGACTTCTGGATACGAGCCGCCACCGGCCCAAAGCCGAGCAGCGCAACTCGCGGAAGAAAACTCGCTCGCTCGATCGCACACAGAAGCGCGCATCGGATCGATGTTCCGGCTCGACAGGCCACGAAACGCGCACCGCAAGCCGCGGGTCCGCGCACAGCAGCAGTGCCGTGGCAGAACCGGTTGTCGTGAGAGATTGCCGCTGGAACTCGTAGGAAAGTCCTGCGAGCGTGGCGTCAAATCTCACAGCGAGAGAGACCGCGGGCTCGGGAGGGCCGCGCGGCGAATAGGGAGACCGTTTGCCAGACGCCGCCGGTTGTTCGCGGACGAACAGCGGCATTTCGATGACTGCGACTCCGCGGAATTGGCAGTTGGCCACAACGTGAAGCTGCACCAGCCTGTGAAACTGACAGACCGGGCAACCATTCTCGGCGTCGTGGATATGATCCGAGGCCGCGTCGAGCACGCCGGCCGAGTCTGTTGCGATGCAAACGAACGCTGCCGTAAGGCCGTGATGGTGCTCGTCGTGATGCTCGCAGTCGAATAGCGCGTGCAGACCGGTGCCCAGGCCGCTCGCCGCCAGATAAGCGGCCAGCGTCAACCGAACCAGGGTTTGGCTCAGGGCGGATTTCATGGTCTTTCGCAGCTATTTGCAAGCACCGTAACTCAGGCATGCTAAGCGATCTCCAACTGATTGTCAATGTCATTTGCAATAGTGTTGCAACTGGGCGGGCCTTGGCAATCTTCCGAATTCATGGGCATCGGCAGGTGTGCGGAGCATGAATGTAGGTCAGGCACTCCGTACCAAGCCTTCGCAGTCGATTGTGTTGCTTGCAGAACAGAAGCCGCCCCGTGGTCGATCCGTCGACCACAGGACGCCCTGCCCTGCTCGGTTACTTCAACTGGAAATAGGTCTGGATGTGGTCCGACGCGTCGGTGATGCCGCCCGTGTCGGCCAGGTCAACGACGCCGACAAACTTCGCTTGCGGGAGTGCGACCCCCGTGCCATCTTGAGTCTGGAAGATGAGACCGAACCGGCCGTAAATCACGTCCGGGCTGCCACCGGCCCCGTCGTCGAAATGAACCGGCGCCTCTTGCATGGTCGTGCCGGCCATGGCGCTATAGTCGCCCAAGCCAAACAGGACATAGGTACCGTACGCGGTTGTTGTTGTCGGCGTTCCTCCTCCTGTCGGTGTGGTGGTGGTGATGACCGGGTTGATTCCCAACTCTCGCGCCACAGCGGCGGGGTTGACCTGGACGACCGAGACGCTCGAGGACAGCACTGTTGGTGTCGGGGCTGTGGTCAGCGCGGTTGTGCTGTATGGGTTGAAGGTGGGGTTGGACGGTGACGCGACTACGTTGAGGACAGTACTAATCCCGGCATTGTTCAGAGCGGTGATGTTCGCGTCGCCCGCTGTGAAAGTAAGCACTCCCAGGTCGCCGCCCGAGCCGGGTGTTCCGCCGTATGCAGTAGTGGCCGCTGCCACGTAGGACGCGACCGATGATCCCCGCGCCACCTGGGACCAAGTTGTCGAGGTTATTCGGATACCCCGAGTACATGTTGTAGTACAACTGAACCGCCTTGCTCGCCTCGGCAATATTCGTCGCGGTGGACGAAGTGTGAGCCCTGGTCAGCATGCTCGGAAACAGCGGCAGAATGATGCCGGCCAGAGCGATCAGGATGACCATCACCACAACCAGTTCCATCAACGTCAAACCGGCGCGACGACGCCGAGCGATTCGGGACGCAAGTAAGGAAAGTCTCATTGCAAAAATCTCCATCTGCGTAGAAGTTAAGAAGTAAATTTGACCACGGCGAAAGAAGGCCATGGCGCACACGTCCGGCGACCGGAAACACCGGCGCAGCCGAAAGCGCGTTGTCGGCAGAAAAAGGGCGCAACAGCCCACGCGGGCAGAGCACAGAGCTACGGCTAAGCAATGAAAACGAACCGAGGTACGAGTTCGTTTCCTAGCCGCAGCGCGGAGGAGGGACCGGGGGGGCAAAGGATGGGGCGGAGACGGTTAGCGCGGGCTCGCCAGCCAGCGCAGAACTCGTACCCTCGGCCAGCAGATCGCGGACGATTGTATCCGGCCGCAAGCTGGCCGGCACGGCGACAGCCCAGGAGATGCTCTCGCCATGGCAGCGCAGGGCGTCGAGCAGGGCCACCTGCTCGCCGGCCTTGCGGCCGCCCGATTTGCGGCTGGCGTTGCGCGGCGAACTCGTGGCGGATGCAATTTTGCCGTGACGCTTCGCGCAGCAACTGGCCGTTTTAACTGGCTGCGGCTGCTGGGCGTAAAAGGAAGCCGGCGGTGTGACGCCGTGCTCCAGGGCCCAGGCGAACTTCTGTTCGCGACGTCATGCAGCAGCAGGATCGCCAGCAATGATCGGCGTCGCGGCAGCCGCAACGATGGTCCTGGCAGGGAAACGGCTGCGAAGAGGCCTTTTCAACGGGGAGCGCAGGGAGCGAAACGCCCAGATTGAGCACGGCAAACCAGACGGCCAACAGGCCACGCACGCGCACGGCCTAGCCTGGCCTTTGGTAGCCACCGGAATGTTCGCTTACCGTTCATGAATGGCGCGTCCTACATCCGCTCGATGCCGGCCGCATCCGTAGCCGTTGATCGCGGTCCAAGATAAACACTGAAGTACGAGAATGCAAGGCGTTAACGGTCCGGGAATGGGGGGGCGGGCGTCGGGCGACCCGCGGAAACCACTGGAGTGTGACGTGCGGGCTCGTAATACTGGATTGATGGCGCAGCACGCTGGTAAATGCCGGATATTGCTCTCATGAACCAGGAATCGATCGCCACGTCCCCGGGTTCGCCGCGAACCGACGCCAGTCTGCTGACCGAGCGGACGCGGATCAACCTTTCCTGGCTGCACAAATTGCGTTGGGCAGCCTTGGCCGGCCAATTGGCTACCATTGTCGTCGTCCACGATTGGATGCAAATCGAGGTGCCGCTGGACAAACTGCTGGCCGTTCTCGGTCTGGCGGCGGCCACGAACGTCGCCTTGGGGTTTTGGCTGCGAAGCCGTTCGTTCACTTGCCCTGATTGGGCCGGTCGCGGCGAATGGATTTCGGGCTCGCTGATGATGCTCGACAATGCTGCTGCTGACCGTGCTGCTTTACTATACGGGCGGTCCAGCCAATCCCTTCACGGTTTTTTATCTGGTCAATATTCCGTGCTGGCTGCGGCGATCCTGCCGGCGCAGTTGGGCCTGGGTGCTCGACATCGCGGCCTTTCTCTGCTTTGCATTCTTATTCTTTGCCCACGTTTCGTTGGGCGCGTTGGAGCACGGACACGATCACGAGCATGCCATGCATCATGGCACGCGAACGGCTCCCGGGCCGATGAGTCTGCACCTGCAAGGAAGCCTGATCGCCTTCGGCGGCGCTGCCACGTTCATCGTCTATTTTATTACCCGAATTTCCACCGAACTCACCAGGCGCGATGCCGAATTGTACGAGGCTCGGCAGCGGAAATCGCAAAGCGACAAGCTGGCCGCGCTTGCCACGCTGGCTGCCGGCGCAGCCCACGAACTGGCGACGCCGCTTTCGACCATTGCCATACTGGCCCGCGATTTGGAACTGGACCTGGCCGACAGCGATTTGAGCGAACAGACGGTTCATGACGTGCAACTGATTCGGGCCGAGGTCGATCGTTGTCGGCGAATTCTCGATTCCATGGCAGCAGGGGCTGGTGAAAGCGTTGGCGAAGAGCTGGTTGAACTCTCGCCGGAAGAATTGGTGGAATCAGCCTTCCGCGAACTGAGCACCGCGGACCGGATTGAATTCGAAATGCCCGCCGACGGCGCGTCGCGTTGCTGCCGCGTGCCGAAGCTTGCGCTCTGCCAGAGCTTGCGAGCGTTGGTGCAAAACGGCTTCGACGCCTCGCCCGCCAGCGGACGCGTGCGAATTACGTGCGTCAGCCAGGATTCGTGGCTGGCGATTTCAATCGCCGACAGCGGGGCAGGCATGGCCGACGAGGTTCTGCATCGCGCGGGCGAACCGTTTTTTACGACCAAGGAGCCAGGTTCGGGCATGGGTCTGGGATTGTTCCTGGCGCGGCGCGTCGTCGAGCGAATCGGCGGCAGCCTGACGCTCGAATCGACCGTGGGCGTTGGGACCAAGGCTACGATCCGCCTGCCGCTGGCGCCGTCAACGGTTTTGGTTTCGTAGCTGGCACGGCTTGAATGGGGCCGCGGATACGTGCGGATATACGCGGATTTGGAGTAGGCGGGATGGAATCGGTGGTTCCCGCGGCATCAATTCGCCGGGTGCGACAGTTTGCCCCAGGCAGCGTGTCGGTTGGGAGGCTACAATGATTCCTTCGCCGTCCGTGAACGAGTTGAATTTGCTTCGATGAGCGCTCTCCAGAACAAACCGGCCGTGCAGAAGGTTAGCCCGCGTGCGCTTGCGAGGGACGATTTGCCGAGCATCCTGGTGGTCGACGATCACGAGGTTTTCCGGCGTCACTTGGCGCGGTCACTCGAACGGCGTGGATATCAGGTGCGAGCGGCCGCGAACTATGACCAGGCGGTCGAGTTCGCGCGAGGAGTCGCCCGAGTTAGCAATTGTCGATCTGCGGATGCCGGGGCGATCGGGCTTGGAGCTTTTGCAGGAACTGAAACGCATTGATGCAACGACCAAGGTGGTCATGCTCACCGGCTTCGGCAGCATTGCCACGGCGGTCGATGCCATGCGGTTGGGGGCCACGAACTACGTTTCGAAACCGGCCGACGCAGACGACATTCTGGCCGCCTTCGCTCGAGCCCAGAGCCCGGTCTTGGAGGGAACTCTTGCAGATTACCAGGCGCCGAGCTTGGCGCGGGCCGAGTGGGAGCACATCCATCGCGTGCTATCAGACTGCGGTGGAGTCGTGAGTGAGGCCGCGCGCCGCCTGGGCATTCATCGCCGGTCGCTGCAACGAAAGTTGCAGAAGCTAGCACCAGAGTGAGGCCGCTTCTGCTCTTGCAGCGAGGGGGTCTTTCTTAGAGACTCTGGCCGACCTGATTCCGCCAGAATTCCAACCTCCGGATCATCCGAGGCAAACGAAGATGAGCAGCCTGGTTTCGTCGAAAATGCGAACGGCAATTCTGCCTGGGACCATTGCAATTCTCTGCTGCCTGAGTTCGGCGGCATCACGGGCCAGCGCGTGCCCTTTTTGCGAAGCTTCGGGGCCGACTCTCATGGAGCAAATCGCCGCGGCCGACGTGGTTGTCATCGCCAGGCTGCAACCAGCCGACCCGAGCGTCGACGCCGACCACGCACGTTCAAAATCGTGGAAACTTTGAAGGGCCGCAACCTGCTGGGCCGCTCGTTGCAGATCGAGAAGAACTACTTTGGCGAAGAGCCGGATGGCTCTCGCTTTTATATTACGGCGAACCAGGCGAACGACCTGTTCTGGCTGGCCCCCAATCCGTTGACCGACCGTTCGGTCGAGTATTTGCGTTCGCTCGCCACCTTGCCGCTCGCCGGCCCTCAGCGGCTGGCGTTCTTTCAGCGGTTCCTGGAGGATCGCGAGCAACTGTTGAGCGATGACGCCTATGGTGAGTTTGCCAAGGCGAGTTACGCAGATCTCAAGGATTTCAAAAGCCAGATCCAACACGATCCGTTGCTGGCCTGGATCAATAAACCTGCGACGAAGCCCAGCCATCGCCGATTGTATTTGACCATGCTGGGAGTTTGCGGCAACGAAGCCGATCTGCCCTACCTCGAACGACTGATCCAAAGTCGCGACGAGGACGTGCGGGTGTGTCTCGATGCGGCATTTGCCTGCTACTTGCGGCTGCGCGGAGTGGATGGATTGGCGCGGGTGGAAGAACAGTTCCTCAAGAATCCGGCGGCGACTCGCCCGGATATTTCGGCCGCCGTGCTGGCGATTCGCTTTCACGGCGAAGAAGAGCGGGTGATTCCCAAAGATCGCCTGGCTGCAGCGTTGCGTTTGTTGCTCGATCGTCCGCCGCTCGCCGATCTGGTGATCGCGGATCTCGCACGCTGGCAAGATTGGTCGGCGCTGCCGACGCTGGTGGCTTTGTTCGAGCATGCGGAAGGCGAAACGGCCGGACTGCGGATTCCGATCGTGCAGTACGTCAACGCTTGCCCCCGGCCGGAAGCGAAGGTGGCCCTGCTGGAGCTGAGCAAGATCGACCCGGCAGCCGCGAAGCAGAACAGCCCCTTCTTTCCCATGGTTCCGCCCAAGCCGGTTGCAGATCAGATTCCGACCTCGGTTCCTGCCGGGCACCGGGAGTGCCCGTGCTTCGACGAGCCGCGCCGGCCGTTGATATGGATCGTTAAGATCGATTCGCGCCGGGTTTCGAATCCCTGTCGGCGTTAGACAGCGGACAGCCTCCTGGCGACGCGCTTCCAGCGGCATTGCCGATGCCGATAGAAACACTGTGCAAATAGCCACATGAGCCAGGTCATTGGTCCGGCCGCGATATCGATCTCGTCTGAATAAAGGGTGCGTTCGCCAGAAATCTCGCGGATCGAGATCAGGTGATCCCAGCGGCGAACCAGGCGGTTTGCCTCACGCGTTTGAATCTCACGGCGGTCGGCATCGACCCGTTCATATTGGATGGTGTGCAGCCCAAGCGGAATCAAGCCCAAGACGTAGCTCCTGCCGCGGACTGTCGTGCTTTGCTCCCATTCGAATGGGAAACTCGCACCTTGCGGTGGCACGAATCGCAGCAGCGGGCGAATCACCTCCAGCAGCAGTCGGGAAGTCCGGACCTCGGACCAAGCCCGATCCGGCGAGCAGTCCAGGACTGATTCGACGTAAACCCTCATGGGATCAATTCCTGAATCGCATTATGCCTGATGACACGCCAGATCAACCGCCCTGCCCCCTTCATTGGCAGAGCGTGAAATGGAATCGAATGTTACAGGGAAATTTCCACCGGAGGCGGCCCAATGCCCGCGAGAAGTGGCCAGATGCACAGGCCACGGTTTGTGCGTATGATGATGAACACCACGCCGTCCCTCGCTCGGAGTCGCCCCGCCCATGATCCTCGCTGCTCGTTGCACAATGCCGGCTTTAGTTTTACTTTTCACTGCGCCCTTGTTGTGGGCAGCCGACAGTCCCTCGCCCAGCTTGAAGTTTGAGAAAGAGATCAAGGCCTACGAAACCAGTGATCAGAAGAGTCCGCCGCCGACGGGCGCGATCGTGTTCACCGGTTCATCGAGCATCAGGCGCTGGACGTCGCTCGCGCAGGACTTCCCCGATCATCAGGTCGTCAACCGTGGGTTCGGCGGATGCCAAATGTCCGACGTGGTGTACTACGCCGACCGCATCCTTATTTCCTACAAGCCAAGGCTGATCGTGGTGGCGCCGGCAACAACGACATCAACGCCGGCAAGACGCCGCAGCAGGTGCTGGTCGATTTTCAGGCTCTGGTTGAAAAGATTCGAGCCGCGTTGCCCGAAACGCGAATTGCCTTCCTGTCGATCAATCCCAGCCCCAAACGTTGGTCGCAGGAGGCGCAGCAAAGAGAGGCCAACCGGCTGGTCAAAGACTACGTGGCCAAGGGCCAGAACCTGGACTACATCGAACTGTTCGATGCCTTCCTCGGTCCGGACGGCAAGCCCCGGGAAGAACTGTTCGTCGCCGATCGACTGCATCAGAATGCCGAGGGCTACAAGGTGCGGACTTTGGTCGTGCGGCCGCATTTACCCTAAGGGCGCTTCGTGTTCTTTCGTTGGCTCAAGAACCGCAGGCGACGGGCGCTCGTCGGGCAGCCGTTTCCGTCCGACTGGCTGGACGTGTTACGGCATAACGTCCGGCTGTACGCCCTGCTCACGGCCGCGGAGCAAGCCAAGATTCGAGATTACGTCCGGGTGTTCGTCGCCGAAAAGAACTGGGAAGGTTGCGGCGGACTGACGATGACGGACGAAATCCGCGTGACCATCGCGGCTCACGTGGCGATCCTGGTGCTCGGTTTCGACGAGCAGTATTTCGACCGCGTGCTCTCGATTCTCGTTTACCCAACCGCCTACGTCGCGCAAGGGAAGACCTTCAGCGCCTCGGGCGTGGTGCTCGAAGGAGATTCGGCCCGCGAGGGTGAAACCTGGTATCGCGGGCCCATCGTGCTGGCCTGGTCCGATGTGCTGAGCGGCGGGCGCGGAGAGCGGCACGGCAGCAACGTTGTGCTCCATGAGTTCGCCCATCAACTCGACATGCTCAACGGCCGCAACGTCGACGGCACACCGCCGCTGGAGAGCGACGAGCAGTTCCAGCGCTGGACCAAAGTCTTTGCCGAGCATTACCAGCAATTGGTGCATGACTGCCAGCACGGGCATAACACACTGTTCGATTGTTACGGCGCGACCAGCCCGTCCGAGTTCTTTGCCGTGGCCACGGAGATGTTTTTCATGCGGCCCGAATTGCTGGAGCATTGGCACCCGGAGTTGTATGCAATCTTCAGCGATTTCTACCGGCAACAGCCGGCAGCGCGAGCCGGTGGGTAGTGACGCTGACCCCAGATCCATGAGGTTTTTCCGGGAATTTGACAGGCGGTCCGGCCGTTCGCGATTGGTAGCCTGTCCGATCGCATGACAGGGCTACCCCCGCGAGCGTCCGGTCCAGCAACGTAGACCGCTCTTTCGGCTTCACCTACCGGCAAGCTCGCGCTTGCCGCTCGCCAGGTTGATGCAATTCAGTGCGGCAACGAGCTTTTGCGGCTGCGTCGTTGGTCGGTCCTTGCCGTCGGTGAGCCATTCCAAGTTAAAGCGAGCGACCGTCAGCCGGTCGCCAGCAAAGCCGGACTTTGGGCCGCGGCCGTAGAAGCACAGGATTGTGCCGCTCTTGGTCACGGCAATGTCGCTGTACGCGCTCCAACTCGGCTCGACCGATTTCTTCACCGGCCAGGTCTGGCCTTCGTCGTAGCTGATTCGGACGGTCATGTTCTTGCGGTCACGGAACTTGCCTGGCATTTCACTGCCTGGGCGTTCGAGGTTATCCGGATTGCAGAATAAGATGCGATTCCGGCCGCCGCTTTCGGTCGTGGAATAGCGCACGATGCCAGCCATGCAAATCGGCTCCACGAGCGTGTCGTCGAACTTGGGCGTGCTCCAGCCGGTGGCGCCGTCAGGGCTGATGGTGACGATCCGTCGATGGGCCTTCGATTCGCTGCGCACGTTCAACATTACGCGGCCGTCGGCCAACTCAATCGCCACCGTCTCGTTGGGGTTGGTCCATTCGTCCGTGCAGGGAACGGCAATATCTCCGGCGTGCCAGGTGCGGCCGCGGTCGTCGCTATAAATCGTGGCCGTGACGCTGGGCCGATGGGCGTTGCCGCCGGTGCCGGTCGACAGCCAAACGGGCACGATCAGCCGCCCGGTGCGGAGTTGAATGCTGTGATCGGGGCCCGTGGCCAGGACTTTCCAATCGTAGGCCGAACGGAAATTCTCGAACACCGAGGTGATCTCCACCGGCTTGCTCCACGACTGGCCGTCGTCGTCGCTGCGCATGTAGAACGTGCGCATGTACTCGACGCAGAACAGGCAATGCACTGGGCCGTCGCGATCGGCGATCAGCACCGGATTGTTGTAGGTGACGTCTTCGGCATTGACGCCCTTGACGGCCAAGGCAAACGGATTCTTCGTAATCGGCCCGGGCACTTCGGAGATTCGCTTGGGCTCGCTCCAGGTCTTTCCGTCGTCGGTCGAACGGCGGAGCAGAATATCGATCGCATCCCAATCGCTCCCTTTCTTCCGCGCTTCGCACCAGGCCAGCACGCTCCCCTTGGCCGTGACGACGATGCCTGGAATGTGATACAGCGAGTAGCCGAGGTTGCCGGCCTGGAACAGGTCGATTTTCTCGATGAACGGTTCGGCGGCGACGACCTGGGTCGGCCTGGCCGCGCCGGCAAATGCCAGGAAGAGCATGAGAATCAAAGCGTGCGGCGAGCGTAACATGGCGAGCAACCTCCGATGATAGTGGTGGGAATTACTTGGCGGGATGAAGTTATTTGAGAGTATTCAACAGGGCCCAGACTTCCGGTGAACGATAACCGGGGCGCGCCTCGCCGCTGGGGATGATCGTCATGTCTTTCCACACGGCGGTGGGAACCGTGGCGCGCGAGAACGGCGTCTGGCCCAGCGATGTCCAGCGATCGGCGGCCGGATCGTAGGCCAACACATCGCGCGGGAAGCCGGGATGTTCGGTTTCGGGCTTGAACGTGATTTTCGTGCCGTCGTCGCCGGTCATGATGAGCAACCGGCCGTCGGCCAATCGCGGTGCCGGAGTTGGCGCCGCGACGGCGGCTCGCGGCAGGTCGGCCAGGCGTTGCCAGCCATGGCCCAGTCGATATCGCCAGGCATCGCGCAGGAACTCACGCGCCGGGCGATTCGGTGGATCTGGGCTCAGCCGTTGACCGCTGAACAGATAAAAGTCGTTGCCATCGGCGCCGGCTACGGCCAGCATTCTCTCCGCTCCCGGACAGGGCTCGAGCACCTTCCAGGCAGCGCTGGCCGATGCCAGATCGAGCGACCAAAAGGTGCGCAGGCATGTCGTCGAATCGGGACGCTCGATGCCGCCGTTGATATACAGGACATCGCCAACCAGCGCACCAGCCGCGAAGGAGCAAGGACCGGGCAACGCCGGCAAATGATCCATCTGCAAGCGGCCTGCACGCCAGGCCAGACGATAAACGTTGCGGAAATGCTGCTGAGCGTTGCCGCCACCGGCACAGACCATTCCCTCGGGCGTGCTCGCGGAAACTCCATAAGCCGTCGTGCGCGGCAAGCGGCCAACCTGGCGCCGCTTCAGACTGCGGACCTTCGAGCAGCCAGACCTGGTCGTACCACTGCTTCGTGCCTCCGTCCCACGGCCGCTTGTCGGTGAAATTTGCCCCGCCGGCCACGATCAGCGATTCAGCGCTCGTGCCGGCAAACATGCCGGCGAAACCTTCAGCATCCGGCAGCGCAGGGAGCGATTGCCATTGCAAAACCGGCGAGTCTGTCTCGGCAGCGAACATCGTGGCTCCGGGAATGGTGAAATGCAGGCAGGCGCTGAGCAGCGCGAAGACGGCGACAACCTGCGAGCGGCGGTTGGCAAGCGCGGAAGTCATCGCGAGCGGTCCTTGGTTGGTTCTGGCATGGCGGGCGTTACTTTCCACCTGTGTCGGTCGGTGTTCGCAATCGGACGGGAATGAGCCGATGGTAAGGATCGGGGCGCTCGCCCCGCGCGGCAGCGGCCAGCATCTGCCCGAGCACCGCGCCCCACTGTTCGGCCGCGATGGTCGTCTCGATGCAGGGGTATGAAACTTCGCTGGATCGGCCGCGCGACGTATCGGCGATGACCACTGTAGGTCGTCGCCGGCCGGCCAGACCCAGGGCTTTGCCGGCAGCTTCGACGCCCCGGGCCAATATCTCCGAGCGGCAAAGGCAGCCGACGCGGCCGCGTGTCTCGGTCAGCAAGCTGCGGGCCGCTGCTGCGATGGTATCGATGTCGGTCGGCAAGCAGCGTAACGTGACGGCATTCAGCGGCACATTCCCCGCCGCGAGAGTGGCCAGGGCGCTGTCGAGCATGGCATGATCACCGGGCGTCAGCCTGTCGCGCATGAATACGATCAGCCGGCGGCAATTCGCCCGCAACAGGTATTCGGCCAGCAAGGCGCCAATTTGTTGCTGATCGCGATCGACGCTGGGAAGTTCATGAATCGACGGTTGCAACGAGCCGCTGACCACGGCCGGCAAGCCGCTGGCCTCGACAAGCCGCTGAGTGGCGACCGTCGAACGCACGAGAACCAGGCCTGCGGCCTGCCGCGAGGCGAGAATGTCGTGAATCAGCCGTTGAACGTATTCGGCCTCGTTCACCTCGGGCCGGAAGTTGAATTGGAGTTCAGCACCCGGCAGCGCCACTTGCAGGCCCAGCAACACGCCCTCGGCCCACAACCCCTCGGTGCGAAGATGATCTTCGCGCACCACCAGGTGGACGCGGCGCAGAATGGCGTCGGGTTGACGCGGGCCGGCATCGAGTACGATCGTTCCCTGCCGCTGCCGGCGTTGCAGAATCCCGCGTTGCGCCAACAACTGCAATGCGCGGTTGACCGTCGAACCGCTCACGCGCAACAGTCGGGCGGTGGCTGCAGTATCAAGATAGGCGTCGCCCGGTCGCAACTTTCGGCGGCGAATATCGCCGAGGATCGTTTCGGCCACCGCCACAATTCTGGGACCCGAAGCCGTTGCCATCAGCGTCGCTCACGAGAGTTATTACTACGCCCGCTTATTATTATCAATAATTAGATAATATATTCAGCCCGTGTCAAGAGTCGCGGGGGGCCCCCGATTGCGAGCCCGTAATTCTCAGGTTCCGGCGCGAAGTCTCCGGGGGGCATTGCCGCCGTTGGCCGGCGAACTGTGCTATGATGCGCTGGCCTCGAACCCAAGTCCAAGGCGGGTTAAGGTACTAAAGACTATGCTCATCCGAGTCGGCTACGAAGTTACGTTTCAAGCTCCAGCCCCTGCGGCGACGGTATTGATGGGGTATCTCCATCCTACGCGTGGGCCCACGATAAGAATGCCCGAGCGATTGCAGATTGAGCCGCGAGTGGCGATTTCGGAATATTTTGACGGGTACGGAAACCACTGGCGCGGTTTCTGGCTCCGGCCGGGCGCGTGGTTCTTCGCAACGACGCGATCGTGGAAGACTGCGGGTTGCCCGATTTGCAGGTGTGCAATGCACCGCAGCAGAACGTGCAGGATTTGCCGAACGACGTGTTGCTGTTCCTGCTGGCCAGCCGCTACTGCGAAGTCGATAGCGAATTGAAAGATCTGAGTTGGACGTTGTTTGGCCGGTTTCAGCCCGGCTGGCCGCGCGTGCAAGCCATTTGCAACTTCGTGCATCAGCACATCCGCTTCGACTACATGCAGGCCCGCCCCACGCGGACCGCGCTCGAAGCCTACCGCGAGCGGACTGGAGTCTGCCGCGACTACATGCACCTGGCAATCACCTTTTGCCGTACGCTGAACATTCCGGCTCGCTACTGCACAGGGTACCTGGGCGATATTGGCGTGCCCCTGGCACCTTACCCCATGGACTTCAGCGCCTGGTTCGAGGCCTACGTAGGTGGGCAATGGTATTCGTTCGATGCGCGGAACAACGTCCCGCGGATCGGTCGCGTGCTGATGGCCCGTGGTCGCGACGCCGCGGACGTCGCCCTGACGACGACGTTCGGCCCTAATCAGCTCCAGTCGTTCAATATCTGGACCGACGAAGTTTCCGAGGGGCAACTCAAGACGATGGAAACTCAACTCGTCTCTTGACCTCATCTCGCACACCTTGGGTGCTTCGTCCACAATCTCGTCCGGAAAATCCTGATTCGCCCCTCCGACGTCCAGCCTTCGGGTAATGACTTCGAAGTGATCGGCACATTCAACCCTGGGGCGGTGAAGACGAGGCGCTGGCGTGGCGCTCGTCGTTCGAGTGGTCGAACGCCCCCGCCACGCTCGCCCCGGTTTCACGGGTTTGCCGCGCTGGGAGGCAGGCCAATGCATGGTCATCGATTGGGTGGCCAACGAAGAACTGGAGTTCATCGACCCGCGCGTGGTGCGCTGCAAGTCGGACGGGCTGACACGGTTGACGTTCACCTCGTATCTGAAAGTCGTGCGCAGCCTTGATGGAGTGAATATCGTCGACAATGACGGCCCGGTGTTCCTGCCCGAGTCGCCGCTTGACGAATTTGGCGTCGAGGATCCGCGCGTCACGCCGCTGGATGGCCGCTTCTACATCACGTACGTGGCCGTGTCGCGGCATGGCGTAGCCACGGCCTTGGCGAGTACCGAAGAGTTCAACACGTTCACGCGGCACGGCGTGATTTTCGGGCCGGACAACAAGGACGTCGTGTTATTTCCGGAACGGATCGACGGCCAATACGTCGCGCTGCACCGGCCGAGCGGTTCTGCGGGCTTCTCCAGGCCTGAAATGTGGCTCGCCCGCTCGCCCGACCTGCTGCATTGGGGCCAGCACGAACATCTGTTGGGGGGCGGTTCAGGCTGGGACAGCGGACGAATTGGGGCCGGGCCGCCGCCGTTGCGCGTTCCAGAAGGTTGGCTGGTTATTTATCACGGCAGCGCACGGCCTGGCCAGCCGGGCGACGTGGGCGTCTATTCAGCCGGCGCGCTGCTGCTGGCCTACGAAGATCCCAGCCGCATCTTGCGCCGGAGTTCCCAGCCGCTGCTGATGCCGAGGACCGATTTCGAACGGGGTGGATTCGTCCCCAACGTGGTCTTTCCAACCGGCGTGGTTGCCGATGGCTCGTCGTTGCTGGTTTATTACGGCGCCGGTGACACCAGTTCGGCGGTCGTTCGGCTCTCGCTCGACGAAGTGCTGGATTCGTTGGACTGAATTCGTTGGGATCGTGAATCAGCAGGGCTTGATCGCGCCGAGTACGTCATCGACCGAAACGGTTGCGAACGAGCTGGCGTAATCGGCCATGGCATAGGGGATGATCAATTCTCGGCCGTGCAGCGCTGCGCCGCAGCTGTACACGACATTGGGAACATATCCTTCGCGTTCGTTTTCATTGGGGCTCAGCAAGGGCTCCGACATCCGGCCGATTACCTTCGAGGGGTTGTCCAAAGCGAGCAGGAACGCACCCATCGAGTACTTCCGCATCGGTCCGACGCCGTGGCTGAGCACCAGCCAGCCCGCTTCGGTTTCGATGGGGGATCCGCAGTTGCCCAGTTGAACGAATTCCCAGGGGAACGTGGGCTTGAGAATCAGCTCCTTGCTGTACCAGAAGTGGAGCATGTCAGAGTACATGATGAAGATGTTCTCGTTGTCCTGCCGCGAGAGCATGGCGTAATGGCCGTCGACCTTGCGCGGAAACAGTGCGAATCCCTTGTTGCGGACCTCCGGGCCATTGAGCGTGCTGATCTTGAATCGTAGGAAGTCTTCGGTTTCCAGCAATTGAGGGAGCACGACTTTGCCGTCGAACGCGGAATACGTGGCGTAGTAACGCGTGCTGCCGTCGTCGTCGCGGAACTGCACGAACCGCGCATCCTCGATGCCGTTGGTTTCGGTCGGTGAATAGGGAAAAATGCACCGCTCGGAAAGGCCCTGATCGGGCTCGTACGACGATTCGTAGTTCGACTTGGCGAGTGCGATGACCCCTTTGGAGATCGGTTCCCATTCCGGTTGCTTGGCGCGAAACTGGCGCAGCACCCGACGCACAGCGTCCTCGAGTTGGACGATGCTGAACTGCTCATCGAGCATCATGAAAACTTGCTCGGTGAACCCGTTGGCCAGACCCAGTTCGATCAGCTTGCGCATGAACAGCGGCTTGTCGTACTGCGGGTTGGGAGTGACGTGCGGCGCGGTGACGAAACGCGTGGGCTCGTCGACCTTGATCCGATTGGCGGCATCGACCGTGCCCGATCGGAACGTAATTGAGGAGACGTGCCCCTCGCCCGTGGCCCGCAAGCTGAGCACGAAGCGCCGCGTGCCGGCCGGCATTCCCCGCTGATCGGGGTGCCAGACCATCGACGGGTTGAACAGGGCCGCCGATTCGAGCGAGTACTCGTTCGTGAAGTAGGCCCCGATGAGAAGCCGTCGCTCTTCACTGAGCGTTTCGTCCGTCAACAGGTGACGCCGGACGGATTCGAAACGTTCGAGAAAGTAGTTGTGCAGCCGTTGATGCCGGCCCTGGAATTCCCGCATCACCTCGGCCAGCAGCAGCGAGACCTGCTGGTCGCTCACCGACATGACGCGAGCGATGATTTTGAGAATGCGCTCCTGCGTGGCCGGCTCGAAGGGCCGGAACAGAACGCGTGAGTTATTCGGTTTGAGAACGATGCCCGTACGCTTGACGTCCATGTTGAGCGATTCCAATTTAAGAAAAATGACAGGCTTCACGCGTCGTGGCAGGAACAGGCTCCGCCCGTTTGCACGCTTCTCCGGCCGATCCTAACGTCGATTTACGGGCGTGGCACTGCCGACGGGTCGAAACGCCGTCAATGCCCGATCCGTGAGTTCCAATTCCGCCAGCGCCAATTGAAAGGCGAGCGTCGATTCGGCCCCCTGGTTCTGATTCACACGGTCCTGGTGCAGACCGTCTCGGCAACCGCCCGTCCCCGCGTCGTACACGTCCAACCCGAGATCGTTCCGACCGAGGAACCACTCGAACGCCGTGCGTGCCTCGGCCAGCCAGGCGACGTCGCCCGTGGCATCGTTGGCGGCGATGCAGCCCGACACCATGGCCTGGGCTTCCACCGGTTGCTGGTCGAACTGAGCGCACTCCCCGCCGCGTCGATAGAAGCCGTTGCTGCCGATAGGCCGCAAATGCCCATACGGAGATCGTTGAATTTCCAAGAGCCAACGCAGCGTGCGCAGGCCAATTTCGAGGGCTCGCGCGTTACCGGCCCTGTGGCCGCTCACAATCAACGCCTGCGACAAGCGGGCGTTATCATAGCAGGCCACCTCTTCGAACCAAGGCCAGTTCTCGGTCGCGGTTCGATCGTACAGGTCGATCAGACGATCGGTGAGCGTTTCGCGCACCTGATCGACGCGTCGGTCGCCGCTCAGGCGGCGGAAGTATTCGTGGATGCCCAGCAGTGCGAAGGCCGCGGTTCGCGGCGAGGAAATCTCGATGATCTTGGGCAAGGCCCGGTTGAACAGTTCGACCGCCCAGTATTGGAAATCGGCGCGGCGGCTGCGGCCGACGCAGGTGCCCAGCGCCCACAGAGCACGCCCAAAACAATCGTCGGATCCTTGCTCATGAATCCAGCGGCGATCCAGCGTCATGAAGTTGCGGAAGCGACCATCCTCGGGGTCAAAGGCCGCATTGAGGAACGCGGCATAGGCCGTCGCCGCCCGCAGCACCAACGGCGAATCGTTCCCCAACTCTTCAAGCAGCACGGTCAGCATCAGCGCGCGGGCATTGTCGTCGGTGCAGTAGCCATGTTCGAAATTCGGAATCGTATAGCTGGCGTGCTGAAAGATGCCGGTCGAGTCGGTCATGTTCAACAAGTGGTCCAGCCGCAGCACCGGCAAATCGAGTGCGCGTTCCTCGAGCGTGGGCACGGCGTAATGCCGGCCGGGCTTATCAACCAGGCTGCGCCGGGCCAGTTCGAACGTATTCATGTACAGGTGAGCCACGTTGCTCCAGATCATCTCACGGCCCAGCATGTAGGCCCGCTTTCGCATGGCATGGTGGCGCGTCTCATCGGAAAGCAGCCCGCACACCTCGCGGGCGATTGCGTCCGAGTCTGCAAACGGCACCAGCACGCCCCGTCCGTCGCCCAGTAACTCTTCGGCGTGCCAGTACGGTGTGGAAATGACCGCTTTGCCGCAACCGAACGCATAAGCCAGCGTGCCCGATGTAATTTGCGCCTGGTTCAAATAGGGAGTGATATACAGGTCGGCAGCGCCCAGGAATTCCGTCAATTCGCGCAAATCAACGAAGCGGTTGTAGAAGATCACGTTCCGTTTGACGCCCAGATCGCGGGCCAGGCGTTCCAGGCTCAAGCGATACGCCTCGCCCTGGGCACGAACCAGGTTCGGATGCGTTGCTCCCAGCACGATGTAGACGAAGTTGGGGAAATCCTGCAAGATCCGAGGGATGGCACGCAGCGCGTGCTCGATGCCCTTGTTCGGCGCGAGCAGGCCGAAGGTAAGTGCGACCTGTTTGCCTTCGACGCCGAACTTGTCTTTGAAGAAAATGGGGTCGACGAACGGCATGTCGGGAATGCCGTGGGCGATCAAGGCAATTTTGCTCTCGGCGATGCCATAGATCTCCTGCAGAAAGGCTTTGCCTTTTTCGGACATCACGATCAGCCGAGCCGACACGTCGGCAATTTGCTCGACAATCCGCCGCTGCTCGGCGTTGGGTTCGCGAAGGACCGTGTGCAGAGTGGTGACGATGGGCATCCGCAGGTCGCGGAGCAATCCGAGCACATGGCTGCCGCTGGCGCCGCCATAGATGCCGAATTCGTGCTGCAAGCAGACCACGTCGGCATTGCTGAAATTCAGAAAATCAGCCGCGCGCAGGTACGAATCAAAATCCTGCTCGGCAATCTGGAATCGAACCTCAGGCGGATAGTTGTATCCCGCTTCGATGTCGTCGACGGGCACCACGCAGCATTCGACTTCGGGAAACTGATCCGAAATCGCATGATGCAGATCCTGGGTGAACGTGGCGATGCCGCACTTGCGCGGGAAATAGTCGCCCACGAATGCCACGGTGCGAACCTCGTTCATTCTTCCCATGGCGATCGTCTTTCTGTGGTGCCACGCCCTGCGTGACCGTGAGGAGATCCTGGATCATAGAGGAACCGACGCCAAAAGTCCGGCGCATTCGAGCCGCAAAGCGGACTTAGACGCAACTTTGACATGAATTTCTCGTTCTCTCCTGTTCCTGGATGTTCTTGCCGCTGAAATGGCGACCGAAAACGCGTGCCAGCGTGTTCCCCGCCGATGGTTGTTTGCACCCAGTCGAACGACTATCGTAGAAACAAATAAAGAATTCCTCGCCGAATCCATCGACTCACCCCCAAATGGTCCTGGAGACATGAAGACGATGAAGACGCATCTTGCCGTGCTCGCCCCATTGCTCGGATGGTTGATGATGGGCAACGTCAGCGCTCGCCGAACATCGGGTAGTTATTCAGGGCAACGGCAAGCTGGCCGTCGTCGCGCGCGACGGTCAGATCGAATGGGAAATGCCTTGGGGCGGAATCCACGACATTCATGCCCTGCCCCACGGCAACTTCATGGTCCAGCAAGGGGCTAGTAAGGTCGTCGAGATCGATCCTAAGAAGCGAGCCGTGGTGTGGACATACGACGCCGCGACGAGCAATGGCAACCAGGGCAAACGCGTCGAAGTACACGCCTTCCAGCCGCTCGGCGACGACCGTGTCATGATCGCCGAGAGCGGGCCGGCGCGGATCATCGAGATTGACCGCGCGGGAAAATTGCTGAGCGAGATCCGGCTCAAAGTTCTGCACCCCAATCCGCATACCGACACGCGTCTGGTCCGGAAGCTGAAGACCGGAAACTACCTGGTCTGCCATGAAGGAGACGGCACGGTTCGGGAGTACACCCCCAGCGGCGAAATCGTCTGGGAATTCGAAGTCCCCTTGTTCGACCAGCAGCCCAAGGGGGGGCATGGCCCCGAGGCATTCGGAAACAAAGTCTTCTCGGCCGTGCGCCTGGCCAATGGCAACACGTTGCTGGCTACGGGCAATGGGCACGGCGTCCTCGAAGTTACGCCGGGCAAGGAAATTGTCTGGGCCATCCACCAGCGCGACTTGCCCGGAATCACCCTGGCCTGGGTCACCACGTTGGAAGTGCTGCCCAGCGGCAATTACGTGATTGGCAACTGCCACGCCGGACCGGGCAACCCATTGCTCATCGAATTGGACCCAAAGACGAAGCAGGTAGTATGGAAGTTCGACCGCTTTGACACATTTGGGAACGCGGTTTCCAATTCCGAATTGCTCGATGTCGGCGAAGGGACGCGTCGGTAGACGCAGATCGCCCTGAAGGCCAAGGCCGAATCGACCCTGCTCCCAAGTTGTCCAGGAACAGCATGAAGACTCAGATTCCCATGGAATTCCTTCCATCCCGACGCACATTTCTCAAGCGCGCCACGCTGCTTCCACTCGTTGCCGCCGGGCTTCCGGTTTTCAATCGCGGCGCCGCGGCGGATTCGATCCAGCGCGTGGCAGGGGCTTATTTGAAGCCAGGGCTCAATGCCTATTCCTTCCTGGGATTGCTCAACGCGCACGCTAAAGACGAGAGCACGGGAATCGACCTCTTCGCGGTCTGCGATTTTTGCGCGAAATACGACATCGATGCGGTCGACCTCACGGGCTACTTCTTTCCGGGCTATCCGCAAACGCCGCAGGACAGCTATGTCTTCCGGCTCAAACGCCACGCACAACGGCTTGGGCTCGACATCAGCGGCACCGGGGTGCGCAACGACTTTACCACGGCCGACCAGGCCGTGCGCGCTGCCGGCGTGCAACTCATCAAAGATTGGATTGAAGTCGCTGCGAAGCTCGGCGCGCCGACGATTCGTGCCTTTGCGGATTCGCAGTCGCCGTTCAAGAGCTGGCAAGATGCCTCGGGAAACGCGAGCCGCGCTGCCGTCGAGGATTGGATGGCCGACGCACTGCGCGAGTGCGCGGAGCATGGCAAGAAGTTCGGCGTCCTTGTCGCCGTGCAGAATCACGGCGACTTCATCAGTACAGGCCAAGAGCATTTGAGTCTGCTGAAGCGAGTCGATCACGAGTGGTGCGCGGCGCTCGTCGATACGGGCAAATACATCACCGACGATCCCTATCTGGATATCGCAATCATGGCTCCCCACGCCGTGAATTGGCAGGTTAAAGAGACGACGCGTAGCCGGACCGACTCGCCCCGCACCGATTTCCGGAAGCTGGTAGCGATCATCCGTCAAAGCGGCTATCGCGGCTACCTGCCCATCGAAACGCTGTCGATGCGACGGCAGGATTACGATCCGTTCGTCGAAGTGCCGAAGGTGCTTTTCGAACTACGCGAGGCCATCGCCGCCACGGCATGAATTCCACACCATGAGATTCATTCAACCACTACTTCCCGTTCTCCTGCTGGCTTCGCAGGCCGCATTCCATGCCGACGGAGCGTCGCTGCCTTCGAAGCCGAATATCATTTTCATTCTCGCCGATGATCTCGGTGTCGGGAATCTGAGTTGCTATGGCGCTGACAACTTCAAGACGCCGAACATCGACCAACTCGCACGTGGTGGCATTCGCTTTACGCATGCTTACACCGCACCGCTGTGCGGACCGTCGCGGGCACTGATCCTGACGGGGCGTTACGCCTTCCGCACCGGCGCGACGAACCAGGACGCCACCGGTCGCATGAAGCCCGCGGTCGAAACCATGATGCCCAAGATTCTGAAGACAGTGGGCTACGTCAGCTCTGCGGTCGGCAAATGGGGGCAACTCCCGCTCGGGCCGGCCGACTTTGGCTTCGACGACTACCTGCAATTCAGGGGGAGCGGCGTTTACTGGAACGCAACGGCCAAGGGCGAACGGTACGTCGAGAACGGCGAGAACAAGGTGCTACGCGCCAAGGAATACATGCCCGACGTGATGCAACGGCACGTCTTCGATTTCATTACGCAACACCGCGATCACCCCTTCTACGTCTATTACTCGATGTCGCATGTGCATGGCGAGATCGTGCCCACGCCCGATAGTGCGCCGGACAGCAAGGATCTGTACGCGGATAATTTAGCCTACATGGACAAGCTGGTTGGTAAGTTGCTCGCCGAACTTGATCGTCTAAAGCTGCGCGAGAAGACTCTGGTTGTCTTCTTTGGCGACAATGGAACTGGCGGTGGATACGCTGGCCGATCTACGATTGGCGGTCGTCGGTTGTCCGGCGAAAAGGGTTCGATGCTCGAAGGCGGATCGCTCGTGCCGATGATCGTTAATTGGCCGGGCATCACTCCCGCAGGCAAGGTTTCGGAAGACTTCGTCGATTCGACTGATTTTGTCTCGACGTTCGCGGACCTGGCAGGAGCGAAACTTCCGGAACAAACGGTCTTTGACGGCCGCAGCTTTGCCCACCAGTTACGCGGTTCGCAAGGGCAACCGCGAGATTGGGTCTTCATCGAACTCGCCCGTCAATGGTACGTTCGGGAAGCCGGCTGGAAGCTGAATCAGGCGGGAGAGCTTTTCGACATGAGCGAGCGCACGATTCCAGGAAAAGCTCGTGTCCATTGATACGACCGACTCTATGGCAACCGCCGCGCGCAGGCGCTTGCAGATCGCGCTCGATCAGCTAAATCCCGCCGGCGGCATCCTGGACGAGGGGGACGGCACCGGCCGCCACGCCAACAAGTCCAAGAAGAAGAGCGACCGTACGAAAGCCGCCCGCGCGATAAAGCCCTAGCGAAGGTTGTTCGAATGCAAACGTGTCGTCATGCCGAGTCCGGGTTCTTCAACTTCCGTTCTTCGGCTTCGTCAATTTGGCGGGCCACCTCGTGCAACGAGGTGGGCTGCTCCAAGGCTTTGGCCGACGTCTCGCCATTGAGTCGAATCCCAGACTTTTCGCACAGCAGCCGCAGCAGTTTCAGCATCTCCGTGTTTTCCTGTTCGGAGAGCAGGTTGATTTGCAGATCGAGCTGATTGCGGCGACTCGCTGAGCTTGTTCTGCCGGTTCTGGCTCATCATGATGATCGGACTGGCATAGGCGGCCTGGAACGAGAGCACCAGGTTGAGGAGGATGAACGGATAATCGTCCCATTGGTAGATCCAGCCGGCGACATTTACGCCCATCCAGGCGACGAGCACGATCGATTGGATGATAATGAAGGGCCAGCTCCCCACCGTGCGGGCCACGGCGTCGGCCACGCGGTTTCCGAGAGTTCTTTCGCTCTCCGAGGCCTCATTCAGTTTGTTGATGGCATCCACATTTCGTTGGGTCAGCGATGCAATCGACGAAGGTAGTTTCATAAATGAGCTCGTAGGGATCAGGTTAGCGCAGGCCTGGCACTTTAATGGTCTTATCGCCTAGCGCATCCTGAACGTAGAAGATTTTCACAATGGTTAAAACAGATACGGTGAGCGGCGCAGCGATCAATAAGCCCAGGACACCGAGTAAGTCTCCGAGCAGAACTTGCGCTACCAGCGCCAAGGCCGGCGGCAAATGCACCGTTCGGCGTTGGACGAGTGGCGATAGCACATAGCCTTCGAAAATGTGGATGCCCAGATAAAATGCCAGGACGATCAGCGAGTGCCAAGGCCCCAACTGGAATGCAATCAGCGCGGCCGGCACCGCTGACAGCCAAGCGCCGATATACGGAATGACTTCCAGGACTCCTGTCAGAACCCCTAGCGTTAAAGCTAGCGGAACTCCCAACAACCACAGCCCAATAGCCGAAGTAGTTCCGATCGCGAGCATTAGAATCGCCTGCCCAACGAGCCATGATCGTAGGTTGAAGACGACCGCATCGATTGCGGCGGCGACGCGCTCGCGATGACTGGCTGGCACGAGGTGCAGCAGGCCGTCCTTGTAAAGGCTCGGTTCCGCAGCTCCAAAAATTCCTACGAACGCCACCACGAGCACGGAGAGCAAAAGACCAGCCGCCCCCGAGGCGAGGCCTGTGACTCGCGAAAGCTGACCGGCCTGGGCAAACGATTCGGCCGCTCGAGGGGCCTCTTCGAGCAATTCGCGTCCCCACGGATGCGCATCTAGATAGTGTTGGATCTGCTCCTTGGATTTAGGAACCTGTTGGACCAGTTCGGTGGCTTGCTCCACTACTCGGGCTCCGAGTAACCAGGCAAAGCCCACGGCCAGGGCGCTGACGACCAGGATGACCATTGCCAGCGACATGTGCCGACTCCAGCCGGTCTTTCGGCCTGTCCACTCACTCAACGCCGATAGAAAGATCGCTAACAAGACGCCTGCGAAGGTAAGCAGCAAGACGCGGAGTCCACTCCACAGAAGGTACGCCATTCCTATCATCAATAGGGCTACGAAAAACCACTGCGCGAAGCCGCGCAGATCCAGTCGATCCGTAGCAGAACGGCCGGCAAAGCGGCCCGGTTTTCGGCGCTGTTTTGAAATGGGCTGGGAAGGTTCTTTCATCGAT
Organism: uncultured Planctomycetales bacterium; assembly: GCA_963710365.1. Lineage (GTDB taxonomy): Bacteria > Planctomycetota > Planctomycetia > Pirellulales > PNKZ01 > CAVQAC01. The sequence continues at coordinate 673,494 of CAVQAC010000015.1, forward strand.
ATAACGGAACTGTTCAGAAAAGGTCCGGAAACGCGCCTCCGCCCGGTCGCAGTGCGGATGAGACTTATGGCTTGCGGACGAGACTTGCGGCTGTAGAGAACGAAATCCTAGGGCTCAGCTTGCTCCTTATCCGGCGGCGCCGTTACGGATTTCAACACCACGGCCGATTCGCCGGGAATGCGCCAGCCGTCGGGCGCATCGACGGCCGGAGTTCCAGTTCCGCCATACGCCGGGTCTTCGCTCGACCAGATCAATTGCCAGGCCGCACCCCAGGGCGGAGCGAGCAAGGGTTGCGGTGCCGGGGTGTAATGCAGGTCGCGACCGAAATTGAAAATCAACAGCCGATCCTCGCACTGATCGCCGAAGTATCGAATTACAAAGGCGTCGGCGCTCAGCGTTGCGCCGTGCAATTGATCTGCCGGTTGCTGGCTCACGACCCGATCGTCGCGACGCAGGCGCAGTCAGATCCTGATGAAGTTGATAGATTTCCTGGTTCTGCTGGCGCTCGCTGAAGTTGAGCTTGGCACGATCGAAGGTCTCGCGCTTGGCCGGCTCGGCAAAGATGGCTTGCATGTCGGCTTGCGCCAAGGAAGGGAATTGGCTGAGGAACTTGGCCCGCCCCTCGATGAGCATTGGGGCTCGTTCCTTGCCGGCATCCGCGAAATAGAGGAAGGGGGTCGTGGCGCCGAATTCCTGGCCTTGAAATAACAACGGCGTGCCGGGGGCCAAGAGCAAAAAGGCGGTCATCGCTCGCCAGCGGCCGGGGCTGGTCAACTCGCGGACGCGCTGGCCGCGTGCCGTGTTGGCCACCTGGTCGTGGTTCTCCAAATAATTCACGAAGGCGGCCGGCGACATGCCGAACGTCGGCTGGCCCCGCCGTTTCTTTTGCCAGCTATAATATTGCCCTTGGAAAAGATAGCCCCACTTGGCTACCGCCAAAAACTCTTCGGCATGCCGAGGTAATCCGAATAGTAGGCTTCGTTACGGCCTGTTAAACGTACGATCGCCGAGTGGTGGAAATCGTCGTTCCAAACTCCATCAAGGCCGAATCCGCCTTTTTCCACGGGCCACGCCAATCGCGAATCTTGCGGCTCGCTCTCGGCAATCAGCACGATTTGCTTCTTGCCCGCCGCCCGACGGGCGGAGCGGCCGATGGCAGTGATGATGTGCTCGGGCGAATCATCGAACAGGGCCTGCGTGGCGTCGATGCGCAGGCCGTCGATGTGGAATTCTTCGATCCAGTAGCGAACGTTTGATGTGACGAAATCGCGCACCGCCGCTGAGTTTGGGCCGTCGAAATTGAGCGAGTCGCCCCATTCGGTGCCGTGGCTGCGCGATGTGTAGTCAGCGGCGAATTTGCCCAGGAAATTCCCGCTGGGGCCAATGTGGTTGTAGACGACGTCGAGGATCACTCCCAGGCCCACTCGATGTGCTTCGGCGACAAAGCGGCGCATTTCGTCGGGCGGCCCATAAACCCGGGTCGGCGCAAAGAAGTTCACTCCGTCGTAGCTCCAGCCATACTCGCCCGCGAAATCGGCCACCGGCATGAGTTCCACAACAGTGATCCCGATGCGGGCCAACTCGGCTAATTCCGCGGCTGCAGCCGCCCAGGTGCCTGCCGGTGTGAACGTGCCGATATGCATCTCGTAAAAAACTTGTCCCGGCAACGAAATCCCGGGCCAGTCTTGGTCCGTCCACTCAAAGGCCAGCGGATCCACGACTTCCGATGGGCCAAATGGACCCTCGGGCTGATAACGCGAGCCAGGATCGGCGTACACTTCGCTTTCGTCATCCAGTCGGTAGCGATACCGCGTTCCGGCAGTTGCATCACTGCAAAGCCCGTGGAAATATCCATTGTCCTCGGGCTGAAGCGAGAAAGGTTTGGATCGGCTATCGTCGAACACCACGGCCACGCGCCGCCGGTCAGGGGCCCAAACCCGGAACGAAGTCCCCTGTCCCGGCAGAATCTCCGCGCCCATTGAGAGTCGTCGAGGTGCGAGCATCTGAGGCTTCCTTTCGTTCATCCGCATCGCTTCAGCCTTCCCCGGGTTGGATTTCTCTCGCAACGCAAAGTGTATGCCCGTTCAATTGCTTTCCGTCGGGCTAGGAATTTGCACTGCTACCTTTCGCATTGTGCCGGGAAAGGAGCTTTCACTCGCGCCCGATGCAACACCGGCTTGCTTTAGAAAGAACCAGACTGGCCGTCACCGAGCCATTGTGGCACGTTTGTCAGGGCTACCCAAGCCCCGTCAATTCCTCAATGCCATCGCAATTGCTTCCGGCTTGACGTTCCTCTTAAGGGCGCTAAGATCGTTCGACGCGTCGCGGGGTTGCCGGTGCGGCTGCGAGTTAAATACCAGCACGACGCCGGTCTCGTGCCTTACGATTGGTCAATAAGGAAGAAATGACATGTCGATCGTGGAGAACCGGCCGCCCGTAGTCGACGTGGTCGAGCCAGCGTTGAATCGGGTCATTTGGACGGAAAAGTCGCAACGCGACATCGAATTCCTGCTGAGCCGCGAATGGCTTGTCACCAACGGGCTGGGCGGCTACGCATCGGGCTCGATCGCCGGAATCTCGACTCGCCGTTATCACGGGCTGCTCATCGCGGCTCTGGGCGACCCCTTCGGCCGCACCGTGATGCTCAATCACGTGGCCGAAGAGTTGCGGCTTCCCGATGGACGCGTCGTGCCGTTGGGAGGCCATGCCCTGGCCGATGGAACGCTGGAAGAGCATGGAGTTGCTTCGCTGGCGTCGTTCCGCTTGGAAATGGGCTTGCCCGTCTGGCAATATCGGGCGGGCGACTTCCTGATCGAGCGCCGGATTGTCATGCCGCACCAACAAAACACGGTCGTGCAAACGTATCGCGTGCTGGAGGGTCAAGGCAGCTTGCGGCTGCGAATTCGACCATCGTTGCAATTCCGTCCTCACGAGGCGCCGGTCGCGGACCGGACGTCGGTGGAATACCGCGTTACGCAAATGCGGCAAGGCTGCGAGATCAGCGAGCCGGCGTTTCCGCCGTTGCGACTGTGTGTCGTTGGCCGGCCGTCGGCGCTGGTGCTCGACGGCGGTCACACCAGCCACGTTTACTATCGCATTGAAGCGGCTCGTGGCTATGAACCTTCGGCGACTCTTTGGAGTCCCGGATATTTTCGCACCGACCTCCGCGTCGGCGAGGAAGTAACGCTGGTGGCGAGCACGGAGTCATGGCAAACCCTGCTGGCCTTTACGCCGCAGGCAGCTTTGCGGGCCGAAGGCGAACGGCGGCAACGGCTGATCGCCGAAGCACCTCCGCTGGCTCGCCACGGTCTGAGCGCCGAGCTGTTGCTGGCTGCCGATCAATTCATCATCACTCCCGCCACGCGCGTGGCTGATGCGGCCCGAGCGCATGCGGCTGGAGACGAACTGCGGGCCGTCATCGCCGGTTATCATTGGTTCACCGATTGGGGCCGCGACACCATGATCAGCCTCGAAGGCCTGACGCTCGACACGGGCCGCACGCTCGAGGCCGGTTACATCCTGCGGAATTACGCTGATTACGTCCGCGACGGCTTGATTCCCAACCTGTTTCCCGAAGGCGAACACGAAGGCCTTTACCATACGGCCGACGCCACGCTCTGGTACTTCCATGCCATCAGCCGGTACATCGAACGAACCGATGACCGCGAAGTGTTGCGTTATCTGTTCCCCACGCTGCAATCGATCATCGAGCATCATCAGCGGGGCACCCGCTTTCATATTCATGTCGATCCCAGCGATGGGTTGCTGGTTCAGGGTGAACAGGGCTACCAGCTCACCTGGATGGACGCTAAAGTCGGCGATTGGGTCGTCACGCCACGGCGAGGAAAGGCCGTCGAGATCAATGCCTTGTGGTACAACGCCTTGCGCTGGATGGAAACCTGGGCCGCCGAATTGATTGGCCCCGAGGCGGCACGAACGTATGGCGAGGCTGCAGGGCAGGTCTACGTTTCGTTCAACCAGCGATTCTGGTGCGGCGAGCGGGGCTACTTGTATGACGTGATTGACGGTGAAGAGGGCTTAGACGCGTCGCTGCGTCCAAATCAGTTGCTGGCCATATCGTTGTCTCACCCGGTGCTCGATCCGCAGCACTGGCACGCCGTTTTGCATGTCGCCCAGGAGCGACTGTTGACTCCGATGGGGTTGCGAAGCCTGGCTCCGGGAGAACCCAATTACAAACCGCGCTACGACGGCGACTTGCGAGCCCGCGACGCGGCTTATCACCAAGGCACGGTTTGGGCTTGGTTGATCGGGCCCTTTATCGATGCCTGGCTGAAGCTCTATCCTGACGACAAACGGCAAGCGCGGCAGTTCCTGGGCGGCTTTGCAGCGCATCTGAATGAGGCTTGTATCGGTTCCATCAGCGAGGTCTTCGACGCCGAAGCCCTCTATCTGCCCCGCGGCTGCATGGCCCAGGCCTGGAGCGTGGCGGAAGTTTTACGCTGCTGGGTAAAAACCATGCCGGCAGAAGCCGTCGGCGATTCTCGGTTGCCCTAGTGGTCAGGGATTGCCGAGCTGCAAGACTGGTTCATTTGATGCGCAATGTGGTGCAAAAACGTGCCCGTGTATGCTTCGAATTCATATTGCGACAAAACCTTGCAATTTGATTTCCGAGGAGTAGGATTACGGTCAGAAACGCACCATAGCCCTTCTTTGGTTTAATCCGGGGCGCCGGCTGTGCATGAGTTGTCGATCGCTCAAAGCATGATCGATGTGGCGTGTGAAGCCGCGGCCCGTGAAGAGTCTGAGCACGTCATTAAACTCCGGGCTCGCATCGGGCTGCTGGCCGGGGTCGCCAAGACGGCGTTGCAATTCTCTTTCGACCTGGCAGCCGAAGGCACGGCTTGCGAGGGCGCTGTCCTCGAAATCGAGGACGTTCCCGTTACGGTTATGTGTCCACGTTGCAATGTGGCGCAAGAATTGCAAATCATTTACACCTTTTGTTGTCCCGTATGTGGGACGCCGACTCCCGAGATTCTGACCGGCCAGGAGTTGGAAGTCGTTTGCGTGGAGATTGCTGATAATGACGACGCCACGAGTGCTTGAGGTTCGGGCCAAGATTCTAAAAAAGAACGACGAGCTTGCCCGCTCCATGCGTGCGGAGTTCGCCCGGGCCGGCGTCTTCGTCGCAAACCTGGTTTCAAGCCCTGGCTCGGGCAAGACGGAGTTGCTCACTCGCACGCTTTCGCAGCTCATCACCAGTTACGGCGTTGCGGCCGTCGTGGGTGACCTGGCGACCGATAACGACGCCCGGCGGCTGGCAACCAGCGGCGCCGAAGCGCGGCAAATCATCACGCAAAGCATCTGTCACCTCGAAGCCGACATGGTGCGAGAGTCGCTTGAGGGCTGGGATCTGTCGGCGCTCGATTTCCTATTCATTGAAAACGTGGGCAATCTTGTCTGTCCGTCGAGCTGGGATCTGGGCGAGGATCTGCGAGTCCTGCTCTTTCCCGTAACCGAGGGCGAAGACAAGCCACTGAAATATCCCACGCTGATCAATACGGCCGACGTGGTGGTGATCAGCAAAATGGACCTGGCCGACGCCGTGGGATTCGATATGGATCTGGCGCAGCGCAACATCCAACAGGTCCGTCCGGGAATCGAAGTGTTTGAAACCTCAGCGAAGACCGGAGAGGGGATCAACGCCTGGATCGAGTTCTTGCGTCAGCAATTGCAGCGCAAACGCGGCCTTGCAGACTCGATCGATTCTCAGGCCGTGGGGAGTCGACAGGAATGAAATAGTGCCCGTAGTGCCTCGTTTGCCGGCGCCCTCATTAAAACAGCTCATCGCGTGGAGAAGTGATCGCAAGAACCTTCAATTGACCCGAGGAGGACTGAGCCATGGCACCCGCGGCGGCTAACAATCTCCACAGAGAATCGGCAGTCAAGGAAATTCACATCGTGTGGATGACCACGGGGCTCAGTTGCGATGGCGATTCAGTGTCGATCACGGCCGCCACCCAGCCCAGCCTTGAAGACGTCGTGATGGGCGCCATTCCGGGTCTGCCGAAAGTTCACCTGCACAATCCCGTGCTGGCTTACGAGGTGGGTGACGACTTCATGAAGTACTGGTTCATGGCCGAGCGCGGGGAACTCGACCCGTTCGTGCTGGTGCTGGAAGGCTCGGTGCCCAACGAAAAGATCAAGAAGGAAGGCTATTGGGCGGCGATGGGGACTAACCCCGATACCGGCCAGCCCATCACCACCAACGAATGGATCGACCGGCTAGCTCCCAAGGCCCTGGCGATCGTGTGTGCCGGCACCTGCGCCACCTATGGCGGCATCCATGCCATGTCGGGCAATCCCACCGGGGCCATGGGCCTGGCCGACTATCTCGGCTGGAACTGGAAATCGAAGGCCGGGCTGCCGATCGTGAATGTGCCGGGATGCCCCGTGCAGCCGGACAACTTCATGGAGACTCTGCTGTACCTGCTTTACCAGGTAGCCGGCCTGGCGCCCATGATTCCCCTCGACGAACAATTACGGCCCAAATGGCTCTTTGAAAAGACGGTTCACGAGGGCTGCGACCGCGCGGGCTACTACGAGCAAGGCGATTTCGCTCACGAATACGGTTCGCCCAAGTGCATCGTCAAGCTCGGTTGCTGGGGACCGGTGGTGAATTGCAACGTCCCCAAGCGCGGTTGGATGGCCGGCATCGGCGGCTGCCCGAACGTGGGCGGCATCTGCATCGGCTGCACCATGCCGGGCTTCCCCGACAAATTCATGCCGTTCATGGACGAGCCGCCCGGCGGAAAGATTTCTTCCACCGTGTCAACGATGACGGGTCGCGTGATTGCGTCGTTGCGCAGCATCACCAATCACACGCTCAACAAAGAGCCGAAGTGGCGTCATTCGGGACAAAAGCTGACGACCGGATACCGGCCCCGTGGTTTCTAGTGAAAGGGAGCTAGCAAGTCATGAGTATTGCAACCGGTGCTGAACGAAAGAGTGAAACGGGGCCTGGAAAACTCGTCGAAATGAGCTGGGATCCAATTACGCGGATCGTCGGCAGCCTGGGAATCTATACCAAGATCGACTTTGAAAACCGCCAGGTGGTCGAATGCCACAGCACGTCGTCGATCTTCCGAGGTTACAGCATTTTCATGAAGGGCAAAGACCCTCGCGATGCCCATTTCATCACCAGCCGTATCTGCGGCATTTGCGGCGACAATCACGCCACGTGTGCCACCTACGCACAGAACATGGCGTTCGGCGTTCGCCCGCCGGCGATTGCCGAATGGATCGTTAACCTCGGTGAAGCGGCCGAATACATGTTCGACCACAACATCTTCCAGGACAACCTCGTCGGCGTCGATTTCTGCGAACAGATGGTTCGCGAGACGAATCCCGGCGTGTTGGCCAAGGCCGAGAACACGCCGGCTCCCAACGCCGAGCACCACGGCTACCGCACCATTGCCGACATCATGCGGCGCTGAACCCGTTCAGCGGCGAATTCTACCGCGAGACGCTGCATGTCAGCCGTTACACGCGCGAGATGTTCTGCCTGATGGAAGGCCGCCACGTGCATCCTTCGACGCTCTATCCGGGCGGCGTGGGGACCGTCCCCACCATGCAGTTGTTCACCGATTACATCACGCGGCTGATGCAGCTACGTCGAGTTCATGAAAAAGTGCCTGCCGCTGCATGAGGACTTGTTCAATTTCTGGTACGAGGCTCTGCCGGGCTATGAAGAAGTCGGCCGCCGTCGAGTGCTGCTGGGCTGTTGGGGTTCGTTCAACGACCCGGACGTCTGCGACTACACGTACAAGAACATGAACCACTGGGGCAACTCGATGTTCGTCACGCCCGGCGTGGTCGTCGACGGCAAGCTGGTGACGACCAACCTGGTGGACATCAACCTGAACATTCGCATCCTGCTCGGCAGTTCGTTCTACGACGACTGGACCAACGAGGAGATGTTCGTCAAGAAAGATCCGCTCGGCAACCCGGTCGACCGGAATCATCCCTGGAACCAGACCACGATTCCGCGCCCGCAGAAGCGTGACTTCAATGGCAAATATACCTGGGTAATGTCGCCGCGCTGGTACGACGCGCGCACCAAGGACCATCTGGCGCTCGACACCGGCGGCGGCCCGATCGCCCGGCTTTGGGCCACTGCTCTGGCCGGCAAGGTTGACATCGGCTATATCAAGGCCACCGGTAGCAGCGTCAGGATGGTCCTGCCCAAAACGGCCAGCAAGCCCGAAGTCGAATTCGAATGGAAAATCCCGCAATGGAGCAATGCCATCGAACGAGACCGCGCCAGGACATATTTCCAGGTTTATGCGGCGTGTTGCGCCCTGTACTTCGCCGAGCGGGCCATGAAAGAACTGCATGCCGGCCGGACCAAGACCTGGAAGGAATTCACGGTGCCCGACGAGGCGGTCGGCTGCGGATTCCACGAGGCCGTGCGCGGCGTACTCTCGCACCACGTGGTGATTCGCGGCGGCAAAATCGCCAATTATCATCCCTACCCGCCCACTCCCTGGAACGCCAACCCGCGCGACATTTACGGCACCCCGGGACCGTACGAAGACGCGGTGCAAGGCACGCCAATCTTCGAGGAGAACGGCCCCGACAAGTTCAAAGGCATCGACATCATGCGGGCCGTTCGCAGCTTCGACCCCTGCCTGCCGTGCGGCGTTCATATGTATTTGGGTAACGGCAAGAAGATCGAAACGCAGCACTCGCCCATGTTCGGCCTGCACTCTTGAGGCAGTAGATCTGTATCTTTTGGCACCGAGACGGCACCATGAGCAATTCGCAGCAATTCCAACGAGATCTGAAGCAGATCGAACAATTGATTCACGAGTTGAAGGGTCGCCGATCCCAGCCTCCGTGCCCGGACCGTGCAACTGCTCAAGCTCGTGATGGAAATGCATGCCGCGGGAATCAGCCGGATGCTCGACGTCATCTCGCGGTTCGGCGCGGCAGGGGCCGACATTCTCGATCGCTTCACGCGCGACGAATTGGCAGCCGGTTTGCTGCTGTTGCACGATCTGCATCCGGTGGATCTGGAAACTCGGGTAATGCAGGCACTCGACAAGGTGCGGCCGCTGCTGAAATCGCACGGCGGCGATGTCGAGTTGCTGAGTCTCGAAGCTGGGTTCCTGCGGCTGCGGCTGCAGGGAAGCTGTCATGGCTGTCCATCGTCGGCCATGACGCTGAAGATGGCCATTGAGGGGGCGCTCTACGAAACGGCGCCCGATCTCGACGGCCTTGAAGTCTTGGGCGTCGTGACCGATGCGCCGCCCATGTCGGGGTTCATTCCGCTGGAAGTTGTCGAGTTACAACGCTAGTGCCGAATCAAGGTTGAGAATCTCCGAGCCCTCTGACCCCTTCTGAGCCCGGGGATTTGCTGCCGCAACCGAGAAACTTTCCCACGAGAAGCGGCATCTATGATCGACGAGATTGAAAAAAGACTTGGTAGTATGTCCTTGGAATCGATCGGAATCGGCGAGGCCGAAGCGGTTGCTGCGCCGCCCAATCGCCCCTTCATGACGCTCAAGCGTCTGACGCGGCCGGCGGTTGTCGACGAACGTTGCGAATTGTGCAGTCTGCAACTGCCGCCCGAGCACGAACACTTGCTCGAACCGCTTAACCGGCGCCTGGTCTGCGCCTGCACGGCCTGTGCCTGCTGTTTGACGGGCAGGCGGATCAGAAGTTCCGCCGCGTTCCGCGTCGCGTACGATACCTGTCAAAGTTCAACATGACGGATGCCCAATGGGATGAGTTGTTCATCCCCATCAACATGGCCTTTTTTTTTCACAGCACGCCTGCCGGCAAGATCGTGGCCCTGTATCCCAGTCCGGGCGGTGCTACCGAATCAAGTCTGACGCTCGATACCTGGGGAGAAATCGTCGAACAGAATGCGGTCCTCGCCACAATGCAACCCGATGTCGAGGCCTTGTTGGTCAAACGTCTGAACCGCGGCGATGGGTCGGGCGCCCCCGAGTATTACCTGGCCCCCATCGACCAGTGCTACAAACTCGTCGGCCTGTTCGCGCCAACTGGCAAGGTTTGTCGGGCGGTTCGCAGGTTTGGGACGCAGTCGAAACATTCTTTAGACAATTACGGGAGACGTCTGAGTCCGATGCTTGACCTGAACTTCCAAGTCGAAGGGGCAAACCGCTCGCGCACGCCGCGGCGCCACTGTCTGGCGCTTCAAGCTACATGTGACCAACGCGGATCCCGACCAGCCCATTCATAACGTCATGCTGGAGTGCCAGATTCGCATTGAGCCGACACGGCGCAGCTACACCCCCGGCGAGCAGCAGCGATTGCTTGACTTGTTCGGCGAGCCGCGCGCTGGGGTGACACCCTGCGCACCATGTTATGGACGCATGCCAACGTGACGATCCCGCCGTTCGAGGGCAGCACGGTCGTGGATCTTCATGTCCCCTGCACGTTCGACTTCAACGTCGGGGCGACCAAGTATTTCGCCGGCCTTGCCGACGGCGAAATCCCGCTTACGTTGCTGTTCAGCGGCACGATTTTCTATGCGGCCGACGTCGGCTTGCAAGTGGCCCGGATTCCCTGGGAAAAGGAAGCCCGCTATCGTCTACCCGTGCGGGTATGGCAGCAGATGATGGAGCAGTATTACCCCAACACCGCCTGGCTATGTTGCCGCCGCGACGTTTTCCTCCGGCTTTTTCAGTACAAGCAGCGTCATGGCATCCCCAGTTGGGAGCAGGCTTTGGAAAACTTGCTCGAAGCGGTTGACGAGAGTACCGTGGACGAGAATGTCGCCGAGAGCCGCGTGCCGTCATGAACTTCGATGCCGTCAAGAAGATTGCCGACGCCGTGCTCTACGAGGGGTACATTCTTTATCCGTACCGCGCTTCGGCGGTGAAGAACCAGCAGCGGTTCAATTTCGGCACGATCTACCCGCAGCTTTACAGCCGGCTTTCTGCTGGCTCGGAACCTTACACCATGCGGACCGAGTGCCTGGTTACGGGCCGCGGGCCGACGATCGAAGTCCGCGTCCGCTTTCTGCACCTGCGATCGCGCGACGTGTGGCGCTTGGCAACGCCCGCCGGCGAATATCTTCCGGAAAGCGAGCCGGCCCATGAGGTCGTGGATTCGCTGCGAATCGACGGCCAGACGTTCTCTGCCTGGCAGGAAGCAACCGAACGGGAACTGATCTTGCCGGATTTGCACATTGCAGCCCTGGCCGAGCCGCAACGAACGACGTTTGCCTTCGGCGCGGGGAGCGAGCGCGAGCCGTTGCGGGATGCGGCCGGATTGATCGTGGGGATGTTCGACCGCAATCAGATTGCTATTCACGGCAAGCTCGAAATCACCTGCCGACAGCTCGACGAGCAATTGTTCAAGCTGGGTGTCACGATCGAGAATCACACCTCGTACGATGCTGCCGCCCGGCCCACTCGCGACGACATTTTGTTGCGGTCCTTTGTCTCGGCGCATACCGTGTTGGGCGTGGCCGAGGGCGAATTCGTTTCACTGCTCGATCCGCCGCCCGAATTGCGCGACGCAGCGGCCGGCTGCCAGAATGTGGGCACCTGGCCCGTTTTGGTGGGCGACGACGAGCAGCGAAACATGCTCCTTTCATCGCCGATCATTTTGTACGACTATCCGCAGGTGGCTCCGGAAAGCTCCGGCGATTTCTTCGACGGCACCGAAATCGACGAAATGCTGGCGCTGCGAATCATGACGCTCACTCCAGAAGAGCAGCAGGAGATGCGCGGCGTCGACGTTCGCGCCAGTCAAATCCTGGATCGCGTGGAAAACCTGCCGCCAGAACACCTCATGAAACTGCACGGCGCCGTGCGTGGGCTCAAAGGATCGCTTCGATGAACCAGGATGAATGGAGCAACTTGGAAGACCGACCTCAATTGGAAAGCGTTCGTCTGCTCGGGGTGGAACTGCGGCGTGGCGACCACGTGCGCCTTTGGCCGCAAGGCCGTGCCGACATCATGGACCTGGCCATGGCTGGCAAAACAGCCGCGATCGAATCGATCGAACAAGACTACGAGAAGAAGGTCCATCTGGCGGTCGTGCTCGACGACGATCCGGGCCGCGATCTGGGACTGTTGCGTCAGCCGGGGCATCGCTTCTTCTTCTCGCTTGAAGAGGTCGAGCCCATGACGCTCACCGACAACTCATGCACCAATGGGCAGACCAACCCATGACGCTCCCTGCCATCCTGATCGCCGGCATTGGCAACATCTTCATGGGAGATGATGCCTTCGGAAGCGAGGTCGCGCGCCGGCTGGGCGACCTCAATCAATGGGAAGGCGTGGAGGTCGTCGATTTCGGAATTCGCGGCCTCGATCTAGCCTACGCCCTGGCGGATCGTTGCGACGTTGCCATCCTGATCGATGCCACAGCGCAGAACAGCCGGCCGGGAACGCTCCATGTGATGGAGTTGGAACTAGACGCACAGGGCGGTTCGGACAACCAGACGGCGCTGACTCGATGCCCATTCGATGGACCCCGTGAAGGTGTTGCGATTGGTGCGCGCGATGAACGGACGGGTTCGCAGGGTCGTGTTGGTCGGTTGCGAACCGGCCGACGTGGGAAGCGACGAGGATGGGCGGCTGGGAATGACCGAGGTGGTCGAAGCTGCGGTGCCCCGGGCAATGGATTTAGTGAGGTCGTTGGTTTCGGAAATCGTCACGCAGAGTAAAGAGCCTTGTCAATTGATCGCTGGAAAGGATGGTTCGTAGCCATGTCGAATGTGCCCGTAGTCCTTGGAAGTCTCGGTGGCTGGCAGATTACCGGCATTGTCGCCGGCGTGCTGTTCGTCATCGTCCTGCTGCTCACCGCAAAAGACATCATTCGCTACATCAAGATCAGCAGCATGTAATCGATTGGAAGTCAGGATTTGGTCGAGCCGGATCGCCACATGGCCAGCGCCGCCTGGCCCAGGCACAGCCCGCCGTCGTTGACCGGAAGATGACGGTTGGTGACGATGCGCAGACTCTCCTGTCGGCGCGATTTCGCCCATGACGAGTTCGAATAACAGATCGTTCTGAAACACGCCGCCGGAGAGCACGATGGTGCGCACTTTGCGTTCCCGGCACCAACCGCACGCTTGCCTGACCAGCTCCGCGGCTAGTGCGGCATGGAAAGCGTAGGCGATCTCCTGCGGATTTCGGCCAGCCAGCCGGTCGGCAATCACGGCCCGTAGCAGCGGGCGATGATCGAGGTCCGGAAACGTGTATGCAGGCTGCGGCGCCGACTGCCGTGCTTGCGTCTCTAGCCAAATAGCGGCCTGGCCCTCGAACGTCGTTTCGCGCGTGAACCCTGACAGCGCCGCGACCGTATCGAACAGCCGCCCTGTCGAAGTTGAAAGAAAGCAGCGGACGTGTTTGGCCACGAGCGAGCGGGCTTCCACGTAGCGTCGCGGGAAAGTGAAGGGCGCTTGGGTCATGTCGGGCAGGTCGGTCAGTTCGGCCAGGAAGCCGGCTGCCGCTTGAACCGGGAATCGGGCCGCCGCATCGCCGCCGGGTATTTGCACCGGACGCAGTGAAGCCACGCGCTCAAAACCGTCTGCCAAACTGCCGACAAAAAACTCCCCGCCCCAGATGGTTTCATCGTTTCCAAAGCCGGTGCCATCGAGCGCGATGCCGACCACCGTCTCGTCCCAAAGTTCGTGCTCTGCCAATACGCTGGCGATGTGTGCATGGTGGTGTTGAATGGCCACGTGGCGACGGGCCGGAAATGCCGCGGCGAAACGCGTCGAATAGAACTGTGGGTGAAGATCGTGTGCGACGGTCAGTTGTTCCGGTCGGATCTCATACATGGCGAGCAGATCGCGGACGGTTTCTTCGAACGCTTGCCGCGTTTCGCTCTCGTCCAGGTCGCCAATATGTTGGCTGACGAAGACCTCGCCGCCCACAACTAGCGCCAGCGTGTTCTTCAAATCGCCGCCCAGAGCCAGAATCGGCTCGTCGGTCGGAAGCCGCCCGACGACGCCTGGCGCATAGCCGCGCGATCGCCGGATCATCGACACCTGACCCGCGCGAACCGTGACCACCGAATCGTCCACGCGACGTTCGATCGGCCGCTCGCCGATCAACAGCCAGTCGGCAATGCCTGCCAAACGATCGAGAGCGTCCTCGTCGCGATACGCGATCGGTTCGCTCGAATAATTGGCGCTCGTCAGCACCATCGGGCTGGGAGCGCCATGCTCGAACAGCAGGTGATGGAGAGGCGTGTAGGGGAGCATCACGCCCAGCGAAGTTGTGTCGGGCGCTACGCCTGCTAGTTCAATTCTTGCCGGCGCAATGACGATCGGCCGCGCGACGCTGTTGAGCAATTGTTCGTGGGCCGGCGACAGGTGCAACAGCGTGCCGGCTTGAGTCAGGTCGCGGGTCATGATCGCAAAGGGCTTTTCTTTGCGGAACTTTCGGGTTCGCAGCCGATCTACGGCCTCGGCGTTCGTGGCATCGCACGCCAGGTGATAGCCGCCGATGCCTTTGACGGCCAGGATCTGCCCCTCACGCAACAGGCGTGCCGCTTGCGCAATGGCGTCCTCACCGAGCGCTAAATCAATGTCCGTGGCGTGTGCGACAAGTCGGTAACCGGGTCCGCATTGAGGGCAGGCGGTCGGTTGGGCGTGGTAGCGACGGTCGAGCGGATTTTCATACTCCATTCGACACGGTTCACACAATTCCCAAGCCGACATCGTGGTGTTCACGCGGTCGTAGGGAAGCCGCTGGATGATCGAATAACGAGGGCCGCAATTCGTGCAGTTCACATAGGGATAATGATAGCGCCGATCGGCCGGATCATGCATCTCATCCAGGCACTCGGTGCAAACAGCCAGGTCCGGAGAAATCCGCACGGTCGGCGCGGAATCGCGGCGGCTGTGCTGGATCCGAAAGTCTACGAGTCCCTGGGGCTCGGCGTCTTGGACTTCAAAATGCGACACGCTTGCCGCGGGCGGGAGACGAGTTTGCAGAGAATCCAGGAACGTAGCCAGGCGGTCGGCCGACGCTTCGGCATGGATCTGAACGCCGGCTTCGCCGTTGAGTACCCAGCCGTGGACCTGGTACTCCGCGGCCAGTCGGTAGACGAACGGCCGAAAACCGACGCCTTGCACGACGCCGCGAATCGAGATCCGCCGGGCGAGAACTTCGGCTGGCAAGTTCGGCTTGGTCATGGGTGCTGGTCAAGCATGGCCACGGCGGACCGCAGCACGTGGTAGATCGACGCCTGGATTTCTTGCAACCGGGGGACATAGTCGCATTTTACCACAAGGGCGAAATCGGCCAGGTTGTTGCGAACCGACATCGCCCCCGTCGGAGCCCAGCAGGGCGATCGTGAGCAGGCCGCGTTTGCGGGCTTCGCCCAGGGCGGCACAAATGTTCTTCGATTTGCCGCTGGTCGAGATCGCCACGGCAATGTCGCCCGGCCGACTGTTAGCGATCAGTTGCCGCAAAAAGATCAATTCGATTCCCACGTCGTTGCCGATCGCGCTGAGATTGGCCGGCTCCATGGCCAAAGAAATGGCGGGAATCGGCCGCATTCCAGCCGGTGGCATGATGCAGTCCAGCACCAGGTCGTTGGCATCGGTCGCCGAACCGCCATTGCCGAAGGCTAGCAGCGTGCCCCCGCGACGCAGAAGTTCATGGATCGCCACAGCAGCATCGGCCAGCAACTCGGAGCACGTCTCGGCCGCTTGCACGCGCAACCGCTCATCCTCCAGGGCCTTTTGGCGGATCGACGCCTCGACCTGGGCCAGGGTATCGGTCGGAGCTGGAATCGCCGCGGGCCAGCAATGGATACAGAAACGACGCGGCGCCCAGGTCGTCTCCCTTCTCGGTTTGTTCGAAGAAGACGTGTACGGTTTCCCACAGCGCGTGGTACATCAACTCGGTCAGTTCCTGGTGGATGAACGGGTCGTCCGACGACGGCCGGTAGCGGGTGCCGGTCGAGATGTCCCGGCCATTCGTAGGTGAGCACTCCGCGGCGGCGACGCCGCGGCGACCCATTGGTGGATCTGAGCGTCTCCCTCGGGCGGCCCGAAGCCCATCACGATGTCTTCGGGTCGCGCGAGCACGTCCAGCCAGGCCGCCGGCATCGCTCGACAGATCGAGCGCCGGCAGGGCTCGCTTGCCGACGATCATCGGATGGATGAACTCGACCGAGACGTGCTGCGCATCGGTTGCATATGGGCCGATGGCCAACCGCCAGCAGCCGCGCCCCGCTGAGAAACCGCCGCGACATTTCCTGGCGGCCATCGCCAGCGGCATCGCAATGCGCGGAGATGTACTCGGGCGGAAACTTCATTCGCGCAGGAGCAGTGAGCGAATCCGGGCTGTGAGGTCCGATTGAACCAGCATCGTGGGGCTCGTAGGGGATCGTAGAACTAGCAAATCCGCGGCAGCGGATCTCCGATCAGCATGTCGACGACGCGCACGCCGCCGTACGACAGCCTTGGCGACGACGCGGGCCAGCCGCCCCTGCGGTGACTTCGCCGATATCGCAGGCCCGCTCGCCGCCGGGCGTCGGCCGCAAGGCCGCGCAGCGCGGCGTCGGCACAATCGGCCGCGACGATGGCGATGAATTGGCCTTCGTTGGCGACGTGCAGCGGATCGAGCCCCAGCAATTCGCAGCCGCCGCGCACGACGTCGTCGACCGGAACGGCTTCCTCGCGCGATGGCGATCGGCAGTTCGGCGTCGCGTGCCAGTTCGTTGAGCACCGTGGCCACGCCGCCGCGCGTGGCGTCGCGCATCCATTCGACCCCCTGCCCTGCACTCATCGAGCAGCGGCAGCGACCAGCGCGGTCAACGGACGCGTATCGGAGCGAATGTCGGCTTCGATGTCGAGGTCGGCCCGGGCAATCATGATCGCCATGCCATGATTGCCGATCGGCCCGGACAGCAGCACGCGGTCGCCGGTCTGCACGCGCGTCGGGCCCCAGATCGGCCCGGGAATCGACCACGCCGATACCGGTGGTTGAAATGTACATGCCGTCGGCCTTGCCATGCTCGACGACCTTGGTGTCGCCGGCCACGATGCGCACGTCCGCGTCGCGTGCCGCATCGGCCATGGCTTCGACTTCGCGCGCGCAAGCGTTCGCAGTCAAGTCCGGCTTCGAGGATGAAACGCCACCGACAATGCAATCGGCGTTGCTCCGGAAACCGCCAGATCGTTCACGGTGCCGTTGACGGCCAACTCGCCGATCGAGCCGCCCGGGAAACGCAGCGGCTGGACGACGAAGCTGTCGGTGGTCATGGCCAGCCGGCCGGCGACCGGCTCCAGCAGCGCCGCGTCCGACATGGCTCCAGCACGGGATTGGCGAAGCAGGGGCGAATCAGCCCCTCGACCAGCCGCCGCGACGCTTCGCCGCCGGCGCCGTGCGCCATGGCGATTTGCTTGTCGTGGAACGATGACCGGGTTGTGTTTAAGCATGCGGCCATAGTCGCCTCGGACGACCGTGTTAGCTTAACACGGGTAGTTCGGTATTCGAGCGTATTTGTAATGGGCGCAGCGCGCCTTCGGACGAGACCATCAGCGCTCCGATCGGATGCTCTCGGCGTGCATTCTTTGCCAAACAGTTTGCACTGGTGCGGCTTCAGCACGCCCTTGAGCACTTCGCCGCACTGGGCCGCCTTGGGATCGGCCACGCAAATGCCGGCGAATCGGCATCGTCTTTTCCGCGTCCCAGATCGCAAACTCGTCGCGAATTCGCAAGCGCCGAATGCGGCGATCGAAGCCCAGCCCGCGCCATTCGAAATGTGGGCGAACTGTCGAACACCTCGGCCAGCGCCTGCAGCGCCGCCAGGTTGCCTTCCCAGGGGACAACGCGCTGGTATTGGTTCTCGACCTTCGCTTCGCCCTGCCGTAACTGCCGCAGGACCATCACCAGCGATTGCAGGATATCGAGCGGCTCGAATCCGCATACGGCGATCGGGCAGCGATAATCGCGGGCGATGAAATGGTAGGGCCGGCAGCCGATGACCGTCGAGACGTGCCCCGGACCGATGAACGCCATCGAGCCGCATGTCGGGCGATTCGAGCATGGCGCGAATCGCCGGGATGATCGTCACATGGTTGCAAAACACCGCGAAGTTCGTCACGCTCTGGGCCTTGGCAAGCTAGATCGTCAAGCGCGGTCGACGGCGCCGTGGTTTCAAAGCCGATGGCGAAGAACACGACTTTGCGGAGCGGGATTGGCTGGGCGATCTTCAGCGCGTCGAGCGGCGAATAGACGATCCGCACGTCCGCCCCGCGGGCTTTGCTTTCCAGCGGGCTCCCCTTCGAGCCCGGCACGCGCATCATGTCTCCGAACGCGGTGAAGATCACGTTCGGATCGCCGGCCAGATCGAGCCCGTCGTCGATTCGGCCCATCGGCAAGACGCAAACCGGACAGCCCGGCCCATGAATCAGTTCGACATTCGGCGGCAACAGATCCTTCAGCCCAAAGCGAAAAATGGCGTGCGTGTGTCCGCCGCAAACTTCCATGACGCGGAAATGACGATCCGTTTTGGCCAGTTCGCGGATCTCGGCCAGCGCCCGCTTGATAAGCTCCGGGTCGCGAAATTCATCGACGTATTTCATGGCCAGCCACCCTTTCCGGTTTCACACCTTTTCCAATATTGATATAGGCGTCGATTCACAGGGCGTGTCGTATTTCCTCCTGGGCTCCTTCCGTCTCGCCGAGCAGGGCAAGCATCTTTAACTGGTCCTCAGCCTGGGCCTCGCCGATTTTACTCAAGGCGAAACCGACGTGAACCAGCACCCAGTCGCCAACCACCGGCGGGTCGTCTTGCAGCAGATCAATGCTGACCTTTCGCCGCACGCCCAGGATATCGACCACAGCCAACCGATCGCTGTCGGATATTTCGCAGACGTGAGCAGGAATGGCGAGACACATATAAGTACCTCTTGCAACAAACAGGTGCGGTAAGCCAGAACTGGCTGTAGCACCAGCCGTTGGCGCTCGAAGAACGGCCCCCTATCAGGAGCCAAAGCGGATGTGTGCCTCCTTGGGCGTCTAGTATTATAGTGCAGTCGCCAGCTCAAAGGCTAGAACTTAAATACCCGGGAATTACAGCGGCCCTCGCGGGATGCCGACACGCTAGCCGATGCGATTTTCGCGTTGACGGTTTGAATTGCGATTCACAGGCTACTTTCCCGCTGGGTTCGAGCGGAATGCGAAGCTGTAGAGTTCGGTTCCGCGAAGTTGAAATCGCAGCGCAATGGTTTGACCGGCGAGTTTGGCCAGATCGGTCGCATTCTTCCAAGCGACGTTATGGCGGAGATCGTCGCCGGTCAATGGTTGCGAAGTTGCGATCACCTTGCCGGCCAGGTCGAGAAGTTCGACCATAAGGCTGCCACCGGGGCGGACCGCAGCATTGAGCACCAGATGGTCGCCGGTGTAGACGATGGGGACCGTGGTTAGCGTGCCGCCTTCGGCCGGGCCGTCGGCCGACACGAACCGGTCGAGCTTCCAAGTGGCCAGGCCGATGCTGGCGGTGTACTTCGAGCCGCGGCCTGTTCCTTCCTCGCGGTAAAGGCAGGGCGCGCCGTGCGTGTAGTTCGCGCCGCAGTAGTACAGCCAGACCTCATCGCCGACGCGAATGGCCTGCGCGGCCGTCGCTAGAAAACCGCTGTCCCACTCGCCCGGGCGTCCATGCGGCAAGATCGGCTCGCGAAAAGGCCGCTCCCAACGGTCTAGATCGCGCGACGTCGCCAGTTGAATCTCGCTGGGGCCTTCGTGGTTGCCGTAGCGGGCATTGTTGTTGATGGTGAAGATCCATGGGAACGCCGCCACGCAACTTTCTGCCTGGTAGGCGCCGACGCCGTAGAACTCGGTTCGCATCAGTTGCTGGTCGTCGGGCACGTCGAGCTGCGAACGAACCTCTGCGATGCGCAGGCTTCCAGCGTCGTCGCGCAGATCGGGCTGGAAGATGTAGCGCGGCTCGGTCCAATGTCGGAAGTCGCTGCTGGTCGAAAGGCCAAAGCAACGCCGCACCTGCCCTCGGACCATCGAGCTCAGCTTGGGAAAGGCCACGTATTGGTTCCGTGTCCGGTCGTCGAACATGGTGATCACGTCGTTTGAGCGGCAGATTGGCTCGGCGCTCAGCCTAGTCCACTTCAGGCCGTCGGGTGATACGAACGTGTGCGGGCCACCGGCCGGTTTGGCCAGGTGAACGTAACCAACCATCTTATAGCGATGCTGGGGATCGGTCTCGCGCGGGTCTTTGATCACGCTCGGCAGGTGTGTCTCGGCCAAGACCGCGTTGTGCCGAGACGTCTTCTTGGCCGCGACCGTGCCCACGAGCGGTTTTTCCCAGGCGAGGCCGTCCACGCTCGTCGCATAGGCCACCGCGTAGTTGGGAAAATCTTCCGAGGTGTCGGTCGTGTACCACATCTTGAAACATCGTTCGTCCTGGTCGTAGAGCACCGATCCATAGATCGAGATTCGCCAACCCTCCCAGGGCCGATCGGCTCGGACGAGTGGATTCTGCGGATGTTTGTGGGCTGGATGGAGCGTGAAAGCGACGTTGCTCGACGAACGAACCAGCGTCTGATCGATGAACAACTGGGCGCGATTGCCGATGTTGAGCGGGCCCTCCGCACGGGCGGCGCCGAAACCACACAGGCCCACTAGCAACAACAGCCAAAGCCATTTCCCGGTTCGCGTCATCGGTCATTCAGCCGTGCAGTCGCTGGGCTTCGTCATAGTCGATGCGGCGGGCGCGAATGAGGTTGCCGGAGAGTTTTTCGCCCTCGGGATCGACGTAAACGCGGCCGGTGTGCAACTTCGAGCCGGGATCCACGCCCAGCACGTGAATGTTGAAGATGAATGCCCGCTCGCTGGTGGCCTGGAACCAGTGGACGTTGTCCTTGAAATCGGAGACGGTGGAGCACTCGCCGACGACGAATTGCCGGTCGATCGTCGGCTTGATGATCAAATGCTCCGGCTCGTCCTGCACGCGATCGTAGTGCCGCCCGCGCAACTGGCCACCGAGGATGAGGAAAGCCGTCGCCATGTTGTTATGGCCGTGCGGCACGACGGAGCGCCCTTGCTTCAAGGCGAAGATCTGCTTGCCGAACACCAGGCGCTGCGGCAGGCCCTCGACCTGGCCGAACGAAAATCGCAGGCTCGTCTCTCCACGATCCTTGAGTTCCAAATTGCCGGTCAGTCGCTCGAAGTCGATCAGCTTCAACAGGTCGTCCAGGTCGACCTGCGCGAACAGTTCCTCGACTTTCTGCTGCCAAACGAGTTGCTTGATCTTCTGGTCCTTCAGATCCTGGCCCAGTTGATTCACGTCGGCCAGCCAGCGACCCGTCAGCGGCTTGATTTCGTCAGCCCACAGATCGTGCTGAAAGAGCGTTTCCAGCAGAGAGAACGTCAACAGCGACCCAATGCCTTGGTTGGTGAACTTGCGGCGGGAAAAAGTGGACATTGTGAATCCTCGCTGGTGAGGTAAATGACGTTCGAGTGGACATCATACCGCCAGGCGGTGTCGCTGTCGAAAAAAGTTCGTTGTCCAACAAAACACCACGCTGTCGCCGGATGCCACACTATGGAAGCAATCACAGGCGTTGGGGTGTCCGTCGTCGCCCGCGCCCTTAGAAATCGCGACCTGGGCGCAAAAGAATGCCCCGGACGAGGTTGTTCGCCTCTCGGGGCTGAATCGGGGTGTCATATCGCCTGCGGCAAGCCTACGCGCCGACGTGACGGTTCGCACCGATTGCTATTGATGCCAGTAATGGCACCGTTACTTCAATCATCGGCGAGATCGCTGCAGTGGATCACTCATTTTCGTAGGATGCGGCGCCACACGTTTTCGGCCTTTCGGCCACGGATATGATATTCCCGCAATTGGGTGGTTGTTGCAAGTCGCAAAAAACGGTTGAACTTCCACTATACCCAATTGAGAAACACTTGGTCGACGAAGGCCGTGTTGTCGCCGCCGTGCGGGTCGAGGCCCAATAGCTCGATGGTGTGCGCGCCGGAGCCGACTGTGAACGTCGCCGTGTCGTACTCGGCGTAGTTCGCGCTCGTCGGCGTGATTGTGCTGACCGGAGCGCCGTCGACGAGCACCTCGATCGTTTGGCCTGCCTGGGAAACGTTCGCGCGTTGCGCTGCCTCGAGCGATATCGAATACGTGCCGCCGGCCAGCACGACCGACTGGCTCAGCGAACCAGTGATTTGAATGAACGCCACCTGACTGCCTTGCTGCGCGTTGGGATTACCTGTGGTGAAGGCACTCGAGTTGCCGGCCACGCCCGCAAATCCGCTGAACGCCCAGGGCGAGCCCGTCGGATCGTACTGGTAGGCCGCCGCGCCGGAACCGAGCGACGGCGCCTCGAAGCCCGGATCGAGCGGCTGGTTCGGCCGCGCCACTACGACTGACACCTGGTCGATCAAGGCCGTGTTGTCGCCACCATGCGGGTCGAGGCCCAGGATCTCGATCGTGTGCGCTCCAGCCATCGCGGTGAAGGTCGTCGTCGTGTACGACACATAATTAGTGCTGGTGGGCGTAATCGTCGACACGGCCACACCGTCGACCAACACCTCGACCGTCTGACCGGCTTGGCTGACGTTCGCGCTGTGCAGCGTCGAGCGAGATCGAATACGTGCCGGCCGCCAGCGTGACCACCTGGCTGGCCGAACCGGTGATTTGAATGAACGCTACCTGGTTGCCTTGCGGTGCGTTGGGACCGCCGGCCGTGAAGCCGCTGCCGTTGCCGGCCACGCCTGCATATCCGCTGTAGATCCAAGCCGAACCCGTCGGGTCGTACTGGTACGCGGCCGGGCCCGCAAACGGGCTTTCGAACCCCGCATCGACCGGCTGGTTGGCCGTGACGTTCTGCACGGAAACCTGGTCGATGAAGGCCGTGTTATCGCCGCCGAAGGGATCGAGACCCTGGAACGTCAGCGTGTGGTTCCCGGCCGTGCCAATGACGAAGCTGCCGCTGGTATAATACGTATAGTTTGTGCTTGTAGGCGTGATGCTGCTAATGAGCTGGCCGTCGACGAACACCTGGATCGTCTGCTGCGAAGAGCCGATGGCGCACTGCGCCGCCAGCAGGTTCACATCGTAGGTGCCTGGAGCCATCGTGAACGATTGGCTCACCGAACCGGCCATCTGAATGAAGGCCACCTGGTCGCCTTGCGATGCATTGGGATTCTCAAGCGTAAAACTGCTGCCGTTGCCGGCCACGCCGGCGTCGCCGCTGAACGTCCACGGCGAGTTGGTCGGATTATATTCATAAGCCGAGGCGCCGGAACCAAGTGGCGGGGCCTCGAAGCCCGGATCGAGCGGCTGGTTCGCCTGCACGGTCACGACCGACACCTGGTCGACCAAGGCCGTGTTGTCGCCGCCGTGCGGGTCGAGGCCCAGGATTTCGATCATGTGCGGGCCGGCCGGCTCGTAGAATGTTGCCGTCGAGTATTGCGCGTAATTGGTGCCGCTGGGTGTGATGGTGCCGACGAGCGCGTTGTCGACCAGCACCTCGATTGTCTGCCCCGCCTGGGCAATGTTGCGCTGCGCCGCGTCGAGCGAGATTGAATACGTGCCGCCCGCGAGCGTGACTATCTGGCTCGCCGAACCGGTGAATTGAATGAACGCTGCCTGGCTACCTTGCGGCGCGTTAGGATTGTTGAGCGTGAAGGAACTGCCGTTGCCGGCCACGCCCGCTGTTCCATTGAACGTCCAGGGCGAGCCCGTCGCGTTGTACTGGTAGGCTGCCTGGCCCGTGCCAAGATCGGGGCTTTCGAAACCGGGATCGAACGGCTGGTCGGTCGTGACGTTCTGCACGGAGACCTGGTCGATGAGGGCCGTATTGTCGCCGCCCAACGGATTCTGGCCTACGAACGACAGCGTGTGACTGCCTGCCGTGCCGATCGTGAAGGTGCCGCTGGTGTATGAAGCGTAGCTCGTGCCGGCTGGCGTGATGGTGCTGACGAGCTGTCCGTCGACAAGCACCTCGATCGTCTGGTCTGACGGGCCGATACCGCGCTGGGCGGCCTGCAAGTTCACATCGTAGACACCCGGAGCTATGTAGAATGACTGGGTCGCCGAGCCGGTGAACTGCAAGAATGCCACCTGGCTACCTTGCGGCGCGCTGGGATTGCTGGCCGTGAAACCGCTGGAGTTGCCGGTTACTCCCGCATCGCCGCTGAACGTCCAAGGCGAGCCCGTCGGGTCATACTGGTACGCTCCCGCGCCGCGCCCAATGACGGCGACTCGAAGCCCGGATCGATCGGCTGATTCGGCTGGCTGACAGAGACCGTCACGGCATCGATGAAGGCCGTGTCGTATTCGCCGCCGCGCGGGTCGCTGCTGGGAGGCAGGCCCTCGAACGTGAGCGTATGCATCCCGGCCGTCGTGATCGTGAAACTTTGCGAATAAGATGCGTAGTTCGTACCGCTGGGCGTAATGGTGCCGACCGCGTTGCCGTCGACGAGCACTTCCACCGATTGGTTCGAAGAGATGTTCGCGCGTTGGGCCGCTTCGAAGGTCACTTGGTACGTGCCCGGCTGGAAGCTGATCGACTGGCTCGCCGAGCCGGTGTTTTGCAAGAAGGCCACCTGCACGCCTTCTGGCGTGCTGGGATTGCCCGAGGTGAATCCGCTGGCATTGGCTGAGATGCCCGCATGACCGGTGAACGTCCAGGGCGAACCGGTCGGATCGTACTGGTAGGCATTCACTCCGCTGCCGACGCTCGGCGTTTCAAACCCGCCGTCGGCAACCGTCACGGAACTGGGGACGATATTCAGCACGAAGGCCTGTGTAGCATTGCTGCCGATGCCATTACTGGCTGTGAACTCAATCGGATACGATCCGACCGCAGTCGTAGCCGCAGCGCTGAGCACACCGGTGGTGTTGTTGAACGTCACGCCCGAGGGCAGCGTGCCGATTTCGGATAGCGTGATCGGCGTCGGATAGCCGCTATCCGTGACCGTGAGCGCGCCGGTCGAGCCCGCGATGAAGGTGGCGCTACTGCTGCTGGTAATGTAAGGGGGCTGATTGACGGTGATCGAGTTCGAGGTGGCCGGAATGAGCCCTGCGCTGCTGACCTGGAACGTGTAACCGCTCCCTCCGCTGCTCAAGGTCAAGCTAGAGAAAACTGCCACGCCGTTGTTGGCGGTAACGTCGATCGGTCCGCCTAACAGGCTGTCGCCGGGATTCGCCAGCAGGGTGACAAGTTCGTCGCCGTTGAAGCCTGTGGCCACATTGTCTTCGGCGTCTTCGGCCGTGACGGTCAGGGCGAACGTGCTGCCGGCCGTGACGGTCGGCGGCGGTTGGGTCGTGATGAGCAATTGCGTGGCCGCTCCGGGCGTGACTGAGATCGCACCGCTGGTGCCGGAGATCGTGGCCGCCGGATCGGTGGCCGTGATCGTTTGCGTGCCGGCCTTGTCGAGCGTGGCCGTGACCGTCGCCTTGCCACCCGTGAATGACAAGCTGGAGAACGTCGCGCCACCCAGGCTGTCGGAGAGCGTGACGGAATCGCTGAAGCTGGTAACGACGTTGTTGAACTGATCTTCGGCCGTGACCGTGATGCTGGTCGTGCTGCCGGCCGTGAGGTTGCTGGGAATTGCCGATACCAGCAACTTGCTGGCCGCTGCCGGCGTAACTGTGACTGAGTTGCTGGTAGCGGAGATCGTGGCCGCCGAATCGTTGGCCGTGATCGTTTGCGGGCCAGCCTTGTCCAACGTCGCCGCGACCGTAGCCTTCCCACCGCTGAACGACACGGCCGCGAAGCTCGCACCGCCCAAACTGTCGGAGAGCGTGACGGAGTCGCTGAACCCGGTAACGACGTTGTTGAACTGGTCCTCAGCCGTGATGGTGAGGCTCGTCGTGCTGCCCGCGGAAAGGTTGCTGGGCGTGGCGGAAACCAGCAACTTGCTGGCCGCTGCCGGCGTAACGGTGATGGAGTTGCTGGTGCCGGAGATCGTGGCCGCGGAATCGTTGGCTGTAATCGTCTGCGTGCCAGCCTTATCGAGCGTGGCGGTGACCGTGGCCTTGCCGCCGGTGAACGACACGGCGGCGAAGCTGGCGCCGCCCGCGTTGTCGGAAAGCGCAACCGAATTGCTGAAACCGGTGACGACATTGTTGAACCGGTCCTCGGCCGTAATGCTGACGCTGGTCACGCTGCCGGCCGAGAGGTTGCTGGGCGTGGCCGAGACCAGCAGCTTACTGGCCGCCGCGGGCGTGACCGAGATCGAATTGCTGGTGCCGGAGGCCGTGACCGTCGAATCAAAAGCCGTGATCGATTGCGCCCGGCCGTATCGAGCGTGGCGGTCACCGTGGCCACGCCGCTGGTGAATGACAAGTTGGAGAACGTCGCGCCACCCAAGGAATCGGCCAGTGTCACCGCATCGCTGAATACCGTGACGATGTTGTTGTACAGATCTTCGGCAGTAATGCTGACACTGGTAGTCTGGCCGGCCGAAAGATTGGTGGGCGAAGCCGACAATAGAAACTTGCTGGCCACTGCCGGAGTGACTGTGACCGGGCCGCTGGTGCCGGAGATCGTGGCCGACGAATCGATCGCCGTGATCGTTTGAGTGCCGACGCTGCTCAGCGTGGCCGAGACCGTGGCGTTGCCACTTCTGAACGACGCGGCCGAGAAGGTCGCGCCGCCCAAATTGTCGGAGAGCGTGACGGAGTCGCTGAAGCTGCTGACGACGTTGTTGAACCGATCCTCGGCAGTGATGCTGACGCTGGTCGTCGTATGGGCTACCGGGTTGCTGGGCGACACCGAGACCACCAACTTGCTGGCCGCAGCCGGCGTGACGGTAACCGGGCCGCTGGTGGCCGAGATCGTGGCCGAGGCATCGCTGGCCGTGATCGTCTGCGTGCCTGCCTTGTCCAACGTGGCCGTGATCGTGGCCACGCCACCTGTGAACGAAACGGCGGAGAAGCTGGCGCCGCCCAGGTTGTCGAAAAGCGTCACCGAATCGCTGAAACCGGTGACGACGTTGTTAAACCGGTCCTCCGCCGTGATGGTGACGCTCGCTGTCTGGCCGGCCGAAAGGTTGCTGGGCGTGGCGGACACGAGTAATTGGCTGGCCACGGCCGGCGCGACCGAGACCGAGCCGCTGGTGCCGGAGATGGTGGCCGAGGCATCGCTGGCCGTGATCGATTGCATGGCGGCCGTATCGAGCGTCGCGGTCACCGTGGCCGTGCCGCCGGAGAACGTGGCGGCCGAGAAGCTCGCCCCGCCCAGGCTGTCGGAAAGCGTGACCGAATCGCCGAAGCCCGCGATCACGTTGTTGTATTGATCTTCGGCCGTGATGCTGACGCTTGTTGTCTGGCCGGCTGAGAGGCTGCTGGGCGAGGTCGAGACCAGCAGCTTGCTGGCCGCAGCCGGCGTGACGGTAACCGGGCCGCTGGTGGCCGAGAGCGTGGCCGAGGCATCGCTGGCCGTGATGGTCTGCGTACCGGCCATATCCAGAGTGGCCGTGACCGTGGCCACGCCGCTGGTGAACGTAACGGCGCCGAAGCTGCGCCGCCCAGGCTGTCGGAAAGCGTCACGTTGTCACTGAAGTTTGTGCCGACATTGTTGAATTGATCCTCGGCCGTAATGGTGATGCTGGTCGTGCTGCCGGCCGACAGGCTGCTGGGCGTGGTGGACACGAATAACTGGCTGGCCGCGGCCGGTGTGACCATGAGGCTGCCCGTGCCGGAGATCGTGGCCGAGGCGTCGTTGGCCATGATGGTTTGTGTGCCGGCCGCGTCGAGCGTGGCCGTGACCGTGGCCAGGCCACCGGTGAACGTGACCACGGGATTCGCAGAGAAACTCGCGCCGCTCAGCGAGTCGGATAGCGTCACCGAATCGCTGAAGCCCGTGACGGCGTTGTTGTACTGATCCTCGGCCGTAATGCTAAAGCCCGTCGTGCTGCCGGCCGAGAGGCTGCCGGGCGAAGCCGACACAACCAGCTTGCTGGCCGCCGCCGGCGTGATCGAGATCGAGCTCGATGTGCTGCCCGTGATCGAGCCGTTTGTGGTGTCGGTGGCTGTGATCGTTTGCGGACCGGCCGCGTCGAGCGTGGCCGTGACCGTAGCCACGCCACCGGAGAACGTAACGGGGCCGAACGTGGCGCCGCCTGGCGAGTCGCTCAAGTTCACCGTGTCGGAGAAGTTCGTGACCGGATTGCCGAAGCTATCTTCGGCCGTGACGGTGAACGTGGTTGTGCTTCCGGCCGAGAGGCTCGACGGCGATGCGGAAACCACCAGCTTGCTGGCGGCTGCCGGCGTGATCGAGATCGAGCTCGACGTGCTGCCCGTGATCGAACCGTTCGTGGTGTCGGTGGCTGTGATCGTCTGCGGACCGGCTTTGTCGAGGGTGGCCGTGACGGTCGCCACGCCACCGGAGAACGTAACCGGGCCGAACGTGGTGCCGCCTGGCGAGTCGCTCAAGCTCACCGTGTCGGAGAAGTTCGGCACCGGATTGCCGAAGCTATCTTCCGCCGTGACGGTGAACCTGGTGGTGCTGCCGGCCGAGAGGCTCGACGGCGATGCGGAAACTACCAGCTTGCTGGCCGCCGCCGGCGTGATCGAGATCGAGCTCGACGTGCTGCCCGTGATCGAACCGTTCGTGGTGTCGGTGGCTGTGATCGTTTGCGGGCCGGCCGAGTCGAGCGTGGCCGTGACCGTAGCCACGCCACCGGAGAACGTAACGGGGCCGAACGTGGCGCCGCCTGGCGAGTCGCTCAAGCTCACCGTGTCGGAGAAGTTCGGCACCGGATTGCCAAAACTGTCTTCGGCCGTGACGGTGAACGTGGTGGTGCTGCCGGCCGAGAGGCTCGACGGCGATGCGGAAACTACCAGCTTGCTGGCCGCCGCCGGCGTGACCGAAATCGAGTTGCTGGCGGCGGTTTGAGTGGCCAGCCCTGCGTTGCTAGCTGTGATGGTTTGCGTGCCGGCCGCGTCGAGCGTGGCCGTCACCGTGGTCGTGCCACCGGAGAACACCACAGGATCGGTCGAGAAGCTCGCGCCGCCTAAGCTGTCGGACAGCGTGGCCGACAACGTGTATCCCGTGACGACGTTGTTCCACGAATCCTCAACCGTGATCGTCACGCTGGTCGTCTGCCCGGCCGAGAAACTGCTGGGCAGCGCCGACACGAGCAGTTTGCTGGGCGCCGCGGGCGTTACCGAAATCGAGCTGCTGGTGCCGGCGATCGTGGCGGTCGAATCGCGGGCCACGATCGATTGCGACCCGGCCGCATCGAGCGTGGCCGTCACGGTCGCCTTGCCATTGCTGAACGACACGCCGCCGAAGCTTGCTCCGCCCAGGCTGTCAGAAAGCGTGACCGAGTCGCTGAAGCTGGTGACGACGTCGTTCGACGAATCTTCGGCCGTAATGGTGATGCTGGTCGTGCTGCCGGCGGAAAGGCCGGTCGGCGCTGCTGAAACAATCAATTGGGCTGCTGCCGCCTGCGTGGCCGGCGAGACCGAAATCGAATTGCTCGTGCCGGAGATTGTGGCCGACGAGTCGGTGGCTGTGATCGTTTGCGTGCCAGCCGTGCTGAGCGTGGCCGTGACCGTGGCGATTCCGCCCGTGAACGTGACGGCGCCGAACGAAGTGCCGCCCAGACTGTCGGAAAGCGTCACCGAGTCGCTGAAGCTGGTATCGACGTTGTTCCCCGCGTCTTCAGCCGTAATGGTGACACTCGTCGTACCGCCGGAAGACAGGCTGGTCGGCGTAACGGTGAGCACCAGTTGCG
Organism: uncultured Planctomycetales bacterium; assembly: GCA_963710365.1. Taxonomy (GTDB): domain Bacteria; phylum Planctomycetota; class Planctomycetia; order Pirellulales; family PNKZ01; genus CAVQAC01. Next base: position 703,178 of record CAVQAC010000015.1, read on the forward strand.
CGGCGATCCCGTCGGTGTAGAAATCGGTGTTGGTGACGTTGGATGCCCGGCTCGCCGCTGAAGGTATTGGAGCTGGCATTGATCACGCTGTTGAGGGCGAAGAGAGCGCCGCCGGCGCCTAAGCCGGAGCTGCCATCGATGTGACCACTTCCGCCGTTGCCGCCGAGAGCCTTGTTGCCCGTGAACACGTCGTCGATCAGGGTAAGCGCACCGCCGTTGCTGAAGATGCCGCCGCCGAGGCCCGCGCCGCCACCGCCGCCGCCCGCGACGCTACCGCCGCCGCCCGCGCCTTGGGAGCCGCCACCTTCGCCGCCGAAGCTGCCGGTGCCGCCGCCGCCGCCGGGGTAGGTGTCGGTGCCGCCGCCGCCGCCGCCGCCGCCAAAGCCGCCGTCGCCGCCGCTGCTTCCGTCAATGCCGCCCCCCCCGCCCCCCCGCCAAAGCCTCCTTTGCCGCCGCCACTGGGCGTGCCGCCGCCGCCGCCACCACCGCCAAAACCGCCGGCAATTCCCGGACCGCCGCCGTTGACGCCGCCGCCATCACCTGCAGCTAAACCCACTGAGTTGCCCCCTGTCGAGGTCGCGCCCATGCCGCCACCCCCGCCGCCGGCTTCGGGAGAGCCGTCAATGATGACATTTCCGCCCTGGCCTCCTTGGGCCGTGTTGTTGGAAAAGGTGCAACCGAGGGCCGTGAAACTGCCGCCGTTATCAAACACCGCACCGCCCATCCCCGCCCCGCCGCCGCCGCCACCGCCGTAGGCGCTAGTGCCCCCGGCGCCCCCTTCGGCCTCGCCGTTTTGAAGCGTCAGGTTTTCCAGTGTCAGCGCATCGCCGCTGGCGATTGCAAACAGCCGCACCGAGTTGCTGCCCGAGATCACCACGCCAGAACTGGCGCCGTTGATCGTGAGGTTGTTGGTGCTGTTGCCGGTGTTGCCGATGTAAAAGGCCGTGGGGCCGAATCCGAGCGCCGTGGCGGCCGAGTTGGCGTTGCCGATGGCCAGTGAGATCGTGTTGCCGGTCGGGCCCGTCAGGCTGCTGGCGAAGGTGATCGTGTTCGACCCGCCCGCTGCCAAGGCCAACGAGATTTCAGCGGCCAGGCTTCCCGGCCCGCTGGCGGCGTCGCTCGTGACCACGAAACCGGGTGCCGCGGCCGGCGAAACAGAAATCGCGCTGCTGGTGCCGGAGATCGTGGCCGACGAATCCGTGGCCGTGATGGTTTGCAAGCCGGCCGTGTCGAGAGTGGCTGTGACCGTGGCCACGCCTTGGGTGAACGTCACTGCGCCGAAGCTCTGCGCCGCCCAAACTGTCGGAGAGCGTAACGGAGTCGCTGAAGCCGGTGACAACGTTGTTGTACTGGTCTTCGGCCGTGATCGTAATGCTCGTCGTGCTGCCAGCCGTGAGCGTACTGGGCGAAGCCGAAATGAGCAGCTCGCCGGCCGCGGCTGGCGAAATCGAAATCGAGTTGCTGGTGCCGGAGAGCGTGGCTGCGTGATCGGTGGCCGTAATCGCCTGGGTGCCGGCCGTGGTCGGCGCGGCTGTGACCGAAGCTACGCCACCAGAGAACGTGACGGCGCCGAAGCTCTCGCCGCCCAAACTGTCGGAGAGCGTCACCGCGTCGCTGAAGCCGGTGGCGATGTTGCCGTACGGATCCTCGGCCGTGATGACGACGCGGGTCGCGGCGCCCGCGGTGAGATTACCGGTCGGCGAGAACTTGGTTACCGTGCCGTTGGAAATGTTCGACACGAACAGGTCGCCGCTGGAGTCGAAGACCAGATCCTCTGCACCGGTGCTGGATCCGTTGGAGTACGTGGTGCTGGCCTGCGTGCTCCCCGGCGCAAATACCTCCACCTTATTGTTGCCCTGGTTGGACACGTACAGGTCGCCGGCGGCGTCAAACGCCAGGGCGAATGGGCTGGACAGGCCGGCCGTGTAGGTTGCCAGCGGCGAAGTGCTTCCCGCCGCGAACTCCTCGACCGTGTTGTTGCTGGAATTATCCACGTACAAGTTGCCGCTCGGTCCGAAGACCAGGTCATCGGCGCCCGAGATGCCGGTCGAGTTCGTGGCGAGGAGGGTGGTGGTGCCGGCCGCGAACTCTTCGATCGTGTTGTCAGGGGACGGGAAACCATGATTGGCCACGTACAGGTTGCCGCTGGGGTCGAAGGCCAAGGCGTAGGGGTGGTTCAAATCGGTGGTGTACGTGGCCAGGAGCGTGGTGGTCCCGGCTTTGTACTCTTTCACTTGGCTGCTGCCCCAAACGACAACGTACAGGTTGTCGCTTGAATCGAAGGCCAGGGCGTAGGGGCTGGGGCCGACGGAGTACGTGTTCAGAAGCAAGGTGCTACCCGCTGCGAACTCCTGGACCGTCTGGCTATTAAAGTTGCTGACGTACAGGTTTCCGTTGGGGTCGAAGGCCAGGGCGTAGGGGCCGTTGGCGGGGTAGGTAGCAACGAGCGTGCCGCTGCCGGCCGCGAACTCTTCGACCGTGGTCCCCCCGTTGTTGGCCACGTACAGGTTGCCGCTGGAGTCGACGGCGATTTGGAAGGGATAACTGATGCCCGAGGAGAAAGTAGCACTGGAGGTGAGCGGGGTTTGAGTGAACACCGACAGCGTGCTGGCCGCCGCGGGCGTGACCGAAATCAAATTACTGGCGCCGGAGATCCTGGCCGACGGGTCGTAGGCCGTGATGAATTGCGTGCCCGCCTTGTCGAGCGTGGCCGTAACCGTGGCCATACCACCGGTGAACGTCGCCGGCAGGGCCCCCAGGCTGTCGAAGAGCGTGACCGAGTCGGTGGAGTCCAAGATGACGTTGCTGGATGCGTCTTCGGCCGTGATGGTGACGCTGAAGGTGCCGCCGGCCGTCAGGGTCGTCGTCGAAGCGCTGACGACGAGCTTCGAGACCGCGACAGGACTGACGGTGACCGTGTTCGACGTTCCGGCCGTCACGCTGCCGCTGGAGGTGTCGGTGGCCGTGATCGTATGCGAGCCGAGCTGGTTCAAAGTCGCCGTGACCGTGGCCAGGCCACTGGTGAACGATACGTTGCCGAACGTCGCGCTCCCCAAAGTGTCGGAGAGCGTGACCGAATCACTGAAGCCGGTGGCGACATTGTTGAACTGGTCTTCGGCCGTGATCGTGACGCTGGTTGTGCCGCTGGCCGAGAGGGTCGAGATGCTCGTCGGATTCACGGAGACCGCTAAGTGGCTGGCCGCCACCGGCGTCACCGAGATCGAATTCGTGGTGGCGGAGACCCGGGCCGACGAATCGTTGGCCGTGATGGTTTGCGAGCCACTTTTGTCTAGCGTGGCGGTGACCGTCGCCACGCCGTCAGTGAATGCGATCGCGCCGAAGTTCGCGCCGCCCAGGCTGTCGGAGAGCACCACCGAGTCCGTGGGAACTAAAATGGCATCGTTGTACGCGTCTTTGGCGGTGATCGTGACGTCGGCGGTGCCGCCGGCCGTGATGCTGCCGGGCGACACCGACACGAGCAACTTCGCGATCGGCGGGGTGTATTCGTAGATCCCGCTGCTGGCGACGTTGGTAGTGCCTGTCTCGCCCAAGAAGGTGTTGGAACTGGCAGTGACCGTGCTGTCGTCAGCGAACAGAGCGGGACCGGCACCCGGGCCGCTGTTCGCGCCGCTTCCGCCCGCGGCCGCATTGCCCGAGAACATGTCGCCGGTCAGGGTGATCGAGCCGCCGACGGCGAAGATCCCGCCTCCCAGGCCGCCGCCGCCGCCGCCTTCCCCGGCGCGCGAGTTGTGGACTTGGACAGTATAGCCGCTCGAGGAGTTGGCACCAGTTTGTACGAATGAGTAGTGTGTGGTTATGCTGCCGGCGCCGCCCGCGCCGCCGAAACCGCCGGTGCTGCCGCCATTGCCGCCGCCATTGCCGCCACTGTATTTGGCTCCTCCTCCTCCTCCGCCGCCGCCGAGGCCGCCCTTGCCGCCATGATTGCTGTCGCCGCCGCCGGCGCCGCCACCGCCGAAGCCGCCACCGCCGCCGGCGCCAGGGCCGCCGCCACCGCCGCCGCCGAAGCCGCCGAGGCCGCCACTAGTCGCCCCATGCAGTCCGCCGCCGCTGGCTCCCGTGGCGTCCGTGCCCAGGCCACCTCCTCCACCGCCGCCCCCGGATCCCGAACCGCCCGGCGCCCTCCTGCGCCGCCCTGGGCCGTGTTGTTGGTGAAGGTGCAGCCGAGGGCGGTGAAGCTGCCGCCGTCGTCGAAGACCGCTCCGCCGAGACCGGCTCCGCCACCGCCGCCGCCGCCGTCATTCGTACCAGAGCCGCCTGCGCCGCCCTGGGCCAGGCCGTTTTCCAGCGTCAGGTTCTCCAGCGTCAGCGCGTTGCCGCCGGCGATTGCAAACAGCCGCACCGAGTTGCTACCCGAGATCACCACGCCAGAACTGGCGCCATTGATCGTTAGGCTGTTGGTGCTGTTGCCGCTATTGTTGATGTAAAAGGCCGTGGGGCCGAAGCCGAACTGGGTGGCAGCCGCGTTGGCATTGCCGCTGGAGAGCGAGATCGTGTTGCCCGTTGGGCCCGTCAGGCTGCTGGCGAACGTAATCGTGTTCGACCCGCCCGCTGCCAAGGCCAACGAGATTTCAGCGGCCAGGCTTCCCGGCCCGCTGCCGGCATCGCTCGTGACCACGAAACCTGGCGCCGCGGCCGGCGAAACCGAAATCGCGCTGCTGGTGCCGGAGATCGTGGCCGACGAGTCGCTGGCCGTGATGGTTTGCGAGCCGGCCGCGTCGAGCGTGGCCGTGATCGTGGCCACGCCATTGGTGAACGAAACGGCTGAGAAGCTTGCGCCGCCCAGGCTGTCGGAAAGCATGACCGAGTCGCTGAAGCTGGTGACGACGTTGTTGTACTGATCCTCGGCGGTGATGGTTACGCTGGTCGCGCCGCCGGCCGATAGCGAGGTGGGCGACGCCGAAACCAGCAACTGGCTGGCCGCGGCCGGCGTGACGATGACCGGGCTGCTCGTTGCGGAGATCGCGGCCGTCGAATCCGTGACCGTGATGGTTTGCACGCCGGCCGCATCCAGCGTGGCCGTGACCGTGGCCACGCCGCCGGTGAACGACGCCACGGGATTGGCCGAGAAGCTTGCGCCGCCCAGCGCGTCGCTGAGCGTAATCGAGTCACCGGTGAAGTCCTTGCCGAACTGATCCATGACCTTGATCGCAACGCTTGCCGTGCTGCCGGCCGCGAGGCTCAAATTGAGTGCGTACCGCTTGGCGTAGACGCCGTAATTGCTGCCGTCTTGGCCCTGGCTTTGCCAGGCGACAACGAAATCCCCCGTGGAATCCATGGCCACGGCCGGCGCTGCCTGGTTGTTCGTCGTGCTGTTCACCTGGAACACGCTTCCCAACTCAGTGCCGGCGGCTAAGTATCGCTGGGCTTCGATGCCGTTTCCGTAGTAGTCTTGCCAGGCGATGACGAAGTCGCCGGCCGCATCGAGGCCGATCGCCGTGGCGGTCGTCTTTGCTGCGCGGAATTGACCTGGAACGAACTTCCCTCGGGAGTGCCGCTCGGTTGGAACTGTTGCGCGTAGACGTTGTATTCGGCGCCGTATCCTTGGGCCCACGCGACGACGAAATCCCCTTGGGAATCCATGGCCACGGAGGTGGCCCCGTCAGCAAAAGAATTTGGCACCGCGACCTGGCCTGCCGCGGAGACGCCGCTGGCGTTGTACTCCTTGGCATAGACGTCGTAATAGCCCCAATACCAACTGACGACGAAATCTCCCTCAGGATCCATGGCCACCGCGGGATTCATTTGGTTGCCCGGAGAACTGGCATTTACTTGGAACTGGCTCCCCTGGGGCGTGCCGCCGGCGCTGTAACGCTGAGCGTAAAGGTTGTAGTTGGCGGCTTCGCCTATGCCCTGCCAGGCGACGACAAAATCTCCCGCCGAGTCCATAGCCACGGCGGGAGCCGTCTGGTTGCCGCTCGTGGTGAAGGTATTGACCAGGAACTGGCTGGCTTCTTGCGCCACGCCGGCGGCGTTGTAGAGTCGGGCATAAATGCCATACCTGCTGCCGTTGTTGCCGAAGCCCTGCCAGGCGACGACGAAATCCCCTTCGGAGTCCATCGCCACCGATGGGTCTCCCTGATTGCCGGTCGTATAGGTATTGACCTGGAACTCGCTCCCCATGGGGCGCCCGACGAGTTGTACCGCTGCGCGTAGATGCCGTTCTCGGAAGGATTGCCGTCCTGGCCCAGACTTTGCCAGACGATGACATAATCACCCGCCGCGTCGCTGGCGGCTTTCGGATCCTGCTGCGAGTTGGGCGTGTAGGTATTGACCCGGAACTCGCTGCCAGGAACTAGGGGGTCCGCCGCCCAAGATCCCGACATCGAGGAGACGGAAACCGTGATCGCGGTGGCCACGGCCGGCGCCACGGTGACTGCGTTGGAGACTCCGTTGACGCTGCCGACAAGGTTGTCCGTGGCCGTGATCGTCTGCGCCAGCATGATTGAGCGTGGCGGTGACCGTAGCCACGCCTGCCGGGAAGGACGTGACGGGGTTCACAGCGAATGTCGCTCCCCCGAGCGAATCGGACAACTCTACGGAATCGCTGAAGCCCGTGACGACGTTGCCGTACTGGTCCTCGGCCGTGATGGTGATGCTCGTCGTGCCGCCAGGCGGCAAAGTACGTGGGAGAAGCCGAGACCAGCAGCTCATTGGCTGCGGCCGGCGTGACGATGATGGGGCCGCTGGTGCCCGCGGAGACCGTGCTTCCCATCGCCGTGTCGGTAGCCGTGACCGTTTGCGCTGCGACCTTGTCGAGCGTGGCAGTGACCGTGGCCACGCCATTGGCGAACGAGATGGAGCCGAAGCTCGCGCTGCCCAGGCCGTCGGTTAAGGCAACCGAGTCACTGAAGTTGGCGATAATGTCGCCATATTGATCCTCGGCCTCGATAGTAACGGTCGCCGCGGCGCCGGCCGTGAGGTTGCCGGGCGCGGACACGGACAGTTGCGAGACGGTTGTGAAGTATTGGTAAAAATCCGAGTCGGGAATGTTGGACGAACCCGTGTCGCCGCTGAACGTGTTCGACGTGGCAGTCAATTGTCCATTGATGAGAAACAGAGCGCCGCCATCGCCCGAGCCGTCTGCGCTGCCTCCGCCGCCAATGCCTCCCGCGGCCGTGTTGCTGGTAAAGGTGTCGCCGGTCAGGTTGATTGTTCCCCCTCTGCCGAAGACGGCGCCCCCCATGCCGGCCCCGCCGCCGCCTTCGCCGTTGGCCCCGGCGGCGCCGCCATAGCCGCCCATGCCGCCGGGGGCATTCTGGCCCGTTGTGAGATAACCGCCGCCTCCACCGCCGCCGCCAAAACCACCGGCTCCGCCCGCGGCGCCCGCAGCACCACCCCCGCCGCCGCCACCGAAACCGCCCGTGCCGCCGATGCCGGCCCCGGGGCTGTGCGAACTATACTGGCTACCGCCGCCCCCCCCGCCGAACCCTCCAGGTTGTCCGCCGATGTGCGATCCGGAGCCACCGTTGACGCCGCCCCCGGCTCCGCCCGCCCCCGAATTCTGCCCGTTGGCATTCGCGCCCATTCCGCCTCCGCCGCTGCCGTTGTCGGTCAAAAGAGCGTTTGAAAGCCCGCCGGCTCCGCCCTGCGCCGTATTCTGGGCGAAGGCGGTATTTGAGGCGTTGAAGACGCCGCCATCGACGAACACCGCGCCTCCCAGCCCAGCTCCGCCACCGCCACCGCCGGTCTCAGGAGTAGAGTTATTAGCGCCGCTGCTGCCCCCCGCGCCTCCTTCTGCGAGGCCATTTTCGACCGTCAGGTTTTCGAGCGTCAGCGCGTTCGCTGGAAGCCACGACGAACAGCCGCACGCTGTTGCTTCCCGAGATCGCCAGCCCGGGGGCCCCGGCGCCATTGATGGTGATGCTGGTGCCGGCGTTGCCGTTGATGAAGAAGGCCGTGGGGCCATACTCGTCGGCCGCCGTGTTGGCATTGCCGCTCGAAAGCGAGATCGTGGAACTGCTCGGCAGGTTGAACGTGATCTGGGCGTTGGTATCGTTGGCCGTGACGGCTGCCGAAATCTCCGCGGCCAGGCTGCCGGCGCCGCTGGCCAGACTGCTAGTGACCACATAACTGCTAAGCACGATGCGCGGCTCGAGCGGCTCCAGTTCCAGCCGAGCATTATGTCGCGAACCGGGCAGCGACGACGGGCGGCGGCTGCGGCGCGCTTCGCGGAGCCAGTGTTCAATGCGGGCGGAGAACCGGGAGAAGAATGAAAGCATGGTTTAGTTTCCGGCTTCAGAAATAAACAGTACGCACAGGGCGGCGGATGCGGGCCGAATGCAGAGAGCAGTGACGAATAAAAGAACGCTAATTCTCGCTGATCTCCGCGGATACCAAGCTAGTGTTCATGAGTGCCGATTGGTGTTCCTGGACGTGCATGTTTCGCAGCGCCCAGAGCGAGGCAAGGAAATCGAACCGAAGGTCGCAAAGATCGCGAAGATTTTCGCACGGAGGATCTTCTTTGCGTTCTTTGTGACCGTCTGTTCGAGGTCCGCGCGCGGCAGGCGGCGGGCAGACGTGGCGACGCAGGCGAATTACCGCCGAGGACGCGGAGAAATGCAGCCAGCGGCCAGTGGCCACGGCAACCAAATGTGGGGCACGAACGGGAACCCGCAGAGCGGCAGCCGGTCGAGAGGCAGTAGGGGGGTGGGTGAAGCGGCTGCACGGCAACGTAGTGACGGGGTTACTTTTTTCGCTCCATGCGCTGGCAAACCTCAGCGGCGTCGTTGACGCTAAGGCCAATCATGGGAGGTAGTCCCCCCCCGACAATAAAGCAGGTTTTTACGCTAAATTGCGACGATTCTCGGGTCAACCCCCCGGTCAAAAAATAACCATTTTTCGCTATAAAACATGGCCCTTAGGAGCCTTTACCCAGTTGCGTGGTGCGCCGGGCACCACGCAGGTGTTGAAGGCTCTGCTGAAAATGCGATCGCGATGCAATCAACCGCGTTCGATTTGTCGCGACTCGCGCTCCTGCGCCCTTGGTTCATTCGCCGCGCAGGACTGAATCGAGAATGGTTGTTGCGAGCCAGGGCAGAATGCCGAAATCGACGTCCATCGCGCCCGGGTGCTCGAAGTGGTCGACCAGTATTCGGCGGCCCGCCTGCTGCGATGCCGGAGCGTGGCAGGCGGCAGACGAACACCGGCAGCCAATGGCTAAAAAACGTTTCTTTGATCGGTCAGTCCCAGAATTGACGAGTAGACGAGACTGACAACCGCGCAAGCGTCAGTGACCGCCGTCCGCGAACGAACGAACGAAGCGCCTGGGCTCGGCGCACTTAACGGTCGTATTTTAAGAGGACCGACAAAACGTATGAGTAGATGAGACGCGGGCGGGGTTTCACCAGCTACTTCGTGCCCGCTGCGGCAGGCCCAGGCGTCTTCGGCATGCTCGGGTCATTCGATCTTGCAATTGGGCAGGCTTTTTTGCGAGCGCGGCGACTTGGGCTGCACGATCGGCTCGCGGCCAGCATCTTTGGCGTCGCGCAACACCACCGAAGCCAAATTCATCGACTGGCCCAGCGATTCGAGCGCCTGTGGCCGGCGCTAGCGACGCCGCCAGGTTTTGGCCGTCGAGGTCATGCGAAATGGTGCCTTCGAGTTCCTGGGCTGGTTTTTTCAAAAAGCTTCCCGCGGCGCGATTCGAGGCCAGCAGTCGCTGAACTTCTTGGCGCAGCGAAGCGTTCTCTCCACAGGAACGCTGGAGAAACGCAGCCTGCTCGTCGGGCGATTCGATTTCCAACGCCGCGAGGAACAGCGATTCAAGATCCGGGGGTTCTTCTGACATCATTTGCCTTACAACGGTCGAGCAGTCAGCTCCGAAATTCTTTTACGGCCTGGCATAGAAAACAATTGCATCGCTCAAGCACTTCATTGTAATCGAGCCCCGAGAGCCTTGAAACGCTATGCTACGTCGCCCTTATTCCTACCTGAACTCGCCCTGGTCGTAGCGAGTCCAGAACTCCGCCGCGGGCCCGCCCCTGATTCCGCCGACGGTGATCGTGCGGATGCTCTTCATGTTTCGCAGGAGATCCATTCCCGTGACGATAAGCTTTGGGGTCAGGCAAATAGATTCCAGCGGCATGCCCCGCAGGGGACTCAGGTCGGTCACACCGGCGCCATCTATTGCCAAAGCCGTCAACTTCATGCCTCGGACTAGTTCCAGGTTCCGGAAGTTTGTACAACCGGCAACTTCCAGCCTGCTCAGCTTCATGCCGTCTAGCGGAGAAAAATCCAGGATCTGTGGCCCGGAAACCGCGACCGCGGTGAGTGGCATACCGCGGAGCGGTTCCAGATCGCTGACGCGCCCGCAAAGCCGAAGCGTTAGACTCGTGAGTTTCATGCCCCGCAGCGGGGAAAGATCCTGGATGCGGGGGGCCCCGTACATGTGCAGCGATTTAAGCGGCATGCCGCGCAGCGGGGAAAGATCCTGGATGCGGGGGGCCCCGTACATGTGCAGCGATTCAAGCGGCATGCCGCGCAGCGGTGAGAGATCTTCGACCTGAGTTCCTCCCAGTTCCAGCGTGACAAGCTTCATCCCTTCCAGCGGTGAAATATCCTGCAAGGCATTAGATCCGGAAAGGTTTAGTACTTCGAGTTTCATGCCACGCAGTGCGGAAATGTCCGTCAACCGCGCGCCTGTGCAACCGAGCAGCCGTAACCCCACGAGTGCCCGCACTGGGGACAGGTCGGCAATAAACTTCCCCTCGATGAACAGCTCGGTCACCACCCCCTGATCGATCCGATGCTTGCAATCTCCGGTGTAGCCCGGATTGAGGTCTTGGAGTTTTTTGAGGACGGTCTCTAGCTGTTCCGCGGCCGGCAACCGGGCAACCTGGTCGATCCATCCTTGAGCGGCTGATTCCAAGAACGCTTCAGCATCCTTGCGGGGTAAAGATTCAATGCGTTGCCTGGCGACCGTCCTCGATAGTCCGGATAATTGCGGGAGCGCTTGGGCGTACCAATAGCCAGCGCCCAACTGGAATTCCCCTTTGTCGGCTCCCTTAGCCGTCTCCGATTCCTTCCACCAAACGTCGGCCAGCGCCGTCTGGGCCGAGGGCTCGCTGACCTTCGCCAGACTTCGAGCCGCGAGTTCGGCCAAGACCTTATCGCTTCCCTTGGACAGGTGCGTGAATCCCTGCTGCCAATCGTTTTTCACAAAGCAGAGGTATCTCCCCACGGCGAGATTTGCAGCCGCGTCGTCAGGTTTGGAGGCTAAAATCGCCTTCATTTTCTCGATGCCTTCGGCCTGCTTTCGCGCCGCTGCCAGGGTCTTGCCGCGATCGACGATTTCTTTCAAGATCGCCGGATCGCGGGCTTTGCGCGCCACGGCGAGCGTCGCGATCTGCAGACGCGCGGCCAACTCCGAATTGTCGTAGACGTCGAGTTGGTCCAACTGCTTGATCGCTGCCTCGGCCAGGCTTTTGTTGATTGCCGGTGGGCGTTGCTTCTGTCCGGCTTTTTCGAGGGATTCAATCCAGATTTCGGCCGGGTTCACCGTGTAGCCCGTGGCGAGAGTGTCGATCACTTCGTGCAGGACCCGGACATCGGCGATCTCGACCGCCAGTCGCAGAGCTTGTTGGAGCATTGCGTACTTCGCGGCAGGATCATCGCGCGTGGAGTCGGCCTGCGCGAGAATCTTTTCCGCTAAAGCCAGCTTCTGATCGGGGGCCTTGGCCTGTGCCAAATCGACCTTGAACACCTCTTGCACCAATTGCTCAGCTTTCTCCTGGGCGGCCGCACTGGGTATCCGCAAGCGCGTATTCTTCGCTGCCACCGGCTCGACCTGCTGCGCGGCGCTAGAGCGGAAGGTTTTGTCGCTGGCGGTGTTGTGGGGTTCGTTTCGTTTGCCGTCGGTTTGGCGATGGGCGGCTCGACTCTCGCCACAACCGTCGGGGCAGGCATCTGTTCGGGAGCCTTCGCAGGCGGAGGTGTCACGGGCGCCGGCTTGTTGACGACGGGCTTCGTCACCGGTGGTTCGACTTTCGCGACCGCCGCTGGCGCGGGAGTTGTTGCAGGAGGCGCGGTGACGGTTGTCGGCTTATCGATGGTCGGCTTCTTAACCGGCGGATCAACTTTGGCGATCGCAGTTTGGGCTTCGACCGTTGGGTTCGGCTTGGTCGCCACCGGCCGGGTTCCAGAAGGCTCGATCGTCGCGACCGGTGCTGCGGCCGCAGGCGGATCGGCCTCGGCGACTTCCGTGCCGCCATCACCTCGTAGCAAAACGACGATGGCGGCCAGAATCAACACGCCAAGGACGCCCGCACCAACCGCGCCGTAAATCAACTTCTTCTTGTTCTTGTCGCCGCCGGACGAAGTCGCGTTCTTTTTCCGCCCGCGCTTCGTGGTTGAGCTGTTCTTCCGGATCGACTTCAGGGTGCTGTTGTCAAAGCTTGATCCGATCGTTCGCTGCATCGTCAACGAGCCATCCTGCCCGAACTCGCAGGCTTGCAGGTCAGCGATCACTTCGGTCATCGACTGGTAGCGGTCTTCGGGTTGCTTGGCGACCATCTTCTGAAAGATGGCATTGATCTCCGCGGGGACTTCGCTGTGCAACTCCGTCAGATTCGGAATCGGTTTGCGATGGTGAGCCAGGAACTTGGCCCCCACGGTCTGGCCGTCGTAAACCGGCTTGCCGAGGAGCAGGTAATGGAGCGTGCAGCCCAGGCTGTAAATGTCCGCTCGCGCGTCGACGTCGTGCGTGTTGATCCCTTGTTCGGGAGCCATGTAATCGACGGTTCCCATCACGGCGCCCGTGCCGGTCAACTCGGCCTGGGCGGCCACGTCACCTGGGGCCACGTCGATGCGCGCTAAGCCCATGTCGAGAATCTTCACGACACCCTTTTTATCCAAGAGCAGGTTGCCGGGCTTGATGTCGCGATGGATGACACCTTCCGCGTGAGCAAACTCCAGCCCTCGGGCGGCCTGCAGCGTGTAATTGACGGCCTTATCGACGGAGAATGGCCCGAGCTTCTTGACGTAAGCCGACAGATCTCGCCCTTCAACATATTCCATCACCAGAAAATGTGAGCCGTTGGCTTCGTCGGCATCGTCGGCGCCGACGATGTTGGTGTGCCGGAGCCTGGCCGCCGCTTTGACCTCGCGCTGAAAGCGGGCTAGCGCCGAGGCGTTCTTGCTCATCGCCGGCGGCAGCATCTTGAGGGCCACAATCCGCTCCATGCGGCGATGTTCGGCCTTGAACACCTGCCCCATCCCGCCGGCGCCGATCACATCCAGGATGGTGTAATTTCCAAGAATCAGTGCCTTGGCCTTGCCCAACTTCACCTGCTGAGCTTGGAACGGCGTCAGGTGGTTTTGTTTGACCAACTGGGTAACGAGTTCCTCGACCGTCTTGGGGTGAGCACGAGGCGGGAGGAAGTTATCGAGCTTCCCCTGCGAGATGATGCTCGATTCGGAGAGTTGCTTAATGACGGTTTCAAGACTGGCAGCCATTGTTGGGGCCCTGATTTCGGCACATTGAGCCGGACATACGAATGCCCCACAAATATAGCGGCACCCAGTATAGTGCGAAATTGATGGTCAAACCCCCTCAAAGATTTTTGAGGGGTTTCTGAGAATGCGCCGAAAAGGCAAGGCGCGTTAGTCGCCACGGGTCAACTGCGAATGCAGCCAGGCGCGGGCGAAAGTCCAATACCTCTCGGCGGTTGCGCGAGATATGCAGCGTCTGGGCGGCTTCGGGAATAGTCACCCCGGCAAAATAGCGGAGCTTGACGAGTTGGGCCTTGTCGCGAACGATCCTCCAGCCGATCGAGTGCCACGTCGAGTGCCAGCAACTCCTCGTCGCGGGTCTCCGATGCCAGATTCAAGGCGTCCAAATCGAGACGCCGGCGACCGCCACCGTGTCGTTCGCTCTGCTTGCGACGGGCATTTTCAATCAGGATCCGCCGCATGGCCTCGGCCGCCGCCGCGAAGAAATGACTACGACCATTCTATTGCCGAGACTCGTCACCATCCACCAGCCGCAGGTACGCTTCGTGAACTAGCATCGTCGATTGGATGGTCTGGCCGGGCTTTTCTTTCGACAGCTTCGCAGTCGCCAACTCGCGCAGCTCCAGATACACGAGTGGTAAGAGTTATTCGGCCGCCGACGCGTCGCCACGTTCGATCGGCGAAAGCATTTGGGGCACATCGCTCATAACCAGATGGTACCCGAGCCCGTAAGGCCCAAGTACCGTACGCCGCGTCAAAATACGTTCGTTAGATCGGTCAGTCTCAGAATTGACGACTTGACGAGACTGACCGCCGTGCGGGCGTCGGCAACCGCTGTCCGCAAACGAACAGAGCGCCCGGGCTCGGCGCACTTATCGGTCGTTCATCGAGAACTGCAAGAAACGTCTGGGTTAATGGCATTGCCAAGCGTGCAGCACCTAATCGCTGGTCCAGTTGCCGACCGTTTGCAGGGCGAAGTCGATGGCCGACTGGTGAACGGTGTCGTTCGTGCCGTTCTCTTTGTTGGCGGTAACGCTGCCGAACTTGTTGATCGTCAGGCTGCCCAGCGAGGTGGTGAGCGTGGCCGTGCTGCCGCTAGACGTCAGGGCATTGTTGCCCTGCGCGTCGTAGATCGTAGCCGAATCCGTCCCGTCGTGATTGCCGGTCACGACGATCTGGCTAGGCAAAGCCACGATCTGCCCGCTGCTCACAAAGTAGGTATTCACCGTGATCGTGCTGGAGCCAACCGTCAGCGTGTCGGCGGGCGAAGTGCCGAACAAGCTACCATGACCGGGACTGGTCAGGTCGGCCGTGTCGGTGCCGCCCCCCGACTCGAATACTGAAACCGAATTGAATCCCAGAGCTTGGCTGACAAAGGTGACTGTTGAGCCCGCGACGTTGGTGGTGCTACCCGAGAGCGAGCTGCTGCTGGGCGCGCCTGTGAAGGCGTTATGCGGATAGCTGTAGAAGACGGCCTTATCACTACTGCCCGCGGCCTGCGCCGTGACGTTGGCGGCATATAAGGCTCCAACGAAGAAGTTTGAGCCGCTGGCGGTTCCCTCGACGTAGCTAAATTGCGGCGTGCCGACGAACGTGCCACCAGCGGCATTAAGCGTCACGCTGTCCGTGCCGTCCTTCGCACCTACAACGTACACCTGCTGGAAGTTGCTCAAAGTGCTCGTTACGCCGCCGACGGTGAAAGTGGTTTGCCCCGGTCCGCCCGCGATTGTGGCGTTCGACGTGGAATAGATGTAGGCATACGTGTTGCCGCCCGAACTGGAGACGGTGACACTGCCGAAACCAGACAGCTCGCTGTAGGTTCCCTTGACCGGGTCGGCAATGTAGCTGTAGCCGGCGTTGACCGCGTCGACGAAGAAGTTGCTACCTGAGCCCGAAGGAACATTCACAGTAGCCGTCGAATTGTTGTTCCCATAGACATACAGATTTGACACGCTATTGAGGTCCAACTCGAACCCATTGCTGCTGACCAACTGCGTGCTGCTCAACGACTGGGTCACAGTATAAGCGTTCATGGGATCATCGAAAACGAACTTAGAGAATGCACCTGTCGCGCCGGTATAGACAAACTTGTTATCGTTCGAGGTCGAATAGCTCGTTTCCGTGCCGTCGACGTCGACCATAAACCCTGTCCCGTCCATAAATGTGACCTGCACGTCGTCGCTCAACCCACCATCGGTACCGGTAACGGTTAGGCTGCCAATCTGCACATTGATAGGCACCGTCATCGCTGCCGACAGGCCAATGCTCGTGGCCCGGAGAGTGTAGCCCGAGCCAATGTTGTTCAACGTCAGGGTCGAAAACGCTGCCAACCCACCAGAAGCGGCGAGCGTCAGGGTACCACTGAGCGTGCTGTTCGTCGGGTTGTTCGCAAGGGCGACCGTCACCTGGCCGCTGTAGTTGGCCTCGTTGCCCAGCGCGTCTTCCGCAATTACGGCGAACGCGAATGGGTTGCTGGCGCCAACCGTCGTCGGCGGTTGTGTGCTGATGACCAGTTGCGTGGCTACACCGGGCGTGACCGCAAAGCTCGCCGTCGTCGCGGATGACAAGTCAGGGCTGGAGAGTTGTAACGTATACCCTGTACCGATCTTGTTCAGCGAGAGGTTGGCAAAGCTTGCCACGCCGTTGCTGGCCTGCACCGTGAGCGTGCCGGCCAAACTACTGCCTCCGGGATCATTCAGCAGGGCAACCGTGATCTCGCCATTGAAGCCGCTGACCTCATTCCCTTCAAGGTCTTCCCCTATTGCGGTAAGGCCGAATGGGCTACCGGCCGTGACGCCGCTCGGCGGCTGCGCGAAGATACCAAGTTGTGCCAGGGGGCCCGGCGAGACCGAGACTGCACTGGTGCTCCCCGGCGTGTGCGTCCCACTGCTAACCGCCAAGGTGTAGCCACTGCCGACCTTGTTCATGGTGAGGCCGGCGAACTTCGCTACACCGTTGGTCGTTAGAAGGATGAATGAGCCGCCAAGGGTGCTGCCACCTGGGTTATTGGCCAGGGCAACGGTGACGCTCCCGGTGTAGTTGGTGACAACATTGTTGCTGGCGTCTTCGACCGCGACCGTTAGCGCAAAGCCACTGCCGGCCGTGACGCTGGCAGGAGGTTCGCCGGTCACCACCAGTTGCGTGGCCGTATTGCTGCCTGTGGGCGCGATTTGGATGCTCCCGTTCAACACGGTCCCATTGATCGTTGCCGAGTAGGCGTAAAGGTGCAATCCGTTCAGATTGAGCGTCGCGCTCGAAGGTACGACGACCGAGTTGGCATAGACCGCGTCTGGATTGCTCCCAATTGAATTCTGCACCTGATCGACCAGTTCCACGTAGGTGCCGCTGGAAAGGCCGAGCGTGCCGTATGCAAAATTATCGTCGAAACCGGCTCCCACGGCTCCCAAGTCGTACGACATCGCTTCCAGAAGCTGCGGCGAACCAGCATTCGAACTGGAACTATTCAACAGCAAAGCTCCCAGGGGGCTGAAGCCATCCGCGTTTTGAGTGTTGCCGAGCAGGTCGCCACTGATTTGGATGGTGCCGCGTGCAGTCGTCGACAGGACACCATCTTGATTGACCGTCACATTCCCCGGAATGCTGACCGTGGTATTGTCTTGCGCGGTGACGCTGCCCTGGTCGGTCAACGTGCCGACTTGAATTGAAATGGTACCGCTTGTTGCCACGTAGGACTGTGTCGCCGGAACGGTGAGCGTGCCCGTGGCATCGCCGCTGAGATTGACATTGCTGAGCAAGGTAAGCTCAGCATCCTCGACGGTGCCGCGGTTGGTGACTTGCAAACTCCCAGTTGAGCCCCCGGTTTGGGTGAAGGTAGTAAGCGACGACAGATTCAATACGCTCCCGGCACCGTCACTTTCCAGATTCGTCGTGCTGGTGTCGATTTGGGCCAAGGCCGATAGGTTTACCGAGCCGCCGGCCAGGGCTTTGACCACGAAGTTCGACGCCCATTGATTAGCAACGACCAGGCTGCTCAAGCTGGCCA
The DNA here is from genome assembly GCA_963710365.1 of uncultured Planctomycetales bacterium. GTDB lineage: Bacteria > Planctomycetota > Planctomycetia > Pirellulales > PNKZ01 > CAVQAC01. Next base: position 720,651 of record CAVQAC010000015.1, read on the forward strand.
ACGACAAGTTGCTCCCCGAGCCGTTGGCCTGCAGTGTGACCAGCTCTCCATCATTGTTGAAGGCTGACACCAGCGGCAAGCTCAACGTACCGCCGATGACATTGACACTGGAACCGTTGATATCACTCAACTGACTGAACGATGGCGTGCCACCGCGGAGGTTGATCGCGCCGTTGACGAGGCCGGTGATCTGACCCAGGGCAACCGTGCCCGTTCCGTCGAGCGTTACGCTTACGGCACTCAGCGTGGTCAAAAGCGGGTCGTTGACCGTGCCATGGTTGGTGATCTGCAAGCTTCCGGAGCCACTGCTCTGGGTGAAGGTGGTAAGCGACGACAGATTCAATACGCTCCCGGCACCGTCGCTTTCCAGATTGGTGCTGCTGGTGTCGATCTGCGCGAAGCTCGACAAGTTGACCGAGCCGCCGGCCAGCGCATTGACAGCAAGGCTCGACCCCCATTGATTGGCAACGACCAGGCTGCTCAAGTTGGCCAACGACAGGCTGCTGCCGCCGCCCACCGTGTTATTGGCCTCGAGCGTAACTTGTTGGCCGTCGTTGTTGAAGGCTGTCACCAGCGGCAAGCTCAACGTACCGCCGGTGACATTGACGCTGGAACCGTTGATATTGTTCAACTGGCTGAACGATGGCGCACCGCCACTGAGATTGATGGCGCCATTCACGATGCCGGTGATCTGACCCAGGGCAACCGTGCCCGTTCCGTCGAGCGTTACGCTTACGGCACTCAGCGTGGTCAAAAGCGGGTCGTTGACCGTGCCATGGTTGGTGATCTGCAGGCTTCCGGAGCCACTGCTCTGAGTGAAGGTGGTAAGCGACGACAGATTCAATACGCTCCCGGCACCGTCACTTTCCAGATTCGTCGTGCTGGTGTCGATTTGGGCCAAGGCCGATAGGTTTACCGAGCCGCCGGCCAGGGCTTTGACCACGAAGTTCGACGCCCATTGATTAGCAACGACCAGGCTGCTCAAGCTGGCCAACGACAAGTTGCTCCCCGAGCCGTTGGCCTGCAGTGTGACCAGCTCTCCATCATTGTTGAAGGCTGACACCAGCGGCAAGCTCAACGTACCGCCGATGACATTGACACTGGAACCGTTGATATCACTCAACTGACTGAACGATGGCGTGCCACCGCGGAGGTTGATCGCGCCGTTGACGAGGCCGGTGATCTGACCCAGGGCAACCGTGCCCGTTCCGTCGAGCGTTACGCTTACGGCACTCAGCGTGGTCAAAAGCGGGTCGTTGACCGTGCCATGGTTGGTGATCTGCAAGCTTCCGGAGCCACTGCTCTGGGTGAAGGTGGTAAGCGACGACAGATTCAATACGCTCCCGGCACCGTCGCTTTCCAGATTGGTGCTGCTGGTGTCGATCTGCGCCAAGCTCGACAAGTTGACCGAGCCGCCGGCCAGCGCATTGACAGCAAGGCTCGACCCCCATTGATTGGCAACGACCAGGCTGCTCAAGTTGGCCAACGACAGGCTGCTGCCGCCGCCCACCGTGTTATTGGCCTCGAGCGTAACTTGTTGGCCGTCGTTGTTGAAGGCTGTCACCAGCGGCAAGCTCAACGTACCGCCGGTGACATTGACGCTGGAACCGTTGATATTGTTCAACTGGCTGAACGATGGCGCACCGCCACTGAGATTGATGGCGCCATTCACGATGCCGGTGATCTGACCCAGGGCAACCGTGCCCGTTCCGTCGAGCGTTACGCTTACGGCACTCAGCGTGGTCAAAAGCGGGTCGTTGACCGTGCCATGGTTGGTGATCTGCAGGCTTCCGGAGCCACTGCTCTGGGTGAAGGTGGTAAGCGACGACAGATTCAATACGCTCCCGGCACCGTCGCTTTCCAGATTGGTGCTGCTGGTGTCGATCTGCGCCAAGCTCGACAAGTTGACCGAGCCGCCGGCCAGCGCATTGACAGCAAGGCTCGACCCCCATTGATTGGCAACGACCAGGCTGCTCAAGTTGGCCAACGACAGGCTGCTCCCCGCGCCGCTGGCTTGCAGGGTCGGACTATTTCCTTCGTTGTTGTACGTGCTCACCCCGAGCAGCGTGACGCCGGCCCCGTTTTGCGCAAAAATTGACGCACCATCGATGACCGTGGTCCCGGTCGCGTTCAAAGTGGCTCCCGCACCGTTCACGGTGAGGGTGGTTCCACTGCTAAGGGTCAGTCCATTGTTGGCCTGGGACGAGCCGGCCTGGACGGTTAACGAGCCGCTCGTAATATCCAGCGGCACGCCACTCACGACGCGCCCGACCGTGACATTGCCCGACAGATCGATCGTCTGGCTTTGCGAATTGATGAGCGCCGTGTCATTCGGCCCCGGGACAATACCTCCATTCCAGTTGGCGCCGCCGGTCCAACTGCTGCCGTCCCCCGCACCGCTCCAGGTAATCGTGGCCAGCAGCCATCGCGATTCTAGGTACTGGAAGCACAAAGGGCGGAGCAGCCGCGAGTGCGAAGCTTGCCGGCCGCGGTTCCGCTGCGTGGTTTGCGTGCGTCGGCCGCGGCTTGGAAGGGGAAACATCTTCAACTTCAGACCTTCGAGAATTATTTCGGGTTGCACTGCCAATGAACCTCCGGCGAACATAATGAGCCGGAATTCGGAACTTCCGTTGGGCGCCCCGGGTTCATTTGCCGCGCAACCATCAATAAGCTGCCGTTCGCCCTAAATACTGTTGAGGCCTGGCCCCCGCACCATATGGGGGCGACCGCCGGCGTGGCGAACCCCATCGTAACCGGTCAGTGACGACTGCTCAACCAAAAGGCAAATACTCGTAGGTGGCATTGTTACCAGGTCATGAGAAGCGCGGCGATAGGACGCGCAAAACGACAACTCTCGACTGGAACTGCGCTGCCAGGAACCTCGCAGTTACGCTGGGCGGCGATTTGACCGGACCGCTCGCGCGCCTGCTCCAGCGATCTGCGCACACCGACCGGGCCGTTCATGGACATTCCTTCTGGTGCGCGACAGCGGTCGAGCCAGGATTTTGCCCCAACGGTCGGCGCACAATTATGTTCGTTTGATCGGAACGGCAACAAACATCCCCAATTCGGTCAAAAGCCGCCTATTCGAGTCCGAGATCGCCATCTCGGATATCAAAGCACCGTATCACCGTTAGATCGATGGCTTATCGGAAAGTCGCGAATCGACGTCTGCGGCGTGTTTCCTTTAGCAAGTGCGGACATTTCATGGAAAGGCAGGTACACTATCGACGGAAATCCTCCCGCCGCCGGGGCGCGGCGAAAATACGTGCCGCGTGGAACCCCCATGCGAAGAAGTCTCACTCCCTCCAGCACCGCCGGCCACGTTGCCTAAACCTTGAACCAACCGAGCAGGCAGCTACCCCATGGAAGGAACTCCTCCTGCCGCTGCCGCGCGGTGAAATCACCTGATGCGCGGAAACCCTATGGGTTGGAGCACGTGGCAAGAATAAGGCCGAGAAGCGACAGCGAAGAATTCAGGCCGAACTCGACCTCGGGGTTCGTCAGACCCACGAAAACGTCACCTGGAAGCAACTCCGAAATGAGTTCGAAGCCAGCCTTGCTGCAAAACCGCTTGGGAGCCGGGAGCAGATCAGGGCAGCCCTCGACCACTTCCAGCGGATTGTTCAGCCTGGCAGAGTCGGGGCGATTAGTTCCCAGACGATCGACAGCTTCGTCGCAAAACGTCGGCTTGAAAGAGCCAAGAACCCAGGGTCAGTCGTTTCCCCCGCCACCATCAATAAGGATCTTCGGCACATCAAGGCCGCACTAAGGGTGGCCGCTGATTGGGAATACCTGCCCAAGATGCCCAAAATCCGAATGGTGCGACAACCAGAAAAGCTGATCGTGGTGGTCACACCAGATCACTTCGAAAAACTCTACCGCGAGGGAAGTCCACCTGCAGCACTGCCCGTCCTCAACGTCGCGGAATATACGACAGCGGACTGGTGGCGTGCTCTTATGACAATCGCTCGGACGACGGGAACGAGAATCCGCGAGATACTTGCACTGAGATGGGAGGACGTCGACCTCGAAAAGAGGATGATCATCAGCAGACACGACGATAATAAGGGCAAGCGAACAGAAGAGGTGCCCATTCACCCGGTTGTCGCCGGGGCCTTAGCGAAACGCAAAACCGACAGCAGTCCCCGAGTGTTTCCGTGGCCACATAGCGAGGGGGACTTGTGGAAAGAGTTCGGTCCGATTCAGAGGAAACTTGAAATCAACCTCATCTGCAGGGAGAAGCACAAGCACACGCCAGCATGCCATGTCTATGGGTTCCACGACCTCAAGCGGACGTTCTGCACCGAGAACGCACCGCACATGGCTCCTCACCTCCTGCAGCGGCTGGCAAGGCACAAGGATTATAAGACGACCCTTGGCTACGTGAACGTCTCAGAGCAGCTACGCGGAGCCCTCGATCAGATGCCCATTCCTGGCTGCCTCAGGAACGCCACCACGGATGAGTCGCCCTCGGCAGATGAGCACCCGAGTTAAGGCCCGGTGGTAGGTTTTTGGTAGGTCGGAGCGATCATCCCAGGGGAGGCACCGTCATAAGTCAATGGCCGAGGCGGGGATCGAACCCGCACACCGGTTACCCGATACGGGATTTTAAGTCCCACGCAGGATTTGCCCAATGGCAATCCGCATAGGGACTTGCGGCAACACCATTCCGCCGCGGTGCCCACAGTGGTGCCCAGCAAGTCGAAAATGGCTGCGCACGGCACCCCTGAATCGATCGCTGTTGACCCCGACCTGGCCCGCGTCGTCGACGCTTGGGCAACCCTCACGCCGGCCGCTCGCGCAGCATCCTGGAATTGGTCGGCGCTTCGATCGGAAGGCAGGAAACTAGGCGGGCGACGGACCTTGGCGTTCAATGACTCGTTTCGGCAAACAGAGTAGCATGGGGCGTTGGGCTTACCAGACGATCATGGCAAAACAAATGGCACCAATCCGGTTTCCGATCTCCAAAGTCAACACACTTCGCACTCGGGCCACAAAAGCGTGTCGCGTGCAAAATGAAGGACCGGACGGTTGGAGCAAAAGCAGCACGGACCCGATGAAGCTGCTGGCCGTCTTCAAGGCATTGAAGATCAGGCCCGGCCTGGTCCTACGGGCCTACCAATATCGGTCGGGTGGAAATGGCAACGGGGTCATTTGGGCGATGCCTGCTGACGCTCGATTTCCCGATCCCGACGAATGCCCAAAGCTGACGGATCGAAGTTGGGAGACCCCCAAGCCTCCAATGGCCGTCGATGATCGGATGGACGCAATCGAGGGAGACGGCACGCCCTGGTCATACTTGTCGGCCTCGATATTTGCTCGTGAAGCTGCTGAGTTCGGAGCAATGTGGCACGGGTGTAGTTGGTCGACGCATACCATCTTGGGAGCCGACCCGTGGCAATGCGATCCTGCGGCCAAGGATCGTCGCCGAAGTACAGACATTCCCTCGGATAACCCCGACGAATGGAAATGGATTCTTCCGAAGCCCGATACGTGGGAGCCGTCGTTCGAGCAAAATGCCGACGTGATCTCGATCGTTTTCCTGACGTTCAGTGGGCTGGGGAGGGAAACGATCAACCGCCGAACCGATACATTCCGGCCTGGGAGCTACCAATTTGACGCGGCCAATGAGGTCGTGGCCGAAGGGCGAGATGGCTACGTGTTTTAGCGAAAGCGCCAGAGCGATTCTGGCCCCGTGTCCAACGATCATCGACAACCGACCGTATGGAAGCGGGAATGACCCTTTGGAAGAGGGTCGCGCGGGATCGGCGCACTGGATGTGCGGTGCCCGCCGGCGCCGAACGGGAGTGCGCTGCAGAAAGGCCAAATTGCGAGGTCGCACCCGTTGTGCGCTGCATGGCGGGAAATCGTTGCGCGGTGTGGCGGCGCCGGCGTTCAAACACGGCCGGTTTGCCCGCGATCTGCCGGCCTCGCTGCGCAAGCGGCTGGAGTGGATGCTGGCCGACCCACATTTTTTCTCGATCTTGGACGAAATCGCAGTTCTCCGCTGTCGGATCGGCATGTGCATCGAAAGGACAGGCACGGCTGAAACGTCGATAGGTTGGAAAAAACTCCGCCGGCTGGTCGACGGCCTGGGACGGACGATTGAACGGATGCCAGAAGGGCGTGAGCAGCGCAGTTTGCTCAAAAGGCATCAGCAAATGCGGGAGATCGTCCGCGGCGCGATAAACTCCACCCAAGCTTGGCGGGAGCTGTGCGAGCTGTTCGATCTGGTGGCGCGTTTGACGAAAACCGAATGGACGAGGCTTGTGGCGGCAAGGGTCATGATTACCCCGCAAGAGGATGCGGTCTTCAAAGCGGCCCTATTGGAGTCGATTCGCCGCAATGTGCGCGACCCCGAAGCTCTGAAAGCGATCGCAAACGATCTTACGGCCCTCTTGGAATGATCTGGCCCTAGCCCGATTCGGCCGAAGGCGCTGAACCACGACCGCGAATTGGGCAGCGTCGGCACGCCTGGCGGCCCCCCCGCCTACGCCGGCCCGCTGAAGTCGTCGCGCTCGACGATTTGGCAACCCTATGAGCCAGTGGTAACCCCATGAGCCAAATTCTTTCCGCCGGCGCGGCGCACCAAAGCCACCCCCCCGCGACTGAATTGAACCCGGGAGGAAATCGAGCCAGCAACGGCGCCCGATCAGCGGCCGGGATTCGAGACAAGCTGGGCCGATGGCCTTGGCCTCGTTGGCCGGAATTCTCGGGACGGTGGCCGAACCCCTTGCCGACGTCGGCCGGTCGATGCTCTGGGCTTTGTCGGCCCTTTTGAAAACCGTGGATGCGTCAACGGCGCCGAATTGGCCAACCCGGCGATCGCTGGCTCCAGTGGGCCAGCGGAATCGGCCGTCTGAAATCAATTTTGGGGCCAGCCGGGTTTTGAACCGACCACTCGAATGGGTTAAACTCAATTCCGCCTGTCGGTTACTTGGGATTCAGAAATCGGAGAGCAAATCGGGTCGACGAGGCCCTTGATGAGACAATTTGAGTCGACGCGTTGCGTCGGAAACTGCTTCCACTAAACCGCCAAACTGGGCCGGAAGGCCCTTTAGACCAGAGGCAGAATTCGACCCGCGCCCCGCAAGGGGCGCTGGGCCGAGTTCTGTTCTGGTCGCGCCTTGGCGGGCGCTGTGGAGCAGGCTTGGTTTCAGCGCCCTTTTTTCGTGGAATCGCGGACCGATCAAACAACAAAGCGGGGAGAGAACGATGACTGGCCAATTATTTGTTCATCTGCTGGGCTCAACGCCGGACATGTCGAGCCCCGTGCAACCTCGTGAATTGGTCTGCAATCATCAAATTACGCCGGATGATCCGCCTCGCTGCCAAATTCACGAGAAATGGGTTCGCGCCAGGCGGAAGTCTACGCTCGGGTTCCTGTCGGTATTGAACCAAGCCGTCTTGGAAATTGCCCGCTTGGCCTGCCTTTGTATCGCTCTGAACTTCATTAGCATTTGCGCCGTTGCAGCCGCGGAACCCAAGATCCCTCTGCCACCCCAGGCAGCGCGAAACGAGGCCGAGAAAACAATTAGGGAGTTGTACGGTAACGACATTCAGGTCGCAAAGACGTCAGACCAAAAGCACGAATTGGCCGCGAAGCTTTTGGAACAGGCACGGCAGTCGGGTCAGAATCCGGCCGCGCAATTTGTGCTCTTCAAAACAGCAAGAGACGTAGCGGTCGAAGGGGGGGCAGTAGCAGTTGCAATGGAAGCGATCGAAGAACTCGCATCCAGGTTCGAGTTCCTAACCGGTCCGGTGCTAAAAGCCGACGCGATAGCGCTCTTGGCCAAGTCGGCTAGGTCGCGCGACCAGAATCTGAGCCTATATTCGGCCAATGCACAGGCAATGGACGAAGCCATCTGGGAGAACGATTATGAAGTCGCCCAGCGTCTCGGCGCCTTGCTCCAGCGAATCGCCAGAGTCACCCGCACCGCAGAAATAAGCCGTGAAGCAAATGCGAGGGTCGAGCGGCTTGAAGCGATCAAGAACGAGTACGCCAGGGTGAAGCCGTCAATCCTGCAAGTCAAGGCGGATGCGACGGATTCGGAAGCCAGCTTGACTGTCGGCAAGTTCTACTGTTTTCAGCAGGGGAATTGGGAAACAGGGCTGAAGCTATTGGCACAGGGGAACGATCCGATGCTGAAGGCGCTGGCGGAGCGCGAATTCGCTGAACCGCCGGTCGCCACGGATCAACTCCAAATCGCGGACGCATGGTGGGATTTTGCAGCGACACAAACGGCGGCAAACCAGAAGCGCATCAAAGAACACGCCGCTGCATGGTACGCCAAAGCAGCACCGGGCCTTGCGGGTCTGGATAAGACAAAGGCTGAAAAGAGACGATCCGAAATGCCACCGCCCCGCGCACTTGGAATCGCAGCGGTGAACGCCGGTCGTCCGGTCGTGGTTGCCCCAGTTGCCGCCAATCCCGTCGCGCGTCCAGCAATGCCTGCCAATCCCGGACAAATACCCAAACCCACGCAACGCCAGATGGCCGAAATGGTGATCGGCATCGGTGGTATGGTGGATGTCGTCAGCGCAGGCCGGTTGCAAGAGCGGGTGGCTCAGATCGAAAAGCTTGCAGAGGGCGAGTTCGTCGTCCGTGGGATTTACCTCCTCAGTAATCCAAAGGTCGGAGCCGAGTTGATCTCTGCAATTACCACATTGCCAAAGCTTGAGGTACTCACGCTCGACGGATGCCCACTTGACGACGACGGTCTCGCTCAAATCTCGACGATGGCGTCGTTGCGGCATTTGATCGTCAGTTGGACGCAAATCACTGATCGGGGCTTGGCAAACCTGAGCCCATGTAAGCAATTAGTCCAATTGAACATCGATCGTACAGCGATCACGGACGAGGGGCTTAGTGCCATCGCGGGTTTGAAGGAGTTGAAAACAGTCGTCCTGTTTAGGACCGGGATTACCGATAAGTCCATTCCTATCCTTTGCGGCATGCCGAAACTGAATTCGGTTTGGATCTGGGATACCGGAATTTCGGGCGCCGGGCTCCAGCAGTTGAAGGCTTCCCTACCGTCCTGCCACTTCAGGTTTTCGCCCAAAGATCCGATGCATTGAAACCTTGCGCCGCCCGACAAAAATCGTCGACCGCATGATGGCCAATAGCGAGGGGGGCATGGACGTGGCCGCCTGCGCGACGTGCGAAATCCACCGGCCGCCTCGAATCGCGAGGAGGCCGTCTGTCGGCCCCCCGACTCATAGGCGGTTCTCGGTATTCGTCGGGCCGCGTCGCTGTCTCTCCGGCCTTTTCGCGCGGCGGATGCTGCGGGACGGCTATGAGCCGACGGCTGGCTTGTCGTCGCGCCGAAGTGCTTTGCCAAGCCAAAGCCCTAGCAGCCCTGCCGGCCGAGGCGTCCGTGGGCCAGCCGGGAACTGTTCGATGTAGTTCTTGGCCGCTAAAATGAAAAAGCCGCCGGGTGAGATCGGCGGCTCTATTGCGGGCGGGTTGGCCCAACGGCATCTGCAAATGCCACCGTATTCCAACCGGCACATATCGTCAAGCTGCGTTGGAGAGCCGATGAGCATTGCGCACTTTTGGTTTTGAATCTGTCTCTCACATTTTGTGCTACCGGAACCTGCCGTGAGGCTTTGGCGCAACAGGTCGGTGAAGAGCACCTTTACATTGAGAATGCGACAGGCAATCCGATTTTTGTCGCCCTTTGTGCGCATGGCCAAGGGAGTCCTGCCGGTTGGCAGCCAGAACTAACGATCCCGCCCGGCAATCGCGGCGAGTTTCTGCTGGGCCGTCGCGGCACAGGATTCGAGCCGTTTGACATTTCGATTCGGCAGGAGGACGGGACGTATTGGATTTCAAATCAGGTGTTTATTTGCGCAAGATGAAGGAATGTGCTGCCACTGGCAAAGCAGATTGGTCTGTGCCGGCAGTAGCCGGGAAATGGGTGAACGACTCCAACGGAGCCAGTCAGTTTCAGTTTGATCCAAATAGGCAAACCACGTATAAGGCGAAAGCGAATGAAGCCAATTTCGCGTTCGCTTTTGTGATCCCCATCGCCAAGCCGCTTCCGGACCCATACCCGGAAGACACTCCGCCTAAAAAGAAGAAGAAAAAGAAATGAAGCCCGTAACGTTGCTTGCTGTCTGCGTGGTGCTCCTCGTGATGGCCGTTCCGTCGGCAATAGCCAACAATGCCCCGGACGATGAGGATTGGAAAAATGACGCCCTACGCACGGCGGTTTTCCGAGGAGAATACAAGGCTGCCATCCACGTTCGTTATCACGAGAAATTGGCCTCCAAGTACGGTGAAAGTGATGAGCAGTGGCGTTGGGCATCGATTGTGCTCGGAGTGCTGGCATTTGCCGGTCCATTCGTGTTCAAGATTTCCCGTGAGTGGGCATCGGTAGCCAAGGCTGCATGGTATGTAGCTGGTCTCGTCGCACTCTTGGTTGCCATATACGCGACATTCAACGGCGCCGCCGATCGATTCAACCGGGAGGCGTTGCAAGAGCAGCGATGGAATGATCTTCACGCAAGCTGGGAAAAACTACTCCGGGAGCGGGATGAAATACCGCGCGAGGAACTGAAGGCACGGGTGGACCAATTGGCGTCCCAGGAGAAAGCAATCGAAGGAGCAGAGCAGCCCGGGGAGGCCGGCCCAGAATTGCTCGCTGCCCAGAAAGAGGAGGATCACTTCAGGGGCTTAGATAAACAAGCATCCAAATAAGCATCAATTCCAACACGGCGGTATAGCCGGCGGTGCGGTAAAACGAAAACTCGCAAACCGCTAGGAGGCTTTCTGCCGCCGCCGCTGTTCCTCCGGGTATGTCGACGATGACGATTTGGCCATCTTGCGGCTGATGACTCGGTCGAGCAGTGCCAGGTTTCAACAGTCGGTTGAGAGCCGGTTTTGCAGGGCGGAAGTAAGGTTTTCAGCCGCTTGATCCCGGCGCCCGTAATGCCTGTAAGTTAATGGCCTGACGCCTGGTTGCCAATTGCCGGGCCGCCCGCGCTGCCCAGTGCCCGGACGATTCTGGGCTGGCTGTTTGCGGGCTGCTAGCCCGCGGATCGCCGATTCCATCCCGGCCGATACAATCAATTCTGCCGGGTCGGTCGACCAGCTATCGACCGGGTTCCGCCGCGGCTGGTTCACACCTGGCCACCCGCGGCGGAACGAACCCGCGCAACAGGTGCCGTCATGCCCCACCATGCTTTCGATCATCGGATTCTCGCGGCCTGCGCCAAATGCGTCGAGTCCGCCCCTGCACTGATCGAGCGTGCAGGTCAAGCAGCAATCGCCCGGACCGCACGCGCGAACGTCGAAAACGTCGATTGCCGCCCGCGGCCTTTGGGGCTTGCGGGGCTAGAGCCCCAAGCGAACTGGCCTGACGTGTCCGCTGCCGACCGTAAGGTCGCACGGGAGCAATGCGACCAAATCGTCGCGGACGCCCACGGCGAAGCCTGCCGGCTTGCGAGCGATTGCTTGGCGGCCTTGGAAATGGTCGGGTGGCCGACAGCTTGGGAGCCGCTTCGCGCCGCGATGCGTGCTCTTGTCGAAAGCCTGGTTTCCTCTCTCCGCGCAGAAGGCCGGATACTGAACGGCCCGGGCGAAATGGTCAGCACCGTACCCGGGAATCCGGGAGGATTATCATGCGCCTTGCGTGATCCGTCTGCCGACCTTCCCAGGCGCAATTGGCCGATTGAACGTGGCGGTCGAGCTAAGTCGCGCGGCCTTAATTGCCGTCCCAAATTCGATCCTGCCAGAAGATGGCTTGGTGGCGCCCGCAGTGTCAGATGTAACTCGAACCGCCGCCGCCACACGCCTGGAAAGCAGGATGCTGGAGATCCCCCCGGACTTGGCGACACCGTTGCCCGAGGCCGCGGGCGACGAAAGGAAGAAGCGCGAGCAAGTTGGGTGGAAAGAAGCGGCGGAGCGATTGGATCGGCTGAGAAACCAGGGAGAACCGTTTACCAGCGAAAGGGACTTCGCGGAGCGGTTTCGCTGCGCACCTTCCACGATCCACAAAGCGATTCAAAACACCCCTTCTCTTCAGCCGTGGGCGAAGCCGGAAGCAGTTTCCGCACCGAACGCCCAGAGCCTCAACAATCTAATCACCGACAACAAACCCCAGCAACGCGAACCGAACCCGGGTGACGCGCTAGACGCCCAGGACGTTGACGCGGCATTGCGATACCTCCTTGAACATGCAGGGCCAGAAGAGCGCGGCTGCATCCATGCCATGCAGCCCGACGAAAAGCGGAAGCTGGCTGAATTAGCCTATAGCGATCCCGACAGGGGGAACAAGATTTTGGGGCGAAAAGCGTAGCGCACGCGAGCGCTCGCGGTGTCGTTTCCCCATGTTTTCCAAGGGCAAAGCAGGTCCGACCGCGAGCACACACCTTCCTACACAGGGCAACTATTGCCCGGATTGGAAGGTGGAAATTGCCAACCTCAACTGTCCCACGGCTGCGGACGCCGGGCGTCATTGCCAACGAAATTGGCGTCCCTCTCCATCGCGTGCAGCACGTGCTGCGCACGCGGCACCACATTCGGCCGGCTGCACGTGCCGGCAATCTCCGGTTGTTCGACAGCCGCGCTGTCGCGCAGGTCCGTCACGAACTGAACGCCATCGACGCCCGCCGAAGCCGGCAGGGGGTGCCAGATGCTAGTTGACGCACGATCCGCCCCGCCGCCCGTTGGGCCCGTCGCGCCATTGTTGCTGACTGCCAACCAGGCTGCCGCCGCGTGCGGAAAATCGACCCGAACGTGGCGGTCGTGGACCGCGCAGGGCCTGGTACCGAAACCAAAAAGGATCGGTAGATCGCTGCTCTGGAGTCGCGCCGAGCTTGAGTCTTGGATCCTGTCCGGCTGCCCGCCGCAACGCGATTGGAATTGGGAATCGACCGATCGTTGACCCAATGAAAAACCCGGCAAGCGCTCGCGACGCCGACCGGGAAAAAGGAATGGAGCACCGTGAATTCTAGCACCTCTCAACGGCGTGGACTATCGGCGGCCGAAGTCAAAGTTGCTGCGCGTGGCCGCTGGGCCGAGATCCTTATGGTCGTGGCAGGCATTGACCGGGCGATACTCGACGGTCGAAAACACCGTTGCCCGAAGTGCGGCGGCACAGATCGATTCAGGCTGATCGACGCTGACGCCGGCGCTGTGCTTTGTAACCAGTGCTTTTCCAGGCGGAACGGCGATGGCTTATCGGCGGTCGGCTGGATGCTGGGCTGCAAACTTCCGGCGGCCATCAATGCCGTGGCCGAGCATCTTGGCCTGCGATCGTGCGGAAATGGGAAGCCGAGAGCCGACCCGCGGCGTAACGGTGCTGCCAATGGCATGCCCGCGCTCGACCCTCTCCAGATCATTGCGCAGGCAAAAGCGCCGTCAGTATCGAATCGCTGGTGGTGTTCGGGGCCAAGATCGATGGCCGGTCTGTAAGGTTTCCGATGTGCGGGCCCGACGGCGCGGTCTGTTCGAGTTTCACGCTGTCGCCAGCCGGCGGCAAAGGGCTATACGAAAAGCGCAAGCCTTCCGGCCTGTTCTTTCCAACCGATCGGCGCCCCCAACCCGGCGAGACATGGCATGGAGTCGAGGGCGTCAAAGATGCCGCGGCCTTGCACGGCCTTGGGCTGTTGGCATTCGGAATGCCGAGCAACGCACTGGCCGCGAAGTTTGCCCGGCTGTTTGCCGGAGTCGATGTTGTGCTGGTGCCCGACCGGGACCGCGCCGGCATGGAAGGCGCGGACAAGAGCGGCCGGGCGTTGTTCGGGCACGCGGCATCAATCCGCATTGCCGCGCTGCCGGCCGAATTCAAGGAAACCAAAGGCGCAGACGTTCGCGACGTACTCCACAAGCCGGACGGAGAATCGCTGGTGCATCGGGCAATCGTCGACGCGGTGACCTGGGAGCCGAAGCAATTGCCGATCGAACACGAGGCTGATGAACTGCCGAGCGTCCGCGAGCCGGAAGGGCGGACCGAGGCCGCAACCGCAAGGCGACTTGTCGAGCGGTTTGGCCAAGATCTGCGCTGGTGCGACACCTGGAGCAAATGGCTTATTTGGGACAATCGACGATGGGCCATCGACGATCAATGCAAGGTTGAAAGCCGGGCCAAGGAAATTGCCGATTCGATTTGGAAAGCCGCGGCCGAAGCGATGGCCGAACGCGATGAAAAAACACTCCCCGAACTGATGCGCTTCGCAAAGCAGATCAACAGCGCGAACGGTGTGCGCAACGTCGTGGTACTGGCCAGAAGCGAATCTGGCATCCCGATAACGCCCGAGCGGTTCGACCTTGACCCATTCGCGTTGAACGTGCTCAACGGCGCCCTCGATTTGCGGACCGGAGCACTTCGGCCACACAGTCGCGCCGACTATCTCACGAAACTTTGCCCGGTTGAATACAGGCCCGAAGCGGCTTGCCCGATTTGGTGCGCGACGCTGGCCCGCGTTATGGCTGACAGTCAGGCCATGGTCGACTTCCTGCAGCGCATCGCCGGATATTGCCTGAGTGGCAGCGTTGAAGAGCACGCGGCATTCATTGCCTACGGCACGGGTGCCAACGGCAAGAGCACGATTCTCGCCATGTTCGAGGCCGTGCTAGGCCCCGATTATTCGATGAAGGCGCCGAGCGGCTTGCTTATGGCCAAGCAGAACGAGCACCCAACGGCGCTGGCCGATCTGCAAGGAAAGCGATTCGTCTCTTGCATCGAAACCGACGATGGCCAACGGCTGGCCGAATCGCTCGTCAAGGAATTGACCGGCGGCGACAACATCCGCGCCCGGCGCATGCGGGAAAACTTCTGGCAATTCAAGCCGCAACACAAGATCTGGCTCGCCACGAACCACAAGCCGCGGGTGCGCGGCACCGATGCCGGGATCTGGCGACGGATCAAGCTGATTCCGTTCAAGGTGAGCATTCCGGCGGAAGATCAAGACAAGACCCTACCGGAAAAGTTGCGGGCCGAACTGCCCGGCATTCTCGCCTGGATGGTTCAAGGATTCGCTCAATGGCAGCGGCACGGGCTTGCGGAGCCTACCGAGGTGTTGCAGGCCACGGCTGCCTATCGAAACGAGGAGGACGTTATAGGGGCCTTCCTGGCGGTTTGCTGCATTGCCTCGGCCGCGCACAAGGTCCGATCGTCGAGCATCTATCGGGCTTACGCGAAGTGGGCTGAAGAGAACGGCGAGCGTGTGGCCAGCCAGCGGCGATTCGGCAGCGAACTAACCGAACGAGGATTTGAGCGATTCACCAACAACGGCACGTGGTATCAGGGCATCGGGTTGCTCGCGGAATGAACGGAACCATGGAACCAATTTCCACTATGAGCCCTATATGCGCGTGTACGTGTAGCGTTTATCCCCAAAAAAGGTTCCAAGGTTCCGTTGGTTCCGTAGGCGCGAGACAGGCCAAGAAGCGGGCGACTGCGTGGGCATCGTCCCCCGTACCAACCGAAAGGTATTCCATTACCAGGAGAACCCGACAGCAGGCCCAGCAGCCCAAGGCCGAGACCACGACGCCGGCATCCGGGCCGGTGTGGGGCCCGGCAGCCGAAGCGACGACGGGCCAAAAGTTCAAACGTCAGCACGGCCGAAGAGTAGCGGGTCCGTGCTTTACAACTAATAAGCATTGTATAGGATGACCAGCATGAAGACCGATCAACCAATTAGCGATGCCGTGCGACGGGCAATTGAAACGTCGGAACTGTCCAGGTACGAAATCGCGAAGCGGGGGGGCGCCGCTCAATCCCAGCTATCGCTATTCATGGCCGGCAAGCGGGGCCTGACGACGACGACGCTCGACCAGTTGGCGCCCGTGCTCGGGCTGGCGTTGACCGTCAAACCACCGAAGCGAAAAGGGGGCAAGTAACATGGCCAGTCTGTACAAGAAGAGCTACACCAAAATCGACCCGAAAACGGGCGGGAAGGTCAAACGCAAGGGCGCGAAATGGTGGGGCAAGTTTTACGTTAAGGGCCGGCTGTTCCGCGTGCCGCTGGTGAGCGACAAGCAAGCCGCGCAGACCATGCTCCACGAACGGGATCGCAAGGAGCAGAATCGGGCCGCCGGCAACGTCGATGCGTTCGAGCAGCACGCGGGCCGCCTGTTGGTCGAGCACCTAGCCGATTACACGGCCTATGTCAGCAACCGCGGCAACACGGCCGCATACGTTGCCAAGATCAAGCAACGTGTTGGCGACGTGCTGACGGGCTGCAAGTTCAAACGGATCGGCGACATTTCCGCCAGCCGGGTGCAAAGATTCCTGGCCGACCTGCAGCGCGGCGGCCGGGCCCTGGCCGTGGGAAACGAAAAGCTGAGAAAGCGGCCCGCCAGCATCGGGACGGCAAACCACTCGCTTCGGGCGACCAAGGGATTTACCCACTGGCTGGTCTCGGATCATCGCACGGCCGACGATCGGCTGGCGCAGTTGGAATTTGCCAACGAAGAAACCGACCGCCGTGTTGTTCGGCGGAGCCTGACCGCCGACGAACTATCTCGGCTGGTCGCCGCGGCGGAAGCGGGCCCAGAGCGGCTTGGGTTCTCGGGTATCGATCGGGCCATGTTGTACGTGCTGGCGGCCCGTACCGGGCTGCGACGGAATGAACTAGGTTCGCTGACCGCCTCCTCGTTCGATTTGCACGCGGAACAGCCAACCGTCACGGCCGAGGCCACGAACACGAAAAACCGCAAGCTGAGCGTCCTGGCCCTCAATACCGAAGTCGCCCGACGTCTCGACGGGTGGCTGGCCGCCAGGGGCCCGCAACCGGCCGACAAGCCGCTCTTCGCGGTGACCGACCAAAGAACGGCCGAGATGCTGCAAGCCGACCTGGCCGCCGCCCGGGCTGCTTGGATCGACGAGACGAAGCAACCGGCCGACCGGGCGAAGCGTGAGCAGTCGGATTTCCTAGCCGCAATCGACGCCGACAGCCGTGTGGTCGACTTCCACGCGTTGAGGGCCACGTTCATTAGCGGGCTGGCCCGGGCGGGCGTTTCCCTGGCCGTGGCGCAGAAGCTGGCCCGGCACTCGACGCCGACCCTCACGGCGAACTCCTACACGCTGCTGGGCCTCCACGATCACGGTGCAGCCGTCGAATCGCTGCCATCTATCTCGACCACGCCGGCACCCGAGGCGCAGGGAATGACCCTGCGAGCAACCGGAACTGACGACGCATCGGCGGCCGAAAAAGTGGTGCCCACAGTGGTGCCCAGCGGTGCCCAAAATGGCGCCCTACGGGTTGCATCGACCCCTGACGATTCTGCCGCGTTTCGCAACCAATCCGGCGACGAATCGGAGAACGCGGCGAGCGACGCAACGTCACAAGCGGCTGTCACTTCCGCCAGTGATTCGCCGCACATTTCCGCAAGTTGCAACAATGGCCGAGGCGGGGATCGAACCCGCACACCGGTTACCCGATACGGGATTTTAAGTCCCGTGCGTCTGCCTATTCCGCCACTCGGCCACTGGTCCTTTACGCGTTGCCATCCTAGTCCATGCCCGCCCAGCTTGCCAGCGATTCGAATGGATAGGGTCAAACGAATCTCCGAAGTTCGACGGGTGCCAAAACTTTTCTCACTCAAGGCAGGGATGCAATGCCGCTGGCGTCAATTACAAGTTGGTGGTTGGCGTCATTTCGCCGGCCATCGCGAGGTCGACATGGCATTCCCGCAATGACGACGCTGTGGTTAAAATACCCGTCGCACGGCTCCCACAGCATCCCGAAGGAGAAGGAATGGCCTACCATGGCATCGACGGCTTTCTGGGCACGAGAGCCTCGATCATGCTCGACGTTGTTTTCCTGGCCATGTTCGCCATCATTCCTTTGATGGGTTGGAGCATCTGGCTGGTCAAGTTTCGGCAGGCTTACGCGCTGCACAAGCGCCTCCAACTCGGGCTTGGCGCTGCTGTTGGCCGTCGCCGTGACGCTATTCGAAGTCGATATGCGTTTCATCAGCGGCTGGCGCGATCGGGCCGAGCCGTCGCCCTATTCATCCGACCGGTTTGGGTTGTCTCGTCGCTGGGGGTTCACCTGGTGTTCGCCACGACGACGGCCCTGCTGTGGATCGTGGTGATCGTGCGGGCATTGCGGAATTTCCCCAATCCGCCCATGCCCCGGCGCACAGCCGAGCCCATGTGTTCTGGGCCTGGCTGGCGGCCTGCGACATGCTGCTGACTGCCGTCACCGGCTGGATTTTCTATTGGCTGGCGTTTGTAGCCTGAGCCGTGGCCAGCGGTGCGCGGTTTTCGAACGGACTGATCCGCGCCGTGGGCCGGCCTTCGGTGGCGATGATGCGATTGATCGCATTCAGAAAGGCCTTGGCGCTGGCCAGGATGCTGTCGGTGGAGACGCCGCGGCCGCGGAATAAATGGCCGCCGTGTTCGACTTCGACGGTCACTTCGCCCTGGGCGTCCTTGCCGACGCGTGACGCTGTGAACGTTGAAGTTCCGGCACACGACGTTGATGCCGGTGATCTGCTCGATGGCCCAGAACAAGGCGTCGAACGGCCCGTCGCCGGCGTTCACGTCGACGGTCACCACCTCGTCGCCGCGTTTCAGCGACAGTCGTACGCTGGGCACCGTGCCACTGATCGTGATCAGGCGGTAGTTGTCGATCGCCCACATGTCGGGCGTGTCGCGCATTTGCTCGTCGATCAGCGCGGCCAGGTCGGCGTCGTAGACTTCTTTCTTCTTGTCGGCCAGATCCTTGAACTGCTCGAAGACGGTTTGCAATTGTTCGGCGCTGAGTTGATAGCCGAGTGCCTTGGCGCGATCGGCCAGCGCAGCCCGGCCGCTGTGTTTGCCCAGCACCAGGTCGGTCTTCGACAGGCCGACGTCTTCGGGCCGCATGATCTCGTAGGTCGTGCGCTCTTTCAGCATGCCGTCCTGATGGATGCCCGGCTTCGTGGGCGAAGGCGTTGCGGCCGACGATGGCCTTGTTGCGCTGCACCTGCATGCCGGTGATGTTCGAAACCAGCCGGCTGGCAGGCACCAGCCGTCGGGTATTGATATTCGTTGCGGCCTGGTAATAGTCCTGCCGCGTGCGCAGCGCCATGACGACTTCTTCCAGCGAGCAGTTGCCGGCGCGTTCGCCGATGCCGTTGATCGTACACTCGATCTGCCCTGCCCCGTTCTCGACCGCCGCCAGGCTATTGCTCACGGCCAGGCCGAGATCGTTGTGGCAATGGATGCTGATCACCGCCCGATCGATGTTAGGCACGCGCTCGCGGAGCGTGCGGATCACGCGGCCCATCTGCTCGGGCACGGCGTAGCCGACGGTGTCGGGAATGTTGACGGTCGTGGCCCCGGCGTCGATGGCCGCGGTGACCACTTCGCAGAGGAAATCAATCTCGGTGCGGGCGGCGTCTTCGGGCGAGAACTCGATGTCTGGGCAATAGCTCGCGGCTCGGCGCACGCCGGCCACGGCCCGGCGAATGATCTCGGCCTTGTCCATCTTGAGCTTGAACTCGCGATGGATGGCGCTGGTGGCCAGGAAGACGTGAATGCGAGCCTTCTCGGCGTGTTGCAGCGCCTCCCAGGCACGATCGATGTCCTGATCGTTGCAGCGAGCCAGCCCGCAGATGATTGGGCCGCGAATCTCCTGGGCGATTCGCTGGACGGCATCGAAATCGCCATGCGAGGCGATGGGGAAGCCGGCCTCGATGATGTCGACGCCCAACTCGACCAGGGCCTGGGCCACTTCGAGCTTTTCGCCAATGTTCATGCTGCAGCCGGGCGATTGCTCGCCGTCGCGGAGCGTGGTATCGAAAATCTTGATGTTGCGTGCGTCAGCCATGGGAGATTGCCTTCGAAAGTTGAATTCAGGTGCGAGGTTGGAAGTCAGTCGACGATTGCGCAGTCAGGCCGGCCTATCGCCGGCCTGGCTAGCAACCGGCGAGCTTCCGTGGGTCGCATCGGGGAGCCGTAGGGAACCATGCATGCACCTCTATCTACCATTCTAACCCTGGGCCAACAAAAAACCCTAAGGCAACTTGAGCCTTAGGGTTCGGTAGTCTCGGTCAGCAGTTGCGCAGACAACGAACCTTAAGCCCAGCCGCCATGGGGCGGCAATAGCAAGGCCGATAGCAATAGGTTCGTGCTAGACATGTCGAAACCGCGTAAAACGGGCAACTAGCAAAGGATGCAGCCAGTTCGCTGCACACCCGCTCGACTGTATCCAAGCCAAGAGAGCCGGTCAAGGCAAAAGGTTCGCGGGCGGCACGGCTTCAGGCGGCGGTTGATCTTTACCTAACTCATGGTTTCAATTAGGCTTCCGCCCCCGGGAATCGAAATAGAACGGGTCGTATGAAGCGGCCCTCATCCTGAGAACCGTGGCGAGGAGCTGCATTGGCCGGCGAGCATGTCGACCTGTCGAGTGAACTGCCCATGGGCAAGCCGGCGCGTCCCGTAGACGCGACGTCGGTGCGTCCGTTCTTGGGGATTCATTTTACTTGTTGTCAGGTTTACAGCCGGATTTACCTGAACGCCGACGGCGCTGCTTTCGATGGGCGGTGTCCTCGTTGTGCCAGTCCCGTGACGGTGCGGATCGCTCCGGATGGGAGCGACGCTCGGTTCTTTTCGGTTGGCTGAGCGACGGCCGGAAGTGGCAGTGGAAGTGGACGGCTGGCATGGACTTTGAAGTCGAACGCTGTACGAGACTTTGTGCGGCAAGCGGCGCGAGTTTGCCGAAGGCGAGGAGTTCTTTTCGGTGCTCGTGCGCGAGGGGGCAGAGCTAAAGCGGCGGGATTATGCGTGCGATGCCTGGCCCGGGCCGCCCGAGGGGGCGCTGGGGTGGTGGAAGTCGCGCATGCCGCGAAAGGAAACGAACAAACATCGATTGGCTCCCAGCGAAGTCATGCTGGAATTATTCCAGCAGTTCGCGGGCGACCCCGCCAAGCAGGACATCCGTTATGTAATGACGCTATTGATGATCCGCCGGCGGATCCTGCGGCTCGAGGAGACCTCGACCGACAAGGACGGCCGCGAAGTCATGATTCTGTTTTGCCCACGTGACGAATCGACCCACGAAGTCGTGGTGGACATGCCGACGGCGCCGCGGGTCGACGAGATTCAGCAAGAGTTGGCTCGTTTGTTGTTTGCCGGTCCGGCCTGATGGCTGACCTGGCGTCGCGGTTCCGGAGCGTGGAACGAGGCCTTGGATCAGGAAGCAAAGAGGTCGACTTGGTGTCACGCACGCGACTGGCCTTGCTCATGCTGTTGACGCTGTTCGGCGCGGGAGCGCAAGCTGCCCGCAGTTCATCCAACAGTATCCGTCGACCGGTCCGCGCATTCTCCCCCAGGCGGCGACTTTGGCCGACGTGATCACCGTCGTCAACAACAACAGCGCCAAGATCCGCTCGCTATATACGACGGATGCCACGGTTAGCGCGTCGCTGATCCCATCCTTGCGGGCGAACCTGGCCCTGGAGCGCCACGGCGTTTTCGGATGCGGGCCGAGACCGGTCTAACCGGACCCGAAGCCGACATGGGAAGCAACGATCAATTGTTCTGGTTCTGGGTGCGGCGATTGCAGCCGCCGGCCTTGTACTATTGCACCCATCAGCAGTTTCCCGTCAGCCGCGTTCGAGAGTTGGTGCCCGTCGAACCGGACTGGCTGATCGAGGCGCTGGGAATCACGGGCTTCGACCCGGCCGGTCAGCACAGCGGCCCTTACCCGGTTCGCGGCGGTCGGCTGGAAATCCGCACCCAGGTGCCGCGCAGCGATGGAACCACGTGGTCGAAAGTGACCATCGTCGACGCTGGCCGCGGCCTGGTGCTCGAACAGCACTTGTACGATCAGCATGGAACACGCATCGCGACGTCAATCACTTCGCAGCACGCGCGCGATCCGGCCAGCGAGGCCGTCGTGCCGCGGCACATCGAGATCCAATGGCCGGCGACGCAGTTCACCCTGAAGATCGAATTGGGCAACGTGCAGGTGAACCAACTCTCGGGCGATCCGTCCCAGTTATTCGAAATGCCGAATTATCCTGGCTATCAGCCCGTCGACGTGGGCGACCCGAGTTTTCAACCGCCGGTGCCGCCACCGACCGCTTTTGCGCCCCCGGCGCTCGCGCCGAACCTCGCCGCTGGCGGCTCTTCCGCTAAGACCGTAGGTCGACATCGCAGCACACGCTGCGATGACGGACCTCGGCCATGGATTGGTTCGCGCTTACTTGACGGTCGTCCAGGGGCCGGAAGTGGTCAGGGCAATGTCGGTCAAATTGCGAGAGATCGTGTCGGTTCCGCCGCCGGTCGACGTGGCCAGGACGGTGGCAATATCGTTCAGGTCGACGTCTCCCAGCGGGTAGGTCATGTCCAGGGTGTCTCCCTGGGCATAGATGGCGTCGTTGCCGACGGGCGAGGCGGCCAGAATCGCACCGTCGTACTGGCTGTTGCCGCCCACGAGGTTGATCGTCTGATAGCCCACGGCTTGGTTGTCGTACGTCTTGGCCGCGTTCGTCATTCCCGCGTACAGGTCGAAACTGTTGTTGCCGATGGAGAAGTAACCGCTGAAGAAGCTCGTGCCATCCGTGTCGTCGTACAGCGTGGCGGTGTTATTGGTTCCGTAGACGAAGCTGAACACGTCCGTGAAGTTGAAGACCTGGGAGTTGAACGCACTGCCGCCCGAAGTTCGCGACAGCGAGGCGTAGCTCGAGTAGCCGTTGGCGGCCCCGGGGGCACCGTTGATGGCGCCATTGTGGCTGCCAGCGCCACGAACACCTCGTTGCCCGCGTTTTTGTCGCCGTACAGGAACGCCTGGTCGGTGGGTGTGGCCGCATATCCATAGACCTGCTGGAAGAATTCCGTCTGGGCATCGTATTCTTGCTCGGGCTGCTGTTTCCCGAACGACGGTGGGGAGAACGTGGCATAGTCCTGCGTCGAGATGAAGGCATTGTTTCCGTTGCTGTCGTACAGCTTGGCCACGCTCGCCGAGTTGCTGGAGATGCCAATCACGTCGCTGAAATTCAGCGCCTGGTTGTCGTAGGTGCTCGACCCAGTCGCGCTCATGCTGGCGTTGGTCGAACTGACGGGGTACGTCTGGCCTTGGCTGGCAACGAACGTCGACGCTACGCCGACGTCGTAGAAGACGGCGAAGTCGGTCGAACCGGCGGTGGCCGAAGCCTGGTTGGACGCCACGACGTTCTGGAAGTACTCGACCGCGTCGTAGAAGGGGGTGGGATCATTCGGCCCCTGCATCAAGTACGAGTAAGTGGGAGTGCCCACGTACGTCGTGGTACCCGTCGTGTCATACAGGTTGGCGACATCCACCGTCGGATTCTCGCTCACGCCGTACACCGAGGTGAACCCGACCGCGTCGTTGAAGTAGCCACTCGAGTCCGACATGGTCGCCGAGTTCGGCGTGCTGCTGGAACTCGACGTGCTGGGACTGCTGGCGGTGAAGGTATTGGCGGTCGTCGACGTTCCGTACATGACGGCCGAGTCGCCGGTTTGGCCGTAGGCCGTAATCGTCGGTACGTTCGTGGCAGTGACGGTGTAACCTGCGGCCCCGCTGTAGGTCAGCGAATCCGGTTGGAAAGTGGCGGTGCTGGGCGAGGCCGTGGAGAAGGTATCGGGATAGACGGTTGCCGTCGAGGTTCCGCCATCGCCACTGAGCACGATGTTCGGATAGCTGGTGGTGCTGTACGACTGCGAGAATTTGTCGATCGAAACCGTGTACTCAGTCGCCGACGAGAACGAGACCACGAATTGGTCGCCGGTGCTGATCCCGGTTGCGGTCACGGTGTTGCCGCTGGCCTGGATCGGCGACGTCGCCAGCACATTGACATTGATCGTCGCCGTGGCTTGCATGGCCCCGCCATAGCCCGAGTGTCCGAGATCGTTTTCCACGATTGTCAGCGTAGCCGCTCCCGAGAAGCCGCTGGCAGCCTGGAAGGTCAGTCCGTTCAAGGCGCTGTTGAGGGCCGCGATCGTGCCTTGCAGTGTGACGGTCGTGCTGCCGCTCGCACCGGAGGTGATCGTGGCGGTCGATCCGGCGCCCAAGGTGATGGTTCCGGCGTTTAGCGGAGCCAGCGTAAGCGTGACTTGTTCGGTACCGCCATTGGCATCGACGTCAGCAACCGAGATCGTGTTGGCGTTGGCGCTGAACTGAAGGCCAGTGGCGCGGTCAACACGGTGATTGCCGACGTGGGGGCTGTGATCATCGGCGCCTGGTTGCTCGTCTCCACCAGCAGACTGACGGTGGCGGTGCTCGAGCGGGGAATGCTGAGCGTCGTATTGCCCTCGTCGCTGGCCTGGATGATCAACGTGTCGGTGCCGCTGTAACCCGAGTTGGGCGTGTAAGTCAGGCCGTCGAGTTCGCTGCTGATGGCGGTGAAGAAGCCGGTGATCGTGACGGACGAGGTGCCGTTGCCGCTCACGGTCGCCGCCGTTCCCGGCACGGTCAACGTGCCGTTGGTGACGGTCAACGTGACCTGGCCTCCGGGCTGAATCTGTTGGGCCTTATCGGTGATGGTGATCGGGTAGGAGCTGGCCGACGAGAAGACGAAGGGCGTGTTCTCGGTAACGTCGATCGGGGCAGCCTGCGAAGAAACGGGTACGGAGATCACCGGGGAAATGATGTTCAGGTCATTGAGCTGAATGATGGTCGTCGTCGTCTGCGCACCACCCGAACCGGTGTTCCCCAAGTCGTTGACCGTGACCGTCAATTGGTCTTTGCCCAAGTAGCCGGCGTTCGACGTGTAGCTCACTCCGTTGAGGTTCAGATTGAGGTTGGCCAGCGTGCCGACGATGGTGACCAGGCCGGTGCCATTGCCCGACCACCGAGGTCAAGCCCGTGGTGCTGGGGAGAGTCACGATGCCGTTTCCGGCCGTCAGAGTCACTTGCTCCTGGGCTCCCTCGGCATCCGAATCGCTGACCGAAATGCCGGTGCTGATCGAACTGGAGAAGACGTACGGCGTGCCGGCGGTGACGATCTGCACGACAGTGGGTGCGCTGATTTGCGGCGGCTGATTGACGTGGACCTGCACGGTGATGGTCAAGGGAGTGGTCGTCGTCTGGGGGCCGCCGTAACCGGTGTTGCCCAGGTCATCGGTCGACACGGTGAGCGTGTCGTTGCCGGTGAAGTTCGTGTTCGGCACATAGGTCAAGCCGTTCAGGGCCACGTTCAGGTTGGCGAGCGTGCCTTGGAACGTGATCGTTGGGCTGTTGTTGGCGCCGGCCTTGATGCTGATGTTGGCGGTGGTGCCCAAGGTCAATCTGCCGTTGGCCGCGGTTAGCGTTACCTGCTCGGTGCCGGTGCCGCCATCGGGATCGCTAACCGAAATCGCGTTGCCGTTGGCCGTGGAGAATGTCCACGTTTGGTCTTCGAGAATGGTTTGCGGGGCCGGCAGCGTATTGACGGGCGCTGGTTGAGCAGCTTGACATTGATGCTCACCGTGCGGGTGGTCGTGATCTGATTGGACAACGAGCCGAGCGGACCGGTGTGTCCCAGGTCGTCGGCAGCGACCGTCAGCACGTCGGTGCCTTTGAAATCCGTATTGGGAGTGTAGGTCAGGCCGTTAAGGGCATTATCGAGCGCCGTGAGCGTGCCCTGGATGACGACGCTCGCACTGTTGTTGCCGGTGACGCTGGTGAGCCCCGTGGTCGTGCCCAAGGCCAGACTGCCGCTGCTCACCGACAATGAGACTTGTTCGACGCCGCCATCGGCATCGACGTCGCTGTCGGTAATGCCGGTCCCATTGGTGGAACTGAACACCAGCGAGGTGTTCACCTCGATGAGTTGTGCCGCGGGTACCGTGACGACGGGTGCCTGGTTCGCTCCGGTGACGGTGAGCGGGACGGACGCGCTGGCCGTTTGCGCGCCACCCAACCCGGTATGACCCTCGTCGTTGACTACGATGTTCAACGTGCCGGTGCCGACGCCGCTGGGCGGCGTGTAGTACAGTTCGGAGAGCAGCGCATCCAAGCTGCCCGTGCTGGTGCTGTTGAGTACCGTGCCCGACAGAGTGATGGATGAGGTGCCGTTGCCGCTGACAGAACCGCTGGTCCCCGAAATACTCAGGACGCCCGGGCTGCTGGTCAGCAGGTTGCCGCTGTTTCCGACCACCGAAATGGTGATCGACTCGATTTGGCCATTGCCGTCAATATCGCTGACCGCGATTTGGCCGGCGGCCGTTGCCGAGAAGGGGAGCGTCGAATTCAGCGTGGCGTTTGCTCCGCCTGGGCTGGCGAGCGAACCCGTGAGACTGAGGACGGGCGGTTGATTGACCTGGTTGATGGCGATGCTCATGGTGGCCGTTGCGGTCTTCGCCCCGTTCAGCAGGCCGGTTTCCATCTGAGTTTCCAGGTCATCCGCGTAGACGGTCAACGTATCGCTGCCGCCCGTGCCGAGGCTATCGTGGGCAGGCGTATAGACCAGGCCATTCAGCGCGTTGTTCAAAGAGGAGAGCGTCCCCGTGAGTATCACGTTTGAACTGAAGTTGCTGGTGACGGTGGCGAGCCCGGCGGTGGTGCCCAGCGCGAGAGTTCCACTGCCCACCGACAGAGTGACTTCTTCCACGTAGTTGTAGGCATCCAGGTCGCTGACCGAGATGGCATTGCCACTGGCGGTCGAGAAGGTCAAGCTCGTGTTCTCGTTCACGCTCTGGGCCGCTGCGGGGAGAGAAATGCTCGGGGCCAGGTCTTGAATGCCCGTCACGATAAACACGACGCTATTGGGCGTGTAGTTGATCGTTCCGACCAGATTGCCGTTCGACGTATACTGCGCACCATTCGGATAGCCGCTGAACGTGCCGGTGATGCCGCCCGCCGCCGTGATGAGCGTGAATTGCGTGCCGGTGGTGGCGCCGATGACATTGCCGACGTTCATAATCAAGTGAGCACTGTTGGCGCCGCTGCCGAGGCTCACCGTGCCGCTGGAAATGATCTGGTCGTAGCCGGTGCCGGCCGTGAGGCCCTGGATGTCGGGTTGCACGGTCGTTCCCGGGCCCAATGTGAGGCTGCCCGTGTTGAGAATACCCGGCGTGCCGTTCGTTCCGGCCGAAAGGATGTCCGTGTTCGGGGACGTGGGATTCAGGATATCGATTGCATTGGCCGAACCAGTGCCGACCAGGGTTCCATCGTTGACCGTCAGCAAGTCGCCCGTGGGAATCAGGCCGTTGACGGCCAGCGTGCCGCCATTGACGACCGTGTCGCCGGTATAGTTGTTGGTGCTGTTATTCAAGCTCAAGGTGCCGGTGTCGAGCGCCGAAGTGCCCTTGATCAAAGCGCCGGATCCGGACAAGTCGCCGTTGAGGACCAGATTCCCCGAAGTGACGGTTGAAGTGCCGGTGGGGATCGTGGCCACGGTGAGCGGGAAGCTTACGTCGCTGACATTCCCGGAGAGCGTCAAGGTTCCCGTGCTGGCGGCGATGGTCGCGGACGAGTTCAGCGTGATCGGGCCCGTGAAGGTGTTTTGGCCGCCGAGATTGTCGATGGCGCCGGCGTGCTGGACGGCACTGGCGCTGGTTACGCCGTTGCCGTTGATGGTGACGGTCGTATTCGGGGCGACGACTTGGACGCCGCCCTCGAAGGCCAGCGTTGAGTTCAGATTGACCGTGACGCTCGACGAACTGCCCAGCGCGCCGTTGTTGTCGACGATCAGCGTGCCGCCATTCGCGTTCAGGGTGGTCGCCCCGCCATAGCCATTCGCACCGGTCAGTTCCAGCGTGCCCAAGCCAGTCTTGGTAATGCCGCCTGCACCGCCGGAGATCTGCGCACCAATCACCATCTCGACGGGAGTCTGGCCGCGGAAGATGCTAAACGTGCGCGCGCCAGTCAGGACCAGGCTGCCCGTGAGCGTTGCCGGCAGAGAAGACGTGGTCGTGAGTGGCGCAACGATCGTAGTGACCGCCGTGGCCGTGATTGCGCCTAATCCGGTCTCGACGGCGCTACTGACCGTTGACCCTACGGTTTCGACCAGAGTGGTAATCGACTGGGTCTTGCCATTGGTCTGCAAATCGAGAGTGCCGTTATTGCTCAGGAAGATCCCGGCAGTGCTGAGAACCTCGGAACTGCCCGCGTTGGAGCCGTACTGGACCGTCGCCGGCGCGGTGACGCTGGCATTCCCGGAGGTGTTGCCGCCGATGACCAGGTTGGCGTCGGCCGCCACGGCGCTGCCGGGCTTGTTGAGCACCAGGGTTCCGCTGTTGACGGTCGTGGTGCCGGTGTAATTGTTCGACGCGGTGCCGGATATTTCCAAGGTTCCATTGCCGACCTTGAGCAAGCCATCGATGCTGCCGGCGGTTTGGGTGATGAGCCCGTTGATGGTCAAATAGCCGGAGTCCACGCCCACGCTGACCGTGCCCGTGGTGGTCATCACGATCTCTCCGCTCCAGGCGTTGGTTCCGCTGACGTTGCGCAGCGCGCCCGTGCCGGTCGGCGCCACCAACAGCGGCGTATTGCCTGGGCTGACGATCCCCGTGCCGTTCGTGATCTGCAAGTTCTTGGTGACGGTGCCCACATTGCCGCCGCCGGTCAGAGTAATGTTGCTGATGGTATTGAGCGCGTTGGTGGCGCTGCCCTGGACGATGCTGGCCGAAGCGCCTCCGGTGCCTGCGGCTCCCAGGGTTGGAATCGTCTGTCCCTGGCCGGCGTAGTCGCCGACAAAGGCGATTTGATAACTGCCGGGAGAACCCGTGACCAGGACGTTCGAGCCGACCGACACGGAAATGCCATTGCTGCCCACGCCGCTGACCGCCAGGGTGCCGGCCGTCGACGTGGCCAACGCGCCGGTGAACGTAATGATGAACTGGCCCACGCTATTTCCGGCAACACTGCCGACGGTGCCACTCACCG
The DNA here is from genome assembly GCA_963710365.1 of uncultured Planctomycetales bacterium. Lineage (GTDB taxonomy): Bacteria > Planctomycetota > Planctomycetia > Pirellulales > PNKZ01 > CAVQAC01. The sequence continues at coordinate 749,427 of CAVQAC010000015.1, forward strand.
TGACGTTACTACTTCCGACGATTTGTTGCAGAGCCGCCTGCACTTCCTGCACTGTGACTGGGAGCGTGGGCATCACGGTTATGGCCGACGTGGTCTGTCCCAGCACGCTCAGCGTGAAGCTGCCGGTGGTGCCGGTCACGGAAATGATCGCCTGACCGCTGGTCAGGTTATTCAAGGCCGTTTGGACACTCGCGGGGCTGGAGCCGACGGCCAGCGAAGTGGTGGTCTGCCCGTTGAATGAGAGCGTGAAGTTGCCGGCGGTGCCGGTCACGGAGAGCAGTTGGACGTCGTCGTTGTAGTTGGTGGCCGGGGCTGCCGTCGCGGTGGTGCCGTTCGCGCCGCTGGCAATTATCAACGGCAGGTTTTGTCCTTGGCCGGTGAATGCCCCGACGAACTCCACGTAGAAATTGCCGTTGGAACTGGTAACCAGAACATTGTTCGGCCCGATCGTCGACAGTCCTTGTAAGGCAGACTGTACCTGGTTGATTGCCGCCTGAATCTGAGTGGAAGTTGCGTTGTATGGCAGGGGATTCAAGGCCGCGGTCGTCTGGCCGTTGAATGAGAGCGTGAAGGTGCCGGCGGTTCCCGTAACGTTGACGACCTGCACGGCGGTCGTGGAGGATCCTTGCACGACGGTCGACTGTGCACCGCCGCTGCTCATGGTGACCAAGGGCAGCAGAGTTTGCCCTTGGTCGTTGAAGGCGCCGATGAAATCGACGGCAAACGATCCTGCCGAGCCGGTGACCAGCACGTTTCCGGCGCCAATCGTGGACAGCGATTGCAGGGCCGTTTGAACTTGTGCCGCCGTGGAATTGGCCGGCAATGCGGCTGTCGTCTGGCCGTTGAAGGCCAGCACGAACGTGCCTGTGTTGCCGGTAACATTGATCAACTGGACATCGGTGTCGCTGGTGCTGGTTTGCAGTACGGAGGCCGAGGCGCCGCCGCTCCCCGCAGCCGCGAGAGTCGAGACCGACTGCCCCAGGCCGCTGAATGCGCCGTCGAAGACAACCTGGTACGCACCGGCGTGCCGGCGACTGAGACATTGAAGTTGCTGTTGTTGATATTGAAGGTCGGCAGGGCTTGCAACGCAGCCTGCACGGCCGCGGGCGTTGCGTTGTATGCCAGCGGAGTGGTCGTCTGGCCGTTGAAACTCAGGGTGAAGGTGCCTGCATTGCCCGTGACGTTCACCAACTGCACATCGTTGGTGGCGGTGACATTGCCGACGGTGACCGTCGCGTTGGTGGCCGTCGGCACGAGCGTCGAGACGGCCTGTCCCGGGCTCGCAACCTGGCCGGCGAACTCGACGTCGAACTGTCCGGGCGAGCCGGAGACGGTGACCGTATTCGGAATAATGGCGACGCTGTCGCCGTTGGGGGCCGTGGACGAGAACAGAGAGTTGAGCGACTGGCCGGTCAGTTCGTTCTGAGTCGTGATGACGTTGACGCCATCCGAGGCGACGTCGCCAATCGAGCCGAACGTGCCGGCCGCCGAGCCGGTCAGCGTGATGATGTAAGATCCCGACGTCGTGCCGGGAGTGGACGCGACGGTCGCATTGCCGCCCGTCAGGCCTGTCAGAGCGGCCTGCACGGTCGCGACCGGAGCGTTATAGGGCATCGTGGCACTGGTCACGCCGTTATAGGTGAGATCGAAGAATCCGGACGTAATCGCCCCGATGGTGTCGCCGCCGGCCGCAATGGCCGTGAGATTCGACATTGACGTGTTGGCCAGCGAGTTGATGAACGAGATCAAATACGATCCGCCCGATGCGGTTGGCGTGCCGGAAACGGTCACGCCGTTGGGGCCGATACTCGGCAGGGCTTCCAGTTCGGCCTGGATGTCGGCCGCAGTGTCGTTGTATTGCAGCGGGGTCGTGCTGCTGGTGGTATAGCCCTCGAACACGAGCTGGAACGTGCCGGTTGTGCCCGTGGAGACGAGCAATCCCCCCGCCGTTGTGGTCACGATGCCCGCCGCGCCGCCGAACGAGATGACGTACGATCCCGAGGTGGTGCTTGGAGTATCGGTGACGGTGACGAAGCCTGCGCCGTTGACGGGAACCAATGCACCGCCGGCACCTGGAAGAGGCTGGCCGTTAGCAGACCCTGCAAAGAGCTCGCCGAAGCGTTCATCGGCACTGGTATGCTCTCGGGCGTGTTGTCGTACGGATCGTTATAGAGGAGCTGGTAATAGTCGTTGGCGTTGCCCGAAGCGACGATCGTGCCGGAACCGATCGTCGCCAGGCCTTGTAGCGCAGCGGCGACTTGAACCGTCGAGGCACTCGACGGCAGCGAACCGGTCGTCGCGCCGTTGAACGCCAGGGTGAAGGTGCCAACCGACGCGCCGGCGATGTTTACCGACTGCACGCTCTCGTACGACTGGTAGACGGAGACGCCGAGATTGGCCGAGGAGCTCGAGGACACGGCGTTCACGACGCCCAGCGTCGCAACGCCTTGTCCCTGTCCGGCGAACGTGCCTACGAACGCCACGTTGAGCGATTCCGTATTCCCGGTAACGAATGGACCATTGACCACGATGTTGTTTGCGCCGACGAGTTGCTGCAAGGCCGATTGAATGGCAGCCGCCAGGCCCGAGGCCGGCGTCGTAGAAATCGTGCCAGTCGTCTGGCCATTGAACGAAAGCTGGAACGTTCCATTCCCTGCGATATTGATCGTTTGCACGTCATCGCTGTAGGTCGATGCCGGAGAAACGGTCGCGATGGTGGATGCGGCGCCGCCGGGGCCGATGGCGCCCACGCTCATGCCGAATCCTTCGCCGGGCAGAACCAGCTCGAACGCGCCGGGCGAACCGAAGACTTCAAAGTTGCTCGCGCCAATCGCGCTTGCCAGTTGTACGCGCCTGCAAAGCCAACTGCACGTTGGCGGCCGTGGCGTTGTATTGCAGGGCCGTCGTGGTATAGCCGTTGAACGTCAGCTGATACGTGCCGGTGGTGCCCGTGATGTCCAGGACTTGCACCTGGTTGTAGCTCGAGGCTTGCACGACCGAAGTTGCAGCGCCGCTGACGCCTTGTGTCGTAATTAGTGGGATGGCCGATCCCTGGCCGGCGAACAGGCCGTCAAACACAATGGCCATCGCCGCCGAGGAACCAGTGACCTGGACGTTGTTGGGGCCGATGCTCGACAGCGCCTGCAACGCCGCTTGCACCGCGGCCGGGGTTGAATTGTAAGGCAGGCTGGTCGTGGTTTGCCCGCCGAACGACAACGTGTACATGCCGCTGTTTGTGTTGGCAGCCTCATTGACGGAGAGCAATTGAATGTCGTCGGAATAAGTGCCCGCCGGCAATACTGCGGTCGAAGCTCCGTTGCCGGGTTCGGCGACGATGGCCGGGAGCGCCAGGCTCGAACTGCTGAAGGGGTTGCCGTAGGCGATCTCGTACGCGCCGGGGAAGCCGGTCACCGACAGGTTGTTGTTGGGAGTCACCGTGACGGTGGCGGGGCCGCTCAGGTCTGAGATCGGCGTGCCGAGCAGTGCTCCGCTGAAGGCGATGATATAGTCGCCGTTGATGCCACCGACCGTTACGTTACTGCTGTTGTAGCCAAGACCGGTGACGACGGCCTGCAAGGCAGTTTGCACGGCGGCCGGTGTGGCGTTGTAGTTCAGCGCAGTGGTCGTGCCGCTGGCGGTCGAGGTCTGGAACGTCAACGTAAAGGTTCCGGAGGTTCCACTAACCGACACGGTTCCCGCGCCGACGTTCGACAGCCCCTCCAAGTACTCCGTGACCACGGCTGGACTGGCGTTGTACGGCATCGACGCAGTGGTCTGGCCGTTGAAAGATAGCGCAAAAGTGCCCAGGGTCGAACCGGCCGGCTCGTTGACGGTCACCAATTGCACGTCGACGTTCGCCGCCACGCTGGCCAGACCGCCCGAAAGCGGGTTGACGCTGCTCGTGCCGCCCGTGATCTGCGGCTCGGCCGTGTTCGCCATGGATCCGCCGAAGGTAATCGAGTAGACCGTGTTCGTGGCGCCGGCGATCATCGACGTCGTGGCCGTTACGCTCACCGATCCGCCGCTCGAGGCGATGGTCGACAGGCCGTTGAGTGCCGCTTGCACCTGTGCGGCCGTGGCGTTGTATGGCAAGTCCGCCGTGGTCTGACTCACGAAGGTCGTCGGGTTTTGGAACGTAAGATTGAACGCCCCGCTCGTGGCGTTGATCGTTACGGTTTGTGCCGCGGTCGTGGCTTCCAGTTCCAACGCGGCTCCGGCCGCGACCAACGTGCCCGAGGCGGGTATGACGGAAGTCGTCAACGAGGTGGTAGAGGCAGTGACGCCCAACAGCGGAGCCACGGCACCCCACGGACCGGAGAACGTCACGAGATAGGATCCGGTCGTACCGGACACCGTAACGTTGTTCACGCCCGACGTGATGTTTACGGACGCACCGTTCGAGCCGATGGCGTTTACCGCGGTGATGGACGTGCCGGCATACGCCCCCGTTCCCAGGAAGACGATCGTGTAGTCGCCGACGGCCCCGCCCACGACCACGCTGGCGGCGCCACCAGGAACAATGTTCTGGAAGTCGGTTTGCACGGTGGCGACAGGAGCATTGTAGGCAATGGGTATAGTCGTCGCCCCGCCGAAGGAAAGGGTGAATTGCCCCGCGGTTCCTGCCCCCTCCGTAACCGCAACGGTGTTCGTCAATCCTTGCAATGCCGTCTGAACTTGCGCGACCGAAGCGTTGTAGGGCAGCGTGCCGAGCGCACCGAGCTGCCCGGATCCTTCGCCGGCGAATGTCAGAATGTAGGTGGCCGAAGTCGGGGTGCTGCCTACCGAGAGGATTTGAGAGTTACTGCCGATCGCCTCGCCCAGGCCCATCGGATTTTCCAAAGTCACGATGCCCGTGCTGACCGAAGTCGTGCCGGTGTAGTTGTCTGATCCGGCCAGCACGAGCCGGCCGTTGCCGGTGCCGTTCTTGGTCAGGCTGGCAGCCATCGAATTGACCGGGTTGTAGGTTGTGGCCGTCGACTGGGTGAGGGTGGCCGTGGCGCCGCCCGAGCCCGCGGCCGTCAAGGAAGCGGCCGAAGCGGTATAGGTGATGGTGTAATTATTGGCCGAGCCGGTTACCAAGGCGCCGCCCAGTCCGGTCAGGCTCTGTACCGCAAGTTGCACTACGGAAGGCGAAGAGTTGTACGACAGCGCGGCAGTCGTTTGTCCGTTGAAGGAGAGCGTAAACAACCCGGTTGTCGTTCCCGAAATGGTCAGGGTGTCGACGAACTCTCCGTTGTTGCCGTCGCTGATGACCGACGAAATGAACAGGTCGTTGATCGCAGGCGTGTCGTTGACCGTGAAAGTGCGGGCCAGCGAAACGGTGGCCAGCTGCGATTGCAAGTTCAGCGTACCGCCGCTGATTACGGCGCCGCTGGCAGCCGTAGCGCCTGGGAACGGGTTGACCGTGATGTTGGCCCCTGTTCCGGCCAGCGAGATTGTCGTGCCCGGCGCCATGTTGATGGCCGCGCTGCCGAGATTGCCCACCGACAGAGTGACCGTGCCGACGCGCTGCCCGCCCAAACCAGCCGCCGAGTTGGTGGTCACGGTGGCTAGCGGTGCCGAGGTGCCGGGGAAAGTCGAACCTGCCACGCCAATCAGGTTTGTGCTGACGGCAGTCAGTGAACTGGGATTGGTCGCGGCCAGGGCATTGATGAAGCTGACCTGGTAATCCGTTGTCGTGAGCGGTGTGATGTTGATTGCGGGACCAGCGCCCACCAGGCTCCCCAACGAGAAGCTCAACGTTTCCACGGCGTTATTGCCCAAAGAACCGTAGAACGTGACGACGTACGGCGAGGCACTGGTGCCGGCTCCGTCGACCGTCACGTACGGTAGCGGGCTGGACGCAGGAGAGACCGGATTGCCGATGTTCCCCAACGCATTCAAAGCTGCCTGAACCTGGACCGCCGTGGCGCCGAACGCGATGTTGCCGGTCTGTGTGCCGTTGAAGATGAGGTTGAAGTTTCCGCTCGTGGCTCCGCTGATGACGATGGCTTCCGTGGTGATTGTGGAGCTCGTCACGGAAACGTTGCCTGCGCCGATGCCGGCCAGCGACGACAATTGGTTCTGCACGTCCGAGGCGATGTCGTTGTAGGGCAGATTAGTGATCGTCTCGGGTGTGCCGTTGTTGTTATAGACCAGGTTGAACGTGCCGCCACTGGAGCTGACGCCGGTGACGAACACGGATTGCACTTGCGACGAGCCGGGCACCACCAGCCCGATGGCCGGCGTGACGTTCATCGTGCCGATCGACACGGTCGTGGTGCCGGTGGCGGCGGAGACGGGGAACAACAACGGCAGGTTGATCCCGCCCAGCGCACCTTCGAAGGTCACGTAATACGTGCCCAGCGAAGTCGCCGCGCCTGCGGCCGGCAGCGAACTGCTGACCGTGGCCAACGTCGCGCCCGGCAGGTCGAACGCGTTGTCGAGCATGGTGTTCAATGCGGTTTGAACCGCCAACGGCGAGGCATTGAAGGCAATGTTGGTCGTCGTCTGGCCGGCGGTGACCGGGTGCACCGACAACTGCAGCGAGGCAATAGCGGACGACGAAGCGCTGATCGCTGGGATCGACGCGCCTGAATTGAGCAGCGATCCGCTGAAGGTGACGATATACTCGCCGGACGAAGTCGCCCAGAATCGCTGAAACCGATTCGTTGCCGGCGAGCACACCTGAATTCAGGGCGGCCTGCACCGAGGCGGCCGTAGTCCCGACGGCAAGTGCGGCGGTCGTCACTCCGTCGACGGAGAGCGTGAACGTGCCGGTCGTGCCGCCGACGCCGATGTCGTTGTAATTGATTATTTGCGTAGTACTGTCGGAGCCGAACGTGAGTTCGTACGAGCCGACGGTGGCGGTGATCCCAATGGACTGCACTTCGTCCACGGGGGTCGAACCCTGCGCCGGCATGACGTTCAACTGTCCGGTGCTGTTGATCGCCAGCGCGGCAGTATCGAGCAATTGTTCGGGCGTCGCTTCCACCACGGTGGCCGCAGTGACGTTATCGCCGATGACCAACGGGCCGTTGAGCGCCTGGTCGCTCGTCTTATTCAACAACAGCGTGCCGTTGCTGACGGTTGTCGTGCCGGTGTACGAATTGGAAACGATGCCGCCGTAGGCGATCGTTCCCGGCCCCACTTTGTCGATTCCTTGGCCGGCGACGTTTTGCTGGATGAAACCGTCAAAGGTGAGCTGGCCAGAATCGGCGCCGATCTCGTTGAACGTCGTCGCCGTCGTGCCACTGCCGACGATGATCGGCGTGGTGGAGATTCCCCAGGTGTTGTTGCCGCTCAAATTGCGCACCGCACCAGGACCGAAGCCGCTGCCGGTGATATTGCCAATGAAACCGGCTCCGCTGAATGAGAGCGGCTCGTCGCCGATCGTTATTCCCGCCGATCCGTTGGGCGCACTGATATCCAACTCCGCGCCTGACGCCACGACTACGCCGATGGAACCGGAAACCAGCGGAGCGACAGTCGTAATGGTGCCGGTCGAGGTGGAATTGTTGGTGGTCATCAGCGGCAAGCTTTCATCGGCCAGCGCGCCGCCGAATGTTACGCTGTACAAGGTGGTGGTGATGCCTGAGACCGTGAGGCTGCTCACCTGTGAAACGGTGACCGTACCGCCGACGCCGCCGATGCTGCTGAGCGCTTGAAGTTGTTGTTGTATGGACCCGGCGTTGCCGCTGCTGTTGTTCACTCCGGTAATCGTCGCGCCACCGAAGGAAATCGTGAACGTGTCGTTGAGAACGACCGCTTCTACGGCGAGCAGTTGCGTGGCACTTTGCTCCGGTGCGCCGAGCGCGTTGCCGTTGCTGATGCTCAAGATCCCCTGGCTGACGGCCGTGGTGCCGGTGTAGCTGTTGTTGCCCGTCAGAATCAGCGTGCCCAGGCCCTGCTTGGTAATGCCGTGACCCGGTGACAGTTCTCCCAGGTTGCTGTCGATCTCCACGAACGTGCTGGGGTCGTCGGTTTCGATGACCGTGGCCGCAGGCTGCGCGAAACTCAGAGTGCCCGCCTGCGCAGCGGAGGTGAACGCCGCGGCTGCCGAGCTGGCGAGCAGCGCGGACGTGGTGGAGTTGAAATCCAGCGAGTAGGTGTTGCCGAAATCGCGACGCCCGCCCAGGAAGATTGTCGGCGCAATTGCCGTCGTGGTTCCGGTACCGGCTCCGGCGTTCGTGCCCACGCTGACGAACTCGAGCGGGTTGCTGATCGTCAGGTTGCCGCTGTCGGCCCACACGGTAGCTGTCGTGGCTCCATTGTTGTTGATGATGAAGGGGGTCGAGGCAACGCCCAATGGCGTCGGCCCGGATCCAGAAAGCAACGTCGCGCCGTTCGTGCCCACTCCCAGGATGCCGGCGTTCAGCAGGGTGCCGCCGCCGAGGATGGTTTGGGCGACGCTGGCCGTGGCGCCGAGGGGCGACGGCGCGATGATGAGAGGGCTGATGAATTCGTTGCCCAGGGTACCGGTGAAGGTGATTGCATCCGAAAATCCTAGCGTGGTATTGACGGCTGCGACAGTGACATTGCCCGTCCCAATATTTGTCAGGGCTTGGAGCGCCATTTGGATGGTGGCCGGCGTGGCCGGTATGGAAATGGACGTCGTCGTCTGGCCATTGAATACGAGTTGAAATCCGCCCGTCGTCCCGTACGTAATCGTTTGGACCGAGCTTGCTCCGTCGAAGCTGTTGTTGGGGTTATTGACCAGCAAGGCGCCGGCCCCGGTCTTTGTGAAGCCGCCGCCGGAGATCTGGGCCGAGATGACCAGGTCGTACTCCTGGACGCCGCCATTCAGCGTTTCGTGTTCGCCAGGATTGACGAGAATCGTGCTGTTCCCGGGCAGATTCAGGAAACCTGAGATCGAGGCTCCGCTGCCGGGGTTGTAGGTGATATTGTTGCTGATGGTCAGTATGCCGGTCCCGGTCTGTACCTGACCGCCGGTCATGATGAGGTTGGCAATGGTATCGTTCTGTCCGCCCAGGTTCAGCACTCCCGATACGGAGAGCGTTACGGTCTGGCCGGCGCCAATCTCGCTGGTATCGGCCAAGCCGCCGACGAATTGCACCTGGTCCGCTCCGGCGAACGAACTGGGGTAAGCCTGGCCGATGATGGTCGTCGCCGTTGCGCCGCTCGTGCCGACGATCGACACCACGGGGCCGGCATTACCAGCAGCCGAGATGGTCGTGGAAACGGTATTCACCGACTGGTTCACCAGACTGCCGACGAGCACGATGCTATACGAACCGGGCGAGCCGTAGACCACGGCGTTGTTGGCGCCAATGGCGGGCAGATTCTGCACGTCCGCCTGCACGGTGCTCGTCGACGCGTTGTAGGGAATCGACGGGGTCGTCTCTCCGTCGAACGTCAGCGTGAATGTGCTTCCGGGAAGAGCGATGCCGGAAATGCTCACCAACTGCACGTTCGAATTGGGCGTGTTGGCCTGGCCCGCGGTTACGGTCAGACCCGCGCTGATATTGAAGGGCGTCAAGGTTTGAACCGTCGTGCCGACGCCCGCGTCCGACCCGGTGAACACCAGGTTGTACGATCCCGGGGTGCCGGTGACCAGCACGGTAATGTTGGCGGTCAAGACGCTGGCCAGGTTGTTGATGGCCGTGGCAATTGTTCCGGCCGAGGCGGTGGCCGAGATTGACCCCGTCGTCGAAGCGCCGAAGGCGAGCTGGTACGTGCCGCTGGTGCCGGCGACGGTCAGAGTTTGCACGTCGTCATTATACGAATTGACCTGCTGGAGCGTGGGGACGCTTTGTCCGATGTTGCCGTACGTGCCGCCGACGAAGACGACCTCGTACGATCCCGACGTTCCGGCGACCAGCACGTTGTTCGTGCCGATCGAAGGCAGCCCTTGCAAGGCAGCTTGGAGTTGGGCAGGACTCGCGTTGTAGGCGAACGTGCCGACAGTCTGCCCGCTGAACGCGAGCGTGAACGAACCCGTCGTACCCGGCACGCTGATCACTTGGACGTCGTCGTTTGCCGTGTTGGGCAGTCCGGCCGTGATCGTCGAGGAAAGATTCGTGGTGCTGGCGACCGACAGAATCGGCATGGTCGAACTCAGGCTGGCAAAGGTGCCCGTGAAGACGATCTGGTAGTTGCCCGGCGTGCCTTGCACGACGACGTTGCCGAAGCCGATCGTCGACAGCGACTGCAAGGCAATTTGCACCTGCGAGGGCAGGGCATTGTAGGCGATCGAACCGGTCGTCTGGCCGCTGAAGGCCAGCGTGAACGAACCGCTGGTCGATGCGGTGGTCACCAGCTGCACGTTATTGGGGACAACCAATTCCCCGTAGCCGTCGCCGATGTTCAAAGCGCCCGGGATGGCGACCGCGGTAGGACCGGTCATGCCCAGCAGCAGCGTGCCCTCGGTTACGGAGGTTGCACCATTATAGGTGTTCGAGGCGCTGCCAGTCAGTTCCAAGACGCCGACGCCCACCTTCGTCAGAGCATCGCCGCCTCCGGTCACCACGCCGTTCAATACGAGTTCGCTGTTCGCAGCCGCAGAAACCACGGTCGAGGCACTCATGGCCATCGTGCCGACCAGGATGCTATTGGTGCCGCCGACGTTCTGCAAAGCGCCCTGGCCATTGACGCCGCTGCCGCCGACCGTCAACGTGATTCCGGGAAGCGAGAGCGAAACGTTGTTCTGCAATTGCAGGGTTGTGCCGTTGCCGACGATCACGGCGCCGGTGTTGCCCAGCGGTGCCTGGCTGCTGATGTTGAGGGTGCCATCGCTGACCGCGGTGGTGCCGGTATAGTTGCTGACATAGAGGACGTTGCCCGGCGCCGGCGTGGTGAAGGGAATGGGAGCGAGCGCCAGAATGCCTGGCCCGCCCTTCGTGATGCCGGCTCCGGCCGTGATGCCGCCGCTGATGTCGCTGGTAACCGTGAGCGTGTCGCCATCGACGAAGAACGTGCCCTCGTTCAGATTGAAGAACAGATCGTCGGCGGAAATGGTGTTGCCCAAGCCGACGTCCAGGATCCCGCCGAGTCCTCCCGAGGTGGCGGTGCCGACCGTCAGCGTCGTTCCGACTCCGGTTGCGGACGGAATTTCGCCCAGGTTGATGCCGTTGCCACGGATGAGAACCGAATTCACTGCCTCGCTGGCGCTTAGCTGCGACGTGGAAGTGATCAGCACGTTCGAAGCGGCTGTTGCGCCGGCCAGAGGAGAGTAATTGTCGAATGCCACCAGGTCGCGGTTTACCTGCGCGCACTCCGGACAGCACGGTGCCCCAATCCACCTCGCCATTGGTCGAAGTGACCGTGGAGTAGGGCAGAATAGCCGCGGTCGTGGTGGCACTCGCTCCAGGCGTTCCGGATTGCACCGGCGCCGTATTGAATTGGATGACGTTGCCAACCAGATTGGTAATGCCAGGAGTGAAGTTCTGCCCTTGGGCGACGAACGAAATCGTAGCTCCCGCGTTGCGGGTAAAGCTGTTCAAAGTCAAAAACGAACTCGAACTGCCCAAGGTCGAGACCGAGGACTCGATGACGCTTTGCGTATTGGCTGCCAGCGTCAGGGCGATGGTCTCGGTGACTTGCTGATTGACGTCGCCGATCAGGTCGAATGTGCCGCCGGCCAGCGTGACGGTCACGTTGCCACTGCTGAACCGCCCGCCACCAACCAGGCCCTGGCTGTTGTCGTCGACCAGCGTGCTGCCGGCATTGACCGTGATGCCACCGGAGGTCTCCGAGATCGCTCCCGCGCCCCCGCTCAGGGTGTTCACCAGGTACAGCGTCGCATTGTTGAGCGTCGCAGTTCCCGAAAAGTTGGCCGTGCCCGTCAGCTCGACGGTCGCCGGCAGGCCCGGCAGATTGCCGGTCAATACGGGAGTCGTGAATACGGGACTGGCGGTCGATGCTGGAGTGATGTTCGCCGAAATCAACAGTTGCGGATTGGACCCCGCTATCTGCAGCGTTGAACGTCGACGGGATCATGGTGTTGTTCACCGTGAAGGTCACCGTGGACGCGGCGCTGGTTGAGCCCAGTTTCAGGCTGCCCGTAATCGTGGCCGGCGGCGCAGCGCGCATCGGTGGCGCCGGACATGTTGACCGTCAGGCCCGTCGTGAAGTCCAACCCCGGGCTTCCGGCAAAAACCGTAGCGCTGGCGTTCTCTCCGACATTGAGCACCAGAGTGCCGACGACCGTGTTCGCGCTGCTGTCGCTGGTCATGTCCAGCAAGCCCGTGTTGGCGACCGTGACGATAGAGCCCGAGGCGAGTTGGCTGGCACTCGAGCTGATTCTCAAAGTTGCCGCGTACTTGATGCCATTGCCGCCGTTGCCGCTGCTGTTGTTGTCGTCGGTGAATTGCCCGCCCCCGCCATCGCCGATCGTCACGGCCCCGGTGCCGGTGCCGCCGCCGCCAGTGCCACTCAACGTCAGCACGCCCTCGTCAATGAAGGTGCCGCCTGCGTAGGTGTTGGGCACCGAATTGCCGAATGCCAGATCTCCCGCGCCGACTTTGGTGAGGCTGCCGCTGCCGCTGATCAGGCTGTCGATGAAGATGGTGGTGATGGGTCCCGTGGAGTCAACTTCGAATTGCGTCGCGCCGGCCAGAGAGACGGAGCCATTGAGGTTGATTTGTCCGCCGCCTGGTGAGGCGAATAATACTGCGTCGTACGGCACGCCGGCGACAGGCGTGCTGTTCAGGATGAGCGTGTTAGTGATGACGGTATTAGCAAGTGGGAACAGCAACTCGCCGCCCAGACCGGTTTCCGTGATAGACCCCGTGCCCAGCGCACTGCCCGCCGGACTAGCCAGCGATAGCACCCCGGTGTTGAGCGTCGTCGTGCCAGTGAAGTTGTTAGTGTTGGTGAGCGTCAGCACGCCCAAGGCAAAGCCGGACGTAACACCCATGATCAGGTCGCCTGCTCCGGTGATCAGGTCGTTGATCGTCGCGTTGGCATTGTTGTTGTCGATGAACGTCAGCGTCTGGGCCATGGTCAGCGTGGTTGACGTACTCGGCAAACCCATCACCAGACCGCCCTGATCGGAAACCGTGATCGACGAGGTGGCAATCGTGCCGACGGTGCCGTTGAGCGTGATCGGTTGAAAGCCGCTGATCGTCGCGCCGCCGTCGAGAACGATGGAATTGTTGAGCGTGATGCCCGCCGGCAAATCGGTACGCAAACCACCGCCGTCAAATAGGAGCGTCGCGTTGCCCAATGCGGTTGTTGCGCCCCGCCGGTGCTCACGAAATTGTCGGCAATCGTGCCCAGCGCGGCGGCAATCGTGGAGCCGTTAAACGCCCCGGGCCCGTTGTTCTGCGTCAGGGCCAGGGTGCCGGCGCCGGCCTTAACCAGGACGCCGTTCCCATTTACGCTGGTCGGGACGTTGATCGTCAAATCGTCGAGCGTCAGCACGTCGGCCACGGTGATGGTATGCGTGGTCGAACTGAAAATCAGCGCCTCCGCCGGCGGTGGCGCCGCTGATGCTGTCGTTGATCATTGCGCCCGGCGAAGCGATGGAGAATATCCCGGCGCTGTTCGTAATGTTGATGTTGCTGGCATTCGGTCCGCTGCCCAAGCTGAGCGTGCCGCCGCTGAGCGCCAGACAGCGCTGGTGTCGATGCTGTCTTCCATCGACAGCACGTTCGCTGCGGCGGTGAGCGTTTGGCTGAAGCCGTTCAGGTTCAGCAGGCCGCTGGACAAGATCGATACCAGCGAGGTGGTATCGAGCTGGTTATTGCCTTCGAAAATCACCTGGTCGGCATTCTCATTCAGTCCGCCGACGTTGATCTGTCCGCCAGCATCGTTGCCGATAGTCAAGGTGGCGCCGGGGCCAATGGCGTCGGAGCCGGATTTGTTCAATTGCAGCGTGCCTTCGTTGACGGTCGTCGCGCCGGTGTAGTTGTTGCCCGTATTGCCGGCATAGACCAACGTGCCAGGCAGGATCTTCGAAATGGCAAAGGCGCCGGAGATCCCGCCGGTGATCGTCAGAGTGCTGCCGTTATCGGTGCCGATCGTCGTGGCTCCGAGAAGTGCGATCGCCCCCGACGTGGTATCGTTCGACCAGCCGCTGCTGCCGCCGCCAACCGAGCGTAAGGAACCAATTGCACCGCTGCCCTCGCTCGAGACGCCTGCGCCGGTCAACTGCATGGGACGGTTCAGGATGGTAATATTGGTGAGCATCAGCGTGCCGCCGTTGACGACCGTGGTTGCTCCCGTGCCGTTGACCAGGCCGCCCAAGGCGCTGGGGTCGGTCAGGTCGAGCACGCCGCCCGCGATGGTGGTGGTGCCGGAGAATGTGCTCGGTGCCATAGGGCTGAGAGTCAGCCGGCCAGCGCCCCCCTTGGTCAAGGCACTACTGGCGGTGGAACCATCAGCAATCAGCGTCGTGATGAGCAGGTCTGTGATGACGGGTGTATCGTTGACGGTGATGCCGCGCGTCGTAGACGTCGTCAAGGCGGGCGATGCAAGGTCGAGCGCACTGCGCCTGTGATCATGGCGCCGCTGACATTGTTTGTTTCGCCGCGGCCAAGCGCGCTAACCGTCACCGTGCCGTTCAAGGCCAGCGTCGTGCCTGTTTGAACACTGATCGAACCGGCGCCGTCGGGGCCGACCGTGAAAGCCAGAGTGCCCAATGTTGCCGTCGTCGACAAGCCGCCGTTCTGCAGCGAGTCGAAGACGGATACGGTGCCGGTGCTCGAGGTGAGCGCGCTGCCGAGAGTGCTTCCACCCAGCGCACCCCCGAAGGTGACTGCATACGCCCCAACTGTAGCGCCCACGCCACCAATGCCGCTCACGATAATGTTGTTCGCAGTGCTGCCGCCGAGCAGCGGAAGCGCCTGCAGGGCCGCCTGGATTTGCGAGGCTGTGGCATTGAACGGCAAAGTTTCGGTGACCTGTCCACCGTAGGTCAGTGTATAGGTGCCGGCAGTTTGAACTGTGAACTCATCCACTGCGTCGGTGGCGGTGATTCCCCCGGCGCCGCTGCTGATCACCAGCGAGCCGGTGCTTGTGATTGAGTCGGTGGTCGGAGTGGCGACCGTACCGGGATTGATCTGCTCCGGCGAGTTGACGAAGACCGTGGCAGCTTGTGCGTCAATGTTGTCGCCGATGGTCAGACCGCCGTCGATCGCGAACACACCGGGCAGCTTGTTCAGGTTCAACGTTCCTTCGCTAACGGTCGTTAAGCCTGTGTAGAGGTTTGGCGTATTACCGGAGAAGGTCAGCGAGCCTTGGCCAAGTTTGTTCAAGGCCTCGGTCAGCAACGGCACAGTGCCGCTGGTCGTGCCAATGATTGAACTGCTGACGTTCAGCGAACCAGCGGCCGCGACGCCGATCCAGTTCGTGGCGGCGGTCGCGCCCGTGCTGCGCAAATCTAGCGTATTCAACAAGGTGTTGTTGGCGCCGATGTCGACCAACGAACCGGTATCGGCGATGCCACTGTTGCTGGCGCCGTTGCCGACGATGGCGATGTAGCGAGGAACCGACATGCTGCTGCCGCCCAGCACAATATCGGCATTGTCGGCCACGAACACGCCGCCGCCGCCGATAACCGGTGTGACCACGCCCACCGCCGCCGTGAGCCCTGCCACGCTCGCCAGCGAACTCGTGGTGGACGTCATGGTGTTTGTGGCGACCGCATTGAGCCCGGCCAGCGCCTTCGAAGGCGATATAGAACGTCGAGGTCGGCGAGCCGTTGGTGACGGTGACGGACGGGCTGATGCCGCTCAAGCTCCCGCTGTTGACGCTCAGGTTCGAGGGTGGCGCGCCCGTCGTGGTGAAAGTGACGGTGTACGGACCGCCAGTGCTACCGCTGACAGCCAGAACCATGCCGGTAGAGACGCTGACGTTCGCGTTGACGCCTGCCAAGGTCAAGCTACTGGCGCTCAACGTCAGCGGAGTGCCGGCACCGACGAACGAAATGGTATAGGGGCCGCCATTGACGTTCGTTGACGTGACTGTCGCCACAAAGGGCGACCCCGCGTCGGCCATGAGCGTATTGAGCGCCGTCTGCACACTTGTTGCCGGGGCATTCCACGCCAGCGTTACCGACCCCGCGGTGCCATAGGACAGCGAATAGTTGCCGGCGCTGGCCGATGACACGACCAGCGTCTGTTCGTTCTGCAAGATCGTGTTCGAGCGCCGACTGCACTTGGGCTGCCGTGGCGTTGTACTGCAAGGGCGAGACGGTCGAGGTCGTCGCGCCATTGTAGATGAGCGTGAACGTGCCGCCGGTGACGTTCGTCTCGGCGATCGTTTGCGTGGTCGAATAGGTGCTGGTCACTGCCACGTCGGGACCGGTGATCGTGGCGTTGACCCCTGCCGAAACAGTGCCGACCCCCAGTTTCGAAATTGGCGTGCCCGAGAGCGCGCCCGTGAAGGCGATCAAGTAATCGTTGGCCACGCCACCGACGGCCACGTTGGAGGTGGTTCCGATGGACGTCAAGGCCACCAAGTCGGCTTCCACGGTTGCCGGCGTCGCATTGATCTGGATCGGGGACGTCGTCTTTCCGCCAAACGACAGGGTGAACGTTCCGCCCGTTGGTCCCGACACGATGACCCCGCCGGCGCCGATCGTGGTCGCATTGCCGGTGGTGGTATTGAGAGCGGTCAATTGGGCCTGGACGTCCGCGGCCGTGTCGTTGTACGGCATTTGCCCAGTCGTCTCGCCGCCGTAAGTCAGCGGGAAGGTGCCGTTGTTGGCGTTGGTGATGGTGACTGTGACCACGGTGTTGTTGGGGACGGTGCCCAGGGCGTTGGAGTTCTGGACGTTCAACGAGCCCTGGTCGACGACGACGTAGTCGTTCAGCACGGAACCGGCGACCCCGTTGACACCGCCGGAATTGTCGCCCGAGAGCGTCAGCATGCCGGCGCGTTCCTTGCGCAGCGAGTTGTTCGTGGCGTTGATCGACGCCGAAATGTTCAATGTGGGAAGCAGCGTCCCGGTCGCATTCTCTACCTCGAGTTGTGGGGCCTCGGTGAAGATAAAGCCCTCGAGCGAGCCGAAGTTGAGCAAGCCGGAGCCGGCCGTGCCTGTGATCTGGTTGTTGTTGCCGACCGCCATCAGTTCGCCGCTGCCGATGGTGAGCGTGTTCGTGCCCAGGTTGAGGCTTGCACCACCGCTGAGCAGCAGGCCGTTGACGGACATCGAGTTGGTGAGCGTGAACGAGCCGCCGGTGAGTTTCACGTTGGCGCCGGCAGTCAGCGAGGTGCTGAATGGCGCGGCCTGGATGCTCTGGCTGGCGCCCAACTGCGTAGCGAAATCCATGTTGGGGATGCCGGCCAACGTGTTCGGATTGGAATAGCTATTGCCCTCGGGATAGGTTTCCAGCGTGGCGTAGGGCAGAATCCCGCCCACCAGCGCGGGCGACGCGGTGAGAATGATCTGGTTGATCGTGCTGCCGACGATCGCGCCCAGGCCGACGAAGTTGATGTTCGCACCCGTGCCTCGCGTGAGACTGGCAATCGTCACGGCGACCGTCGACGCAGCGTTCGTCGTGTCGACTTCAGAAATGATTCCCGGCTGGCTTTGCGTGGTGCCAGAGAACTGCGACGTGTTGATCGTCACCGCGCCCAACGTTTCGGTCGAGGCCGCGCCGGCGTAGCCGCGGAACAAAAGGGTGCCGCCCGTCAACGCAATGGTGGCGCCGTCGTAGACGCGGTCGGGCAGGTTCGAGTTCGCGGTGTTCGTCGTGGTCGCGTTTCCGCTCGTGTTGTCCAGGTCCAACGTCCCGCCCGGGTTCAGCGTGATGCTGGTGGTGTTGACCAGTTCGCCCTGGCCAGTCAGGATCAGCGAACCGTCGTTGACCGTGGTATTGCCGCTGTAAGTGTTCGGCGCAGTCAGCACCAGGAAGCCCGTGCCTGACTTGGTCAGCGATTGATCGGTGAAGTTGTCGCCGATGCCGCCGCTGACCGTAATGTACGTGGGGTTGGCGATCGTCAGCGTGGTGGTAGTCGCCGAGACCAGGCTGACCGCCCCGCTCAATGTCAGCGGGTCGGCGTCGGCGAAGCCGCCCGTGCCGACGGCGCCCAGGCTGAACGTCGTCGAGACCACGAACGAATTGCTGAGCGATTGCGGTCCGCCGCTGACGAGCAGACTGCCGGTCATGAATACCGTGCCGGTGCCCAGCGCCGTGCTGCTACCGATGTCGAGAAACCCAGCGTTGAGGTAGGTCGATCCGTTGTAGGTATTGTTGCCCATCAAGAGCAGCGCGCCGGTACCCTGCTTGATCAAGCTGGAGCCGCCCGTGGCATTGACGATGTTCGCCGAGATGACCATGGAGTTGATGATCGAAGCACTCGCGGTGACGGTAAACGTCCGCGGTGCATTGCCCAGGTCTAGGTTGCCGGAGCCTGTGATCGTAGATGAAATTACGGACGCATTGCTAACCACCTCACCATTGAGAGTCAAGGTGCCGCCATTGATCACGATGTTGCCGCCGGTCATGGTCAGTGCGACCTCTCCCGGCTCGTTTCCGATGGTGGTGGAAACGTTATTGTCGAGGATCAACTCGCCGCTGGCGAGAATCGTAACCGGAGCAGTGGCACTGGGGATTTGACCACTGTTAACGAGTTCGACGACGTCGGAATTCAGGCCGCCGTTGCTGGTGGTGGCTGAGGTGCTGCCGTCGCCGACGACCAGTGCTCCGCCGATGGCGTTCAGGCCGGACGATTTGGCGAGCTTTAGCGTTCCTTCGTTGACGGTCGTGGTGCTGGCGTAGGTGTTGGATGCGGTGCCGCTGAATTCCAGGACGCCGTAACCCATCTTGATGAGGTTCGTCTGCGACCAGGCCGGTGCCGTCGGAGATCGTGCCGTTGATGTTCAGATCGACGACATTGGGCAAGCCGCTGCCGTTGACCACGATTTGGCGAGTGGGAGCGGTGCTGCTGTAATAATAAGGATTCAGGGCCAGGTTGCCCAGGAATAGGGTGCCGCTCGTGGAGCTGCCGCCGCCGAGCACCTGCACGGTGATCAGTGGGACGCTGGTCGCCGAGGTCGCATTGGCGCCGCCCAGCGTGAGCATGCCGAGGGAGCCCGTGGAAATGATCGAGCTCGAACTGGGGCCTTCAACCAGCGTCACGGTGCCTACGACGTCGGTGTTGTTGTTCAGCAGGAACTGGCCGGTGCTATTGATCTGGATGTTCACGGTATCGGCAATCTGGTTGCTGTTGCCCAGCCGACGATCAGAATGCCGACGTCCCCAAGCTGGTCGTTTCCGATGAAGATTTGGCCGGGGCCCGAGACGGCCGTTGCACCGTTCGTCTTGTTCAGCAACAAGATGCCGGAGTTGATGCGGGTGTTGCCGGTGTAGTTGTTGGCGAACACGCCGCCGAATTCGAGCGTGCCCGACCCATTTTCGACCACGTCGATGCCTGTGCCGGTGATTGTATTCGTCAGATTCAGCGTGCTGCCCGAGGCGACATTGAAAAAGATGCCGGTAGGGAACGTGGGCGTGTCGGCATTGGGAGGGCCGTCGTACACGGTTCCGGAGGCCAGCGTGACCGAGCCCGCCCAGGAATTGACGGTTCCGGCATTGCTCGGATAGGCGGTGGCGTTGGTGATGCTCTGCAGCGCACCGCCATCATTGAAGCCGAGACCGTCGAGGTTGCAGAGTCGAATTACCCACGGCGATCGGCCCGTTGGCTTCGGCGTCGAGAACCAGCGATGCGCCGGTTCGGACAGACCGTCAGTCCGTTGGCGGCGCCCAGCGCGGCGCTATTTTGCAGGTCGACGGTTCCGGCTTCGATCGTCGTATGCCGACGAATTCATTCTCGCCCGACAGCACAAGTTTACCTGTCCCGTCCAGTCGACAGGCTGCCGGACTGCGCCGGTGAGCACGCTGTTGACGGTGCCGGTCACGCCCGGGGCCGTAGTGATGAACGACGACGTGGCCGCCATGTTCAGAATGCTGGTGTTCGAGGTTGTCGGCGGTGCCCGAGTTGCCGGCGAATATTACGCGGCCCGAGGTGACCGAGAGTCCCGGACCTGCGAGCGTGGCACCGTTGGCCAGTACCAGCGAATTGACGGTCAGCGGGGTGGTGAGCGTCTGATTGGTGGTGATGTAGAGGTTGCTGCTCGAATTGGCCTGGGCCACGTTCGGTGACGTAATCAGCCGATGGCAAGGCTGTGACGGCCGCGCCGTTGACCGTGGAAACGAGCGTGGCCACGTCCCAGTTGCCGGTTGGGCCTTGCGACGGAAGCAAAGGGCAAAATGCCGCCAATCATGCCCGTGGGCGCCGTCGTGGTGACAGGCGGCACCGCAAAGTTGATCTGGTTCGCCGAAGAGGCGCCACCCAAGGCCACGCCGTTGCCGACGAACACCATGGACGAACCTGCTTCGACGGTCAGGCTGCCGATGTTCAAGCTCATCGCCGAGCCCGAGTTGGTGCTCACGGTGCTTGAGATGACCGAGCTTACCGAACCTGCGCTCGTGCCGGTGATTCTCCACGATGGGCCCGAAGGTGGCCGTATCCGATGCGCCGGGCGTTCCGATCACGGACAGCGTGCCGCCGTTGAGCTGGATGGTGGTGGCTTTGTTGACTCGAGTCTGGAAGCCATTGGTATTGTCGAGCTTCAAGGTATCGTTTTCATCGACGATGAATCCGGTCGATATTCGGAATTGTCCCGGAGCCGTTCAGCACCAGGGTGCCGCCGCCGTTGTTGATCGTGGTGGTGCCGCTGTAGCTATCGACGCCGGACAGCACCAGCGTGCCTTCGCCTGCCTTGATCAGTCCTTGCGGGCCGAAAATACTTTCGGTGATCGTCCCGGAAAGTACGATGGTTTGAGTTTTATCCGCCGCGGAGATCGTGTGCGTGCCGCTCAGCGTGGTGGTGCCGGAGAAGGTGATGGTGCCCGTGCCGTTGCCGGGACCGTAGAAGGTCGGATTGCCGTCCAGCGAAATCGGGTTGCTGACCACCACGCCGGTGCTGAGGGAAGCTTGTCGATACCGTCGATGTTCACGGTGCCGATATCGACCGTGCCGCTGCCGAAGGGAGTGATGTTGACGGTTCCGCTGTTGCTGCCAATCGACACGGTGCCGTCCGTCAGCAGCGTTGCGCCCTGATAGTTGTTGTTGCCGGTCAATCGCAAGGTGCCGGAGCCCGTCTTGGTCAGGGCTACGTCGGGTCCACCGCTGATGTTGGCCGAGATCCACAGATCGACGTCCAGCCCCGGCAGTGCGGTCCTGAGAGACGGCGATCGTGCGGCTGGTTTGGGCTCCGCCGCCGGAGAAATTGCCGCCGAAACCGACGCCTCCCAAGCTCAGGGCACCGGCGATAATGGCCGGCGGGCTGGCCGCGCCGGCTGGCTTGCTGGTTGGGCCCGAGCCTTCGATTCCGGCGTTTTGCGTGATCGTGCCCCAGACGGTGAGCGTGCCGGAGCCGGTCGTGACCATGGGGCTGATAGTTCTGCCCGTTGGTCGAGCGTCAGCGCGCCGATCGTGTCGTTGAAGCCGTTCAGTTCGAGCTTGCCTGACGGGTTGAGCGAGACGGTATTGAGCGTGGCGCCGTAGAAATCAGTGGCGGGAATCTGATTGGGAGCCATGAGTTGCACGACCGATTCATACGCGCCTTGCAAGTTGTCGCCGATGCTCAAGCTGCCATGGAAGGCCGCGTTCGGCTTGCCATTGACGGCGTCGGTGCCGGTCTTGTCGAGCAGCAGCGTGCCTTGCAGCACGACGTTCGTGCCGTAGATCAGTTGTCGGTCGTGCCGCTGAATTCCAACGTGCCGGGCCCGACTTTTTCGAACGGAAGCCGGCGGCGCTACCGTGCCGCTGGCCACGGTGCCGTTAATATTCAGCGTGCTGCTCGGGCCGCGCCGAGGTACGTCACCGCACTGGCCGTCAGCAGCTCCACGTTGCCGGAAACGGTGTTGCTGCCGCTCTTGTTGTACAAGGCGCCGAGCCCGACGGTACGCGCCGTTGGGATTTGTGCTGCCCGTGCCGCTCGCGGCCGTGCCGACGCCGATGCCGTTGCCGGTCAGAGCGATCGAATTGGCGATCGTCAGGTTGCCGTTAATGCTGCTGTCGAGTCGCAATTGGCGCCGCAGGTGACCAACACGTTGCCGGTCGTTGAGCCGAGGCCGGTGCTGCTCTGCACGTCCATGATGCCATGGTTGACGGTCGTCGTGCCGTTGTAGCTGTTGTTGCCGGCGATGAAGCCGTGCCGGTGCCGTTCTTGAACAAGTTGCCGCTGCCGGGATTGCCCGTGGTATTCGTGGTGCCGGCGCCGAGGAACGTGTCGGTGATCGTCGAGCCGCTGTTGAAATTGAAGTCGCCTGCGCCGTCGAGCGTCAGCGTTTGTTGTTCTCCCAAATCAACGATGCCGCCGAAAACGAGCGCCGTTTGGGCGTTGCCCGAGACGAACGTTTGCGACGCGCCCAGCACGATCGGCATGTGAAGCGTCGGAGTTGGGGCCGGTGTCGATGGATGCGGTATTGCCGTTGAACACCGTGCTTGAAGCAACACCTTCGGTGAGATCAATCGCGTTGCCGCCAATCGAGTAATTGCCGGATCTCGAATGTGATCGAGCGGAAACGCGTGTTGGCCGGGAAGTCGTTGTTGATCGTAGCGATTGCCGACGGGTCGTGCCCGGCGCCGAAGACGAGGCTGTCGTCGGGGAACGGCGCCGCGTTGCCGTACCAGTTGGCCGGGTCGGACAAGTTGGCGTCTGGTGCCGCGCGCCGTCCCAAACACGGACGGCCAAGAGCCGGCGTTCTTCGAGCGGTTCCAGGCTCAGCCGTTGGATAAATCGTTGGCGGCGAGCGGCCTTTTCCTCAGGCTTGCCAAAGAAGAAGTCCCGAATCCTGCGCCCAATGCTTTTTCGCGACATAATGCTCGTTTCGATCGTTTCGGCGATGAAAAGTGAAAGGCGTTGCGTGCGCGCCGCGATGCGCGTGTCTGAAGTACCCACTACATAGCCCCTTCCGTCGGCCTTTCGCCCGACGGCTTGGACCAACCCCCGGCTTTCGACGTCGCTCATGCCGACCCAACGATCCACTCGCCCCGGGCCTCGCCCGGGGCCAAAACTCGTCATCCGACCGGTGCCAGCATGCGGAACATGGGAAATGGTTACGGTTTGGGGGATACTTGTCACGCTAAGCGCGGTTGGCAACTCTCGCAACAAAAAAATAGAGATTTGCCCCTTTTTCAATTCGCGTGCCCTTCGGCCCTAACGGTCGAGGGCTGGCCCAGATACGTTCCGGTGCGACGGATTGTCGGTGGGCTTCGCAGGCTCCAACTCGCTTGGCGGGGAACGTCCCCAACTCGAGTATTCGTGCGACGCGATGACCAGCCATTTCCGGCCAGATGAAACGCAAGATTCACCCCCCTGTCAGAACTGGGCCTTTCCCTCGTCGGCCCGGCGACAAACTCGTTCGCTAATGGGGGAGCAATGGGCGTGCCGTCAGACGATACGGCCGCCCGCCCAAGAACTACGGACCGATCCAACCGCGCTTATAAAATGCGGATCATCCGAAAAACAGGTAGCATCGTACTTCGGCAGAGCGAATGTAGATTGCCATCAAGCGACGATTTCTCGTCCGGCTCTGGCGCAGCGCAATCGTAGAGCGTCTCGAAACGAGACGAAGGTGCCAATTCGAGCCGGCACCAAGACTTCTGGTGTCCGGTCGGATTGGTCCCAGTCGAATTTGCCCCCAATCGGATTTAGCCCGGTTGGATTGGCGCCAGTCAGAGCGGGCCTGCCAACTCAATTCCCGAGAGCGCGAGTCGCTTAGCGAGACGGCTGCTTGACTCGCTTTTGGACGTCGGTTTCGACGTTCCCAAATGCGGCCTCGTGGCGCTGCAAAGTAATTTGCAGAGCGGCCTGCAACCGCTTGGCGGTATACAAGTTAACGACGATTCGCTTGCTCACGCCGACGGTACTCGCCGGAACACTGAACGGCTCTGGGTTCAAGCCAAAATCCAGAATCACCTCTTCAGGCGTTCCCGTGACGCGAGCGAAATTCGCATAAGCCGCCAGAAGCTTTGACTCATCCAACTGCGGGTTTACCGCCTGCGGGTTCGCCGTCTGCCGTGGCGCCGGCGGAGCCGCGCTTGGCTGCTCGGCGGCAGGTGCTGCTACCTCAGAAGCCGCCGCCGGCTGTTCGTCGGCCGGGGGCGTCAACATAGACTCTTCGGGATTCTCTGTCTTCGCTGCCGAGCGCTTCTTTCCAAAACGCATGCTGCGATGCCCTCCTGCGATGTGTGGTCGGAACCATCGACGATTTTTTGATTTTGCGCGAAACCGCGCCAATTTCCAGTGAAAATGTCGTCCGGACCCCCATTTTCGATTCACGGAAAGCATCATTCGCGTTGCATTTCGGCAACGTCTGGGGCGGTTTCCGTGTTCAGCCGCATGTAGATAAGTCCGTTCGTATGGGTGGGTTGGCTCGCCGTCTCGATGCCGGGGGGCGTTTTGTACCGACGGTGCTCAAATCCGGTTCTACATTTCAACACAGGTTTACTTGTGGCGGCAAGTAAAAGGCGATCCGATGTGGTAGCAAACCCAAATTCGAATCCCCCACAATACCAGTTGTCTAATGGACCTCGCCGCTCAACCCTCTTCCGTGAAGAATTCACTGCTCGAAAGTTGCCTCCTATGCGGCGCACCGCCGCATTGGGCCGATTGGCCGTTGGAGCACGCCGATCTTCGGCAACTCGAGACGCTGCGCACCGACGAAGCGAAATTCCGCAGCATGTTCGAGAACTGCATGGAAGGGATTTTCCAGACCACCCTTTCCGGCCAGTACTTGAGCGTCAATCCGGCCCTGGCGCGAATCTACGGTTACGACTCGCCCCAGCAAATGATGGCCGAATTGAACGACATTGGCGCACAGCTCTATGTGCGGGAAAACCGCCGCAATGAATTCAAAGAGTTGATCGAGGCGCAAAGGGTTCGTCACCGACTTCGAGTCGGAAATCTACTGCAAGAATGGCAGCGTCATCTGGATTTCCGAGCATTCGCGAGCCGTCTACGACGCCGCAGGGAAGATCCGCTGTTACGAAGGCACGGTCACCGACATCACCCGCCGCAAGCTGGCCGAGGCCGACGAAGCGAAATATCGCGGCATGTTCGAGAACTGCGTCGAAGGGATATTTCAGACCACTCCTTCCGGCCAGTACTTGAACGTCAATCCGGCCCTGGCGCGAATCTACGGTTACGATTCGCCTCAGCAGTTGATGACCGAATTGAACGATATTCGGCGCAGCTCTATGTGCGGGAAAACCGCCGCAATGAGTTCAAAGAACTGATCGAGGGGCAAGGGTTCGTTACGGACTTCGAATCGGAAATCCGCCGCAAGGATGGCAGCGTCATCTGGATTTCCGAGAACTCGCGGGCCATCTTCGACGAGCAGGGAAAGGTTCGCTGCTATGAAGGCACCGTGATGGACATCACTCGGCGGAAGCTGGCCGAAACCGATCTCGAATCGACCCAACGGCAATTGCTGGCCACGCGCAACGTGAGCGTGTTTGCGCTGGCGAAGTTGGCTGAATCGCGCGATCCGGAAACCGGCGAGCACCTGGAGCGGATGCGAACCTATTCGCAATTGCTGGCCGAACATTTGAACTGCGAAGGGCCCTACGTCGACGAGATCGACGAGAACTTTTTGCAAGATCTGTTCCGGTCCAGCCCACTGCATGATATTCGGCAAGGTCGCCATCCCGGACGCCGTCCTGCTCAAGCCAGGCCGTTTTACGCCCGAGGAATTCAAGATCATGCAGGCGCATGCCGCGATCGGGGCCGAAACCCTGGAAAGCGCTTGCGCCACTCGGGCGACGGCGGCTTCCTGGCATGGCCGCAGGGATTGCCCGCTGGCACCACGAGCGCTTCGACGGCAAGGGCTATCCCGACGGGCTATCCGGCTTGAACATTCCCTTGGCCGCTCGGATCGTGGCCTTGGCGGACGTCTACGACGCCCTCACTTCGGCGCGAGTCTACAAGGAAGCGTACGACCCTCGCCAGGCTCGCGACATGATCATTGCCGCCTCGGGCACCCAGTTCGACCCGGCCGTGGTCGATGCGTTCCGTGCCTGCTATCCAGATTTCCTGCGGTGGCAAGGACTCGAGCCCGGTCTGCTGGCCGAACTATTGCTCGAGGTGCTCGACGGCGAGGACTCAGCCCCCAGGGCCCCGCGGGCAGACCGTGCTGACGACCAAGCGCACCAGAAGACTCTGCACGAAAAGGCCGTGCTTCAGAAGCCCCTGGCTAGTTCGGCGAGCTAGACGATCGCCGCGAACTGCACGCCGCACATCTGACATTCGACGGTGCGCTCGTCATGCTGCAGCAACCATTCGGCGTCGTGCTCGCCACATAACGGGCAGGCGGCGCCAGTCGGCACGGCGGTGGTCTCTTCGTAATGGCCGTCCATGGTCTCTCTTCTCCTTCGAGCGGCTTCTCGGGGAAGCGGATGCGTGGAAACGAAAACAGCCTTGGCGGGCCTCGGCAGACCCAAGAATCTCGATTGCTCACGGATAGGCAGGCGGGTACTCACGGCATT
Organism: uncultured Planctomycetales bacterium; assembly: GCA_963710365.1. Lineage (GTDB taxonomy): Bacteria > Planctomycetota > Planctomycetia > Pirellulales > PNKZ01 > CAVQAC01. The sequence continues at coordinate 775,872 of CAVQAC010000015.1, forward strand.
CTAATAATTCCCGTCGATGGGTTCAATGCGAGTCTGCGTTCTGTGGCGTCGTGGCGGCCATTTCGCCAGCGCCGACCAGGCTGATGACCACCTGCCCCGGAACCGGCGGCAGTGACAAATCCGTGCTCACCGGCTGGATTTTCCCTGTGCCGTCGATCACGAACAGCGGCACGGCGCTTTCACCGTACAAGTTCTGAAAATCAGCGAAGGTAAACGACTCGGTGAGCGGCGTGCGTTTGATCGTGCTCCCCTGCTCCAACCGCTGGGCGAGGTGCTCGTAGGTCAGGCCCGACGCGAACAGAACCCGGCCGTGCAGTTCGGCGGCGACCTTCTCCTTGCGTCCTTCATCGCCCGTGTCGGGAGCGAGCTGGTACACATGATCGCGGCCGAAATGCCGGGCGAATCGCAACGTGGCCAGCGAGTTCAGCTCCTCATTGGCCGTCAGCGCCAGCAGATGTCCAATACCGCTGAGATCGAGGCGGTCGACGACGAACTGCGACAAGATGCTGGCATACAGCACCGGCAGTCCCGACATGCGTGAGGCCCGCACCGGAGCGGGATTCGAATCGACGAGCAGCACCGGGTGGCCTTCCCGGAGCAGGCTTTCGCCGATGGCCTGAGCTAACGGATTTGCCCCGACGATCAGAAAACCGTGATTGCCGCCGGACATTCCCAGCCGGCGTCCGACCCAGGAGGCCGACAGGCCGTAGATGAGCACCGTTCCCACGATGGCCGCGAACGTGGCCGGCACCAGGTGCTCGGCGCCGCTGTAGCCCGCCTGCCGCAATCGCAAGGCGAAGACCGAGGCCACCGAAGCTGCCACGATTCCCCGCGGAGCCATCCAAGCCAGAAAGCCGCGTTCGTTCCAACTCAAGCCCGACCCGACCGTCGACAGCAACACGGCAACCGGCCGGGCGAAAACGACCAATATTAGCACGAATACCACGCTGTAGACTCCCAGGGCCGAGATTTGCGACGTCGTCAGCCGCGCCGCCAACACAATGAACAGCGCCGAAACCAGCAGCGTGCTGAGCGTCTCCTTGAATTCGAGGATGTGCATGACGGGCACCTTGCGCTGGTTGGCGATCAAGATGCCCATCAACGTGGCTGCGAACAGCCCCGATTCCGACTGCAAGTGATTGGCCAGCGTGAACGCGGCGGCCAGCAGCATCAGCGTCACCGGGTTGTGGAGAAAATCGGGAACCCAGAAGCGCCGCAGGGCTGCAACCAGCAGCCGGGCCGCTAACCAGCCCATGAGTCCGCCCACGACGAGCGTCTTGAGAATGCCCACCAGCATCGTTTCCACGGCTTCCGTCTGGCTGGTCGGAATCGCCTCGAACACCAAGACGGCCAGCATCGCGCCGATCGGATCGATCACGATGCCTTCCCATTTGAGGATCGGCCCGACGGGGTCGGCAGGCCGAACGTGTCGGAGCAGCGGTTTGATCACCGTGGGTCCGGTGACGACCAGGATCACGCCCAACAACGTGGCCAGCGGCCAGGTCATGCCCAACAGCCCGTGCGCGGCCAGGGTGGCCACGCCCCAAGTCACCAGGGCGCCGACTGTCACCAACCGCCAAATCACGGGGCCGTGCGCTCGAAGCTCGGCCAGATCCAGGCTGAGCCCGCCTTCGAACAACACCAATGCCACGGACAACGACACGATCGGCAACAGCAACTCGCCGAACAAACGGTCGGGATCGATGAGCCGCGTCCAGCCGCACGATTCCATTACCGGACCGGCCAGAAACCCGGCGAACAACAGCAGCAGGATGGCCGGCAGGTTCAATCGCCAGGCCAGCCACTGGGCCCCGATTCCAAATACGATGATGGCAGTCAATTGGGTGAGTGCGTCGGGCGTCACGAATTGGTCCCTCGTTCGGGTCGGGCTTTGCCGCCGCTTTCGGCTTCGGGCCGAATTTCAGCGTCTGGCCTCTCGCACCGCGCCGGGTTGGAGCTTCCCGAATCGCGAGCAAAGACGCCTGGGCAAATTGCCGCAGCAGCGCTAAAATTGTGCTCGGCAAGCGCAATTGTTGATTTCGGAGTTACTCGGTGGAAAACATCCCTTCGATCGAACTGCTCGAAGCCACGCACACCTTCCCGGGCCCTTACACGTTCAAGGTGATCGGCCACGCGGCCGACGATTTCGTCGCGCGAGTGATCGAGGCCGTGCGCGAGGAACTGGAGATTGGCGATGACCCGGAATACGGCGTGCGGCAAACGTCCGGTGGTGCCCAGGTTTCGATCACGCTGAATCCCTACATCGAGTCCGCCACGCAGGTGCAGGCCATTTACCGGCGGATTGTGTTGATTTCGGGCCTGATCATGCTGCTGTGATGACCGCTGACGGCTTCGAGTGTCGGGCGTCAAGACGATGGCCTCCCGTCGGGCGACATTTTGAGCAGGTTCAGGACGCCTCGTAGCGGTACGGGTGACCATTGCATCCGATGCGTCAGTTCGGAGTTCAGTTCCCCCATGGCCCGCCGCAGCAGCAGCATGTGCAGCAGCAGCTGCAACGTGGCGTGCGACGACGGTAAAAAACTCTGGCCTTCGGCTGCGGCCAGGTAGCTCTTCAGGAACGCTGCCGTAGTGCCTTGGAACCAGGCCTGCCCGGCACGCCGCAGAGTATTTGCGTCTTCGCCGCTGGTCGCGACGGCCTCGAGGTGATGGAGCAGGCGCCGGCGACGACGTAATGGAACGACCGGATCATGCAAGCCACGTCCACCAGAGGCAAACGTTTGAGCCGACGCTCGCTCAACGGGCGCCCCGCTTCGCCTTCGAAGTCGACGACCACGAAGTCCTTGCCCGTGTAGAGCACGTGCTCCAAATGGTAGTCGCCATGAATGCGCATCTGCAGGGCTTGGATCTTCTCGCCCAGGATTGCCCGCAGGCTGTCCAGCAGCAAGGACTCGCGACCGAGCAGATCGTGGGCATCGGCCCGGGCCGATTCGGGCAAGGTATCCACCTTTTCCTTGAGCAATTGCAATGTTTTGGCAGTCAGCCGACGCAACGATTGATACAGCGAGCGCTGATCGAACGGCGTGAACATATCGGGCGCAAAGTTTGCGTCGACAGAGTCCGAAGCCAATGCGGCGTGCAGTTCAGCCGTTCGGCGGCCGAGCAGTTCGATGGGGGCTCGGAATTCGTGGGCTAGCGCCTCGAACTGACCCGACCAGGAAACGGTTGCCAGGTCGAGGATCGAGGCGCCTTCGATCGGCGTCGAAGCTTCACGCTGCGCCGTGGGCTGGGCCAGCGCGTTTTCGAAATACCGGCCCAGCATGTCCCGGAAGTAATTCCAGGCCGTCGCTTCGAGCGGCACGAAAGCTTCCAGGATTCCGAGCGTTGACCGGCTGCCGCCGCCGTCGCTGAATTCCAAGGCCCCGGCCACGGCGGGGATGTGCGAGAACTTGGTGCGTTCGCCCAGGAAGCGGCGGACTTCCAGGTCGGGGTTGGTCCCCGAGCCGATGCGGCGGAACATCTTGAGCAACAGCCGATCCCCGAAGGCGACGAAGGAGTTGCGACGCTCGCGCGCCACGCCCGACACCCATAGCGGTTGAGGGGCGCCGTCGCACAGACGCCGTAAATTCGGAGTCGACCAGCCCACGAGTTCTCCGACGGCGCCCCGCAATCGGCGTCGCCGCGACATGGCATCGAGCAGATCCTGGTTGAACGTCGGGCTGTACGTGGCATCGACCAGCATGCCCTGGCCTTCGTGGTCGGAGAACGTCAGCGGGGCGATGACGTCCTGAGGCGACTCTCGTTTCAATCGGGCGGCCATTTCCGCGCGGACGATGCCCAGCGGCAGAGCGTACGTCTCGGATTCTCCCTCGACGTATTCCAACTGCACCAGGGCAAGACATTCGGATGCGTCGCGGCAGTGACCGCTGATGGGAATGAGGTTCGTGAGTTGGACCGCCTGGATCGAACGAGTTTTGTCGCTGAACCCGGAGCGCGCCGCGAGCACGCTGCGCAGGGCTCGTTCCAGCAGCGGTCGCGTGGTGCCAGACTGCAGATCGTCCCAGGGTTGCTCGGATGAGATCCGGAGCGGGGGCAACGTCAGCGCCGTGGTCGCCTCGGCCGTATTCGTCGGCCGCGGAGGCTCCAGCAGAAACCAATTGAAGGCATGGGGGCCGGGCGTCAGCGCGTAACGCGACTTGCCAATCACCGGAAACCTCGCCTGGCCGAATAGCTCGACCGGCGTCGAGCCTTCGAAGGCCGACAGATCGAATTCGACGTACTGGGTGAAGCGAGACAAGTTAGCGACCACCAGCACGCGCTCGCCCTCGTAGCTGCGGACGAAAGCCAGGATCTTGTTGTTGTTCGGCGTGAGCATCTCGAGCGTGCCCCGGCTGAACGCCCGGTGCAACTGCCGCTGGGCCATGAGCCGTTTCATCCACCACCACAGCGACTGCGGATTGTTGTGTTGCGTCTCGACGTTGACCACCTCGTAGTGGTATTCGAAATCGATGATCGGCGGCAGGTAGAGTTGCTGCGGGTTGGCCCGCGAGAACCCGGCGTTGCGGTCGGCGCACCACTGCATCGGCGTCCGCACGCCGTTGCGATCCCCCAGATAGATGTTGTCGCCCATGCCGATCTCGTCGCCATAGTAGACGACCGGCGTGCCGGGCAGGGAGAACAGCAGGCCGTTGAGCAATTCGATCTTGCGGCGGTTGTTGCCCACCAGCGGAGCCAGCCGGCGGCGGATGCCGAGATTGATGCGGGCTCGTTGGTCGTGCGCATAGACGCGGTACATGTAGTCCCGCTCTTCGTCGGTGACCATCTCGAGCGTCAATTCGTCGTGATTGCGGAGGAACACGACCCACTGGCAACTATCGGCAATCGGCGGCGTCTGTTGCACGATGTCGACCACTGGAAAGCGGTCTTCCATCTGCAAGGCCATGAACAATCGCGGCATCAGGGGGAAATGAAAGGCCGTATGGCACTCGTCTTCCTGGCCGAAGTAAGCAATCGCGTCGTCAGGCCATTGATTGGCTTCGGCCAGCAGCATGCGGTTGGGGAAATGGTCATCGACGTGCCGCCGCAGCTTCTTGAGAAAGGCATGCGTCTCAGGCAAGTTCTCGCACGTGGTTCCCTCGCGCTCGTAGAGGTACGGCACCGCGTCCAATCGCACCCCGTCGACTCCCATCTTCAGCCAGAAGTCGATCACGTACAGCAGGGCGGCGTGGACTTCGGGATTATCGAAGTTCAGGTCCGGCTGGTGTGAATAGAAGCGGTGCCAGAAGTAAGCCTTGGCCTCGTGGTCCCACGTCCAGTTGCTCTTTTCGAAGTCTTTGAAAATGATTCGGGCGTCGGGGTACTTGTCCGGCGTGTCGCTCCAGACGTAGAAATTGCGCCAGCGGCTGCCCGGTTCGCCCCGGCGTGCCCGCTGAAACCAGGCGTGCTGGTCCGATGTATGGTTCAGCACCAGTTCCGTAATTACCCGCAATCCGCGGTCGTGCGCCGCTCGCAGCAGCGCTCGAAAGTCGGACAAGGTTCCGTACTGCGGGTGAACGTTCACGTAATTCGCAATGTCATAGCCGTCGTCCTTCAGCGGCGACGGGTAGAACGGCAGAAGCCACAGGGCGGTTACGCCCAGATCCTGCAAGTAGTCGAGGTTTTGCGTCAGGCCGGGAAAATCGCCGATGCCGTCGCCGTTCGAGTCGCGAAACGCCCGCACGTGCAACTGGTAGATCAGCGCGTCTTTGTACCACTGGGCATTCGACGCCGCAGGGGTCGGCAAAACCCGTTCGGCCGGCTCGTCAATCGTGGCCATCGCGCGCACCTCCATCCCGTCGGACTGAAATCGTTCGCCGCAATCGAACGCATGCGGCATGCCGGAGATACGAAATGCAGCGGTGCGGAGGTATTCGGCCCGAAGCGCAGGGGTGCCATGGCCACGCTTACGTGGCCATGCAGCGCGAACCAAGGCATGTCCATGCGGCGAGGGCATGGCACCGGACCAGCGCGCGCCGTACCAGGTTGGTCGCTCAGCTGTCAGGTTGGGTTCAATGACGCCATGCGTGCGCCCGACAGCTCTCTTCGGTAAGCTTGCTAGAACTCGCCTCGTCGCGTCGCGGGCGTGGTCTCGGACTTCAGTTTGGCGGCGATTTCTGCGCGGAGTTTGCGGGCCAGTTCGTCCTGCGGGGCCATTTCCAGCCCCTTGTCCAGCTCGCGCAGGGCTTCTTTCGGATAGCCCAGATAAGCGTAGTGGTAGCCCAGCAGAAAGCGCAGCATGGGCGAGTCGTTCGCTCTCCGCCGCTTCTCGAGCACGCGTAGTTGGTCGGTATAGTCCTGATTGCCGCGGTACAACTCGCTGTAGTTCTTGATGACCTCGCCCCATTTGTCGGTCGGCAAGCGTTGCAAAGCCCGCTGGGTTACCAGGAATTCGTCGTCGAATCGGCCCACGGCGAAAAAGGCCTGCCCCAGGAGGAGCAGCACGCCGCCATTGTCGGGCGAATCGACCAGGGCATGCTGCCAATTGCGAATGGCCGAGGCATAGTTGGCGGTTTTGAAATCGTTCTCGCCCTGCTCGACGAATGACGGCTGAACCGTTTCCACAATGCCATCGGGTATGCTGCCGTCGGGCGGAGTCGGGGGAAACGGAGGTGGAGTAGGCGGAAAGGGCGGCTGATCGAATTGCACCGGCGCGCTCTGATCCAGGCCGAAGGCCTGGAGGGCCGATTGGCCAAAGCCTTCGCCCGGCGCCCCGGCCAGAAAAGCGGCAAATGCGATCACCGAAAGCATGCAAAGCAAATGACGAGGCATGGCGCCGACCTGTGCAAGAGAGGAGGGAAGTCCGACGCCCTCTATTATGCCGTTTGGTGCAAAAATGATAAATGCTAAATGATAAGTGATAAATGCGGAGTGCCTTTCATTTATCACTTATCATTTAGCATTTATCATTTCCTTCTTCCCGTCATCGGCGCAGGCGCAGGGAACAGCCCCTGCGCGGCCGACTTCGGTCGCACACTTTGTGCAGCCACTGGGCCCTTGGCCGGAGGCTATCCTTGATGAACAGTGCGCAACTTTATGAAGTCGGTTTTGCCGACGAGGCGCCTCCGGCCTTCAGCGTTCGCACCCTGGCGCTTCCAGCTCCTGCCTTTTGGGCAGAGAGGGAAGTTTGTCGCCCGATGCTACAGGCGTTTGGGCCGTCATGGGGCACGGGTTACATTCGCCTTCAATGTGCCGTCTGCCTCTATCCCAGTTCACCGGTAACCTAATGCTGGGTGACAAACGGTTAGGAAGTCAGTCGTGCAGCCGGGCTTGGCCCTACGATCCGCTCGCTCGCTTGCGACGTGTACTTGATCGCAACCGCACGGACGGGAATATGGCGGCCCCAGGCACAATCTTGCGATTGCCGCTGCCATGAACTCAAGAACGGATTCATGACGAACGGATTGGCACCTGGTGCGGCCTCCCTGTCTGCACTCTCTACGCCGGAGTATGCCAAAGAACTGGCCTGTAGGGCTAGTAAAATTCTGCACAAAAGTGAGTGGCCATTGATCAGTGGTTAGTGGCCAGCACGGCAAATAAAAGTAGGGCGGGCATCGCCCACCGCGGTGTTGGTTCGCGGCACGCGGTGCTCCCCCTACGGATCGCCGAACTTCGAACAGCGATCGGCAGTTTTGTGGATGGTGGCGTTGCGTGGTTTTCGTAGCTAAAATCGTAGGCGAATCAACATCCCGCCCCGAGACTCGCCAGGACTTACTGACCCTGCCATGAATCGATCTATTTCGACCGTTTTGCTGCTGCTGTTGTTCACCTGCCCTGTGTTTGCCGGGGAGTACAACCCGACGTTGAACATCGGCGACGCGGCGCCGGCCTGGACCGATCTGCCCGGCACCGACGGCAAGCCGCATTCGCTGGCCGACTTCAAGGACAAAGAAGCTGTCGTCGTGGCGTTCACCTGCAATAGCTGCCCCGTGGCCACGGATTACGAAGATCGGATCATTGCTCTGGCCAAGAAATACGCCGGGCCGGGCGGCCGTGTCGGTCTGGTGGCGATCAACGTCAACAAGATCGAAGAGGACAGCCTGCCGCGAATGAAAGAGCGGGCCGAAGCCAAGGGCTTTACCTTCCCCTATGTATTCGATGAGACGCAGAAGATTGCCCGCGATTACGGCGCCACGTTCACTCCGGAATTCTTCGTCCTCGACCGTCAGCGGAAGATCGCCTACATGGGCGGGATGGACGACAACAGCAATCCGGCCGAAGTGAAGACCAATTATCTCGATCCGGCGGTTGATGCCGTGCTTGCCGGCATGAAGCCGATCACCGCCGAGACCGTGGCCCGCGGCTGCATGGTGCGCTACGCCGCGCGAGCGGCGAAAGAAATAAAGCCGCCGGGCTTAGCGGCCCAGCAGCTTTACGCCTAGTTTCTTGGCCGCCTTGCGAAGTGGCTCGTCGAGGGTTGCTAGGGGTAATTGCCGCCGTATGGCCAAGTCCAAGTTCATGGCGTCGTAGCTGGTGAGTTGATGCGTGCGGCAGAGTGGCAAAATGTCACGAAAGGCGCGATCAGGCGCTTCATAGTCCAATTCGATGTTGAGACTTTCGATCAGGGCAATGAAGTCCGCCACCTTCGCCGCGTCGATTCGCCCCTTTCGCTCGGATAATGCGAGCACGTTCGTCAACTCAATGTACCACCACGCGGGTACCACGGCCGAGGAATCGGTCATTCCGCTAAGCAGTTTCTTCGTCGTGGGCGTTGCTTCGTCCAAAAAGCACCAGGCCAACGCCACCGACGAATCGACCACAAAGCTCGACTTCACTTGCGGCCTTCGTTAATTAAGTCGCGTGGATTAAGACCACCAAGTGAGAGGCCCTTGGAAAGCTCTTTCCAACGCGCAATGGCCACGCGGCGCTCTTCGCGGCTACTTTGTTTCTTGACGGGCACCAGCCGGGCCACGGGCGTGCCGTGGCGCGTAATCGTGATTTCTTCGCCTGCTTCGACCCGCTCGAGCAACTCGGAGAAGTGCGTCTTTGCCGTGTACGTGCCGACGCTCTGATTGTGCTGTAACATGTTCGGACGCTCCATTTAGACCAACACTAGACCAGATTATGCCGGTCCGGAGGCGTCGTCAGTTTACGTGCGTTGTTGAGCGCCTTCGGCCCGCTTACTGCGTAACGCCCTGCGGGCGATTGGCCACGGCGCCGGGGCCGCCTTCGAAGGCGCTGAACTCGGCCCAGACCGGGAAATGGTCCGAGACTTCCAAGGCCACGTCCAACGTCAGGTTGTACTCGTTCATCAGGTCGAGCACGCCCCAGCGGCCGAGGTATTCGACGGTCGGCCCACGGTCGAAGATGATGTTGTCGTACATGTGCGTGCGACGCGTGTTGGTGGTCACGCCCGTAATGGCGTGGGCGATGCGCGGCAATTGCCCCAGCCGGCCAAAGTGGTATTCGTCGGAGTTCAGATCGCCTAGCAGGATCACGTCGTCCTCGCCGCTGCCGTTGTTTTGAATGCCGACGAACGTCGCGGCCAGGGCATCCATTTCGTTGCGAGCTTCGTCCGGTTCGGTATGAATATCGGCCAGGCTGAACGTGAAGGCCTCGTTGGGCGCAGGTCCGCGAACCCGGAAGCGGGCCACCATCGGCGTGCGCTGGAACTGGTCGTCAGGATCAGGCACGGCGTACACGCTGCGCGGGTCGACTTCGATCCGCGCGGTATCGAACAGAATCGCATATTGCTCTTTGCTCGACGTGCGGCCTTCGCGCGGGCCGATCACGAAGTCGTAGCGCGCCCCTTCGGCGTTAATCAGGGCGATGAAGTCCGGCAGGATCGTATCGGTCTTGGCGCGGACTTCCTGGATGGCGACCACGTCGAAACGGCGGATGACTTTGGCCAGGATGTCCATCGGCAGATGCTTCTTCAGCTTGGACTGGCCAAAGACCTGGATGTTGAACGAGGCAATACGAATCGAATCGCCCGAGCGAGCCGCCGGCTCCGCTGTCATTGCTGGCGAAGTGCCGAGCCCGTTGGGGATGCTGATTTTGATGGCGTCGCCGGATTCCTCGACATTGCAGCCGAGCCACGTAATGCAAGCAGCGGCCAGCACGAGCGCGGCGAACCGACGTGGAGCGCTAGGCATGGATCCCTCCGTGGACGATCGATGGTTTTCGCGGCCAATTGCCGGCTGTTGCACGAGCGACTGCAACGGTTGGCGAGGCAATCCACCTCGCCGGCGCTCGCCTGGCAATCGATAGGGGTCGGGAGGATACCCGAGTCGCGAGTGTGCCTCCAGGCCAATCACGCGCAGGGCCGAGGGGCGTAAAACTTACGGCCAATCAGTTTTTCATGATGGAGAACACAAGCCCGACGCGCCAGCGAGGGTGTCGAACGAGAGACACCCTCGCTGGCGCGTCGGGCTCGTGTTTGCACGTAGCGGCTGAAATCTCCCCAGCTTCGAGAATTGATTGGCCGTGACGACGCCCCGGCCTCGGGCACTCTTGTGATTCAAGAGGAATCAGAGCAACGGGCGGCTACTTGGCCCGAATTTGATCGAGGGCCTGCCGGGCGAGCCGAGCCAGGCGGGGGTCGTTATGCGCCGCGGCCATTTCCAGGGCGGAAGTGGCGCTAGCAGCTGCCGGACCGATATTGCCCAGTGCCCAAGCGGCTCGTTGCCGAACCGTGAGCGGCGCGGCGGGGCCCAGGGCCGACGTCAATGCCGCGATGGCTGGCGCGGCGGCGGGCCCCAGTCGGCCCAGCAGCGTGGCCGCCCAATAGGCGACGTCGCCGTTGGGGTCGGAGAGGAGCGGAGCCAACTCGCTTAATTGCTCCGGGGGTGGAGGGCCCAGGTCTTCCAACGCCGCCACCACGGCTTCGCGAACATCGTCATCCTCATCGGCCGCCGCTTTTGCCAGGGCGACTGCCGCCGCCTGCGCGGCTTCGGCCTGGTGGCAAAGGCTTTCGGCCGCGGTCAACCGTCGGCGTCCGTCGGCGTGGGTCAGGTCTTTGATTGATTGGGCCACGCTGTCGGGCATAACACATCCTCGGTATTGAGCGTTTGCGACTTCGAGAGACTTTGGATATCGCCAGGCAAAACTAATTTGCTTCGGCCCGATACCAGGGCGTGCCGTCGACCTTGAGATAATGTTGAACGACCCGGGGAGCGGTCACTTCCGGAAACTTCGGTTTGCTGCCGTTGTGCATCACGTCGACCAGCACGCGGCGTCCGTCGTCGAGCACGACTTCGTTCCAGGCATGTGGAGCCCCGGGCGGGCCCTTGCTCGCATAGTTCCCGCGGACCAGGGCCACGTTGAGCCCGGCTTCGTCGGCGAGAATCTTGAACAGCAACGAGCGGTGGCGGCAAACGCCGGCCTGGCATTGGTCCATCCAGTCGCCGATGAGCACCGGTTTGTTGGTAAATTCTTTTTCAAGTTGTTCGGTGGTCTCGCCCACCCAGCGCAGACCGCCGGGCGGAGTGGTTTCTCTGTCGATGCGGGCCGCGATACGCTGGATGCGTTCGAGGGCGGGCAACGCACGCAACTCGGGCGAGCGGGCAAAGGCCAGATCGTCTGCCAATTCAGCGTCGCGGGACCGGTTCACCAAGAGGATCTCGCGGCCGGAACTGGCGTATCCCTGGGTGTCGACCGCCATGTGGCGCCCGCCATCGATGTACCCGTCCGGTATCTTTACGCCTGGACCAATGTAGTGCTGCTTGTTGAACAGGACGATGACCTGCTGGGCATCGGCCGCGACTTCAGCCGCCGAATCGTCGGCAGGTACGGTCTTGAGCGCGAGGTCGAAAAACAAGTCACTGCTCTTCGCCGCACCTTGGTGAACCTCGACCGCCAATACGTTCCTCTTGCTCGTAAGCACCGCGCTGGCCGGAACGCGCAGCCGGGAGTAAAAGCCTTCGTTGTCGTTGGCGATCACGCGCGTCGCCAATGTGCTGGCGGTCAGCGGACCCTCGGGCATGTTCTGGCGGCCGATTTCCTGGCCATTGAGGTAGACGACGGCGCCGTCGTCCGCACACAGCAAGATGACGAGGTGCTCGCCCGGCTTGAGCGCCGGCGAATCGAATTCACAACGGAACCAGGCCGTGATCGCCTGGGGCCCTGCGGCCGCGCCGGGGCGGATTTCCGCGCCAAGCCGCTGCTCACCGTAGCCGAGCGGCGCTTTGCCGGACTTCCACGTGGAATCATCGAAATCGGGCTGGTTCCATTTCGTTCCGGGATCGGTTCCGTCGTCGAGGTATTTCCAGACCGTAGCGTTGCCGGCTTGGAGAACGGTCCTGGCAGGGAGCAATCCCGGCCGAAGCACCACGAAAGTCAGCATCAACCCGGCGGCCAGGCGAAGCGATGTGTGACTTTGAAACTTCATGCGATTAGTCCGAGATTTCCTATTGGGGTGAGCCTGCCCCCAACCCAAACTCGAAGGCGGCCGCTATTTTAACACCGTGCGTCTCGCGGCGGTAGCGCGGTATATCTGACGGTGCGCCGCCCGGTATGGCTCCGGCAGCGATCAAAGGCCCTGGCTGAGCCGGCATGCGATCCGCTCGACCACGGAGCCCCACTCCCCCAGCCGATCCTGACGGAACAGCGTCATCGACGGGTACCAGGGCGAATCGTCGCGCCCCAGCAGCCATCGCCAGTCGGGCATGGTTGGCAGCGGCACCCAAACCGGCCTCGCCAAGGCTCCGGCCAGGTGTACGATCGCCGAATCGACGCTGATTACCAGGTCGAGATTGCTGATGATCGCTGCCGTATCGTGGAAGTCGGCGACTTCGCCGACCAGATCTTCAATGCCCAAGGCCGCGGCCAACGGCGGAAGCTGCTCGCTCCCCACCCCTTTCTGCAAGCTGAAGAGACGCACGCCGGGCACCTTGGCCAAGGGGGCCAGCATCGCCAGGGGCATCGAGCGGAAGCAGTCGCGGCGATTGGCCGGATCTCCCTGCCAGGCCAATCCGACCTTCAAGCCATCGACCGAAACCAACCGGGATTGCCATCGGCGGACCGCTTCGGCGTCGGGCGTCAGATACGGGACATCGGCCGGAATGGATTCCAGCGTGGTGCGAAAAACCAAGGGCAGGCTCAGCAGCGGCAATTGCAGATCGAACGGCGGCAGCGGCTGCCCATCGATGACCACCTGGTCGACGCCGGGGCAGCTCTTCAGCAATTTGACGAGCCCTGCATGGCACTCGACCACCACCCGGCCGCCGCGATTGTGTACCAACGGCGCGTAACGCACGAACTGCAACGCATCGCCGAAGCCTTGTTCGGCGTAGACGAGCAGCGTGCGGCCGTCGAGCGGTTGCCCGTCCCAGCGAGGTTGCGAGAAATTGCGCCGCGGGGCGGCTTTGGCTTGCCAGCGATATTCATAATCGGCCCAGCCGCGGTCGAAGTCGGCGTGCAGCAGCCGGATGAATGAGCGATTGAAGATCGCGTCGGTATAGTTGGGATTCAGTTCGCGGGCTCGCTCGTAGCAGCGGAGCGCTTCGTCCCACTCGCCCAATTCTTGCAAGATGGTGCCCAGATTGCTGTGGGCGCTGACGTAGCCGGGCGAAGCCTTGATGGCGCGGCGTGCAAACTCGACGGCTTCGCGCGGCTGACCCTTGCGCACCAGCGCCAGGGCCAGGTTGTTGTACGCCTGGGGATCGTTGGGCCGGATGCGCAGGGCGTCGTTGAAGCTGGCGATCGCCTCATCGAATCGGCGCAGGTCGAGGAATTCGTTTCCCAGGTTGAAATGGGCCTGGAAGAGGTCCGGCTTTTGTTGCACCGCATGGCGGTAATTGGCAATGGCTTCGAGGTGCCGGCCGGCGGCAGATAAGAAGCAGCCCAAGTTGACGCGGTAGTTCGGCTGCAAGGGATTGAGCTGAATGGCCCGGAGCGTCAGTTGGATGGCTTCGTCGACGCGTCCCAAGTTGAAAGCCACCAGGCCCAGCAGTTGAGTCGCATCGTAGTGGTTTGGGTTGACGGCCAGAATTTGCCGATAAAGCGGCTCGGCCGCGGCAAATTGCCCCTGCTGTTGCAGCGCCAGGGCCGTGTTCAAAGTATCGGCAATGCTCGGCATCGAGCTGTTTCTCCCAGGTGTTTACCTTAAACTTCGCCTCGGTCCGTTTCAAGGCAACGACGGTAAAGTCGGGCGGGCTGTTTTTCGGCGGGCCGCCGCTTATGATGGTGCCCACACCTTGTTGGTTGAGCTATTGAATGCCGCCGGCGGGCTGACGCCGTAATGCAGCTACCGGTACGAGTGTTTTTCGGTAGCGGCAGAATTTCCCCGGGCTTACGCCCCCGGGGCTCGGAGATGAAACGCATGCCCGCTGAGTCGCCCCTATTGTGCGCTGATCTGCCGCCGACACGTGTTCGTTACGGCGTGCTGGCCTTTGCCTGCTCCCTGTCTATGATCACGTACCTTGACCGGGTGTGCATGGGTTCGGCTGCGGGAGCGATCGTCGAGGATCTGCACCTGGGCGGCGTGGCCGATTTGAAATGGGCCTTCACGCTGTTTGCCGTCGCTTACGCCGCGTTCGAGGTTCCCAGTGGCTGGCTGGGCGATGTTTTCGGGCCTGCGCAAGACGCTCATCCGCATCGTGCTGTGGTGGTCGTTCTTCACGGCCATCACCGGCGCCGTGGGGCTCAAGGTCGGCGGGCTGGTGTTGGGCGGCGTCGCGACGTTGCAAGTCGTGCGCTTTCTCTTCGGCATGGGCGAGGCCGGCGCGTATCCGAACATCACGCGCGCTTTGCACAATTGGTACCCCCGCGATAAACGCGGCTTTACCCAGGGTATGGTCTGGATGTCGGGCCGATTGATGGGCGGGTTGACGCCCATTATCTGGACGCTGCTGATCTCGGGCGTCGTTTGGAAAGGCGAACGCATTACGCCTTCGCTGATGAACTGGCGAACGGCCTTCTGGCTGTTCGGGATCATGGGCCTGGTGCTGGTGCGGATTGTTCGCCTGGTGGTTTCGCAACCATCCAGAGCAGAAGCCCGAAGTGAACGCTGCCGAACTCGCGCTGATCAATGCCGGCGGCGACAGCCACGGCGAGGCCGAGTTGGGCGGGGTGCCCTGGCGTAGGATTCTCAGCAGCGGAAATCTCTGGCTGCTGTGTCTGATGTACGCCTGCGGCGCTTATGGCTGGTATTTCAATATCACTTACCTGCCGCAGTACATGGAGAACTACCATCATGTTCCGTCCACCGATATCTATCGGAGCCGTTTACAAGGGCGGTCCGCTCTGGCTCGGCGCGATGGGGTGTCTGATCGGCGGCATGTTGTCCGATCGCTACATTCGCCTGACCGGCAATCGCCGCTGGGGTCGCCGGTTGTTCGGCGTCGTCGGACACTCGTCGTGCGCCGTCTGCTACTTCTCCTGCATCTACGCCACCAGCGACCCTGACGTTTTTCTTCGCGGTTTCGCTGGCGGCGTTCTTCAACGATCTGACGATGGGCCCGGCCTGGGCCACCTGCCAGGACATCGGGCGGCGTTACGCGGCCATTGTCGCCGGTTGCATGAATACCGTGGGCAATCTGGGCGGCGCGTTGGCCGGTTTCGTGACGGCCGAGATCATCAACCACTCCGTCGTGGCCCGGGCCGGCGAACTCGGCATCCGCGGGGATCTGGCGGCGATCAATGCGAAAATGCCCGAGGCGGAATTAGCGGCGGCTTCGCTCCGTGGCTACGACATCAACTTCATGATCTTCGCCGCGGTTTATGTCCTGGCCGTGGTCTGCTGGTTCTTGATCGATTCGACGCGTCCGGTCGCGCCGGAACAGGGCCAGTCGACCTAAGATGGCTGCGGCGTTGTATCTTGCGATCGTCCGTATTACCGCCGCCCAGAGCATCGTGAGCAAATTTCGAACATTTTGTTGACACGGCTGCTCGCTGGTGATAGTTCTAGAGCACAGTCGTCCTGCACTCTTTCTTGGGAGAGCAGCAATGCAAGATCCGCCTGGTCAGGATTGATGAGGAGTGGGTCGGGGAGCTCACTTCTCCGCCACCTGCCTCGTGGCTGTTTCTCGACACCCTTGGCTGTGGTGTTCATTCGCTCCCCCTTTCTGCCCGTTTTTCATTTGCCCGTCTCGCCGTCATGGTGAGACGGGTTTTTTTGTTCTTCCGGTTCATGCGCTGCGGCAGGCCTCAAACTTCGTACCGCCGGCATAACCGCGCCTGCGGGCAGCCTAACATCCGTGTTCGCCCTACCCTGCCGGGTTGTAGAAACCACTGTATGGATAGGCGGATTTGACCCACACAGCCCGTAACCTACCTTCCTGAGGTATCACAAAAGTTCGAGTCTTATGGGCGGACTGCGAGCAACTGTCATGTTAGAAAATGCAGGTTACGCCTGGATCGGACTGGCACTCGTTCTGGTGCAATTGTTGCTAGGGATAGCGGTTGCCTGGCTGTGCAAGCAGAGCTATGCAGGCAGCCAGGTGTGGAATGAAGAGCGGGCCAAGCAGTTTTGTGCGCGGATGCAAGAACTGGCCCAGGAGCTGGCCGGCAACGTCGGCAATCACACCCTGGAAATCCAGACGCTCAATCGCGAGTTGGAAGAGTCGGCAAAGCAAGGCGTCATTCCTCCTGAAGGAGTGATCCTGGCTACCGTGGCGCAAATCGTCACGGCCAACCGCGGGTTGGAAGCCAAACTGGCCGCGATCGAAGAGCGGATTCAGGAGCAGGCCAACAAGATCGACCAGCAAATGGTTGAGGCTCGGGTGGATGGGCTCACGCGTCTGGCCAATCGACGTGCCTTCGACGACGAATTCGCGCGGCGGTTTGCCGAGTACGAGCGGACCGGCGCCACGTTCTGTCTGCTGCTGGCCGATATCGACCATTTCAAGCAGTTCAACGATCGATTCGGGCACGACGCGGGCGACCACGTGCTGCAGCAAGTCGCGCGGCGGCTCTCGTCCACGATGCGCGACGTCGATCTGGTAGCGCGGCACGGCGGTGAAGAGTTCGCCGTGGTTGTGGTCGCTGCTTCGCTAGCCGAAAGCTTTCGCGCCGCAGAGCGATCGCGAGTTTTCATTGGGCAGCAGGCCTATTCCTACGAGGGGCACGAACTGCACGTCACGGCCAGCGTCGGCCTGGCCGAAGTGCTCGCCGGCGATACGGCCGTCTCGTTGTTCAAACGAGCTGATGCCGCACTGTATGCCGCCAAGCAGAACGGCCGCAATTGCGGCTACTACCATGACGGTCAGCGTCTGTGCCCCCTGGTCGGCGCGGCTCGGGCGGCTTCGGTTCCGGTCAACGAACCATTGAGTCAGGAATCTGCACCTCAGCCCCGGTCCGCGTTGCCCGCAAGTGTGCCCTCCGTTCGCGCGGCGGGCAAACCGGCCTCGGTTCTGCGGCGGTCGTTCACTGATGCGTTGCGGCTGCAAATGGCCCAGGCCCGAGCCACGAAGCAGGACTTGTCGATCTTGCTGGTCGGCAATCAGCATGGCAACGAACAGGCCGAAAGCCTGCGAAAAGATCAGCACGACGCCACCTTCGAACGAATGGCCGAAGTCGTCACGCGATCGGTTCGTTTGGGCGATCTGGTGACGCGTTACGGTTGGAATCAATTTGCCGTCATCCTGCCCAATTCCAATTTGATGGAAGCCGCACGGATCGAGGCCCGCGTTCGAGCCGCGCTGGACGAAGCTGAGATGGGAACACCGGACGAAGAGCCGCTGGTGGTTTGCTCCGGCCTGGCGGAAATGTGCGTCGACGACGACCTGGTGTCGCTCGCTCGGCGGGCCAGCAGCGTGCTCGAGCAGGCGCGGGCTGCCGTGAGCGTTGAGACGCTCGAACTCGTGTCGCGAGCTGCCGGCGGCGAGAGCCCTGCGGCGGTGGGCGCCGCTAGCTAAAACGCGAGCCGTCTGCTTCTCTCGACCGCTTTCCTGGCCCAACGTCCGCGTGCTAGCACGCGTGCGACTACTGCTTGCAAACACAAGCCCGACGCGCGAGCGAGGGTGTCCCTCGTTCGACTCCCTCGCTGGCACGGCGGGCTCGTATTTCCGAGCGCGTCTAGACCGATCGGTCGTGGCGGGAAGCTGCCTGGGCTTGCTCGTAACCTGCCAATTCAGGTACCGTGCGCGCCCTGCAATCATGCCGTCGAAGTCTGGAGGGGCACGCAGCGCATGTATTTTCGCACCGATCTGCCGCATAAAGCTCGCGCCGCGCGCTGCCGCGCGTTGGCCGCGCTGGTGCCAAGAGCACTGCGTCGTGTTGCTGGCGATCGTGTTTCTGGTCTATTCCGGCGTGCTCTTCCAGTCCAAGGGTGAGCGCAGCGAGTGGAACGAGTGCTTCGTGCGGGCCTCGCAGCACATGCTGGCCCACGAGCCCATCCATCGCGCGGACGAAGGTTGGGTTTACAGTTATCCGCCCTCGATGGCCCTGTTGGCGGCGCCGCTGGCCGGCTTTTCCACGACCGGTTCGCTGCTCGGCTGGTGGGCTGCGAACATGGCTGCGGCCGGTGCATGGTTCGTCTGTTCCTGGCGTTTGGCCGGTGGGCCGAGCGTGCTGCGCGTGCCTCTGGTCTGGTCGCTGATCCTGGCCGTAGGATTTGTGACGAACTTGCGCTGGACGCTCACGACGATCGAGCATCAACAATTCGACCTCGTCATTGCCGCCCTGCTGATGGGCGGATGTTGTCTCTGTGGCGCGGGCATAGCCTGGGATGCGGAGCGCTGATTGGAGCTGCGGCCGCCATGAAATGCACGCCGCTGTTGTTCGCCCCCTATTTGCTCTGGCGGCGCAAGCCGGGAGCGGCGCTGCTGCTGGTTGGCGTTGCCGTGGGGCTGAACGTGTTGCCCGATCTGCTGCTGCCGCAAGCCGACGGCGGCTCGTACCTGGTGGATTGGGTGCGGTTCGTGCGGAACGAATTGGGATCTTCGGCGCCGGGAACCTGGCGCAGCGACATGTTGCTCAATCAATCGCTGGCCGGGTTCTTCAATCGGCTGGCGCGGTTCGGCCTGCCGCTGTCGACCGCGGCCTTGCAGGCCGGGCCGGTGGCCGCGTGGACGATTCCTTGGTTGCGGCTGGCCACCTACGGCAGCGGCCTGCTGATGCTGGGCATCAGCGCCTGGCGATTGGGAAGGCCTTGGCACGCGCCGCAAATCGTATCGCGTCGCGAACCATTGCCGATCGACGCCACGCGATTGCGAGTCGGCTGGGAGGCGTCCGTTGTGCTGTGTTTGATGCTACTGTTGAGCCCCATGAGCAGCAAGGCCCACTACGTGGTGCTGTTTCTTCCCTGCCTGATGCTGGCGCGGCAACTCGTCGAGCAGCCGTCGGCTTCCCTGCGCGTGATCCACCTGTTGCTGCTGGTCTGCGGTCCGCTCACGCTCAAGGCGCTGACCGGCAAGCCGCTAGGCGATTTGACGCTGGCCTGGGGATTGCCAACCTTCTTTGTGCTGGTCGCCTGGTTCGGCGCCTGGAGCGCGCTGGGCCCGCAGGCTTTGGCCTCACAGCGCCACGCCCGCAAGACGCATCCGGCCACTCGGGCCGTGTGACGGTCGCTTCTCTTCGCTTTATGTGGGAAACGTCAAACATCCCCGTTCTTCATCCGGTGCAAAGTCGTTTTGCCCCGTTTTTCCCTTCCAGTTCTCCCGGAAGTTCCGTCGATACCTGTAGGTGGGAAAATCCCACTTGCCCACCATCCCACCTGAGCTAGAATGAAGATAGGAGGAACACGATGGCGACCAAAGTAGTCGATAGCAAAGGCCGAATTGCGCTGGGAAGCCGCTTTGTCGGACGTACCGTCATTGTGGATGACTCGGACCCGGAGAGAATTGTCATCACTCCCGCCGTGGTCATTCCTGAGAGCGAAGCGTGGCTTTACCGGAACAAGAAGGCATTGAACTCCGTTCGCAAGGGCCTGGCAGAAGCCCAAGAGCGCCGGTTCGCCAAAGACACGCCGAATCTGGACGAGGATTCGACGCTGGTCGACGAGCTGGGTGGTTAACGAATTGGGCGGTTGAGTCGTTCAATGGGTTGAATCCCATCGACCGCATGGTTCCTTGACACGTCTGCGGTTGGTCTGTTTTCGGTGGGCTCGTTCATGTTCACGGTCCAATGGACTCCCGAAGCCGGCGAAGCTTACAACGCCCTTCGAGAGAAGGCGGCGCAGCAGCGTCAAGTCGCGCAAGAAGAAATCGAAGCAGAAGTCGAGCAAAGACGAAGGCTTGTTCAAGCAGGTCCATAAGACGATCGACCTGCTACGACACAATCCTCGTCATCCTGGCTTGAACACGCACGAGTACGACTCGATTGCCAACCCCTTCGACGACAAGAAAAAAGTCTTCGAGGCGTATGCTCAAAACAATACGCCCGGAGCATATCGAGTTTTTTGGTGTTACGGCCCGGGGGCGAAGGAGATCACGATCATCGCCATCACGGCTCATCCTTGAGTCGTAGTTGGTTTTTCATGAGCACTCAGCCCAACGACGAAACGTCGCAACGACCCGATCCGAGCCAGCGTCCTCGTGTGGAAAAAACGCCAACGAAAGCCTTTACGGCTCCGACAGTGACTGTGTTATAATTCCAGCATGGGAACGAAACTCTCCAGCAACGTCGCCGATCTGTCCGAAGACGAACGGAAGCTCCTTGAGTCGCTCATTGGGCAACCGCTAAGCGCCGAGGAAGTGGTCTATTGGGTCGTCATGCGCCCGGGACGAACGCCAGTGGCAGTCGAAAAGGCCCGGGCCCGTGCCGGCATACAAGAACTCTTCGCAAAAGCGGACCAACACGCCGCAGAACGGCGAACAACCCCTGAGGAGTTTGAGACGGCCGTTGATGAAGAAGTGCGGCACGTCCGTTCGCAGCCCGACCCATGAGGGTCGTTCTTGACACGAATCTGATCGTGCGGGCAGCCGGCGATCGGGCTGGGCTCGCACGCGAATTGCTGCTGCTCGCACTCGACGAACGCCATACGCTCGTCTTATCGCATTCGCTCTATGCCGAGGTCGCGAAGGTTCTCCACGATCCGCGAATCCGCGCATTGCACGGTTGGGATGACGCGGAGATTCGTCGCTTCCTCGACTTTCTCGTCCTTGGCTCCGAACAGGTGGCCGTCCTTGGTTACCATATCGGCCCGCTTGTGGGCCTCGACCCGACGGATGACATGGTGCTTCTTACAGCGACCGCGGGCCAGGCAGACATCCTCGGCACTAGCAATCGACATTTCTTTGCGCCGGACGTGGCTCGATTTGCAGCCGCCCACGGTGTTCGGATTCTCCGCGACGTGGACTTGATCGCCGAACTGCGCAAAGCTTAGGCTTTCGTCGATGGAGAAGAATAGGGACATGAAGAAATGTAGAATGTCCCATTGAGGATCCCCGGTCTGAAGTCGGCCCTGGATTTTTTGTCGGCGACTCCTATATTACTTTGGCAGGCATCTGTCCGTGAACCGACCCCCGAGCTTCCGGAGGACTTCATGAGCACTATTGCTGCCGCCGATCGGTCGTCTGCAACCTCTTCGCGTTCGGCTTCGGCGCTGAATATGATCGGCGGAACCTGGGTCGAGGGCCGCGGGAATACGAGCCGCGACATCTGCAATCCGGCGGACTCGGCCGAGGTGCTGGCGCCGGTGCGCGAGGCCGCGCCGGAGCAGGTGGACGAGGCCTGCGCTGCCGCCGCTCGGGCCTTCCCTGGCTGGCGCGCCACTCCGGCGCCGGATCGGGCTCACGTCCTGTTCAAGTTCCGGGAGCTGCTGGAAAAGAATCTCTCGGAATTGGCACACAGTATCATCCGCGAAAATGGCAAGCTGTTGAGCGAAGCGCACGGCTCGCTGCGGCGCGGGTTGGACGTGGTCGAATTCGCCTGCGGCATTCCCTCCCAACTGATGGGACAGACGCTGACCAACATTTCGCGGGATGTCGACTGCTATGCCATCCGCGAACCTCTGGGTGTGGTGGTCGGCATTCCGCCGTTCAATTTCCCGGCCTTAATCCCGCTGTGGATGATGTCGATCGCCGTCGCCTGCGGGAACACGTTCATTCTCAAGCCGGCCGAGAAGGCACCCCTCACCGGCACCCGGCTCATCGAGTTGTTCGCGGAAGCCGGCTTGCCGCCGGGTGTCGTCGGCGTGGTGCAGGGCAGCAAGGAAGTAAGCGAACGGCTTATCAGCAATCCGCATGTCCAAGCAGTTTCCTTCGTCGGCTCGTCGGCCGTGGCGGAGTCGGTCTACCGCACGGCAGCGGCTCACGGCAAGCGCGTTCAGGCACACGGCGGAGCGAAGAATCATCTGATCGTCCTGCCTGATGCCGACCTGGAGCGTAGCCTGCCCGCCCTGATTGGATCGTGCTTCGGCTCAGCGGGACAGCGCTGTCTTGCCGGGAGCGTGCTGGTGCCGGTCGGCGATCGAGTGCGACAGGACGCCGTCGTCGATGCCTTCATCCACTCGGCGGGTGAACTCAAACTGGGAGACGGCCTGGACGACACCGCGACGCTCTGTCCCGTGGTGAACCCAGAGCAGGAAAAGCGAATCCGGGCTACGATCGAGCGCGGGGTGACGGAAGGAGCCCGGCTTCGCCTCGACGGCCGTTCCCAATCCGTCCGCGACAGGCCGCGCGGCTGCTTCCTCGGGCCGACGGTCTTCGACGATGTGACGCCGGAGATGTTCGTCGGCCGGGAGGAGATTTTTGGCCCGGTGGTGAGCGTGATGCGCGCCGCGGACCTGGACGCGGCGATCACGTTGACGAACCGCAGCCGATACGGCAACACGGTCTCCCTCTTCACGCAATCCGGCGCTGCGGCCCGCACCTTCCGCGAGCGCATCCAGGTCGGGATGCTTGGCATCAATGTCGGCGTGCCGGCGCCGATGGCGTTCTTTCCGTTCGGCGGCTGGAAGAGTTCGCTTTATGGTGATCTCGATGCGCAGGGTGCTGACGCCGTTGCTTTCTACACGCGAAAGAAAGTGATCACGCAGCGCTGGTTCGGTTCCGAGGCGCCGAAGGATGGATGGGTTTGATCGAATAGGCGAACCGGGAGCGTCAGCGACCGGAGTTCTTTTAACCTCCGCCGGGTAGCACTGGGCAGTTTCCCGCCCAGGGCTCCCACAGCCCCAGCCATTCACGAAGTGTTCTTGTCCGAAGGTTTCGGGCGGCAAGAGGCGCAGCGAAACGCTGCCGGCGGAGAAGATTGAGCCCAGGGCCGAGCGGGCAGCGTCCGAGGCGATCCAAAGCGCACGGCTGAATCACGTAGACGTGCGTTTCTTCGCGTCCCCAGTTTCTTTCGAATCATGCTGCCAACGATCCCAAAGCGCCAGCCGCGCCCGCCTGCGCAAGCTGCAGAATATCCTTCAATGGACCAAGATGCCTTTCATAGTGCTGCCACCGGTTTACGGATTTCTTATAGATTGGCTGGCGGACTTGCCACCTACTGGCAGTCCCTACTGCAAATGGATTGGTGTGGGGCGAAAGGCAAAGGTCATTCCAGGCTACACCAATTGAATCCAGCAACCTGCGTACCGCCTCTTCTGTGTTCATGACGACATCCTCATACTCGACCTCGATCATCCGTCCAGGGAGATTCTTTCGCCAGTGCTCCATCATGTTTGTATATTCGCCGTAGTAATGCGCGATGTTGTGCAAATCGAACGCATAATCATAGTCGCGCTCAAAGCACTGCGCAAAATTGGAAAGGCACGTATCCAAGGGGTGGCGAATGCAATGGATGACTCGCGCCTGCGGAAACAGCATGTTAATGAACCCCAGATGCCAGAAATTCATCGGGTGCTTATCGATGATGTAGGGGACATCCGGGCCTGCATCGCGTCTTAAGCGTTTCTCGTAGTCATCAATGAGTTTGCTCGCGACGACAGGGGGCACGTGCTTTGCCGCTTGCGGATAGGAGCCGCTGTTTCCGAGTAGATTCTGCAATCGCAAGGTGAAACCAGCCATGGTGGGCAACTCTCCTGCCGTCGCGATGGCGGGATGATTCGACAATACACTGGCGATTAAGCTGGTGCCCGATCTGGGCATGCCAATAATGAACAGGGGCTGCTGGCTATGCGACGCAAACGAAAACGACTGAGTCAGAAACTCCCGGGTGAAAGTTTCGGTAATACTCCGGGTGACATTACTCAGCCGAACCGGATCGTAATGAATCTTCGCGTTACAGATTTGATTTGCCTGCCGATAGCACTCGAAGGCTTCGTCGTACAGTTTGCAATCATCGTAGATTTTTCCTAGAGAAAAATGAAGATATTCGGCGTCGCCTCGTAACGGATCCAAGAGCAAGCTCTGAATGTAGGTGATTGTCTCGCAATCGACGGTGTGATTTGTCCGACTATGCACCAGGTTGTATAGTGCTTTAGGATAATCCGGTTTTAATGCGAGCGCCTCCAGGAATGCCAATTCCGCTTTCTGGACGTCGCCTTGGTTCGCCAGGATGTCGCCGCGGTTATTATAGGCCTCGGCATACCCCGGCCTGAGCACAATGACTTTGTCAATACTCGCCAGTGCATCGTCATATCGAGCAAGTTTTTGTAAGGCAATGCCGCGGTTGTTATAGGCGTCTGCATAGTCGACCTTGAGCGAAATTGCTTTGTCGTAGTTCTCCAACGCCTCGTCATTCAGCCTGATTTCTTGCAGTGCGTTGCCGCGGTTGAAATAGCCCTCGGCAAAGTCAGGCTTGAGCGTGATTGCTCGGCTGAAGCTTGCCAAGGCATCCTCATAGCGTCTCATCGCTTGCAGGATAACGCCTCGGTTGCTGTGCGCCATGGCATGTCCAGGTGCGAGCGCGATGGCCCGATCGTAACTGTCCAGCGCCTCGTCGTAGCGCTTCAGCGCATGGAGTGACATGCCGCGATTGTTTTGTACTTCGGCAGACTCATGCCCGAGGGAGGCGGCCTTATCAAAGCTCGCCAAGGCCTCTTCAAAACGTTTCAGTCGATGGAGGATAATCGCCCGATTATAATGAGCGGCAGCATCGTCGGGATCGAGCGCGATGGCTTTAGCATAGCTTGCCAGCGCTTCGTCATGGCGTTCCAGCGCATGCAGGGCATTGCCCCGGTTATTATGGGCGCCGGCGAAGTCGTGCTTAATGGCAATGGCTTTGTCGTAGCTTGTCAGCGCCTCGCCATACCGCCTCAGCGCGTACAGCACAATCCCGCGGTTAAAACAAGCCTCGACGGAATCCGGCGCGAGAACGATGGCATTGTCATAACTGGCCAGCGCCTCATCATAACGCCGCAAGTCTTGCAAGGTGATTCCACGCTTAAAGTGGCTCAGGGCACTGCGCGGCATGAGCGCTATGGCCGTGTCGAAGCTCGCCAGCGCGTCGTCATGCCGATTCAGCTCTCGAAGAACGCTGCCCCGGTTGTTATGGGCGACTGGATCATTAGGCGTGAGCGCGATGACCTTGTCGTAATATTCCAGTGATTCATTGTATTTCTGCGCCTTGCGCAGGGCATTCGCCACAGTGCTATACGCGATCGCATGGTCGGTGGTCTTCGCGATAAAATGCGGGCAAGTATCTGGCGCGGCCAGATACGTGTCGCGGCGGTGCGCGTTGACGGCCAATCGATCGGCCTGTCCAAGAGCGGAGATCGTGCTGCGTGAGCGTTTCGTCGCCCTGGAAGCGTTCCGGAGGCGTGCGTTTCGTCGTTGCCGATTATTCATCATGAGACATTCACCGCGTGCAGTAAGCGGTGCTCCTGCGCCATGGTTCGTCGGAAGGATGAGCGAGACTCATCTCCGCGTCGATTCAGATCGCACGGATTGTCAGTCGCAGGTCGCGATTCGACGTCGCTTCAGAACCTGTACGAATGACTCTCCAGAAGATGCCGCAGTATTCGAAAGCCGGCATTTTTTCGCCAGATTGGCTCGGGTGCGAATTACGAGAATGTCACGTTTTGTGACCGCGGGTGCGACCGTTTGTCGCGATGTCGGGATTTGGTGGCCGCCAGCTACCACCTCCCTGGTCGCTAGCACGCCCGCTAGGTCCAGGCGACAGGGGCCGGCGCGTACACCGCCACGCGCAGGCATTCGCCCAGCAGGGCCCCGATTGGATCGGGTCTCGGCCGACGCCGCCAGGGCCGCGCCCCGCAACCTTGACGATACACCCAATATCCCTGCGATCAGCGGGCACGACCGACCGAGGGGCCGATTGAATCTGATCAGCCAGGCAGCGTTGTCCCTCAATCACTGCTTCACGCCACTCGGCATTGAACAGGTAGAGCCGCTCAATACCGATCGCTTCGGAATTCCCGACAAGATTCCTTGTAACAAGCCAGCAGGCAAATCGCTCTGAGCAGCTAGCTGATCGTTTTCGGTGGATCCGTCGGAGAGTCGATTGTTTGCCGCCGTCTTCCCGTCCGGCTCCAAGGCCAACGGAATCCGTCGACCATGTTGTAACGGCCGTCCCGTGCCGTAGAATAGGTTCGCCCCCTTTTTTTCGGAGAACCCAGGTTATGAAGAAGCTCGTATTTGGTCTCGCGGTATTGTTTTTGGCGTCGTCCAGCGCTTCGGCGTGGCCGTACGTGGTGGGTTATGCGCCGGTCGCCACGTATCCGGTACCTGTAACTGCCTACTACGGCACACGGTAACCGCCTATTACGGTGCGCCCGTAACAGCCTACTACCGCGCGCCCGCCGTCGTGAGCCCGGGCTATTACTACGGTGCGCCCGTGGTGGGCTACCGTGCGCCGTATTACGCGTATGGGTATCCAGGGTATGTCCCCGGCCAACCCGTGCGAAACCTGCTGCGCGCGGGCTGGTAGGGCAAACCCTATTCCGCCACTCGGGCCGTTTGTCTCTTCGCGTTCCGCGCAAAAAGCCGAGCGTCTCGACGTTCTTCATCCGGTGCGTAGATCGGCCGGCCTCGTTTTAGATTCTTATACGGCACTCCGGCCCTGAAGAAGCTGGATGATGAATACCACCAGGGCAACGACAAGAAGCAGGTGGATCAAACCGCCCGCAACGCCAAAGCCAAGGCCCAGAGCCCACATTACTAATAAAACGACCAAGACGGTCCACAACATAAATCACCTCTCCTCAGGATAAAAAAGAGTTCGTGGTTTGCTCGTGACTTCAACGGGATGGATCGAACAGATAAAGATAAAGAGCACGGCCCTTGTCGTTTCCCTGCATCGCGTTCACTTGCTCTTGCTTGGGCACTTCTTGCGAGGATTCGTTTTGCCGTTGTCTGCCGTATGCGGCTTCAATTCTTCGAACGCTGGCGATTCGCGATACTTCCAGCCATTCCCCTCGTTCCACGGTCCGCGGGCATCGATTTCTCCGTCATCGCCCTCCCCCGTCGAGTCGTTGAAATACTCATCCACCAGGCCCTTGGTCGGCGCGATCTTCCCGATGGACAGGGCCGGCTTGCCCATGCTATCCAGCGCCGCCATGAAGGCTTTCATGTGCGTGATTTCGCGGGTCATCAGGAACTGCAAGGCGTCCTTGGTTCCCGGGTCGTCGCAGAAGTTGATGAGGCGTTCATAAACGATCTTGGCCCGAGCCTCGGCGGCGATATTGCTGCGAAGATCGACATCGAGTTCGCCGGTGACTTTCAGATAATCGGCAGTCCAGGCATTGCCCATGGAGTTGCAAAGCGTCACGCCGCCACCGCCGGCAATCGCGACCAGGGGATCGGCCTCGGCCGCTTCGCGGTCTTTCTTCATGGGCTGAAGGTGCAACCGGGCTAACGTGCCGACGATCTCCAGATGGCTCAGCTCCTCGGTGCCGATGTCCATGAGCATGTCTTTCCGCTCGGCATCGTCGCAGTTGAGGCCTTGGATGGAGTATTGCATGGCGGCGGCCAACTCTCCGTTCGCGCCGCCGAACTGCTCCAGCAGCATATTGCCGAATTTCGGCTCCGGCGTTCCGACGTGGACGGTATACATCAGCTTCTTGACATGGTGGTACATAGAGGACTCCTTGAAAAGGATCAGCCAAGGCCCCGGATTCTTCGATTCCTCAAGTCGTGGTTGCGGCGGCCATTCGCGGGCGGAAAAATGGTGGCCGAGAGAACTGGGGATACTTTCGTCAGGGGGCGAATGCCTTTGCTGTACTGCTTAACCGGCGGGCTGCAACAACCTGGCCGAGGAGGCCAGATTTGCAATTAGCTCACGTGCCTGGGCAAGTGAAGTAACGCAACGATCGATGCCGGTTTCAACCAATCGATCCTGGGCCTTTTTGGCGCCGTCGGATTGCCAAAGACCAACGACGACCTTCAGTTTGTGATTCGTGGCAGAGAGTTTCTTGCAAAGATAACGTGCGTGGGTGGCCGCAAACGGAGGCAACGCGGAGATGCAAACCACGTCAACGGAATGCTCATTCGCAGTGCCGACCATTTCGCTTGCCAAATTCGTACTCGATAACACGCACCCGTACCCCGTTCGCAGCGAGAAGTTGCGAGAGCATTAGCCCGACGATCTCGTCGGCTTCGTCGCTGGCCGGAAAGCACAGAACCGAGACTGGCAAGTCGATCTCGGAGCCTTCGGCTGGCGCTGTCGACGGCCCAGTGGCGACGACGCCGACATCGGGCACCGCCCGGGTACCGAGATCGTCGACGAGTTCGCGCACGGTGTCGTAGATAAATCGCTGCTTTCCTTCATCCAAATCACCGTTATGACGGTCCTGTTCCGCCAGACCCAGAGCCGGCACGAGGACGGCGTCGTAGAGAGACTCAATCGTGCTGTCTTTCAAGTAGTCCTCCGCTACGTCGAGCGCTTCCTCCAAGTCGGAGGCCAGCAAACGTTGATAGAACCGCGACTCGGCAGGCAGGACGTGTTCGTCGCTCAGCAGCGTGTTCAGGAACGCGAACCGCGGCACATAGCTCGATAACACGGCCAGGCAAACCGTCAATGGCATAGCCAAAATGAGTCCTATCGGTCCCCAAAGCCACATCCAGAAGACGGTTGAGACGAGTATTCCCAAGGCTGAAATGCCGGTGCTCGATGAAATCAAGCGCGGCTCGAGCACGTTGCCCGCCAGCATTTCACCAATGCCGTACAAAGCAATCACGGAGACCGGCCGCTCCCAGCCATCAAAGATCGCAAGGGAAATTGCCAGCGGAACCAATGACGCCACGATGGGTCCGACATAGGGGATAAACCGCAGCAGAATCGCGGCGACGCCCCACAACAACGGGTTCGGCACCCCGATCAACAGCAGTCCCAACGCAATCCATAATCCAAAGACGGAGTTGACGATCAGTTGCATCCGCAAATACCGGCTCAGCCGGTGAGCGGCCGAGTCGAGCGCTAAGGTGGTGTTGTTCAATTGGTGCGAGCCGATCAGGTAGATCATGCGGTTGCGCAGATCTTCTCTCGATCAGCATGAAGATGCCGAAGACGATCACCATCGCTGCCGTGCCGAAAGGCGCGAGCTGTGGGCCGATATACATGATTTGTTCGAAGAAGCTCACCGCGGAAAGCGGATTGACCACTTGAACGGGTATCGGCCGGGTCGTTTCGACCTCGCCGAGTGACTGCATGAGCGTCATATCGTGAAGACGACTCGGCTCGTCGTCCCCGGTCACGGTTACGTTTAGCTGGGAACCCAGCGACTTGGTTGTCGGTTGTTCGGTCAACTTGTCGCGGACGTCTTCAAACGCCTTGCCGACCTTATCAAACACCCCTTTGCCATCACCCCGTAGCGATTGCACTTTGCTGGTAATGTTCGATTCGTACTCGGGCAGCCGATAGGCGAGGTCGTAAAGCTGATGAAACAAAACGAACCCGAGCAGAAACAGCGCCGCCAACGGTCCCGCGATCGCAATGAGAACTGCCGGCACGCGTGCGATATGCCAACGTTGCAGCCGGTTGACCAACGGCGCCAGAAGAAACGTGAGCAGGATCGACATCGCGAAAGGAAGGAGGACGTCGCGGCCAAAATACAGAATCGCGATCACGGCCATGCCCGACAAGAGAGCGAATATCGCCGGCTGGCTGCTTGGTATCCGCGATCGAAGCATATACTTGTACTCGGTCCGTAATTCGTGCAGGGGTCGCAAAAGGAATCGTGGACTACCGTGGGGCGTTCGGTTGCAAGAGCCGGCGCGGGTAATGTTAAACTGTCAGGCCGTCAGCCACTGCAGGGCCAATCGGCATCAATTCGCGCTACCGACAAAAATCCGCAGCGTCGCCGCGGCTTAAGCCCCGGGCGCCACTGCGGATATTTTCTGAAGAGTTGGAATACGGTCACTTGGGGTTCGGGTGATTGACTGCTTCTTTGACGTCGTCGATCACCTTGTCGACCGCTTGTTTCAGTTTGCCAGCGGCCTGGTCAACCTTGCCCTCATGCCGCAGCTTGTCATTGTCCGCGATGGTGCCGGCTGCTTCCTTGACACGGCCCTTCATTTCGTCAGCTTTTCCGCTCATAGCGATCGCTCCTTTGCAGTTTGGGTCTAAGGCGTAAGCTTTCAATGCACATCAGGTGCCGAATCTGGCAGAAACGACAATTACGAGCTTTGCAAGCTCCGCGTTGGTGTTTTGAGCAAAAGCCATGTCCTCAGTGGCGAGATTCCACCGTAAAGTGCGGAAGTCCGTAATCGGATCGTCGATAGGCGGCAGAGGGATAATTCGCAGCAGCAAACCTGCTACGCAGTTCGGCGTGATCGTTTTGCGACCGCGTGGACCGCGGATGGGCCAACTTCACCTGCCGCTCTATGCCACCAGCGTAATGACGCCGGCACGTTTTTTTGCTGCGATAGCACAGCAGCAGTCGATGCCAGGCCGATGAACCATAGATCAAACCCCCATAGGTATCTGCGGAGCGAGGTTATTCATGTCGGCGATTGGCGGCGCTAGCAGTGCATTGCCCGGTGCGCCGAGTTCCCCGCCGCTGGCGCCTCCTCCCTCGGGCAGCCAGCCCGCTGCGGGAGGCTCGGTACCTGGCAACAGCGGTGGCGACTCAGGCGGCGGCAGCGACGGTTCGAGCACGTCCGATCTGCTTCAGGCCATCGAGCAGGCCATCGTCGACGCGTTGGAAGGGAAGCAGACCAAGAAGTCGTCCCAGGACAAATCGAGCGACGGGACAGACAGCAGCTCCAAAACTCAAGACGCCAATAGCGCCAAGAAGAAAGCCGAAAAGGACAGTTCGAATCGAAATGTAACCGACGATTTGGACGTGATCTTGCGGGCGGCGATCAGTTCCATTGGCCAGGGGTCGCCGGCCTCGTCGCTGCAGAATGGAGCGAGCACTTCGGACACTGGCCAGGTGCAAGTGCCGGAGTCATCGGCAATTCTGCAATTGCGCCGTCTGCAAACAACCTGTCGACCGGTCTGGCGACGTCGACCAATCCCAGTTCGAACGTCGCCGAGCGACTCGCCGGCAGCTCAGGCGGTAAGCCTGTTGAACAATCTGCTGGGACAAACGTCGGGCAACAGCGCGCTCCAGTCCCTGCTATCGAGCTCGCCCAATAGCAACAGCGCCGCGAGCGATTTGTTGCAGTGGCTGAAGAGCTTGCCCAAGGGCTCAGCCGTGAATCTGACCGGCTGAACCAGCCGGCGGATCAGACTCCCCGACTGGTTGTTGGGCGACTCACTCGGTCAGGATCTTCTCGAAGATGATCAGATTCGCGGTGCGGTCGGCGTCCCAGCGGATGCCGATGATGTCGTAGCCGCGGCTGATCGCCATGTGCAGCATCGGCCGATGCTGGTTCTGGCATTCGAAGCGGATCGAATCGTACTCGTGCTGGCCAGCCCAGGTGTGAACCGCGTCCATCAACTGCGACGCGATCGCCTTGCGGCGAAACTCCGGCGACACGCCATACAGCCAGGAAAAGAACGTCCCCGGTTTCAACTCGAAACCCAGGAAGAAACCGACGGGAATGTTGTCCAGCGTGGCCATCAGCAACAGCGGGTTGTAACGGCCGAGGAACCGGCGGCGGAAGAATTCGGCGTTGCGCGTCGGGCGGTAAATCTGGCTGTACAGGTCGGCGATCAGCGGAATGTCGCCTGGCCCCACGATGTCGATCTTGGCATTTGCCATGCTGAACGTCTTTTCCTGTTCGCGATCCCATTCCGAAACCAGTTCGCCCGTCAGCCGGAACTCGGGCGGGGCCGTTTCGCGTCGCAGCCGCCCCACCGACGTACGCTTAGCCGTCCCTCGATTGCATCTTCCCTGCCGTTCGACGGGCCCGCAATGGTCCGGCGTTTCAATTTCGCCACCCGCCGTTTCCTGAGCGGGACGGAAGGCCCGAGCAAATATGGCAGTTGGATGGTTTTTGAATCGATGTAAGTCTCTGTTGTCAAGTGGTTTGCGTTGTTTGTTTCGTTCGCCGCGAGCAACGACTACGCGGCAATTCTCGGACGCCCGCGAAAGCGATTGTCCGCATAAACCCACGAATGGCCGCCCAACGAGGGTGGCCCAGGCGGGGTTCCAGCCCTATGGTATTAATGCCCAGCTGCCGTTGCGGGGTGAATCGCGCCTCTAGCTCCTGACCGTTTTGAGATCAACCGAATGCCTCCCCCGCCCCCGGAAACGAAACCCCGGCCCCCTGCCTCGCCCAATTGGCGATCGGGCATTTGGCCCGTCATTCTCATGCTGGTCATGCTCTGGATCTGGCAGGACCTGTTCATGAGCCTGGGTCAGGAGGTCCACACCATCCCCTACAGCCAGTTCAAGCAGTTCGTTGCCGAGCGACGGGTGAAGGACTGCGTGTTGACGGCCGACGAAGCCTACGGAACCATCGTTGCTCATCCGTTGCCGGCTCCTACGGCCGCGACGAAACAAGACACCCCGCCGAAAGAGTCTGCGGGGGCCAAGCCCGCGACCAGCGTCAAGGTTCCCGCGCCGCCGGAAGCAAAACCGGCCGACGCAAAACCTGCGGATGTCAAGGTAGCGGACGCCAAGCCGGCCGATGCCAAGGCCGATGAAGCCGACGGCAAGTTCGTGTTTCGCACGGTGCGAATCGAAGATCCCAAGTTGGTCGAAGACATGGAGGCCGCGGGGGTCGAGTTCAAAGGCGAACGTCCCAGCTTTCTCTCGCAATTCCTGTTGTCTTGGGTGCTGCCGATCGGCCTGATGATGTTGTTCTGGCTGTTCATTTCGCGGCGAATCGGCAGCGTTGGTCAATCGGTGATGGGCTTTGGCAAGAGCCGGGCCCGGATCGTGGCCGACAAGGAAACCGGCGTGACTTTCGGAGACGTGGCCGGCTGCGACGAGGCCAAACAAGATCTGGAAGAGGTGGTGGACTTTCTCAAGAACCCGGCTCGGTATTCCGAGTTGGGAGCCAAGATTCCCAAGGGTGTGCTGCTGGTCGGTCCGCCCGGTACGGGCAAGACGTTGCTGGCCCGGGCCGTGGCCGGCGAAGCGCATGTGCGTTTCTTTTCGCTCAGCGGCAGCGAGTTCGTGGAGATGTTCGTGGGCGTGGGCGCGTTGCGCGTTCGCGACCTGTTCGAGCAGGCCAAAGCCGCCGCGCCGTGCATCATCTTCATCGACGAGTTGGACGCGATTGGCCGCGAACGGGGCGTTCACATGGGACCGGTCAACGACGAACGCGAACAGACCTTGAACCAATTGCTCGTGGAAATGGACGGTTTTGCCGTCAACGTGGGCGTGATTCTGTTGGCCGCGACGAACCGGCCCGAGGTGCTCGACCGGGCCCTGCTGCGTCCGGGGCGGTTCGATCGGCAGGTGCTCGTCGATGCGCCCGATGTCGACGGCCGTGAGGCGATCCTGCGAATTCACTGCCGCAACAAACCGCTGGCAGCGGACGTCAACCTGCGCCGCATCGCACAGGCCACGCCCGGCTTCTCGGGAGCGGATTTGGCTAACGCCATGAACGAAGCTGCCTTGTTGGCCGCGCGCGACAAGGCCGTGGTCATCACGCAGCAGGATCTGGAAGAAGCCATCGAAAAAGTCGTGGCGGGTCCGGAACGCAAGAGCCGGCGGCTCGAAGAGAAGGAAAAACGCCGCGTTGCCTACCATGAGGTGGGGCACGCCCTGGTGTCGCACTACGGCCTGAATCCCGATCGGTTGCACAAGATCAGCATCGTGCCGCGTGGCCGGGCGGCCTTGGGCTATACCATGCAATTGCCGACCGAGGAGCAATTCCTGCTCACGCAGTCGGAATTGATGGACCGCATCCGCGGGCTGCTCGGCGGCCGGGCGGCCGAGGAGATCATGTTCAGCGAAGTCAGCACCGGCGCCGAGAACGACCTGGAAAAGGCCACCGCTCTGGCCCGGCAGATGATTTGCATGTATGGGATGAACGAAGCCGTGGGCCTGGCCCATTGCGCAGCAGCGCGAGTCGTTCATGCGCCGCGAGGGGGTCGTCGAACGCGATTGCAGCGAGCGGACGGCCGAGACCATCGACGAGGAGGTCAAGAAACTGCTCAACTCGGCCTATGCCGACGCAAAGCGTATTTTGACCGAGCACCGCGTGCAGCTCGAAGTCGTGGCCCAGGAGTTACTCAAGCGCGAGAACTTGGATGGGCCTACGTTCCGCAGCCTGCTCGAAGGTAGTGCAGCGGCCAACGGCTCACCGGCCAAGGCATAATACTTTCCCGCGACCGACGAATTCCCTCTGGGATCGCGGGCGCGATTAAGGAACAACTCAACCAGTTTTTTTTGCCCCCCAGGGGTAGAGGATGTTGCCATGATGCGAACCAGTAATCCGGCTTTGAATGACCAGGTGTTTCGCTCTGCCGCCGCGCTCGACGTGGGCGGAGCTACGATGACGCTCGAGGGAACGGTTGCAAAGACCGGCGTGTTGCTGGCCATTCTCGTGGCGGCTGCCGGCTTCTCCTGGATGCAGACGGTGGCCCAGGCCAACGGCGGCCAGGTAGCGTCGGGTTACGCCATGTTGGGCGGCCTCGGCGGTTTGATTTGTGCCATCGCCACCGTTTTCAAGCCGCGTTGGTCGCCCTACACGGCGCCGCTCTATGCCGGTCTCGAAGGGCTGTTGTTGGGCGGCATCTCGGCCGTGTTCGAAGCCAGCTATCCGGGCATCGCCATTCAGGCCGTGGGAGCCACGTTCGGCACGCTGGCCGCTTTATTGGCAGCTTATGCCAGCGGGCTGGTGCGCCCCAGCGAGAACTTCAAGCTTGGCATCACCGCGGCCACCGGAGGTATCTGTCTCGTTTACCTGGCGAGTTTCGTGCTCTCGTTGTTCCACATCAACGCGCTGGGGTCGTTGTTTGGCGCCGGCTGGTTGGGGATTGGCTTCTCGGTGGTGGTGGTGATCGTCGCGGCGCTGAACCTGGTTCTCGACTTCGACTTCATCGAGAACGGCGTCCGCCAGGCGGCGCCCAAGTACATGGAATGGTACGGGGCCTTTGGGTTGCTGGTGACGCTGGTCTGGCTGTACCTGGAAATCCTGCGGTTGCTGAGCAAGCTTCGCAGCCGCGACTGATGTTCTTCGCGCTCCGGCAACCCCAGAGAATCTGACAACTCTCACACGGCCCGCTCCCTCTCCCATGATCGGGAGAGGGGCGCGTCTCTTCAACTTGGCATTAGAAGTTGTACTGCACGCCGGTGTAGAGGCCTTGCAGGATCACATTGCCGTTGCGATTGATGGTCTGCATGGCTGGGAAGTCGTTGAGGTAATGCTGCATCTGGTTGTCCGTCAGGGCCACGCCCGAGACGCCGATCAACCGGTAGGCAGCGAAGACCGCGAATCGCGGTGTGACGTAGTATTGGCCGCCCAGGTCGATTTCGCTCAGCGTCGAGAAGCCGTTGGCGCTGGCTTGGATATTGTATTCGTACACGCCGCTGCCGGTATACATTGACTGGTTCGACGTCATGTGGTTGTTGAAAATGCCGATCTTCGGCACGGCGAACAGTGCGAACCGCGGCGTGAGGAAGTAGCTCAGCCGGGCACCGACCTGAAAGCCCATCAACGTATTCGTCGTCTTGGTGTAGATGAAGCCTTCGGTCGCTCCGCCGTTATCGCCGAAGTTGGTTCCGAACGCCGCCGATCCGAACAGCAACTGATCGGTGAACGAGAAGTATCGGAAACCGGCCAGGGCGGCCACGCGGAAGCGAGTCATCGGATTGATACAGGGATAGCCGAGGACGTTCACTTCGATATTCTGGAACGTGTCTTTCCGCCACAGGGCGTGTTCGTGCGCACCGTCAAACAGGCTCTCGGGCGTCGTGCCATTGGGAAAGGGAGGCAAGAACGATTCGTCCTGCACCAGGCCGATGCCGTTCGTGGGGCTGGTGATGCTGGACTGACCGGTCATGCTCGACAGGCCCCAGTACGTAGCCTCGATGGCATGGTTGGCGCCGAGGCAGTGGCCGATCGTAACCTGGCCGCCGTAGCCCGTGCCGGCCGAAGCTTGTTGGGTATTCATCAACTGGTTGGCCAGGTTCGTTTCATCGAAGGTGGTCCAGACCGGATTCGCCTTGTCGCGGTGCAAGAACAACGCGCCGGCTTGCCCGTACCAGCCGCAGCAAGGCATGTAACCGGCGATGCCCGGCAGGCCGCCATAGCCACCGAAGCCGGCACCGCCGACGGATTGCTGGAAGGGGCTGCCGTAGCCGGACAATCCACCACCGCCGCCCATGACACCGCCGCCCACACCGTAGCCGCCGATTCCACCTACGCCCACACCGCCGACACCCAATCCGCCATACCCGCCCATGCCGGCTCCGTAACCAGCGCCATTCCGAAGCCGCCCATGCCGGCGCCATATCCGCCGCCCATGCCTCCGCCATAACCACCCATTCCGCCGCCATACCCGCCCATGCCGCCCGCCAAGCCAAACTGATTCATGCAGCCGTGCAAAAAGCTCAGGCCGCTGCAGCAGGTGCCCGAGTAGAACAACGGGCCGGGGCCCATCCTGCCGGCGCAGCAACCACCGCACGGTTGGCAGCAAGAGCCGCAGGGTGAACCGCAGTTGCCCGAGCCGCAATTGCCCGAAGCACAGCCGCCGTTCCCGAAGCCACTGTTTCCGAATCCGGAATTCCCGAAGCCGGAGTTATTGCCCTGGGGGCCCGTATTGCCGTTCATCGCCGACGGGTTGGCGTTGGAACCCGACTGCCCGCCATTTTGGGTCGGAGCAATGTTGCCCGGGCCAATCATCTGCGTGCTGGCCGGATCGTCGAAATTCGGGACCGTTGGATTGCCGGTCAACAAATCTCCCGGTGATTGCTCGGGGAAGGCCGGCGTGGGTAGGCCTTGGTTGTATTGCGCCGCCGCCAGCGTAGTGCGGCCGACGTTATAAGGAAAGCCGGTTGCCGTCGGGCTGCCCGGAGCAGCGCCATTGGCAGACCAGCCAGCATTGGCAGGCGCGTAGTTCGCGGGCGCCGTGGGGGCGCCACCAGAGTTTGCCGCCAGACGCCGTTGGTAGGCGTTGTAGTTGTTGTAATAATCCGCCGAAGGAGGAGCGGCAGGGCCCATGGCCGGTTGTCCGCTAAGGACCGGGCCATATTGTGCGTTGGCGGTCGCGGCTGCGAAAATCCAGCACGCGATCGCAAGGACTCTAGTACCCTTTGACATCGAAGAGACTCCTTCTCCCATGATCCGACAGATAATTCGTCATGCGGCGTCGGCCGCTCTGCGTGCGTCAATTGCGCGACGGTCCGCGCGCCTAGCACCGATAGCAATCGCTAGCATTCATTGCATCGTCGCGTCCTGGGGCCTGGATCACTGCTTTCCAGGCTCACGGACCAAAAAGTGCGCGGCCGTTGTCCATTTCGCGAGCACAACCGCGAGAACGAGTCCCCGGCGTAGACTTTCCTCGAACGCTACCCCCGCGATAAACGCGCGATCGAGCGCCCCCGGGCGTTAATCTGCAAGGGTCGGGCAGACGCTACGTCCGCGATTTGGCTGGTCCGCCGGGCTGTGGTCGTTCCGCAACCAGTGCCGCGGCAATCGCTTCGGTGCCGTCGAGCCAAATCCGGAAATGCCGGCATTGGGCGTGAAGAATTCTTGAACTCTGGCCCGGATGGTGAGATAATCAAGTTTGGCCCGCCGGGTTCCTGCCGCTATATGTCTTGCCCGCGATCGCATCGCCCACCCTTAAGAGCTCAAGGAACGAGCCTATGAAACGCATTCGCAGTCCAGCAGTATTCTTGCTGCTGATGTCGGCGGCGTTTTTCAATTCGTCATCGGAAGCCGCAGATCTTGCCTCGAGCGCCAGACTGGCTCGACGTCGAAGTTTGAGACGGCTGTAAAGCCTGTCGACCTGAGCTTGGATACCGGCTGGCCTGGGGGCGTTGTGCCTGCCCTGCGTGGGCGCGATGCCCGCCAGCAATTGGTCGTCACCGCGCGGTTGCCGTCGGGTCAGCTGGACGATCTAACGCGGCAAGCGACGTTTCGCGCCGAGCCGGCCGGAATTGTCGAGATCGATGCGACGGGCCTGGTAAGGCCGCAGGCCGACGGTCGAGCCGTGATCACGGCCCAGTTTGGTGGGCTGACGGCCCAGACGCCGATCGCCGTCGAGCATTACGTCGATGACCCGCCGGTCAATTTCCCCAACCAGATCGTGCCGATATTCACCAAGTTCGGCTGCAATAGCGGCGGCTGCCACGGCAAGGCCAGCGGCCAGAACGGTTTCAAGCTCTCGCTGCTGGGCTTCGAGCCGGGCGAGGATCACGAGCACCTGGTGAAAGAGGGACGCGGCCGGCGGCTGTTCCCCGCCGCGCCGGAGCAGAGCTTGTTGCTGGCCAAGGCCACGAATACCGTCCCGCACGGCGGGGGCCAGCGGCTCGGCACCGATTCGCACGAATATCGTTTGCTTCATCCGCTGGATCGCCAGGGAATGCCCTATGGCAACGCGACCGATCCCGCGATCGAGCGA
This sequence comes from uncultured Planctomycetales bacterium, assembly GCA_963710365.1. Taxonomy (GTDB): domain Bacteria; phylum Planctomycetota; class Planctomycetia; order Pirellulales; family PNKZ01; genus CAVQAC01. Next base: position 814,497 of record CAVQAC010000015.1, read on the forward strand.
ATCTCGATCCATCCGCCTGAGCGTTCGATGCATCGCGATGGCTCGCAGCAGGTCATCGTCGTGGCCCATTACAGTGACGGTTCGAGCGAAGACGTGACGCGGTTGACCGCAATTCGACCCGAACAACACAGAAATGGCCGAGGTCAGCGCCACGGGCCTGGTGAAGACATTGAACCTGGCGGGCGATGTGGCGGTCATGGCCCGCTATCAAGGGCAAGTGGCCGTGTTTCGGGCGAGTGTGCCGTTGGGCGTCGAGGTGGACAACGTTGCCGGCCAGTCACGGCTCGCATCGACGAGGCGGTATTCAAGAAACTGAAAACGCTGGGAGTGCCCCCGTCGGCGGTTTGCGACGACGGTTCGTTCATCCGCCGCGTGACCGTGGACATCGCCGGCCGGTTGCCTACCGTCGACGAAACGCGGCAGTTCCTGGCCGACGAAGATCCGGCCAAGCGCGACAAGCTGATCGACCGGCTGCTGGCCAGCAGCGACTATGCCGATTACTTCGCCAGCAAGTGGAGTGCCGTGCTGCGCAATAAGCGGCGCACGCCGAACTACGCCCGCGGCACTTATGCGTTCCACGATTGGATTCGCGAAAGCCTGTATCGAGAACAAGCCTTACGACCAGTTCGTGCGCGAGATTCTCACCGCCTCGGGCGAGATCGGCAACAATCCGGCCGTGGCCTGGTACCGCGAGGTGAAAGACGTCGATCAGCAGGTCGAGGACTGCGCGCAGTTGTTCCTCGGCTTGCGCATTCAGTGTGCGCGCTGCCATCATCATCCGTTCGAGAAATGGAGCCAGCGTGACTATTACGGTTTCGCGGCCTTCTTTTCGCAGGTTGGCCGCAAGCCCGGTTTTGCCGCCGGACGAGCCGCGAGTCTACCATCGCCGCGGCATGGCCCAGCCGACGAATCCCAAGACGGGCGAAGCGTTGAAGCCGACCGGCCTGGGTGGCCAGCCGATGGCGCTTGCACCCGAGAGCGATCCGCGTGAGGCGCTCGTCAACTGGATGGCCGAGCCGGCAAACCCGTTCTTCGCCCGGTCGCTGGTGAATCGCTATTGGAAGCATTTCTTCGGCCGTGGCATCGTCGAGCCGGAAGACGACATGCGGGTCACCAACCCGGCTTCGAATCCCGAGTTGCTGGACGCACTGACCGAGCATTTCATGGCCAGCGACTTCGACCTGAAGGAGCTCGTGCGTATCATCTGCCGCTCGGCGACCTACCAGTTTTCAGCCGAACCGAACGATTACAATCGGAACGACAAGCAGAACTTCTCGCGCTATTATCCCCGGCGTTTGAACGCCGAAGTGTTGCTCGACGCGCTCGACGTGGTGACGGCCTCACCGACGAATTTCTCGGGCCTTCCGGTCGGCATGCGGGCCGTGCAATTGCCCGACACCAGCGTGAATTCGTATTTCCTCACGGTCTTCGGCCGGCCCGAGTCGTCGAGCGCCTGCGAATGCGAACGATCGCAGGACGCTAACCTGGCTCAGAGTTTGCACCTGCTCAATTCGGCCGAGGTGCAGGGCAAGCTGTCCAGCACCACGGGGCGCGCCGCGAAGTTCAGCGGCGAAAATCAGCGCTCGCCGGACGACAAGATCCGCGAATTGTATCTGGCGGTTTACGCCCGGGAGCCCGCGGCCGACGAGTTGTCGATCGCCTTGACCCATCTGGCGGCGGCCAAGAACAAGCAGCAAGCCTACGAAGATATCGTCTGGGCGCTGGTCAACACCAAGGAGTTTTTGTTCAACCATTAAGACCGTTGGGCAATTGTAGGCTGTGTCGAGCTTTGCGAGACGCAGCAGATCCCGACCAAGACGCCGGCGACGGTGCGTCTCGCAAAGCTCGACACACCCTACGGTCGCGTCAGTGGCGCAGACGGCGCCCGTTTGATATAACTTCTCCCACCGACTTGGCCGCCCCCCCGCATCGCCCCACGCCCACCCTGTTTTGAAGGCGGAGATTGACATGTTGAGTTGGCAGTTGCGCGGCGCGCCTCCGCGACCGTTCCATCTCTCGCGATGCCTGTTCTTCGCAGCCTTGGCCGTGGTTCTCGCGCTGTCGAATCGTCCGTTGCTGGCGCAATTGCCGACCCCGCAACTGTTCGCCCTCTCGCCTGCCGGCGGGCGGCAAGGATCAGCGGTCGAAGTGAAACTGGCTGCCGGCGCCGATCTCGACGGCGTCGATCGGCTGCTGTTCTCGCATCCCGGCATCACGGCCCAGCCCAAGCTGGCCGATCCGCTCGTACCGGGCCGCCAGGGCGAACCGATTCCCAACCTGTTCGTCGTCTCAGTTGCCGCCGACGTGCCGCCGGGTATCTACGACGCGCGGGCGGCAGGGCCCCTGGGCATTTCGAATCCGCGGGCGTTCATGGTTGGGCATTTGCCGGAAGTGCTCGAAGAGCCGAACAACAACAGCCTCGAAAAGCCGATGCGCGTGACGCTGGAAAGCGTCGTCAACGGTCAAGCCAACGGCGGCGCTGCCGACTTCTTCAAATTCACCGCCCGGCAGGGGCAGCGTGTGATCCTCGACGTGTGGGCCGAGCGGATCGACTCCCACATGGACGCTACGCTGCTGGTCTACGACCCAGCAGGCCGCGAGATCGCTCGCAGCCGCGACTTTTGCGGCCGCGATCCGCTGGTCGACTTGCCGATTCCGGTCGACGGCGATTACGTCGTCATGGTCTACGATTTCTTGTACCAGGCAGGTAGCGAATATCCGTACCGTCTGGTGATTTCGACCGAGCCCTACGTCGACTTCGTCTTTCCTCCGGCCGGCCAGCCGCAAACCAAGGGGGGACATTACACCGTCTATGGGCGCAATCTCCCCGGCGGCAAGCCGGCCCCTGGCGCCAAAGTGTACGGTCGGCCGCTGGAGAGCCTGGGCGTGGTGATCGACGTGCCCGGCGGCGACGCCTCGCAGAGCCTGGTCTTCCACGGCTGCGTGCCGGCCCGGCAGTCGTTTCTCGATGGCTTCGAATATCGGCTGACCGCGTCCGGCGGCGCTTCGCAGCCCTGTTTCCTCGGATTTGCGTCCGCGCCGGTAGTGGTCAAACAGGGCGCGATCCGCGATCCGGCCGCGGCGCAGAAGGTCAATGTGCCCTGCGAGTTCGTGGGGCAGTTTGCCCCGCGCGGCGCGGCGGATTGGATTCAATTCGAAGCCCGCAAGGGCCAGGTCTATGCTATCGAACTCATCTCGCAGCGCCAGAACCTAACGACCGATCCTTATTTCCTGTTGCAGCGAGTCGTAAAGAACGACAAGGGCGAAGAGCAGGTTTCGGACATCGTCGAACAGGACGACGGCCCGAAGGACGTTGGAGCGCCGGCCTTCAGCCTCGTCTCGAACGATCCGGTGTATCGATTTGAAGTGCCGGACGACGGCACCTATCGCATCCTGGTCCGGGATCTGTATGCCGGGGACGACGCCCGCGACGTGTATCGGCTGTCGATTCGCACGCCCGCGCCCGATTTCCGGCTGGTGGCCGTGAGCGCTTTTCCGACGTTGGCCAAAGAGGCCAAGCCTTGGAGCTGCATCGTGCCTCGTGGCGGCGCAGCGACGATGGACGTCATCGCCCAGCGGCGTGACGGCTTTGACGGAGAGATCGAACTGTCGGCCGAAGGCCTGCCTCCGGGCGTGAAATGCGCCGGCGCCGTGTTGGGCCCGAAACAGGATAACGTCGAATTGGTCTTTGAAGGGGCCGAAGATGCGCCGGCCTGGGCCGGAACGATCCGTGTGTTGGGCCGGGCCAAAATCGGCGATGCAACCATTGCTCGCCAGGCACGCGGCGGCGTGGCCGTGTGGGCGCCGCCCAAGACCACGCCTCCTTCGTTGGCCATGGGCCGCGAGACCCAGGAGATCGCTTTGGCCATTGTTGCCGACTCATTGCCCGTGGCCGTTGAACTCGGAACCGGCCAAACATGGCAAGCCGCTCCGGGCGGCAAGGTCGAGATCCCGGTCAAGGTCGTGCGTCGTGGGAACTTCAAAGAGAGTCTCGCGCTTACGATTGCCGACCCGCCGACGGGCGTGAAGGCGCAGGCCCTGACGATTGGCGCTGACAAGAGCGAGGGCAAACTGACGCTGGAAGTCGACAAAAAAGCGAACCTCGGCACGTTTTCGTGCAATCTTCACGCTCAGGCCAAGGTCTCGTACCGCCGTGGCGAAGCTCTGGCCAAATCCGCGGCCGAGACGAAGCAACAGATCGAGAAGCTGGCCACGGATTTGAACGCGTCGGTCCAGCAGGCTGAGAAAGACTGCCAGGCGACCGTGCAGGCTGCTCAGGCTGCCGACGCAGCCGCCAAGCAGTGCCGAACCAAAGGGCGCCGACGCCCAGGCCGAAGCGAAAGCGGCCGCCGAGCGTAAGAGCCAGGCGGAAAAGCACGTTGCCGAATTGAATGCTCAGCTCAAGAACGTATCGGCCGCCAAGGCAGCCGCCGAAAAGCGGGCCAACGATCTCACGGCCGCCAGCGCGCCGAAGGATCTGACGATCATGATTGCTTCCACTGTAGCTCGGGTCAATGTCGCGCCGGCCCCCGAGCCCCAGAAAACGCCCGACGAGAAGAAGGCCAAGTAACGTTTTCGTTGCCGTTCCCACCTTCGGCAACTACGCTAATAGTTCTAGTTCAGTACCCGCCCACGCCCCCCCTGCCCTCCGCCGACAGGTGATTCTTATGCACTGGAAGCTCTCCGTATTTTCGCTTTGGGTGATCGTGGCGCTCGCGGTCGGCGTGACTGTCGCTGGTGCCAAGGATCCGCCGAAGGCAACAGCCGACGAGCCGGCATTGCTGCCAATTGCCGAACTAAAGCATCCCAAGCCGGTCGACTTTCAGCGTGAAGTGTTGCCGATCCTGAAGAAGAACTGCCTGGCGTGCCACAACGCGACCGATTCCGAAGCCAAGCTGAACCTGGAAACCCCGCAGACGATCCTCAAGGGAGGCGAGAACGGTCCGGCGGTTGTTCCCAAGAATGGCGCCGAAAGCCTGCTGCTGGTGCGCGGCCCGTGGCGGCGGCGACGGCATCATGCCGCCCGAAGACAATAAAGTTGCGGCCTTGCCGCTCAAGCCCGAAGAACTTGGGCTGATCAAACTCTGGATCGATCAGGGAGCGACCGGCAGCGTGCATCAATCGGCCGAGACGATCAACTGGCAGCCGCTGCCGCCAGGCGTGAATCCCGTCTATGCCCTTGCGATGACCGAGGACGGCCAATTTGTGGCTTGCGGTCGGGCGAACCAGATTTTCATTTACCAGGTGCCGACCGGCCGGCTCGTCTGCCGGCTCTCCGATCCGGCCTTGCTCAAATCTGGCATCTACAAGCAACTTGGCGTTGCCGATCTCGACTTAATCCAGTCCCTGGCCTTCAGTCCCGATGGTCAATTGCTGGCCTCGGGCGGCTACCGCGACGTCAAGCTCTGGCGCCGGCCGCGCAACGTTCGCGAATTCTCCTGGGCCGATCACGCCGGGCCCGCGGCGCAAACGCTGGCCGTCAGCCCCGACGGCAAGCTACTGGCCACGGCCGGCGCCGACAATACGATCAAGCTTTGGAATCTGGCCGACGGCAAGGAAGTGAAGAGCTTGTCGGGCCATAGCAACACGATCACCGGTCTGGTTTTCGCCCCCGACGCGAAGCTGCTGGTTTCCGGCTCACTCGACAAGACGGTTCGCGTGTGGCGGCTGCCCGAGGGAACTCCAGCCGGCACGATCGACACGCCGGCCGCCGTGCAGGCGGTTGCCTTGGTGGCCGGCGGCAATCAGTTGGCCAGCGGCGAGGCCGACGGCCGCATTCGCATCTGGAACAATCCGACGACGGCCAAGCCCACCGAAACCAAGAAGCCCGAACCGACCAAGGATGCGAAGGATGCCAAAGACGCGATCAAAGCTCCGCCGCCTTCGGCCGTGAAGCCGGTTCGCGAGTTGGCCGGCCACTCCAAGGCGATCACTTCGCTGGCTACGCTCAACAAGGCTCCCACGCAAATCGTGTCGGCCGGCGAAGACGGCATCGCGATCCTATGGGATGCCGGCTCCGGCAAGCAGATTCGGCAATACAAGCATGGCGGCCCGATTGCCGCCGTGGCCGTTCGGCCCGACGATCAGCGCCTGGCGACAGCCGGTCGAGACAAAGTCGCCAAGCTCTGGGGGCTTGGGCGACGCGAAGCTGATGGCCGAGTTGCGCGGCGATCTGCGTGCCCGCTCCCGCATGGCGGCGCTCGAACGGCAGCTCAATTCGGCCAAGAGCATCGCCACGGCAGAAAAGACCGCCGTGGCCGAAGCTGAAAAGGCTGCCACGGCCGAGGCTGATAATGTGAAGAAGTCGATCGAGGCCAAGGCAGCCGCGGAGAAGTCGCTGGTCGAAAAGACCGCCGCCGAAAAGAAACCGCTCGATGAGAAGGCCGCGGCTGACAAGGCGCTGGCCGAAGCCACGGCGACTGCGAGCAAAGCCACCGACGGCAAGAAGGCGGCCGACGAAGCGCTGGCCAAGGCCGACACGGCGGTGAAAGTTGCCGATACCGCGGCGCAACAAGCCAAGGCAGCTGCTCAAGAAAGACGCCAAGAACAAGCAACTGGCCGAGGCCGGCGCCAAGGCCGACAAGGCGCTCGCGGAAGCCAAGACCAAAGCAGCCGACGCCAAGAAATCGCAGGCCGCCGCGCAAAAGGCCGCCACCGATGCGGACACCAAGTTGAAGCAAGCCACGGCCCAGGTGCCCGTGAAGCAAAAGGCCGTGGACGAAGCCAAGAAGGCCCGCGAAACGGCCGAGTTGGCGGTCAACACGTCGATCAAAGCCCTGGCCTCGGCCGAAGCGGCGGCCAAGAAGGCCAAGGAGCGCGTCCCCGTGGCGCAGAAGATCCTGGCCTCGGCCGATGCGGTCGTGAAGCAGGCCGAGGCCCAGTTGGCCGAGGGCAAGAAGGCCGCGGCCGAAACCGAGCAGTCGCTACGGAGCGTCGCTTTTTCGTCCGACAATCAGCAACTGGCCACCGGCAACGAGGCCGGCCTAGTCCACACCTGGAGCGCCGACAACGGGCTGCCGCTCGATGTCTATGAAGGCCATCACGGCGCGGTGGGCGCGGTGGCTTTCGTGGGCGATCGGCGTTTGCTCTCCGCCGCTGCCGACAAGGCCGCGATGGGCTGGGACACGCAGCCTGATTGGGTTTGGGTTCGCACGCTCGGCATCTCGGGCGTCGGCTTCATCGATCGCGTCACGGCTCTCGACTTCAGCCCCGACGGCAAGCTGCTGGTTACCGGCGGCGGCGCGCCGTCGCGTTCCGGCGAATTGAAGATCTGGGACTCAAGCGACGGCCGGCTCGTGCGCGACATGCCCGACGCCCACAGCGACACGGTCTTTGGCGTGGCCTTTTCGCCCGACGGCAAGCAGCTCGCTTCCTGCGGGGCCGACAAGTTCGTGAAACTTTTCGACGTCTCGACGGGCAAGTTTGTGCGGGCCTTCGAAGGGCATACGCACCACGTGCTGGGCGTCAGTTGGCAGAGCGACGCCAAGGTGCTCGTCTCTTGCGGGGCCGATAACGCCGTCAAGGTTTGGGATCTCGACACGGGCGAGCAGCGCCGCACGATCGCGGCGTTCAGCAAGGAAGTGACGTCGATCCATTTCGTCGGCGACACGGTCAACGTGCTGGGCACGTCGGGCGACCGCACGGTCCGCCTGTTGCGAACGACCGACGGCGGCGTGGTGCGGAGCTACAACGGCGCGGCCGATTATCTGTATTGCGGCGGGGCCACGCCCGACGGCAAGGTCATCGTGGCCAGCGGCCAAGACAGCGTGTTGCGCGTTTGGAACGGCGACAACGGCCAGACCATCCGCAATTTCGATCCGCCGGTTAGCGGTGGCAGGTAGTCGGTATTCAGTAGTCAGTATTCAGCACCGGCGAGCGGCAATCGCCAGCTTGCCGGTAATAGATTCCGCGTTGTGCCTATCCCAGCAGCGTCAGCCGCAAGAAGTTCAGGGCGTACTTCGCGGCGCGGGGCTTGAGAATCGACGGGTGGCCGATATAAGGCGTCGAACTCAAGGTCACGCCATTCGGCCCCGCCAGGCCGATGTACACGCGCCGCGGTTCACCTTCGGGATTCTTTTCTGGAGAGATGTACACCGATAAGCTGAAATCGGACTTGAAGCTTTCCCGTTCGATCTCCGCAAATCTCTTGGCGAGATGGGATCCTTCGTCTTCGACGCCCGGAGACGCCAGGGCAATTCTGCGTTGTATATGGGCGGATTCGCCCAGCGTCGTGCTGCCGAGAAAACTTCCCGAACGGTTGTCGGCCGATGCCAGCCAATGGGCCAGCAACCCGTCGAGCCCCCATTCGACTGTTGAGAGCGTCTGCCCACGCTGGGCCAGCAACCGCAGCACGGCGTGTTCCAGTTCGTCGTCTTCCTCGCCGAAGATGAGCGTACCCAGGCACTCGCGGATCGTGGCGATCGTCGGCTCCATTTGCGCAAAGCACTCGGCTTCGGTCGGCGCCGTGGCGGTGATCCGCAGCGTGATCGTAGCGTCGTGAACGGTGATGCCTACCAGCGGCTCGCGACCGCGGCGGATCAGGTCGGGGAGCATCTGCTCCAAATCGCTCTCGCCGACGCCGAAGCATTTGATGCGACGATGCCGGATCACTTGCTGCCCGGCTCCCAGGCTTCATCAGCGCCGGCACGACCGATTGGTCCCACATCTGCCGCATCTCGGCCGGCACGCCTGGCACGGCGAACAGGTGGCAACGCCGGCCGTCGGATCGGGGAACGTCGAGGTGAATGCCCGGCGCGGTTCCTTCGGGATTGGGAATCGGCTGGCTGCCGCGCGGAAACATGGCCTGCACGACGTTCCGCTCGGGCATGGGGCGTTTGCGACGGGCGAACAATTCCCGAATGTGCGCGAGCGACCCTTCGTCGAGCACCAGATCCGTTCCGGCCAACCGGGCGAAGGCTTCCCGCGTCAGGTCGTCGGCCGTTGGGCCCAGGCCGCCGCTGGCGATCACCACGTCGGCCCGCTCGACAGCCTGCCGAAACACGACCACGTTTTCCTCCAGGTCGTCGGCCACGGTCGTATGGCAGACGACGCGAATGCCCAGGTCCAGCAATCGCTGGCTGAGCCATTGGCTATTGGTATCCAGCCGCTGGCCGGTGGTCATTTCATCGCCAATCGAAATCACTTCAGCTTGCACAGGCAGCTCGCAATGGTTTGAGGAGTTTACCTTCGGCTCGCCGCCATCATATCCTGCATTGGATCGACAAGTGATACGGTGCCGTGGGAGTGGCTCGGCCATCGGGGTGTCTTTGAAAGGAGCCAGGTATTTCGGGGCTGCAATGCAGCTTCCGGGACTCTTTGGCGGGGTTGGTTGGACTCCGCTTCTCGTCATGCCGGTTTGCGGCATTTTGCAGACGCATTCGCGCGTCTGACGGGTGGTCTGGCTAAAACGGGCTCGGACCGGTGGGGATACTCCCCTTTTCGGCAAGAATTACTGGCCTACAGGCGGAACAGAAAAAAGTATTACGAGAGCTTGGGTTTTCTGTAAGTCGCACTGGTTTAGAATGTTAGGTGCTATTGTCGTCTCCCGGGCGGCGAGGACGGCAGAAAAAAATGGCCAAGGGGCCGACCAAAACGCGGTTCGCCAATGATAACTAGATTAGAAGCCCGAAAGCGTGCGCCGAAGCGCCGGGTGAGATTCAGAGTGTTTCGGCAACGGGTGTCTGAATGACTGTAGATCTTTCGACCGGGGCGTTGCCGCAGGATTGGGATTACAAGCGGTTGCAGTCACTTCTTTTGAGGTGTCTGGCAGACGCCGCGCGGCAGGGACGAATCGTTCCGCCCAACGAGTATGAGGAGGTGATCCAAGGTTTCTTGGCGGAGTTTTTCGAGCGGAAGCTGCCTCATTTTGATTCTTCCCGCGGCAGCTTCGCCACTTTCGCCTACAGTGAATTCAATTGGTATTTGCGGCGTTGGTTGATTGAGTACCGGCAATGGCGAGCGAAGCGGCGTGAATTTGACTGGCTTTGCGAACCGGAGGAAAAGCAATCGGATGACTCGGCGGCAGAGTGGGATGAGCTGCGGGAACAAATGCACGCGGCGTTGGAGAGCATGCCCGGTCCGGCCGGCGAAGTGTTTCGCAGTTTCATTGGGTCGGATTTGAGATCCGAGCGTGCCTTGGCCGAACGATTCGGACTCACGCGATATCGAGTCCGTGGCTATCTCCGCGAGGCGAGCGCCTACCTGGCCGCACGATTCGGACGAATGTCTGAACTATCCGATCAGCCGCGGAACGTCATGGAGGAGCTGTGGGGAGAAGGAAGGACATTCCAACAAGCGTCGCAAGTGCTGGATTTACCAGTCGAAGAAGTCGAGCAGATCGCCAAACGGCTCATTCAGGCGTTCGGCCGCGGATTGCGAGCAACCAAGCAAACGTCAACGATAATCGAGGAGAGTATCATGTCAAAGCAACAAGCGGTTTTGCAGCAAGCAACTGCCGAGCAAGTAGCAGTCCAGCAAGGAACAGTACAGCAAGGGACAGTACAGCAAGGGACAGTACAGCGACGAACCGAAGTATTGCATCCCCAAGAGGAAACTCTCAAGCATGCTATTTTGAACGCCGATCGAGCTGCGTCGGCCGCATACTCAGGTCCAAATCGGTTCGAGAGATTCAAGAAACGATCCGGAAATTGGATTTCTCCGACCTCGAACTCCAGCGGCTGTCGCAAGACTCGAGTGGCCTGCAAGAATTATACAATCAACTGCGTAGCGCGGACGACGTACACGACACCGAGCCCGAACTTGTCCTGGAAGACATGGCATCGCTCAAGGCGATCGGCCGAGGGCTCGTCGACGTATTGATGGTGGGATTGCCGCAAAGAATCCAGGACTGGCAGGTCGTGCTGGAGAAAGTACCGTTGATTGAAAACGCAGCCATCGTCCATGAACTGCTTCGTGAACCAGATGCCCAAGCGGCTGGTCCTGTCGGCAAAATCATGGCGCGCCACGGACTTCTACCACGAATGGTTCGCCTCGGTAGCGACGGCATAAGTTCCATGATCCGAAACCTACTGCGCGACGGGACATTGAGATCCACGAATGAGGGGCCGATTTGTTTATCGCGGGACTCGTCATCGGGAGCATTGGACCGGGAAACCGTTTCATTCCGAGAAGCGTCGCTGCAAATTGCTCGCATCGCGGACATCGATTTGCGTAGCGCCCGCAACGAGCATATCAAACATATCGACGACGCGGCCCTTCCGGCATCCGATGCCCTATTGAATTGGTTCTTCGAAGTCGTGCCGACTCGATCTCATTTCTTTCGCGATTTTCGCGCCGAGCGTCGCGGGGGCGACATGTTGCTTTGGCAAACCGATCCAATGGACGATTTCCTAAACGATGGGAATCGAACGCCTGAGGGTCTGTATGACACCTCGCCAAACGAGGCAATCTCGGCAGACAAGTCCCCGAAGGTGCCGCTCTTCGCCGGCGGCATTCTGCGGATCGGCCTTCAGACGGTTCGCTAGAAACTGAACTGATAGCGAATCGGCCGCGGAGTGAACTGAGTTTCTCCGCTCAGCAGGCGCTGGATTTCAACTTCCCAGATCATCTTGGGATCGTCGAAAATAATGCGATGCACCAGCGCCGTATGTGGCCGATCGTTGGGGGCGAGAATCCTCTTCAACCAGGCAGGCATGAAGGGAGAATACCGCAATTGCATGGATGTGCCGCAGTGCAATTCGTGCGTATTTCGCCAAGTCCAAGTTGCCGGCTTATCGAGATACAGTGTATGGATATGACCGCACAGCATCGCTACGACGTTGAACGTCTGGCAGAAGTGTTGCAACAACGAATCGGCCGATGACAACAATTCGCCGCGCCCAATGAGCCCGTCACGATGCGATGCCGACCCGTGCAGCAGCAACACACGCACGATGGTCGGATCTTTGGGCAATCTGGCCGCCAAATCGTACAGGTGCGTCTCGCCCGATTGCCAGGCGAAAAGGCGATTGGCTGGTAAAAAGCGAAAATCGTAGTCGCAATCAATCGCCAGAAACTCCAACGTCCGTCCGTCGGGCAGAGCCATCTGCCAATTATTTCGAGGCAAAGCCTGCCCCGGCGGATAGAAGAAATTGGTCATGTTCGGCGTCGTTCCGCCCCACGGGAACGGAACCCCCGCGAAGTAATCGTGGTTTCCGGGGATAACTCCGCCTCGCGCTCCGCCCTGGTGCAAACCGAGAACCTGCCGCTGGCCCGGAACGGCCAGGCCATGGTCGACGAAGTCACCGGCGTTTGCGTAATGGTGCTCGAGCCGAATGCCGTGAGATCGCCGGTAATGACCAGATCGGCATCGCCTTGATCGGAAATCGATCGCCACAAGTCCGCGACCGCCTGGACGGATCGCTGATCGTGGCCAAGGTTTCCCGGGAAAAACTGCGTGATGTTCAGGTTCGCGGCCCGGTTGGAACGGCTGATCCCCTTCACGGGGTCGATGTCGCCGATGTGTAGATCTGAGAGATGCAAGATGGTTCGAATGGTCTGGGGCATGCAGGCCTCGGCGAGTTCGGATCGAAGAGTAGGCGAATTGATTGGGCTCCGCTGCTCGTGAGCCCCGCGCCGTGAACGCATCGCGTTGACAACTCGTCAGGCGTCTCCTACGTTGACGGCGTCGTATCGTAATCTCCGAACTGCTGGTTTCAAGAGTTTGTAGTGCATAAACCCCCATTGCCCGCTGCGATTGTGACCGGAGGCTCGCGCGGCATTGGCCGGGCGATCTGCCTGGAGTTGGCGCGGCTGGGTCACGCCGTGGTGGTGAATTACGCCTCGCGTGCCGATGCGGCCCAAGAGGTCGTACGGACGATCGAAGCGGGCGGCGGCCAGGCGATTGCCTGTCGAGCGAATGTGGCCGTGGCTACGGATCGGGCGTCGCTCGTTGAAGAGACAGTCAAAACATTTGGCCGGCTGGACGTGCTGGTCAACAACGCCGGCATCACGTCGCCCGGCCGGCGCGATATTCTCGAGGCCACGGAAGAGAGTTGGGATGAAGTGTTCGGCACGAATCTGAAAGGGCCGTTCTTCCTCTCGCAACTGGCTGCCCGGCGCATGATCGAACTAATGGCTGCCGGGACGATTCCCCGCGGCACGATCGTCAATGTTTCGTCGATCTCGGCCTACGCAATGAGCACCAATCGGGCCGACTACTGCGTGGCCAAGGCCGCCTTGCAGGCCATGACGTGGCTGTTCGCCGATCGTCTGGCGGAAGAACGAATCCAGGTCTTCGAGGTTTGCCCGGGCGTGATCGCCACCGACATGACCGGCCCAGTCAAGGAAAAGTACGACCGGCTGATCGCCGAAGGAATGTCGCCGATGCGCCGCTGGGGGCAACCGGAGGACGTAGCCCGAGCCGTGGCGGCGCTCGTCGAAGGCAATTTCCCTTTCTCGACCGGCGAGCGGATCAACGTCGATGGCGGGTTCCATATTCGCCGGCTGTAAAAGCAGTGGCTAGTGACTAGTGGGCAATGGCTAGTTTCCGGCAATGTATTGTTCTTTCTGACCACTAGCCACTGACCACTAACTTCCGGCCACTGCTTATGAATTTGGGCTTCCTCGGACTCGACACGGAAATGCTGGAACTGGCCCGGGCCGCGGCGCGCTGCCGGCCATCGACTGGTGGCGGCCTATGACGTGCCGCCGCAGCTGCGCCGACTGGGCCCAAATGGCACCGGCCGCCAGCACGGCCGATTCTTGGGACGCATTGCTCGGCAACTCGCAGATCGACGCGTTTGTCGTCAGCCGCAGTGCCAACGATGACGCCCGAGCCGATCAATTGCGAACCCTGGTGCAAACCGGCGTGCCGCTGCTCGTGTCCCATCCGGTCCACGATTCCATGCTCATCTATTACGAATTGGATATGATCCGGCAGGAGACGGATCCGGTCATTGTGCCGTACGTTCCCCAGGTCTGGCACCCGGCGATCGAACGATTGAGCCAATGGGCCAGCAACGATGACCCGGCACGGGGGCACCTTGAGCAGATCGTCATCGAACGCAGCCTGGCCGACCGCACGCGGCGCAACGTGCTGGCACATTTCGCCCGCGACATGGAATTGGTGCGTAAGCTGGCAGGCGAAATGACTCGCATCGGCGCCATGGCATCGCGTGGCGACGAGGTCGACTACGCCAATCTATCGGTGCAGATGTCTGGCTCCGGCAATGTGCTGGCCCGCTGGTCGGTCGTGCCTTGTGGAGGCGAACCGGCCGCCAAGCTGACGCTGATCGCCGGCCGAGATCAGGCCACGCTGCAAATCTTTGATAGCAACCGCCCCTGGCAATTGGATGGCTCCTTCCACGGCGAAGCGGTCCAAGAGAGTTTCGACGATTGGAATCCGCCGCGGGTCATGCTGGCTCGCTTCGAGCAAGCACTGGCGGGCGCGGCCGTGCAACCGAGTTGGGTCGAGGCCTCGCGCGACATGGAACTGGCCGATGCTATCGAGCGCAGCGTGCGTCGAGGCCGCACGGTCGACCTGTACTTCGAAGACCACACCGAGCACGGCACGTTCAAGGGAATGATGGCCGCCGGCGGTTGCCTGGTTCTGATGGGCGCGTTGGCCTTGGTGATCGTGGCCACGACGGCCGTCAATCTGCATGTTCCGCTGGCCCATCTCTGGCCCTATGTGCTGGTGTTGGTGCTGGGGGGCTTTCTGCTGCTACAGCTTCTGAAGCTGGCATTCCCCAGCGATCGCACGGACCGCTAACGCCGCGTCATGCCGCGGCAGTTTGGGTGCCGTGGCCACGCTTGCGTGGCCATTTTTTCGGCCCACAGCATGCCCACGCAAGCGTGCGCGACGGCGGAAGTCTCGGCAAGCTGGGTGGTCATTTCGGTTTATTCTAATTTTGACGGCTGAGCGTGCCGAATACGAACTAGGGGGAGATTAGGAGCTTCGACGTTTCCGGGGGGAAGCTGCGATGAGCGTGAGGTATCGATTGCCGCTGGCCGGATTGGGGCTGGCGTGTGCGTTAGCTGCCGGATGCAGTAATCCTTGCTGCCCGGCTGCGAACCCATGTTGCCCGGGCTCGGCGATGACGCAAAACCAACTGCCGCAACCGCATCAACATTGTGTTCACTGTCGGAACGGATGTCCCGCATCGCCAGATGCCGGTCCGGCTACCGTTCAGATGGCCGACGCTCCTCCGCCACCGGACGATGCGGCGACTTGCCCGACACCGTCGGCCAGTTGCCCGCCGGCAGCCTGTCCTCCGGTTGCCGAGAAACGCAAGCATAAGCACAAGCATGTGGCTCGCCGCACGCGTCGATCGGCGGAGCCACCGGTGGAAAACGTCGTGGTGCAAGGGCCCGAATCGCAGTTCGTGCCGGTGCCGTCGCGCCCGGTCTTCGGTCCGCGCTACGATCCCCGCTCGGCAGACGACTCGACGCCGGCGCCGGCGCCGATCGATGTGCAGCCGCAGCCGTTGCCTATTCCTCAGGCGCGCCCCCGGCGCCGTCGGACGACTCTCCACCGAGGCCAGCCAGCGCCAGCACCGCCAGTAAGCAGAAGGCTTCGAAAGATGCCGATTTGACGGCATCCTTGCAGATTTTGAAGTAATTCGCATCGTTGCGCGTGTCGTCGCCGTCAACGATGACAAGCTGGGCATCTTATACCGCCTGGAACATCCCCCTTTGAAGCGCTCCACACCGGATAACCGATGTAGTGTTCCAGTCTGCTGTGCGGCCGCATTCATCAAGCGTTGTGGCTCACAGTGTTGGTCGGCAATGATCTTCACGACAAACCGCGACGAGCTAGCCATGCGCCACCAACCCGCCCGACTGTTAGGGCGACGTGAGTTCTGCGTTCTTGCGGCATTTCTTTCGGTAGCGATGTTGGGGTCTGCCGCCCCTCGATCGACCGCCGCATCGGAGCCTCGCCGCACGGCGATCGTCGATGCGGTCGAACGAGCCCGCGAGTCGATCGTCAACATCCACGGCGAAAAGACCGTGGATGCCGCCGATTCCCGCAACGGCGACGCCAAGCGCCGCGTCAACGGCATGGGCACGGGCGTCATCGTCGACGAACGCGGCTACATCGTCACGAACCACCACGTCGTCGACGGCGTGAAGAAGATCATGGTCACCACGAGCAGCCGCGAAAGCTTCGTGGCCAAGCTCATTTCGCACGATCCAAAGACCGACCTGGCGGTCATCAAAATCGACGCCGATCGGCCGCTGGAAGTGATTCACATCGGCACTTCGAGCGACCTCATGCCGGGCGAGACCGTGATCGCCGTCGGCAACGCCTTCGGCTACGAGCACACCGTGACCCGCGGCATCATCAGCGCCCTGCACCGCACCGTGCAGGTGAGCGACGCGCAGAATTACGAAGACCTGATTCAGACCGACGCCAGCATCAACCCTGGCAACTCGGGCGGCCCGCTGCTGAATATCGAAGGCGATATGATTGGCGTCAACGTGGCGGTGCGGGCCGGCGCCCAGGGCATTGGCTTCGCCATTCCGGCCGACAAGGTCATGACCGTGGCCACCGAGCT
Source organism: uncultured Planctomycetales bacterium (assembly GCA_963710365.1). Taxonomy (GTDB): domain Bacteria; phylum Planctomycetota; class Planctomycetia; order Pirellulales; family PNKZ01; genus CAVQAC01. The sequence goes on from CAVQAC010000015.1 coordinate 830,993, forward strand.
GTTGAGCGTTCGCCGCCTCGACCACACCTGGCACGGACTGGTGTCGCAGGCCAGCACTACTTCGACCGGCGCGGTGCTGGAAAGCATCGACGATGAGAGCCCGGCCGCACGGCTCGGCCTGCAAACGGGCGACGTCATCACGGCGGTCGGCGAAAAGCCGGTCGTCCGCCCGTTGGACGTGGAGCGGGCCCTGCTCGGCCACCATGCCGGCGAAACGGTGAATGTTCGCGTGGAACGCAAGAGCCAGCCACTCACCATGAAACTGGTGCTCGGATCGGCTCCCGGCCCTCGGCCGCTTTCCGAGACCGATCCGGTGTGGGAGCTGATCGGCTTGCGGTTGCAGCCGATCGCCGCCAAGCAGTTCCAACAGTTCAAATCGCGCTATCGCGGCGGCCTGGCCGTAGTCGATGTCCGCCCTGACAGCCCGGCTGCGAAGCAAGGCATTCGCGGCGGCGACGTGCTGGTAGGCATGCACGTTTGGGAAACGGTCTCGCTGGAGAACGTCAACTACATCCTCGGCCGCTCGGACTTCACGCAGCTCGACCCGCTGAAGTTCTACATCATCCGCGGCAGCGAGACGCTGTACGGCCACTTGAAGCTGGCCAATCGGGTGCAGAGTAGCCAGTAGCCAGTGGTCAATGGCTAGTAGTCGACATCCAGCGGCTGGTATCATCGAGGTCAACGGCACTCGCCCCTGACCACTAGCAACTGACCACTGCTTCCAATGGAAACCGACCTCATTGCCTGGCTGCGCAGCCGCGTGCCGCCGCACGCCGATTTGCTGTTGGGAATCGGCGACGATGCGGCCATCGTGCGTTGGCCGCTCGGGAAGCGATTGCCTGGTGACGGTCGACATGCTGACCGATCAGGTTGATTTCCGCCTCGACGAGGCCGATCCCGCAGAAAATCGGACGCAAGGCCCTGGCGGTGAATCTCAGCGACATTGCGGCCATGGCCGGTGTGCCGGTGGCTGCGGTCGTGGCTCTGGTGCTGCCTCGCCGCGGAGGGCAGCGACTGGCCGAAGGACTCTATGCCGGCCTGCAGCCCTTGGCCGAAGAGTACGGCGTGGCCTTGGCCGGCGGCGACACCAACAGTTGGGACGGACCGCTGGCGATCAGCGTCACGCTCATCGGCCGGCCGACCGATGCGCGGGCCGCTGGTGCGCAGCGGGGCGCGGCCTGGAGACAAGATCGTCGTCACTGGCTCGTTCGGCGGTAGCATCCTGGGGCGGCATTTCGATTTCGAACCCCGCGTGCGCGAGGCGATCGAATTGCACCGGCGCTACGAACTGCACGCGGGAATCGACGTCAGCGACGGCCTGTCGTTGGATCTGGCGCGGCTGACGGCCGAAAGCGGCTGCGGAGCGCAGGCTGATTCTCGATCGCATTCCCATCGCTCCGGCGGCTCATGAGTTGGCTGCTCAGCGCGCCGACGGCGTAACGGCCTTGGAGCATGCCCTGGCCGACGGCGAAGATTTCGAGCTGATCCTGGCCGTGCCGCCGACCGCGGCCGAGCAAATGCTGCGCGAGCAACTGCTGGGCGTGCCGCTGACGATGATCGGCGAATTTATGGCCGGCGCAGGGCTCGTCGCTGTCGATGCGGCAGGTCGCCAGCGGCCGCTGGAGCCGCGCGGTTTTGAGCACGAACTGGATCGGCAATGAAGCCTATCAATATGCTGGGCAGAACGAAGACGGATCGCGACAACGCGAAAGCGGGAAAACGCGAAAGATGAAGACCTTTCGATGTTCTGTCGATGACGAAGCTGGTACGGACCGGCTGGCAATGGCTTTAGCCCGGGTGTTGCCGCCGCAGGCGGTGATTGCATTGCACGGCACGCTGGGAGCCGGCAAGACGCGCTTCGTGCAGGCCCTGGCTGCTGCCGCCGGCGTCGAGCGTTCGGCGGTGGTAAGCCCGACGTTCGTACTGGTGCAAACCTATGCCGGCCGGCAGCCGATTCACCACTTCGACGCTTACCGCCTGCGCGACGAGGACGAATTCCTCGCCTTAGGGTCCGACGAGTATCTGGCCAGCGCCGGCTGGTCGATCATTGAATGGGCCGAACGCGTCGAGCCAGCGTTGCCCCCCGATCGGCTCGACATTCGCATCGAGGTCACGGGCGAAACGAGTCGGCGGTTCGAGGTTTGCGGAACCGGGCCGGAGTGCGAGGCGATCGCGGAACGATTAACTAGGGAATTGAAAACAAGTGGGGAATTGGGAATGGGGAATGGGGAATGATGAGTCGGTAGTCCAGCCGCATGTGTCGGACTTGGAGCATCTGCAACGGCTAAAATCTCCCTCACGTCGCGGACTTCACGGTCTGGGACTCGTCCATGAGTCGTCTCGCGGTCGCAATGATAAAGCCAACGACTCCTGAATCGATCGACGGTGTTGCGAAGCCATGAATAATCTCGTTTCGTAATCGAGAAACCGCCTCAAGCTGTGAATACTCATCCATCGAAAACGTTCCGTTGGATACCAGTTCGTTCATCATCTGCCGCGGCGCTGTTCCCCAACCGGCCGTTTCCCCTTCGGACCTTAGCTTTCTTCGCATTGCCGCCTCAAATGCGCCCCAAGCAGCAATGAGCGCAGACGATACGTTCATGCCCAGTAGTTGCTCGCCAACAGCGAGCATCTCACTGATTTGATCGTTGGAAGGCTCTTTGGCCCCCTGCACTTCTCTGCGAATTCCTTCTCCTTCCAGAAGTACGAAGTCGAATCTCCATCCTTGATGTCCGCTCGTAATCTCCGCGTAGCGCTGCGTCTCAGGATCAGCAGAGAATTCATCGCGGTTTCTCTTAACCGAAACCAGAACGCCAATGTCCCTTTGCGTGCCGACTACTTCGACCTTGAAGTCCCTCGCAAATTTGGGGAGTTCGTCCGGTTTTGGCCGCACAATCACCTGGTGGCCGCGTTGCGAGTAATTTGCCGCGACTTCTTGAATCGCCTTTTCAAAATCCATGAGATCACTTCGGGAGTGGGAAGGGGTCTACAGCATCTTCGACTCGGACGCACACGAATTGATTGCCTGCCTGAACCGCGCTCACGAGCACCTTCGATGCCCAAGCGAAAACCATTGGCGCGTCGATCCGGACATGCACAAGCTCGGCCTGCCCGATTTGCCGATCGTCTCCGTAGACAAGCTTATTCATCGAATCAAAAATTGGCTTGGACATATTATCCGTATCGAGCGATGGCTTATCTCCGTCATGAAAGTTGATGATCATCGCCTTTAGCTTGCCTGTCAGCGGAGCTGCCTTCCATCCGTTCGTAGCCTCGGTCGTCACTTTGCCCTTCCAAGTCGCCAAGTTTGACTTGCCTTGCGAGTTGCTCTGCTGATTCGAGATGGGGGGCCCAAGCACGACGTACTCCAAGTGCATGCTCAACGTCTTCTTTTAAGATGGCTGTACGATTGTCCCGAGCACTTTCTCAATTCTAAGAGCCTCTGCGGTCATTGCTCGCAAGCCGCGCTGGGGTCTTCGCCCCTGGCCCGGATTATCGTTTGCAATCAGACGAAACTATAGATTCGTCCCAAGTTTTTCAGAGGATGAACCGGCTCAAGTCTTCGTCGCCAGCGACTTCTTCCAACCGCTGACGGACGTAGTCCGCCGTGATGGCGACGTGGCCGTGGTCGCGTTCGGGAGCGTCGAAGCTCAACTCTTCGACCAGTCGTTCCATGATCGTGTACAGCCGGCGGGCTCCGATGTTCTGCGTCGTCTGGTTCACGCGGAAGGCGTAATCCGCTAATGCGTCGATCGCCTCGTCGGCAAACTCCAGCTTCATCCCTTCGGTCGCCAGCAGGCCGGCGTACTGATGCGTCAGCGAATTCTTGGGCTCGCGCAGGATGCGAATGAAGTCGTCCTTGGTCAGGTTGCTCAACTCAACGCGAATCGGGAACCGGCCTTGCAACTCGGGCATCAGATCGCTGGGGCTGGCGCGGTGGAAGGCGCCGGCGGCGATGAACAGGATGTGATCGGTCTTCACGTAGCCGTACTTGGTTTGCACAGTCGTCCCTTCGACGATCGGCAGCAGGTCGCGTTGCACGCCCTGGCGCGAGACATCGGCCCCCTTGCTGTCGCTGGCCACGATCTTATCGAGCTCGTCGATGAAGATCAGGCCTTGGTTCTCGGCCAGCTCGATCGCCGCCGCACGCAACTGCTCCTGGTTCAGCAGGGCCTCGCACTCCTGCTCGAACAGCACCTTGCGGGCCTCGGTGACCGACAATTCGCGCCGCACCGTGTTACGGGGCAGGATTTTTTCGAACATTCCCTGCAGGTCGAGATCGACCTGTTCCATGCCCATGCCGGTGAGCATCATGGGCATGGCCCGTTGTTCGAGCGAGAGCTCTACGCGGCGGTCGTCGAGCGCGCCCGAGGCCAGCATCGAGCGCATTTTTTCGCGCGTCCGCTGGTGACGTTCGCGGGGCTCGCCGTCGGATTCGAGTTCGTCGGTGCTTGACGGCGCGGGAACCAGCAGATCGAGAAGTCGCTCTTCAGTTCGCTGGCGAGCTTCTTCCTCGACCTTGACGCGTTCGGTTTCCCGGACCAGCACCAGGGCGTTCTCGACCAGCTCGCGGACCATGCTCTCCACGTCGCGGCCGTAGTAGCCGACCTCGGTGTATTTCGTGGCTTCGACCTTGATGAACGGGGCGCCGGTCAATTTGGCCAGCCGCCGGGCGATCTCGGTTTTTCCGACGCCGGTGGGACCGATCATCAGGATGTTTTTCGGCGCTACCTCGGCCCGTAAGTCTTCGGGGAGTTGCTGCCGCCGCCAACGATTGCGAATGGCAATCGCCACGGCCCGTTTGGCGTCGGCCTGGCCGACGATGTGCCGATCCAATTCGGCCACGATTTGACGCGGGGTCAGGTCGCGCACGGCAACTCCTCCACCGTGAGGTTGGTGTTCGTAAAGACGTCGATGCCGGCCGCGATCAGCAGCGACTGGCGGACGATTTCGGCAGCCGACAAGTCGGAATGGGCCAGCAGCGCCCGGGCGGCAGCCACGGCATAGTTGCCCCCGATCCGATCCCGAGCACGCTATCGGTCGGTTGAATCACGTCGCCGTTTCCGGTCACCAGCAGCGTGTGCTTGGCATCGACGACGGCCAGCAGGGCTTCCAGCCGGCGCAGCACGCGGTCGGTACGCCAGTCCTTGGCGAGTTCCGTGGCTGCACGGACGACATTGCCGGGGTAGTCTTTCAGCTTCGAGTCGAAGCGTTCGAGCAAGGCAAATGCGTCGGCCGCCGAGCCGGCAAAACCGGTAATGACTTTGCCGTCGGCCAGGCGGCGGATCTTATTGGCGTCGGCCTTCATGATGGAATTGCCCAGCGACACCTGGCCGTCGCCTCCTACAGCAACCTGCCCTTTGTGCCGCACGCTCAGGATGGTGGTCGATCGGGTTTTCATCGGTGGCTGCTCGGCGCGGGATGGTGTCGAAAAAAGGGAGGCTCAGGCCTGCGGCCATTCTGGCGCAAAACGCGCACACATGCCAGAGGCGCGAGAGCGGCAAGATTCGCCGGCAAAGAAACGAAAGGCAAAACAAAAGGGCCGGAAATGAACGCGAATTCACGCGAACGGGAAATGGTCTTGTCCGTTGCCCGGTTGACTCACGAGCGTAAGGCCACTGCGATTCATATTTCCGTGCATTTCCGTTTATTTCCGGCCACCCTTTTCTTTATTCCGCGACCCGGCCGTATTGGGCTCGCGCGTGGCAGAATTGCATGCCGAACGCTCAGGCCGTGAGCGGCTCGCCAGCCCACGATTGATCCGTTATGCTACGCGTATGAGCCAGCACGAACCCCTGCCCCGCAGCCCGGAATTGATGTCGCCGTCGGACACGGCCCTGCTCGTCGTTGACGTGCAAGGAAAGCTGATTACACTCGTTCCGGACTATCAGCGGATCGTGTGGAATATCCGCCGATTGCTGGACGGGGCCGATGTCCTGGGCGTAGCCGTGGCGGGCACGGAGCAGTATCCGCAAGGTCTCGGCGGCACGGTCCCGGAATTGGCGGCTCGGTTGAAGAGCCGTGAGGCCAAGCTGAGCTTCAGTTGCGGCGAGTGCGGCGGCATTTTTCACGCCTGGCGGGAGCGCGACGTGTTCAAAGTGCTGGTCGTGGGAATCGAAACCCACGTCTGCGTGCAGCAGACGGTGCTCGACCTGCTGGCCGCCGGGTTTCGGCCCTACGTGGCGGTCGATGCGACCGGCTCGCGTGGGCTGGTGGATCGCGACGTAGCTCTGCGGCGGATGGATTCGGCCGGCGCCGTTCTGACCACGACCGAAGCCGCGCTGTTCGAATGGTGCCGCGTGGCCGGCACGCCGGAGTTCAAGCAGATCAGCCGCTTAGTGCAGGAAGTAATGGTAAATGATAAATGCTAAATTCGGATCATTTAGCAATTATCATTTAGCATTTATCATTGTCTCCCGAGGTACTCGCTATGACCACCATTGCCCCGCCGCTCAATCCTCCCGTTCGCGTTCTGATGGGCCCCGGCCCCAGCGAGATTCATCCCGCCGTGTTGCGGGCGATGGCCGCGAACACCGTCGGTCATCTCGATCCCTACTATTTACAACTGATGAACGACATGCAGCAAATGCTGCGGTCGCTGTTTCGCACGAAAAATCAGATGACCATGGCGATGAGCGGGACCGGTTCGGCCGGAATGGAGGCCACGGTCGTCAACCTGATCGAGCCAGGCGACTCGATGATCGTGTGCGTCAACGGCGTGTTCGGCGAGCGCATGGTTGACGTGGCCACGCGCACCGGCGCCCAGGTGACACGCGTCGATCGGCCTTGGGGCGAAGTGTTTTCCACGGCCGATATTAAACAGGCATTGGCAAAGACCAAACCCAAAGTCTTGGGCATCGTAATGGCTGAGACCTCGACCGGCGCCTTGCAGCCGCTGGAGGAGATTTCGCAGTCGGTCCACGAGGCCGGCGGTCTGCTGTTGGTCGACGCGGTCACGGCTTTGGGCGGGGTGCCCGTCGAAGTCGACGGCTGGAACATCGACGCAATTTATTCCGGCAGCCAGAAGTGCCTGAGCTGCCCGCCGGGCCTGGCGCCGGTTTCGTTCAGCGCTCGGGCGATGGAAGTGGTGTTGGGCCGCAAGACCAAGGTGCAGAGTTGGTACCTCGACGTCTCGATGCTCGCCCGCTACTGGAGCGAAGAGCGGGTGTATCACCATACCGCCCCGATCAACATGACCTACGGCCTGTACGAAGCGCTGCGATTGATCCATGAAGAGGGGCTGGAGAATTGCTTCCGTCGGCATGCCTTGCAACACCAGGCCTTGAAAGCCGGGCTGGCGGCCATCGGCATTCGCTATGCGACCCAAGAGGGGCATCAATTGCCAATGCTCAACGCCGTGCTCGTGCCTGCCGGCGTTGACGATGCCCAGGTCCGGCGTGCATTGCTGGAGCGGTTCGGCATCGAGATCGGCGGCGGATTGGGAGCCTTCAAGGGCAAGGCCTGGCGCATCGGCCTGATGGGTCACGGCTCGCGGCCGCGCAACGTGCTGTTGTTCCTCGGGGCGCTGGAACAGTTGCTCGCCGAACAAGGTTACCGCTTCGATGCCGGCGCGAGTGTCGCCGCGGCCAACCACGTCTACAGCGGCAAGTGAGCCGGCGAGCGGCAAGCGCTAGCTTGCCAGTATGTCGAGGCGGCTAGAACGCTCATGGAACCAACCAACTCGCGCTGGGACGCCGTGATCGTCGGGGCCGGCGCGGCGGGCTTGCTGGCCGCGATCCGGGCGGCCGAACGAGGTCGCCGGACCCTGCTGCTGGAAAAGAACACCAAGCCCGGCGTCAAGATTTTGATGTCGGGCGGCACACGCTGCAACCTGACCCACGCCACCGATCGCGCGGGCATCGTCGAGGCCTTTGGCTCGCAGGGCAAGTTTCTGTATTCGGCGCTGGCGGCCCTGTCGCCGCAGCAGGTCGTTGAACTCTTCGAGGCCGAAGGCGTCCGCACCAAGGTCGAAGAGACCGGCAAGATCTTCCCCGAAAGCGACCGGGCGCTGGACGTGCTCGAAGCGCTGCTGCGCCGCTTGCGCCGCACCGACTGCACCTTGGCTTTGGGCGAGCCGCTCGAAGAACTGAAGCCTGTCGCGGACGGCTTTGAGTTGCGGACGCCGCTCCGGCAAATCTGGACTGAAAAGTTGCTGGTCACAACCGGCGGCCAATCGTATCCTGGCTGCGGCACGACCGGCGACGGCTATCGCTGGGCGGCCGATTTAGGGCACACGATTGTGCCGCCGCGGCCGGCGCTGGTGCCGGTGACGATCGACCTGCCCTGGGTTCGAGAGTTGCAAGGCGTGACGATCCCGGACGTCGAGCTGCGGGTTGTCGAGCCGGCCGCTCCGGGTGGCAAGGATCGGCTGCTGACTCGGCGGCGCGGATCCTTCCTGTTCACGCATTTCGGGCTTTCCGGCCCTGCGCCGCTCGACGTCAGCCGCGAGATTAGCGGCCATCCCGAGCCGCGGAAGCTCGTGCTGGTGTGCGATTTCCTGCCGGCAATGAGCGAGACGGCGCTGGTGGAGTGGTTTGCCCAGCAAGCCGCAGGTGGCAGGACGCAAGCAACTGGCGAGCATCTTGCCCGAGGAACTGCCGCGGCGATTGACCACGGCTCTGTTGGCCGAGCTGAGCTTGCCGCCCGAACGGAAAGCTGCCGAACTGAGCAAGGCCGATCGCGGCCGGCTGGTGAAGGCCATCAAGCAGATGGCGATTCCAGTGACGGGGACGCGCGGTTTCAAGAAGGCCGAGGTCACGGCCGGCGGCATCGCGCTCGACGAAGTCGATTCACGCACCATGGCCAGCAAGCGGGTGCCGAATCTGTACCTGGCCGGCGAAGTGCTCGACCTGGACGGACCCATCGGCGGCTACAACTTTCAAGCTGCCTTCAGCACCGGTTGGTTGGCTGGCAGTGCGCTTTAGGGCTGCCCACCGTCAATTCGGAATTGTAGAGTGGGCACTGCCCACCATGCACCGCGTGCGGACAAAAATGGTGGGCGGTGCCCACCCGACGAAGTTCCAATACCAGATCCTAGCGCAATGAATACCGTTTGCGTTTCAATTCTGGCGGGCCACCATCAGCGGCCGGCACGATTTCGTGCGTGGCGCCCGGCGGCAAAGGTTGTCCGGCCGGCACGGCCTCGCCGCGGACGAGAATGCCCTGTTCGAATTTCTCTTTTGCGGCTTTGATTTGCGCCGCAGTCGGCTGGGGCAACTGCGACGCCACCGAAGGCGGAGCTTGCTTGGCAGCCGGCTTTCGGCCACTGCTTGCCCGGGCACTGCTTGCCCGGGCACTGCTTGGGCGGCCAGTGCCCGCAGCCTTGGCTTTCTTCTTAGCCATATCGACCTCGTGTGCGGATAGAGTGGAAGCGGAGCCACCTACCCCCATTATACACGCGCGATACGCCCGGGGGCATCCGGAGCTGCGCAAAAAGGCAAGAACCACCGAGGCACAGAGGCACAGGGAACGCAATGAGGAGAAAACGTCTTTTCTCCGTCGTTCCTCTCGGTGTGTCTGTGCGTCGGTGGTAAATAAGCCAGGCTATCCGCGGAAGCAGCCGCAGACGAACAGCCGTCGCACCAGTCGCAGCCCGCCGCCGGCTTTGACGAGCGCGTGGCTATGGATTGGCGGAGATTGTACCGTGTGGCGAGTGCTCGCTCGGACACTGCGTTTGGCTGCGATTCGTCGCGTCGATTGTGCAGGCGTGGCTGCGACGCGACTGCGCGAGCGTCGCACTTTGCCCGTGTCGATGCGGTCGTGCGCAAAGAGCATCGAGACGAAGCGATGGCTTGCCTGCTCGAACGCGGTCGTGTTAGCGCTCTCGCCGTGCAGCAAGGCCGAGGAAACCATCAGAGCCGGCTTCTGCTCGACAGGAATCTGAACAACGAGATCGCCTGCCGGTAGGCCAAAGTCCTTGGCGGCCAGCCGTACTCGCTGCATGCCGACCTGCCGGGTTGGTTGCGTAATGTGCGAGGCGAACGCCAGGGCTTGCTTCGAGAGTCGGCGTTTGGATTCGAGCAACGGTTGCACGGCCGACGAAGGGATGATCTTCCGCCGTACGAAGGTGTCGGTCAGCGTGGCCCGGTATTTGCCGTGAAAGCGGACCGTATCGGCGTCGATGATGTGTGAAGCGACTTGGGCAAAGAAGTTCGGTTGCACCGGCGCGGCCGCCGTCGCGTCCAACAGCAGCCGCGCCCAATCGAGCGCTACAGCGGCCAGATCGGCTTCGGTCGGCTTCTTCGAGCGGATGGCGAGCATTCCCGACAGAATCTCGTAGAACGCTCCGGTGAAGATCCGCGAGAACGAATGCACCTCGGCGCACAACTTATCGGCCGGCGCTGTCGGGCAAGCGTCTGGGGATCGACGTAGGTAAAGTTGTTCCAGGCATTGCGCAGGCAATCGGGATCGACCGCGTCGGGGTACTGCTGGCGGATGGCCCAGCCCAATTGTTCGGCCAATCGCGACAAGAACGAAGCCTTGTCCTGCGGCCACGCGCGCTCAAAGCCGCGGTGCGCACGCTCGGCAATTGCAAGGCCGACAAGATGGCGCTCATGTCGCCGAACGATTCGTGGAACGCGCCGGTTTCGATGAACGGCGTGTCCCACAGTTGCGGCCGGTGCGCATCGAGACAGGCATGCCCCATTTCGTGACAGACGATGTCGGGGCTTTCGCCCGAATAGACGATCTGGCCGTCGGCCGTGTCGTGGAAGAAGGCCAGCTCGGTGCGATCGTAGTAGGCGTTGAAATCGACCCCCTCGTCGAGCCCGACTTGCAGCACCGGGCCCGGCTGCCAACGCTTGACGCCCAGGATCGGGGCCCAAAAATCGCCGCCGCGTCGCAAGGCTTCGGCGGCGGCCCAATATCGGAAGCCGGGCGACCCGGCCGGATAGATGCCCGGCTTGAGCGCCGGGCCTTTGATCTTGAACCGCAGCGGCGGCTTGTTGAGATTGGGCACCGGCTGCGCGATGGCCGGCATTTTTGAGAGCGGGTCGTCCTGCCAGGCCATCACGCCGGTCGTGGCCGCGCTGCTGCGTGGTTTTGCCTTGGCTCCGCTTCTTCATGCATCACCCCCTTGAGAAAAAGTCTGTCGAGCCGGCTCGAGCCGGCTCGGTGACGAGATTCAATGCGGGGCGATTATAGGCGCGGCGGTGTCCAATCCTTCTTCTTTGGGGTTTTTATCGCGAAGTATTTCACCCCGGTGGTGGAAACACACTACGCAGAGACGATCGTCTCGGTCGTTGGCAGGTTGGATGCGACGCGCGGCGCTGCTGCTGGAGCTTCAGCCAGCGGGCTCGGCGAACCCAATAGAAGCGGACCGGCAAAAAGAGATCGACGACTTCGTCGGAGATGAGCAATCCGCCGAGCACCGGCAGGGCCATCGGCGCGAGAATTTCGCCGCCCACGCCCGTGGCGAACACCATGGGAAAGATGGCGATGATCGCCACGCCTTCGGTCAGCAGCTTGGGTCGCAGGCGGTGGACGGCCCCTTCGATCACCGCCTGGCGCAGTTCTTCCAGCGATTGGATGTTTTCCAATCCGCCGCGTTTTTCGATCGCTTCGCGCAGATAGACCAGCATGATGATGCCGGTCTCGGTGGCCATGCCGAAGCAGGCGATGAAGCCGACCCAGACGGCCACGCTGAAATCCATCGGCGGCGCCGACCAGCCGTGCATGATCTTGGGAAACAGGAACATGAAGAACGCGCCGCCGGCCAAGGCCTCGGGCACGGCCAGCATCATCAGGCAAGCGTCGGCGAAATCGTTGTAGGTCAGGTACAGGATCACGAAGATCAGCACGATCACGGCCGGAAAGACGAACCGCAACGTGCGGGCCGCCCGCACCTGGTGCTCGAATTCGCCGCTCCATTCGATGTGCACTCCCTCGGGCAGCTTGACCTTCTGCGACACGACGCGCTGCGCCTCGTCGACGAAGCCGACGATGTCGCGGCCGCGGACGTTGAGCGTGACGTAGTTCAGCAGCCGGCCGTTTTCGCTCTTGATCATGGCCGGGCCTTCGACGATCTCGCACGTCGGCCACGGCACTCAAGCGGAATCAGCGTCTTGCCGGAGACGGCGTGTTCGGGCGTGGCCGCAGTGCGCCGGCTGGACTGCGGTCCATTGGTCGCGGCAGCGTTCGACGACATCCCTGCCGGCAGCTGCCGCCGCTGCCATTGCACCGCTCAGGCGCCGGTGGCGCTCATGTTGCCGGGGCTGACCAGCAGCCGGCGGATGGCTCTTCGTCTTCGCGATCCGCGCGGACGTAGCGGACTCGCACCGGAAAACGGTCGCGCTTTTCGACGGTATAAGTCACGGCCCGGCCGGCCAGGGCGACTTCGATCTCGTTCTGAATGTCTTCGACGGTGATGCCGTAGCGGGCCGCCTGTCTCGCGGTTGATGTCGATCTGCAGGTAGCCTTTGCCCATGATCGGCGCGGCGATGGCGTCACGGGCGCCGTTGATCGGCTTGAGGACCGCTTCGATTTCCTTGCAGACTCTGTCGATCGTCTCCAAGTCGGGGCCGAAGACCTTGACGCCGATATCGGTCCGCACGCCGGTGGAGAGCATCTCGATGCGGTTGATGATCGGCTGCGTGAAGATGTTGCTCCAGCCGGGCACTTGCAGCACGCGGCCCATCTCGTCGTCGACCAGGTCCCCCTTGGGGCCGGTTTGCCGCGGCCAGAAGAAGACGCTTTTCTGGAACGGCTTGTTCAATTCGTCGCGCAGAGGCCAAGAACGGTCGCGAAGGCCGCCTGGTCGAACGGCTGCCCAAGTTGGCTCTTGAGGACGGCCGCGGCATAACGCGCGTGAATCGTCGGCCTGCGGGGCCGTCTTCAGCAACGAAGCCGCGTTTGGCGCCCCTTGACCAGTTCTTCCATGGCATAGGTCGTGAACGCGGCCACTTCCCTGGTCGAACAGTTCCCAGTTGATGCTGCTTGACGCGCTCGTGCCAGAGTTCGCTGCGCGGTGGCGGACCAGACTGTCGAAAACTTCGCCGGCGAATGTCTGGCGGTGCGCGCCCAGGGCTTCGGCCAGCGCGCTGAGACAAGCTCGGCCCAAGTCGATTGCTTCAGTTCCAAGGCGCTCGACCAGATCTTTGACCGCCCCGGCGTCTTTGAGTTGCTCGGCCACCTGCCGGACCAGTTGCGTCACGTCCTCGAGCGCCGGATTCTTGGCCAGCCAGGGTCCGTACTCCGGAGAGAATCTGGCCGCGAGCTTGTCGATTTCCTGGCGTTCGTCCCCGTCGGCTGGCCAGCTGAGGTCGCCGGCGGTGCGCATCTGCTTGCACGACCTCGTTCGATCGACGTAGCGAGTGAGGATCGGTCCCAATTCGCGCTCGAATTCCTGGTAGCGCAGCAGCGCCAACTCACGCATCGTCTCGTCGAAGCGCTCAGCGCCTTCTGCGTGGCATCGTTGAGCAGGCTTTCGCGGTCGTCTTCATGGAGCGCCGGAGCCACGTAACCGTGGTCTTCCAGCGACTGAGCACCGCACGACCTGCTTCGCGGCGTCGTTGAATTTCAGCACCCGCTTGGGCCACAGCTCCTTGGGGCGGAAGTTGACGAACGTCTCGACCATGTCCAACGGCGCCGGGTCGGTCGGCGTGTCGGCCCGGCCGGCTTTGCCGATCACCGACTCGACCTCCGGGAAGCCGCGCAGCAGAGCATCGCGGGCCTTCAGATCGTCGGCCGCCTGCGTGACGCTGGCCCGCGGCACGGTGATCGGCATGTCGAGCGTCGTCCCTTCGTCCAGAGCCGGCATGAAGGCCACGCCGATCTTCGTGAAGTGGATACGACCACAGGCCGATCAGCACCAGACTGACGAAGCGACACGGCTTGCCATAGGCCACCTCGCGTCGTGAAATCACGGTGAGCGACCGTGACCACGCCGAACACCACGAAGAAACAGCAATCGCCAGGCGATTTCGCTGGCACCCTAGCCCGACGATCGCCTGCAAGCGGAAACATGCCCGCCGCCATGATCAGCAGCACGGCGAACATCCACATCACCAGGTTGCAGCGCGGCAGGGCCCAGGTGAGCAGCGGCTTGTAGATATGGATGAAGCTGCGGACGATCGGGTTTTCCTCTTCGCTCCGCAGCCGGCCCTTGATGAAGGTCGGGATCAAGGCCGGCACCACCGTGATCGAAATCAAGGCCACGCCGATCATGGCGAAGCTCTTGGTGAAGGCCAGCGGATGGAACAGCTTGCCCTTCGCGGCCGCTGAGCATGAACACCGGAATGAACGACAGCAGCATGATCATCACCGAGAAGAAGATCGGCCGGCCGACCGTGCGGCAGGGGTCGATGACCAGCTCGCGGATGTCGCCGCTGACTTGCTTGTCGCCGAAATGTTCCTTCAGATGATGCGTGGCGTTCTCGGTCATCACGATGGCCTGGTCGACCAGGATGCCGATCGAGATCGTGATGCCGGCCAGCGACATGATGTTGGCCTGGATGTCGATGATGCCGAGCTTGCGCAGCACCGACATCATCAGGAACGAGAACAGCACCGCCAGCGGCAGCGTAATGCAGATCACGAACACGCTGCGAACGTGCATCAGGATCAGCAGGATGGCCAGCGAGGCGATGATCATCTCGTGCCCCATCACTTCGGTCAGCGTGTGGATGGCGCCGGTGATCAGCCGCGTGCGGTCGTAGGCCGGGACGATATGCACCCCCTCGGGCAAGCCCGGCTGCAACTCCTGGATCTTGTCCTTCACGCGCTGGGTGACGGTCAGCGGGTTTTCGCCGTGCCGCATCAGCACGGCGCCGCCGACGACCTCGCTGCCGTCCTTCTCGTAGACGCTGCGGCGGAACTGCGTGCCGAGTTGCACGCGTGGCGACGTGCTTGACGTAGATCGGCGTGCCGTCGACCTCTTTGATGACGGTGTTTTCGATGTCCTTCTTGTTCTTGATCCAGCCGACGCCGCGGACGATGTACTCGGCGTTGTTCTTCTGCACGACGCCGCCGCCGGCCGGCATGTTGCTCTTGCCGACGGCCGCGTACAGCTCGCCGAGCGTGATGCCGTAGGCCCGCAGGGCCTCGGGCCGCACGTCGATCTGGTATTCCAGCGGCAAGCCGCCGACGACGGCCACGTCGGCCACGCCGGCCGCGGCGTTGAGTTGCGGCGCCACGTAGAACTTGTTCAAAGCCCACAGCCGCGAGGGATCGACCGGGTTCGACGGGCTGGCTTCCAGCGTGTACCAGAAGATCTGCCCCAGCGCCGTGGCGTCGGGAGCCAGGTAGGGCAACCACGCCGGCCGGCAAGAACGTGTTGGCCTGAGCCAGCTTTTCGGTGACCCGCTGGCGGGCGAAATAGAAGTCGATGTTGTCGTCGAAGATGATCGTGATCATCGAGAAGTTGAATTCGCTCGACGAGCGCACGGCCCGCACGCCGGCCAGGCCTTGCAGCTTGCGCGAGAGCGGATAGGTAACCTGGTCCTCGATCTCGCGCGGACTGCGTCCCATCCAGTCGGTGAAGACGATGACCTGGTTCTCGCTCAGGTCGGGGATCGCGTCGACCGGCGTGTTGAGCATGGCGAAGATGCCGGCCACGGTCAGCGCCGCGGCCAGGATCAACACCAGGAAGCGGTTGCGGATCGAGAGCTCGATGATTCTTTCGATCATTTCTTGCCTTTCAAGGCGGCGACCTTGGCCAGCGTGGTGGCCGGGTTTTTCAGCGCGCTGTCTTTACAACCGCCGCAGCAGAGAAAGACGCTTTGGCCTTCGATCGTCAGCTTGACGGGCGGGCCCATCGAACCCAGCCTGTTCGCTGGCAAGATGGGGCAGAACTTCTGGGCTTCCGCTTCGTGGCGATCCGCGGCCGAGAGCGTGGCCAGAGATGCCGCGATCTTGGCGTCGGGATCTTCAGGCGTCGACGGACGACGTTGTCACGCTCGACGGGGCTGATTTACCACCCCCGCTGCCGCCGAAATAGATCGATCCGGCCGCGGGATTGAGCCGCGTTTCGGCGTCGACCAGGAACGAGCCCGAGGTCACGACCCGTTCGCCCGGCTTCAAGCCATTGAGCACGGGATAGAACGCATATATCTTCCGGCCCGGTCATCTTCGGCCCCAGCTCGACTTTCACGCCCTCGTAAACGCCCGGCGCCGCCTCGCGATAAACGATCTGTTGGCTGCCAGTGTCGATAACCGACGAGTCGGGCACGGCCAACACTCTTCCCTGCGAGAGCATTTCGCGTCGCTTGGCGATCGGCCGCGGTGCTGGTGACGAGCCGCTTCAAGCTGCTGGCCGGCACGTGAATGTTGATCGTAGCCGTCGTGCCAGGGCGGAGCTTGTGGCCGGGATTCGGCAACTCGCATCGAACGGTCACGGTTCGCGTGGCTTCATCGACGTGCGGATAGATGAACGCCAGACGGCCCTGGAACGGTTCGTTGGGAAACGCACGGGTCGTGGCCGTGACGGTGACGCCACTGGCCGCGTAGTCACCCGGAGCGTGCGACTGGTCGAGCGGCAAAAAGCTCATGTCGTCTTCGTACACCTGAGCCTGAATCCAGACGGTCGAAAGGTCAGCGACTTCGTACAGCGGCATGCCTTCATCGACGTATTGGCCTTCGCGGATGTATTTCTTGATCACGTGACCGCTAATTGGCGAGCGGATTTTCAGATGCGTGTTGGCTTTGCCGCTGGCCAGGATGTCGTTGATCTGGTCGTCGCTGATTCCCAGCAGTTGCAGCCGATTGCGAGCGCTGCGCAACAGCTCCGGGCTGTTGTTGCGTTTGGCGTCGACCAGATTCTGGACGGTGACGTTCAGCTCCGGGCTGTACAGCGACGCGAGCACGTCTCCTTCGGCGACCATTTGGCCCGTCTGATTGACAAAGAGCTGGTCGATGCGGCCTTTGGCCCGGGCGGATACGGTGCGTTGGCCTCGCTCGTCGAATTCGACGAACCCGACGGCCGCGATGTCTTTCACCAATGGCACGAAGTCGAGCGTCCACGTTTGCACGCCGGCCAGGACGACGCGATACGGTGAAAGCTGCACGCGAGTGACGACGCCTGCCGGCAAAACCTCGTCATGCACGTCCCCCTTCTTCCGCTTCGAGAGGGGCATGAAGCAGATCGGGCACTTGTCTTTAGAGTTATCGCGCACCACTGAGGGGTGCATGGGGCAGAACCACTCGTACATCGCCGCCGGCGGTTTCGGCAGCACTGGCCGGCCGAGTCCATTTGTCGTAGTAGGCGGCCAGCAAATCCCATTGCGTGATCACCGCGCCAATGACCACCAATACCGCGATGAAGCGCAGCCGGGCGAGCTTCACCAGAATGACGAAATCGAACCACCACCACGCCTTGCGCCAGCCCTTCAGATGCGGAGGCGCACGCAAGCCACCTTCGTCGTTGGGCATCGGCTCGACGTCATCCGATTCGTGATCGAAGAGAGAATGATTGTTCATCGCCATCGTACATACTCCTGTGAACTAGCCGGGCGGTACTTCTCAGCCGCGGAGGCCGGAGGAAGGGCAGCCGTAACACAAAGCCGGACGTCTTATTGGTGCTAACCCGCCAGCTTCAGTACGGCTGCCCTCCATCAGGCCACCAAGGTTTACTTCTTAGCGCAGCGAATCCGCGCTCCAAAATTCATGTGCAACGTCGCAGGCGAACGGCGGCGATGTTGGGCCAAAAGCGAGAACGCAAGATCTCTCGGCAAAGCTGCCAAGCTAGCTTACGCAGAGCAGGCTCAGATCAAGAGAGTATGGAGCGCGATCACCAGGTCGACCGGTGGGCCCGACTCGATGCGCTCCAACTGAGCATTGCGAAGAGAGGGGAAGGCGTGGTGTACCACGACTTCAGCCGGCAGGACGGCAAACACATGCGAGTCCAACGCCGGCAGGGAAATGCTGGCCACGGTCGTGGTCAGCGACTTGGAGATCTCTTGGCAGCGATTGCCGCCAGGCTGCGACGAATCCTTGCCATGACAACAGTCGCTGCCGTGATTCGCCGCCTCATCAGCGTCGTGGTCGCATTGGCAGCAATCGGGCGACGCCTTGGCAGTCGGCGAAGGCGACCCTGCGTAATGACCGCCGCAGAACAGCTTCAAATGACCGTCGGCGCAATAGCACGAGGTGGCCGGCAAACTAGCGAAAATCGCCAGGAGAATCATCCCCGTGACGATCGTGATTCGCAGTGGTTTGCGACGCGACAGCATGGAATCCAACCCAGTCAGGAACGAACTAAGCTAGCTTCATCCTACGTATTCTACCAATCGTGTCAATTGCGACCTGCGCAGGCTCGAACGAGTGTAGCGGTCGCGCAGCATCTCTCGAATTGGTTGTAGTGAATATAGGACTGGAAGTTAACGCGCTGACCGGCAAATGCCCAACTTGCCGATGGTAAGCGTAGATCCGCGATGCCGGATCATGCTTGATAAATCGTTCGTGCTAACCCGCCAGCAGCTACAAAGCCTAACCGCGATTGTTACGGATGACGGGCCTATGTCGATCCGCAAGGGTTTTGGCTGCGCTCAGGTTGCGCTTTCGCTGGCCGTCATGGCCGGCGCAGCGGGTTGTGCCTCAACTCCTCCGCCGCTGAGTCAAAGCGTACCGAGCGTGGCGCCTGCGTCCAGCGCGCCGATTGCTACGCCGGCGGTTCCTGTGAGCCCGGTAGCGCAAGTTGCCTTCGAAGCGCCGCAGCCTTTGCCCGCGGCCGAAGTGGTCGGGGCGCAACTGTTGTGGAAGTCGCCGCGCCGGGGCCGACCGAGTTGGATCTCGGCCTGTTCGTGCAGGACGTGCTCAATCGTAATCGCTCCTTGCAAGCCATGACGGCCACCTGGCAGGCGGCGACGCAGCGTTACCCGCAGGCCATTGCCCTGGACGATCCGATGTTCAATTCGACGACCGCTCCAGGGTCGTGGAATTCGAGTACAGTGACGCCGGCTTATATCGTCGGCGGTTCGCAAAAGATTCCCTGGATGGGCAAACGGCAGCTACGCGGACAAGTCGCCCAGAACGAAGCGAATGCCGCTCGAATGGATGTGGCCGAGGCCCGGCTGCAATTGACGCAGACGGCCGAGCTGGCGTTCTTCGAGTATTACCTCGTCAATCGTCAATTGGAGCTGAATGCTTCTAATTCGCAGAGTTTGTCGGAATTTCGCGACACGGCCCGCCGGCAGTACGAGGCCAGCCTGGTGATGCAGCAGGACATTCTACAGGCCGAGGTAGAACTGGCCGATTTGGCGCGCCGGAAAGTCGAACTGCAGCGGATGAACCGAGTGGCGATGGCGCGGATCAACACCTTGATGCACCTGCCGCCGGATTACCCCATTCCGCCGCCGCCGGCGAACTTGCCCCTGGCCTTCACGCCCGCGCCGGTCCAAGTGCTACGGGCGACGGCCGTCGAGCGCCGGCCTGATCTGGCCGCCATTGGCTCGCGAATACGCGCCGACCGGGCGTCGCTCGCGCTGGCGAACAAAGAGTTTCTGCCGGACTTCAATCTGATGGGCCAGTACGACTCGTTTTGGCAGCCGTCAAGCACCCAGGGCCCGCTGCGTCGCAGGTCGGCGTGAACATGAACGTGCCGATCTACCTGGAGAAACGCCGCGCAGCGGTGCGCGAGGCCATTTTCAAACTCAACCAGCGCCAGGCCGAATACGAACAGCGGATCGACGACATCAACAACGATGTTCAATCCGCTTACGAGCGAGTCCTGGAAATGCGCCAGATCGTGGATTTGTACGCCAACCGATCGCTGCCGGCCGCGCGGCAGAACGTCGAGTCGGCCCGGGCCGACTACATCGCTGGTAAAGGAGACTTCCTGCGCCTCGTATCGGCGCAGCGGCAGTTGATCGAACTGCGAGAGAGGCACCAGCAAGCGATTGCCGAATTCCACAGTCGCTGGGCCGATTTAGCACGGGCGGTGGCCGGGCCGGTTCCCACCGAAGCCGCGGCTGAAGAGGTCTCAGCGGGAAGTAAATAGCGAGAGCAGCAGCCCTCAAGAGGCAGCCGGCGCCTGGTCGAAAATCATCGGGCCGAACTGGATGCACAGGCCTCCTGCGACAATGATCGCCAGGCCGATCCAAGTCGAAATTGGAATCGATTCTCCGAACACGTATTTCCCGGCCAGGATGCTCACGACGGCAAACACGGCCACGTAAACGCCGAGCAATCGTGAGAAATCCCAGGGGACCATGTTGACCAGCAGCCCGTACAGGCCGAGCAGCACGGCGCCCAGCACGACCAGCGCGACGCCTCCGCCGCGCAGCCCTTTGCGCACCACGGCGTCGCCGCCGACTTCGAGACACGAGGCTCCGATGAAGATCAGCCAGGCAACGGCATGATGCATAAACGTCTCCAAAACTGGAACGGTCGTCACAAAACGGCGGCGTCAATTCTAATCGATTTCATGGCGACGGCGCGATCGGCATCTTTATTTGGCCTGACCCGGCGTGCGCGCCGGCAGCCAGAAATTAATGGGCTTGATGCAGCCGATTCCGGCCGTGTTCAGCCAGCCGCCGTACGCCTGCCAGCGAAACGTCGACTCCTCGGCTAGCGCAATCCAGATCAGGCCAGAGTTGGGAATCGTGCCGGCCAGATCGGATCGGCCGTCGCCATTGAAATCGCCGGCGCATAACTGTTCGAGTTGGACGGGCGCGCCGCGATCGGCCGCACGGCGCCGTTGGAATTGCCGGCCAGAAACTCCGCAGCGTCTGCGGCGCTGTCGGGCGACGCCCACGGTTCGATCTCGAAGCGATTGCCGCGCGAGATGCCGGCCTGCGAACAATGCCCCTCGCGATCGGTGAGCAAAACATCGTCCAGTCCGTCGCCGTTGATATCGCCGACGACCAAGCCGCCGTTGGTCTTCATGGACCAAATTGCCCAATCGCGGCAGTCAAAACTTGTGCCGTTGAAAATCCCTACGTGTACGGCACCGGTCTGCCGGTTCCAGTCCACGACATCGGTTGCGCCGTCGCCGTTGAAATCTCCGCATTGCATCGTGGAGCGGAAGCTCCTGGAATCTAGTTCTGGCACGACTCGTCCCAGGCACGATGTGCCATAATTGACCGCCAGCCACCACGCTCCGGTCGTCGGGTCGCGTCCCAATAGATGGTCGAGGGGGCGTGCCGACGCTTGCGGGCGCGTCGTGGATTGCCAGGGCATTTCCAGCAACTTTCGCATGCGGGTTGGTTCGTCAGTGATCGTCGAAGCCCACGTCGGAGGAACGGCCAGCGTGAACGTCGAGTTGTTCTCGTCCGCGTCGGGACTGCCGGGCTGATCTTCGTCAGCTCGAAACACCGTGGCCACCGGCAGCCGCTTCCAGTCGGCCAGATCGATCTTCGTACACGAAACGACGCGGGCCTGGCGTCCCAGATCGACGCGCAGCTGATAAGGTCGCGGGTCGCCGTATTGGCCGCCCTGCGATGCGGACACGAAAAAGTATTGCTCAGCGTGCGGTGCGAGCCGGTGCCGGGTCGTCAGCAGTGATGCCCACAGCCAATCTCGCGGCGAGCGAATGTGCCGGCAGACGAGTGCGTCGGGCTCGTCGCCCGTCGCGAGCTTGAGCAGATAGCCCTGCCAACCGCGCTGCTCGCCCGGTTCGAACCGCACGGAAAAGCTGCTGTCGCCGTGGACGAGGTTCGAAGCGTCGTGGCCGTTCTGGTCGGCCAGTGCCAGGATCGCGGCGGTTTGCGTGCGGCGCTCATTGCACGAAATGGGACGTGCGACGAGCAGCGCCAGGCTCCAACAGACTGTGGCCAAAGCCAGGCCGCCGCCGCACCAGGCCAGCCGTTGCCCCACTACGCGAGGTTCCAATTGGCGCCAGGTTGCCGGCTGCAATGCGCGACACGCGGCGACCAGGCCCACGCCTCCCAGCACGCACAGCGGCAGCAGCATCGGCGTCAGATGCTTGGCTTCCGGCAGCACGAGCCACAGGACGGGCGCGTAGTACAGCACGAAGGCCGCCACGACGCACGGCATAGTTCGTTCGACCGGACGCAGCACTAGCGCGATGATGCCGGCCAGCAATAACCAGGGAAGGCAAGCAGTCAGCGGGTCCAACAGCCCACGATAGACGGGCTTGAGCCATTCGATCCGCTCGCTGTCGAGCTGCGTGCGTGGCACACCATAGAACGTGTCAGCCGAGGAGAATCCGTGCAAGCATTTCGCGCAGAATCGCGGAAACCCGCGGACCCAAGGATAGAGATTGTAGCGGGCCTCGTCGAGGAACAATTCGCGGCATAATCGGGCGTAACGCGGGCTGAGGTATTCAACAGGCTCCGCGTGCCCGTCGGACTGCTGGTCGGAAACGAGGCGAGCGGTGAACAGCGTCTGAGCGTCGCAGCGGTTCACTTGCAGGCTGTTCTCCAGGCCCAGTACGTTTGCACGTGTGAAGTCGGCATAGGCCGCCATGTGGAAGCCGGTGCCTGGGGCCATCTCTCCGGCTGGAAAGAGAGCCACGATGGCGGCGCGCGTCGTTGCCGCCCCGCCGACGAACAGCAGCGTGGCCAACAGCACGGGCCGCCAACCTCGCCGCCGAGCCGTCATGACGGCGATCATCGACAGCCCGAAGAAAGGAGCCCAGAGGAGCGAATCGAACCGCCAGCCGGTGCCGAGCATCGCGACGACGCCCAGCACTGCGTACGACGCAAGATTGCCCAGTCGGCTGCGGCGCGTATCGACAACGCATACCAGCAGCCAGCAGCAGCCGATGGCGAACCAGGCCGGATTGGCATCGCGGATCGAAATGGCGGCCACGTGCCCTTCCAACGGCGATGCGAAGAAGAGCAACGCGGCGGCCAGGCCGGCCCAGGGATCGCCCGACAATCGTTGGGCGATCAGAAAGATCATTGCGCAGCAGGCCGTGCTCACCAGCGCATAGAACGTGAACAGCACCTGCCAGCTGATGCCGAAGCATTTCCAAAGCGCGGCTGCAAAGTAGAGGTCGAGCACGCGCGTCGTGGTGAGCGAATCCCACAGCCGATAGACCGCGTCGAGCGACTCGGGACAGGGCTGGCGAAACGCGGCTTGCAGCTCCTCGGAGCTCAACCGCTCGCGTTCGAGTTTCAGGAATTCATCGACTGGCTCGCAGGCTGGCGTGGGGCCGACCGGGAAGTTCGCCAGCCCATGCCCGGCGATCAGCGAAAGGCTGAACGCATAGTTGCGAGGATAAATGTTGCGAGCTGCGAGCGGCAGCGCGGTGGTGGTGGGCGCACCTGGCCGCGAAATGGCCTGCTAGCAAGATCACCAGGATCCAGCCGACGAGACCGGGAATTGCTAGCAACGCCCGCACGCGACGAAGCCGCGGTTCGCGCTGATCGGCGGTGAGGGTATTGCGCACCATGCTCCGAGGTCTTCACGGAATGGCTGATTTCTGTCAAGGCCGTTTGCAACATGTCGGATCCTGAAGGGTCTTAATCTGTAGGGTGTTGTCGAGCTTTGCGCTGACGCACCACCGTCAGCTTTATACTCCGTATCTGGTGCGTCAGCGCAAAGCTCGACAACACCCTACGACTACGTCGATGCGCCGCTACGGCCCTTGCGAGCAACCTTGACCCTCGATCGGGCTTTGAGTTATAAACGCCCGGCTTTTGCCGCCCGCGGTCTTCTTTCCGCGGCCATACGCACCGGGGAAACCGAGATGAATAGGGCCGCGTGCTCGATCGTGTTGAGCGTCGCACTGTTCGCGCCCTGGCTGCGTGGCTGGTTCACAGCTACAAAGTTTCGCCCGCGGAGCGTGAGCGCCTCGCGGCCGGCATGGTCGACGGGCAATACTGCGATCCTGAGCCCGGTGAGCGAACGGCTTACATGCTGGGCTGCCTGCTGGCGCCGGCGCTGTTGGCCGGATGCTCGTTCGGGCTCACGAAGATCCCCAGCCTCGGCAGCCGGGCGACGCGTATCGCCGCCGTGTTGCTGGAAGTTTCGTTGGCCGCACTATTGCTGGGGGTCGTGTGGATTGGACTCACCGCCGAGCAAAACTTCGTGCTGTCCGGCAATTTGTTCTACGAACGCCCCTGGTCGGCGCTGCTGCTGGCGCCACTGGCGATTGCCGCCTATGTGATCTCGCGAAGGCTTGGCCCCATTGGCTCGATGGTTGGCCGAGTCCTGGGCGTGGCCTGCTGCGGCGTCGTGGGAGTGGCCTGCATTTCCGGCGTGGCGAACCGATACGCCTGGGAGAATCTCCATTTTTGCGCGGTCTTCGATCCGGTTTCGCAGGTTTCGTTGGGGCGGCACTTGCTCGTCGACTGCAATAGCCAGTACGGACTCTACGCGGACTTCCTGGCCCCGATCTTCGGTGTCATCGGGCTGTCGATTACGAGGTTCACGGCGGTGCTCGGGCTGATCGAGGCGTGCTCGTTCGCGGCAATCTGGTTCGTACTCGACGGCGCCGTTTCGCGCGGCGTGCTCAAATGGCTGGGGCTGCTGTCGTTGCTCTACAACGGCTGGGCCTTGTTCCTGCTTAAGTTGGTCCCGTGTCACACCGATTATTTCGAATGCTATTTTCAATACATGCCGTTGCGGTTCTGTTTTCCGGCCGGCCTGCTGCTGCTTTATTGGTCATGGCTCAATCGGCCTCGCGCCTGGTTGTACTGGTTCACGGCTTTCTTCGTGGCCGTGGGCGTGCTGTGGAATATCGATTCGGGAATCGTGGTTTGGTTGACATGGCTGGCTGCCTTGTGGCTGGATGCCTGGCACGAACCGGATTGGTCGACGCGGCTCAAGGCGGCTGTTCGCCATACCCTTGCTGTTACCGCAACGCTGGCAATGGTGATCGCGGCCTATGCCGTGGCCAAGTACCTGACGGCCGGCCAGTGGCCCGATTTTGCAGGCCTGTTCGCCTACCAGCGGCTGTTCTACATCCACGGTTTCAACATGCTTCCCATGCCGCTGCCGGGCATATGGATCCTGGTGGTGCTCGTCTATCTGGCGGGGTTGGCTCGCGGATTGGCCGCGTTGGGCACGGGTGATCCCTCGCCGCGGCCCGCGCTAGTGTTCTTCATCTCGATCCTGGGATGCGGGCTGTTCTCCTACTTCCAGGGCCGCAGCCATCCGTTGGTCTTGCTGTTGGCCTGGTGGCCGGCGCTGGTGCTGTTGCCGCTGTTGCTGGACGAAGCACTCGACTATCTGCGGTTGCAGCCGCGGAGCGTGCTGGCATACGCGACCGTAGGCGTGTTGGGTTGGTGCATGATCGGGTCGGCTGCCAGCCTGATCGAATCCGCTCCGAAGCTGGGAACCGTAATCAGCCAGCAACTCGCCACCATCGGCGACCCTCACTCGCCGGTTACCGACGACGCCCAGTTGCTCGTCCGGCACGTGGCTCGTCAAGACAAGCTGCTGATTCTTTCGTACCGCGCGTCGCTGGTGCATTGGGCCGCGCACATTCCTTCGGTCGCGCCGGCCTCGGTCATTCAAATGCTCGAGGTCGAGCAGTACCGAGACCTGTTGGCCGCGCTCGATTCGCCCAATCGCACTTGGGTGCTCATGGACCACGACTTCAAGGATCAGATACTGATTGGCTCGAAGTTCAATCCTGGCAGCAAGCTGTTGCTCGAGGGCATCTCGGCCAGGATGCGTCGCGTAGGAGACTCTGAGCGAGCATGTCTGTACGAGTTGACCCCCGAGACTCATTCGGGTTCGCCTCAATCGTCCCGGATGACCTCGAATCTGCAACCCTTGGGGCGATGATTGCAGCCAGAGTCCGCAATGTTGCCCCTGCAATGTCGCCAACGTGCTAGCAAGAAGTGCGTCGGTGATGAAGGGCAAAGCATGTGGCACACGCGTGGGGCAAAGAGCAGTTCGCGCAAACGGCATCACTCCGGTGCATGCGAGCAACCTTGACCCCTTATCGGGCTTTGAGTTATAAACGCCCGGCTTTTGCCGCCTGCGGCCAACTTTTCGCGGCCGCACGCACGGGGACAACCGACATGAACAGGGCCGCTTGCTCGATCGTGCATCCTCGCGGCCGATTGCGGAATGTATGCGGCCGAAGGCAGTGCGCGGCTTAACTGCGTCCAGGGGGAAGGTCAATGCTCTCGCGTCGCTTGTTGTTCGGACGGAGGCCGCCGCGACGAACCATCACGACCACGTTGGTGGTTCTCGTCGTGGGGTGGATCTGTTACGAATCTCGCCGGGTGATCCTGGCCGCGCCTCCAATCGCGCCGGGGACGGTTCAAATTCGAACTGCCGCGGCGCCCCCCATCCCGTCAGCAATATCACCACCGCCCTCCGTGAATGCTCCCGAGGCAACCAGCGATGCTGACGATCCGCCGTTAAAACTTTACTTGCCGAAGGTTCTCTACGCATACCCTGGCCTTGAATTGCGCATCCCGTTCGAAAACATCGTGACGCCCACGCTCGCCGAGAGATTGTTTTTCAAGGTGAATTGCGCCGGCGGTTCGACCGGGCGACGGTGTTGGACAGCCAGGTTCACCCCTGAGCAGGTCGGCGCCCATCCATTTGAACTGATCGTCAGCAATTTCGAGGGCAAGGAACTGCTGCGTGGCACGTCCGAAGTTCGCGTTGCACCAATTGATGCCGGAGCCGGCAAGTCGTTGCGGGTGCTGATTGTGGGCGATAGCGTCACTCACGCCACGTTGTATCCCAACCGTGTCGACCAACTTTTCGCGACGCCGAACAATCCCCGCGTGACGTGGATTGGAACGAACCACTACATGTACGCGCGGCCTGGCGTCGTTCACGAGGGCTATAACGGTTGGACGTGGCTGCACTTTTTGCGCTATAACGATCCGGGCAAGGGGATGTTCGGTGCGCCGGACAAAAGTCCGATCCTGTTCCTCGACGCTGACCAACATGCAAAACTCGACATCCCGCGTTATCTGCGCGAGACAAGCCCCGACGGACCTCCCGACCTGGTGATGTTCGAATTGGGCATCAACGATGTCTTTCAGCAGTTTCGGAAACCAAACCCGAACGATATTTTCATCCTGGATGAAGATTCGATACTCCGCAACGCCCAGCAATTGGTACAGGCGTTTCGCGAAGCGGTGCCCCATGCGGCTTTGGCCATCTGGCTCACGCAACCCGTCAACGCCAGCCAGGACTCGTTCGCCTATGCGTATCGGGCAATGGATGATTTCCGCAAACTGAAGCGTTCGACGATCGCACTTCGCCAGCATCAGTTTGCCGCGAGACTGGCTGAATGTTTCGGTGAGCGCGAGCAAGAAGGCATCTTTCTGGTTCCGATGTCGGCCACGGTTGATCCGGTCGAAGACTATCCGCCCGACAACGCCGTTCACCCATCGGTTGAGGGTTATAGCCGCATCGGCGACAGCATCTACGCGTGGGTGAAGTGTTGGTTGGCCGGCCAATCGGATTCAGCCTCACGGCTTCAGGCAATACCCGCGGGAATATCCTCGAACCAGAAGACGCCCCGATGACAATGGCCGAGCGAATCCTGGTGACTGGCGGCAGCGGGTTCGTGGGAGCCTGCCTGACGCGTGATCTGCTTGCCCAGGGGCACGAGGTTCATCTCGTCCTGCGCGACGGTTCGCCCGCCTGGCGGCTGAACGGGCTCGACGGGCACTTTCGGCGGCACGAAGCCGACCTGCGCGACGCCGCAGCGCTGCGTGGGGCCGTCGATTCGATCCGGCCCGAGGTGATTTATCATCTGGCGGCGCATGGCGTGTATCGAGTGCAAACTCAGCGCGCCGAGATTCTTGAAACCAACGTGCAAGGCACGGTCAACCTGCTCGAAGCCCTGAGCCGGCACGACTACCGGGCCCTGGTACACACGGGCAGTTCGTCGGAATATGGTCATAAGGACCATCCGATCCGCGAGGACGATCAACTCAATCCGCGTACCGACTACGCCGTGAGCAAGGCGGCCGCCACGCTCTTCTGCCGGGCCGAGGCCTATCGAGGCCGCATGGTCTCGACGGTGCGCATTTTTTCGGCCTATGGTCCTTGGGAAGATCCGGCGCGGTTGGTGGCTTACGTGATCGACTGCTGCCGCCGCGGCGAAGCTCCGCGCGTCACCCACGGCGCGCAGCCGCGAGACTTCATCTTCGTGGACGATGTGCTCCGCTTGCTCCAGGCGGCAGCGCATTGCCCGGGAGCCGTCGGCCGAGTGTTGCACGCGGGCAGTGGGCGGCAGTACAGCGTGCGCGAAATGGTCGAAACCATCGCCCTTATCTGCGGCCTCGACCCGCAGGAGATTTGCTTTGGCGAGCAGTCGGCCGATGCCGACGAGCCGAAGGCCTGGGTGGCCAGCATTGAACAGACGACTTCGATCACCGGCTGGCGGCCGGTCGTCGAACTGCGTGAGGGAATCGAACGCACGCTGGCCTGGGCCGAAAGCCAGGCGTCGTGCCTGCCGTACATGCCGGGGGCTGTTCATGCGGGAAGCCAATGCGAGAGGGATCGAACGAGCCGCTGGGCCAACGCGCCGGTTTGAGTACCCTTTTTTAGCCTGAAGCAAGCAATACGTTCTGCCGGGAAAGAAACTCAATGTCGCCTACGACGAACATCGAATTCAGTCTGGTCGTGCCCGTGCTCAACGAGCAGGAGGTGCTCCCCTCGACGTATGCCAAGCTGACGCACGTGCTCGAAGGGCTTGGACTGCCGTTCGAGGTCGTGGTGGTCGACAACGGCAGCACCGATCAAACGGCCGAACTGATGCGGCAGATCTGCACCGATGACCCGCGCTGGAAGTTCATCCGCTTCAGCCGCAATTTCGACTATCAGAACTCGATCACGGCCGGCATGCTGGCGGCCCGAGGCGAGGCGATCATGGTCATCGACGCCGATCTGCAGGATCCGCCCGAACTGATTCCGGAGTTCATCGCCCGATGGCGGGAAGGATATGAGATTGTCTACGGCGTTCGCTCGAAGCGGACGGGCGAGTCGCCGCTAAGGACGATTCCCACGATGTTGGCGATGCGTTTCATCTCCTGGATGAGCGACGAGATCAAGCTGCCGCTGCACAGCGGCGACTTTCGCCTGATTACGCGGCGGGTGCGCGATGCCTTTGCTCGGCTGCCAGAGTCGAACCGTTACGTGCGAGGCATGATTCACTGGCTGGGCTTCCGGCAGATCGGCATTCCGTACGTGCGGCTGGGACGCACCAGCGGGACGAGCAAGGTGGACATGCCGCATTTGATCGGCTTCACCGTCAACGCCGTGCTCAACTTCTCGATCAAGCCGTTGCGGATGTTCAGCGTATTCGGGCTGGCGATTCTGGCGCTGACAGCCCTGTTGGGCGGCGTGTACCTGGTCGGGGCTTTTCTCACCAACCCACCGGCCGGGATCACCACGGTTTTAATGCTGCTGCTGGTGAATCTGGGAGTCATGTCGTTGGGCATCGGCGTCTTAGGCGAGTACATCGCCAAGATCTATGCCGAAGGCAAGAATCGCCCCTTGTGGCTGGTCGACTACACGTTGAATCTCGAATCGCGGGCGCGGCGGCGCGTGGCTGGCGACGGCTCGCGGCCGGGGCAAAGCTCGGCCCGTCGTTTGCGGGCTAGTCGATCGAAACGTACTGTCGGCAGTTCGTGAGTTGGAGACTATTGAACATGAACGCGAACTTCCCTGCGACCGTCCTGCGACGCACGATCCTGGAGATGGCGCTGCGCGGTTCGAGTGCCCACTTGGGCTGCGCGTTCTCGATCGTGGAACTGCTGGCGGTGCTCTACCGGGGGCATCTGCGCTTGCGGAGCGACGATCCGCTTTGGCCGCAGCGGGATTATCTGGTGCTCAGCAAGGGGCACGGCGTTATGGCCCAATACGCCTGCCTGCGCGAACTGGGTTGGGTTACCGACGACGACGTCAAACACTATCTCGGCGACGGTACTCGACTGAAGGGGCTTTCCGACGCGCTCGTGCCGGGGCTCGAAGTCACCTCGGGTTCGCTGGGGCACGGGCTTTCGGTCGGCGTTGGGTTGGCCCTGGCGGCGCAGCGGTTGGGCACCGGACAGCGGACGTACGCGATTGTCGGCGACGGCGAGGCCAACGAAGGCTCGGTCTGGGAAGCCTTGATGTTCGCGGCGCAAGCCCGGCTTGTCGATCTGACGGTCATCTTTGACGTCAACGGCTTCCAGGCGATGGGCCGGACCGAAGACGTGCTCTCGCTGGGAAACCTGGTGGAAAAACTGGAGGCCTTCGGCTGCGAAGCCCGCGCTGTCGATGGTCACGACGAGGCGGCGATCGACGAAGCCTTGGTCGAATTACGAGGCAGCACCAGCGGGCGGCCGAAGGCGCTGGTGGCCCACACCGTGAAGGGCAAAGGCGTCTCGTTCATGGAGCACGACAACCGCTGGCATTACCTGCGGCTAAGCCCCGAAACATATGAAGCCGCACTGGCGGAGATTGATGCCGTCGCAGTCTGAGCTTGGGAAGCAGTTGAATCATGCGTAGCAGTTTTTCTACCGAACTGGTTGCCGCCGCGAAGCAAGACGAGCGAGTCTTATTGCTCACAGGCGACCATGGCTACGCGCTGTTCGACGAGCTGCGCCGCGAGTGTCCGGGGCAGTTCATCAATGCCGGCGTGGCCGAGCAGAACATGGTCGGCATGGCGGCCGGCCTGGCCAAGGCCGGTCTGCGGCCGATCGTCTATGGGCTGGCGTCGTTCGTTCCGGTCCGGGTCTACGAACAGATCAAGCTCGATGTTTGCTACGAAAACCTGCCGATGGTGTTCATAGGCGACGGGGCGGGCGTGGTTTATGGCCCCTTGGGAGCCAGCCATCAGAGTGGCGAGGACCTGGCGGCGCTGCGAGCCCTGCCGAACCTTTCGATTCTTTCGCCAGCCGATGGTTGGGAAATGCAGAGTTGCTTCCGCCGGGCGCTGGAATCTTCGAGGGCCGGTCTATTTGCGGATGGGAAAAGCCGATCTCGGCTCGGTGCATGCCGAAGCGCCACGGCTCGACGGTTGCCGTCCGCTGCTCGTTCGGCCAGGCTGTGGGTTGGCCTTGTTGGCCACCGGTTCGATGGTCCGGACGGCGCTGGCCGTGGCCGACGATCCTGCAATGGCACGAATGCCAGCGTGTGGAGCGTGCCGTGCGTCAAGCCGCTCGACGAGCAGGCCGTGGCTGAGATTTGCCGTACGCACCGAGGCGTCGTGGTCCTGGAAGAACATTCGATCTATGGCGGCTTGGGCTCGGCCGTGGCGGAAATTGCCGGCAGCCATGCCGCCCACTTGGGTTTGCCGCATTGGCATTCCGGATCGCTTCTCGGAAATGTGTGGAAGCTACGCACACTTGATTCGCGAGCACGGATTGGACGAATCGGGTGTGCGTCGGCAGATTCGAAGTTTTCTCCAACAGACCCGCGCAGCGTCGGCCGACGTGGCCAATCGAGCGCCGACGAAGGGTCGCCTAACGGGCCGGACCGGCCGCTGGAATCTTGTCATGGACCCAACTCCCGTGCACGCCCCGACGCCCGGCTTGTCCCAGGAAGCTCTGCATGGGCAAATCCTGGAACTCGTACGGCAGTATTATCACGCGCGCCACGCCGACCGACCGTTCGTCCCCGGCGAGACGCAGGTGTCGTACGCAGGCCGCGTTTTCGGCGAAGAAGAAATGGTGGCCGCGGTCGATTCGATGCTCGATTTCTGGCTGACGCTCGGGCCGCAGGGTCGGGCTTTTGAACGGGAATTGGCCGATTACGTCGGCGTCAAACATGCGCTGATGGTCAACTCGGGTTCGAGCGCCAACTTAGTGGCCTTTGCAACGCTCACTAGTTCGCAACTGGAACGCCCGATCTGCCCCGGCGACGAAGTGTTGACCGTGGCTGCTGGTTTCCCGACGACTGTGGCTCCGATCGTTCAGTACGGCTGCGTGCCGGTCTTTGTCGACGTCGATCAGTTGACCGGCAACGTCATCGCCGAGCGGTTGGCCGATGCCGTCGGGCCGCGAACGCGGGCCATCATGCTGGCGCATACGCTGGGCAACCCGTTCGATCTCGGCGTGGTGATGGACGTCGCGCGGCGGCACGACCTGGTGCTGATCGAAGACAATTGCGACGCCTTGGGAAGCCGCTACGACGGGCGGCTGACCGGAACGTTCGGCCAGTTGGCGACGCAGAGCTTTTATCCGCCGCATCACATGACGACGGGCGAAGGAGGCGCCGTGCTCACCAACAACGGCCGGCTGCGGCGGATTGCCGAATCGTTCCGCGATTGGGGTCGCGATTGCTGGTGTGCCTCGGGCGTCGACAATACTTGCGGCAAGCGTTTTGGCTGGCAACTCGGATCGTTGCCCGAGGGCTACGATCACAAGTACATCTACAGTCATCTGGGATATAACCTCAAGCCGCTCGACGTGCAGGCGGCGATTGGCCGCGAGCAATTGAAGCGCCTTGATAATTTTACGGCGGCGCGACGCGCCAACCATGCCTGGCTGCGGGCGGCCTGCAAGGCTCACGAAGAGTTTCTGATCCTGCCCGAGGCTACGGCCAAGAGCGAACCGTCGTGGTTCGGCTTGCTGCTTAGCGTGCGGCCCGGGGCGCCGTTCAGCCGGTCCGATCTGGTCCGATTCCTCGAAGGTCGCAAGATTCAGACGCGGCAACTCTTTGCCGGCAACGTGCTGCGACAGCCTGCGTTCGCCCGGATTCAACATCGTGTCGTGGGCGATCTGGCCAATACGGATCGGCTGATGAGCGACGCGTTCTTCATCGGCGTCTACCCGGGCCTGACGCCGGCCATGCTCGAACACGTGAGCCAGGCTTTGGACGACTTCATGGTCATGGCCCGCGGGCTGAAGGCCGGCGCAGCGTAGTGATCCGGCACGGCAAGAATCTCGGGTGCCATGGTCCACGCTTGCGTGGCCATGCGTGCCGCGCCAATGCATGCTCACGGCGGCCGTGGGCATGGCACTCAAGTGCGAAACAATGACGTAACTGCCCGCTAGATCTGATACTAGCGCGGCACTGCCGCGCTCGATTCGATGCGATCCATGCGCAGCATCTCGGTGAACATGCCCTGGCGGCTGGTCAGTTCGTCGACCGTGCCCGTTTGCACGATCCGTCCATTCTGAAATACCAGGACTCGATCCACGGTTTGCAGCGTCGAGAGCCGATGGGCCACGAGGATAACCGTGCGACCGGCGCGCAGTTTCTCGATGGCTTGTTGCACATGGCGTTCGCTGATGTTGTCCAAGGCCGAGGTGCCCTCGTCGAGCACCAACAGCGGCGGATCTTTGAGAAATACGCGAGCCAAGGCAATCCGCTGACGCTGCCCGCCCGAGAGGTTCTGACCGCGCTCCTGGACCCAGGCCTGGTAGCCGTCGGCCAGGGCCATGATCTCGTCGTGAATTCCGGCCTGCTCGGCGGCCTGGCGGATTCGTTCGGCGTCGGCGATGTTGCAGCCGTAGGCGATGTTTTCGCTGATGGTGCCCGCAAACAGGAAGGGGCTCTGGCCGACGTAGCCCACGAGTCGGCCAATGGTCTGGCGGGAAATGCTCTGGATGGGGACTCCGCCCAGGGTGGCCGAGCCCGAGGTGGGATGCGTCAACCGCAGCAGCACTTTCACGAGCGTCGATTTTCCTGACCCGGACGGGCCGGCCAGCCCCAGCATTTCGTTAGGCCGGATCTCCAGCGATACTCCGGCCAACGCCCGGCAGCAGCGGCCATCGCCCAGCGGATAGTCGACCGTGAGCCGATCGGCGACGAACACCGGCACGCTCGGGCTGAGCGTCGGTTCGCTGAACTCCGCCGCCGGCGGCAGCGGATGCAGTGCGCCGAACGTGCGAATGATCGTCGGTTCGTCGTGCGGATCCAAGCGGAACGACGGGTCGAGGACTTCCCCGAGCGTGACCGCCAGATCCTTCATCTGCAAGCCGCTTTCGTACGAGTCGTCGAGGATATGGTACACGTCGCGCAGCGGCGTGATCATGTTGGAATACAAGAACGAAAAGGCGATGATATCGCCGACGCGAATCCAACCGATCACGGCCAGATAGATGGCCAGGCCGAGCACGGCGAGTTGAAAGCCCCAATCGTTGATCCCTTTGCAGACGTCAAAAACCAGGTTGAAGAAGTCGAGCCGCAATTCGCGATCGCGACGCTGGTTGGCAACTCCGCGCACCCGATCCATTTCCAGGTCGTAGGTGTTGGCGGCCCGAATGTATTCGATGCCTTCCAATTGCTCGACGACCAGGCCATCGAGCCGTTCGTGGGCGCGGAGCATGTCCAGGTGCAGTGGCTTTTGCACGGTCAATTGGCGCGAGGCGATCAGCAGCGTGGTGGGAATTGCGGCCAGCATGGCCAGACCCAGCAGCGGCTGGCGATAGAAGGCATAAGCCAGCGCCGTGGCGACACTCAGCGTGGCCGGAAAGAAGTCCTTGAAGGCCACCTTCAAGAATTGAATGAAGCCATCGACGCTCCGCATGGCCCGGCCATGCAAACTGCCGACTTGCTCTTTGGAGAGAGTGAGCAGGTTTTCGCGAAATAGATGAGCTACCAGCCCCACGCTCAGGTCGCGATCGATGCGGGCGCATGCTACCCGCACCACGTATTTGCTGCCGGCCTGGAACGTTTCTCGCAGCAGCACGGCGCCGCCAATCAATGCCAGATAGAACAAGGCGATTCCGACCCACGGCTGCGAGATCGAACCGTGGTCGCGGCGGGCCTGGATGGCGTCGACCATCTGGCCCAACAGCACCGGCACGGCGTTCGTGGCGGCGGCCGTGATGAGGATCAGCAGCCAGGCCAGGCAGAACAGCCGCTTCTCGTGTGTGCTGAGCAAGGCCCAGGCGTCGCGGCCCAAGGTTGCGAAGCCCGTCAGCTCGCGCCAGAATCCAGGGCCTCTCGGCGGTGAATCGCTAGGCAAAGCGTGTCTCCATGTTAACTTGTAGGCCAGCGGGTGCCGGCTGTGCGAACGCCCCGGACATTCCCGAGGGAGCTGAGCGATGCGGCTGTGGAACCCTCTACGTTCCATATTCTCCGGCCTGGCGCGGCGACGCACAACGGGGTTTCCGGCCTTGGCCGAAGCCGATTCGCGCATCAAAGAACCGCGTTCGCCCAACGACCTGGACGAACTGGTGCAAGGCATTCGCTCGCATCCCTATTATGTCGAAGTGCAGCAGCGGCTTTCGAATTTTGGCCCCAACGTGCTGAACTACACCCGGCGAAAGCATGCCGACGACCAAGGCCGCTACACTCCGGCCCGCAGGCAACTCCAGGAACAGCTCGCGGAGAAGTTTTTCCCGTCGGAGGCAATTGTCGCTCCGGACGAAAGGCCTGTCGCCTGGCTCTTGATGGGTTACGCTGGTTCGGGGAAGACCTCGACTCTGGCCAAGGTCGTGCCGAACTATACCCGCACATACGCCCATCTGGATGCCGACGACATTCAATCGCAGCTCCCGGACTACGAAGGCTGGAACGCCGACCTGTTTCACGGCGAAGCCCACGATATTCTGTGGCAGGTCTTGTTGCCGCGGGCCGTCGCTCGGCGATCCAGCCTGGTGCTGGATGGAACCGGGCACAAGCTGGCCGAAATGCAACAGGTGACCGAACTGCTCGTCGACCGCGGATATCAACTGCACTTGCTGGACGTCAAGTTGCCGCCCTATCTGGCCGTGTATCGCTGTTGGAAGCGCTCTTCGTGCCGGCAAGCTCTCACACGACCCTGCGGATCCGGATCGAGGCCGCTTCGTCCCGCCCGAGGCCGTGCTTAACTGCGGCGATCCGCAAAAAACCTTCCAAGAGTTGCGGCAGAATCCGTACGTTGCCTCCTGGTTACAGATCGACAACTCGGGCAAATTGGATGAGACGTTGCACGTGATCGACCAGGGGCAGCGCTGAAATCCGTGCAAACCGCAGGTTCAAACAGTCGGAGTCGCAATATGCCGTCGATGTTGTTGACGCTGGTGGTCGTCGCGCTGGTGTTTTCCGGCATTGCGCCCTACGACCGCTTGACGTGGCTCATGGAAGTGAGTTGGGTGATCGTAGGCATTCCGCTGCTGGTGGTCACGCACCGGCGGTACCCGCTCACGCCGCTGGTTTATCTGCTACTGGCCGGGCACGCCCTGTTGTTGATCGTCGGCGGCTATTACACCTACGAGCGCGTGCCGATCGGCAATTGGGCCAAGGAACTCATGGGCGGCTCACGGAACAATTTCGACCGGCTGGGGCATCTCTTGCAGGGTTTTGTGCCGGCCATTCTGGTCCGTGAGATCCTGGTGCGTTGGTCGCCATTGCGGCCGGGCTGGTGGCTGCGGGTGTTGGTCGTGTCGGTTTGCCTGGCCTTCAGCGCATTCTTCGAAATGATCGAATGGTGGGCGGTGCTCGCGTTGGGTCAGGCCGCCGATGCTTTCCTGGCCACGCAGGGCGACCCCTTCGATACGCAGGCCGACATGTGCCTGCGCTGGTCGGCGCGATCGCCTCGCTGGCGCTGCTAGAGAGGCGGCACGATCGGCAACTGCGGGCGCGAGGATGGATTGGCCGCCCTACCGCAATTAGGCCGTAACCGATCGCAGCAGCGGTGCGGTGGTGAGCATCAAGACCGCGGTGCATGCCGGGTAGACAATGCCTACGGAAAGGCCGAGGGCGTCGTGCAGCAGCAGCACTACCGGCAACCAAAGTACTCCGGCCGCCGTCGCTCCTACGCAACAGGCAGCCAGTAATCCCCATTCGATCGCAGTTTTCGGTAACACTGCGGCCAGCAAACCTGCCCCAGCCGCCACGAGGCCGGGCAGAATGAACAGATAACTTCCTCCCGGCACGAACCACGCGGCAACGAGACCGACCGCGTTCCACCACAACCACGTGGCCGACCAACTACTCCAGGCGTCGCTCTCGCCGAACCGAGTTCGCCTGAAGATCTCGAAGATCGCACCAACTGCCACGCCGCAGTAGACCAACGTCATCGGCAAGGGATAATCGCTCCAGCGTTTTCCGGCCAGACCGGCGATGCGAAAGACCAGGTCGCAGATAGTGCCGGCTGCCAGCGCCGCCGCAAAAGCCAACGGGGATGCCGCCAGCGACTTCCAACGGACGGTCAGCCATTGTCCGCGAGCCCGGGCGACGAGACCCGCTACTCCGGTGGCAGCCAGCGCGGCGGCGGCGAGCAGCAGGTTGATCGAGGCCGGCCACAACAGCACGCAGCGCCCCAAGATGTCGGTATAAATCGCCTGGCCCTGGGTGCGGTGGTCGAGATCGCAATCGGCCAAAGCTCTCAGCATTTGCCAGGCGTTGTCGCCATGGTGTTGGAGGCTAGCCGGATCGGAGTGTGCAAAGTTGTCGTTCTCTGTGTGGTAGTAGCGCACGTTGCGAATGAACGCGAAATTGCAGCCCTCGATGCCGTGGCGTTTGAGAACTGAGAAGTCGGTATCGTTCGGCAGGGTTTTGTAGACTTCGTAGTACAGCGAGCTCGTCGCTGGTCGGCGGACGTGCTGAGCATAGAGATCCATCAGCCAGGCGTTATCGCGCCCCGTTTCGAACATCAGGCTTGGCCCCGACGTGCCACGGGCTTCGAGGTTGATCGCCGCGGCTGCATCTTTGGCCCAGGGATGCTCGCGGACGAACGCTTCGGCCCCGAACATTCCCAACTCTTCGCCGTCGGTGAGCAGGAAGATCACGTCGTTCCGCGACGGCGGCTGGTCTTGCAGCATGCGGGCGATCTCTAGGACTGCCGCCACGCCCGCTCCGTCGTCCGACGCTCCCGGCCCCGCGGGGACGGAATCATAATGGGCGACGAGCAGCACCCCCCTGCCCGGCTGCGATCCCTGGCGGCGGGCGAGAATGTTGTTCAGCTTGACCGTCCGGCCCGCCGCCGTGCCGACGGATGATTGCACCTGCGGTTCGTAACCGAATTGGCGTAAGTATTTCACGACGCGCTCGCGCACGACGGCGTTTTGCGGACTGCCTGCCGGATGGGGAATGCCGTCGGCCACCAGTTCGCGGAGAATCACGCGGGCACGGGTGGCGGAAAACTCGTCGTCGGGGATATTGGCCCCGCGTGGCGGCGGAGGCAAATAGGCCGCCCAAGCCAGAAGCAGCAGGCAGGCCCAAGCGGCGGCTACCATGGCAATTCCCGCTCGACGTTTCCTGCGATCGAACAAAGGCGTGGCTCCTGGGGGGCGATCTGTGCGGCCGACGTTGCGGGATCGAGGGACGGAAACCGTCGGAAACCGATCGACGGCACGCCTTTAGGTAGCGATACTACAGCAATTCGGCCGATCGTGTAACCAACGCACGGGCCAAATCGTCATCTATTGCAGACGCTCGATAATTTACTGGGGCGTCGAAGTCTGGGCGAGCGTGGTACGGGCGACTGTGATCTTGCCAGGAACCTGATGGCCGGCGACTCCCAGGACCGAGATGATTGCCTTGCACGAACCGCCGCAGGCGACCCGCACGCCGCGCGGCAGTTGATCGAGCGGTTGTATCCGCTGGTGGCCAAGATCGTGCGGGCGTATGTGCCGGGAGATTGTTGTCAGGAAGATTGGGAACAAGAAGTGTTCATGCGGGTTTTCGCCCGGCTCGATCAATTTCGGTCCGACTGCGCCGCTGGAGCACTGGGTATCGAGAATTGCAGTCAACGTGTGCGTCGATGCGCTCTGCGCCCGTCGCCGGCACCGCGAGTTGCGTTGGTCGGATCTTTCACCGCAGGAGGCCGAACTGGTGCGCAGTGCTGCCTCCGGGCAGGCGGCGGTCAGCCAGTTCGAGGCCGCCAGTGCTCGCGAGTTGGCTGGAAAAATGCTCGATGCCCTGTCGGCCGAGGATCGCGTGATTGTGCAGATGATCGACATGGAACAGCAGAGCGTGGCCGACGTGGCGCGGTTGACCGGCCGCTCGCCGACGGGCGTCAAGGTGCGGGCATTTCGCGCTCGCCGCAAATTGCGGAAACTGTTCGAGCGTTTGGCCGACCAGCGTAATGACGGGGCAGCATCGAACGAAAAGGAAAACTTGCAGTCATGAGCAAGAGTCGGAACAGGGATCGCCAGCACCAAGATAACCAGAATAAGGCTAGATTGCCGGACGGCTGGGCCGCACTGACGGTGCTGGCCCAGCACGCGGCTTCTGCGGCGCCCTCCGTACCGCCCGCGGGTTTTGTCGAACGCGTGCTGGCCGGCCGCACTTCGAGCCCCCTGCATTGCTCGCAGCGGCACGCGTGACGAGCGGATTGTTGTCTGGACGGCCTGCCTGGCGCTGGCCGCTTCGCTCGTCCTGGTCGTGTGGAGTTGGCCGGAACTCGAAGTCGCCTGGTCTGGCCCGCCGGCGGTGCTGGATGCTTGGGTGGACTCGAATGCTTGGGTACAAGCGGAGCCGTGGTTATGAGTGGTTGGAAATACGCCAAGACGATTGCCTGGCTATTGGCCGTGTTTGTGGCCGGGCTGTTGATCGGAGGCGTGGTCACGGTACGCGTCGTTCAGCACCAGTATCGCGAGCGGATGAATACGGCGACGTGGGCGCCGCGCACCATGGCCTGGCTGGAGAGCACGCTCCGATTGACGAGCGAGCAAAAGTCGCTGATTCGGCCGGTGGTGGCGCATTCGATGGAAAAGATGGCCGAGTTGCAATCGTGTGCCGCGTCTGAGCGCAAGCAATTGTTTGGCGAAATGTTCATCGAAGTGGCCACGCATTTGACCGACGAACAGCGCCAGCATTTGCACCAAGCGATCCAGGAAGCAGTCGCCAAAGATTCGTCCTACAGTGCGAGCGAATAGTGCCGGTGAACCGTAATCGGAGTCCGGGTTCGTACGTCATCCATGGTTATCGGAACCAAATTCATGCAGGAGCAACGCGTCATGCGCACGGTCCTTGCGTTTTTTTTCGGGCTCGCGTTAGCTTCCCCATTACTGGCCGAGACAGGTCGCCCGCAGGTTTGCGACCAGATCGACGCGCAACTTCAAGC
This sequence comes from uncultured Planctomycetales bacterium, assembly GCA_963710365.1. Classification (GTDB taxonomy): domain Bacteria; phylum Planctomycetota; class Planctomycetia; order Pirellulales; family PNKZ01; genus CAVQAC01. The sequence goes on from CAVQAC010000015.1 coordinate 870,747, forward strand.
GGCCTGGAAGAAGCACCAGCTTCAACCGGCGCCGGAAGTTGATGACGCCCGCTTCCTGCGGCGGATGACGCTCGACATTACCGGCAGGCTTCCTTCGGTCGACGAGGTGATTCGCTTCCTGGCCGATAGCGATCCTCAGAAGCGCGCCAAGGCCATCGACCGGGCGTTCGGCCAGCCCGGCCTATGCCAACCATTGGGCCGATTACTGGGATGCAATTCTGATGGGCCGGTTGACGCGAGAAGCGTTCATCAGTCGCGACGCTTTCAAGGCCTGGCTGCACGATCAATTTGCGGAGAACGTGCCTTGGAACCGCATGGTCCACGAGTTGATCGCAGCCGAAGGATGGAACAGCAAACGCCGGCCCGGCAATGCCAATGACGACCCGCCCGACATGGAAAGCCGTTACAGCCCGGCCACGAACTGGTTTCTGAAATATCAGAAGGCGTTACCCGAGTTGTCGGGAGCCGCCAGCAAGACGTTTCTTGGCGTGCAGATTCAGTGCGCCCAGTGCCACGACCATAAGACAGAAAAGTGGACGCAAAAAGACTTCCGGCAGTTCACCGCATTCTTCGTCAAGACCTGGCCCAAGTATCACGACAAGACCCTCGTCATTGGCACCCATCGCTTGGATACCCAGGACCACTGGTACGTGGTGCCCGTCAAAGGCCAGTACGAACAGTACTTCATCTCGTACAAGGACTACGTGAGCGACACGCCAAAGGTGCTCGAAGGGCCCGAGGTGAAATCCGTCAGTGGTCGCCGTGCTGAACTGGCCAATTGGATGACGTCGACGGATAATCCCTGGTTTGCCCAGGCCATCGTCAACCGCCTGTGGGCCAAGCTGCTGGGTGTCGGCTTTGTGGAACCGATCGATGACTTCCGGCCCTCGAACCCGGCGACGTTGCCCGAGACATTAGCCACGCTCACGGCCGATTTCAAAGCTCAAGGGCACGACCTGCAGCATTTGCTGCGAGTGATCTGCAATTCGACCGCCTACACGCGGGCGTGCCGTTCGTCTCCCGCTAGTGCCAGCGGCCACGCCTACTGGGCGAACTATCCGGTCAAGTCGCTCGACGTCGAAGAAACGTTCGACGTCGTTCTGCAGGCCACGGGTTCCGAGGCCTATCTCGACCATATGACCAAACACTATGTCTGGTTGGTCCGCAATGCGTTTGCACGCCAGTTTGTCACGCAGATGGGGACTGACGACATGGCCGAGGTTGCGGAGGCTGAAGAGACGATTCCGCGAGCGTTGTTGTTCCTGAACGGTGCGTTGGCGAACGGCACGACCCGGTTGAACAGCGCCTTGGGTTTGGCCGCCATCCTCAAGGCTCATACGGACGACGCAGCGTGTATCGAAGATCTTTATCTGCGCACTCTTCTCGCCGTCCGAGCGAGCGAGAAATGGGCCAATGGCAGGCCTATCTCGGCCGCCGACAACCGGTCGTACATACGGCCGGTCCGCCGACCGAGGTCAAGACGGGAGTCAGCGCATTGAGTGCTGATTCAATGATCAGCGAGTCGCCATCCAGCACCGACTTCAAAGAGTTGGTCAATCGGGCCCACAGCGCGGCCGACTTTGCCGCCCTGCGGGCACGCGTGAAGAACAACGCCGACGGTGCGCTGTACGTCAAGGCACACGAAGCGTGGTTGGCCGAAGCGCCGTTTCAGCAACTGACCTCGCAGCCGGGGGGCGACGCGAGCGCGAACAGGCCTACGAAAACATCTACTGGGCACTGTTAAACTGCTCCGAGTTCCTGAGCAATCACTAAAGACAGCGCGTGGAGAGAAAAAATGTCGCATGCCAACCACCGTCTGAATTGTCCTGGCCCGATGGCGAACTTCGATCGACGCTCCTTGCTCGCCGGCGGGTTGGGAGGCTTGTTAAGCCTGGCCATTCCACGCTGGCAAGCCCTGGCGGCGGCCGATTCGGCCCGCAAACAAGGCAAGAGCTGCATCCTGCTGTGGATGAATGGCGGGCCAAGTCATATCGACACCTTCGATCCCAAGCCGGGAACCAAAGTGGGCGGGTCGTTTAAAGCGGTGGCTACGAAGATCCCCGGCGTGATGATCAGCGAACACATGCCGCTGTTGGCCGAACAGGCCGATCGGCTGGCGATTATCCGCTCAATGAGCAGCAAGGAAGGAAACCACGACCGCGGGCAGTATCTGATGCACACCGGCTACGCTCCCTCGGCCACGCTCAAGCACCCGAGCCTGGGCGCCTGGGTGAGCCATGAACTGGGCGACCCGCGGTTCGAATTGCCAAACTTCGTCAGCATCCGCGGCCCGTCGATCAGCGCGGGCTTCATGGGCGCTGAGTTCAACCCATTCGCGGTGCTCCATCCGCGCGAGGGCGTGCGTAATTTGCCGTTGGCCAAAGACGTCGACCAGCCGCGATTTACCAGCCGCTTGGAAGCGCTCAGCATCTTGCAAGACAACTTTCATGCCGAGAGCGGCTCGAGCAGCATCGGAGTCCACGACACCGTCTATCAAAAGGCCGTGCGCCTGATGCGCTCGCCGCTGGTCAAGGCGTTCGACGTTTCAACCGAGCCCGCAGAGCGTGCTCAAAGCCTATGGCGACGACGAATTCGGCCGGGGCTGCCTGATGGCCCGGCGGCTGATCGAATCGGGCGTCAAGTTCGTCGAAGTGACGCTCGATGGCTGGGACACGCACGTCGACAACTTTACGGGCGTCAAGAACCTGACTGGGGCATCTCGATCCGGCCATGGCGACGCTCTTGAAGGAGCTGGCGGAACGCGACCGCCTCGACGATACGCTGGTGATCTGGATGGGCGAGTTCGGCCGTTCGCCGAAGATCAACCATGCCGAAGGGCGCGACCATCATCCGGCCGCCTGGAGCGCGGTGCTGGCCGGCGGCGGAGTCCGTGGCGGCCAGGTTTACGGAGCTACGGATGAAGAGGGCGCCAAAGTCGCTACCGATCCGGTCACGGTTCCCAACTATTTTGCCACGCTGGCCAGATTGCTGGGTATCGATCCGGCGCGCGAGTTGATGAGCCCGGTCGGACGGCCAATTGCCATCTCCGACTCCGGCAAGCCGATCGAGCGGTTGATTGCCAACGCGTAACCCAGGAACTATTGGTCGAAAACCATTAGCCAGCCCCGGGCGAAGTAATTCGCCCGGGGCTGACTACTCATGACTGCCCGGCAGTCGTCCTCGTTGGGCTAGGAAGCAACGTGCTGGGCGGCCTCGTTCACTTCCGACGTGGCCAGTTCGGTGAGCTTCTCGTCGGTTTCTTTTTCTTCGGCGAGTGTTTTCTCGAGAAACTCAACCGCCTCATTGAGGCCCAAGATCTTGCCGAAGGCGACGGCCGAGCCATAAGCGGCAATCTCGTAATGTTCCACCCGTTGGGCGGCCGCGATGAGGCCGGCATCTTTCACGGCCGGTTCGGCGTCCTGATCGATCAGTTTCTGACCTTCTTCGATCAACCCCGCCATGGCGTCGCACTTGGTGCGGCCGGCCTTCTTTTCGAGCTGTTCGAAAATCTTTTCCAGACGCTCGACGTGTTGTTCCGTCTGCGCGAGGTGCTCTTCGAATCCTTGCCTCAGTTTCTCGCAGTTCGCGGCCTTGGCCATCTTCGGCAGCGCCTTGACCAATTGCTTTTCGGCGTTGTGAAGGTCTTGAAGCTCGTGAACGAACAGGTCGTCGAGAGTTTTGAGTGACGCGGTCATTGATTCGATCCCTTCGAGGAAATTTGTCAGCACGGTCCCTGCCCTGCGGGCAGAGTTCCTCGCATGGTTTGCAAACCACGTGCCGCACGCCGCTCGACCGCGGCGATGGTGCAGATCCCCTGCCTATTTACCGGATGCTGGCGAGTATGCGTCATTCGTGAACCGGCATGGCAATGTTCACGATTTGCAGATCGCTGCACTTTTTCCAACCTTCTTGGGGCAAAGTCGTCCATTTGGCAACCGAGCAACGCTCCGCGGGCACCCTTGGGGCAGCCAATTTACCGTTGCGACGATTGGCTTTCGTCGCGATTCGAAGGCATTGGAACAAGATTCGCAAAATCGTGCGTTCAGTGAGTCGAATTCCATTTCCCAAGGAGGACGAAGTCATGCCACGCGGCGAAAAGTCGAAATACAGCAACAAACAAAAGCGACAGGCCGAACACATTGAGGAAGGTTACGAGGACCGTGGTTTGCCGGAAAAAGAAGCCGAGCGACGCGCCTGGGCGACCGTCAACAAGATGACGGGCGGCGGCAAGAAACCGGGCGGTTCGGGCCGCGGCAAAGCGATGAATAGGCAGCCGGCCAAGAAGGGCGGACGTTTGGGCGGTCGGGCGTCGGCGGCGCGTCCCGCAGCCGAGCGATCGGCCTCGGCCAAAAAAGCCGCCGCCACGCGTGCCCGACGCCAGAAGACCAAAACGCGTACCTAACCCGGCCGAGATAAGCCCGCGCTAACGCCGTATTTTTTCCAGAGCATCGGCGGCGGCTTGCCGTACGTCGATATTTTCGTCGACTAAAGCTTCATTCAACGCCAGAATGGCATCACTCGCTCGCTGTCCCATGGCCGCCAGACCATGCGCGGCCTCGATCCGTAGCGCGCTGCGCTCGGCCTTGAGCCCGGCAATCAGCACGGGTAACGCCAACCGTACCGATTGGTCCGTATTCGGATCAAGTTGGGCCAGCGACAAGGCTGCTGTTACGGCCAGGCTTTGGTGATCGCTACGAACTGCCTTGCGCAGCGCCGGCACGCTGGGGGGCTGAGGACCGAATTGTCCGAGTGCGAAGGCCGCGGCCTGGCGGACTCGCACATCGGGATCGGTGTCGAGCCGTTTGGCGACCGGCGCGGCAGCAGCCCGACCTGCGGCCGGGCCAATGGCGGCCAGCGCCGTGATGACTTCACGGCGGACGTGAGCGGTCGGGTCGTCGAGCGCGGCGACCAGCGCCGGCACGGCGTCTTTGGCCTTGGGGCCAATGTGTGCCAGCGCCAGAGCTGCCAACCCGCGAGTCTCAGGTGTCGCCAAGGCCGAACTCAGCGCGGTGACGGCCGTTTCTCCCAGGTCGACCAGGGCATCGACGGCCACATGGCTGACGTTCGTTTCGGCGTCTTTCAACGCCGCGATCAAGGCCGGGATGACCCGGTCATCGCCACTGCGTAAATCGGCCAAGGCGTGGATCGCCGCCGTGCGCACGCGAGGGTTCTTGCTCTGCAGCGATTCCAGCAAGACTGGAATGACGAGCGTGCGGAACGAATTGTTTTGCGGTTCGATCCGAACCAGCGACCAGACGCAGATTGTTCGCAGCAGCGGATCCTGATCTTTGGCCTTCTTTTCGAGTGGGCCGATGGCTGCTTTCGCGGCCGGCCCGAACTTTCCTAATGCGAAGGCGGCTGCAGCGCGGACGGAGCTTTGCCGGTCGTCGAGTGCAGCAACCATGGCGGGAACCGCCGATTCGGCCTCGGGGCCGATCTCCCCCAACGCGAGCAGAGATTCGCGGCGAACTCCCTGGTCGGCGTCCTTTGTAGCTTCGATGAGCGGCGGCACGGCGGTTCGCGCTTTCGGGCCCAGCGAGGCCAGCACCACGCATGCCCAATAGCGGGCGCGATTGTCTTTCATGGCATCTACCAGCAGCGGAATGGCCGGTTCGCCGGCTTCCGCCAGGCTTTGCAGCGCCGGCAGCACAGCGGCCGGGTCAGATTTCTTCAAGGTGTCGATCATCACCGGCATGATCACTTCCTGGGGCGGCTTGATTGCGACGATGGCTTTGACGACCATCCGGCGCACGATCGGATCAGCGTCTTCCAGAGCCGTCACCGGCGCTGGGATCGCCGGCGTGCTGTCGGTGCCGATACGCCCCAATGCATAGGCCGCATAAGCCCGCACCAGCGCGCTGGCGTCGGTCAGACAATCGGTCAACTTAGGCACCGCGGCAGCAGCATTGCGGCCAAACGATCCCAAGGATCGCTCCACGTGCCAACGCAAGGTTTCGTCTTTCAAATCCAACGCTTCGATCAGGGCGGGCACCGCTTCCTTGGCGTCGCGATGGATATCGCCCAGATGGTCGGCCATCTTGATCCTCGCCGACGGCTCGCCTTCCAGCAACTGCTTGATGTCGGCAGCCAGGTGCGGGTCGGGCGGATCTTGAGCAGCGACGGCCCTCGCCAGGTAGAGTGTGATGCACACGAAAGCGATGGTCGGGGCACCGCGCATGGAGTTGTTCCTCGGAGAGCTGGGAGGGCTATGAACTTGAGATGTCGATCGGATGGAGGATGCGCACGGGGCCAGGGGGATCGCGGGCGGCAACGGTTCGGCACGGCCTCAATGCCAGGCCAAAAATCCATTCGCTGGCAATCATTATAATTCGCGGCCGGGCGAAAGGGGGGGATTTTTATGAAGCCCAAGCCGGGGGGGGCTCGGATTGAGCGGTTGCCAGAAACTTTGACCCCTTGAGTTCTGTTCGCAGCGAGCCGTTACGTAGAATAGAATAATGGTCTGTGGCCGGGCTGAAGGTGCGTCGTAGGCGGCTGAGGCATGTCGTTGAGAAAGGGTTTTGAATCCATGAAATGCTTACCGATCGTGTTGGCGCTGACGATTCTGCTCTCAGCCGCGATGTCCAGCGAGGCCCAGTACCGACGCAGGTATGGCGGCGGCGGTGGGACGGCGGCCTCGGCCTACATGAACGGAATGAGTTCGGTGATTCAGTCCGAGGGCGCCTACAACCTGATGACGGCGCAAGCTGCCATCGCTGCCCAACAGGCGGAAAGTCAATACCTGCAAAACCGCCTGGCCGCCACGCAGACGTATTTCGAAATGCGGAAAATGAACAAGCAGTACCGCGAAGAGGAGCGGGCGAAGCCGATGTCGGGTGAAGCGCTTTCGCACTACTACGAACAGATGAAGCCCAAGCGCATGACTGCCACGCAGGTCGATCCGGTGACCGGCCAGATCACCTGGCCGACTCCCTTGCAGGACGAGGCCTACGCTTCGTACCGCGAGCAATTGGATTCGCTCTATAAGCTGCGATCCGAGCACAAGGACTTCAACTACAACGATGTCCGGCTGGCGGCCGAAGGGATGCAGACCGAGTTCAAAAAGCACCTCGACGAATTTGCACCGCAGGACTTCGAAAAGAGCAACCGATTCCTCGAGGAGTTGGCCGCCGAGGCGCATTACCCGGTGGACTGATTATCCCGGGGGGCGCGGTCGAGCTGATTCCTGGAAATCGTAGCTGCCCCAGCACGAAAGAATTCAATCGTTGCGGATTGTCTTCAGCCGGACGGCGGGCAATCGTTTGAGCCGTTGGTTCTGCGGGTCGACCTCAATGCCGACGGATTCTATGGCCGTCACGCCCAAGAGCGGTTCAGCGTCGTCGTTGCCGAAGATCACCGTCGCGCCGACGACTTCGCCCATGAATTCAACCTGCGCGACGCCGATTTCCAGGGCAATCTCCGAGCCGTCGGCGAGTTCGTGGGTCCGCCGGCTCCGCGGCTCGATGCCGTTTCCCGTAACCGGCTGGCGGGAACGTAGCAATCGATAGTGCCCGTATCGACCAGGAACAAGCCTTCCCACCGGCGAGTCGGGTCGGATGGATTGGCGACCGCAACCGTTACATGCGTCGCGCCCATATCGCCCTCTGTTAATGCAAGAGCACAAGAGCATCCAAGCGAACCCAAAAAAACCCTCGCTGCCGCGGTGGCGACAACGAGGGCTTTTCAAAGTTGCGGGGACAGGATTCGAACCTGCGACCTCGAGGTTATGAGCCTCGCGAGCTACCGGGCTGCTCCACCCCGCGTCATTGAGTTGGATTCTAACACAATGGCGGCGGGCGTCGAGGGGGGAATGAGCCGCTTTTCCCCGACCTTGCCGGTATTCCATTCAACCTAGACCGCACGAACGGCACTCTCGGCTCGTCGCAGTCGTCATAGAACTCGCTTCAGAACTCGCGCGGCTGGCTGGCGCCCTTGGGCGGCTCCAGCGTTTCGGCGCGGGGGGCGGCGCAAGCGGCAGTGAAGCAGCAGGCGGAGACAATCCTGGCCGGCCTCCGAAGTGTGATAGCAACCGCCGGTCGACATCGTCGGTCGTGGCCAGTTGCAATTGTTCGACCGCCGGCGCTCGATAGCCCAGAAATCCGTAGTGATACCCCAACAGCAGATGAGCTGTGGCCTCGGACGGGCGCACGGCCACGAACGTTTCCAAGGCCCGCAGATGCGTGGTATAGCGCGTGGTTCGGTAGAAGTCGCGATATTGCAAGAGAATCTGGCCCCACTGATTCTCCGGCAATACAGCCAGCGCCCGTCGCAGACTGATCGATGCGTCTGAAAAGCGGTGCAGGGCGAATTCTGCGTGCGACGTCAACAGCCAGGCGAAGCCATTTCGCGCTTCGATGGCCGTAAGCTGCTGAAGCCGGTTGAGCGTTGCGTCGTATCGCCCGGCCTGAAAATCCTGAATCGCGGACTGAATCTCAGACGTTCGTGGCGGCTGAAGATCGGGGGGCGAAGACGCCGGAAAGGCTTTTGCGGCCTGTTGGGCCGGCGTGGCCGGCGAGGCGATCGGTATTGGGGAGCCCAGCGGCTGATCGTACACAGGTCGGTAGATATAGCCGTTCGAACTCGTCGCGATGATCTGATGGCCGGTTGGCTGTGGCGCGCCCAGGTAAACCGGCCTGAATCCCGCGAGCAAATCGTAGTACCCGAACGGACTGTAAGGGAGCGGCCGAATTGGCACCGGCTGGGGTTCCGGGGCAAATACGTCCGCCGAGGCCGGCAGGCTGGTCTGCGCTCGCGCCTGGGGAATCAGCAGCAGGCAGGCGACGAGCGCCACGGCTCCCCATGCCTGATTTGAAACCAAGTGTAGAAAACGCTGCGGGCAGTGCCATTGCATACGGCGAGTCTCCCGGACAAGGTTTCCCCGAAGCCGCCCCGCCAAGCCTCATTTTGCCCGCAATCCCGTCAGGATTCTACGGCCCTGCCTCACATTTGGTTCGGAATTCTGACTTCGCCGCGAAGCGAAATGCGATCGCACGTGGCGACGACGGGATTCCCGCCGCCGCCACGCCGACCGCTTCCGCCTAGCCACGAAGAAACATGCTACGAAAAGAGACGCCGGGCGCTTCAGGGACTGCTCGTCACCTGCCGATAGGGCTGGTTATTGCGATACATGGTCAGCCGCTGCGAGAATTCGCCGTAGGCCATCACCGCGGGATGGGTGATTTCCAAGGCACGTTTCTCCCATTGCTCGGCCGCCCTGAAATCGCCGGCTTCGGCCTTGGCCGCCGCCAGCGTGTCGAGGCATTCGGCATTCTTCCAGGCGGTCAGTTCGCAGGCCTTGGTGGCCACGGCCACGGCCCGGGGGCCGTCGCGTAATTGCCGCTCCGGCCGCGTGGCTAGCGACCAGGCCAGGTTGTTGTAAGCAGCCAGGAACTGCGGATCGTGCCGGATCGCTTCGGCAAAATCGGCCAGGGCCTTGTCGTGCTCACCTTTGCCGGCCCAGGCGTTGCCTCGGTTCAAGTACGCGGCCGCCGGCTGTGGATCGTGTTCCATGACATGGCTGTGGTCGGCAATCGCCTGCTCGTAATCGCCACGTTCTTTGGCAACGATGCCACGCGCCGTGTAGGCAGCCAGGTTCTCCGGCTCGCGCCGGATCAGGTCGTTGAAATACTCCAGCGCACCGTCGAGCGGCACGATGTCGTCGTGCCGGATCCAGCCGGCAATCCGCGCACTATGAACCGAAAGCCACGAACCCTGGACCTGGACCACCTGGAACACAGGTTCGAGATCCTTGGCCGTGCCGATGGCGCACGAACCGTCATAGACCGGCGCAGCAAGGCTCTTCGCCAGGCAGCGACGTCCGACCCAATCTTCGCTCGTATCGGTCGCCGCAGCGGTCGCGACGCAAACTGACAATGACAATACTAGGGCTGCCACCAGCGCGAGCCGGCGGCCGCCATTCACGAATAACACTGACATGGATCTATGGTCTCCCGTCGCGGACCACCGGCCCAGCATCCGCCGCTTCTAGGAAGCGCATCACCGACCGGCAATCTCGCAACTTGATAAATGCTGAAAGTGCGCAGGTTCGACGACCGAAGACCTTCGCGCCGCTCGCCGGGCGAGAGAAAAATCTCAGGCCAGGCGTTGGCGTGCGGGTACGAAGAACCCGATCGGGGCGTGAGCGAAGCGCTTCAGCAACCGCGCGAACGCGACGCGCAACTCCTCGCGGAACCGCGGCGCGCTAGCCGGCTTGGAGAACCGGCGCTTTCAGATCAGCAGGCGCGTCGTCGCCAGGGGAGAAAAGTCAGGAAGGATCGAACGAGCGACATGAGAACAACGGGTTTCGATGACCCGTCTGTCGCCCTCGAAGGTGCGCACGGCAATCGACTTCAGGGGGTTGAGACGCCCGCCGACGCCTGGGCGATGCTCCGGCCGGGCAGCCACGGTTCTTTCGCACGGCTTCGAGGCTAGGATGCTGCGATCGGTGGACGAATTGTCCTGCTCGAAGCGGAGGGCGACTCGGGGCCCGTGAGCAGGTGTTACGACAGATGCGTCGCTGTGCGATTCGGCCGAACGCGGCAGGACGCCAACCAGGCTCGTGAAACCCACGGCAATAGCCGCTAGCCATGAGGTTGACCGGCACGTTTGACGGTGAAGTTTCGAATCGCGCATCGCACACCCACGCTGGACGAACGAATTCGCCCGGCGATTGCCGAAGACAGCATCAGATCCAACACAACGATCGTGGCGTGGCGTGCGAGAAGGTGGGCAAGCTAGGAGGCTGCCCGTCGTTTCCTTCAATTCAGATCGTCACTCTACCGTATCATACATGTAGCAAAATGCAATCTTGGATTGCTTTTTGCACTGCTGGCGGGCGGACTTAGGCGGCCGTGCGTTGGCGGAACGGGTGTTTATGGAGAGCGTTGTAAACACTGGTTAGATCCCCCCTAGAGAACGGCGCCAGTGCCCACGCATTCGCCTATTTCAAAACCGCCGGCTCATCCGTCCGCTGCGGCATTGAATGCATTCTTCCCTAAGAAGCGGGAGGGCGGCGCGTGTCGAAGCGGCGTTGCTGCGACCTTGGCCATGCTGGCCGCGGTTGTTCTGCTGGCCAGGGCCGCGCCGGTCGTCGCCGGTCCGCTCGACGCCTTCAGCAACAGTCCTGTTTTAGGCGGGATGCCTTCTTCCACGGCCGGACCTGAGTCGGAGCCCGGGCTCGAGGAATACACGCACATCTTCTCGACCGACGTCTGGGACGAGAACCGCTTCTGGTACACCAATCGCCCAAACATCCTCAACATGCCGGTGTCCGACAACTGGGACGCCATGAAGCTGATCAACACCGATCGGCCCGACTTCACCGACGTGGCGACGGTCGTCGGCAAGGGCGTCACGCAGATCGAAACCGGCTACACGTTCAACGACTACTACGACCGCGTCTCACGGGTCGAGACCAGCACGGTTCCCGAGAGCCTGCTGCGTTACGGTACCAGCGACCGCTTCGAGTTTCGCTTGAAGTGGGCCAATGGTTATACCGAAACTCACACCGAGAACATCGCCACGGGGCAGAGCGTTACGCAGCAGGGGCTTTCTGACTTCACACTCGGTTTCAAGTACATTGCCATCAAGCAGGATAACTGGATTCCACTGCAAACGATCGTCACTCGTCTGGGCGTGCCGGCCGGGTCGGTCAATTACTCCGCCAACACCATCCAGCCGGGCATCAGCTATATCTACAACTGGCAAGTCCGCAAGTGGTGGTTCATCCGCGGCAGTTCGGGCGTGGATTGGCTTCGCACGAAGGATCTGACGTTCAATTCGACCAGTCCCCTGCCGGCCTACGCGACGGGTGCGACTTCGCTCAGCCCGGACAGCTCGGTGCAGGGCTTCCAATCGATCTCGAACTACATTCAGATCTCGCCGCGGCTGGGCATGTTCCTCGAATGGTACCTGCTCTATCATCGCGGGACGTCGAACGACACCCCGCAACACTTTCACGACTACGGGCTGTACTACTACATCACGCCGAACTTGCAATTGGACGCCCGCATTGGCCAGCAGATCTCTCACGACTACAACAACTGGTTCTCGGGCGCGGGAGTCTCGACGCGCTTCTAATTGAGTTTCCGAGAGCAGCCTGGGTCGTCGGTGAGCGGTTTCGCAAAGCGGTGCGGAGGAGGGTATTAGATGTCCAGAACAAGTCGGCGACCGTGGCATTGGAAGGGCTAGCCTGCTGCGAAGTGAAGACTAACCAGTAGGCGACAGGCCAACTCTCGCAAGAGCCGGCTTTCTCACGACCTGTTACCAGCTTTGAATTCCACGATGGCAAAATCCAGGACTCGAATAGGCCGACAATTGCCTGCCCGAACTGAAGATCTTCATTGCCGTGCCGAGCACAGAAATCCGAGCACAGGAATCATTGGCGAAGCTGTTTGACCTGGCAGGCCAGGCCCTGAATTGCTCAGGTGGGTCGCGCCTCTGCGTGCTCGGCAATTTCCTGCTTGGTATTCGTCGTGGCCGTGGTGATTTCATGTTGCAGCAGAGTATCTGCCATTCGGCGGCCGACTCGCTACGTGTCATTCTTGCGGTTCGGCGCAGCGTGTTCCCGGAGGCGTTCAATTCGACAGTCGCCGCAAGATTTCCAGGGCTTTCATTTCAAACAGCCGCTGCCACTCCGGCGCGACGAGCGTGTCGCAGTCTTCCTGGGCAAAGCCTGTGTTCTGCCGCTGCTGCGCGGTGGGCGTGTAATAGATGTACCCGTTCGTGTAGCCGGCCACGAAGGCGTGTGAATCATTCGCCTGCCGTTTGATGTTCAGGCCGATCTCGACAGTCAATTCGCCAGGAAACGTGACCAGCTTGAAGTCGCCCACACGCCACCCACAAACCTCGACGTCGAGCGTGCTCTGGGCAGCCGCTTTGGTTTGGGCCAGGTGCTTCTTCAACAGCGCCAGGTTGGTGTTGAGCCGCGTGAGCTGTTCCATGACCTGAATGTTCTGCAAATAGGCCTCGACGCTGGCGCGGTTGTCGGCGTCGAGCTTCGCCAGATCGTCATTTCCGGTGGATTTATCGTGGAGATAGCTCTGGGCGTAATGCGAGGGAAAATCGGGCGATAACCGTTGCTCGATCAACAGCGGCAGGAAGGTTTTGAAGTTGATGTTCGTCGGTCGCAGTCCCCCGAGCAACCCGAGCCGCTCGGCCTCGATCGCGGCAATCCGCCGCTCGAAGTCGGCCGCCCGGGGCACGGAGATCGTCTCGCTAATCACCGCCAGCCTGGCGGCGGCCAGCGTCTCGATCTGCCGTAGGGCACGCACCACGCTCAGCCCTAAACGATTGCCCAGCGGCTCGGCGTCGGGAGACTGATCGACCTCTTTGTAGCGAAGCGGATTGATGTCGCCGCCGCACCCCTGCACGAATAGCGCCATCGACCCGTCGCCCAAGGCCTCTTCGATAGCTCGGGAGGCGTATCCGGGGTAATCGGCCGAGTTCCCCTTGCTGGGAGGATTCATGATTGGATGGCAGGCAAAATTGTAGACCACGGCCAATGGTCGGCCGTCGAGGCGATCCAGACGCAACAGCCCGATTTGCGGATCGATCGGCCCCACTCCCGATACTGCCTCGTCGGGCGGCATCGAGTACGCGCGGCGCATGTCCACCTCGCTGCCATCCTTCATCTTCAGCCGCCGGTTCTCGCTGATGCGGTCTTCGCGTCCTGCGCCCGCCCCGACCTTCACAGGCACGAGATTCTGCGACGCGCGCCTCACCGCCTCGACCGTCAATTGGTCCGTGTCGTTGCGTACGATGCCATGGCAATGGCTGGCATTTACGAGGACGCTCGCCGTTGGGATTCCCAATTCCGTCTGCAACTGGCGGCGCACCTTGGCCAGGAAATCGTTGCGGATGCGACCGATCTCGCCGATCGCCACGGCGTCGACGGTGATCAGCACCGCCGTCGTGGAGTCGCTCTTCAGCACGAGCGCTTTGGCAAAACAGGGGTCGTGTACTGGCCCCGCGGCACGATCCGTGATCTCGATCCGGGCAATGCCGGCACGCAGCTCGGCGGCCTGCCCTGGAATCGTTCGCACCGACAGCACGGCCGTGCCGATTGCAATCACAGACAACAGAGGCGGACAGTTCATGGGCGTGCTCTGGGGTCGTAGGCGAGGTCCACACGTCAGGTCACGTGCGGCGGGATCATGCGATGTCGTGAACCAGCGTAACACGACCACCCCGCGCGAGCCAGCATGCGGGTCAGGTTCGCCCGTGCGAGATAATCACGGCTCGCCATCGGAAAAGATTGGTTTTTGAGACCTTCGGAAAGACATCCCATGGCTGCAACTCCGAAGCGCGAGTTGATGCGTGCGGCGCTTTTTGGCTGGTCGCGGGCAGAGGGCCATAATCGGCCCATGCTTACGATGGACCGCTACAGCCACGGGGCGCTCAATGAGCAAGCCAGCGTTTTGGCGAAGATGCCCGACCTGCGGAGCGCGGCCGGCCATGAGCAACGGGCCATCGGTACCGACGGCCGATCGGCAATCGAGAGTTGCGCCCGGAAAACAAGGGATTTCCCGAAGTTTTTCAAGCGGATGGGCCGGGATTCGAACCCGGGTTAGGATCACTCCTAAAGCAGTTTTCAAGACTGCCGCCTTAAACCACTCGGCCACCCATCCGAAACATCATGTTTTACGAGTTTATTTGACTCTTTGGCCACCTTCTGAATATGCTTACGACACCCGTTTACGACACCCGTAAGCCCCGAATGGTCAATCCATGCCTAAGATTACCGCACGCCGGCCCCGCGGCAAGTCCAAGCTGCCGAAGAGGCCGTACAAGGGATTTCCGCTCTTCGCCCATCAGAACGGCCAGTGGTGTAAGAAGATCAAGGGCAAGCACCGATTCTTCGGCGTCTGGGCAGATCCGGAGGCGGCCGAAAAGCGATTCGACCGCGAAAAGGATGGGTACTACAACGAAGATGAAGGGCGGCCGATCGTCGGCAACGCGACCGTCGCCGATGCCTGCAATAGCTTCCTGACGCACAAGACCCAGCTTCGCGACAGCGGCGAACTCGCCCCGCGGACATTCCTCCGCTACAAGGGCGCGACCGATCTGCTGGTTGAATACTTCGGCCGAGATCACCGGGTTGATCGCCTGCACCCTGGCGATTTCACGTCGTTACGTTCGCACATGGCCAAACGCTGGGGCCCGGTTGCCTTGGGCAACGAAATCCAGATGGTCCGTTCCGTATTCCGCTTCTCGTTCGAGTCGCAGTTGGTCGACCGGCCGGTACGCTTCGGTCCTGGGTTCCGCAAGCCATCAGCCAAGACGCTCCGCATTACCCGCGCCGCCGGCGGTCCCAAGCTGTTCACGCCGGAACAACTGCAAGCCCTGCTCAAAGTCGCGACGGTCAACCTCCGCGGCATGCTGCTGCTGGGCCTCAACGGAGCCCTGGGCAACACCGACATCGCGGAGCTACCGATCAAGGCCGTCGACCTCGAAGCTGGCTGGCTCGATTACGCTCGGGCCAAGACGGGCATCATGCGGCGCATTCCCCTCTGGCCGGAAACGGTCGAGGCACTTCGCGCCGTGCTCAAGGTCCGGCGGAAGCCCGAGGCGCCCGACGATGCGCCGCTCCTGTTCGTCGGTCCGCGCGGCAAGAGCTACATCGGCGAGCACCGTGGCTATCGTGTCACAGCGGAATTCAACCGCGGCATGACAAAGGCCGAGCTTGATGGCCGCACGTTCTACGATTTGCGGCGGACCTTCCAGACCATCGCCGAAGGGGCTCGCGACCTGGTGGCCGTGCAGCACATCATGGGGCACGCGGCTTCCGGCAGCGACATGTCCGCCGTGTACCGCCAGTCGATCGACGATGAGCGGCTGCTGGCCGTGGTCGATCAGGTTCGGGCGTGGGCGTTCATGAAGCCGACGAAACCGATGGGAGTGGCAAGGAAAACGGCAAAGATGTAAAGTCTAGTCGCCGGGTCGCGGAGTAATTACCCGCATAGGTCGGCGCCCGACGCGAGCTACTTACCCAGCACGCGCGGCGCCGTCCAGCTCGGCTTCCCCATTCGAAAGGGTAAGAACATGGCCGCTTCGCAAGGCAGCGACGATTCAAAAGAGTTCATCGACGCGATTCGAACGACTTCTTCCTATATCGTGGAACTGTTAACCGCAGTCGAACGCCTTCCGGCCGTCATGGATTTTTGGTCGCTTGTTCGAGGTAATGTACGCATTAAGGATCTACGCGAACAGCCAGTGCTGCTTGAAGACCTAAACATCCCGGCGAGCATGATTCGCCTCGAAGAGTCAATGCCTCTCGTTGGTACGTTCCTGGCTTTCGTCGCAAACAAGGATGAGTCAACTGAGGCAACAATTGCGGGCATGCCATTCTTTACGGAGCAAATGCGTGCGGACCGAAAAAGAATCCAAAGTCGCTTGACCTCTGACCAAATGTCAACGCTTCGGAAGGCATCTGAGTTTGTGCAGCGCGACCCAGTGGCCGCGGCACAACTAGTACAATGCGGAATCCTGTACAACGCGTTGACCGACTTCACGATCGAGCAGTTAAATCCACCCGCCGAAGAGATTCATGCTTATCAAACCGATGAATGGAAAACCCAATGCAAAGCCTTGGCCGAGCAGTGCTGCGCCCCTGGTGTCGAGCTTGACCGGGGTGGCGGAGGTCATTGCGTGGAATTCATTCTTTGGGAGGGTGGAGAATCTGCGCCGGATCGAAGTGGCCTTTGGCTCCGGTGTGAAGATGCTTTCGGAACTGAAAGGAAATTTGCGTGCATTACTTGACGTCCATGGCCAGCAACTCGCTGCTTTGAGTGATGCCACTGACTACCAAATCGGTTTTAGTGCCCCGGCGAGCGCACACGAGGCTGCTCATGTGCTGGCTGAGCGAACGATTGGCATCCTGGATCTCGCGCGACCGAATGGCAGCAACCGCAACAGGTCCAATGTGAGTTTCGCAGAGGCTGGCAGTGGTGCGCTACATGAGGCAGCCTTTGTGAGAAGTGAATACCTTGGGCGGGTGTTGGCCGGAATAAAGCGTGAGTACGCACGGTTATGCGATACCGCTAGCGACGCGACCGGGTACGGCCAAGAAGCAAGTTCGGACCGAGCGGCCAACTCTGGGCAAACACCGCCCAGGATCATTCCCAACTGGAACAATCGCACCCGGATACTGATGCTCGGAAACGATGTCATTAAGAGATTCTTGCGTCCTGCGAAGAACCAGCAGTTAATCCTGTCGTCCTTTGAAGAACTGAATTGGTGCAATCGGATTGACAATCCGATCGCCGGAACCGCCAAGACCACCGCCGAGGACCGCCTTAAGGATGCGATTGCTTCCTTGAACGCGTCGCAGAGTGGCGGGAGCAAGATCCTGTTCGGCAAGGACGGAACTGGAAAGGGCGTCACCTATCGCATAATCGGTGAACCAGGCGACGGCACTCGCTACCGCATCGCAACTTAAGCATCACCCCCGAACGCCACGAACATCACCCCCGAACGCCCCCTCGGAATAAGAAGAATCCATTTAGGCTGCGATTCGTTGTTGGCCATCATCCAAACCGCGAAAGAAGCAGCCTATGTCTTTTACAGTGGTCTCCCAGGTCGCTCGGCAGTTAGGCGTCAAGCCTCGCGACATTTCCGACCTGTTCTACGCTCGCGTTTTCGATGATGCCCAGTGCCCAATCGTGGCCGGCCGTCGAATGATCCCGCTGAGTTACGTCCCAGCAATTGAAGCCGTATTGCGCGAGCGTGGCATTGTCCAGGCGGAGGCCTCCACGCCGTGAGCACTTCCGCTGCCTCTCATGATCGCCATATCCGCGAGAAACTAAAACTGACGCCGCCTGAGTTGGCGGCCGAGTGGGGCATCGACCCGGCGAAGGTTGTCGGCTGGATCAAATCGGGCGAGCTCCGCGCCATCAACGTAGCAAGCAATGTCCGCGGCCGCCCCCGCTATCTCATCGATCGAGCCGACATTGCTGCATTCGAGACGGCTCGCACAATTACCAAGCAACTGCCGACTCGCCGGCGCCGAAAGCAAGACCCAAACATCATCAAGTTCTACTGAGTCGAAACAACTACTGACCGCGTGCTCGATGCCGCGGGAATCTGATCGCGGACAAGAAGTCACGCCACGGTGGATCATGGATGACGCATCGCACCTCGCCGCCAGTGAGAATTTCAAGGTCACTGCCCTCCGTCGCCGCTCCGAAGAAAAGCTGGCGACCGCGTTGGCGTCCGCGATCTCGCGGGCATACCACGATCGGGACCATGTCGGCGGTCGAGCCGAATGGGCGGGTCGGATTCGATCCGTGGGGGAGGCGGCCGTGGCGGCTGGAAAGGGAAGGCACCGCGACCAGCTCGCCAAGTTAGCAGGCGTCGCCCAACCTCCACCTGCGGTCCGCTGCGAGACTACTCGGCTTTGCAATCGATGGCAACCTGGAAGGGATCATAGACGAGCTGTCGCTCGCCGATCCCGATCCGACGTCGAGATTGGCACAGTCGACGATCTTGTCGACTGCGATGCAACCGGGCGGATGCGACTGCTCATAGATACCTTCCAGGAAATTTGTTCGGTGCTCGCGAATGCGGGGCCCGGCGATGACCTGGAGGCGATGTGGGATGCCGCCCTTGCCAAGGCAATCACACCCCATGAAAGCGAGGCACAGCCGAAGGTGATCAGCCAGGGCAACGGCGGTGCCCAGGAGTCGACCACGTCGCCGATGCTGAAAATCTCGCGATGGTCGGACCTGAGTATCGGCATCGACGAGCACGGCCATTTCCTTGCCGTTCCGATGAGCATCGACACGGGCAGCGTTTTCCCAGTGCGAAAGTCGACGCGACTGAAGCTGAGTGGCCCGAATTGGGATCTGTTAACAGAACTGCTCGACAAGTCGAGCAACGGAAACACCGCCGACAAATACCAGTTCTCGCTCCGCCGGAACAAGTTGGGAGCCTTGTCGAAGATCAACCGGCACACCGAAGAAGGGAAACTGCGTTTCGAGCGAGAGACCGCGAAAGCCGTAAAAGGTGACGCCGGCAAATCTGCAAGTTATATGAGCAAGAATCTTCGCGAGCTGGTTGCCTGCGAAAATGACCGGAAGCCAGGAACACTGCCACCAATAAGTGCCTCCGGCGACCGGGAAATTCTTACGGGGTTCACGGTGCGGTATCTGATCCGGGAATGCAACGGCAAGCTCATTTATGGCAAGAAGCCGCACTAACCGTGTGGCCGGCCACACGAAAAACCACACGCCACTGGACGACGAAACACATGTTCGGCAAAAAAATCTTTGCAGGCCCATCGGCTGCCGTCGCAAGAACTTGCGCCACCGCCTCGAAAAATCTTTATCTCCAGCCACACGGCCACATGCCTAGCCACATGCCCTCTATAGGGGCACGAACAAACACGGCTAGAGGAATGGTCGGATGGCTGAGGTGCTCTCGGATCGTGAGTGCGAGGCAGCGTGCGACGTCGGTCTCACCACCGCGGAAAGGCAAGAACTGGCGTCGCTTGAGTCAGTCCTCGCAAAACATGCCGAAGGCTTCGTTGCCGTCGGCCTGGCCCTGGCACGCATTCGCGATAGCCGGCTCTACCGCGGCGCATACGGCACGTTCGAACCGTACTGCCAGGATCGATGGGGCTTCGGCCGCTGCTACGCACACCGGCTCACGGAGGCGGCCATCGTGGTAGACCGTCTGCCGCCCGGCATCAAGCCTCGCTCGGAGCGAGTGGCGCGTCCGTTAACTCGACTGCCGCCCGAGCAGCAAGCCGGCGCCTGGGCCAAAGCACTCGCCACAGTGACAGACGGCGACGTGACAGCCAGGCACGTCGAGACCGTCGTCTCAGGAATGCT
Source organism: uncultured Planctomycetales bacterium (assembly GCA_963710365.1). GTDB lineage: Bacteria > Planctomycetota > Planctomycetia > Pirellulales > PNKZ01 > CAVQAC01. Next base: position 890,573 of record CAVQAC010000015.1, read on the forward strand.
CGGCAGTTCCGATTGCGGCCCGCATGCTGCAATCCAGTTCGTTTCATTCGAAAGGCTGAGGGAATCATATTTTGAGTGCTTGCCATCGGATCAGCACCGCTTTATCGAGTGGATCGAGAGCAAGGGGAGAGTTTCTGTTGACTCGCTCGCGACCGATGCCACGGAGCGGCGGGCAACCATCGAAGAGACCATCCTTGAAGCGGATTACGCCACGGCCGTCTCGGCGATCGCGAACAACCTGGGAGAGTCTGTCCGTGGACGGATCGCCAGCGAATCGCCAGACAAGGTAGCCGTCATCGCCATCGCACGCTTACGGCCGTCAACTCAGCGGAAGGCGTTGGAACAGTTGCTGGGGGCGGATTAATGTACATTAAACCGGCCGAACTGAAATCAATGCTCGACTCACTGATGATCGCTCGATTGGACTTCCTGCAGCAGAAGCAAGCCGTCGCGTTGCTCAGCGAAGGTCGTACTCGACGGTCGAGCCGCGCTGCACTCGTCGTCGCCCGCCAAAGACTCATCGATCGCCGGGCATCGCTCGACCAGGCCCGCTCCCGCGTCGCCTCCGCGGTCTACCAGATTGCCGAGCGATACTGGCCGAAGTTCGCCAAGAAAGGCCGCCCGGAAACCGACCGCGACGATGCGATCCAAAACGCGGTCCTACGCGTTGTCGAAGTCGGGCACCGGTTCAACCCCGCATGCGGTAGTGCCTTCAATTGGATCACGAAGGTCTTGCAACGTGAGTTCCTTGGCACTTGCCGCAAGACCCAGCAGCAAGAGATCAACCTGTTCCGGTACATGGACGCCTTCCGGCCGGCGCAATCCCGTTCTACCAAATCGGCCGACGGCGACATCGAGGGAGAGCACTTCGAATCCATCTTGGTTGACGATCTCGAAGCACCTGTCGCCGTGCCGTCCCTTTCCGACCACTCCGTCGATCTCCGGTTCAATCAGGATCCAGTCGCTCGATCGCAGCCACTCACGGCAGCCTGTTGCGGGCCCGGCGAGGTTGAGTGCTACTTCTCCAACGGCCGGGCTACCGAGAAACCAAGTAGTTACCTGGCGAGACGAGCCAGAACGGCCGCGACAAGGATCGCGAGGAAGTCGCAAAGCAGAAAGTCACGGGCGACGATGCCGTTGCCGATGATCGTATCCTGCCCGCCGGACCTGTCGACACAGCCCAGAGACTGCGCGTAACAAAATGGGCCAAATAAGGAACGCAAAAACCGCGGCCATTATTGCCTCCCTGCTCGGCAGGCCATCGAGCGACATCCATGGAGTCGTTGTCCGACAGAAGATCCGGCCCGTGATTCGAGCCGGCTCGTTTCAGTTATTCGACGAAGACGCCGCGGCCAAGATTCGAAGCGAGCTGCACGCCATGAACGTGCGCCGGACGACTCGGCGGGGATTGCGACTGTAACCGCACCGCAGCGTGATGCGGCCGAGAGATGACCACCAATGCGAACGCCCCAAGCTGTGCCGGCCGGGGCGTCGCGAAAACTAAAAGGACCGAGACGTGAGTATAGCAGAACCTGCCAGTGTAAACACCCCATTACCGCCCGCGATGCCAAGTGACACCAGCAACCCACCGCCCGCACGGTGCGCAGGATGCTGCGCACCGTTACGAGTGCTCGCAGCGTGGTGTTGTGTAAGTGGTGTTCGAAGGTGTTGACCACGGCGGAGCGCGCCGAAATCTACCAACGGGAGAGGCACGGCCAGCGGCAACTCAAGCTACTGGCTGATTTCCTCGTCGACGTGCGCGAACTGCTCGGGTCGCTGCGCGGGAGGGCCGCCCAGTGACCTCCAACACCATGCGCACCAAGTCGCCCAAAGGATTGCACTCCCGCGCCGCCTACACGCCGGCCCGCGATCGCGGGCAGCAACAATTGATCGACCAGGCCCGTGCGTTATTGAAACCGACGCCGGTCGAACTTCACAAGGTGCCGTCCTGGCTTCGCCGGAAACTGCTCGCGACATTCGGCTGGGAGAATCGCCACTTGCGTGGCGGAGTGGACGTTCTCGAACGCGCGGTCAAACTTCACTGCGACAATAGAAAATGGCTGGCGCACTATGGCGGCACGTTTATCGACGGCCATGAGGCATTCGTGAGTGAACCGTTTGGTCTGACCCCAGAAGGGCTGAAGTCTATCCAGCAGTTCGCCGCACAACTCGGCTTGCGGTGGCACGTCGATGGCAATTCATGGTGGCATCCAGGGCGAACCATTCGAATTACCTTCCCGAACCCGGAAGCTGATGCCACGCCGGAGGCCCGCGATGAGTAAGACCGCCAATCAGCATCGTGGCCCGCAGGCGGCCGACGTCAAAGCTGCGGCCCGCTGCCGCTGGGTCGATATCCTCTCAGTCGTCGCCGGCATTGACACACCGTTACTCGACGGCCGAAATCACCCGTGTCCTAAGTGCGGCGGCCGCGATCGCTTCCGGATGGTTGACGTCGCCGATGGCGCTGTCTTCTGCAATCAATGTTTCAATAGAGCAAATGGCGATGGCCTGGCGGCTGTCGCTTGGATGCTCAGCATTGAATTCGATCCGGCCGTTAGGGCCGTGGCCAGGTACATCGGGCACGACTCCAACGGCCATGTAAATGGAAAGCTACAGAGCGAACAGGTCAACACGGCCAAGTCGAGTGCCACTCCCGGAACTTCGGGGATTGCCGATGCGGAAACACTCGACCGCGCCTATGGATTGCTACTCAATCACGACTTCCAACGGCTCATCGCTTCGGATCGGATCAAACTACGTAATCGCGGTCTAAACGATACCGAGATCGATGCCCGTCAGTATCGTTCATTCAGCGGGAACGACAGCCTTGCCTCCGAATTCCAAAAGCTGCTGGGCAGCGACTTCGCGAAAGTCCCTGGTTTCGGTTTCGCGGGCGAGAAGCCTAGGATGCACGGCCCTAGCGGCTTGGCCGTACCGGTGCGCAAACCTCGAAGGCTTGATCGTGGCGATTAAGATTCGGTCACGCCAAACTAAACCGGGCTCGAAGTATGTCTATCTTTCGAGCCGAAGCGATGACAGACCCGAAAGTCTAAGCCCAGGCTCCCCGGTTCATGTCCCCTTGGGTGTCACCCGCGAGACCGTTACCGCTTCCGGTGATGTACTGCGTGTCACCGAAGGTCCACTTAAAGCCGATGTTGCCACTGTCTTGAGCCAGTTGCCGACAATTGCGGCGCCGAGTGCCGGCGAGATGAAAAAAACAATCGAGACGGCTGTTGCCCTCGGTGCTACGACGGTTCGGATCGCAGTCGACACGGATGCATCGACCAACAAAGCGGTAGCGAGAGGGCTGGTTGCGTGCGTGCAGGTCGCTCTCGGCAAGGGCCTTACGGTCGAGATCGAACGCTGGCCGATCGACGCCGGCAAGGGAATCGACGACATTCTAGCTGCCGGCCAGGCCGATGCAATCCAGGTGCTGACCGGCGACGCGGCACAGGCCGCGGCCAGCGAAATCCTGGCGGCCGCAGAGCGCGCCGAGGCAGCTAAGCCGAAAGAGACAGCAGACGAGACGGACGGCGAGACTCGATCGACTGGGCTTGGCGACGGAAAGCACGTCATCACCAACGCGAGCATCGAGCAGGACGAAGAGGGCAAGAAAAAAACCGAACCGCTGGCGATGAAGCAGATCATGGCCGTACTGGCGGCCGCCACCGATGGCTGGCCACGGCGGGTTGGATCCGCGCTCTTCGTTTGCGAGCACGGGGAGGTGTCCTGGCTCGAGTCTCCGGCGGCGCTCTTTGGCTGGGCCCAGACTTGCACCGGCGTCGTTCAGTGGCATCGCGGCCAAGGGTATGCGACCAAGGAAGAGTGCTATGCCGAGCTTCGACGTACGGCGCCAGCTTATGTCGCGGTCGAGTCGATGCCCCACGTCCCGCCCCTGGCCGGACACTTCTACTCTTGCGACACACCTCAGCCAGGCGACGGCAGTGCAATTGCCGGCCTACTGGACCGATTCAAGCCCGCAACCGACATCGACCGCGACTTGATGCTCGCGGCCATTGTGACGCCGTTCTGGGGTGGATCCGGTGGATCAAGGCCCGCGTTCGTCATCACGTCGGATTCGGGCCGTGGGGTCGGAAAAACGCGGTTTGCCACGATGTGCGGGCATCTAGCCGGAGGGCTGATGGACTTCTCGGCAAACGACGACATTACCGAGATCAAGCAACGCCTGCTCAGTCCCGATGCTGCAGGTCGCCGCTTAGCCCTGCTTGATAATGTCAAAAGCAGCCGGTTCTCATGGTCAGAACTCGAAGCCATCCTCACAAGTCCGACCATCTCCGGCAAGAGAATGTATGTCGGCGAAGCGAGCCGCCCCAATACCATCACCTGGTTCATCACGTTGAACGGACCAGCCCTCTCGCCCGACATGAGCCAGCGGTCGATACTCATCAAACTCGACAAACCGAACCGCACTGGAGATTGGGAGGAAGAAACGACGCGGTACGTGCTCGACAACCGCCAGCGAATTATCGCCGACATCGTGGCATTCCTCGGTTATCCGGCCGGCACACTGTCACGGTTCACCCGTTGGGCAAGCTGGGAGCGAGACGTACTGTCCAAGCTACCGGAGCCGAGCGACGCTCAAAAGATCATTGAGGAACGCCAGGCAGTTGCCGACGTCGAGGTCGAAGAGATCGAAATCATCCGCGAGTTCTTCCAGTCGCGTCTGCGTGGCCTGCGATACGACACGGACCGTGATCGGGTCTTAATTCCGAGCAGCATCGTCGCCAAATGGTACAACCGCGCAACCAACGAGAACCGAAGTGTCAGTACGGTAAGCCGCTCACTGGTTCAATTGTGCGACGAACGGAAACCTACCTGGCTGGCCAGAAACACGAACAACGCAATTGGCCGCGGCTTCCTGTGGATCGGTGGCAGTTTTAACCCAATGATCGGAGTTGAGACGGACCTCGAAGCGAGGGTCTTGGCGGCTGATAAAGAAGCGAATATGTCGGAGGCGGATAAACTGGATAGGGCCAGGCAATTTGAACGCTAGGGCACTACGGACACTACGGACACTTTATCCCTCCTCTGACTGCTTCATTTTTTCTTGCTGCATAGATAGGCATATATAGGCGTGAGGGTAGCACAATAGGAAAAAAGTGTCCGAAGTGTCCGCAGAGACCGGCGAACGTCAATCAAACCTTCCCGGTCGACTCGGGCCAATGCAAAACACTAGGGCCTATCCAAATTACCAACGTGGCATTCGACGGCGGCACGGAAGCAATCGACCTAACGAACGGATCCAAGCGTGATGACGCAACGGAAGCGATTGATCGAGATAGGTAAGGTCGACCGGCGAGAAGCAAAGATCGCACGACGTGCGGCGCGGAAGGCCCAGGTTGATTCTCCGGCCGACGAGCACCCGCAGGGCGAGATAGCCGACGACTCGAACCCGGACGCTACGGAAGGTCGGAATAGCGATGAATGACCCCGTATGACGCGGGCGCGGCCGGCCAAACGATGCCCACCCCCAGGGCGGGTGTCAGCGAGGTAGGCATCTGGCCTCTAGAACGGCCTGCTACCGATCACGTTTTCGCGGGAAATTGGACCCAATTTTGGACGGGACTCCGGGCGGTAGTCTGGGTAATTTTCGGTCGCGGCCGGCCCGGAGCATAGTTAGGGCATGCGCGGCAGAAAACCAAAACCCTTGAGCATTCACGCCCTGTCGGGCAATCCCAGCAAGCTCCCCGTTGGGACGGCGGAGTTGGCGGCCTTCGGTACGCCCGAGATGCCGGCCGATCTGACGGACCCGGTGGCCGTGGCCGAGTGGCACGCGATCGTCCCGCAGTTGATCGATCTCGGCATCGTCGGCGCCGTCGACGCCCGGGCAATCGCGATGTATTGCGAGAGCGTCGCGTTGTACCGCGGGGCCCGGAAGCAGATCGCCGAGCACGGCATGTTCGACGCCGAAGGCCGGCAGGCTCCAGCAGTCCGCGTCGCGCGGTCCGCGGCTGAAGCCATGAAGTCCTGGCTGACTGAACTTGGCGGCTCCCCGTCCGCGAGGGCTCGAATGCGAGTGCCGGCCGCCCGCAAAGCCCAAGCAGAGCAAGTGGTCTAATGTGCTGCCAATCCCGCCAAAAGGTTCGGCGTGACGCCTCGCCACACTCGTTCCGTGGCCACCAGGATCATCGTGGCCTGCATGATCCTCGCCTATGGCACTTCTACTGCGTCCTGCGACGTCGCTGCCAGTCGCGTTACGCCAGCACCGCGGATAGATCGCCGCGGCGTGATCTTCTGGTAGCCTCGTCAATTCTGGGGCCGCCGGAAGCTACGGCGGCACGCTCCGCCTCCGCCTGGCTGGCGGCATGACGGCCGTTTGCGGGGCAAATGGTCGAACTGCAGCGCCGCCTCCCAGTCGGCATGCTGGCCGCCTCGGGGCGGGGTGATTGTTGCCCATGGGCAACACGGCCGTGGCTCGAGTACTTTCGGACGCCCGAGCCTCTGGTTCTCGGTTCCGAATTCTGCTCGGCGACCGGATCGCTCGTCCTGCATCACCGGACGGCATTGCTAGCAACCGCCTTCTCTTCGGCGTTTCTCGAGGTGCCCGGCCGTCTCTCGACCCGCGGCCTCACCCGCGTCGCTCCCGCCAGTTCGGTTTCGCAATCGATCTGCCCGTACGCCGACGCGTTGGGGTGGGTTGGCGCCGTTTCAGCCGCCGACCGTTTCTCGGCCCCCAGCCTCCGACCGCCGCGGGGCCGCTTATCCAAAGTCGGCCGTCCCTCTGTCGCTCGCCGCATAGATACGACGTTCGCGGACCCGATGGTCTCGCGGACGTTCCAGTGCCAAGTCGCCCACGACTACCGGGAGGGTGATAGGCACGAAGCGAGTAGCGAAGTGAATACGAGGTCATCGAGCCAATGTCTGTGAACGTAAGGGAACTCGGCGAGAAGCGAAAGAAGCTCGTCTACGATTGCCGCGCCATCGTTGATCGCGCTCAGCGCGAAAAGCGCGACATGAATTCCGAAGAGAAGGCCCAGTTCGACAGGATGATGGATCGGGTGGACGAACTGGCCAAGAAGCTCGAAGCCAGGGACGACGCCGACGACGAAGAGAACGACGACGACCCGGGTGCCGACGCGGAAACCGAATCGCAGCGCAGTCGCCGATTCCTACAGGGTCGTTCTCGGAGCCGGCAATTCTACGGCAACGATGGCGGCAGCGCCATCGAAGCTCGGTCGAGCAAGCGGTATGCCCGCGGCTACGCCGAATGGTTGCGATCCGGAACCATGTCGAGGGAGTTCCGTGACCTGTCACTGGCCACGCCCTCGGCCGGCGGCTACCTGGTGACCCCGGTCAAACTGGCCGAAGACATCGTCATCGCGATCAATAATCTCGTTTTCATTCGCAAGCTCGCCGACATTCAGAAAGTCGTCGATGCCCAATCGCTCGGCAACCCGCAGTTGACGGCTGACATTCAGCCCATCACTTGGGGCAACGAAGTCACGGTGTCGACCGCTGATACCACCATGACGTTCGGCCGGCGTGACCTGACGCCGAACATGGCCACGAACCTGATCAAGGTTTCGTTCCGCGAACTCCAGGCGGCCGGTCGAGTCGAGGACTTGGTTTCCCAGCGTGTCGCGTTGAGCTTCGCGTACGGCGAGGAACAGGCGTATCTCACCGGGTCGGGTTCCGGCCAGCCGTTGGGGTTGTTCACGCCGTCGTCCTCGGGTATCCCGACCAGCCGCGACTACACGGCGACCGGTGCGAGCCACACCATTGCGGCGGACGACTTGTTCGGGATGGTCTACAGCATCCCGCAACAGTACCAGAACGCCAAGACCTTCGGCTGGATCGCGCATCGAAACGTGGTCAAGCAGTGTGTGACGCTCAAGGACGCGAACGAGCAGTATCTCTGGAACGTCAGCGGCTACATCAGCCCGTTGACCGGCAAGCGTTCGGATAGCCTGTGCGGGTTCCCGATGTACCAGTCGGAATTCGCACCATCGAACGCGAGTCCGGCGACCGGAAATTACGTGATGACCTTGGGGGACTACGCCTATTACCGGATCGCAGAGACGATGGCGATGGAAATTCAGCGAATGATCGAATTGTTCGCCCTGACGGGCGAGATCGGGTTCTTGGCCCGAAAGTTCGTGGACGGTGCTCCGGTACTCCCAGCGGCGTTCAGTCGGCTCGTCTTGTCTTGATTCACACGGGCGCGTTTTCGCTCAGCGCCCGACCTTGTGACTCCCCGGCCGGTGTTGATTCGCCGCCGGCCGGGGATTTTCTTTATGATCGGCGTCCTGCGATTTTACTCCGTGGCCAGCCGCATCCCGACCTATCGTCCGCAGGGCACTCTCCCGACCGCCACCCCCGCCAGTCGCAAGGAAGACATCGCTTGGTACATGCAGCCGAGATGGAGGGCCCTCCGCAAGATCGTACTGCGCGAGGAACCGATCTGCCGTATGTGCCAGCGGGAAGCATCCAGTCACGTCGACCACATCATCCCGCGAAAGAAGCGGCCCGACCTGGCATTCGAACGATCGAACCTTCAGGGCCTGTGCCAGCCGTGCCACAACGCGAAGAAGGAACGGTGAAACGACTCCCGAGCACCCGGTTCGACGCCAAAGTCGAATCGTCAAGTGTAAACCTTCCGCCCGCATAGATACGGCAGTCACTACCCCGCTCGAAATTGCTCAGCCATTTCTTACCTCAAAGGTACCAAATAATAATGGCCGACCAGACTCAAACCTTGACGCTCTCTGCAGTGCCCGACAGCGGCACGTGCGACCTCACGGTTGGCGATTGCCTTTTGTCCGGTGTTACCCCGGCGAACCTTGCCACGCCGTCGCAGATCGTCACTCTTCTGGCCGCTGCATCCAGGATCTTCGCCAGCGGGGTTGCGGCGGCCGTTTCCGGCCTAGTCGACACGTTCACGTTCGGAAGCCCTGTCGGCAATTACGATTGGCCGGTAATCGGAGTAAGCAACAACTCACTGTCGATTCCGAACTCTGGTAACGGACTAACGAAGGTCTATTCCGGCCAGCCATCCAATGTTCTTGGACTCACGTTCACACCTGGGAGCGGGGGCAATACGTTTAACTTGAACGATGGGACCACGGACTATCCGCTTGCCGACAACATGACGGCGGCGGACATTGCGACTGCGGTTGCCGGCCTTGGCGGCTTCGGTGGAGTTACCGATTCGACCGGCAATGGCAGCGGATCTGTCCAGCCATATTTTATCACAACGGACGGAAGCGGCACGTACAGCATCGACAGCGATACCGGGGCTGGCGCGGCGGTTACGGCGGGCGTACAGGAGCGATGGGATTTGTCACTCGGAAGCCCAACACCAAACACGGGGACGTTCTCCATCCAAGACGCTGATGGCAATACCACTGGACCAATCAACTTACCGGGTACTGGAACAACTGTTGGGGATGCAATTAGTGCTCTGCCCGATGTTAGTGCTGCTGGCGGAGCAACTAGTACAGGAGCATCGCCAATTCAAATTGTTTATTCCCAGGTTGGTGCTCAGACGGGTCTATCCTTCACCGACAACGGACTTGGCACAGGCGTCACGCTCACGGTGGCGATCACGGTGCATGGGAGCCAGCCCGCAGCGATGTCACCCCTCGGCCCGCTCATCGCTCGCCGAGCCTATCGACTCTAATTTGAGAGAGGTGCCTTATCGCCGTCGATTCCTCCCTGTCCGTGATCCTCGGCGCCACAGCCGACCCGTTGACAAAGGCGTTCAAGCAGGCTGAGAAGGAAACTCAGAAGCTTCAAAACGACATTGAAAAAATGTCCGCCAAGCTCAAGGACCAGAGTGCCACCTTCGGCATGAGCGGCCGGCAGGCAGATATTTACCGACTGTCGCAGCGAGGGGCCAGCAAGGAACAGATCAACTCGCTCAAGGCCCTCGACGCGAATCTTTCGGGGCTGGAGAAGGCCGACAAGCTGAAGTCGGGTGCCCTGTCCATGACGGGGAAAACCGGAGGAATGGTCAGCGGCATGGTCGAAGAGGGGGCGGCCCTGCTTGGCGTCAGCACTGTGGTAGCTACCGCGATCGCCGGCGTGACCGCGGCTGGCGTAGCAATGTCGGCCGCCATCGCCATCGGGTTGAAGTCCTGCGTCGATCAATTCAAGCCCGTCGAGGCCAGTGCCGGCCGACTCACGGCTGCTTTGGCAATGGCCGGGACCGGGGCCCTGGACTCGACGTCGAAGGTCTCCCAGATGGCCAAGCAGATCAGTGCCACCCTGGGTACGAATGAACAAGTCTCCATCGAGGCCGGGGCCGTGCTGGGCCGAATGGGCATGGTCAAGGGGGATGCACTCGCCCAGGCTGTCTCTGTTGCCACGGACCTTGGCGCCGCACTTGGGAAAGATGGTCCAGCCGCCGAACAGTTAGCCCACGCCCTGCGCAATCCTGCAGAAGGCTATCTGGAGTTGGCTCAACTGGGCGTGATGTTTAGCGATTCCCAGGTCAATCAGATTCAAGCCCTGCAACGCTCCGGCGACAAATTGGGCGCCCAGAAGGCTTTGATGGATGCGTTGGAGGCTTCCCAAAAGCGGCTGGCCGAGAACACCAAGGGGCCGCTGAACAAGTCCATGGAAGCCTTCGACAGCAACATCAAACGGATTTCGACCGGCATTGGCCAGGCTCTGGCACCGGCCGTCACGTCGTTCATGGAGAAGGTCAATTCGCTTATTTCTCCATGTGCGGATGCCGCCAAGACGGTCGGGGAGTTCTTCAACAGCTCTACCAAGGCTGCCGTCGCGGCAGAGTCTAAGATCGGCAGTGCTTCCGCCAAGGCCGCCGGCGACATGAAGCAACTGACGGACGAGCAGATTTCCGCACAGGCCGAAGTGACTCAGACCATCAAGGATTTGGAGCGGCAAGCCAAGTTCACGGGACTATCCGATATTGGTGCCAAGGGAGCCATGTTAGGGGCCCGCGGCGCCAACGACCAGCAGGTGTCCCGGTCCAAGGATCTGGAACGACAAGTGACCTTCGGCAAGCAACTCCGCGATGCCCAGATCGGGCTCACGGCCTCGTCGATGAACCAGGCCGACGCCATGCGTGAGCAACTGGTCGCCGGCACTGGGTTACTACGATCCGATGCAGACCGCTTGGTGGCCATCAAGCAGCAGGCCGATTTCAACAAGCAACTGCGTGACGCCTCGATCAAACTGGCTACGGCCGGCATGAACGATTTGCAGGCACGCAAGCAACAACTCATTGCCACCCAGGGCATGGCCGCGGCGGACGCTTCGCGTCTGGCCAGCCAAGAGCAGCAGGCCACGATTGCCAGGCAATTGCGAGACGCCGAAACCGGACTCTCTGCGGCCAGCATGAACGAACTGGACGCCCGCCGGGAAACGCTGGTCGCACTCCAGGGAATGTCAAAGGAAGACGCCGACCGGTTGGTGTCGCTGCAACAGCAGACCGGCTACGCCAAGCAACTGCGGGACTTGACCTTGCAGGCGAAATACGCCGGCATGAGCGAAATCGAGGCCAAGAAGGCCATGTCGATCGACCAGGGCATGAGCGAAGCCCAGGCCGAGATCCTGAACGGATTGCAACGGCAGGCGGATATCCGCAAGACACTTCGCGGCCTGGCCGAGCAGACGGCCGACTTCGACAAGGATGCATACCTGGCCAAGGCTGACCAGATGGCACGGCAGGGCTACAGTCAGACGGACGTTGAAAAGGTCAAGCGGGCCGGTGCAGAACTGCAAGGCAAGGAACTGGCCAAGAGCCTGGAGAATCCGCTGGATAAGTTCAAGCGAGAGATGGGCAAGCTTGAGCAGCTTCGGGCCGCTGGCGGCGTCGACGACAAGACGTATCAGCGTCAGAAGACGCACTTGACGAAGGATCTGATTGCCGGTGTCCCCAAGCTCCAAGGTACGGCGGGCGGACCTCTCGCGGCTGGCAGCCAGGAAGCCTATGGCGCGATGATGAACTTCCGAGCCGCTGGACTGAACACGGCGGAAATGGCCCCGGAAAAGATCGCACAAGCTGAACTGGCCGAGCAGAAGCAAACCAATCGCTGGTTGCAGTTGATGGTCAAGGGCCAGCCGGCGATTGCCCAGTTCGCCGGACTGTAGACGGTTCATAAGACGGCCCATAGATAGTGCATGGCCGTTGAAAAAGTCGTCGAGCAAGGGCACCTTCGCACCGGATCTTCCGATTGGCAGGCGTATGGCGACAGCGTGCGGATTTTCGGCGTAGCGACCAGCGACGAGCGAATCGTGCAACTGATTTCGGCGACCGCCGCGGCCCAGCGGAAGGTGATCACGACCTGTTGAGCTTCATGGAAAATGCTCGCGACCTAACAGAATCAGTGAAGGAAGCCAACGTTACCATCACGGCTCTGCTCGAAGCACTGGGTGATCGTAGCACGTAGCAGATCACGACCTAGCCAACGTGCAGCCTATGACATGGTTCGGCCTTTGTTGTTGCTGGGCACTACTCGTTGATCGCTCTGGTCGGTCTTTTCGCTCTTCAGCAGTCCGGTGGTCGGCCCGGCGGATGTAGCGAACCTGCCCGGCGTGCTCAGCCTGGGTGGCACGGTTCCCCGGCTGGCTGTTTCACGGTGGGCAGCCGGCCGGCCCTTCCCTGAAGGATCAGTCCTGGCATGCGACAGGCAGCCACGTTACGACCCATGGCCCGGGTCACAGCCCCCGCCGCCCTTAGAAGCATGACGAGCTATTCGGTGCAGTGCTGCGCCGCTAAAATGAAAAAGCCGCCCGTTGGTCGCGGGCGGCTTCGTCTTTGAGCCGTGAGGCCCATGCAGTATGACAACAGCATGGTACGCCCCTCGGCCTTTTTCGTCAATCGAGAGGGTGCTGTGCCGAAATGCAATGCATGCGGTCTGTTGGCTGTTCGGAATGCGGCCAATAAGCCGGTAGAGGTTGTCGAGGCGGTTCGTGAAAATGGCATCATTCCGCAGCCGTGCGCCGAGGCCAAGTTCTTTTGCTACGCGAGTTCCCCAAGCTTTCCCGAAGTCCGCGCCGGCGTTCGCCAGGGAACTGCGTACGGAGAGGGGCAGATTGGTGTAGCGCAGATTGGCGTAGAGATTACTTGCGATTGCTGGATGGAATGGCAGCCAGGGCGGTCGCCAAGGAGACACGAGAAAATGCGCGAGATTCAAGAGCTTCGCGAACACAATAGGCAAATGCTTGAACAGCAGGCCAAAGATGAGCGCGACTGGCGAGAGCAGGATCGCGTTGCCCGCGCTGATGAAGCCACGAAAGTAGAAGCTCGACACCAGCAGGACCGAACCGATGCAAATAAGCGACAGATTTATGGATGGGGCATCGGCATCGCTACTGTAGCGATCGCGCAGTTTCTGGGGGCATCACTTGATCGTTGGTGGCCAAAACCGCCGCCACCCTTAGTGCCATCGCCGGTCGTAAACGTTCAGCCGGCCGCTGTGACGGTTCAGCCGCCGAATATCACAATCAACGTTCCGCTGAGCGATGCGGCAAAGCAGCAGAGGCCACCGATCGAACCCAAGGCCGTCGATTCCAAGTAGGTGCCACAAATCCAGCAATACAGACCTTACGGCACTTGCCGCCCCCGCGGCGTGGTAGCCGTGGTATACTGCCGCCATGGACCCCAACGAAAAACGGCAACGCGAAGTTCCACCGCCTGGCTGGGTCGATTTCGACGCTGCTGGTCCAGAGTTGACCGAAGAGGACGAGAAGATCCTCGACAAGGTTTGGGAGCAAACCAAGCACGTCCCGGTCGACGAGTCCCTGTTTGAAGACGATGACGACGAGCCGACCGGAAACGCCGATCAATCTCCATAGTCCTGCCGTCGCTGTTGCGATTCCCGCAAGGCCTGGTTGGCGTACTCTCGTACGATCGAATCGGCGACTCCCTTCTCCGCCTGGATGACCAGGAAGTTCAAGCCGAGCGTTCCTTTGTCTCGGCCAGTCACCGAGGCGACGTGAAACGAGAAGCGATAGCCCTCGCTCCACTTGCCGACAATCTCTGCCCCCAAGTCGTCAAACAGGTAGCCTACTTGATCGCCGTTTGCTCGGCAGATCTTGACCGCCGTATCGCTGTGCTGGTTGTCCGCTTCGTGGCTGGCAAGCAACGCCTCGCCTGGCTTGCACTTTCCGATGATCTTTTGCCGTGACGTTCCGTTGTCGTTCTTGCGTGTTACGGCCGCCACTTTTGAATGCCAGTGCCGAAGTCCGGAATGGTCGGTCGTTGGCTTCCTGTCGCGACGAGCTTTCGCAATCGAGCTGGCTTTCCTTTCGAGCGAACGGATGGCTCGGAGCGTCAGCGGCCCAAGGGTGCGCCCGAGCTTGGCCGTCGCCTTGCAGCCGAATCTGACGGCAACTCCGACTGCCGAAGCACCCCTGGCGGCGATGCGGCCGTACAGCTTGAGTTCGTCTTTGACGACTTCTGCAGGGTCCATGGCGGCGTCTGTATCCGAGGATTGCCGAGTGATCCCTTTCGCTCGTCTGCCAATTTCCGCGACGGCTTTCGGGTAGTTCTGGACTATCGCTTTGGTGTAGCAACCGCTGCGTGGACCGTCATTCCGATCCAAAGCAACGGAGCGACAATCGGCGTCAGCGCAATGCACAGGACGAACCCCATCACAAGCCACGCGAAGCCCGCCGCCCAATGTCCCTTGTACCAAAGGCCGACGGGCCCAAAGAGGCATCCGAGGGTGCCCGCGATCGCGTTTGATTTGTCTGGTACCTTCAGGAACTCTCCGCAGTGCCGACACTTCGTAGCAGTCGTGGTAATTGGGGATTCGCAATACGGGCAAAGAACGGCCTGTGGTTTTTGTTGCGACTTCTCCTCGGTGAAATCGAGTGGAGACGGATTCGGCGACTGGACTTGCACAGCAATAGGTGGCGCAACTGGAATCACTCCCGTTGCAGCCAATAGGTTCGGTGTCCGGCACCCTGGGCAAGCCACGGACGTTCCTGCCGCTTGTGGCGGCGCTCGCCATCGCTTTTGACAGGAATGGCAAGTAAACACTATTGGTTCTATATTGTTCATGCAGGCCCTACCTAGTCAGGGAGCGAACTATCATCGCCATGTAAGGCTAATCTCCGGGCGGGTGCCAAGTCAAAAAATGGGCATTCGCGTCGCGCTTCGCAAAACTTCGTTGACAAGTTCCGAGCGGTCGGGCAGAATCACGGGCGATGAAAGACAGAGTCGCCACGCTGCCGTGGCGATGCCAGGCCTAACGAACCCGGCAAGATAACGGACTTCTTTGCAGGCAGCAGCTACCAGATGAAACTAACTAACGATTCCAGGGCCCCCGCCCATGCGTCACCCCGTGCGTAAGCGTTCCGTGAGGAGCGTGGCCCCTTTGGCATTCGTGCCGTAGGGTTCGAGCGATCGAGCACGGGCGGACCGTTATCCGCCTCATCAAGGTTGCGTGTGGGCGGGCGCCCTCTTTTACGCGCTGGCGATCTGCCACGCGTAATGAAAGGTGCTGCCACATGGCCACCGTTTCTTCCTCGTCTCTCTGTTCCATCGTCATCGTGTTCCCCGACGGCCGTGAGCGAGTGCAAGTTCGCTCCACTCCCCGTTGGGCAGCCGCGCCCTATGTCAAAGCGTTCAACTCGCACGGCGCCGCCCAGGCCGAGATTCGCGAGCCTGTTTTGGCAAATGCCAAGATCGGTGGTGCAGCATGACTACAGCACTCGCACTTCGAAGGAACCTTTCCCCTTCGACCGAAATCGCTGATCGTCACAAGGCGCCACGACTGACGCCGGAATCACTTCGGCGGTCGGTCGAAAGCCTCACCAAATCCGAACGCGACGTCTTGTCTCTGACGGCCATCGGCGAGACCGATCGGTCCACTGCGGCGAAGCTGGGGCTTTGCACCCGGACCGTTCAACTTCGACGAAAGAGCATTCGTGCCAAGCTGCCCGCCAAATCGCGGGCCGAGTTGATTCGGTTGGCTGTGCTGATTCGGTTGGCGATGGCTACCTCGTCGCGGGAAGGGGGTGCTGCATGATCGCAATCACTACGGGCCGACCGGCCGATTCAATGCCGCTGGTGGATTACTTCCGAGACGTGTACTGCCCGCTGCGAGAAGACGAACTTTCCAGGCCCGCGTGCGAAGTGTACCGGTCGGCGTTCTCGATGCTCGCCAGGCACCTCGGCCGCGAAGCGACCTTCGCAGATCTGAAAAGCGAGACAATTGCCGCGTTTGCGTGCTGGCTTATCGATCACGGGAGGAGTCCAGGAACGGCCAGCACGTACCGCAACGCAATCGTTGCCATGTGGCGATTTGCCGCCAAACAGGGGCACGTCGACCACCTCCCGGATATGTCCATGTTCCGGGAATATCGTCGGCACGAAATCGAAGAGCACCGAGCCGCAAGGGCAGCAGCCGAGGCACCGCAACCGTTGGGACCGCACATGACACTACGGGCATTTTTGGTGCAGTATGCGATGACGGCGACGCTTTCACGTAACACGATCTCGCAAACTCGGCTTGCCGTTATGTCTTTCGATAAGTCGCGTTCGCGGCGAATCACACTTGCTGAATTGAGCGACGATCTCGTCGACCAATGGTTTCAACAGCGGCTCGCAAGCGGGATCGGAAAGGGGTTTGTCGTCGCTCAAAGGATCGCCGTGTTGAGTCTCTGGCAGGCAGCGTTCATGGCCGGCCTGACGGCGACAATGTCAAAAATCCCGGTCCCAGTGAATCGTCAGCGATTCAAAGCTCCAGCGGGCGACTCACCCATCGTGCCGCCGAACGCCGATGCCATCTTCGGCGAGAACATGACGATCGGCAATCTGATCTACTGCTTCCTCGACTGGCAGCAGGGCCGTATCACCGAGATCAGGCTCCGAGGAACCCGATACTACTTGTGTGACTTTGCCGAGCACTGCGGCAAACTGACCATTGCGCAATTCAGGCCTGGCGCTTCCGCGAAAGTTGACACATGGATTAAAGGGCATAAGGGTTGGAATGGATGCCGCGCTTCTGTGGTCTCGCGGGTCAAGCAGCTTTTCAAGTGGGGATCGGAACAGGGCTACTACTCTGGTTCGCCAGTTGCCGCGCTGAAACGGCCAAAGGATGGCGTGCGGGTCGCCTACTTCACGGCCGAACAAGTGGACGCAATTTTGCGGAATGCATCGCCGCATTTCGCGACGGCCTTTCGGGCGTTGCTGGGGACGGGCTGTCGGCCCGGCGAACTAACCAAGCTCACCGCGTCCGATGTGGAACAGTCAGAAGGTGAACTGTTCTGGATTATAAACCACAAAAACCAAAGGCACACTGGAGGCAAACGCAGAGTCTATCTTACCGACGAGGTGCAGCAAATCACCCGCGGCCTTCTCGAACAGTTCCCCCGTGGCCGGCTATTTCGTTCTGGCGACCTCGCAAATCCCGACGGCGAATTGTCCGAAACGTACCTCAGCCACTCTCTTCGCGAGATCTGCCGCAAGCCCGAATGCCGTAGCTTGGGGCTGGATGATTACAAGCTTGCTCAGCGATGCGATGGCACTCCGACCAAGCTCTACAAGTACGTTCCCTACACTACCCGGCACACGTTCGCGGTCCGGTACCTAACAGGGTTTTACAAGGATGCTGCCGGACAACCGATCATCCTGGGATACCCCGAGATCGCGCAATACCTTGGCAACTCAGCCAGCGTTGTCGAGAAGATCTACGGACACCTGGTTACGCAAAAGAAATTCCTCAGCGCTCGCCTGCGCGGTGTACCCCTGGGTCAGATCGCCGGTGAACGGTCGATCGGGGGTGGAACATGATCTCACAAGCACCCCATGCAGACTCTCACGGCTCAATGCCGCTGACGAACTATTTCCGGGACGTGTACTGCCCACTACGGTCAGACGATCTATCCAGCTCTTCGCGTGATCTCTACGCGGCCGCTTTTTCTAACCTCGGCAAACGCCTCGGCCGCGAGGCGACGATCGACGATCTTACGAACGAGAACGTTACCTCTTTCATGACCTGGCTCATCGGCCGGGGACGCCGGCCTGCGACGGCGATCACTTACCGCAAAGCATTGCTGGCCATGTGGCGTTTCGCGGCTGAACAATGTCACCTTCACCGGCGGCCCGACATGGATGCCATATCGAATGGGATCGAGCCGAGAAGGCGGCCGTTGAGCACGCAAATGACCTTGAAAGCATTTCTGGTTGAGTATTCGCTCGGGGCCAATTTGTCCCGCGCGGCGATTGATCGAGCCCGCGGGGCTGTGGCATCTCTCGATAAGTCGTGTTCACGGCCAATCACGATTGCCGAATTAAGTGACCAACTTATCGGCCACTGGCTTCAGCAACGAATCGAGAGCGGGCTTGGCGAGGTCTTTGTCAACGAGCAACGAATCGCCGTCCTGCGGCTCTGGCAGGCGGCATTCGGGGCTGGCCTCACGTCGACTATGCCGCGAACGCCAATAGTTCGTCATCACCAACGATTCAAGTCGACGTCAGTCATTGCGACTGTCGAGTCGGCCGCTCCAATCGCGGCAAGCACACAGATGACACTGTTGCAGTTCCTGACCGATCTGTACGCCCCCAAGCACAAACTCAGCCCCGGCTGCCTCCGTCAGTACCGGTACGCGGTTGAATCGCTTGGCAGCTGGCACGGCGAGCCGGTCCGCCTCTACCAACTCGAAAACGGCATGGCAGCCGAATGGCTGGGACACCTGCTCAAACAGAAGGCCATCACACGCGTCACCGTCAAAAACCGCCGCCGAGCCGTATTAACTCTTTGGATCGCGGCTTGCCGTGTCGGGTTGGTGAAATGCTCTCCGGACCTGCCGTCGCTGTCGAAACCGCGAGACAGGCCGCAACAGGCGGCATGCACGGAGCCGGCTGCGACTTCGCCGGACATGCTACTGCGAGACTACCTGCCGCACTACGTGCGCAAGCGGGCCCTCGCGCAATCCGGGGCCTATCAATACAAGGTGGCCATCAGTTCGCTCGACCGATGGAACGGAGAGTCTTTGAGGCTCACCGATCTGAATGACCGGATCCTGAACGACTGGCTTGAGCACATTGAACGAAACGACGCTGCTCCGCATACCATCCGCGGCCGGCGAACTCACGTCTTGGCACTGTGGAGGGATGCCAACCGTGTCGGCCTTGTTCCGACAGGGCCGCGTGACGTCCGCCCCGCCCGCTGCCCATGGATGCCGCCTACAGCGTGGACGCACGCCGAGGTTTGCGAGTTGCTGCGGGCCGCCGAAAGCCTCGACGACTATTTTCCGTCGAGGCGATGGGCTCGCGTGAACAAGAACGAAATCAAGCGGTCTGCATTTTGGAGCGTGCTGGTCCGCGTGGCTTGGGATACCGCCTTGCGTCTAACCGACATGTTCGCCCTCACGCTGAGGCGGATCAATCCAGATGGGACAATCTGCCTCGTACAGAGCAAGACCAGCCGTTGGCACGGTACGCGGTTGCATCCAGAGACGCTTGCGGCCGTCATGTCGTATGGGTCTAGTGGCAAGCAACTTCTCCACTGGCCGGCCAGCCGGGAATTCTTCGGCCGCGAGTTCGCGAAGATCGTCCGCTTGGCAGGCATTCCGCCAGGCTCTTTTAAGAAGCTGCGAAAGTCGTCGGCAACGAATGTCGAAATGAATTTTCCTGGCTGTGGCGCCGCCCACCTTGGCCACGTCGCTGCTCGCGACATTGCCCGCAACCACTATCTCGATCCGCGGCTCACCCTCTGCAACAAGCCAATGCCGGACCCGTTGTTCGTGGCAGTGCCGGGAGGTGGCACATGATGAACAATGGCGACACGCCCCTGGTTGAAGCGGCTTACCTATACGAGATCAACCAGCGACAACCTCGCAGCGCGCGGCACATTCAATGGCGATGCGTGTGGAATGCCGCCCAGAGTCTGCGTGAGTTCTTGGGACGACAGCCCGTCGTGGCGGACTTGTCGGGCGACGCAATCAATCAATGGTTATCGTACTTGCAGGCCAACGGTACGCCTGCCGACACTATCGACAAATACCGCCGCAAGCTGCGAGCTATCGCCCAGTACGAGGTCCGCAGTCAAGCAATCGAAGGAGGTGTCACTTGAACACCACCGCCACAAAGGCCGGGGAATTGCACGTGACACTCCGGCGACTCAACATCCGCGACTTACCGGACATCGTGGCCATCGAGGAAGATTCGTTCGAGTTTCCGTTTTCCAAGGCGGACTTCGTCGAAGCCTTTCTTGACCGTTCCCGTTTTGGCATGGTAGCCGGGCACGACGCCAGGGCTGTTGGCTTCGCTGTCTGCAAACTGGACGGAAACAGTCTAACCATTGAGCAAGTCGCTGTTGCTGCTGAATGGCGCCGACAGAGGGTCGGCACGCTGCTGCTGCAAAGATCCGTCTGCGCCGCGGAGATGCTTGGTTGCGAACAGATCTGGGCCAGCGTTCGCGAGTACAACATTGCTGGCCAGGTGTTCTTTCGTTCATGTGGGTTTAATGCCGCGGCAGTTCGCCTACGGGTTCGTTGGCAACAACCTGTTTTAGATCCGCGCGAGGGAATCGTTGAGATGAGGTACCCACTTCCGCTGGACTCGGGCCTCTACCCGCTGAAACCGAAGGCAGGTGCCACATGACGAAACCGAATCGACGCGAAGCCTTGGCTGCACTGTTGACCTTCGGCCTGGCCGGCACGGCTGGCAGTTTACCGGCGGAAATACTCGAGCCCGGCGAGCCGGTAGAACTCGCCGACAACGAACCCCAGGATTATCCGGCGTGGGCCCAGCTTCTGGCTCGCCTGGAGTTATCGGCCAACAGGTCGTTGCATCCGACCTGGTGGCAGCGGCTGCACTACACGGGCATGATCCCGTGGAGCGATGAGCCGAGCATCATCGTGTTCTACGGCATCGGCAGGCCACACCAGACCGCAGACGACGCGGCGCAACTGCTGGCGTGGATCGCTGAGGATTACGGGTTCGACAGCCCGTCGCCGATCGTCGGATGTTACCGAACGCCGTGCGGCCGATCGTGGGCCGTGCTCGTGCATGCCGAGTGCGCCGACGTCGGCCACGATCAACCCGCCTGGCGGGAAGTGTACGGCGAGCGGCTGCGGACCTGGGAGCAATCCCGCGGGCGGAAGTCGCCCCGGGCGTTCATGGTGTGATTACGTGACAGAGAAGAGCCGTTAGGACCATCTTGAAGACGTGGCCCTCAATGCCCGGTACGTGAACCCGGGTGCGGTGCGCCCCGTAAAAGCGGCGGGGCGATTGACAGGACGGGGCACGGCCAGGGATGGCCTTTTCACCACCAGCACTAGGAGCACGATATGATCCTTGTCGAGTTTGGGACGCATGGCACAATTGAAAGTTTTGAATTGCCTACATTGGCGGAAGCAAAGGCGATGGTCGCAGACCGATTTCCAGATGCAGTTTACGAAAACGGTTGGCAAACCGCGGCATTATCGAAGGATCAAGACAGAGGCGACGCCGATTTGTGGAGCCTGGCCCGGCTCGCATTCTTTCCAGAAGGCATCGACCTTTTGTGTGACCATCTTCAGTTGCGAGCCGCCGGCAGTTTGGTCAACCTGTCCCCACTTCCGCCCGAAGATGGCGCAATTCTCAAGAGCGGAGAAATGGAGATTGGATACTGAAGAGAGCGCAATCGTCCGAGCCCGTAGGACGCGATTTGAGGGGCTGAGTCCCGCAAGGTATCAAACCGCCAACGAGGCCCCGCCGTGGCGAGCGATCGCTTGCGGCGGGAATCAAATTGGGCGGCAACTCACTTATCGTTTGTGACCATATCCACCCACTTGCCGCCACCTAAAGACCAACTTTGGCCCGTGCGCGTGTTCCATCGAGTCGCGAAAAACGAATCCGACTCCGCAGGAAAGA
This sequence comes from uncultured Planctomycetales bacterium, assembly GCA_963710365.1. Taxonomy (GTDB): domain Bacteria; phylum Planctomycetota; class Planctomycetia; order Pirellulales; family PNKZ01; genus CAVQAC01. Next base: position 912,372 of record CAVQAC010000015.1, read on the forward strand.
ATAGCAAGCAATCGTATGTACCCGGGTCTCCGGCAATTGGCGCGGTGCCGGATTCTGAGAACGGGCTCCAGTTGCCATTGTTCTCCGACCAGCACTGGCCAGTTGCAGTATTGATCCGAACGGCTTCCCAGAACTTGTTCCCTTGGGCTCCAACAACTTTCCAGAGCGGCGGAGCGTCGGCCATGGTTATTCGCTCCGTGGAAGCAACGAGGCACATTCCGAGGCAAGCCGAGAACAGTAATCTGTGCATCGCAAATCTCCTTGTCTGAAAGCTGGAACAACGCCCGAAAGGCTAACCAGTCAGAAGGCGGGAATCAATCTGTCCGGCCACCGATCGACCTGGGTATTCTGGCGTCCGGGTCGTCTCGCAAGCATACTAACTGAATGCCCGCCAAGAAAACCTTGCTCACGCCCCGCGAAACCGAAGTCGTCCGCCTGCTGTCGCTGGGGTGTTCGATCCACGAAGCCGCGGCGATCCTGGGGCTGTCTTTCGCCACCGTCAATAACCACAAGTCCAGTGCCATGGCCAAACTGGAAGTCAGTAAAGCGGCGACGCTTACTAGGGCGGCGATTCTGACGGGCGTCAGCAGCCTGCGAGATAAGCTGACGCTGGCCGAAAAGCGGATACTGCGGAAGCGGGTGAAGCGGCTGCGGCATCCAAGGTCCGTCGACTAAGACCGACCCTGCCGCCCCACTCCCGAACATCCCTGGTAGTGCAGCGCCATCGCCAGATCCTGCATTGCATTCCTGGCCATGCGCACGCGGGCTAAAAGCGCGTCGTCGGCCGGAAACTCTTGCTCCATCCGGGCGAGCAGCCGGCTCAAGTAGCCGAGCGACGGGGCCAGGGAATCGCGGATTTGCTGGACCTGGTCGCGGGTAAGGTCGTCACTGGTCATGGACATGCCCTCCCTGTTGACGTAGTCTCACGGGAGCCCGATTCTAATTGCAGATCCACCGAGAAAAAGGGCAGAAAATGTGCGGCCGCTTTACCCTACGTGCAAACCTCAACCGCATCCTCGAAGAGTTTGCCGTCGAGTCAGCCGGCGTCAACTGGCAACCGCGGTACAACATCGCGCCGACGCAACAGGTGCTCACGGTCAGCCTGAGGGACGGGCGTAGGGTTCTGGCGCCGCGCAAGTGGGGGCTGATCCCGTCTTGGGCCAAGGACGCGCGGATCGGCAGTAGCATGATCAACGCTCGAGCCGATGGCGTCGCTGACAAGCCGTCGTTCCGATCGGCATTCAAGCGCGGGCGCTGCCTGGTGATCGCGGACGGGTTCTACGAATGGAAGGCGACCGGGAAGGCGAAGCAACCCTACCTGTTCCAGATGACCGACGGGCGCCCCTTTGCCTTTGCCGGTCTGGCCGAGCACTGGTCGAAGGGCGGGAAGCCGATCGACTCGGCGACGATCATCACGGGCGAGCCGAACGTCCTTACGGGCGACGTTCACGACCGCATGCCTGTGATCCTGGCGCCCAGCGATTACGACATCTGGCTTGATCCGGAGTTTCAGAACAGGGACACGCTGCTGGAGCTACTGCGGCCATATCCCGCTGAGGAGATGAAAGCATTCCCAGTCAGCACCGTGGTCAACAGCCCGCGGAATGACACGCCCGCGTGTGTCGAGGCGATTGAAAAGACATGAGCACGAACCAACCAGGTGAACACGAAGATGATTTTGCGATGACGTGCCCGTGTTTTGTCGGCCTATCGCCGAGCGGGGCGACAGAGTTGATCGTTGTCGACGGCATGACGTGCATCTGCCTGTTCACCGATGCTGATCTCGTCGACGCGTTCCACAGGGCGAAGTATGGCGAGAAAGCCGACCCGGCTGGCGTCGAGGTCTTGCCGGCGCCCGACCGGCTCACATTGATTAAGCTGCTTGACGGATTGAAACCGCAGCTCTCAACCCAGGGCTGTGGGCACGTCGAAATAGACCCGGGCCGATGGCAGCGAGTGCTCTGTGCTGCGATCGACGACTTGATAGGCGGCCTTTGACTCTGGGGTCTGTCAACGGTCACTCACCATCGCCGCTGGTTCGCCTTAGTCGCGGATGATGCAGTCTCCCCCCACACGGAAGACGCGATGGTCTCGGACACAGTTTCCATCTATCGCGTTCACTGTCAGCCGATGAAAATGCACCTCGCACTGTACGCAACAAGTTGATGCCAAGCACTATTTACTGGGACAATTTAGACACCAGGATTTGAGGAAGAGATGGACCACGAAGAAGCGATACAAATACTCGGGATCACGGCCGCTTCGACGATTGATGAGATCGAAATGCGGCTTCAGGCAGCTCTCCGGCACTCTCCATCCAGACAAGGGCGGAACGGACGCTCAGATGGCGAAGTTGAACGAAGCCCGACGCGTTGCGATTGCTGAAATTGATCGGTCGTCGGCCCTCATTCCGCTGTCGCAGTTCGGAGCAGCACTTACGGTGATAGCCGATCGCATAACGTCCATACATGAAGTGCAGTCGCGTTTCGATTCCACAAAAAAAGAGATTTCTATTCGCTCTACGAGCCGGCTTCGGTCTTACCGAATGTGCGCGGCGGCGTTCGCAGCGATTGCAGCCGGCGGTGCGTTGTTTGGAAAGGAAGTCGTCAACGAGTTTTTTCCTCACGAGACTCAGTTACCGAATCAAGTGACGAGCAAACGTGTAGCGTCCAGTATCACTCACCCCGTAACCGAAGAGGAGTATTTGGAAATTGAGGCCAAAGCTCGCATAGAAAAAGATGCCTTCAACCGCAAGGCACTTATGGCGATGGCGATAATGGTCGGTGCATTTTCGGGCGCCGTGGCATGGCAATTTAGCAACCAAATACAGCGGATTGAGTCGTCTCTGCAACAGCTTGATGAAGAGACGGGAACCAAAACTCTTCTATGCGCCTATTTAAAGCGTGTCTTTCAACGTGCGGTTCCGAGGCACTGGACTCTCGAACATCTCGTGGACACGATCGATTTGTGGTCAAAAGGCAATGACCATGGTGCGTGGCTTGCCCGACAGGTAGGAAATCTTGGGTTCGCGCAACTCTTGGTTGCCAAGGGCGAAAAACTGGGCCTACTCAAGGTGACCGAATCTACTGAGGACGGATCATTTATTGAAACGTATTCGATTCGTAGCGGCGACCAGACCTAACCTGGGCCTCAGTGGTGGTTTGCCAGCGTCCCAGCGATGCAGTCCGGAAATGCACCGAGCACGGCTAGTAGGCGCCGATACGAGTTGCCGACCTCATCGAGAAGCCCGGGAGCGTCATCATCATAATCGAGTCGTCTTGAGTCCTTTCGGCCCAGCGGACTTTCCAGCGGTATGCCAAGACTCGCTACCAGTGTACGTGGCACATGAACGTCGGCCGGGAGGTGTGTGTTTTCGCCCTCGACGTCTACGACTGGAAGCGAATCGGCGACGAGAGGCTTTCGCCCCGCGGCCGCGTCGGGTGCTATTGTCCAGCAACTGGCTCTCCCGCCGGATGTACTCGCGCGACCGGAATCCAGATTCCCTATCGCAACCGTGACACGCTCGACCCTTTCGGCGACTGAGGGAAGCCAATTGCAATGACAAGAGAGTTGCCTCTCGGGCGCCATCGCCAGAAAACCACCCTAGGTAGGCGGTGCATTGCCCGCTATGCATGCACGGTCGATCGGAACGTTTTCTCCATCAGTCTCGAAATCGGGAGGGTGGTAGTAAATGTCCAGGTCGGCCATGGGGGCGGGTGTCACTGACACCTGATAGGCCCCATTTGTGCTCGTTTTTGCCTGTTCGCGATGGCCACTGACAATCGCAGCAAAGCCCTAGAAAATAGGGCTAGAACGGCGATTTAGAGGCAACTCACCCATATCCAGTTTTCATTTAGGAAACCGTTGCTCTATCCCCTGAGCTACGAGGGCTAAATCGATGATTCGTATGGATTTGTCCGGTCTGGCCAGCCGGTCGATTCCTTGCGAACCACACGCCTGACATGACACGCCCGAATTCTTTGGCGTTCGAGCGAATCCAAGCCCCCAGTCTACCGATAAGACGTGGAGCAGCAAGCCGACCCAACGGACCCAGTGGCTCGAAGCACGGTCCTGATAGGCGGAGATTCCGCCTGCGGTGCCCCGGTTTTCAAACATGACGCCAAATGCCAGCAGCATGCAGCGGTCGGCGGGCCGAGTTTGTGGCAAACTCGCCTGGACGCAATCTGCCGACGGCGGTAATCTCCCGCCCTCATTCAACGCATGGCTGCCGCCCGTGGCCAGACGTTGCGCAACGCTAGGAGGAGGATCTCATGGAAATCAATCTGTTCGCCTGGATTCGTGAAAGCGTCAAGCACGCGGTGATGCAAGGGGTTTCGGACGCCGTCGGCCACATCGGTTCGGCCGGCGAGCACGACGACATGCCGCAACGGCTGACCGAAGCCCTGCGTGTGGAAGCCGCTGCCGTGGCCACTGCCGCCCGGCCCGAAACCACGCCCAAGCCGCGCCGGCTGGGCCGCTCGCTCGATCAAATCGCCGGCGAGAAGCAGTAAACGGCTGGCGTTGAGCGGCTGTTAGCAGGCGGCCGGGACGTTGCCCCAGGAAAAATACCCGTCCCAGGAAAAACCGCGCTCAATCGGCGCCCAGACGGGTTGCCACGAGCGCGGCGACGTCGCGGGCAATGCGCCGAAACACATCCGACCAGCACCGTTCTCGGACTGTCGCACCAGCCGCATCGTCGGATACCAGGGGCTATCGTCGCGCGCCAATAGCCATCGCCAATCCGGCACGCAGGACAGGACCACCCACACGGGCACTCCAACCGCGCCCGCCGCATGGGCCGCCGCCGTGTCGCAGGTGACTATCAGATCGAGCGATTGCATCACGGCCGCGGTGTCGGTGAAATCCGCCAGGCGGTCGGCCAGGTTGACGACTCGGCCTGCCCACGGCACGCGGTTCAACTGCTCGCTGCCAAATTGCTTCTGCAAGCTATAGAGCCGCACGCCGGCGACATCCACCAGCGGCGCAAACTCGGCCAGCGGAATCGAACGGTAATGGTCGCGCCGATGTTGCGGTTCGCCCTGCCAGACGATGCCGACCTTGAAGGCCGGGTCGGCCAATAGTTCGCGGCGCCAACGCTCGACGCGTCCGGCGTCGGGAAATAGATAGGGAACCTTGGCCGGCAAGTCGTCGGGCATCGAGCAGAACACGGCCGGCAAGCCCGGCAGCGGCACGTGCAGATCGAACGGCGGCAACTCTTCATCCGTGGCAAACACGGCGTTGACGCCCCAGCAGCTTCGCACTAATTGTACCAGCGCTGGCTGGCACGCGACCAACACTTTGGCGCCCTGGTAGGCAAGCCGCGGGGCGTAGCGGATGAAGTGCAACGTATCGCCCAAACCCTGTTCGGCATGCAGGAGGATCGTACGGCCGGCGATTGGTTCGCCTTGCCATCGCGGTTCCGAGAAGCTGCGATTCTGCGGCGCGACGCTGGCTTTCCAGAGCCAATCGTAATCACGCCAGCCAGCTGCGAAGTTGCCGAGCAACAACTGCAACAGGGCCCGGTTCAAATAGGCGTCGGCGTAGTTGGGCTCCAGTTGCAAGGCCTCGGTGAACGCGGCCAGCGATTCGGAAAACCGCCCTTGCTCTTCCAGCACGATCCCCAGGTTGGAACGGGCCTCGGCATAACGGGGCTTGAGCCGCAGCGCCTGCTTGCAAGCGGCCTCGGCCTCGTCGAGCCGGCCCACGCTGCGCAGCGCCGTGGCCAGGTTGTAGTGCGATTCGGCCGAGTCGGGCGCCAACTCCAAGGATCGGGAAAAACTGGCGATCGCTTCCTGGAAGCGGCACAGGTCGAGGTAGATGCAGCCCAGGTTGTGATGATAGCCGTGGAAATCTGGGTTGCGCACGATCGCGTCGCGGATGGCTTCGATGGCGAAGGCGTGCTCGCCTTGCTGATGCGAAATTACGCCCAGCAGATGTCGGGCGTCGGCGTGCTGCGGTTCGACGGCCAGGATTTCGCGATACAAGCGCGCGGCCTCGGCCACGTTGCCCGCCTGGTGCGAGCGCATCGCTACTTCAAATGCTTCTCTGACGCTGGCCATCCTTCGCCCGCCCAGATCAAGGCGCGACATCCACCGGCGACCCGAATGGGCCAGCCGCTAGCGGCGCTGGATGACACGATATACCGATTCAATTAAAAAAACAAACCTTTTGGCGGGGTGGGGGGCCAGATTTTCTTCGTGATACGTGCCTTTGACGAATACGAACCTCTCGATGTTTCGCGCCATCCTGCGGCGTGCAGGAATTGCTAGCCGTCCGCTACGGGCGCGGGTTACTTGCTGGCTTCGCCGGCCAGATCCAGATCCAACTGGACCAATAACTTGGCGACGTCGGCGCCCTGGCTGGCGGCCTCGTCCCATAGCCGGCGCGCCTTCTCGTGATCTCCCTTGGGGTCGACGTACAAGAACGCTCCCAAGACCACCTTGGTCTGGGGGTCGCCCTCGCGCAGCCAGCGCTCCGCCAGATGGTAGGCCAGACCGGTCGGCAGTTTCTCGACCTTGTATTCCTTGCTCTCCCCTTCGACGCGAATCGACAGGGACGTGGGTTCTGCGTTGATGACCACGGCGGTCTTACCGTCGTAGTTGAGTTCGTCGACTGTCTTCAGACCCTTGATCCCTTCGCCGACGGCCTTCCAAAACACCTCGACAGCCGACTCAAGCGTCTTCATCCGGTCGATCGCCGCCAGGCTGTCGGGCGAAGACGCTTCCAGCGTGGCCAGGTTCAATTGCTCGGTGGCCTTGACCGTATTCCTTTCACCCAGTGCCTTGCGAACGGCGGCCAGCGACTTGGCGACGGCTGCCTTTTCCTCGGCACTGGCCGGCTTGATTAAGCTTGGAATCACAACCATCGGCACAACCGGTTTCGGCTTGGGCTTGGGCGGCGTGACCCGATCGTTGCCACGGTTACCGGCCATGGCCTGCATCGGATCGCTGCGCATGGGCTCGTCCGAATTCATTCCACCCAACCCCGACGGGAGCGGCCCAACGTTGCCCAAGTTGGGCGATGAGAGATCGATGTCGGCAGCGGTCTCGGCCGCTCGGTTGAGTGCCGCTCTTCGCGCCGCCAGCCCGTGCGGCGGCGGTAATGGGGTTCATCTCATGACTCGGCTCTCGTGCCGCGTCGCTGGGCGTCGAGCCGTTGACACAACGACTTCCGCCGTCTGAGGTCGATCTTCCAATGCGGCCAGGAGCCGGTCTTTGTAAACGAAACAAACGGCTGCCCAAGCCCGCCAGTACGAGAAACCCGATGACCAGCAAGGCCCAACTGCCGCCAGACGATTGCCGGCGCGAAGCGCCGCGGGCGGTAGGCAGGTTCCGACTCCACATCGTCCAGCGCCAGGTTTGGTATTGCGGAAGCGACCGTCCGCGCGGCGCCAGCCACAGGAACAGCTTGTGCAACGGCCGACGCAGCACGCGATTGGACGGGAACAGCAGCAACGGGGACGGCTGCACGGGGAACCGCTGCTTGGGCCACAGGAGTTGCAGCCGCGGGTTTGCCGGCAACCGGCTTCGCGGCGGCGGGAACCGCCGCGGCGGGAATTGCCGCAGGCGCCGCCCGAGCGACCGGAGCAGGGGCCCCCTTGGGCGGAGGCATCCCCAACTTTTGCCGCAATTCGACGTCATAGGCGCGACGCGTCGCGGCTGACAACAACACCTTGCGAGCGGCCATTAGTTCTTCGAGCAACCGGCGGCCGATCTCAGCTTGCGGACCAACCGCCAAGCCGCGGACCCGTTCGGTCCGCTCTTCGGCCGCTTCAGCAATGACCGGAGGCTCTGATTCGAACAGCTCCAAACCGAGCAATTGGTAGTGATTCGGCGGACGTACTCCGTCAGGAATACCCAGCCACGCCTTGTAGGGATCGAAATTGGTAGCCACGATCGGCTCCTTGCTCACCTGTTTCGCAGGCGACTATTCGCCTGCCTCTACGAATATCCACATTATTATGCCGAGGCATACCGCCCGCAAGAGCGGCTTTCTCCTATCTGGCCGCCGCAACATCCGGCTGCGGCTGGACTAACACCTCGTCCATGGCAGGCACACAACAACAACTGGGAGGATCAACGCCCAGCAGATGCGCCAACGTCGGGGCCATCGAAGCCGGCGTCACGTCACGGGTATAAATCCCGGGGCGAATCCCCGCACCCCAGAACAGCAGCGGCACATGCGCATCGTATTGCCAAGGGCTGCCGTGCGTGGCCGGCGTACCGCCATGAATGGAGTAAGGCTGCAAGGCAAACAACACGTCGCCGCTGCGTTGGCTGTGGCACGACCGTGCGAAGGCTGTCGCCAGACTGCTTTCGGGCGCGTTCAAGGCCAACAGTTCGTCGCGCGTGAAGGCCACGGCCACGGCCGGCTGTTCGCACATGAAGTCGCGCACGATCCGCTGAGCCGCGACAAACCGATCGCCCCGCAGGTTCGGCGAAGTGCGATCGAGGTAGACGGACCGCTCGTCCAGGTCGAGCACGTACGGGTCTTCGCTGCCGCTGGTTTCGAGCTGCTCGCGCAAGCGCTTCTCGATGCCGTCGCGCAGTGCCGACATATTGCCGAGCGGATTGCGCACGGCCTGCGATCCGAGATCGGCCGAGTATTCCGGCAACGGCGCGACGCCATGGTCGGAACTCAGCGCCATCACCCACGGCGCACCTTTCAATTGCTCGTCGACGAACGCGGCAAACTTGGCCAGTTGCCGGTCGGTCCAGCAGGTGATGTCCTGCACTTCCAGGCTGTGCGGCCCGAAGGCATGGCCGACATAGTCGTTGGACGAAAGATTGATGGCCAGCAGATCGGGCGCATCGTCATCGCCGAGTTTTTCCGAGGCGATGATCAGCCTCGCCGCGTCGAGCGTCAATTGGTTGCCGAACGGACTGACCGTCATGGCCTTGTAGTACAACGACCCCGCCTGGCGAGCCATGACGTGCGGAAAGCCCGGCAGTAGCTTGAACAGCCCGCCTCCCTTGGGCGACGGGTATTGCAAGTATCTGTCTTTTTCCAGCAGCAGCGTCCATTGTTTTCCGATGTAGGCCTCGGCTGCGTCACCCTCATTGAAATTGCGCAAGTAACCGGGGAGCGAATCACTGTAGTAGCTGCTGGTGATCCAGTTGCCGGTGTCGGCGTCGAACCAGAAGACGCCGTCGGCCGTGTGACCGGCCATGAGCACACCGGCTCGATCCTTCAAAGCAACGGCAAAGACTTTGGACTTCGGGTTGGCAATGTTGAGCACGTCGCCCAGCGTGCCGGCCAGCAGTGATCGGGGCGAAACGCCCTTGGCCTTGGAAGGCTTCTTGGCTTTCCCGTCCTTATCCTTGGCCGGCTCATCGTCGCTGGGCAAAGGGTTGCCGACCAACGGATAAGCCGGGTCTTCGACGCAATAGACCGGCCGCTTGCTGCGGCGATCGAACCATTCGTTATCGACAATCCCGGTCACGTTCGGAAACGTGCCGGTCAACAGCACGCTGTGCCCGGGACCGGTCAGGGTGAAGGCATGCCCATGGCGGCAATTAATGAAGTTGGCCCCTTGGTCGCAAAGTTTGCGGAACATGCCATCGGGCGCGAAATGCGGCCGCATCCGCTGCAAGTACTCATAGGGGAATTGATCAATGCTGACCACGACCACCAACCGCGGGCGGGGCGTTTCGGCCGCAGCGGCCCAAACCGGGTTGACCACCAGCAGGGCAACGAACAGGACATTCAGGCGGAACGGCATGGCGATGGTTTTCCGTGGGGTTGCCGGTGGGGTCGAGCAAGGCGGGCAGCCCTAAGTGTAGTGGACGCACCGGGGCGGTTTCTAGTTCCCCGGCAAAATTGAACCATGCGTTTGATTCTGATTAGAATGGCGCCGAGTTGCCAAGGGTGGCACTCCCCGCCCCATGCCCCCCCGATTGTCAATTCTTTCTTAGTTGCCGCACGAACTTGCACCGCTTCGGAGATGCTTCGCGTGAACTATTCGCTATCGACGAAATGCTGCGGCGGCCTGCTGCTCGCAACGCTCGGACTACTGGCCGGAGTAGCGCAGGGGGACGATTTCATTCCTCGCCGCCAGGACAAACCGCCGGGCCCGGCCCTCTCGCCAGCCGAAGCGATTGCGCGCATGAAAGTGCCTGAGGGTTTTACCGTCGAGTTGGTCGCGTCGGAGCCCGACATCGTCAACCCCGTGGCCATGACGTTCGACGAGCGCGGCCGGATTTGGATCACCGAAAGCCTCGAGTATCCACGTCAATCGGCCGGGCCCGGGCCGCGACCGCGTCAAGATTCTGGAAGACACCAACGGCGACGGACGGGCCGACAAGTTCACCGTCTTCGCCGAGGGGCTGAACATTCCCTCCGGCATTGCCGTCGGGGCGCGGCGGCGTGTGGGTTGCCAACGCCCCCGACATCTCTGTTCATGCAAGACACCGACGGCGATGGCACGAGCAGACCGAAGCGAGGTCGTCGTCACCGGCTTCGGCCGCAGCGACACGCACGAGTTGCCCAATTCGCTGACCTGGGGCCCTGACGGCTGGCTCTACGGCCTCAACGGCGTGTTCAATCATAGCCATGTCGAAGTACCGCGGCCACGACTACGACTTCACCTGTGCCTTGTTCCGCATCCATCCGCGCACGCGCGATTTCGAGCTATTCTGCGAAGGGACCAGCAATCCCTGGGGCGTGGCCTGGGATCGCGAGGGAAGCGCCTTCGTCAGCGCCTGCGTGATCGACCATCTCTGGCATCTCGACGAAACCGGCTACTACCATCGCCAGGGCGGACCGTACCCGCCCTTTGCCTGGAAGCTCGACTCGATCGTGCAGCACAAGCACCAGAAGGCCGCCTACTGCGGCATCCATTATTTCGACAGCGACGCCTATCCCGAGCAGTATCGCGAAAAGCTCTACATGGGCAACATCCACGGCAATTGCCTGAACTGCGACGTGCTCGAACGCGGCCGGTTCGACCTATTTCGCCCGCCCCGATCCCGACTTCCTGACCGCCAACGACGTCTGGTTCATGCCGGTCGTGCAGAAGACCGGGCCCGATGGCTGCCTGTACGTGCTCGATTGGTACGATCGGTACCATTGCTACCAGGACGCCAATCGCGACCCCAAAGGCGTCGATCGGGCCAAGGGCCGGCTGTATCGCATCCGCTACAAGCGACACGCCGCGTGCGAAGTCCGTTCGACCTGGCGCAAGAAAGCGACGAGCAGTTGATCGCCCGGCTGGCGAGCCCGAACGTCTTTTACCGCGACCTGGCCCAGCGGTTGCTCTGGGAGCGTAAGAATCCGCAGTCGATCGAGAAGCTCGAGCGTTTGGTGCTCGACGACTCGGCCGCGGAAAACCCGCTTGCACGCCTTGTGGGCACTCGTCGGTTGCGGGCCGCTGGCCACGGAGTTTCATCAGCACCTGTTGGCTCATGCGGACCCAACGTTTCGCGCCTGGGGCGTGCGCGCGGCCGGCAATCAGCACGAACTGCCGCCGCAGTTGCGCGACCGGATCGTGGCGCTCGCGGCCGATCCGTCTCCCGACGTGCAGCTGCAAGTTGCCATCGCGGCCCGCAAGATCGTGGGCGTCAACTCGCTTACGTCGCTGATCGACGTCGCCGCCCGCTGCCGGTAGCGACGCGCTGATTCCGCACATCGTCTGGCAGAATCTGCATCCACTGCTCGACGGCCAAAGTGCCGCCTTCGTCGCGGCTCTCGACGGCCGGCCGCTTGACCGCCAGCCGGCACTGTCGGCCCTGGTGCCGCGAGCCTTTGAAAAAATGCTGGCCTTACGAAATGCGGAGCCGGTGGTTGCGCTGTTGAAATTGCTGCTCGACGGTTCGATCGCCGATCCTCAGGCGGCCAGCCAATGCCTGGCCACGTTGGCCCGCCAGCTTCAGACCCATGAACTGGCCGGCGTTCAGGCAACTGCGGCTAGCCGCACAAATCGAACCCGAGCTGACGAGGCTCATTGCCGCGAGTGATACGGATACGAATTTGTCGGTCAGCGCCGCCCTGTTGGCAGCCACTTGGAAATTGCCGGCAGGGCTATCCGCTGCCGGCAAGCTGTTTGCCGACGGCCGGCAGTCGGTCGAGCGACGATTGCAGGCCTGCGACGCGCTGGTGGCCTCGGGCGAAGTGAGCGTCCTGGGACGAGTCGCCGGATTGCTGTCGGATCGCACCGCGCCGCTCGATTTGCGCCGCCGATTGCTCGATGCCTTGGGACGATCGGAATCGGCCGACGTAGCTCCGCTGGTCTTGGCGAAGTACCGCGGGTTGGAAGCTGATTTGCAGCCCCAGGTGATTGAACTATTGACGCAGCGATCAACATGGAGCAAAGCGCTGTTGGCGGCGATCGCCCGGCAAGACATTCCGGCTACGGCCTTGAACGTCAACCAGATCCGCCGCCTGCAATCGAGCAAAGACGCCGAGTTGGTGCGCCAGGTGGCTGCGACTTGGGGAACCGTGCGAACCCAGCGCAACCCGGCCCGCGACAATGTGGTCGCCGAGATGCGAACCTTTCTCCGCAAGACTCCCGGCGACGCCCGAACAGGGCAGGCCGTGTTTCAAAAGCTCTGCGGGCAATGCCACAAAATCCACGGCCAAGGGCAGGACGTTGGGCCCGACATCACGGTCAACGGCCGCAGTTCGTTCGAGCAGCTGGTCTCGAACGTGTTCGATCCGAGCCTGGTGATCGGCGCCTCCTACCAGCCGCGGACTGTGCTCACGTCCGACGGCCGCGTACTGACCGGCCTGCTCGTCGAAGACAACTCACAGCGCGTGGTGCTAAAGATGCAGGGAGGCAAGTTGGAAACCATCGCCCGCGGCGATATCGAACAGATCGAAACCAGCCAACTCTCGCTGATGCCCGAAGGCGTCGAAAAGCAATTGCAGCCGCAAGAGTTGGTCGACTTGTTTGCCTTTCTGGCGCTCGACAAGCCGCCCAGCGACCCAGCGGCCCGCCGGCTGTTCGGCACGGGCGAGCGCGTGCCCGGTGGCCAGTGACCAGCCAGCGGAGTTCGTTTACGTAGGACGTAGAACAATAGTTTCGGATTGACATGCATCAGGTGGATGCGAATATGAGACGCGAGCGGCAAGCCGGGTAACGAAATCAGCTTTCGGGGCAATCGATGGGCGGTGCCGGCGAGTTTTTATGTTGGGGGCAAGGCTCACATTACGAGTTTGTAAGGGAACGCTGCATGCATCGGCACTCGATCCTTCCTTTGATCCTGGCGTTGTCGACCGTCTTCGTGGCCGCCGGAGCGGCTCCCGCTCCTGAGCCACCCAAGATGCCGACGCCGCAATTGCTCTGGCCGCAAGGAGCGCCGGGAGCAGTCGGCGACGAGGAGCTCGACAAGCCGGCGCTGTGGGTTTTCCTTCCCTCGGAAGACAAAGCCAACGGCGCCGCGGTGGTCATTTGTCCGGGCGGTGGATACGGGCATCTGGCCATCGGGCACGAAGGCAAAGACGTGGCCGAATGGTTCAACTCGCTCGGCGTTGCGGCATTCGTATTGCGCTATCGGCTGGCCCCGCGCTACGGCCACCCGGCTCCGATGCTCGACGTACAGCGGGCATTGCGCACTGTGCGTGCCGGCGCTGACTACTGGCGGATCAATCCGGCCAAGATCGGCGTGCTGGGGTTCTCCGCCGGCGGCCACCTGGCTTCGACGGCTGGCACGCATTTCGACGACGGCAAGGCTGACGCCAGTGATCCCATCGATCGCGTCAGTTGCCGGCCCGACTTCATGGTGCTTTGCTACCCAGTCGTCGCCTTTGCCACGCCGTATGTCCACGGCGGCTCGAAAAAGAACCTGCTGGGAGCGACCCCAGATCCCGCGCTGGTCGAGAATCTGTCCAACGAGCGCCAGGTGACCGCGCAGACTCCGCCCACGTTCCTGTTCCATACCGACGCCGACAAGTCCGTGCCGTCCGAGAACAGCGTGCTGTTTTACATGGCCCTGCGGGCCGCCAAGGTGCCCGCCGAAATGCACATCTACGAGCACGGCAAGCACGGCGTGGGCATGGCCCCCGATGATCCGGTCGTCTCGACGTGGACCGGACGTTGCACCGATTGGCTCAAAGGGCGTGGGCTGCTGACGAAGGAATAACCGTCAGGCGATGCGGAGCCGCTCTGCACACAAGCCCGAAGCGCCAGCGAGGGAGTCCCACGATTGACTCCCTCGCTGGCTCTTAGGGCTGATATGTTTACGTTTTGTGGGAATGCGGCGAGATTGCGTCTCAAAATCGGCCGAGGGTGGGGCTCTGGGCCGCGCCCGGGATTGCCTCGCAGCCCGAAGTTTCCGATGATGAGATAAAAGGACTCCCCCCACATCGACAAACTTGCGAGGAGTAGCGTTCTGTGAACATTCGACGCAACGCAACGCGCGAGGTGCGGATTGGCACGGCGACCATCGGGGCCGAACACCCCATTGCTGTGCAGAGCATGACCGCCACGCACACACAGGACATCGCCGCCACGGTGGGGCAGGTCAACGACCTGCTCGCGGCAGGAGCCGACGTGGTGCGAATCGCCGTCGATAATACGAGCGATGCCGAGGCTTTGGCGGAAATCCGCCGCCAGACCCGAGCCAACCTGTCGGTCGATTTGCAGGAAAACTATCGACTCGTCACGGCCGTGGCTCCGCACGTCGACAAGGTCCGCTACAATCCGGGCCACCTCTACCATCACGAGCGGCAGAAGCCCTGGCAGGACAAGGTTCGCTTTCTGGTCGACGCAGCCGGCGCAAACGACTGTGCGATTCGCATCGGCGTGAATTGCGGCTCGGTCGATCCAGCCAAGAAGGAACAATACGATCCGCACGATTCGATCACGCCGATGCTCAGCAGCGCCCTGGAGCACTGCGAACTGCTCGATTCGCTGGGGTTCATACGCTATTGCGTGTCGCTCAAGGACTCCGATCCTCGCAAAGTAATCGAAGTCAACCGCCGTTTCGCCGAAGAGCGGCCCGACGTGCCGTTGCACCTGGGCGTGACCGAAGCCGGCATGCCGCCCGACGGCATCATCAAGACCCGCGTCGCTTTCGAGCAACTCATCAGCCGCGGCATCGGCGACACGATCCGCGTCTCGCTGACGGTCCCCAACTCGCGCAAGGGTGAAGAGATTGCCGCCGGCCGGAAGATCCTGGCCGACATTGCCGAAGGGCGCGTCCGCAGCGTCGTCGATTTCGGCCTGCAAACGCTAAACATCATCAGTTGTCCGAGCTGCTCGCGGGTCGAGAACGAGGCCTTCATCGAACTGGCCCAACAGGTCAAAGAGATGACGGCCTACGCTCAGGAGCACGCCCTGACGATCGCCGTGATGGGCTGCCGCGTGAACGGCCCCGGCGAGACCGACGACGCCGACCTGGGGCTGTGGTGCGGGCCGAACTTCGTCAATCTCAAACGCCGTAGCGAAGAACTGGGCGCGTTCCCCTACGACGCCATCTTGCCCAAGCTCAAAGCCGAGCTCGACGCGCTCATTCAGGACCGAGCCACCGCCGGGGCGTAAAAGACGGTAGGGAGAAAGCGAAACACGAAGACACGGAGGAAAAAGAAGAGGATGAGGGAAGTTGGATTTCGGCCTGATGCAGGGAGATCACAACAGGGCAGGCCAGAACCAACGGGAGCCGCACGGGGCGATAGCACTGATGGCGTCGATTGGGCTGGCTTCCGTAAACCCGGTGATTCAGCCTGTGCTTGCTACTCTGCCTGTCTTCTCTGTGACCTCCGTGTCTCATCCGCCATCCGCGTTGCGTCTCGGCCCTGACCTGCTGATTCGGAGCGAAATGCTGTCGCGGCTTGGATTTTCTTCCTGCCCTTGGGCTCGGCGGGCAAAGTTGCTAACATCCGCGCTTCCCAGCCTGTTTCGCCAGCAGGCTGGCACCCCTAGGTCATGGAGGACCCCGGATGAGGTTGTTGGCGCTCGCCGAAGGGCCAAACCACGTCTGCTACCGCTATCGGATCGAGGCCTTCGCCGCCGCGCTGGCTGAGCGTGGTTGGACGCTCGCCGCGCTGCCGCTGGCCTCGCATACGCTGGAGCGCCGTCGGCAATTGCGATCGTGCGCCGCGGCCGACGTGGTGATCCTACAGCGAAAACTGCTGCCGCTGTGGCAATTGCGCGTGCTGCGCAAAGCCGCGCCAAAGCTCATCTACGACTTCGACGACGCCCTGTTTCACCGCGACAGCTACAGCCCCAAAGGGCCGCTGAGCTGGACGCGGCTGGCGCATTTCTGGGCCACGATCTACGCCGCCGACGCCGTGATTGGCGGCAACGGCTTCCTGCGAGCCGAAGCCTCGAATTATGTGGCCCCGGAAAACGTCCATTGGATTCCGACCTGCGTGGATCCGCAGCTGTACCGGCTCGCGCAGCACGAGCGCCGCGTATCCGGCGTTCGCCTGGTTTGGATCGGACAGCGCAGCACGCTGCCGGGCCTGAAGCTTGCCGAGCCCTTGCTGGCGGCTGCCGCCGAAAGGCTCCCGGACCTCGAATTGCGCGTCATCTGCAACAACTACCCTGAGCTTTCGCCGATCCGCGTTGTGCCGCGCCCCTGGTCGAGCGCCACCGAAGCCGAAGAAATCGCTGCTGCCGATATCGGCATCAGTTGGTTGCCCGACGATCCGTGGAGCCTCGGCAAGTGTGGGCTCAAGGTGCTGCAATACATGGCTGCCGGTTTGCCGGTCGTCGCCAATCCGGTGGGCATGAACCGGGAAATGGTGTTGCATGGCCAGACCGGCTTCCTGGCCGAAACGCGCGACGAGTGGGCGCAAGCCGTGGCGACGCTGGCCGCGGATCCGGCGCTGCGCGCCGGATGGGAGCCGCCGGGCGCGAGATGGTTGAACGGCATTACAGCGTCAGCCGCTGGGCTCCGCGCTTCGCTGCACTCGTCGATAGCCTGGGCCGCTCGGCCGGTTCAACGCCCGTCGAGCCGGGCGGCTTGCCGCACATGCCGCGGCGACTCGATGCAGAAGCGGGGGAGGTCGCGGCTTGAATCGCCGATCTCTTACGCGGCGCATGGCCACAGCCGGCGCCCTGGCCGCCGCTTTGACGCTCTACGGTTGCACCGGCATGATCGAGCAACCGACCGCCCTGCCGGCTCGCAACTCGATCGTCTTCGACCAACTGACGATCTACAGCAACTTTCCCTTGCCGCGCCATCACCGCTTGCTCGACGACTTGCGCGTGCAACGGGGTGAACTGCTGGGCAAGCTGAACCTGCCGCCGTCGGACGAACCGATCCACGTCTATTTGTTCGAAACCGAGGAAAAGTTCGACGACTTCCTGAGCGCAAACCATCCGGAGTTTCCTCAGCGGCGGGCCTTCTTCGTCGAAAGCGACATGCGGCTGGCCGTGTATGCGCAATGGGGCGAGCGCATGGCCGAGGATCTGCGCCACGAAGTGACCCATGGCTATCTGCACTCCGTCATTCGTAACATGCCACTGTGGCTGGACGAGGGAATTGCTGAGTACTGCGAAGTGCCGCGCGGCACGGGCGGCGTGAATCATCCGCACGTGCAGTTGCTGCTCACGCGCATGCAGCAACAAGGCTGGCGTCCCAATTTGCCACGGCTCGAACAGCTCAATTCGGCCGGCAGCATGACGCAGGACGATTACGCCGAAAGCTGGGCCTGGGCCCATTGGCTGCTGGAGACCGACCCGCGGCGGCGCGTGCTCTTGCAGCAGTATTTACAGGCCTTGCGCTCGAACGGCTCGGCCATGCCACTCTCGCAGGCCCTGCGTCAATCGGAACCCAACGCCGATCAGTTGCTGGTCGAGCACCTGTATACATTGGCGCCGAGACCGTGACGGTATAGTGCGGTCGGCCCGAACATGAACCTCGGGTAATGCGCTCGCCTCGAAGTGCATATGCACATGCAGCTTTACCGATTACCTGGATGCTGCGAACGTAGTCACTCGTGACAATTCTCGTTCGAGCACTTAAGCAACGTCGGCGAATCACAGTCCGGCGTTTTTGCGCCGCCCTCTACAAGCCCAATGCATCGAATCGGTTGCGTCATGGTCGTTCCTCATTGTTTGAAACAAACTTTACATTGTTGGGTGTTTATTGAACGCACCCTGACCATGAAACCCGACACATTAAAACGCCCCAAGAATTGTTTTAGATTTTTCTTGACGAATGATAGCCGAGGCCTTAATAATCCACACAGCTTAACGCGAATTGATCGTCCAATAACGACTGAGGCAAATCCACAAAGGAAATCGCATTCATGCCAGTCAAGACGATTTTCTTGCGCAATTTGGGGCGCAAGGTCAAATTGGGGTGGCACCGACCAACCGCGCGCTGTCCGCGACTCTTCCTGAAGAATTACCTCACGGGCACCAAGCCGCCTCCGGTAGCCGACTATTCAGCACTCGCGAAAAGCGCGCTGGAAAACGACTATGACAACGGCGAAGACGGAATCGGCGACTGCGTCATTGCCGCTGGCTATCACGCCTTGGGCACGCTGACTGGCAATAACGGTAAACTGTTCATCGCCACCGATGACCAAATCATTGCTGACTATACAGCAATTGGTGGATATGACCCGTCGGCCCAGCTCGTTCCGGACGACGATGACCCCGACGAGATGGTGAATCCGACCGATTGTGGCTGCGACGATCAACAAGCGCTGAACTATTGGACTGAAACGGGTTTCCAAAACGGCACGACACTCGTCGGATGGCTGGCCGTAGACGCAAAAAGCAAAGTAGAGATCCAGACTGCCCTCTGGCTGTTTGAGAACATTATTTGCGGCTTCGACATGCCCTGTGCCTGGTCGGACGTGTCGGGGGACGGCTTCGTTTGGGACGTGGCTGGTGCGCCGGATGAGGATAATGGGCATTGCGTCTGTGGAGTAGGGTACGACTCCAAGGGCGTCACGATTGATACCTGGGGCATCCTCGGGACGCTCACGTACGATGCAACCGCGACGTATGCGGCAAGCCATTCCAAAGGCGGTGACTTGTCCGTAATGATCTTGCCGGACCAACTCGCGAGAGCGCAGCAAATGGCTCCCCACGGGCTAGCATGGCCGCAGCTGATCTCCGACCTTGAGGCGATTGGCGCCAATGTGCCATCAGTAGTTCGAGCCGCCATCGCGCGGCAATGAATTCTGCCGCGGCGCGGGCAAAACGTCAGGTCAAAGCTGAAGGTTCTGCATGCAAGATTCGCATGCGTCGACTGACGGTAACCAAGGACAAATGCCGCAATGCCCGTACCCTTTTGTGCATATCAGAACTTCTCGGGCATTGAACATCAATGCAGGATCGCTCAACTTTCCAACCAAGGTTTTCAGCTAATCTCGCTGAGCGTTTACGGTAATCCCGCGGATCCGCGTTACGCTGCAGTTTGGATTGGGCGCTCGGGCAGAACCCAACGATTTGTTCATGGCGTTTCTGCGGCCAGATACAGTCAGTTTCTGGCTTTGTGCGCGCAGACCGGTTATGTGCCTGTGCAAATTAGCGCAACGGGATCGGAAGCGGACGCAGTGTTCGCGGCGGTCGTTGAAGAGGATACGGAAACTCGCTGGTTGGCGAGGCAAGGCCTGCTTTCCGGATTTGATTCTCTGTGTGGCGTAGCGCAGAACGCAGGCTATACGCTGCGGTCTGCGACCATCTATGGCACACGTACCCAGAAACTTTACGCGGCCATCTGGACCGCGAACACCTCTCGCGTCGCGTGGAACTGGCGTGTCGCGGAGTCCCGACGTGAGAGCGAGACGTGGATTGACGCTTTTGACGAAATCCCATTACGTCCGACCTGCATAACGTCCCTTGACGACGAGACATATCTGTCAGTCTTTCACGATGATCCCATAGGCTCGTGGGTGGTTCGACATGGCTTGACGAGCAGCCAATACGACGCGGAATCTAGGCGACTGATCGCCGACGGCTTCCTGCCGATCTGCATACAAGGCACGGGCAATTGCGAGAATCCCGTTTTTGCATCGATCTTTGTGAAAAACGAAGTGCCTGCGCCTCGCCAATGGACAGTCACTGGCAAACCACACCCAGAATTCTCGCAACTCGATCAGGCCGTGGCGAACTATATGCAGTTCAACCGCATTCGTGCCGGCTCTCTCGCGGTTGGCCGAAACGGAACCATTCTTTTTGCACGCGCCTACACTTGGGCTGAACCAGGGTATCCGATCTCGGTCCCTGAGAGCCCCTTCAGGTTAGCCAGCGTGAGCAAAGCATTCACATGCGCCGCCATTCAATCACTTTATGAAGCCAACGTACTGTGGCCCGAAACGAGGGTCTTTCCGCTGCTGGGAATCACTTCGGCCGCGATTCCCTGGCAGAATCCCGATCCGCGCATTGACCGAGTCACTATCCAAAACTTAGTGGACCACAAAGGTGGTTGGGACTCGAACGCGTTCGATCCAACAGATTCCATGCGGCAGATCGCTCAGACACTGAACCTTTTCAAACCGCCGAGCAAACGGGACATCGCTTGCTACATGTATGGAGAGCCGATGCAGTACGACCCGGGAACGACGTACAGCTACTCAAATTTCTGCTATGTCCTTCTAACGCTGGTTGTCGAATCGCTAACTGGAAAATGTCTCACGAAGTACTTGACGGACGATGTACTCAAGGCTGAGGGAATCTCGGAGGTGTTCCTGGCACATACGTCGCGTAGCGAGCGTCTTCCCAAAGAAGGATTTTACGACGACCCCACATTGGGTCTTAGCGTGCCTCAACCTTGCTTGGACGAGTGGTTGCCCTGCGCCTACGGAGGACGTTGGGTTACGGAAAGCATGGATGGCGATGGGGGCTTGGTAGCGACTACCAGCGCCCTGGTCCGGTTTATTGGCAGGCACGCCGTTTGGGGTCTGGGATCTCGCAATCCGGGAAATTACCGTATCGGGCATATGCCCGGCACCAGCAGTTGGGCTGAATCCTGCTACAACGGCATTGACTTCGCCTATGTTTTTAATACGGAACGTATCCCTAGCGTAGCGTCGGACGCCTTTCATTCGCAGATCTTAACCCTGTTAACTTGAGAACTGGAGAGTGCCTTATGGACAACAGCCGTGTTGGCGAACTACAAACGGTCGAAAACCTGTTGCACGAGAATCAACGACTACGAGACCAATGCCGCAGATGGAAACGGGCATCCAGCGGCGCGATGTTGATCGGGTGCGGCATCCTGTGCGCCGCAATCGTCTCCGTGAGCAGCGCGGAGGACAAAGATGAAGACCGCGCGACGTTTACTCATAAGACGACCAAGGACACTCCCTACCATCGTCACTCGATTGTCGAGGAAATGTCGCCGCTCGGCACTTTGGAAGCCGGGTCGCAAGTGCATCTCGTCAAACTTTCCGGCAATCGGAACGCGCATTTCATCATCGAGGCCGTAGCCGATGCAGACAATCTCAAGCTCCTTGGCACGGCGAAGTAACTTACCGCCTTGAAGATGCGTGCGTCGCCGAGAACGAGCGGAATCAAGCCTGCTCCGTTCCGCCGCGTCATTGGCTGGCGTCGCGAGCGTAATACCCGGGCCATCGGCCAGGCGGTTGCGTTTCCATTCGGCTGGAGTTGACCGCCTGGAGTCCCAGAGCGCGGCATTCTTCCATCGTCTTTGCCGAGCGACAGCGCCTGCCGACCGCCACTTCTTTGCGCTCAGTTCGAGCCGCGCTCCCTCCAGGTTCTGTTTGCGCGTTTGCGACGCTCCAGCTACGCGAGTCCGATCGCGGCGCTCGGCATAATGGAGGTTGCCGCCGTCGTTGGCCGGCGTCGGGTTCACAATGTACTAATTGTGTTGGCATGAGGCTTGTATCCATTACAGCTCGTACAACCGTCACGTCCGCACCGCCGACCACCCCCACTAAAGGTTCCAGGCAGGCCCCTACGATGAATCTACACAGCCAGTGCAACCAGTATTATGAACACAACTGCTAGCACCGTGCGCCATCAATCCGTTGTAATCAGCATAAACATCATCCACTTTCAATTTCAATCACCAAATACTGTTTAGGAATACCGATCATGACGCATCCCCCCATTTGTCGGAAACCCGGTTGTCTATTCCAACTTGTCAGCCGCTGGCAAATCCTGGCGGGAATGATTGCTTCGCTCTTACTGGGAACCGTGCCGGGGATGGAGCTGAATTCCGGCTTTGGCCAGGATCCGCTTTTCCGACTTCCAGACCCACCGCAGATCATCGCTACGACGCAAACACCGACTGCGGACTCGTTCCCGGTCGTCCCAGCGCACTTTCGCAGATCCAACAAGCAGGCTTCGTCATTCGTGACTCCAATGATCTGCAGGACGACCTCGATTTGCCTTCTGTTCTGAATGAACGTGACGACCAGGTTGACGCAGTACAGCTCGCATCATGGCTTGCCGCAAACGCCTCGCAGCAACCCACCCAGAATGCCAGACAAGTTTTTTCGTACATGATACCGCGCCGCTCCTCGATGCAAGACATTGAGTCGCAGCTTTCGTCATCCGATCGGAAACGTATCTACCACGTGCATGCGAACGACTATTTACGAATCGGCCCCACACCGGGCGGCGCCGTGCCGGACAGTGCGACGTCGAGTGCCAATTCTCCGATCACCATTATTCCTGTCGGCCGCGCCGCGACAACTTTTGATACTACGAGGTTGAACGGTCCAATCAGCGGCGGGTTCCAGCCGCAGGGGATTCCAACCCCAGGGACGCCATATTTCGACAGCCCAGAACAAGCTAACGTGCAAGGGAGTGGCAGTGCGATCGCGGTGAATGCGGCGACTGCCGTTGGCACGGTGCCCTTGAAGGGCACTCTTCAACTCGCGACTAGCAACATAAGCGGCACGGGTGTCAATGTGGTCGCCCAACATGCGTATGTTCAATCAGATCGTTTAGCAGTCGGGTTAACGCAGACCGCGCTCGCGGACAGCGTCAATTCCACGCCGGAGGTACTGGACCTCGCAGGGCCGAGCGCAAAGGTGACCGCATATTCGGGCGGGGTCGGAACAGGTATCGGTCGCCTCAGCCTCTACTACCTGACCACTCAGGACAGTCGCCCGGGATTGACTGCGCAGATAAGCGTAGAACAGCCACAGCCGCAAATCCTTACGAACCCTAACGGCGCTGGCGGCCTGCCACCAAGTACCGTATTTTCACACATTCCCGATTTCATCAATACGGTGCGCTGCAGCGGCGGCGATATTGATTCCTCCGGTAAGTATCACGAGGTTCGCCATCTACAGTTTGGATCAGTATGTCGCGGCTTGGGAATTCTAAATAATGCTGTCGGTTCATCGGATGTGAGCACCTTCGGCTGGGGGCTGACCCTTACCGGTCATACCGCAGTGATGTACAACGCGGATGCTGCCGTCAACGACGCGGTATATTTTTCCGTTACATACGGACACGGGATCGCAAACTATATCAATGATTTGCGAAGCACTAATCTAGCTGCATTCGGTTACGACGCAGCGCCTAATGCCGCTGGACAATTGGTTGCGCTCCCGGTACTCGCATGGTATACCGGCTACACTCATAACTGGAATAATGCTTGGCGTTCAAGCATAACGTACAGCCACGTAGGCCTCGACAGCTATGGCCTCTATGGTCCAACCGCATACCGGGATGGAGAGTACGCCGCGGTCAACTTAGTACGCCACGTGGCGCTGGCAGCCACGGTTGCGGACCCAAGTTATGCAACGCAGTGCATTATGGGCTTCGAATACTTGTACGGACTACACGAAACATTCAATGGAGCCTGGGACGATGCTCAGCGGCTCTTGTTTATGGTGCAGTATGTGCATTAATGGTGCAGTACGTGCATTAAATTGATGCCAGGGCCACCGGAGCGGCTAGCCTTGGTGTGCTTGATGCGATATCTAAACGGACGCCGAACGCTTAGACGGAGTTACGGCGTGACCCTAGCGCGTTCTTGGGGATAATCGCGCCGCCATGGAGCAATTTGGCAGGTTGACACATCAGCCGCGATCCAAACGATCCCAGTGAGAAAAAAGACGAAAATACTGTCGTTACACTCGGCGGCTCACGTCCGAAGGGTCGCTTTATTCCCCAATTTCCCCTCTTCATTCTTTCCTGAACACCGCGCCGCTATCGATCGTCTCGAAGCCCAGCTTCTGATACAGGCCTAACGCGCCCGAGTTGTGCTGCATCGTCTGGGCTTCGACGAGCGTCATGCCTTGCGTCTGATAGTGCCGGAACGCTTCGCTCAACAGAAACGTGGCCAGGCCTTGCCGGCGTTCCGCGTCGCAGACCGCCAGGTCAACCAGTCCCACAGCGTGTACGCCCCAGCTCGAAGCCAACGGCTCGATGTTCCAGAACGTGGCCTCGGCCAACAGTTCCCCTGCGGGCCGCGACAACAGCCGAAAGCGGATCCGTTCGAAGCCACCGTAGGTGCAGGCGTCCCACCAACTGCGGGGCGCCGGATCTTCGCACATCTCCATCACCGACCGCCGCCGGATCTGCATTTGCCGCCGATCGACCAACGGCCGAAAGCCAGTCAGCGAGCGCTGCATCACGACCGTGCGGTCGATCTCACGGTAGCCTTGCGAGCAAAACAGTTGCTGGGCCTTGGGATTCGAATCCAACACGCCCGGTAACTCGCTCCCGCCGTACAGCCCCAGATAAAAGGCATTCAACGGGCGGATGCAGCCGGCATACAACACCTTGCTCCCCCGGTCCTGCAGGTACCGCTCGCTCCGCGCCAACAGTTCGGCCCCGATTCCCAAGCGTTGATAGTTCGAACGGACCATCAGCATGCAGGTCGTGCCCATTTCGGTCGACAGACCTTGTTCGTCGGTGGTCGGTCCGAATCCAGCATGGGCAAAGCCGATCGGCACCCCGTCGTCGACGGCCACGATCAGGCCGGCATTGTCGAAGTACGGCTTGGCCAGCACCAACTGCTCGAGCAAGTCGGCCGACAGGGGCTGCACCAGCCCGCGCTCCGGCGGCTGGCTGCGCCAGATCTCGGCCAGCCGCGGAGGGTCGTTATTACGAAATGTTCGGTACTCAATCAAGGCACGATCACTCAAGCTGGCTTCTCTAGTGAGCTATCCAGGTCGACCAGCACATCGTCCCCCTCGAGCCGCACGTCGAACCGGGGCTGTCGGAGCGACTTGGAAAGCTGATGCTGCCCGTTGCGGACGTCGAATTGCCAGCCATGCCAGGGGCAGGTGACGATGGCTCCCGCCAGACATCCCTTGCCGAGCGGGCCCCCTTGGTGCGGGCAAACGCCGTCCAAGGCGTAGAACGTACCATCGACATTGAATAATGCGATAATCCGATCTCCCGCAACCAGCTCGCAAAGCGAGCCCGGCGGGCAATCGGCCGCTTGGGCGACAGTCATCCAATGGGCCATGAAACAGCCGTGCGATGCGAGAGGTCTAGAACGATCAGCAAGTCGATTGCGGGCTCAATTCGCCACGTCGCTTGCCGAAGCGTCTTGCCCCGCCAACGGGACAAAGCGCCCCGAATTATAGAAAGACCGAGGCGATTGCACTACTCGCCGCGGCGGGCAGGACGAGAATTATGCGGCGGCACGCGGCCGACGCCCAGGCGGCCGGTTGTCTTTCCAGCGCCGATGCAGCCACCAATACTGCTCGGGAGCCGTGCGAATGACCTGCTCCAACTCGCTGGTGTACCACTGCGTGAACTGCTTGACGCTGCCCACTTCATCGGCCGAACTGCGCGGATCGATGATCCCATGCGTCACCAGTTCGAAGTGCAGCGGCCGGTCGAGCCGTCGCGTCGAGCCGATCATCATGTAGGCGTCATTGTCCAGGGCCAGCAGCGCGATCGCCTTATGGGCCGAGGCCGGCCGGCCAAAAAACGTGATCCAGCAGCCCTTGCTGCCGGCGTACTGATCGGCCAGGAAAGCCATCATGCCGCCGCCGGCGAGCACCCGGACAATCTGATCGTAGCCACCTTGCTTGGGAATCATCTTCTGGCCCGAGGCACCGCGAAACCGGTTCAAATAGGAATCGAGGTAGGGGTTATCGAGCGTGCGAGCCACGGTGTGCGTGGGAAAACCGAGAATTCCCAATACCACGCCCCCCAGTTCGAAATTGCCGAAATGGGCCGAAACCAGCAGCGAAGCCCGCTCGCCGAGCGCAACCTGCACCAGGCGGTCGCTGTCTCGCAGTTCGACGTACTCTCGCCAATTGGTCTCATGGATCTTCCGCGGCGCGTGGGCAACTTCGGCCAGGAACAGAATCAAGTGTTCCCACATTCGCCAGCTCAGGTTCCGTCGCTGGGCTTCCGAAAGCTGGGGATACGCGAACCGCAGATTCTCGTCGACCACGCTGGAGCGAATCCGCAGCCAGTCGTGGCAGATCGTCGCCGCCCAGCGTGCCAGCGTCTGGCAGGTCTCCATCGGCAAGGCCTGCAGCAGGCAGACCGCGAGCCGGACCAACACGTACGCCAGGTATTGAGATAACTTATTCGTCTGCAAAACCAATTCCCCCGGGGGCTGCCCGCATCGGATGCCGCCAGACACGATATTTTGGCAAGAACGGCCCATTCGGCAAAGACCAGCTTGCCCGGGGCGACGCTAGCACTGACTCAACTCATGAAAACCTGAGCCCCGAGCGTTAGCGCGGCGGATCGTTTCACATACGTAAAACGCTTCGCGTTCGTCGATCATCCTACCGTCCGGCGGGCTCTCGCTCGTAAACCAGCTTGCCGTTCAAGTACGTCGCCAGTGGCCTGGCATCGCGAATCTCATCCACCGGACACGTGAGCAGGTCGCGGTCGAGAATGATAAAGTCGGCCAGCTTGCCCGGTTCGAGTGTGCCGACCTGGTCTTCCAGAAACATCAGGTAGGCGTTGTTCGCCGTGTAGAAGCGGATCGCCTGCTCCCGTGTCAGGGCTTCTTCCGGATGCAGCGGATTATCGAAGCCTCGGCGCGACGGGTGATCGCCACCCACATACCCAGGAATGGGTCGTAGGGGTTCACCGCCCGCAAGGCGCCGATCCTTTGCATGTGGTCCGAGCCGCCGCCGGCGATGACCTTGGCTGCGAAGATCGACCGTAGCGGCTGGAAATAGCGCAACCGATCGTAGCCGAATTGGGCCACCAGCGTCCGCGTGTCGAGCCACAGCCAGGCCGGCTGAATGTCGAGCACCACGCCCAGTCGGGCCGCCTGCGAAATCAACTCGGCACTCATGAAATTCGAATGCGTCACGCAGGGACGCGTGGGGGCCACGGGCGTGGACTTGTTCACTTCGTCGTAGGCGTCGAGCAGCGCCTGCACGGCTCCGTCGCCGACGCTATGGGCCGTGAATTGCAGGCCGGCTTCAACCGTCGCGCGGACCATCGGCACCAGCGTCTCGCGGGAAATATACAGCAGACCGCGGTAGCGTGGGTCGTCGATCGAGTAGATCTTGCTCAAGCCCCACGGCTTTTGCATATAAGCACTGCCGGTCAGCATGCCGCCGTCGAGAAACGTTTTGATGCCCACGATCCGCAGCTCGGCACTGGGGCGGCAGAGCGGATGGGCCGCAATCTCGCGGATCGTTGCCTGCATCTCGTGTACGCCCAGCTTGTTGCTCACGTCATGCGACACGGCCACGCGCACGCTCAATGCGCCGTCCGCCCGCAGCCGGGCATATTGGGCCAGCCCATCGGCAGAGCAATCGCGGTCGACGATGCCGGTGATGCCGACGGCGTTGTAATCGGCCAGCAATTCCTTGAGCCGGGCGTCGCGCTCCGCCTCGGTCGGCTTGCGATCGTCGCTTTTGATTTTCACGTATGACATTGCACTGCGAAGGATGCCGGTTGGTTCGCCGGTTTGCGGATCGCGTTCGACCTTGCCGCCGGCCGCGGGTTGAAAATCCTTGTCGATGCCGCTCAGCTTCAAGGCCAGCGAATTGACCGAGGCATCAGGTCCGGTGGAATAGACTACCGGGTTACGCGGCGCGGCTTCATCCAATTCGGCTTTGGTCGGATAGCGCTGCTCGCGCAGCCGGGTGATGAACACCTGGCGCAGAACAATCCACCGCCCGTCGCCCTCGGCTGCGGCTCGGGCCTTGATATAGGCCAGCACGTCGGCAATCGAGTCCATGGGCGGAATCGGATGGTCGAACTCCGTCATGCAGGCACTGGCCGGATGAACGTGCGAATCGATCAGCCCGGGCAGCACGAACTTGCCGGCCAAATCGACCACCTTGGTCTGCGGTCCGCGCAGCGCCAGAACGTCGGCGCTCGTACCGATCTTGAGCAGCCGGCCATCCTTGACGGCCAGCGCTTCGTACACGCTCGCTTCGCGCGCCGCGGTGTAGACCTTACCGCCATGGACGATCAGATCGGCATCGGCGGCGCGAGCCTGCTGGCCGGCCAGGAGCGCCGCAGTAGAAAATCCCAACCATCCGATCACCAACGTGCGCATATCAATCATCTCCCGCTTTCGGCTTTCCACTTTCCGCGTTGGTTTTCCGCTGTTCCCATTTTTCCTCGGCGGCGCTGCGACGCAAGTAGTTGGGCACGAGTTGCCAGACATCGTCGCGCTGGCCGCGGTCGAAGGCCTCGCCGGCCAGCCGGCCCACGGTCGCCGCCCGCGGATGCCAGAACTCGCGAGCCACCAGCCTCGCGCCCGGCGGCAGTGCGCCGGCCAGCTTCTCCAACATCGGCCCGCTGGCCCAAGAGCCGTCGGACAGCGATTCGAGCCAGGCTTGAACCGAGACAATTCGGGCCGGCTCGACGAGCGATCGGCCCTGCGACCTCGCCGGGCCGTAAACAGCCGCGAACACCTCTTGCCGCTGAGCATCGAGGGCGACTGCCACACGGGCAGCCTCGACGGGCGCTTTGGGCCGCGATCACCGCGAGCGTATCGACGCCGATCACGGCGGCCCCCACGGCATAGGCGAAGGCCTTGGCCGTCGTCACGCCGACGCGCAGGCCGGTGAACGAACCCGGGCCAACGGTCACTGCCACGCACTGCACGTCGCGAGGTTGCCAGCCCACTTCGGCCAGCAATTTCCGCAGGGCAGGGGCCAACGATTGGGCGCTCCGCTGGCCCTCGGCAAGATCGCGTTCGGCCAGCAGCCGGCCTTGGTCGCAGGCCGCGACGCTTCCCGACAGGCCGCTCGTCTCTAACGCCAAGATGCGTATCTGCAAGCAAAACACCTCGATTTGAGCCTGAGAATCGGCAGCTCTCGGCGGACCGGCTTGGTCCGTAAGAGTTACACTTTCGCCATCCAGGTCGAAACGGTGGGGGACCGTCTTGACCAGCTTGTAACGCTAACTTAGACTGCCGATTGAGTTTGTGGCAAGACTTAGGACCAGAGATAGGTGCCCGGCCGGGAGCGGATTTGTGCGGACGGGGACGTTGTTTTTTCCCGGCGCTGTACGCGCTCGCGGCTGAAGATAGCTCCCTCCGGCCAGCCGGCCGCGATTCGCGCCGGGTTAATCCGTTTTAAGTCTTGGAAAAGCGGGCTAGGGACGAACTGCGGGCAAGGTTGCGAAAGACTAGACCGGCGTGAAGCGAGCCATCATCAGCGATATCCACAGCAACCTCGAGGGACTCGAGGCGGTTCTGGCCGACATCGATCAGCAAGGGATCACCGAGATCTATTGCCTGGGCGATATCATCGGCTATGGCCCCAACCCCCGCGAGTGCATCGACCTGGTCATGCGCTGCAACGTCTGCATCCTGGGCAACCACGACCAGGGAGCCTTGTTCGATCCCGAGGGCTTCAATGCCGGAGCCGAACGGGCCATCTTCTGGACCCGCGAACAGCTCGAAACGCCCGTCGGCGAGCATGCAGACCGGGTGCGGCGGTGGAACTTCCTGGGCGAATTGCCGCGCAATCGCCGCGAAAACGGTTTTCTGTTCGTCCACGGCTCGGCGCAACCCCTTGAACGAGTACGTCTTCCCCGAAGATATCTACAACCAGCGGAAGATGGACAAAATATTCTCGCTCATCGAGCGAACCTGCTTCCAGGGGCATACCCACGTGCCGGGCGTGTTTACGCAAAACCTGACGTTTCTCAGCCCGGACGAACTCAACTATCAGTATCGCCTGTCAGAAATGAAGGCGATGATCAACGTCGGGTCGGTCGGACAGCCGCGCGACGGCAACTCGCGGGCGTGTTACGTGGTCTTGGAAGACGACGTGGTGACATTTCGACGGGTCGTGTACCCGTTCGAGAAGACAATCCAGAAGATCTACGACACTCCCGAACTAGACAATTTCCTGGGCGATCGACTGCGCGAGGGACGATAACCGCGGAGTCGGACGGATTGCGAAGCAACCGTTCGCCGTGGGCTTCTTGCCCAGCGCAAGGAATCTCCGCAGCCCACGCTCGATAGCAATGTGCTTTCGGCATCGGCCGGCCCGGATCAATCGAAGGATAAAGGAAGCATGGAAAAGCGGCTCATCGCCTTCATGGTGCTGGCGTTCTTGTGCATCATGGTGAACTTCTGGGTCACCTCGAAGTTCGTCAAACCGCCTGCGCCGGTGGCCGAACAAAAGAAACAGGAAGACGCGGCCAAACCGGGCGCAGACAAATCATCGGTGGCCAAGCCCGCGCCCGAAGTCGCGGCCAAGGCCGACGACGTGGCGCCCATCGTTGCTCCCGACGAAAAACTCCCCGAGCAATGGGTCACGCTCGGCTCGGCCGATCCCGCCAGCGATTACCGCATGCTGGTCACGCTCACCAATCGCGGCGCGGCCGTGGAGCGGATCGAACTCAATAGCCCCCGTTATCGCGACGTGGAAGATTGGGAAGACCGCAGTGGCTACTTGGGCCAACTTCAACCGACCCCCGATCCCGATCACAAGGGCCTGCTGCTGCAATCCGTGGGCCCCGGCACTCCGGCCGCGCTGGCCGGCCTGAAGACGGGCGATCTGCTCACCGAAGTGGCCGGCCGCCGCGTTTATGACGCAGCCGATCTGATCATTGCCTTGAAGCAAACGCGACCCGATGAAAAGGTCAAGCTGGCCGCCATGCGCGACGGCAAACGCGTCGAGCTCACGGCCGTCCTCATTCGGCCGCCGCTGGAAGTGGTCAAACCCGAGGGGGGCGATCCGCTTTCCTACCTGCTCACGCTCGACCGGCTCGACGGCCGGAAGATTCCCGAAGGGAGCGAGGAGCTGCCGGGCCTGACGATGCGCACCGCCAACTGGAAGCTGTTGCCGAGCAAAGACCCGAACGAGGCGACGTTCCAATGGGTGCTCCCCGAGCAAGGCGTGGAAATCCTCAAGCGCTTCCGTCTGGCTCAGGTGCCGGCGAAAGAGCAGCAGGACACAAACTATCCGGCCTATCACCTGGAATTCTCGATCGAAATGCGTAACGCCGGCAAGCAACCGCACACGCTTGCCTTCCGGCTCGACGGCCCGACGGGCCTGCCAACCGAGGGTTCTTGGTACTCGTACAAGATCAGCCCCAATTGGACGGGGGGCGCGGGATTGCGCGACGTGGTCGTCGGCTTCCGCAATGGCGCCTATCTGAAGCACGCCCTGGTCAGTTGCACGACGATCGTCGACAAGCCTGGCGAAACCTGGGAAGGACAGCCGCTGTTGTACCTTGGCGTCGATGCCCAGTATTTCTCGTCGGTGCTGATCCCGCAAAACGAAGATCCCAACGAAGTACAATTCAGCCGCGAAATGCCCCTGCGCGTCGGGCCGGTGCCGGCCGACAAGGCGAAAAAGAACCAGACCGACGTTTCTTGCCGGATCATCGGCAAGGAGACGACGCTCGCGCCGGGCAAGGCGCCGGCGGTGCAGAAGTTCAAGATCTTCGCCGGGCCCAAGAAGCCCGAGTTGCTGGCGTCGTACCAGCTCGACGACCTGGTTTATTACGGCATGTTCGGCTGGGTTGCCAAGCCGATGCTGCAGATCCTGCACTTCTTCTATCACTACCTGGTTCACAACTACGGCATCGCCATCATCATGCTGACGGTGCTGGTACGTTCGGCCATGTTCCCAATCAGCCGCCGCCAGGCTCTCAACGCACAGAAGATGCAGGAGCTTCAGCCTGAGATCAAACGCATTGCCGAGAAGTTCAAGACCAACGTCGAAGCCCGCACCAAGGCCCAGCAAGAGCTGTTCAAGAAGCACAGCTACAACCCGATGGCCGGCTGCCTGCCCGTGTTTCTGCAACTGCCGATCTTCATGGGCTTGTACCGTTCGCTCTCGGTCGACGTCGAGCTGCGGCAGGCACCGCTGTTGAATGAGTCGATTCGCTGGTGCTCGAATTTGAGCGCTCCCGACATGCTCTATTATTGGGAGCCGTACCTTCCGGCCATGTTCGGCGCGCCCAGCGGCTGGCTCGGTCCGTACCTGAACGTCCTGCCGCTGGTGACGATCGGCTTGTTCCTGTGGCAACAGAAAATGTTCATGCCGCCACCGACCGACGAACAATCGGCCATGCAGCAGAAGATGATGCAATACATGATGATCTTCATGAGCTTCATGTTCTTCAAAGTGGCCAGCGGCTTGTGCCTGTACTTCATCGCCTCGAGCCTGTGGGGCATCGCCGAGCGAAAGCTGCTGCCGAAGACCGCCCCTGCCGGCGGCAGCGGCGGAACGATCAACGTTCGTAGCAAGCCCTCGGCCCCCAGCGGCAACGGCAGCTCCGACAAGGGATCCGGGCGGAAGCAGAAGAAGTAGTGGTCAGTGGTCGGTGGCTCGTGGTCAGTTGAACACGGCACGTAGCGCGCCGAAAGCCGGCGGCGCTGCGTCGTTAGTCTGACACTATTACGCTTCGGCAGTCGTACTAGCCACTGACCACTTCCACCCATGTACGCTCTCGACGACAACATCGCGGCGGTCGCATCGGCTGCTGGCGGCGCGCCGCGAGGGATCGTGCGGGCGACCGGTCCGCAGATTGTCGCCTGCGTGGCCCGCTGCTTTTGTCCGTTGGACGCCACGATCGACTTAGCCGCGATTCGAAAGGCCATGGTCGTTTCGGGCACGATTTCGCTGGCCGGTTTCGCCACGCCGCTCGAATGCGACGCCTATCTCTGGCCCACGACACGTAGCTACACGCGATCTCCGGCCGTAGAACTACATACGATTGGCTCGCCGCCGGTCCTCGAAGCGGTGTTGTCGGCCTTGTGCGAGGCCGGCGCCCGTCCGGCGCAGCCCGGCGAATTCACGCTGCGTGCTTTTCTGGCCGGCCGCATCGATCTCACGCAAGCCGAAGCCGTGCTGGGCGTGATCGATGCCGGCAACCAAACAGATTTCAGCCGCGCGCTCGAACAACTCGCCGGCGGACTGGCCGGCCCGCTGGGCCGATTGCGGTCGGAACTACTCGACCTGTTGGCGCAGTTGGAAGCCGGTCTCGACTTCGTCGAGGAAGACATCGAGTTCATTACGGCCGCCGAGTTGGAGCGCCAGCTAACCGCTGCGGCGACGACCGTGGCCGATCTGGCGGCCCGCATGCAGAGTCGTGGCGAGGCGGCGGAATCTGCCCGGGCGGTGCTCGTCGGTTGGCCGAACGTGGGCAAGAGCAGCCTGTTCAATGCCCTGGCAGGGCGCGATGCGGCCATTGTTTCGCACCTCGCCGGCACGACCCGCGATTATCTCGTTGCCCGGCTCGATCTCGACGGCATCGCCTGCGAACTCATCGACACGGCAGGCGTCGAGCCGGACGCCCTGCGCGAAGACATTCCGCAGGCGGCTCAGGCTTCGACTACCGAGCAATGGCGACAAGCGCACGTCGAGCTATTCTGCCTCGACGCCACACGCGAGCCGAACGACTGGGAACATGAGCAGCTTGCCAGCAAGCCTGCCGGCCAGCGGCTGATTGTGTGGACCAAGACTGACGTTGCCCAGGCCGCAGCCGATGAAAATGCCTGTCCGACCAGCAGTGTCAGCGGGGCAGGGCTGGCGCTCTGCGCACGCGGCTGCGTGCGGCAATCGTCGAACGTGGCGCATCGGATTGCCAGGTCGTCGCGGCCACAGCGCTGCGCAGTCGCGAGAGTCTGCGATTGGCTGCCGAATGTCTGGAGCGAGCCCGCGAGACGGTCACTGCAGGCGGCGGCGAAGAGTTGGTTGCGGCCGAAGTGCGCACGGCGCTCTCAGCACTGGGCGACGTGGTCGGCGCCGTCTACACCGACGACATCCTGGATCGCATCTTCAGCCGCTTCTGCATTGGGAAGTGACGCGAACATGGCACTCATCGCTTCGGCGTTCCGTGTATGATTGAGCATGTAAATCCGTCATAAGCAACGTTGACGAGCCGCCAAACGCGATTTCGTAGCTGTCCCAACGGACCTGACATCGTCGCTGCCGCATGTATGAATGCGTGAACTATTCGGCCCAGCGCCGAAACATGCGTTCGTTAATGATTGTTATCTTGCTGTTCGCGCTGCTCGCGGTCGTCGGCTGTTCTCGTGATGAACAGAACGGAGTCAAGCCAATGACGTTTCGTCAGCAACTTGTGCAGAAGATCGCTGCACAAGGACAACCGGCCTTTGACAAGCCGTTTCCGGTCGTCTCCCTCGAGGATTTCTTCACAGGAAACAATGACCGTGGATCGATCGGCTGCAACCTTGACCAACATCCAGGGCTAGGCCGGTTCTTCTCCGTGCTTCGCGCCATTCGATCACGGCCCGAGGTGCAGGATGTGCTCGTAACGATTTACGAATACGAAGAGGACGACGAAACCAACTGGCCGTTCTCCGAGCGGGTTTACGTCTTGACGACGGCCTCGGCCGATGAACTTGCGGGGTGGGCAAAGGACTTGCAGCCAACCGAAGTTTTAGACGATGGTTTTGTGGGCGGAGCGCCCCTCGCGGCGCCGAAGCTTCGACCAGGCATAAAGGTGCTCTCGTTGTGGTGGGACTGAGCACCCGTGTGAGCGACTGTCTTGACCACAACTCGCGGCACTCGGAAAAGGGGCATTCCGATTTACGATCAGAGCTGTAGGATGCCCACGTTCTCGGTGCCTATAGCATCCGCGCACAACGCCGTTCACCTCAACAGCACGGAAAACCCCGCCTGCTCGAAATGGCGATCGCCGGTCAAGGCCTCGGCAATCCCCTCGCGCTGCATCACCACGAACGAGATGCAATCGGTTAACGACCATTCCTTGTCGGGCCGCTGGTCATAGAGCGCAACACCCGCTTGAAGCAGAGCCCGATCTGCTGGGACAATGGTCAACTCTCGAGCCGCCTGCAATTTGCGGTAAACGGCTACAAACCTGGCCCGGTTCGGCTGTTGAGCAAAAGCATCCGCTAACTCGACGATGATCCAGTCGGTGGTCACCATGCGGCCATGAAAGGACCGCGTGAACGATGTCGCCTTGGCGTGGTCCTGGTCCTGCGGATTAAACTGTGCCACAAAATAGTACGTATCGGCGAAGACGGCGCTCATCGCTTCGGCGTTCCGTGGATGTAGTGGTCGTGCTGGGCAGCGAAATCTGCAGGCAATCCCTCCATGCAGCCGGCAAACTCCGTCAGTACCTCGCCGAGCGACCGTGGTGCATTGCCGTCATCCGTCCTGGGATCAGCCAGCACGATTTCCACGCGCACCCTTCGGGCAGCGGTTGGCCATTGTCCGGAACGATGACGCCGTTCACGACCGTTCCTTGAATCGTCATGTCAGTTTCCCTCCGCTCGAATCACCAGCGCTACGAATTCCATTGTATCACGTGGCTCGCGGCGCCAGAACAGTCCGCCGCCACGGGGCACGGACGGCAGTGCTCAGCGATTGCGAAATCCACCCCAGCAAGCAAGGAATGCCTGCCAGCCACCTGCCGCTTGCGGCACCGGCCCTCAATGTTTCCCCGAATTCGCCGGTTTGATGTTCAGCGAAATCGATCGTAACGGTTGGGTCGCAGTTGATAGCTTTATGCATTCGGGGATTCGGCACGTGCCGATATGGCGGAAGGAATCGGATGGCTCGATAGAAGCAGGGCTGGCGAGCCGCACCGATGGGCGACGGTCATGCGCCTTGGCACACGGCAAAGCTCGTGGCCAACCAGAAAAACTTGCCCGACTGTCGAAATTTTGGAGAGCTTTGCTAGAATACTGCGGGTTCGGGCCGCGCGCTATCGGCAGGCCTGGCTTCCTATCTTGAGGGGCGGGGGAAACATCGTGAAGTGGACAGACATTTCGTCTGCTCCTCTTCGGGTCTTCTTCCGTCACTCACCGCTGGGCGCGAAAATAGATTCGTCATTGGATGCATCGATTCGTGATCGCGTGGTGAGCCGTCACATCGCTCGCACTTGGGGAAATCACGCCATGTCGTATTCCTGGTTTGGCCGGTTTCGTTCTTCCCGTACGATCAAGATTAGTTCCCAGTCCCGGCGCGGTTATTGCCGAACTCTGGGAATCGAATCGCTCGAGAGCCGCGAATACTTGTCCGTGTCGCCAGGAGTCGCGACGCCCGATGATATTGCGGCGCATATTTCGGCCAACGGTGTCACGCCGCAAACCACCAGTGGCCCGACCGGAATGACGCCGGCCGAGGTCCGTCAGCGCGTACGGCTTCAATTCGGTAACGTTCTCCGGCGGAGTGACGGGCACCGGCGCCGGAACCACGATTGCCATCGTCGATGCCTACGACGATCCAAATATCGCCAACGATCTGCATCAATTCGACGTAGCGTTCGGTCTCCCCGACCCGACGTTCACGAAAGAGAACGAGACCGGCGGAACCACGCTGCCGGCTGGGAACAAGGGTTGGGCCACAGAGATTGCCCTGGACGTCGAATGGGCTCACGCCATTGCGCCCGGCGCGAACATTCTGCTGGTCGAAGCCAATAGCAGTTCCATGTCCGACCTGATGACGGCCGTCAACACGGCCCGCAACGCTCCGGGCGTGGTGGCCGTTTCGATGAGCTGGGGCGGCAGCGAGTTCTCCAGTGAGACCAGCTACGACAGCGACTTCACCACACCGGCCGGCCACACCGGCGTGTCGTTCTTCGTTTCGTCCGGCGACGACGGCGCGCCGGCCAGCTATCCGGCGACCAGCCCGAACGTTGTCTCCGTGGGCGGCACGAGCCTGTATTTGAACGGCACCAGTTACAGCAGCGAATCGGCCTGGAGCGGGAGTGGCGGCGGTCTCAGCGCTACGAAGCCCAGCCCAGTTACCAGAAGGGCTTCGTCACGCAAAGCACGACGGCCCGTGGCAACCCGGACGTCTCGTACGATGCCGATCCGAACACCGGCTTCCCGGTCTACGATTCGTACAATAACGGCACCGTGGACCCTTGGGGGCAATGGGGCGGCACGAGCGATGCGGCCCCGCAATGGGCCGCGCTGACGGCCATTGCCGACCAAGGGCGTACGATCAATGGGCTCACGTCTCTCAACGGCGCCAACGCAATTGCTGCCGGCGCTTTATCAATTGCCTGCCAGCGATTTCCACGACATCACCACGGGGAGCAGCACGGGTTCGCCCGCTTACGCGGCTACGGCCGGCTACGATCTAGCCACCGGTCGCGGCACGCCGGTCGCCAATCAAGTGATCGCCGCCTTGAGCACCTACACGGGCGGCAGCCAGACGACGACCGCCCCCGCGGCTCCGGCCAATTTCACCGCCCAGGCCATTTCGACCAGCCAGGTATCAGTCTCCTGGTCACTGTCGACTGGAGCTACGAGCTACAACCTGTACTCGAAAACCGGTTCGAGTCAGCCAGTGCTGGTCACCAGCTATGGGGCGAGCACCACTTCGGCGACCGTGGGCAGCCTGACGGCGGGCGGCACCTATTCGTTCGAGATCGTCGCGGTTAACTCAGCGGGAACCGGCGCTTCGAACTGGCTGGCCGTGACGCTCCCCACGAATACCACGCTCGCCGCGCCGGGCAACTTTACGGTCAAAGCGGCTTCCACAACGCAGGCCACCCTGAGTTGGTCGCTGTCGCAGGGAGCGACCGGCTACCGGGTTTACGACCAGGTGGCAGGCCAGGCAGTGCTGTTGGGCACGTTGAGCAGCACGACAACGTCCACAACCGTCGGAAATCTGACGCCCGGCGCGACTTACTCGTTCGAGGTCGTCGCCTACAACTCCACCACCACGGCGACCACGAGTTGGGTGTCGGTCACGCTGCCGGCGGGCAGCACGTTGGCCGCGCCGCAAAACTTCACCGTGACGGCAGCATCGAGCACGGTGGCAAACCTGTCGTGGAGCGCTTCGACTGGCGCCACGGGCTATTCGGTGTATTGGTGGAACGGCAGCCAGGCCGTCGATATCGGGAACGTCAGTGCGGCGACCACGTCGGTCAGCGTCAGCGGTCTGAGCGCGGGGTCGACCGAGAAGTTTTACATCAGTGCCTATAATGCGAGTAGTTCCGCGTCGACCAGCTGGGTGAGCGTTACGATGCCTGCGGCCGCGGTTCTCGCCGCGCCGCAAAACGTCACCGCCACGGCGACGTCGAGCACCACCGGCAAGCTTTCCTGGAGCGCTTCGGCCGGCGCCACGGGATACGAGATCTACTGGTGGAACGGGTCTCAAGCCGTGCCGATCGGCAGCGTCGGGGCGAATACGACATCGGTCAACATCCAGGGCATGAGCCCCAACAGCACGAACAAGTTCTACGTCGTGGCCTACAATGCCACCAGTTCGGCCGCGTCGGGCTGGGTGAGTTTGATTACTCCCAGCACAGCAGTACAGACCTCGGCGGCGCAAAATTCGGCATCGCAATTGGCGGACTACGCGTTCTACTTTTCGAGCAGCAACGAGCGCTGGAGTTGGTCTTAACTCCGTCGGTCAAGTTAGTGGCTCGCTCGGCGCACGAACCGATTCCGGGCCATTTCTCCTACCAAATCGTTGCGGGGCCGCCGCGCTTCCGTTAAGACCATAGGGACGCGGACGATTGCTGCCGACCCCAATTCCCGGGCCTGGACGGGGAAGCCGTAATCGACGCGCTCGCAACGCATCCATCGCACAAGGAAACCCATCGCCATGCTGCTACGAACCTTGGCCAAGCTGCTGTTGGCGTTGGCCGCCGCCTCGACGAGCATCTACGCTCAGAACAAGAAAGCGACTTCGCCCGACGATCAATACGTGCCGGGGCCCGATTCGCAGCCGCAACCCGGCGTGCCCCAGGGAACCGTGACCAAGTACAGTTGGAACGACAGCAAGATCTACCCCGGCACGATTCGCGACTACTCGGTTTACGTGCCGCAGCAATACGACGCGGCCAAGCCGGCCTGCCTGTTCGTCTGCCAGGACGGCGACATTTACAAGGCGACCATCGCCTTCGACAACTTGATTCACAAAAAGGAAATGCCGGTGACGATCGGCATCTTCATCCAGCCGGGCGACATGCCATTGAAGCCGGGCGAGCCGCCGCGGAAGCGACCCGACGGCCGGCCGGCGCCGCGCAAGAATCGCAGCGTCGAATACGATACGCTCAGCGACCTCTATAGCCGATTCCTGCTCGAAGAGATCCTGCCCGAGGTCGGTAAGAAATACAACCTGACCAGCGATCCTGAGGGTCGCTGCATTGGCGGGAGCAGTTCGGGCGGGATCTGCGCCTTCACCGTGGCCTGGGAACGGCCCGACGCCTTCCGCAAGGTATTCACCACGGTCGGCAGCTTCACGAATATCCGCGGCGGCAACAAGTATCCCGACCTGGTGCGCTCGTCGCCCAAGAAGCCGATTCGCATTTTCCAGCAGGACGGAGCCAATGACATCGTGAACCAGTTCGGCAGCTGGCCGGAAGCGAACAAGGCCATGGCCGCCGCCCTGGACGAGAAGGGCTACGATCACAAGTTCGTCTTCGGCGAGGGCGTTCACAGCAGCAAGCACGGCACGGCCATCTTCCCTGACGCCATGCGTTGGCTGTGGCGCGATTGGCCGATCGAGGGAAAGTAGCCGCTACTGCTTCCGGGCATTTCGGCTTCAGGGTATTTCGGCTTCAGGGTATTTCGGCTTCAGGGCGTGTCGGCTTCAAGGGGTCGCCGTGGCGACGTCCTTGTTGATGAACAGCAAGTCGCCCCCTTCTTCGTGGCCTTTGAGCGTGCCGAAGCTCGGAGGCGACGGTGAATCGAGCACGGAGTCGAGAATCTCCTGCGCCGTCAGGACGCCGTCGTGGCCGCTCCCGTCGTTGAGTAAATCCAACAGTTCCTGCGCAAACGGCGAATGCTCGCCCGACCCGTCCGAAGCCGGCACGAATTCGCCGCAGGAAGCAAAATAACGCCGGCAGTTTCGTTCCAGTTTGCGGCGGATGAATTCAGCCTTCGAAACCTTCTTCTCACGGCCCTTGAGGGCCTTGCCGTGCATGCGTGCGCCTTCGGCGCCAAGGTTGAAATCAGGAGTGAAATTGAACTTGCCAGCGAAGCAGACATCCAGGACGACCAGGATGTGCTTACACGGCAATCGCTCGATGATCTCGCGGACCCGCGAATGAGAAAGGAATGTCTGCATCGCGGGGTCGTCCTTCCGTCGGAGAGTGCCGTTGGCGACGAGAAAACCTTCGCCCGTTTCCGGCAACACTTCGCCATGCCCGGCAATGAAAACCACCAACTGATCGTCAGGCCCGACTTTCCGATGCAAACCTTCCAAGGCCTCGACCATTTGCGGCACAGTGGGATTCAACACCGGCTGCGCCTCGAAACCGTATTTCTGCTCCAGCACATTCTTGATTTCCGCGGCATCGCGAATCGGATTCTTCAGCCCACCCCAATACTTGCCGTAGTCACTGGTGGCGATGAGCAGGGCGTAGCTCT
This sequence comes from uncultured Planctomycetales bacterium, assembly GCA_963710365.1. GTDB lineage: Bacteria > Planctomycetota > Planctomycetia > Pirellulales > PNKZ01 > CAVQAC01. The sequence goes on from CAVQAC010000015.1 coordinate 952,934, forward strand.
TGAACGGGGTTGGGCCCGTCGCCTGCTCGCGTCCCTGTTCGTCGATGGTGTACTCCCAGTCGCCACGCAACTTGCCGGGTTCATCGGCGATCGGCTGGGGTTGTAAGAGCTTGTTGACTCCCACCGCCGCCATCGCCGCGGCCGCACCTCCGCCAACCAGCATGCTGCGGCGAGTCAGCAGCAATCCTCCCAGGGACGGTTGGATCGGCACAGCTTTGGCCCAATGCTTGATGATGGCCAGCACCTCGCGGTCGGGCAGCACACCACCTTCGTTGGGAGAAGCAATGAGCGTGTGCTTGAAGCGTTTGCCGTCGAACCAGGGATCGCGCGCTGCGCGATCAGGGTCGAGCCGGGCTTCGGCCGCTTGCAGCGTTTCGGCCAGCGGCTTGAGCGATAGTTGCTGCACTGGATCGGTGGAAACAACCCAGCGGTAACGGCCGCTGTCGGCCACGACCAGCAGCAGCGGCGCCTCGGGCAGCGACATTTCTGCCGCCCGCCGGCTCCACTGTTTGAACAGCGTACACTTGGGAGATCGGAGCAACACGGCCAATGATTTTGGCGGTGCGCCGGGCATCGTAATCCGCCACTTCTCGCCGCGAGCCAGATCCTGCCGGAACACGTCGCGATCGGCGAACAAGATCGTCCGCTCGCGCTCGAACTGCGGACCATCGAACAGCGGCGTCTCAAACGGATTGGCGACCGTTTCGGCCGCCGTGAGCAGCCGCTCGGCAATTCGCTTCCAATCGCCTAGGAACCGGTCGCGGTTTTCAGGATCGTTCAAATCTTCGCCCGAACCCTGCCGCGCGGCCAGGTAGACTCCTTCGAGCGAGCGTTCGAGCGGAACGTCGCCGACCGGATTCAGACCCTCGCGAGCCAGTTCTGCGTAGTCGGCCAGCGCCGCGACGTGCTGCGGCAGCGGTTGCCCTGCGAGCAATCGCTGCACCAGCGTCGCGGCCAGCATGTCGTCGAAGGTGGGGTCCGGCTGCACCACAATCCGCTCGATCGGACCGTCTGCTTGCGCGAACGCGCCGTACCCGTGTTCGATCACCAGCCTCGACAAAGCCCGGCACTTAGGGTGCGCCGGATCTCGCGGCCGGAGCAGCAACTCGCCCGGCGCCGGTTGGTCGGCGTTCGCGAAATCGCGGAAAACAAGGTCCGTCATGTCCTGCAACTGCCCGATCGGCTAACGCTAGAATCGCGAAAGTCGTAACCGGCGAGCAGTCCTCCGAAGTCAGAAAGGAATCGTTGGATCGGATTTCATGGTAGTGCCCTGACCCAGTTGCCACAAATCGTTTCGCCGCCGTCCTACAACCTCGGATACCGATTTCACGCCGTACGCGACGGGTTCCCTTACCCTACGCTCCCGGCGTTGAGTTTGTTTCGAAATTACGTTTCTCGATTGCGCGGGAACAATTGGGGGATGCATCGCCCGGCCCTTTCAGCGTCGCGCGGGTTGCTGGTAAAGCCAATCGAGCCAAGAAATTAACCTTCTGGCTGCGAAATCCAAGAATGGCATTCGACGGCAATGCACGGCCGCGGCGGCGCTGTTAAGATGGTAGCCGTTTTGAGCCTGGGGCGTCATCAAACTTTCGCAGCACGCAAAGATCGGGTCGAGGACTATGGCGAAGTGGAACGCGGTGGCTTGGGGCGCGTGCTCGGGCGCGATCGCACTGGGGATGGCTTGGGCCGCGGAATGCCGCGCCGAGACGTTCACCGTCGCGGATTCTTTCGCCGTCGAAGACGCGGCACTGCTCGATCGGGAGTTCGGCGGGTGGAATTTCGGCAGCGGCCTGCTGCTGGAAGCCGGCTACATGCCCGGGCTGTACGAACTGCACCACGCGGCGAGTCTGATCAGGTTCGATCTGTCGCACGTGGCCTGCGGACAGGTAACTTCAGCGAAGCTCAGACTGTACAAGCCGAAATGCTTCATCCAGATTCGGCCTGTACGAATCTGCGTCCACGCGGTGAACGCACGAAATGCAGCCTGGGTTGGCGGGTCGGCCGAGTGCGCCGCGGAGCCGAAGGCGTGCAGTTGGACGGAGTTGAAGAACGGACAAGCCTGGGCCGGATGCGCCGGATGTTCGCAGCCAGGGACTGACTATCTGACTCCCTGGCTGGATACGCAACTCGCGCCGGCTGACCGTGGACAATGGCTGGAGTTTACCCTTCCCGCAGAGTTGGTGCAGCAATGGCTGGATCTTCCGGAGGGGAATGCCGGCTTGTACGTCCGGGCAGAGAAGACCGGAACGCAGGAAGAACAATTGGGGGACCATGTCTACTTCTACTCCAGCGAGCATTACCTGGGCAAAGGGCCGCAACTGGTAATTGAGGGTTCGCCCGGAAAAGCGTCGCCCAGGCCGCGGAAGGCCGGAAATCTGCGTGACACGTTTCCAACCGTCGACAAGGCTTTTGACCAGTGGCGGGGAGACGCCAACCGATACGTGAAGTGGACTGGAATCTGCGAGCTGAACACCCAGCAGTCCCTGCTGTTGTATTGGTTCGACGTGACGGTGCGGGGAACGGCCCTGAATCCGCGATGCCGAGTGCCGCTGTCGAAGAATCTGGGTGAACTGGAAAAGTTGATCGCACGCGGAGATGAGGACGGCGCACGAAAGCGGCTGCGCGAAGCGCGAGAGTTGCTATTGGTGTGGGAATACATCCGTGAGACACGATGGTACGACTCGGGGCCCACGGCCGACTTGCTGTCGCCTCTGCAATTGGGCAAGCTCTGGGGCCAGTGCGTCTTCGGAAAGATGGAACAGAGCGCCGGGGACAAGTCGTGGAAGACGATGACGCCCGACGAGTTGGAGCGCAACATCCAGAGTAAGATCAAGAAAACGGCCAAGGAATTAGAATTGACGAAGAAGCAGACGGCCGTATTGAGCCCCGTGATCTCCGAGTGCGAGACCCAGGAACACGCCTATCTGCGGCTATTCAGGAAGGATTTGGCCAAGGTGCAGGAATTGGGCGATAAGGGGGCGAATAACGATCAGATGTTCGAATCGGTCAAGAGCCTGCACATGAACCACGAGTTGTTCTTGTATTACCAATCGGCATTCAATACGCCACGGTGGACGGCCTTCATGGAGCACGCCCAGGCGATCCCGCTGGCCAAGGTCTATGTCGATCTCCGCAAGAAAGAGTACAACGCAGAGCGAACCGAGCGGCAAGTGAAGCACTCGGAAAAGTTTGGCCCATGACCTGATCTTCATCGATTCGAGTAGGCCCTGCCCATCGCTCCGCGCCTGTCGCCAAGGCGAATTCGATGGGGTTCACTTCTTCACGAGCCAGCCCTTGGTCGTCGGATCAGTCTTGAAGAAGTTGAGCAACAGGCCGCCGACCTTGCGCTGGCCGGCCAGAGATTCGTGCATGCGGTCGTCTTCGCGGAAATCGTCGGGCTCGAAGTACACGCCGTCGGTCCGCGGCTTTGGGCCGTTGGTCCACAGGTACGCGGCCCAACTCAGCCAGGGCGCCTTGCCTGGCGAAGCGCCGGTCGAGTAGGCCAACTCCGGCTCGCCTTTGATTTGCTGCTCGATCAACCACTTGTAGGCAAAGCCCGACTCGTAGGAAAACGGTTCGGAATTGCCCGGCGGCGTGCCGTTGGGACGCGTCTTGGCCCAGCCGCCGTACGTGCGGCTCGACATGTACGCCAGCTTCACGTTCGGAAATCGTTGCGGGACGACCTGCACGATTTTCGTGAGTTCGCTTTGCAGCGTCTGGATGTGTTGCGGGAAACCGGCCACGTATGGCCCGGCGTCGGTCTCCTTGATCCACACCACCTGCGCCTGCTCGCGGGTCACGCCCGTGGACGCGAGCTTCTCGTCGACCATCTTCCAGTACTTCGTCCCGCTGGCGCCGTCGTCCGGATTCTGAATCCGGGCGGCCGACATCCCGCCCACGGCGCCGTTGACCAGCACCAACTGCGGGTTCAAGTCGACATCTCCCTCGGCAACCAGCTTGAAACCATTGAAGGCCTGGACTGTATTGCTGAAGCCGATGGCCAGGAGCACGATCTTACCGCTGGGACTGGGCTTGCCTGCGGCATCGAGCGGCTGCACTTGCGCAGCCAACCGCAGGCCGGCCGCTTCGTGCTCCGGAGGCCGCGTGTTCTGGCCGCCTGGATACAGCCCGCCTGCAAAGCCCTGGTATTCGCCGGTGCCCAGGTCCGTAAGCGGCACGAGCTTCGATGTGTCCTGCTGTTTGAGTTCAGTGCTGGAACTGTTCGAGGGCAGGGCAGGGCGGGCAGATGTCGATGACACGCCGGCCAGACGAATCGACCGCAGCACAGGCCGTTTGCCGTCGCGGTCGACGGAGAGGGTCACGGTTGCACCGGTCTGCAGATCCTTGCTGTTCAATCCGTCAGCGAGCGGCTGGCCGGCGGCGTCGAACACCTTCACGTCCTGGTTCAGCGGAATGGCGCGATCCTGATCGCGCGCGATGACATACAGCACGTGCTGGCCCAGGTCGATCTTCTTGATGACCGCCTGGACTTCGAATGCCGGCAGTCGGCCGGCCAGCAGGAGGCAAATCGCCAGGCGCCGACGATGGGCCATCGCATAGGGCAGAACTCCGCACAGTCTCGAGGAAATTGGGGCCGAAGAATAAACCCCGCCCAACGAGTGGGGTTTCGTTGCGGGCGCGAAAGGCTGGGCTTCAGAAATGCGAAAAAAGCGCCAGCGAGGGCTGGGGGGATAGAAGGGGATCCCTCGCTGGCGTGCCGGGCAACAGGCCAGGGTGAAAAAGCGGGCTGTTAGAAGGCCCTGCAAGTGCGCGTCCGAGCACACCCACCCCTATCCAAACGTAAAACCGGCGGCCAAGTGCGCGCTGAAATGCCGAATTATTGTGAAAAAGATTTCGCCCGAGTCGGCACCCCAAAGTGTGTGCGACGCTGGACGCGGCATCACAAACCGGCAAGCTCTGCGCTTGCCGCTCGCCGTTCACGCTGCCACCCTGAGTCAGGCACCGATGCCTGACCTACCCCTGATTCAACAGCTTGAGCAGCACGGTCGGCAGGATGCCGCCGTTGCGGTAATAGTCTCGCTCCACTTGCGAATCGATCCGCACCGTGGCCTGGAACTCCTTCTTGCTGCCGTCGGGCCGCGTGGCGCGGACCGTGATCTTGCTGCGCGGCTGCAGGCTGTCGTCCAGGCCGAGGATGTCGAAGGTTTCCTCACCGGTGAGGCCCAGCGACCCGGCGCTCTCGCCTGATTGGAACTCCAAGGGAAGCACGCCCATGCCGACCAGGTTGCTGCGATGGATCCGCTCGTAGCTGACGGCAATCACCGCCCGCACGCCGAGGAGTTGCGTTCCCTTGGCGGCCCAATCGCGGCTCGAGCCGGTGCCGTATTCGGCGCCGGCCAGTACGACCAGCGGCACCTTGTCCTGTTGATACTTCATGGCTGCGTCGTAGATGCTCAGCACTTCGCCGTCGGGCAGGTGGCGAGTGACGCCCCCTTCGGTGCCTGGAGCCAGTTGGTTGCGGATGCGGATGTTGGCGAACGTGCCGCGGGTCATCACGCGGTCGTTGCCGCGGCGGGCGCCGTAGCTGTTGAAATCGGTCGGCGTCACGCCATGCTCTTGCAGGTATTTTCCGGCGGGGCTCTTGGCGGCGATCGATCCGGCCGGCGAAATGTGGTCGGTGGTGATCGAATCGCCCAATACGGCCAGCACTCGCGCCCCGGTGAATCGGCTGAATCGAGAGCTTCTCGGTCGTGAGCGTCGCCAGGAACGGCGGCTCTTGGATATACGTGCTCTTGGCATCCCAGTCATACAGGTCGCCACCGCTGATCTTGATCGCGTTCCAGCGTTCGTTGGCGTTCCAAACGTTGGAGTATCGGTTGCGGAACATTTCGGGCTGGACCATCGCTTCGACCACGGCATTCACTTCGGCCTGCGTAGGCCAAATGTCCTTCAAGTACACCGGCTGCCGCCCGTGCCCGTGCCCAGCGGTTCGGTCTCCAGATCGATGTCGGTCGTGCCGGCCAGGGCATAGGCCACGACCAGCGGCGGGCTGGCCAGGTAGTTGGCCTTGACTAGCGGATTGACGCGGCCTTCGAAATTGCGATTGCCGCTCAACACGGCCGAGGCGACCAGGTCGCCGTCGGTAACGGCCTTGGCAACCGTTGTCGGGCAGCGGACCGCTGTTGCCGATGCACGTCGTGCAGCCGTAGCCGACCGTGTTGAAGCCGACTTCGTTCAGGTACTGCGTCAGTCCGGCGCGGTCGAGATAATCGGTCACCACGCGCGAGCCGGGGGCGAGGCTGGTCTTCACATACGGCTTGACCTTCAAGCCCTTCTCGACGGCCTTCTTGGCCAGCAGGCCGGCGCCGAGCATCACCGACGGATTGCTGGTGTTCGTGCAACTGGTGATGGCGGCGATCACCACGGCGCCATGGCCGATCGCGACGGAGCTATCGTCGACGGCCACGGCCCGGTGCGTCCGGCGTCGCTGCCTCGTCCAGGGCGAAGCCGCGCTGGGCAATTGGTGCTCGCAAGGCGTCCTCGAACGACTTCTTCATGTTCTTGAGCGGCACGCGGTCTTGCGGCCGCTTGGGCCCGGCCAGGCTCGGCTCGACCGTGCCCAGATCGAGCGACAGCTTGCGGTGAACTCCGGCACGGGGCCGGCGTCGGTGCGGAACAGGCCCTGCTCTTTGGTATAGCGCTCGACCAGTTGCACTTCCTTCGTCCGTGCGGCCGGTGCGGCGGAGGATAGCGCGAGCGTTTCGTCGTCGACGGGGAAGAAGCCCATCGTTGCGCCGTACTCCGGGCGCCATGTTGGCAATCGTGGCGCGATCGGCCAGCTTCATGCCCGACACGCCCGGGCCATAGAACTCGACGAACTTATTGACCACGCCCGCCTTGCGCAGGATTTGCGTCACGGTGAGCACCAGGTCGGTGGCCGTCGTGCCGGCGGGCAATTGGCCGGTCAGTTCGAAGCCGACGACTTCGGGCATGAGCATGAACAGCGGCTGACCGAGCATCACGGCTTCGGCCTCGATGCCGCCGACGCCCCAACCCAGCACGCCCAGGCCGTTGATCATGGTGGTGTGGCTGTCGGTGCCGACCAGCGTGTCGGGCACGGCCACCGGCCCGCCAGCGTCGTTGCGCAGGAACACGCACTTGGCCAGATATTCGAGATTCACCTGGTGGACGATGCCGACTGCCGGCGGCACGACGCGGAAATTGTCGAAGGCCTTCTGGCCCCAGCGCAGGAACTCATACCGCTCGCGATTGCGCTCGAATTCCAAGTCGACATTGATTTCCAGCGAGTCGGCCGTCGGCAAAGCGATCGACTTGCACCGAGTGGTCGATGACCAGGTCGACGGGAATCAGCGGATTGATCTTTTTCGGGTCGCCGCCCAGTCGCTGCATGGCGGCGCGCATGGCCGCCAGATCGACCACGCAGGGCACGCCGGTAAAGTCTTGCAGCACGACCCGGGCCGGCTTGAACGGAACTTCGACGTCGGCCGCGGCCTTCGGCTGCCAACCGGCCAGCGACTTCACGTCGTGATCGGTCACTTCATAGCCGTCGCAGGTTCGCAGCACTGCCTCGAGCAACAGGCGAATGGAAAACGGCAAAGCCGAGACACGGCACAGTCCCTGGTCTCCAGCCGCTGAAAGCCGATAGATTGCAGCCCGGCCGTTGCCGGTATCGAAGGTGTCGCGGGCGCCAAACGGATCGTGAAGAGCGGTGGCCGAAGTCATGGCTGGTGGTCCTGAAAAAGCACGTTCTCGAGCATGGTAGCGAAACACGCGGGCGGTCAGTGCGCTGGCCGAGTCTTGCTTGGCGAAGTGTAACCGATTCCGCGGCTTTTGTCCGGGGGGTATGGTCGCTGTTCTTGAGTCTCTGCCGAGCCCGGGGTGACCAACCGTTCGGCCGCCGAGCCCGGCGTAAGCCCCGGGATTTCGCGGCGGCGGGGGTGAATCTTGCGACAGCGTAATCCCCGGGCTTACGCCCGGGGCTCGGGTCGCTCAAGTGTGGAATTCGAGTGTGCGAGCTTACCGGGTTCGTCAACGGTCATACGCTCGTCCAGTTGCCGGTCGTGCTCAGGACGAAATCCAGGGCCGACGTTTCGTGCAGCGTGTCACTGGTTCCCTGTTGCTGCTCGGCAGTGAGGCTGCCGAATGTGCTGAGGGTCAGAGTCCCGTTGGCCGTGGTCAGCATGGCCGTGCTCCCGCCCGCCACAATCGCGTTGACCCCTGGCGAGTCGTACAGATAAGCCACGTCGGTGCCAACGCCTGTGACCATTACCTGGCTCACACCGGGCACGAGAACGGTGCCGGTGCCGGACGAGTTGTCGGTGCTGACGTAGGTGTTGACCGTGATCACGGTCGATCCGACCGAGAGCGTGTCGACGGTCGACGTGCCGACGAACACGCCGTTGCCGGGCGAAGTCAGGTTCACGCTGTCGGTGCCGCCGCCCGATTCCAATACGGCGACCGACAGGTAGCCGGCAGCCTGGGTCGTAAAGCTGTAGCTGTTGCCTAAGGCGTTGCTTGTCGTTCCGGCCAGCGAGCTGACGGTCGAGCTGCCGTTGAAGACGTTCTGGGCATAGCTGTAGAAAAAAGCTGTGTCCGTGCCGGCCGAAGACGCTTGAGCAGCGACATTAGCGCAGTACAAGGCCCCGATGATGGAACCGGCCCCGTTGTAGGTGCCTTGCGCATAGCTGAACGCTGGCGTGCCTACAAAGGCCCCGCCTTCTGAATCGATCGTGACGTGATCGCTGCCGTCAGCAGCTCCGACGACGTACAGTTGCGAGAAATCGGCCAATGACGACTTCACGCCGCCGACGGAGAGCGTGCTCCCCTTCGGATCGCCGACGATCGTGGCATTGGTCGCCGAGTAGACGTAGGCATAGGTCGAACCGCCTGAACCGCTGACCGTCTCGGCGCCGAAACCGATCAACTGGCTGAAGATGCCGTCGACCGGGTCGGCGATGTAGCTGTAGCCGGAATTCGCGACGGCGACGAAGAAATTCCCTCCGCTCCCCTGGGCCACTTGCACCATGGCCGTCGAGCTGCTGTCGGCATAGACATAGAGATTCGCGACGCTATTGGCCACGAAGTCGAAAGTGCTCCCCAGCAATTGCGTGGACGCGAACGACTGACTGGCCGTGTAGGTGCCGGTCGGATCGTCGAACACGACCTTGGTGAACGCGTTGGTCGGCCCGTTGTAAACCAGTTGGTTGTAGCTCGTCGTACTGTAATCGGTCGTCGTGCCGTTGATTGTGACGTCGTAGTCGCTGGGGTCGACCATGTCGACGGTCACGTTGTCGCCCACGGCGCCGGTAATGGTGAGCGCGCGCAGCGCGGCAATCGGCGAAGTCAGTGCGGCCGGCAAGCTCTGCGCCGTAAGTTGGAGCGTGTAACCGAAGGCCGGCTCGTTAAGCGAGAGGGCTGTGAACGTCGCCGTGCCGCCGCTGAAGCTTTGCGTCAGGGTGCCGCCCAGCGTGGCGCTGCCTGGATTGCTGGCCAGCGCGACGACGGCCGGTCCGTTGAACGTCGTGGCCACGTTGCCAAACGCGTCTTTGGCCGTGACCACCAGGCCGAAGTTGCTGCCAATCTCGGTGGTGGCCGGTGGTTCACTCGAGATCACCAATTGACTGGCGCTGGCGGACACGACGCTGAAGCTGGCCGATTGACCGGTCAAGCCGTCACCGCTGAACTGAAGCACCACGCCCGTCGAGGCCTCGGTCAGGCTCAGCGAAACGGTGGCCTCACCGGCCGTGAGCGTTCCTTTCGAGACTCCATTGACCAGCACGGCGCCGGTGGCGGTATGATCTATGCCGCCAAACGAGTCTTCGGCGGCGATGGTGAACTGGAAAGTCGTGCCAGCCACGACTGTGGTGGGCTGTCCGCTGACAATGCCGAGCTTGTCTGCCATGCCATAAGCGGCCAGATCCGGCACCAGCAGGTTGGCCTTCGGCGAGCCCAGGCCCGTCGTCGGAATGGACGTGCCGGCGATATTGCTCTTGGCGCTCATGGCGTTGAAGTCGCTCGACGGCAGGCCATAGACGCCGGCAACGTCTGGGTGGCGCCGTCGAGCGTCGAGCCGCCCAGCAGGACACGGCCCTGGTCGGCGATGGCGAAGAGTCCGGCCAGACAGGGAGCCGCCAGGCTCGTGCCCCCCTCGACCACCCAGCCTTGGCTGCCGGTGTAGACCCAAACCCCGGTGTTCGGATCGGCGTCGAACGACACGTCCGGAACGCTGCGCTTGCCTGTGGTTTGAAAGCTTTCCTGGTAAGTCGGTTCGCTTTCGTATTGACTCAATCCCTGGCCGCCCGCGTCGGAGCTATCGTTGTACCAGTACGTTTCGCTGGCGTACGAGCCTGCGGAGTTGAGGAGCAGCGACGTGCCGCCGGCGGCTACGACGTTCGGCGAGAAGGCCGGATAGGTGCCGTAACCATTGTCACCGCTCGCGGCCACGAACGTCACGCCTTGATGCCCGGCGGGCGTGGTGAAATCGGCGTCGTCCTGGTTTTCGCCGTCATACTCGCCGGTCGCCGACCGCGAATCGGTGGAATAGCCGAAACTCGACGAAACCACCGACACGCCGGGCAGCGTGGCGGCATATTGCGCGGCGGCATCCAGGTTCGTGTCCTCCGCCTCGACCAGCACGATGCTCGCCCCCGGAGCCATGGCATGGGCCCATTCGATGTCGAGATCCTCCTCCATGGCATTGCCACCGCCAGGGTCGCTGAGATGGGCTGGCGTGCCAGGCGCCTGCACGATTGTAAAGCTGGGTGGCGCCGGCAGATCGACGTTCGCATCGTCGTCGAACTTGGCCAGGTCCGTCTGCAACTCCGAATTGTCGGCGTTGGCCGCTCCCAGGATGGCAATCGTCTGGCCCGTGCCGTCGCCCGCCACGCTGCCAAACTCAATCTGGTTCACACCATAGGCGGCTCTGATGCTCGACGGGTAATACGGCTCGGACGACGCCGCCAAGAGCCAGCGCTCTTCGAGCCCTTCGAACCTCAACCGCCGGAAACACCGCAATGACGAACGCAGCATTGCTTCAAGATAATGTCCCCTGCGCGAGCCCTCTACCGAACAATCGAGGGGGATGCAGGATTGTCCGTGATCGTCGCATTCGCCTGTCCCCTGAACAATCACGGCCGTTCCCCAGCGCCGACGATCCGGCCTAAGCCCTTGGCGGCGCTACGATCGTCAAATTCGGACCGGTTCGTCCAGTCCCCATTTGACTGGAGCGGGCGAAGGCCTACCTTTGCAATGCATGGACTGCCCCCCGAGGGCTCCCCCTGGATATTCCTAGAACCAGTGTGATGTCTCAACCGACCCCCACGCAACCGACGCCAACGGAAGGTCTGCAACCGCTTCCGAGCGGTTTGCCGATCGCCGGCTCGCGCCAGTTCGTAGAGCCGGCTGGAGTGAGCCGAACTCCGCAGCCGGCCGTGCCCAGCGCCACGGGCCAGCCCTACGCCGAGATGGATCTGGAAACCTTGCTGAGTCGGGTCCGCAAGCAGATCGCCACCACCGCCCCGACCGATCTGCGACCGACCGCTACGAACAAGGCGCCGACCCGCGACTTCCTGCCGCTGGAACCGGAGACGTTGATCGAGCGCAACTCACCGAATCATTCGTCGAAGGTTCGTTGCTCAAGTACTTGCTGGCCATTGGAACGTCGACCGGTCGTGACGCAACCGAGCAGATCAAGCTGCCGTTCAAGATCATCGATGAACTGCTGCGGCAGATGAAGACGGACAAGTGGGTCGTCTATCGAGGCAGCGCCCCGATGAACGACTACGTCTACGAACTAACCGACATGGGCCGGGAACGAGCCCGCCGACTCAGCGAACAGTGTACCTATTACGGCGCGGCGCCGATCTCACTCAAAGACTATATCGCCAGCGTCCACGCCCAATCGCTGACCAAACAACATCCTACAGCCGATGACCTGGAGCGAGCTTTCGAGGGACTGCTGATCAACAAGCGAATGCTCAAGCGACTTGGGCCGGCCATCAATTCCGGCCGCGGCTTGTTCCTGTACGGGCCGCCGGGCAACGGCAAGAGCACCATCGCCGAACGGATCACGCGGGCCTTTGGCAACGATATTTGGATTCCGCGGGCCATCGGCATCGACGGCGAAGTCATCCGAGTCTTCGATCCGAACAGCCACGAAGCGATTCCCCAGGAAAGAGACAAGAGCGAAGGCCTGCTCGATCAGCGGCAGATCGACCGCCGCTGGATCCGCATCCGCCGGCCCACGATTCTCGTCGGCGGCGAGCTGACGATGTCCAACCTCGAAGTCACCGTCAACACGTCGACGCGCATCAGCGAGGCGCCGTTGCAACTGAAGAGCAACTGCGGCACGCTGGTGATCGACGACTTCGGGCGGCAGCGAATGTCGATCGACGAACTTCTGAACCGCTGGATCGTGCCGTTGGAGAAGCGTTTCGATTTTCTCAATTTGCCCAACGGCAAGAAGATTGAAGTGCCGTTCGACCAGTTGATTGTGTTCTCGACGAACCTCGAACCGCGGGAACTGGTCGACGACGCCTTCCTGCGCCGCATCCCCTACAAGATCGACGTACAGGATCCGACCGAAGACGAGTTCCGCGAGCTGTTCCGGATGATGTGCCCAAAGCTGGGCTTCGAACATAGCGAAAGTGAAATCGACAACTTGATCGACAAGCATTACCGGCCGATCAAGCGTCCGTTCCGCTGCTGCCAGCCACGCGATCTGCTACTGCAGATCCGCAACTACTGCCTGTTCTTTCAAGAGCCGCTGGTGCTCTCGGCCGAGCACTTCGACTTCGCAGTCGAAAACTACTTCGCCGTGATGTAGAAGAGAGATGTAAGAGAGTAGTAGTCAGTAGCCAGTATTCAGTTCTCCGACGTCGGTGCCCTGCTTGCTGACTACTGACTACCGGATACTGACTACTACTTCTCACCCGTACGGCCGTTCCATGCCGAAGTCGAGTTCGAGTTGCGGATCGGACTCGCATTCCGGCGCCAGCTCTTTGAACAACAGGCTGGGCTGGATGTCATGGTTGTTCTGGTACTTGTCGCTTTGATACGACTCGAAGTCGCCGGCGATCTGGTGGTAGAAGATCTGGCAGATCTGCACGCCGGCATAAATTCGCACCGGCTGCACGGCAAACATCTCCAGCGTCCAATAGCCGCGGAAACCGACGTCGCCGAATCCGGCCGTCACGTGTACGAACAATCCCAGCCGGCCGATGGATGAACGGCCCTCGATCATCGGCACGAGATTGTAGGTCTCGGTCCGCTCGACGGTGCGCCCCAGGTAGAGTTGGTTGGGGCTGAGCACCAGCCCTTCCGGCGGAATGGACATCCGCCGCACCCGGTTGGCCTTGCGCATGTCGAGCACCAGCTCTTCATACGTCAACACCTCGCTGTGCAGCGTCAGGTTGTAGCTGTTCGGATTCAGATGCGACTCATCGAACGGATCGATGACGATGTTCTGGCCGAGTTGCTGGCGTATCTCGTGACCGGAAAGAATCATAAGAAGTGGTTAGTGGTCAGTGACTAGTGGTCAGTCGTTAGCCGCTTCGCTTGCGACGCGTGCTGTGGGCAACGATCGCACGCCGCTTATTTCTTTGTTTTCTCTTTAACGCCGATCCGCGGACAAATCTTCTCCAACGTGCATTCGTCACAATTCGGCCGTCGCGCCGTGCAAACCCGCCGACCGTGATGAATCAGGCGGTGGCTGAAATCGATCCATTCCTTCTCAGGCAATTGAGCCATCAGATCGCGCTCGATCTTCACCGCGTCTTTGTGCCGGGTCAGCCCTAGCCGGTTGCTGAGCCGCGTGACGTGCGTGTCGACCACCACCCCAGAGGCAATCCCGAAGGCCGTTCCCAACACCACGTTGGCCGTCTTGCGGCCCACGCCCGGCAGGCTCACCAGCGCGTCCATCTCGCGCGGCACCTGGCCATCGTGTTCTTCGACCAGTTTGCGGCAGCAGGCCTGGATGTTCTTGGCCTTGTTGCGAAAGAATCCGGTGCTTTTGACCTGCTCTTCCAGTTCGGCCAGCGGCGCGTTGGCAAAGGCGGCGGCCGTGCGATACTTGCGAAACAGTTCTTTCGTCACAATGTTGACCCGAGCATCGGTGCATTGAGCCGACAGGATTGTGGCGATCAGCAATTCGAGCGGGCTGTCATGCACCAGCGCGCACTCGGCGTCGGCATACTCCTTGCGCAAGCCTGCGGCAACCCGCAGGGCATGGCGTTTGGCGCTGGCAGTGGCGGCCATCTTGCTTCCGGACTGACGGACTGCGGGGGAGAGCTCGCGATCTCGGGTTTGAGAGCGTCGATTGTCCGCCACGCGCGACACGGCTGTCAAGCCTCGGGCGCGAGCGCAAAACTGGGTTCCGCGGCAACTGGCTCCCGCTGGCGGCGGCGCCTATAATGACCCGGTTGCCCCGCACGTGGGCCCCGACCGCCGCCCTCGCGGCAATTCCGGAAGCCGCTGATGCAAACCGCCGACTACGAACCGCTCTATCTGAAGGGCATTGAGTACTTTAACGCTTGTGACTTCTTTGAGAGTCACGAGGCCTGGGAAGAGATCTGGACGGAGCATTTCGGCCCCTCGCGCAAGTTCTTCCAGGGGCTGATCCAGGCGGCCGTGGCTTTGCACCATTTCGGCAACGGCAACATCCGCGGCGCCAAGAAGGTGTATTACGGCGCCAAGGGCTATCTGGAGCCTTACCGCCCCAAACACCTGGGACTCGACCTGGATAAGTTCTTGACGCAACTGGACGAATGTTTCGCTGAGGTGGTGGCCAGCCAAGAGACTTTTCCGCAGATCGAAATCGTGCCCGACTCGATTCCTGAAATTCATCTCGATCCGCCCCCTGCCATTGAGTTGGCATAAGGTACAATTTGGCCGGCGGGAGTTGTGTCTGATTTCCGGCGGAAGCCGGTGCCGCCGACGTTCACTCCGAGCCTGGATTGAGATTATGGCCGCGTCGGAAGAGCTGTTCTTGTTGCAGCCGGACGATTTTTCCGGCGTCGCTCGGTTGTTCCCGCTGCCGAACCTGGTTCTCTTTCCGCACGTGCTGCAACCGCTGCACGTCTTCGAGACTCGCTATCGGGCGCTCGTCGAAGATGCCATGGCTGCCGATCGGCTCATCGCCATGGCGCTGCTCGAGCCAGGCTGGGAACCCGACTACGAAGGCCGGCCGCCGGTGGCCAACATCGCCTGCCTGGGCCGCGTGGCCACGAGCCAGCGACTCAACGACGGCCGCTACAATATCTTCCTGGCCGGCCTGAAGCGCGTGCGACTGGTGCGCGAAGCTTCCGCCCAAGAAATTGTTTCGCGAAGCGAAGGTCGAGTTGTACGACGATTTCTATCCGGCCGGTGGCGCCGTTCAACGTCCGCTGGTGCAGCGCCGGCTGGTGGAAGCCTTTCAGCGCTCGCTGCCCAACATGCCGGAAGCCCGCGAGCAATTGGACCAACTGCTCGCCGGCGACGTTTGCCTTGGTACGCTGACCGACATCCTGGCCTACACGCTCAACCTGGATCTGCCGATCAAGCAGCGCCTATTGGCCGAACAGAACGTCGATCGCCGAGCGGCGCTGCTGCTCGAACAATTGGAGCAACTCGGCTCATCCCCGGCCATGGCCGCCGGGCACGGCAAGATCTTCCCGCCCGGGTTCAGCAGCAATTGATGCCACCTGGCGAGCGGCAAGCGCCAGCTTGCCGGTAGTTAGAGTTGCCGGTCAATCGTTCTTCCAAACTTCGAACCATGCGGCTTCACCCGCCGCTCACCGGCGGAATGCACGCCACTTCGGCGTCAGGCCCAATCGTCGTTGCCTCGGTCGCATACTCGGCATCCAGGGCGAACATCAGGTAAGGCGAGATCGCGGCCAGCGCCGGCACGCGATTGACCAGCTCGCGCCGCAAGTCGCCGATCGACGAACCGATTGGCAGATCGAATTCGAGCGCGTCGCTGCCGGCCAATTCGCTGGCGGCCGCAAACAGTAGCAGCCGCACTCTCATGTCACGACCAGCTCCTGGCCGCGGCCGGTCAGCAGCATGCCGACCTCGGGCATCAGCCCATAGGCCATCGCCAGCAGCTTCAAGGGATGGATCGTGGGCTTGCTGGTTCCCTGTTCCATCTGCATCTTGCAGGCGCTGCACTCGGTCGTGCCGGCCTGCCAGTTGGATTCTCGCAAGCTGGAGATCAGCGGCCAACCGGCCCGCAGGCTGTTGCGATAGTTCACCTTCTTCAACCCGAACATGCCGGCCATGCCGGAGCAGCCCTTCTCGATCGACTGTACGTTCAGCCCGGGGATGAGCCGCAGCAATTGCTCGCCCGGCGATCCGACTTGCAAGGCCTTCATGTGGCAGGGCATATGGTAGGCGACGGTGGCGTTGATCGGTTTCATGTCGAGCTGCAACTTGCCGACCAAGTGCAGGTTCCAGAGATACGTGCAGGCTTCGACCGTGTTCTGAGCCACCAGCCGGGTATCTTCGTCGTCGAGCAGCGCCGGATATTCGTGCGTCAGACAGAGTGCCGCCGAGGGTTCGCTGGCCACGATGGTATAGCCCTGGCGAACCGCTTCGGCCAGCAGTTCGACATTGCGCGCGGCGACGGCCCGGGCTCGCTCGACCACGCCGACCGAAATCATCGCCATGCCCGACTGCGTCTGCCCCGGAACGACATACACGGCCACGCCGTTGTGCTCCATCACGGCCACCAGGGCTTCGCCCAATTGCGTGTCGTGATAGTTGGCATAGGTGTCGACGAAGTACAGCACCTTGCGGCCGGTGCGCGCGCGTGGGCCGAGTGAGCCGGCGCCGATGGGCTCGGCGGAGGAAACTGCGCGGGGAAAAGCGGGGCAGCTTGCGGCCTTGCGCCAGCCCCAGTGTCTTTTCCATCAGCCACCGCAACTGCCGATTGGCCAGGGCCCAATTCGCCAGCGGGCTCAACACGGTGCCCAGCGCGCTGAACCAATCGAGCCGCGTCAGCACCCAATCTCCCAGCCGCAATCCGTCGCTGGCCACGAAGGCCGCCTTGGCTTCGATCATCATCCGCGGAATGTCGATTTCCGGCCGGACACTCCAAGCGGCACATGTGGCAGTTGACGCACAAATCGGCCACGGCCTTGAAGTCGGGTTTACGGATTGCGTCGGGCGGAAGCTGCCCGGTGAGCAGGCCCCGGATCAGGTTGGCCTTGGCCCGTGGCGACGCCTCTTCGGCTGGCGCAAAGCGGAAGATCGGGCACATTCGGCTTCCGGGCTCCGACGTACGGCAGGCCCCGCAGCCATTACAACTGCGGGCCATGTGGCTCAACTCGGCCTTCGTCCAGTTGAGGTGCAGTTCGAACAAATCGCGCGGCGGCGACGGCTCGCCGTTGGTCGCCGGTGCGGCCGGCGCGGCAGTGGCGTCGTTCGGCGGTCGCAAGTTGCGGGTCAGCAAATAAGGATCGTTGCCTACGACCTTGCCTGGGTTGAACGTGTTTTGCGGATCGAAGATCCGCTTGATCTCGGCGAAGACCTGAGCCAAATCGCCGTACTGCCGCGGGATGAACGCCGTGCGGCTCAGGCCGTCGCCATGCTCGCCGCTGATCGTGCCGCGCACGTCGAAAACCACTTCGTACAAATCCCCGGCCAATAGTTCCATCGTTCGCACGTGGGCCGGATCGCTCAGGTCCAAGAACGGCCGCAGGTGAATCTGGCCGTGGCCGGCATGGGCAAACAGCGTGGCCGTGACCTGGTGCCGCTTGAGCACGTTCTGCATCTCGACCAGGAACTTGGGAAGCGTCTCTGGCGGAATCGCCAGGTCTTCGACGAACGGCAAGGCCCGCGTCGAACCCTTCAGCCGATACAAGGTCGGCACCGTCTTCTTGGCCAACTGCTCGCACAGCTCGATTTCTTCGCGAGCCGACGTTTGCAGCGAATCGAACGCCAGCCGCTTCTTGAACCGCACCCGATCGACCATCTGCCGCAATCGCTCACGAACTTGCACCAGGTCGTCGCCGTCCATCTCGACCAGCAGCAGGGCTTCGGCCGCCGACGAGATGACCGAGTCGAGCCGCGAATCACTCTCGCGGGCCAGGCTCAGGTGCCGCCGATCCATCAGATCGCAAGCCACCGGCTCGAAACGGCAGGATCTCATTCACCGCCCGCGCCGCGTTGTCGAGCGTCTCGAAGAACAGCAGCGCCATCGCTCGATACCGGGCCAGCGGCTGCGTGGCCACGGTGATCTCGGTGAACATCGCCAGCGTGCCTTCGGAGCCGGTCAGCAGCCGGGCCACGTCCAGATGCGTAGGGCTGTAGACGTCGGCCAATTGATAGCCGGAGCGATTCACCAGGCTTTTGGGCTGGTGTCGATGGATGAGCGTCGTGCGAGCGCGCCACCAGTTCGGCCAGGCGATTGATGAGATCGCGCTTCCGCTCGTTCTCGTCGCGGCTCACTCCGCCGTCGAGCGGTTCGCGGCCGAACTCCATCACCGAGCCGTCGGCCAGCACGGCCTGCAGCTTCTGCACGTGGCGATGCGTCGAACCGTGCTTGAGCCAATGGCTGCCGGCAGCGTCGACGGCCACGACGCCGCCCATGGTGGTGACGGAACTCATGGCCGGGTCAGGCCCGAATATCCGGCCCCGCGAGCGCAAGAACGCGTTCAGCCGTTCGTGGACGACGCCCGGCTGCACGCAGACGCTCTCGGCATCGGCCCGCACGATGCGGCGGAAATGGCTGGAAAAGTCGAGCACCACCCCGGGGCCGAGCGACTCGCCGGCCAGCCCCGTGCCCGCCCCGCGAGCATGGATCGGCAGATGGTGGGCGGCTGCATACTGCACGCAGGCCACGACGTCTTCAACGGTCCGCGGCCGCACGACGCCCAGCGGCTTGATCTGATAGACGCTGGCGTCGCTGGAGTAGAGCTGCAAAAAAACATCGTCGCAGCGCACCTCGCCGGTGAGCAGCCCACGCAGATCTTCCTGGACGCGTTCCCGCTGCGGATCCATGGAGTCAAGTCACTGGCGCATGGCCTTCAGGCGGGCGGTGCTCGGACGTGGATCGTAGACGGGCGGCCTGTTGACGATATCGCTCGTGCGTGGCCAGTTCGAACGCGCCGTGCTTTTCCAGCCCGGACAGGCCGCGATACTGGGCCTCGCAGCGATAACAGGTCAGGTTCTCGCCCATCACCAGGTAGAGCACCACGTCGATCAGGGCCGTGGCGAAAAGGATGCCAAAGGTCAAGTAAAGTTGATAGTTAGCCCAGGCCACGCAACTGGCGGCAAAGCCGGCCACGACGATCGCCACGCCCAGCCGTTGCGGAAAATCCTTGCGGACGAACAACTCCTGGCTGGGGCAAACCAGGCAGCGGCGGACCTCGCCGTCGGCGATGGCCCCCGACGGCACGTCCCATCCCCGGCCGCACTGCGGGCAAGTGAGCGAGGTCGTATCGTCGGTGAATTCCAAGCGGTCCGTGGCGTGGCAGCCCGGACAGCAAAACGTGACGTTCATCGCTTCATCATATCATCACAAGGGAAAGGCCGCATCCTGCGACAAGAGCTGGGCGGTCAATTCGCCCAGGAAAGTCGTCATTACGCCTACGTAAAGAATGCCGGTAGCGCTCTGGGTATTGGGGATTTTCAGCGTCTGCCAGGCCATTCCGGCCACGACCAGGGCTCCCACCAGGCCCGATAACCAGCGCAGGGCCAGGAAAAACCACCACCGCAGGGCCGGCATCCCTTGGCTCTCGACTTCGAAACCTGTCCCCGTGGCGCTGAGCACGGCACGCAACAGCACGGCTGCAACCATCAGCAGGACCAATCGCCCCAACGGCGCGAGCTTCATGCCTGGCGAGTTCAAATACCAATGCCCCAGCAGCATCGCGGCCATCGTCGTCCCCAGCACCAGCCCTCCGCCGACCGGGTCGAGCCAGCCGAGCAGCCGCCGGCCGGTGGAGACACTTGTTAGTGCAGGCGCATCGAGCCAGCAACCGACGAGCGTTACGCCGGCCACCAACACCAGCAACACAATCCCAGCCCGCGGCCGCTCATAGAGCCAGGCCACAGCGCCGGCGTAGCACAACAGGCTGGCTACCAGCGGCGGCCAAACGTACAAACCCGCCTCGGGCGCGGCCGTCCAGGCCACCAACGTCACCAGGACATTGCATCCCAGCATCACGTACAGATTGTTGCGGTAATAGCCGCTGCTGACCAAGCGCGGCGACGTCACCGCCATGGCCGCAGCCATACCGAACGACATCCGCAGCAGGAATTGAGTGAGAACGAACAAAGGGGGAAATGGGGAATGGGGAATGGGGAGTGTGGAATGGGGAATTGAAAAGCGGAAAGCGGTGAGCGTTGGCCGCCTGCGCGCTGCTGAATACTGACTACTTCTCTATCGCTTCTCACCATAGATCAGCGTCATAATCTCCGCCCGGCTCGAAACGTGCGAACGGAAAATGCCTCGCATCGCGGAGGTGACACACACGCTCCCTGGCTTGCGGATGCCGCGGATCGTCATGCACGAATGCGAGGCTTCGATCACCACAGCCACGCCCTTGGCTTCGAGTTCTTCGACCAGCAGATCAGCAAT
This sequence comes from uncultured Planctomycetales bacterium, assembly GCA_963710365.1. Taxonomy (GTDB): domain Bacteria; phylum Planctomycetota; class Planctomycetia; order Pirellulales; family PNKZ01; genus CAVQAC01. Next base: position 973,473 of record CAVQAC010000015.1, read on the forward strand.
CGTCTCGGTCATGCGCTCTTGCACCTGCGGACGCCGGGCCACGCTCTCGACCACCCGGGCCAGCTTGCTCAGGCCGATCACGCGACCGGCAGGCAGGTAGCCGATGTGGGCCTTGCCCATGAACGGCAGCATGTGATGTTCGCACATGCTGTTGAAGCTGATATCGCGGACCAGCACGACTTCGTCGTATTTTTCGGTGAAGAACTTGCGGAGATGTTGCCGCGGGTCTTCGTGCAGGCCGCTGAATAGCTCGGCATACATCCGCGCCACCCGGGCCGGCGTTTCCAACAGCCCCTCGCGATCGGGATCCTCACCCACGGCTGCCAGGATTTCGCGGACTGCCCGCTGGATTCTCGCCTGATCGACCGTCGGACGCGTGGCCGTCGGCGCGGTGGCGTCGTCCGGTGGATCGGCCGCACAGCCGCCCGCTCGTAAGCCGGATATTTCGGGGGTATCTGACATGCGTTCTTCCGAATGTTTTATGTACGTCTCCGGCCGCAGCCGGTGGGGGGAGCAAGCGATGTGTGCCACGGCAGCCAGCCGCAGGCCGACCGAGCGGCTCGTAGGTTCGATCTTATGAGCCTAGACCATCATGGTCAAGTTATCAGCCGCTCGTCCACTAGCCGCAAGACCGTCGCAGCACTCAACAACTGCCTCTGCACCGGACACGCGTCGGCCAGCGCGCAGGGACGTGCCCTGCGCGCCGCCGACTTCGGTTTGCGCACCGTTCGTGCATGCCACTGGGCCCTTGGCCGGAGGCGTTTCCTGATTAAAAGTGTACGACTTATGAAGTCGGACTAAGCCGACGAGGTGTCTCCGGCCTTCAGCTTTCGTACCCGGGGCTCCAGCTCGCGCCTTTTGGGCAACGAGGGGAGTTTTGTCGCCCGCTTACTACCGGCCTTTGGGCCTTCATGGGGCACTGGGTTACTCATCCGCAGTGTGCCGTCTGCCTGCTAATCCCGAAGTTCCAGGTAACCCGGGTTCCGGGGAGACAAACGGTTAGGCGGTCGTCCAGGCAGCCGGGCTTAGCCCTGCAATCCGCAATCCCGACTGCGATGCGCATTCCGCAATCGAACGGACGGGAACAATGGCGGCCCCAGGCACAATCTTGCGATTGCCGGCGCCATGAGCTCAAGAATGGACTCACGACGCCGGATTGGCACCTGGAGCGGCCTCCCTGTCTGCCCTGCTACGCGAGAGCATAGCAAATCGGTGGCCTGAGTTGCAATTAAAATTATGTACAGAATGTAGGGTGCTCTGCGAGCACCATGTTTTCGCGTCTCGTGATTACCAGCGGGTAGATTGTGGCGTGCCGCCACAGGGAAAGGTGCTCGCAGAGCCCCCTACGATTCCCGACGTGAACGTTACCCACGAAAAGCGACGGCATACGGAGGACGCCTGCAACTTTGCGCACCGCGGCGAGCGGCAAGAGCGCGGTTGCCGGCAGCTTGGCCGGATGAAAAACAAATAGGGATAAGCCCCATCTATCTTCTGCGCCTCAACTAACTCAGGGCTTGCGGCTTAGCCTGCGCCGCCAGGCACAGTACGGCAAACGACAGAACTATCGAAGAGGCGAGAACTTTGAGCCTCATCAACAGCGCTGGAACATCCTTGATCGCCATGCCATCGTCGCGCACTGGGTCATAGGTTCCATTGGCAATCGCATAGAGCATCAAGGCGGCAACGATTCCCACCACGCAAAGCACCGCACAGGCAGCCACAATGGCGACCGCAATAATTCTCATGCCCACCATCCTATTCGATGGCCCAAGAAGATGCCCGGCGGGGCAGCTGACTTCAATGCCATCCTGCATGGGCATCGCTGTGCAGGCCAGGGAATGTCCTGACTCCATCGCCGGCTGCGTCAGCCCGGCGATTCCGCCACGATCTCTCGTTCCCAAATGTACCCGGCCGCGCCGGTCAGCGAGTTCCATTTCACGGCCAGATCACGGGTATCGAAGGGGCCGGCCACGATCATCTCGGCCGTGGAACGCTTGGGCTGAGCCTGGTTGGCGTCAGTAATCAGCCAGGCGCTGGGTGTTCGCCGGAAACCGGTCGCTGACGTACCACTTGCCTGGAACAGGTGTCAGTTGCAGATAGGTCTTGGCCATGACGTTTTTCCTGATTCCGGCGGGTACGCGTTTTCCAACCAGATGGTCAGTATACCCGATCAGCGGCCAGAACGGCGAGCGGCAATCGCCCGCTTGTCGGCACACCAGCCCAAGGGACGCTGTGCATGAGTATAGGCGAAATGGGGAAACCACCACGGCACGACGAACACCACGTAGGCGGAAAAGAACGAACGGGATGAAGACGTCATTACAGACCTACAAATCTTCTCATTCCGACGTGGTGTCCTTGGTGCCGTGGTGGTTCGATTTGCCGGATCCGAGGACGAGAGTACGGCTCAGCCCGGATTCGAGTCGCGTCCTAATTTTCGGTCACCGAGTTTTCGGTTCAGACCTTAAGAACTGCGTCTATTTCTTTGAAATGCTTTTGATGTGCGATTCCAATTCCTGCCAGGCGCCGTCGATCTGCTGTAGCCCGTCTAACTCACAACTGTACAGCGGCAGGTTGTTTCTCACATATTGGGCCAGTGCAAGGATGCGAGGCCCCAAATGCCTGACGTGCGACAGTCTCTGAGCGGCGAATTGATTCTGGATGGCTTTGGCCAGAATCCAAGCCTGCCGATCGTCATCTTCGTTCGCTGATTCTTCACTCGCGTCGTACAGATAGCCTCAATCACAGGGTAGTAGTACGCGAATGCCACCCCACCCATGAACATGAAGTCTTCTTGGAAGTTCAGCGGGTGCTCTAGAAACCGCTCGTAGGCTTTGACGCGGGAAAGCCGGCCGAAGTTCTCCCACGCACATTTTGCGTCGGTTGTATCGGAAAGCGGATTGAAGTCGCGCTCCGTAGGGAGTGGGCTTGCATCCGTCGTCCACTCACGCTCGTCGAAGAATTTGGACGCAGGCATGGCAATCCTCCGGTCGCCAGTAAAATGTAGGGTGCTCTGTGAGCACCATCCTCCGCTGGTGCAACCGAGAACGAATCCGATCGCCACGCGCGGCGGCATGGAAAGAAGGTGCTCACAGGGCACCCTACGACTCGCGATAGTCAGGGCAAGCCCTGACCTACATGATCGCCCTTCATTCTACCCGGAAACTATGCCGTGACGGGGTCGATCTTTTCCGTGTCGATTCCCAAGTCCTTGATCGCCTGGGCCACTTGCTCCAGCGTACACTTGCCTTCGCGGGCGAGCTGTCGCAGGCTGGTGACCACGATCATCTCGGCGTCGACCTCGAAGTGACGACGCAACCGCGGACGCAAATCGCTACGGCCCAGGCCGTCGGTGCCCAGGGCGTACATGCCGCCGGGAACCCAAGGGGCAATCTGCTCCGAGACCGCTCGCACGTAGTCGCTACTGGCGATGAACGGACCCTTCTCGCCCGCCAACAGGTCTTCCAGGTAGGAAGTGCGCAGGCTTTTCGGTCGGATGCAACAGGTTCCAGCGCTCGCAGGCCTGCGCGTCGCGGCGCAGTTCGCGGTAGCTGGTCACGCTCCAGGCGGTGCTGGAAACGTTGTACTTCTCGGCCAGAATCTTCTGCGCCCGCAGGGCCTCGCGCAGGATGGCTCCGGAGCCGAACAGCTGAACCTTGGGGCTGTTCGGCCGGCATCGACGGTCGTCAGTTTGTACATGCCCTTGATGACGCCCTCTTCCACGCCCGGGGGCATGGCGGGCATCGTGTAGTTCTCGTTTTCCAGCGTGATGTAGTAGATGGCGTCTTCGCCTTCCTGGTACATGCGACGCAGGCCGTCGATGACGATGATGGCAATCTCGTACGAGTAGGCCGGGTCGTAGCTGCGCACGGTGGGGAAGGCCATCGAGAACAGCAGGCTGTGGCCGTCCTGGTGCTGCAGGCCTTCGCCGTTGAGCGTGGTGCGGCCGGCGGTGCCGCCGAGCAGGAAGCCCTTGGCCCGGGCGTCGGCGGCGGCCCAGATCAAGTCGCCGATGCGCTGGAAGCCGAACATCGAGTAGTAGATGAAGAACGGGATCATGTTGATTCCGTGCGACGACGTAGGCCGTGCCGGCGGCGATGAACGACGACATCGACCCGGCCTCGGTGATGCCTTCTTCGAGGATCTGGCCGTCCTTGGCTTCGCGATAGTAGAGCGATGTCGGCCGAGTCGACCGGCTCGTAAAGCTGGCCGACGTTGGCGTAGATGCCGCACTGGCGGAACAGCGCCTTCCATGCCGAAGGTGCGCGATTCGTCGGGCACGATCGGCACGATGTACTTGCCGATCTCCTTGTTGCGCAGCAGCTTGCCGAACATACCGCACGAAGGCCATGGTGGTCGAAACTTCGCGGTCGCCGCTGCGACTCGAGCGAGTCGCTGAATTCTTCCAGCTTGGGCGTTTCGATCAGCGGCGGCCTTGGCATTGCGCGTCGGCACGCAGCCGCCCAGTGCTTCGCGGCGCTCGCGCAGATACTTCATCTCGGCGCTGTCGTCCGGCGGCTTGTAGAACGGGGCCTCGGCCACGTCCTCGTCGGAGATCGGAATGTCGAAGCGGGTGCGGAACTCGCGCAGCTCGGCCTCGTTCAGCTTCTTCTGGTGGTGGGTCACGTTGCGGCCTTCGCCGACTTCGCCCAGGCCGTAGCCCTTGATGGTGTGGGCCAGGATGACGGTCGGCTTGCCCTTGCATTCGACGGCCGCCTTGTAGGCGGCGTAGACCTTTTCCGGATCGTGGCCGCCGCGGCGCAGCTTGCTGAGCTGCTCGTCCGAGAGATGGCTCGACCAGCTCTTCCAGCTCGGGATATTTGCCGAAGAAGTGCTCGCGGATGTAGCTGCCCGGCATGACGGAGTATTTCTGGAATTCGCCGTCGACGACCTCGCCCATGCGTTGGACGAGCAGGCCGTTCTTGTCCTTGGCCAGCAGCGGGTCCCAATCGCCGCCCCAGATGACCTTGATGACGTTCCAGCCGGCACCGCGGAAGGCGGCTTCGAGTTCCTGGATGATCTTGCCGTTGCCGCGCACCGGGCCGTCGAGCCGTTGCAGGTTGCAGTTGATGACGAAGATCAGGTTGTCGAGCTTTTCGCGCGAGGCCAGCGTGATGGCGCCGAGCGATTCGGGCTCGTCGCATTCGCCGTCGCCGAGGAAGGCCCAGACGTGCGACTTGCTGGCGATCCTTGATGCCGCGATCGGTCGAGATAGTGGTTGAAGCGGGCCTGGTAAATGGCCATGATCGGCCCGAGGCCCATCGAGACGGTGGGAAACTGCCAGAAGTCGGGCATCAGCCAGGGGTGCGGATAGCACGACAGGCCGCCCCCTTCGGCTCAGCTCGTGGCGGAAGTTCTCCAGCTGCTGCTCGCTGAGCCGGCCTTCGAGGAAGGCCCGGGCGTAAATGCCCGGCGAGGCGTGGCCCTGGAAGTAGATCTGGTCGCCGCTGTAGTCGCCGCTCTTGCCGCGGAAGAAGTGGTTGAAGGCCACTTCGTAGAGCGTGGCGGCCGAGGCGTAGGTCGAAATATGGCCGCCGATGCCGTGATGGTGCTTGTTGGCCCGCACGACCATGGCCATGGCGTTCCAGCGGATGATGCTCTTGATGCGGCGCTCGATCTCGCGATTGCCGGGATACACCGGCTGCTGATCGGCCGGGATGGTGTTGATGTAGGGCGTGTTGATCGTGAACGACAGCTCGACGCCGTTGCGGCAGGCCGTCTCATCGAGCACCGAGAGCAGGTAACTGGCTCGGGCAGGCCCTTTGGCCCGCAACACATACTCCAGCGATTCCACCCATTCCGTGGTCTCAGCCGGATCGGCATCACCGCCCGCTTGGACCTTGTCATCAACTTGCGCCATGAACAAAGCACCTCAGTTAGGTGTTAGAAACGCGGCTCGCTGCGAAGCGGATCCGCCGGGCGGTTTGGCAGCCGAAACCCCAAGGGGAATGTCGGCTTGCGACGGTCGCCAGAGGTCATTATCTCCAGTTTAGTGCTGGCGTAAAGGGCAGCGGGCGCGAGCGTTCAAGTGTGGCGGCGCGACCAACGGTCGCGGCTTTAGGCCGCACTGACTACTGAATGCTGACTACTGGCTACTTCTTCAATGCTTCTACGCTTCTTGCCGCTCGCGACGCGGGCGGTAAATGTCGGTGGCGATGCCTTGGTAGATCTCGGCCGCTCCGGCCAGGGTTTCGCTGAGCGTGGGATGGGCATGGATCGTATGGGCCAAATCCTGCACGTCGCAGCCCATCTCGATGGCCAACACGCCCTCGGCAATCAGGTCGCCCGCACCGGCGCCGACGATGCCGACGCCCAGGATGCGGTCGGTTTCAGGGTCGATGAGCAGCTTGGTCAGGCCTTCGGTGCGGCCGAGCGATTGGGCCCGGCCACTGGCGGCCCAGGGGAAACGGGCAATCTCGACCTCGCGGCCTTCTTTTTCGGCCTGGCTTTCGGTCAGACCGGCCCAGGCGATCTCGGGATCGGTGAACACCACGGCCGGAATGGCCAGGGCGTCGAACTGCACCGATTCGCCATGGATCACTTCGACGGCTACCTTGCCCTCGTGCGAGGCCTTGTGAGCCAGCATGGGCTCGCCCGCCACGTCGCCGATGGCGAAGATGTTCGGATCGGCCGTGCGCTGCTGTTTGTCGATCTCGGCGAATCCCCGCTTGTCGAGCGTGACCTTGGTGTTTTCCAGGCCGATGCCGGCGCTATTGGGTTTGCGACCCACCGAGACCAGCACGCGGCTGAAATGCTCGGTGCGTTTGCCTTCGGGGCCGTCGAAGGCCACTTCGATCGACTCGCCCCGATCGGTGAGCGAAACAACCTTGGTCGACAAGTAAATGCCGGCAAAATGTTTCTGCAACCGGGCGTGCAGCGGTTTGACCAGGTCGCGATCGGCGCCGGGGAGCAGGCCGTCGGTCAGTTCGACCACGCTCACCTTGGTGCCGAGTTCGGCATAGACGCTTCCCATTTCCAGGCCGATGTAGCCGCCGCCTACGACCAGCAGGCTTTCGGGGATGTCGGGCAGTTCCAGGGCCCCGGTCGAGTCCATCACCCGCGGCGTGGGGAGGTCGAAGGCCGGGATCTTGGCCGGGAGGCTGCCGGTGGCCAAAATGCAGTGGTCGAAGGTGAGGGTACGGTCGTCGTACGTGCCCGGATCGCCGCCATCGAGCCGCAGGGTGGTTGAGTTTTCGAACGTGCCCCGGGCGTTGATGACCTTCACCTTACGCTGTTTCGCGACGCTCTTGAGCCCGCCGGTGAGCGTGGAGATGACCTTCTCTTTGCGTGCCCGCAGGGCGTCGATCTTGATGTCCTTGCGTTCGAGCGTGACGCCCCAATCGACCAGTTCGCGGGCTTCGTTGATCGCCTTGGCAACGTGCAGCAGGGCCTTCGAAGGGATGCAGCCGCGCAGCAAACAGGTGCCGCCCAGGCGCGTGTCGGCTTCGACCAGGGTGACCTGCATGCCTAAATCGGCTGCCAGAAATGCCGCAGCGTATCCGCCGGGTCCGCCGCCCAGAACTACCAAGGGTGTGTGCATAGCTTGCTCGTTGCGAAGTCGAGGAGGTTTGTCCGCAACTATCTTACCGAGGAAAGTAGGCAGTAGGCAGAGGGCAGTAGGCAGTATCTGGTCCTGGCCGGGAAAAAAATTCGCAGCGGCTCGAACGGTTCTTTGCCATCGTCACGCGCCGGCCCGCTTTTCTGCCCACTGCCCTCTGCCTACTGCCTACTCTCCACAATGCAGCGGTCGCCAATGGCGGCTATTAGCGGATCCGCTTCTGGAGCGCAGAAGCCAGGGTGATGATGCTTCCGCCAGCCCTCGGCGTGCGTGAAGCGGCCCGACATCTGGCCGACTTCGCGCATCAGGTCGTGCATGGTCTGCAAATAGGAGTCGAAACCCTGGCTGGTGTCGAGCCAGGCCCCCTGGCTTTTGTGGCAGGCCAACATGGCCGTCTTCTGATCGAGCTTGTCGGCAACGTCGACGAAAACGTGTGGCCGGACGACGACGCCCAGCGGGTCGCGATTGCCGTGCGGCTGGGCGTGGTAAACCGTGACCGCCTGATCGACCGCCGCCCGAGGCGGGTCGACCGGAAAATTGGGCATGCCGCGGGCAAATGCCGCCGTGACGGCCAGGCGGCAGGTGTTTTGATGATCCTCCATGTAATCGCTGGGGGCGTGCGTGAGCACGATCTCGGGAGCCACTTCGCGCATCACCGAGGCCAGGCGAAACAGCGTCGGCCGGTCGTAGAGAACCTCCATGTCGTTGGCCAGGCTCTCGTGGAACACGGCCCCCACGAGCCGGCAGGCCTCGATGGCCTCGTCGCGGCGCATGCGGATCAGCTCGTCGCGTCCGTAGACGGTCGAGCCGCAGCAGCCGTTGGCGACATTCATGTAGTGGATCTCGTAGCCGGCGTGCTGCAAATGCAGCAGCGTTCCGGCCATGACGAATTCAATGTCGTCCGGATGAGCGGCAACGGCGAAGGCGCGTTTGGTCATATGGTCGAGCGAACTTTAAGGAAGACAGGAAGAGAACCACAGGGGCACAGAGACACGGAGGAAGACAAAAGGGAAAAGAAAGAACTGATTTCTGAGTCGCTGCACAGAAATCATTCTGCAACTCTTCTTCCTCTGTGTCTCTGTGCCCCTGTGGTTCGTCTTCTTCTTTTATGAGGAGCTTATCCAGCGCGTTTGAACGGCGTGGGGCCGCAGTTCGGTTCCTCGGCAGCTTCAACGCAAACCGAAGCGCGGGACAGATCGGCCGGCAGAGCATCGGGCGAAAGATTGTGCAGGCTACGGACGATGTACAACGGCCGGCCTTTGAGTTCTTCGTAGATCCGAGCAATGTAGTCGCCAATCAATCCCAGCACCAACAGTGTGGCGCCCGAAAGGCCGACGTGCAAGCAAACCAACGAGGCCCAGCCGGGAACGGTGCTGCCGAACACCAGGGCCCGATAGCCGGAAACCAGGGCATAGACCAGGGCCGTGGCGAGCATGCCCGCGCCGGCAAACAGCGCCACGCGCAGCGGCAGACCTGAAAACGAAGTGATCGCTCCCCAAGCAAAGGCGAACATCTTCCGCAGCGGATACTTGGTCAGACCGGCGGCGCGTGCCGGCCGCTCGAACTCGATCGCCGTTTGCCGGAAACCAACCCAAGTGACCATCCCCCGCACGAAGCGGTGCTGCTCGCGCAGCCGCCGCAGCGCGCCGGCGACCGGCCGGCTCATTAGTCGAAAATCGCCGGTATCGCGGGGCAGGTCACGATGGACCATTTTCTTCATCAGCCAGTAGAACGCTGCGGCCGTGGAGCGCTTGAACCAGGTTTCGCCGTGCCGCGCCGTGCGCCGCGCGTAGACCACGTCGAAGCCTTCGCGGTACTTCTCGATCATGTCGAGCACCAACTCAGGCGGATCCTGCAAGTCGCCGTCCATGACGACCACCACGTCGCCGGCGGCGAAATCGGTTCCGGCCGTGATGGCCGTTTGATGGCCGAAATTGCGCGAGAACTCGATAACCTTCAAATGCGGACGGCTGGCGGCCGCCTTTTCCAGCAGATCGCCCGTGCGATCGCGGCTACCATCGTTGACGAAGACCACCTCCGCCGGACAGGGCAACCGCCACAGCAACTGGTCCAAACGAGCCAGCAGCAGAGGCAGCACCTCTTCTTCGTTGTAGATCGGCAGAACCAACGAGATGAGATTCAAGGGTCGCGACATGGTAAGCCAAATGCTGAGATAAGGGATTTTCCAAAACCATGGTGCCGGCATTGCGACCGAGCATCATTCGAGTCTCTTCGATTCGGTGCCTGGAGTGCGCTGCGCCGCCTGCGAACGTTTGAAACTGATGAATACCAGCCGGTCTCGTTCCGTCATGTAACTGTTGATCTGGCTGCAACGGGCAATTTCGCGAGTCTCGCCCGTCCGGGCCAGCTTCTCGGCCACGCGCAATGGCGCTAGCACGAACAGCCAGTCGTTCGACGCCGCATCAACCCGAGGCCCGAAATCCGCGAGCTTATCGAGCCGCACCACCTGCGGGCGCAGGTAGTAGGTGATCTGATTGTCCGGCAGGTCGAGCATGTAGAGCGGCTGGTGCGGGGCAACAACGTCGTTGACTTGCTGGGCCAGTTGCGTCTGAGCGCGATACGAATCGTGAAGTGGCATGACGAACAATTGCACGCCCACGGCCACCAGCCAGGCCGTGGCGAACATCGCGCCAACTTGCCAGGCGGGCTGCCGACGCGACTCGAAATAGGACATCGCCAGCACGCCGGCGCCGATCAGCCCCACGAGCGCTGCCACGGCGTGCGCGGCCGACATCTGACTGACTTCCACGCCCACGGCCGCCGCGGCGCAGAGTACGACGAATGCCATCGGCAACAGCAATCGCAATCGCTCTCCTAGAGCGTAACGATGCCGCAAGAAGTCGAACCAGCCGACGGCTGCCAATACGGTCAGCGGCGGGAGCAGCGGAATCGTGTAATGCTTCGCTTTGAACGAACTCCACGAAAGATAGCGCCATCCCCGGCACGAACCAGCAGGCCAGAAACACCCAGCGTCGGTCGCGGATTTCGCCCGAACGAATCAACCGCCAGAGCGCCAAGAACACAAACGGCGTCCAGGGCAGGACCAGCATCGGCACCAGGTAGAAGTAGCCGAATTTTCCGGCGTGGGTGCCAAACTGCCCCTGAAAGCGTCCGAAATGATGAAACACCAGGCTATCGAACATCGCCGGGCAGCGAATCTTCACCAGAACAATCCAGGGGAGCACGCTGCCGAGTACGAGCAGGATGCCGATCGGGCTGAAGAAGAACCGCAGCCCGCGCCAATCGCGGTTCACCAGCAACCACGCGCCGCAACCGCCGGCAATGAAGGCCGGTCCGATCAGCCCCTTAGCCAGCATGCACCAGGCCACGGCGGCATAGAACAGCCAAGGTGCCCAACGACCGGTGATTCGAGCGCCGGCTGGACCGTCGACTTGCGAGAGCCCGAAGACCGCCATGGCGGTGGCGACGCCGGCGGCGACGAGCGTATCAGCCTCGGCCAGCCGGGCCTGCATCAGCACGTGCAGCGACGTCAATTGCATCAGCCCGGCGACCAGGCCATAGGGTCTGCCAAACCAGCGAGCCGCCAGTTGGGCGATGACGAGCGCCGAGACCAGCGCCGCCAGGACGCTCGGCAGCCGCACGACCCATTCGCTCTGGCTGTGGAACAAGGTCATCGCGGCCGCGATCGACCAGGCCGTGGCAGGCGGTTTGTCGGTAAACGGCACGCCGCCGATTTTGGGAACGACGAAATCGCCGCTGGCCAGCATTTCCTTGGCCGGCTCGGCGAAGACGACTTCGTGGTAGGTGAGCACGCGGCTGGTACCCAGCCCGATCAGCAGCAACGCCGCGCCAAACAGGACCAGGACCAGAACCGATCGGCGATCGAGGCCGAACTCCGTCGAGAACCCTAACTCCGAGGCGGAGCTCGTGGCGGCGTAGGTCGCTGGCATGATCGAATTGTGCCTCCATGCACAACTGCCTACCGACGGGACGACAAACAAAAGGTCGCACGCGGCGAAGATCTGAGACTGGTCTGAGTATAGCTCTCCGACGCAGTATCGGTCGAGCCCGCTTGCGGTTCGAGGCGAGCGGGCGGTGTTTCAAGTTGAGTAACACAAGCCCAACGCGCAAGCGAGGGAGTGGAATTCGCAATCCCCGCAGAATCCCTCGCTTGCGCGTCGGGCTTGTGTTTGCAAGCAGCGGCTGAAATCTTCCTGCGGCTTCAAATACTGGTCGGCTCTTGTGCTCCGAGCCAACGGGCGTCCACCGGTTACGGCAAATCGCCGAACCCCGACACGCTCAGCGCCGCAGACGGCTCAAATCCTCGTCGTCGCGTTCTTCGCTGGCGACGATCGGGTTATTGCCGGCGGGGGGGACGAGCCTGGCCAGACGAACCTCGTTGGGATGGGTGGCGAGCCACTCGCGCGCCTTGTTCCTGGCAGCGTTCCAATGTGGACGCTCCGGAAATCCGATCAACCACCGCTCATCGGTGATGGCCGCCATTCGCACCAGCGCCACGTAACAGTACCGGCACGTTTCAGCCCCCGGTTCGATGTGCAATCGCTCATCGTCGAGCACCGGCTGCAAGTAGGCCAGCCTGTTCTGGGTGTAACGGTTGGAGACGCCGGCCACCAGCGCCGCGTAATGCGGGCTGACTTTCGCTTCGCGCGATTCCTGCTCAATCAAATGCAGCAAGCGAGCCTGCTGCTGGGGCGTGCCGAAATCTGCGATCAAGGCCGCGGCCATTTGCCAATCGCTGATCGCAGCTCCGGGCTGTTCCAGCAACTTGCTGGCCAGTTCCGTGGCCGGCATCACCAGCGGATTGTCGCTCGATTCGATCAAACGCACGGCCAGCGGCAGCGCGAAAGGCCACTCGCTGACGAGATACGCGGCGACGGCCCGTTGCACTTCGGCCCCGTTGGCACGCTTGCGCAGTCCTCGCACCAACGCCTCGTAATCCGTCGGGGCGCCGCCGGCCACGAGCGGTGCAAACTTCTGCCGCAAAGTCCGCCAGGTGGTTTCGTTCGGATGCGGCCGAGGTAAATACGTGCGAAGGTTATACTCCTGCATCGGAGTTCCCTCGCCGAATTTGAACGAGTACATTTCGGCCAGCACTCGTTCGACGGGCCAGCGGTCGTACTCCAACCGGAACAGGGCCGAGATCGTGCCGGTGCGATGACGGCCGCCCATGCAATGCACGGCGATCGGAAAATTCTCGGGATTGTCGAACAGCCGGAAGAATTCCTCGAACTGCCAGGGCGTCATCCAAGGCCAGCACGACTCCAATCCCATGGGCCACTGCACGAGCTGCGCGGCCAGCCCCGTGGCCACATAGTCCGATTCGCGGGCTCCGTCCGGCCGGCCCAGATCGATCAATCCGCGGCTCAGTCGCGGATCGAACAATTGCAGCGAAAGCACAGTCTTTACACCGCGCTGCCCGGTTAGATACTGTAGGCCGAATTCCGTCGGTTGGGCCGTACGAATCAAGACGCCTTCGCGAACGACCTGAAAGCGCTTCAGGTGGTAGCGCCACAGGCCGAAGTAGCCGCCCACGAGCGCCAGCCCGACGAGCAACCCGACGACCAACCAGCGCCGACGTTTACCATTTGAATGCCGCGGCGATGGTGCGGGAACGTCGATCGGGCGCACGGGCAGCGGTTCCTTCCGGTGAGCGCATGGCATCCTTGCCGGGCAGACGGTAGCGGATTCTCAGCCGCCGTGTCAATCGCTGGCTACTTGCTAGCACGCCCGGCCCAATATTGAGGGGGCTCGCGAATGGTCTCGGGCACGTCTTGCTCCGTTTCGCGGCCCTCTGGTAGACTCCGCCACCCATTTACGGATCTGCCGACAGGACTTTGGTTTCGCATCTGCCGCCGGCAGCCAATTCAGCGCGCGACACGAGCGTGCGACAAGGAGGTCGCCGTTGCTGTTCAAGTGGCCAATCCGCACCAAGCTGTTTGCCTGCTTGGGGCTGCTGCTGGTGATTGTTGGGCTATTGAGCTGGGGCGGTATTAGCGGCCTGTACGCCTACCGCGATCTGGTCCGTAGCCTGAGCCGGCGCGTACCCGAGTTGCCGCTTGCCAACCAATTCAGCCAGAACATCAGCGAATTGCGAATTGCGCTCAATGAAAGCCGCACATCGCGCGAGTTGGAGCTCACTGGGCACGAAGTTTCGCCGCTGGCCACGCATCTGGCTCGGCAGGAATTCCGCACCAAGGTGCAGGCGGCCCGCGAGACTCTGGAAAAGTACCGCCGCCAACTTCTCGACAATCCGGCCAACAGCCGAATCGGCGACAGCCGCCAGGAATGGATGACCGTGCAGGCCATCCAGGAGTCGCTGGCCCGGGTGGACCATGCCAACCTGGACGAAGACTGGTTGCTGGATGAGATCCGCGTCGGCAAGTTGACCAACGAACTGGAATACCTGCAGCAACTGGCGGCCGAACTCCCCAGCTACCTGTACAAAAAGATCAACGATTTCACCGAAGAAGCCCGCGTACAGTACCGTTCGCTGATCATTCTTACCATGGCGACGACGATCGTGGCCTTAATCATGTTCGCGGGTTTCATGGAACGATTCTACACCTGGATCTTCCGGCCCTTGCGAATCCTGGTGCGCAGGTTCGCGCAAAGTGGCCAGCGGACACTTCGATTACCGCATCCACCTCAAGACGCACGACGAAATGTCCGAGCTGGCGCAGGCCATGAACGACATGACCGCCCGGTTCCAGGCCATTCGCGACGATTTGGACCGGCAGGTTCAGGAGCGCTCGAAGGAAGTCATCCGCAGCGAACAGTTGGCCAGCGTCGGCTTCCTGGCTGCGGGCGTGGCGCACGAAATCAACAACCCGCTGGCCGCGATCGCGCTGTGCGCCGATTCGCTCGAGGAACGCGTCGACGAGCAGCTTGATGCCGAGAACCCTGAACACACGGTCATTCATACCTACCTGAAAATGATTCAGACCGAGGCCTTCCGCTGCAAGGGAATCACCGAGAAACTGCTCGATTTCTCCCGCATCGGCGAGGTCCGCCGCCAACCGACCGATCTGCGCGAACTGGTGCAGAGCGTAATCGAGATGCTGCACCACATGAACAAGTACGACGAGAAGCACCTCGAACTGCTGGACGGTTTGCCGATCTTGGCCGCCGGTCAACTCGCAACAGATCAAGCAGGTGGTGCTGAACCTGATCGTCAACGGGCTGGACAGCCTCGAACCGGGAGGCACGGTGCGCGTCTCGGTCACGGAAGAAGCCGGCGAGGCCGTGCTATCGATCAGCGACGACGGTTGCGGCATGACGCCCGAGGTGCTGGAGCACCTGTTCGAACCCTTCTTCACCCGCCGGCGCCACGGGCAGGGAACCGGCCTGGGTTTGTCGATCGCCCATCGCATTGTCACCGATCACGACGGCTCCATCGAAGTCTACAGCGCCGGACCGGGCCGCGGAGCGCGATTCCGAGTCCGCTTGCCGTTGGTCGTCAGCCACATTGAGGAGAGCAACCATCGATACCAAGCCGCATAAGCGCCTGAAGATACTCTTCGCCGACGACGAACGCTCGTTGCAGGAGTTGATGAGCCTGGAGCTGCCGCGCATGGGGCACGAGGTGACCGTCTGTCCCGATGGCGCTACGGCCGTCGCGGCACTCGAACGTAATACCTACGATTGCGTCCTGGTCGACCTGAACATGCCGCACCTGTCGGGCATCGAGGTCATCGCCCGGGCCAAGGAGCTCTCGCCCGATACGGATGCCATCATCCTGACCGGCAAGTCGACCGTCGAAAGCGCGATCGCCGCTCTGCGGCAGGGCGCCTTCGACTACCTGACCAAGCCCTGCAAGCTGATCGAACTCAAAGCCCTGCTGGGCCGAGTGGCCGAGAAGCGCGAACTGACGAACAAGTACCGGGCGCTCAAGCGGCAGCTCGAACGCATCGAGGGCAAGAGCCAACTAATCGGCGATTCGCCCGGCATGCAGCAGGTGCGGAAGCTGGTCGCCAAAGTCGCGCCCACCAATTCGACCGTGCTGATCCTGGGCGAAACGGGTACCGGCAAGGAGCTCGTGGCCCGTAGCGTTCACGACCAGAGCCTGCGCTCCGACATGCCCTTCGTGGCCATCAATTGCGGCGGACTGCCTGAGAGCCTGATCGAGAGCGAACTTTTCGGCCATCGCCGCGGGTCGTTCACCGGGGCCGACGAGCAGCGGATCGGTTTGTTCGAGGTGGCCAACGGAGGCACGTTGTTCCTCGACGAGTTGGGCGAGTTGCCCAAAGCCATGCAGGCCAAGCTGCTGCGGGTGCTGGAAAGCGGCGAAATCCGCCGCGTGGGCGACAACAATTCGTTCGTCGTCGACGTGCGGGTGGTCTGCGCCACGCATCGCGATCTAGAGCAAATGGTCGCCGAAGGCGATTTTCGCGAAGACCTGATGTTCCGCATCAACACGTTCGAAGTGCGACTGCCGCCGCTGCGCGAACACCTGGAAGACATTGGCCCGTTGGCTCGGCACCTGCTGAAGCGCGTCCGGCCCGGATTGCGGCCCGAGGACGAAGCCTTCTCGCCCGAAGCGTTGCGGGCTTTGGAGTCGCACTACTGGCCGGGCAACGTGCGCGAGCTGGCCAACGTGATCGAGCACGCCGCGATTCTTTGCGACGCGCTGCCGATCCGGCCCGAGCATCTGCCGTCGCGCTTTGGCGAGCGGAAGCTCAAAGGTCCGCACTTCAAGACCGTGGCTCCGCAGACGCTGCGCGAGATCGAGTTGACGGTGATCCAGCAGACGCTCGAACGCCACAAAGGGAACAAGCCCAAGAGCGCCGAAGAATTGGGCATCAGCCTGAAGACGCTTTACAACAAGCTCAACCAGGTGACGCAGGCAGAGCAATCGGCGTGAGCAGAGTCAGTGGCTAGTAATGCATGTACTGACCACTAGCAACTGATCACAGATCACCGACCACTCTCAACTCACTTTCCGCACCACGCCCACGACCACGCCCAAGACTTTGGCGTTCGTGACGTAGATCGGCGCCATCGACGAATTGGCGGGCTCAAGGCGGATACGCTTGGCTTCCGGATACCAACGCTTGAGCGTGGCTTCGTTCTCGTCGGTCAGTGCAACGACGATCTCACCTTTGTTGGCCGTCGACTGCTTGTGAATGACCACGAAATCGCCATCGGCGATCTGGTCTTCGATCATCGAATCGCCTTTGACCTTCAACACGAACAGATCGTCGGCGTTGAACAGTTCGCCGAAATCGACGCGTTCGTCCTGCTCGACCGCTTCGTGCAACACGCCGGCCGCGATCGTGCCCCGCAAGGGGAGACCGTTCGATTGACCTTCGGGCGTTTCGGTGGCGAGCATGATGGCCCGCGACATGTTCGGCTCGCGGGTAATCAGGCCCTTCTTTTCCAGGGCCTTGAGATGGCACATGACGCCGTTGGGCGAGCTGATGTTAAAATGCAGGCCGATCTCGCGCACGGTGGGGCCGTAGCCGCGATTGCGGATCTTGTCGCGGATGAACTCGTAGACTTCGCGCTGACGTTCGGTAAGGTGTTCGAGACTGGCCATGGGTTCCTGTTCCAGTTACTACTCGCCAAAGGTACGGGGAATTCGCGTCTCCTACCTCTCATGACTATAATATACGCGTGTACAGAAGCAAATAGCATTTGTACAGTTTCGGCAAAACAGGGCCCCTAGGCCCAGGAAAACGGGCATTTTGCTCGCCTGGCTAGGCGAACTGAGGTTCTGGGCGGACTTTTCCGGCAGCGTTCGAGGTGCAAATTGGCTCGTTGGCGTCCACGATTCCGGCTGCGGACATTGCTCGCGCTGACGGCCGTTTGCGGGCTGTTGCTCGCGCCGGTGGCGGTGGAGTTCAGCCGGTATCGGCGGGAGCGCGCCGCGATCCGTCGATTCGCCGCTTGGGCTGATCGCGTCTACGAGCAATCATTTTCGGATAGTGCGTTGATGGATCCGTTGGGCACAGGACAGATCCCGAACGTCGGGTTTGGATGGGGGCGTGAGTGGTGGGGTTTGGCTCATCCCGTCATTTTCGTCCATTTTTCCCGCGGCCCCGTGAAGCTCGCCGATATCCAGCCCCTCGCTGATTTTCCGAGTCTGGTTAGTCTGCAGATCAATGGCGCTAGCCTTGGCCATGCAGAATTAGCGGCCATTGCTCGACTGCCGGCGTTGGAATCGCTCGACCTATCGGGCTGCCAAATACCGGACGATGGATTGAAGCGACTGGTTCCACTGAGAAAGCTCAAAGTACTCGAGCTGCAAAACACCGGCGTGCCGGAATCTGCCGTGATCGAACTGCAAGAAGCGCTGCCGGGGCTCGAAGTGCTGGACGATTGAGAGTCGCGCGAACCGCGTCGCAAGCGACGCGGCGAAATGGCACGCTAGACGAATTTACGCTTTCGGCTTTCGCTAAATCGCTTCGCCGTTCCAGCGGACGAACCCCTCGATGGCAAAATACTCGGGGAGGCCGAACTGGTTGTAGACGTCGGCCGTGTGCCGATTGCGGTCCTGGGCCCGCTGCCAGAACTCGCGGCTGTCCGAGCCGGGAAATAGCGCCGCGTCTTTCTGCGACTCGTGCCGGAAGATGGCGTCTTTCTTGATCTGCAAGTCGCGCGGGCTCAAGCGGAACGGCAATCTCGATCTCGTGGGCCGGCCATTCCTGCCACGCCCCGCGATAGAGCAAGGCCTCGGGACGCCGGCCGGTCTTGGCTTCGAACTGCTGCAAAGCCTGGAAGATCGCTTCGGCACAAACGCGGTGCGTGCCGTGCGGGTCGGACAAGTCGCCGGCAATGTAGACCTGCTGCGGATCGACCTTTTCCAAGAGCTGCAGGATAATCTGCACGTCGTCGGCGCCCATCGGGTTCTTGGCGATCGTGCCGGTGCGGTAGAAGGGGAGATCGAGAAAATGCAGGTGCTCTTCCTTGCAGCCGCAGACAATGGCGCCGGCCTTGGCCTCGCTCCAGCGAATCAGCGCCTTGATCTTCAGCACGGTGTCGCTGTCGGGCTCGCCCGGCTTCTTGTCGGCTAGCGCCGGCAAACCTGCTCTTCAACGGCCAGCGATTGGCACTGCTCGATGCCGAACAGCCGATTGAATTCGATCACCAGGTCGGCCACGCGCCGAGCGTCGTGGTCGAAGACGGCGATGTTGCCGCTAGTCATGTAGGCCACGTGAACTTCGTGCTTGTCTTCGACCAGCCGGATCAGGGCCCCGCCCATGCTGATGACGTCGTCGTCCGGGTGGGGGCTGAAACAAATAATGCGTTTCGGATCGCGGCCGCCTGGATGGTATTCGATCGTGTCCATCATCCAGCGAAACACGCGATGGGCGATCGACTGAGCCGGGCCGTGGGCGTCGAGCAGTTCGTGCAAATGATGTTCGCGGAAATCGTGGTCGTCGAGCTTCAGCAGAGCCTTACCCGTTTGGGTCGAGAGCCAGAGGACGGCGCGCTTGATCGTGGCATCGGTCCAGGGGACGCTGCGCAGCACCCAGGGGGTGATCACGCCGGTCAACTGTCCCGAGGCTGCCTCGTCGAGCAGGAACGTGACGTCTCCATGTTCACGCAACAAGCTGGCCGGAACGCGGTCGCTGGGCGGCGTCTCGGCCGATTCGCGAATGATGCCGGCCTTGTGCTCGCCCAGGGCGATCAGGATGATTTTGCGGGCGTCGAGGATCGTGCCTACGCCCATCGTGAGGGCCTGGTGCGGAACGTTCTCCTCGCTGAAGAAATCGCTGGCCGCGTCCTTGCGGGTCACCAGGTCGAGCGTCACCAGGCGCGTGCGGCTGGTGCGGCTGCTGAACGGCTCGTTGAAGCCGATGTGGCCGTTGCGGCCGATGCCCAGCAGTTGCACGTCGATGCCGCCGGCACGCACGATCGCGTCTTCGTAACGCCGGCAATAGTCTTCGACGTCGTCGGCCGGGACCATGCCGTCGGGCAGATGGATGTTCTTACGCGGGATGTCGACGTGGTCGAAGAAGTTCTCGAACATCCAGCGGTGGTAGCTTTGCAACTGGTCGGGCTGCAATCCGTAGTATTCGTCGAGATTGAAGGTGATGACGCTGGAGAAATCGAGCCCTTCCTCGCGGTGCATGCGGATCAACTCGCGGTACACGCCCAGCGGCGTGCTGCCGGTGGGGAGCCCTAGCACGGCCTTTTGGCCGAAGGCGTTGCGCTCGCGGATGATCGTGGCGATGGTCTGGGCCACGTGCCGCGCCAGGTCGCGGTTCGATTCGAACACGTAGCAAGGGATTTGCGTGCCCGGCACGCGGCAGGCGGCAGGCGAGGTCGAGTGGGCGGCGGGAGATTTGGGAGCGGTAACGGTCATGTTTTGAAGAAGCGGGCGGCTGGCAGCAGGCTGCGGGCAGTGGAGGATGGACGGAATAACGTTTACCGAATCACAATAGCTCCAAGTTTGAGCCTTCGATGCAGGAACACTGATCGCCGCTAATCAACACTAATAAGAATTAGCGAAGATTAGTGAGGATTAGCGTTCCCTTTCATTTGCCATGCAGAGCACTTGAAACCAATGAATCATTGATTATGCCAAAACGGGGGCGAAATGCCATGCGGTTTCGGACGGCCGCGGATTGGCGATCGCGGGGCTGAAATTTCCAGGGTGAAGCGTTTTAGACGGCATTAAGAAATCCGGGGACTGACGCCCCCGGCTCGGGTTTCGTTCGCCGCGTGCTTCTACGTCGTCGTAACCACTAGATTGTCGCGATGCACGACTTCCTGGTACGGACAATGCCCCAAGGCCGCCGCAATGGCTTCGGTCTTGAGCCCTTTGATGCGGACGATCTCGGCCGAATTGTAGTTGGTCAGGCCGCGGGCAAACTCCACGCCGCCCGGATCTCGCAGCGCCACGACGTCCCCCTTGCTGAAAGTTGCCGTTGGAGTCGGTCACGCCGATGGCCAGCAGGCTGCGGCCCTGCTTTTCGACCGCGCGGCGGGCGCCGGCGTCGAGCACTAGGTAGCCGCGGGGCTGTGCCGTGAAGCCGATCCAACGCTTCCAGGAGGGAATCGTCTGGCCTTGTGCGACGAATAGCGTTCCGACCGGCTCGCCGGCCAGGATCTTGGCCAAAGCCCCCGGCTGTCGGCCGCTGGCGATGATGACGTTCTCGCCGGCCAGCGTGGCCATGCGGGCGGCATTGAGCTTGCTGGCCATGCCCCCCTTGCTCAGGCCGGTCTTCTGGTCGCGCACCAGGGCGTAGATCGATTCGTCGAGCCGCGTCACGGTGGAAACGAGCTTCGAGCCCGGCGCGCGAGGATCGCCGTCGAACAGCCCCTCGACGTCGGACAACAGCACCAGCAGCGGGGCCCGGATCAGGTTCGTGACCATCGCGGCCAGGCGGTCGTTGTCGCCGAACGTGGTTTGCAGCTCTTCGACGCTGACGGTGTCATTTTCGTTGATGATCGGCACTGCCTGGTATTCGCCGAGTAGCGTCAACAGCGTGTTGCGAACGTTGAGGTACCGGGGCCGATCGTCCAGGTCGTCGGCCGTGAGCAGCACCTGAGCCGCATGCCGGCCATGGCCCGCAGCGCACGATCGTAGGTCTGGACCAGGTAGCTTTGACCGACGGCGGCGACGGCCTGCAGATGGGCCAGATCGCGCGGCCGTTCGGTGAGGCCCAGCCGGCCCATGCCGGCTCCAACGGCCCCCGAACTAACCAGGGCCACCTTGCGGCCGATTGCATGACGATGTGCAGTTCTTCGGCCAGTGCCGCCACGCGCCCTTCGTCAAGTGTTCCGGAACGGCGGTGAGCACGCGGGTGCCGACTTTCACGACAATCGTATCGGCGGCGGTGGCGATTTCCTGGCGAAGCAAATCTGGCATGGGTTTGGATCAGTGAGCAATTGCGTCGAGTTGGGGGCGAGCGATGCGAAAAAGCTGCCTGCCCAGAATAACGGTCACAGGCCGTAAACTACAAGGCGGCTTCATTTTTGTAGCGGTCTGGTTGAACCCGTAGGATTGTTAGTCGGTTGTGAAGAAGGTCGCTGTCCCGTAGAATACATGCTCTGCTGGCTGTCGGCGTGAGCCACCGATGGGGACGAGACTGGCATGGGGGATCGCGGACGAGGAAATGTTCCGGGCCGCGAGACGTTTCGGCCGTCGGCCAGCGGCCTCGTCGTTGCTGGATTATGCCGCTCTGGTCTGTCTTTCGCCGGGCCTGTGTTTCACTGGTCCGGTTCCTGTGGGCCCGTTTTCCTGGGGAGGAAATGCGACCAGGTGTCGCCCCAACGCTATGAGCGAACTCAATCACGAGTGTGGCGTCGCAGCGATTTACCACCTTCCGGGCGAGGGCGTCAGCCCGTTGTGCCCCGAGCAGGGCCCGGAAGAGGTTTCGCGGCTGATGCCCCGCATGCTGCTGGACATCCAGAACCGGGGCCAGCTTTCGGCGGGCATGACCACCTACAACCCCAACCGCAATCAGCTCATCGATACCTACAAAGAGCTGGGCGGCGTCAGCGAAGTGTTCCGGCTCAGCCATCGCGGCAAGGCCGAAAGCCTGATGAAGGAATACGCCGGCCGGGCGGCCATCGGCCACGTCCGCTACGCCACCTGCGGCGCCGAAGACCGCAGCTACGCCCAGCCGTTCGAGCGGCACCACCTGCAAAAGCACAAGTGGTTCAGCTTTGCTTTCAACGGGCAACTGGCCAACTATCCCGAGCTCGCGCGAACTGCTGGCCGAAGGCGGATAACCACCTGGCCCGCGAAACCGACACCGAAATCATGCATGCACGAGATCAGCCGCGAGCTGTCGGGCGATAGCCGGCTGTCGCTGGTCGAGATGTGGCGCAACGTGGCCGCGAAGATCGACGGGGCCTATTCGCTGGTGCTGCTGAATTCGCTGGGCGACATGCTGGCGGTGCGCGATCCGCTGGGGATCAAGCCCTTGTGCTACGCCTGGGAACGGCCGCTGTTTGCCGCGGCCAGCGAGAGCGTGGCCTTGCTGAACCTCGGCTTCCGGCCCGAATCGATCAAGTCGCTGCTGCCCGGCCAGGCCATCACGATTTCCAAGGGCCGCTTTGAGATTCAGCGGTTTGCCAACAGCCCGCGCAAGGCCCATTGTTTCTTCGAGTGGATCTATTTCGCCAACGTCGCCAGCACGATGGACGAGCGGAGCGTTTATCTGTCGCGGACGCGGCTGGGCGAAGAGCTGGCCCGGCTGGAGACGCTGCCGATCGACGAAGACACGATCGTGGTCCCCGTGCCCGACACCAGCAAGGCGGCGGCCGACGCCATGGCCTACAAATTGGGCGTGCCATCGCGCGAAGGGCTGATCCGCAACCGCTATACCGGCCGCACGTTCATCGAAGGCTCGGTCGGCCGCAAACGCAAGGCCGAGAGTGAAGTACACGCCGCTGCGCGAGGTGCTCGAGGGCAAACGGGTGATCCTGGTCGAAGATTCGATCGTTCGCTCGACCACGATGAAGGTGCTGCTCAGCCGCATCCGCGAGTTGGGCCGGGCCCGGGAGATTCACGTCCGCATCGCCTGCCCGCCGATCATCGCTCCCTGCTTCTACGGCATCGACATGTCGACGATCACGGAGCTGTTCGCCCCGCGGTTCCTCGACGACGGAGCCCTGACCGAGGCCGGGCAAGTGCGGATGGCCCAGCAATTGGGGGCCGATTCGCTCCGTTATCTGCCCGTGGACTCGATCGCCCGCGCCATCGGCTTCGATTCCGACCAATTGTGCCAGGCCTGCATCACGACGGAATATCCAACCCCGTGCGGGCAGGAACTGTACGAAATCGCCGTCCGCAACGCCAAGAACAACATCATCGGGCGGACCTACGAGAGCCAGCAGGAGGCCGTGGGCACGGTCGATAGCTGACGCCAGAGCGTTAGGCCATGGCGTCGACCGGTTCGTCGGCCGTCGGTCCCTGAATGGTCGAGAGCTTCTGGACGAGCGACAACTGCCTGACGGTTTGGCCGAGATAGGCGTCGCTGTTCACGCCCGTCGCGCCGGTGGGGCTCTTCTGCACGGCGCTGTTCAACTGCTTCTTCTGCGTCGACAGCTTATTGTTCAGATAGTCGAGCAAATCAACCTGCTCGTCGGGCTGAGTCCCGTTCGAATCGAGTTCTGTTCGGAGCTGCGTCAGATCGGCAAAGTCGGCCGGCGAAAGGGCGCCGGCCTGCTGAAGCTGCTGGGTCAACGTCGACAGTTCGCTGGGCGAAATCTCTTCCAGATTGTAGGCGGCCAGGATCGTGCGAACCTGAGGCGCTGGAACTCGTTGACGATGAACCGCTGGCGTCGGACGTCGCTGCGGCCGGCGCACCGGCTGCCGAACTGCTGCTAGCCACGGAACTGATGCTTCCCAGAATACTCTGGGACTGGGGAATGCTGGCGACGCTCATGGCAATGCTCCAAGTCGAACTTAGGGACAGATTGTTCGGCTGACGAAGCAATTGCCATGCCCGGCGGCGTGCGGCCTTGCGAGAACGACCCAGCACAGGGCTGCAATTCGTTGCACCGTTGCGGGTTAAGCCCTTTACCGGCGGGAGCGGCAGCAGTCCGCCCAAGCACCCGCGCCAGCGGCAGCTTCTGCGCAAGCGCCGCGCAGGTTTTGCCACACGAAGATGGCAGCCTGTTCGCATGGGGCATTGATGGTCGAACACAAGCCCCAACGCGCCAGCGAGGGTGTCCCTTGTTCGACACACTCGCTGGCACGTCGGGCTTATGTGATGCGCGTCGACCTGGACCTCGATCTCATGGAGATCCGCGTTAGCTTGACCTACCCAAGAACTGCCACGGTCGCCGCGCCGTCGGGCTTACGAAACTCGGAGCGATAAACCGGCAAGCCGTGCAGCCGCATGCGGCGCTCGAAGTGCGTGCGGTAGTCGAGCTCGTGCTGCGGCGCACTGTTCGGAAACTCCGAAGGGGCCCTCAAAGCTACTACTCGCGGCGATCAGTTCCAGCGTGGTGTCAAAATACTCCTGCACGTCGGTCCAGAAATGCAACCGACCGCCGGGCATGAGCGTTCGCAGAGCGTGGCCCAGAAAATCGGCATTCATCACCCGCCGCTTGCGATGCCGGGCCTTCCACCAGGGATCGGGGAAGTAAACGTGGACGGCCGCGAGCGATGCGTCGGGCAAGCACTCGCGAAACACGCGCAGCCCGTCGCCGAAAACCACCCGTGCATTCCGCAACTCGCGCTGGGCCAGTCGAGCCGCGGCGTGCAGCGCGTACTTGCGGGCGACTTCCAGGCCGAGAAAGTTCGTCTCAGGTTGGGCGGCAGCCGCGGAACTGAGAAACAGCCCTTTGCCGCTGCCGAGTTCCACTTCAAGCGGCGCCGAACGGCCGAAAAACGCCGCGGCGTTCAGAGGGCAGGGGAGCTCCTCGAAGGTCAGAAACGAGTTCGAAAGATCGAGATCCTCGCCGATTTTCCGCAATGCCCGCCGCGCCATGCTCCGTCCCCGGTTGAGTTGCTTTTCACTGCCGAGCGGCCGAGGCTGGGTTCAGCAGGCGATCCTCGGGCAACGGCACGCCCTTCAATTGGCCTTCGACAACTAGCGACTGGCCGACGAAGCCCTGGAAGCGACAAACGACCATCGCCCCGCGCCGCAGTTTCAGCATTTGCGAGACCATCACCAGCCGGTTGCCGGGGAACACCGGGTCGCGAAAGCGGACTTCGTCCAGCCCGCCGAAGCCAACCACCTTCGAACCCAGGAAGTCGTATTTGACGGTGAAATAGCTGCACATCTGGGCAGCCGCCTCACACATCAAGACCCCGGGCAGCAGGGGCATGCCCGGCATGTGCCCGCGAACCCAAAACTCGTCGTGTCCGTGATCCTTGTAGCCGACGCAGATTTTGCGATCGTGGTCTTCGAAGCAAATGGCCGTCAATTGCTCCATCTCGAACCGCTGCGGGTTATAGCGGCGGATCTCTTCGATGTCTGCGACGACGTTGTTCAGGTCGTATTCGGAGAATTCCAGGATTAAGTCTTTCACCGCCACGGCAGGGCTCCCTTCCAGACCCGCAATCCTCACCGCGAACCGCCCGGGGTGAACCATCGCAGGGGCATGCGAATATTCTAACCAGTCAGGCGGTCGATTGAACCCCTGCGCAGCGCAGGTGACCCCGTTTTTCCGGCCCTGGGGGGGGAAACTGGCAAACCCCGCGGGGCTGGACAGCCTCGAGAGAACCACAGATTCGGCAACTCGCCAAACGGCAAGGTAAATCAGCAATACGAATCGATGGTTCGATAGGCCGAAAAGTTCTAGGTGCGAATGAGCTTACGCTTGGCGCACCGGGCCTTGCCGTTGGCAGGGCGACGGCCATGGTTGGCTTTCTTCAAGGTACGATGCGGTTTGGCCATGATCGAGCACTCCTCTGCAATAAACGGTCGCAATTCCAAAGCCCTGTAGTGTACCGGCAAGTGATGCCGGCGCGAAGCCGTTTCCTGAACGTTCGAGCGGTCACGGCCTGGGAACCAGGAGCCCGGGCAGGCGGCCCAAACCCCCGCGTCACTGGCCCTTGAGAACCGGCCGCAGAATGGCAATCGATGGCAGCAGGATTCGTTTGCCCGTAACGCGGCGGCAAACCCAATGGTCTTCAACCGCCTCGGACGGCTCGACGACCAAGACTTGAATCGTCCCCTCGCCATACGGGCTGTTGGCCCAATAGTAGGTGCCGGGGGTGATCTTTTTCGGCTTCATCGTGCCGGCTCGTAGCGCATACGTTTGCCACGCACCTTTTGCGGCGCCGCACTCGAGGCGCAAGGGCTCAGGGCCGGACCTGGAACCGTTCTCCCAGGGCCCCTGGCATAATCACTAGGCTTATCGACCTAGGGTTCCGGAGGCTTTATTAGGACGGCTGAATAGAGCAAATCGCCAGCCGCAAAGGCCGGAATATACGGCACCCCATCTGTGGCCGGCAAAGAGATATCTGCCGGCGAGGGCGCTATTGGTCGGTCAGGCAGAGGGCGCTGACCCGGAACTGGGTGCTTCCCCAGGTGAAACCGTAGATTTGCAGCCAATCGGGAATCGAGCCCCGCGACCAGGCCGAATTCGACGCTGCCGCCCGATAGGCCAGACCAACGGTCACGCGGGTTTCGGCCGGGCTCGTTTGCAGGGTCGGGCCGGCCGGCGTACACGACACGGACGTGTAGTTGACCGTCGAAGAGCCGGCTTTTTCCAACACGATGTTGGCGTCGGAACTCGACGGTTGAATTTGGATCCCATAGACGCTCAACGTTTGGTTCAC
Organism: uncultured Planctomycetales bacterium; assembly: GCA_963710365.1. Classification (GTDB taxonomy): domain Bacteria; phylum Planctomycetota; class Planctomycetia; order Pirellulales; family PNKZ01; genus CAVQAC01. The sequence goes on from CAVQAC010000015.1 coordinate 1,000,226, forward strand.
GGCGACCACGACATTCGCCATGCTGCCGCCCTTGGCGGCGATGCGGGCGCCCTGAGTGGCGGCCGTCAGCAGCGCCTGGTCGATCATGAACACCATGCCGAATTCGAAACAGGCCAACGTGGCGATCAACAGCAGCGGCAGGACGACCAGGAGTTGCAGCACCAAAACGGCGCGGTGCGCGGCACGACGGACGACGCTGCGGCGGCGTGTTGCGGAAGGGCGTTCTGGGATCGATCGCTGCATTGTGAATTCATCCATTCGCTGGTCGTCCCGCACGCGAGGCGGGGGGGGACCAGCGAGAATTGCCGGCCGGTTGCACAGATATCTGTTGCTCAGATATTCAGGGCCGTAATCGCGTTGGCCAGGTCGGTCAACTCGTTGATCAAGGCGTCGCGCACGGTCGACAGACCGACGACGGCGCCCAGACCCACCAGCGTGACCAGCAGGACGTACTCGACAAACACGGCGCCGTCGACCTCGTCGCGAAGCCGCCGCGAAAGCTGTTTGAGAAGGCCCAACATGGTAATCCCTTGCAGTAAAGAGGAACAGGAACGTACGTTGTATAACGGTCGTGCCGGAAGAAGGCCTCAAGGCCGGTCCGACGGACCTACGAAAATACTGATATAATTCCACGTCTCGCCGGCTGTGTGGCCCGCGAAGGTAATGTCTGAGTTTCTTTTACCCGATTCGATCATCGAAGCCCGCCGTCTTATGCCGCTGTCTGCCGTTCGCCTCTCGCCGTTGCCGAAACATTCGTCGCCCGCGATGCTCTCCCGGCGTCGAGGCCTCGGCGCCGTGGAACTGCTGGTCGGGTTGCCGATCCTGCTGATCTCACTGCTGGCGATCGTCGAGTTCGCATTGATCATGGACAAGCTGCAACAGGTGGCCCTGGCCAGTCGCACCGGCGCGGGCATGGCCGCCCAGCAGACGTCGTTCAACGTGGCCTCGATCAAGACCGAGGTCGATCGCCAATTGCTCACCGCGGGCATCAGTTCGGGTTCGTGCGAAGTGCTGCTGCAACACAACGTCGGCACCAGCACGCCAGTGATCATTCCCAGCGGTAGCGGAACCTGTACGTGCTCCAGCCCCAGCATTCCGCCGCTCCCCACTTCGGCCTTCGTTCCCGACGGCTGCGTGCGAGTCACGGTTTGCGTTCGACTTTCGGCCTTGGCGCCGGACCTCCTCTCATCGTTCGGGTTATCGATTCAGGGATTGCAAGTCCTGCAAACCACGACGCTCGCATACGAGGCCTTATGAGCTGCCACGGCAGGAATTCCTGGGGCGGTAGGCAGCGACGCGGCGCGGCGGTCGTTTGGATTCTGGTGGCAACCCCGGTGCTGCTGGTGTTGTTCATGTTGGTGTTGTCTTTGGCGTCGATCTGGCAAGCCCGCGCCGAACTGCAAAACGCCGTCGAAGCGGCGGCGCTCGCCGGGGCCAAGTTGTGGGGCGATGGGGCCGATAGCCCGTCGAATCGCACTTCGGCTCGATCTGGCCGCCCAGGCAGTGTTTCAATCGAATACCGTGTTCGGCAAGTTGGTCAGCATCTCCTCGAACGACAACCCGTCCGCCACCAACAACAACCTGTCCACTTCGGGCCCGAGTCTGCTGGGCAGCCTGGTGGGCTCTACGTTTTACGTTAATCAGTCACCTGGAGCGGTCAATGAGCGGGCCTGTTACGTGATTACCACCGCCTCGATCACTCCGTTGCTGCAAGGGCTGGGGGTTCTCGGTCCCTTTACCGTGCAAGCTTCGGCCGTGGCCGTCTATTCAGGCACGACCTCGGGCTCGGGCACGCCTCAACTCACCATTGTCACCTCGATCTCGACGATGTAGCGTCCGGTTTCTGCAAAAACGAACTGGGAACAGGCGTCGGCGCCCTGGTTGCCGTACCGGTTGGAGCGGTCATGCCTCGCCTTGCGGAACCGAGGTTTGCGGCATGCCGCTGGCAGCGTTCCCCGTTTCGCGCTTCAAATCAATGACGCCGTACTTCTTCAATTTCTTGTACAGGCCGACACGGCTGATGCCCAAGGCGCGAGCCGTGGCGGCGCGTTTGTAGCCGTTCGCCGTCAGGGCTTCGATCAATAGTTCGCGTTCGGTGCGGGCCACCTGGTTGGCCAGATTGCCCGGCCGTCCTTCGACCTTCCAGCCACCGGCCAGGGTCTGATGCGCGCCTTGCAGGATGACGGGCGAAAGATCGTGCGGAGTCAAATGTTCGCCGTTGCAGAACAACACGGCACGACGCATGTGGTTTTTCAGTTCGCGGATATTGCCCGGCCAGTCGTAACGCTCAAGCGCGTCCAGGAAATCCGCGTGAATCCGCGAGATGCCGATCCGGTGATCGCGGCAGAACTCTTCGACGAACTCGATGGCCAGCGGCACGATGTCGAGCGGTCGCTTGCGCAACGGAGGAATGACGAACTCCAGGACGTTCAAGCGATAATACAAGTCCGCACGGAATTTCTGACGGGCCATCATCTGGTTCAGGTCGACGTTGGCGCACACGATCAGCCGCACGTCGGTGCGCCGCGTTTCGGACGAGCCGACAGGCTCGTACTCGCCCGTTTCGATGACCCTCAAGAGCTTCGATTGCTCCTTGGGCCCCAGCAGGTCGATTTCATCCAGCAGGAAGGTGCCGCCTTCGGCCGTTTCAAAGCGTCCTATTTTGTTGTGATCGGCCCCGGTAAAGGCGCCTCGAACATGGCCGAACAATTCGCTTTCGATCAGATCGGGGGGCAAAGCGCCACAGGCGACCGTCACGAACCGCCGATGCCGCCGGGGCGACAACTCGTGAACCAACCGGGCAATGGTAGTCTTGCCGGAGCCGGTTTCGCCAACCAGCAGCAGGGTGACGTCGTGGCTGGCCAGCGACTGCAGCCGCTCCAGCGTGCCGAACAACTCCGGCATGTGCGTCGTGAAGCTCACCGACGTGCCGGTCACGACCTTAGGTCCTGCCCAGGGGACGCGGCATTGAGGCGAGTGGCTCTTGACCGAGGCCAGCACGTCACGGATCTGGTCACGATCCAAAGGTATTCGCAAACGGCCGGTCAATACCCGATCGGGCAAGGCAGCCCAACTCAAGCCAAAGCTTTGTTCACCGAATCCAAAGACCGGCGGATGATAACCATGGCCGCAAAGCCGGGTCAGATCTTCCCCCACCGAGGAGTTGCGGAGATCAAGAAAAATCACATCCGCGGACAAATCGAACGCGGGCGTGCCAAAGTCGGCCAAAGAGGGCCGAATGTTGAGGCGGCAAGAGAACTCCTGCTCCAGACGACACGCCAATTCGCCCGCAAACGACGCGTCGGCGCTGACCAGCAAGATCTCTGTAAACCCAGTGTCACGTGTTATTTGTGGCTGAATCAAAGGAATCGGCCTCGACTCTTGCAGTAACCCAATCGTTGGGTTGCTATTCGTTGCCACGGCTCATAGCCGACATGCCTACGCGACCCTGGAACCGCGACCGAACCGTCGCCTGCTAGCTGTAAAGTGTAAACAAACGTCAGCAGTCAGCGCTACGATGCGTTAACGGTCTGGGATTGGAGTACAGAGTAAGCGTGGTCGTGGCCAGCTTCAAGAAAAAAACTAGAATTTTTGTCGGATTTTCTGTTTTTGCCGCGTGGCGCAATGGTTTCGCCTGGGCGGAGCCGCCGATCTCGAACGTCTGGAGAGGCCGCCGAGACATGGCAAAAGGCATTCGGCGGGCGGATCTGGCCGCAGCCGAGCGGGCCCATTCTCTTTCTTTCAGCAACGATCGGACGCCCGCGCATTCTGTAAGGGGATGGGGGCTGCCTGTGGCCTGAGTCACTTCTCGCGTCGACTGTGAACGGTCGAGGCCGCAGTCTCCGCGAACGCCTGCAAACGGAGTCGCAAGCCGCTGAGACTCGGCCGGCATTTGCTCGCAGGGATGCCGGAGCAGTGGGATTGCGCTGGGCGTTTTCGCCAAATCCGATGTTGGCCGCCGGGCCGCAGGAGATCAGGGCGCGAGAGAAGGATCGCCGCATCCATTCGAGCCGCGTGTTGATCCCGCCTGAAGCTCTTAGGGCAGCTCCGAGAGTCAACGCGAATTCTTGGCGGTAAACCTGCTCTTACTATCTTGGCAGAACGCGCAAAAAAAGCTTCGTGCGTCAAACGCGTTCAGCAGCGCCAAACATATGCGCACCACGCGATCCGTGAGTTGGGGAATTCGCTACGCGAACAATGGGCGGAATGCGCAAGTTCGTGTGTTTGCGGTCCACTCGTCGCCGTTGGTTTGAGTTCGTTTTCGAGGCAAAACGGCTCGCGGCGCCGTTGAATTATGTATAATCCGCACGATCGGCGACGCGGTTCCGATTATGCGGAATACGTTGAGAAGTTTCGTCCGGAAAGTTCTCACGAAGTTGCTTGACCCTCTGCGCAGCCATGCCTAACTTAGGTTTTAGTGATTCTTGCATCGGCACTCGCCGGGCAACACGCACGCAATTCAGTCCATATCGAAAGGGTACACATCGTGAGTAAGTCGAATGAAGAGGCCGGGACCGCAGTTCAGAATCCTTCGGCCATTCCGGCTGGAGACCAGCAGCAGGTGAAGCTCGACGAATCGAAGACGATCGCGGCCTACGCCAATTTCGCGCGTGTCACCGGGACGCCGGAAGAAGTGATCATCGATTTCGGTCTCAATCCGCAACCGTTTGGCCCGCCGACCGAGCCGGTCATCGTTTCGCAGCGGATCATTGTCAATTTCTTCACCGCCAAGCGTTTGCTGGCCGCCTTGGCCATGACCACGCAGCGGCACGAATCGGCCTTCGGCGTCCTGGAAACCGACGTCCAAAAGCGTCTGGCCACTCCGGGCACCGCTGCCCCGCGCCGTTAAGTCGAACGGGCTGTTTCGCCGAGCCCCGTAGGCTAATGAGCCGAGCGGGCCAGGTCAGCGCCCAAGCTAAAAAACTAGAAGCTACGTGCTTCCCCAGCGAGCCGGTTTCGACCGGCTCTTTTTTTTGGTGCCTGGCGTTTTTGATACGTAGCGCTTTTATCGGCGCGCCGTGTGTTTGTACAAAGCCCCACCCTGCGCAGCCGGGTACGGCGCAGCGAAACGCGGGCGGGGGCGCGAGCGTGAAATTGCCGGGCGAAACAGGCCCAGGCGGCTCACGGGGTTACGAAGCGAATCAAATCGACATGCGAGTCCTCGCCGGCGGCGGACTGGGGGGCGCAGACTCCCGCAGCGGCTGTCGATTCCGAGCGTGTGGCAGACTTCGTGGCCAGTGGTGCTGCGGTTGGAGCCGGTTTGATGCGCTGGACGGGCCGCGTGAACGTGACGCGCGGCTCGTGAAGCGTTGGTCCGACAGCGCCTTGCTCGATGGGCTTCACGGGCGCCGAGGGCTCGGGAGTCGGCACCGGTTCGGACTTGAGAGCAGGGGCGGTTGGGCGGTTGGACGTCGCCGGACTACCGCTGGGGTCAACCTGATCGTAGATCGCTTCGAAAATGCGATTGTCGCTAATGTTCCGCGGATCCTGGCCCCAGCCGGCCACGGTTTGCTGTAGTTGCGTGACCTGGAAGTAGTTGTACGGACGGAAATAGTAGTACCGATCCCACGGTGACGGATAGGCGAAATGCTGCGGACATATTGCAGAACACCCCGATCAGGCAGTTGATCTGCCAGTTTGTATTTGCAGCAGGACTGGCACCCGCAACCAGCCTGGCACCCGCAACCTCCGCCGACGCTGGGGACATGCTACGCTCGCATCATCCGCCGGGATCAGCGGGGGAGCGACTACGTCCGAGGATTGCGTCCGTTGACCGCCCGGTGTAGCAGACGACGCCTGGGGCACATCGGAAAACCCCATCGGGCCAATGGCCCAACAGGCAGCGGTTTGCCAGGCAATTAGAGCAGCGAACACAGTCCAGCAAGCAACAGATCGCATTCCGATCCTGCCTATGCGGTGTACGGGTGTAGAGGGCACCTTGCTCATCATCGTCAGAGCTTACGCCAAACTTAACATGGTCATAATCGGAAGATACGGAACACTGGAGCGAGCGTTGCGGTGCCCCCCCGAGCGTATTATGGCGGCTACAACGCAGGTTTTGGATGCGAAAATGACCGCGAGCGCTGGCGACAATTTCCTATTTGTCGGAATCGTTTCGACTTTGCGCAGAGCAATGTTATTCTCCAGGTTATAATTGAAGGATCAGATTTACCCACGCTCGGTTTGCGCAGGTTGCGATCGGTTAAGGGGGTTGCCGATGGCGCAACTCGCTCGCACACATCGCGACAATGAGGAACAGCCAGCGTGTCGTTCTTATCGGTAGTGTTCGGCGTCGTGGTCGTGGCCTTCACGCTAGGCGCCGCGGTCATTGATCTTCGCACGCAGAAGATTCCCAATTGGCTGACGGTTCCGTTTTGCCTTGCCGGCATTGCATTCAATTTAATCTGGCAAGGTTGGGCAGGGTTACAGGTCTCGTTGTTGGGATTTGCAGCGGGATTCGCGATCATGTTCGTTTTATGGTTGATCGGAGGGGGAGGGGCGGGCGATTTGAAGTTAATGGCGGCCCTGGGCACATGGCTGGGGCCAAAGCCAATTGTGGCCGTATTCCTGCTCAGTTCGCTGGTCGTAATGCTGATGTCTGCCGTCAAACTGCTGGCGCGGGTCGCCAAGCAGCTAGCAGCACCGCCCGGCGAACGCCGTTCACACCAGCGCATCGGCGTGACGTACGCGCTGCCGGTGGCTTGTGGGACGTGGTTGGTGCTGGCCTGGATGTTGATCGTCAAGGGAATGCCGTAGCCGCGCACTGTCCGAGGAACAAACGATGTCAAAGATCACTCCCGCCACATTGCTGATCATCATTTTCGCATTGCTGTTCGGTGCGGTGGCCGCTTACGTGGTCCGCCGGCAACTCATCGTGCAGCCCGTGCTGCCGCCGCTGCCAGAATCGCCGGTCACCGTACCGTTGGCGAGCATGGACCTCGAGCCGGGTAAGCCGCTGACGCTGCCCGACGTGGCTCTGATTCCAATCCGTCGCTCCGAAATGAGAACCCGCAACCTGCCGTCTGACGCCATGGCCAACCCGACGCAGATTATCGGCCGCATGTTGCGCAGTACCCGTGAAAAAGGGCGAGGCCTTCACACCCGACAAGTTCTATCCCGACGGCGCCGGGCCTTCGATCGCCGAGCGGCTCAAGTCCGGCTATCGGGCCATCACCGTGGCCATCACCGGAGCCGACGCCATCGCCGGCTTCGCCGTTCCGGGCTCGATCGTCGATGTTCTATTCCGCTCGAAGGCCGCCCCGCCGGACGATCCCCAAGAGACCATCACCTTGATCCAAGGCGCCGAGATCCTGGCGCTGGGCAACAACTCGGTACTCGGCAAACTAGGGGGCATTAACGCCAACAGCGCACTGAACCCGGTGACGTTGGCGGTGAAGATCGAGGACGCCAGCAAACTTCTCGTGGTCGAAGGCCAGGGAGATCTGTCGCTGACGTTGCGCGGCCCGGCCGACGCCACGACGGCCAGCAACGTGCCGCCGCTGTCGCTCGACCAACTCTTGCAGCGCAAGAAACGCTTAGGGCCGTGGGTCGCCGACGTCTATCGGCGTGGCTCGCGCCAGACGCTCCGTTTCAACCGCGATCAGCTCGTCGGCGAGCAATTCGGCGGCGTGCCCTTGTCGGACTACAAAGACTCGAAAAACGCTGCGGACAAAGCGCAGCTTCCTCCGCCGGCGCCGGCGCCGACGACCAACATCATCTTGCCGCAGCAGCAGCCGTACTTCAGTTTTCCGTTCGGCGTGATGCCGATTGCGCCGCCGATGACGTATCCCAATATGCAGCCGACGGGACAGCCCACCGGCGTGCCCATGAACTGAGGTTTTCCGGTTGCTCGTCCGCATCCGCGGCGCGAGCGACGGTGAGAGACATAACCATGAGCCCGATGTTTTCGCCCACGCTTCCCGACGCTGATTCGCGCTCTCCCGGCGCCGATGAAGACAGCTACCAACAGCTCAAGACGGCCATTCACGAAGAGTTGGTCGAGTCGGTCGATCTGACGACGATCGGCAAGATCGACGAGTCGCAACTGCTGCCCGAAATGCTTCCCTTGGCGCAGGATCTCGTCAACCGCCGGGCCAAGCACCTGAGCAGCGATGACCGGCAGCGTCTGGTCGACGAGTTGCTGGACGAGATTTTCGGCCTGGGACCACTCGAAGCCCTGCTGGCCGATCCCAAGGTTTCCGACATCCTCGTCAACCACGCTCAAGAGGTCTACGTCGAGCGGGCCGGACGGCTGGAATTGACCGACATCCGTTTTGCCGACGACGCCCACGTGATGCGGATCATTCAGCGGATCGTGGGTCGCGTCGGCCGGCGGATTGACGAGGTCAGCCCGATGGTCGACGCCCGATTGCCCGACGGTTCGCGTATCAACGCCATCACGCCCCCTTTGGCGATCCGCGGACCGACGCTGTCGATTCGCCGTTTCGGCGTCCGACCGCTGGAGATCGATGACCTGGTCGCCAACGGTTCGATTCCGCGCGAGATGGTCGACTTCCTGGCCGGCGCCGTGGCCGCTCGGGTGAGTTTTCTGATTTCGGGGGGCACCGGCGCCGGCAAGACGACGCTTTTGAACGCGTTGTCGGCCTTCATTCCCCAGAGCGAACGCGTCATCACCGTCGAAGACTCGGCCGAATTGCGGCTGCAACACAAGCACGTGGTCTCGCTGGAAACTCGCAACGCCAACACCGAAGGGACCGGCGCCGTGACGCCGCGTGACCTGGTGCGCAACAGCTTGCGCATGCGGCCCGATCGCATCATCGTCGGCGAAGTCCGCGGCGGCGAGGCGCTCGACATGCTGCAAGCCATGAACACCGGCCACGAAGGTTCGCTGACGACGATTCACGCCAACGACACGCGCGAAGCCCTGACGCGCTTGGAAGTGATGGTCGGCATGTCGGGCTTCGACTTCCCCATCCTCGTCGTGCGGCATTACGTGGCCGCCGGCATCCGCTTGGTCGTACACGTCGCCCGACTCAAAGGCGGCGTGCGCAAGGTGATGGGCATCTCGGAAGTCGTCGGCGTCGAAGGCGGCACGTACGTCATTCAAGACATTTTCGGATTCCGGCAACTCGGCGTGGATGCCGACGGCAACGCCTTCGGCGAGTACTACACCACCGGCTATCGTCCGAAATGCCTCGAGCGGTTGTTGGCCTCGGGGATCCCGCTGTCGGAAGAGATCTTCAGCGCCAGTGGGAAAAAGGTCATCAACCCCGGCGGCAAGAGCAATCGCCCAGGTTCGTAAATACGCCGGAAACCTGCCGGCGCTTCCGCAATCCTTTGACTTGGTAGTGAATACTCGCTCGTGACCACGCTCAACGTTCAGATCATTACGCTCGTCTGCTTCCTGGCGATCGCGCTGGTGACGCTGGCAGGCTGGATGGCGTGGCGCGATCTGCGGGCCCGGCCGGTGCCGGTCGAACCGCGGGGCCGATTGCGTTTGCGCCGCGCGGTCCGCACCAGAGAGCCCGAGCCGGGCGACCTGGTCGCCGGCGCCGATGCCTGGTTCGACAACCTGGTGGCCGGAGCGGGGCTGCCGTTCGACGCCTTTACCGCCGTGTTGCTGCTGATTTGCTGCGGGCTGGCCGCGGCGCTGCCGGCGTTTCTCTGGACCGAAAATCCGGTCTCGGCCGCCACGCTGATGGTAATCGCGATGGGGCTCACGCTGCTGTATTTCGTCTACCTTCGCAGCCAACGGATGCGGCGGATTCAGGAACAACTGCCCGATGTCGTCGATCTCGTGGCGCGAACCGTGCGGGCGGGGAGCAGCCTCGACCAGGCCATTGCCGGCGTGGCGGAGAAAACCGACGGCCCTCTCGCGGTCGAGTTGAAGCGCTGCGCCCATCAACTGGAAATGGGGCTCTCGCTGTCAGCCGCCTTCCGCTCGCTCGAACAACGCATTCCGCTGATGGACGTGCAGATGTTCGTCACCACCATCGGCGTTCATCGCCAAACTGGCGGCAGCCTGGCGCTGACGCTGGAACGCATGGCAGCCGTGATGCGTGAACGCCTGACCTACCGCCGCCAAATCAGGGCCACGACGGCCGCCGGCCGCATGTCGGCCATGCTCGTCGCCGCAGCCGGGCCGCTGTTGTTTCTCTACTTTTTCTTGCTGAAGCCTGAGTACATCCAGGCTATGCTGAACGATCAGTTGGGGCAGATCCTGCTGATTACCGCGGTGGTGTTGGAAGTCATTGGCGTGGTTTGGATTCTAAGCCTGATGCGCACCCCAAACTAGCGTCCCTATGCTGCTTAACCTATTACCCTGGATTGCGTTTGCGGTTGTCGCCCTGGCCGTCTTCGGGATCGGCCGATGGCTGCTGGTGCGCGGCGAAGACGACACCGCGCCGGTTGGAGGGTGGTCGGCGTCCGCAGTCCTTGATCTTCGGCCCCCTGACGGGGCCATTCGCGGCAATTCTGCCCACCAACGGCAGTTCGCGGGTCAGCCTCGATCGCGACTTGCGCAGGGCCGGTTACTACAAGCGGCGTGCCGCGGAAGAGTACTATGCACTGCGCAACGTGATGGTGGTCGGCGCCCTGTTGCTGACGGCCTGTTGGGTGGTGGTGACGGCCGATGTGAGCGAGCGAATGACGGTGAAAGTCATTACCATCGGCGTGGTGGCGATGGTCTTTCTGTTCGCCGTGCCGCGACTGTTCGTGCAGTGGCAGGGGACGAAGCGCATCCAGCGAATCCAGGTGGGCTTGCCCGACGCCCTGGACATTCTGACGATGTGCCTTACCAGCGGCTTGCCGTTGCAAACCGCGTTGAATCGGGTCAATGGTCCGCTGCACGCGGCCCATCCTGACCTGGCCTACGAGCTCGACATTCTACGGCGTCAAAGCGACGCCGGATCGATGGAGCACGCGCTCGAACAGTTCGCCTATCGCGTCGATGCTCCCGAAGTCAAAACGCTGACCAGCCTGGTGAGCCATGCCGAGCGATTGGGCACGAACGTCGGCCTGGTGATCCGCGAGTATGCCGACGGTCTGCGTCGCGCACACCGTCAACGGGCTGAAGAACGGGGCAATCGCATCACGATTCAGATGCTGTTCCCGATCGCCTTGTGCCTGGCTCCGGCCTCGTACATTCTGCTGCTCGGTCCGCCGGTCATCGAAATGCGGGATTTCCTGCTCCGCGAGAATCGTGTGGGTGGCATCCTCTCGCCGGCTGACATCGGACAGGCGGCCGCCGTTCCGCAAACCAGCCTGCCCAACCGGCCGGCTCCGGTCCCGTCCGCGCCGCAACTATAGCCCTTGGGCTCGGTCGCTCGTGCCGTGCCGCAGATTTCGGGTGCCATGGCCACGCTTGAGTGGCCATGTTTTCGGCTAGGCGCATGGCAACGCAAGCCTGGACATGGCACTCAAATGCGAAGATCCTAACGTACCGGGACACTATCGAGCCCGATCGACGAACGCCGCTTTCTAGGCGGCGGTCCGGACCTGCTTCAATCCCATCCGCAAGGAACCATGACGCGAAATCCGCGGGAGCATGTGCTGCGGAGATTTCGTGAGCCGCGGCTTGTAGAGCCGGCGTTTGGCGCGTCGGTGCTGTTCGACGGACGAAAGCCTGGTGTATTGCAGCGTAAGCGGGGCTTTCTGCAAGCCGGGAACTCCGTCCACGGCCCGCGAAGGGGAAAAGAGCGGACGGAACTCGAACGTCGCCCGGTTCCTGCCGACTTTGATTCCCCGAGAGCCCGAGGCCGGCGATGCCCAGTCGCGAGACCAGCGCGTGGGTCGTGGCAGACGTTTGGTTCTGGTGCGCAGCATCCGCGGCGTGCGATCCTGGCGAGCATGCGTCCTTTCCGGACGAACGTCGGGCAATGCAAGCGGCGCCTCGGCGAACAGCAGCGAAGTCGATTCGATCCGATGACGAGCTGCCGCGGGAGCGCGCCACGGGCCTGTGTTCGACAACTCGCAGGGAGGCAAGCTCACGGCCGGCGAGCCGAAGGCCATCGGCCGCGACTGCGCGAGTTGGCCTGGATGGAAAGTGAGCGGCGGACTACTGCGCGGGCCTTCTGTCAGGCCGAAATACTGAGGGCCTTCGCTCGTCAAGGATTCGACGTACGTGGCTGCATGGGCATCGGCCGCAGTGTCGCTTCGAACTGCGTGCGGGATGGCGACGGAGTGCGTCTCCAGTTCCTCGTCGCTACCGTGAATCGCCAAGGAACCGGAGGATTCGCTGCTGGCCGACGCCGTTGCCTGGTGGAAATCGGACGAGGTTTGCGATGTCTTGGCGGCTTTCGCCGTCTTTTTCGGTTTGCGTTCCGAACGTTCCGGTTCGGACGTCAGCTCGACGCTTCCCTCGGGAAACAATCGCTCCTTGGTTCGCCTCAACTCGGCCAGCTTCTTCTCGGTGAACTCAATCTCCAGGTTCAGTCGACGGAGCAATTCGTTACGACGGGCAATGAACGCCTGAACTTCGCCAGCGATTTCGCCCAGCCCATCGGCACCAAAGCTGGCATCGCCCGCCTGGTTCAGGGCCTCGTCGATGCCCAAGAACAGGGCTGCCGGCGCCACTCGATCTTCCTTCTGCTTGCTTTTTCGCATGGGGCTCACCCTCACAAGGCTCGTCAGATGCTTCTGCAACTCGGAGAACTGTTCCACGCCGAGGAATGTGTTGGGTATCGAATCTCGGTGTGGCACGGCATGAGGCGCGGCGGCAACTTTTTCCGATCGCCCAGCTTTTGACGGCTTGCTGGCAGTGCATCTACGGAATTTCGTTCGGCTCCGCTAGCATCTGCGGCCGGTGCCGGCGACGTGCTCAAGTGGCATGTCGCGGAGAGGCTACGGGTGCCATGGTTCACGCTTGCGTGGCCATGTTTGCTGCGCAAGCATGTCCACGGCGGCCGTGGACATGGCACCCAAGTGCTAAAAGATGACCCGGCGGACCTTAGCCCATCGGGTAGAACTCGGCCTCGAGCGAGGTGATCATCTCGTCCATCAACTGCTCGAAGGTGTACTTGGGCTGCCAGCCCAGCACTTCTCGCGCCTTGCTGGCGTCGCCGCGTAGTCGTTGCACCTCGAACGGCCGCCGGTGCCGATCGATCAGCCGCACGTAACGGCGGTAGTCGTCCAGCCCGACTTCGCGGAAGACGTACTCGCATAGCTCGCGGATCGTCACTTCGCGGCCCGTGGCGACGACGTAATCGTCGGCGGCAGGCTGTTGCAGCATCCGCCACATGGAGTCAACGTAGTCGGCCGCATGGCCCCAATCGCGCGTCGAGTCGAGCGTGCCCAGCAGCAATTCGCTCGCCCGCCCGTGCTTGATGTCGAGGGCCCCCTTGATGACCTTGGCGGTCACGAAATTGATGCCGCGGCGCGGCGATTCGTGATTGAAGAGAATGCCGTTGACGGCGTACAGTTGCTTGGTGACGCGGTAGATCCGCGTCAGGTGATAGGCGTTCAGCTTGGCCGCCCCGTAGGGCGAGCAGGGGAGCATTCGCGAATGCTCGTTGATCGGGTAGTCAGGCGAATTGCCGAAAATCTCGGACGAGGCGGCGTGGTAGAAGCGGGCCCGCGGCGCGCAATCGGCCGTGGCCTCGAGCATGTTCAGCGTGCCGGTGACAATCACGTTAGTGGTCAGAACCGGCTCGGTGAACGACACCTGAACGTGCGATTGGGCCGCCAGATGATAGATCTCGTCGGGCTGCACGAGCCTGACCAGGCGAATCACGCTGGGCAGATCGAGGACATCGCCATATTCCAATTTGAGCAGATCGTAGATGTGCTGGATGCGTGTCGTCTGGCTCTGGGGATGCGAGCGCCGCGGGATCATCCCGAACACTTCGTAATCCTTGGCCAGCAGCAGTTCCGCCAGATACGAGCCGTCTTGTCCGCCGATGCCGGTAATTAGTGCCCTGCGTTTGATCGCGTCTCTCCTCACAGCCTGTTGCAGCGGGTACGATATCGAGCCCCCGCGCGGGGGCGTGGCCGGGCGGGTTGCCCCGGGAACCGGTCGAGCCAGGGACTATTGTACTTGGAATCCTGGCCCTGCGTAGGCGGTCCCGTCGTGATACCGTTTGGGTGAAAAACGGCTTGCTCGATCCGAGTGCCAGGGGCTCTGCCCATACAGTGCAGCACATTCGCGCTAACGCCGGCAGGGCCTTATGAACGGAATCGGAGTCCGCTTAAAGAGACTTTAGGCTGCAAGCCGGAGGGGCTCGAAAGTGTACCGACGAGCCCCGGCAACTACCACCCACCACCGCCATAGGCTGCCGACGGGCCGCGGCTCCCGTTATCGTACCAGTTTCTGGGATATCGCCCCCATCCTTGCGAATTGATATAGGCGTCGACCGAGGACGGCGCATAAGGCTGGGGTTGCAGGATCGGCACGAACGGCGCCGACGGTTGGCCGAACCCGACCGCCGGTGGCCCAAATTGCGCGGCCAATCTGCCGCGCAGGGCGCTGCGCGCGAAGCCTTCGTTTGACAAGACACTCAAGCTCGCTGCCACTGCCAACAACGCGGCCGGTTTGACGAAGCGTTTCATGGCGCATTCCTGATTTCTTTACTCAGAGCATGGGTGGTTAACTCCTTCAATATAATGATGCTTGGCGCCGTGGCAGCAGAGTTGTTTCAGGAAAACTTGCAGCTATCTGAATCTGCCAAGCGGAAGTAGCCTGGGCCGGCCCGACTGCGAGAATTGGCCGCACCGCGAGCATTGGCTCGCCACGGCGGGGCCAGCGGCGCCGAATCAATGAGTCCGCCGAATGCCAAATGGGATCAACGGCGCTCGGCGTAAGGAGGGCCTGGCCAGCGAAGGGGCTTCGCCCGTGGGGCCGCGCATGCCAGGGATTGAGCAAAACCCTACGATCCGGCTGCCGACGCTCGAGCTCCCTTGGGCATCTCGTCCTGCAAGGCTTCGCGCTCCAGTTGCAGGGGCTTGCTCAACGGATCGAGCCGCTCGGCCGCGTCCAGGTCGTCTTGGGCCTCGCGCCAGGCTCGTTCGTGGCGATACAACCGGGCCCGTGCTACGTAGATCCGAGCATCGCCCGGAGCACGGTCGATGGCGGCATTCAAATCGGCCAGCGATTTCTGGACCTTGTCCAGTTCCAGGTACAGCAGGGCCCGTTCGAGCAGTCCGTCGACGGCTTGCCCTTCCAGTTGGATGGCGGCTGTGTAATCGTCCAGGGCATCGTCCGGCTGATGCAGCAGGCGTTGGACGCGAGCCCGTTCGATGTAGCCGCGCGTCATGCCGGGCGCGAGCCGCAAGGCATCGTTGTAGTCGGCCAGGGCGGCGGCGAAGTCACGCATCATCAGATGCGCCTTGCCACGTTCCAGCCGGGTCATCGCGTTGTTGGCGTCGAACTTCACAGCCTTGTCGAAATCGTCGACCGCCTCGGGCACCAGGCCCATGGCAAACCGCGTCCGTCCGCGTTCGAGAAAGCCCTCGGCATTTTCGGGATAGATGCGAATCAGCTTGGCGCAGTCCGTCAGCGATTCGTCGAAGCGGCTGAGTTGGCGATACAGCTTCGACCGGCCCATCAAGGCCGGCATGTACGAGGGGGACTGTTCCAGTGCCTGGTCATAGCTTGCCAGTGAGCGATCGAAATCCTGCTGCTCAGACTCGGTAGCCGCCCGCTCGACGAGCTGTTCGGGCGATGCCAGCGGCTGTGCCAGATCCTTCGGTGCGATGTTCAGTTGCCCGACGGCAGCAGTGGCCGACGGCCCATTTGCCTGCGGTTGTGTGGCCCCGGCCAATATGACCCGCGACGCTGGTGGCTCGGCCTGCTCCGTCGACTGCGGGGCCTGAGAGACGTCGTTCTCCGGCGGCGCTTTTGCTGGCCGCGTGGCGGACAGCGATTCACCGGCACGACTAATCAGCGTCGTAGGCATGGTCATGACCTGCGGCTGCACTTGAAGGTCAATGCTGGCCGAGGCCGGAACATTCTGGCTCAACTGGTCGAGTTTCGGCCGCAAGGCATCGTTCATGTCGGTCAACGGCACGGCACGCGCGTTGCTCGGTGCGGCCGGAGCCTGGCTCATCTCGTCCTTGACGCGAGGCAGGGTCGGTACGGACGGCGCGACTCGGGCCTGGGATTTTGGCAACACGGGTGGGCCATCTTCCGGCGTCGCCCGCATTTCGGCCACTTTGACCACCGGCCTTTGCTTGCTTGGCCCTTTCGCGGTTGACACGGCTTGCGTCTTGGTCGGTACGTTGTCCGGCTTAACCGGCGATTGCAAGGCAGCATCGTTCGACTGCGGCTGCTGGAAGGCAACTTTGGCCGAAGGGTCGGCAGTGCTTGGCGAAGGAGCCTTTCTACGTGAGAATGGCGAAGCGGTTTGGTCGATCACGGGGATACGCTCGAAATCCGTCATCACGCTGGGCGAAGAAGTCCCCGCGGCGCAGGCGGCGCTGGCAGCCTGGCCGTGGGGCCGCCCGAGCACGCAGCGTCGGCAGCCACGTCCGCCGAATGGGCCACAGGCGTCGAAGGTCGCAAAGCGTTCCGCGGTGCCTCCGTTTCGTGACTTGCATTGAGAACCAGGCCCGGCTCGGCCCGACGCCGATTCGCGTTGCGGCTGGTGACGGGATATTCCGCCGGCGGTTTCCTGGCCGCGGCGCGACTGGCCGCCAACATTTTCTCAATGCGCACCGATTGTGTCGTTGGCAGCGTCGTCCAATGGGCGACGAGTTGCTGCATCCAGACCGGTTGAGCGGGCGCCGTCTGCGGCGCGATCGACCTGGCCGAAACGAGTTTGGACTCGGGTTGGCCAGCCGGCAATTCGCGCGGCGCCAGCGGTTTCTTGACTGCGCCCGAATGCTTCGCTACGCCCGAAGGTGATTGCGTTTCAGTAGCAGGCGACTGGCGAACCGCCGCCAGTTGCGCCATCGAGGGCGGCCGGGAGGTTCCAGGAGCGGACCTGTTCGTGCCGCGCGTTCCGCGGCGCGCCGGCAGATCCTCGACCGAAACTTCGATATTGCGCGTGCTGGCCGGCGATTTGACGTGCGCTTGAGCTTGCGGCTTGCGATCTTGCCAGTCCTGGATGAGTTCCTGGCCCGAGCGGGCTTTCTTCGCATTCGCGCCGGCCACGTCTTTCGAGGCAGGAGTGTTGGTCGAGGCCTTCATTTCGGGTTGCTTCCAACTGAACGGTTCGACGTTCTTTGGCAGAACCGAGGCCTGCGTCGCCGCGTTGTTGGCGTCGGCTTTCGTGGCGCTGGTGGCGACATCGGCTGCGTCGGGAGCGCTCTTTTCCGCCTTGCCGCCTCCGGTCGGGGCGTCGGGCGTGCCGGCCGGCGGTTTCTGCGGCGGACGGCTATGACTGACTTTGCGCAGGGCCGACGGGCTCGAGGGCTTGTCGTCGCGGCCGGCAACCATCAGGCCCTTCTTGGGCGGTTGGTTTCTCGACGGTGCGATTTCACCCGTGATGGCCGCCAGTTGGATGAGACCCTCAGCGGCCGGCTTCAGGCTGGGATCGAGATCGAGGGCCCGCGAGTAGTATTGCTTGGCCTTGCTCAGCTCGCGATTCTGCGCGCAGAGATACGCCAGATTCGTATAGGCGTGGGCTTCGGGTCCGCCGTGGCGGAACTCCGCCAGGCTTTCATCGTAGCGGCGTTGCTGCCCCAGCGCCAGACCGAGGTTGTTGTGCGCGGCGGCATACCGCGGATTGCGCTCGAGCGCCTGGCGGTAGCACTTTTCGGCTTCATCGAGCCGATCTTGCAGATAGTAATTATAGCCGATGTCGTTATAGAGTTCGGGCGTCGGAGGAGCAATGCTCGCGGCTTTCTTGAAGAAGTCGTTGGCTTCTGCGTACTGACCGCGACTGGCTGACAGCACGCCCAGTCGTTGATAGGCAAACTGCTGCCGCTGGTCCTGTTTGATCATGACCTGATAGAGTTGCTCGGCCTGATCGCCCTGGCCGTGTTTCTCCATGAGGCGGGCATACGCCAGCTTGGCTTCCGTGTCGCCGGTCTTCGAGCTGAAGGGAAGCATCTGCGTGGAAAGATTCGCGCATCCGGCCAGTGCCGTAGCGCCGACGACCAGCCAGCCTAGCCACCGGCCACCCGAGCGTTTCGCGAAACGGCCCTGTGAAATTTGTGTCGGCGCCGCCTGGGGGCAGTCGCCTCGCAGTGGTGTCATGTTCATGTTTTGACTCGGTTCCATCGCACGTTGCCCGCCGTTGTGGCAGCCCCCCCTTGGGCAGCCGTCCGTTTAGAAGAACCCGCCGCCGCCAAAGCCGCCAAAGCCGCCGCCGAATTGCCCGGTGCCGTTGTTGATCAGGCTGCGGTAATAGGCGCTCTCGGCCTGCTGTGAAGTCAGACCTGGCGTGAAATCGGGCCCGACCACGACGCGCTCGGCGGCGTCGGGAACGCCCAAGGCGACCAGCGCCTGGACAATCACCTCGCGACGCTTCATATCGAGCTCGGGGTTCGGGTTGACCGGGTATTTGTACTTGGCCGTAGGATCCGCGGTCATGGTGCTGCGTTCGATCACCACCGGAAACTCGCGGTTGCGCTGCATCTGGGCGGCGATTTGCTTGACATGGTCTTCGCCGGCCCAATTCAGCCGCACGCCATTTTTCTTGAACTCGTGCTGGAAGATGATACTCTTCCAAGCCTCGCCATTGGTTTCCTGCTGCGTCCAATACTGGTCGGAAATCGTGCCGATCGGCGCCGGCCCGGCGGCGCCTGAAACAGGCCCGGCCAATCCGGCGTGCCGCAACTGGCCAGACTCAGAGAGCCGGCCAACACGATTGCCCAAGCCAGCGGTTCGCAGCGTTGTTGGATCTTCGACATGACGGAAGTTCGCAGCGAGAGGAGGATAAACGTGGGTCGTCGGTTCATTCCGAAAAGCCGTGCGGCCCCACGACGTAGTACTGTTCGCAGCGTAGGTAACGCGATTCCTGCTTGGCTTCGCGGACGGCCTCGCGGACCTTCAGCCATTGGTTGTAAACGACCGTACTGCGGAATTCGCAACCGATGTCGCCTTCGATCTGGCCCTTCCAGTAGAAGGCGAATTCGTTCGGCTCGTTCACTTCCATCCCGGGAAGGAACAAGGGAAGCTGCTCGGCTTCGAGCGGATGAACCAGTTCCGGGCTGACGAGGATCAGCAGTTCGGTTTCCTGTCGGCTGACGGAATTATTGCGGAAGAAAACGCCCAGCACGGGAATCGATCCCAGCCCTGCATACCGCACGCTGGAGCCGCTTTGGTCGTTTTCCAACAAGCCGGCGATGGCCAGCCATTGCCCTTCGCGCATGTCGACGGTCGTGCTGGCGGAACGCGTGGTCAGGCCAGGAATGCCGTTGACGGCGTTGGTCTTGTCGATCTGGCTGTACGTCGGCACGATCTGCAGCCTGACTCGGTCTTTGTCCATGATCGTGGGCGTAAAGAGCAACTGCGTGCCGTATCCTTGAAAGCTGGTGCCTGCGGCGCCAATGCCGCCGATGCCCACTGCGGTTGGAATGGCGAACTGGCCGCCGGAGATGAACGTCGCCGTTTGGCCATTGAGCGTGATCAAGTTGGGCTCGGCCAGCACCTTGGTGTAGGTATTCGAGCTCGTTGCCTGGATGATCAGTTGGACGTCGTTGTTGTCGAGCAAGGCCGTCAGGCTGCCGCCGTTGCCGAGCGTTGACGACACCATGAAGTTGCTGCCGGCCACGCTCCAGTCGATGCCCAGGTTGCGCACGGCCGTGCGGTTGAGCTGGGCAATCCGCACCTTGAGCATGATTTGCTGCTCGCCCGGAACGCGGATCAAGTTGACGAGGTTGCTTTGCGGGATTCGGCTGCGGCCCGGGAAGGGAGTCGCCGCGGCGCCCTGCACAATGGAACCCGCCACGCCCCCGGCGCCGCCCAAACCACCGGCAGCGCCACCAATCCCTTGCGCACGCAATACGGAGGTGATTTGCACCGCCTCTTCCGTGTCGCGAGCCTGGCCACGAACGATCACCTTGTCAGCCAGCGGAAAAATCTGGATGAGGCTGTTGGGGAACATCTCGTTGATCATCGTCTCCAGCTCGTTGTATTCGAGCCGCCGCTCGTCATCGATCGCCGAATCGATCGTTACGCGGACCAGGTAGCGCAGCACTTCGCTGGTGGGTTGCTCGCCAAACCAGAAGGTCAGCCCGGTCTCGCCAGGCTGCAGGCCGATGATCTCGAATTCGGTCGGACTGTACTGCACGATCTCGATGACGCTCGGATCCGTGATCGAAGTCCGCGATACCGGCTGTTTCGTGCGGATCAGTTTCGACCGGTCCATGCGCAAGTCCAGCGCCGTCTCCGCCTCGAGCACGTCCGCAATCAGCGACTTGAGCTTGCCCTCGGTATTCGGCTGAGGGTGGATCTCGTCTTCGCCCGGAGCCGGGATGGCAGCCGGGCCAGTGGGAAGCAATTGAAGCTGGGCCGAAGCCGGAACGACCAGGCTCGCTGGTTCGTTTGCCTGGTACTCCGTCGACGGTTCCTGGGCGTTCAATGCCGTTGTCAGCGAAGCTGGAGTCATCCCTGCCCAAACACCTACGAACAGCAACAACGCCAGCGCCGATCGCAGCCGCGAAGCCTTCCAGCTCAAGAATCGTGTTTTCGACATCTTGTGCATCTTGCTAGTGCCAAAGGCTCTGGGGTCAGAAACGATGAGACCCTATTGGACCCTGCCAGTATTTCGGACATTCCCGATGATTGAGGTTAGTTAATCTCGGAAAACTCTGCCGGTCATGCCGGTTGTAGGGCAGGGTTATTCCCCAGGTGGTGGGGCGAAGCTGCTGGCAGAACGTAGAAGAGCCTGCTGGCAACGAAGAAAATCGCCACGGCGTGCTGGCGCCGGCACGGCCGATTTCGGCCTCGAATGAATCGCGATCTTGGCGGTAATGCCGCCGATCGGAGCTGGACACAAGTCCGGCCGCAGCCGCACGACATGATCGAACCGCTTTAGTCGCTGGTCCAGTTGCCGACGGTCGAGAGCGTGAAGTCGATCGCTCCCTTGTGAACGGTGTCGGTCGTGCCGTTCTGTTGATTGGCGGTCACGCTGGCGAAGTTATTGATCGTGATCGTGTCGTACGAGGTGGCCAGCGTGGCCGTGCTGCCGCTGCCAGTCAACGCGTTGGCGCCCGGGGAGTCGTAGATGTCCGCCGTATCGCTGCCGCCGCCAGTCACGGCGACCTGGGCGGGCACCGGATCGAGTTGCCCGTTGCTGCTGAAGTACGTGTTAACCGTAATCGAACTGGTGCCCATGGTCAGCGTTTCGGCGGTCGAAGTGCCGAAGAAACTGCCGCCGCCCGGGCTGGTGAGGTTCGCCACGTCGGTGTTGCTGCCCGACTCGAACACCGAAACCGCGCTGTAGCCGGTGGCCTGGACGACGAAGTTGACGGTCGATCCGCCGACGTTCGTCGTGCTGCCGCTGAGCGAGCTTGCGCCCGAGGCTCCGTTGAACGTATTGTGCGCATAGCTGTAAAAGATGGCCGAATCGCTGGTCGAGCTGGCCTGGGCCGTGAGCGTTGCCGTGTACAGGGCCCCGATCAGAAAGTTCGAACCGTTCGCCGTGCCGCTCACATAGCCGAAGCCGGGGCTGCTCGACGAACGTTCCGCCGTCCGAGTGCAGCGTGACGGAGTCGGTGCCGTCGGCGGCGCCACGATGTAGACCTCGGGGAAATCGCTCAATGTCGAGGTGTTGCCGTTGAGGGCGAACGTGCTGCTCGACGGATCGCCCACGATCGTGGCATGCGAGGTCGAGTAGACATAGCCGTAGGTCGTGCCGCCGGTGCCGCTCACGTTCTCGGTGACGAAGCCGCCGAGTTCGCTGAAGATGTGCGCAATCGGGTCGGCAATATAGCTATAGGTGTTGGTTCCGGTGCCCATCACGCCGACAAAGAAATTGTTGCCGCTGCCACCGTTCACCGTCACGTTGGCCGTCGACGTGCCGTTGGAGTACGAATACAGGGTGGAGACGTTATTGGCGTCGAACTCGAAGCCGTTGCGAACCAGCGAGGTGGCCGTTAGCGTTTGAGTGCCGGCATACGTATCGCCGCTGACTGGGTCGGCAAAGACAACTTCGGAAACCGCTCCGGTCGGTCCGTTATAGACGAGCTTGTTGATGTTGGACAAGTTGTAGGCTGTGGGCGTGCCCCCGTCGATCGTGACCGTGAAATCGTTGGCGTCGCTGAAGGCAATCGCCACGTTATCGTTGACCGCACCGGTGATCGTCAGTGTCTTGCCTGAGACGATGGCGCCAGTCGCGGTGACGGTCACGGTAAAGTTGGTGCTCACCGACTGGCCCAAGCTATCGGTGGCCTGGATCGTGAGCATGGACGTGCCAGTCACGTTTGAAGCGTAAGCCAGCGTCAGATTGGTGACGTTGTTGGTGGTGCTGATCGGCGTCGAACTGAACAAGGCGGAGTCGCTGTCCGACGTAATGGCATAGGTCAAACTCGACGACGCCTCGAAGCTGCTGGCGAACGAGTTGGACAGGGGGATCACGGTATTGGCCGCGTTCTGCAGCACGTTCACATTGGCAATGCCGGAAGTGGTCGGCGGGGACAGAACCTGGAACTCCGCCAGGAAGGCATCGCTGAGGCCGGCGCTGAGTGACGTTATCGGCTGGCAATGCCGGCGTTTCCGGATCGAAGTCGGTCGTCGCGGTAAAGTTGCCGGTGGTAATGATGCTGCCGGCACTGGTAAGGACGATGCCGGATCCTTCGTCCGTGGCGTTGGGGCCGCCAACCTGCCGCGCAGTTACATAGCTGCCCGAGGAATTCAGTTCCGACACGAAGACGTCGCTGGAGCCGCGGCTAGTAAGGTTGGCTTGGGATGCCGATGCGTTAGGGTTGAAATCGACCGTGCCGGTGAACTGCCCTGTCGTGTAGACATTATTGCTCGAGTCGAGCGCAATGGCGGTGCCTTTGTCCGTGCTGGCCCCGCCAATGTCGTCCGCCCAGGTAAAGCTGCCGCTCGACGACAGCCGAGTGACGAAAACGTCATCGTTGCCATTGGAGTTGAGTGTGATGGCGCCGCGCCCGATCCGAATTTGACGCCGCTTCCCTCAAACCAGCCGGTGGCGTAAACGCTGCTGCCATCGCTGCTGACGGTGATGCCCAGGCCTTCGTCATCGCTCGATCCGCCAAAGGCCTGGGCCCATTGGAACGTGCCGCCGCTGTTGAGCTTCTCGATGAAGGCGTCCTGGCCGCCATTGCTGGCGACGTTGTCGGCGGTGCCGGAGGAGTTGGGATTGAAGTTGGCAGTGCCTGTGAACCAGCCAGTGGCATAGACGCTGCCATCGCTACTGGCCACGACGCCCGTGGCCTCGTCGGACGACGCGCCGCCAAAGCCGTCGGCCCATTGGAATGAGGGGCTGCTACTGGTCACGGAATAGGCGGCCACGAAGGCTTCCAGGACTGATGTGCCGCTGCTGGCCAATGTGCCGTTCGAACCGCCGGGATTGAAGTTGGCCGAACCGCTGAAATCTCCGGCGACGTAGATGGTGCTTCCACTGGGGCTGACCGAGATTGAAGTGGCCCTATCGGAGCCGTTGCCGCCGATGTCCTCGGCCCAGCCGAGATTGCCACTGCCGTCGAACTTGGCAATGAAAATATCTTGACTCCCCTGGGCATTGAGAATCGTGGGATTGCCCGAGATATTACCGACGTCGAAGTCGCTGCCAGTAAATAAGCCTGTCACGTAAACCGAAACGGCACTGGTGCTGTTCGCTTGGTAGACGGCGATGCCCAGTCCATTGGAGATGTTGCCGCTGTTGTAACCCGATCCGCCCAGGTCTTCGACCCAGTCAAATGCCCCCGAGGGCGAGTATTTGGCGACGAAAACATTGGACGTGCCGGAAATGGCCGTCGCATCGTTCGTACCCGACGGATTGAAGTTGACCGTCTGCTGAAAATAGCCCGTGACGTAAATGTTTCCGGTCGCATCCTCGGCCACGGCGTTGCCAGCGTCGGTTCCAAGGCCGCCAATATTGAGTGCGTAGCCGAATCCCGTGAGCATCGCACGCGCTTCCAGAGGCTCGCCGCGCAGCCGAGTGTATTTCCCCTGGGCTTTACGACTTACGGATTTCCGACGACGAGAGAAAAACTTCCACCACACGTCAGATACTCCACGAGCCCAAAGAAAAGCACGCCCCCAGTGCGATCTTCTCTTGCGTAGCGAATGGTTAATTCGCGGCAACCGGGGGGGGGGAGCCTCCAGACCGGCGGGGCACCTAAATCGCTTTGATCGAGCCTGGAAGCCGTACGCGAGAGATTTCCAATTTCGATTATAAGTACCATTGCAGCCGCGGCAAACAATCTGCGCAAAAGACTTGGCACGATCTGGGGCCAGTCCGCCGCTTGACGATTTGCATCGTTCGCTTGGTAGGGGTTGTGAAGTGCGGGCACGCAAGAAGTCCGGCCCTGGACGACGAGCCCGGAAGAAGAGGAAGCCGCCAGGCGCATTAAAAAAACCACGAGCCTGCGCCGCTGTGGGCGCGTTGCTCGTGGTGGTACGTGTTTGTCTGGTACCGGTTGATCTGGTACCTGGTTGAAGCTCGTTCGCAAATTGCCGCTTGTAAGCAGCAGCTTACATCGGGGTTTCTGCCGAAGCCGGAGTGCTGATAAACGAAGTGCAGCCAGTGCCGGTGCCGACCGAACTCGAGGCCGTGCTGTCGCAGAAGTCCTGCGAGTCCGAGAAAAACGAGCCGGCGATGCTCGAATTATGCCCGGTAGCTCCACCGTAGCTGTAGCTCTGGTTGATCTGGCCGATGGCCGTGGCCGTGTCTGCCAATTCGGTAATGACCGTATCCCGCACCGTTTGCAGGCCGACGACCATACCCATGACTAACAACGTGGCCACCAAAATCAACTCTGCCGACACAATGAACCCGGCTTCATCGTTCCATAATGACAGGAACATCTTCTTCATAGAAACTCCTCATGAAAGGTAGTGCGCTGAGCTCGCCCCCCAGATGATGCGAGCCATATTCGACCGGGCCAAAGGGCCGCCACAAGTTCGGTGCGGCACCAAAAGCACATCTCATGCCAAGAAGGCAATGTCCGGGCTTGCCCAGCGGCAAAAGCCACGACCACTGCGGTAACGAACCTCCTGGCGACGAGATCCAACCTGGCGGACACGACGAACCCGGTTTCGTCTGCCCATCTCGATAAAAGCAGCCTGGGCTGCTTCGTTCGAACACACAAAAAATGGCTGAAAAGCCACGGCTTTCCCCTGTTATGACACGACGGTCGCTGCATTACGCCAAAGCCGCACAGCGTATTCAGCCGTTAAAAAGCACGCATTATTCCAATTCGATGAATTAAACGCATGCTTCCTGCATTTCCTAAGTTAACTAGTCGCAATCTTCGTTCAAGGTTTTTTCCGTATTTTTCTAATATTTAGTTTGGAGTGACCGGGTTTGCTCCCCGCGGCGGAGATTGTCACGCTGAGCAAGGCCCTGGAATCCGCCGGTCTAAAAATTCGTCAAAGATTTCCAAAATTTTCTTAACGATCATCCCAGGGCAGCCATGAGATCGATTCCGTTTGTTAACACTTTCCGTTAACTGCTTACACTTTGAAGAGCGTGATCTGCGGTTCCGTCGCAGTGCAATCCGCCGAAAAAACAGGGGGGGCCTGCCAACTGCACAGCGCCCCGCGCATTCCAAAAGATGAATGGACCGGCAGGCGTGGCTCTCAACCCCGGCAGGAGCCAAAAGCCGTCGCCACGGCACGAACCCTGGGCGCAACGAAAGCCATCGAGAATCGCGGGCAGGGCCGTAAGGGCGGATGGGGCGTCGCCCCGTCGCGGGCTGGTTTGGTCACCACAGGATCCGAAGGCCTTAGGATCCTTGCTTTTCATCCCCCGGGGATGTGCCCATGTACTTCGAGAATCCTGTGGCTACGCACGAACCGGGGCAGGCTCGCGCACTGCGTAAGACCACAGGATGGCCTTCTAGGCGATGATCCTAGCGCGGGGTTTCCACCGAAGCCGGGGTGCTGACGAACGAAGTGCAACCGGTGCCCGTGCCGACCGAACTTGAGGCCGTACTGTCGCAGAAGTCTTGCGAATCCGAGAAAAACGAGCCGCCGATGCTCGAATTATGCCCGGTAGCTCCGCCGTAACTGTAGCTCTGATTGATTTGACCAATGGCCGTCGCGGTGTCCGCCAACTCGGTAATGACCGTGTCCCGCACCGTCTGCAGGCCAACGACCATGCCCATGACCAACAACGTGGCAACCAAGATCAACTCGGCCGATACAATGAACCCGGCCTCTTCGCTCCACAAGGCTAACAGCATCAACTTCATATAAACTCCCGGAAAAGAAAAATCATGGAGCCCGCCCCCAGACGATGCGAGCCAAGAATTCGACTGAAAAAACCCGAACGATAGGTATGATTTGGCCGCTGAAATGAGAACTGACGCGGCAGACTCGACGACGAAATCCTCGGCCAGAGCCCGAGCGACGCCGCCCACAGCCACGCCATTCAAACCACAGGAAACGCTTGGAAAGGCACTGAACCCGTTTCTTGCGTCACGTCGCGCCACCCTCGGATTAAAGAGCGGCAGCAACACAACCCGCATTACCCACATTATCCAAACTAATAGCCGGCAAATTCGATTCAAATTGTTTTTCCCCATTTTTCCAGGTTTTGTTTGCCCTCGCCTGCGGTCCATCCAAGCGGAAATTCCGGCATTACCCGCAGAAATTCCGGCCATGCGCGCGGCACTACAACGCGCCGTTAAAATGCGGCGACGATTCGCAACGATTGTGAATTCGTGCCCCTACCGGCCAGACTATGGCGGCGTATCTTTTCAGGAACCGAAGCAAGGCCGAGTGCACGCCGCGGGGCAGAGCCGGCTCTCGCGTGCAGCGGGAACCAGGGAAGCCTGAGATTTGTTGTCCATGACTCCGCATTCCACGTCTTCGTCGCCCCCGAGTTCCATGCCCCGAACGCTCCGCTGGGACGGCTGGTTCTGGGCTGCATGCGCAGCGTTTCTCGTTACGCGTCTTTACCTGGTGACCCTCTTTATTCCCTGGTACTCGGACGTGCCCCTGTATTTCAAATACGCGGTGGCGACGCATGATTTCGGCCGGGCGCCCTATCTCCAGGAGAAGATCGAATACCCGCCCTTGGCCTTCGAAGCGATGGTTCTGCCACGCTATTTCGATAGCCAGCGACTATCGCCGGCACTGGCCAAATATGTCGATTGGAAGGCGATGTTTACCGACTATCATCGCGCGTTTCGGGTGCTGATGGCAGTGGCCGAGGGGGTCGGCTTTGTTCTGTTCTGCCTGACCCTGGCTCGCCGACGTTCGGACCTGCTGGCCATCGGCTGCTGGGGCTATGTCCTCGCCTCGACCCCGTTGGCCCACGTCCTGCACACGCGACTCGACGCGGGTCTGCTCGCACTACTCATGCTCTGGGCCTATGCCTGGACCCGTTCGCCCCGTTCCGGCCCCGGGATCAGCCTGGGGCTGGCCTATTTGGCCGTGGGGTTGGGAATTTCGTACAAGCTCGTACCGATCGTCACCGTCCCGTTTCTACTGCTGGCCGACTGGCAAGCGGGTCGCGGCTGGGCAAGGCTCCGCGCGTCGGCGACGGGGCTGGCCTACCTGGGGATTGGAGCGTTCCTTCCCTATCTGCCGCTACTGAAATCGTCCGGTAGCAGCTTGCTGAATTGGCTGAATTTCCACGCCGATCGGGGCATCGAGGTCGAAAGCATCTACGCCACTTTGATGATGGTCTTGGCCCCGCTAGGGCTCGAATTGCAGGCTTTCTCCGGCCCGGGGTCGTGGGACGTGAAATCCAGCCTGACTGCCTTTCTGATCCCCGCTTCGACGTGCCTGGTGGCCGCCTCGCTCGTCGCGCTGGGGGCCCTGGCTTGGGTGCGTCGGGCCAATTACGACCGCGACATGGCCTTCCGTTTTGCCTGCCTGGCAACAATCTTGACGGTTACATTCAGCAAGGTCTTATCGCCGCAGTATCTGATCTGGTGCTTGCCGCTCATCTTGCTCTGGGGCGCAGACACGCTCGGCCGCCGCGGGTTCGTCGGCCTGATCGTCGCTGCGGTCGTCGTGGCCGCGCTCAGCACCGCGGTCTTCCCCTACCTGTTCTTTGGCGGCGACACGACCCCTAGCCCCGACGTCGTCGTCAACAACACGTATTGCCTGGTTCCTGACCTGAACCCGCTCCCCGTGGCCCTGCTGGTATTGCGCAACGTCGTCTTGTTGGGAATCGTGACCAGCATGCTGCGCTGCACTTTGACCAGGGTCGGCGGCCAGGCCCGTCGTGCGCCCCCCGAGGCCGCGCTGTCCGACGCGGCGAACTAGCAATGGGCACCGTCCGCCAAATGCTTTAGAATCCAAATCTACATCGCGCCGAACGAGGGCCACCGGTTCGCCGGTCGCTCGCGCCAAGGCTCGTCTTTCCGTTTGTTTCACGCGTTATCAGCCGCTTGCCGATGGGAAGCCAAGAAAACCGACCAGTCGCAGAGCTCGCCGGAATTCGAGCGCTGGTGCTCGGCGATTGCATGCTCGATCGCTACGTGTTGGGCCACGTCGCGCGGATCTCGCCCAAAGCGCCAGTGCCCGTGTTTACGCTCAGCCACGAATCGTGCCTGTTGGGGGGCGCCGGCAACGTCGCTGCCTCGGTTGCCGCGCTGGGCGGCCGCGTTACCATGGTGAGCGTCGTCGGCCGGGATGCCGATGCCGAATTGTTGCGCCAGATCGCGGCTCGGGCCGGCGTCGAACGCGTCGAGCTGGTGAGCGATCCGGCGGTGCAAACGATCTCCAAGACGCGCGTGGTCGCCGGCAAGCATCAGCAATTGCTGCGGATCGATCGCGACAGCGCTCGGGGGCCGATGGAAACTGTCGCCACGCGATTGATCGAAAAGATCACTGCGCAAGTGCCCGAACAGGGCGTCGTGATACTGGCCGACTACGAAAAGGGAAACCTGCCCCCGGCACTGATTTCGGCCGTGATCAATGCCTGCCGGCAGCACGCGGTGCCGTGCCTGGTCGACCCGAAAAAGTACGATTTTACGGCCTACCGCGGGGCCACGGTGCTGACGCCGAACATGCACGAGGTCGAGCGGGCGATCGGCAGGCCACTGGCTTCGCACGAGGCGCTGGTCGAAGCGGCCCATCGATTGCGCGAAGAGCTGGCGCTCGAATACATGGTGATTACCTGCGGCGCCGAAGGCATGATCGTGGCCGGGGCTGGCGGCACGTTGCACGTGCCGGCTGAAGTCCGCGAAGTGGCCGACGTGACCGGCGCGGGCGACACCGTGACCAGCGTGTTGGCCATGTGCCTGGCGGCCGGCTGGGAAATCGACGAGGCCTGCCGGCTGGCCAGTGCCGCCGCCGGGATCGCCGTGAGCAAGCCCCGCACGTACGTCGTCAAAGCGGCCGAGTTGGCGCAGTCGTGGAAGGGAGAATCGGTCAAGGTTCTCGACCGCGAGGTTGCCGCCCAGCGAGTGGCTGAAGCCCGGCGGCTGGGGCAGACCGTGGTGTTCACCAACGGCTGCTTCGACATCCTGCATGCCGGTCATCTGTCGTGCCTGGAACGGGCCCGGAAGCTGGGCGACCTGCTGGTGTTGGGTCTCAACTCAGACCGATCGGTCCGCAGCAACAAGGGGCCCGGCCGGCCGGCCCTTTCCCAGGACCATCGGGCGGCCCTACTGGCCGGGCTGGCCTGCGTCGACATCGTGGTGATCTTCGACGAGGAGACGCCCGAGGCGTTGCTCCGGTTGCTGGCGCCCGATGTTCTCGTCAAAGGGGGCGACCGCGACCAGATCGTGGGGGCCGAAATCGTCGAGAGCGGCGGCGGCCGCGTCGTCACTCTGCCGCTCGTCGAGGGGCTCAGCAGTTCACGGATCTTGCAGAGCGGCAGACCGCAGGGTGACGCTCCTTAGGGGATCGCGCGCCGCAAAATCGTGCGGCCCGTGCGCTCAGCGGCCTTCGAGGTTGAACCGCCCCACGGCCTGCCGAGCCGCTTCAGAACGCGGCTTGCGAGCGAGCACGTCGGTGAAGTAGGCCCGTACGCGGGCGAGCTGCTCGGACGTCAGCCGCGGCGATTCGCTGGTGAATCGCTTCACGGCCTCGTCCACGCTGCCGCTGGCGGGCAGCAGAATGAGCAGTTTGTCGCGGGCTTGCAGGCCCAGCTTGTAATCCAAGTGCCGGTGGACCGTTACGATTCTCAACACCTCGACATATTGGTCCACGGCTTCTTCGAGCTGGCCGGCACGAGCGTACACGTTGCCCAGGTTGCCATGTGCGATGACTGATTCCGGCTTGATGCGTATGGCTTCGCGATAACAGTGAGCAGCTTCAGCGTCATGATGTTCGGCGGCCAGCACGGCGCCCAGATTATTCAGCGCCGGAAAAAACGTGGGGGCAATCTCCAGCGCCGCGAGAAAATGCCGCTTGGCCTCTTCCGGCTGGCCGATGCCGTCCAGGTACGCTCCCAGGATGTTGTGCGCGCGGGAATTCCGCGGGGTCACTTCGATCGCATGCTCGAACAGCGTTTGAGTATCGTGCCAATAGCCAATCTGCCGCCGAGAGAGCACGGCACAGGCCGCCAGCATCAAGACCGCGGCCACCGCCGGCCAGGTTCGACGCAATTGGAATTTCGCGGCAAAATCGCCGGCCGCCCAAACGACCATCACGAACACGCCGATGAGCGGAACGTACGCGTAGCGATCGGCCATGGCTTGTTCGCCCACTTGAACCAACCCAATGACAGGCACAAGCGTGCCCAAATACCACAACCAGCCCACGAGCAGATACGGACATCGCTTGCGCAGCAGGAAGGCGACCAACGAGATCGCGGCCAACAACGCCGTCGCGGCCAGGGCCTCGGCAAAAAAACGGCCCGATAGAACCGCGGCTTGTTCGGAAACCTGCGGAAGCGGATAGAAGGCCGCAAGATTGACGGGCAAAAAAGTCTTGCCAAGATAGCGAACGTACGAGACGGGTACGTTTGCCAAACGATAGCTCCAAGGAAGCACCTCCAGATCCTGGACTGCTCCGCCCGCTCGTTGCGCCATGAACGTGATCAGGCTCGACGCCAGCACGACCACGAAAAGAAGCCACTTCTCCCACGCTAAGGCGGCCAATCGACGCCAGAAGTTGGGCGAGCCGCCCTCTGCGAGGCTGAATCGCCCCAGGGGCCAAAAGTCGAGCAGTAACAAGGTGCAGGGCAAGGTCACCAGCATCGGTTTGGTCATCAGCCCCAAGCCCAGCAGCGCGGCAACCGCGCCCATTCGGGCCCACGACGGGCTGGCGACATAGCGCAGGTAGGCTCCCGTCGCCAGCAGCCAGAACAGCGTGCTCAAGACGTCCTTGCGCTCGGAAATCCAGGCCACGGATTCCACGTGCAGCGGATGCAGGCGCGAACAACGCGGCCACCAGCGCACTGCGCCACTGGAAGCCCGTCATGCGTTCCAGCACCCGGAACAACAATAGCGTGTCGACGATGTGCAGCGCCACGTTGACCAGGTGCATCATTCCCGGACGCAGGCCGAACAACTGGCAATCGAGCATGTACGACAGCCAGGTGAGCGGGTGCCAATTGGCCAGTTCATCGGTGGTGAAGGCCCACACGAACCCGGGCAACGTCAGACCTCGCTGCACCAGTTCGTTTTCAGCCACGTATTGCCGATCGTCAAAATTGACGAAGCCGCAGGTAGCCGCCCGGAGATACACGACGAAGGTGATCAGCGCGAGTGCCAGACAGATGAGGTTGCGAGCGCGGCGATCCATGGAACATGGGCGATCGCTCGGATCTTGCGCCGCCGGGCCTGGGGCGATTGGAGCGGGCTCATTGCTGTTGGCGTTTTCCATGACATCTCGGGGAGCCGATAGGATTTCTCGCACAATCGGTTCATGATAGGCTGAAGAACTGGGCCGGGAAAGTTGAGGACGCGAGTAAAACCAGAGCGGAGACAAAAAACGTGGATGTGGCGACAGCGTATCAACTGGTCCTGGCAGTTCACGAGACCGGCGATCAGCAGCGCACCGTCGAATTGGCCGATCGCTTCTTGGCGCAGTTCCCTGACGCCTCGCATTTGCGCTACAAACGCGCACTGTATCTGCTGACGTTGGGACGCTGGACGGAAGGCTGGCCTGATTACGAACTCCGCACGGTCATCGACGCTCAACTCCACCTGCCGATCCCGCGCTGGAATGGCGGTTTTTTTCATGGCAAGAAGTTGTTGATCATCGCCGAGCAAGGGCTCGGCGATACGATCCAAAGCGCCCGTTACGTCGAACTGGTAAAGCAGCGTGGCGGACAGGTCCACCTGGCCTGCAACCCGCTGCTGTGGCCGCTGCTTGGCCGAACCTCGGGCGTTGATTGGATCGGCGACCGGGTCACGCTGAGCGAATTCCAGTATTCGATCCCGCTGATGAGCCTGCCGGCGGTCTTCGGCACCACGCCCGAACACGTTCCCGGCCGCGTGCCCTTCGCCAGCGCCAGCCCGGATCGGCTGGCGCATTGGCAGAGCTATTTCGCCAGTCGCCCAGGGTTTCGAGTCGGCTTTTGCGCCACGGGCAGCCAGAAGAACGAATTGGCTCCCAAGCGTGACATTCCGCCGGCCCTGTTCGAACGGCTGGCCAAGGTGCCGAACGTCAGGCTATATGGGCTGAATCCGCAGTCGCCGGCGCCGGCTTGGGCCACGGACCTCGGCCCGCAATTGCCCGACTTCAACGAGGCGGCGGCGGTGGTGCAGAATCTCGATCTGGTAATCACCTGCGACACGGCCCTGGTGCATTTGGCCGGCGCCGTGGGTGCGCGGGCCTGGCTTTGTCTTCCATTCGTGCCCGACTGGCGCTGGCTGCTGGAACGCGAAGACAGTCCCTGGTATCCGACGGTCCGTCTATTCCGGCAGCCGGCAGCCGGCAACTGGCCGGCCGTGTTCGAACGGGTAGAAACCACGCTCCGCACACTGGCATAGCGACAAGGTAGCGTATCGGCCTGGCAAAAAGGCCGGAAATCGAGAGTCGAAGAGAGCGGAGAATTGGCCAGCGCGAGGCGATTCGAGCCCTCCCCCGAACGGCGACCACCTGGCGAATTCGCGTGACAGGTCGTTCTGCGTGACTAGATGATCCGCTTCCCCTCCCACCATTGGTTGTCGGGAATTTTGAGAGAATCGCTTTTATAAAATACGACGACGCCGTGATAGATTTCAATTTTTCTGATGCTCAAAGAATACGGGTTTTGCCTGGCTTTCTCGGGACTGGTGTATACGGAATGCATGTCGTCGATCCGGCTACGTACAAAATCAAAGAAGTTCCCTAGTGCAAACCAGGGCTCGGCCTGCCACCAATTCTGATATGAATGCTCCAAGTCCTCGATGACGTATACGCCGTTGGGCGACAGTTTGTGCTGAAACAGGTACGCAAATGAGACCGCTTGCATTTGCGGAATATGTGCCCCGTCGTCGATGATAACGTCATACGTTGGAAGCTTGGCCAGGGCCTTGCAATCTGTCGCGTCGCCGATCTGTACGCTCACGCGCTCGCCGAGCGTGCCGTTGAGGGCTACGCAGAGCGGGTTGATGTCGATTCCATGGACCTGGGCACGCGGGAACATGCGCGCCAGGAGCTGCAAGGATCCGCCGTTCTGCACGCCGATTTCAAGCACGGACGTGCAACTTTCGCGGTAGCGATGAAACACTTCATCGTAGATTTCCGGATAGTGGGACCATTTGTTGACGGCATTGTGCGGATCGTCGCTGAGCAGGTGGCGGTAGCTGCGCATGGTGGTTCCTTTATGGTCTCGGGCCGACCCGAAATGCATACCAAGTGTTTAACGGTGAAAAAAAAGAGATCCGTCCACTCCATAGAAAACCCATCGACTCAGTCGTCTCCAAATGCCGTTTTCAGGGTCTCATTTTCGCAGCATATCATACGGCAGTTCTAACGGTTGTGAAACCGAACAATGCTTGAACTAATATCGATTTTGGCCATCAGAGCAACTTCGGCGGTGCGGCCTGGACAGTTACCAAAGAGGAGCTCACCACCGGCTGGATGCCGATTTCTTTAGCGCTTCGGCTATGGCGGCAAAGACGCCCGGCCAATCGCCGGCTCGCTGCTGGCGGAATAATCGCATCGTCGGATACCAGGGACTGTCCTCGCCTCCAAAAGCCAACGCCAGTCGGGCGTGAAGGGCAGGGCCGTCCAAACCGGCACCGCCAAGGCGCCGGCCAGATGCGCCAGAGCCGTGTCGCAGGCGATCACCAAATCGAGATTCCGCATGATGGCCGCCGTGTCCTGAAAGTTCTGAATGCGGTCGGCCAGGTCGATCAGCCGATCCGACGCCGAGAAACCTGGCAACTGCTCGCGACCGGCGCCGAGTTGCAGGCTGTACAATTGGACGCCGGCGATCGTCGTCAACGGGGCGAACATTTCGAGCGGAATCGAGCGACGGCGGTCATCCGGATGCAATCGGCTGCCTTGCCAGGCGATCCCCACCTTGAAGCCGGGCGCGCCCGGCCAGTTCCTGACGCCAACGCGTGATCGCTTCGTCTGGCGAGCAACATAGGGAACGACGGCCGGAATGGATTCCAACTCGGTGCCGAAAAGCCCCGGCAAACTCATCAAGGGAAACCGCAGATCAAACGCCGGCAGCGGGTCGCCGCAGGGGACAACTATGTCCAACCCCGGGCAGCTTGCCAGCAACCGCGCCAAGGGCCGATGGCATTCGAGCAGCACCGTCCCGCCGCGCTGTTTGACCAAGGGAGCATAGCGCACGAATTGCAGCGCGTCGCCCAGCCCTTGTTCGGTATAGAGCAACAGCACGCGCCCGGAAAAATCCTCGCCATTCCAACGTGGCTGCGGCAAATCGTCGCCGGGCGTTTTGCGGCAACGCGAGCGCCATTCGTACTCGGGCCACGCAAGGGCGAAATCGCCGGCCTGAAGCCGGAACATCGCCCGGTTGTAATGCGCCGTGGTATCCTGCGGATCGATCGCCAGGGCCGCGTCCAGACTGGCCATGGCGGCCGCGAACTGGCCCAATTCGCGCTGCACAACGGCCAGATTGTTATGGGCGTTGACGTTATCGGGCTGGCGGCGGAGACATTCGTGAAATTTGTCGAGCGCCGCGATTGGCTGCCCTTGGTCATAGAGGCAAAAGCCCAGCGTGTTGTAGGCCGGAGCCAGATCGGGCTGTAGTTCGAGCCCGCTGGCAGCAGGCGATGGCTTCGTCGAGCTGGCCCAGCGAACGAGAGCGCAGAACCGCCAGGGAGCGATGCGACTCGGCCACGTCAAGCGCCAACCGCAAGGCCTGGCGGAAACACTTCTCGGCCTCGGCCGAATTGTGCAGCTCGAACCAGGTGGTTCCCAGTTGCGACCAGAATGCGGCATTCTCCGGTTCAATCTCCAAGGCTTGCAGATAAACACGCCGGGCCTCGTCGTGGCGTTGAGCCGACCGCAGTGCAGCGGCGAGATCCCAATGGGCTTGAACGCGCCGAGGCTCGATTTCGATGGCTCGGCGGAAGCTGCCGATCGCTTCGTCCCATCGCCCCTGCCGACAGAATGCGTGGCCCCGGGCGGAATGGGAATCGGCCGAGTACGGCTTCATCTCCAAAGCGCACGGCAAGCAGGCCTGCCCCGACGCCAGTTTCTCCAACTCGGCGGCCATGGCGGTCAGCACGCCCTGCCAATCGCCGGGCCGCGGTTGCCGGAACAAACGCATCGTCGGATACCAAGGACTGTCTTCCCGTTCGAGCAGCCAGCGCCAATCGGGTGTGAAGGGCAGCGCGGTCCAAACCGGCACGCCCAGGGCCCCGGCCAGATGAGCTGGGGCCGAGTCGCAACTAATCACCAGATCGAGATTCCGCATGATGCAGGCCGTGTCCTGGAACGTTGCAATGCGGTCGGCCAGGTCGATCACCCGATCCGCAGCCGAAAAAGACTGCAACTGCTCACGGCCAGCGCCGAATTGCAGGCTGTACAATCGAACGCCGCGAATCGCTGCCAGGCGAGCGAATTCTTGCAAAGGAATCCAGCGCGAAGGATCCAGCGGGCCACCTTGCCAGACAATGCCAACTCGAAGTTCCTCGCCCGGCAATAGCGTTTCGGCCGAACGGCGCACCAGTTCTTCCGGCGGCGCGAGGTAAGGCACATCAACAGGAATGCTTTCCAGGTCGGTCTGGAAGATGCCGGGCAAGCTCAGCAGCGGAACGTGGCAATCGAACCGGGGCACTGCATCTCCGGGCACATAGACGCGATCAATGCCCGGACAGGTTGCCAGCAACTCCGCGAGCGGCGGATCGCAATGCAGCAAGACCGTACCCAAGCGGCGCTTGACTAGCGGCGCGTAGCGAACGAACTGCAACATGTCGCCCTGACCTTGCTCGCCGCAGAGCAAAATGGTCTTGCCGGGCAAAGTGGCGCCGTCCAAATCGGCGCGGCGAATTTGGGCTTCGACAGCGTGCTCTTGGTCTGCCAGCGATATTCGTAATCGGGCCAACCGGCCCGCAAATCGCCCTGCGCGAGATGCCCCAGCGCCTTGTTGAAGCGAGCGTCCGGAAAGTCGGGCTGGATGCGCAGGGCCTGCTCGAATTGCGCCTGGGCTTCGGCGTATCGCTGCTGACCTTGCAGAGCAATGCCGAGCGTATTGTAGGCTGCTGCATGGGTGGGAAGCAGTTCCAGGGCCCGCCGACAACTGGCAATCGCTTCGTCGAGCTTTCCCTGGTAGCGCAAGGCACTGGCCAGATTGCGGTGCGCTCGGCCGAGTTGGGCAGCAAGCGCACAACTTTACGATTGCTAGCAACGGCCTCATCGAAGTTCTTCAGATCCAAGCAGATCGCACCCCGCTGTGCGTGCACGTCGGCATTGCCGGGTTCAAACTCGACTGCCTTCCGGCAAGTTGCCAGTGCCTCGTCGAACCGGCCCGTCAAACGTTGTGCCTCGGCCAGGCGGCTATAGTTGCCTGCCACCCGCGGCTGGAGCACGATTGCCCGGCGATAGGCTTCGATCGCATCGTCCAGTCGATTCTGACTCTTGCGAGCATCGCCCAGATTGATCCAAGCCGGCGCGAAGTCCGGCTTCAACTCCAAGGCGCGGCGGCAGATTTCGGCTGATTCGTCGAGCCTCTCGCACGTCCTGAGCGTCACGGCCAGGTTATTGAGGGCTTCGACGTTCGCTGGGTCGAGCTCAATCGCCCGTTCGAAGGCGGCGATGGCTTCGTCCAGTCGCCGATCGGCCTCGAGAGCGGCGCCCAGATTCGAATAAGCGGCCGGCCAATCGGGCGCCAGACGCACGGCTTCCTGGCAAGAACCAACTGCTTCGGCGGCGCGGCCTGCCAGACGCTGGACGTTGCCCAAATTGAAGTGAGCGCCTGCGTGCGCGGGACGAAGCCGCAAGGCTTGTTCGAATTGAGCCCGGGCGTCGTCGAAACGCCCTTGCTCCTGGAACGCGATGCCCAGGTTCACGTACGACTCGGCATGGTCCGGGATCAACTCGAGCGACCGCCGGCAGCAGGCCACGGATTCGTCCCATTGGCCACGCTTGCGATAAGCGATCGCCAAACCCAAGAGGGCTTCGACATAGTCAGGTTTCAGCCGCAAGGCTTCGGCAAAACAGGCGATCGCCGCCGGGATGTCTCCCGTGTCGATCCAGACGTTTCCCAGATTGAGGTGATAGAGTTCGCAGTTGGGATTGGCGCAATGGCCTCGCGGAGCAATTGAGTAGCCTGGTCGCTTCGGCCCAACTGGTGCGCGATCAGGCCCAGCAAATGCCGGCAGTCGGCGTGCTGGGGAGCGACGTCGAGAATCTGACGATAGATCTGCTCGGCCTGGGGCAATCGCCCGGCCTGGTGATGAGCCAACGCAATAGAAAAGGCTTCGTCAATCGTCGCCATAACGTCCCGGCCTCGAAGGGCGCCCCCTCGACGCCCGTTTCTCCATCTCCTTGGCGATTGTTGCAAATACGCCCTGCCAATCGCCAGCCCTCGTTTGACGATACAGACGCATGCTCGGGTACCAGGGGCTGTCGTCACGGTCGCGTAGCCAGCGCCAGTCGGGCATGAAGGGCAGGGTGGTCCAAACCGCCATTCCCAGAGCGCCGGCCAGGTGGGCAGGGGCTGAGTCGCAACTTATTACCAGGTCAAGTTGCTGCATGATGGCCGCCGTGTCGGCAAAATCCTGCACGAGCCCGCCCAGATCTGCGATCGGTTGGTCCAAAGCCAACTTCGTCAATTGCTGCCGCGCCTCGCCGGTTTGCAGGCTATACAGACGCACGCCGTCGATCGTCGCCAGCGATGCAAACATCTCCACCGGCAACGACCGGCTGTGGTCGCGACCGTAGCGCAGGATTGCCTTGCCAACTGATGCCCACCTTCAATCCGCCCGTCAGTCGAAGCCGGTCTCGCCAGGATTGGGCCATCTCGTCGGATGGCGAGAGATAGGGCACCTTGGCTGGGACGTTTTTCAAGTCCGTCTTGAAAATAGCCGGCAAACCGTGCAAGGGAATGTATAAGTCGAAAGCGGGAAGAGGGCTGCCGCGGGCCACGACGTTGTCGAGTCCTGGGCAGCTTTGCAGCAGGCGGACCAACGGCGCCTGGCATTCGAGCACGACGGTCCCTCCCGCTGCTTGATCAGTGACCCGTAGCGCACGAACTGCAAGGTATCGCCCATGCCCTGTTCGGCATACACCAGCAACGTCCGGCCCGCGAACGTCTCGCCCTGCCAGAGCGGCTGATCCCAACCACGGGGAGGCACACGGCGCCACGCATATTCGGGCCAGCCGCGAGAAAGTCGCCCGTCGAAAGCCAGTAGATGGCTCGACTCAGATGGGCTTGGGCACTGTCGCGATTGGTTTCAACAGCCTGTTCGAAGCAGCGTCCCGCCGCGTCGACTTCGCCCATTTCACAGAGCACGCTGCCCAGATTGACGTGGGCTGCCCAATCGTTGGAGTTCGCTTGCAAGGCCTGCCGATGGCTCCGTACGGCGTCATCGAACCGCCCCAGCGACTGCAGCGCGATTCCCAGGTTGGTATGCGCTGCCGACGATTGCGGTTCAAGTTCGATCGCCCGCTGGAAGCGGCCAATTGCTTCGTCGTGTCGGGCCTGGGCCAGGCTCGCGCTCCCCAGATGCAGATAGGCGGCGGCCGAGCGCGGATTCAGCTCCAATGCCCGCTTGCAGTAGACGACGGCCTCGTCCGGACGCCCCAGAGTGAGCAGCAGGCCCGCGAAATTGGCGAGCGCTTCGACGTTGGCCGGATCGAGCCGCGGCGCTTGCTGAAAAGCTTCCGAGGCTTCGTCCAAGCGGTCAGCGTCGTGCAAGGCCGCGCCCAGATTTGAATAAGACCGCGGCCATTGCGGGCGCAGTCGGCAAGCGTGTTGGCAGTGCTGTACAGCTTCGTCGAACCGGCGTTGCAGACGCAGAACATTGCCCAAATTGAAGTAGCTGTCAGCCAACTCGGGAGCGAGCTGCGAAGCCTTCTCGAATTGCGTCTGGGCTTCGGCCAGGCGTCCCTGCTCCTGCAGGGCGATTCCGAAATTGTTGTAGGCCTCGGCGTAGGTCGGCCTCAGTCGCAATGCCTCGCGGGCGCTGTGCTCTGCCTCGTTGAGCAAGCCCAGACAGCGCTGTGCGTTGGACAAGTTGCTGTAGGCTTCGGCGAAGTCGGGCTGGATGCGCAAGGCCTGGACGAAGCAAACGCGGGCCTGGTCGGGCTGGGCCAGATCAAGATGGATTGAACCCAGGTTGAGGTGGTAGAGTTCGCAGTCGGGTTTGAGCGCAATGGCCTCGCGGAGCAATTCCATTGCCAGATCACTTCGGCCCGACCGGTGCGCGATCAGGCCCAGTAGATGCCGGCAGTCGGCGTGCTGCGGAGCGACGGCGAGAATCTGACCGTAAATCTGCTCGGCCTCGGCAAACCGTCCGGCCTGATGGTGTGCCAGCGCCATGGAAAATGCTTCTTCAATCGTCGCCATGGGCCGCCCCCTGCACGTCGTCATGCTCCGGCTTACATCATCGGGGGGGGCTTACGCCACGGGCGCCGGCGCCGGCAGTGAGGCCGGCTGCCGCACCATTTTCTCGAGTACGTCTTCCAATTCGCGCACCATGGCGTGGTTTTCGAACAACACGCTACGGGACTCGCGAATTCTAGTGCAGATCTCCTCGCGCCAGGCCGGATCGGTTCCCAGGCGTACGGCGATCCGCACGTATTCTTCAGGGCTGCTCGCGATGCAATCGGTAATGCCCATGCGGTGGTACATGGCCGCGGTCACGCGCGACCGCATGAAGTCGCCAGGCATGGTGACGATCGGCAAGCCTTCGGAAAAGGCTTCAAAGCTGGTATTACCGCCGCTGAAGTGCAACGGATCGAGAACCACGTCGACCAGCGCCAGCATGTCGAGGAACGGACCAATCGGCATCCGGCCCAGGTATTCGATTCGGTTGACGACGTCCGGAATCGTGCGTTTGAACCGATCGTCGAGGATCTCAGTCCAGTGCGGCTGCTGACCGGCCAGCAGAAGTAAACGCCCCTGGGGATCCTCGCGGAGGATTCCCTGCAACACGGCGTCGAATTCCGGATGCATCTTGAACAAGCTTTGGGGGCAAAGATACAGGTGCTCGCCCTCGGGCAATTTGAAGTCCGCGCGCGAGCGACGTTCTCCGGGCGGCTTCGGCGCGTAATAGAACGTGGGCAGGTTTTCCAACGTCACCAGCCGCTCGGTGTAGTGGGCCTCGGCTCCCGGCGGTTCGAGCAAGGTGCTGGAAATGAAGTAGTCGATGTTCGGAATGCCGGACGTCACCGGATGGCCCCAGGTAACGCACTGCACGGGCGCCAAGCGAGCAAAGGCCAGGAAGTACGTCATCGGGTCCATGCCGATGTCAGGATAGAACAGCACGTCCAGCGAGCAGGCGGCAATTTGTTCGCGGGCCTGCTCGATCATCGGCGACAGAATGACCGTATGATCAGCGCTCTCGCGCAAGGTCTTGGCCCAGGCATCTTCCGCGCCGGGAAGCGGAACGCGAAGACTTCGAATCGGTCGCGGGCCAGGTTCTGCATGATGCCGGCATTCAGCTTGGTGATCGTATGCTCGTTGAAGAACTTGCTGACAAAACCGATCTTGATCCGTCCCGCAGGAGGCGCGGCGGCGCCTTCGCGACAATGGGGGGCCGTGAACTCGAGCGCGGGCGTAGCCCGCAAACAGACCTGGGCGATCTCCTCGTGCAGCTCGCAATCATTGAACCCATGGTAAGCCGGGTAGAACACCGTCATGCCAATCTTGGTCACCGGATCGGGCAGTTGCAAAGAGCCGGCCAGCAATTCGCGAATTTCTTGCTGCAGCCGCCTGCGTTCCGTGTGCATTTGTTCGGCCGATTCGAGTACGACTGGCATGACCAGGGCCCGCTTGATTCGCAAGCCGTCGTTGGGCGTAACGGCGTAGGATCTTTGGAAGCAATCCCGCGCCTGGTGCATGCGCCCCTGTTCGCGGTAGACGACGCCCAGGTTGTTGAGGCCCGGGCCGTACTTCGGGTTCAGGCTCACGGCGTGCTCGTAGCAGCGTTGAGCTTCGGCGAAATTGTTCTGGTCCTTGTGGACGTTGCCCAGGTTGTTGTGGGCCTCGGCATAATCGGGCCGCAGGCGAATGGCGTTCTGACAACAGACCATCGACTCGTCCAGACGCCCCAAATCGCGAAGCACGATGCCCAGGTTGTTGAAGGCCGCCGGATCGTTGGGATTCAGTTGCAGGGCGCGCTGATGGCACTGCACGGCGTGGTCGTATTGCCCCAGGTCGTGCAAGGCCACGCCCATATTGCTGTAGTACATGCAATTGTTGGCATTGATGTTGATAGCCTGCTGCAGATACTGCACTGCCAATCGGTGGTTACCCATTTGTTGAGCCAACACGCCCATACCGTTCCAAGCATCGGCTTGGCGCGGATCGGCTTGCAGAACCTGGCGGTACAACTGCTCGGCCTGAGCGTATTCGCCCCGGTGATGATGCTGGAACCCCTGGTTGAGCACTTCAGTGTTCGTCGGCACGCTCGTGATCCTATCTAAGATTAAATGAATACCATGTGATCGATAGGGCCTTCGCCCCTTGGCAGTTCGCGACTTCGCTCGCTGGCGCAATTGCGCCGGCAACTCGGCGCCACGCCTGTGACCTCATTCTTCAGCCTCGGTCGGTTCGGACGAGCCGATCAATTGCTGGTGAAACGCTTCGGCGGGGGCCTTGCGCCGCCACAACGCCAACGCCCGCCCGGCATGCGTCAGGTAGCTGTAGTTCTCCTCGACAATCCGCGGCTCTAATTCGGCCACGGTCCGGCACAACCATTGGCCGGCACGAACCAGCGTCTCGCGCGGCGGCAACACCTCGGCCGGCGCCAGGGCCCACCATTCGAGCGCATGGCCGGTTACCAGCAAACGACCGGTGAGAGAATTGGGCTGGATCGCCAGCCGGTTTGCACCGGCTCCACGTCCGCCTCCCCAGTTGCCGTTGAAGTAGCCTTCGGAGCTTTGATTCTGCACGAATTCGGCCGTCATGCGTTGCAGGTATTCGACGACTTCCCGACGAACTGCCGGATCGAGGATCTGCGCCTGCTCGTCGATCCGCAGCAGCGCCACCAGGCCGTACAGCCGATGGTTGCCAAAACAAACGCCTTCGCCCGGTGCTTGCCGCATCATGCGATGAGCCAGCCGGTCGTAAGTGATCTGCTGGCCTTCGCGGCTGTACCAGGAACGGTCGACCGAGTAGAGAGCGTAGGCCAGCGTGGACCATTCGTATTCCACCTGGTTGAGTGCGAAGTCTTGCAGCGATTCGAGCAGGATCGCGCCCGACGGCGCTAGGCCCCCGCGGCGTGACCAGCGGGTAATCGAGCGGGGTGCCGATCTCGGCCAGTACGGCCAGCGTGTGATCGACGTGGCTCGAGCTGGTCGTCCCCTCTTGCGTGCGCACGCGGACGCCGCGAGGCGTTTTCGTCAGTAGCGGCCTGGCGTCCTTTCCCCAATACTCGGCGAATTTATTGGTGTCGACCAACAACTCTCGCATTTCAGCGCCCGACAGGCAAGCTTCGTCGACGAACACGGCTTCGAGGCCCCAAAACCGCAAGGCGTGGTCCACGTCGTTCAAACTCGCCTTGCGGCCGCGGAAGGCCGGCTTGAGCCGGTCCAATACCATTTGCAATTGCTCGTCCGAAACGACTTCTGCGTAATCATACAAAGGCTCAACCTTCAGCGGCACGCTCTTGGCCTGCGGCAAACGATGGGCCTGCTCATCTTCGTGCAAGCGCGACACGCCCAGGCCGATGGCCACGGAAACGACCGCCAACTGCGCGGCCAGAAACCAAATCGAATTGCGAGGAGCTAGCACGGCCATATCGGCTCAATTACTCTCTGGTACAGCAGGTTTCGCCGGGCCGGCCGCGGCAGCCGGATTGTTGCGCACGATCAACATCGCCAGATCATCCTCGTACGCGATG
Source organism: uncultured Planctomycetales bacterium (assembly GCA_963710365.1). Classification (GTDB taxonomy): domain Bacteria; phylum Planctomycetota; class Planctomycetia; order Pirellulales; family PNKZ01; genus CAVQAC01. The sequence continues at coordinate 1,043,585 of CAVQAC010000015.1, forward strand.
GTCCAACCGGCCAGCCGATGGACGCCCTGCGCCAACCGACTCTCCAGATCCTTGTCGACGACCATCGCCTGCACGTTGTAGCGTTCGAGAAGCTCATCCCAGCCGGGCGCCCGGCCGATAATCGCAAGTAATCGTTCCACACCGTGGCGGGGACGAGGTGCAGGTTCGTGGTCATGAACACCTTCATGCCGGGCGGGCCGCTCCAGCAAAGCCAATCGCCCCACCATTGCGGCGTAAATACCAGGTTGCGCGGAGGATTCTTGCGCAGATATTGACTCAAGGCGAGCGGCGTTTGGCGACTATGAACCGTACGCGGATCGCGAGGTTTACCGCCCAGAACCGGAAAGCTCAGCGGCGAGAAGGCGAAGGCCGACCAAACCATCAGCACGGCCACCAGGCTCAAGGTAAACGACCGCTTTTGATCCTGCGATGTCCGAAACAGTTTCCATGCACCGGGATCACCCTGCGTTTGCGCGTCAACCAATCGCCGGAGCACGTCGGCCATGTGCGGCATCAGCACCACCATCAAGGCGAACGCGTACCAATTGATCATCCGCGCGGCCCCGGCGAGCATCCACATCATGGACGCCCACAGCAGCACTTCGACCGGCCGCACCGCGCGGCGACTGTGCCGCAGCACAATCATCACCAACACCACGGAGAATCCCACCAGCCAACCTTCGAAGTCGACCAGCTTCAATGGAAACCATTCCAGCACGTCTTTCAGGTTCGCATTGTTGCCGAAACGAAAGGTGTAGGCGATCAGTTCGGTGCCATAGGGGTTCACCAGCGTGGCTGCGGCCGCGATTTCGGTCCAAACGACCCAGCGTCGCACGTCGGCGTCTTGAACCACGGCCCAGAAATCCCGCGTCCGCCAGGCTACTTCGATGCAGCGTCCCAGGGCATAGCACCCCAAGACGATGACGCCCACCGGAAACGACCCGTGCAAGTTTGTCCAGAGAATGAACAACAGCGGCAACCCAATCCAGGTGGCCAGCCAGTTCGACCGCGTCGTGCCGTCCGGATCGACGCGGCTCTCCGCATCCGAGCGCACGATCATCCACAGCAAGATCGCAAAACAGAGTGCCCCGAAGATCTCGGGACGAATGATAGCGTGCCGCGACCAGCTAATGATCACAACCAGCGCCGAGCCCAACAAAGACAGAGCGATGCTCTTGGTTTGCAAGAAGAACGTCCGGGCCAGAACCAGGTGCGTCAGCAGCACGGTCACGGCAAAGACCATCGACAAGCCCTCGGGCCCATAGGCGCGGACCGCGGCGGCAAAAATCACTTGCGAAAGCCACGCGCCATCGACCAACGGCATACCCTCGGCGAGCGGCAGAAACGGATCTTCGGCCGGCAGGGCATGCTGGTCGAGAATCACCTGCCCGAAGAGTACATGCCCCCAGATGTCGGTGTGAAACAAGGGGATGAAACTGACGTACAGGAAAAACAGCGCAAACCACGCACAGCAGACGACCTGCGCCGGCCGAAGCGCCCAGCGGGAGCTGAGCACCGGTTTGAGTGCGGGCTGGGGGTTTTCGAGAGTCACTGTCACGGCGAACCTTGTCCGAACGGGAAATTCAATTTCATTCTGACGCCGAACCAACCGGACTCAAGCGATAACTCGACCAAACCGGACCAATCGATTGAAGACCGCGCGGCACAACCGGTACCCCCCTATCGAACGGATCGAAAAGTCGGCACAACCGCCCTCGTGGACCGGCCGTTTCCGCCGAAGTTGCTTCTGCGGCGATTCACGTTGACGACCTGCAAAGGTCAATCATACTGAGAACATCCGGCCGGCCACCTTGTTGGTGGTCGGGCCGAGGCTTAGGAAATGGCCGCCAGGTAAATGGCCGCGCGTGCGGAGTCAGCACCATGAAGCGATCGCTCTTCCAACGATTATGGCAGGAAGATCACGGAATGGTGCAAGCGGCAACCTACCTGCTGCTGGTGGTGTTCATCGCCGTCGGCGGCATCATCGGGCTGTCGACCTTCCGAATCGTGATTATTCAGAGCTTAGGCGATGTCTCGCAGGCCTTGCTCAGCCTGAATCAATCCTACAGCGTCACCGTCGGCACGATTACCTCGTCGTACACCGATTCCACGGCGGCGTCATACTCCACGCAAACGCCCGGTAACGAACCCTACGGCCTCGACGTACACGACATCCAGGCGACGCCGGAAAGCGGAAGCTGATCGGACGTGTGCTCGTCGGAAGTGTGCCTGATCACGGGCCTTGGCCGGGCACGCCTTTGCTGGCGCAGAGCGGAGGTGGAATGGCCTGCATTCTGCCGGCTGAGCCCAGAAAAGAATCAGCTCACCCGCTACGATTCTTGGATTCTTGCAATTCTTTCCGGGCGGCAATTTCATAGGCCTGCCTATTTCCAAAAGTCGCGAACAACTCGCTCCCATTCGTCGGCCATCAGCTGATGCCCACAATAGGTCGGATGAACGCCGTCCCAAATCCAGTAGTCGGCAGGCGCACGCTGCGCGGCTTCGTCGAAAACGCGTTGAAACTGCACCAGCGCCGCACCATGCTGGTGCGCGAGCCTGGCAACCATTTCCTGTCGTCCGTTCAGTCGCGCGTATATCTTCCCACTAGCTTCATGAAGGGTTCGCAAAGCACCAGCTTGAGGTTCGGATTTGCCGTCCTCGCTTCGCCGAGGAGCCTGTCATAGGTCCGTTCGAAGTTACCAAGTAGGACGTCGATGTCGTTGTCGTTCACGCCGACGAGGATGCTCAATAAATCGGGATGCAGGTCGAGCGCGTCGGTTTGCCAACGTTTGTCCAGGTCGTGAATCGTATCGCCGCCTACGCCGCGGTTGATGAAGTCGAGTTTCCGTTCCGGAAACGCCGCTGCATGCCGAGCGGCGATGATGAAAACGTAGCCATGTCCCAGGATATCGTTCGGGTCCGCGTTTCGCCCGCGATTGCCGTCGGTGATTGAGTCACCTTGAAATAAGATGTGCGCCTTGGGAGCAAACGCAGCAATCGGTTCCGTCGCAGGAATCATCGTCGGCATACCGTTTTGTCGGCCCATTAAAGACTCTTGCCTTCACATTGCGGTCGAGACCGACCCGCCATTGCCTAGGCGCTCGGCGACGACGCGCAATAGCGCTGCCACATGCCGCGATAGGCTTCCTCCAGGCCACGCGTGAACAAAGTGGCGTCGCACAACGGCGACTGAAGCAAGCGCCCACGCTCCGTGGCACGGAGCGCCGCCAATGTCGTCCGATCTTCGACCAGCCGCTCGGCTATGGCAACATACTGTTCGCCGCTGTCGGCAACCCATTCGCTACGACCTGCCAGGTTCAGGACGCTGGCCACCATTCGCCCCGCAAAACGATTGCCTCGCAAGGTGACGACCGGCACCCCCATGAAAAGTGCTTCACAAGCCGTGGTATGGCCGCTCCAGGGGAACACGTCGAGGGCCACGTCGATTTCGTGATACAGCGACAAATGGCTGCTTGGTGTTCGTAGTTGCGAGCGCAACTCGAACCGATCCGCGCTAATGCCGCGCACGGTCAACTCGCGAGCAAGGTGTTCGGCGGCCGCGCCGCGCAACGTATCGCGAAACAGAAATAGACGAGCCTCGGGCAGCACTGCCAACAACCTCGCCCAAAGATCCAGAACGTCTCCGTTGAGTTTGGCCAGATGATGGAGACCGCCGAAGGTGATTTCTCGCCGGCTGGCACAAGGCAAATCCGACACCGGCGGCGCGTCCGGGACCGGCATATAACAGCAGAACCCGGGCGACAGCCGCCACAATTGTTCCGAGTAATGCTCCGGCTCGCCCGGCGGATCGGCCACGGCGTCGGTCAGCCGGTAGTCGATGGCCGACAGCCCGGTCGTCGCCGGGTAACCAAGGTAGCTGACGAGGATCGGCGCCGGCCGAAACGCAAAGGCCCGCAACCGGCTTTGCGACGTGTGGCCTGCCAACTCGACCAGAATATCGATCTCGTCAGCGCGTATGCGGTCAACAAGTTCCCGATCCGTCCAGCCGAACGTATCGCGCCAGAGCGTCACCAGGCTGCGAGATTGCAGCGTGGTGGCGTCGGCACTCGCGGATTCTGAATAGATGAACGTCTGAAAATTGTCCCGATCGTACTGCCGCAACACCGGTTCCATGAATGCCGTGACAGGATGGCGGCGAAAATCGGGCGAAACGTATCCGATGCGCAGCGGTCGCTTGGAGTCGCGCGGGCCAGGTGCCCCACGCAAAGGCGCCACCACATCGCGGGTATGCTGAGCTTCCCATTCTCGATGTGCCGCCAGCAGCGTTGGGCCGTCGATCCGGGTGTAGTTCAGGCAATACAGCAGACTGCTGTGCGCCGCGGCACAGGCAGGGTCAACCTTGACCGCCTGCTGCAGCATGGGAAGCGCCTCGGCCACCCGCCCCTGGTCTTTGAGCGCCGTTCCAAGATTGTTGAACGACCCAGGAGAATTGGGCTCAAGCTGAATGGATTGTCGCAAGGCCTGAATGGCTTGGTCCGCTTCGCCGACCATCAGGAGCGCAGCGCCCAGATTGCTGTAGGCCTGGGAATAACGGGGATTTATCCTGACGGCATGTTGATAAGCGTTGACCGCCTCGGCGTATCGAGCCTGCCGAAAATGAATATTGCCCATGTTGTTGTAGGGCTCGGCCAGATGCGGCGCCAGATTCGCCGCTCGTTCGAGGATTGAAGTCGCCCGGTCAAAATCGCCGCAATCACTCAGAGCCAAGCCCAAGTTGTTGAGCGCCAGGGGTGAGTCTGGATGCATGGCGACGGTCCGTTCGAGCAATTCTACGGCTTCGGTACGATAGCCCACCTCGCGCAGGGTATCGCCCCAGTTGACCAGCAGTTCAAGCCATGCCGTCTGCCGCTTTCCTGCCTCGCGATAGGCGGACAGAGCAGCCTGCATATCGCCCCGCACGCGGCCAAGATTACCCAACATGTAATAGACGTCGGCACGGTTTGGATCCAGTTCCAATACTCGCCGACAAGCCGTCTCGGCCTCCGCAAAACGTCCCAAGTCCCGGCACACATTGGCCAGGTTGCAGTGGGCTTCCACGTAGTGCGGCAACAGCTCAGTAGCGGTTTGAAAGGCCTTGGCGGCCGCCTCCAAATCGCATAACGCCTGCTGCACAACGCCCAAGTTGTTGTAATAAACCCCGGCTTTGGGGTTCAGCCGAATGGCATGCCCAATATACTCGAGACCCTGCAGGTGCTCGCCCCGCTGGTGCGTCAACACGCCCAACAGGTGCCACGCGTCTGCACTCCCGGGCTCCCGAGCGAGAAGTTGGCGATAGATCGGCTCGGCCAGCGCCAGTTCACCGGCCTGGTGATGCCGAATGGCCAATGCCACAACATCGGTTTCCGTGGTCACGCTATGAACTCAACGACAAAGAGAACTGCGAAGCCGTGGAGAATAAATAAATAATAGTCCCGTCGTTTCCACTCGCAAAACTCTATCATACCCTCGTGCCAGGCGATTCGAAACGAACCTTGCTACAGACGTGTTGCGCGTCACTTACCGGTTCCCGGAATCGCTGACGTGCATCGAAACCGCGCTGAGGGGGCGGTTGCCGACGACGAGTCACAAGAGTCGCTGGAGAAAACGCAATCTACGCGTCGCACGACAATTTGTCGCAGCGGCCCCCTTCATTGCCACGGCCGATCCGTGTTATGCAGGGAAGATTTCGGGGGCTGCTTGCAAACACTGTTTGGCTCCGCCTTCACTTGCCGTTTCCCTGGCAGCCGGCACACCGGATTACGCTGAATTGATCTGTTAAAACGGTTGGAAAGGTGGTTATGCCCGTAGTGCAGAAATCGCGGAATGTTGTCGACATTTGATACGTGGGCAATTACACTAACCCGGCGCAGGCCAATAATACGAGCCCTGCGATGTCGGAACCGGCGGCGAGGGGCAGGTTCCTATTGGGCCATGTTCTTATTTGGGCCAATGGCCGATTGACTGTCGCTGGCATGTTGGTCGTCCATAGTATTATCCGGGTGCGTGTAGTTAGATTGCTTGGCTTTGCGGCACATCTGCGCCCTTCGCAGGCCGGGCGAGGCACGCCGGGGGAATACGGCTTGCCGACTAAGGACGACAAACACCCACCAGGCTAGCCAGCCCTTCGCACCTTGGTTCCGCCCATGCATATTCTCTTCATACACCCATCTTTTCCGGCCCAATTTGGCCACCTGGCAGCGCAGCTCTCGACGGGCTTCGGATGGCATTGTTCGTTTTTGACCTCGGTCGATACCACGCATCTGCAATTGCCCTTCGATCATTGGAACTATCACGTCAAGCCTGGCCCTTTGCCAAAGATCTATCGCAGCGACCGTACGGCGATGGAGCCCTTCGTACACATGGCAGCCATTTTCCAGGGGCTGCGTTCGACGCCGCAAATTCAGCCCGACCTGGTCGTCGGGCACACCTATTTCGGATCGCTGTTCTTTTTGCGTCAGTTGTACAAGTGTCCGATGATCGGCTACTTCGAGTGGTTGCCTCCACCGTATTGGACCGACGCCTTTGCCTTGCGGCCTGACTTTGGCCCCAACGAGGAAGAACGTCTGGCGGCCGCGGCCGGGCACGTGATGAACTACCGCCTGCTGCACCTGATCGATGCCGCCTACACGCCGACCCATTTCCAGCGCGAAACGGCCCCCCCCGAATTGCAACACAAAATCGAGGTCATCCACGACGGGATCGATACCGAATTCTTTCGCCGCCGTCCGGGAGCACGGGATCTACCGTTCCAAAACATTCGCATCGGCCCGAACACGAAGGTTGTTACCTACGCGTCGCCGGGCCTCGAATCCTGGCGCGGATTCGATATTTTCATGCAAGTGGCGGACCGTTTGTCGCGTCAGTTCGATGACATCGTCTTCCTGGTAGCCGGCGAGGAATTGACCCAGTACGGTCATGAAGGACGCGTGATCGAGCCAGCCACCTTCAAACAATACGTGCTTTCGCGTGGAACCTACGATTTGTCGAAGTTTCATTTTCTCGGCCGGATCTCGCCCCACGACTTGGTGACACTTTTCAGTCTGGGTGACATCCACATGTATCTCACCGTTCCGTTCGTAGTCTCCTGGTCGCTGCTGCAAGCGATGTCGACCGAGTGTACGATCGTGGCTTCAAACACCCCCCCCGTGGCCGAAGTCTGCCACGACGAGAAACATGGCCTGCTCGCGGATTTCTTCGACGTCGAAGGCCTAACTGCCAGAGCTTCCCAGGCTTTACTCGATCCTCAACGATCGCGAAAGCTCGGGGCAGCCGCCCGGGCCCAAGTAATCGAACGCTACGAGCAACGGCAATGTCTGCGGCAACTCGTGACGTTTTTCGAAGACACTGCTCGCAGGGGCGGCGCCGCCGGGTTAAGCTAGGGAAAGTACGTGCTTTCCTTGGATTTTCCGGCCATGACTCTGAAGCTCCAGTTTTCTCGTTGGTCTCGCCTTTTAGTGCTTCTGGTCGTCCTGCCCCTCGGTTCCTGTTGCGAGGACACCGTTTACACTTACGAGGATGCAGTCGACCAACTGAACCAACAGCGGTCTCAACTGAGGCGTTTGACTGTTCAGCGGTCGGTGGTGGAAAAAAAGCTGCTTCTCGACCGGCGGATGGCGAACACCACCTCGAATCCGGTCGAGTTCCTTCGCCAGGCTCAAGCACAACACGACGAACAGGCCGCAGAACTCAATCGGCAAATCGCCGACGAACGCGGTCGCTTGCGATCCTCGGAAGCCTTGCTCGCCGGCATGCGCCGCACCGAGTGACCCCGGGCGGCCTTCGCAGCCGATCAGCGGCAGCGGGTGCTCTTCACGGGCCATTGTCCGGTCACTACGGACGAATGTGGCCGCAACAAACGCATGGCAGGGGTGACGCATCCCGCCAGCATTTTCGTCGCCGTAAGGCGGCGACAGGGCTGAATCGGGCAGGTAGGGTCGAGAACCCGTTCGCGGTCATTCGAGCATCAAATTCAGGATCGCCGCCGAACCGCACGTCCCCCAAAACGCCGATGCTCCGTCTCACGGCCGGCGCGATGCTCGGCTTGCCAAATTCAATTGGCCCCAGGCCCGAGAATCGGGCCGGCCCCTGGACGCGAAGATTTCACCGACTGCGCGTCCTTGAGCTTTAACGCAGTTCCCCGAGGCAGGTTATCTGCCTCGGGGAACTAATCAGCGTCGATTTTACGGTGTCAATCTTGCCGGACTGAAACCGGCCCTATTTCTGGAACCAGCGACCGATCTGGCCCATCGCCGAGAAGTACCCGTTGCGTCCAAACTCGACCGTTGCTCCGTCGCTCGTCCCACTGCCACCGTCCGGGTCGCCAGGCCCAGCCGACGTCATGGTCGAGTGCCAGGCGGCCCAAGCCTGAGCAAGTGCCGGATCCACTTCGAACGTATCGTCCTCGTTCGACGAGAGCGGCGTGGCCATCGTAAACGCTTGCGGCACTCCGATGGGTGCGGTTTGCGTCGTCGTGTCGAATCCGCCCGCGAATACGGCGTCGACGTCCGTCGGCGTCGGCAGGCGGCGGGTACCCGTCGGCAGGTCGATGTCCATCAAGTCGTTGGGCAGGAACGTTGCCGAGACATCGGCCAGACCCAGGATGTGGCCCAGTTCGTGCGTCACGACCGTCAGCAAATCCATGTGGTTGTACGCCGGGCTGTCGACTCCCGCGTGTACCGAGTAAGCCGTCGTCGTAATGCCGAAGGCCGTCGGATCGATCACCGACGAATCGACGAACCAGCCATAGCCGTCGGCCGTGGAGTCGATCTGCACCGTGTTGGAACCAGTCAACGCCAGAGCGCCTTGGCTCTCCAGGTTGGTGATGACGAAGTGCGTCGACTGCAAGGCGGCGACCTGGGCCGGCGTGATGCCGGCCGCGGCCCAGACGGCGATTGCCTGATTGACGACCGGTTGCAATTGGCTCATCGTCAGCGCCGGCACCGGCGGGCTACCGGCCGGCGCCACGCCACCAGCCGGATCCTGATGCGCGATGGCTGGCAAGCTGCCGTGGAGTGCGAAGTCCATGCCTTCGGTATATACGTAGCCCGAGGTCGACTTGATCACCACGGTGATCTCCGAACCGGCTGCCGTGGTCACGCCGCCGGCAACCAAGCCGTCCAGCTCGATCGCGGCAAACGCATTCAACCCGCCGGCCGTCGTCGAGACACCCGACACCTGCATGAGCTGCGTCTGTTCCAGGTTCGTAATCGAGCCGGTGTAGACGGTCACCTGGATGTTGCTCAACGAGGAAGTCGGATTGCCGACATACACTCGCAGATCGTACGAGGTGCCCGTCTGCGTGGTGACCGTGAACTCCTGCGGCGAGCCCGAGGGGCTGACGATCCCGTCTTCGAACATCGCAGCATCAGTGCTCGAAATCTGAGTCCCGCTGACGCCTACTGCCTCGACCGCAGTCGCGGAGAACGGCGTGAAGTTCGATACCGCGTCGCTGAAGCCGTATCCGACCGACTGGCTGTAGCCGCGGCTCGGCCCGACGCCAATGAAGCCCGGAGCGTTCGACGCCGTGGAACTCGTGGGATCGCTGTTGAAATCGAACCTTTCCGCCGTCGGCGAAACCTCACTAATGACCTTCGTGTACTGGCTGTTTCCGGCCACGGTCGAACTCAGAGCGTTGTTGACCACGAACGAGATCGTACGCTGGCTCAGGTTGAGGCCGGCGTTCTGGTACTCCACGCCTTCCAGCAGCGTCGTGTATTCCGCCAGCGTCTGAGGCGTGCCCGAGATAACCAGAGCACCCGAGGCGCGTACTGAACGACGCCGTCACGCCCCCGGGCAACGTCGCTAACGGATTCTCTTCGAGCGTGTCCTGGCCGGTAATGAAGCCGGACGAGATCGTCACCGTGGCACTGCTGATGCTGGCCGAGTCGGGATCCGTGACCGCCACGAGCGAATCAACTGGCTGGAATCCGGTCAGGGCCGTGTAGGTCGTCGGACCGGTCGATGTGGTGACCGTCGGGTTCGTATCCACCGTCACGAAATTGTAGTTCTTGATGTCCGCCGTGCTCGATGCGGTGCCGCTCGCGATCGTGAAGGTGAATTGCTTCATCGGGTTCAGTTCATCGTGGCTGGTGTCCGTGATAGGTAATGTTGTCCAACTCCACCTCGTACTGTGCCGGCGTGGTCTGGGCAGTGCCGGTGAGCACGATCTCATTCGACGCCGGGTACGACAACGTGATGTGGTAGTTCTGCTGGAAATTGTTGCTGAGGCCCAAGACGTCCTGGGTCGAACTGACAAACCCGCTGCCGATCGATACCGTGGCGCTCGGTGATGCTCGTCGCGTTCACCACGGCGCCCGAGTCGATGATGATGACCGGGTTGACCGCCGTATTCGGCCCAGCGGTCTCGGTATAGGTGCCGGTGAAGCTGACGGTCGCCACCGCCAGGTTGCTCTTCAAGCCGTTGGCGTCGGTCACCGTGAACTGGATGTTCCGAGTCGTCGGGTTCGGACTGGCCGCCGCGTCATTGTACATCAACGTGTTGAGCACCGACTCGTACTCCGCCACGGTTCCCGGACCGGTGAGGGTCAGCGTTCCGGTGGCTGCGTTATACGGATCCGACGTCAGACCGCTGGCGGAGAACGCGGTAGCATTGACCGCCAGAGATTCGTTGGTGCCATCCTTGAGGTTCGTGATCTGGATGGTAGCCCCGGTCAGCGTCGTGTTGTCGGTGACCACCACGTTGCTCTCGATCAACTCGTTCGACTGGAACGTGGTCGCGTAGTTCGTCGCGGTCCCGGCGAGCGTCAGCACCGGCGCGATTGCCGTAGCACCGACATTGAGCGCCAATGAGCCACTGGCGCCGGTGATCGAGGCCGAAATCGTCTGATTCCCCGGCGTGCCCAGCGTAGCCGTGTACGTGCCGATGCCGCCCGAATACGTCGGGTTGCTGAAGCTGGCGCTCGCAGGGCCGTCCGAATCGGCGAGCGTCACCGTCGGGCTGTTTGCGAAGGTTACGACGACATTGTTGAACTGGTCTTCCGCCGTCACCTTCAAGGTCGTCGAACCGCCCGCCGTGAAGGCCGACGGCGTGGCGCTCAGCACGAACTGCGACACGGTCGATGGGCTGACGCTCACCACCGCGGCCGGGTTGGTGGTGACGCCCGGGTGAGCGGCATCCACTGCCGAGATCGTTTGCGTGCCCGCCTTGTCCAGCGTGGCAGTGAACGTCGCCACTCCGCCCGTGAAGGCTGCACTGGTGAACGTCTCGCCACCCAGCGAATCGCTGAGCGATACCGTGTCCGTGAAGGGACTGATCGGGTGCCCCAGCGAATCCTCGGCCGTGATCGTGACGCTCGTCGTGCCGCCAGCCGTAACGCTCGCCGGCGAGGCGGTGACTACGAACTGGGCGGGGCCGTTCGAACTGACCACGATCGGGCTGCTGGTGCCGGGCTGCAACGAGGCCGGCGAATCCGAAGCCGTGATCGACAGCGAGCCCGACGAGCTGAAGGTGACGCTGAATGCGCCCGTACCGTTGACGATGTTGTTCGTCGGCGGGGTGAACGTCAGCGTCGAACCGGAACTCGTCAGAGTGGCCGTGCCGTTGAAGCCGGTGGCCACGTTATTGTAGGTGTCTTCGGCGGTCACCGTGGCGTTGAATCCGGTGCCCGTGGTGGCGGTTCCCGGCGCGCTGACCACCAGCTTGGCGGCGGCGGCCGGAGTCACCGTGATCGCACCGCTGGTGCCGGTGATCGCGTTATGCGGCGTGTCCACCACCGTGATCGTCTGGGCCCCGGCCACTTCCAACACGGCCGAAGCCGTGGCGACGCCGGTCGTGGCATTGAAGGTCAAGGCGTTCGAAATCGACCCGGTCGGGCCAACGCCGGCCGAATCGACAACGTCACCGCGTCGGAGAAGTTCTGTACCGCATTGCCGTACTGATCTTCCACGGCGACGGTGATGCTCGTCGCTTGTCCGGCCGACGAGGTCGGCGGCGGTGACCACGAAGTTCGTGGCCGCCGAGGCGGTCACCGTGAAGCTGCCAACGCCCGTGATCGTCGGCGTGGACTGATCCGTGGCCGTGATCGTCTGCGTGCCCTCGGTGATCAGCGTCGCGTTGAGCGTGGCTACGCCGTGGTTGCCAGACGCGGTGAACGTGTAGGGAAGGCCACCGTTCGGCTCGACGACGCTGCCGTTCGTGTCGCTGCTGGTGAAGTTGACCGTGTCGGCGAAGGTGGCCGCCACGTTATTGGCGGCGTCTTCGGCCGTCACCGTCACGCTGAACGACTGGCCGGCGGTCACGGTCGACGGGTTCGACGTAATCACGAAGTGCGTGGCCGTATTCGAAACCACGTCCGTCGTGCCCGTGCCGGTCAATACGCCCGAGGTGGCCGTGATCGACTGGGCGCCCGTGGCGACCAGCACCGGCTCGTTGCTGGGGCTGGTGCTGTTGTAGACGTAGATGCCGTTGTCGCCGGCCGTAAACGTGTAGACCGGGCTGGGCAGCGTCGCGCCGCCATCGGAGCTCGACAGCGTCACCGTGCCGGTGAAGTTCGGATCGGGGTTGCCGTACGGATCGGCAGCGATCACGGTCAGCGGGAAGGCGACGGCCGTGGTCTCAAACTTGCCGATACCGACCACGAAGTGCGTGGCCGACAGGGCGGTCACATCGACGGTCGTCGTGCCGGTGATGCCGGACGTGGCCGTCAAAGTCTGGTTGCCTTCGCGGATCAGCGTGGCATTGAACGTGCCCACGCCACCACTGAGCGAAGCGGGAGCCGACACCGTCACGCCCGTGGCCACGTCGCTGGTCGTAATCGTCACCGTACCGGCAAAGTTCGTCGGGTTGCCGAATTGATCTTCGGCCGTGACGGTCAGGTTGAAGTTCGTGCCGGCCGGATCCGTCGCCGGGGCCGAGACCACCAGGTGCGTTGCCGACAAGGCGGTGACGCTGATCGCACCGCTTGTGGCGCCGGCCACCGTAAGGCTCGAAATATCAGTGGCCGCGATGCTTTGCGAACCGGCCTTATCAAGCGTGGCGACGAACGTGGCCTTGCCGAGGTTGAATGCGCCACCAGTAATGGTTGCGCCGCCCAACGAATCGGAGAGCGTCACCGTATCGCCAAAGGTCGATACCACTTCGTTGAGCGAATCTTCGGCCGTGACCGTCACCAGCATCGTGCTGCCGGCCGCCAGGCTGTTCGTCGAGGTCGAAATCAACAACTTGCTGGCGACGCCCGAGGCCCCGCTGACCGTGATGGCCGCGGACGTGCCGCTGAGCGTACTGGCCGTGTCGGTCGCCGTAATCGTTTGCGTGCCGACCGAATCGAGCGTGGCCGCCACCGTGGCCTTGCCAGCCGAGAACGACAGCGTGTTGACGGCCTCGCCGCCCAGCGAATCGCTCAGGGTGACGTTGTCCGAGAAGCCGGTGACAACGTTGTTGAACTGGTCCTCGGCGGTGATCGACACCAGGGTCGCCGCACCGGCAGCCAGAGTTGTCGGCGAAGCACTGACCAGCAACTGCGTGGCCGAGGCCGGCACGATTGAGATCGGGCTCGAAGTCGCATTCGCCACCGGGGTGGCCGAGCTGTCATGGGCCGTGATCGACTGGTAGCCGGATGCTTCCAGCGCGGCCGTCGCCGTGGCCACGCCCGTCGTGGCATTGAACGCCAGCGGCGAAGAAATCGTTCCGGTCGGGCCGAAGCCGGCCGAATCGGTCAACGTCACCGTGTCCGCGAAGTTCTGGATTGGATTGCCGTAGGCGTCTTCCACCGTGACCAGGAACGTCTCGTTGGTCGTGCTGCTGGCCGTCGCACTGCTCGTCGAAGCGCTGATCAAGAACTTGTTGGCCGCACCGGCGGTGACGGAAATCCCCGTCGCCGTGCCGTTGACCGTGGAATTGCCCGGAACCTGGTCCTGGGCCGTGATCGACTGCGTAGTCGCATTCTCCAGCGTGGCCGTGACCGTGGTCTTGCCGCCGGTGAACGACAACGTATTGAACGTCATTTCGCCCGCCGAATCGGTGAGTTGCACGCCGTCCGAGAAGGTCTTCACGACGTTGCCGAACTGATCTTCGGCAGTGATCGAGACGCTGGTCGTGCCGCCGGCCGTCAAGTTGTTCGTCGAATTGCTCACCACCAGATGCGTCGCCGAGGCCGGAACGATCGAGATCGGGCTCGAAGTTGCCGATGCCACCGGGCTCGCCGAGCTGTCGGTGGCCGTGATCGACTGGTAACCGGAGGCTTCCAGCGTGCCCGTCGCCGTGGCCACGCCCGTCGTGGCATTGAACGACAGTGGCGAAGAAATCGAGCCGGTCGGGCCGAAGCCGGCCGAATCGGTCAACGTCACCGTGTCGGTGAAGCCCTGGGCCGGGTTGCCGTAGGCGTCTTCGACCGTGACCAGGAACGTCTCGTTGGCCGTGCTGCTGGCCGTCGCACTGCTCGTCGAAGCGCTGATCACGAACTTGTTGGCCGCACCGGCGGTGACGGAAATCCCCGTCGCCGTGCCGTTGACCGTGGAATTGCCGGGAACCTGATCCTGGGCCACGATCGATTGAGAACCGGCTGTGTCCAGCGTGGCCGTAACGGTGGCCTTGCCGCTGGTGAACGAGAACGAGTTGAAGACCATGCCCGGATCGGTCAACGCCACATTGTCATTGTAGCTCTTCACGATATTGCCGAACTGATCTTCGGCCGTGATCGAGATGCTGGTCGTGCCGCCCGCCGTCAAGTTGTTCGACGAATTGCTCACCAACAGATGGGTCGCCGAGGCCGGGACAATCGAGATCGGGCTCGAAGTTGCAGACGCCACCGGGCTCGCCGAACTATCGGTGGCCGTGATCGACTGGTAGCCGGATGCTTCCAGCGTGCCGGTCGCCGTGGCCACACCCGTCGTGGCGTTGAACGCCAGCGGCGAGGAAATCGTTCCGGTCGGGCCGAAACCGGCCGAATCGGTCAACGTCACCGTGTCCGTGAAGTTCTGGATCGGATTTCCGTAGGCGTCTTCTACCGTGACGGAGAACGTCTCGTTGGCCGTGCTGCTGGCCGTGGCACTGCTCGTTGAAGCGCTGATCACGAACTTATTGGCCGCACCGGCGGTGACGGAAATCCCCGTCGCCGTGCCGTTGACCGTGGAATTGCCCGGAACCTCGTCCTGGGCCACGATCGATTGCGTGCTGGCATTCTCCAGCGTGGCGGTGATGGTGGTCTTGCCGCCGGTGAACGACAACGTGTTGAACGTCATTCCGCCCGCCGAATCGGTGAGCTGCACGGCGTCCGAGAAGCTGCTCACGACGTTGCCGAACTGATCTTCGGCGGTGATCGAGACGCTGGTCGTGCCACCTGCCGACAAGTTGTTCGTCGAGTTGCTAACCACCAACTGCGTGGTCGACGCCGGCACGATCACAAACGGGCTGCCGGTTGCATCCGCCACGGGGCTCGTGCTGTCGTGAGCCGTGATCGTGTACGTTCCGGCCACCTGGAAATGACTGGAGAGCGTGGCCACGCCGCTCGTGGCGTTGAAGACGAGCGGCGGCGAAGGACTCACGCTCGGCGGATCCGACAAGGTCACCGTGTCGGTGAAGTTCTGGACCGGATTGCCATAGGCATCTTCCACCGTGACCGAGAAGGTCTCGTTCGGACTAACGCTGGCCGTGGCGGTGCTCGTCGACTGGCTGATCACGAACTTATTGGCCGCACCGGCGGTGACGGAAATCCCCGTCGCCGTGCCGTTGACCGTGGAATTCCCCGGAACCTGGTCCTGGGCCACGATCGATTGCGATCCAGCGGTCTCCAGCGTGGCCGTAACCGTGGCCTTGCCGCCGGTGAACGAGAACGAACTGAACACCATGCCCGGATCGGTCAACGCCACATTGTCGTTGTAGCTCTTCACGATATTGCCGAACTGATCTTCCGCCGTGATCGACACGCTGGTCGTGCCACCTGCGGCCAAGTTGCTCGTCGAGTTGCTCACCACCAGATGCGTGGCCGAGGCCGGGACGATCGAAATCGGGCTCGAAATCGCCGACGCCACAGGGCTGACCGAACTGTCGGTGGCCGTGATCGTCTGGTAGCCGGATGCTTCCAGCGCGGCCGTCGCCGTGGCCACGCCCGTCGTGGCATTGAACACCAGCGGCGAAGAAATCGAGCCGGTCGGGCCGAAGCCGGCCGAATCGGTCAACGTCACCGTGTCCGCGAAGCCCTGAGCCGGGTTGCCGTAGGCGTCTTCCACCGTGACCAGGAACGTCTCGTTGGCCGTGCTGCTGGCCGTGGCGCTGCTCGTCGAAGCACTGATCACGAACTTGTTGGCCGCACCGGCGGTGACGGAGATCCCGGTCACCGTGCCGCTGACCGTGGCGTTGCTCGGGTTCTCGTCCTGGGCCGTGATCGACTGCGACCCGGCCTGTTCGAGCGTGACCGTCACCGTGGCCTTGCCGTTTGCGAACGATGGGAAGGTGTTGAAGGTCAACTCGCCCGCCGAATCGGTGAGTTGCACGCTGTCGGCGAAATTCATCACGACGGCGTTGCTAGCGTCTTCGGCCACGATGGTTACGTTGGTCGTGCTCCCCGCCGCCAGGTTCGTCGGCGAAGCCGTGACCACGAGCTTGGCGACTCCCGTCGCCGCGCTGACGCTAATCGAGGTGCTGGTTCCGGCGGTGACCGACGGGGTGCTCACGTCCGTAGCGATGATGGACTGGTTGCCACCCGTGGAGAGAGTGGCGATCACAGTCGCCTCGCCACCGCTGAACGACAACGTGTTGAACGAAAGTCCGCCCGATGGATCGCTCAGGGCCACGCTATCCGAGAAGGTCTTGACCAAGTTGCCGAACTGATCCAAGGCCGTAATCGAGACGCTGGTCGTGCCGCCCGCGTTGACCGTTGTCGGCACGGCGCCGACCAACAATTCCGAAGCTGACGCCGGAGCAACCGAAATTGCACTCGAGGTCGCCGACGCCACCGGGCTCGCCGAGCTGTCGATGGCCGTGATCGATTGGTAACCGGACGCTTCCAGAGCGGCCGTGGCCGTGGCCACGCCCGTCGTGGCATTGAACACCAGCGGCGAAGAAACCGAGCCGGTCGGACCGAAGCCAGCCGAATCGGTCAACGTCACCGTGTCGGTGAAGCCCTGAGCCGGGTTGCCGTAGGCGTCTTCCACCGTGACGGAGAACGTCTCGTTGGCCGTGCTGCTGGCGGTCGCATGGCTCGTCGAAGCGCTGATTACGAACTTGTTGGCCGCACCGGCGGTGACGGAAATTCCCGTCGCCGTGCCGTTGACCGTGGAATTACCCGGAACCTGGTCCTGAGCCACGATCGACTGCGACCCGGCTGTCTCCAGCGTGGCCACGACCGTGGCCTTGCCGCCGGTGAACGAGAACGAATTGAAGACCATGCCCGGATCGGTCAACGCCACCGTGTCGTTGTAGCCCTTCACGACGTTGCCGAACTGATCTTCAGCCGTGATCGAGACGCTGGTCGTGCCGCCCGCCGTCAAGCTGTTCGACGAATTGCTGACCAACAACTGGGTGGCCGAGGCCGGAATGATCGAGATCGGACTCGAAGTCGCCGAAGCCACCGGGCTCGCCGAACTGTCGGTGGCCGTGATCGACTGGTAGCCGGACGCTTCCAGAGCGGCCGTGGCCGTGGCTACGCCCGTCGTGGCATTGAACACTAGCGGCGAAGAAATCGAGCCCGTCGGGCCGAAGCCGGCCGAATCGGTCAACGTCACTGTGTCCGTGAAGCCCTGGGCCGGATTGCCGTAGGCGTCTTCCACCGTGACCAGGAAGGTCTCGTTGGTCGAACTGCTGGCCGTGGCACTGCTCGTCGAATCGCTGATCACAAACTTATTGGCCGCACCGGCGGTGACGGAAATCCCCGTCGCCGTGCCGTTGACCGTGGAATTACCCGGAACCTGGTCCTGGGCCACGATCGACTGCGATCCGGCGGTCTCCAGCGTGGCCACGACCGTGGCCTTGCCGCCGGTGAACGAGAACGAGTTGAAGACCATGCCCGGATCGTTCAACGCCACCGTGTCGTTGTAGCCCTTCACGACATTGCCGAACTGATCTTCGGCCGTGATCGAGACGCTGGTCGTGCCGCCCGCCGTCAAGCTGTTCGACGAATTGCTGACCAACAACTGCGTGGCCGAGGCCGGAATGATCGAGATCGGACTCGAAGTCGCCGAAGCCACCGGGCTCGCCGAACTGTCGGTGGCCGTGATCGACTGGTAGCCGGACGCTTCCAGAGCGGCCGTGGCCGTGGCTACGCCCGTCGTGGCATTGAACACCAGCGGCGAAGAAACCGAGCCGGTCGGGCCGAAGCCGGCCGAATCGGTCAACGTCACCGTGTCGGTGAAGCCCTGGGCCGGATTGCCGTAAGCGTCTTCCACCGTGACGGAGAACGTCTCGTTGGTCGAACTGCTGGCCGTAGTGCTGCTCGTCGACTCGCTGATCACGAACTTGCTGGCCGCGCCGGCGGTGACGGAAATCCCCGTCGCCGTGCCGTTGACCGTGGAATTACCCGGAACCTGGTCCTGGGCCACGATCGACTGCGACCCGGCCGTCTCCAGCGTGGCCACGACCGTGGCCTTGCCGCCGGTGAACGAGAACGAATTGAAGACCATGCCCGGATCGGTCAACGCCACCGTGTCGTTGTAGCCCTTCACGACGTTCCCGAACTGATCTTCAGCCGTGATCGAGACGCTGGTCGTGCCGCCCGCCGTCAAGCTGTTCGACGAATTGCTGACCAACAACTGCGTGGCCGAGGCCGGAATGATCGAAATCGGGCTCGAGGTCGCCGAAGCCACTGGGCTCGCCGAACTGTCAGTGGCCGTGATCGACTGGTAGCCGGACGCTTCCAGAGCGGCCGTGGCCGTGGCTACGCCCGTCGTGGCATTGAACACTAGCGGCGAAGAAATCGAGCCCGTCGGGCCGAAGCCGGCCGAATCGGTCAACGTCACTGTGTCCGTGAAGCCCTGGGCCGGATTGCCGTAGGCGTCTTCCACCGTGACCAGGAAGGTCTCGTTGGTCGAACTGCTGGCCGTGGCACTGCTCGTCGAATCGCTGATCACGAACTTGCTGGCCTCGCCGGCGGTGACGGAAATCCCCGTCGCCGTGCCGTTGACCGTGGAATTACCCGGAACCTGGTCCTGGGCCACGATCGACTGCGACCCGGCAGTCTCCAGCGTGGCCACGACCGTGGCCTTGCCGCCGGTGAACGAGAACGAATTGAGCACCATGCCCGGGTCGGTCAGCGCCACCGTGTCGTTGTAGCCCTTCACGACGTTGCCGAACTGATCTTCGGCCGTGATCGAGACGCTGGTCGTGCCGCCGGCCGTCAAGTTGTTCGTCGAATTGCTGACCAACAACTGCGTGGCCGAGGCCGGAATGATCGAAATCGGGCTCGAGGTCGCCGAAGCGACTGGGCTCGCCGAACTGTCGGTGGCCGTGATCGACTGGTAGCCGGCGGCTTCCAGCGCGGCTGTCGCCGTGGCTACGCCCGTTGTAGCATTGAACACCAGTGGCGAAGATACCGAGCCGGTCGGGCCGAAGCCCGCCGAATCGGTCAACGTCACCGTATCCGCGAAGCCCTGGATCGGGTTGCCATAGGCGTCTTCCACCGTGACGGAGAACGTTTCGTTGGTCGAACTGCTGGCCGTCGCACTGCTCGTCGAATCGCTGATCACAAACTTGTTGGCTGCACCGGCGGTGACGGAAATCCCCGTCGCCGTGCCGTTGACCGCGGAATTGCCCGGAACCTGGTCCTGGGCCACGATCGACTGCGATCCGGCCGTCTCCAGCGTGGCCACGACCGTGGCCTTGCCGCCGGTGAACGAGAACGAGTTGAAAACCATGCCCGGGTCGGTCAGCGCCACCGTGTCGTTGTAGCCCTTCACGACATTGCCGAACTGATCTTCTGCCGTGATCGAGACGCTAGTCGTGCCGCCCGCCGTCAAGCTGTTCGACGAATTGCTCACCACCAGATGCGTCGCCGATGCCGGAACGATCGAGATCGGACTTGAAGTCGCCGACGCCACTGGGCTCGCCGAACTGTCGGTGGCCGTGATCGACTGGTAGCCGGACGCTTCCAGAGCGGCCGTGGCCGTGGCCACGCCCGTTGTGGCATTGAACACTAGCGGCGAAGAAATCGAGCCGGTCGGGCCGAAGCCCGCCGAATCGGTCAACGTCACCGTGTCCGTGAAGCCCTGGATCGGGTTGCCATAGGCGTCTTCCACCGTGACGGAGAACGTCTCGTTGGTCGAACTGCTGGCCGTGGCACTGCTCGTCGAAGCGTTGATCACAAACTTGTTGGCCGCACCGGCGGTGACGGAAATCCCGGTTACGGTGCCGTTGACGCTGGCGTTGCTCGGGTTCTCATCCTGGGCCGTGATCGATTGCGACCCGGCCTGCTCGAGCGTGACCGTGACCGTGGCGTAGCCGTTCACGAACGACGGGAAGGTGTTGAAGGTCATCCCGCCGGCCGAATCGGTGAGTTGCACGCTGTCGGCGAAATTCGTCACGACGGTGTTTACGTCCAAGGCCTCGATGGTCACGTTGGTCGTGCCCCCCGCCGACACGTTCAGCGGCGAAGCAGTGACCTGGAATTGAGTGACACTCGCCGCCGCGCTGACGCTAATCGGAGTGCTGGTTCCGGAAGCGACCGAGCCGTTGCTCACGTCGGTAGCGATGATCGACTGGAAGCCGCCGTTGGAGAGCGTCACCTGGACCGTCGCCTCGCCGCCGCTGAACGACAAGTTGCCGATCGAGAGGCCACCTTCGGGAACATCCGACAGAGCCACGGTGTCCGAGAAGGTTGTGTCGACATTGCCGAACTGATCTTCGGCCGTGATCGAAACGCCGGCCGTGCCCCCTGCATTTACGACCGATGGCATAGCACCGACCACCAGGTGCAACGTTGTCGCCGGAGCAACGGTGATCGCACTGGAAGTTGCACTGGCCACCGGGCTGGCCGAACTGTCGGTAGCCGTGATCGACTGGCTGCCCGCCGCTTCCAGCGTGCCGGTCGCCGTGGCCACGCCCGTCGTGGGATTGAACACCAGCGGCGAAGAAATCGTTCCGGTCGGGCCGAAGCCGGCCGAATCCGTCAACGTCACCGTGTCCGCGAAGCCCTGAATCGGGTTCCCGTAGGCGTCTTCCACCGTGACGAAGAACGTCTCGTTGGCCGAACTGCTGGCCGTCGTGCTGCTCGTCGAAGCACTGATCACGAACTTACTGGCCGCCAGCGCACTGACGGAGATCGTAGCGGTCGTAGAGCCCGGTCCCGACGTGTCCAGGGCCGTGATCGTCTGCGTACCCGCCGTGTCAAACGACGCCAGCGCCGTCGCCGAGCCGCTGGTGAACGACAAAGTGTTGAACGACATGCCGCCTGCCGAATCGCTCAGCGTTACATTGTCGGTGAAGCTGGTGGCAATGTTGTTATATTTATCTTCGGCCGTGACCGAAATGCTGGCCGTGCCACCGGCCGACACCGGCGACAAGGCACCGATTATTAAATGCGTGGCCGAGGCTGGAGCCACCGAGATCGTCAACGTTCCATCCGTGACCGAGATGCTGCTCGTGTCGTGGGCCGAGATCGTCTGGCTGCCGGCGACTTCCAGCGAGGCCACCGACGTGGCGACGCCCGTCGCGGCATTGAACGAGAGGGGCGACGAGATCGACCCGGTCGCGCCCGCGGTCTTCGAATCGGTCAATGTCACGCTATCCGTGAAATTTTGGATCGGGTTGCCGTAGGCATCTTCCACCGTGACGGAGAACGTTACATTGGCCGTGCTGCTGGCCGTCAGGTTGCTCGTCGAATCGCTGACCACGAACTTGCTGGCCGCGGCAGCGGTGACCGAAATTGATGCGCTGCCGCTGGTCAGGCTGCCGGTCGCATAAACCGAATCGATGCCGGCCGTCTTGAGCGTAACGCCCGGGGTGGTGACGACTTGTCCGTTCACCAGCGAAACGGTCGCCGACGAGAACGAACCCTGCGAATCGCTGGTCGTCAATGTCGCGCTGCCGGTGTAGTTGGCATCGATATTCCCGAACGCGTCCAGGGCCTCGATCGTCAGGCTGTCGGCCGTGCCCGCCGTTACGCTCGCCTTGTTCGGAACGACCGCGAAGTGGGTCGCCTTGGCGTCCGCTGTCAGAATCACGTCGTTTTCACTGTTCCCCAGGTACGAGATGGTGAAGGGTTGGCTACCGACATAGAACGTTGCCCCCTCGGGGAGCCCGGCGAAAGTGCCGCTCACCGAAGTGTGGCTGTTGTTCTTGATGATCGTAAAGATCTCGCCATAGATCGGTTGGAAGCCCAAGCTAACGTTCAAGGTGGCCCCGCCCAGGGTGATGCCGCCGGTCACGTTGAGCTGGTCGTAACCGCCGCTGCTTGGCGACAGCGAGCTGTTCAAGTCGACGGTGTAGGTCGAACCGGAACTGAGCGTCAAGCTACCGCTGGTCAAGGTCTGAATGGGCGCGTACCGGAGCGACCGTGCCGCCGGACAGCACATTGAGCGGATTCGAACCGCTGCCGAGGGTCAACGAGCCGGTCAGGTTCCCGCCGCTGGCCACGGTTACCGTCGTATCCTGGTAGTTCTGCGTGCCGCCGCCGAGCGTTGAGCCGTTGAGTTGCGTCGTGCCGGCAGAATCGGTGGTGACGCTCGACAAGGCGTTGACCGCGCCGATGGTGCCCAACGTCGTGAGCCCGCTGGCGTTGATCGTCAGGCTGTTGGCCGTGCTGCTGGCCGAATCGACGCTGCTACCGGCGGTGATATTTGCACCCCCGCTCGACGCCGTCAACGTGGTGTTCTGGCCGAGCAGCACGCGATCCTGGAACAACTGGTTGCCGGTCGTCGTGACCGAACCGCCGTTGATCGTCGTCGATCCCGGAGCGTCGGTCGTGATCGAAGCCAGCGGAGTGCCGGAGCCGACCAGCCCGTTGAATAACGTATTGCCAGCCGTGTTGACGACGAGCGTATTAGCCCCGCTGGTGCTTCCATTAACCGTCTTGTTGAAGTTGATATTTCCGGCGCCGGTCGAGGCCAAAGTGGCGGCCGCAGCCTTGATGGTGACCGGGTCACCGTAGGTCTGATTGCCGGCGGTGGTAATCGACGCCGTGTTGATGCTGGTCGTTCCGGGCGAATCCGTGAACAAGCTCGCGACGCTGACGTTGCCATTGAACGTGGTGGCTCCGGCCGTATAGATCGATAGATTGTCGCCCGCGCCCGTAACCCCGTTCAGCGACACCGCACCTAGTTGCGTTGAGAGCAAAATCGTGTCGGAGCCGAGCACGACCGCGTCGTTGTAAGTCTGGGCCCCGGTCGTCAGGACTTCACCCCCGTTGAGATCGGCGGCGCCTGGTCCATTCGACGTCAAACTCGCCAGCGGCGCGTTGCCGCCGACCACGCCGTTAATGATCGTCGTGCCGGCGGTATTGATGATTAGGCGATAGGCCCCATCGACCGTGTTGTTCAATACGATGTTGCTCGTGGTGGTTGACGTTAGCGTCGTATTGGCGCTCAGCAGAACGATGTCATTGTAGGTCTGACCGCCCGAGGTTTGGACAGTCGAGCCGTTGAGGTCGGTGCTACCGGCCGCATCGGTCGTCACACTCGCCAACGGCGTCGTGGAACCCACGGCGCCAAGGAAGGTCGTAATACCGGCCGTATTGATGACCAAACCGCTCGTGGTGCTGGTGGCCGAGTCGTCGACCGTGCCACCCAGCGTGATATTCCCGGCAGTCCCTACGCCACTGGACGTCAGCGTCAGGTTACCGCTGCTCAAACCCAAAGTGACCGGATCGTTGTACGTCTGCGTACCGGTGGTGGTGATGCTCGCGGCGTTGATGTCCGTCGCCCCAGGGACATCCAAAACAGTGGTGATGCTCGCCAGCGGCGCGATACCACCGATGACTCCACCGAAGGTCGTCGTGCCAGCCGTGTTGACGATCAAACCAACCGTACCGCTGACCGAATCATTGACGGTGCCGGCCAGCGTGATATTGCCTGCGACAGTCGACGTCAAGGTCGTGTTGCCGCTGCCCAAACCCAAAGTGACCGGATCGTTGTAGGTCTGCGCCGGTGGTGGTAATGCCCGTCGTATTGATGTCAGTCGAACCGGCCGAGTCGGTAGCGACGCTGGCCAGGCTCGCGACCCCGCCGACGACGCCGTCGAAGAACGTCGTGCCGGCCGAGTTCACCGTCAGGCTGAACGTGCCGGCGGTGGAGTTGACGGTATTGGCCAGCGTGATATTTCCGGCAGCCACCGTGCCACTCGAGGTCAGCACCGTGTTGGCACTCAGCAGAACCGGCTCATTGTAGGCCTGCACGCCGCTGGTGCTGACGCTGCCGCCGTTGATGTCGAAAGTGCCGCTGGTGCCCGTACTGACGCTCGTCAAAGGCGTGCCCGTGCCGACGGGTCCGTTGAAGGTTCCCGTGCCGGCCGTCGTGATCGTCAAGGCCACGGCCCCGGAGACCGAGCTTCCGAAGGTGATGTTGCCGCCGGCCGTCGAAGTCAAGGCGAGCGTGCTGCCGCCCAGCGTCGTAGCGGTGGTGTAATTCTGGGCACCGGTGGTCGTGACCGAACCGCTGGCCAGCGTCAAGCTGCCTGTGTTGGCCGTAGTCAGCGACGATACCGGCGTGATGCTGCCGATCGCGCCGTTGAACGCCACGTTGCCGGCGCCGCTGGTGGCGACGCTCTGGGCTCCGTCAATGGTCCCGCTGCTTGTGAAGTTGACGGCCGCACCGCTGGAAGCGGAAACGGTCAGGCTGCCGCCGGTTCCCAAGGTGACGGCGCCGTTGATGATCAGGTTGCCACTTGTGGAATTGAACGTCTGGGGGTTGGATCCCGTGCTGATCGGCAGACTGATCGTGTTCGAGCCGCCGGTGTTGAACACGCCGCCCGACGGGCTATTGAGCAGAATCGAGTTGCCGCTCAACGTGTAGCTACCCGACGTGGCGCCAATGGTGATCGAGCTGTAATAGGTGCCCGCCGCAAGATCGTTAATCGCCGTGGGATCGGTGCCCACGCCAACGATATTGAAGACCAGGTTGTCGCCCGGCGACGGCACGGTGTCGCTTTGCCAGTTGAGCGGGTCGCTCCAGTGGCTGTCGACTCCCACGTCGGCCCCGGTCCAAACGTCGGTGTTCACGACCGCGTTGAGCACGAACTGGCCGGCCGGATAGGTGGACGTGAACGACTTTGCCGCAACCGTGGGGCCCTTGAGGATGATCACCTGGTTGGCGGTTGCATTGGCGAATGCGCCCTGCACGTTGCCCGAGGTTTGCTGGATTAATACGAGCACTGTGCCCGACGGAGGTACCGAATTCAGCGTGGCCGACAGCTTGGCCCCACCGAAGATGGACGGTGTGGCAATGGTGGTAAAGAATCCGCTGCCGTTGACGTCGAGTTGATCGTAACTGATCCCCGCGACGCCTCCGTTGATGTACTCCTCGAACACCGAGCCATCCAGGAAGTTGACGTTGCCATCAACGGTCAGGATTCCGTAGGAGGTTCCGTTAGCATTGCCCGGAGCGATGGTGCCGCCGATGGCTGCCGTCGTCGTCGGGCTGCCGGCCGTAACGTTGCCGACCACCGTGCCGGTACCGGTCAACACGCCGCCGGCGCTGACGGTGATGTTCCCGACCGACTGGGCGCTCGGATCAATGAGATAGGTGCCTTCGCCGACCGTCACCAGGGCCAGAATCTCGTTCTCGTTCTCGAGCGTTCCGGGGTAGGTCTTGGTCAACACGCCGCCGCCGGACCCGCTGACGACCGCAGTGATCTGCAGATCGGTCGGTGCTTCACCGCGGCTTATTTGGAAAGTGCGAGCCGCGCCACCCAGCGACAGGTTACCGCCGGCAATCAAAGCGGCAGGCGAGGCAGATGTCGTGCCACCCTGGACGAACACGGTCACGTTTCCGCCCAATGTCAGGATGTTGGCATTGTTCACCTCGACGTCGGCACTGGACGTGATGCCCTCGACCAGGTTGAGGGCTCCGATCGAATCCGACTGGTTGTAGGTCGTCAGATCGAGTTTGCCGGAGCTCTGCACCGTGACGGTGACGGCGCCGATCTCGTCGACGATGTCGCTCACCGAGGCCGTGCCAGCCAGTGCAGGACCGTACTGCAGGACATCCGAGTCCGCGCCGCCGCGATTGTCGCCGATGACGACGTTTTCAGTCAACGCGTTCACGGCCACCGTTTTATTGAGCTGCACAGTCCCTTCGTTCAGATAGAAAGTACCGGTTCCGCTATTCACCGTCCCACCACCCAGGACGAGTGTCCCCGTACCGACCTTGTACGTATTGACTGCGGCCATAGCCACAACGCCGTTAACCGTCAACGTCGAGCCGCTATCGACACCAATCGACGGACCCGTGGCGGAAGTAATCAGAGCACCCGGCTGCAACACGGCCGATGATTGCAGCGTGTTGTTGCCGCTAATGTTGCGGATGCCGCCCGTGCCGATTACTGTGGCTCCGACAGCCGTCAGCGGTGTGGACGTGGCGGTCACACCATCAAAACCGACGCTGGCATTCGTGATCAGCTCGTCGGTGATCGTCAAGCCGGATCCGCTGGTCTGTAGTTCCAGGGCGGCACCGGCGCCGATCGTGGTATTCGAGGTCGTCAACCCCAGGCCCAGGCCCAACGCCGTATTGCTCTGGACGTTAACGATACCGTTGGTAATCGTCGTGGTGCCCGAGTAAGTGTTATTGCCCGAGAGCACCATCCGGCTTTGCGCACCGTGACGTTGGCGGTCTTGGTGATGTCACCGGCGACGTTGGCACCGTCGTAAATGTTGGCGGAAACATTCAGATCGACCGACGACGGACCGTCCACGACCGTCCACGTACGAGTGGTCGACGTCAAGGCGGCATTCGGTGCGTACAGGTCGATGTTTCCGGTGATCGAGGCCGTGCTCCCCGCCGTGAACGAGCCGTAATTGCTCACCGTAATCGTACTGAGAGCCACGCGATTAGAGCCGGTCTGGATGACCGGGCTGCCGTTGGTCCGAGATTCATCGTCACCGTGGCACTCGGGATGGCGTCGACAATCGTACCGCCGGTCGCCAACGTGGTGACCGAGGGGAGAATCGCCGTGCTGGTCAAGGCCAGGTTCGAGGTGTTGATCGACAGAGCCGGCGTCCCGACGGTGGCATCCTCGCTGACGCCGCCCAACAGATTCAGGAACTGCACGTAGTATCCAGTGCTGCCGGCATGCCCGTGACACTGACGTTGCCCTGCCCGATCGAAGAGAGCGATTCCAGGTCCGTTTGAATCTGGGCCGAAGTGGCATTGGTGTTCAGCGCCGCGGTGGTCTGGCCGCCGAAGCTGAGCGTAAAGGTGCCGGCCGTAGCGGTGAATTCCACGAAGTAAATCTGGTTGGTCGTGCCGCCGATTTCGCTCGAAGCGATCGTCGGCGCCGAGAAGCCGGTCGTGCCGGCGAGATCCGTGTTGCTAACGACTGAAAGGACACTCTCGGCCGATCCGCCAAGCGCACCTTGGAAGACGATGTTGTAATTGGCGTCGGCGCCGCCAAGTGTACCGACCGTAGTCCCCACGCTCGCCGAGACGGAGACGTTGCCGGCGCCGATGCCCGGCAGTGCGGCCAGGGCATTCTGCACCTGCAGCGGAGTGGCATTGAAGGGCAACAATGCCGTCGACTGCGTCGCGCCGCCGGTTGTCGGGCCGCTATACGACAAGCTGAACGATCCGGCCGAAGAAGCATTGTAGACGAGGGTTTCCGAAGTGCTCGGCGCCGCTCCGCCTTGCTGAGTGGTGGTGACCGGGGTGAACGCGCCCGCTGGCGCCGCCCGTGGCGATCGAAACCGTAGCACCGGTGCCCGTCAGGTTGGCGCCGTAGGCATCCATCAGCGGCAGGTCCGTGTTGGCCAGCCACCGGTGAAGATGACCGCGTAGACGCCACCACTGCTCGCAGTCGAGCTGGAACTGCCGTTGGTGACTTCGACATTGTTCGGGCCGATCGTCGACAGGGCCGCCAAAGCCGCCTGCACCTGGGCGGCGGTCGCCGTGGCACTGATGGCCCCGGTCGTTTGTCCGCCGAAGCTCAACTGGAAGGTGCCACCTAAGTTCAAGGCGGTGGCGCCCAAGTCCACGGTTTGCAGCTCGTTGCCGAAACCGTAGGTCGTGGCCAGCGACGCGCTGTCGCCCACGCCAAAGCTGCTCGTCATCGCCACGTTCGTGTTGGCCAGCACATTGTCGAAGACAATGGTGAACGGTCCACCGGTCGGGCCCACAACCGTGAAATTATTGACGAACGCCGGAATGTTGTTCAGGGCAGTCGCGACGTTCCCCGCAGTCGTCGTAGTCGCGGCACCCCAACGGTTACCGAGCCGACGTAACCGCCAAAGTTAAAGGTCAGCCGATCCCGTGGTGCCGCCAGTTATCGTCAGCGTGTCGACGGTGTCGCCGGTTCCGATCGATTGGGTAGGACGCTGGCCGTCGCGCCGCCCGGAGGTGGCCGTTCCCAGCAACGGCACGTTCACCCCAGCCAAACCGTTATTGAAAATGATCTCGAACGTGCCAGTCGACCCGGCAGGCTGCCCGATGACCTGCACGTTGCCTTTGGAGCCCGGCGCCGGCAATCGCATTCAGGTTCGCTTGGATCGAGGCCGCGGTCGGGACGGTCGAGGCCGACGTGGTGATCGCCGTGCCGCTCAAGCCGTCAAAGCTCAGGGTGTACGTGCCGTTCGTGCCGGTGTAGAACGTACAAGGCAACTGCAGGTCATTGCCGACTCCCGTACTGAACGTGCTGGCGACGACGTTGGCGCTTTCGCCCCCGAGTCAAACTCGACGTGGCCGTGAGCGCGCGGGGACGTTGGTGCTGCCGAGCAGGCCATTGGAAACGACCAGGTACGTTCCGCCGCCGTTGGCGACGCTGGAACCGGTCACGGCCACGTCAGGCAGATACCTTGCACGGGCGCCTGTCCGGACTGCACGGTGACGGTCTCTGTGTGCCGGCGACGCGGTCGCGGTCAACTCATCAACGGCCCTGTCCGCCCAGACCGCATTGAAGACGATGAAGTAGGGGCCGCCCGCCCGGACCGGTAACGGTCACGTTCCCAATAAGAACCGCCGCGATGCCATCAGGCTCGTCTGTATGTTGGCCGTGGTCGTCGTGGTGCTATAAGTGAAAGCCGTCCCGAAACGGTCATAGATCGGGCGTATGTTCGGCGACTCGTTGCGAAGGCGCGGAGCGTGAGAATCTGCGAGGCGTTCCCGTAGCCGTCGGTGGGCGTCGCCAAGGTCTCTGTATCCGAGGCGGAGGCGAACATGATGGAAACCTGCGGCACATTCGTATCGGCCAGCCCGCCGCTAAACGTGAGCGTAAACGGCCCACCTGTTGAGGCCGGCGCCCGTGGTGGGCGACACGGTGATCGAGGACGAAACAGACCCCGAGCCAGCAGGAATCAAGGCTGCTTGCAGCGCGGTAAATGTCAATGCGTTCGGGGCGGTGGCGGCGAGGGTGGTGCTGGAGCCGCCAAAGCTGATGGTCTGCGCGGACGAGGTGGTCCCGCCCAGGGTGATCGTTTCGATCTCACTGGCGGGCAAGGTTCTGCCCAGCAACATGCTCGTCGTCGCCGTATTGCCGGAGCCCGTCATGGTGGCGGTCAACTGCGGCACGTCGATATTGGCCAGGGCATTGCTGAAGACAATCGTGAACGATCCGAGGCTGGCGCCAAAGACCGAGTAGTTGCCAATCAAGGCCGGGATCTGGTTCAACACCGTCTGCAGGTTCGCCGACGTGACAGTCGTCGGAGCACCGGCAATCGAGAGCGAACCAGTGGTTCCTTCGAACGTCACGGAGAGCGTCCCGCCCGTAGCGGTCCCGCCGAGAGTAAGCGTCTGCACGCCGGCGCCCACGCCCTCGGAAAGCGTCGCCATCGAGGCCGTCGCGGTGCTGGCAGTATAGTTCGCGATGACGCCGGGAACATTCGTTCCAAGCAGCGAGTTGTTGTACACGATGAAGAACGGCCCGCCCGCCGCGCCTAGCAAAGTAAAGTCGCCGGTCAACCCGATAGCGCCGAGGCGGTGGAGACGCTGGCGAGGCTCAACGCACTGGCAACGTCGGAGGGAATGGTGTTAGTCACGCCGGCAAACGACAAGTTCAAGGACGTTGCCGTACCGCCGACAGTCAGCACCTGGATCTCATTCCCGGCGCCGACGTTGGTTACGGCCGTCAAGGCGCTATTGCCAGCACCTGCGTCGCTAGCCACGAGCTGTGGGATGTCCGTATCCGCCAGAGCGTTGTTGAACACGATCGTAAACGGACCGCCGGCGTTACCGGTGACCGTGACGTTGCCCAGCAAGGCGGGAATGGTCCCCAACCCGGTCTGAACCTGGGCCGCCGTCAATGACGTCGGGACGGCCACGACGGTCGATCCCGATGATTCCGTCGAGGGCAAAGCTGACGCTCGCCGAGGTGGCCCCGCTGACACTCAACGTCTCCACGGTGTCGCCCGTGCCGATGCTGGTCAGGCTCGTCAAAGCCTGTTGCACCTGGTTGGAAGTCGCCAACGGACCGATGGGGGCGGTGGTCTGGCCGTTCGAGGTCAGCGTGTAGGAACCCGTCGTCATGTCGTAGCCGGTCAGGTTGACCAACTGCACCTGATTGCCGATGCCATGCTGAATGACCGCCGAGCTGATCGAAGCGCCCGTGGGGCCCAGATCGAAGGGCACGGCCCCGTTGGCGACCGCCGTGTTCGAAGTGACGGTGGCCGTATTCGCATTCGAGACCGAGGCAAAGCTGGCCGAGAGCGCGGAAACCGTCGTATCCGCCAGGGCGTTATTGAACACAATCGTGAACGACCCACCGGTGCCAAGCACCGTCGTGCCGTTGGCCAAGGCCGGAATCTGGCTGAGCGCGGTTTGGATGTTGGCCACGGTTGCCGTGCTGGGGAGCCCGGTGACGGTAACCGTCCCACTGACCGCTGGGCTGCCGTAAGC
>CAVQAC010000016.1:0-26097 GCA_963710365.1 uncultured Planctomycetales bacterium
GACCATCGCTACGACGACAAGCTCCCGGCCGTTTCGGTCGCCGACTCCGAGCGCCGCCTGGCCCAGAAAGACCGAGTTTCAACGTCGCTGGAAGGCCATCGATCGCAATCGACTCTCGAAGACCGAGCGAATCAATTACGACATCTTCGGCCTGCAATTGGCCAACGAACTGGCCGAGGGCAAGTTCCAGACCTATCTGATGCCGATCACCAATCGCTCGGGCTTTCATATTTCGTTTCCCGAGCTGCCCAAGGACAGCCGGCTCGATACGGTCCAGGACTATGAAAACTACATCGCCCGGCTGCGGGCTTTCGGCCCGTATGCCGACGGCCACATCGCCCTGATGCGGGCCGGCATCAAGGCCGGGCTGACGCTGCCCGAAGTGGTGCTGCGCGACTACCGCAAACCGATCGAAGCCCATATCGTCGATGACCCGACGCGCGAGCCTGCTGTACGAGCCGTTCACGAAATTCCCGGCACGCATCGACGAGGCCGACCGAGACGCGGCTGACGGCCGGCGGGCGTGCGGCGATCCTGGAAAGCGTCGTGCCAGGCTATCGCCGGTTCCTGACCTTCATGCAGGACGAATATATGCCGAAAGCTCGCGGCTCGATCGGCGCCGCCGCGTTGCCGCACGGTCGCGAGTTCTATCGGCATCGCGTGCAAGATGTACACGACCGTCGATCTGACTCCCGAACAAGTACACGAACTGGGCCGCAAAGAAGTCGAGCGGATCACGGCCGAAATGCAAATCGCGATGAAGAAGTCCGGCTTCAACAGCGACCTGGCGACGTTCGTCCAATACCTGCGAACCGATTCAAAGTTCTATCCGCAGAGCGCCGAGCACTTGCTCAAAGAAACGGCCTGGATCATGAAACAGGTCGACGGCCAATTGCCGAAGCTCTTCAAGACCTTGCCACGAACGCCTTGCGGGCTGCGCGAGGTGCCGGCCTATATCGCGCCGGACACGACGACCGCCTATTATTCTCAGCCCTCGGGCGACGGCACGCAGCCCGGCTATTACTACGTCAACACGTACAATCTCAAGAGTCGGCCGCTCTACGAACTTGAGGCCTTGTCGCTGCACGAAGCCCTGCCCGGTCATCATTTGCAGTTGGCCTTGCAGCAAGAGATGGGCGAGTTGCCGCCGTTTCGCCGCTTCTCCGATTTCACCGCCTTCATCGAAGGCTGGGGGCTGTACACCGAGCGGCTGGGGTTGGAAATGGGCTTCTATCGCGATCCGTACAGCGAGTTCGGCCGCTTGAGCTATGAGATGTGGCGAGCCTGCCGGTTGGTCGTCGATTCGGGCATGCATTACCTCGGCTGGAGCCGCGAACAGGCCATCGACTTCATGGCCCAGCACACGGCCCTGTCGCCGCACAACATTCGTGCCGAGGTCGATCGCTATATTTCCTGGCCCGGGCAGGCCCTGGCCTACAAGGTCGGCGAGTTGAAAATTCGCCAATTGCGCGAGCGGGCCGAGGAACAACTGGGCGACAAATTCGACGTCCGCGAGTTTCACGACGTCGTGCTCGGCAGCGGCGCCGTGCCGTTGAGCGTGCTGGAACAGAACGTCGACGAATACATTGCGCAAAGCGGAGAGCCGAAAGCGGAAAGCGGCAAGTAGACCGTCGAACTCTCGGGGCATGGCAAATTACTTCCACGATTTTTCATACGCATGGCGGCACCACCAACGACTTCTGCGGACAAGCGTCCAAGCCACGGACGCGCCGCACGTACATCGACCGCATGTTCCCGACAACGTCTCGATGCCGGAGTTCACCTGGCCGGCGGTCGTGCTGGGGGCGTTGCTGGGCATCGTCTTCGGCGCTTCGTCGCTGTACCTGGTGCTGAAGGTCGGCATGACCGTGTCGGCGTCGATTCCCGTGGCCGTGCTGTCGATCACGTTGTTTCGCGGCTTTTCGCGGATGTTCGGCATCCGCCGGGCCACGATTCTCGAAAACAACATCGTGCAGACGACCGGCTCGGCCGGCGAGTCGATCGCCTTCGGCGTCGGCGTGACGATTCCCGCGCTGCTGCTGCTGGGCTTCGACATGAACTGGTGCGGGTGATGACCGTGGGCGTGCTGGGCGGCCTGCTGGGCATCCTGATGATGATCCCGCTGCGGCGGGCGTTCATCGTCAAGCAGCACGGCAAGCTGCCCTATCCCGAAGGGACGGCCTGCGCCGAGGTGCTGATCGTCGGCGAAGAAGGGGGCGCGACGGCCAAGACCGTGTTCGTCGGCTTCGGGCTGGCCTTCTTGCACAAGTTTGCTGACCAAGGCGCTGCAGCTGTGGAGCGAGGACGTCAATCAGCCGCTCTACACCAGCTCCGGCGCGGGGTTGAAGGCCGGCGTCATCGGCGGCGAACTGGCGCCGGAACTGCTGGGCGTGGGCTACATCATCGGCCCGCGGATCTCGGCCATCATGGTCGCCGGCGGCGTGCTGGCGTATCTGGTGCTGGTGCCGCTGATCGCCCTGTTCGGCGAACATCTCGATCAGCCGCTGGCTCCGGCCAAAGAGCAATTGATTCGCCAGATGAGCGTCGGCGAATTGCGCAACAATTACATCCTCTACATCGGCGCGGGAGCCGTGGCCGCCGGCGGCATCATCAGCATGTTGCGGGCCCTGCCGCTGATCATTCGCTCGTTGAGCGGCGCCCTGCGCGATCTGGCCGGTTCGCGCCGCGGCGACCAGCGCTCACCGGCCGAAGTGCCGCGCAGCGAACAAGATCTGTCGCTGAAGTTCGTGCTGCTGGGCAGCCTGGGCTTGGTCGTCGCCCTGGCGGCTTCGCCCAGCTTGGGCTTGGGCCTGTCGATGGCACGGCCTGGCCGGTGCGCTGATGATCGTGTTGTTCGGTTTCTTGTTCGTGACCGTCTCCACGCGGCTGACCGGCGAGATCGGCTCGTCGTCGAACCCGATCTCCGGCATGACCGTGGCCACGTTGCTGCTGACCTGCCTGATCTTCCTGGCGCTGGGGCACACGGACAAGACCGCCGACGCTCACGGCGCTGACCGTGGCGGCCGTGGTCTGCATCGCGGCCTCCAACGGCGGCACCACGTCGCAGGATTTGAAGACCGGCTATCTGGTCGGCGCCACGCCGCGGCTGCAGCAGATCGCGATTCTGGTCGGCGCATTGACTTCGGCCCTGGTGATCGGCGTCACGCTGCTGCTGCTGAACAACGCCGGCACGGTCTACACGAAGAAGGCCGGAATACGTGCCGAACTACCAGTCGTGAGCGACGTGGCCAACCTGACCCAGATGGAGCAGCCGGCGGGCAGTACGCCGGACGATCCGGCCATGTACCACGTGCTGCACGTCGCAAGAGGGGCAATTCCCGGCGTGCCGGCCGGCCAATACCTGGTCGACGACGGCGGACAGATCCGCTACCTGGTCGATCCGGCCATCAACGGCCGCGTCCATACGCGCGACGACGGCGTCAAGGTGTCGAACAAATTCGAAGCTCCCAAGACGCGGCTGATGGCGCCTGATCATCGACGGCATCTTGAATCGCAGCCTGCCTTGGGAATTGGTGCTGATCGGGGCGTTGATCGCCGTGGTGCTGGAGTTGGCCGGCGTGCCGTCGCTGCCGTTCGCCGTCGGCGTGTATCTGCCGATTCAGACGTCGGTGCCGATCTTCGTCGGCGGCATGGTCCGCTGGATGGTCGAGCGGCTCAAGGGTCGGCCCAAGGGCGAAGCGGAGAGCAGCCCCGGCGTAGCTGCTCAGCTCGGGCTACATTGCCGGCGGCGCGATTGCCGGCGTGCTGGTCGCGTTTTTCAGCTTTCGCCCCAGACCGGTTCAACGCAGTTTTGGATCTGGGAAAGCACCTGCCGGCATCGTGGAACGCGAGCAACTGGCCGAGCCTGGCGATGTTCGGCTGTTGGTCGTGGTGTTGGCGCTGGTGGGCTTGGAGCGGATTCTGCGAATTCCGCCTGCGCGACGAGGGCATCTGATCGAGCTTCGTAGACGAACTGCAACCGTAGGTCGGCACCCCTTCGTATCTTGTACACGTCGTGTGGGCAGTGCCCATCCTCGTGATCTTTAACCCTGAAACGAATGGACGGAGTCATGCGGATCGATCGTCGCACGTTGCTGGTTGCCTTGATCTTGGTGATAGGACTGTTTCCGATGTTCACGCCTTCGCCGACGAGGGGATGTGGCTGTTCAACCATCCGCCGCGCA
The DNA here is from genome assembly GCA_963710365.1 of uncultured Planctomycetales bacterium. GTDB lineage: Bacteria > Planctomycetota > Planctomycetia > Pirellulales > PNKZ01 > CAVQAC01. The sequence continues at coordinate 4,185 of CAVQAC010000016.1, forward strand.
AACTGCTCAAGGAGCGGTACGGCTTCGACGCCACCGACGATGGCTCGAACACGTGCAGAAATCGTCCGTGCGCTTCAACAGCGGCGGTTCCGGCTCGTTCGTGTCGCCCGACGGCCTGGTGATGACCAACCATCACGTCGGCGCCGACTGCCTGCAGAAGCTCAGCACACGCGAACGCGACCTGATCAAGACGGCTTCCACGCCCGGACGCCGGCCGAGGAGCTGAAGTGCGTCGACCTGGAGTTGAACGTGCTGATGAGCATCGAGGACGTGACGGACCGCGTCAATGCCGCCGTGCCGGACAGGACGCCGATCCGGCCACGCTCAAAAGGCCCGGCAAGCGGTCATGAACACGATCGAGAAGAATCGCTCGAACAAGACCGGCCTGCGCAGCGACGTGGTCACGCTCTACCAGGGCGGCCTGTATCATCTCTACCGCTACAAGAAATACACCGACGTGCGACTGGTCTTCGCTCCGGAGAAGGACATCGCCTTTTTCGGCGGCGATCCGGACAATTTCGAATATCCGCGCTACGATCTCGACGTCTGCTTCTTCCGCGTCTACGAAGACGACAAGCCGGCCAAGATCGAGCATTATCTGACGTGGAGCCCCAGCGGCGTCAGCGACAACGAGTTGATCTTCGTCTCCGGGCATCCGGGCCAGACCGACCGGCTGAACACCGATGGCCCACCTGGATTTCTTGCGAGACGTGGTGTTTCCGCTCTCGCTCGACAACGTTCGCCGCCGCGAGGTGACCCTGCGAACCTACAGCGAGCGCGGGATCGAGAACTCGCGCCAGGCGCAGGACGAGCTGTTCACGTATCAGAACACCCGCAAGGCGCGCTTGGGCGGCCTGGAAGGTTTGCAGAATCCGCTGGTGATGGACCCCAAGCGCGAAGCCGAGCATGACCTGCGTCAGCAGGTAGCTGACGATCCCAAGCTGCGCGAGAAGTACGGCGACGCCTGGGACCAGGTCGCCACGGCCATCGAGTTGTGGGAGCACGTCTATCACGAGTACTACGTGCTGGAACGCGGCATGGCCTTCAACACCGAACTGTTCATGATCGCCCGCGGCCTGCTGCGCATGGCAGAAGAGACGGCCAAGCCCAACGGCGAGCGTTTGCGCGAGTATGCCGAAGCCGGGCTCGACTCGCTCAAGCAGCAGCTCTTTTCCGAAGCGCCTATCTATGCCGAGCTGGAAACCGTCAAGCTGGCCGACTCACTGAGCTTCTTGATGGAGCTTGTCGGGGCCAACAACGATCTGGTCAAGCAGGTGATGGCCGGCAAGAGCCCCTCGGATCGCGCTGCCGAGCTGGTGGCTGGCTCGCGGTTGGCCGACGTGAAATACCGCCAAGACTTGGCCGCCATGAGCCTCGACGCGCTGTCGCGCCAGCGACGATCCGATGATCCGTCTGGCGATTCTGGTCGACGGGCCCGCGCGAACCTGCGCAAGATTTACGACGAGAAGATCGACGAACCGATGCGCCAGGCCTATGGCAAGATTGCCCAGGTCGGCTTTCAACTCGAAGGCCAGGACACCTATCCCGACGCCACGTTCACGCTCCGGCTGGCCTTCGGCCAGGTCAAGGGCTACAACGATCTAGGCGAGCAATTGCCTCCTTGGACGACGATCGGCGGGGCTTTTGAACATTCGGCGTCGCACGCCCACAAGGAGCCCTTCGAATTGCCCGAAAGCTGGCGGCAACGCAAGAGCCAGCTCGACTTGCAAGACGCCGTTCAATTTCGTCAGCACGGCTGACATCATCGGCGGCAATTCGGGCAGCCCGGTGGTAAACCGCGAGGCCGAACTGGTGGGGCTGATCTTCGACGGCAATCTCGAGTCGCTAGTCTTGGACTTTGCCTACTCGGATGAGAAGGCTCGCGCCATTTCCGTCGACAGCCGGGCGATCGTCGAAGCCCTGCGCAAGGTCTACGACGCCGGAGCCCTGGCCAATGAGCTGTTGCCGCCCAAATAGCGGACCCTCACGAACCCGTATTTCCGGTATTTCCGACGGCGCCTTGCCCAGGTGGCGAATTCTCTCGCAAGAGGTTCGTTACCTGCGCATGGACCGCGGCGGTCTGCCGAATGACCAGTCGATCATTGACGACAAAGATTTCGCCCTTGCCGCCGGCCGTTTTCCAATTCGCCGGTTCGATGACCTGCGGAATCACAACCGCAAACTCTTTGGCGGTTGCGGCGGCGTTGGCCAGCGAAGTCTTAAGCTCAGCTTCGTAAAGGGGCGCGTTGTATCCTGAACCAGGGTAGCCTGGCAACGGCGGAGTCCAGATCGGTGCATGCCGCGGCATTGCATACGACGCTAACAGCAATTCGGACGGGTCGGGTTGCGGGAGCGAGCCAAGTTGCGTTTTGCGCGCTTCCCGCAAGTTTGCCAGGAGCGCCTCGATTTCCTCATGGCATTCGCGACGTTGTGTGACGACAATTGAAAGCGCAAATGGCACAAATTGGATGGATGCCGTTCCGCCGACCTCACTCCAATTGTTTGGGGCGACCGTTGTAGTGATCGTTTCGATCAGACTATCCACGTCAGCAGTCGGAGTCGGCCGCCGGTCGCGGGGCGGTTGCATTGTGCAGTTGAGAACCAAAACTTCGCGATCCGTGTTACGGATCAGGTCGCCGACCGGGTAGATGCGTGTCTCCAACGCTGTCCATGCGACGGCGTCGGTGGTGATGACGATTGCTTCGTCGCGATAGAACCATGCCAGATGGGAGTCTCGCAGAATCAGGTGCAAAACCGAGCGAACTGTCATTCCCTTCACATCGATCGTTATGGGCGATTGCAATGCGTCGGCGCGCTCCTGCTCGATGGCTTTCGTCTCCGGGAAGAAATTGAGGCCCGCCTTCGCCCGCATGCCTTCCAAAACGTCGAGGAGCGGCATCTCGTGATATTTCAGATCGATCTTCGAATCTAAAATCGTGTCGACCTGGCCGCGATGTGCATCTCCCTTGATCTGGCCGCTTATGAATTGGTCCGACGGCGTAGCCTTTGTCGTTTCTGGCACCACCGCGTCCGATGGTTCCGCCGCCAGCGCCGCGCCGACCAACGCCAACCGCAAGACAAGTATCGTATTCATCGCCGTTCCCTCGCCTGTTCCGGTGAAGACATTGGGCCGCCGCCACTATTGTCACGATAGATCAGGGGGCGCCCACCAGCAAGCTTTAGCGAGTATGGCGAGGTTTTATTGGCTGGAGACGCGACGAGAAACGGAATCCTGAAATGCACGCCCATCTGATGGAGCCCGTCGATCGTTCGAAGCGCTGCCCACGCCGGTTTCGTACGATCGCATATTTCCGTTCATTCCCGTGTATTTCCGGCCAATCCATTTCTCCGTTCACCGGCCGCGGGCACCCCAGTAGCCGGAGCTGTATCCGGACCCGAATCTCGAGTAGCCCGACGGTCGCCAAATGGCGTCCAGCGGAGACGCCGGGCGGGCGAAGCTGTACGGATGATGGTACTTGCCGTCGTAGCCGTAATAACCGTCGAATGATGTTGTTCTATCAGCGAGCGGCACTCGCCCCAGGGGAGCCGCCTGGGCGGCTACCGGAAAAACTGAAATCAGCAGCAGTGCGGCCAGGATCATTCGACGCGGCAGGCGAGACATGAGACGATTCCTTTCGCAGACGGTGGGATTGTTCTCCGTACGCTCAAAGACATTAGCAATCGTCATGCCATAACGTGCCTGGCCACGTCAAGCAGGACTGATCGGCTGCTGCGACTTCACCTTAGGTTCTTCGAGCCCGAGCGCGGCTGGAGAAATCGACTGGCTCGACCGTCGCAAGTCCGCGACGGTTGTTGCGACTCGGATCGGATGGACGCCGCGCCGAACCATGCCGCTTGCATCGCACGGCTGCCGCTGGTACATCGAAGGCCCGGGGTGCGGCAAACTTTGCCGCTTTTGCGGTCTATCGGGGAGAACGTGCGATGAAGCGTCGTTTCAAGGATCTTTCGCCAGCCGAAGTGCTGGCTCTGGCGATTTCCTTGGAAGAAGAAGACGCACGAATTTATCAGGAGTTTGCTCGAGTATTGCGCCCGAACTTCCCTGCGCTGGCTGCCAAGCTCGACACGATGCGGACCGAAGAAGACGGCCATCGGCACCGGTTGATCGAGTTGTTCGAGAAGAAATACGGCCCGGAGATTCCGCGCATCCAGCGCTACGACATGCGCGGATTTGCGCAGCGGCCTTCTCTCTATTCGTTGCGCCCCTCACGCCGCAGGAGATTCGCAAGCGCGTCGACACGATGGAACTAGAGACCGAGCAGTTCTATACCCGTGCGGCCAGTACGGTGAGCGACGCGGAATTGCGCCAACTCTTGGGCGATCTGGCCAACGAGGAACGTCGGCACGAAGCGCTGGCGGCGGAGTTGGCCCCCGAGAATCAGCCTGCCGACGAACGAGCATCGGAAAGCACGGCCGCGCGTCGGCTGTTCGTGCTGCAGGTGGTTCAGCCCGGGCTGGCAGGACTGATGGACGGCTCGGTGTCGACTTTGGCGCCGCTGTTTGCAGCGGCATTCGCCACGCGAATTACCTGGGAAACATTTCGGGTCGGATTGGCGGCGTCGGTCGGCGCCGGGATCAGCATGGGTTTTGCCGAGGCTCTGACCGACGACGGCAGCCTGTCGGGGCGCGGTCGGCCGCTGGCGCGCGGGGTGGTGTGCGGTTCGATGACTTTTCTGGGCGGAATCGGTCACGCGTTGCCGTTTTTGATTCCCGATTTCTGGGGCGCCATGGGCGTGGCCACGGCCGTCGTGATCGTCGAATTGCTGGCGATTGCCTGGATTCGCAATCGTTATATGGAAACGCCCTTTCTGGCAGCCATGTTTCAAGTCGTCGTGGGTGGCTTGTTGGTGTTTGCCGCCGGCATTCTGATCGGCGGCTCGTAGCTCCGGCGATTTGAAAGCTCAACTGCCCCAACGACTTGTACCGCTGGCACGACAATCGCTGCAGTCTTGCTGGGGAGCCCACCTGGCACCCGTTCCGCGCACTCCTTGCGAATTGCGGCGCGAATCGATGCGCGTTTTGCAATGTGCAAGTTTAAACGCACGATGCGTAAAGCGTCAACGGCCGTAAGTCTCGATGGCGTAAGGATCCGCAGGAACTGGGGCCGATCTGGCATGCGGCTTGCATTTGCAGAGCAACCGTCGAATCTGAGCTTGGGAGTTGCATTCATGTTAGACGTGATTTTTGTCGTTGTGACGATCGGATTTTTTGCGTTAGGCGTTGCCTATGTTCGGGCATGCCAAGGGCTGTGAGGAGACGTCATGAGCTTCGAGTACGTTGCCGGCGGAATTCTAACCATTCTGCTCACTGCATATCTCCTCTACGCGCTGACTGCGCCCTGAAAAGTTTTGAAACCACACTCGGCACGCGAAATTCATCACCGAGCACTCCCGAGCGCCTGGCGCCGGGCGGTCCGCGATCCTGGGACTGCACAAATCTCTAGATAAGGTTGCGCGATGACTCTGCAAGGCTGGTTGCAAATCCTACTCTACTCAGGCGTCATTCTGGCTCTCACCAAGCCGGTAGGAGTTTTTCTCCACCGCGTCTTCGAGACCAACACTCCGCCCATGGGTCGACTGCTGGGTCCGTTCGAACGCGTCATTTACCGCTTGGGCGGCGTGAACGAAACGCGCGAGCAAAAATGGCACGAGTATACAATCTCGCTATTGCTGTTCAGCCTCTTCGGCGTGCTGGTTACCTATGGCATCCAGCGATTGCAGAATCATCTTCCCTACAATCCCCAGGGCATGGCCGCGGTCAGCGAGCACCTGTCGTTCAACACGGCCGCCAGCTTCACCACCAATACCAATTGGCAATCGTATTCCGGCGAAGCACGATGAGCTATCTGACCCAGATGGCCGGCCTGGCCTGGCATAACTTCACCTCGGCCGCAGCCGGGCATTGGCGTGGCGCTGGCGCTCTGGCCCGCGGGCTTGACGCGGCGCTCCGGACTCGACGCCAGGCTCGATACCGTGGGCAACTTCTGGGTCGATATCGTCCGTGGCATCGTCTATGTGCTTTTGCCGGTGAGCATCGTCGGAACTTTGGTCCTGTGCAGCACGGGGATCGTGCAGAACTTCTGCACCCTACGTGGAAGTCACGACGCTGGAAGGGGCCAAGCAAGTGCTGCCGATGGGCCCGATGGCTTCGCAGGAAATCATCAAGGAGCTGGGCACCAACGGCGGCGGGTTCTTCAACGCCAACAGCGCTCATCCTTTCGAAAACCCGACGCCGCTGTCCAATTTCCTGGAGATGCTGCTGATCTTCGCCATTCCGGCTGGGCTGACCTACACCTACGGCCGCATGGCCGGCGATCAGCGCGCAAGGCTGGACGATTTTTGCCGCCATGGCGGCGCTGTTCCTGGTTGGCGTCGACGGTGGCCTACGCTGCCGAGTCGTCCGGCAACCCGGCTTTCAAGGATCTGCCGATCGAGCAAACGGCCGGCAATATGGAAGGCAAGGAAGTCCGCTTCGGCGATCGCCAATTCGGCCTTGTTCGCCACAGTCACGACCGACGCCTCGTGCGGCGCCGTCAACTCGATGCACGACAGCTTCACCCCGCTGGGCGGCATGGTGCCGCTGGTGAACATCCAATTGGGCGAGATCATCTTTGGCGGCGTCGGGGCCGGCTTGTACGGCATGCTGGTGTTCGTGGTGCTGTCGGTGTTCATCGCCGGGTTGATGGTCGGCCGCACGCCGGAATACTTGGGCAAGAAGATCGAATCCCGCGAAGTCAAGCTGGCCATGCTCTACATCTTGATCTTTCCCGCTGATCATCCTGGGCTTTGCCGCCTGGTCGGCCGTGGCGCCGCAAGGCGTTTCGTCGCTCAATAACACCGGGCCGCACGGCCTGAGCGAGATCCTCTATGCCTACACGAGCGGCACGGGCAACAACGGCTCGGCTTTCGCCGGCCTGAACGCCAACACGCCCTGGTGGGACGCCACGCTGGGCCTGGCCATGCTCTTCGGTCGATTCTTCATGATCATCCCGGCGATTGCCATTGGCGGGGCCATGGTCGGCAAGAAGACCGTGCCGGCTGGGCTGGGGACCTTCCCGACGCATTCGGTCGCTGTTCACGTTCCTGTTGCTAGGCGTGGTGGTGATCGTCGGGGCGTTGACGTTCTTCCCCGCCCTGGTCGTTGGGCCCGATCGTCGAGCACTACCTGGCCGGAGCCGGCAAGTTTTTCTAAACGGATGAGATCAGACCGTGGTGGGCAAAGCCTACCCTTCATTTACAACTCCATTTCGAAAGAGTGATCTGCCATGGGTGGTCCCAAGGCCAAAGAAATATCGCTGTTCGATCGCAAGATCCTGGTCGAAGCGGCTGGTGATGAGCTTCAAGAAGCTCGCGCCGCAGCACATGATCAAGAACCCGGTGATGTTCGTCGTCGAGGTGGGTAGCGTGCTGACGACGGCGCTCTGTGCTGCGCGACATGTTCAGTCCGTCGACCGAAGCGGCGCCGCTGTGGTTCACCGGCAACGTCACACTGTGGCTGTGGTTCACGGTGTTGTTCGCCAACTTTGCCGAGGCCATCGCCGAGGGACGCGGCCGAGCCCAGGCCGCCACGCTTGCGCAAATGCGCAAGGAAACGATCGGCCCGCCGCATTGTGCAGAGGTCGCGAAGAGCAGGTGCCGGCCTCGGCCCTGGTCAAGGGAGACCGGGTCGTCGTCGAAGCCGGGCAATTGATTCCCGGCGACGGCGAGATCGTCGAGGGCATCGCCTCGGTCGATGAATCGGCGATCACCGGCGAATCGGCCCCCGTGATCCGCGAAAGCGGTGGCGACCGTTCGGCCGTGACCGGCGGCACGAAAGTGCTGTCCGATCGGATCGTCGTGCGAATCACCACCAACCCGGGCAGTCGTTCCTGGATCGGATGATTTCGCTGGTCGAAGGCGCATCGCGCCAGAAGACGCCCAACGAGATCGCCCTGCACATCCTGCTGGTCGGGCATGACGCTGATCTTCTTGTTCGCCTGCGCCACGCTGGTGCCGATGGCGCTCTACAACAATGTCCCGACTCTAAACGTTTCGATCACCATCATGGTGGCGTTGCTGGTGTGCCTGATTCCGACCACGATCGGCGGCTTGCTCTCGTCCATCGGCATCGCCGGCATGGATCGGCTGATTCGCAAGAACGTGCTGGCCATGAGCGGCCGGGCCATCGAAGCGGCCGGCGACGTCGACGTGCTGCTGCTCGATAAGACCGGCACGATCACGCTGGGCAACCGCATGGCAGCCGATTTTCTGCCGGTGCGGCGGTGTGCTCAAGGAACGGCTGGCACAGACGGCGCTGTTGGCCAGCCTGGCCGACGAAACGCCCGAAGGCCGATCGATCGTAACGCTCGTCGAGGAACTGTATCCAGCACAGCATCGAAAAGACCAACGGCGATGCCCGCTTCATTCCCTTCACGGCCCAGACGCGCATGAGCGGGCTGCGACCTGAACGGCCAGGTCATTCGCAAGGGCGCGGTCGATGCCGTGGCGAACCACGTCAAGTCGCTGGCCGGCGCAGTACCGCCCGATCTGCAAGTTCATCGCCGACGGCATCGGCGACTCGGGCGGCACGCCGCTGGCCGTTTCCGACGGCAACTCGCGTGTTGGGCATCATCCATCTCAAGGACATGGTCAAGGTCGGCATCAAAGAGCGCTTCTCCCGCTTCCGCGCCATGGGCATCCGCACCGTGATGATCACCGGCGACAACCCGCGCACTGCGGCTGCGATTGCCGCCGAAGCGGGCGTCGACGACTTCCTGGCCGAGGCCACGCCCGAGAACAAGATGGACCTGATCAAGGCCGAGCAGGCCAAGGGCAAGCTCGTGGCCATGACCGGCGACGGCACCAACGATGCCCCGGCTTTGGCCCAGGCTGACGTCGGCGTGGCCATGAACACCGGCACGCAGGCCGCCAAGGAAGCGGGCAACATGATCGATCTCGATTCCGATCCGACCAAGCTGCTGGAGGTCGTCGAGATCGGCAAGCAATTGCTCATGACCCGCGGCAACCTGACGACCTTCTCCATCGCCAACGACGTGGCGAAGTATTTTGCCATCCTGCCGGCCATGTTCATCGGTGTGTTTCCCGAATGGGGTCGCTGAACATCATGGGCCTGGCTTCGCCGCAAAGCGCCATTCTTTCGGCGGTGATCTTCAATGCCATGATCATCGTGCTGCTGATTCCGTTGGCTCTGCGAGGCGTGAAGTATCGTCCGTTGGGAGCCGCCGTGATCCTGCAACGGGCGTTGTTGATTTACGGCGTGGGCGGCATCATTGCTCCGTTTGTGGGTATCAAGCTCGTCGACATGGCCTTGGCCACCGTCGGCTTAACCTAAAGGATCGAACAACTTCCATGATTCGTGAAACACTGATCGCATTGCGACTCACCATTGTTACGCTGGTCCTGACCGGGCTCATCTATCCGCTGGTAGCCACCGGACTATGCTCAGGCCCTGTTCTCGGACCAGGCGGCCGGCAGCCTGCAAAAGGATGACCAAGGGAAAGTCATCGGCTCGAGCCTGATTGGCCAGCCCTTTGCTTCGCCCGCTTATTTTCAGCCACGACCTTCGGCGGCCGGCAGCGGCTACGACGGACAAGCATCGAGCGGTTCGAACCTGGGTTCGACGTCGCAGAAGCTCCGCGACCGGCTGGTTGCCGACGTCGAGCGGCTGAAGAAGGAGAACCCTGACGCGCCGCTGCCGATTCCCGTGGACCTGGTCACGGCTTCGGCCAGCGGCTTGGATCCGCACATTTCGCTCGCCGCCGCGCAATGGCAAGTGCCGCGCATCGCCAAGGCTCGGCCGGACGCCTCGGCCGAGCGGATTCGCCGCGTGGTCGACAGCCAGGCAGAAGGGCGCGATCTCGGCTTCCTGGGCGAAGCCCGGGTGAACGTCCTGATGCTGAACCTGGCCCTCGACCGGCAGTTTGGCAAGCCGCACTAACGCTCCGGCTGCACACGGCGGCCAACGATCGACTACAATTACGGAGTCTCCCCCTCGACCGAGCCAGTGCGCCGCAACGCACCGACTCGGTCGGGCCGTTTTCGCTGCACGGCGGCACGGGCTATTCGTTTCTCCATTTTCGGCGTAATACTCCGTGAACCTTCCGGCGTTCAGTCCTGGAGCGGCGAATCGGCCTCGACCCGAGGACTTTCTCGAATTGGTCGAGCGCTCCAAGCGCGGGCGGCTTAAGGTCTATCTGGGCTTTGCCGCCGGCGTGGGCAAGACCTATCGCATGCTCGAAGAAGCTCACGCCCTGCAGAAGCGAGGCGTGGACGTGGTGATCGGCTTCATCGAGACGCACGGCCGGGTTGAAACGGCCGCGCTCGTCCACGGGCTCGTGGTCGTGCCACCCAAGCGTGTCGAATATCGAGGTCTGAACGTCGAAGAAATGGACCTGGATGGCGTTCTGACCCGCGCCCGCAGGTGGTGCTGGTCGATGAAATCGCCCACACAAACGCTCCCGGTTCGCGCAACAATAAGCGCTACCAGGACGTTTACGACATTCTCGATGCCGGCATCAATGTCATCTGCGCGTTCAACGTGCAGCACTTGGAAAGCCTGAAGGACGTGGTCGAACGGGTCACGGGCGTGGCCATTCGCGAGACCGTGCCCGACAAGTTTCTCAAGGATGCCGACCAGGTCGTAAATCTGGACCTGGCCATTGAGGATCTGGTCGACCGCTTGCGGAGCGGCAAGATCTACGCACCGGACAAGGTGGTCTGGGCACTGGATCACTTTTTCAAGGACAATAATCTCCTGACGTTGCGCGAGTTGGCGCTGCGCGAAATTGCCGAGAGCGTCGATCGCTCGGCGTCGGCCGCTTCGCATCCGCGTCAGCCCGCAGCAGCGCAAGAGCGGTGGTGACGGGCGAGTGATGGTGTGCATGGCGTCGCACTCACCCAAGGCCATGGTCCTGCTGCGGCGCGGATCTCGCCTGGCAGGCCGCTTGAACACGGACTGGTTCGTGGTTTATGTCGAGACGCCGGGCGAAGCTCCTCATCTGATCGACGCCGAAGATCAGCGTCGGCTGTTCGCGAATATCGAAAAGGCACGGGAGCTTGGAGCCGAAGTCATCCAACTGCAGTCCAAGAATCCGGTTGCCGCGGTAATGGACTTTGCCCGATCACACGGCGTGGGCCACGTCATGATCGGTCGCACGCGCCCCACCTGGCGCCATTGGTTCAAGCGCACGGTAATGCAACGGTTCGTCGATGAGACAGAAGGTTTCGATCTGCACATCGTCTCGCTCGACGACGAAGGGAATGCCCCATGACCCTGCGCGCCAAACTCATGCTGGCTCAACTCCCGCTGGCGCTGGCGCTGTTGGCCTTGGCCGCGGTTACGGTCTGGTCCGTGTCTCGCCTGGGAGGCCAGACCGGCTTGATTCTAAGCGAGAACTATCGCAGCGTGCTGGCGGCGCAGCGGATGAACGAAGCCATCGAGCGGATCGACAGTGGCGCCATGTTCCTGGCCGGCGGCCAGGCCGAAATGGCGCTCGACCAGGCGAAAAAGAACATGCCCCGCTTCGAAGCGGAGCTGGCCGCCGAAGAAGAGAATATCACCGAGCCGGGCGAAGACAAAGCTGTGGCTCGGCTCAAAGCCGCCTGGGCCGATTACAAGCACGAGCTCGATGGATACTTGTCGCTGCGAGATTCCGACACGCTTCAGAAAAAGTATTTCAGCGATATGGAGCCGCGCTTCCGCACCGTCAAGCAAGACGTCAATGAAATCCTGAACATGAACCAGGATGCGATGGTGCTCAAGGGCGAAAATGCGGCGCAGGTTCGCCGGCCACATCAATCGGCTCATGCTCGGCGCCGCCTTCGCGCTGCTGGCGCTGGGCATCACATTGTCTCTCACCGCGACCGCGCGATTGCTGCGGCCGCTGTCGGTCTTGAACCAGGCCGTGGGCCGACTGGGCGCGGGCGACTTCCAGGCACGGGCGCAGGTTCAAGGCACCGACGAGATTGCCCAGGTGGCCCAACGCTTCAACACCATGGCCGCGCACCTGGTCGAGTATCGCAACAGCTCGCTGGGCGAACTTCTGCTGGCCCAACGCGCCAGCCAGGCAGCGATCGACAGCCTGCCCGATCCGACCATCGTCTACACGCTCGACGGTGAGGTGCTGAACACCAATCGCGCCAGCGAGGAATTGCTCGCAGCCGCCGAGCGACAGCAAGCCACGCCGCGGCTCCAGGAAGTGCTCAACCGCGTCCGCGCGCATGTTCTGCAAGGCCGCGGCCCGTACGTACCCAAGGGTTTCGAGGAAACGCTGGCATTGGCATTCCCCGACGGTGAGCGGTCGTTCCTGCCGCGGGCCACGCCCGTATACGAGGAGCAAGGCAAGATCGCCGGGGCCACGGTGATTCTGCAGGACGTGACCAAGCTCAGGCGGTTCGACGAGTTAAAGAACGATCTCGTGGCCACCGTGGCCCATGAGTTCCGCACGCCTCTGACCTCGTTGCGAATGTCGTTGCACCTGCTGCTCGAACAGGCGGCCGGCCCGCTTACCGAAAAGCAGGCCGACTTGCTCTATGCAGGGCGTGAAGATTGCGAGCGGCTGCAAGGCATTGTTGACGAACTGCTCAACCTGGCGCGGATCCAATCCGGTCGGATCGAGCTGCGCACGCGTCCCACGCCGGTGAATTCGCTCGTCCAGGTGGCACTGGCCAACAATCGCGCCGCCGCCGAAGCGAAAGGTGTTCACATGGAGAGCGATCCGCTGCCGGCGAAGAACGTCCAGGCCGACGCCGACCGCGTGCAATTGGTGTTCTCGAACTTGCTCACCAACGCCGTCCGCCACACAGAATCGCAAGGGACGATCAGCGTTCGTGCCCGGCCCGTTGACGGGCAGGTTCGCTTCGAAGTGGCCGATACCGGCGAAGGCATTCCCCGTGAGTATCAGCAAGCCGTGTTCGAGAAATTCTTCCGCGTGCCGGGGGCCGCGGCCGGCGGTGCGGGCTTGGGGCTGTTCATCGCCCGCGAGATCGTCGACGCCCACGACGGCCGAATGGGTGTCGAGAGCAAGCCCGGACAGGGTTGCGTATTCTGGTTCACGCTGCCGCTGGCGCACGAAATGGCCGACGTCGCGGCGCATTGAAGCCGCTCAGGGCTGCTCGAACTGCTTCCGCTTCCGCCACAGCGTCGAGGCATCGATCCCCAGAATTCGGGCCGCTTCTTCCAGGCTGGCGGCTCGGGCCGTTACCCGTTGAATGTGTTCGCGCTCGACCTCGGCCAGCGTCCAATCGCCGCCGATGCGCGGGCCGCTGGGAAGCGGACCCGACATCCGACCGGGAAAAGCCTGCGGCTCGATGATCTGCGCCGGCCAGAGGATGACGGCCCGCTCCATGGTGTTGCGGAGTTCGCGGACGTTGCCCGGCCAGGGATATTGCTCCAGCACGGCTTCGGCCGCGGGCGAAAGCGTTTGCACGGCGCGGCGCGGTGCGGGCGAAGAAGGCCAGAAAACGCCGGGCTAAGGGGAGAATATCTTCCGGACGCTCGCGTAGCGGCGCGACGTGGATCTCCACCACGTTCAATCGGTAGAGAAGATCCTGGCGGAACCGACCCTCTTCGACGTCCTGCTCGAGGTTGCGATTCGTGGCCGCGATGATGCGCACGTCGGATTGCCGCGTTCGCTGTTCGCCGACGCGCTCGAAGCGCTTCTCCTGCAAGTACCGCAGCAGCTTGGCTTGCAGGTTGGGCGGGATCTCGGCCACTTCGTCCAGGAACAACGTGCCGCCTTCGGCCGCTTCGACCCGGCCCGGCTGATCGCGCACTGCGCCGGTGAATGCTCCGCGTGTGTGACCAAACAACTCGCTGGTGAGTAATTCCTCGGACAATGTCGGGCAATTGATCACCACGAACGGGAACTCGCGGCGCGGGCTCTCGGCGTGCAGCAAACGTGCCAGCACTCCTTTGCCGGTGCCGTTCTCGCCGCGCAGCAGCACGGAAATATCGGAAACGGCCGCGCGGTTGACGGTCTCCAGCGTGGCTTGCATCTTCGATGAACGGGTATCGAGATCGACCTCGGGTACCGCCGCGTGCAGTTCCTGGTCCTTCTCCGCCAAGCGCCAGACAATGGCCCTGCGCTCGGCCACTTGCGCCACCGCATGCCGGATCTGATCGGGCGTGAACGGTTTCTGCACGTAGTCGACCGCGCCGCGCTTGATGGCTTCGACGGCCGTATCGACCGTGCCGTAAGCCGTGATGGCGACAATGTCGAGGTTCGGGTTATCGGAGAGCAGCTTGGGGATCAACTCCAGGCCGTTCTCGGTTCCCAATCGCAGATCGAGAAAGGCAATGTCGAACGACTTTTCTGCCTGAGCCGCCAGTGCCGCCGCGGTAGTGGCAACCGTCTTCACTTCGCAACCGATGCCTTCCAGGCAGACGGAGAGCGTGGTGCGAATGTTCTTTTCGTCATCGACCACCAGCGCGCGCAGAGGTCGCAAGGCTGGTAATTCGTGTTCCGGCGGTGAGGATTGCGACATGCGGCCTGATCTTGAAAAAGCGGCGCTTGCGGTGGCTAAAACATTGCAAAGCACATGGCCGCTATCGAACGATTATACATAAGCGGTCGCCCGGCGAGAATGAGCAAGCCGCGGCTATCGATTCTCTTCATGGAAATCCACCAGCAGTTGAATCTCAGTCAGATACTTCTTGGGGTTTCCACGAAAAATCATTCCGGGGCCCTTGATGTAGACTTCGCGAGTCGGCAGCGTGACTTTGTAGCCGTGCTCCTGCGCATAGCCCAGGATCCGAGCGTACGAGCGCCCTAGCTCTTCGTAGGGACCGCGATGGATGAGGGATACACATCGTCCCCCAGGCAACCGGCGCACGTCGATGGCGTCGATCTGCACCTCGCGTCGGATCGGCATGCACGGTTCGAAGTTTGCATCCTCCTCGCGATACTCGCTCCAGGCGGATGAGTCGGTTCAGTTGCTCCACGGCGCTGCCAAGTCGTTTGATTCGCTCGGTGAGCAATTCTTTTTGTCGATCCAAATAAACGAGAAGATCCTCGTCGTCTGAGCAAGCGGCGAGGATCTCGGCGATTTCGTCCAGCGGAAACTCCAGCGACCGCAGGGCGACGATGATGCGTGCCCGGTCGACGTTGCGAGCGTCGTACAGGCGGCATCCCAACGCTGGGTCAACCGCGGCCGGCGCAAGCAGCCCCTTTTCGTGGTAAAACCGCAAGGTTTTGACCGGCAGTCCGGTGATTTTCGAGAATTCGCCAATGCTGAACACGTCGCGGCTCCTGGGCAGTAACGCCAATAAGCATACGGCATCCAGTAACCGGAGAGTCAAGCGCGGTCTGGAGCAAAATCTGCGCAAACCGGTTTGGGTAGATTCCTCGAGCACAGAAGCCGTTGCATAGCCCTGCAAGCGATTGAGCAACGGAAAGATTATCCACGGGCTTGCCGTTAAAGCGTTGCCTTACGCCACGCTGACCCGCAGACGCTCCATGGCGGCGGCGACGCCGGCTGGGTCGCCAAAGACCGAGGAACCGGCCACCAGCACGTTAGCTCCCGCAGCCACGCCGAGCGGAGCAGTGCGGGCGTCAATGCCGCCGTCCAATTCCAACTCGCAGCCGGGATTGAGCCGGTCGATCATCTGGCGGACTTTGGCGATCTTGGAGAGCATGCTTGAAATAAATTTCTGATGCCCAAAGCCTGGGTTGACCGTCATGACCAACACCAGGTCGATGTCCGTGATGATTTCTTCGAGAACCACCGGCGGCGTGGCTGGGTTGATCACTACGCCGGCCTTTTTTCCGAGAGCCTTGATGCGTTGCACCGTGCGATGCAAATTGCAGTTTCCTTCCCAATGGACGAGCAGCGAATCAGAGCCGGCCGCGACGAATTCGTCGAGGTACAGATCCGGATCGGTGATCATCAGGTGCGTTTCCAACGGCAACCGCGTCACCGGCCGGATGGATTTTACGATCGGCGGACCCATCGACAGGTTGGGCACGAAATGCCCGTCCATCACGTCGACGTGAATGCGATCGGCTCCGGACTGTTCGGCCGCCCGCACGGCATCGCCCAGGTTGGCAAAGTCGGCGGCCAGGATCGACGGGGCTAACTTCACAGTCGCTTGTTTCATGATTCGCACACTTCCCTCAAGGTGTCGCACGCGCACTGCATGGCGAGCGGTGCCCACTCTACTGGAACTCACGCCACTCGCGCTTGTTCGAAGACATCCACCCAGTGCTTGAAGCGGCGGGCCATCTCAGTCACAGCGGCTTCGCGGGTTATCTGCCCCTCGTTCAGCGCCACGAGGGGCTGCGAGAAGGTCGAGCGGCCGACGGCAAACCCACTGAAACCTGGCACGCGAGCGGCCGTCTCCAGCCAGTGCCGGACTTTTTGCTGATCTTCGCCCCGCCCAAGAATGACACATCCTACCTGGTCGCGACCGTTGCGCTGCGCAACGGCGGCAACCCGTTGCGCATCTTCGCGACGGTCGAGCCCTTCGATCTTCCATACGTCGGGCTCGATGCCCAAGTCCTGGATCTCGCACATCGACTGGGTCATCAAATCGGGTCGCAACTCGACGTCGTACACCTGCCGGTCTCCGCCCGCGCGGTTCAATTGTTCTTCTTCCGGCGGCACGATCAACTCGAACATGAAATACAGCCCCTGCTGCCGACAATACTCGGAGATGCGTTTCAGCCGGGCGATTTGCTGCTGGTTGCGGGCCGATTTACCCTGCGGATTGTAATGCACCAGCACCTTGGCAAACGTCGGCCCGAAGGCTTCGACGTGCTGGGCCCAATGATCGCCATAGTCAAAATCGAATTCGTGATGGCCGCTCTTCTCGGTGGGCACGATCGTCAATTGGCCTTGCCGGCGGGCTTCGTGCAGAATCTCCGTGCCGAACCGCTCGTCGACCAGGATGCCCGCTCGCTGCGGCTGCACGCCGTCGGAGAGGGCTTTGCAAAACGCCTCGTAAACAACTTGCTTCCGTGCAGCGGCCTGGGCAACCTGTTCGGGCTCCATCGACTCGGCGAAACCAAACACCTCGGCGGCGTAGGGGTAGCGGTGATCGAAAGGCATGATGTACAGAGGTCCGTCGTACCCAATCTTCTTCAAGCGGGCTCCTTCCGGCTGCGATAGCGGCGAATCAGCGTGTTGGTCGAACTGTCGTGCGATAGTTTTGGTTCGGTAGCGGCGGTCAGTTCGGGAGTGATGCGCTTGGCCAACACCTTGCCCAACTCGACGCCCCACTGATCGAACGAGTTGATGTGCCAGATCGTGCCTTGCACAAAAACCTTGTGTTCGTACAGCGCGACGAGCTTGCCGAGCGTCTCGGGCGTCAGGCGGTCGAGCAGCAGCGTGTTGGTAGGATGATTGCCTTCGAACGTACGATGCGGAATCAAAGCGTCGGCGACGCCGTCGGCCTTGACCTCATCGGCCGTCTTGCCCAAGGCCAGGGCCTCGGTCTGGGCGAAGAAGTTCGACATCAGCAGGTCATGGTGTATGCCCAACGGGTTCAACGTCTGGCAGAAGCCGATAAAATCGCAGGGGATCAGCTTGGTCCCCTGGTGGATGAGCTGGTAATAGGCGTGCTGACCGTTGGTGCCTGGCGTGCCCCACACGACCGGCCCAGTCTGATAGGTCACCTTGCGGCCGTCGAGATCGACGCTCTTGCCATCGCTCTCCATGTCGAGCTGCTGCAAGTAGGCGCTGAACCGACTCAAGTATTGATCGTAGGGAAGAATCGCGACCGACTGAGCGCCGAAGAAGTTGTTATACCAGACGCCCAGTAGGCCCAGCAGGACGGGCAGGTTGCGCGTCCAGGGGGCCGTGCGGAAATGTTCGTCCATGGAGTGAAAGCCGGCGAGCATCTGGCGGAAATTATCGGGCCCGATGGCAAGCATCAGCGACAGGCCGATGGCCGAATCGTAGGAGTAACGCCCGCCGACCCAGTCCCAGAACTCGAACATGTTTGCCGTGTCGATGCCGAACTTCGATACCTCGGGCGCGTTGGTCGAGACGGCCACGAAGTGCTTGGCGACCGCTTTTTCGTCACCCAAGGTTCGCAGGCACCAGTCCCGCGCCGAATGGGCGTTGGTGAGCGTCTCCTGCGTGGTGAACGTTTTCGAGGCGATGATGAACAGCGTTTCGGCCGGATCGAGATCGCGGATGGCTTCGGCCAGATCGCTGGCGTCGATGTTCGAGACGAAGCGGAACGTCATGTCGCGTTGGCTGTAATGCCGCAGCGCCTCGTAGGCCATGACGGGCCCCAGGTCCGAACCGCCGATGCCGATGTTGACCACATTGCGGATCCGCTTGCCGGTATGGCCGAGCCAGGCCCCGCTGCGAACACGATCGGAAAAGGCCGACATCTTATCGAGCACGGCATGCACTTCGGGAACGACGTTCACGCCGTCAACGACGATCGTAGCTCCGCGCGGGCGCGCAGAGCGACGTGCAACACGGCCCGGTTTTCGGTGACGTTGATCTTCTCGCCGCGGAACATGGCGTCGATGCGGGCGCGCAGGCCCGATTCGTCGGCCAGTTGGACCAGCAGCTTCATCGTTTCGTCATTGACGCGATTCTTCGAATAATCGAGATAGATGCCTTCGGCTTCCAGCACCAGCCGTTGGCCGCGTCCAGGATCGTCGGCGAATAGCTTGCGCAAGTGCAAATTCTGCACCTGCGTCCAATGGCCCTTGAGTGCCTGCCACGCCGGTCGCTCCGTGACGGGAGCAGCGATTGCGGTCATCGGCTGGGTCTCCTTGTTACAAGCGTGAAGTTGATCGGCAAGACTCTTCATTCAACTGGCGGATGCTTTGGTCGCAACCTTGTTTAAGGCGCTAACGTCCTCGGCGGCAGTTTCCCACAGCCGGAATCCACCTTTGAAGGCGTTATCATTGTCGCCGGCCCTGCAATTCGGGGGAAGCTCCTTGAGTCTGCGGGCGTTGCCGCCGCCGATGACGACGTAATCGGCCTGCAGCGCGGCGGACAGTCGCTCCGCGACATCCTCGACACACTTCTGCCACTTCTTGCGTCCCAGTCGCTTGAGCCCACGTTCCCCGACATAGTCTTCGAAGGTTTTTTTGCGATAGGGGAGATGGGCCAATTCCATCGGCTCGGCCTGGCCGTCAATAATCATGGCCGAACCCAGGCCAGTACCCAGACCCAGGAACAGCATCTTGCCCCCTTCGTAGCTGCCCAAGGCCTGCATGGCCGCATCGTTGATGATTTTGACGGGCCGTTGGAAGGCCGCGTCGAAGTCGAATTTGACCCAGCCGGCGCCCAGATTTCGCGGTTCGGCGATTGGCCGGCCACGCATCACGGGTCCTGGGTAACCCATCGAAACGACCTGAAAGCTCCAGTCTTGCACCGTCTCGATAATCTTAGGGACCATTTCCTCGGGCGTCATGGTTGGTCCGGATTCGAATTTGCGAGGCTCCGCCTGACCCGAGGCCAGAAGCTTAACGTGCGTACCGCCGACATCAACGACCAGAATGTCCATGGCAACTGCTTTTCGTGTAAGAACCGAGTTGATGGTTTGCCAGTCCATGGCCCAAATCGCGTGACGCCAAGCTTGCCGTGAGAATAACACGTCACGCTCGGGCGTCCATAGACCGGGGCCATGCGAGGAACACTCCGGGCTCAGGATGTTCCGCGGGCTAGCGCGGCGCTCACAATTTTCTGTGCTTCGCTGACGATCGCATCCAGGTGCGCCTGGTTTCGGAAGCTCTCGGCGTAGATTTTGTAGATATTCTCTGTGCCCGATGGCCGGGCGGCAAACCAGCCCGCCACTGTGACCACTTTGAGCCCGCCGATGGCGGCCCCATTTCCGGGGGCGCGCGTCAGCTTGGCCGTGATCGGTTCGCCGGCTAGCTCGGCCGCCTGCACCGCCTCGGGAGAGAGCTTCTGCAGCAGGGCCTTTTGCTCGGGCGTGGCGGCGGCATCAATGCGAGTGTACAGCGGGCTGCCAAACTCCTGGGTCAGTTCCTGGTAATGCCGGCCTGGGTCGCGGCCAGTACGGGCCGTGATTTCGGCGGCCAGCAGGGCCATGATCGGACCATCCTTGTCGGTGGTCCAAACCGTGCCGTCGCGACGCAGGAAGCTTGCTCCCGCACTCTCCTCGCCGCCGAAACAGCAGGAACCATCGAACAAACCCGGAGCAAACCATTTAAATCCGACCGGCACTTCCGACAGTTTGCGTCCGAGCCGGGCGACGACGCGGTCGATCATGCTGCTGGAGACCAGCGTCTTGCCAACGGCCGCGGCGCCCGGCCACTGCGGCCGATGGCCAAGCAGATACTGAATCGCCACGGCCAGGAAATGGTTCGGGTTCATCAGGCCGACCGAGGGCGTGACGATGCCGTGCCGATCGGCATCGGGATCGTTGGCAAATGCCACATCGAACTGATCCTTGAGCCGGACCAGCCCGGCCATGGCGTAAGGGCTCGAACAATCCATGCGGATCTTGCCGTCGTGGTCGAGCGTCATGAAAGAAAACGTGGGATCGATCTTGGTGTTCACGACCTGGATGTTCAGGCCATAGACCGCATTGATTGGCTCCCAATAGGCCGCAGCGGCTCCCCCCAGCGGATCGACGGCCAGCTTCAGATCGGCCGAGCGGATGCAATCCATATCGATGACGTGGCGCAGATCTTCCACGTACGGGAGCACGAAATCTTCGGCGTGCGTGGTCGGCGCTCGCAGGGCCGCTTCGTACGAAACTCGTTTCACGCCCGAATTGCCTGCTCGCAGCAACACGTTGGCTCGATCCTGAATCCAACGGGTGATGTCGGTGTCGGCCGGTCCGCCGTTGGGCGGATTGTATTTGAAGCCGCCGTCTTCGGGCGGATTGTGCGACGGGGTAATGATGATGCCGTCAGCCAGGTGGTCTTTCCGTCCACGGTTGTGAACCAGGATGGCTCGCGAGATGACCGGCGTCGGCGTGAAGCCGTCGTCGCGCTGGATCATCGTTTCCACGCCGTTGGCGGCCAGCACTTCCAAGGCCGTGCGTTGGGCCGGGCTCGACAAGGCGTGCGTGTCTTTGCCGATGTACAGTGGGCCGTTGATGTGCTCCTTGTGGCGATACTCACAGATCGCCTGCGTGATGGCCAGGATATGGGCCTCGGTCAGCGTACCGTCGAGCGACGTGCCGCGGTGCCCGCTGGTGCCAAAGCTGACCAATTGCCGCGAATTGCCGACGTCGATCTGATGCTCGTAGTATTCCCGCTCCAGGTGCGAGACGTCGATCAGCATGCTGGCCGGGGCCGGCTTGCCTGCTCCGGGGTGAAGGGCCATTGTCTAATCCTCTTGCTATTCAGTCGCCCACATGGCGGGCATCGTTCCAAAGACCAATCACAGGTTCGTTCACGGTGTGCTCGTAGCTCAGCATGCTCAGCGTGGCAGTGCTCAATGCCAGGAATCGTCCGCCGGAAGCATCGAGCCCCAACCAGCGGGCGGCCAGCACACGCAGAAAATGACCGCTCGAAAAAAGCAAAACGTCGGCACCGACCCCACGCACCCGGGCGACCACGCGGTCGGCCCGCGCGCTAACATCAGCCACGCTCTCGCCGCCGGGACAGCCGTCGCGAAATAATTGCCAATCGGGCCGGCTACGGTGAATCTCGTCGGTCGTTTTACCCTCGTAGTCGCCGTAATTCCACTCCACCAAATCTGAATCAACCTGGGCTGCGGCCGCGAAGCCGGACAACTCGCAGGTGCGGCGAGCCCGAACGAGCGGACTGGCGAAGACCTGGGAAAACTCCAGGCCGCGCAATCGCTCACCCAATCGCTGGGCATTGCGCTCGCCACGTTCGGTGAGCGGAATGTCGGTCAGACCGGTATGCTGGCCTGAAAGGCTCCAGGCAGTTTCGCCGTGACGGGCCAGATAGACCTTGGGCAGCGCGCGACTCATACCGGGTTCCTCGCTG